>CAVXLQ010000001.1:0-47896 GCA_963762635.1 uncultured Actinomycetota bacterium
ACGCCGGTGCTGATGCTGTCGGCCAAGGACGGCGAATACGACCAGGCGGATGGGCTCGATGCCGGTGCCGACGACTACCTGACCAAGCCGTTCTCGTTCGTGGTCCTCCTCGCAAGGCTGCGCGCGCTGCTCCGGCGTGGGGCGCCGGAACGCCCGACCGTCCTGGTCGCCGGCGAGCTCGCGCTCGACCCGGCGACGCGGCGGGTCACGCTCGCCGGTGCCGAGATCACGCTGACGCTGCGGGAGTACTCCCTGCTCGAGTACCTCATCCGCCGTGTCGGCGAGGTCGTGCCGAAGACCGAGCTGCTCGACCACGTGTGGGACGCCGCCGAGGACCTCGACCCGAACGTGGTCGAGGTGTACGTCGGCTACCTCCGGCGCAAGATCGGCCGGTCCGCGCTGGAGACCGTTCGCGGCGCGGGGTACCGGTTGATCGAGAGCACGGGGGACTGACGTTCGATGCGCTGGTGGCGGACGGCCAGCCTGCGGGCGCGGCTGATCCTGATCGGGTCCGCCGGCGTGGCCGGTGGGCTGGCGATCGGTGGGGTCGTCCTGATCGCCACCTTGTCGTTCGTTCTGCAACGCAGCTTGGACATTGGGCTGGACGAGACGAGTGACGAGATCGCTTCGCTGATCCAGACCGGCGATCTGCCGAACCCCATTCCTGTCGGGCGGAGCGGGATGACGGCTCAGGTGCTCGATACGGATCAACGTGTCGTGGCTGGATCGGCGGCTGCCGACCGGTTGGTTCCGCTGCTTCGTCCAGAGGAGCTGCGGCCCGCCTTGACCGGCAAGGTGGTCGTGGTGGAGGGCGAGCGGCTCGGGCTGCGTGGTCCGCTGCGGGTCGCGGCTCGTTCGGTGACAGGTGATTCGGGGCCGCGGACGGTCGTCGTCGCGCTGTCGTCGAGCGATGTGGTGGATGCCGTACGGATCGTCACGCGTAGCTTGCTGATCGCGTTTCCCCTTCTGGTGTTGGGGTTGGCGCTGATCGCTTGGCGGATCGTGGGGTTGACGCTGCGTCCGGTGGAGTCGTTGCGGCGCGGTGCGGAGGAGATCACGGGAGCGAACGCGGATGGGCGGTTGCCCGTACCGCGTGGGCAGGACGAGGTGCACAAGCTCGCGGTGACGTTGAACGACATGCTGGGCCGGCTGGAGGCGGCGCGGCGCCGGCAGGAGGCCTTCGTGGCCGATGCGGCGCACGAGTTCCGTTCGCCGCTGGCGAGCATGCGGACGCAGCTCGAGGTGGCTTCGCGGCTGGCGTCTCGTACGGACTGGACGGAGACCGGGGCCGACCTGCTCGCGGACGTCGAACGGCTTGGGCGGCTCACCGACGACCTGCTGCTGTTGGCGCGGGCTGACGAGGGTGAGCTGCCAACGCCCGCGGAGTCGGTCGATCTGGGCGCGCTCGTTCGGGAGGCTGGGCCGCGGTACGCCGATGCTCGGGTGCCGGTGGTGGTGGACGCGCCACGTTCGCTCGCGCTTCGTGGCCGGGCTGATCAGCTGCGGCGGGTAATCGCGAACCTGATCGACAACGCGGTACGGCACGCCACTGCCAAGGTCGCCTTGACAGCGCGCGCCGAGGGGCCGTGGGCGGTGCTCGAGGTGACCGACGACGGGCCGGGGATCGCGGAGGCCGACCTGGAGCGGGTGTTCGACCGTTTCACGCGGCTCGACGACGCCCGGGCCCGCGACGAGGGCGGGGCCGGGCTGGGGTTGGCGATCGTACGAGAGCTGGTCCGCCTCCACGGCGGCTCGGTGTCCTTGTCCGCCGCCTCGCCGGGCGTCCGCGCTGTCGTACGGTTGCCGCGGTCCTAACCGCGAGCGGGGTGCCTGGGCTCGGGTGGGTCGGGCGCGAGGGTGCCGTCCGGCGCGATGTGGGCGAAGATCTGGTCGACCAGCGTGAGAACGTGCGGGTCCTCGACGGCGTAGATCTGCCGCCGACCGTCCCTGCGGGCGGCGACGAGGCTGGACAGCCGGAGCTTGGCGAGGTGCTGGCTGACCGCCGCGACCGAGGCACCGGTGTGCTCGGCGAGCGTGCCGACGTCGTACTCGTGCCTGGCCAGCAGCCAGACGATGTGCAGGCGCGTCGGAGCCGCGAGCAGCGCGAAAGTCTCCGCCGCCGCCTTCAGCTGCGGGCTGGTTGGCCCCGCGACTGGAGTCTCGCTCCCCGGTTCGCTCATCAGAAGACCGATTGTCCCTCAGCGCCCATCAGGAGTCCCGGTCGACCAGCTTCATCTTGTCCTCGTCATACCGCTCGCCCGCCACGGCGTCGGGGCCGAAGACGGCGTCCAGCTCACTGAGCTCCGCCGGCGTGAGGGTCACCTCGGCGGCTGCGAGGTTCTCGCCAGGTTGGTGCGGCGCTTCGTTCCGGGGATCGGCGCGATGTCGTCGCCGTGGGCGAGGAGCCAGGCCAGTGCGACCTGGCCCGGCGTCACGCCTTTCGCGGCGGCGAGGGCGCGGACGGCTTCGACGAGGTCGAGGTTGCGCTGGAAGTTCTCGCCCTGGAACCGGGGCAGCTCGCGCCGCATGTCGTCGGGCGGCGAAGTCGTCCGGCGTACGGATCTGCCCGGTCAGGAACCCGCGACCCGAGCGGGCTGAACGGCACGAAGCCGATGCCGAGTTCGCGCAAGGCAGGCAGCACATCGGTCTCGGGATCGCGCGTCCACAGCGACCACTCGCTCTGCACCGCCGCGATCGGGTGCACCGCGGCAGCGCCCGCATCGTGACGGCCGGACACCTCCGACAGCCCGAGGTGGCGCACCTTCCCGGCCGAGACGGCCGAGGCCATCGCGCCGACCGTCTCCTCGATCGGGACGGCTGGGTCGAGCCGGTGCAAGTACCACAGGTCGACGTGGTCGACGCCGAGCCGGTCGAGCGACGCGTCGAGGGCAGCCGCCGCGTACGCCGGCGAACCCGTCGACGCCCGCGCCATCGGGCCGGAAGCCGAACTTCGTCGCCAACACCACGCTCGTCGCGGCGGCCCGCGAGCGCCCGCCCGACGAGTACTCGTTGGCGCCAGCGCCATAGATGTCGGCGGTGTCGAGGAACGTGCAGCCCGCGTCGATCGCCGCGTGCACGGTCGCGATCGACTCCGTCTCGTCCGCTTCGCCGTACGCGTCGGACATGCCCATGCAGCCGAGCCCGAGGCAGGACACCGAGAGCTCACCCAGTCGTGACTGTCGCATGCCGTCGAACCTAGCGCTCTTGTTAGCGACTTGTGAGAACTCGCGGCGAGACTCTCGCACCTGTCGATCTCCAAGGGGGTTCCAAAGTGTCCATCGCACCGCGTTCCCGCAGATCGGTCATCGGCCTGGGTCTGGCCGCAGCCACGTCCGTCGTCGTCGGCGCGGGATCCGTACGGACCGCGTTCGCCGCGCCCGCGATCCCGTCGTTCAACCGGCCGCCGGAGGGCTACGCCGCGTACGACGGGCAGAGCATCTGCCAGCCGACGGAGAAGCCCGGCGTCCGCGACTTCCTCAACCTGCTCGTCGCCGCCTATCCCACGACGGGCAACCTCGGCATCACCCGCGCCTGCAGCGTCGGCGGAACGAGCGAGCACAAGGAAGGGCGGGCTCTGGACTGGAAGGTGTCAGCGTCTTCCCAAGCAGGCATAGCGAACGAGCTGCTCAACTGGCTCCTCGCCACCAGGGATGGCGCTGCCCATGCGCTGATCCGGCGCTTCGGGATCATGTACATGATCTGGAACAGGCGGATCTGGCGTGCGTACGAGCCCAGCTCCGGCTGGCAGCCGTACAACGGCACCAACCCGCACACCGACCACGTGCACTTCAGTTTCAGCTGGGCCGGGGCCCGCAAGGAGACGACGTGGTGGACGGCCCGCGGCCCGGAGGACCCCGTTGACCTTCCTGGCTTGGGGGTTGTGTCGCAGGCGGCCAACAGTCTCGACGTGTTCGGGACGACGACCGACAACCTGGTGAAGACGCGCCCGTACCGCAACGGCGTCTGGGGTTGCTGGACGACGTTGCCGAGCAACGCGAAGGTGAAGGGCGAGCTGGCCGCGATCTCCTTGCTGCCTGGGCGAATCGACCTGCTCGCGCAGGGAATCGACAACAGGCTGAAGAAGATCGTGTGGACCTCCGGGAACGGTTGGTACTCGTGGGCCGACCTGGGCGCCGACACGATCACGTCGTCCCCCGCGGTGACGAGCCGTGGCGGGAACGGGATCGACGTGTTCGCCAAGAACACCGCGAACAGGATCGTCTACCGGCACTTCGACATCGTGAACGGCTGGACCACTCCGTGGGCCAACATCGGCCTCAACGCGGTCACCGCGTCGAGCGCGCCGGCGGCGGTGGCGAGTCCGGACGGGACGCGGATGAACGTGTTCGCACGCGCGACCGACGGCAGCCTGCTGTCGTTGATGTGGACGCAGGCGGCCGGCTGGTACAGCTGGGTCGACCGCGGCCAGAGCATCACCGGCCGCCCGGCGGCGTTGACGCGCGGTGGCTTCGCGGTCGACCTCTTCCTCCGCGACGACGACCACAGCCTCATGCACTGGCACTCACCCGACGGCGCGGACTGGACCTCCTTCCCACCAAGCGACTTCGGCGGCTACCTGCACACCGCCCCGGCCGCGGTGGCGTGGAGCCCGCAGCGCATCGACGTGTTCAGCCGCAACAACCTGGCCGACCTGATCCGCAAGACCTGGGTGTCCGGCAGCCCCTGGGCCGACTGGGCCAGCCACGGCGCCATCGGCGCCCCACCCTGCTGAGCCGTTCGCCGACGTAGAGCCCGATCGCCGCACCAGCCCGGTGCGGTCATCGGGTGGCGGCTGCCTGACCGGTGCCGACCTCGACCAGGTCGTGGTGATGCGGCCGTTCGCCAAGGGCACGGCGCCGATCCCTTCGTCGCTGTTGATCGGCGGTCGCAGGTAGCGCCCGGTCCGCAGGCAGCGATCGCGAAGAGGATCCTCGGCAACGCCGTCCTCGACGGCGTGCGGATCGTGCTCGTGAACGGCATCGAGACCGCTCTGGCGCCGATCCTGTCCGGTGTCGCCGCCGTGGCCACGATCGCCGCGGTCGCGACCAAGATCGTGCTCACCCCTCGCTCAAACCGAGCGGCGTGTCCTACGACGTGAGGTGGTCACGGTCGCGCGGTTGCGCAAACAATCACTTGCGCAATCCATTGACAATCGAGCGCGCCCGGGCGAGCCTGGGAAGTGCCATGGATCTGACCGCGCTGTTCACCACGTTCGCGCTGATCTTCCCGGTGGAGCTTCCCGACAAGACGTTCGTCGCCGCGCTGGTGCTCGCGACGCGTTTCCGGGCGCTGCCGGTGTGGATCGGGGTCAGTGCCGCGTTCGCGATCCAGTCCGTCGTGGCCGTCACCGCGGGTCAGCTGCTCTCGCTGCTCCCGATGGTGGTCGTGCACGGCGTCGCGGCGGCGCTGTTCGCGGTCGGCGCGTTCGTGCTGCTCAGGGGTGCGCGCAAGGCGGACCTGAACGAGGCCGAGCAGGAGCACGAGTTCGAGGCCAAGATGAAGGACGGCGCGAACGGTGGATGGCGCGCGGCCGGGACGAGCTTCCTCATCCTCTTCGCCGCCGAGTGGGGCGACCTCTCCCAGCTGCTGACGGCCGGCATGAGCGCCCGTTTCGACGCCCCCGTTGAGGTTCTCGTCGGCAGCTTCGCGGCGCTCGTCGCCGTCAGCGGCATCGCGGTCATCGCCGGAAGAACGTTGCTCAAGCACGTGAAGCTCTCGCTCATCCAGACCGTCGGCGGCCTCGTCTGCGCCGCGCTGGCGATCTACACGACGTACCAAACGATCGCGGGCATCTAACCTAGGGCCGATGCGCCGGATCGTCGTTGCCCTCGTGTGCACCGTGCTCGGTGTGCTCGCCGGGGCCGTCCCCGCGGCGGCCGCCGCGCCGGCGCCCGTGCTCGTCGTCGGCATCGCCGGCCTGCGCTGGACCGACGTCACCCCCGAGCGAACGCCCAACCTCTTCAAGCTCGCCGGCAACGCCGCCCTCGGCACCGTCACCGTGCGGGCCGTGCACGAACGCGCCTGCCCGCTCGACGGCTGGCTCACCCTCTCCGCCGGCCGCCGGGCCGGCGGCCCAGCGGACTGTCGCCCACTCCCCGAGGTCGTCGACGGAAGGGTCGAAGGCTGGGCGGACCTCGTCGCGGCACAGCGGCAGTTCACCTACCGAGCGACGCCCGGCGGCTGGGGCGAGCAGGTCGCCTGCGCCACCGCCGTCGGCCCGGGCGCCGCGGTCGCCCTCGCCAACAGCCAGGGGCGCGTCGAGAGGTACGTCGACGAGCCCACCCTCGACGCGCTCGACGACTGCCCGCTCACCGTTGTCGACGCCGGCACCATCCCCAGCGGCGAAGGCCGCGAACAGGCCGTCAAGGCGGCCGATCAACGCCTCGGCCAAGCCCTCGGCGCGACGACAGAGCCCACCACCGTGCTCGTCGCCGGCCTCTCCGACGAGCCGAACGCGGCCGGCCCAGCCCTCCGCGTCGCGCTCGCGACCGGACGAGGCTTCGACGCCGACTACCTCACCAGCCGCTCCACCCGCTGGCAGGGTGTCGTCCAGCTCCCCGACCTCCGCGCCACCGTCACCGACCTTCTCGCCCTCCCCAAGACAGCCGACGAGCCCAACACCCATTGGGAAAGCGGCCAGCCACGACCCGCACCCGACGAAGCAGCCCGCGAGCTCACCGGGATCGACACCGCCGCCCAGGTCCTCCGCGTTCAGGCCGTCCCGCTCATCGCCGTCATCGCGGTCCTCGTTCTGCTCGCGTTCGGCGCCGCGGTCCTCCGCCGACCACAGCTCGCCGCGGCGCTCGGCCTCCTCGGCGCGGCGCTTCCCGTCTCGGCGTTCGCGGCCGGTCTCGTCGGCTGGTGGCGCTCCGACTCCCCGACCCGCACCGCGTGGATCGCCGTCGTCGCCTGCGCGCTGCTGATCGCCGCGCTCGCGTACGCGGCACGCCGCGCGCTCCCGAACGTCCGCTTCGCCGGCCCCGCCACCGTCGCCGCGATCACCGTCGTGGTCCTGGCCGCGGACGTCATCACCGGCTCCAACCTCCAGCACACCACGCTGCTCGGCTCCGGCGTCTCCCCGATCCTGGCCGGAAGGTTCTTCGGCTTCGGCAACGTCGCGTTCTCCGTCTTCGCCGCCAGCGTCCTCCTCCTGCTCGGCGCGCTCGCCACTCAGGTGCAGGGGCGCCTGGCCAAGGGGGGCGTCGTCCTCGGCCTCGGCCTGCTCGCGGTCGCGGTCGACGGCTGGCCGGACTGGGGCGCGGACTTCGGCGGCGTCCTCGCCCTCGTACCGGCCGTGATCTTGCTGGCCGCGCACGTCGCGAACGTCCGCCTGACCCTGCTGCGCGTCGTCCTCGCGGGCCTCGCCGCCGTGGTCGTCGTCGGCGGCATCGCGGTCGCCGACTGGCTGCGTCCCGCGGCGGACCGTACCCACCTCGGCGGCTTCGTCCAGCAGATCCTCGACGGCGAGCTCTGGCCGGCGCTCCTCCGCAAGCTCGAGACCAGCATCGGCATCGCCGTCGCCGCTGGAGTGCTGAGCCTGATCGCGATCCCCGTGTTCGTCGCGGTTTTCGTGACCGTGTTCCGGCCGGAGCTGTTCCGCGCGAACGGTCTGATCAAGGCGTACGAGATCTGGCCCACGCTCCAAGGCTCCTTGCAGGCCTTGGTCGTCGCTGCGATCGTGGGGTTCGCGCTCAACGACTCCGGGCTGGTCGTGCCGGCCACGATGTTGATGACCGCACTGCCGCTCGTCGTCGTGGCGAGCGTCTCGAACGGGAGGGTTCGTGAGAAGGCGTGACTTCGGCAAGCTCGTCGGCATGACCGCGTGGGGAGTCGGAGCCGGTGGTACGGCGAACGCTGCCGCCCGAACGTGGCGCACGACCGGCACCGCGTACGCCGCGCTGAAGAGCTTCGACGACACGTTGAAGACGTTCATGCAGGCGAGGAACATCTCGAACGGTCAGGTCGCGGTCACCACGCAGGGCCGGCTCGTCCTGGCCCGCGGCTACACCTGGGCCGAGCCGACGAAGGTCACCGCGCAGCCGACCTCGCTGTTTCGCATTGCCAGCATCAGCAAACCTGTCACGGCGGCTGCGATCATGCGGCTGGTCCAAGAGGGCAAGCTGAGCTTGACAGCGCCAGTGACGTCGATCCTCCCGCTGAAGCCGCCGCCCGGCCAGACCGTGGACTCGCGACTGCCGCAGGTCACTGTCAAGCGGCTCTTGCAGCACCTCGGCGGCTGGAACCGGGACGTGGCAGGCGACCCGATGTTCGCCGACCGTACGATCGCTTCGGCGCTCGGCGCGACGTTGCCGGTCAACCAGGGTCACATCATGTCGTACGTCACCGGCAAGCCGCTGAACGCCAACCCAGGCAGCGCATACGCGTACAGCAATTACGGTTACCTGCTGCTCGGCCGGATCATCCGCCAGGTCAGCGGGTTGAGCTACGCCGCGTATGTCCAGCAGAAGATCCTCAGCCCGGTCGGCATCAAGCGGATGCGGCAAGGCAGGACGAGTCCGTTGCTGCGGGCGAGCACCGAGGTGCCGTACTTCTCGCAGTACAAGGGCAAAACCGTCCTCGATCCCAGTGGCACCGTTGTCCCCAATCCGGACGGCGCGTTCAACCTGGAGAACATGGAAGCCCACGGCGGCTGGCTCGCGAGCGCGGTCGACCTGGTGCGGTTCGCGCGCATCTTCGACACGCCCGTCCGTACGCCGGTGCTGACCGCGAGCTCGATCGCCTCGGCCTGGGCCGTGCCGGAGACCGGGATCCAGGACGGCGCGTACTACGGCCTCGGCTGGTCGGTCCGCCCGTCGAACGGGTCGCGCAACACCTGGCACACCGGCGGCCTCGACGGCACGTCGACGATCCTGGTGCGGACGTACAACGACTGGAGCTGGGCCGCCGTGTTCAACCAGCGCGACGACCCGTCCGGCCAGAACTACGACGCCATCGACGGCCTCCTCTGGGACGCCGCCCGCGCGGTCACGAACTGGCCCACCCACGACCTGTTCCCCAAGTACTTCTAGCCGCGCACGGCGAGGATGTGCTCCATGTTCTTCTCGCCCCAGTCACCCAGGGGTAGAAGGGCCTCGTTCAGCGACTGGCCGAGGTCCGTGAGCGAGTACTCCACCTTCGGCGGCACCTCGCGGTAGATCTCGCGATGCACGATCCCGTCGTGCTCGAGCTCCCGCAGCTGCTGGATCAGCATCTTCTCGCTCACCCCAGCCACGCGCCGCCGCAGCTCGCCGAAGCGCAGCGGCCCGTAGTGCAGCGCCCAGAGCACCCGGGGCTTCCACTTGCCGCCGATCACGTCCGCCGCCGCGTCCAGCCCGCACGCGTACGGCCCACCCATCTTCGCCATGCTCCAATTCTTACCAGAAAGTAAGTACCGAACAAAATAGTCGGTACTTGTCGAACGACAAGCAGCGAGCCAAGCTCGAGGACGTGACCACGATCTCCGTCCTCGGCCTCGGCGCGATGGGTTCCGCCCTCGCCAAGGCCTTCGTCAAGAACGGCCACCCGACCACCGTCTGGAACCGCACCGAAGCCAAGGCAGACGCTCTGCAAGGCACCACCAAAGCCACCACGATCCGGCAAGCCATCGAGGCCAGCGACACCATCGTTCTGTGCGTCGTGACGAACGACGTCGTCGACGCGATCCTCGACGAGGCCAAGGAAACCCTCCAAGGCAAGACCCTCGTCAATCTCACCAACGGCACCCCCAACCAGGCCCGCGACCTCGCCGCCCGCGTGACCAAGCAAAGCGCCGAGTACCTCGACGGCGGCATCATGGCCGTCCCGCCGATGATCGGCACCCAGGCCGCCTACGTCCTCTACAGCGGCCCCCAGCACGTCTTCGACCAGCTGGAAAGCACCCTGCGGAGCCTCGGCGGCACCAAGTACGTCGGAGCCGACGCCGGCCTCGCCGCGCTCTACGACCTCGCGCTGCTCACCGGCATGTACGGCCAGACGATCGGCCAGGTCCAGGCCCTCGCGCTGATCCGCTCCGAGGGCGTCGACGCCGAAGGGTTCATGCGCGAGTTGCTCGACCCGTGGATGAAGGCGATGGGCGCCTTCGGCAACGAGTTCGCCCAAGCGGTCGACAAGGGCGTCCACACCGAGAACGTCGTTTCCCCACTGGGCATGCAGTCAGCGGCGTTCGGCAACCTCGTCGACGCCGCCAACGAGCAAGGCGTGAGCGCCGACCTGTTCAAGCCGCTCCAGGCCCTGATGGCCCGAGCCGTCGACGAAGGTCACGCCGACGCGAACCTGTCAGCGCTCGTCGATCTCCTGCGCCGCTAGCCGCAACGCCTCGGCCAGGACCGACTTCACCGGCCGCCCGGTCGCCTCCGCGAGCGCGAGCACGTCGTCGTACTCGGGCTGCACGTTCACGACCGCGCCGTCGTACGAGGCGACCTTCACCCGCACCTCGCCGCCAGCGAGCGCCACGGACCGCATCGCCCGGGCGAGCGGCTCCTTGGTGACCGCGTACGAACGCAGCCCGATCGACGACGTCTCGGTGAAGATCACCCGCCGCACCGCGTCGGCGTACGGCGAAGCGACCAGCACCGACAACGTGTGCGCCGGGCGGCCCTTCTTCATCAGGATCGGCGTCAGCCAGGCGTCGGCCGCGCCCGCGGCGAGCAGCCGGGCGAGCACCGCCGGCCAGATCCGCGGGTCGAGGTCGTCGACGTTCGTCTCCAGCACCAGCTCGCTCGCGACCGCGCCAGAGGACGAGCCCACGAGCAGCCGCAACGCGTTCGCCCGCCCCTCGAGCTCCCGCGTCCCCGCGCCGAAGCCCTGCGACGACACCACCATCGGCGGCTGCGGACCCCACGACGTCACGTGGCTGACCAGCAGCGCTGCGCCCGTCGGCGTGCACATCTCCTTGGCGACGTCGCCCGCGTACGAAGGCACGCCCGCTCCAGCGAACAGCTCCACCACCGCGGGCACCGGCACCGGAAGCTGCCCATGCGCCGCGCGGACGAACCCCGACCCGACCGCCACCGGCGAAGCGTGCAACGCCGACAGCCCCAGGTGGACGAAGCCCGCGCACGCTCCGACCACGTCCGCGATCGCGTCGAGCGCGCCCACCTCGTGGAAGTGGATGTGGTCCGGCGTCGTCCCGTGCACCCGCGCCTCGGCCTCGGCCAGCGCGAGGAACGTCGCGTGCGCCCGCGACCGCACGGCCTCGTCCAGAGGCGCGGAGGCCAGCAGCTTCGCGATGTCCGTCCAGGTCCGGTGGTGGTGCGACTCGGTGCCGGAGACGCGTACGTGCGTCGCCGCGAGCCCGTTCCGCTGCACAGGTTCGGCCACCAGCGCCACCGGCTCAGGAGCCACCGCGTCGACCGCCGCCTGCATCACCGCCAACGGCACGCCCGTGTCCACCAAAGCGCCGAGCATCATGTCGCCGCTGGCCCCGGACGCGCAGTCCAGCCAGCCGATCGGTTCGTTCACGCCCGCTTCCCCGCTCGCCGTGCGACCCGGGCCGCGAACACGCCCGCGCCGAACCCGTTGTCGATGTTCGTCACCACGACGCCCGGCGCGCACGAGTTCAGCATCGCCAGCAGCGCGGCCATGCCACCGAACGAGGCCCCGTACCCCACGCTCGTCGGCACCGCGACCAGCGGAACGCCGGTCAGCCCGCCGACCACGGACGGCAGCGCGCCCTCCATGCCCGCGACCACGATCAGGCAGTCGGCCTCGTCGAGCTGGTCCTTCACGTCCATCAGCCGGTGCAGCCCGGCGACGCCGACGTCGACGATCTTGCGCACGCCCGCGCCGAAGACCTGCGCGGTGAACGTCGCCTCCGCCGCCACCGACGCGTCCGACGTCCCGGCGGCCACGATGCACACCAGCCCGGCCGGCTCCGGCATCGGCCCGACGGCGATCGCGCTCGCGACCTCGTCCACGGTCGCCGACGGGAACGCCGCCCGTACGGTCGCCAACGACTCGGCCGACAGCCGAGTGGCGAGGGCCGGCCGGTCGGGATGTGCCTCGGTCAGCGCGCGCAGCAGCCCGATCGTCTGCTCGGCGGTCTTTCCCGCGCCGTAGACGACCTCAGGGTCACCGGTCCGTTGCAGTCTGTGCGTATCCAGGCGGGCGTAGCCGAGATCGCGATAGCCGGGGTCATGCGAGTTCACGCTGTCGAGCTTAGACAGCACCGCGGGCGAACAGTTCAGCCCACAGGGCCTCGTACGCCTTGGCCGCCGGGCTGCGCGGCGCCCACTCGACGACCGGAGCGCGCCGGACGGCCATCTGCTCGATCTGCGACAGCGCCGGCACGGCCGCCTCGGCGACGTCCGAGCGGTCCGCGGACAGCGACGCGATCAGGTCGCGGTGCAGCTTCTTGCGCCGGTCCACCATCGAGAAGAACGCGACGACGTCCGGCTGGTGGCCGTTGAACTTCGCGACGAACGACGTCAGCTGATCCAACGTCCGCGTGGACAGCGTCGTCGGGATCACCGGGACGAGCAACGTGTCGGCGGCGTGCAGCACGTTCTCCGACACCAACGAGATGCTCGGCGGGCAGTCGAGCACGACGAGGTCGTAGTCGCGGGCGAGGGGCGCGAGCAGCTGCGAGATCCGTCGCGTCGGCTTCTTCGTACCGTCGAGGACGAGATCCATGTTGCGGTACGTGAAGTCCGACGGGAGCAAGTCCAGGTTGACGAAGTCCGTTCCCTTGATCGCGTCGTCGATCGAACGGGTGCCGCGGATCAGCGCCTTGCCGCCGCCCTTGACGCGCGGGCGGACGCGGAACATGAACGTGGCGGCGCCCTGCGGATCGAGATCCCACAGCAGCGTACGAAGTCCGTCCCGGCCCGCGAGGTAGCCGAGGTTGACCGCGGCGGAGGTCTTACCCACCCCGCCCTTGATGTTGTACGTCGCGAGGACCTTCATTTCGCGCTCCCCGTCAACAGTGCCTTGACGCGGCCGGTGTTCTCCGCGCTCGCGAACCGCGCGAAACGACCTGCGAACTCCTCCCGCGCGTGCTGCTGGCCCTGGTCGAGACGCCCCGTCAGCTCACCCATCGCCAGGATCGTCTCCGGCGCCGTCTGGCCGGCGGTCATCATCTCGGCCGCGAACGTACGGATCGCGCTCGCCTGCACCTCGTTGTCCTGGAACTCGCCGAGGCAGTCCTGCAGCCCCTTGAGGTCCTTGATCAAACCGCGATGGATCGCCGGATCGTGCAGCGAGGCGAAGAACTCGAGCAGGTAGCGCAGCTCCTTGCAGCGCTTGCGCAGGTCGTGCAGCGCCTCGGCCGGGGACTCCGCGGTGATCGCGGAGCCGCGCTTTACCGCGCGCCTGTGCGCGTGCTTGATGCGCGCGGCGGCGAGCTGGCCGGCCGTTAGCTCGCCGGTGTCCTCCACCGTGGCGAGCTTGTCCCGCCAGGACTGGAGGAGGTTGCCGAACCGTACGGACCGCAGGCTCCGTGCGAGCTTCCGCTGGGCGATGCCGCGCTGGCGTTCGAGGTACGCACGGAACGGTTCGAGGTCGGGCGAGCCGCCGAACGAGTCGAACCCGAGCACGTACACGTCGAGATCGCGCGTCGGCGTGGTGATGTCGCCGAGCCACTTGAACTGCGGGGCGTACCGCGCGGCCAGCCCGTCGGGCAGCGCGTCGCCGCAGAGCTTCAGCGCGGTGCGCGTCCGGCGTACGGCGATGCGCAGGTCGTGCAGGAACTCGGTGTCCCAGTCCTCGATCGTGCCTTCGACGTTCGCCTCGGCGGTGTCGAGCAGGTCTCGCAGGATCGTCGTGACCGCGTGCGTGGCGGAGTCGTCGCGATCCAGCTCGATCGAGACCTTGCCGGTGTAGCCGCCGAGCTCGCGGTCCGTCCCGTTCAGCAGCGCCGCGAGCCGCGAGCCCTGGAGCAACGTGACGCCGGTGAGGGCCTTGGTCACCTTGTCGGCTTGGGCTTGGTAGCCGCGTACGGGCTGGACCGTCAGGAACGACTCGTCGTGCGTGATGCGGACGACCGTCTTATCGTCGCTGTTGAGCACGCGGAGGTCGGTCGCTACGCCGGTGGTCTCGGCGACCCGGAGCAGCGCGCGGATGCCGAGGATCGGCGCGAGCCGGTCGCGCAACGGTCCCGCCGGGAGGGCTTCGGCGAACGTCGGTCCGTCGAGCGGATGGGCAACCTGGACGAGCTGTTCGCCGCTGTCGCGCGTCAACGTGAGCTGGGCGCCGACCTGCTCGAGCACGAGCCCGGCGCGGTGCAGTCGCCAGTCGAACGTGTCGTACCAGCGGCGTTGGAGCTTGCTCTTGCCGTCGTCGACCACGCTGAACTTCGCGTGCACCGCCGCGAGCGCGGCGGCCGGGTCGCGGAGAGAGGGATCGAGGACGTATTCCACGTCCCGACCTTAGCGGTCAGCACACGTTCTTCGACTTTTGGTAACTGGAGGTCGAGTCTGGCTCGCCGAAGAAGCTCCCCACACGTCGGTCATGCAACTGACGGACGGATGGTTCACCGGCACCGCGAAACTGAGCGATCCGGGGCTCGACCAATATGACTAGCATCTCTTCATCACTTGAAGTGCGAGCGTGAAGTCGGCGTACCAGTCCTCTGCCTCGATGCCGGCGAGGTTGTTGCCGAGGCCCTCGAGATGCGCATGCCAGCCAGCGGCCTGCCCGTTCGCCGACGCCGGGTCGACGCCGGTGTGCCGGAGCTCGAGGGTGGTGCCTTCGTCGTTCGGCGTCAGGGTGACCGTGAGCTCGGCGGCGGGCCGGTCGGCCGGCTCGTGGTCCCACCGCCAGCTGGTGACGAACCTCGTTGTCGGAACGCACTCGCGGACCGTGCCGCGGGCCGAGCCGTTGTCGAACGTCACCGTCCACTCGCCGTGCTCGCGGAGCTCGCCCTCCGTCGCGCCGAACCAGCGGCTCAGTCGTTCCGGATCGGTCAGCGCCGCCCACACCTCGTCCGGCGTCACCGCGTACTCACGCCGCGCGGTGATCGTCTCGCCCTCGACGTCCGGCCAGCGGTTCGTCGAGGCGTCGGCCTCGACCAAGGGCTGCCAGTACTGGTCGAGGATCGCCTCGACCTCGACCCACGCCGGCTCCTCCGGGGTCGAGCCGTTGAGCAGGCGGTCGAGCTTCCACAGCCCGCTCTCCCAGCCCTCGCCGTAGCCCGCCGCGAGCCGAGCGGAGTCGGCCGCGACGTGCTCGAGCAGCACCTCGACCGCATCGCCATCGGCGCGCAGCCGCAGGTCGAGCGCGGTGTCGACCTCGCCGGGCCACTGCCAGGTCAGCGTGAGTCGGCGCGGCCGGTCGCAGCGCACGATCTCGCAGGTCGCGGTGTCGTCCATGGCGACCCGCACCTGGCCGCCCTCGCGCAGGTCCCCAGTCACGACCCCGAGCCAGCGGCCCAACCGTTCGGGCTCGGTGCAGGCCGCCCAGACCTCGTCCGGCGTCACGTCGTCGTACCGCCGGCGCAGCGCGATCGAACGCGCCCGCCCCGAACGCACGAGGGATCGGTCGGTCGCGCGCAGCCACTCGGCAAGGTCGTTCATGCCGCCATCATTCAGTCAGCTCGTATATAAGTCAAGACTGAAATTTGGTCAAGGAGAGCGGTCCAGGAGAGCCCTCGGCCAAGGCCCTACCGGATGGTGACGTTCGTTGTCAGAGGTAGGTCAGCCGACGACGCTCCGGCGTAGACCGTGCGCTGGCCGGTCCCGAGCTTCCACCTGTGCGTCCCGGCGTTCCAGTACTCCAGCTGCCGTTGGTCGACGTGGATCCGGACGCGCCGGGTCTCGCCCGGGCGGAGCGTGAGCGCCTGGTAGCCGACCAGCTTGCGCTTGGCCTGCTGCGCGGTCACGTTCGGGCTCGCGCCGAGGTAGATCTGTGGCACGGCCTTGCCCGTTCGCTCGCCGGTGTTGCGGACGGTCAGGGAGACCTCGAGCCCGCCGCGGAACGGGTTCCGGACGACGGAGAGGTGCCGGTAGTCGAACGAGGTGTACGTGAGCCCGTAGCCGAACGGGAACAGCGGCTTGACGTCGTGGTTGTCGTACCAGCGGTAGCCGACCTCGATGCCCTCGGCGTAGTCGACCTCCTTGTTCACGCCGGGGTAGCGCTTCGGGTCGCCGGCGACCGGCGTCCGCGCCTCCGACGCTGGGAACGTCTGCGTCAGCCGCCCGCCCGGCGCCGCGTCGCCGAACAGCAGTGCCGCCGTCGCCTCCGCGCCCTGCTCGCCGGGGTAGTACAGGTCGAGCACCGCGCGTACGTCCGCCAGCCACGGCATCGTGATCGCCGACCCGGTGTTCAGCACGACGGTCGTGCGGGGATTCGCCTTGGCTACTTGGGAAACCAGGTCGTCCTGGTACGCGGTGAGTCCCAGACCTGGCCGGTCAGCGCCCTCGCTCTCCTCGTCGTACACGAACACGACAGCCTGGTCCGACCGCTTCGCCACCGCTGCCGCGTCCTTGATCAGCTCGGCGGTCTCGTCCGGCGTGACCATGCCGAGCTTCATCTTGCTGGGTTTGGGCCCGACGATCGGGACGATGACGAGGTCGTGCTGGCCCTTGGTCAGGTGCATCGCGAGCGACAGGTCGCCGAGGCCGTACGCGCCGCCGATCGCGTTCCGGTCGTCGACGTACAGCTGCACCAGCTGGTCGGGGCCGGGCCGGATCGAAACCCGGTAGTCGCCGTCCTCGGGCACGGTGAGCTTGCCGATGTACGGCTCGAGCGGGTTCAGGCTGATCGTGCCGTCCGCTTCCATCGGGAGCTTCGGCTCGAGTGCCGCCTCGGGGATCGGTGCGCCGAACAGGTCCCCGCCCGGCGCGTACGTCACGCGGTCCTTGCCGGCGCGCTTGCTGATCGTGTCGATCGGCGCGTTCACGCTGACGGGGTTGCCCTTGCCGCTGCCGCCGCCGCTGAACTTCGGCGTCTTCGCGGTCGGGCCGATCACGGCGATGCTGTCGTCGTTGTCCTTCATGGGCAGTGCGTCGTTCTCGTTCTTGAGCAGGACGGAGCCCTGCTCGGCGACCTGCTTCGCGACCTTGGCGTTGCCCGCCTGGTCGCGCTTCGGCCGCGGCTTGTCGTCGAGGAGGCCGAATCGCTCGTACTGCTTGAGGATTCTCGTCACCGAGGCGTTGACGGCCGAAATCGGGATGGTGCCGCTCTCGACGGCTGTCTTGAGCTTGTCGGCCATGAACTTGCCCTCGGGCATCTCCATGTCGAGGCCGTGCACGATCGAGTCGGTGGAGTGCGTGGCCTCCCAGTCCGACATCACCCAACCGCGGAATCCCCATTCCTCCTTGAGGATCGTGTTGAGCAGCTCTTCGTTCTGGCAGGACTGGGTGCCGTTGATCTTGTTGTACGAGCACATGAACGCGCCGCTTCCGGCCTTCGCCGCGGCCTCGAACGCGGGCAGCTCGATCTCGCGCAGCGCCTGTTCGCCGACGTTGACGTTCAGGCCGTCCCGGTTGGCTTCCTGGTTGTTCTCGGCGTAGTGCTTCGTGGTCGCGATCACGCCCTGCGACTGCACGCCGGTGAGGTGGCCGACGACGGTGTTGGCCGAGACGAGCGGGTCCTCGCTGAACGACTCGAAGTTGCGGCCGCCGTACGGCATCCGGATGACGCCGGTGGTCGGGCCGAGCAGCACGTCCATGGCGAGCGCCTTGCCGTCGCGGCCGACGGCGGCGCCGTACTTCTTCGCCAGGCTTGCGTCGAACGCCGAAGCGAGCATCACCGGGGCGGGCATCGAGGTGGCCGGCTGGTTGACGCGGATGCCGGCCGCGCCGTCGGCCATGCGGACCTCGGGAATGCCGAGCCGCTCGACGCCCGGCACGTACCCGGACTGGCCCATGCTGTTCGGGTCGCCGAGGCCGTGGACGAAGGAGAGCTTCTCGTCGAGCGTCATCTGGCCGACGAGCCGTTCGACGCGGCCCGTGGCGTGGCCGGCCGAAGCCATCGTGGTGGGGACGAGGGCCAGCGCGAGCGCGCCGGCGAGCAGGATCTTCCTGACCATTGCCGCATTCAAGCCCGGTCGCTCCGCCTCTCGATACCTACCTTCGGCACGCGTCGCCAGCACTTTCGTCACAGCCCTCGTGCAAGCCGGCCGCAAGGTCGTTGCAGGTGCCTTGCGTCAGCGTTGTCGTCGTACCTGGGCACGGGGAGAGGAGCTGGGACGATGGAAATCGCACCCCTGGGCTCTCGCGTGGAATGACACTGGATCGCGGGATCTGGAGCAAGGGGAGGACAGGAATGACGGCGAGATCGGCTCGTACCTGGAGGACATCGCGGGCGGGCTGCACCATCACCACCACGCCGAGGACGAGCTGCTCTGGCCGGTGCTGCTCGAGCGGGTCAGCCTGCAGGCCGACCTCAGCTGGCCGACGTGATCGCGCAGGCGTCCTCGGCGTTGGACGAGCACCTGACCGAGGAGGAGAACGAGATCCTCCCGATCGTGGCCGAGCACCTGAGCCCGGCCGAGTGGGCTGCCGATGCCGCTCCGGGTCGTCTACGGCCTGATTGGCAAACTAGGGGGATGCGGGTCGTCGGTTTGATGTCGGGAACGTCGTACGACGGGATCGACGTCGCCGTCGCCGACCTCGCGATCGAGGGCGCCGAGGTGGTCCTGCGACCGCTCGGCTCCCTCGACCGTCCGCACTCTTCGGAGGTCGTCGCGCTACTTTCCGGGATGCTGCCGCCTTCGTCGACGACGCTCGCGGACGTGTGCCGGCTGGACACCCTGCTCGGGCAGGCGTTCGCCGCGGCGGCTGCTGCCGGGGTCTCGCTGGCCGGGGGCGCTGATCTCGTCGTGTCGCATGGGCAGACCGTCTACCACTGGGTGTCGGGCGGCTCGGTGCTCGGGACGTTGCAGCTGGGCCAGCCCGCGTGGATCGCCGCGTCGACCGGGCTGCCGGTCGTGTCGGACCTGCGGGCTCGCGACATCACCGTCGGCGGCCAGGGCGCGCCGCTGGTGTCGATCCTCGACGCGTTGTTGCTGCCACCTTCGTCGTCGCCGCGAGCGGCCTTGAACCTCGGCGGCATCGCGAACCTGACCGTGATCCCGCCGTCGGGCGAGCCGTTCGCGTACGACGTCGGGCCGGCGAACGCCCTGATCGACCTCTGTGCTCGGTCGCTGCTCGGCGAGCCGTTCGACCGTCTTGGTGCCCACGCGCGCACCGGAGTGGTCGACGAGTCGTGGCTCGCGCGGCTGCTCGACCACCCGTACTTCGACCAGCCGGCGCCGAAGTCGACCGGCAAGGAGCTGTTCCACGCCGGCTTCCTCGGCTCGCTCCCCGCTCTGTCCGCGGACGACGTCCTTGCCACGGTGTCCGAGCTCACCGCGCGGACGATCGCGAACGACCTCGCGAAGCACGCGATCACCGAGGTCGTGCCTTCGGGCGGCGGTGTCCGCAACCCGTTCCTCATGTCGCGCCTCGCCGCCTTGTCGCCGGGGGTGACGTTCCGGCCGATCGACTCGTTCGGGCTGCCGTCGGACGCGAAGGAGGCCTACTTGTTCGCCCTGCTTGGCTTTCTGACGTTCCACGGCCTGCCCGCGACGGTGCCGTCGTGCACAGGAGCGTCGGCCCCGTCGTTGCTCGGCAGCATCACGCCCGGTGCTTCCCCGCTGCGCCTTCCGACTCCTTCGCCGGCGATGCCTCGACGTCTTCGAGTCGTAGCCGACTGAGCGCCCGCGCCACCTGCGCAACTCCCTTGCGGGCTTGCTCGATCGGCACATCCTCGCCGAGCAACATGCGGCGGATCTGCGGGAACGCGAAGCTCACGGTCAGGATCGAATGCAGGCAGAGCATGAACACGCCCGGATCGAGATCAGTCGTGACCGTCCCCGCCGCCTGCGCGTCTGCGATGGCCTGGACCTTGTGCCGGTAATGGAGCACGCGTTCCTGGTCGGCGCCGACCAGGGAGTCACCCAGCTCCAGGGACTCCCACTGGAGGAGCCTCAGTACGGCCGGGTGCTCGAGGTGGTAGTCGAAGATCCGCTCGGCGTACGCGCCGATGTCGCTGCCGTCGACCGGTACCGCGGCGGCCAGCTCGTTCACCGAGCGCTGGAGCACGGCGCTGAAGAGCTGCTCCTTGTTGCCGTAGTAGAGGTAGATCGCCTGCTTGTTCGCCTGCGCGACCTTCGCGATCCGGTCGATGCGGGCGCCGGCGATGCCGTACTCGGCGAACTCCGCCACGGCAGCGGTGAAAATCCGCTCCCGCGTCGCCGCCGCGTCGTACGTCCGGGTTGCCATGCTCCAACAATAAACCAACTAGTTGGTTTGTTCTTTCGGCCTAATCGTTCTAGGTTTAAACCAACCGGTTGGTTTATTGATGCCTTCCTGAAAGGAATCAGATGCGCTCTCGGGCACTCGTTCCGATCCTCGCGCTGTGCTGCGGCGTCACCGTCGCGAACATCTACGTCGCCCAGCCGCTGCTCACGCTGATCGCCGAGGACTTCGGGGTCTCGGCCGGTGCCGTCGGGACCGTGGCCACGGTCGGGCAGCTCGGGTACGCACTCGGCCTGCTGCTGTTCGTCCCGCTCGGCGACGTCCTCGCTCGGCGGCCGCTGATCGCCGTGCTGCTCGGCGGCACCGTCGCCGGTCTGGCGCTGGCCGCGGGGGCGCCGACGATTCCGGTGCTCATGCTCGCCTCGCTCGCGCTGAGCGCCGCGACCGTCGTACCCCAGCTGCTCGTCCCGCTCGCCGCGGAGCTCGCCGCGCCCGAACGCCGTGGTCGCGTCATCGCCGCCATCCAGGTCGGCATCCTCAGTGGCGTCATCGCAGGTCGCGTGGTCAGCGGCGTGATCGGCGAGGAGTTCGGCTGGCGGAGCGCGTACGTCGTCGCCGCCGTTCTCACGGCTGTCACCGGGCTCCTTGCCCTGTTGGTCGTTCCGCCCAAGGCCCGGTCGAGCGAGCCGTTCAGCTACCCCCGCCTGCTCGGCTCGCTCGTCACACTCCTGCGCGCCGAACCGGTGATCCGGCAGGCCTGTCTGCTCCAGGCGATGGTGTTCGGCACGTTCATCCTGTTCTGGTCGACTCTGGTGTTCGTGCTGACGGCCGAGCCGTACGGGTTCGACGCCGGGACGGCCGCGCTCTACAGCCTGTTCGGGCTGGGCAGCGCGATCGCCGCGCCGTTCATCGGCCGGCTCGTCGACCGGCTCGGCGCGCTGACCGTGGTGGGCGGTGGCATCGGGTTCGGCGTCGTCGCGGCTGTCCTCTTCGCGCTCGGGCAACGCGGCATCGCGATCGTCATCGTCGCGATCATCCTGCTGAACGTTGGCCTCCAGGCGAACCAGATCTCCAACCAGGCAAGGATTTTTGCCGCCCGTCCGGACGTCCGGAACCGCGCCAACACGGTCTACATGGTCTCCGCGTTCGGCGGCGGCTCGCTCGGTGCGGCGCTCGGGACGCTGCTGTACGAGCACGTCGGCTGGACCGGCGTCGGCATCGCGGGCGTGGTCGGCGCGTTGCTCGCCGCGGCCGCCTGGCTCCGCGCGGCGTCGACCGGGAGGCTGCTTCGCGGCACCGATGCGACCATCGGAAACGCTCGCTGAGCGGTCGGGCGCCGCGCCATTGGCGCCGCGGCGGGGGTGGTCTGGCGGGCCGCGCGTTCGGAGGAGAGGATCGGGGCATGACCGCCACCGCAGATATCGCCGTCACGGGCCTCGCCGTCATGGGGCGCAACCTGGCCCGCAACCTCGCCCGCCATGGCCACGTCGTCGGCCTTTACAACCGCACGAAGGCGCGTACCGACGAGCTGGTCGCCCAGTTCGGCTCGGAGGGAACGTTCGTCGCGGCCGACTCGCTCGCCGATCTCGTCGCGAGCCTCAAGCGGCCCCGCAAGGTGATCATCATGGTCAAGGCCGGCGCCGGCACCGACGCGGTGATCGACGAGCTCGCCGACCTGCTCGAAGAGGGCGACATCGTCGTCGACGGCGGCAACGCCCACTACGCCGACACCCGGCGGCGCGAGGCCGCGTTGCGCGAGCGCGGGCTGCACTTCGTCGGCACCGGCGTCTCCGGCGGCGAGGAAGGCGCGCTGAACGGGCCGTCGATCATGCCCGGCGGCACGCGGGAGGCGTACTCCACGCTCGGCCCGATCCTCGAGTCGATCGCGGCGGTCGTCGACGGCACGCCGTGCTGTGTCCACGTCGGGGCGGACGGCGCGGGGCACTTCGTGAAGATGGTGCACAACGGCATCGAGTACGCCGACATGCAGCTGATCGCCGAGGCGTACGACCTGATGCGCTCGTTGCTCGGCAAGTCGCCGGCCGACCTCGCCGAGGTGTTCCAGGGCTGGAACGAGGGCGACCTCGAGTCGTTCCTCATCGAGATCACGGCCGAGGTGCTGAAGACGCCGGACCCGCGGACGGGGTCGGGCGCGTTGGTGGACGTGGTGCTGGACCAGGCGGAGCAGAAGGGCACCGGGCGCTGGACGGTGCAGATCGCGCTGGACCTCGGGACGCCGGTGTCGGGCATCGCGGAGGCGGTGTTCGCGCGTTCGCTGTCGGGGCACGCCGAGCAGCGCCGGGCCGCTTCCGGTGTGCTGCCCGGGCCGTCGGGCTCGGTGACGGTCGGCGAGGAGTTCGTCGAGGACGTGCGGCGGGCTTTGTACGCGTCGAAGGTCGTGGCGTACGCGCAGGGCTTCGACATGATCCGCGCGGGCGCGACCGAGTACGGCTGGGACATCGACCTCGGCGCGATGGCGACGATCTGGCGCGGTGGCTGCATCATCCGGGCGCGGTTCCTGGACCGGATCCGCGAGGCGTACGAGAAGACGCCTGACCTCACCAGCCTGCTGGTCGACCCGTACTTCGCCTCCGCGGTCTCGGAGGCTCAGGAGGCGTGGCGCCGCGTCGTCTCCGTGGCGGCCGCCGCGGGCGTGCCGGCACCGGGCTTCGCCTCGGCGCTGGCGTACTACGACGGCCTGCGCCGCGACCGCCTGCCGGCCTCGCTGGTGCAGGGCCTGCGGGACCTGTTCGGTGCGCACACGTACAAACGGATCGACGCGGAGGGCACGTTCCACGTCGACTGGTCGGGCGACAAGACCGAACAGGACGCCTCCTGATGCGCGTCTCGCTGTCGTCCGACATGCCGGACGGGATCGCCACGGTACTGGCGTCCGAGGTCACGAACCGGGGGCACTCGGTCCTCCTGCACGGCGCGTTGACCGCCGAGGATCGCGCCGACTGGGCCTGGAGCGCCTCAGCCGCGGCGCGCGACGTGGCCACCGGCCACGCCGACCAGGCCATCGTCTGCTGCTGGACCGGAACGGGCGCGTCGATCGCCGCCAACAAGGTCCCCGGCGTCCGCGCGGCCCTGTGCGCGGACGCGTACACGGCAACGGGCGCGCGGAAGTGGAACGACGCCAACGCGTTGGCCCTCAGCCTCCGCGCCACCTCGGTCCCGCTGATGATCGAGATCCTCGACGCCTGGTTCGCGGAGGAGGCGGCGTCGGACAAGACCGACGACCAGGCCAACATCGCCCACCTCGACGACATCTGATCAGCGCCAGCGCAGCGCCATCAGCCGGTGGCACACTCGGTGCCATCGGCATGTCGAAGATATGTACAAGATATCGGAGACAGGGAGCTCCTTGATCCCGCCGACCAACCCGGCGTGGAGGGGAGAGCGTTGTGATGGCGAGGGTAATGACGCTGTGGTTGGTGGCGAGTGTGGTGGTGGCCGGGTCGGTGGTGGCGGTAGGGACGCCCACCTCCTCTGCCAACGAGTCCGCCATCGGAGCCAGGGCAGCGCTGGACGCCTGCGAGCCGGTCGACTCCTATCGCCGGGCCATCGTCTCTGCCCGTAACGCGGGCGGGACCGCTGGAGCCGGAGACCGGTTCGGCGAGGTACTCGCCTCCGGCGACTTCGACGCCGACGGATACGTCGACGCTGTCGTCGGCGCGCCGAACGACGACATCGGCGGTGTCCGTTCCGGCGCGGTGTACGTGTTCCGCGGGTCTGCCGCCGGAACGACCACGGGGCTGCGGATCGGGCAGGCGGCTGGCGGGGGCGCGGACGAGGCCGGCGACGCGTTCGGCGCCGCGCTCGCGGCCGGCGACTTCGACGGTGACGGATTCGCCGACCTCGCGGTCGGGGCCCCGACCGAGGACTTCAACGGTGTCGTCGACACCGGGCTGGTCTTCGTGTTTCGTGGCAGCGCGTCTGGCCTCGGCGTCGGGACGTACCTCGACCAGTCGTCCGCCGGCGGGCTGAACGAGGGCGGCGACCGCTTCGGCGCCGCGCTCGCCGCCGCCAACCTCACCGGCGACGTGACCGTCGACCTCGCGGTCGGCGTGCCTGGGGAGGCGCCCAACTCCGATGCCGCCGGCGGAGCTGTCGCGGTCCTGCGGGGCTCCGCGACGGGGCTCGGCGCGGGCACGTTCCGTACCCAGGCCGATGCGGCGGGCGCGAGCGAGGCCGGCGACGCGTTCGGTGCCGCGCTGGCGACGGGCGACGTGACGGGCGACGGCGTCGTCGACCTCGTCGTCGGCGCACCGAACGAGGCGCCCGGCTCGGCACCCGCTGGTGGGGCGGTGTCGGTTCTGCCGGGGCCGGGGTTGACCGGCGGATACTGGCGCGAGCAGGGCCAGGCTCAGGGGCTCACCGAAAGCGGCGACCGGTTTGGCGCCGCCGTCGCGGCGGGCGACCTCGACGGCGACGGCGTCGACGAGATCGTCGTCGGCGCGCCGGGCGAGGACCTCTCCGTCACCTCGACCACGACCGCCGCCGACGCGGGCGCGCTCTTCGTTGTCGACCAGACGGGGATCGTCCTCACTGAGTACGCCGGGGGCGACATCCCCGAGGCCTCCGATGCGCTCGGGACGTCGGTGGCCGTGGCGGACCTCGACTCCGACGGGTTCTCCGACGTCGTCGCAGGCGCTCCCGGCGAGGGACCGGACGCGGCGCCGTCGTCCGCGGGCTCCGTGTTCGTCTTCGGTGGTCGCCCCGGCGCGATCGACGCTGGCCGGCGGATGGAACAGGGTCAGCTCCAGGCCGCCAGCGAGTCCGGCGACCGGTTCGGTGCGGCGCTGGCAGTTGGCCGCAGCGCGGCGACCGGCCGTACGGACGTCCTGGTGGGAGCGACCGGTGAGGCGCTCGACGGTTTCCCCGCGGGAGGAGCGCTCGCCGTGGTGAGCGGGCTGGCGGCGAACCTGTCGATCGGCGCGGGGCTCGGCGCGGTGACCGACACGTCCGTACGCGTCTGGGCTCGAGGGACCCACCCGAGCGACCTCCGCGCGCAGTACCGCGTCGCCGGAACGACCGCGTGGACGACGACGCCGCCCGTCACGTTCGATCCGGCCCTTGACCACACCGCGGTCCTGAGCCTCACCGGCCTTACCGTGCGGACGACGTACGACTACCGACTCGTGACCGGATGCGCGGTCGACCCGCTCACGACGGGCCGGTTCCGAACGTTGCCAGCAGCCGGCACACCCAGCAGGACCCGGTTCGTTTACGGCGCGGACTTTCAGCACCCGAGCGTGTTCCTCGGCAGGTCGTTCAGCGTGCTGGATCACGTTGCCGCCTACGACCCGGACTTCGCCATCTTCGGCGGCGACCAGATGTACGCCGACTTCGGCACGCCGGCGACGACCCTGGCCGGATATCTCGGCAAGTACCGCGAGAACTGGTCCCAGACGCATTTCCGCCGGTTCGTCGGCAACCGTCCGACCTTCGTCATGTGGGACGACCACGAGATCGCCAACGACTGGTCGGCAGGCGCCGCCGCGCCCTATCCCGCGGCACGCGCCGCGTTCGACGCTTACCAACGCGGACACAGCACGACCCCCGTCACGCCGGGGGCGCTGTACTACACGTTCCGCGCTGGCCAAGCGGACTTCTTCGTGCTCGACGTCCGTAGCCACCGCAGTCTCAACGGGGCTGTGGACAACTCCTCCAAGACGATGCTCGGCGCGACGCAGAAAGCCGCACTGAAGACCTGGCTGTCCCAGTCGACCGGCGCGTTCAAGCTCATCGTCACCGCGGTGCCGTTCAACGACTTCGGCACCACGGGATCGGACTCGTGGAGCGGCTTCCGGACCGAACGTGCGGAAATCTTCCAGTACATCCGCGACCAATCGATCCCCGGCGTCGTCCTGGTGGCCGGCGACCAACACTGGTCGGCCGCGGTCCGCATCGACGGCGCAGCCAGCTACCCGCTGTACGAGTTCATGGCGACGCCGATCGCCGCCGGAACCCGCACCCCGCCGGCCCCCGCCCCCGGCGTGGAATGGCTGGACAGCCAACTCCGCCGGGCGTTCGGCGTCTTCGACATCGACACGACCGTCACGCCAGCCCAGTTGACCGTGGAGTACCGCTCAGAGACGAACGCGCTCATGTGCCGGATCCGGATCGACGCGACCGGAAGCCTGCTGGCGAAGGAGAGCTGTACCTAGTTGCCCTCCTCCCGTGTCAGGCTTACCCTGACGGCGTTGTCAGGATCGCCCTGACGCGGGAGGGTGGTCGTGCGGCGGCTCGCGAGCTTCCACCGACTCTGGCTGGCGAACGGCATCTCCCTGCTCGGCGACCAGGTGTCGCTGATCGCGCTCCCGCTCGTCGCGGTCGTGACCTTGCAGGCCAGCCCGGCCGAGGTGGGCCTCCTCACCGCCGTCGCCGGCATGCCCTTGCTCCTCTTCGGCCTTCCGACTGGAGCGTGGGTCGACCGCACGCGCCGCCGGCGCCTGCTGATCGCCTCCGACCTCACCCGCGCCGCCACCCTCGCGGTGATCCCCATCGCCTTCGCCACCGGCACGATCAGCCTCGAGCTCCTGCTCGGCGTCACGTTCGTCGTGGCCTCGATGTCGGTCGTCTTCAACGTCGCGATCTCGGCCGTCCTGCCGAGCCTGGTGCCGGCAGAGCGCCTCGTCGCCGCCAACGCGCGGTTGACGCAGACCCGAGCCGTCATGCAGATCGCTGGCCCAGGCCTTGGTGGGCTGGTGGTCCAAGTGGTGACCGCACCCTTCGCCTTGCTGGTCGACGCGGTCTCGTACGTCGGCTCCGCACTGTTCCTCCGTCGGCTCCCCGACGCGCCGATCGAGGTCCGCGACCGCGGCATCCGGGCCGGCCTCGCCCTGGTCTGGCGCGAACCACTGCTCCGGGCCAGTGCGCTGAGTGCGGGAACGTACTCGTTCTTCAACGCCGCGATCCTCGCCCTCCAAGTGCTCTACCTGACCCGGCAGCTCCACCTGACGCCCGCACAGCTCGGGCTGGTCCTCGCTGCCGCGGGGCCGGGTAGCCTCCTCGGCGCAGCTCTCGCGGTCCGGGTGAGCGGCTGGCTCGGGCTCGGGCCAACGATGATCGCCGGCCTCGCGATCGCCGGGCTGGGCAACCTCGCGTTGCCATGGGCTCCGATCGCGGTCATCGCGGCCGCGACTTTCGTCAACGGTGCAGCGCAACCGCTCTACAACATCAGCCAGTCCAGCTTGCGGCAGATGCTCGTTCCCTCAAGCCTGCAAGGGCGAGTCACCGCCACCATGACGGTCATCGCCGGGGGAGCGGTGCCGCTCGGAGCGCTCGTCGGTGGGCAGGCTGCCGAGCTCGTGGGCGTTCGACCCACGCTGTTCGTCGCCGCCATCGGCACGGCTGCCAGTTGCCTCTGGGCGTGGGGCTCACCAATCAGACGACTACGGAACGGGGTGGAGTGATCACGTAGAGCGCTTGAGGGCTTACGATTCCGGCATGTCCGGAGTGTCGGTCATGGTTCTCGCGTTCGGCGGACTGGCCGTGGGGCTGGCCGGTCTGATCGTTGCTGCTATCGCGCTGGTGCAGGTCAAGGGGCTGCGCCGGTCGGAGCTTTCGCATGCTCAGTACGACGCCCGGGCTCTGCAGCGGCTGCATGCGGGGTTGGACGATCTGCGGCTCGGGCTGTCCGAGGCGCTGCGGCACGTTGCTGTCGTGCGGTACGACGCGTTCGGCGACCAGGCGGGCACCACGTCGTGGTCGATGGCCCTGCTCGACGACGCCGGCGATGGTGTGATCGTGACGACGATCAACGGCCGCGAGTCCGGTCGCGCGTACGCGAAGAACGTGCGCGGTGGCGCGAGTGACGTCCCTCTTTCTCCGGAGGAGAAGGAAGCGGTCAACTACGCGATGGACCTCGGGCGTTAGGACACGCAGAACTCGTTTCCCTCGGGGTCGAGCATCACGACCCAGTACTCGCCCATGGCGTTCGTCCGTTCCTCGACCTTGGTCGCACCGAGCGCTGAGACCCGGGCCACCTCCGCCGTGACGAGGGCGTGGCGCTCCTCGGGCGGCTTGCCGGCGCCGACCTGGAGGTCCAGGTGCAACCGGTTCTTCTGCGTCTTCGGCTCCGGCACTCGCTGGATGTAGATGCGCGGCCTTTCGCCTGCCGGGTCGTTGATCGCCGAGATGTCGTTCCACTGCTCCTCGGGAACGTTGATCTCCCGGAGGAACGCGGGCCATTCGTCGTACCCCGGCGGTGGTGGCTGCGGCTCGTACCCGAGTGCGGCTGCCCAGAACTCAGCTATCCGAGCCGGATCCGCCGCGTCGAACACGATCTGGAGCTGCGTGGTCATCTCGTCTCCTCACGAAGAACAGCAGGGCGCCGATGGCGGCGGCGAGAACTCCGGCCGCCAGGTTCAAGGTCGCGTAGCCCCAGGTTCCGACGATCAGGCCGGCCCCGGCGGCGCCGAAGGCGGCTGCGCAACCCACCGCGAGGTCCGAGGCTCCTTGCACGGTTGGCCGATCCTCCAACGGCACCGAGTCGGTCAGCAGCGCCGAGGAGGCGACCATGCAGCACGACCAGCCCAGGCCCAGCAGGAAGAGGCCGACGGTGAGGCCGACCGATGAGCCAGCCGGCGCCAGGCCCGAGAGCACCACCGACGCCAGCAGGATCGCTGAGCCGAGGCCGATCAGCGGCAGGCGTCCAATCCGGTCCGCCGCGATGCCCATCAGCGGCGCGAAGGCGAACATCCCCACGATGTGCACGCTGATCACGAACCCGATCACCTCGAGGCCCGCGCCACCGTGGTGGAGGTGCAACGGCGTCATCACCATCACCGACACCATCACGGTATGGGCGAACGCGATCGCCAGCACGGCCACGGTTGCCCGCGGCCGGGACGCGACGACGCGATAGACGTGCCGGATCGACGAGTCCGGGCGGATCCGCGGATCGATCGCCGCCACCTGTCGCGCCACCAGGAGCGGGTCCGGCCGCAGCCGTACGAGGAACACGATCGCCGCCATCGTCGCTCCGATGGCCCCGAGCACGAACGGACCGACGAACTCCGGCGCGCCCATGCTCATCGTGAGGCGGTCCGCCGGCCCGAGCAGGTTCGGCCCGAGGACGGCCCCGACCGTCGACGCCCACACGACCAGCGAGAGTGCGGTGGCCCGCTTGTTCGGGGCGGCGAGGTCGGTCGCGGCGTACCGCGACTGGTTGTTCGCCGCCGTCGCCGACCCGAACAGCGTCGCGCCGAGCAAGAGCAGGACGAACGACGACAAGAACCCGGACAGCACGCACACGACCGCACCCACCGCGCCCAGCGCGAACCCGAGCGCGAGGCCCGGCCGCCGGCCGCGGGTGGTCATGATGCGCGCGAGCAGGAACGCGACCACCGCCGAGCCCAGCACCTGTGCGGTCTGGGGCACGCCCGCGAGCTCGGAGGAGCCGAGGATGCGTTCGGCCAGCAGCGTCGCGACCGAGATGCCCACCGACACTCCGGCGCCGCCGAACGCCTGGGCGATGACCAGGGTGACGATCGTCCGGCGCTGCAGTTTGGCGACGTCCAGCCCGGCCTCAGTGGTCACTTCCGCACCCTAATGGCGAAAGGCCGATTCCGCGGCGGCGAGTTGAGCGATCCGGCGTTCGCGCGGTCGCCGGGCGACCAGGTGTCCGGCGGCCGCGAGCGCGCAGATGACGAACGACGACAGCCAGAGGACCGTGCTGCCGAACTCGTCCAACACCCAGCCGCCCAGGAGCGGTGCGATGAACGCCGCGACCGAGGACGACACCAGGTAGACGCCCTGGTAGCGGCCGCGGATCGCGGTCGGTGACAGGCCCGCGACCATGGTCGACGCAGCCGGTTGGTCGAGCATCTCGCCGACCGTCCACACGACGATGGCCGCCGCGTACAACCACGCCGTCGAGGCGAACGTGTTCAGCCCATACCCGACGCCGATCACCAACGACGCAAGGGCCATCACCCGCGACATGCTGTGGTTGCGGATCAGCTGCGGCACGAGCAGCTGACCGAGGCCGATCATCACGCCGTTGACGGCCATCACGAGGCCGAACGTCGCCGGCGACAGCCCGTCGCGCTGCATCGCGATCGGCAGCGTCGACGAGAACTGGATCATCACCAGCGCCGTCAGCACCGCGAGCCCGGTGAGCACCATGAAGTTGACGTCTCGCAACGCGGTGAGGATCGAGCCCTGCCCGACCGGCGCGGTGATGGCGGTGGTCGGCGGGGCCTTCGGCCGCGTTTCGCGCACGGTGAGGAACACGACGACTCCGGCGATCGCCGACGTGGCGCCGTCGATGAGGAAGATCAGCAGGTAGTCGACCTCGGCGAGCAGGCCGGCCAGCAACGCGGACAGCGTGAAGCCGACGTTGATCGCCCAGTACCGCAAGGAGAACGCCCGCAACCGATCGATCGGCGGCATCAGGTCGGTGATCATCGCGCCCAGGGCGGGGGTGCTCAGCCGGTGCATCAACCCGAACAGCAGGAACAGCGCCGCGAGTGCGACCACGTCGCGCACGAAGCCGAGCACGACGAGCGTCGCCGCGGCACCGAGGAACGCGATCAACAGCGTCGGCCGGCGTCCGATCCGATCCGCGAGCACGCCGCCGAGGAGAACGCCGATGCCGCCGCCCGCCCCGTACAGGCCGATGATCAGTCCCGCCAGCGTGGCGGACAGGCCGCGTTCCTGGGTGAGGTAGAACGCGAGCAGGACGACGACGTACCCGCCGGCACGGTTCACCAGCTCGGCGGCCCACAGCGACCAGAACTGACCGGGCAGGCCGCCGGCCGTACGTCGTAACCATCCCATCGCCGGTCAGCTTGGCGGAACCCTCCGGTCCGGCCAACCGAATTGTCGGCCGGCGCACGTGACCGCGGCCGTCGGCACCTTGGTCGCGGCGCCTACCGCCTCAGTGGGGTCCGACGAGACCATCGCGAGCTCGAGAGGATCGGTCGGCTTCTACCACGATGGCGACGTCGAGATCCGGATCTGTCACCGGAACGACTTCATCATCACTTGGTGCAGCGCGTACCGGGCAGCCGAAGCCTGACGCGCTCTCGCCACTTCGCCGGAGGGCTTGGCGGACGTCGATCCGCCAAGCCCACCGGCCTTGATGCTCAGCCGAGGAACACGTAGTCCGCCAGGTACGGCGAGGTGACGATCGTGCCCGCCGTGCAGGGTCCCGCCGGCTGCCGTCCGGCGGCGGTGTTCAGCCGGAGGATCTGGCTGGTCGACGCGAGCAGCCCGGCCGGCGCGCCGGTCTGGGTGGCGTCGAGCACGAGCTCGTTGATGTTGGCGTCCCCGTTCGGCGTGCTCGTGAAGACCTTGCCGGTGACCGCGCTGCCGTCCGGCGCGATCCACTGCGGCGGCCCAGCGGCCGGAGTCGCGAAGGAGTGCAGGATGTCGCCCTCGAGTCCCGCCGCGACTCCGAACTGCGTGAATACATTGCCCACACACCGGTAGATCTGTGTCCCACTCATGACCCGCGCGTTCACCGCGAGGGTGCGCGCCCGCGAGGTCTTCTCGAGCTGGCCGCGAACGGCGCCCGCGCCGAACTCCGTCGTCGTCAACGTGACGGCGAAGGCCTTCGGTGTCACCTTCAGCTGGTCGGCCACCGCCGCGTCGACCGTCGCGACACCCGCCGCGCCCGTCACCGACGCCGGGAGGCGATCGGCGAACAGCCGGGCGACGACCGGACCGCCGCGCTGCACCGTGGCACCCGTCACCGGCGCGAGCCGGCTCCACGTCGCCGCGTACGACAACGCCGTGCCGTCGACGGCGAACGCCACCTGGGCCTGACCGTCCAGATCGCCCGCCGGCTTGAGGTTTCGGCCCCGAGCGTCGGCGTCGAGCGTGGGCTGCACGGTGCCGTGCAGCACACCGTTCAGGTCGACGGTCCGGCTCAGCTTGTGCAGCTGCGAGCGCAGCGCGCCGTTGGGGAACTCGTCGTTGCGCAGGTCGACGTAGAAGTCGCGCGAGGTGGTCGTGAGCGCGGCCAGCAGTGCCGGGTCGGTGGCTGTCACCGTTCCCGAGACCGCCTGGACTCCGGCCGGGATCCGGTCGGCGAACAGGCCGAGCCTGACCGGACCGTTCACGCCCTTGGCTCCGGTGTGGAGGTGGAACGCCGTCGGCGCGGCGATGCCGCTCCAGCGAACGGCGAACGAGACCTTCGTGGACTCGATCCGCAAAGCGACGGTCGCGCGACCGTCCGGATCGCCGCCACCGACCTCGTTGGCACCGACGAGGCTGCCGGCGAGGTAGGTCCCGGGCGGTGCTTGCGCGGCGGCGGCTCCCGCCGCGATGCCGCTCGTCGCGGCGATCGCCACCAGGAATGCGGTGATTCCTGGAATCAGGCGAACTGACATGAGTTGTCCTTCCGTGGAACTGGCGCCGCGATCACTTGCAGTGTGTGGCGGGCGGCTGGTCAACCCCTGGGAGAACGATGGGCGGCATACTCAGCCCACGTGACCGATGTGTTCGGAACGGCGGCGATCAGAGATCGTGTACTCACCTCGTGGACGGCCTCGGCCGCACGGTTCCGGGAGGACGCGAACGCCGAGGAAGACCTGGCGCTCGGCGGCTACCGCGACCGGCTGATGGTCGAGCTGGCCCAGAACGCCGCAGATGCGGCGGCCGGGCCGCGGTGCCGGGCCGGGTGCGGTTCACGCTGCGCGACAGAGCGAGGGGGCCCAGTCCTTGTCGTCGCGAACACCGGCGCGCCGCTCACCGCCGAGGGTGTCGAGTCGCTCGCGACGCTCCGCGCCTCGGCGAAACGCGACGACGCGACGACCGCGGTCGGCCGGTTCGGCGTCGGGTTCGCCGCGGTCCTCGCGGTGACCGACGAGCCGGTCATCCTGTCCCGGAACGGCGGCGTCCGGTTCTCCCGCGAGGACCGGCCGCCCTGGTGGGGGCCGTCCGGCCAGCTGTCGCCGGACGGAGCGCCGAGGTGCGCCGCAGGACGGGCAGGTACCGACGCTCCGGCTGCCGTTCGAGGCCGACGGTGAACCGCCGGAGGGCTTCGAGACGCCGTCCTCCTCCCGCTCCGCGACGAGGGAGCGGCCGTTCTGGTACGCCGGCTGCTCGCCGAGGCCGACGACGCGCTGCTGCTCGCGCTGCCCCAGCTCGAGCGCGATCGAGATCGAGATCGACGGTGACCTCGCGAACTGGAGGGCGCTTCGGCCGCTGGCACGTCCAGCGCGCCGGCGGCGAGTTCACCGCCGACGAACGCGAACGCCTCCTCGCCGACCGCCCGACCGAGGAGCGGGCTCGCCCGTACTGGTCCGTCCTCTGGGCGCTCCCGCACGATCAGGAGACGACCGTCCCGCGCACCGTCCACGCGCCGACGCCGACCGACGAACCGCTCTCGCTGCCGGCCTGTTGCTCGCCACGTTCCCGCTGGATCCCACGCGACGGCACGTCGCGGACGGCCCGCTCACGGACCGGCTGGTGAAGGAGGCCGCGACCGCGTACGCCGAGCTGCTCCGCACCCGGGCCAAGGCAGGCGACGACGTCCTGCGGCTCGTGCCGACCGGACTCGCCGCCGGTGCACTGGACGACGGCTTCGCGAGGCGATGCTCGCCCAGCTCCCGACCACGCCGATGCTCCGTGCCGCCGAGGACGACGACGCTGCTCCGGCCGCGCGACGCCGTCGTGGTCGACGGCGCCGACGGCGCGCTCGTCGGCATGCTGGCCCACGTCATCGGCGGGCTGGTCGGCGCCACCCGGATGGACAAGCCGGCGCTTGACGCCCTTGGCGTTCGGCGCCTCCCGGCTCGACGAGGTCGTCGACCAGCTCGCCGCCATCGCCGAGTCGCGGCCGCCGGCCTGGTGGCAGGGGACCTACGCGCGCCATCGGCTGACAGTGTCAACGATCCCTTGACGCGGGAATCCCTCGGCGCGTTGCCCGTTCCGCTCGCCGACGGCCGAGTGGTCCGCGGCGCGCGCGGGCTGCTCCTGCCTGGCGCCGACCTGCCGGCCGAGGCCTTGTCCGCGTTCGGCTCCGTACGGCCTCCGCGTCGTCCACCCCGACGCCGTGCACGAGACGCTCGAACGTCTGGGCGCGGTCGTCGCGAGCCCGCGCGCCTTGCTCGAGAACGGCGCACTGCGTGCAGCCGTGGGGGACTCGCCCGATGCGGACGATCCCGAGGCGGTCGCGCACGCCGTGCTCGAGCATTGTCGAGGCAGCCGTGCGCGCGGACTACCTGCAGCCCGGCGACCTGTGGTGGCTGGGCTACCTCGCCCTGCGCGACGAAGCAGGCGACCTGGACCCCTGCCAACGCCCTCGTCGTGCCGGGCTCCGAGGCCGAGGCGCATGCTCGACCCGGACGAGGTCGCCACCGGTTGACCGCCGACCTGGTCGAGCGGTTCGGCGCGGCCACCGTCGAAGCCGCCGGTGTGGCCCGCACGTTGCGGTCTGGTGACCGCGGACGACGTCGCCGCTCGACGTCCTGCCCGACGACCTCGCGGACCTCGCCGACATCGAGGACTGGGTCGCCGCCGTCGCCGGACCGGGCGCGATGGCCGGCGAGGTGACGGCCGTTCGCGACCTCGACTTCGTCGTCCGACGACGCCTGGCCGCGCGCCCTGGCGCTGTTCGGCGCCGAACCCGACCCTCCGCCGCGCGCTCGTCCAGCCCGTCCGGGTCGTCGGCGCCTCGGGGCAGGTGACGGACGTGCTGTCGTACTCCGCCTGGTGGCTTCGCCAGAACGTCACGGTGGCGGGGCACGCCGATCCCGAGGCCGACCCGGCCCTCGTCGAACTGCTGGACCCCGCGCCGGACTGGCTCGCCGACCTCGACCCCGAGGTGCGGGGGGCGCTCGGTCTGATCAGGACCGTCGCCGACCTCGACGCGGACGACGCCGCGCGCGTGCTCGACCGGCTCGCCGACCCGGACCGGACGGTCGAGGCCGCGACCGTCCTCCGGCTGTGGGCCCAGCTCGGCGAGCTGACCGCCGTGCCCGACGGCGCGCCGCAGGTCGTGCGCGTGCTCGACGCCGACGGCCACACCTCGGTGGTCGACAGCGCCGACGCGGTCGTCGTCGACGCCCCCATGTGGCTGCAGCGCACCGACCTCGGCGGCCACGTCGTCGCCCTCGGCCGGGCGGCGGACGTGTTGGGCGACCTGCTCGACGTTCCGCTCGCCTCCGAGGTCGCGGCCGGCAAGGTGGCGGACGAGGGCGTACCGACCCCCGTGCCCGACCTCGTGCGCGCGCTCGTGCCAGGCGTCCCCGACACCTGGTGGGAGCACGAGGAGCTGCTCGTCGACGACGTCGAGGTCGACTGGTGGGTGACCTCGGACGACCGCCCGCACGCGGCCACGCCGGAAGGCCTCGCCCGCGCCCTGGCCTGGGCAGCGGGCGACTGGCCCGCCCGCCACCTGATCGCAAGCGCCCTGGTCGAGCCCGACCGCGCCGCGGAGTTGCTCCTGGACGCGGCGTTCGACCCACGGGACTAGCTCTCGCTGTGGAGTTGTCAAGGTGCGTGTGATGCCCAGCTTGCGTTGTGCGCAAGGGAAAGGCGACCGGTCGGCGGCGAGCTGTGGACAACCCGTGGAATGTGCGGCCTGTGGACGAAACGTGGCCACGGACTGGGTGATGAAGGGTGGCCGGGGTGGTGGCGGTCGCCGAGGTGGGGGTGCTGGGCTGGGTCGGGTGCTCGCAGGCTCGCCGGGGTGAGCGGCGGCTCGCAGGCTCGCCGGGTGGTGGGTGCTCGCAAGCTCGCTGGGGTGGGTGCTCGCAGGCTCGATGGGATCTCCGGGTGGCCGGCGGCGGGGGCGCGCTGGCGGCCCCACGCGTTCACCTGGTGGTTCCCCGCCGGCGATCTCACCCTCGAGGGACGCGGACGAGCAGCACTCCGGGCTCGATCTCCGCGTTGATCTCCCGCCCGGGTGCCACGACGTCGCCGTCCAGCTGCCGCGGGCAGGAGTCCAGCGCCCGGACCGACACCTGCTTTCCCCGCCAGGTACGCAGCCGGTCGTCCTGGGCGGCGGACCGGCGCACCACGCGCCACGCCAACGACGGCCAGTCCGTCAGCCGACGCGGCGCCACGACCAGCACGTCCAGCATCCCGTCGTCCGGCAGCGCGTTCGGCAAGATCGACAAGCCGCCGTGCAGCGTCCCCACGTTCCCGACGAGAACGGTCCGCGCCCACAGTCGTTCCTCCGGCGCCGAGTCCACCGAGATCGCTACCCGCAAGGCCGGGCCGGACAGGTGCCGCGCCGCGGAGACCACGTACGCCGCCCAGCCCACGCGCGCCTTCAGCCGATCAGGCGCCTCCCCGACGATCAACGCGTCCAGCCCGAGCCCCGCCATCACGGCGAACCGGTCGTCCGGCAGCGCGTCGCCCCACACCCGCACCAGGTCCATCGACCGGTCCGAGCCGTTCAGCGCGACCTCGATCGCCGCTCCGAGGTCCAGCGGCAGGCCGAGGTTGCGCGCGAGCAGGTTCCCCGTCCCGACCGGCACCACGGCGACAGGCACCCCGGAGGACGCCAGCTCGGAACAGACCACCCGCACGGTCCCGTCGCCGCCCGCGGCGATCACCAGGTCCGAACGAGCCGCGAGAGCAGCACGCGCCATGGCATGTCCCGCGTCGTCCACCGTCGTCTCGAACCACACAGGCGTCCGCCACCCGTGATCGACCGCGATCCGGTTCAGCAGCGAACGGAAGTACGCGAAGTCCTCAAGCTTCGACGGGTTCACGACCACCGCGACCCGTCGCCGGCGCCCGCCCGAGCCCACGGCGGGCGGTGGCCGTCCGGTCGTACGGTTCACGCCGTACGCCAGCATCGTCCCGCCCAGCAAGGCGAAAGCCAGCGACCAGCCCGCCACCACGTCCGAGATGTAGTGCGCCGACAGCGCCACCCGGTCGAAACCCACCAACAGGATAAGGAGAACGGTCCCGGTCCAGGCGAGCACCTGGTCGCGTTGCCGGAGTCCGCGGCGCCACACCACCAGGAGCAACGCGCCGATGATCAACGCCGACCCGAGCGCGTGCCCGGACGGGAACGAGAAGCTGTCCCGCAGCATGAACGGGTCGGGGATCTCCGGCCGGTTGCGAGCGATCAGCGCCTTGAAGAACAGCTCGATCAGGAACCCGAGGACGACCGTTCCGGCGAGCCACAACGCCAATCGCCGCAGTCCCTGCCGGAACAGCAACAGGGCAACGACCAACGCGATCGCCCGCAGGACGAACGGATGGGTGATCCACTCGATCACGATCAGGACGTCCACCAGCGAGGGGTTCGCGAGGAGGTACCTGCTCATGTCGTGCGAGACGGCCGTGTCCAGCGACTGCAGCGGTCCCCACTGGGCGGTCACGAGGACGAGCAGCAGCCCGAAGCCGCTGACCCCTGCCACCAGCAGGCTGACCGCAGCCCTGCCGGTCCGGTCCGCGTCGCGCGCACCGTTGTACTCGTCCACGAGGCATGTTTACCTGTTATCGGCGACGCGGCGCCGCAACACCCCGCCCGTGTGAGGAACTCGATACTCGGTGTCAGCTTCGAGTCGGGCCGGATACCCTCGGGGCGTGATCGATCCCAAACTGCTCCGTGAAGATCCAGACCGCGTACGTGAAAGCCAGCGGCGCCGTGGCTCCTCGGTCGAGCTCGTCGACCAGGTCATCGCCGCCGACGAGGCACGCCGGTCTTCGATCTCCACGTTCGAGCAGATGCGGTCGGAGCAGAAGGGGCTAGGCAAGCAGATCTCGCGCGCCCAGGGCGAGGAGAAGCAGGCCCTGCTCGCCCGGACGAAGGAGCTCGCGAGCCAGGTCAAGGAGGCCGAGGCCGCGCAGACCGCCGCCGAGACCGCGTACGCCGAACTCGTCAAGCAGCTCGACAACATCGTCGAGGCCGACGTCCCCGAGGGCGGCGAGGACGACTACGTCGTGCTCGAGCACGTCGGCACTCCGCGCGACTTCGCGGGCGAGGGCTTCGAGCCGCGCGACCACGTCGAGCTCGGCAAGATCCTCGGCGCGATCGACCTCGAACGCGGCGCGAAGGTCTCGGGCAGCCGGTTCTACTACCTCACCGGCAACGGCGCGCTGCTCGAGCTGGCGCTGCTCAACCTGGCGATGGAGTACGCGACGTCGTACGGCTTCACCCCGATCATCCCGCCCTCGTTGGTGAAACCGCCGGCGATGGAGGGCACCGGCTACCTCGGCCAGGTCGCGGACGACGTCTACCGGCTGGAGAAGGACGACCTCTACCTCGTCGGCACCGCCGAGGTCCCGCTCGCCGCATACCACAGCGACGAGATCCTCGAGGCCGACCAGCTGCCGCGAAGGTACGCCGGGTTCAGCCCGTCCTTCCGCCGCGAGGCGGGCTCGCACGGCAAGGACACCCGCGGCATCTATCGCGTGCACTGGTTCGACAAGGTCGAGATGTTCGTGTTCTGCAAGCCCGAGGACGCGGCCGAGGAGCACAAGCGGATCCTCGCGTGGGAGAAGGAGTTCTGGGACAAGCTGGAGCTCCCGTACCGCGTGATCGACACCGCCGCCGGCGACCTCGGCGCGAGCGCCGCGCGCAAGTACGACCTCGAGGCCTGGCAGCCGAGCCAGCAGCGCTACCGCGAGATCACCTCGACGTCCAACTGCACGGACTTCCAGGCCCGCCGCCTGGGCATCCGCTACCGCACGGAGGACGGGCCGCGGAACGTCGCGACCCTGAACGGCACGCTGGTCTCGATGGCCCGCGCGATCGTGATGGTCCTCGAAAACCACCAACAGGCGGACGGATCGGTCGCTGTGCCGAAGGCGTTGCAACCGTTCCTCGGCGGACGCGAGCGGCTGGACCCCGTCGGGTGAACGACTGGCGGCCACGGCTTCTCGCGCTCGACATCGACGGGACTCTGTACAACGAGTCGTACGACATCTCGCCGCGCGTCGAGGCCGCGGTCCGCAAGGTCGCCGACGAGGGCGTGCACATCGTGTTGTCGACCGGCCGCGGGCTGGTCGGCACCCGGCCGCTCGCCGAACGGCTGGCGCTGCCCGATCCGTACCTGGTCTGCTCCAACGGCGCGGTCACCGTACGGCTGCACTCCGACGCCGAGCCCGACCAGCGGGTCGAGTTCATCGACGTGGTGACGTTCGACCCCGAGCCCGTCCTGCAGCTGCTGCTCCAGCGGCTGCCGGACGTGCTCGTGGCCGTCGAGGAGATCGGCGTCGGCTACCGCGTCACCGCGCCGTTCCCGCCGAACGAGCTGTCCGGCGACTATCGCGTCGAGCCGATCGAGACGCTGATGGCGAGCCCGGTCACCCGCGTGATCCTCCGGCAGCCGTCGAGCGAGGCCGAGGAGTTCCTCGACGTGATCGACCGCGTCGGCCTGCAGGACGTGGCCTACTACATCGGCTACACGGCCTGGCTCGATCTCGCGCCGAAGGGTGTGTCGAAGGCGCACGGGCTCGCGAAGGTCGCCGACCTGCTCGGAGTCACCCACGAGGACGTGCTCGCGATCGGCGACGGCAACAACGACGTCGAGATGCTCTCCTGGGCGGGCCGCGGCGTCGCGATGGGCAACGCGACCGCCGAGGTCCAGGACTCCGCGAACGACGTCACCGAGACCATCGACGAGGACGGCGTCGCCCTCGAGCTCAGCCGCTGGTTCGACCTCGACTAACGCGCCGCGGTCGTGCAGACGCAGGCACGGTTCCCGTCCGAGTCGGCGAGAACGACGAACGACGGCGCCTCGCTGTCGTCGACGATCACTCCTCCCGCGGCCACGGCCGCCGCAATGCGCTCCGAGGCCACCTCTGGCGCCACCCAGACGTCGAGGTGGAACCGCTGCCGAGGAGTCTCGTGCGCGCCGGTCTCCTGGAACCACAGGTTCGGCACCCGCCCCAGCACGTCCCGTACGCCGCCGCCGATCGAGCCGTACCCCACCGCCGAGGTGCTCCCGGTCAGCAACGCCGCCCACATCGGCGCGATCGCCGCGGCGTTGGCCGTATCGAGCCCGAGCTCGATCGCGGTGATCGAGGCCGGGTCGGCCTCGGCCCCGAGCTCGGCGGCGACGTCGGTGATCCGGGCGGCGAGGTCGATGTCCTGCTGCGTCACCCATTCGACGACGTGCTCGGTGCCTTCGCCGTCGCGGTAGATGGCGTCGGCGCTGAGCAGCTTGAGATCGACGTAGCCGTCGCCCAGCTGCACCTGCGGGTGGTGGCCCACCTCGTCGCCCGCGGCAGCCACCGCGGCCACGAACCGGACGCCCGCGCTGAAGTCGTCCACCACGTAGCGGGCATGGAGTCCCTGACCCAGCTTGCGCCAGTCCGTCAGCTTGAACTCGGCGATCTTGTCGTCCATCAGCATGTCCATAGACGAGACCGTAGTCGGGGTTCCGGACGATCCGCGTCCGGCTCGCGAACGAACTCGCTCGCTGCCACGCGGAAGCCTGAGCTATGCTTCCCGACATGAACAGCTTCCGGCATGAGGTCATGATGCGCCCCGCGTAGGGGTGCAACTGGTTCGTGCCAAGGCCCCTCGCGAGAGGGGCCTTCTTGTTTGTCGGGACTCCTTTCGCGAACCACCGAAGGAGAAACGATGAGCAACCACTTCTACGTCACCACGTCGATCCCGTACGTCAACGGTGCCCCGCACCTCGGTCATGCACTCGAGCTCGTCCAGGCCGACGTCCTCGCGCGCCACCGTCGCCAGCGCGGCGACAACGTACGTTTCCAGAGCGGTACGGACGACAACTCGCTCACGAACGTGCGGGCCGCCGAGGCCGCCGGTGTCCCCGTACAAGACCTCGTCGACGCGAACGGCGACAAGTTCCAAGCCCTGCAAAGCGGGCTCAACCTCAGCTTCGACGACTTCATCCGCACCAGCCGAGACCCACGACATCGACCGGGCGTCGAACGGCTCTGGCAGGCCTGCGCCGACGCGGGAGACCTGTACCGCAAGGAGTACGAGGGCCTCTACTGCGTCGGCTGCGAACGCTTCTACACCGAGGACGAGCTCGAGGACGGCCTCTGTCCCGACCACCTCAAGGCACCCGAACGAGTCCGCGAGGAGAACTGGTTCTTCCGCCTCTCCCGCTACGAGGACCAGCTCAAAAGCCTCTACGAGCAAGGGCACATCGTCATCGAGCCCGCCGTACGAAGCAACGAGGTCCGCGCGTTCCTTAACGGCGGCCTGGACGACTTCTCCATCTCCCGCTCGAACGAACGCGCGCATGGCTGGGGGATTCCCGTCCCCGGCGACCCGACGCAGGTGATGTACGTCTGGTGGGACGCGCTCGGCAACTACATCACCGCACCCGGCTACGGCACCGGTGCGTCGAACTTCGGCACCTGGTGGCGCGGCGAGAGCGAACGCAGGCACGTGATCGGCAAGGGCATCGTGCGATTCCATGCGGTGTACTGGCCGGCGATGCTGCTGTCCGCCGGGCTCGCTTTGCCGACGCGGATCTTCGTGCACGACTACCTCACCGCGAACGGGCAGAAGCTGAGCAAGTCGCTCGGCAACGTCGTCGATCCCGCCGAGGTGGCGAAGGAGTACGGCCGGGACTCCTTGCGCTGGTGGCTGATCGCGCAAGTGCCGAAGGTCGGTGACACCGACTTCACCGAGGAACGGCTGGTCGCCGCTGTCAACCGCGACTTGGCTGGCGGGGTCGGCAACCTGTCGCAACGGGTGGTCACGATGATCCACCGGTTCCGCGACGGCATCGTCCCCGATGCGCTCCCGAGCGCGACGCTCGCCGAGGCGATCGACGACGTGCCCGAACGGATCGACGCGGCGCTCGAGGCGTTCGACCTCCGGCAGGCCTCGAACGTCCTCACCACGCTGATCGCGACGGCGAACCGGTTCATCGAGGAGACGGCGCCGTGGCAGCTGGCGAAGCAGGAAAAGGAGGTGGCCGAAAGCGGACGCCCCGGCGCCGAGCTGGATGCCGTTCTGCACGGTCTCGTGGAGGTCTGTCGGGTGCTGGCGAGCGAGCTGCGGCCGTTCGTACCTGACCTGGCCGAACGCCTGGCCCGCCAGTTCACGCCGACCGGTCCGAGCGGCCGGCTGCCCGAGGCCGAGCCGATCTTCCCGCGGCTGGAACGGCCCGAACCAGCGGAGGCAGCGGAAGCGGTGGCGAAATAGGTCGGTAAGGTGCGTGCCCGTGCCAAGAGACCGCAGGATTCTCGCCCTCGCGTTCGCTGCCGCCGCGCTGACCGCGCTCGCTGGCTGCGGCTCCGGCGACGACCCGAAGCCGGCGGCCGCCGCGCAGGAGGTCAAGGCCAAGCCGACCAAGTCAGCCCCAGCCGCGAAGCCGAGACTCGAACCCGAACAGCTGAAGAGCGCCGTGGACAAGTCGGTGCTCCGAGCCAAGGACATCGGCCACAAGGTCGAGGTGCAGGACCAGGACGACAGCCTCGACGTGCCGACCAACGACATCTGCGCCAAGGAATGGGTGACCAACGGCTTCCGCGTGGCGCGGCATCAGGACTTCTTCTGGAAGGACGCCGAGGTCGCCGAGCTCGTCGTGAGCACCGAGGTGGTCGCGTACGAGCCGGGCCAGGCCAAGGCCGCGCTCGCCGAGATCAAGAAGGCCGTCGGCGACTGCGACGGCTGGAAGCACGACCAAGGCGAGATGGACAAGGTCAAGTCGTCCGACGCGCCGAAGGGCGCGCTCGCGGACTCGTTCGCCTGGAAGGGCGTCGACGAGCGCAAGGACGGCGACTACAACTACCTCGCCACCTACCAGGTGCGCGGCGACCTGCTGAGCGCCGTGTACGTGTGGGCCGAGGACAGCGGGGACGCCAAGGAGATCTCCGGCGACCTCACGCAGAAGGCCGCCGTGCGCCTCTCGAAGGCGAGCTGACCTTATTTGGGGAAACCCGCGAGTCGACTGTTGTCGTCGCCAGGCCGGTAGCGGATGTTCACCGCGGTGCTGGTCTGGTGTGGCTTCCGGAGGGGATTCCTTCCTTCCGCCGGCCGCGATGCGCGGCCGGCACCACTTCGCCGAGGACATCCTCACCGCGTCGGAGTTCGCCGACGTGGCGGCCGAGTTCGGCACGACCGGCGTCGACTTTCTCGACGGCGACCCGGAGAAGGCGCGGCGACGTGCGGTGGAGCGCGAGGATCCGGCGTGGCTGGACTGGTTCGTGGCGAAGCTCGCCCGGTACGAGGTGACGCCGGCGGTCCAGGCACCACGTCGGCGGCGGTGTACCTGGAGGCGGAACAGGAGGCGATCCTCGACCTGCTCCGCGACTGGCGGGTGGTGATCGTGGACCGGGCCGACGAGTCCACCCGCGAGGACCTGCTCGGGTGCGTGCTGGAACGGCTCGGCAGGATGGAGGGGTGACCGAACGGCCCAAGCTCGTTGTCAGTGACCTCGATGGAACGTTGCTCCGCTCGGACGGGACGGTCTCCGAACGGACCCGGCGCGCGCTGGCGAGGGTCGAGGAGGCCGGCTCCACCGTGATCTTCGCGACCGGCCGGCCGACCCGCTGGATGCACAACGTCGCCGAACAGTCCGGCCACAAGGGCATAGCGATCACGGGCCGTTCCTCGACCGGTTCCGGCGTGGTCGCCGCTGGGCGATCGGCGCCACGATGGCGCTGCGGGCACTCGGCTGCTGGTCGTTGGCCGGCGCGATCGAGAAGGACTCCAACTGGATGTTCCTCGCCGCGCTGATCTGCCTGATCGCCTCCAAGGCGTACGGCGTGACGAGGGCATCGGCGGTGCCGCGGGTGATCCCCGATGGCCTGACCCTGGTCAAGGCCAACTCCCGGATCTCGGTCGCCGGGATCGCCGGCGCCACGATCTCCGCTCCGATCGCTGCCGTCCTCGCGCAGATCGGGCCCGAGTGGTCGCTGCGTTACGGCACCTTGGTCTTCATCGGCGGCACGATCCTGGCGGTGCTGCTCCCGGCCCGGGTCGACTCCTCCGAAGGCGAGGAGTCCGTCGACATGCGCTCGATGACCGATGCCGGGACGGGAGGTCGCGCAAGGTCGGCATCACCCCGGTCGTCGTGACGGCGCTGCGCTGCAACGCCGGCCTGCGGCTGCTGTCGGGCTTCATGACGATCTTCATGGCCTTCCTGCTCGATGCGCATCCGCTCCCGGGCTGGGAGGACAAGAAGACCCTGCTGCTCGGCCTGGTGATCGGATCTGCCGGAGTCGGGAGCACCGTCGGCACCGCGATCGGCTCGACGCTCAAGACCAAGCGACCCGAGGTCACGGTGCTCGTTCTGCCTGATCGCGGACGTCATCGCGGCGATCTACGCGGCGCTGTTCTTCAGCCTGATCCCGGCGATGATCCTCGGCCTGGTCGCCGGCACCAGCCAGTCCCTCGGCAAGCTGTCGCTGGACGCGCTGATCCAGCGCGAGGTGCCCGAGCGCGTGCGTACCAGCGTGTTCGCCCGGTCGGAGACGCTGCTGCAGCTCTCGTGGGTGATCGGCGGCTTCATCGGGGTGTTCATCCCGCTGGTCGCCAAGCTCGGGCTGTTCACCATCGCCGCGCTGCTGGTGGCCTGGCTGATCTTCGTCGGCCGCGGCATCGCGGTCTCCCGGCGCACGCCGGCCAGACCCCCGCCGCCGGCTGGCGGCCCGCGGCGGTCCCACTGGCGGCCACCCACCGTAGCCGGCTGACTACGCATATCGCATTTCATGGACACGGCGGCCGTATCGGACTAGCGTCGCTGTCCTGACGTCGAGGGCACCATCGACTCCGTCATACGTCCTGAGGGAGGACACATGCTCCGTACTCGCCTGCTCGACCATCGCTCGGCGCCACGTCGCACTCGCGCTCGTCGCTGCCACGCCGGCCAGCGCCCTGTACGTACGCCCGTCGAAGGCGCCGCTTCACGACGCCTCGGGCGCCAAGAACGGCTGCATCGCCGAGATCCCGCGCACTGTTCGTCATCGGGCGACACCCCCGACCGCGCAGATCGCGTGATCATCTCGTCGGTCGATCGACTGCCCCGAGTCCGCCAACGTGCACCGCCAGGTGTTCCGGATCGGCGTCTGGGAGGTCCTGAGAAACGGCCAGCTCCGCGAGGTCGTGCCGTACGACCGATACGCGATCAGTGCATCGCCGCAGGCGGGCTGATCGGTCCGGATCTGTTCAACACGTTCATCTCCTGCAGCGACCCGGCCAACGCCGGTGCGCACACCTGGCTGGTGCGGGCGCGGATGAACGCGAAGCAGACGCTGAACAACAGCGACCCGAACCCGTACTGGGCCAAGGTCGACCGCAAGCAGACCATCACCTGCTGAGCCCGGCGCAACCGCCGCGCCGCCTCAGCTGAGCTCGAGCTCCGCGGCCAGCGCGCGCAGCAGGGCAGCGGTCTGCTTGGCTGCGCGCGGGTCGCTGTGGCGTCCGCGCCGATAGGTCTGCTCGAGGCTCTCCAGCAGCTTCATCAGGTCCTCGACGATGTTGACCATGTCTTCGGGCTTCTTGCGCATCGCCTTGGCGACCGAGGGAGTCGGGTCGAGCACCGACAGCTGGATCGCCTGGTCACCCTTGCGTCCCTGGACCAGCCCGAACTCGACCCGCGTGCCCGACTTCAGCGACGTGACGCCGCTCGGGAGCGAGTCCGACCGCACGAAGACATCGCCCCCGTCGTCGGTGGTGAGAAAGCCGAAGCCCTTCTCGGCGTCGTACCACTTGACCTTGCCCGTTGGCACTGTGAACCTCGCGAAATCTCGATGATCTGAAATCGACAGAACAGCTGCGTCATCTGACCTGACAGAAAAACAACACCTCCGCCACCGCGGAGGTGCGCCACCAGCCTACCCCGCGAGTACCGCGCACTGACTCAGCGGTAGCGCTCGGGATCGGGCAGCAGCTCGTTCATCGCCCCGGAGCGGAAGCCGGCCGGATCGACGAACGCCGAGTCGAAGCCAGCCTCGACGACCGCCGCGACCAACGAGTCGGCCACAGACCAGGCGTCGCCGAACACCTGCTCGAGGCAGCGCGGGATCGATCTCGATCCGCGCCTGGTCGCCGAGGTCTCGAACCCGCGACGTCGAGCCGCGCGATACCCGCGCGAGCCAGAGCGTCTCCCGGACGATCGCCTCGGCCCGCTCGATCCGTGCCAGCCGCATCGGGGTCACCTCGAGCCCGTAGGCGACCCGGGACGACAGGCACGCCGCGGCGGGCTTGTCCCACGTGCGCAGGCCCCATCGCGCTCGACGCCGCCCGGATCTCGGCCTTGGTGAGCCCGGCGCTCAGCAGCGGAGTGACCGCACCACGCTCGTCGGCGGCCCGGATGCCCGGGCGGAACCCGGCCCGGACGTCGTCGGCGTTGGTCCCGGTCGCCACGACCGAGTAGCCGAGGTCGTGCGCCAGCGGGGTGAGCACCTCGATCAGCTCGGCCTTGCAGAAGTAGCAGCGGTCGCCGGCGTTTCGCCGGTAGCCCTCGCGCTCGATCTCGTGGGTACGCGGGGTCAGCAGCTCGAACTCCGAGCTCGGCGGCGAACTCGCGGGCCTCGTCGAGCTCCGAGGCCGGCAGCGAATCCGAGATCGCGGTCGCTGCGACGACGTTGTCGGCGCCGAGGGCACGGACGGCCGCGGCGAGCAGGAAGGCCGAGTCGGCGCCGCCGCTGAAGGCGACCATCAGCTTGTCGTGGCGACGCAGCTCGGCCTCGAGGACGCCGAGGCGATGATCGAGCACGAACGACTCCCACCAGGCGGGAAACTCGCCCAGCGACTCCAGCACCACGTCGGCACCCGCCGCCGCGAGCTCGTCGACCGAGCACGGACCCGACGCGACCGCGACCGCGACTGCGTCGGCAGCGCGAGCACCGTGCGATGTCGAGGACGTGGTCGCCGACGTAGACCGCGGCGCCCTCGGCCATGCAGCGCCGAGCCCTTGCCGGACCCCCAGAGGCCGCCGACCACGAGGTCGACGTCGATGCCGGGCATGGTCGACGTGCCGCTGCGCGTGCGCGCCGGTCTTGGCGGTCACGATCATGGTGCGGCCACCCGCTCGCGTGACGGCCTGCCAGAGACTCGGCCGCACCCGGCATCAGCGGGCTCGGCTCGATCGCGGTCGACGGGATAGAGCCGTGCGGTACTGGTCGCACAATGGCCTCGACCCGGTCGGGGTCCACCCAGTTGGCCATCTCGACATCGAGTGGCGGGCCGAGCCGGGTCACGATCAGGTCCGTGTCGAACGCGATGCCGGTCTCGAGCGCGCCAACTGCTCGAAGGCGGCCCTGATGCCGGGGCGGGTGTCGAACAGCGTCATGTCCAGATCGAATCCCACGACAAGAGGCGCCTGCACACGAGAGACTGTAGTCAGCGCATGTGAGGCACCCGTCGCGGCCGGTCGGTCGATCCGGTTGACTCGGTGGCTCAGGACCAGCCACGCTTGACGTTTCTGTTGCCAGTGGTGCCCGTGTGACGACTCGGCCGAGCATGGAGAGGAGTGCATCGATGCGGCGACCGCCTCCTCCTGCGGCTGCCTGCTCTCACTGGCGCTCGCCGCTCCGATCCACCACGGGCCGTCGCAGCACCCCGGCCCACGGACCGACGGCGCCGTCGGTCACACCCGAGGTCGCCGACGGCACGTACGTCGTGCTGCTCCGCGACCAGCCGACCGCGCTCCAGGACATCGACGACGCATCGAAGCGCGCTGCCGCGCGCGAAGAGCTGCTCGCCGGGCAGAACGACGTGCTCGCATCCATCGGCGATCCGGCGACGCTGTACCGCTACACCGCCGCCGTCGACGGGTTCGCCGCCAGGCTCTCCACCCAGCAGGTGAAGCAGCTGCAGGCCGACCCCGACGTCCTGGTGGTCGCCCCCAGCCGCA
>CAVXLQ010000002.1:0-341059 GCA_963762635.1 uncultured Actinomycetota bacterium
TCGGCCCTCAAGCAGCTCGATGCCGGCTTTGCACCCGACTTCGACCCATCCACGCGCGAATGGGGCCTCGGCGTCCAGTGGAACGACGAGTTCGTCATCATCGCCGGAGAGGGCAAGGCGGTGGACTTGGTCCACCGCCCCAACATCGAGCCGATTGCCCACTCTCACCGGGTTGACGACCTTCGCCGCAAACGTCAGAGCGGCGTTCGCCTCGACTTTCGCTCACTCGTGGCGGACTCGGAAGTCTCCAACCTCGACACGGCCTACGTGTTCCCTTCGCCACAGGACATCCGGTTCGTCGCGCAACAGAAGCTCAGCCGCCACTGGGTCGCGGTCCCCAACCAGCGCGTCGCCGGGCACCACATCATGCTGTCGAAGCCAAGGACCACTCCCGCGTCGCAACTGATGTTCGAGCTGCAGGGAGGCAGGATACTCGGGTACACGGTCACTGAGCCGTCGTCGTGGGTTGATCGGCTCGCACCACCGTGACCGCGGGCGGCGAGACGCTCTGGAAGGGCGAGCTCTACGCGGTGTTTCCGCCGGGCGGCGAGCCCCGGCTGGTATTTGCGCAGCCGCAGCTCGTACGAGCACGACCGCCGGCGACGACGCCTGACGGCGCCGGTCGTCGCGTTCGATCGGGGGCTCGGAGGACGACGGCACAGGCAGAACGGAGATATCGGACCAGTCGCGGAAAGTGGGCGACGCATTTTTCCGGACGAGCTGGCCGACCAGGCTGCGTCCCATGGCCCCGAGGCGGTCCAGTGGGCCGTCGGCACGCTGTCGCACGACGAAGCCAAGCGGCTCCTTGGCAAGCTGAGCCGGAACTCCATCGACGCGCTCCGGGACGTTCCGGCCTCGGAGGCCAGTCTCCGCTCTGACCGTTTCGGTCGCGAGACACTCGAGAAGGTGGCAGCGCCTCTGGGAGGGAGGCGACTCGCGACCGAGGTCGAGCTCGCGGGTCCCGACACAGCCAGGGATATGGTCGAGGGCGCGGCCAGGACGGGAAAATTCGACAAGCTCAGGAGGCACGCTGATAACCTGGAGGCTGCGCGCGCCGAGATCAGCGCCGCGCGGGCCCTGGAGGGCGGATCTCTAGTCGTTGACAGCCAGGTGATGATCGCCGTGCGAAAGCTGATGGCCGGCGACAGCTGGAACGGTCTCTCGGAGAAGAGAGGCGACGGTCAACTGGCTGCGCACGCGGGCGGGGATGGATCGCTCAACGGCGACCCGCCCGCGCGCGACCTGGCGTCGGTAATCGGCGAGCAAGATCTGCGCGCCGGCAATGTGGGCCTCGGTGAGATCGGCACCGGGACCCACGTGGGCGGGCTGGATCTCAGCGTCTCGCGCACCGATCCCATCTACATAGATATGCTGGCGGAGCTGTCGAAGGGAGACCCCGTAGGCGGCCCATCAGGCGCTGCCGACCGCGCCGTGGTGGCGGATGCGGTCCTCGCCCGCAACAACGGGAAGGATTTACCCACCCTCATGACCGGCGACCACAACATCTTCAAGCCACTCGCCAAGCGCTATGTGCCGGGCCTGTTCAAGCAGCGAGTCGTCGATGGCAAGACGGAGAGGATCGAGGAGACGATCAGGCGTGACGGGGCCAAGGGCTTCATCGTCAATATCCCCGACAGGAACGGCGCGCTGCATCCGCTGAAAGTGATCCCGATTTACAGGAGTTGTCCCATGTCCTACAGCTACTTCGTCACCGAGCTTCAGCGCCCCGCCTGCGGAGCGCCGGTCGAGACGAGCATCGTCACCAAGGTCGAGTCGGAACCCGGCACGGTCATCCGGGTGGAGACCGGCTCGACGTGACCGTCGTTGACATGCAGCACTCGCACTACACGGTTCGGATTCCGCGACCCGATGAACCACTCCGTATCCTGGAGCCTGTGGAGCTGCCCGAGTTGCGGAGCGACTGGGTCGAGGTCGTCGTGGAGGACGGTCGCGTCCACTCGATGGAAGCGGTGCCGTTCGACATCGCGACCCTTGACCGCGTGCACTTCGTCGCAGGCGGCCTGGCCGAATTCTACGAGGAGAAGACCGGAGAGCCGCTCTACGTCGGCGACGATATCCGATTGGACTGGGCCGAGCGACTTCGCCCCCACCTGGCGCCGTCCGGCACGCCATGACCAGATCCGTTTCTTCACCAGCTTCATGCTCCGGCCCGGCGAAGAGGTCGATGCCTCGATCGTCCCGTGGCTCACTCGGTGGGCCACCGTCGAGTTTCACGGTGAGGAGCCAGTGACGGGGGTCTGGCAGACCTCGGACGGCGATCGCAGAGTCTGCTGGTACGGCGCCGGCACGGCGGCCGACTATCGGGAAGCCCACAACGAGCGGCACGGCGAGGAACCGTTCTGGATCGTCCAGCGCGAGCTTGATGCCTCGGGAACCTCGGCGCGACGGTGCAGGAATGCGACGAGCGCTGCGAGGTCGTCGTTCGGCGCGTCTGGAAGTTCAACATCAAGGGGATTCCCGCGACGGAAGAAGAGCTCGGCCCGGGATGGAGCACTCATTGCCTCACGCAAGTACGCTGGGTGCGGTCGCACGGCGGACTTCGTTCTGAGAGCGCCGCCCGCCTTCGCCAGAGGAGACGAGCCCTTCTCCTTCCACGACCCCCGGTCCCCGAGCTCTCCGGCGAGACATTCCCCTGCGGGCGGGACGATCGTCCCGACGGCCTGGTCAGGGTGCTCTGTCCGCTATTCGAGAACGATCTCCATGGGCGCTATCGCTCGATGGCGCCGGCACGATGGTGGCTGGCGCCCAGCGATCACGACTCTGGCTTTCGTCTGGAGCAAGAGCATCGAGAGGGTACGTCCGATCCGGAGTACGCTGGCGAGTACGTCGCGCCGCTCCTCGCCAAGGGCGACCTGCACCATCCGAGATGGCCGGCCTGGGAGACACTCTTCGGCGTCACCGAACTGGTCCCGGACGGATTGACCGTCGAGGAGATCGTCGAGTCGGCCCCGCTCGGGGTCGCCGATGCGGTCCGGATTGCCTTGCGGGTCGGACAAGTCGACGGCGGGCTCGAGAGCGCGGCCACGATTCGGCGGGGGCATCCGCCCCGAGCTGGTCTATCTTCGACGCGCGGCGACGGGCGTCGAGCTCTCGGGCTCCTCCATCGAGCGCCCGGGGTTGTCGCGGCGACACGACGGGAGAGGCGATCCTGCTCCCGGCGGACACCTTTCCATGCGACTTCTCGCACCAGGATGACGTCACCGGTCTGGCGCAGCTTCTCTGGTACATGGTGACCGGTGGGCACCCGTTCCGGCGCAGGAGGACGTCCGGTGGGACGAGTCCTGGAACAGCTTTCGCCACGACAAGCGACGGCGACAGCCCTGGAGCGGACCTGGGGGTGCTTCAGTCACTACTCGAGCGCACCCTGTTTCCCGAGGACGGCGAACTTCCTGTCGCTGGCGGACTTTCTCGACGAGCTGGGGCGCCTGCGCGAACCGCTGCCCGTGAACCTGGAGGTGCGTTGATGTCCCAAGTGCGCTTCTTTGCCAATACGGCCGTGCGAGCTCATGAAGAGATGGACCAGGGAGCGGCTGCTCGGGCCGACTCGTACGCTGCCGTTGTGTTCGATGATGAGGGAAGGCCGGAGAGCGCGGCGATGATGGTGGACTGGGTCAGATTGAACGCGTGCGGTGGTTTGCGGACGCGCCCTCGGACGAGCCGCAGTGCACGACACCTTTCGCGAATGGGGCAGTCGAGTACAGCGTGTGTCGAGGAGAGCAGCTGGCCGACGGGGGCGGCTTCGTGCGGACCCCTGGCCCGTCATGGAGGACGGAACGGTGCTGAGGCGCGATGTCCTGCGCTTCGTCGGGGAGGACGACGACACGGTCCTGGAGACCTGGCGCTATGCGCCCGACGGCCCGCCGATCGGTCACTACGTCCTGGAGAACGAAGGTACCGTGCGCGGCGAGGAGTACGAGCCGGACGGGACGCTTCGCCGCACGATCGGCGAGGAGTGATCGATGCGTCGGTTCCCGCCCGTGACCGCGGGACAGCCGGCACTCCTCCGAGCAGGGTCGCTCTAGCACCGAGTCCTTTGCCATGTCTTACAGCTACTTCGTCACCGAGCTCCAGTGCCCCGCCTGCGGAGCGCCGGCCGAGACGAGCATCGTCACCAAGGTCGAGTCGGAACCAGGCACCGTCATCCGCGTGGGAGACCGACTCGACGTGACCGTCATCGACATGCAGCACTCGCACTACGCGGTGCGGCTTCCGCGATCCGATGCCGCCGCGGATCCTGGAGCCCTGGAGCTGCCCGAGCTGCAGCAGCCCCGATTGGGTCGAGGTCGTGGTGCAGGACGGTCGCGTCCACTCGATGGAGGTGGTGCCGTTCGACATGCAACGCTCGACCGCGTGCACTTCGTCGCAGACGAGCTGGCCGAAGCCTCGACCAGGAGAAGACGGGCGAGTCTCTCTACGTCGGCAACGATGTCCGGCCGGACTGGGCCGAACGACTTCGGCTCCGCCTCGCGCCGCCCGAAACGCCATGAGCACGATCCGTTACTTCACCAGCTTGATGCTTCGCCCCGGTGAGGAGGTCGATGCCTCGATCGTTCCCGGGCCGCGAGGTGGGCCACGGTTGACTTCAAGGGGGACCGGCGAGTGTCCGCAGTCTGGCAGAGCAAGGCGGGGGCTCGCCGGGTGTGCTGGTACGCAACCGCCACCAACGCCGACTGGCGGGACGCCCACCGGGAACGCTACGGCGAGGAGCCGTGCTGGTACCTCCGGCGCGAGGTCGATGCAGAGGGCGAGGTCGGAGCGACCGTCGATGAGTGCGATCGCCCACTTGATGTCGTCACGCAGATGTCTGGACGTTCGACATCGTCGGAATGCCGGCCACGGAGCAGGTCTTCGACCAGCGGGGCAGCCTGATACTCTCTCGCGGAAACATGTGAGATTGGACCGCGTTGCGGACTACGTGCGCGAGCGCCGGCCCGACTCCGACGAGGAGACGAGGTCTCGCCTGTACGAGATCCCGGTCCCTGAGCTCTCCGCGGAGCCGTTCCCGTGTGGAGGGACGATCGGCGGCCAGGTCAAGAGCGCTCGCTCCGATCGCCGAGAACTGGCTCCAGGGGCGTATCTCTCCATCTGCATGCGGATGGCACCTGGCAGCCCGCCATCGCGACCCTGGTGTACCTGGCAACAAGAGCCTGTCGGCGCGTCCGATCCTCAGCTTCGCGGGGGACTTCGTCGCCCCGCTCGTCGGAGAGGGCGAGGTCCACCATCCATGGTGGCCTTCCTGGGATACGCCTCTGCGAAGGTCTTGCCGAGCTGCTTCCGGCAGGATCGACGGTGCAGGAGATCGTGGAGTCAGCGCACATCGCCGTCGCGGACGCCGCCCGAATTGTCTCCGCGGTGGGAGATGTCGCCACGACGGGCGCTCGCGAACGGCCACGACCTGGGAGGGGCGATCCGTCCCGAGCTCGTCTACTTGCGAGCCGGGCCTGCGGGGCTCGAGCTCGCGGGGTTGGTGCATCGCGGACCAGCGGTCCTCAAGGCCACGCGGATCGGGGAGGCGATCCTGTTCCCACCGAACACGTTTCCCTGCGACTTCTCGCACCCGGATGACGTCACCGGCCTGGCGCAGCTCCTCTGGTACATGGTCACCGGTGGCCATCCTTTCCTGGCGCCGGAGGACGTCCGCTGGGACTGGTCATGGAACAGCTTCCGCCATGAGAATCGGCGGCGACAGCCCTGGGCCGGACCCTCCGCGCTTCGGCCTCTGCTCGAGCGCACCCTGTTTCAAGAGGGCGGCGAGCCCCCGTCGCTGGCGGGTTTCCTCGCCGAGCTGCGGCGCGTGCATGAAGGACTCAAGTGCGGAGCCGGGCGAGTCCGGCCAGGAAGCCGCCGCCCGAGAGGTACGCGAGGAGACCGGCCTGACCGTACGCGTCGGCAACCTGATCGGCTCGGTCGAACGCCCCGGCCGCACCGTCGACGAGGTGTACGTCATCGACGACTACGCCGCCGAAGTTGTAGGCGACGCACAACCCACAGCCGGCGACGACGCGAGCGAAGCCCGCTGGGTCACCCGAGCGGAGCTCGAAAACCTCCCGCTCACACCAGGCCTCCTCGACGCCCTCGAAGAATGGCGGCAACTTCCCCGTTGATTCAGGCCACAAACTGTCCGGAATCCCGATTAGCGTCACCTACCATGGACCGATACATGCAAGGCGTCCCCTGTTGGGTCGACACCACGCAACCCGACCCCGAAGCAGCCAAGGTCTTCTACGCGAAGCTGTTCGGCTGGACGTACGAAACCCACCCCGGCAGCGCGTACACGATGGTCAAGCTGCGCGACGGATACGCCGGCGCGATCACCGCGGCCGACCAGGGCGCCAAGGCGACCTGGAACACCTACGTCTGGGTCGACAGCGCCGACGAGACCGCCGAACGCGCGGCGAAGGGAGGCGGAACGGTTCTCGTCAGCCCGCACGACGTCGGCGAAGACGGCCGCACCGCGACAATCACGGACCGGTCCGGCGCGACGATCCAGCTCTGGCAGCCCGGCGACCACCGCGGCGCCGACCGGATCAACGAGCCCGGATCGTCGGGTTTTCAACGACCTCAACACCACCGACGTCGAGGGCGCGAAGGCCTTCTACGGCGAGGTGTTCGGCTGGCGGGCCGACGACATCGACTTCGGGTTCGGCCACAGCTGGATGTGGAAGCTCGACGGGTACGGCGACCTGCTCGCGCATTTCGACCCGAAGATCCGCGAGCGGCAGACCGCCGACCAGGCACCGGACGGCTTCGCGGACGTCGTCGCCTGGATGAGCGAGGTCACCGACGAGGCGCCGCCCAGCTGGGGCATCACGTTCGGCGTCGACGACACCGACGCCGCCGTGGACCGTGCGGTCCAGGGCGGCGCCGAGGTGATCGTTCCCGCCTACGACGCGGGCCCCGTCCGCACCGCGGTGATCAAGGACCCGCAAGGCGCCGTTCTCACGCTGAGCAAGTACACGTCGCCGACCGCCTGACGGCTCACTTGCTCGGCCGTCGGGCGATGAGCAACGGGGAGTCCTGTGTGCCCGCCAGCAGCGACGGGACTCCCTCGCACGTCCCGGACTCCAGGCCGCAGCGGATCATCGCGGGCTCAGAAACCTTCTCCCCGCTCACCACCGCCAGCACGTCCGCGGTCGTCTCCCACACGAGCTGGCCGATCGTCAGTCCAGGAACGCGAGCTGTCCTCACTACCTCACCGGTGGCCGCCGAGCGGAACACGATCGTGTCACCCTGTGCACCCGCGATCACCTTGCCATCAAGGGAAAACTCGGCGCCAACGGTCGACGAGCACTGCTTCCAACGTTCGACACCGTTCGCGAGCTCGAGCGCCGTCACACAAGCGCCACCAGCATCACCGACCAGAACGATCCCGGCCTGCTGGGACGCACCGAGGAAACGTTCGACCTGCACGCCGCCGAGCAGCCACGACTTTGGCGTCTCCTCGCCGCGCTTCCACAGGTAGGCCAAGTTGCGAGCACTCACCACCAGGTCGTCGCCGACGAACCCGATCGACTGCGTGAACTCCTCGGTCTCACTCTCCACCCCCGGTACCACCGCCGTCTCCACGTCGCCAGGTTCCTGGTCGGCGAAGCGCATCCCCGCGGTGAGGTCGACGACCTGCACGACCGGTTCGTTGTTCCCCTGGGTCGGCCTCGACGTGTAGGCGACGTATCGGCCGCTCGCGGAGACGACGACCGGGCTGAGGTTCGTCCCGCCGCCGACCTGGTCCTCGTCGTCCTGCCGCGCCGAAGGAGGCGGGACGTACGGGAGCTCGTAGCCGGGCATGACCCGCACGGCGTCGTTGTTCTCTCGCAGGTCCTCCCAGCGGGTGACGAGCACAGCGCCCTCGCCGTACTGGGCCAGCCCGACGAAGCGGTCGGGAATCTCGTCCGACGTCACCAAGGTCGTCGTGGCGAGCCGCTTCCCGTAGGAGTACGGAAGCTTCGTCTGCGGACCGCGCGGAAGCGACTGCCAGCCCGCCGGCGCACCAGTCTGGCTCGGCGGCACGCGGTCATCCGCCTGCTCGTGCTCGAGCAGGTCGCTGGGCGACGGGGTGTTCGCGAGGCCAGGGTCGTCGAAGGCGAGCGGCGACACGACCGAGTTGACGCCGATCGCGACCACAGCGATCGCCACCGCGGCCCCGAGTCCGACGCCGATGCGGCGGTTGCGGCGCCGGCGCTTGCCCGCCCCAAGAACGCGAGACTCCCAGTCAGTCGCCGGTGCCACGTCGCCCGCTCGTTCCAACAGCAGGTCCCGGAGGCGGTTCTCGGCTTGGCGGTTCATGACTCCTCCCCTGCTGTCGTAGTGGTTTCGTGCAGAACGCCGCGCAAGCGGCCGATGGCGCGCGAGCTCTGGCTCTTCACCGTTCCGATCGAGCACCCGAGGATGCTCGCCGTCTCCGCTTCGGTCAGGTCCTCGTAGTACCGGAGCACGATGACCGCCCGCTGCCGCGCGGGCAGGGTCTGCACCAGCGCCCACAGCTCGCGCCGGTCGTCCAACTCGTCGGTCCGGGAGGAGACGACCCGTTCGGGGACGTCCTCGCCGGACGGCTTCTCGTTCCGCCAGCGCTTGGTTCGCCACCAGGACGTGGCCGTGTTGACGAGCGCCTTGCGTACGTACCCCTCGGCCGCCGACGGCTCGCGGATCCGGCCCCACGACACGTACGTCTTCGCGAGCACCGTCTGCAGCAGGTCCTCGGCAAGGCCGCGGTCGCCGGTCAGCAGGTACGCGGTCCGGAGCAACGCCGCCGAGCGCGCGCGGACGAACTCGGTGAACGCCGAATCCCCCGTACGCACCGGCCCCTCATTCGCGCGGGCGGTCGCGCCGCCGCCGTCCGCAGCTATGGGCCCTCTCACATGTACTGGAGACGAGCGTGACCAGGGAGATGGTTGTCAGGAATTCCAGCGTTCTATCGCCGGAGTGTCGCGCTCCCAGCCCAGCACGCTGAGCGTGGCGACGTTCAGCACCAGGTGGGCACCCGCCTCGGGCGGCAGGCCACCCAGCGCGCGGCCAGCACGCGCAACACGTGCCCATGCGCGAACAGCAGTGCGGTCTTCGCCTCGGCCCGTACCCGGGCGATCAGCCGATCGACGCGCGCGGCCACGTCGGCGGCCGCCTCGCCGCCAGGCGACGGCGCGCTGAACACCGTCCAGCCCGGTACGGTCTCGCGGATCTCCGCGGTGGTCTTGCCCTCGTACTCGCCGTACCGCCACTCGTGCGCGTCGGGATCGACCACCGCCCGGTCGCCGAAGCCGGCGAGCCGGGCGGTCTCCCGAGCGCGTTGCAGTGGGCTGGTCAGCACCAGGTCGAACGTGGTGCCGGCCAGCCGTTCCGCGAGCGCCTTGGCGGCCTGCTCTCCCGCCGGCGTCAGCGGGAGATCGGTCGTGCTCGTGTGGCGGTGCGTACGGCTCCACTCGGTCTCGCCATGACGGGCGATCCAGAGCTCGGCGCCTTCGCTCACAGCGTCCCGGTCTTCAGCGCGAGCTGCGCAAGGTGGTTGCGTGCCTCCTCGGCATGGTGCGGGTTGCAGAGAACGTCGTACTTCGCGGCGACAACCTGCGTACGCGAGGTGAAGTCGCGATTGCCGCCGGTCGCGCGGTAGCCGACCCAGCCAAAGATCAGTCCGAACAGCGCTCCGATGACGACGCCCAGGATGATCAGGAGGAAGTTCGAGGGCGGCAGCAGCGACATCAGCACACCGACGAACAGACCGAACCAAGCTCCGCTTCCGGCGCCCGCGATGATCGCACTGCCCTGGGTGATCCGCCCGGTGACGCGCTCGACCAGCCGGAGGTCACTCCCGACGATCGTCACCTGCTCGACGGGGAACTTCTGGTCGGACAGATAGTCCACCGCGCGCTGCGCTTCGACGTAGTTCGGGTACGAACCGACAGGCAGACCGGTGGGCGGTTCGGGAAGTGGCAGGGACATAGGGTTCGCCCTTTCCTCCGGCCGCCTGGGCCGGACGCCGGGTGATGAAGATGTTCACGAAGGATGCCCCAAGTCGACCGCTCCACGCTGGTAGGCTTGCCGGCGGTCGTGTGTTTGAGGGGGCCGTCTTCGCCTGTCCGCAGGTGGGTTTCCCTTCCTGCGGCCTCATGTACGTGACGCCCGGCAAGGGCCCGGTGGCGAGGAGGTGGACCTGGTGAATCCTGCCGATCAACAGAGTACCTGCGTCCTCCGTCGCCATTCCCGTCTCAAACGCTGATCGTCGGCCTTCCCGGCCCGCGGTGAGCCGCGGGGCCTCGGAGGACCTCCGCCGTTCGCGACAACCGTCGCGAACGTAGCCTGAGAGTGTTCGACGAGGAGGTGGTCACCATGGCCGCAACCAGCACCAGCACAAACAACCTGCGCAACCGCAATGCGGTTCTTACCGGACGCCGGGCACGCGCGATGATGCGCGTGCTACGAGGACGTCCCCCGCAGGGCATCGCTCCCGCGACCGTGGAAACCGACCCCATCCTCGAGCCCGCGTCGGCCATCGTCGACTGGGCGTTCTACAAGAACGGCGAGCGTCAGTACGAGGTGACCTCGTACACCGACGCCGTACGTCGCGCCCGCAAGGGCGGAGGCTTCGTCTGGATCGGCCTGTTCGAGCCGACCGCCGACCAGCTCGCGGGCATCGCGGACGAGTTCGACCTGCACCCGTTGGCGGTTGAGGACGCGGTGGACGCGCATCAGCGGCCGAAGCTGGAGCGGTACGACGACACGTTGTTCGCGGTGTTCAAGACCGTGCGGTACTGCCCGCACGAGCTCGGCACGACGACGTCGGAGATCGTGCAGACCGGCGAGGTGATGGCGTTCGTCGGTCCCTCGTTCGTCGTCACCGTTCGGCACGGCGACCATGGCGCTTTGGGCAAGGTACGTACGCAGCTGGAGAGCAACGCCGAGCACTTGGCGCTCGGACCGTCCGCCGTTCTGCACGCAGTGGCCGACGGTGTGGTCGACGACTATCTGGCCGCGGTGGACCGCTTGCAAGACGACATCGACGAGCTCGAGATCGCGGTTTTCGGCAGTCGTGGCGCGCGAGACGTCGAGCGCGTCTATCACTTGAAGCGTGAAGTGCTCGAGCTGAAGCGCGCGGTGGCGCCGCTGGCCGGACCGCTGCACGAGCTGGCGCAGCGGCCGATGCGGCTGGTCGTACCGGACATCCGCGAGTACTTCCGGGATGTCGAGGACCACTTGGCGCGCGTACGTGAGCAGGTGGTCTCGTTCGACGAGCTGCTGACGTCGATCCTGCAGGCGAGCCTGGCGCGGTTGACGGTCGCCGAGAACGAGGACATCCGCAAGATCTCCGCCTGGGTCGCGATCATCGCGGCACCGACGATGATCGCGGGCATCTACGGGATGAACTTCGACTACATGCCCGAGACGTCGTGGCGATACGGCTACTTCCTCGTGTGGGCGGTCATTCTCGTCGTGTGCTTCGGATTGCACCGCTACTTCAAGCGCAACGGCTGGCTTTAGGCTCTGCGCGCCCCTGGTGTTTCCAGGCTTTCGCCTTGCCTGGTTAGGTGTTCAGCGCCGCGGCGTACTCGGCGAGGATCGATCCCCATCCACCCTCGGCGTTGACGCCGTCGCGCATGCTCTCCCAGCCCTCGCCGTGCTTGTCGAAGTCGGAGTGCACGAGCGTGACCGTCGTACGTTCGTCGTTCTCTGCCTCGAAGCTCACATCGATCCGGCTCGCGCGCTGGGGGTCGACGCCCTCGAACTTCGGCCTGATGTCCCACGACAGCGCGACATGGCGCGGCGGGTCCCAGTCGAGCACGTGCCCCCAGTCGCACTCCTTGCCGTCGGTGGTGCGCTCGTACCACCGGCCGCCCTTCTCCGGCTCGATGACCGCGGTCACCAGATCGCCGTCGCCGAGGTGGTGACCGCGCGGCCACCAGCTGTCGAACCGTTCAGTGAATACCGTGAAGGCCCGCTCGATCGGAGCGTCAACCGTGACTTGCACCCGAACGGTGTTGTCTGTCTGCTGCGTCATGATTCCTCCTCGACGGCCTGCTGAAAGGCGGCCATCGCATCCGTCCAGAACTGCTGGAAATACCCGCGCAGGCCGTCGACCCCCTTCGGATCAATCCGGTACACCCGCCTCGTGCCCACCGCGTGGTCCACCACGAGCCCAGCCTGCTTGAGCACCTTGAGGTGCTGCGAAACCGCCGGCCGGCTGACCGGGAGCTCCGAGGCCAGGACGCCGACCGAGCAGGGACCCTTCCCCAACCGCTCGAAAATCGCCCGCCGAGTCGGATCCCCCAGGGCATCGAGAGCTTGGCTTTGGTAAGTCCCCACGAACGGTAAGTCTGCACTTACGCGTCCATGCTGTCAATCCCCGCCGCTCCGGGGTGATCATGATCGTGACCATGAAACCAAAACGGCCGTATACGCCGGTACGCCTTCACGATCATCGTCATGATCACGGCGAGGGCGCGTGGACCGAGTGAGCTCCGCGGTAGGGAAGCGGGTGCTACTTGCGGCGGGTGGTGGCGTGGGAGGCGACGGCGAGGATGGCGGCGTACTGGGTGCCGACCAGCTTCTTGATCGGGATCGTCTCCGCCGACGAGGCTTCTTCCGCTTCGTCGCACCAGGCCTGGAACGTCTCCGACAACGCCGCGCGCCTGAACCGGATCGCCGGGGTGCCGTTGCCGATCGCCACCTCGCCGTCCAACGCGCGCAGCAGCATGCCGCCGTATCGCAGGCGGAACATGTGCACCAGGTCCTCGCACGAGTGCTGCTCGGCCACCGTCGCCGGACGCGAGGACTCGGCCACAGCGGCGCGGCGTTCGTTCATCTCCGGCAGGGAAGCGCACATGGGCGCGAAGTAGCGAGTCGCCCGCAAGAACGGCGAATCCGTCACCAGGTCAGCGGAAACGTGCTCCAGCGTGTCCGTCAAGAGCCACGCCAACTCCCGCAGACCAGAAGCCTGCGATCGCAACAGATCCCCATAGCCGATCTTCGCCGGACGCTGATCGCCGGCGTTCTTGTCCGCCAGGTAAGGCAGTTCCGACACCAACGTCAAAGTCCCGTACCGCGATGCATAGGCCGCCGACGAGTCCCCCGCGACCTCGTGGAGGGGATCGACCCCGGCCGCTTCGGCGTAGTCGTACGCCTCCTCGGTCGAGGCCGACTGGAAGATCGCCGTGTCCAGCCGCCGGATGAACGGCGCCTCAGGCTCGCCGGTGTCCAACGGCAGCGAAAGGTGTGCCGGAATCCCTTGCAGCACAGGGTAAAGCGACGGCTCCGGCCGGGAGAGGTAGTAGTAGACCCCGCCCACCTCGCCGTTGTGCAGCGAGCACATGAACGTCGGGCGCGTGTCGTCGATCAGCCGCATCAAGGCCAACGTCTCGGGCAGCACCTGGTCGAAGTACGCGCGCTTGTACGCGAACGGGAACGTCCACTCGACCTGCTCCGAAGCGGCCGGGCGGTAGAAGTTCCGCGCGTACAACGTCCGCGTGAACGGGCCCTCGAACCACCCCTCGTTCAGCCGCGTCCCGTCCGGGTCGATGCACGGGACGATGTGCCAGGTGTAGCCCAGCCGCTCCCGCAACGCGGGGTCCGAGCAGATCCGCCGCGCCAGGTGGACGGCAGTCAGCCCGCCGATCGGCTCGTTCGGGTGCGGCATGCCGAACACGACCGCGTGATGCGAGCCGCTCCCCACGGTCAGGCAGACCAACGGCTCGCCCAGCCGGGAGGTGCCGATCCGTCGCAGCCGAGCTACGTCGGAGTACTCAGCCGCCAGGCGCTGGGTCGTGGCCACCAGCTCGTCGACGCCGGCAAATCCATCCATTGCCGGAACGCTCTCGAGTTCGTCAACGAGCATCGGGTCGAGCATTGGTGGTGTCCTCCCTGATAACGCGGCCCCGCGGCCAACCCCGGCGTGTCGTCCCACACGCGCCCCCTGGCATCTTGCCTGCCGTTCCTGCGGATGGACATGGGCCGCGTCACCAAGCGGACGGCGATCCTCATTTCACGCACGGTGAAAAGAACCGGTCCGTCCCGGTAACCACCTGAACGCTCCACGTGGTCGCCCCTCCGTGTCTTCCACCGAAACAGCTCGATCGGGAGAATGCAGCGTGCTCGTCCTTCGTCAAGCGCGGCTCGGCAGCCGCGGCCAGACCGTCGATCTCACCATCAACCATGGACTGGTCGCCGCGATCTCCCCCGCCAGATCAGCCGACATACCGCGCGACGGTACGACCGTAGACCTGGAAGGGCGGACCGTACTACCCGCAATGTGGGATGCGCACGCCCATCTCGTGCAGTGGGCAACCAGCCGGCGGCGGATCGACCTCGCGGGCGCGCGTTCGGCTGCGGATGCGGTCGCGCTCGTACTCGCCGCCGTCGATGGACCGGCCGGCGGCGAGATGATTAGTGGATTCGGCTTTCGGGACGGCATTTGGCCCGATCAGCCGCACAAGGATCTGCTCCAGGCCGCGCTCCCCGACCGACCGATCGCCCTGCTCGGCAACGACCTGCACACGGTCTGGCTGAGCCCCGCCGCGCTCCAGGCCGTCGGCGCGAACGAGCATCCGACCGGCGTCCTACGCGAGCAGGACTGCCTGCGCGCCGTCGCCGCCCTCCCGCAGGCACCGGTCGAGACGCTCGATCAGTGGGTCGCCGAAGCCACCACCGCGGCGGCCGCGCGCGGCGTCGCCGGCGTGATCGACTTCGAGTTCGCCGACAACCTCACCGACTGGCCGCGCCGCCTCGCCGCGCACCGGATCGACGTACGGATCCAGGCGACCGTCTACCCGGCCTGGTTCGAGCCGGCCATCGCCGCAGGTCACCGCACCGGCGACCGCCTGCACGACCTGCTCGAGGTCGGCCCGCTGAAGCTGTTCGTCGACGGGTCGCTCAACACGCGAACGGCCTACTGCGACCGCCCGTACCCCGGCCTGACCGGCGACGCCGCGAACGGCCTCCTCGAGCTCCCGCCCGACGAGCTGCTCGAGAGCATGCGGCGCGCCACCGAGAACGGACTCCAGCCAGCGGTCCACGCCATCGGCGACCGAGCCAACCGCATCGCGCTCGACGCGTTCGAGCAGCTCGGCTGCACGGGGAGGATCGAGCACGCCCAGCTGGTCGATGTGTCCGACGTGCACCGGTTCGCCCGACCCGGCCTCGCCGTTGGCGTCCAACCCGCGCACGCGCCCGACGATCGCGACGTCGCCGACAAGTACTGGGCGGGCCGTACGGAGCGCGCGTTCCCGTACGCCGACCTGCTTCAGGCCGGCGCGAAACTGGAGCTCGGGTCGGACGCACCGGTCGCACCGCTCGACCCGTGGGACGGCATCGCGTCCGCGGTCGCACGTACCGACGACGACCGGCCGCCGTGGCATCCAGAACAGGCACTGCCACTGGCGGAGGCGCTCGCCGCCGCGAGCCGCGGCCGCCGCGAGCTCGAGGTCGGACAACCGGCCGATGTCATGATTCTGGACGACGATCCGGCCGATCTCGCCCCGGTTGAACTGCGTTCAATTCCTGTCTTCGGCACCCTCGTCGGCGGCCGTTGGACGCACGGAGATCCCGCCCAGTAGCCGATTGAGGGCGGTTTGCCCGGGAACCGCCGTCGTCAATCCCAGATTGACGCAGCACCAATTCCACACTTCCGCATTTACTGACTGTCTTCCCTGCTTACGCTGGCGAGCGAAATGTTGATGTGGGGGGACATTCCTTTGCTCGAAAGTGTTGGCCTGACACCCGATGAAGAGCTGATCTACACCACCTTGGTGGATCGACCGCGTGCCAGCGCAGATGATTTGCTCGACCTCGGGCTGCCGAAAGCTCGGGTACGAAAGACCCTTGCCACTTTGGAAAGCAAGGGCCTGGTTTCGCTCCTGCCCGGATTGCCGAGGCGTTTCGCCGCGGCCTCGCCGGACGTAGCGCTCGAAGTGCTGATTCGCTCGCACGAGGAGGAACTTCAGCGCGCCCGCGTCATCGCCGGCCGACTGGGCGAACGGCATCGCGGCGCTCGTCCTGCCACCGGGCCGGAGGAAGTCGTCGAGATCGTCACGACCGCCGACGCGACTTCGCAACGCTGGCTGGAGCTGCAGCGCAGCGCGCGGCGACAGGTCCGCGCGTTCGATCGCCCGCCGTACTTGGGGTCCGGGCCCAACAGCGTCGAGCGCGAGCTGCTCGCGCAGGGCATCGAGTACCGGGTGATCTACGACCGCTCCGGGCTCGAGCTGCCCGGACATCTCGATGCCGCGCTGGAGATGGTCGAGGCCGGCGAGCAGGCCCGAGTGACCACGGATGTGCCGGTGAAGATGTTCGTGGCGGACGAGCATGTCGGCCTGATCTCGTTGCAGGGTTCGGAACGTGCCGACAGCGCGATCGTCGTTCACGCGTCGTCCGTACTGGACACGATGGTCGCGTTGTTCGAGGAGGTGTGGCGTCGTTCGCTCCCGCTCCGCGCGGAACCTTCGGCGGATCCGCACCAGCGTGGCCAGGTGCAGGTCAAGCTGCTCGCGCTGTTGGCGGCCGGCCTCACCGACGAGGCGATCGGCCGGCAGCTCGGCGTGCATACGCGAACGGTGCGCCGCCACGTACGTCAGCTCATGGACGAGCTCGACGCCGGCACCCGCTTCCAGGCCGGCATGCAGGCGGTACGTCGCGGCATGCTCTAGACCGCCAAGAAATGATCGGCCCGCCCAGAGCCTGCAGTCCGTTCAGGCGGAGTGGCGACGACGCGGGGCTGCTGCGACGGGAAATGATCGGCCCGCCCAGAGCCTGCAGTCCGTTCAGGCGGAGTGGCGACGACGCGGGGCTGCTGCGACGGGAAATGATCGGCCCGCCCAGAGCCTGCAGTCCGTTCGGGGGGACGACGCGGGGCTGGCGCTTTGCGGGCCGATCCGTGTACGGAGACGACGAGCCCTGACCGCTGTCCCCACCGCAACGTACGCCGACGCTAGGGCGGTCCCTTGCCCTGGACAACCTCGCCGGACGTCAGCTTCAGGGCAATGTCCGGAAGCGGGCGGGCAAAGATCTCCCGAGCGCTCCGGGTATGCCCCATTCGCGCCTCCGACAACACATAAGGTCGAGCCCGTGAGTGCATCGAACACAGCGCCGTACGGCGAGTGGATCTCCCCCATCGAAGCGGCCAGCCTCACCCGAGGTGGCCGGGTGTTCAGCTTCCCGACGTTCGCCGGCGACGAGCTCTGGTGGTCGGAGGCACGCCCCAGCGAGTCCGGCCGCAGCGTCGTCGTCAGGCGCCGCGCGGACGGCGAACGCGTCGACCTGATCCCCCAGCCCTGGAACGCGCGGAGCCGCGTGCACGAGTACGGCGGCGTCTCGTTCGTCCCGCTGCCGGACGGCGCGCTGGCGTTCGTCGAGTTCACCGACCAGCGCCTCTACCGCGTCGTCCCGGGCCAGGACCCCGTACCGCTCACCCCGGAGTCGGACAACAAGCTGCGCTTCGCCGAGCTCCAGCTCAGCCCGGACCAGACCGAGATCCTCTGCATCCACGAACGCCACGGCGACGACATCGAACGGGCCATCGCCGCCGTTCCGCTCGACGGCAGCGCGGCGAACGACGTGAGTGCCATCCGCGAGCTCGTCAGCGGCTCGCGCTTCCTCTCCAACCCGCGGATCTCCCCCGACGGCTCCAAGCTGTCGTGGCTCGCCTGGGACCACCCGAACATGCCCTGGGACGGCACCGAGCTGCGCATCGGCGCGATCGAGAACGGCCGCGTCGACAGCTGGGACACCGTCCTCGGCGGCCCGGCCGAGGCCGTCTACCAGCCGGAATGGGCGTCGAACGACGAGCTCTACGTCGTGAGCGACCGCTCCGGCTTCTGGAACCTCTACCGCCTGAAGCCCGGCAACGATCCCGAGCCGCTGCATCCGGTCGAGGAGGAGTTCGCCCAGCCGCTGTGGCTGCTCGGCATGAGGACGTACGGCGTGCTCCCAGACGGCCGCATCGCCGCCGTCCACGGGCTCGGGGTCCAGCGCATCGGCATCCTCGACCCCGCCACCGGGGCGCTCGACGACCTCGACCTGCCGTTCTCGGGGTTCGAGGTGATGGTCGACATCTCGGGCGGCCGGTTCGCCGCGCTCGCCTACCGGCCGGACCGGCCGGCGTCGCTGATCGTCGTCGACCTCGAGACCGGCACGCACGAGGTGATGGGTGAGGCGTACGAGGCCAACGCCGTGCCGGACGCCGCGTACCTCCCGGTGGCCGAGTCGACGACGCTCCGTCCCGCGGGCGGCCGCGACGTGCACGTCCACATCTACCCGCCCCGCAACCCCGACTTCCAGGCGCCGGAGGGCGAGCTGCCGCCGTACGCGGTGTTCGTGCACGGCGGACCGACCGCGATGCAGCACGCGAAGTACGACCTCAGCATCGCCTACCTCACCAGCCGCGGCATCGGCGTGCTCGACGTCAACTACGGCGGCTCGTCCGGGTACGGGCGCGCCTATCGCGAGCGGCTGACCAAGCAGTGGGGCATCGTCGACGTCGAGGACAGCGTCGCGGCGGCGCAGGCGCTGGTCGAACGTGGGGACGCCGACCCCGCGCGGCTCGCGATCCGCGGCGGCTCGGCTGGCGGCTGGACCGCGTTGTGCGCGGCGGTCGCGACGGAGACGTTCGCCGCGGCGAACTCCCTGTTCGGCCCGGCCGACCTGCGCTCGTTCGCCGCGACCACGCACGACTTCGAGGCGCGGTATCTGGACGCGCTGATCGGCTCGCTGCCCGAGGACGCCGCGATCTACGACGAACGGTCGCCGATCACGCACGTGGCCAAGACCCACTGCCCGGTGCTGATCCTGCAGGGCGAGGAGGACCGCGTCGTGCCGAAGGAACAGTCGCAGCTGTTCGCCGATGCCCTGCGGGACTTGGGGATTCGGCACGCGCTGATCATGTTCCCGGGCGAGCAGCACGGCTTCCGGAAGACCGAGTCGATCGTCGCCGCGACCGAGGCGGAGCTGTCGTTCTACGGCCAGGTGCTCGGCTTCACCCCGCCAGGGGTGCGGCCGATCGAGATCACGCCCTAGCCTCAAGGCATGGACGCGCAGCTGTTGGCCGCGCTCGTCGACGAGGCGGGCCGCAAGTCGGACCTGCTGTGGCTCCGCTACGCCGGCCTGGACCGGGCGCGGGCGGTGTGGCACGCCTGGCAGGACGGGGCGGCGTACGTGGTCGCCGGTGGCGGTGAGCAGCCCGCTCCCGGCCTCGCCGAGGCGAAAGAAGTCACGGTGACCGCGCGGGCGAAGGACAGCCAGGCCCGGCTGGTCACCTGGCAGGCTCGCGCCGAGCAGCTCGCCCCCGGCTCACCCGAGTGGGACACCGCGCTCGCCGCCTTGCGCGGCGAACGACTGAACGCCACCCACGCGGAGAATCTGCCGGCCCGCTGGGCGAGCGAGTCGACGATCACCAAGCTCGTGCCGACCGGCGACGTCCTCGAGCACCCCGGCAAGATGCCGACCGCCGACGAGGCCGCGCCGCCTCCGGACAGCCCGGCGACGACACGGGGCAAGCTGCCCTGGGTCTTCCACCGCCGCCCCAAGCACGGGCCGAAGCTGTCGTGAGCGAGCTGGCGGAGGCCGTTCAAGCCCTGGACCTGGTCGATCATCACGTCCACGGCGCACTCTCGACCGACGCCGACGACTTCGAGCAGCTGATCTCCGAGTCCGACCGACCGTTGCCCGACGGGCTGAACGCGTTCGACTCTCAACTGGGCTTCGCGATTCGCCGGTGGTGCGCTCCCGTTCTCGGGCTCGAGCCGCACGCGTCCGCCGAAGACTACCTGGCAGCACGCCGCGAGCTCGGTACGGACGATGTCAACCGGCGCTTGCTGCACGCGTCCGGCATCGCCCACTACCTCCTGGAGACGGGCTACGCGGCGGATCGGATCCTCGACCTCGACGGCATGAGTCTCGCCTCGGGCGCCACGACCGACGAGGTCGTCCGGCTGGAGTCGGTCGCCCAGGAGGTCGCGGGATCCGGCTGTACGGCGGCCGAGTTCGCGCCCCGCTTCGCCGAGGCGTTGGACGAACAGCTCGGCTCGGCTGTGGGGACGAAGACGATCGTGGCGTACCGGTTGGGCCTCGACTTCGAGCCTCACCAGCCTTCCCTGAGCGACGTAGAGGCCGCCGCGGGCCAGTGGCTGGCGAGCGACTCGACCGACCGGGTGAGCGATCCCGTCCTCCTCCGGCACCTCATCTGGGCAGGCGTCGAACGCGGCCTGCCGCTGCAGTTCCACGTCGGGATCGGCGACCCGGATCTGCGCCTGCACCGGGCGAACCCGCTGCTGTTGACGGAGTTCATCGAGCTGGCCGAGCCGTACGGCACGCCGCTGATGCTCTTGCACTGCTACCCGTTCCATCGCGAGGCGGGCTTCCTGGCGCACGCGTACGCGAACGTCTACTTCGACGTCGGTCTCGCGGTGAACTACACCGGCGCGCGGGCCGCGGCGATCGTCGCGGAGTCGTTGGAGATGGCACCGTTCGGCAAGCTGCTGTTCTCCTCGGACGCGTGGGGACCGGCCGAGCTGCACTACCTCGGCGCCCACCTGTGGCGGCGCGCGATCACCCACGTGCTGGGCGAGTTCGTCGATGCCGGCGAATGGTCCGAGGCGGACGCGATCCGGGTCGCGACGATGATCGGCCGCGACAATGCGCGCCGCGTCTACGGACTTTCACCCGTCGCATAGGGTTTGCCCCGTACGTACGAGGCGCAAAGGAGGTCCGGTGCGGTGACGAGCAGCACGCCGACCAGGGTCTTCGCCGCACGACTCGCGTCGACCGCCGTCTTCGACCCCCATGGCGATCCCGTGGGCAAGGTCCGCGACATCGTCGCGATGCTGCGTACGGACCAACGCCCGCCACGCATCCTCGGCCTCGTCGTCGAGGTCCTCGGCCGGCGGCGAGTATTCCTCCCGATGACCCGGGTCACGCGCGTCGACGCCGGCCAGGTGGTCACGACCGGCCTGGTGAACATGCGCAAGTTCGAGCAGCGACCTACCGAGACGCTCGTGCTCGGCGAGATGTTCGACCGCCGCGTCACGCTGGAGGAGACCGGCGAGCAGGTCACGGTCTTCGATGTAGGGCTCGAGCAGAACCGCAACCGGGACTGGGAAGTCACGAAGATCGCGATCGTCAAGGGGGCGAAGCGATTCGGCCGTCGCGGCCAGACCGCGGTCGTCGACTGGGACGCGGTGAGCGGCTTCGCGCTCGTGGAGGAGTCACAGGGCGCACGGCATCTCTTGGCGCGGCTGGAGGCGATGAAGGCGGCCGACCTGGCGAGCGTTCTGCACGACTTCTCCCCGAAGCGGCGGGCGGAGGTGGCGGCGGCGCTGGACGACGAGCGGTTGGCAGACGTGCTGGAGGAGCTGCCCGAGGAGGACCAGGTCCAGATCCTCGGCGAGCTCGACCTCGAGCGCGCGGCCGACGTGCTGGAGGAGATGTCGCCGGACGACGCGGCGGACCTGATCGCCGAGCTGACGCCGGACCGGGCCGAGCAGTTGCTGTTGCTGATGGCGCCCGAGGAGGCGGACGACGTACGCCGGTTGCTCGCCTACGAGGAACGGACAGCTGGCGGCCTGATGACCACCGAGCCCGTGATCTTGCCGCCGGACGCGACGATCGCGGACGCCCTGGCGCGGCTGCGCAACGAGGAGTTGACACCGGCGCTGGCAACGATGGTGTTCATCTGCCGCCCACCGATGGAGACGCCGTCCGGGCGCCTGATCGGTGTCGCGCACTTCCAACGCCTGTTGCGAGAACCACCGTCGGATCTCGTGTCGAGCCTCGTCGACACCGACCTCGAGCCGCTGTGGCCGGAGGCGTCGCTCGACGAGGTGGCGAGCTACCTCGCCACGTACAACCTGATGGCCGCTCCCGTGGTCGACGAGGCCGGGAGGCTGCTCGGCGCGGTGACGGTCGACGACGTTCTGGACCATCTGCTGCCGGAGAACTGGCGCGAGCGGTACGCGGAGGTGACCCGTGGCACGTGACGATCGACCCACCGACCCCAACTCGGACCCGCGACCGACGAAGGCGCGCCGCGACCGGGATCGCTTCCTGGTCTCGCGAACCGACGCGCAGCGGCTGGACGTTCCGCTGTACCCGCGGCGATCGCTGATCCGGTTCGAGTACGACCCGGAGTTCTTCGGGCGGTTCTCGGAGAACTTCGCCCGCTTCCTCGGGACCGCGCGGTTCATCGCGTACATGACGATCTTCGTCGCCGTATGGATCCTGTGGAACATCTTCGCGCCGGACAACCTGCGGTTCGACCCGTTCCCGTTCATCTTCCTGACGCTGATGCTGTCGCTGCAGGCCTCGTACGCGGCGCCGCTGATCCTGCTCGCGCAGAACCGGCAGGAGGCGCGGGACCGGATTCAGTACAACCACGACCGGGACGTGGCGGACCGGACGCGTGCGGACATGGAGTTCCTGGCGCGGGAGGTCGCGTCGCTGCGGATGGCCGTCGGGGAGATGGCGACGCGAGATTTCCTGCGGTCGGAGCTGCGTTCGCTGCTGAACGAGCTGGACGAACGGGACACCGAGCGTGCTGATGGGCAAGCCTCGAAGACAGCAACCCCTGTTCGGGACTAGGGTTTCAAGCTCGCCGGGCGGTCGCAGTGACCGCCTTGAGGGGAGCAGCTGTGAAACGACTGCTGGTGGGCTTTCTTGCCGTCTTCGTGGCCGGATCGTTCCTGGTCGCGCCCAATGCCTCTGCGACCAGTGCCGCCGCCAAGGCACCGGCACCGGCTCCGCAAGCCGCCAAGAGCCAGTACAAAGGGCTCAATCCGGGGAAGACGCAGACACTGCGGCAGCAGATCCCGGTCAACGTGGTCTTCATCGGGTTCGACAAGGTCTCGGCCAGCAAGCTGAAGGCGGAGCTGCCGAAGTCGTACGACCCCGTGGTGCGGTCGCCCCAGTTCTATGGGCTGGCCGGCCGCGACATGGGTCTGCACTACGACTTCAAGTACCGCGTGATCGACACCAATCGGCGTTTCGAGGACAAGTTCTTCGGATTCCTTGCCAAGAAGGGCAAGTCGAACGCGCTGACGGCGTACCAGCAGCAGTACAACGACCAGCTGAACAACGTGCGCGACGTGACGCCGCAGGTGAAGTACATCGACGCGGTGTCGGTGGAGAGCTGGCTGGCGAGCAACGGGCGTTCGTCGTTGGGCATCAGCTCGCGCAGCTACACCGTCTACTACCTGAACTGGTTCAGCCGGAAGGACTTCAAGTACCACGTGTACACGAAGACCGACGAGCCCGACCCGGACACCGGCTACAACTTCGGCGAGCAGCGCGCGTCCCGCAAGGTGATCGCGTGGGGCGGCACGAACAGCCGCTCGTGGTTCTTCGACCCGTCCGCCGGACCGGAGGCGTGGAGCGGCAGCTGGAACGTCGACGACGCCGACCTCGACGGCGACGACGTGGCCGACTACCGGGTCCCGCCGATCTGGGAGTACGGCGCGTACCGCCCGCAGAGCGCGCTCTACAGCGACCTGGGCAAGCTGACCCGCTACGCGGCGATCAACCTGCTCTTCACGACCTCGCCGCTCTACGACCCGTTGAACACGACACCTGGGCCGGGTGGCAAGAAGGTCGTGCACATCGAGGTGCTGCAGGACAATCCGGCCTCCGATGGGCTTGCGTACATCCGCGGCCAGTTCGTGAAGTCGAAGATGGCGGCGTTCCAGCCCTACTACGACTGGTCCGTCAAGACTGAGTTGACGGATCCGATCGACGCCGGAGCCAAGCGGGCCTTGAACATCTGGGCAGGCCTGGTCGAAGAGGACGACTGCTGGAACGCGTACGGGGACCCAGGTGCTGAGCTCTTCTGCTACTTCGCGGAGAACAAGGCGAAGTACCAGCCCTCGTACCGACCGAAGGACTACGTGGGCTCGATCTGGGCGTTCGACACGACCGACTCCGTGGTGGCAGGTCTGCTCGGGTACGCCGACGACAACTACACCGACGGCACGCAGACCGAGACGTTCGCGTTCGACACCCCGGAGACGCGCGAGGCGGGGTACGGCTTCACGACGACCGCGGTGCACGAGTTCGGGCACCACATCGGGATGTCGCACCCGCACGACGGCTACGACTCCGAGTCCGCGGTGGACTACGAGGGCTCGGGCGAGTTCTACCTGGCGCAGTCGGGCGACGAGTCGAACACGATGATGAGCTACATCGACCTGAACTGGGACTTCAGCCAGTTCGACCGGGACAACATGTACCGGTGGGAGACCGCTGGCTACCTGAACCAGGCGAACGCCCTCGCCGGCGCGGTGCTGGCTCACCCGAAGGCGTGGAAGGTGCGCGGCCTCCTGGCGGCTGCCGACGCGTACGCGTCGCTGGCCAAGTCGGAGTTCCGGAACTGGCGGTACCTGGACGGGGTGAACCACGCCCTGAAGTCGTACCGGACGGTGCAGAAGGCGGCCGCTCTGCTGGGCGTGACCGAGCCTCCGGAGGTCGCGGCCAAGCGGGCGCCCGGCGGGCGGCCGGACAACCACCCGGCGCAGCCAGAGCCCCTGCACGGGCCTCGCAGCGACCAGCGGTAGCCCGTACGTAGGCGCACAGCGGCCCCTCCGTCCCTCGCGGACGGAGGGGCCGCTGCCTTATCTCAAGCGGGTGGGCCCTGCCGGATGACGGTCCGGTACTCCTCGGGGCTCCCGGGAGCCAGCGCGACCCACCAGGTCGCGCCGGCCTCCTCGTACTCGGCGACCTTGGGCGTGGCGAACCACCCGTTGGCGGCGATCTCGAACGGCGCGTCGCCTCGGAGCTCCCAGGCGAACGCCGCTGCGGCCGCGATGTCGGCGACACTGATCGGCTGCTGGGTCGCCTGGTTGTCGGTCATCAGGTAGACGCCGTCCCAGCGGACCGCCCGCCGCATCGGCTTCCGGTTCGGCCAACCGGCCGCCACCCAGACCGGCACCCGCGGCGACTGCAGCGGCGGCGGGGCGATCTGGGCATCAGTCAGCCGGAAGTGCCTGCCCTGATAGGAGAACGGGCGCCCGGACCACAGGCCGGTCACGGCGTCGAGCGCCTCGTCGAGCTGCTGGGCGCGGATCTTCAGATCCCACTCGTCGCCGAACGGGACGAAGTCGTGCTCGGCGTGCCCCAGCGCGGCACCGAAGACGAGCCTCCCGCCGGACAGGTGGTCGAGGGTCGCCGTCTGCCGCGCCACCTCCCCGGGTCGCCGCCTCGGCAGTGGGGCGAGGAACACCCCGACCTTGACGCGCTCGGTCCTGAGGACGACCGCTGTCAGGCCGATCCACGGGTCGATCGCCGGTGTCGGGCCGCCAAGCCCGTCCTGCAGGAAGAAGCCGTCCCAGCCGGCCGCCTCGGCCTCGTACGCCAGCTCTCCCAGCAACCGCGGGTCGGCGTAGGGCCCGTCAATGGGTACATCGAGTCCGAATCGCATGCGGCTGGCTTACCAGGGAGCACCGACAGCTTGGTCCATCGCACAGTCGACGCCGCAGAGGGTGGAGCTTTCTCCATGGCGGCGGGTACGGCAGACCTGGTGTGCTCGACCCATGGCAACCACCCGTACCCAGGTGCCCGCCCGTGCGGGGCGCGTCGTCCTGGTCCGACCTGGCGACCGGATCCGCGTCGTCGACCTCGCCGGTGCCCAGGTCGGCGACGTGTTCGCGTTCGTGCTCGACGATCGCGAGCGCCTCACCGGCGAGCACCTGAGCGCCTCGCACACCAGAGTGGCGACCAAGCGGCTCTTCCCCGCGGCCGGGCAGGCGTTCGTCACCGACCGGCGCCGCCCCGTTCTGACGCTGGAATCCGACGACTCCCCCGGCCACCACGACCTGCTCGCCGCCGCCTGCGACGAGCAGCGCTACCTCGACCTCGGCGCGCCAGCCAGGCACCCGTCCTGCGCGGACAACGTGCACCAGGCCCTCGCCTCCATCGGAGCGGCGACCGCGGTCGTCCCGCAGCCGGTGAACGTGTTCATGCACGTCCCCGTGAACGCCGACGGTTCGCTCGAGTGGCTTCCCGCGACCACCCGGCCCGGCGACTCGATCACGTTCCGCGCCGAGCTGCCCTGCGCCGTCGTCCTGTCGGCCTGCCCGCAGGAGCTCACCGGGATCAACGGCGGCAACCCGACCGACCTCGCCCTCGACGTCATGGAGACCCGACGATGACCACGCACCCCGCTCTCGAGCCCGCGCGTATCGGCCACCTCGACCTCCCGAACCGGTTCGTGGTCGCGCCGATGACCAGGACGTCCGCCACCTCGGACGGCATCCCGACCGAGGAGATGGCGGACTACTACGCGGAGTTCGCCGCCGGCGGGTTCGGCCTGGTCGTCAGCGAGGGCACGTACACCGACACCGCGTACAGCCAAGGCTACTTTCATCAACCAGGCTTGACGAACGCCGCGCAGGTCGCAGGCTGGCGTGAGGTCACCCGGCGCGTCCACGCCGCTGGCGGGCGCATCGTCGCCCAGCTCATGCACGCCGGCGCGCTGTCTCAGGGCAACCCGCACACTTCCGGCACCGTCGGCCCTTCGGCGGTCCAGCCGCTGGGCGAGATGCTGCCGGACTATGTGGGCGACGGCCCGTGGCCGGTTCCGCGAGCACTTACCCACGACGATCTCGATGAGATCGTCGCCGGCTTTGTGCGGGCTGCTCGCCACGCCCGCGAGGCGGGCTTCGACGGCGTCGAGGTGCACGGAGCGAACGGCTACCTGCTCGACCAGTTCCTCACCACGTACACGAACGAACGCACCGACGAGTACGGCGGCTCGACGGCGAACCGGATCCGGCTCACCGCCCGCGTCGCGCGCGAGCTCGTGGCCGCTCTGGGTTCCGACTTCGTTGTCGGTGTCAGGCTCTCGCAGACCAAGGTCAACGACCTCGCCTACCGCTGGGCGGGCGGAGCCGACGACGCCGAGGTGATCTTCCGCGCGGTCGCCGACGCGGGCGTCTCGTACCTCCACGTCGCGAGCGAGGGCCGCTGCTGGATCGACACCGCGCGGCTGCCGAACGGGGAGACCGTGACCGCGATCGCGCGTCGGGTCGGTGGCGTACCGGTCGTCGTGAACGGCGGCATGCACGACCCTCGCCAGGCCGAGCGCGTGCTCGTCGAGGGGCACGCCGACCTGCTCGCCGTCGCCCGCGGTGCGCTCGTCAACCCCGATCTGCCGTGCAGGTTGGCGAAAGGCCTGCCACTCGCCGCGTTCGACCGCGCCATGCTGCATCCCCGGGTCACGCTCGCGAACGTACGGGCATGGCAGGCTAGCCAGCCATGAGCTGGAACCTCGGCGCCGCGGCGGTCGCGACGCTCACGTTCGACGTCGACGCGGAGTCGCCGATCCTCGCGCACGGCAGGAGGTACGCCGAGCACATCTCGACGATGTCGCACCAGGCGTACGGCCCGGACGTCGGGCTGCCGAGGATCCTCGACCTGCTGGACGAGCTCGCCGTCCCCGCGACGTTCTTCGTGCCCGGCTGGGTCGCGGAGCATCGCCCTGGACTCGCGGCGCACATCGTCGAGCGCGGCCACGAGGTGGCACACCACTCGTACGCCCACCGGCCTGCGCAGACGCTCACTCCGGGTGCGCAGCGCGAGGACTTCGAACGCGCGTTGGCCGTCTTCGCCGACCAGGGCGTGCCGATCGGCGGCCACCGCGCCGCGCTGTGGCAGGCGACGCGGCTGACCCTCGAACTGGTCGCCGAGCACGGCCTGCTGTACGACTCGTCACTGATGGGCGACGATCGGCCTTACCGGCTTGGCGAAACGTCGGTTGTCGAACTGCCCGTGCACTGGTCGCTGGACGACTGGGAACAGTACGCGTTCCTGCCCGATCCGGACGTCGGCTCGATCATCGAGTCGCCGCGCAAGGTGCTCGAGCTGTGGAAGACGGAGTTGGACGGGATGCGGCGGTACGGCTGCCTGTTCAACCTCTGCCTGCACCCGTTCCTGTCCGGCCGTCCTGGGCGCGTGCTCGCGCTGCGGGAGCTGTTGGAGTACGCGCTCGGGTGTGGTGACGTGCGGTTCGCCCGCTGCGGCGAGGTGGCCGCGGCGGCTGCCGCGGACCGGTCACTCGCGGTGCGAGAGGTGCCGCGGGTGGACGTGTCGGCCTACCCCGACTGAGCCATGGCGTCGGCCTCGAGCGCGAGGTAGAGATCGACGCGGTCCTCGGTGCGGGCGACGTCCTGGCCGGTGAGCTCGGCGACCTTCGCCAGCCGGTTGCGGAGGGTGTTGACGTGGACGTACAGCGCCGCGGCCGTCGCGCCGTACTGGCCGTCTTGCTCGAGGAACGTGCGGAGTGTCTTCTCCAGCTGCCCGCCACGGGCCCGGTCGTGCTCGCGGAGCGGGCCGAGGACGGGTTCGGCGAACGTACGTAGGGTCTCCGGCTCCAGCGAGCCCAGCACCAGCCGGTGCGTTCCCAGCTCGTCGAACGACGCGACCGCGCGGCCGCCGGCCCTCCTACGAAGGACGAGGCAGGCCTCGCGCGCCTGCACGAGAGCCGGCCTGAGCGCGGCGGCGGACGGTGCTGGCGCGCCTAGGCCCACGACCGGGTCTCGGCGCGGGAACCGCTTTCGTACGGCCGTCCGCAGCGCCTCACCGAGTTGCGTCGTGCTCTCGCGGGGGTGCTGGAGCACGGCGACGACGTCGGCGGTGCCGTCGACGACCACGGAGGCGAGGCCACGTTCCAGCAGGAAGTCTTCGACGGCGTCGGCGAGGCCCGGGGGCGCTGGCTCGTTGCCGCCGAGCGCTGTGGCCAGCACGAGCAGGTCTGCCGACGGGTCGATGCCGAACGAACGGAGCCGGTCGGGCACCTCGGTCGCGCGGCGCGCGCCGGACAGCACCATCTCGAGGAGCTCGCCGGCGAACCGCGACTCGATCGCCTGTACTGCTTGCTGTTTGGCGACCTCGAGGCTGAGGAAGCGGGCGGCCTGGTCGAGTGCCTCGCGTTCGTTGCGGGGGAGGTCGGCCAGCGGGCGGAGGCAGAGCAGCGCGGCGTCCGCCTCGTCGATGGCGCCGACGAGGAAGAGGGACGCGGCCGTCTCGTCGTCGAGCGCGAGCTCCAGCGGTGGCGGGCGCCTGGTGAGCGCTGCCGCGACCATCCGTCGCTGCTTCGCGGTGAGGGTGGCGCCCTGGTCGGCGAGGTTCCGCGCCGTTCGGTCGACGACCGCGAGCGGGAGGTCGTGGTCTTTGCGCAGGACCTCGAGGACGCCGGTGGCGCCCGTGCCGCGGGAGATCGCGGCGGCGAGCGCGTCGCCGCGGCGCACCATCCCGAGCAGGGCCTCGCGTCGTTGGTCGGCCTGCAGTGCGGCGGCGGCCTGCGTCACCGCGGTGAACGGGACCGCGACGGCGATCTCGGCGAGGGGCAGGCCTGTCTCTGTGCAGGCTTCGACCAGGTCCTCGGGGGTCGTGGGTGACTCGTTCCGCAGGCCGAAGACGAGGCCGGCGGCGCCCGCCTCCACCAGGCTGGCGACGAACTCGGCGGCGGTGGTCTCGTTCCGCCAGATCCCGTTGGTGAGCACGACCTCGCCAGCGCGAATGTACGGCGACGGGTCGGGCAGCTCGGTGTTGTGGACCCAGAGCGCCTCGCGTTCTGTCGTTCCCTCTGCTCCGGGAACGAGCAGGCGCAGCCGCAGCGTGGGGTCGCGGAGCAGGGCGGCGAGGCTCAGCACGGTTGTGACTCTATCCATTCGGTTACGGGTGACGCGCTGGAGATCTGTCCAGGTGGCGGGGCTTGTCGGTGGGTCTCGATACGCTCCGGCGATGGTCGAGTGGAAGCAGTTCGTGGAAGAAGCGCCTTCCATCGCTGAGGTATTCGTGCGGAGGCATCGGGCGACGGGCAACCTGTGCATGCTCGGCACGCTCCGGTCCGACGGGTATCCGCGGATCAGCCCGGTGGAGCCGCGGATCTTCGAAGGGCAGCTCACGATCATGGGCATGCCGGGGACGACGAAGTTCGCCGATCTCGGGCGTGATCCGCGCTTCACGCTGCATACGGCGACCGTCGACACGCATGTCGGTGAGGGCGACGCCAAGCTGACCGGCGATGTGGTGAACCTGCAGGACGAGGAGCTGCACCACCGGTTCGCCGAGGCGCTGTTCGAGGAGATCGGGATGGACTTTCGCGGGCAGACGTTCGATCCGTTCTTCGTCGCCGACATCCGGGGCGCGTCGACGGTGGAGATCAGGGACGGTGCGATGTACGTCACGGTCTGGAAGCCGGGCCAGGGCGAGCGGGCTGTGCGCAAGACCTGAGAGGGCCACGTAGCATCGGGGTTGTGAAGACGCTCCCCACTGAGGATCAGGTACGTACCGCGCTCGGCAAGGTGCTCGACCCGGAGATCAAACGGCCGATCACCGAGCTAGGCATGGTGCGCTCCGCCGAGGTGCGGCCCGACGGGCATGCCGAGGTGACCATTCTGCTGACGGTCGCCAGCTGCCCCATGCGCGACACGCTGACCCGGGACGTGACAGCGGCGCTGGCCGCACTGCCCGGCGTGACCGACGTGAACGTGACGTTGGACGTGATGTCGGCCGAGCAGCGGCAGCAGCTCCAGGGCCAGCTGCGGGGTGGGACGCCGGCGCGGGAGAACCCGTTCTCGCGGCCGGACTCGCTGACCAAGGTGTTCGCGATCGCGTCCGGCAAGGGCGGCGTCGGCAAGTCGTCGGTGACGGCCAACCTCGCCGTGGCGATGGCCGCGCGCGGGCAGAAGGTCGGCGTGATCGACGCGGACGTGTACGGCCACTCGATCCCGGCGATCTTCGGCGTAGCGGACGTCCGGCCGACGCGGGTCGAGGACATGATCATGCCGGTGCCGGCACACGGCGTGAAGGTGATCTCGGTCGGCCAGCTCAAGCCACGCCGCGACCAGGTGGTGGCCTGGCGCGGGCCGATGCTCGACCGGGCACTGGTGCAGATGCTGGGCGACGTGTTCTGGGGCGACCTGGACGTGTTGCTGCTCGACCTGCCGCCGGGAACCGGGGACATGGCGATCTCGGTCGGGCAGCACCTGACGAACTCCGAGGTCGTGGTGGTGACCACGCCGCAGGAGGCCGCGGCGGAGGTGGCCGAACGAGCGGGAACGATCGCCTCGATGCTGCACCAACGCGTGGCCGGCGTGATCGAGAACATGTCCTGGCTGCCGTGCCCGCACTGCGGACCGTCGCACCAGATCGACGTCTTCGGTACGGGGGGTGGCGCGCGGGTGGCGGAGACGCTGACCCAGCGCTTCGGCTACCCGGTGCCGCTGCTCGGCTCGATCCCGCTGGACGTGACGCTCCGCTCGGGTGGCGACGTGGGGATGCCGGTGGTGGTGAGCAACCCGACCTCCGCGGCATCGACGGTGCTGACCGACATGGCCGCGACCCTAGGCGGCCGCACCCGCGGCCTCGCCGGCCGCTCCCTCACCCTCACCCCCACCGCCCACGCCTAGCCCCGCGCACTTCCCTTACCCAACTGGGGTTTCTGCCACGTGGCAACACCCGCCAAAACCCCACCCCGGTAGGGGGAAGTCGCCGACCTGGGACACCCATCCCGCATCGTGACTTCACCCACGAGAGGGGCGTTCCCAGCCCACTCACCACCGGTGGGAGCGCCCCCTTCGTGGGTAAAGTGCGCCACCCCATGCGCACCCATCCACCTGTCCACAGCCGGGCCGCACTTCCCTTACCCAACTGGGGTTCTGCCACGTGACAACACCCACCAAAACCCCAGTTGGGTAAGGGAAGTCGCAAACCTGGGGACACCCATCCCGCATCGTGACTTTACCCACGAGAGGGGCGTTCCCAGCCCACTCACCACCCGTCGGAACGCCCCCTTCGTGGGTAAAGTGCGCCACCCGCGGCCTCGCCGGCAGCTCCCTCACCTTCACCACCGCCGATCGCGGCTAGCTCGCACTCACTCATCCGGCAGGCCACCGCGAGTTGTTGGACAGATCTCGGCCTAGAGACCGAGATCCGTCCAACAACTCGGGTGGCTTGCCGCTGGTTCGGCTAGTCGGAGGCGGCGCGTTGGAGGAGGTGGCGGAGGCTTTCCTGTTGGGTCTCCGTCAGGTTGTCTACGGGGCTGTGCTCGCTGAGACGCTTGACGACGGCGGCGCGGCGTTTTTTGCCGGCGGGGGTCAGGACAAGCTGTCGGGCTCGTCGGTCGGTGGGGTGCGGGCGGCGTTCGACCAGGTGTTGTTGCTCGAGCTTGTCCAGCACGAACGTCACGTTCGACGGCTCGCAGGACATCCGCTCCGCCAGCTCGCGTGACGTGATCGGCTCCGACAGCTCCCGCAGCGCGATCACCTGGGTGGCCGTCATGTCCAACGCGTCCGCCACTCGGCGAGCCTGGACGTCCATCTGGTGGGCGAACCGATGGATCAGCTTGCACAGGTCTCGATCGAGTTCCTCACTCGCCATGACTTCAGTCTAGCCTGGACCATGCAATCCATGATAGTTCTAGTCTGAACTATCCAGACTAGATGCATCGGAGGCGGCCACCGTGCCCGTTCTGTCGCTCATGCTCGTGGTGTTCGCCCTGACCACCGGCGAGTTCGTGCCCGCGGGCATCCTTCCGGACGTTGCCGGCGACCTGAACGTGTCGCTCGGGTCGGCCGGCCTGCTGGTGACGGCGTACGCGCTCGGCATGATCGTCGGCGGGCCGGTCGTGACCGTGCTGACGGCCAGGTACGCGCGCAAGCAGCTCCTCGCGGGCCTCGTCGGCTTCGCGATCCTCGCGAACCTCGCCTCGGCGATCACCCCGCACTACCTTCTCGTGCTGCTCACCCGCTTCGCCGCCGGGCTGGTCGTGGCGACGTTCTTCGCCGTGGCAGTCGCGACGGCGATCTCGATGGCGCAGAAGGGCCGCGAGTCGTCGGCGGTCGCCCGTCTCGCCGTCGGGCTCAACCTCGGGCTCATCCTCGGCGCCCCGATCGGCACGTTCATCGGACAGCACCTCGGCTGGCGGGCGACGTTCGTGGCCGTGGCGGCGATGGCCTCCCTGGGCCTGCTGATGGTGCTGCGCTTCGTCCCCGCGCAGGCGGCCGCGGCGACCTCGTCGGTGGCCGGCGAGCTGCGGGTGTTCCGGAGCTCGCGGGTGTGGCTCGCCATCGCGATCACGGCTCTGGGGAACGTCGGCGTGGTGACCGTTTTCACCTATCTCGCCCCCCTCGCGACCGACGTCGCCGGGTTCGACGCCGCGGCCGTCCCGGTGCTGCTGCTCGTGTACGGGGCCGGCAGCCTGCTCGGCAACTTCGTGGGCGGCTGGCTCTCCGACAAGGCGCTCGTGCCGTCGCTGGTCGGGATGCTCGTCGCCCTGGCCGGGGCCCTGGTGGTGCTGCGGTTCGTCGGCGGGAGCGCGGCGGCGTTCGCGGTGATGGCGTTCGTGCTGGGCGCGTTGGCGTTCGCGATCGTTCCGGGCCTGCAGACGCTGGTCGTCTCGTCCGCCAGTGCCGCCCCGACGCTGGCCGTCGCGGTGAACGCCTCCGGCTACCAGGTCGCGGCGGCGTTCGCCGGCTGGCTCGGCGGGCAGCTGATCGTGGGCGAGAACGGGATGCGCAACCTGCCGCTGGTGAGCGCCGGGTTGACCGTTCTCGGACTACTTCTAGCCCTGACCCTGCTCCGCCGGTCGCGGACGGGCGCTCAGGTTTAGGTGGCCCGGCACAGCTGTGCTATCCGAGTTACGCTTAGCGCGTGTTCGATATCGGGATCCCTGAGTTCTTGGTGCTGGCAGTCGCCGCACTGTTCATCTTTGGTCCCGACCGCCTGCCCGACATCGCCCGCCAGGCGGCGCGCGGCATCCGGACCGTGCGCGCGATGGCCCAGAACGCCCGGCGTGAGCTGACGAAGGAGCTCGGCCCGGAGTTCGAGGACTTCGACATCAACGACCTCAACCCGCGGACGTTCGTCAAGAAGCGGCTGCTGAACGACCTCGACGAGGACGACCTGCGGCTCGACAAGGACCTGGACATCCGGGACGTTTTCCGCGACGACTCCACGTCGGTGAACGGGTTGAACGGATCGAACGGCTCCTCGAGCCACACCGACGAGCTCGAATCGGTCGTCACCGACGACACCCCCGCCGACCTGATGGTCGACGACGCCGAGCCCGAGGCGACGACCACCCGCACCAAGACCCGCCGCGTGAACGGGCGCGTCCCCTTCGACTCCGAAGCGACCTGAAGCGACCGCGCCTGTCCCGGCTCAGCCGCGCTGCTCGCCCAACGTCACGGTGACGCGGTCTTCCTTTCCGGAACGCTTGTACGTCAACGCCACTCGCTGACCCGGCACGTGACTGCGGATCTGCACGATCAGGTCGTCCGCCCCGGTCACCTTGTGCCCGTCGATCACCGTCACGATGTCACCGGTCCGCAGCCCGGCCTCGGCCGCCGCCGAGCCCGGAGTCACCTCGACCACCCGAGCGCCAGGCCCGTCGAAGCGCACATCGACCGTCGCGCCCATCACCGGATAGACCGCGAAACCGTTCCGGATGATCTGATCCGCCGTGCGCCGCGCCTGGTTGATGGGGATCGCGAAGCCGAGCCCGATGTTGCCCTGGGTCTGCCCCTCCTCGGCCCCCGGTTCCTGCCCGAGCGTCGCGATCGCGGAGTTCACCCCGATCACCTCGGCGCGCAGGTTGACCAACGGCCCGCCGGAGTTGCCCGGGTTGATCGCCGCGTCGGTCTGCAACGCGTTGATGAACGAGCTCTCGCCCTCCCCGCCAGCCGTCACCGGTCGGTTCCGCGCGCTCACGATGCCGCTGGTCACCGTTCCGGCGAGCCCCAGCGGCGAGCCGATCGCCACGACTGGCTCCCCCACGATCACGCCGTCGGAGTCGCCCAACGCGACGGGATGCAGGTTGTCGACCCCGGTCACGCGGATCACCGCGAGGTCGTACGAGGGACTCCGCCCGACGATCTTCGCCGACGCTTCCTCGCCGTTGTCGAAGCCGACCGTGATCGTGCCGTCGGTCGCGGCCATCGCGATCACGTGGTTGTTGGTCAGGATGTGGCCGTCGTCTCGGATCACGAAGCCCGAGCCGGTCGCCTTCCCTGCCTTCGACGACACCTTGATCTGCACGACGCTCTGCAGCATCGCCTCGGCGACGGTCGCGACGTTCTCCGGCTTCGGGAACGCCTTCTCCTTGTCGCCCAGGTCGTCCTTGATCGGCGGCGCCGGATCGCCGGCGACCGGGTCGGCGAAGCGCAGCGTGCCGTACGTTCCCGCCACCGCGCCGATCGCTCCAGCGACGAGCGCGATCACGATCGCGACGATCACCAAGGTGCCGCGACGAGGTCCGGTCGACACTGGCGCGGTCGCCGTACGGTCCAGCGAAGTCACGCCGAACGGCTGCTGCGAAGGAGCCGGCATCGCGGGGCCAGGCCGCGCCCACGCGGGCGGCGGCTCGAAGTCGGGTCGGCCGATCGGGTAGCCCGGAGGCCGCCAACTGGGCGGCGGCATCGGCGGCGGCAAAGGCTGGCCGCCGGGCGGTGCGAAGGGTGAGCCGTAGGACTGGCCGGCGTAAGGGTTGGGCGAAGGAGCCGGCGGCTGGCCGGGTAAGGCCGTCGTCGGCTCGTCATCCGGGCGTTGTTGACGCCCCTCCTGTGGCTCGGACATCCGGGCCCTCTCCCTCGTGCAACCCGTACGGGTAATCCACGTTACCCATGTTCCCCCGCGGACGACCGCTCCGAACGGATCCGGTTCAGTCGAACGGGTTCAACCAGGAGACCATCCGCGTCATGCCTCGGTCCAGTCGCTGTCCGAGACCGTTGCCGGACGCTCCGGGGTCGGTCCCGTTGTGGGGGAACGTGGCCAACAGCGCGTCCAGTCCCCGCGGGGTGTCGCTGACCGCCGTGTACACCGTCTCGCCGCTCGCCCAGACCGCGTACGACGACAGCCCATAGCGAACGTAGTGACGAGCCTTGCCCGAACCGACCTCGCTGAAACCGTCCAGCGACGACGCGTCGAGGCGCCCCTGCTGCTCGAACACCGAGGCGGTGGTGAGGCCGTCGGAGTACGCCAGATGCAGCGACGTGCCGTCGGCGGAACGGCGTACGTCGGTCAGCCGAAGCGCACCCGCGACCTCCGGCGCGCAGCACGTCCAGCCGGCCGCCGTGAGCGAGGTGTACGCGGCGGGTGAGACCTTCAGCCCCTCCGCCTGCTCGAGCATCGGTGGCAGGTGCGAGACGAACACGTCGGGGTCGAGAGAGAGGTCGATGAAGCCGCTGGCACGTTCGAGGGATCCGTCGGAGGCGTAGAGCTCGCGGCGCAGCAGCAGCCCGGTCTCGTTGTCGATCCAGAACCGGGCCGCGATCGCACCGGCAACGGAGTGGGCCTCGACGATCGTGGCCGGGCGACCGGCGGAACGGGCGGCGCCGGCGACCGTGACCGCGTAGTTGTCGGCCAGCGTCGACGTCTCGCCGTCGGCGGTGGCGAGGCGGCTCACGTCGGTGCCGGACCGCGCGGCGACGAAGCGCGCCTGGTCGGCCGCGCCGGTGGAGTCGCCGCCGCGGACGCGGACGACCGTGCCCTTGCCCGGCAGGTTGGTGAGGTCGACGAGCTCGGAGCTGCTGGCCGAGCCCCGCCAGACCGAGACGAACTGGGTGCCGAGGTAGGCGACCGTACGTTCGGCGGCGGTCGCCTGGGCCAACAGGTCCAACGCGATGGGCTCGTCAGCGCCCTCCGTACCGTCGGGCGCCGGCGGCTGGTCCGTACGCGCCCCCGCGGTGGCGGTCGAGGAGAGGCCGCTGCTCAGCATGAGCCCGGCTACGACGACGAGCGCCAGCAGCCGCAGGGCGGACGAGGAGCGAAGGTGCGAGGAGGACACGTGGCCGTCACCGTCCGATGACGCCGGTCAGGACTCCTCGGTCGAAGGACGCGGTGATCGCGCCGGCATCGCCCAACGGCTGGTTGGCGACGGTGCCGGCATGTTCGACGGAGAACTGTTCGACGGGCGGGGCGACGGAGACCGGGGATGGCTGGTTGGTCTCGCCGCCGGCGGCGAACGCGACGACGAACGCCATCCCGGCCAGCGAAACAGCACCGGCCACTCCGACGCGGAGTGGCCGGCCGAACCGGCTTGCCCGACCAGGCCCGGAGCTTGCGGCGAGGTTGCTCGGACGGCCGGCGAACGGACCTGAACGCGGACGACTGAAGCCTCGCAACCGGCGCCGCGGGGCGACCGGAGGCGGTGGCATCGGGGGCTGTGTTGGATCTTGGGGGGCGCCGACCTTCAGCAGCCCAGCGACGAAGGACTCGGAGGGAACGGGATCCGGCAGTGAGCTGACCACGGACTTGACCCGGCGGTTGGCCTCCACGACCTCGCGGCACTCATCGCAGTGCGCGAGGTGGGCCAACAGCTGGTCCCGCGACTCATGGTCGAGCTCGGCGTCGACGAGGGACGAGAGCCAGGGTGTGTCATGGCTCACGACGTACTGCCTCCTCCGGTGACGACTCGCTCGGTCTCGAGGTCGAGGGCGTCCGACTCGGCGCCGGCTCGCTCGGGCATCCGGTGCGCCAGCGCGGCGCGCAGGTGCGCGCGGCCACGGTGGATCCGGCTCCGGACCGTTCCCAGCTTCACGCCGAGCGTAGCGGCGATCTCCTCGTACGACAGTCCTTCGATGTCGCAGAGGACGACAGCCGCGCGGAACTCCGGGACCAGCCCGTCGAGCGCCGCCTGGATGTCGGCGTCGAGGTGCCGGTCGTCGTACGACTGGGCCGGGCTCGGCTCGGAGCCGGCCAGGCGCTCGGACGCGTCCTCGGGCAGCGAGTCGAAGCGGATGCGTTGCTTGCGGCGCGCCTGGTCGAGGAACAGGTTGGTCGTGATGCGGTGCAGCCAGCCCTGGAACGTGCCGGGTGTGTAGGTGTTCAGCGAACGGAAGACCCGAACGAAGACCTCCTGAGTGAGGTCCTCGGCGTCATGCTTGTTACCGGTCAACCGGTATGCGAGCCGGTAGACGCGAGCTGAGTGCGTACGGACGATCTCTTCCCACGACGGCGGCGTCCAGACCTCTTCTTCGGTCTGCTCGACGGGCGACGCGGTGGCCGTGTCTCTCGGTTGATCGATCACCGGAGCGGCTCCCCCTCTCCACGTGAGAGTCGCGGTCATGCTTGCCATGCCCACAACTGCTCACCACCTGCCGCCGGTGTAGGGAGTACCGTCGGCACCCGCCGGTGCGGCGGATGCTCACATCATCCCCAACGGACGGCCCAACCGGATCGGTTCCGGGCCCGGATTTAGGGTCTTCTTAGACTCAGGGTTTCCCCTGAGGGACCGTCCACCTGAGGTCTGATCCAGTGGTCCTCCCACCACTCCTGGCCTGCGCAACTAGCCGTCATTGGTCGCGGCTCGGCTCGCTCAGTTTCACTCCGACGGCCATTTGTGGCTGCGACACGCCGCCGCCGCTGCTTCGACGAGCCGACCGCGACTAGGCTTCCGTCACGGAACGTAGGCGACGGTCTTGAGGAGGCAGCCATCAGCACGCCGCTGAACGCCGCGAGCCTGGCGTACGCCGACAGTTACGTCGCCGAGGACGAGGTCCTCGCGGCCGCCCGCGCCAGGGGTGCGGAGGTGGGCGCACCTCCCATCGGCCCTGGTGGGGGCGCCACGCTGCGCTTCCTGGCCACGTTGCTGCAGGCCAAGTCGGTCGTCGAGGTCGGAACGGGCTGTGGCGTGTCAGGCGTTTGGCTGATCCGCGGGATGGTGCCGTCCGGCACGCTCACCTCGGTCGACGTCGAGGCCGAGCACCAGCGGCTCGCGCGGGAGACGTTCGCCGATGCCGGGATCCCACCGCAGCGCACGCGGCTGATCACCGGCCGCGCGCTGGACGTCCTGCCGCGGCTGACCGACGGCGGGTACGACCTGGTGTTCTGCGACGGTGACAAGAAGGAGTACCCGGAGTACTTCGCCGAGGCGCTCCGCCTGCTGCGCCCGGGTGGCGTGGTGGCGATCGACAACACGCTGTGGCACGACCGGGTCGCCGACCCCGCGCAGCGCGACCCGTCGACGGTGACGATCCGCGAGCTGAACAAGTCCCTACTCGAGGACGAACGCGTGATCCCGCTGCTGCTTCCGGTCGGCGACGGCCTGCTCTGCGCGGTCAAGAAGCCGTAGCTCCGATGGAACTGGACGACCTCTCCCGTCGGGTGGAGGCGGTGAGTACGGCCTACGCCGCCTCGCACGGCTTCGAACGGACCGAGACCTGGCATCTGCTCAAGCTGCAGGAAGAGGTCGGCGAGCTGACCCAGGCGTTCCTCAAGCGCACCGGCCAGGCGCGGGCGAACGGCCGGTCGCCCGAGGAGCTGGAGGCGGCGTTCCGCGAGGAGCTCGCCGACGTGCTCGCCCACACCCTGCTGCTCGCCCGCGCCTGCGAGGTCGACATGGCGGCCGAGCTCGAGGCGAAGTGGCTGTGGCGGGTCAAGCCCGCCTGACGTGACCCGATCCGCAACCCGACCCTTCGACCTTGTACACGGCTCGCCTCGAGAACAGCCCGCTGCCGTTCACCTATCCGCCGTTCAGCGGGTTGGTCTTCGTGCCGTTCGCCTGGCTGCCGTGGCCGCTGGCGTACGCGACCTCGATCGCCGCGTCGGTGGTGGCGTTGGTGACGCTGTGGCGGCTAGGGCTCGCCAAGCTCTTCGCCGGTCGCCCGCAGCCGGCGATTCTCGTGGCGGTCACCGCCGCCTCGCTGCTGGTCGAGCCGGTCCGGGAGACCCTTTCCTACCGGCAGATCAACCTGATCCTTTGCGCGGTCATCGTCTACGACCTCGTGGATCCGAGACATCCTGGCGGGGAATCTGGATCGGGATCGCTGCCGGGATCAAGCTCACCCCGCTCGTCTTCTTCGCCCTCCTGCTAGTCACCCGCCAGTGGCGCGCGTTGGCGCATGCCACGGCGGCGTTCGCCGGCACCGTGGTCGTGGGCTTCGTGATGGCGCCGCGGACCGCCTGGGAGTACTGGACCCAGCTGCTCCCCGACACCGGTCGGATCGGCGCCCTCGCGTACGCCGGCAACCAATCCTGGAACGGCCTTCTCATCCGCATCACCGGAGACACGGCCGGTGGTGGGCACCTCTGGCTGGCCCTGGTCCTCGTCACCGTCGGCGCGGCCTTGTGGCTCACCCGCGCCCTCTGGCTGCGCGGCGACCGTCTCGCCAGCGTGTCGGTCTGCGGCACGATGGCGTTGCTCTGCTCGCCGGTGTCCTGGAGCCACCACTGGGTGTGGGCTATCCCGCTCGGCGTCGCGCTGATCTCCGGCACCGTTCTCGGCCGCTGCTGTCCCGTCGCGGTGGCCGCGACGTGGTTCGGCCTGTTCGTCCTGTCTCCGATCTGGTAGCCGCCCCACGGCGTCCTCGCCAGCAGCCGGGACCGAACGCGGGCTCCGGCTCAGCGGTGGTGGACCGACTCCACCGTGTAGAGGTGCGGCTCGAACGACTCCGCGAGCGCGGCCGCCTCGCCCATGTGCTGCTGGGCTGCCGGGTCGGCGAGCATCGTCTGGAACGCTGCCGCCGACTCCCACTGGGCGTACTTCACGACCCGTACGCCGTCGGCGCTGGCATGGATGTTGGCCGAGACGAAGCCCGGCTGGTGCCGCATGAACTCTTCGGTCGCGCGGCCCAGCAGATCCACGAGCTCGCGCTGGCGGTCCGGCTGCACGGTGAACACGTTGATCAGCGTCGCGACGGGCGCGCCCGCGGCGATCGTCGTCGGGTCGGACATCGGGACTCCTAGCTGGTCGGCACCCAGAAGCGGAGCTTGCCCACCCGTTCGTCCTCCAACACGCCGCCGCTGGCCTCGATCACCTTGCGCGAGGCCGCGTTGTCGACGTCGCAGGTCACGAGCGCCGAGTCGATCCCGAGCGCGTGGGTGATCGGCAGCGCCGCCTTGAGCATCGCCGTGGCGTGGCCGCGCCGGCGAGCGGACGGGCGTACGTCGTAGCCGATGTGGCCGCCCTGCTCGAACAGGAACTCGGTCAGCTGGTGCCGGATCGAGAGCCGGCCGAGGTACTCGTCGCCGTCGACGTACCAGAGCGTCGTCGACGCCACGATGCCCTCGGGGCGCGGCGTCTCCGGCAGCGCGTCGGCCTTGATCGCCTCGACGTACGCGGCGAACCCCGCCGGTGTCGACCAGGTCGCGCCGTACTTCTGGGTCTCGCGACCGAGCATCGTCCGGTCGGACGCGTGCCCGCGCCCCTCGGTGAGGAACTCCTGGATCGCGGCGAGGAACGACAGCCGGACGCGGGCAACGGGTGCGGTCAGTTCGGGCACCTGCCCATTCTCCCCCGCACGGCCCAACGGGCTATGCGAATATCGGGCCATGCTGAACGGGGAACGAGTTCTGCTCCGCGCGACGGCTCGCGACGACGTGCCGATGTTCCATCGGCTCGAGTCCGACGCCGACCTGCAGCAGGTGACGAACTCCAGGCCGTGGCGGCCGGAGTCGCTCGAGGCTACCTACGCGCGGTTCGACAAGGAGGTGGGCGAGGTCGACCCGACGATCGCGGTGTTCACGATCGTTCCGCGCGACCTGGCCGATGATCCAGCTAGTGGCGTGGGGTACGGACTGCTGTGGGGCATCGACGTCCACCACCGCGCCGCGCACCTCGGCATCACGCTGGTCCCCGAAGCGCGTGGGCAGGGTTTCGGCCTCGACGCCGTACGGGTGTTGGTCGACTACGGCTTCCGGATCCGTGCCCTGCTGCGGATCGGCTGCGAGACGTTGACGACCAATACCGGCATGATCGCGCTCGCCGAGGCCGCCGGGTTCGTCCGCGAGGGTGTCCATCGGTCGGTGGGGTACCTGGACGGGGAGCGTGTCGACGAGGTGCTGTTCGGCTTGCTCTACGAAGAATGGAAACAGAAGTAGTACCTGCGTTCGCCTACCGAGATTAAGGTGCGCCTATGGCCAGGCAACCGCGTGTACTCGGCATCGTTCTCGCCGGCGGGGAAGGCAAAAGGCTTCTCCCGTTGACAGCTGACCGCGCGAAACCCGCGGTCCCGTTCGGCGGCACGTACCGACTCGTCGACTTCGTGCTCTCCAATCTCGCGAACGCGGAGTACCGGCAGCTGTGCGTGCTGACCCAGTACAAGTCGCACTCGCTCGACCGGCACGTGTCGCTGACCTGGCGGATGTCGACGCTGCTCGGCAACTATGTGACGCCCGTGCCCGCGCAGCAGCGGCTCGGGCCGCGCTGGTATCAGGGCAGCGCGGACGCGATCTACCAGTCGCTGAACCTCATCTACGACGACCAGCCGGACCACGTCGTGGTGTTCGGCGCGGACCACGTCTACCGGATGGACGCGTCGCAGATGGTCGACCAGCACATCGCCTCCGGCGCTGGCGTGACGGTCGCGGGCATCCGGATGCCGCGCTCGCAGGCCTCGGCGTTCGGCGTGATCCAGGCGGGCGGGCCGTCGGGGCGAGAGATCGAGGCGTTCCTGGAGAAGCCCTCTTCGCCTCCGGGGCTACCGGACAGTCCGGACGAGTCGTTCGTCTCGATGGGCAACTACGTGTTCTCGACCGACGTGCTGCTCGATGCGCTGCGGCTGGACGCGGACGACGAGGGCTCGGTCCACGACATGGGCGGCTCGATCATCCCGCTGCTCACCGCCAAGGGCGAGGCGAACGTGTACGACTTCGCCGAGAACGAGGTGCCGGGCGCGACCGACCGGGACCGCTTCTACTGGCGCGACGTCGGGACGCTCGACTCGTACCACGAGGCGCACATGGACCTGGTGTCGATCGACCCGGTGTTCAACCTCTACAACCGGCAGTGGCCGATCTACACGAGCTTCCCGCAGTACCCGGGCGCGAAGCTGGTGGAGGGCGGCCAGGCGAACGAGTCGATCCTGTCGATGGGCTCGATCATCGCCGGCGGCGCCGTGGACCACTGCGTGCTGTCGCCCGGCGTTCGCGTGGGCCGCGGCGCTCGGGTGGACGAGTCGGTGATCCTGAACAACACGGTCATCGGCGCCGGCGCGGTGATCAAGCGGGCGATCCTGGACAAGAACATCGTGGTGCCGGACAACGCGAAGATCGGCGTCGACCACGAGCACGACCGGGCCCGCGGATTCACGGTGTCGGCAGACGGCGTGACCGTACTGGGGAAGGGCCAGGAGGTCATCCTCTAACCCACCGTCCGTCCCCAACCCCGACGCACTCCACCCACCGAGCCGGGGCTCCACAACGTGGCAATGGTGTCCTCAACCCCGGTTGCGTGGGTGAAGTCGGGAGAGTTGTGGGCAGCGGGTCGAAGGGACTAGCGGACGGAGTCGTACACCGCGAGGGTTTGTTGGGCGATGGCCGACCAGTCGAAGTCGCTGATCGCGCGGGCGCGGCCGGCGCGGCCCAGCTCGGTGGCGCGGGCGGGATCTCGCAGCAGGTCGTTCACGGCGTCGGCGAAGGCGCGTTCGAACGTCTCCGCGTCGTCCGGCGTGTACGGCACCAGCAGGCCGGTCGAGCCGTCCGCCACCACCTCCGGGATGCCGCCCACCGCGCTCGCCACGACGGCGGTCTCGCAGGCCATGGCCTCGAGGTTCACGATCCCCTGCGGCTCGTAGATCGACGGACAGCAGAACACCGTCGCGTGCGTCAATGCCTGCAGGATGTCCTCGCGCGGCAGCATCTCCTGGACCCACACCACACCCTCGCGGGATGCCTGCAGCGACGAAACGGCCGACGAGATCTCCGCGGCGATCTCCGGGGTGTCCGGCGCGCCAGCCAACAACAGGATCTGCGCGTCGGGATCGAACCAGGAGGCCGCTCGCACCAGATGCGCCACGCCCTTCTGGCGGGTGATGCGGCCGACGAACACGACGTACGGCCGCGCGACGTCGATCCCCACCCGGGTCAGCACGGAGGTCTCCTCGACCGGGTAGTAGAGCGACGTGTCGATCCCGTTGTGCACGACCCGCACCCGCGACGCGTCCAGGAACGGGTAGCACTCCAGCACATCGGAACGCATCGCGTCGCTCACCGCGATCACCGCAGCGGCGCCGGAGTACGCCGTCCGCTCGGCCCACGAGGACAGCCGGTAGCCGCCGCCAAGCTGCTCCTCCTTCCACGGCCGACGCGGCTCCAGCGAGTGCGCGGTCAGCACGTGCGGTACGCCGTGCAGCAAGCTGCCCACGTGCCCGGCGAGATTCGCGTACCACGTATGCGAGTGCAGCAGCTCGGCGTCAGCCGTCGCCGAAGCCATCTCCAGGTTCGCCGCGAAGATCCGCAACGCCGGGTTCGCGCCGGGCAGCCGGACGTCCTGCTCCGAGTGCGCCACCGCCCCCTCCCGCGGCTCCCCCAGGCAGTGCACCGAGAGATCCACCAGCGGCCGCAGCTCACGGCTCAGGTAGTCGACATGGACGCCAGCGCCGCCATAGACGTTCGGCGGGTACTCCCGGGTGAGCAAGGCGACTCGCATGTTCGCGACAATAGGCGTTATGGCAAGCGACCCGCTCGACCGGATCCGGAAGCTCTGCCTCGCTCTGCCCGAGGCGACCGAACGGCTCAGCCACGGCGAGCCGACCTGGTTCGTGCGCGACAAGAAGGTGTTCGTCTCCTACGCCAACCAGCACCACGACGACCGCGTCGGGATCTGGGCCGCCGCGGGTGAGGGCGTGCAGGGCGAGCTGATCGCGACCGACCCCGAGCGGTACTACCGTCCGCCGTACGTCGGCCACCGCGGCTGGATCGGCATCTACCTCGACGTCCCGCCGGACTGGGTGCGGATCGAGGAGCTCATCGAGGACGCGTACCGCCAGATCGCCCCCAAGAAGCTCCTCGCCCTCCTCGACGAGGCCGCCGACTAGCGCAGCCCGTACGCCCGCACCACGCTCTGGTCGAGCCGGTTGCCGAACCGGTCCGTCGCCGACACCCGCAGCGACACGTACGCACCGGACTTCGGCGGCGACACCAGCACCTCGAAGTCACCATGCCGCGACGGCCGTACCGAAGCCCGCGACCAGGACTTGCCGTCGTCGAACGACACGTCCACGGTCGGGCGCCGCACCGTTCCGAACGCCGAGTCGGGCAACGGATCCAACGACATCTGCACCCACTCCGACCGCCGCGTGGCACGGTTGCGCGAGTCCACCGCCGGCGCGAACCGCGCCACCGCCGTCGGCAGCCGCGTCTCCGACTCGACGTGGCCCGACCGGAACGTCCACGAAATCGCCTGCTTGGTGGAGAAATCCGCCACCGACCGCTCGACCGTCGTCGCCAACCGGTACGTCGCCGACGCCGCCGGAACGTCCGCGAACAAGGAGCCCGGCTCGGACGATTCGGCGACCTGCTGCCCGTTCCGGTACAGCACCGTGCTGCCGGCATCCACCGCCGACGTCCCGGCATGCCCGGCGGCATCGGAGAACAAAGGGACGTCCATCACGATCGAGTCGCCGTTGCGCGCGACCGGCGGGTTCTTGCCGCCCGTCGGCCACGTCGGCCCGAACACCGCCGCGTTCCACTGCTCCGACATGCGATCGCCCGCCCGCAGGTAGCGCTCGTCAGCGCGCAGCGTCGTCACCGTGACCGGCACGTTGTCCGGATCCCGCACGACCTCGTCGAACGACTCGTTCCAGGCAACACCGTCCGGCTGCACGTACTGCGTCGCCCGCCCGGGCAGGTCGTACGGCACACCCAACGACGCCCCACCCGCCGACGTCCCCGGCGCCAACCCGTAGGTGTACTTCAGCCCGGCGCGCTTCGACACCGTCGAGGAGAACGTGGACGTGATCTTCGCCAGCTGGCTGTCCTTCACCGTGCGCTTGAACCCGGTGACGTACCTGCCGTAGCCGAACCAGTTCAGCGCATAGAAGTACGGCGTGTTCGCGAAGTTCTCCTTCGGCCCTTCTTCGCCCCACTGCCCGGTGACGCGCGAGATGAAGTCGCTGTCCGCAACGGTCGGTCCGAGGTGCGCGGTGAAGAAGCCGTCGAGCGTCCAGGTCAGGTAGCCCGAGATGTGATCGCCCCGCGCGTGCTTGCGCAGATAGCCGATGTCGATGATCGCGGCGTCGGCCGACTTGCGTGGCAAGGTCACGTTGACAGGCTTCGCGAGCCTGGCGTCCAGGTTGACGCGCGTGTTGGCGGCGATCTCGATCAACGGACGAACGAGCATCGCCGTGTCCCAACCACCATCGCTCCGCGCCGTCCCGATGTACGTCTCCAGGTGGTAGCGGCCCTTCGGCACGCGCACGGTCACCACGCCCGAGGGATCGGTCGGGTGGATCCACAGACCGTCGGGGTCGTCGATGTTGTACACCGTCGTCACGACGTTGCCTGTCAAGGCGCCCTTGCGGTCGATCGCCGCGAGCGTGAGGGTGTAGGTCTCCGGCTCGACCTCGACCGCGACTGGCACACCGACGGTCTGGCCGCCGCCGCTCGCGACGACACGGCCGTAGTAGATGCCGGGTGGGCCGTTGTGCCGGGTGTTCGAGGTCACCGTGATCGTGGCCGATCCCCCGGCCGGCACGGTGACGCTCGACGCGCTCACGGTCAGCGCGCCGGAGGGCGCGGGCTGTCCGCTCGCGTCGAACAGGGTCGCCTCGACGGCGAGCGTCGCCGGCGTCAACCCGAGGTTGCGGTACGTCAGTTGTCGCGACACCGGCACGTCGTCGTCGTGCGGCCAAGCCTGCTTGCCGAACGACACGCCGCCCGGCGCCGCGACCACGTTCTGCTCGATCGCGGCGGCGACGTCGATCCGACCCGAGCCTTGGTCGTACGGCCGCAACGACGGGTTCGGCCACGCCGACGCCGTCAGCGCCGCCTTGAGGTCGGATCCCTTCCACGACGGGTGCTGCTGCGCGAGCAGGGCGGCGGCTCCGGCCACGTGCGGCGTCGCCATCGACGTACCGGACGCGCGAATGTAGCCGGGCTCGACGACCGGGCCCATCTCCGTGCCGGCCGCCTGCGCCGCGACGATGCCGACGCCGGGCGCGGTCACGTCGGGCTTCAAACCGAGGTCGCCGACCCGCGGGCCGCGGCAGGAGAACACCGCGAGCTGCTCGTTCCGGTCGATCGCGCCGACCGACAGCGCGGCGTCCGCGGTGGCGGGCGAGTTCACGTACTCCCCTTGCGTACAACGCGGCCGGTTGCCCGCCGCCGCGACGAACAACGCGCCGGTCCGCGCGGTCAGGTCGTTGACCGCCTGCTCGAGCGGGTCGAGGTCCGGCGTGTCCTCACCGCTCAGGCTGAGGTTGATCACGCGCGCACCCATCTCGACCGCGGCCCAGTTCATGCCCTCGATCAGCGCGGAGTCCGGGCAGCTGCCGGAGTTGTCGCAGACCTTGCCGTCGAGGATCTGCGCCTCGTACGCGACGCCGCGGTACTTGCTGTTCTTCCCCGCGATCGTCGACGCGACGTGGGTGCCGTGGCCGAAGCCGTCACCGGCTGGGTCGGTGGTGAAGTTCTTGCTCGCGACGACCTGGCCCGCGAGCGACGGATGCGCCGCGTCCACGCCCGTGTCGAGCACCGCGACCTTCACGCCGCGCCCGGTGAACCCGGCCTGCCAGGCGGCCGGCGCGCCGATCTGCGGCACGCTCTGGTCGAGGTCTACCTTGCGCTGCCGGTCGAGCCACACCCGGCCGCTGACCTGCTTGCTCAGCAGGGCTTTCCAGAACGTGCTGGGCTGGTCGAGCCGCATCGCGACGCCGCCGACCGCAGCCAGCGAACGGACGGCGGACACGCCCGCGCCTGCGAACGAGCGCGTCCCGCCGGTCACGATCACCGGCAGCCGGTCGTGATAGCCGGACGCGGCGAGCTCGGTGACATCGAACAGCTGCCGGTCCAGCGTCCCGTTCGCGACCAGCGGCGCGGCGTCGGTCGGGATCACGTAGAGATGCCCGCGGGACCGTTCGGTCTGGAAGCTCACGTCGCGCCGACCCGGACCGCGCAGCACCGACAGCTGCGCGCCGCCGGGCGAGAGCAGCACCACGCGGTCGCCGGTCAGCAACGTCACCGCCTGCTGTGGCTCGGCGGCCGGGCTCGGGGCTGCCGAGGCCGGCGCTGTCGCGCCCGTGAGAACCAGCGCGGCCGCGAGCACGACGGCCCGCAGGAGAGGAATCGATCCCATGCTCCGCATTGTGAGCAAGAGGTGAACGCACGTGGGGAGTCCGAGCTGGCGGGATCCGGCGTTGGCTGGATCCCGCCAGCTCTCCACGCGCGCGCCGTCCGTTAACGGACGCCGTACGCCCGGATCAGCGTCTGCTCCAGCTCGTTGCCCGAGCTGTCCTCAGCCGTCGCGCGGAGCGAGACGAACTTCGCGTTCTTCGGCTTCAGCACCGCCTTCCAGGCGTTCTTGCCGGACGGCAGCAGCGGCGCCTTGTGCCACGTGTCGCCGTCGTCGTACGACACCTCGACCTTCAGCTTGCGCAGCTTGCCGACCGGCGAGCCGGCCACCGCCTGCGCGGTCAGCGGGAGCAGGACCAGCGGCTTGCGCTTGGCATAGTTCGTCGCGTCGACCGCGGGTTTGAACTGCACCGACCACAAGGGCAGCGCCTTGAACTCGTCACCGGCCACGTGGCCGGAGCGGAACTTCCACGTCACGTCCTCCACCGTGCTGAACGGGGAGATCGTGGCGCGGTCGACGTGCGACTCGAGCGTGAACTCGCCGCGCCCGGCCGGCAGGTTGTCGACGTCGACGTACGCGGCGTACTCGGTCTCGGCCACCAGCTGGCCGTTCCGGAACAGCTTCGTGTACTCCGAGTCGGCCAGCGAGCCGCCGCCGTGCCCGTCCTGGTCGGAGAACGTCGGGACGCTCACGGCCAGGTAGTCACCCGCCCTCGCGGCGTACCGGATGCCCTCCTTGCCCGGGAACGACGGGCCGAACACCGCGGCGTTCCAGCGCTCGGTGTAGCTCTTGCCCGCCTTCAGCGTCCTCGGCGCGGAGCTGAGCGCGGTCTGGTCGGACGGCCACCCCTCCTCGTCGACGACGAACTCGCTGAAGTCGCTCGACCAGATCGTTCCCTCGGGCTGGTTGTACTCCACGACCTTCGACGGCAGGTCCGAGACCAGCCCCGCGGCCCACCCTCCGCCGCCGCTCGGGCTGTTGCCGTAGACCACCTTCATGGACTTGCGTCCCGGCAGTGTCTGCGACGCCGAGGCCGTGACCTTGGCGAGCTGACGGTCGCGGACCGACTTCTCGAAGCCGGTGAAGATCCGGCCGTTCAGGAACCAGGGCAGGTTGTAGCGATACGGCGAGTTCAAGAACGATCCGTCCGCGTCCGGCTCGGCGAGCTGGGTGTTGACGTGGGCCACGAAGCCCTGGGCGGCGGGCTCGCCCTGGTGCGCGGAGAAGAAGCCCTCGAACGTGTCGCCCAGGATCGTCGCGCTCAGGCCGCCATCCGGCTTGATGACGTCGTAGCCGAGGTCGGCCAGCACCGTGCTCGCCGACTTCCGTTCGACCTCGACCGAGATCGGCTTCGCGTCACGGGCGTCGACGTTCAGCACGACGGCGTGGTCGAGGACGAGGGTCGGGCGGACGAGGCTGCTGAAGGTGAGGTTCTCCTCGTCGCCGGTGACGATCAGGCTGTCCACGACGTACTTGCCCTTGGGCAGCCGGACCTTCGTGGTGCCCGTGGCTCCGTAGTAGCTGTTGAAGAAGTCGGCGTCGATGCCGTACAGCAGGTCCCTGTAGTCGGCGGCGGGCTTCCCGTCGCGGTCCAGGTGGTTGATCGTGAGGTCGTAGCTCTCGACCTCCTTCTCGACGCCGAGCGGGGTCGTCACCGTTGCCGCTCCGGCGGTCGCGGTGATGCTGCCGCTGTAGAAGCCGTCCGGTCCGGCGTGCTTGGTGGTGGCCGTGACGGTGACGTTGGCGGTGCCGCCCGCGGGGACGGTGACCTCGTTCGCGCTCAACGTCAGCGCATCTGCCGGCGCGGACTCGCCGTCCGGACCGGTCATCTTGGCGGCGAGGGCGAGCGTGACCGCGGCCGTTCCAGCATTGCGGTACGTCAGCGTCTTCGTCACCGGCTGGTCGTCGCCGTGCGGCCACAGCTGGGTGCCGAACGATAGGCTGACCGGCTCGCTCAGGACCGACTGGGTGATCGCCTTCGCGACGTCGACCCTGCCCGCGCCCTGCTCGAACGCGTTGAGCTCGGGGTGGGGCTTGGCCGACGCCATCAGCGCGGCCTTGAGCTGCGGACCGGTCCAGTCCTGGTGCTGCTGGGCCAGGATCGCTGCCGCACCGACGACGTGCGGGGTGGCCATCGACGTACCCGAGAGGCTCAGGTACCTGTCGCCGACCGGGGTGCCGATGCTGGCGTCCTTGGAGCGCGCGGCGACGATGTCGACGCCCGGAGCGGTGAGGTCGGGCTTGACCGCGCCGTCGCCGATCCGCGGGCCACGGCTGGAGAACGAGGCGAGCTCGTCCTGCTTGTCGACCGCACCCACGGTGAGCGCCGCGTCGGCGCTGCCGGGCGAGCCGACCGTCTTCGCGCCGAAGTCACCGTCGTTGCCGGCGGCGACGACGAACAGCGTGCCGGTCGTCTCGGTCAGCGTGTTGACGGCTTCCTCGAGCGGATCGAGCTCCGGGCTGTCGGGACCGCCGAGGCTGATGTTGACGACCTTGGCGCCCTGGTCGACCGCCCACTGCATGCCGTCGAGGATCGCGGACTCGTAGCAGCCGAACTCCTCGCAGACCTTGGCGTCCAGCAGCTTGGCTTCGTACGCCACGCCCTTATATCTGCCTTCCGAAGCGGCCGCGGTGCCGGCGATCGTCGAGGCTACGTGGGTGCCGTGGCCGACGATGTCCTTCGCGTCCTCCTCGGTGAAGTTCTTCGCCGCGGCGATCTGCGGGGCGAGGTCCGGGTGGGTGGCGTCGATGCCGGTGTCGACCACGCCGACCTTGACGCCCTTGCCGGTGAAGCCCTTCGCCCACGCGGCGGGCGCGCCGATCTGCGGCACGCTCTGGTCGAGGACCGGCTTCTTGATCGCGTCCAGCCAGATCTTCTCCAGGCCGGCGCTGAGTGTGGTCGGGCCGGTGATCCCCTGCCAGAAGTCGCTGGTCTCTGCTGTTTCGACGCTGACGGCGGTGCCGCCGATGGCCGGCAGCGTGCGCTCGGTCTTGGCGCCGGCCTGGCGGAGCGCGGTGGCTCCGTTCTTGCCTTTGGCGTACGTGACGATCAGCGGGATGCTCTTGTGCCGCGGCGCTTTCGCGAGCGCGAGAACCTCGAACAGCCGCCGGTCCACCTTCCCGGACTGGACCAGCGGTTGGGCGTCGCGCGGGATGACGTACAGCTTGCCGTCGGCGCGATGCGTACTGAACGTCATGCCACGGCGGCCCTCGCCAGGCGTGATGCTCGCCTTCGAGCCGTCCTTGGCGTACAGCGTCACCCGGTCACCGGTCACCAGCGTGACCGAGCCCAGGGGACCTGTCTTGACCGTCGGCTGGGCGCCGGGCGCCGCCGCCGGGATCGCGGCCAGGCCGCTGCCAGTCCCGGCGACGAGAACGCCGGCGATTCCTGTGGCCAGAACGGCGAGGCTCGCCGTTCTCCCCCGTTGCTTCCACCACTTCATGCATGACCTCCCAGGGTCAGATCGGGAGGGATCGGTCCCCAGAGGACAAGGCTGGTCATGCATCCCCGTGTTCGTGCCGACCCCCGTACAGCACCTGGTGCTTGGAGCGATGCTTGCATACGCGGTATGCAAACGCCACTCGCGTTACTCGAGGAGAAGGGGCTGCGCGGCCGAAAGGTTGGGAAGGTGTCCGGATTCGGACGGTGATGGGATGACTGCGGGCAGCGAGAACCCCGGCCGGACATCGTGGTCCAGCCGGGGCTCAGAGTGTTGGGTCGTTACGCGTCAACGCGATCTAGGGGACCACCGACTTGAGCGCGTCGCCAAGCTCGCTGGCCTCGTCGGCCGAGAGCTCGACCACGAGCCGCCCGCCACCCTCGAGTGGGACCCGCATGACGATGCCGCGGCCCTCCTTGGTGACCTCCAGCGGTCCGTCGCCTGTCCGCGGCTTCATGGCCGCCATGCGCGCACTCCCTTCCTGTGATCTGTGCGCGACGACTTACACCGTGGTCCGGTGCCCACGCCGCCAACGCGTGTCGGTTCGATCGCCCATTATCCCGCACAGTTCCCGCGGCATGTACGCAAGATCGGCATACCGGTCCTGACCGACTGCGGCAGAGGCGATCTGACCGCCTGAGTGCCCGTTCAGGCAGCCCACGGATTCCCCGATGCCAGACCGCCTCGGCCGCCCGCCTGTGGTGGCCGTCGCCCCGTGATCATGATCGTGATCATGAAGACCGATCGGTTCTCTACGCCGATCCGCCTTCATCAAACAGATCATGATCACCGCCCAGGCCGCCACCGCGCCGTCCTGGCTGCCGAGCTTGCGAGCTGGAGCGAGGTCACGAGCACCGCCATACGTCGCGAGGTCAGGAGCACCGGTCACATCGCGAGGTCACGAGCCGTCATACATCGCGAGGTCACGAGCACCGGTCACTCCGCGAGGTCACGAGCACCGTCATACGTCGCGAGGTCACGAGCACCGGTCACTTCCCGAGGTCACGAGCACCGTCACTCCGCGAGGTCGCGAGGTCAGCGAGCACCGAGCACTCACTCCGCGAGGTCACGAGCACGTCCTCGGCAGGTCACGAGCTCGGGAGTCCGCGTTGGTTGGAGCTGTGCGGTGGCCAGCTCGATGGCCAACTGATGGGTCGCCCCGGGAGTTTATGGGCCGCCCTCCATGTCAAGGGCGCTTCGCGTCTCTGCTTCGCAGAGATCAGGTCGCTGCGCGACCTGACCCGTTGACATGGAGCCTCTCGGCGGCCCGACGCAGGTCGTTAAGGGCAGGCTTCGCCTGCCCACCCGTTCCCCGGGGCGACCCGACTCCTGGAGCTGCCCTGACGGCCAGCTCGCCGACCTGCGCGTTCCCACACTCGTCTACCGGTGACTGCCCGACCGCCCGCCCGGGGTGGCCATCGCCCGTGATCATGACCGTGATCATGATTGTGGTCATGAAGACCGACCGGTTCTATACGCCGATCCGCCTTCATCAAACGGATCATGATCACCGCCCAGGCCGGGGCGGGTCAGCCTTCGTCGGAGCGGCCGACGAGGTAGCGGCCGCCGACGTGGTCGAGGGCTGTTTCGACGGACTCGATCAGCAAGCGGCGGGCGTCTGAGTGGGCCACCTCGTCCAGGCCGGCCACCAGGTCCGCGGTCAGCACCGCGTCGTAGTCGCGCAGCTCCTGCAGCAGCCACTTGCCCTTCCCGGACCAGACCCGCGCCGCCGCCAACACCAGGTCGCCAGCGCGGGAGAAGAGCTCCGCGGCGATCATCAACGTCTCCGCGCGCTCCATCGACCACTCGACGTCCAGCAGCAGGTCCGTCACGACGTACCGCATCCGCGTCAGCTCCGGCCCCTTCACCAGCCGGGGGCCTTCGTCGAAGATCGACTGGGCCGCCGCCTTCGCCGCGTCGGTCGCCGCGGCGCTACCCGTCACCGGCACGCCGTCGAGGAGCAACGTGGACAGTACGGGCCGCCGCTGTTCGATGTCCTGCGCCAACCAGCGGTGCAGACCGTCGTCGTCGTACGCGAACAGGTCGACCGTGTGCCCGTCCCACTCGACCACCTCGCGCCGCGAGCCCACGCCGTCCTCGACGAGCACGATCACGTCGATGTCGGAGGTGGGAGTGGTGGTGTTACGGACCACCGAGCCAGAAACCATCGCCGCCCGGAAGCCGGGGAACGCGTCGCGTACGTGGCGCAGAACGAGCCGCCGGGCCGCATCGAACTCCATGATCGCAGAGCATCGCATGCCGCCCGGCCGTTCGCCCAGACGGGACTACTGGCGGAACCAGCTCTGGGTCTGACCCGAGTGGCAGGGCATCGTCCGGAAGCCCTGGTCGCTGTCGTCGATGCACCGCGAAGTCGCCTGGTTCTGGAACCGCCGCGTGCCGTCGGCCCAGTACACGACAAACCAGCTCTGGGTCTCGCCCGAGTGGCAGCCCCACGTACGGAAACCCTGGTCGCTGTCGTCCATGCAGCGGCCCGTGTTGACGTTCTGGAACCGCACCGTGCCATCCGCCCAAGAGTGCACGGTCCAGCGTTGCGGGTTGGTGCCGTTGCAGTCCCACGTACGGAAACCGCTGTCGGTGTCGTCGATGCACCGACCGGTCGCCTGGTTCTTGTAGCCGTAGATCGGATCCGCCGCATGTGCGGACGGCGCCAGGAAGAACGGAGTGAGCAAGACGGCGGCGATGAGCGCGACGCGCGCGATCAGACGGGTATGCATGTGCCGACCTCCCCGTGTGCGTTGGAGCCGTCAGCGTAAGTGCCACGTGAGAAACGGAGGGCCGTAAGGGCACCTACCTGCCAAGCAGGTAAGGGGATTAAGCGCTCAGTACAGTCCGCGCCGCGCGGCCACCGGCGGGCGGGTGCCGCGTACGGAGGCGATCATGTCCAGCACCTGCAACGTCTCCGGCACCTGGTGCGCGCGGAACACCCGCGCCCCCTGCCAGGCGGCCAAGGCCGTCACCGCCAACGTGCCGGCCAGCCGGTCGGCAGGTTCGGGGAGGTCGAGCGTCTCCCCCACGAACTTCTTGTTCGACAGAGCGACGAGCACCGCATAACCGGTCGCCACGAGCTCGTCCAAGCGACGCGAGATCTCCAACGAGTGCCAGGTGTTCTTGCCGAAGTCGTGCGTCGGGTCGAGCAGGATCCCGTCCGGCCGCACCCCCACCTCGACCGCGCGAGAGGCCAGCGCCACGGTCCCGGCGACCACCGAGGCCATCACGTCCGGGTACGCGATCCGGTGCGGGTCCGTACGAGGCGGCAGACCGCCCGTGTGCGAGCACACGAGCCCGACCGAGAACTCCGCAGCCACCTCGGCCAACAGCGGGTCGGCCCCCGCCCACGTGTCGTTCAGAAGGTCCGCACCGGCGAGACAAGCAGCCCGTGCCACCTCCGAACGCCAGGTATCGACCGAGATCACCACCGACGGAAACCGCGATCGCACCTCCGCCACGAACGGCACGGTCCGCCGCAGCTCCTCGGCAGGAGTGACCTCCGGCCCGTACCCCGCCTTGACCCCGCCGATATCGACGATCGAGGCACCCTCCGAGACCACCTGGGCGACCCGATCGAGCGCGGCCGCGTCGGTGTACGTGGCGCCGCGGTCGAAGAACGAGTCGGGCGTACGGTTCACAATCGCCATCACCGCGTACCCCGAGGGTCCGAAGTCGATCGACCCGAGACGCACTCCGTGTACCTCCCGCTACCCAATGCGTTGACCCAGCGTGGCACGATCGTGCCCATGACCTACATCTGGGTCGCCCTGGTGATCGTCCTGCTCGGGCTCACCGCGGCTGTGGCGATCGGGCGCGGCGGCGCGATGGCGCGCGCGTACCCCGACCGCCCGGAGGTCCGGCTGCCGGCCGACCGCCCGCTCACCGCGGAGGACCTGGAGGACATCGACTTCTCCGTCACGATGCGCGGATACCGCATGGACGAGGTCGACGACGTGCTGCAACGGCTCGTCACCGAGATCGCCGAACGCGACGCGCTGATCGCCGAGCTCGCCGGCCCCGCCAAGCACCGGGCGCCCGCGGACCAGGATGACGACGACGCGTTCGGCCCGCCCGAGGCGTACGAGGTCATCGACGAGCACCCAGGTCACCCAGCGCAGCCCCGGCCGGCGCAACGGCAGCAGCGGCAACTGCGGGCGGAGTCGTACGCCCAGCCGTTCAGCCAGCCGTACCCGCAGCAGCCCCCACGCCCCCAGGCCTCGGCCGACCCGCACCAGACGTGACAACTCGCAGTCCGGCTCGTCGAAGAAGCCCAGAATGAACACCGGAACGATGCCTGACAGGCCGTCGCATGCGGCGAAACTGAGCGAGCCGGGGCTGCGACAATGAGTAGCGGCGAGGTCACCGCGTCGGTGATCGTGCACGCGCCGCTGGAACGGGTCTGGGCGATGCTCGTGGCCTGGGAACGGCAGGGCGAGTGGATGTTCGCGACCTCCGTCGAAGGCACGGCGGACGACGTGGGCGGCAGACTCGTAGCCCGTACGGGTGTCGGTCCCCTCGGCTTTACTGACCACATGATCGTCACAGCATGGGAGCCGCCGACCCGGTGCGACGTCCTGCACGTCGGCCGGCTGTTGCGCGGCGACGGCGGGTTCCGCCTCGAGCCCGTCTCCGGCCACCGCACCCGCCTGGTGTGGTGGGAACGGATCACGGTCCCCTTCGGACCGCTCGGCAAGCTGGCCTGGGCCGTCGGGGGCCCGCTCTTCACGACGTTCGTCAACCGCTCCTTGCGTAAGTTCGCCCGCCTCGTGGAGGCCGGCGCATGACCGGCGCGGTCGCCGGCCCGGACGGCAAGCTGCGCTGCCCGTGGGGCCTGTCGGCGCCGGAGTACATCGCGTACCACGACAAGGAATGGGGACGCCGGATCCGTACGGACAAGGGCCTGTACGAGCGGATGACGCTCGAGGCGTTCCAGTCCGGCCTGTCCTGGTTGACGATCCTGCGCAAGCGCGAGGGGTTCCGGAAGGCGTTCGGCGGCTTCGAGCTGGAGACGGTCGCCGCGTACGGGCCGGACGACGTCGAACGGCTACTCGCAGACGTCGCGATCGTGCGCAACCGGGCGAAGATCGAGGCGGCGATCCGGAACGCGAACGCGGCGTTGAAGCTCGAGGGCGGACTCGCCAAGCTGCTCTGGTCGTTCGCGCCCGACGCGAAGGGGCGCCCGGCGCCGAAGACGCTGGGCGACGTGCCACCGCTGACCGACGAGTCCAAGGCGATGGCGAAGGAGCTCAAGCGCCGCGGCTTCGCGTTCGTCGGCCCGACGACGGCGTACGCGCTCATGCAGGCGGCAGGACTGGTCGACGACCACCTCGTCGACTGCCACGCACGGCGAAAGGAGAAGTGATGGCACGGCAGCGAGTGGCATCGGGCGCACCGTACGAGGAGACGTACGGCTACAGCCGCGCCATCACCGTCGGCGACCGCGTGCTGATCTCCGGCACCGCGCCGATCTGGCCGGACGGGCACGTCGACCCCGACCCAGCCGTCCAGGCGAAGCGCTGCTTCGACATCATCCTGGCGGCGCTGGCGGAGGTCGAAGCTGGACCTGAGCACGTCGTCCGGACGCGCATGTACATCACCGACCCGTCGATCTCCGACATCGTCGGCCGGGCGCACGGCGAGGTGTTCAAGGACATCCGGCCGGTGACGAGCATGATCGTCGTCACCCAGCTGATCGACGAGCGCTGGCTGGTCGAGATCGAGGCCGAGGCCGTCCTCGACACCCTCCTCCACGACTAGGCTCATGGCGACCGCTCGCAGCGCTCGGCCGTGGCCGGCCTCCCGCGCATCGGGTCGCGGTGCTCGGCGGCTCCGGGTGGCCCTGCGGCGACGGGACGGCCTTCGGCCGGAGAGGTCGTCCTCGGCCCCCGGAAGCCGAAGCCGCCGAGCGTGATGGCGTGCATTGTCGAACAAGCGGAGGATCACATGGACCCCGTCACGTACGAGGTCACCGACCAGGTCGCGACCATCACGATGAACCGCCCCGAGGCGCGGAACGCGATGGACCTGTTCCTCAAGGAGGCCTTGCGGGACGCGATCCGGGACGCGGCCACGGACGAGGGCGTGCGGTGCGTGGTGCTGACCGGGAACGGGCCGGCGTTCTGCGTCGGGCAGGACCTCCGTGAGCACGCCGCGGCGCTGCGGGACAAGTCGCCGGAGGAGCTGTGGGGCACCGTTCCCGCGCACTACAACCCGATCGCGCAGGGGCTCGCGACGATGCCGAAGCCGGTGATCGCCGCCGTCAACGGGATCGCCGCGGGCGCCGGCGCGAGCATGGCGTTCGCCTGTGACTTCCGGCTGCTGGCCGACACGGCGGGCTTCAACCTCGCGTTCGCCGGCGTCGGCCTGTCCTGCGACACCGGCTCGTCGTGGACGCTGCCCCGCCTGATCGGCCACGCCCGGGCCATCGAGCTGCTGCTCCGGCCGCGTACGGTGTCGGCGGACGAGGCCCTCTCCCTCGGCCTCGCCACCGAGGTCGTGCCGGCCGCCAACCTGGCCCAGGCCGCCGCCACGCTCGCCGCGACGCTGGCGAAGGGCCCGACCGCCGCCTACGCCGCGATCCGGCTGTCGCTCGCCTACTCCGCGACCCACAGCCTGGACGAGTCGCTCGCCTTCGAGGCCGACATGATGCGCGCCACCGGCTCCACCGACGACCACCGCGACTCCGTCGCGGCGTTCGTGGCGAAGCAGCAGCCCGAGTTCAAGGGCCACTGACCAGCAGCCGGGTGCCGTGCAAGCACCCGGCTCGTCGCGCGGAGCGCGACCATGACACAGGTCACCACATGTAGGTGCTCACCGCGTGCAGCACGTCGAGCAGGCGGCGACGCACGATCGCCTCGTGGCTCAGCAGGACGGGCGTCTTCTCCCCGCTCGGCCGCACACCCGTCGTGGCCAGGACGTAGACCATCCGCAGCGTGTGCACCGCGTTGCTGACCTCGGCGGGAGGCGGGCCGGAGCCACGGCTGGCCCAGTTGTCGGCGATCGGGTCCAACCACTGCACCGCCGTACGTTCGGTCAGCTCCCGTCGCGTCAGGGTGAGCGCGATCGCGTACCCCAGCCGGTCGTGCTCGTGGTCGCGCCACACCTCGGCGGCCGGTCTCGTCAGCCGTTCGGAGGCCACCGACAGCAGCAGCTCCGGTCGCGCTCGCGGGTGGTGTCCGAACGCGCCCAACAGGTCCGCGCCGTGCGCGACGGCGTGCAACCAGCCGAGCTGGGGGTCGAACCCGCGCAGGTCGTCCTCGTACGGGTACCAGGCCGCGAAGGCGTCGAACCAGACCTGGCTGAAGCGCCCCTTCGACACCACGCAGTCGAGGATCAGCGGCGCGAACGTCCTCGCCTGGATCGCGTCCGCCGTGAACCGCTTGGCCATCTGGTCGCCGAGCTGATCGAGCTGGGACGGCGACAGGACGTCGCGGTCGATCCAGGTCGCCAGAATCGAGTACGCCAGCTGGTCCCGGACGACCGGGTCCTCCGACGCCAGCATGAGAGTCAGCTCGTCGACGAGCCCCGGAACCTCGCCGTTCTCGGGAACGGCGTAGTCCGCGGCCGCGACCGCATACCAGTCGATCACCGGGACACCCTAGCCAGCCAGATCCCGCCAAGTCCGGCAGGAAATCCTTTACTGTCCACAGGCCTGGTCTTGACCGCTCAGCGGTAGGCCGTTGGACGGCTATCCTCGCGATCAGGTGCTCGCCGGGGGTGGTCTGGTGCGGTTTCGCTTACTCGGCCCGCTGGAGGTCGATGCCGACGACGGCAGCTCGGTCAGATTGACCGGGCTGAAACGCCGCCAGCTGTTGGCATGCCTGCTGTCCGCCCAGCAGCACACGCTCGCCGTCGACCAGCTGATCGCCATGCTGTGGCCCGACCGCGACCCGAGGTCCGCGCGCAGCAGCCTGCACGTGTACGTCTACCAGCTCCGCCGGGCGCTCAAGGACGAGACGAGGATCGCCCACGCGCACGGCACCTACACGCTCGTCGTCGGCCCGAACGAGTACGACGCCGACCGCTTCGACGCGCTGCTCACCGACGGCCAGCTCGCCGCCCAGGACGGCGACTCCACCAAGGCGGCCGAGCTGATGCGCAAGGCGCTCGACCTGTGGCACGGCGAGCCGCTCGCCGGACTCGACGGCGTCGACCAGCTGCGCGGGGCGGCCGAGCGCCTCACCGGCCGACGTCTCGCCGCGCTCGAGGCCGCGATCGACGCCGAGCTCGCCCTGGGCCAGCACACCAAGGTCATCCCAGAGCTCACCCAGCTCGTCAACGAGCACCCGTTGAGCGAACGGTTCCGCGCCCAGCTCATGCTCGCGATGTTCCGCTCTGGCCGCCAAGCCGAGGCGCTGCAGACCTACCGTCAGGGCCGCGCGATCTTGCAGAAGGAGCTCGCCCGAGAGCCCGGCCAGGAGCTGCGCGACCTCGAGCGGGCCGTCGTGCGCGAGGATCCCGCCCTGGCCTGGACCGGCGCCGAGCCCACGCAGCAGCCGTCGCCGCCCAGGACCGAGGCCAAGCCGGCCGTTCCCGCGGAGCTCCCGACCGACATCGCCACGTTCAGCGGTCGGGTCAGCGAGGTCACCCGCCTCCGCACGTACCTGACCAACGCGGCCCGCGGCGTCACCCCGATCGCGGCCATCGACGGCACCGGAGGCGTCGGCAAGTCCGCGCTGGCGATCCGCGTCGCCCACGCGTCGGCGTCCGAGTTCCCCGACGGCCAGCTCTACATCAACCTGCGCGGCGCCACGCCCGGCGTCGCACCGTTGTCACCGCACGCCGTGCTGAGCAGGTTCCTGCGTGCGCTCGGCAGCAACGACGTCCCGGCCGATCTCGACGAGGCGACCGCGCGCTACCGCTCCCTCACGTCGGCTCGGCGCATCCTGGTCGTGCTCGACGACGCGTACGACGCGGCCCAGGTCAGACCGCTGCTGCCCGGCGGGTCGACCAGCGCCGTCCTCCTCACCAGTCGAGACGTGATGTCCACGGTGGACGGTGTCGGGCACCTCCACCTCGACACGCTCGCCGTGCCGGACGCGCTGGACCTGCTGGCCAGCCTGGTGGGGAGCGAACGCGTCCAGGCCGAGCCCGACGAGGCCCTGCACATCGTGCGGCGCTGCGGCCAGCTCCCGCTCGCGATCCGCATCGCCGGCGCGCGGCTCGCGACCCGTACCGACTGGACGTTGGCGACGTTCGCCGACCGTCTCGCCAACGCGCAAGGCCGCCTTGACGAGCTCCAGCACGCCGACCTCGCCGTACGAAGCAGCTTCGCGCTCAGCCTCGACCAGCTCCGCTCCGACTCCACGCGAGGCGACATCGACCCCGCGCGGCTCTTCGAGCTGCTGGGCCTGCTCGACACCGCCGACTTCGCCGCCCCGGTCGCGGCCGCGCTCGCCGACGGCAGCCCGCACCACGCCGCGGCGGCGATCGATCCTCTGGTGAGGGCACAGCTCGTCCAGCCGATCGGCGCCGGCAAGTACGCGATGCACGACCTCGTGCGCCTGCACGCGCGCGAGCTCCTCACCAGGGACGTCGACGAGCTCGACCGCGAGACCGCGATCCGGCGCGGCCTGCACTACTACCTGGGCAGCGTGCGCAACGCGATGACCACGCTCATCTACGACAGCGTGCCGCGCACCGAGTACGGCACACCGCCTGGCGAGCTCGTCCATGCCGGCGGCACGTTCCACGACCGCGTCGCCGCGGCGGACTGGCTGGCCGCCGAGCTGGACAATCTCATCGCGGTGACACGGCAGGCGATGACGTTCGCGCCCGATGGGCCGACGATCGCGATCGGGCTGGCCGCCGCGTTGAACGCCTCGATGGGCATGCACGGGCAGTGGCATGCGCTCGTCGGGGTGCACGAGCTCGTTCTGCCGGCGGCGGAGGCGAGCGGCGACGAGGTGACCATCGCCTTGGCACACGGCGATCTGGGCCGCGCGTACAGGCTGTCCGGCCGCTCCGACGACGCCGAGCCGCACTTCGAACGAGCGTTGGCCGGCTGGCGGCGCGTCGACGACCGCGGCCACGAGGCCGACATGCTGTTCAGCCTCGGCTCGATCTACGGGCGCCGCGGCCATCGCACGTCGGCGGAGCAGTTCTTCCAACGTGCGTTGCAGATTCGCCGTAACCAGAACGACCTGTTCGGCGTCGCCCACCTGCTGAACGTGCTGGGCAGCGAGGCCAACCGGAACAAGCGGTACGCCGACGCGCTGGAGTACTTCGACCAGGCACTGACGATCTTCCGCCAGCTGGACGAGCGACGCGGCGAGGGTATGGCGCTGGAGAACACCGCCGAGACGCACCTCGCGGCCGGAGATCCGAAGCGGGCCGTACCGCTGTATCTGCAAGCCACGCTGGTCTACGACGACGCGGGCGACAAGCTCGGCGAGTCGGTGTCGTTCTGGAACCTGGGCAAGGCGCTCAACGCCCTCGGCGACCCCGACGAAGCAAGAGCCTGCTGGCGTTCGTCGTTGACGATCCTCCGCGACCTGCATCTGGTCACACCGGAGGAGATCGAGAGCATCCTCGCCTCGCCAGACCCGCAGCTGCCCGCGCACGTGAACAGCTAGGCCCCTTCATCGTCACTGAACCTCACAGTCAGGTCACGTTCACCTGGTCACGAATCGGACAGCGTTAGCCTCAGGGGATGTACGAGCAAGAACCGGACCCGTCCGTGCACCAGGACCGCCCGCCGCAGAAGCGGCGTGGGCGGATCCTGATGCGCCGCAAGCAGGTCCAGACGAGCACCACCGATCAGCGCCTCCTGGACAGCCGTGGCCCGGCCGACTGGGTCCACACCGATCCGTGGCGCGTTCTGCGCATTCAGTCCGAGTTCGTCGAGGGCTTCGGCATGCTCGCCGAGCTCGGGCCGGCGATCAGCGTGTTCGGCAGCGCCCGGATCGGCGAGGACGATCCCGCGTACTCGGTCGCCGAACAGCTGGGGCGGGCGCTCGTCGGTGCCGGCTACGCCGTGGTCACCGGCGGCGGGCCGGGCACGATGGAGGCCGCCAACAAGGGCGCCAGCGAAGCCGGCGGTATCTCTGTCGGGCTGGGTATCGAGCTGCCGTTCGAGCAGGGCTTGAACCCTTGGGTCGACATCGGCATCAACTTCCGGTACTTCTTCGCGCGGAAGACGATGTTCGTCAAGTACGCACAGGGGTTCGTCGTTCTGCCTGGCGGGTTCGGAACGTTCGACGAGCTCTTCGAGGCCCTCACGCTGGTGCAGACGCGCAAGGTCACGTCGTTCCCCATCGTCCTGATGGGCACGGCGTACTGGTCCGGGCTGGTCGACTGGCTGCGTGGCCCTGTCCTGAACGAGGGGAAGATCAAGCAGGTCGACCTGGATCTGTTGCAGCTCACCGACGACATCGACGAGGCCATCGCGATCATCAAGGCTTCCGAGGCCGGGGCGGGCGGCACGATCGTCGACGAGCCGGTGGCCGAGGAGCCGCCCGAGTAACCGGCGTCACCGGACGTGGTCGGCGTACCAGGACGCCATCGGCCCCAGCTCGTCGAACGCCGCGAGCACGCGCTCGGCCGCCTCGGGCGTGTGCAGCCATCCCCCGCACCCGAGCGAGCGACCGGCCACCAGGCTGCGCAGCCTGAGCAGCGCGGCCCGCGGATGGTCGGCGTCCCGGAGGAGCTGGGCCCGAGGATGGTTGCCCGGATAACCCTTCGGGATCCGTTGCATGACCTCGCCGCTGACGTCGTAGCCCTGCTTCCGCAACGTCTCGACGATGTCGACGAGCTCGTTCCCCGTCGTCTCGTTGGCGACGGCTGTGAGGTAGCCCTCGCGCCAGGGGCTTGTGCGGGAACCGTAGAAGATGATCCACCCGGACGCCTCGACGTACAGCCCGTCGAGGTCGAACCACACCCGCTGATCGACGTTGCTTTCCGCCCGAACGAACCCCACCTGCCGCTGCCACGGCCCGACCAGCTTGTGGAACCCGGGGACGGTGAACTTGCCGTAGCCGGAGTCGTGGGCGGCGAGCTCCTCCATGAGCGCGACCATCGGCTGGCGAACGAGCTGTTCCCGCTCCTCGCGAAGGGCCTCACGAACAGCGGGAGGCGGGTCACCCTCGAGCCGCAACAGAACGTCGAACGCCCCAGCCGGCCAGCCAGTGAATCGTCCCCTTGGCATCCAGGCAGTATCACCCACCGATGAGGACACCCTCTGTCCTCTTCACCCAGCCAAGTGGCGCGGGCGCCGTGATCATGATCCGGATCATGAAAGGAGAACGGCGTATACGACCGTTCCGGCTTCATGATCACGATCATGATCACCGGCGACGGGCGGTGGGGTGTGTGATCGGGTTCTCTCCAGCAAGGTCTTCCTAGCTTAGGCTTGCCTAAGCTAGGGTCATCCCGTGCGGCTCCGCCGGGGGGTGAGCCGCCACCAAAGCCACGACGACAACCCGAGAAGGGCAAGGACAGATGGCAGTGCGCCAGATGGCGGTGGTGACGGCAGCGGCCCTGGCCGTCGCAGCGCTGGTGGGATGTGGAGCCAACACCCCCACCACCAACGACCCTGCCGCCGAGGTCCCGAAGGCGAGCGCGAGCGCGCCCACCGAGGCGGCCGGCTTCCCCCGCACGGTCAAGCACGCGATGGGCGAGACCAAGATTCCCAGCAAGCCGAAGCGGGTCGTCGCTCTGGACGCCTCCATGGTCGACGACGCGCTCCTCCTCGGCACACCGGTGGTCGGCTTCACCTCGTACCGGGCGATCGGCGACACGCTCCCCGAGTACCTCGGCGACGCACGCGACACCCTCGCGAAGGACGCGCAGTCGGTCGGCACGCTCGAGGAGCCCAGCCTGGAGAAGATCATCGCGCTCCAGCCCGACCTGATCCTCTCCGCGAAGGTCCGCCACGAGAAGATCTACGACAAGCTCAGCGCCATCGCGCCGACTGTCTTCTCCGAGACGACCGGCCCGACCTGGAAGAAGAACATCGAGCTGATCGGCGCGGCCCTCGGCGAGGAGACCAAGGCGACCGACGAGCTCGCCAGGTACGAGAAGCGCGCGAAGGCGATCGGCGACGCGATCAACGCGAAGGCGGGCAACCCGACGATCTCGGTCGTCCGGTTCGTCGACGGCCCGACGCGGCTCTACCAGAAGGCTTCGTTCAGCGGAATCGTCCTGCAGGACGCGGGATTGGCGCGGCCAGCCGCCCAGGACGTCGAGGACTTCGCCCTCGAGATCTCCGCCGAGGAGACGCTCAAGGCCGACGCGGACGACATCTTCGTGACCACGTACGCCGACGAGGCCGGCGTCTCGGCCAAGACCAAGGGGCAGATCCAGGGCGGCGCGCTCTGGAAGAAGCTCGAGGGACGCGTCCACGAGGTCCAGGACACCTTGTGGATGACGCCATGCAGCATCCAGGGCGCCGAGTACATCTTGGACGACCTGGCTAAGGCCTTCGAGGTGGATCCCCAGCGCGGGTGACGGCTCACACTTCGAAGGACGGAGGCGCGGCCATGGGGGTCGCGCCTCCGTTTACTTGAGCGCCGCCAGCAAGTGTTTGGCCAACGTGGCCAGCTTGTCATTCGTCGTCGCGGTCGGTCCGCGTACGAGAACCGCCCCCACGCCCGACGAGGTCTGCTTGGCCGCCGCGAGGAACGCGTAGCCGTTGCCCAGCCGCCCGCTGCGATCCACGCCCGCGGCCTCGCCGACGTCCTGAACCGCCGTGGTCGGCGTGCCCAGCATGGTGTCAACCGCCGCTTGCGGGGTGTCGGCGCCGCTGTCCGGCAGCACCGAGAGCAGCAGCCGCGTCGCCACGGGATCCTCGCCCCACTTGTACGTGCACCGGTACGCCGTCGGCATCGTCGGACCGCCAGCCGCCGGCGTCGCGGTCGGCGAAGCCTCCGGAACCTGGTCGACCTTCGCCGCACCGATCAGCGCGCGAACGACGTCGACCGGCACCAGCGAGCAGGCGTCGATCGCCTCCCCGCTCGGCGCTGTCGTCGCGGACGACTCCGGCGCGGGCGCCACGGGGCCGCCCTCGCTCGAGGCCCCAGAGTCCGGCTCCAGGTCCGAAGGCGCGATCGGATCGCTCTGACAGCCCGCCGCGAGCAGCCCAGCCGCCACCAGCGCCACGAACCCGCGGCTGACACGGCCGAGTCGGGCCGCCCCGTTCGTCATAGGCACGAAGCGTAGTGCCCCGCCTCCAGACCGCGTTCGAGGTTATCCACAGCGGCCACCGGGAACTCTGTTCAAGAGTTGAGGGGATTCGTAGACTGCTGTCGGCTTTGGTCGGTTGTCGCGCTTCCGCCCGCTTCCCGAGATGGGGGTTTCATGGTGCGGACCCGGGTGGCGAGGGCCCCGTTCGGACGGGTGTCGATCGCGTCGATGCTCGTGCTGGCCGCGCTGGTGGTCACCGCACCGCCGAGCGAGGCGACGGTCCGCATGCCCGCGGGCGGCCCGGTCTACAGCCGTACGGCCGCCGACCAGAACACGCCGATCACGCCCGAGGAGGCGCTCTTCCGCGCCGAGTACTGGGTGTCGCTGGGCCTGACGTACAGCCAGACCGGCGGCCACGTCGACCTGAACGGGACGTCGTACCGCACCGACTGCTCCGGTTTCGTGAGCATGGCCTGGCACGCCAACAGCCCCGGCTTCACGACCAGCACGATGGAAACGATCGCGCACCCCATCTCCTGGTCCGAGCTCCAGCCCGGCGACGCGGTCAACAGCGACGGGCACATCGCGCTGGCCGAGTCCGCGTTCATCCCCGGCGTGGGTGTCAAGGTGATGACGTTCGGGATGTCGCCGCCGACGCACTCCACCTACAGCGAGTCCTATCTGGCCGGCGCCGGCTACTACCCGATCAGGTACGACCGGATGCGCATGGTCACCGACGAGATGGTGCTGGACGAGCTCAAGCAGCGCGTGCAGCGGCCCGAGGTGTTCATCCAGCCGCCGAACGGCCAGACGCTCGTCAACCTCGACACGATCTTCTACGCCGACGACACCCCGTACCACGAGACCATCCCGATCGGCTCCGTGCAGGTGGAGGTCTGGGCCGCGCCCAACCCCTTCGACTGGGACTTCGGCGACGGCACCAAGCAAACGACCACCACCGGCGGTGAGCCGTATCCGGACCAGACCATCACGCACAAGTACGACCGGGCCGCCACGTTCCACCCGAAGGTCGACGTGACCTGGGGCGGGATCCGCTGGCAGATCGTGGGCGATCCCGAACTGCACATCGTCAACGAGACGTTCACGCTGAACGGCACGCCGGTCGACCTGACCAGCATCGAGACCCGGAACGTGCTCGGGGGCCGAGGATCAGCGCACCAGTGACGGGCCGGCTCGACAAGGTCGTTCGCCGGGATCGAACGGGTCGGCAACAAGATCCCCGACCCGTTCATGCTCTTCGTCTATCTGATCGCGATCCTCGCGGTCGCCTCGACGATCGTCGGCGCGTTCCACGTCACCGTCACGATCCCGGGCCAGGACGAAGCCCAACCGGTACGAGGGATTCTCACCAGCGACGGCATCGTGTGGTGGCTGGAGAACTTCGTCGACAACTTCATCAGCTTCCCGCCGCTCGGCAACGTGCTCGTGATGCTGATCGCGGTCGGTGTCGCCGAGCGGACCGGGTTCCTGTCGTCCGCGGTGACGGCGACGTTCGCGAGGGCGCCGAGCCTGGCTGCTCCCGTACGCCGTGGCGTTCGTCGCCTGCCAGGGCCACGTGATGTCCGACCCGAGCCTGATCGTGATCCCGCCGCTCGCCGCGCTCGTCTTCAAGGCGGCGGGCAGGCATCCGATCGCCGGGCTCGTCGGCGCGTTCGCGTGCGGCGCGGCGGGGTACGGCGGCGGGGTGCTCATCGGGTCGCTCGACGCGCTGCTCCAGGGCATCACCCAGAAGGTCGTGGGCATCGTCCCGCAGGGCGCCGAGATCGTCACGCACATCACGATGAACTACTTCTTCTCCGCAGCGGCCGGGCTCGTCCTCCCGATCGTCGGCGGCTTCCTCATCGACCGCGTCCTCGAGCCGCGCCTCGGTCCCTGGCAGGATCCCGAAGGCGACCAGCAAGACGGCATCGACGCCCGCCAACGCAAGGCGCTCGTCCTGACGGTGATCGTCCTCGCCGTGTACGTCATCGGCGCGTTCGTGGTCTGGCTGATCCCCGGCAGCCCGCTTCGAGGCGAGGGCAACGCGCTCATCCCGTCGCCGTTCGTCTCCGGCATCATCCCGCTGATCGTGGTCGCGTTCCTGCTCGCCGGCGTGACGTACGGCCTAGCCGCCGGCACGATCACCAGCACCCGTGACGTGCCCCGCATGATGATCAGCGCGGTCAAGGACATGTCGGGCTACATCGTCTTCATCTTCGCCGCGTCGCAGTTCATCGCGCTGTTCACCTGGTCCAACCTCGGCACGCTGCTCGCGGTCAAGGCCGCGCAGGGCCTCGAGGCGGCGCACCTCACCGGGTACGTCGGCGTGCTGCTCCTCGTGCTGATCGCGACGTTCGCCAACCTGTTCATCACCTCCGGCAGCGCTCTGTGGGCCTTGCTCGCGCCGGTGATGGTGCCGGCGTTCATGCTGCTGGGATACGACCCGGCGTTCATCCAGGCGGCGTATCGCATCGGCGACTCCTCGACGCAGGGGATCACGCCCCTGAACCCCTATGTGTACGTGCAGCTCGAATACGCGCGGCGCTACCAACCCGAGCTGCAGCTCGGTGGGCTGCTCGCGCGCCTGAGCATCTTCGTGATCCCGTTCTGGATCACCTGGGTGGCGGTGCTCACGATCTTCTACGTCTTCGGTCTGCCCGTCGGACCGGGCGCCGAGATTCGCCTTCCTGGACAGTGAAAGGACGCCACTTGAACTTCGAGCAGCTCGTCGAGCTCCGCCGCGACCTGCATCGGTACGCCGAGCCGGCGTTCCTGGAAATCCGTACATCGAGCATCGTGGCGGATCGCCTTGCCTCGTTGGGTATTGCGACGCGGCGCGGGCAAGACGCGATGCTTCTCGAGGGGATCTCGGCCTACCCGGACGACGCGACTCGGCAGCGGATGTACGAGCGTGCCGTGGCGACTGGAGCCGACCGGGAGCTGGCCGCTCAGGCGGCAACCTCGGGGACGGCGGTGGTCGCGGAGCTGGAGGGCGACCGGCCGGGACCGACCTGGGGAATCCGCTGCGACATGGACGCGCTGCCGCTGACCGAGGCCGCGGACGACGCGCACTTCCCCGCCGCGCAAGGCTTTCACTGCGCTGACGGGTTCATGCACGCGTGCGCGCACGACACGCATACGGTGATCGGGCTCGCGTTGGCCTCACGGCTGGTTGCCGACAACTCCTTCGCTGGGCGGGTGCGGATCTTCTTCCAGCCCGCCGAGGAGGGCGGCCGCGGTGCGCGGGCGATGCTCGGCGCCGGCGTCGCGGAGGGTGTGGATCGGTTCGTCGCCGTACACCTCGGTCTGGATCAGCCAGCGGGCACGGTGATGGGCGGTGCGGTCGGGCTGCTCGCGACGCACAAGCTGCGGGCTCGGTTCGGCGGGGTCGCCGCGCACGCGGCCGGAGCGCCCGAGAAAGGCCGGAACGCCTTGGTGGGTGCGGCATCGGCGCTCCTGAACGTGATGGCGCTGCCGCGCTACTCGACCGCTGACACGCGGATCAACGTGGGCACGTTGCATGGCGGAGACAACGTGAACATCGTTCCCTCGTGGGCGGAAATGACGCTCGAGGCGCGCTCGGTCGACACCGATGTGTGCGAGGCGCTAACCGAACGCGTCGAGGCTGTCCTGCGTGGCTCGGCTTCGATGCACGGCTTGGACGTGGAGATCGAACGGACGGGTGGCTCGGCGACCATGTCCTGCGACGACGAGCTGGTGGACGCCGTCGTACACCTCGCCACCGCCCGGTACGGCGCGTCGAAGACCGAACGGACGCACCAGATGGGCGGGAGTGACGACGCCTCGCTGTTCGCCCGCGAGGTGCAGCGTCAAGGCGGGCTTGCCACGTACATGCTCGTCGGTGGTGGGAACGAGGCGCCGCACCACAACCCGTACTTCGACATCGACGAGGCCGCCATGCCCGTGGCGATCGACATGCTGGAGGGCTTGATCCGTTCCTAGCTTGCTGCCAGGCCGGCGAAGATCAGGCCGATCCCGGCTCCGACGACGCCGACCGTCAGGGAGGCCGCGCCGAGCCAGATCAGGTAGCGGAGGGCGTTCGGGCGTTGTGGATCGCTGCCGAGGACGGAGAGGAAGAAGCCAGCGGGCATGAGGATCGCGGCGAACAGCACGCCGTCGGCGAGCGCGCTGCTCCAGCCGGGAGCGTTGGCCTCGTTGACGAGCAGCCGTACGACGAGGCCGAGGATCACGAGCACGCCAGCGTGGGCGTGGCCCGCGCGGTAGAAGCTCTTCTGCAGGTCGTTGGCGGGCACGCCGCCGGTGGTGACGCGGAGCAGGAACGTTCCGCCGTACGCGATGCCAGCGACCGCCAGCAGGACGGCGCCGGTGGTGATGAGGGTGCCGGGGGACATGGTGGAATCTCCAAGTTTTATTGACGTTTTGGTGAACGGAACGCGGCGATCGCCAAGGCGAGCGCGATGACGAAGTGGCCGAGCGGGTTGAGGAACCAGGCGTTCTCGGGCGGCGTCGGCGGGCCAGCGCGCGTGGCGGGCTCGACGCCTCGGATCTCCTCTTGCGCGCTCGCGGGCAGGGCGGTGATCCAGCCGGCGAGGTCCGTGACCCACGCGTCGCCCTTGGGGCTGTGGCCGGTGTCCGGGAGGATGCGTACGGTGGCCGGCGCGACGTTCGTCGTGAGGATCCGGACCGCCGTGGCGACCGGAACGATCGGGTCGTCCGCGCCCCAGACGGCGTACGTGGGAACCCGCAGTTGCCGCAGTGCCAGCGTCACGTCGAAGTCGAGGAAGTCGGCGATCGACCTGCCCGAGGCGAGCGCCGTCGCCGGTACGCGGCGCACCCACTCCGGCGCCCACGCCACCTTGCGGTCGGCAGTCCACGCGACCTGCTCCAGCGGTGTGACGAACGACGGGGACACGAAGACGGCGAACGCGTAGCGCTCCCGCCGCAGGGCGAGCGGAACGACCCAGCCGCCCTCGCTGAAGCCGAGCATGCCCAGCCGCTTCTGGTCGATGCCTTCCTGCGCGACGAGCACGTCCGCGGCTTCGTTGGCGTCCTTGGCGAGCTGGGCGAAGTCGCGGTGGAGGAACGAGTAGCCGCGCTTGTCGTACGTGATCGCGGCAATCCCCTTGCCGGCAAGGGACTCGGCGAGGCCGAGCATCTCGTCGCGGTCCTTCGTGCCGGCGCCGTGCACGAGGACGAGTGCGGGAACGCTCTTGGTGGTCTTGGGCTTGACGACCCAGGCGTGCCCGTCGATGTCGACGCGTTCGACCTCGTACGCCGGTCCCTGGCTGGGGTCGAGCGGTTGCGGGTCGAGGGGCTCCTCCGTCACGCCGGGCCGCCAGCCGGGGGCGAACTGGGCGGCCACCACGAGCATGGCGAGGCTCGTTCCGACGAAGACCAGGACCGCGCGCAGAAGTCTCATGGCCGGTCCGGATAGAGCATCTTGGCGCTCTTGCGCGCGATCGCGAGGATGTCGCCGCCCGCGACGAGAGGCCGCAGCTCGGCCTTGTCCAGGTTGCCGGTGAGGGCGAGCGTCGCGATGCCGTGCACCAGCGACCAGCTCGCGACGATCGCCGTGGCGGCGTCCTCGACCCTCCCCGCGTCCGACATCTGGTCGACACCGGCGCGGAGCTCGCGGAACGACGCCTCGCGCGCGGCGGCCAGGTCGGCGTCGTTCTCGTCGAGGAGGGTGGGTGTGAACATGACCTGGAAGTGGGCGGGGTGGTCCAGCGCGAACTCCACGTACGCGACGCCTGCCTCAAGAAACCCGGCGCCGGCCTCGCGGACCGTGGTCAGCCTTTCGCTGAGCAGCCGGAACCCCTCGGCGGCGACGGCGTTGAGCACGCCCTCGCGGGAGCGGAAGTGGTGCAGCGGTGCCGTGTGGCTGACGCCCAGGTCGGCCGCCAGAGAACGCAGCGAGAAGCCGTTCGGCCCGTCGGTCGCGATGACCTCGACCGCTCGCTCGAGGACAGCCTGGCGCAGGTTTCCGTGGTGGTAGGCATCCGGCATGCCCACCAAGTTACCACCGGTAAGTTACCAGTGTAAAGATCCCACTCCCGACCTCGCGCACTCCCCTCGCGACCGGGCCGGTGATCATGAGCGTGATCATGAAGCTAAACCGGCGTATATCACCGCTCCGCCTTCACGATCACCATCATGATCACCGCGGGAGAGGGCGCCGCCGGGTCAGTCGGCGTTGGTCTGGGTGAGCCACTTAGTCGGCGGGGTGCCAGGTGCGGGTGTCGTCGCGTTCGAAGTCGTTCCTCGCGGACTCCTCGAACTTCGTCCCGTTCCACTGCATCGTCGTCACCGTCATGCGCGGCCCGTCGGCGTCGATCAGGTTGTAGCCGTTCGGCTCGCCCTTCAGGCGGTTCGAGAACGCCGTGCCCGACTGGGCCACGACCATGCCGCCCGCCGCACCGCAGTAACTCATGTGGGTGTGGCCGCCCAGCAGCAGATCGCATTTGGCTTTCAGGCGCTCGAAGGCCGCGGCCGAGCGGCCGACCATGCCGCGGGTCCGCGAGGCCTGGGTCAGCAGGAACGGGTGATGTGTCACCAGGACGCGCAGGTCCGAGGACGACGACTCCTCGAACACCCCCAGTGCCTCCGTGACCTGGCGGGTGTTGATCCGCCCGCGCGACCAGTCGGGGTGGAAGCCCCAGCTCCGCGCGGTGTTCACGCCCACGCCCACCAGCCCCGACGACACGGCGGACACCGTCGAGTACGGCTCCGTCCCCAGGTGCCGACGCCACCGGCGCCAGGGGCGGGTGAAGCGGGACCAGACGCGCCAGCCGGGCAGGTCGTGGTTGCCCGGTACGACCAACGTCGGGGCGGCGATCCCCTCCAGAAACGACCGCGCTGCCACGAACTCCCGCTCCCGCGCCGTCTGCGTCAGGTCCCCGCACACCGCCACGAGCGCGGGCGAACGCGAGGAGAGCTCCTCCTGCAGACCTGCCACGATCTCCGAGATCTCCCGCCCGAAGTGCAGGTCCGAGATCTGCGCGACACGCACCTTCATGACTCCGCCCCAGGCATCAACACCGCCAGCGCCCGCGGCGAAAGCTCGAACTGGAGCGGCAGTGTCAACTGAATCACCTCGCCATCGGTCATGACGCTCATCATGCCCAGTCCGTCGAAGTCGATTCGTACGGATTCCCCGTCGTACATCCGCAGCCGCTTCGCCTGCTTCCAACTGCCCAGCATCACCTTCGTCGCGATGCCCGCGAGGTCCCACCGGGTCCGGTCGCGCGCCACGTAGACCGCCAGCTTGCCCGTGTCGAGCCGCCCGCGACCCGGCATCGGCGCCGGACCCTCGGACAGCGGGTTGTTCGACACCACCACCGCACGAGTCCGCACCGTGTGCGACGTGCCGTCGACGGTCAACGACAGCCGCATCCGCGGGTAGGTCCGCAAGGTCTGGAACGTACGAGCCACCAACTGCACCACCGTGTGCCCAGGGGCCGAACGTGCCCGCTCGCGGATCCGACCCAGATGCGGGAGAACGGCCAAAACCGTGCTGCACAAGAACAAGCGGTCGTTCACCCGCGCCACGTCGATCGCATACGTAGGCGCCGAGAGAACGGCCGCGACCGCCTCGTCGAGCTTCTCCGGAACGCCGAGGTCCCGCGCGAGGACGTTCATCGTTCCCATCGGCAAGACGCCCAGCGGCACAGAGGTCCCGACCAGATGCTGCGCCACCGAAGTCGCCGTCCCGTCCCCACCGGCAGCCAGCACGGCGTCAGGCGAGGAGTCCAGCACGCCGAGCACCAGGGCACCCACCCGCCCAGGGTCGAACTCGTGTAGCTCGAACTCGACGCCCTGCTCGGTCAACAGGTACTTGAGCTGAGCGCTCACCGGCTGACCCTGCTGGCCGGAGCGCTCGTTGTAGATGACCGCGATCTTGCGCCGTTGTGACATGGCCCATCCCTACCCCACTCACGCCCGAATAGCGTGTCAGACCCACCACACGACCACCCGGCGTGTTCCAGCCATATCGCCGAAGTGCCCCGGTTCACTACCATGGCAATGCACACGGAGGGTGAACGATCGATCTCATAGCGAGGGTGGTCGTGACATGCCAGGTCTGATGCAACAGATCCTTCGCCGCCAGCCCATCGACGCGGAAGCGCCCGAGGATGGCACCGGCAGGACCCAGCTGACCAAGTCGCTCGGCCTCTGGCAGCTCACCGCGATCGGCCTCGGCGCCATCATCGGGGCCGGGATCTTCGCCCTGGCCGGCGAGGTCGCGAGGAACAACGCCGGACCCGCGGTCAGCATCTCGTTCATCATCGCCGGGATCGCGAGCGCCGCGGCCGCGTTCAGCTACGCGGAGTTCGCCGGCCTGATCCCGCGGGCCGGATCGGCCTATACGTACGGGTACGCGGTCCTCGGCGAGCTGCCTGGCTGGGTCATCGGCTGGGACCTGCTGCTCGAGTACACCGCGATCGTCGCCGTCGTCGCGATCGGCATCTCGGGCTACTTCACCTTCCTGGTCGACCAGATCGGCGTCAACCTGCCCGCCTGGATGCTCGGTGCGCCCGGCACCGGCGACGGGCACGTCGTCGACCTGTTCGCGGTCGTCCTGTGCCTCCTCATCGCCTATCTCCTCAACCAAGGGATCAAGACCAGCGCCCGCGTCGAGACGATCCTCGTCTTCGTGAAGATCCTCATCGTGCTCGCGGTCATCGGCGTCGGCGCGTTCTTCGTCGACGGCGGCAACTTCACGCCGTTCTTCCCGTTCGGCGTCGACGGCGCGATCGGCGGCGCGGCGATCGTGTTCTTCGCGGTGTTCGGGTACGACGCTATGTCCACAGCAGCCGAGGAGTCGAAGGACGCGAAGAACCATCTCCCCAAGGCGATCATCTACTCACTCGCGATCGCGATGGTCCTGTATCTGCTTGCCTGCTTGGTCCTCACCGGCATGGTCAACTACACCGACATCTCCGAGCAGAGTGCGTTCGCGACCGCGTTCGCCAATGTGGGCTTGCCGATCTTCGCCTCGGTCATCGCCGTCGGCGCGATCCTCGGCATCCTCACCGTGCTGTTCGGCTTCATGCTCGGCGCGTCGCGGATCTGGTACGCGATCAGCCGCGACGGCCTGCTGCCCGGCTGGTTCGCGGTCACCCATCCGAAGCGGCACGTGCCGCACCGGGTGACCTGGATCCTCGGCATCGCGTCCGCCGTCATCGCCGGGTTCATGCCGATCAGGGAGGCCGCCGAGCTCACCAACATCGGCATCCTGCTGGCGTTCGTCGTCGTCTGCGTGGCGGTGATCGTGCTGCGCTACCGCGATCCGGACCGACCAAGAACGTTCCGCACCCCGTGGATGCCGTTCGTGCCGATCGTCGGCATCGTCTTCTCGCTGTGGTTGGTGACCCAGCTCGCCGCGCTCACCTGGCTGAGGTTCGCGCTCTGGATGGCGCTCGGCCTGGTGATCTACGCCTTGTACGGCTACGGCCACAGCCATTTACATGGTCGCGCTCCGCGCTCCGAGCCGGGTGCTTGAACGTGGCCCCTTCCCTCTGGCCGAGAGGCCACGTGGTCGTTCGGGTGCGGGTCGTACGGCCAGAGCGAAAGGACCACGGCACCCGGCTGGCTAAGACGACGGCCGGTCGGGCCAGACGGCGGCGAGGGCGGCGCGTGAGGGGACGCCCAGCTTGGCGTACACGTGGGACAGGTGTGCCTCGACCGTACGTTCGCTGATCACGAGCTGAGCCGCGATCTCCTTACTGGCAAGGCCGATCGCGGCCAGCTCGGCGATCTGATGTTCGCGCCGCGTGAGCTCCGCCATCCCGCCGGGAGCAGCGCGGCGGCCACCCCGTGCACCGATGCGGCGCTGCTCGGTGACCGCCTCGTCGTGCAGCTGGCGTGCCCCACAGGCGATCGCCAGCTCGATCGCCCGTTGCAGCAACGGCACCGCTCGGTCCGTCGCGCCGGCGTCAAGATGAGCTTGCGCCCCCAGGAGACATGCCCGCCCGAGGTCGTACTTAGCACCAGCCCGTGCGTACGCATCCGCAGCCACGGAAGCGAGTTCGGCACCACGAACGAAGTCGCCGGACGCGATCAGCACCCGTGCACGCGCCCGCGCGGCGTGACCGATCCGGCGCGGCAACGCGGGATGCGCCACGCTGTCGGCGCGTGTCGCCCAGCGGTCCGCCTCGGCCAATCGCCCGCGACCTACCTCCGCGGCGGTGAGCATCTCGTACACGATCGCCTGGGTGAATGGGTCGAGCGTCGGCTCGCCATCCAGGTCCAGCGCGACGATCAGTTCCTCGGCCGAGCTGTAGTCCCCGGACGCGAAGCGCGCGGCGGTGTACGCGACGATCGCCTCCGGCCGGCTCAGGTGGTCGCCGACGAGCGCGGCCTCCTCGAGGGACCGGCGTCCCAGGTCGATCGCGAGCGGCAGATCCCCATGCCAGTGGGCGATCCAGCACAACTGGGTGAGGACGGTCGACCGCATCCCGTCGCTCGGCGACAGCGCCGCGGCTTCCATCGCCGACTCCGCGGCGATCTCGGCTTCGTCGATCCGGCCGAGCATCCTCAGCGCGACGGTTCGGCTGTTGAGTAGGTAGGTGAGGACCCAGCCTTGCCCACTGGACTGGGCGATCGCGAGCTCTCGGCCCGAGTAGCGCAGGCAGTCCTCGAACCGGTCCAACGACATCGCCGACATCGCGACCCAGTCGAGGGCGTCGGGGCGACGCGCGAGCTCGGCGTCGTACAGCCCGTCGACGAGCGCGGCCGCCGTCTCGTACCACTCACGTGCCTCGTCGAAGCGTCTCGCGACGGATCCACAGATCGACAGGATGCCCGCAGCGGTCGCTTCGATGACGCGATCCCCATGCCAGCGGGCGATTTGCAGTGCCTCGGTTGCGGCGATGCGTGCCGCGTCGACGTTGTTGGCGCACAGGATCTCGGCCGCGCCGAGCTCGAGCTTGAGGACCGCGAGATCGAGCGAGTCGACTTCCTGAACGTGCGCGAGCTCGCGCCGGATGAGCTCGCGGGCCTGCTGTGGGCGGGCGAGCATCCGCGCGACGAGCGAGAGCAGCTCGACGGCCTGCATGCGTTCCGGACTCGCGCGGAGCGGCAGCCGATCGAGAAGCCGGTCGGCGATGTCGCGTGCCGTCCGCATGTCGCCGGCGACCGCGTACGCACGGGCCTGCGCCAGGCAGAGCTCGGAACGGCGCTGGTCGTGGCGCGGGTCGGCGGAGAGGCGTTCGAGCGCGGCGCCGTACCAGTGCGCGGCTGCCGTCGGCGCCTTCGCCATGTTCTCCCGGGCCGCTTCGACGAGGACGTCCACGCCGTGCTCGTCGCCGGGCTCGGCGGATCGTTCGACGTGGTGCGCTCGTGCGGTGGCTGGCGCACCTTGACGTTCCAGCGCCTTGGCGATGCGCGCGTGCGCCGAGACGCGGAACACGGCCGGCGCGGAATGGTACGTGACGTGACGAACGAGAGGATGCCGGAACTGCATCCTGCGTGGGCCGTCCGTGGGGCGTACGAGGTCCATCGCGCGCAGCTCGTCGAGGTACCCGAGCACGTCGGAGTCGGGCAGCTCGGCCGCCTCGGCGACGATGTCGATCTCAAACGGATCGCCCACCGCTGCGGCGGCCTGGGCGACGAGCTGGGCGTCCTGGGTGGCGCTGGCGAGCTCCGAACGCAACGCCGCCTCGAGCGTGGCCGGCACCTCGCCGGCGAGCTCTCCCCTTGGCTCGTTGGTGAGTTGGATGCCGGAACGCACCAACGCGTCGAGGTAGAACGGGTTTCCGCCGCTCGCTTCGTACAGGCTCCGCGCGCGCGCCGGCGAGACGTCGGGGCCGACCAACTCGGCGGCTTCGTCGCTCGTGAGCGGGACGAGCTCGTACCGCTCGACGAGCCCCTCCTCGGCAGCTCGCGCGAGCGCGGACAGCAGCGCGTCCGGCGACTGGCGCGGACGGTACGCCACGGCGAGCACGATCGGGGCCCGCGGTGCGTGCCGGAGCAGGTGGGCGAGCAGCTCGACCGTGGCGTCGTCGGCCCAGTGCAGGTCGTCGAGAACGAGCACGAGGCCCTTCTCGGCGAGCCGCGCGATCAGCTGGACGGCCGCGCGGTGGACGAGGTACCGCTCGACCTCGACGGTCTCGGGCGGATCGTCGGCGATGAGGTCGGCCAGCGCCGGAAAGACCAGCGCGCCGCGGGCGACGACGGCGTGGTCGATCGCGTTGCCCTGGTACGCGGCCAGCCGGCCGAGCTGATCGTCGAGCGCATCGACGAACGGGCGGAACGGCTGGCGGTGCTCGTACTCCCCTGCCCTACCGGCGACGACCGTGAGGCCCGCCCGGTGGGCGCGGGTGCGGAGCTCGGCGAGCAGCCGAGACTTGCCAATGCCCGGCTCGCCGACGATCTCGACGACCCGGAGGCGCTCCTGACCGGTGACGCCGGTCAGCAGCTGATCGAGGGCAGCAAGGTGCGCACCCCGTCCCACGAGACCCCCGCCGCGGCCCATACCGCCGATGCTAACCGGGACAAACCGGTTGGCGGGCCGGAATTACTCCCATTCGATCGTGCCAGGCGGCTTGCTGGTCACGTCGACCACGACCCGGTTGACCTGGCGGACCTCGTTGGTGATCCGCGTCGAGATGCGTTCGAGGAGGTCGTACGGCAGCCGGCCCCAGTCCGCGGTCATCGCATCCTCGCTGGTCACCGGGCGGAGCACGATCGGGTGTCCGTACGTACGGCCGTCGCCCTGGACGCCGACCGAACGGACGCCGGCCAGCAGGACGACGGGGAACTGCCAGATCTCGCGATCCAGCCCCGCCGCGGTGACCTCCTCGCGGGCGATCGCGTCGGCCTCGCGGAGGATCTCGAGGTTGTCGCGCGTCACCTCGCCGACGATGCGGATCGCCAGGCCGGGGCCGGGGAACGGGTGCCGCCAGACGAGGTCGGCCGGCAGCCCGAGCTGCTCGCCGACGTGGCGTACCTCGTCCTTGAACAGCGTCCGCAGCGGCTCGACGAGCGCGAACTGCAGGTCGTCCGGCAGCCCGCCCACGTTGTGGTGCGACTTGATCACCGCGGCACCCTCGCCCCCGCCGGACTCGACCACGTCGGGGTAGAGCGTGCCCTGGACGAGGAAGTCGACGGCCTCGCCCTCGGCGCCGGCCTTCTCGACGACCTCGCGAGCCGCCTGCTCGAACGTCCGGATGAACTCGCGGCCGATGATCTTCCGCTTCTGCTCGGGATCGTCGACACCCTCGAGCGCGCTGAGGAACTGGTCGGCCGCGTCCACGACGACGAGCTCGACGCCGGTGGCCGCGACGAAGTCCCGTTCGACCTGCTCGGCCTCGCCCTTGCGGAGCAGGCCGTGGTCGACGAAGACACAGGTGAGCTGGTTGCCGATCGCGCGCTGGACGAGCGCGCCCGCGACGGCGGAGTCGACGCCGCCGGAGAGTCCGCAGATGGCCCTCTTGCCGCCGATCTGCGACTGGATCGTGTGCAGCGCGTCGTCGACGATGTTGACCATCGTCCAGGTCGGGCGGCAGCCGGCGATGTCGTGCAGGAAGTGCTCGAGCACCTGCTGACCGTGCTCGGTGTGCAGGACCTCGGGGTGCCATTGAACGCCGGCGAGCTTGCTCTCGTCGTTCTCGAACGCGGCGACCGTGGCGCGCGGGCTGCTGGCGAGGACCTTGAACCCGTCGGGGGCGCCGACGACCTCGTCGCCGTGGCTCATCCAGACGGTGTGGCTGGCCGGGAGCCCGGCGAGGAGCTTGCCGTTCTCCTTGACGGTCACGGTGGTGCGGCCGAACTCGGAGTTGCCGGTGTGCGCGACGTTCCCGCCGAGGGCCTGGGCCATCGCCATGAAGCCGTAGCAGATGCCGAACGTGGGAACGCCAGCCTCGAACAGCTCCCTGTCGACCTGGGGCGCGCCCTCGGCATACACCGACTGCGGACCGCCGGAAAGGATCACGGCCTTGGGGCGCTTGGCGAGGATCTGCTCGACCGGCATCGTGTGCGGCACGATCTCGGAGTAGACGCGCGCCTCGCGTACGCGCCGGGCAATGAGCTGCGCGTACTGGGCGCCGAAGTCGACAACGAGTACAAGATCGTGATCCGTCACCTTGGTCAGTCTATCGAGAGGCCTTCTGCCTTACGTCCCTTGGCTGGCTAGACTGCCGCCGTGTCTCTCCTTCGTACCTCCGCGGTCGCCCTTGCCGGGTTGGCGTTCCTCGCCGCGACCGGTTGTAGCGCTGTGCAGCAGGCGGCCGAGGACGTGACCTCGGAGGCGGCCGCAAAGGCGATCGCCGAGTCGATCGGGCCGGTGCTCGAGCAGGTCGGTCACACGCTCGACGGGACGCCGAAGTGCGACACCGATCTCTCCGCGGTGGACGGCAACAGCGTGCTCGCGGGCACGGTGTCCTGCACCGGCAAGACCACGAAGAGCGAAGCGGTGCAGGCGACGTTCGACGGCCGGCTCTCGGTGAACGACTGCACGGGCTCGTTGTCGATCAAGGTCGGCGGCAAGGAAGTCGTGAGCACGCCGGACCTGCCGGCTTGTTCTCTCGGGGGTTGACCCTCAGGGAAAACCCGTACGTCGCGGGGATGAACGAATCCAGCCTCGCGAGCGATGCCGGACGAGGCCCCGGCGAGCGATTCTCGAAGCATGAACGCATTCGATGTCCTCGCGGTGATCTTCGCGGTGGTGGGCATCCCCGTCCTCGCAGCGCTCGCTGTTGTCCCTGCGGTGTGGGATGTCCTCGATGCCCGCGCGAAAAGATCCAGAAACGTGAACTCCCGGCAACCTGCCGTAACTGCCCCCGCGCTGACTCGTTGGTGAAGCGACGGGGCGGTGCTGGCTTGATCGGGCCTACGCCCGCCGTCCGTGCGGAGGCGACCGCTCGCGGCCTCGCGGCCCTCTGCGCGCGTGTCGGGACCCGGCTCCTCGCCTGCGGGGGCCGGGTTCCGCCGATTTCCGGGAGATCTGCCAGGATTTCGGCGGAACCGGAACCCGAAGAAGGACGTCGCACCCACATGATGGTCTCCGCGCGCTGGCGAAACACTGTCGTTGCCGCCTGTTCGATCGCCCTGATCTTCGTCGTCGCCGCGTGCGGCACGGAGCAGTTCGATCCGAACGCCCAGGGTCCAACGACCTCACCGACGCCCGAGCCGACGTCGTCGCCGGCCCCGACCTCCACGGCGGGTGACATCACGATGTCGATGCCGCTGATCCTCAGGCGCACGGGCGGATTCGCCGGGTTCAACGACAACCTCACGGTCAAGGCCGACGGTACGGCGACCCTTGTCAGCCGCGGCAACAAGCGCCTCACCTGCACGGTGGAGGCGAAGACGTTCGAGAAGCTCAACACCGCGATGCAGGCGATCGGCACCGCTGCCGCTCCAGGCGGCCGGCCGAGCAAGTCGCCGCCGATCGCGGATGAGATCTACCTCACGTTGGTCGTGGGCGACGAGACGATCAAGTACCAGAACCTCGGCGACGCCGCGGCCACCTGGAAGCCGATCTTCGACGTGATGAACCAGATCCTCGGCTCCGCCTTCGCCCTGCAGAACAAGACGAACGCCGAGGGCGGAGCCTGCACGGCCTAGACCCGCAGCGCCGCCGGAGCTGACGGCGGGACGGCCGGGGTCCGTGGTGCGATCGGGTCGACCCGTACGTACGGCGAGCCCAGCGCTGGCCGCGGGTCGGTCTCGCCCGCATTCGGCCAGAACGCCATCGCCCGTTCCGCTTGGGCGGTGATCGTCAAAGACGGGTTGACGCCGAGGTTCGCCGAGACCGCCGAGCCGTCGACCACGTGCAGGCCGGGGTGCCCGTAGACCCGTTGGTACGCGTCCACCACGCCGTCCGCGGCGGAAGCGCCGATCACGCAGCCGCCGATGATGTGCGCCGTCAACGGGATGTTGGCGATCTCGCCCCACGTCCCACCCGGCGTACCGTCGATCAGCTTCGCCAGCCTGCGGACCACCTCGTTCGCGACCGGGATCCACACCGGGTTCGGCTCGCCGTGCCCCTGCCGCGACGTCAGCCGTCCGCGCCGCATGCGCACGGTCAGCGAGTTGTCCAGCGACTGCATCACCAACGCGATCACCGTGCGCTCCGACCAGCGCCGCAGGTTGAGCAGCCGGCCGAACGTCACGGGATCCTTCGCCACCGCGCCCAGCCACTTCAGGACGCGCGGAGTACGTCCGCCACCGTCGGTCATGACGGTCTGCAGCAGGCCCATCGCGTTGCTGCCCTTGCCGTACCGCACCGGCTCGACGTGCGTGTACTCGTCGGGATGGAACGACGAGGTGATCGCGACACCCTGCGAGTAGTCCGTCCCACGATGCTGGGTGATCGCGCCGAGGATCGCCTCGGAGTTGGTACGGGTCAGGTCACCCAGCCGCGACGACAGCCGCGGAAGCCAACCGTCGTTGGACATGCGGTGCAGCAGCCGTTGCGTTCCCAGTGCGCCGCCCGAGAACACGACCTGGTCCGCGGTGAACGTCTGCTTGCCGCGACCGTGCCTGGGCGAGGTGCGTTCGGTGTCGATCGCGTACCCGCCACGGGCGACCGGCCGCACGGCGACAGCCGTCGTCAACGGATGCACGACGGCGCCGGCACGCTCGGCGAGATAGAGGTAGTTCTTCGTCAGGTCGTTCTTGGCATGGTGCCGACAGCCAGTCATGCACTCGCCACATTCCAAGCAGGTACGGCGGTTCGGCCCCGCACCACCGAAGAACGGGTCGTCGACCTCCTGCCCCGGCTTGGTCCCGGACTCACCGAAGAACACCCCGACGGGCGTGAGCTGGAACGTATGCCCGACCCCCATCTCGTCGGCGACCTTGCGCATCGCGAGGTCGGACGGTGTCATGGTCGGGTTGACAGTGACTCCGAGCATGCGGCTCGCCTGGTCGTAGTACGGCCGCCAGCTCCGAACGCCAGTCCGCGATGTCGCGCCACTGCGGATCGTCGTAGAACGGGGCCTTGGGCTCGTACAACGTGTTCGCGTACACCAGCGACCCACCGCCGACGCCCGCACCGGAGAGCACCAGAACGTCGTGCAGCAAGGTGATCCGCTGGATGCCGTACCAACCGAGCCGCGGCGCGAACAGGAACTTGTTCTTCTCCCACGACGTCTTCGGCAGCGTGTTCTCGTCGTACCGGTCGCCAGCCTCGAGCACACCGACGCGGTAGCCCTTCTCGCTCAGGCGCAGCGCCGTGACGCTCCCACCGAAGCCAGACCCGACAACGAGAACGTCGTAGTGTGCGCTCATCGGCGACCGGTCTTGCGCAGCACCCGCAGGGCGACGGTCATCCCGCGCGCGAACAGCGGGTACGGGACGCCGGCCGGCGGCGCGACCCGGATGCCGCGCTGGACCGCGACCGTCTGTGCCTCGGTGTACTTCAGCAGGCCCTCGGCGCCGTGCCGTCGCCCGAGCCCGGAGTCGGAGAAGCCGCCGAGCGGTGCGTCGAGGCTGCCCCACGCGGCGGCGTACGCCTCGTTGACGTTGACGGTCCCGGACCGCAGCCGTTGCGCGACCGCGCGGCCTCGGGCCGTGTCGCGGCTGTAGACCGCGGCGTTCAGCCCGAACGAGGAGTCGTTCGCCCGCGCGATCGCCTCCTCGTCGTCGGCAACCTTGTAGATCGAGACGACAGGGCCGAACGTCTCCTCGGCGAAGCACTGCATGCCGGGCTTGACGCCTTCCAGCACGGTGGGCTCGTAGAAGTACGGGCCGAGGTCCGGCCTTCTCCGGCCGCCGGCGAGGACGCGAGCGCCCTTGTCCACGGCGTCCTCCACGTGCCGAGCGGTGGTCTCGAGCTGCCGCTCGTTGATCAGCGAACCCATGTCCGGTTCGAAGTCGAACGTGGCGCCGAGGCGCATCGCGTTGACCCGTTCGACGAACCGCTTGACGAAGCTGTCGTAGACCGGCGCGGCGACGTACAGGCGCTCCATCGACTCGCAGAGCTGGCCGGAATTGGAGAAGCTGCCACGCACGGCGCCCTCGGCGGCGACGTCGAGGTTGGCATCGTCGAGTACGAGCATCGCGTTCTTGCCGCCGAGCTCGAGCGTGCAGCCGATCAGCCGTTCGCCACACCGCTTGGCGACCTGGCGTCCGACCGCGGTCGACCCGGTGAAGCAGACGAAGTCGGCCTCCTCGATCAGCGCGCCGCCGATCGTCGGGCCGTCACCGACGACGACCTGCCACAGGTCGGCCGGAAGACCGACGTCGGCGAGGAGCTCGGCGCCGACGAGCGCCGACAAGTTGGTCTTGACATCGGGCTTGAGCACGACCGCGTTGCCGGCGACGAGCGCGGGCAGGGCGTCGGTGATCGCCAACGTCAGTGGGTAGTTCCAGGGAACGATGAAGCCGACGACGCCCTTGGGATGGCGGATTTCGGTGGTGCTGGTGAGCATCGGAAACAGACCCGCCCGCGCCGCCGGGAGCAGATGCTGCGTCGCCGTACGCGCGTAGTAGCGGGCTGTCAGCGCGACGTCGCAGACCTCCTCGAACGCGTGCTTGCGCGCCTTGCCGGACTCCCACTGGACGACGTCGAGGATGTCCTGCTGCCGGTCGAGCACGAGGTCGTGCAGCCTGAGCAGGAGCTCGACACGTTCCTTCAACGGCACCTGGGCCCAGTCGGCCTGGGCCTTCCGGGCGCGCTGGAACGCGGCGGCGACATCGTCCACGCTGGACGCGGGGATCTGCGCGAGCGGCTCGCCCGTGGCGGGCGCGATGCTCGTGAGCGTCTTGCCCGACGTGGCGAAGACGCGGCCGGTCAGAGCCGCGATCCGCTCGGGCGTGAGGCGGGACTCGCCCGCCTGCGGCTGCGTCGTGGAAGCCGTCATGCCGCCAGCTTAGGCCGTGTTCGCCGCCGACGTTACCCACGAGTTAGGCAACACGTCCGGGAGAGGTAGGCAGCACGCGCCGAGGCGCCCGGACGGCGGTGCGACCGGGATCGCGCGGTCGTCGTCCACAAGCGCTTGCGACTTCACCCACCGAACCGGGGTTCTGCAACGTGGCAATCGCCTCTTGAGCCCCGTTTCGGTGGGTGAAGTGCGTTCCTCCTGTGGACGGTGGGTGCCACTTCGCCGAGGGTCAGTCGGTCTTCGGCGGCATGGGTGGCTTGGGCGGCTCCGGCGGGAGCGTACGGACCAGCACCTCGACCTGTAGGACGCCCACCCGCGTCGCCGTCGTGCCGTCGACCGTCACCTGCACAGGTGTCGGCTCCGGCTCCGCTTGAGGCTCCGCCGCATGGGCGGGCTCGGGCGAAGGCGTAGGAGCCGGGGCGGGCGTGTTGCCGTTCTCCGCACGACGGCGCGGGACCGGCGGGAGGTCGACGAGCGGCGCGGGCTGGACGGCGATCGCTTCCTCCGGCACCTCCTGCGCCGGCGCCGCCAGGCGGTGCCCGTTGCGCCGCTCGGCCCGACGCTCCTTGAAGCCCTCGATCATCGTGTAGAGCGTCGGCACGAGCACCAACGTCAACAGCGTGGAGGAAATCAGTCCGCCGATCACCACGATCGCCAACGGCTGCGAGATGAACACCCCGCCACCGGTGAGGCCGAACGACATCGGCAGCAGCGCGAAGATCGTCGCCGTCGCCGTCATCAGGATCGGCCGCAGCCGGCGCCGGCCGCCCTCGATCACCGCGTCGCGAACGGACATGCCCTGCTCGCGATACTGGTTGATCAAGTCGATCAACACGATCGCGTTCGTCACCACGATCCCGACCAGCATCAGCAACCCGATCAACGCCGGCACCCCGAGCGCGGTGTTCGTCGCCAGCAGCAGACCCAGCGTCCCGGTCGCCGCGAACGGCACCGACACCAGCAGGATCAGCGGCTGCACGATGCTGCGGAACGTCGCCACCATCACCAGGAACACGATCGCGATAGCGGCCAGCAACGCCAAGCCCAGTTGGCCAAACGCCTCCGACTGCTCCGACGAGACGCCACCGAGCGTGTACGAGGCACCGGACGGCAGGTCCAACCCGTCCAGCTTCGTCTGCAGATCCGCGGACACCTTGCCGACGTCGGACGCCGTCACCGAAGCCGTCACCGACGCGCTGCGCTCGCCGTCGATCCGGGTCAGCTGCGCGGGCTGCCCCGACTCCGACACCGTCGCCACCGTCGACAGCGCGACGGACGTGCCGAGCGGCGTACGAATCGCCAACTTCTTCAGGGCATCCGCGGTCGTCGGCTCGGCGCCGCCGCGAACGATCACGTCCCGCTGCGCCGAGTCGATGAGCACGGTCGCGGCCTGCTGACCCTCGAACGCCTGGCGTACGGCCTGCCCGATCTGCGCGTCGGACAGTCCGACCGCCGCGGCCTTCGTCCGGTCGACGTCGACCCGGATGCCGGGCTGGTCGGCGGCGAGGTTGTTCGACACGTCCGCCGCACCGGCGACCTCGCGCATCGCCTTCTCGACCTGCGCGGCGGCGTTCCGCAACACCGTTCCGTCGGACGCCTGAACGATCACCTCGAGGCCGGACGGCCCGAAGCCGGAAGCGCCCGAATCCACGGCGATCTCGCCCGCGCCGGTGATCTGGTCGAGCCTGGTCCGTAGCCGGTCCAGGATGTCGGCCTGGTCGGCGTCCTCGTCCGTGGTGATCGAGAACGTGGCCTCGTTCGAGCCGCCACCGCCGCCGAACCCGCCGAAGCCGCCGCCGGACCCGACCGTGGCCTGGTACGACTCGACGCCGTCGAAGCCGGTCAGCACCGCCTCGACCTTCTTCGCCGCCGCGTCCGTGCTCTGCAGCGACGTCGCGACCGGCATGGTCTGCGTCACCGTGAGTGTGTTCTGGCCGCTCTGGTCGAGGAAGTTCGTCTTGAGGAACGTCGCGCCGCCGATCGTCGCCGCGAAGATCACCAGGGCGGCGAAGATCGTGACCAGCCGGTGCTTCGTCACCCAGCGGATCACCGGGACGTACGCGCGCTGCAGGATGCTGCGCCGCTCGGCCGCTTCGGCCGCCTCGGCGACCGCGGCTTCGTTGCCTGCGGCCGCGGTCTTCGATCCGAGGAACCAGTACGAGAGCACCGGTATCACCGTCAGCGAGACCAACAGCGAAGCCAGCAAGGCGATCGTGACGGTCACAGCGAACGGGCGGAACAGCTCGCCCGTCTGGCCGCCGACGAACGCGATCGGCAGGAACACGCCGACCGTCGTCACCGTCGAGGCGGTCACCGCGCCGGCGACCTCCTTGACCGCGGTGAGGATCGCGGCGCGTTTCTCTTCGCCATAGGCGATATGTCGCTTGATGTTCTCGAGTACGACGATCGAGTCGTCGACCACGCGTCCGACCGCGACCGTGAGGGCGCCGAGCGTGAGGATGTTGAGCGAGTAGCCGCCGACGTACAGGCCGATCATCGCGACCAGCAAGGAGAACGGGATCGACACCGCGGTGACGAGCGTGGATCGCAACGACAGCAGGAAGACGAGGATCACCAGAACGGCGAACAGCAGGCCGATCCCGCCCTCGGTGGTGAGCCCGTTGATCGACTCCTCGATGAACGGGGCCTGGTCGAACACCAGCGTCAACTTGGCATTGTCACCGAGCGCGTCCTCGAGGTCGGACACCTTGTCCTTGACCTCGTTGGCGACCGTGACCGTGTTGCCGTCGGTCTTCTTGGTGACCGAGATCCCGAGCGACTCCTTGCCGTCAGTCCGCGTGATCGAGGTCGGCACTGCCAAGGCAGCCTTGACAGTGGCGACGTCCGACAGCTTGGTGGCTTGCGGCGGGGCGGGCTGCTGGGGCGCCGCCGGCGCCTGCTGCTCCTGCTCCTGCTCACCCGTGCCCGGCTCGCTCGTGGCCTGCCCGGTGGGCTGGGGCTCGGCTGCTCCGGCTGCTGGGCCGGGGGCGCCGAGGTCGGAACGATCGGCACGTTCTGGAGGTCGGCGACCGACCCGAACGACTTGCCGACCTCGACCGGCAACGAACGGCTGCCCTGGTCGAGGTTGCCGCCCGGGATGCTGACGCCGTTCGCCTGCAGGGCGCTGGTGACCGCGTCCAGCGTGAGGCCGCGGGCCTCGAGCTTCTTCGCGTCGACGGTGACCGTGACCTGCTCGTCGCGAGCGCCGGTGACGGTCGCGTCCTGAACGTCCGCGATCCCCTCGAGCTCGGGGATCACGCGTTCCTTCAAGCGCTGCGCGAGAACCTTCTCGTCCGCGTCCGACGTGACCGCGTACAGCACCACCGGAAAGTCGTCCGTACTTCCGGCCTGGACGGTCGGATCGACGTCCTCGGGGAGCTGGTTGGCGAGCCGGTTGATGTTCTGCTGTACGTCCTGCACCGCGCGGGCGACGTCGGTGCCGTACGTGAACTCGGCCTGGATCATCGAGAAGCCGTTGCTCGAGGTCGAGGTCGTCTTCGACAGCCCGTCGACGCCGGTGATGGCGGACTCGATCGGCTCGGTGACCTCACGTTCGACGATCTCGGGCGAGGCACCCGGGTAGCTGGTCGCGATGAACGCGCCCGGCAACGTGAGTGAGGGGATCAGCTCCTGCTTGAGGGAGACCGTTGAGAGCAGCCCGAAGCCCACGATCACGATCGACATCAGCGCGACGAGGCTACGGTTGGCGAGACTGAGTCTGGCCAATCTGGACATGACGTGGACCCTTCGGGCGTACTGCGGCTCCGGACGTGGACGACAATACTTCGTGTAGCACGAACTATCATCGCCAGGCGAAGCGATCTCAGGGTCCTCTCAGGGGGAGGTCCTCCAACAGGAGGAGGTGCGCATGGCCGAACGGGAGGAGTTGATCGCCCGAATCGACCGTGCCGAACGCGTGATCCACCGGGTAGCGGTGCGGAACCGGTCCGGTGGGATCTTCGCGACCGACCTCACCGTGCAACAGCTCCGGCTCGTCGTGATCCTGGCGCTGGAGGGGGAACAGTCGGCGGTCCAGCTCGCCGAGATCCTGGGCGTGGGCCTGACCACGTTGACCGGCATCGTCGACCGGCTGGAGGCCCGTTCGCTCGTGCAGCGCCAGCCGGACCCGAACGACCGCCGGGTCCGGCGCATCTCGTTGACCGACACGGGGAAACAGCTGGTCGCCGACTTCGCCGAGCTCGGGCGTGAGCACAAGCTCCGCATCCTGCAGCGCCTCGAGCCACGCATTCTCGCCAACCTCGCCGAAGCGATCGAGGCCATCAGCGAGCTCTGCCGCGAGGAGTTCGACGACGAGGGCGTGGCCGACCGCTAGGGCCACCGCCCGACCCACAAAGTGCGGCTAGTGGACGACGACCTCGATGCGCTGGAACTCCTTGAGCTCGGTGTAGCCGGTCGTCGCCATCGCGCGGCGGAGGGCGCCGACGAGGTTCATCGTGCCGTCCGAGCTGTGCGACGGCCCGAACAGGATCTCCTCGAGCGAGCCGACCGTACCGAGGTGGATGCGCGCGCCGCGGGGAAGCTCCCCGTGGTGCGCCTCCATGCCCCAGTGGAACCCGCGGCCCGGTGCCTCTTCGGCGCGTGCGAGCGGGGAGCCGAGCATGACCGCGTCGGCGCCGCACGCGATCGCCTTGGTGATGTCGCCGGAACGGCCGACCGAGCCGTCGGCGATGACGTGCACGTACCGGCCGCCGGACTCGTCGAGGTAGTCGCGGCGGGCCGCGGCGACGTCGGCGACCGCCGAGGCCATGGGTACGGCGACGCCGAGGACCGAGTGCGTTGTGTGCGCCGCTCCCCCGCCGAAGCCGACGAGCACGCCGGCGGCGCCCGTACGCATGAGGTGGAGCGCGGCCTGGTACGTCGCGCAGCCGCCGACGATGACGGGGACGTCGAGCTCGTAGATGAACTGCTTGAGGTTCAGCGGCTCGATCTGGTGCGAGACGTGCTCGGCCGAGACCGTGGTGCCGCGGATCACGAAGATGTCCACGCCCGCGTCCACGACCACCTTGGAGAACTGCTTCGTCCGTGACGGCGACAGCGCGGCCGCGACCGTGACGCCGGCCTCGCGGATCTGCGCGATCCGCTGGGTGATCAGGTCGGGGTCGACCGGCGTGGAGTAGATCTCCTGCATCCGCCGCGTCGCGCTGACCTCGTCGAGGGTGGCGATCTCCTCGAGCAGCGACTCCGGGTCGGCGTACCGGGTCCACAGGCCCTCGAGGTTGAGCACCCCGAGACCGCCGTGCTTACCCAGCGCGATGGCCGACTCGGGCGACATGACCGAGTCCATCGGCGCCGCGACCACGGGCATCTCGAACCGGTACGCGTCGATCTGCCACGCCGTGGACACCTCTTCGGGGTCCCGCGTCCGCCGCGAGGGCACGATCGCCACGCTGTCGAACGAAAACGCCCGCCGCCCGCGCTTCCCGCGGCCAATCTCGATCTCGGTCACCTACACATTGTCGCTGGCGCTACGACTGACCCCAGTAGTTGGGGGCCTCGACCGTCATCTTGATGTCGTGCGGGTGGCTCTCCTTGAGCCCCGCGGACGTGATCCGGACGAACTGGCCGCGGGTCTGGAGCTCGGGGATCGTCGGGGCGCCCACGTAGAACATCGACTGGCGCAGACCGCCGACCAGCTGGTGCGCGACGGCTGCCAGCGGGCCCCGGTACGGGACCTGGCCCTCGACGCCCTCGGCGATGATCTTCTCCTCCGACGTCACGTCGGACTGGAAGTAGCGGTCCTTGGAGAACGACCGGGTCTTGCCGCGCGACTGCTGAGCGCCGAGCGAGCCCATGCCTCGGTACGACTTGTACTGCTTGCCGTTGATGAACACCAGGTCGCCGGGACTCTCGTCGCAGCCCGCGAGGAGCGAGCCCAGCATCACCGTGTCGGCACCCGCGACCAGGGCTTTGGCGATGTCGCCGGAGTACTGCAGACCGCCGTCGCCGATCACCGGCACGCCCGCCTGGCGGCAGGCCGCGGCAGCTTCGGCGATCGCGGTGACCTGGGGGACGCCGACGCCGGCGACGACCCGGGTCGTACAGATCGAGCCCGGCCCGACGCCCACCTTGACGCCGTCGGCTCCCGCCTCGACCAGCGCCCGGGCGGCCGCGCGCGTGGCGACGTTGCCGCCGACGATGTCGACGTTCGCCGCGCTCGGGTCGCTCTTGAGCCGCTGGATCATCTCCAGGACGGCCTTCGAATGGGCGTGCGCCATGTCGACCATGATCACGTCGACACCGGCCTCGACCAGCGCCATCGCGCGCTTCCAGGCGTCGTCGAAGATGCCGATCGCGGCGGCGACGCGCAGCCTTCCGGCGGTGTCCTTGGTCGCGAGCGGGAACTTGTCGCGCTTCACGAAGTCCTTGAGCGTGATCAGCCCCTGCAGCCTTCCGGCGTCGTCGACGAGGGGCAGCTTCTCGATCTTGTGCTGGGCGAGCAGGCCCATCGCGTCGTCGGCGGAGATGCCGACGTGCCCGGTGACGAGCGGCATCTTCGTCATGACCTCGCGGACGAGGCGTCGCTGGTCGGTCTCGAACCGCATATCGCGGTTGGTGACGATGCCGAGCAGCATCCCGTCGTCGTCGACGACCGGCACGCCGGAGATGCGGTACTGCCCGCACAGCGCGTCCGCCTCGCCGATCGAGGCGTCCGGACCGATCGTGATCGGCTGCGCGACCATGCCGGCCTCGGAGCGCTTCACGAGGTCGACCTGCTGGGCCTGGTCGTCGATGGACAGGTTGCGGTGCAGTACGCCGAGTCCGCCCTGACGAGCGATGGCGATCGCCATCCGCGCCTCGGTCACGGTGTCCATCGCGCTGGACAGCAGCGGGATCTTGACCTCGATGCGCTTGGAGACGCGCGTACTCGTGTCGACTTCACTGGGGATGACGTCGGACGGGCCCGGCAGCAGCAGGACGTCGTCGAACGTGAGGGCATCGGGGATGGAAAGGCCGGGGACGTCGGCGGGGCTTGTCATCATTCCTCCGGTCGCGAACGTCTCCTCATGCTAGCGGGAGCAGCCCAACGAGCGGCGGCGCCACCGTGGCGGCGGCCGCGCCGACCACCATCCCAGCCGTGAGACTGCCCGACGGACGGCTCGGTGAGACCTTGACGGCCATGATCGCGAGCAGTGCCGCACTGATCATGTAGACGGCGCCGAAGAGCGGTCGACGCCGACGCGGCGGCCCAGCCCGCCGGTCCCGATGGCGACGAGACCGGCGAGTCCCACCGCGACGTTCGCGACGAGCGAGGGCATGCGGGAGTGGACCGCGTCCTCCCGCGAGCGCGCTGTCGCGGTGCAGGAGGCGGTGCGGACGTTCCTGGAGCACGCAGCCGCCACAAGATGCGCGCGTACCGGCAACGGCGCGCGGGCTCGGACGGCCCGCGCTAGCGGCGCGCTAGAAGCGCGCCAGCGGGGACCGGCACGGTGTTCTTTCTTCCAGAAACCCGCAGAAAGGACCCATCGTGCGAAGCACTGTCATGCGACTCCTGGTGACCACCGTCGCGCTGGTCGCCGGCGCCATGCTGGTGGCCGCGCCCGCACAAGCCGCCGAGCCACGCGAGGCGCCCGCTCCCCTGGCGGCCGGCGTCCCGAACGACCACGCCGCCGCGTCCGCGGCCGCGAGGTGGAGGTTCCGCTACGACTGCGGCACCGGCGTCAGCTGGAGATCGTGCAACGAGGTTCGCGGCCGGTACAACTACGCCGGCTGGGCGACCTCCAAGATCTATTACCGCCCGCCGGGCTGCACGGCTCCCGGCGTGATCTGCCCGACGTACTACTTCTACTACGGCCGCAGCTAGGCAACGTGAGGCGCCCGCGCCCGTCGCGATCGACGTCCCGACGCTCCCGTTCGTCGAGCTCCCGCACACGTACGCCGGCGCCACGGTCGACCTGGCGCGGGGCGACGCGGTCGCGTCCGCACAGCTGTGGAAGTACCGCTACGACTGCGGCGTCGGCGTCAGCCGGGGCGCGTGCAACGAGGTCCGCGGCCGGTACGGGTACAACGGCTGGCCGACGTCCGACATCGCCTACCGCCCGCCCGGCTGTATGGCTCCCGGCGTGATCTGCCCGACGTACTACTTCTACTACGGCCACTGATCGGCCTCGGCCCTGCCGGCCGGCGCCTCGGCGTCAGGCCGGCAGGCCCACCAGCTTGGCGCTCACGTCCCAGAGTTGCCGCGCGAGCTCCGGATCCTGTGCGCGCGCCGACGGGGCGACGGCGCGGTCGCGGTCGAAGTACGCGCCCGTCAACGCCGCATATGCCGGGTTGGCGACCAGGTCCGCGAGGTACGAGCCGCCCTGCTCGGCGGTGATGAACGAGGGCCGCATCAGCAGCGCGATGATCGGCTTCGTCCACGTCGGGGCGCCGGACCAGATGTTGGTGTTGACGCCGCCTGGATGCAGGGCGTTCGACGTGACCTCCGCGGGCAGCCGGCGAGCGAGCTCGGACGAGAACAGCACGTTGCACAGCTTCGAGCGCGCGTACGCCTTCATCACCCCGTACCCGCGTTCGAAGCCCAGGTCGTCGAAGTCCAGCGAAGCGTTCACGTGCCCCACCGACGAGACCGTCACCACCCGCGCAGGGGCGCTCGCGACGACGCGGTCGAGCAGCAGGTTCGTGAGCAGGAACGGCGCGAGGTGGTTGACCGCGAACGTCGCCTCGATCCCGTCCACCGTCAGCTGGCGCCGCTTGTTCACCGTGCCGGCGTTGTTGACGAGGACGTCCAGCCGGTCGTACGTCGACAGCACCTGGTCGGCGAGCGCACGTACCGAGTCCTGCGAGGCGAAGTCACAACGGATCAGCGCGGCCGAGGCGCCGGGAGCACGTGCGGCGATCGCCGCCGTCGCGGAGGCGATCCGGCCGGGGTCGCGGCCGACCATGACCACCCGGGCGCCGCGCCGGGCGAGCGCGATCGAGGCCTCGAGCCCGATGCCGCTGCTGGCCCCCGTCACGAGCACGGTCTTGTCGCGTACGTCCCACTCCACCGGCGCGCCTCCTCGAAGTAGTCATTGACAACTTACCCGAGAAGGGCAAAAGGTTCCCGGCCGGCCGCGATGGGGTCAGGCACCACGGCCAGCCGAGGTCTCTGGGGTTACGGCGCGACGCGGTAGTCGAACCGCGCGAACATCCACGCCTGCACGGCGAGCTTCGCGGACACCCACATGGAAGCGCGGGCGAGGATCCCCGGCGGCTCGGTCGAGGTCGTCGGCTGTCCGGGCGCTGCCTCGGCGCGACGCGGCGCGGGCACGGACGGGCCGGCGGTGAGGCGGGCCGGGGTGCCGTTGCCCGTCACCACCCGGACCGGATGCCCGCGCAAGCAGGCCACTTCGGCGACGATGACGCCGGGCTCGGTGGAGTAGAGGGCCCGAATGCTGGAAGCGCTGACCAGGTACGTCTTGCCGCACTCCTCGCAGGTGATCGCAAACATCGAGCTCCTCCTTCTCCACCGCTCGCGAGTCCACTTGTCTCGGCCGAGAGGTCCACTATCTTGCGTCGGGTTTCCCCCTACGTTCTGGCGATCTGGCGCTGTCTCCCTCATACTCTGACCAAGAAGCGGAATGATTGGCAGGGCCAATGGCACGTAAAGTGGACTCTTCTGTGCTCGAAGTGGGCCGCGCTCTCGGATCGTGGACGGTCGGGGACGGTCCGATGTACCGCAAGCTCGCGGACGCGGTTCGGCGCGCGGTCGAAGGTGGCGCGCTCGCGGGCGGCGACCGGATGCCGTCCGAGCGCCAGCTCGCCGATCTGCTGGCGGTGAGCCGGACGACCGTGGTCGCGGCGTACGACGACCTGCGCGAGAACGGCGTCGTCGAGAGCATGCGCGGCAGCGGTACGAGGATCGCGCGCCGCGCGGCCGGCAGAGGCCCGAGCGACGGTCGGGTGCCGGGCGGCCGCGGCGCCACGATCTTCCAGCGACTGATCGACGGGCCCGGCGAGCTGATCTCGCTCGCCTGCGCCGCCGAGCCGGGCGACCAGGGTTTGCTCGAGGTGATGCGCGAGGTCGCCGAGCACGACATGCCCGCATTGCTGCAGAGTCAGGGGTTCTTCCCGACGGGCTTGCCGGTCTGCCGCGAGGCGGTCGCGAACTACCTCACGAGCGGCGGGTTCCCGACCGCGCCGGACCAGGTGCTGATGACCACCGGCGCCCAGCAGGCACTCGCGCTGATCGCCGAGCTCTATCTGACGCGCGGCGACCGGGTGCTGGTCGAGTCGCCGAGCTGGCCTGGCTGCTTCGACGTGTTCCAGGCCGCGGGCGCCGAGCTCGTCACCGTTCCGCTCGACGACGAAGGTGCGCGCGCCGACGCGTTCGCGGCCGCCTGCATCGACTACGAGCCGACGCTCGCGTACGTGATGCCGACCTACCACAACCCGACCGGCACGCTGATGTCCGAGTCGCGCCGCCGGAAGCTCGCCGAGATCGCCACGCGGACGGGCGTGCCGATCGTGGAGGACAACGCGTACCTGGGCTTGCGGATCGCCGAGCCGTACGACGCGCCGCAACCGCCGCCGCTCGGTTCGTTCGCCGGTCCCGGCGGCGAGGTGCTGTCGATCGGCTCGCTGGGCAAGGCGGTCTGGGGCGGCCTGCGGATCGGCTGGGTCCGCGCGCCGGCGGAGATCATCGAACGGTTGGCGCGCCGCAAGGTGCTGGCCGACCTGAGCAGCCCGGTGTTCGAGCAGGCGGTGGCGGCCCGGCTGCTGCCGCGGCTGGACCAGATCCAGAGCGAACGTGCGGCGCATCTTCGGCCGCAGCTCGAAGCGCTCGAACGGTTGCTCCGCGAGCAGCTCCCGACCTGGCGCTGGCGGCGTCCGGACGGCGGCCCAGCGATCTGGGTCGAGCTGCCGCCGGGAGTCGACGCGGAGGTCTACGCACAGGTCGCGCTCCGCCACGGCGTCGAGGTGATCCCCGGGTCGGCGATGATGTTCGACACCGTTCGCAGCAACCACATCCGGATGCCGTACACGTTCCCCGAGCCCGTCCTCGTCGAGCTCGTCGACCGCCTCGCCCGCGCCTGGACCGAGCTCAACCGTCACGGCCCAGTGGAGTCCCGCCCGGTGCAGCGCCTGGTGCTCTGAGCCCGGTCTAGCGGGGTCTCCCATCGCGTCCGCATGATGGACGCCAATTCCAGATCCCGATGGGCGGGATAATGGTGGGATCACTCGACGTCGATTCGACCGCTAGCTCGCCATGCGGGATGGTGGCTGGAGGCAACGTCCCTCTTGACGGGATGACTTCCCAAATTCTGCCCACATCTCGGGATTTCCCCACGTCAAGTTGGGAGTTGGTGACTGATCGCGCCAAAAGCTGCGCCATCATGGGGTCCTAATGTCAGATGATCAGGTGACCCTGCGCTCAGTCGCGGCCCCGGTGTATCTGCCCTCACTGCTCTACGGCATCGGCCAGGGTGCGATCGTGCCGATCATCGCCCTCTCGGCCCGCGATCTCGGCGCCTCGATCGGACTGGCCAGCCTCGTCGTCGGACTCGTCGGGCTCGGTCAGATCGTCGGCGACATCCCGGCCGGCGCGCTCGCGGCGCGAGTCGGCGAACGGCGCGCGATGCTCGCCGCGACGGTCCTCGCCGCCGCGGCCCTGCTGGTCTGCATCTTCGCCACCACGATCTGGATGCTCGGCATCGCGATCCTCGCCACCGGGTTCGCCGGATCCGTGTGGGGCCTCGCGCGTCAGGCGTACCTCACCGAGCTCGTCCCGTACCAGCTCCGAGCCCGCGCGCTCTCCACGCTCGGCGGCGCGCAGCGGATCGGCATGTTCATCGGCCCGTTCCTCGGCGCCCTGGCCGCCCACTACTGGCACACCGACGGGCCGTACGCCCTCCACCTGGTGACCGCGATCATCGCCGCCGGCGTGCTGTTCGTTCTCGCCGACCCGACCAAGCGCGAACAGCAGAACGGCGACCGCGCCAAGGGCACTGTGCAGGTCGCCAAGCAGCAGTTCGCCGTCCTCCGCACGCTCGGCGTCGGTGCCCTGCTGATCGGCGCGATCCGCGCGTCCCGTCAGGTCGTGATCCCCTTGTGGGCGGACCAAATCGGGCTCAACCCCGCCGCCGTCAGCATCATCTTCGGCATCTCCGCGGCAGTCGACATGCTGATGTTCTATCCCGCCGGCAAGGTCATGGACCGCGTCGGCCGAGCCTGGGTCGCTGTCCCCTCGATGCTCATCCTCGGCATCGCCCACCTCGTTCTCCCCCTCACCCACACGCCCGCGACGCTCGCCGCCGTCGCGGTGGTCATGGGGTTCGGGAACGGGATCAGCTCCGGCCTCATCATGACCATGGGCGCCGATCTGTCACCGCCAGAAGCGCGTACGGAGTTCCTCGGCGTCTGGCGACTGTTCTCCGACCTGGGGAACGGCGCCGGCCCGTTACTGATCGCCGGCGTCACCGGCCTGTTCGCGCTCGGACCAGCCGTCCTCGTCATGGGCGTCATAGGCCTCGGCGGCGCCGCCGTCCTCGGCCGCTGGATCCCCCGGCACATCCCCTCACCGAAGAGCTAGTGGATCCACGACCTGTCCGAGGAACAACGGCGTCTTGGTCGGCAGGTGCATGACCGCGAACGCGAACGGCCGGTCGACCTGCACTCGCGCCTCCGCCTGACGCGCACTCAGGAGAGCCGAGAGGCCGGTCACCGCGGCAGCCTCGGTGCCCCAGCGGTCCACGGTGATGTTCGCTCGATGCACCACCTGGTCGATGACGACTCCCGGCAGCATGCCGGAGAAGTCCGCGGCTGCGAACGGCGCGACCATGCCCAGTCGCCGCAGCAGCGGCACCAGGTCGAGGTCGGTCGCGAAGTCCCAGCGCGGCATGCTGAGCGAAACCTGCTTCTGGGTAAGGGCTTTGGCCACTGCCGTCAGGATCTTCGGTGCGAGCAGCTCGGCCGGCGCCGCATCGCCAGTGGGTACGAGCACCCACATCGCGAGCTCGTCGCCCGCGTACGCGAGCTCGACCGCCTGCCAGCCTTCGCCGACCCCGTGCCGGCGCGAGTCGAGCCCACCCATCATCGGCACCGTGAGCTGCCCCGACGGACCGCGGAAGTTCCCCGGTCGCGGTTCCTCGTCCATGAACGGGATCGCCCAGTCGGCCTTGAGATACACGGCGTTCGCCAGCACCAGCGCCGTGTTCGGGTCCAGGTGATCGAAAAGTTTCTCGATCCGGTCGGCGGTCTGCCGGCGAACCCAGTCGTTGATCTGCTTCTCCGCGTCGGCGCGGAAGTCGACGCGCTGCGCCTCGGCGCCATACTGAGCGGCCAGCGTGTCGACGAACTCGCGCACGAGCTGGACCCCGCGCTGGACGAACAACCCGTTCGCGATCGCGACGACCGGCGGTCGTGGTTTGTCGCCGGCCTGCCGTTTCTCCTTGTTCTTCGGCGGAATCGCCGTTGTCGTGACGAGGTCGCCGGCGAGCCTGGTGAGGGCAAGGTGGGGGTTCCATGGGAAGCCGAGCACGGCGTCGATCTGCTCCGCGGTCTCGCCACGCGCGCCGATCCGGGCCATGCCGAACGCGGTCGCGATCGAAAAGGGTGACACCACGGCGTTCTTCGTCGGCTCGGCCACCAGGTCGAACAGCTTCGCGCCGAACGCGGTCATGCCGTTCACCGCGTACGTCGTCGCCTCGATCGGCGGCGGGTGGATCAACGGTGTCGCCTGGACCTTCTTGGCAGGCGTGGACTCCCGGCCGCAGGCTGCTGCCACCGCGGCGAGGAGGACTGCGGCGAGCACATCGCGTCGTGGGGTCATGCAACGAAGACGGGCGGGACAACCAATTGGTTGTCCCGCCCGTCCTTCGTCACCAAATGCGCTACTTCGAACCTCAGTGGCCGTGCCCGTGACCGTGGCCAGCGCCACCGGCGTCACCCTCGGACTCCTCGGGCTTGTCCACCACGAGGGTCTCGGTGGTGAGCAGCATCCCCGCGATGGAGGCGGCGTTCGACAGTGCCGAACGGGTCACCTTCACCGGGTCGATGACGCCCTGAGCGGCGAGGTCGCCGTACTCGTTCGTCGCGGCGTTGTAGCCGTTCGTTCCGCCAGCCTCGCGGACCTTCTCGACCACGACGTAGCCCTCGACGCCCGCGTTCTCGGCGATCCAGCGCAGCGGCTCGGCCGTCGCGAACTTCACGATCCCGACGCCGATCAGCTCGTCGCCGGTCTGGCCGAGGCCGTCCTCCAGGACCGAGGCGGCGACGACGAGCGCCGACCCACCGCCGGTCACGATGCCTTCCTCGATCGCGGCCCGAGTAGCAGACACCGCGTCCTCGATGCGGTGCTTCTTCTCCTTGAGCTCGACCTCGGTCGCGGCACCGACCTTGATCACGCACACGCCGCCGGCCAGCTTCGCGAGCCGCTCTTGCAGCTTCTCGCGGTCCCAGTCGGAGTCGGTGTTGTCGATCTCGGTCTTGATCTGGTTCGTCCGCGCGAGCACCTCGTCCGAAGCGCCGGAGCCGTCGACGAACGTGGTGTCGTCCTTGGTGACGACCACACGCCGCGCCGTACCCAGCACCTCGAGCCCGACCTGGTCGAGCTTGAGGCCCATCTCCGGCGACACGACCTTCGCGCCGGTGAGGATCGCCATGTCCTCCAGCATCGCCTTGCGGCGGTCGCCGAAGCCAGGCGCCTTCACGGCGACGGAGGAGAACGTGCCACGGATCTTGTTCACGACCAGCGTCGCGAGCGCCTCACCCTCGACGTCCTCGGCGATGATCACCAGGGCCTTGCCCGACTGCACGACCTTCTCCAGCAACGGAAGCAGGTCGGACATCGAGGCGATCTTGCCCGGGTAGATGAGGATGTACGGGTCCTCGAGCACGGCTTCCTGGCGCTCGCTGTCGGTCACGAAGTTCGGGGCGATGAAGCCCTTGTCGAACTGCATGCCCTCGGTGAGCTCCAGCTCCGTACCCAGCGAGTTGGACTCCTCGACGGTGATCACGCCGTCCTTGCCGACCTTGTCGAACGCCTCGGCGATCAGCGAACCGATCGTGGCGTCCTGGGCCGAGATGGTCGCGACGTGCGCCATCTGGTCCTTGGTGTCGACGGACTTCGCGTTGTCGAGCAGGTGCTTGTTGAGCGCCTCGACGCCAATGTCGATGCCGCGCTTGAGCGCCATCGGGTTGGAGCCGGCCGCCACGGCACGCAGGCCGCGGTGCACCATCGCCTGCGCCAGCACCGTCGCGGTGGTGGTGCCGTCACCGGCGATGTCGTTGGTCTTGGTGGCGACCTCCTTGACGAGCTGGGCACCCAGGTTCTCGAACGGGTTGTCCAGCTCGATCTCGCGAGCGACGGTGACACCGTCGTTCGTGATGGTCGGAGCGCCCCACTTCTTGTCGATCACGACGTTGCGGCCCTTGGGGCCGAGCGTCACCTTCACGGTGTTCGCGAGGGCGTCGACGCCGCGCTCCAGCGCGCGCCGTGCGTCCTCGTCGAACTCCAGAATCTTGGGCATGAGGAAAGTACGTCCTTCCACGGCGACGCCCCGGGAGCCGAGTCCCTCAGCAGGGTGGCAGCCCGGGGCCTAGCCGATCGTCAGGTCAGCGGAAGATCACTTCTCGACGATGGCGAGCACGTCGCGAGCGGACAGGATCAGGTAGTCCTGGCCGCTGTACTTGATCTCGGTGCCGCCGTACTTGCTGAAGATCACCTTGTCGCCGACAGCGACGTCGAGCGGAACACGGTTGCCGTTGTCGTCGATGCGACCCGGCCCCACCGCGAGGACCTCGCCCTCCTGGGGCTTCTCCTTCGCGGTGTCGGGAATCACGAGCCCGGACGCAGTCGTTTCCTCGGCGTCGAGCGCCTGGACGACGATGCGGTCCTCGAGCGGCTTGATGGAGACCGACACTTGCTGACCTCCCCTTTCACGGGATGTCACGGTGACTGTGGAACATGACCGTTTGGACGCGAACGGTAGGCCGTCGTCGCGGTGTCGACCGACCAGCTCGCTGATGCTGTCATTGGCACCCTAAGGTCGAGAGTGCCAACTCTGAATCTAGGCCGTCTTTAGCACTCGGTCAACCTGAGTGCCAACGGATTGGCCGGCCGGGCGCCGTGGCCTCTTCCGTCCGGCCGTACAACTTGCACTTGATCGCCCTCCTGAGCCACTCGGACGGAGGGAAGAGGCCACGGTCAGAAGCGCCCGGCCCCGTCGCGCGGAGCGCGACCATGGATACTGCGCCGGGTGGAACTGGCGACGTTCCGGGCTCTCCGGACGCCCGCGGGCGAGCGGTTGCTGGCCGCCTGCGCGGGCTACCGGGAGGCGGACGCCGTACGGCTGGCGACCCGCCTGCGCAAGGACCACCCGGCCGACCTCGTCGCGGCCGCGCTGACCCAGGCTTCGCTCCGCCAGCAGGCCGCGGCGAAGTTCGGAGCGGACGCCGCCCTGATGTTCTTCACCCGCGAAGGACTGGAGCAGGCGACCACCCGGGCGGTCGCCGAGCACCGTTCGCGGCGCCTGTCCGGGGCGGTGGTGGACCTGTGCTGTGGGCTCGGCGGCGACCTGCTCGCCCTCACCCGCGCCGGCCTCCAGGCGACCGGTGTCGACCGCGACCCGCTGACCGTCGAGCTCGCCCGCACCAACCTCGACGTCCTCGCCCTGGCCGCGACCATCGACCAGGCGGACGTCGAGACCTACGACCGCTCGCCGTACGACGTCGCGATCGCCGACCCGGCGCGCCGTGGGCCGCGCGGTCGGATCTTCGACCCCGCCGCGTACTCCCCGCCCTGGTCGTTCGTCCTCGCGCTGCTCGAAGGCGACGCCTGCGTGAAGACCGCGCCGATCATTCCGCACCGGCTGGTCCCCGAGGCCGCGGAGGCGGAGTGGGTCAGCGAGCGGGGCGAGGTCAAGGAGGCCGCGCTGTGGTCGGGGCGCTTCGCGTCCGCGCGGCGCCGGGCCACCGTTCTCCCTTCCGGCGCCACGCTGACCGACGCCGACGATCCCGGCGGCGCGGACGTCCTGGCGCCCGGTGCGTACCTCTACGAGCCGGACGGCGCCGTCGTCCGTGCCGGCCTCGTCGCCGCGGTAGCCCCACTCGTCGGCGGCGGGCTGCTGCACCCGGAGATCGCCTACCTCACCTCCGACCAGCTCACGCCCACGCCGTTCGCGACCGCGTACGAGGTGACCGACGTGCTCAGGTACGACGAGCGGCTGCTGCGCAAGCTGTTCAAGGAGCGCAAGGTGGGCCGGCTGACCGTCAAGAAGCGCGGCCTCGACGTCGACCCGGCCGACGTACGGAAGCGCCTCGTCGCGAAGGGTCCGAACGACGCCACGCTCGTCCTCACCCGCACGCCGGACCGCACGGTCGCGCTGCTGTGCGAAAGTCGTTTGCGACCTTTGCCCCACTCACCGCGTCCTCCCACGTAGAAGGAGGTGAGCGGTGACCGACGCCGCCGAAGACTTCCACGCGTACGTGTACGCGCGGTATCGGGCGCTCGTGCGCACTGCGTACCTCCTGACCGGCGACCACCACGCCGCCGAGGACCTGGTGCAGACAGCGCTCGCGAAGGCGTTCCTCGCCTGGGCTCGGATCGAGCGGCACGAGGCCGTCGACTCCTACATCCGCAAGACGATGGTCAACGAGCACACGAGCTGGTGGCGGCGGGCCTGGCGGCGCCGCGAGGTCACCCGCGAGCAGGTGCCGGACCAACCGTTGGACGACCTGGGCGAACGGGATCGCGACCTGTGGGACCTGGTCGAGCGGCTGCCGACGAAGCAACGCGTCGCGGTGGTCCTCCGCTACTACGAGGACCTCACCGAGGCCGAGACCGCCGCGGCGCTGGGCGTCTCGGTGAGTGCGGTGAAGAGCCGTACGAGTCGCGCCATCGCCGAGCTCCGCTCCGTCCTCACCGAACCCACGACCGTAGAAAGGAACGCCCGATGACCGAGGCCGAGGAACTGCTCCGCGGTGCCCTGCACCGCGTGGCCGACGGCGTCGGTGCCGAACCGGTGCCGCAAGCCATCGTGCGCCGCGCCCACCGGCGCCGGAACCGCCGTCGGGTGGGCTTCGCCGCGGCGGGCGCCGCGCTCGTCACCGCGGCGGTGCCGTTCGGTGCCTCGTTCGTCCGCGCGCCCGCGCCTACCCACGGGACCGCGACGGACCATCCGGTCGCGGGAAGCTCCACGGCTGCCGCGAAGGCGGTCGGGCCGGTGAGCATCGACTTCGCCAAGCTGCCGCGGGGCGCAGCGCCGGCGGTCGCGTACTACGCCGACGGGGTGATCTACGACGGCGACAAGGCGATCCCGTTCCCGGGCTACGCGTCCGTGACGGAGCTGGCGAAGATCGCCGACGGCTACGCGGTCGTGGCGGACCGCACGGTCGAGGGGGGCCCGCGTTCGCTCTTCCTCGTGCGGCCGAACGGCACGCGTCAGGTCATCGGCAGCGGCATGATCTTCCACCGCCCGGTCGTCTCCGCCTCCGGTCGGCTGATGGCGTGGAGCTCGTACGGCGACGCACCCGAGAAGAAGCCCGTGACGGAGCTGCACCTCGTCGACACCTCGACCGGCGCGCTCGTGCAGAAGCTGAGCCTGGGTTCCGGCGAGGACAACCTGGCCCAGCCGCGGGCGATCATCGACTCGAAGGTCATCGTCGAACGAGCCACCAACGCGGCGAGCAAGCCGGTGCTGGTCTGGGATCCCGACACGAACGAGCTGACCGACTGGTACGACGGGTACGGAGTCGCCGGAACGTCCGCGGACGGCTCGAAGGTCGCGGTGAGCCAGGCGTCCAGCCACGACGAAGAGGTCTGCTTCGACCTGGTCACGGTGGCGGACAAGCGGTGGCAGTGGCGCAGCTGCGACTACGACCACTGGAGCGTCGCGTTCGCGCCGGACGGGAAGCACCTGCTCTCGGCTCGGGCACGCTTCTCCATGCTGGAACCGGACGACGGAGCGCCGGCGGCTCCGACCTCAGATCCCGGTGGGGTGGAGGTCAAGACGCCCAAGCCCGATCGGAACATGACGGCCGAGACCGATCTCTTCGCGTTGGACGCCGCGACCGGTCGGCGCGTGCTGCAGGTGAAGAACCAGCAACCCATGCAGCGGATCTGGGAGTCGGCGGACACGTTCTTGTTCACCGCGACCGACGGCAAGCAGAACGCGATCGTCCGGTGCACCCTCGCCGGCAAGTGCGAGCTCGCCACCCCGCCCGGGCGCTTCGGCGACGTGATCCTCGACGGTCGGAACGGCTGAGGCTCTAGCGGGCGAGGTCGAGGAACAGCAGCATCGAGTAGCTCTCGCGTGGGTCACGGACGACGTGGCCCGCGCGAAGCTTGTTGGTGAGGACGTGCACGCCGGTGGCCGCGATGGACGTGGCGACGAAGTCCGTTGCGAGGTCTCGTTCGCGTGGTGTGAGAGGCCTGGTCGCGTCGTACGCCTCGATGAGCTGGCCGATCCGTTCCCGGTCCGCGTGCCGGTCCTGCCTTCTGCCCCACTGGTCGACGATGGGGCCGAGGTCGTAGAGCTGGAACGAGGTCACGCAGTCGTCGAAGTCGATGAGCGCGTTGATGTCGCCGTCTCGGGCGAGCAGCAGGTTGACCGCGGTGATGTCGTGGTGGACGAGCCCGTGCCGCAGGCCGTCGGGCTCGGCGTAGACCGCGGCCATCCTGTCGTGCTGGTCCCTGAGCCTCTCCGTGGCTTCGCGCAGTGCGGGCAGCTCCGCGTGCGGCGAGTCGAGGAACTGGCGGAGCTTCGCGAGCGGGTCCCGCCGTTCTGCTCGCTTGCCCTCGAACGCGCGGTCGCCACAGATCGCGTGCAGCCGGCCGGCCATTGCCGCTGCTTTGTGGCCGAGGGTCTCGTCGTCCGAGCGGTCGCCGCTGGTGCCGTTCGCGAACGTGAACAGGGCGGCGGGTTGGAGCCCGAACGTTCCCCAGAGCCTTCCGTCCCTCGCGGGGATCGGAGCGGGTGTGGGGAAGCCGCTCTCCGCCAGGTGCGCCACCGCGTGCACCTCGTACTCGACCTCAGCCGGTGCGCTGAGCTGGTAGCTCCGCAGGACGAAGCGCCGCCCGTCCATCGCGTCGACCCGCCAGTTGACGTTCTTCTCGCCGCCTGTGAGCGGCTGGACGACTGCCGGCTCCACGTCGCGGTCACGGAGGAAGTCGACGAGCTCGGCGAGGCGCATGAGACCTAAGGTTCGACCACCGGGCCCAGTACGTTCAATGCCTCGAGCCCGTTGATGATCAGATCGACGCCGAGTGCGGCGAGCAGCACGCCGAGGATGCGCATCAGCACCCAGGCGTACGTCATGCGGACGTACCGCATCGCGATGCCCAGCACGGCGATCGCGGCGAAGTCCAGCGCGATCACCCCGAGGAACGCGCCGGCGAGCACGAACGACGACGGCAGCGTGCTCGCGTCCGCCATCAGGAACAGGTAGGCGACCGCGACCGGGTTGGCGTAGTACGTGGCGGCCAGCTCATGCGTCCCGCCGGTGGGGTCCGCCTCCGGGGTGCTCGTCTGGTGGCGCTTGCCGAGGACGAGATCCAGCGCGTGGATGAACAGGATCACGCCGCTGGCCAACATGAGCGCGCCGCCGCTGATGTGGAAGACGTGCAGAAGGAGCCGTCCGGCGACGATGACGAACAGCCCGGTACCGATCGCGATGGCCGTCGTCCTCAGCGCGATCCGCCACCTACGCCGCGCGTCCAGGCCTTCGGTGTCGACCAGGAACGCCAGCAGAATCTTCGGCGGCCCCACCACCGCGACCAGCACGCTGAACGCCTCGATGAACGTCATACCGGGCATTCAACCAATACCAGGGCATACTTCGCGCACTTCAGGAGTGTCAGCTCACGGCGTGGATCCAGCGGAGTTCCGGTTCTGTGGCGATCGAGTAGGTGTGGGCTCGGTCGGACACGTTCATCTGGATCTGGTCGATATCGGGTCGTCCGCTGTTGTCCCAGGTGGTGACATCGCTCTCGATCAGGTCCCACAGAGCGACAGGACCACCCTGACGGACAACCCAGCTGCCGTCCTGAGACGTGAGTGCAGCGAAGGATTCGCGGTCGGAGTCGAACAGGTAGACCGTTCGAGTGCCGTCCTCTTCCGTTGCGGTGACGAGTTCCGCCCCGGGCGCGGCCAACTGGGCGAGCAGCGCGGGCATCCACTCATCAAGCGTGGTGGGTGAGAGGCGGGTCTCTCGCTCGCTGTCTGCGTACGCGGCACGGGCACTGAGGTCACCCGAGACCGGGCCTTTGGCCTGGGAGCGGGCGTGCATGAACGAGGAGCGGCCGATGAACTGTCCGACAGCGGTGCCGTCCGGCTCGACGGTGAGCTTGGCCAAGCCCGTGCCGTACGTCCAGGAGCCGACGGTCGCCAGGATGATTCCGCCGGGTCTGGTCTGACGGACCCACGCGTACGGAATTCGGCGCACCGCGCAGGTGGCGATCACCCGGTCGTATGGCGCGCGCCATGGATGTCCGAGCAAGCCGTCACCTTGAATCGTCCAGGTGGAGAAGCCGGCACGCTCGAGTGCGGCATCCGCGCTGGCCGACACAGCGGCATCGACCTCCACCGTGGTCACGTTGTCATTCCCTAGGCGGTGGCACATCAGGGCGGTGGAGTAGCCAGTACCCGTGCCGATCTCCAGAACCGTCATGCCGTCCTCCACGTCGAGCGCCTCCAGCATGCTCACGACCGTCGCGGGAATGGTGGAGGACGAGGTCGGGAATCCTCGCGTGGGTTCGGTGACCTGAGGAGGGGTCAGCTGGCCGTCAAGCTGGGTGACCAGCGACTCGTCGCTGTAGGCGATCTCGAGCCATTCCCTCGGCTCGACGCGATCCGGGGTGACCGGCCTCCAAAGGCCATCGACAGTGGGAAGGAACACGCCGTGACTGAGAAAGAGCTCGCGAGGCACGGCCTCCACTGCAGCGCGCCAGGCCGGACTGCGGAGATCGCCGGCTTCCTGCAGCCGGTCGGCGAGTAGTCGGCGCTCGACCAGCCCATCCATAGGAACATCAGCGACCGTGACGTCGATGGGGTGCCGGGGTTGGTTCACGGTGCTCCTCGTTCCAGCAGATCAGCAAAGGCGGCCACGATGGGCGCTCCCGCTTACAGGCGCTCGAACCAGCGCAGGATATGGGGGTAGGCCAGCAGGCCGGAGGTGTTGTGGTCGACGGGGCCGACGTCGATGATCGTCGAGGGCGCGCCGTTCGTCTGAAGTTTCGCCTTGCAGCTCTCGGCATTCGCCACCGGGACGTCGCCGTCGGCCGATCCCACGTACATGCGGAGAGGGGCGCGTGGGCGCCAGTCGGTGCAGATCTGGTCGGCGTAGGCGAGGCGCGCGCGGAACTCTCCCGTCGGGTTCGACATCAGGTTCCAGAACTCGTCGGTGAGCAGCTCGCGCGGGCTGTCCGGCAGGGCCTCGGCGATCTCCGGGAACTCATGCGTGCCGTCCATCAGCCCGTCCACGATCGGCGCGTACTGCGGCTGGAAGGCCTCGGAAGGATCGTCGTAGAGGTCCATCAGATAGCTCCACGCCGTCAGCAGGTACGCCGTGTAGAGGGTCGCGATCTTCTTCGTCACCCGGCCGTCCACGAGCGCCGGGAGCTCCACGCCGAGTGTGTCGTACGGCCCCGCCACGGGCGCCATCGCGTGGACGTCGAAGCCCGGCGCTGCACCGCGTTGCAGCGCGCGGCCGACGCTCAACGTTCCTCGCCCGCCCTGGGAGAACCCGGAGACGTCGACGCCGCGGTGCAAACGAACGTCGCGCATCCGAGCGATCCTCTTGGTGGCAAGGAGAAGGTCGATCGACGCGCTCGTCTCGGAGTCGGTGTCGGCGTACGGATGCCGGCCGGGGCCGACGCCGAGCCCGAGGTAGTCGGGCGCGGCGACGGCGAACCCGGCACCGGCGAACAGCAACGACTTCGCCCGATCGGGAGCGCGCCGCATGCTCGCGGTGCTGTTCTTGGTGGCGTTCGTTCCATGCAGGAACGTCACCAGCCGCAGCCTGTGGTCGTCGTTGCGCGGGAACGCGACGAGCCCGCTCGCCGTCATGGGCTTGCCCTGCGGGGTGATGGTCCGGTAGACGACGCGGTAGGCGTCGGTGCCGTAGCGCGTTCGCGGGACGTCCATGCCCGACGAATCGAGGTAAGCCGCCAGGTCAGCGCGACTCAGACGTTCAATGGGGGTTATCGAAACCAGGTCGCCGCGTTCGTGTCGTACGTCGGCGGCGGCCGGAGAGGCAACCAAGGCGAGGGAAACGGCGCCGGCGGCCAAGGCCGTGAGAACAGTCATACCGCTGATCAAATCCGGACCGGACCCGGTGCCGCATCAGGTGTCGCCCTCGCGCGGGTCAGGGATGCGCCGGGGCCGTCAGGGGGTCGATGGGCCGCCGGGCGGTGCCGGCCGCGGTCTCCACAGGGAAGCCTTCGCGGATCCAGTACTCCATGCCACCGAGCATCTCCTTGACCCGATAACCCAACTCCGCAAGGGCAAGCGCGGCCTTCGCCGCGCCGTCGCAGCCCGGTCCCCAGCAGTACGTGACGACGGGGACGTCCTTGTCGAGCAGCTCGTGCGCCCGCTTCGGGATCTCCGTGGTCGGCAGGTGGATCGCGCCGGGGATGTGGCCCTGCTCCCAGGAGGCGGCGTTGCGGGAGTCGAGCAGGACGAAGCCCTTGTCCGCGTTCATTGCCTTCGCGGCCTCGATGGCGGCGGCCACGTCGGAGGCATCGGTGTGGAACGCGAGCTGCGTACGGAAGTAGCTGGCGGCCACATCGGGCGCCGCGGGTGGGACGCGGAGCGGGGCCGTCGTCATCGTGATCGTCATGCCTTCAACGCTAGGCATTCCGGCCGGCGAGGGGAACCGACGATCCACGGCGTTGTCGTTGTCCGGCCGGCGAATCCCTGGTATCCAGGTTCCGTGGCCGCTGAATCCCTGGACCAGACGGACTGGAGCATCCTCGTCGCCCTGCAGCAGAACGCGCGGGCCAGCTTCGCCGACCTCGCGCGGACGGTGTCGATGTCGCCGAGTGCCGTCACGGAACGCGTACGGCGACTCGAGTCGCTCGGCGTGATCGCTGGCTACACCGCCGTACTGGACACCGACCGGCTCGGGCTCACCGTGCTGGCGCTGGTACGGATTCGCTACCCGACCGGCAACTACAAGCCGTTCCACGACCTGATCGCGAAGATGCCCGAGGTGATCGAGGCGCATCACGTCACCGGCGACGACTGCTTCATGCTCAAGGTGCTGACCCGGTCGATGCGGCACCTCGAGCAGGTCACCGGGCGGCTGGCCGGACTCGGCCCGGTGACGACCAGCGTGGTCTACTCGAGTCCGTTGCCGCGGCGTGACATCGTCGCTCCCCAAGACCCCTGACCTGACGGAAGGCTTCTGGCTGTGCGGATCGAGACGGTCGACACCTGGGTTGTCAATGTGCCATTGACACAGGCGTTCACGAGCTCGTTCGAGACGAAGGCGGGTACGACGCGAACGGTGGTGCGCGTACGTACCGACGACGGGGTGGTCGGCTGGGGCGAGACCATGCATGGCCGCCCGGTCGCGACACTGATCGACAAGCTCGCGCCGAAGCTGATCGGGACGGACCCGTTCGAGCTCGAACGGATGGCGAAGACGCTCGAGATGGTGCCGTTCTTCTATGGCTACTTGGGCTACGCGGCGCTGGCCGGGCTCGACATCGCGTGCTGGGACATCATCGGGAAGGTGTCGGGACAGCCTCTGTCGCGGTTGCTCGGAGGCTCGTTCCGCCCGAACGTTCCACTGACGTGCCTGATCACGCGCGCCGACGCCGGGCTGGAGCCGTCCGATCTGCCGGGGCAGGTGGCCGAGGCTGCACGAATGACCCGTGAGCGTTGGGGATTCGACGCGATCAAGCTCAAGGGGACGAGTGACCCGGTGGGCGACGTGGCGATCATGGAGGCGCTGCGCTCGTCGCATCCGGACGCGAAGCTTCGGGTCGACCCGAACGCGGCGTGGACCGTGCACGAAACCATCGACGCCGGGCGGCGGCTGGAGCCGCTCGGGTTGGAGTACCTCGAGGATCCGTGCCCGGGCATCGAGGGCATGGCGCTGGTACGGCAGCGGGTGGGCATCCCGTTGTGTACGAACATGTGCGTGGTGCGCTTCGACGAGTTCGCGCCGGCGGTCCGGGCTGGGGCGATCGACGTTCTGCACGGTGATGTGCACAAGTGGGGCTCGATCATGGGGACGAAGCAGCTGGGCCGGCTCTGCTCGACGTTCGGCCTCGGCATGAACCTGCACAGCGGCGGCGAGCTCGGCCTCTCCACCGCCGCGCACCTGCACCTGGCGGTGGCGATGCCGGAGCTGCGGTACGCGATCGACTCGATGTACTACCTGCTCGCCGACGACATCCTCCCCGACCGGCTGCCGATCACCGGCGGGGCGATGACCGCGCCCACCGGACCCGGCCTGGGCGTCGAGCCGCACCTGGACCAGCTCGAACGCTACGCGGCCGCCAACGCCGCGGACGGAGACCACACGCTCTGACCGCCGGGCGGGTCATCTCCACTCACCCGTCCAGTCGTACAGCGGGGCCGTGGTCTGGAACTCGCGCAGCGTGTGGATCAGTCCGTCCTGGGACGTCGAGATCGTGGCTCCGTCGAACGAGGTGACGCCACTGTCCGACGAGCACTCGAACGTCCACTGCGCCGCCTCGCGGTCGCCCACGCCGAACGAGTCGGTGATCGTCCAGCCACGGACGAGCTGTCCGGTCGCGAACCACTTCTCCGCCCACTCGCGCACCCGGTCCCGGCCCCGATACACCGGCCCGTAGCACTCGGTGATCACGCAGTCCGGGGTGACAGCGGCCGCGATCCGGCGAGGATCGTTCGCCACCCATGCCTCGATGTAGCGGCTCAGCGGTTCCATCCCCTGAGCATAGGAAGGCCCACCCCCAAGCTCAGGACACGGCGGCCTCGTCCTCGACGAGGTGCTTGGTCAGGGCGTACAGGCGCTGGGCGTTCGTCGGGTCGAGGGTCGGGAGCGAGAGGTCGACGGGCTTGTCGCGGTCCCACGCGATCAGGCGCTGGTCGGAAGGTGAATCCATCAGCTTGACGATCGGCGCGACAGCTCGCTCGGGTGCCTGGGCGAAGAGCTTGCCGATCACCCGCAGCACTGTGCGCAACGGCTGCGGGGTGTGGTTGGTGCCGCTGTCGGTGTGGCCCGGATGGTCGAGCACGAAGCGCGTGCGTCCGGTCGGGTGGTTCTGGACGTAGTGCACGCCGAGCAGGTCGTTCGCGCGCCCGGCTTGCAGGGTCGCCGCGAGCATCCCGAAGCCGCGAGCAAGCGACAGGTCGTCCCAGTGGATCTCACCGGCGGTCATCCCGGTCCCGCCGATGGACACGATCACCGGCGAGGAGCCCTTCTCCAGCAGGTCCGTCAGCCCGTAGCTGAGCAAGAACCGCGAGACGTAGTACAACGCGAACGCGCTCTCGAAGCCGTCCTCCGTCACCTGCCGGCGCAGCGGCGCCATCATCGCGGTCAGCACGAGGCCGTCCAGCCGGGAGTGCCGCGACCGCACGGCCGCCAGCACCCGCTCGTTCTCCGCCACCGTCCGAAGGTCCGCCTGGACGAACGAAGCGTCACCACCGGCTTCGGCCAAGAACCGAGCCCCCCGTTCCGATGAGGAACCCACCACCGTCACCCGCGCCCCCAACCGCAGGTAGTGCAAGGCCAAGGCCCGGCCCATCCCGGTCGTCCCACCAGCCACCACGAGATCATGCATCAGAGCGACTCCTAAGTCATCGATCGTTGACTATGGACCCTAGACACCGATCCGCTAGCATGTCAACAGTTGGTGACTTATCCGGAGGCGAGATGCCAGAGACCCGCAAGCGCGATCGTTCGGCGACCAGGCTGGAGCTCCTCGCGACGGCCAGGCGCCAGTTCGCCCGCAACGGGTACGAAGGCACCAGCGTCCGCGACGTCGCCGGAGCGGTCGGGGTCGATCCGGCGCTGGTGTTCCGCTACTTCGGCTCCAAGCGTGGCCTGTTCGACGAGGCGATGGCCGTCCCAGCGGACCACCTGATCGACGCACCGCTCGAGCAGTGGCCGCGGGAACTGCTCGGCAGGCTGGTGTTCCAGGACTGGGCCGAGTACGACGGCGAGCACCCGCTGATCGTGGCCCTCCGGTCGATCGGCTCCGAGGACGAACGGGACCGGCTGCGCGACGAGATCTGCGCGGCCCATGTCGACAAGCTCGCCGACCTCGCCGGCGACGCGCCGGACAAGCAGCTGAGGGCCGAGCTGTTCGCCGCCTGGATGCTCGGCCTCGGCATCCTGCGCGCGGCCATCGGCACACCGGCGCTCGCGAAGGCGGAGCAGAAGGACCTCGAGCCTCACCTGCGCGCGGTGGCCGAGGCCATCTTCGGCCGCCCGATTCCGGGACCCGAGTGAGCCGGTAGGTTCGAAGCAACGCCACCAGCGACCGAACCGAGGAGACCACGCATGGCCAGGGAAGAGATCCGGATCGACAACGCCCCCACGCCCGCGGGTGCGTACTCGCAGGGCATCGTGGCGAACGGGTTCCTCTACACGGCGGGGTTCGGGCCCGCCGACCCGGCGACCGGGCAGCTCGTCGAGGGTGGCGTCGCCGAGCAGACCGCGCAGGTCATGCGCAACATCGCGGCCGTCCTCGCGGAGAAGGGCCTCGACTTCTCCGACGTGGTCAAGTCGACCGTTCACCTCGCGAGCGCCGACGACTGGGCCGAGTTCGACAAGGCGTACGAGTCGTTCCTCACTCCGCCGTACCCGGTCCGCACCACGGTCGGCTCCACGATCAAGGGCATCCTCGTCGAGATCGACGTGGTGGCCGCGCTGCGGCAGTAGCAACACCTCGGCTGACCGGTTTCAGCCGCCCCCGTTCACGAAAAGGGCTCTTGTACCCCTCGCGCCGTTCACCCAACCGGCACAGAATTGCCCACCGTGAGACGGCTTCAGCCCCGAGCCGCCCGGCCGCCGCTTGTGCGCCGGGCGCTCGGCGTTCTCTTCGCGGCGCTGGTGATCGCGCTGGCCACGACGACGGCCGCCCAAGCGCACAACGGGAACGTCGGCTTCTCCGACATCCGGATCGCGGGAAACGACGTCGAGTACGACCTCTACCTCGACGCCCGCCAGCTCTCCTCCGCCCTCGTGCTCAGCACCGACGGCGACACACCGATCCCCGGCGCCGGCAACGGGCTGAAGCTGCAGCGGGACGAGCTCGTCAAGCTCCTCACCGACGGCGTCAAGGTCACGAACGGCGCGAGCCAGCCCGCCGCACCGAAGCTCGAATCGGTCGAGGCGACCAGCGCGGGCAAGCTCACCGACCTCGGCGGCGTGGCGATGATGGGCGACATCCCGCTCCTGCACGTCAAGCTGCGTTACGCGTTCCCCACCGCGGTTCAGGACTACGCGATCAGCTACCGGCTCTTCCTCGCGCGGAAGGGCCAAGAGCAGCACGCGAATCTCGCCTGGATCCACGAGAACGGCGAGACCAGAACGTTCATCTTCAACCCAGGCGGCCAACCACTCGTCCCGGACGCCGATGCCGCCAAGACCACCCTGAAGTCGGCGGACAACCCGTTCGGCGACACCGACCTGTCCGCGCTCGCCAACCGCACGCTCGACTCGCCGATCACCGCGGTCGGCCTGTTCGCGATGGCGTTCTTCTTCGGCTGCGTGCACGCGCTCGGCCCCGGGCACGGGAAGTCGGTGATGGCGGCGTACGTCGTCGGCACCCAGGGCCGCGCCCGCGACGCCGTCGCGATCGGCGTCATCGTCGCGTTGATGCACACGCTCAGCGTGCTGGTGATCGGCATCGGACTGTGGCAGGCCTGGGAGGCGTTCGCACCCGAACAGCTCTTCCCCTGGCTGTCGCTCGCGTCCGGCATCGCCGTCCTCGGCGTGGGTCTGTGGATGTGCCGGCGCTGGTTCCGGCGGAAGCAGACCGAGGAGCACGGCCACGGTCATGGCCACGGTCATGGGCATGGCCACGGTCACGGTCACGAGCTGCCGGAAGGAGTGAAGCCGCTCTCCTGGCCTGGCATCCTCGCGCTCGCGGCCTCCGGCGGGCTGCTGCCGTCACCGTCGGCACTCGTCGTGCTGCTCGGCGCCACGGCGGCCGGACGGATCGCCTTCGGCCTCACCCTGATCGCCGCGTTCTCACTCGGCCTCGCCGCGACGCTCGTCGTGGTGGGCCTCTCACTCGTCTGGGGACGCAACGTCGTCGCCAGCAGGCCACGCGGGCAACGGTTGCTCGCCAAGACGCCGCAGGTAAGTGCGGTCGTCCTTACCGCTGTCGGGATCGTCCTCACGATCTCCGCCTTCACGCAGTTCGCCTAAGGAGCGAAATCCTATGAGACCTCAACCCTGGTTGGCTGTTCTCGGCGCCACGGTTGTCGCCGGAAGTCTCGCCGCCACTTTCGTCCAGACCGACTCCTCACACGCCGAGGTGCCGCCGGGCACCGCAGCCGTCACCGGGCAGGTCTTCGCCGACCTCGACGAGGACGGTACTAGGGACAACAACGAACCAGGCATCCCGAACGTCGCGATCTCCGACGGCGACGTCGTGAAGCGCAGCGACCACCGCGGCAAGTACGCGTTGACGGTCAACACCGAACGGCGCAAGACCGATCTGGTGTTCGTCAGCTCCCCTGCGGGGTTCGTACCCGCTCCCGACGCCGACAACATCCCGCGCTTCTACGCGCCCGTGACGCCGGACGCGGCGGGCAACGCGACTGTCGACTTCGCCTTGCGTCCGAACAGCGACTCGACCCGCCGCAGCTACCGGTTCGTCGGACTGGCCGACGTGCACGTTCAGGCCGGTACGACGAACAACAAGGAACGCTTCGGCGGCCAGGTCGCCCAGATCAACAAGCTGATCGCCTCGTCCACGCCGAAGGACCGGCCGCTGTTCTCGGTCGTCTCCGGTGACCTCACGAACAACGCGACGCTGCAGGAGTTCGCCGACTTCCGCGCTGGTGCGAAGGTGTCGACGGTCCCGGTCTGGCCGGCGATCGGCAACCACGAGTACTTCTTCCAGTCCGGCAACACCTACGCGGACCTCGTCGACAACTACCGGCAGTCGGTCGGACCGGAGTGGTACTCGTTCAGCTCCGGCGACCGGCATTTCGTCATGCTGGACAACATCCAGGGCCTCAACCAGCCCGACCAGCTGCGCTGGCTGGAGCAGGACCTCGCGCTCGTGCCGCGATGGCAGCAGGTGGTCGTGATCACGCACATCCCGATCAACACGCCACAGGCCACGACCGTCGACAAGCTGCCCGCGCTGGTGAAGCTGCTGGAGAAGCACAACACCAAGCTGCTGCTCGCGGGACACACGCACTCCAACGACATCGACGCGGCGCCGATCAAGGGCGCGCTGCACGCGGTGACGACCTCGTCGTCGTACACGATCGACCAGACGCCGAACGGGTTCCGCGTCGTCAGCTTCAAGGGCAACCGGATCAACCTGCCGTTCCGCGAGTACAACCAGACGAAGAACCTCACGCTCGTCAACCCCGCACCCGGCGGCTCGCTGCCGCGGTCGAAGACGGCGATCGAGGTGAACGCGTACGACACCTCGCTCGAGGTGGCGAGTGCGCGCTACCGCATCGACAACGGTGGTTGGCGATCGCTGTCCGCTGTGGGTGACTGGACCTGGACCGCGCCGGTCGACGCCCGGTCGTGGCGGCTCGGCTCGCACCAGATCGCGGTCGAGACGATCGGCACCGACGGCACGAAGAGCCGGCAGGAGGGCTCGTTCACGGTGGTGTCCGCGTCGACCAACGCGGCTCCCGCGCAGGGCGCTCCTTGGACGGCGTTCCACGGCAACCCGGCGCACACCGGGTTGACGTCCGACGCTGTCAAGCCGCCCTTGCGGTTGGCGTGGACACACTTCACGCGCGGCAAGATCCTGACCGGATCGCCTGCCGTGGTCGACGGTGGCGTCTACATCGGCGTACGGGACGAGAACGACGCCAAGCTGAACGCCGTGCACGCGTTGGATCTCGCGACGGGCAAGCTGCGCTGGTCGGTCCAGGCCGACGGGCAGGTCGAGGGAACGCCGTCGGTCGTCGACGGCATGGTGTATGCGACGTCGATCCGCGGCACCGTGTACGCGATCAACGCGGCGACCGGCAAGGTGAAATGGTCGTACCGCGCCGGCAACCCGGGCGACCGGGTCTGGATGTACCAGGCGCCGACGGTCGTCGACGGGGTGATCTACCAGAGCTACTCGACCGGTGCGGGGACGGCGTTGGAGGCGATCGACGCCGCGACCGGAACGCGGAAGTGGATCGCGAACAGCGGGATCGGCGGCAACTGGCACTCGTTCGGTACGGCCGCCGTGGCCGACGGCTTGGTCGTGCATGCGGCGCAGGGCGGCTTGCTGAGCGCCTTCGACACAGCGACCGGGACCCGGAAGTGGGCGAAGGCACCGGCCGGTGGCTGGACCCGTACGGCACCGGTGTTGGCGGACGGCCAGCTGCTGATGACGTTCCAGGGCGACATCGTGGTGGCGCTCGATCCTTCAACTGGGGTTGAGCGTTGGCGGTACAAGAGCCCGGGCAAGTCGTTCCTGTTCGGCGATGGAACGGCCTCCGCGCCGGCGGTGTCGAACGGGGTCGCGTACGTGTCGTTCGCCGACGGCTCGGTGACGGCACTGGATCTCGCGACGGGATTGAAGAGCTGGAGCCACCAGACCGGCCACGGCGTGATCTCCTCGCCCGCGGTGTCGGGTGACGTGGTGTACGTGGGTGGCAACGACGGCTTCGTGCGGGCGCTCGACGCGGCGACCGGCGCGGAGCAGTGGAAGCACCGCCTCGGCCCCTGGGTGGCCTCGTCGCCCGCGGTCTCGGGGAACGCCCTGGTGATCGGCGCCTACGACGGCAACGTCTACGCGTTCACCTCGGCGGGATAGAGCAGAAGACGCTGGCCGCGGCGGAGAGCTCCGCCGCGGCCAGTCGACTATTTGGGCAAGACCGTGACGATCGGGGGCCCTCCATCGACCACGTCGCACGGTGACACGCGCCCCAGGACGTTCTTGAAGGACAGGATGGTCACCGCCCTCTTGACCCCGTCGCCTTCATAGAACCGCATCACGAGAGTCTGATCCGGTCGCTGTGGGACGTAGCGGAGCTCGATCGAGCCATGCTGACCCAAGTCGTCCTCAACGGTGATGGGCTGCTCTGGATCAGCCTTGCCGTCTCCGTTCACCGAGCATCGCTTGCCCACGGGGAGGAAGGAGAGCTCCGAGCGAATGCCCAACTCGGCCAGTGCCTTCTCCAAGCCTTCCGGATCCTCGAACTCCTTGAACTTGATCCGCACCGTGCCGTCCCCGGTCTTCTCGACCGCCCAGGCAGGGTTCGTCGGCTGCACCGCACCGCTCAGCGCGATCGCCGTCGCCGCCGCGGCCACCGCTCCCACCAAGGCGATCCGCGGCTTCCAGCCGAAGCCGCGTCGCCGTGCGGGCTTCGGTGCCGGCGCCACGTTCTCCGCCACCACGGCTTCGAGCTCCAGTTCCAGCTTGTCTTCGAACCTCGTCATCTCATGCCTCCGTCAAGGTCGGCTCGGTGGCGACGAAAGGGGCCAGCCGATCGCGTAGCTGCTTGCGCGCTCGATGCAGTCGCACCCGCGCTGTGACCGGTCGGATGGCCAACGCACGTGCGGCTTCCGCCACGGTCAGGCCGTCCAGCGCCACCAGCTCGAGGACCGCTCGTTCACCCTCGGCCAGCGCGTCCATCGCGACGTACAGCTCCCGCGAACGCGCCTCGGCGTCGATGCGTTCCTCCAGCCGCACCAGGTCGTCGGGCTCGACCAGCCGCCGGCCGGCGATCCGGCCGACCGCTGACCGCTCCAGGTACCGGCGCCGGCGATCGGCCGCGACGACGTTCCGCGCGACCCCGTACAGCCACGCCAGTTCGCCGGCACCGCTCCCCCGATAGCTCGCCGCCGAGGAGATCGCCGCCAGGAACACGTCCGCGGTCAGATCGGCGGCCTGGTACGGGTCGTCGACCCGCCGGGCGATGAAGCGTTGCACCGCCTCGACATGAGCCCGGTAGAACGCTCGGAACGCCTCCTGGTCGTGGCCGATCGGCGTCAGCTTGCCTGTCACCTGCTCCCCCTCCGTCGCCTTGCTTACACCCGCTTGTGGCGGCGGCAGGCGAAAGCGTTACCTGCCGAGGGAGAGACCCTCGCTCTCGGTCAGGCGTTGCCCGAGGCGGCGAGACACTCCAGGAGCGAGCAGGATCGCGACCACGCCGATCAGCAACCACGCACCGGCCACGATCGGGAAGAACCGCGCCGCTCCCTCGGTGGGGTACGGGATCACGTTCCGGTACAGCGTGTAGCCCAGCACGACCAGCGCGCCGAGCGGGATCACGATCTCCCATCGCCGCACTGGCAAGGCCCGCTTGACGAAGAGCAGCCAGATCACCCCGATCGTGGTCAGTACGTAGACCACGAGCAGCATCAGCGTCCCGATCGTTCCCGACCACAGGAACGTGTCGAACGGCTTCGCGCCGAACGCGAGCACGCACACGACGATGATCAACGCCATCGCACTCACCACGATGCCCGCCGACCGCCCCGGAGTCCCAGCGGCCGTGAGCTTGCCGGGCCCCCGTTCGCCCACGCTGTCCCGCGACAGCGCGTACAGCAGCCGCGAACCGCCCACCACACAAGCCAGACAGCACCCGAAAGCACTCACCGCCGCGCCGAGACTGATCAGGTAGCCGACCCAGCCACCGACGTACGACGAGCCCAAATCACCAAGCAGGGAAGGCGAGGATCCGAACGCCTCAACCCCAGCAGCGTCCGAGCCGAAGCCCATCATCTCCACGGCGGTGACCACCACGAAGTACACGCCGCCGAAGATCGCCGTACCCAGGATCGCCCGCGGGATGTCGCGCTTCGGGTTCGCCGCCTCCTCCCCCAACGTCGCCGCGGCCTCGAAGCCGGCGAACGACAGGAAGCCGAACACCACACCGAGGAACACCGCCGACACGTCCGTCCCCGACGCGACCGTGAACACCTCGAGGGTGAACGAACGCCCGCCCGGCGCGGTCCCCGACAGCAGCCGCACGAGCACCACGACGATGGTCAACATGATCAGCACGAGCGTCGCGATCTCGACGGTCAGCAGCACACTCGTACCGCGCCGAGCCGGCACGACCGTCAGCAGCAGCGCTCCGATCAAGGCGACCGCGGTGAGGAGGAACGGCGCGAGCACCGGCGGGTCCGGCCAGACCCCGATCTCCTGCAGGAACGCGGTGCCGAAGATGCCGGCCGCCGAGCTCGTCACCACGCCGTAGAACGTGTACGTGCCGAGCAGTCCCCACCCGGCGACGACCCCGGTCCGCGGCCCGAGCGTGGCGCCGACGAACCCGTACACCGAGCCGGCGTGGTGGAAGTGCTGGCAGAGGCGCACGAATCCGTACGCCACCAGCAGCACACCGACCGCGGCCAGCAGGAACGCGAGCGGGACGGCGCGGCCGACCGAGGGGATCATGCCCTGCGGGTTGATGTTCGCGGCCATGCTGGGTGCCATCAGCGCGACGGAGAGGCCGACGGCTTGCCAGACGTTGAGAGACCTGCGGAGCTGAGGTGCACTAGCCATGTCCACCATGAAACCGCCGATGGCCCGCCGGAGTCTCCCGTCGAGGTAAAAACTGGCCGATCGGGCAGCGTTCCTGACATGCTGCGCCCTTGTGACGACCTGGAAACGAGCGATCTCGGCCCTGGCGGCCTGGGAGCCGGAGGGTGGCTGCGGGACGGGTATTCACGCCGGCGACCTGGGCTGGGCCTCTCGACTGGACGAGGTCGAGCCGAGGATCTGGGAGAACGAGTCGGGCGATGTCGTCGCCGTCGGGCTCAGCGAGAGCGCGGAGGAGATCTACCTCTCGATCGCGCCTACCCACCGGCACGACCTCGCGCTCGCCCAGACCATGCGGTCGGACCTCGCTGGGGTACCCGCCGTCGACGCTCCCGTCGAGTCGACGCTGCGGGCTCTGCTGGTCGCCGACGGCCGCCGGGCGAGCGACAGCCCGTGGACGGTGCTCTACCGCGCGACCGCGCCCGAGGATCTCGAGGTGACCGACGACGCCGCCGCGCCGCTGGACGGACCGGTCGACGTCGCGGACCGGGTCGCGGTCCAGCGGGCCTCGTTCGAGCGCTCGACATTCACCGTCGAACGCTGGCGGCAGCTGGCGGCGAGCACGGCGTACGACGGGCGGTTCGAGCTGCTGCTGCGTACACCCTCGGGCGAGCCTGCGGCCGCGGCGACCGGGTGGAGCTCGCGGCCCGGGTCGTGCGGCCTGCTGGAGCCCGTGGGCACGATGCCGGAGCACCGCGGCCACGGATACGGGCGGCGCGTCGTGCTCGCGGTGTGCCGGGCGCTCGCCCGTGCCGGCGCGACCGGCGTACGGGTCATGACGCCGGGGACCAACGAGGCGGCGGTGCGGCTCTACCAGTCGTGCGGCTTCCGGACGATCACCTACCTCCGCGACCTGGTTAGCTAGCGCGGGTGCGGGAACGCCTTCGGTCCACAGGTCGGGTCGCGCTCGGCGTGGCGATCGGTGCGGCGACGGCGTTCCTCGACCTCTGCTTCGTCGTGGCGGCGGGGCTCTCGATCGGCTCGAGCTGGATCTGGCCGCGGGCAAGGGAGATCGTCGTTCCGCGAGTGCTGGGTGGCGCCCGTTCTCTCGCGGGCCTCGAACGACGGCGCGTCGTCCGGTACCTCGGCGGAGTCGAGGAGTACGAGTTCACCGGCTGGCAGGCGCTGCGGTACCTCGCCCTGCGGTGGGTCGTCGGGATGCTCGGGCTGTTCGTCCTGTTCCTGTTGGGATTCGGGCTCGCGGTCGCCGGCTCGATGCTGCTGGCGTGGACGACCGGCTTCCCGTGGTCGTTCGTCGAGTCCGGCGGGCGGGTGACCTGGGCGACCATCGCGCTGGCGGTGATCCCCGGCGCCGTCCTGCTCTACCTCGATCTCGCGGGCATCGCCGGCGTCGCGGGGCTGGATCGCACGCTGGTACGGCGGATTCTCGGCCCGAGTACGAACACCCTCCTGCAGCGGCGAGTCAGCGAGCTGTCCCTCAGTCGCGCGCTCGTCGTGGAGGCGGTGGACGACGAGCGGCGGCGGATCGAGCGCGACCTGCACGACGGCGTCCAGCAGCGGCTGGTCGCGCTGGGCATGCTGCTCGGCCGGGCTCGCCGCAGCCAGTCGGAGGAGAAGACCGCGGAGCTGCTGGTGCAGGCGCACGAGGAGTCGCAACAGGCACTGCACGAGCTGCGGGAGGTGTCGTGGCGGGTCTATCCGGCGGCGCTGGACCAGCAGGGGCTCGCCGCGGCGCTGGAGAACGTCGCCGACCGTTCGCCGGTTCCCGTTCGGCTGGACTTCGCGCTCGCCGGGCGGCCGCCGCGCAACGTCGAGGCGGTGGCGTACTTCGTGGTCTGTGAGGCGGTCACGAACGCCGCGAAGCATGCCGGCGCGCACCGCGTGGACGTGACGATTTCCCAGTCGGACAAGATGATCCTCGTGCGGATCGCGGACGACGGTGTGGGCGGCGCCGACCCCTCGGGCGGCGGGCTGGCGGGGCTGGCTCGGCGGGTGGGGGCGTTGGACGGAACGTTCGCCGTGGCGAGCCCGGTGGGTGGCGGCACGACGATCACCGCGGAGCTGCCGTGCGAGTGATGCTGGCCGAAGACTCGACGCTGCTCCGCGAGGGGTTGATCCGGCTGCTCGTCGAGGAGGGCCACGAGGTCGTCGCCGCCGTCGGTGACGGTGTCGCGCTGGTGGAAGCCGTGCGCGAGTCGCCGCCGGACGCGGTCGTCGTGGACGTACGGATGCCGCCGACCCACACCGACGAGGGTCTGCGGGCGGCGCTGGAGATCCGGCAGTCGTTCCCGTCCGTGGGCGTTCTGGTGCTGTCGCAGTACGTGGAGAAGCGGTACGCGACGGAGCTGATCACCCACGACGCGGACGGGATCGGCTACCTGCTGAAGGACCGGGTCGCCCAGGTCGGCGAGTTCCTGGAGGCGCTGGACCGGGTGGGCTCGGGCGGCGCGGCGTTCGATCCCGAGGTCGTGCGGCAGCTGCTGTCCGTCCGTACGTCGCACACGTCGCCGCTGGGCCGCCTCACGGCACGGGAGCGCGACGTGCTCGACCAGATGGCGCAGGGCCTCACGAACGCGTCGATCGCGGAACGCATGCACGTGTCGCAGAGCGCGGTCGAGAAGCACATCAACGCGATCTTCGACAAGCTCGAGCTCTCCCACCAGGCGGGATACAGCCGCCGCGTCCTCGCCGTCCTCCGTTATCTCGGTAGCTAAGACCAGTTAACGACACCGTCTCGCAATTGCAACTCATTCGCAGCTAGGCTCGTGATCATGCGACGCCGAACGACCGCCGCTGCCCTCGCCGCGCTTGCCACCCTCGGGATGGCCGCGTGCGCCGCCCCGACCGAGCCGGGCGGCCAGCCGTCCGGTGGCGGCGACGGCGCCCAGCAGATCGTCCTTGCCGACCCGTACGAGGACCCGACGCTCAACCCGCTGCTCGGCTACGGCGAAGGGACCGGCGGCAAGCTCTACGACGGCCTGGTGCGGTACCGCGCCGACCTGACGATCGAGCCGGCGCTCGCGACCGAGCTCCCGCAGGCGTCGAAGGACGGCCTGACCTGGACCGCCAAGCTGCGCTCCGGCGTCACGTTCCACGACGGCAGCACGCTCGACGCGAAGGACGTCGCCGCGACGTTCGACGAGCTGCTCGACCCCAAGTCCGCCGCGACGATCGCCTCCGACTACGCGATGGTCGCCTCGGTCACCGCGACCGGCGCCGACACGGTCACGATCCGGCTGAAGTACGCCTACGCGCCGTTCCTGCACAAGCTCACGCTCGGCATCATCCCGAGCGAGCAGCTCGCGGACGACGTCCGGCTGGACGAGTCGCCGCTCAACACGAAGCCTGTCGGCACAGGGCCGTTCGAACTCGCCCAATGGCGCAAGGGCGATCGCCTCGTCCTGGCCGCGAACGAGCAGTACTGGGACGGCAAACCGATACTCGACCAGGTCACGATCGTGTTCGTGCCCGACGACAACACGAGGGCACAGCGGATGCGGAACGGCGACTTCGACGGCACCGTGCTGCCGCCGGCGCTCGCGGACGGTTTCGCCAAGCAGGACGGATTCTCGCTGGTCCCGCACGAGGCCGCCGACCACCGCAGTGTGATGCTGCCGCAGAAGAACGAGGTCACCCGCGACCTCGCGATCCGGCAGGCCCTCAACTACGCCGTCGATCGCGAGGGCATGGTCAAGGCCGTCCTGTCCGGACATGGCAAGCCCGCGTACGGTCCGATGCCCGACCTCACGTCCGTCACGTTCGAGCACGACCCGGTGAAGGCCCAACAGCTGCTCGACACCGCCGGCTGGCGGGCCGGCGCCGACGGCGTCCGTGAGAAGGAAGGTGTCAAGGCGCGCTTTACGCTGATGTACCCGCCGACGGACTCGGTCCGGAAGGCGCTCGCCATCGCGGTCGCGAGTGACGCCCGCAAGGTCGGCATCCAGGTCGACCTGGTCGGGCTCGGCTGGGACGCGATCGAGCCGCGGATGGCGAACGACGCGCTGCTGATGGGCGGCGGTACCCCGTTCGACCCGGACATCGCGATCTACCCGCTCGTCCACTCCAGCGTCGCGGAGGACGGGTACAACAACCCGGGCTCGTACCACAACGAGGTCGTCGACGACGCGCTCGACGAGGCACGCCGGAACGCCGATCCGGCCGTCCGCGCGGAGTCGTACGAGACCGTTCAGCGCGAGCTCGGCACGGATCCGGCACGGATCTTCCTCGTCTTCCTCGACCACACGTACGTGCTGAAGGGCGAGTGGGACGGGTACGAGAAGGTCGTCGACGCCCACGCGCACGGCGCGATCGGCTGGGGCGTCTGGTGGAACCTGGAGAAGTGGAGCCGGCGGTCGTGAGCCGACGGCTCCGCGAGGTCGGCCGGCTCGCGCTTCGTCGTGCTGCTTGGGCTGTTCCCGTCCTGGTCGCCGTGTCGGCGGTGGTGTTCCTGCTCGGTGCGGCGTCGCCGTTCGACCCGATCTACCAGTACTACGGGCAGCGGATCTTCACCGCCTCGGCGGCGGACATCGCCCAGACGCGCGCGGCGCTGGGGCTCGACGATCCGGTGTGGCAGCAGTACCTCACCTGGCTGGGCAACGTGGTCACCGGCGACTGGGGTCAGAGCCGCGCGTTCCGGCAACCCGTCATCGACGTCATCGCCGAACGGTTGCCGTGGACCGCGCTGCTCGCCGGCGTGGGGCTCACGCTCGCCGCGCTGATCGCGTTGACGCTCGGGATCATGGCGGCGTGGCGACAAGGTGGGTGGATCGACCGGATCGTCACCGCGGTCGCGAACGCGCTCGAGGGCGTGCCGCCGTTCCTGCTCGGGCTCGGCGCGATCGGCGTCTTCGCCCTTACCTTGCAGGTGTTTCCGGCCGGCGGCCTGACTCGTCCGGGTGAGGCGATCACCGCGGGGTCGGTCCTGTCCCATCTGGCGCTTCCGGCGTTGGTGCTCGCGATCTCCCAACTGCCGTGGCTGATTCTCACGATGCGACAGCAGCTGCTGGTCGCGTTGTCGGAGGACAACGTGACCGCGGCCCGCGCTCGTGGGCTCACCGAGGCGCAGGTCGTGCTGCGGCACGCGTTGCCTGGCGCCTTGCTGCCGTACGTGACCACGCTCGGCGTCCGGCTGCCCGAGCTCGTCACCGGCGCGGTGCTGGTCGAGGAGGTCTTCTCCTGGCCCGGCGTCGCCCGGGCGCTGGTGCAGGCGGGCGTGCAACTGGACTACCCGCTGCTGTTGGCGCTCACGCTGCTCGCCACCGCGGCGGTGCTCGCGGGCAACCTGCTCGCCGACGTCACCAGCGCCTTGCTGGATCCGAGAGTGAACGCCGATGGCTGAGGCAGTGGTCTGGAAATCTGCCGCTCGACAACGAGCGGGGAGCCCGCGCGGTGGAACGGGGGTCGCGCGAGGTCGCGCGAGGGCGATCGTCGCACTGGGCGGGATTGCGGCGATCGCCCTTGCGGCGTTGCTGGTGCCCTGGCTCGCGGGCGGCGACCAGAGCGTGGTCGACTACGACGCCGTACGGTCCGCGCCGAGCCTCGAGCACCCGCTGGGCACCGACGCCTCCGGCCGCGACGTTCTCGTCCGTTCCCTGCTCGGCGCGCGGGTCTCGCTGCTCGTCGCACTCGCCTGCGCGGCGATCGCGACCACGTTGGGCACGTTGATCGGTGCGCTGGCGGGCGCCGTTGGCGGCCGGCTGGACCGGATCGTGATGCGCGTGGTCGACACGGTAAACGCGGTTCCCCATCTGTTGTTGGGGATTCTCATCGTCGCGCTCTACCGCGGCTCGCTCGTCGCCGTCATCGCGTCGATCGCCGCGACGCACTGGACGACGGTCGCGCGGATCGTCCGCGCACAGGTCCTGTCGCTGCGCGCGCGTCCGTACATCGACGCCGCCGTGTCCACCGGTGCCTCGCGCTGGCAGGTCGTGTGGCGGCACTTGCTGCCCGCGGTCGCGCCGCAGTGCGCTGTGGCCGCGACGTTGCTGCTGCCGCACGCGGTGTTTCACGAGACGGCGTTGAGCTTTCTCGGCCTCGGGCTGCCCGCGCACCTGCCCAGCCTCGGCAACATGATGAACGACGCGCGCGCCGACGCGCTGCTCGGCGTGTGGTGGACGCTCGCCGCGCCGACGGCTGTGCTCGTTCTCACCACCCTCGCCCTCGCCGGCGTCACCGGTTGGTGGCGGGACCGGCTCGTCCCGAAGCGACGGACGGAGCTCGAGCTGTGACCGCGGTCGACACGTCCACGAAGGTCGCGCTCGCGGTCGAGAACCTGTCCGTACGGTTCCGGATCAAGCACGGCTACGTCCGCGCGGTCTCCGACGTCAGCTTCGCCCTGCGCCCAGGGCAGCTGCTCGCGCTGGTGGGCGAGAGCGGCTGCGGCAAGTCGGTGCTCGCCGCCGCCCTGCTGGGCCTGCTGCCGGCGAACGCCGACGTGGCGGGCACCGCGCACCTCGGCGACGTCGAGCTCCTCGGCGCGCCGGAGCGCACGCTGGTTCGGCACGTCCGAGGGCGGCGGATCGCGCTCGTACCGCAGTCCGCTCATGCCGCGTTGACGGCCACGCGGACCGCGCGTAGCCAACTGGCGGAGACCGTTCGCGCGCTCGAGAACCCCACCAGCGTCGACCAACGAGTCCGTGCGCTCGCCGAACGGGTCGGGCTCGCCGAGGCCGCGCTCGACCGCTACCCGCACGAGCTGTCCGGCGGGATGGCCCAACGCGTCGTCCTCGCGTTGGCGCTGGCTGGACGGCCGCAGGTCGTCCTGGCCGACGAACCCACCACCGGCCTGGACCGTCCCCTTGTGGAGCGGACCGTCGACACGCTGCGCGAGCTCGCCGACGACGGCACCGCCGTGCTGATGATCACGCACGACCTCGCCTCGGCCGAGCGGTCCGCGACCGACGTCGCGATCATGTACGCCTCCCGGCTGGTCGAGACCGGGCCGATGGACGAGGTGCTCGCCGATCCCTGGCATACGTACACGCGCGAGCTGCTGGATGCCCTTCCCCACCGGGGTTTTCGACCGATCGCGGGGCATCCGCCGGACCTGACCGCGCTGCCGGAGGGCTGCCCGTACGCGCTGCGGTCGGCGGCACACGCCGAGCGGTGCGACGGCTCGCTGACGCTGGTGTCGTCCGGCGGCGCCCGCAGCGTTGCCTGCGGATTGGCGCCGGCATGCTGACCGCGACGGAACTTTCGGCCGGTTACCGGAAGGGCGTCCCCGTTCTGGACGGGCTGTCGCTGGCGTTGGAGCCTGGGCGAACGGTCGGCCTGCTGGGCCCGAGCGGGTGCGGGAAGTCCACGCTGGTTCGCGTGCTGTCCCTCTTGCAGGCACCGTGGGACGGCAAGGTCGAGATCGACGGCGTCCCGGTCACCGGGTATCGGTACGCCGCTCCGGCGTCTTTGCGCCGGACAATCGGTGTGGTGTTCCAGCAGCCGCGGCTGTCGGTGGACCCGCGGTTCACGTTGCGGCGAACGATCAGCGCCGACGCGGACGCCCTGGCCGAGCTCGTCGACCTGACGCCGGAGCTGCTGGACCGCCGCCCGCACGAGGTCAGCGAGGGACAGCTGCAGCGGGCCTGCCTCGCCCGGGCGCTCGCCGTACGGCCGAAGTACCTGCTCTGCGACGAGATGACGGCGATGCTCGACGCCTCCACCACGGCGGCCCTGGTCGGCGTGGTGCGCTCGCACAGCGCCGCGCACGGGACGGGCGTACTCGCGGTGAGTCACGACGAGGCACTGCTCGGCGCGTGGTGTGACGAAGTGCTGCGCTGGGACCTCCAATAAGGATCCCCTCCGGACGCCACACCAGACCAGGAGCGCGGTGAACATCCGGTACCGGCCCGGCGACGACAACAGTCGACTCACGGGCTTACCGAAAAATGGGATAGTTGTCCGCTCACGAAGGAATGTCCACGGGGCGATGCAACCTATCTCGGGGTGACCGCATCCCCTGAGTGTGTCGATAGTGGTGGAGGACGTCATGACCGACGTCACCGAGGAGTTCAGCTCCTACGCGGCAGCGCGTCAGAAGGCGCTGCTGCGTACGGCTTTCCTTCTCACCGGGGACTATCACGCGGCGGAGGATCTGGTGCAGATCGCCCTCGCGCGTACGTACCTTGCCTGGAACAAGATTCGGGACAAGGGAGCGCTCGACGCGTTCGTTCGCCGCACGATGATCAACGAGCACTCGAGCTGGTGGCGCCGGGCCTGGCGTCGGTTGGAACACACGACCGACACGCTGCCCGAGCACCCCGACCCACCGCCCACGCTCGACCAGAGCGAGCGGGACGAGGTGTGGGAGCTCGTGTGCACGTTGCCACCACGCCAGCGTGCCGCGGTCGTTCTCCGCTACTACGAAGGCCTCAGTGAGCTCGAGACGGCGGCAGCGCTCGACTGCTCGGTCGGCACCGTGAAGAGCCAGACGAGCCGCGCGCTCGCGACGTTGCGCGGGCGGCTCGGTCCACCACCATCCAGTACCTCGACTGTCGCAGAGGAGGGAGCCCGATGAACGACGACAACTTGGACGAGCGGCTCACTCAGTCCCTGGAGCGACAGGCGTCGCAAGTGCCCGCTCGCTCCCATCTCACCGGCGCCGCGTTGAAGCAGGCGTCCCGCATCCGCGCTCGCCGCCGCGCCGGCGCGGTCGTCGCGAGCGTCGCGGCGCTGGCGATCGCGATTCCCGTGGGCCTGCAGATCTTCAACGACGGCAGGCCGAGCAGCATCGACGTCGCCCCATCCCCGACGACCAGCGTCACGGCGTCGGTGCCGTCGCCGGACCTGCCGTCGCCTTCGGCCTCGCAGTCGCCGCCCGTGGCGCCTTCGCAGTCGCCTTCGCGTACGCCGCAGTCGAACGCGCCGAACCCGAACCCGGGCCCGTCGGACCCGGAGCCGGTGCGGAAGAGGACATGGACGTTCGACTTCGACGAGCTGGAGCGTGGCGCGGCGCCGAAGGTGCCGTATGTCGACGGACGGACCGTCCACGAGGACGGCGACACCCGCAGGATCGGACCCAACGACCGGCTCCTCGCGGTCGTCGGCGCCGGCGACGTCGTGTGGGCCGCGGAATCGCAGGGTGGCGCCCATGATCTCGCCCTGATCCGTCCCAACGGTGACCGGGTCACCCTCGCCGAGCGGAGTTCGGCCCCCACCGCGGAGATCTCGTTCGCCGGCGTCTCGGCCGACGGGAAGCGGATGGCGTGGAGTACGTCGGTCTCGGGGACGAACCCGGGAGAGGGTTCGGCCACCGTGACGTACGCGAACGCGGAGACGGGCAAGGTGCTCAGCCAGGGCGAGACGCACGGTCCGCTCGAGGCGGTCGGCATCGTGGGGACACGGGTCGTCATGACGAGCTACGGCGAAGGCACGATGTTGTGGAACGGCGACACCGACGAGTGGAGGGCCTGGGACGGTATGCACATCGTCTGGAGGACCCATCCCGAATCCGGACTCGTCTCGCTCGGCCGGCCGTCGGGGATGTTCCCGTGCGGTGCGGTGGTGAGGAGCGCCCAGCCAGGCGACAACCTCTGGAGGGACTGCACGTACCGGATCGACACGTTCTCGCCCGACGGTGAGTTCGGCACCTCGATCCACGTGCAGACCGACGGCCTCGGCCCCAACCTCGTACGGCTCGTCGAGGCACGGACGAACGACCTCCTGGTGACGCTCGACTCGCAGCTCATGACGAACTTCGTCTGGGAGTCGGACCGTACGGTCCTGATGTCCGCGCACGTGGACGGCGAGTGGGCGATCGTCCGATGCTCGGTCGACCGGACCTGCGAGCTCGCGACCGAGCCGCAGAAGGGTATGGCCGATGAGAACGACCTCTATCCTGTGCGGAACGACCGGTAGTGAGCGCGGAGTTCGAGACGGTCGACGTGCCCACCGCGGAGGCGATGTGGCGGGCGGGTGACCTGGTCGTGGACGTGCGGATGGCCGAGGAGTACGCCAGCGGGCACATCGCGGGAGCCGTGCATGTGCCGCTGGACCGGATCGCCTTCCTGCTCCCGACGTTGCCGCCGGGGCAGGTGATCGCGGTGTGCTCGATGGGCAACCGTTCCCGCCGCGGCGCCGAGACGTTCGCCCGCCTCGGCCGCACCGCGTTCAGCCTGCAGGGCGGCACGAAGGCCTGGGAGGCAGCCGGCCTCCCCATCGAACGCAGCCCCTCACCGGGTCCCCGCACCCACCAGTCCTGGTGGCGCCGCCTCTTCGGCTAGCTGCCTTCTATGGCTCCGCCGGCGCAGGACGCTCACCGCGCTCTCCGTCTGGCAGATGGTTCGGCGCGAGTCTTTCTTGGCGGTCGTCGCAAGGCCCGAGCCGGGCGCCCCAACTCAGCTCGGGGCCTTGCGACGCCTGCGCCAGCGGTTGCGCCGACGCTGGTCTCACGGTCCTGACCGACCGCCGCTTCGGTCAGGTGCGGTCGCGGTCGAGCTCGTCGACCGACTTCTCCGCACGATCGACCAACCGTTCCAAGAACTGATCGACCTCACGCTCCTCCTCCACACCGCCCCGTCTTCGCAGGTTCTGGCGCGCGGGCGCGAGCCAGAGCCCCAGCACCACGATGCCGATCGCGATGCCCCACTTGCCGAGGTGCGGACTGGGCTTGCCGTCGAACGTGTCGACGACCAACAGCACCACGGCGACGATTCCTAAACCCCAGGCCCCAAGGTCCGTGAGATGGCTTTGTCCGAAGAGCTTGGCCACCACTGCGCACCGACGAGTCACCTTCCCATCCCCTTAGCCGAATGGACCTCCTAGGCCGGTCCCGCCCGCGACGTCTCGCTGCGGGCGGGTGGAACACTCATTGTCACCGGCCGCACACAGTAAGGGAAGGCCCTGAGGGAAGTACTTACGCGTAGTTGCTCTCAGTTACGCACGGGACCGCTTGTCACGCCTAGCTGGACCGCGGACGGCTACCCTCCGCGTCGGAATGGCCTCTTCAGGCCGTCACGAGCGAGCGCAGACGCTCCTCGAGATCGACGATTCGACCGTGGATCCGGTCCCGTTCGGCCTCGGTGACCTCGGCGACGTCGACGATCTGGTGCAGCAGGCCGAGCGCGGCGACGAGCTGCTCGCGGGTGTAGCGGGGGCGCTCCTTGGCCGCGTCGTCGAGAGGCTCGGGCTCCCCACCGTTCAGTACGGCTTGGCTGGAACCCTCTTGCCAGTCGAGTCCGGCGTTCAGCCGCCAGAGGGTGAGCTCTCTGACCCGGTTGCCCGCCTCGATCTGCCCGACGGTCTTCGCGGTGATGCCGGCCGCCTTGGCGACCTCGGCGATGGTGCGCCCGAGCGCGAGCCGGCGCCGCTTGGCGACCTGCCCGAGCCGTTCGCGATCGGTACTCACAACGGACAGTGTGACATCGACGTTCGGCTTCAGGTAGCGAGTTACCGCTACCTACCGACAAGTATCCGCCTTGACTTACCGATACTTACTGCTAGATACTCCTACTTGGCGACGCTCATCGTTTCGAACGAGTGCGAGGAGGGTCGCGATGAGCACCGATCAGTGGACGTTCCTGGGAGTCGTGGTGGTGGCCGTGGTCAGTCTGACCGGACACCTTTTGCACTTGCTTTCGGCAAAGCTTTCCGAAAAGCAAGTCGGCAACGTACTGCAGCAGTACGCCCGAGTGGACGAGCGGTTCGACGAGCTGACGGTCCGACTGGACAGGGTGGACCGCCGGGTCCGGCAAGGACGAGCGGGTCGACGTCGGGTTCGGCCTCGCCAACCGCCCGGCTGACTTCACCTCGATCGGCATGGCCACTTCTCCGACGTCGACCCGTCTCCCCCGTCCAGGCGCCCCCGTCCGGGCCTGGGGGACGGACGGGGGCGCGGCGTCGCGGTCGAAGCGGGGCGACGCTCACCGACCGCAACGCCATGGCTACGGATCCTAGGCGCACTGTCGTACAGAAGTCTAGACTTCTGGTAATTCAGATTCTCGGAAGTTCGATGTACGCTCCGTGCATGTGGCTGATCGACCCGGCAGCCCTCGATACCGATGACGGACGGCCGGCGTACCGCCAGATCGCTGACGCGATCCGCAACCTGATCCTGCGCAGCCAGCTGAAGACCGGCGACACCGTTCCGTCCGAGGCCAACCTGGCCGACGAGCTCGGCGTCGCGCGGCAGACCGTGCGCGAGGCGTACGAGCTGCTGCGCGGCGAAGGCCGGCTGATCCGCCGTCGCGGGAAGCCGACCACCGTGCGCGCGTCCGTCCCGGTCCGCCGGCTGGCGACGTCCCGGTACGGCGAGGAGCTGGCGCGGGTGCTCTCCGGCGCCACGCATGAGCCGACGGCGGCGTTCTGCACCGACCACGGGATCACCTGGACCGAGTACGGGATCGACGCCGCCTTCACCGAGGTCCCGGCGACGGCCAACCACGCCCAGCTGCTGTCGGTGCCCGAGTCGACGCCGTTGCTGCGGCGGGTGCTGGTGGAGCACGCCCGCGGGGTGGCGGTGCAGATCCGGGTCTCGTGCCTCCCGTTGACGCTGGTGGCCGGGACACCGGTGGCAGACCCCGCGATGCAGCCGTGGTCCGGCGGGACGATCGCGGAGCTGTACTCCTTGGGGAAGGTCGTGGAGCGGGTCGACGAGGCCCTGCGCGTACGGCGGCCGACTCCGTGGGAGGCGCGGACGCTGGAGATCGCGCGCGAGCTGGACATCTGGGAGAACACCCGCGTCTTCGTCGCGGACGGGGTGCCCACGGAGGTGTCAGAGGTCGTGATGCCGGCGTCGGGGAACACCATGCACTGGTCCTCCAGTCTCGACGCCACGATCGCCCACCACCGCCGCCCCCATGCGGCGACGGCGACCACGGCCCAACTGGCCTAGCCCGACCCGTCCGTGGACTCTCGGACGACGAGGTCGTGCGGGACGATCACCGACGCTGCCTCGGAACGACCCTCGATGCGGTCGACGACGAGGCGAACGGCCGAGGTCGCGAGCTCGGCGACGTGGGTGTCGATCGTCGTCAAGGGCGGCGCCGAGTAGCGCGCCTCGTCGAGGTTGTCCCAGCCGCTGACGGCGATGTCGTCGGGTACGCGGACGCCGGCCTCGCGGAGGGCGTGCAGAACCCCGATCGCCATCAGGTCGTTGAAGCACACGATCGCGTCGAGCTCTCGAGTCGTGCCGAGGAGCTGACGCCCGGCCGCGACTCCCGCGGCCCGGTCGAATCGTTCGCTGGCGACGCGGATGCCTTCGGGACGGCCGGCGGCCCTGAGGGCGTTCGACCAGCCCTCGGTGCGTTGCCGGTGCGGTTCGATCGGGTCGGTGTGCGCGCCGGCGAACGCGATGCGGCGACGGCCGCGTTCGAGGAGGTGGCGGGTGACGTCCTCGGCGGCTCGCGTGTTGTCGGTGCCGATCCAGTCGACCGGAGCGTCGCCGACGTTCTCGCCGACGAGAACGAGGGGGCGCTGCCGGGCGAGGCGCGCGAGATCGTCGGGAGTGCTGCGGATCGGGTGCAGGATCAGGCCGTCGAACGCGAACCGCAGCGCGGACGACGTCGTCTCGAGCTCCGCCTGGCCGCTGGTCACGGTGTGGTCGACGAACAACGCGTAGCCACGTTCCTCGGCGGCGGCGAACGCGGCACCGGCGAAGGCGGAGAAGTACGGGTTCGCGAGGTTCGGCACGTGCAGGCTCAACGTGTGCGTACGGGTCTGGCGCAGCTGCCGGCCGGCGATCAGCGGGCGGTAGTCGAGCTGGCGGATCGCGTTCCAGACCCGCTCCCGGGTGTCTGGAGCCACATTCGGCCGGTCGTGGACCACGTTCGTGACCGTCTTCCACGAGACGCTCGCGAGCGCGGCGACGTCCTTGATCGTCGGCGGGCGCTGCGGGGTCGGGTCGGCGGGCACCCGCCGATTATGAACCTCGCACGGCTCCGACGAAGGTAGGGCAAGCACTACCTCGAAGGTCTGGCGCGCACCCGACTCAAGAGGGATGTATGCATCATGGTTCGACGACACGCTGATCACGATGCTTGAAGCGTTGGTTTTCAAGCGCGATCGGCGGAGGACATCGTGAAGCTGCGGAGGGTGGTGCGACAGGGCCTGGTGCTGCTGGTCTTCATCGGGGCCGCGGCGATCGGGGCGCACCTGTCGATGGACGGCGAGCGCACCGTGAGTCCGTGCGTGCCGGGCATCGAGGCCGCCTGGCGCGTCGTGCAGGTGCTGTTCACGTAGGCTCGTCCGGTGAATGACGAGCCGCTGGTCTTGGGCATCGAGACATCCTGTGACGAAACCGGAGTCGGAATCGTACGGGGCTCGACCCTGCTCGCCGACGCGATCGCGTCGAGTCTCGACGAGCACGCGAGGTACGGCGGCGTCGTTCCCGAGGTCGCCAGCCGCGCGCATCTCGAGGCGATCGTCCCCGGCATCGAACGTGCCTGCCAGCAGGCGAACGTACGACTGGAAGACGTCGACGCGATCGCCGTCACGAGCGGTCCCGGCCTCGCCGGCGCCCTGCTCGTCGGCGTCGCGTCGGCGAAGGCTCTCGCGCTCGGGCTCGGCAAGCCGCTGTACGGCGTCAACCACCTCGCCGCCCACGTCGCCGTCGACACGCTCGAGCACGGCCCGCTTCCCGAACCCTGCTTGGCGATGCTCGTCTCCGGTGGCCACTCCTCCCTGCTGCTCGTCGAGGACGTCACCCAGAAGATCGACCCCCTCGGGTCCACCATCGACGACGCCGCCGGCGAGGCGTTCGACAAGGTCGCGCGGCTGCTCGGCCTCCCGTTCCCCGGCGGCCCGTACATCGACCGCGAGGCGAAGCAGGGCGACAACGCCTACGTCACGTTCCCGCGCGGGCTCACCGGACCACGCGACTTCGAACGGCATCGCTTCGACTTCTCCTTCTCCGGCCTCAAGACCGCCGTCGCGCGCTGGGTCGAAGCCCGCGAACGCGCGGGTGAACCGGTTCCGGTGGCCGACGTCGCCGCCTCCTTCCAGGAAGCGGTCTGCGACGTACTGACCCGCAAGGCCGTCGACGCGTGTACGTCCGCCGGCGTGACCGACCTGCTCATCGGCGGCGGCGTCGCGGCGAACTCGAGACTGCGTGTGCTCGCGGAGGAACGCTGCGCGAAGGCCGGCATCCGCGTCCGCGTGCCCAGACCGGGCCTGTGCACCGACAACGGCGCGATGGTCGCCGCCCTCGGCGTCCAGCTGGTGTCCCGCGGTGTCAGCCCGTCCGCCCTGGACCTACCGGCAGACTCGTCGATGCCGGTGACCAGCGTTCTCGCGTAGTTATCCGATCGAGGCCGGCCAGCCTCGGCGATCTCGTTGACATGCCCGTAACGCGGTCATACGATCGCGAGAAATCGATTCCACGAAATCGATTGCCGCCCTCGGGGGTATGGGCGCACGTCTGATTGCATACACATCCGAGGGGATCCGACATCATGACCGACCCTGGCGCCCTCAGCCGACGAACTCTGCTGCGGATGTCCGCGGTCGCGGCGGGCAGCGTCGCTCTCGCCGCGTGCTCCGGCAACACCGACCCAGGCAGCACCGGGAACGGCAACGGCACGTCCTCACCGACGAACTCCGCCGCCGTCGGCTCCACGGTCGACCCACTGCCGAAGCCCGCGAAGTTCAACGAGTCGCCGACGCTCGCCGAGCAGGTCAAGTCCGGCAAGCTCCCGGCCATCGCCGAGCGGCTGCCCGAGAACCCGTACGTCGTCCCGCACAAGTGGCTCACCCCCGGCAAGTACGGCGGGCAGATCTTCACGTTCACGCCGGGTACGGAGGAGGGTGCCCACGCGGAGTACATGTACGGGCACTCGCTGCTCCGCTACCTCAACGACGGCCAGGACATCGGCCCGGGCCTCGTCGAGAGCTGGGAGTCGAACGACGACGGGACCCGGTGGGAGCTGCACTTCCGCAAGGGCCTGAAGTGGTCGGACGGCCAGCCCTGGACCACCGAGGACATCATGTTCTGGTGGGAGGACATGGTCATCAACGAGGAGCACAGCGAGGTCCCACCGGACGAGGCCCGTTCCGGCAAGGGCACGTTGATGAAGATGACGGCGCCCGACCCGCTCACGATCGTGATGGAGTTCGACGCCCCAGCCCCGTTGACCGCCGACCGGCTGGCGATGTGGGTCAACCGTGGGAACGGCCCCGGCTGGATGGAGCCGAAGCACTACATGAAGCAGTTCCATCCGAAGTACAACCCGAAGACGCCGAAGAACTGGGCGTCCGACGAGGGCCAGTTCGACAAGAAGCGCGCGTGGACGCGCAACCCCGACTGCCCGACGATGACGGGCTGGCGCTGCAAGTCGTACGACGAGGGCAAGACCGTCACGTTCGAGCGGAACCCGTACTACTGGTGCGTGATGCCGAACGGCGACCAGCTGCCGTACCTCGACGGGATGACGCTCACCGCGGTGGCGCGGGCGGAGATCCAGAAGCTGCAAGCCCAGCAGGGCAAGGTCAACTTCGCGTACGGCGGCTTCACCGCGCTGTTCCTGCAGGACGTCTCGGGCTTCAAGCAGGCGCAGTCGAAGAGCCATCTGCGGGTGATCCTCTGGGACGCCGGCGACGGCAGCGGTTCGTTGGTGTTCTTCAACCAGGACTACTTCGAGCCGAAGCTGCGCAAGATGTTCCGCGACGCGAAGTTCCGGCAGGCCCTCTCGCACGCGTACAACCGCAAGGAAGTGCGGCGCGCGGTCTACTTCGACACCGGTGAGCTGACGACCGGGACGATGAGCCCGAAGGCGATCGAGTTCCAGATCGACGACGAGGCGAAGAAGAACTACGCCGAATGGCGCGACTCGTACATCGACTACGACCCGGAGCTGGCGAAGAAGATCCTCGACGAGATCGGCGTCGTGGACAAGGACGGCGACGGCAAGCGGGAGATGCCGGACGGCACCAAGCTCCGGATCCACCTCGACTTCCAGGCCGACTCCGCGCCGGAGCACGTGTCGAAGAACAACCTGCTGGCGCGCGACTGGAACGCGATCGGCATCGACACGAAGCTGAACCCGGTGGCGCCGGAGGGCTACGGCGACCAGTGGCGGTTCGGCAAGCTGATGACGAACACGAACTGGGAGACCGGCGACGGCCCGAACTGCCTGGTCTACCCGCAGTGGATGGTGCCGATCGAGTCGTCCCGCTGGGCGCCGTTGCAGGGCGAGTTCTACAACGTCCGCGGAACGCCGGCGGAGAAGCAGGAACTCGACATCGACCCGTTCAAGCGCACACCGCCTCGGATGGAGCCCGAGAAGGACGGGCCGATCGAGAAGCTGTGGAAGCTGTACGACGAGAGCAAGATCGAGCCGGACGCCGTCAAGCGCCGCCAGCTGGTGTGGGAGATGGCGAAGGTCCACATCTCCGACGGCCCGTGGCTGCTCGGGGTGTGCGCGAACACGCCGTACATCGTGCTCGTGCACGAGGACATGCGGAACGTGCCGGAGAAGGAGAACCTCAAGCTCGGCGGCTTCGCCGCGCCGTGGATCCACCCCTCGCCGGCGGTGTACGACCCGGAGACGTGGTACTGGACGAACCCGGACGCCCACACCACGGTTCCCTAGCCAGCGCTCGACGTGGAGGCTTCTGGTCGCTTCGGCGACCGGAAGCCTCCTCGCTGTCTCGGGGCTGTTCGGGGGGCTAGCGGCCCTTGAGGGCCTTGTCGTCGGGGGTGAAGTCGGGATCCCAGACGGCGGGTGGGTGGGCCAGGTGCCAGGCGACCGAGGTCTCGAGGGCTTCGGTGCGGTCCGACGGCTCCCAGCCCAGGACCGTTCGCGCTTTGGCGGAGTCCATCAGCAGGTGCTGGCTGAGGATGCCGGTCAGGGACAGGTCCTTGGGGAGCTGGGAGTCGGCCACCGGCACGAGCTCGGCGGAGGTGTCGGCCGCGTCGAGGATCTGTTGGGCGAACAGGCCGTACGGGGCGGTGTCGCGCTCGACCACGTTGAACGCCTCGCCCTGCGCCGCGTCCGTCGTGAGCGCGAGCTCGACCGCGGCGGCGACGTCTTCGACGTACACGCGGCTGAACAGGAACTGGCCCGAGCCCACCGGGATCCGATCCCGCTCCCCGCGCAGCCGGCGGAGGATGAACTCGAACCGGCGCTGGTAGTCGTGCGGCCCGTACACCGCGCCGAGCCGCAGCACGGCGGCGCCGCGCTCCAGATAGCCCGGCTCGACCTCGAGATTCTCGAAATCGCGGCCGTCGACGAACCGCCGGGTCCGCAGCGGTGAGGTCTCGACGAGCGGTACGGCATCGGTGACGCGGCCGGAGTGCAGGCCGTCGTACGCGCGATAGACATCCCCGCTGGAGATCGCCACCAGCCGAATCCCCGCGGGCAGCACGTCGAGCGCGGCGGCGGTGTCCCGGCCGTTCATCGCGTACACCTCGACGGCCGCGTCGGGCGCGAAGGCGTCGATCTGAGCCCGCTCCCTGCGCAGCCCCGCACGGTCGACGTGCAGGTGCGAGGCGGCCTCCAGCTCCTCCGGCTCGGTGTCGCCCCGGTGGACGACGAGCACGTCGTGCCCGTTCCGCAGCAGCCGGGCGCTGATCGCCAGGCCGATGAACTTCGTCCCGCCCAGAACAACGATGCGCATGCAGTGCAGCCTCTCGGACCGGCGACCCCACGGCAACGCGAACCACCCCGAGTTCGCTCACAGCGTCGCCGAGTCTGCTGACAGCGAAGTTCGGAGCGCGGCGACGGGCCGGTCGAAGCTAGGCTGGCCACGTGCTGCTCGCGTTCGACACCGCCACGGCCGCGGTCACGGTTGCCCTGCACGACGGGCAACGGGTGGTCGCCGAGTCGACGGTCGTCGACGCCATGCGCCAGGGCGAGCTGCTCGCTCCAGGAATCGCGCGCGTCCTCTCCGAAGCCGCGGTGGACCGGACCCAGCTCACCGCCGTCGCCGTCGGGGTGGGACCCGGCCCGTTCACCGGCCTCCGCGTCGGCCTGGCCACGGCGCGCACGCTCGGGTACGTGCTCGGCATCCCCGTACGAGGCGTGTGCACCCTCGACATCCTGGCCGCCGACGTCACCACCGACGGACCGTTCCTCGTGGCCACCGACGCGCGGCGCAAGGAGGTCTACTGGGCCCGGTACGCCGACCCGCACACCAGAGTCGACGGCCCCGACGTCGCCCGCCCCGCGGACCTCGCGACCGACCAGCCGGTCGCCGGCAGAGGCCCGCTCCTCTACCCCGAGGCGTTCCCCCATCCGACCGCGCCCGAGTACCCCAGCGCGGCCACCCTCGCGACCATCGTCGCCACCGGCAAGGCGCACGAGCTGGAGCCGCAGCCGCTCTACCTCCGCCGCCCCGACGTGACCATCGCCGCCGGGCGCAAGAGTGTGTTGGCGCGGTGATGGACACCACGGACATGTTCCGCCCGGCGGGCACCCAGGACCTGCATCTCCTCCGCGGCCTCGAGACCGCGTGCTTCGGCCGCGACGCGTGGGGCGAGGAGGCTCTCCAGGGCGAGCTCGACGGCGTACCCCACACGAGGTACGTGCTCGTCGCCCAGGACGGCGACGACGTGATCGGGTACGCGTCGCTCCTCGCGACGGCCGAGACCGCCGACGTCCAGCGCATCGCCGTCCACCCGAACGCCTGGCGCCGCGGCATCGGCCGCTCGCTGCTCAGCGCGCTGCTCGACGAGGCCCGCCGGCGCGGCTGTGGCGAGGCGCTGCTGGAGGTACGCGCGGACAACCACGGCGCGATCAAGCTGTACGAAGCGTTCGGCTTCGCCCCACTCGCCCGCCGCCCCGGCTACTACGACGCCGGCAACGTCGACGCGGTCGTGCTGCGGCTCGAGCTCGGTTAGCGGAAGCCCGCGAGAACCTTGTCGATGAGCGCGGGGAGCTCGTCGAGCTCCTCGGCCGGTAGCGGATGGGCGGCCTGGTAGGCGGCGACGAACGCCTCGCGCAGGTCCGGCGCAGTGGGTTTCCAGTTGTGGTAGCGCGTTCCCAGGAGGACGGTGGCCTGGGCGAGATCCTCGACGCGGCGCTTGTACTGGGCCTCCTCGAGGTCGAGGACCGCGGTGATCCGGCCGTCGGCCCAGAGGATGTTGGCCTCACGGAAGTCGTTGCCCACGAGCTGCGTGCCTTCTCGTGGTGGCTCGGTGGTCGCGAGGGTGCGGGGATAGGCGGCGAGCGCCTTCTGCAGCGTCGCCAGCATCTCGCCAGCGGCCGCGAGCTGGGCGGGGTCGGTGATGTCGAGGAGCTCGCCAGGCATCACGTTCTGCAGCGCGAGCGAGAACCCGTCGAGCTCCAGCTGGAGCCGGCCATCGCTCGCCGGCCGAGGAGCGGAGACGGGGACGCCGCGCTGGTCGAGCCAGCTGGTGAGGTCGGCGATCGCGGCGAGGCGCGGGAACAGCGGCGGCGAGGCGCACCACTTCGCGATCATCCGCCGTTCGCCCACGGTGATCCACGCCATCAGGTTGGCGGAGCTGATCACGAGCCGCTCACACGAGCTCAGCCGCAGGCCCCAGTGCCGGTCGAGGACGCCGCCCACCCAGTCGACGACCGCGGCCGGGGAGTCGAAGCGGAACCGCTGAGCCAGCGCCTCCGCCGGATCGACGGACTCCCACAACATGGTCAGCTCGGGCGCGCTCGTCTCGGAGGTCTCAGTCACGGGCCACGAGTCAACCAAACCCGCGACCCCACCGCCACCGGCTCCCCACCCCGACTTGTTGGACGGATGTCGGCTTAGAGGCCGAGATTCATCCAACAAGTCCGCGTGGGCACCGTCCAACAAGTCCGCGCCAACGGCTAGGCGTGTTGCTCCGGGTTCGTCCAGAAGTAGGCCTCCGGGTCGTATACCGCCGGCGAGGGGTGCTGCCACGGGCCGACGAGGCCGCCCTGGGCGAGATTCTCCTTGTCCGGAACGTTCTTCAGATCGCGATGCGCCAAGATCAGCCCCGGCGGGTTGGCCACCGAGCCCATGAAGAACGGGCCGTGCTCGATGTGGATCTTGATCATGTCCCACACCAGCTTGTGCCGCTTCGTGGCGTCGACCTCGACCTTCGCCTGGTCGTACAGCTTCCACAGCTGCTCCACCGGTCCGCCTGGCTCCGGCGCCGCACGGGGCGGGGTGCGCTTGTACGGGTCGAGGTTCGCCTGCTCCTTCTCCGCCGGCGTTCCGCGCACGTTGTACCACTGTCCCTGCAACGGCGCCCACCGCGACGGCTCCACCGGGACGAGCCACGCCGCCTGGGTCAGGTGGTCGCGTGCGCTCGACACCTCCCACGAGCAGTGCGACACCAGCTGACCCGACTGCCAGCGCGGGTCCCACCCGTCCGCCGGGATCGGATTCTGCTTCACCGTAAGGCCAATCGCCTCCCAGTCGCGCTTCAGCTGGTCGTTCTTGGCGAGGTGGTCCGCCGCCGCGTTCGACTGGTAGTCCATCCAGATCGTCAACGGGCTGCCGTCGGGGAACTCCCGCTTGCCGTCGCCGTTCTTGTCGACCACGCCGAGTTCGTCGAGCATCTTCTTCGCCTGCGCCGGGTCGTACTTGACGTAGCTGTCGCGCCAGCTCTCGTAGACCGAACGACCCTCGTCGCTCACGACGTACTCGATCGTCTTGACGCCCATCGTGCCCGTCGTCGGATCACCGAGCGTGTAGTAGATCGACTTCTTCACGTCGGCCCGGTTGAACGCGTACGACAGCGCCTGCCGGAACTTCGGCTGGCGGATCAACGCGCGCAGCTTCGGATCCTTCGTGTCCTGGTTGAAGAAGAACATCGAGCCCGTACCGGAACCGGTGTCCCACAACCGCAGCACGAGGTTGCTCTGCTTCTCGGTCTGTCGGAGGCCGGAGATGTCGCCGAGACCGAAGCCGGCGAACGGACCGTGCACGTAGTCGAGTTTCCCCTGCTGCGCTTGGAGTTTCCCTACCTGCGGCTCACCGACGACCGTGTAGGTGAGCTTGTCGACGTACGGCAGCTGCTGACCGTCGCGGTCCACGACCCAGTAGAACGGGTTGCGCTCCCACACGACCTGCTGGCTGTCGCGGTACGACGTCACGCGCCAGCCCGTCATCGTCGGACAGTCGGGGTTCTTCGCGTGGTTGCGCTTGTTCTCGAACGCGCCACCCACGCTCGCCCAGTCCTTCGGCGCGCTCTTGTTGTACGTCGGGTGGAATTGCTCGAGGTAGTGCTTGGGCTCCATCCACGTCGAGCCGTTGCCGCGTTTCGTGTAGCCAGCAAGGCGATCCGGCGTCAACGGAGCGGGAGTCTCGAACTTCATCGTCAGCGTGGTCTCATCGACCGCCGTCAGGGTCGCTGGCTTACCGTTCGCGGCCTTGCACTCGTCCGGTGGGATCTCGGTGTGCTCCTCGTTGAGGACCATGTCGTTCCACCAGAACATGATGTCCGCGGTCGTCCACGGCTTCCCGTCCGACCATTTCAGGCCCTTCCGGAAGTGCAGCGTCCACTCGCTCTGTTCCTCGTTGGCCTCCCAGCTCTCGACGAGCCCGGGCACGATATCCAAGCTGTCGTTGACGAATCGCAGCAACGAGTGGCCGTACATGTACTGCTTCATCTGCCGGACGTCGCCGTCGCTCGTGCTCGGGATCATCAGGCGCAGGCTGCCGCCGTACTTGCCCTTCTCGATCCACTTGTGCGGGACGACGTACGGCTTCTCCGGCAGACGTTCCTCGACCGCGGGAAGCTTGCCGGCCTTGACCTGCTCGGCCAGCAGAGGCGACTCGGCGAACGACGACGGTGGAGCTATCGGCTTGGTCTCCGAGCCCTTGCCCTTCGAGGCGGGTGCACCGCTGGACTGGCCACCGTTGCCGGAGCCTTGAGGAGCGTTGGAACTTCCGGAACAGGCGGCAAGCACGACGGATCCGGCGGCTACCGCGGAACCGTAGAGGAAACCTCGCCTGCTCGTCTTCGCGCAGGTCGCATTCATCCCCCATGCTAGGCATCAGCGTCGACAGGGTGTCCAGCCTTGCCGACGGGTTGCAGTCGGCCAAAGTCGGAAGATCAGGTCCGAAACTTCCGGAGTGGAGTGTCGAGCCAGCGCCTGCCCACCGGCACGATGCGCACCCAGCGCTCGTCGCCCTCGGCGCCGACCGTTCTGGTCAGTACCACTTCGAGCCGGTCGTCGGCGAGGCCCTCGGCGAGCCCTTCGCCCCATTCGACGACGGTCACCGCGTCTTCCAGCGAGGCGTCGAGGTCGAGGTCGTCCAGCTCGGGTACGCCGCCGAGGCGGTACGCGTCCGCGTGCACGAGCGCGGGGCCGGAGTCGAGCGACGGGTGCACGCGCGCGATCACGAACGTCGGCGACGTCACATCGCCTCGAATGCCAAGCCCGGCGCCGATTCCCTGTGTCAACGTCGTCTTGCCAGCACCGAGCTCACCGGCGAGCAGAACGAGATCACCGGCGCGCAGAACGTCCGCCAGCTGAGCGCCGAGCGTCCGCATGTCGTCGGCCGTCGGCACGGAAAGCTCCACCGGCAGCCGCTTCGCGAAATGCACGTCAGGCTCTTCGCGTTCCGCCTCGAGGTAGCCACGGCGACGCCAGAACGCCAAGGTGGTGGGGAGTTCGACGCGACCCACGAGGCGTACGCCGTCCAGGCCGCGCACCTCCGCGACCTCCTCGGCGCAACCGACCATCGCGGTCGCGACGCCACGATGCTGATGGCGTGGATGCACCGAAACCCGGCGCAGCTGCAGCCAGCCGTCCTGCTCGACGAACAGCATCGTTCCCGCGGGATGTCCGTCTACGGTGGCGAGCAGACCACCGCCGGACTCGACCGCCTGCTCCACCGAGGCGACGGTCTCCTGCAGCGCGGTGCTCGGCGGGTTCATCGGAGGCCGGGCTCCGAACGCCGCGTGGATCACGTCGACGACGTCGGCCGCGTCCTTGGCCGTTGCCTCGACGACGTGCAGATCAATCATCGACGACTCTTCCGTCTACTTATGCCAGCAACAGCTTTCGACCGGTCGAGCAGCTCGCGCAAGGCGGTGTTGACGGCGTCCGGGTACTCGATGAGGATCATGTGTCCGCAGTCCTCGAGCTCGACGTACTCAGCGTTCGGCAGTCGCCATGCCAGCTCGCGACTGTGCTCGACCGGCGTGATCAGGTCGCCCTGGCCGCACATGATCAGCGCCTCCATGCCGTCGAGCGCGGCGAGCGCGTGGTACTTGTCGTGCTCGGCGAAGCCCGGAAAGAAGTCGGCCACGACCTCGATCGGTGTGCCCGCGAGCATCTCGGCCACGAACTCCACCCGCGCGGGCGGCACCTTCGAGCCGAACGAGTAGTGCTTGGTGAGCAGGTAGCCGACGTCGCTGCCAGCCCGGCGTCCGTGCTCGACGAGGTCGGGAGCGCGCGACAGGGCAGCGACGAACGCCGGCGCGACGCGGTGGACGAGCCGGCCGACCGGACCGGGCACGCCGAGGGTCACCTTGTCGAGCCCGCCCGCACTGGTCGAGAGCAGGCAGACACCGACGACCCGTTCGGCGAACAGCTCGGGCTGCTGGTCGGCGAGCGCGAGGATCGTCATGCCGCCCATCGAATGGCCGACGAGCACGATCGGGCCTTCGGGCGCGACTTCCCGCAGCACCGCGGACAGGTCGTGGCCGAGCTGGGTGATGTTGGTGTTCTCCGCGGGCGACCGGCCGGAACGGCCGTGCGAGCGCTGGTCGTAGAACGCCATCCGGTACTCGCCGGCCAGCTCCTTGCGCTGGAAGTGCCAGCAGTCGAGGTTCAGCGCGTACCCGTGGCAGAACACGATGGTGAGCGGCGGCTTCTTGCGGCGCTGCTTGGGGATGACGTCGGCGTCGATCTCGTCGACCTCGGCGTACAGCTCGAGGCCGTCGTCGGCCTTGACGACGAGCGGGGTGCCGCGGCGGGAGCCGAACGGCTCACCGTCCAGCTCCGGGTCCGGCATCCGCCGCCGGCCGACGGCGAACCGTTCGACCGCGAGGCCGATCGCCGCGCCGGCGGTCAGGACGCCGGCGGCAGCTCCCACCAGGCCGGTGCGCCGGCCGAGCGCGCCGACTCCCCCGGTCTTGTCCGGAACCTCACTCACGAGCTCTCCTCCAGCCCGCCGTAGGTGCGCGGCACGCGGGTGCCGAGGCGGGTCACGATCTCGTACGAGATCGTGCCAGTCGCCTCGGCCCAGTCCTGCGCGGTGGGTTCGCCGCTGGTGCCGGGGCCGAACAGCACGACGTCGTCGCCTTCCTTCGCGGTGGCATCGCCCAGATCGACAACGAACTGGTCCATGCAGACGGTGCCGGCGATCCTTCGGACCGCCCCGGCTGCCCAGACCGGGCCGACGTTGCTCGCGGCTCGCGGGACGCCGTCGCCGTACCCGAGCGGCACGAGCCCGAGCGTGGTGTCGTCCGGCGTGACGTAGCGGTGCCCGTACGAGACACCGTGGCCCTTGGGTGCGCGCTTGACCAGCGCGAATCTCGCGCGGAGCGTCATCGCAGGAGTGAGGCCGAGTTGCTCCGAGGTCTGGTGGTCGGGGATCGGCGAGAGGCCGTACGTCGCGATGCCGGCGCGGACGAGGTCGTAGTGCGTCTGCGGGGCGGAGACTGTGGCCGCGGAGTTCGCGAGGTGGCGGATTTCTGGCCGGATAGCTTTCCGTTCAGCTTCCGACAAAGCTTTCTCGAAAGCTTTCCGCTGCAGCTCTACCGAGGGGTGCCCGGGCTCGTCGGCGCACGCGAGGTGAGACCAGACACCCGCGATGTGGACGGTGCCGTCGGCCTGGGCCGCAGCGGCGGCGTCGAGGAGGGCGGCCCAGTCGTGTGGTTGGGCTCCGCCGCGACCGAGGCCGGTGTCGACCTTGAGGTGGACCCGCGCGGTCGTGCCGCGCGCGGCGGCGGCGGAGGCGATGTCGGTGAGCTGCCAGGGCGCGTAGGCGCCGACGTCGATGCCGGCGGCGAGCGCGTCCTCGTACGGTTCGCCGGGGGTGGCGAGCCAGCTGAGGATCGGCGCGGTGACGCCGGCCGCGCGGACGGCGAGCGCCTCCTCGAGGACCGCGGTGCCGAGCCAGGTCGCGCCGCCGGCGACAGCGGCCCGAGCGGCGGCCGCGATGCCGTGCCCGTACCCGTCGGCCTTGACCACGACCATCACGTCCGCATTGCGGGCATAGCCCCGCAACGCGGCGACGTTGGCTCGAATCGCCGCGAGGTCGACATACGCCTCTGCGCGCAGTGGTGCGTCCATGCGACTTTCAGTGTCCCAGAACGGCTTCGATATGCCCGCCTAGACTCGGCCGGGTGGGGAATCCGTACGGGTCGATCACCGACGTTCCAGGGATCCAGGTCGGGCAGGCCCAACGCATCGGGGACGGTTGGCTGAGCGGCGTCACGGTGGTCGTCCCGCCGGACGGGACGGTCGGCGCTGTCGACGTACGCGGGGGTGGGCCGGGTACGCAGGACACCGACATCCTCGCCCCTGGCACGATCTCCGACCTCGTGCACGCCGTCGTGCTGACCGGTGGCAGCGCGTACGGGCTCGCGGCGGTCGGCGGCGTCCAGCGGTGGTGCGAGGAACAACGTCGCGGGCTGTCGCTGCGAGGGACTGTCGTGGTGCCGATCGTGCCTGGCGCGGTGGTGTTCGACGTGGGTCGCGGCGGCGAGGTCACGGCGCGGCCGGACGCGGCGATGGGGTACGAGGCGGTCTCCGCGCTCGGCAAAGCCGTCGAGATCGGCGTGGTCGGCGCGGGCACCGGCACGCAGCTCGCACACGGCTCGCTCAAGGGCGGCGTCGGCACCGCGAGTATCCGCCTCGGCGGCGTCACCGTCGGCGCGATCGTGGTGGCGAACGCGGCCGGCTCCCCCGTCGACGAACGCACCGGCGAGCTGCTCGCCGCACCGTACGTCGCCGACGACGCACTCCGCCCGCTCGTCCCGAGCGAGCGCCCGTCGCCGCCAGAGGCGCCGACCGGCCAGGACCTCAACACCACGCTCGCGGTCGTCGCCACCGACGCGAAGCTGACCAGACCCGAGGCCAGGCGGATGGCGATGACCGGCCACGACGGCCTCGCCCGCGCCGTACGTCCGGTGCACACGCTCGCCGACGGCGACGCCGTGTTCGGCCTCGCCACCGGCACCGTCGATCCCGCCGAGGCCGCGCCCGACTGGTGGCCCGAGGACCGAAGGCTCGGCGGCATCTTCGCGATCCAGGCGGCCTCGGCCGATGTGGTCACCTTGGCGTTCCTGCACGCCGTTCTCGCCGCGACAGCTGTGAGCACCCCAGCGGCCGAGATCCCCGCCTATCTGGACCGGTATCCAAGCGCCCAACCTATTTCTTTCCGTCGCAAATCATAAAAATAATGTTCAAACCCGTGGACGTCGGGAAAGGAAAGCACCACGACGCAACCACGGGAGGAGTGATTCACGATGAAGCGCAAGCTTCTATCGAGCGTCGCGGCAATCGCACTGACGGGTACGGCTTTCCTCGGGACGGGAACAGCCCTCGCCCAACCCAGCATCACCGAAGAGGTCGCGGGCAGCACTGTCACACGAGGCCCGGACCAGCCATCGCTCGCGCGAGCCCAGATCATCGAACGCGCGAAGACGTGGCTCACCGCGAACGGCGGTGGCCCGGTGCCGTACAGCATGGAGAAGATCTGGGGTGATGGCTACCGCCAGGACTGCTCCGGCTTCGTGTCCATGGCCTGGGGCCTCGACCCCGGCGGCTACGGCGGGCCGAACACGGTCTCGCTCGCGGCGGACCACGCGTTCAACATCAACAAGGACGACCTGAAGACCGGCGACATCCTGATCGACGATGTCGACGAACCGGGTGGCGACTTCCGCCACGTCGTCCTCTTCGAGAAGTGGGCGAACGACGCCCACACGTCGACTTGATTTGCATGGTCGCGATTGGATCGCTCAGTTTCGACTCCGTGCGGCGGTGGTTGACCGCCCGACATTGGCCGCTGCTTCGACGATCCAATCGCGACGGGCGGCTACGAGCAGGCCGGAACGCCTGGCCACACGGTCTATCGCGAGATCGGGTACCCGTACGGCAACAGCTCGAAGTACCGTCCAATGCGCGGTCACTCGGTGACGGACTAGTCATATTGGTCGAGCCCCGGCTCGCTCAGTTTCGCGGGTTCTGCCATGCGTCCGCCTGTCAGCTGCATGGCCGACGCGCGGGGAGCTTCTTCGACGAGCCGGACTCGACTAGTCGTCGCTAGCTGAGGACGCGCCGGATGGCGTCGGGCAACGCGTGGGCGACTGCTCCAGCGGTCACTGGGCCGCCATCCGCAGCCAACTGGCCAGCGGTGCCGTGCAGGTAGGCGCCCACGCTGCCGGCGTCGAGCGGTGACAAGCCAGACGCCAGCAACGAGCCACACAAGCCCGACAGGACATCGCCGGACCCCGCGGTCGCGAGCCAGGAAGTGCTCGCCGTGTTCACACGGACGCGACCGTCGGGTCCGGCGATGACCGTTGCGGAACCCTTGAGCAGAACGGTGGCGTTCCACCTCTTCGCGGCTTCGCGGGCGTGGTGCAGGCGGCTCTTCTCGACGTCCTCGCGTTCGACTCCGAGCATCCGGGCGAGCTCCCCGGCGTGCGGGGTGAGGAGAACGGGACTGTCACAGCTCTCCGGCAGGTAGCGCAGGCCGTCAGCGTCGACGATGGCGGGAAGCCCGCTCTGCAAGGCGTTTCGCACTTCTTCGGCCTGTGACTCGTCGTCGCCGAGGCCGGATCCGATCGTCCAGGCCTGGACGCGTCCCGCCCCCACGACCTCGGGATAGCGCTGCCGTACGAACGCTGCCGGTTCGTCCGGCCCGACGTAGCGCACCATCCCGACCGGACCGCCCAACGCGCCGCCCACAGCGAGGACGGCCGCGCCGGTGTACTGCTTCGAGCCCGCGAGCACACCCACCACGCCACGGCTGTACTTCTGTGCCTCGTTGCCTGGCGTGGGCAAGAGCGCCTTGACGTCGGCTGGCTGGAGGACTTCCAGTGCTGGCTCTTGCAGGTAAGCGTCGAGGCCAATGTCGACGAGCTCGACGCTGCCCGCCGATTCCCGCGCTGGGTCGACGAAGTGGGCGATCTTGTGGGTGCCGAACGTGACCGTCAACACTGCCTTGACGTGCCGCTTCGGCGTCTGGCCGGTGTCGACGTCGACGCCGCTCGGAACGTCCACGGCCACGATCGGGATCCCCGCCGCCTCGACCGCGTCGAGCGCTCGTTCCGCCTCGGGCTTGAGCCCCGGCCGACCGCCGATGCCGACGATGCCGTCGAGCACGAGGTCGGCAGGCCCGACACGTTCTCGCACCTGGCCACCTGCGGCCAACAGATCGGCGAGCCCGTCCCGATGCGCCTTCTCGGGGTTGAGGAGCACTGTCTCCACCCGCGCGCCTCGACGAGCGAGCCGCGCGCCGGCGTACAGCGCGTCGCCGCCGTTGTCACCCGAGCCGGCGAGGACGACGACGCGGGCGCCGTACGCCCCGCCGAGGAAGTCGATGCAGGCCGTGGCGAGACCGGCGGCGGCGCGGTGCATCAACGTGCCCGGCGGCAGCGTCGCCATCAAGGCCGCTTCGGCCGTGCGGACCTGTTCGACGGTGTGTGCTCGTCTCACGCCTTCTCCAGAACGACAACGGCAGAAGCGATTCCGGCATCGTGCGACAGCGACAGGTGCATGCTCGTGACCCCGAGCCGGTCGGCCTGCTCGGCCACTGTGCCGCGGACCTCGAGCCAGGGTCGGCCGTCGGCGTCGGTGACGACCTCGGCGTCCTGCCACTGCAGTCCGACGGGAGCGCCGAGGGCCTTGGCGAGCGCCTCCTTCGCCGCGAACCGGGCGGCGAGCGACGCGATCGAGCGGCCACGTTCGGTCTCGGTGAACAGGCGCGTACGCAGCCCCGGCGTGCGCTCGAGCGTCACGCCGAACCGTTCGATATCGACGACGTCGATGCCCAGCCCGACGATCATCGGACCATCCTCGCAGGCGCGGAGCGCGACCATGGGACTAGCCTCGCCACTGTGCCGGCCGATCATCATTTCCCGCGCTTCCATGTCCGCCCGCCCCGCGGCTACGTCAACGATCCCAACGGCCCGATCCACGTGGATGGACGTTGGCACCTCTACTTCCAGTACGTGTCGGACACGCCTCGACGCGGTGGGGTCGTCTGGGGACACGCGAGCAGCGCCGACCTGGTGACCTGGCAGTACCACCGGCCGGCGATCAGCCCCGACCCGTCCGGCATCGACCGGGACGGCTGCTGGTCGGGCAACACGGTCGCTTCGGACGGCTCGCTCGTCGCGTTCTACTCGGGCTTCCGGCAGGGCCACCCCTATCAGTCGGTCGTGGCCGCGACTTCCGTCGACGGCGGCCTGTCGTTCGGCCCGCCCGTGCAGGTCGTCGACGACCCCGCGCCAGAGGAGGGGATCAAGGAGTTCCGCGATCCGTTCGTATGGAGTCACGAGCTCCGGTTGGCGGATGGTCGTGGGTGCTGGGCAGGAGGGCGGCCCGGGGAGCGCGCGGCTGTACACGTCGCCGGATCTGCGGACGTGGACGTACGAGGGTCCCTTCCGGACCATGCCGCGGACGAAGACCGACACGTACGACACCGGCGAGATGTGGGAGTGCCCGCAGGTGTTGACGTTCGACGGTCAGGACGCGCTGCTGATCAGCCAGTACTCGTGGTCGCCGGGCGGTACGAACGACATCGTGTCGATCGTCGGCGACACCGTGCACCGGTTCGACGGCCCGAACTTCTACGCCGCGTCGGCGCTGCGCGAGAGCCCGCTCGGCCAGCTCGTGTGGGGCTGGGTGACCGAGGGTCGTACGCAGGAGTGGACGGTCGAGGCGGACTGGTCGGGGATGCTGTCGCTGCCGCGTACGGTCTCGCTCGCGCTCGGACGGGCGGGTGGCGTGCGCCCCGGTGGAGGCCGTTTCCGCGCTGCGGTCCGAGCGGGTGGAGTCGTTCTCCGAGCTACCGGCTCAGCTGGAGGTGTCGGCCCGCGTGGCTGGGTCGGCACGCTTCACGCTGCACTGCGGGCCGGACGAGCGGCTGGTCGTCGAGGTGGCGGACGGAACGGTGACCGTCGACCGCGACGCCGCCAGCTCGGACCCGCGCGCTCACGGCGGGCGGTTCACGTTCTCCGAGCCCGGCGACGAGACCACGCTGCGGTGGTTCCTGGACGGGTCCGTGAGCGAGCTGTTCACCGGCAGCGGCCGGAGCTCGACCGTGCGGTTCTACCCGACCGCCCCGCCGCCCTGGCGCCTCGAAGTCGAGGGCGACGCCGACGTCGAGGTGTGGACACTCAACGCGGACTGACGTTCTCCTCCGTCACGGCGGATCGCCGCCACGACTGCGCCGAGGGCCGCCGCGAGCATGGCACCGAGGAACGCGACGCGGTAGCCGGTGAGGTCGTCGGCCGGTAGCCCGGAGAGCCCGACGAACGCGGCGAGTCCGATGGCCGTGCCGATCTGCCCGCCGGAGGTGAGGAAGCCTGCCGTCGTTCCCGACTCGTCCCCCGACTCCTTCCCCGCCAGTCCGATGAACCCGGCCTGGGCAACGGCGGCGCCTACGCCGAAGACCAGCCAGGCAAGGAGGAACGGATGCCAGATCGTGCTCTGCGCGTCGACGGTCAGGAGGAGCGCGATCCCGACGACGATGACGGCCATGCCGGAGATCATCGCGGCGTGATGTCCTCGGCGCCGGATGATCGCGCCGCCGAGGACGGCACCGGACATGAGGCCGACGTTCGCGGGGATGAAGCCGAGCCCCACCTGCAGTGGGGTCGCGTCGCGGAACGTCTGGAGGAACAGCCCGTAGAAGAAGATCGGGGTGTTGATCGCGGCGCCGTGCAACGTGGCGAGGACGATCGGCTGCAGCGCGGGCCAGCGGCGGAGGGTGGCCGGAACGAGGGGGTTCCGGCCGCGGCGTTCCCGCCTCAACCACACGACGGCGAGAGCGACGCTGAGGGCGAGGGGGAGGACACCGATCGGCAGGCCCTGTTGCAGTCCAGTGAGGCCGAGGACGAGCAGCGTGGCGGCCGCCGACGGGAGGCTGGCGTTCAGCACGTCGACCCGACGCTGGGCGGATCGCCGCTCGGACTCGAACCGGCGGAACGCGGCCTTCGCCAGCAGGACCGTCAGCAGCGGAGCCAGTGCCAACAGACAGAACGTGGCTCGCCAGCCGTGGTTGGCGATGATCCCTCCGCCCGTGACGGCGATGAGTCCTCCGGTGCCGCCGGCGACGTTCCACCAGACCAGCGCCCGGTGGCGGTCGGCCCCAGCGGCGAAGCCCGTGGCCAGGAGCGACACCATCGCCGGCGTGTAGAGCGCCATGCCGATGCCTTGGCCCACGCGGGCGAGCAGGAGTACGGCGAAGTGCGGCGCGACCGCCGCGGCGATGCTGCCCGCCGCCATCAGGAGCGATCCGGCGATGAGGATGCGCGGTCCCCCGTACCGATCGGTCAGGCGTCCCGCCACCATCAGACCACCGGCGTACGTCAGAGCGGTCGCCCCGACGACCCATTGCAGCGACGCCGGGGAGATCCGCAGATCGGCGCCGATCGAGGGCAGGATGATCGCCACCGCTTGGAACGCCACCACGACTCCGAGCTGGCCGAAGCCGAGCGCCGCGATGCGGAGATTCGCGTGGTCGGCCGCCACGAGTGCCCCTTTCCATCGTCTACCAGCTAAAGTCGATTAGGTGGAATCGGTTCGACCGTACCAGCAAACGGCAGTTAGGCGGTAGACACGATGGCAACCGTCCCGTTCCAGGACCTCGACGCGCGCGTGGGTGTGCAGGGTCCGAGCGTCGGCGGAGCGCTCTGCCTCGACTTCGCCAACACCGTCGAACCGAGGGGTGGCACCCCGGACACCGACCTGTCGACGGTCCCCGACCTCCGGGACGACCTGAACGACGGCTACGACGTGATCGCCTGGGGTTTCCAGCAAGGGCTCTACGACCGACCCCGCGCAGCGGCGCTGTGGCGAATCGCCGACGATCCGGCGCGAGCTGCCGAGTTGCTGAGCCGTGCCCTGACCCTCCGCGATGCGGTCTACCGGGTCTTCACCTCACTCGTCGTCGACGCGGCACCCGCTGCCGACGATGTCGCCGAGATCCGTACGACCAGCGCCGAGGCACTGGCGGCCGCGACCTGGCGTGCTCACCTCGGCGGTCTCGACCTCAGCTGGCCCGACCCCGACCCGGGAGTCGTCCTCAGGCACGTGGGCCTGTCAGCGCTCGACCTGCTCCGCGACCCCGCGTCCGCCAGGATCAAGCTCTGCCCAGGGCTGGGACGCAGTGGAACGTCGTGTGGCTGGCTGTTCCTCGACACCACGAAGAACAAGTCCCGACGGTGGTGCAGCATGGCCGACTGCGGGAACGTCATCAAGAGCCAACGCCAGGCAAGGCGTCGACAGAACCAGCGCGCAGGGCGCTGATGCCGACCTACGGCCGGGCCTCGCGGCGCACCCTGAGTGCCCAGAGGACCAGCGGGATCTGCAGGGGAAGGCGGCCGTACGCGATGGCGCGCTGCCGCCATGGGCGATCCGACCAGTCGAGCGCCATCTTGACGTTCGCCGGGAACACCGCGACGAACAGGCCGGCGGCGAGCAGCCCACCGACGCGGCGGGTGCGCGGCGCGGCCACCGCGGCGGCGACCGCCAGCTCGGCCGCACCCGAGACGTAGGTCCACGTACGCCGATCCCCGGGTAGCCACTCGGGGACGATCTCGTCGAACGACCTCGGTGCGACGAAGTGCAGGCTGCCCATGACGGCGAGGAAGCCGGCCAGAGTGGTCGCCGCGCTGGGACGTCGGGCCATCTCTCGCTTCCTCACTTGCCGAGCAGGCCGACGGCGAAGGACACGACCAGGACCGACAGCATCAAGGCCGAGACGGACTCGACGGCCATCAGGAGCTTGGCGCGAACGCTCAGCGGCATGCTGTCGGTAGGACTGAAGGCCGAGGAGTTGGTGACGGACACGTACAGGTAGTCGATGAACCCCGGTGCCCAACCGGACTTGGCCGACGATCGGTTCGCCACCTCGCTGATCGCGTCGTGGTCCTCGTCCTGCGGAAAGCGGAAGTCGGCGTCGGGCAGCTTGGGCCGCGACACCCGGAAGCGCGTCACCGGACCGCCCCGGTCGAGCTCCCAGTAGGCCAGCGCGAACACCAGCACGTTCGTGAGCCACACCTGCCCGGCGGCGGCCAGCAGCTGCCCTCCGGCCGTCGCCTCGCCCATGATCAGCGACCGGATCAGCAGGACGAGCGCGGTCGTGTTCGACAGGGCGATCAGCAGCACCAGGCCGATCGACAGCTGCCGGAGGAACCGGTTCTCCCTGCTCATCCGGCGCGGGTTGGCCAGCACCAACGGGATGAACAGCAGCAGTTCCAGCCCAGGGATGACGAACCGCGGCCCGATCTGCAGAGAACTGGGCAGGGCGGCGTACAGGACGATCGCCACCACCACGGCCACGGCGGCGGGCAGCCGCGGCTCCCCCGGATGCGCCCGCCCCGCTCGTTCCTCCGCCATGCCGGCCACCATGACACACGCGGCCGGGTTGACCTACGCGCCGTTCCTGGCTGGCCGGTTCCTTCTTACTCGCTTAGGGCTTGGGCCGATCGATGTCGCCGCGCCATCCACCCGTCTCGGCACCGCGTTCCTCGATGAACGTCTTGAACTTGCCGAGGTCGGCCTTGATCTGGGCGTCGACGATGCCGACCTTGTCGCCGATCTTCTCTGCGAGGTTCTCGGGCTCGATGTCGAGCTGCACCATCACCTTGGTCTGGGTGGGCGAGATGCGATGGAACGTGACCACGCCAGACTGCTGGGGCGAGCCGCTCGTGGTGGTCCACGCGACGCGCTCGTCCGGGACCTGCTCGGTGATGCGAGTGTCGAACTCGCGGCGTACGCCGGCGATGTTGGTGACCCAGTGGCTGTGGTTGTCGTCCAGCTGGGTGATCGACTCGACCCCGGACATGAAGTGCGGGAACTCCTCGAACTGGGTCCACTGGTTGTAAGCGGTGGTGACCGGAACTTCGACCTCGATCGACTGTTCGGTGCTCATGCTGCTCCTTCGATTGTCGTGTAGTCCGGGGCCTACCCCGGGTTTTAGTGCTAAAACAAAGCGGTACGTTCTTTCGGGCCGAAGGAGGGCCGATGGCGACCGTCCACACAAGTGCTCGCAACGGCTCGCCCGCTGCTGGCGGCGTCGCCGCGTTCATCACCGCGGTCGGGGCCTGCCTGCACGACCTCATCGACACCGAAGCGGCCCACTGCCAGATCGGACAGCTCGATGGCCTGTTCGGAGAGCTTCGCACCGCCCTCGAGGGTGGGAAGGGGCTTCGGCCCGCGTTCTGTCACGCCGGCTACGTCGCGGGTACGGGCCGGGCGCCCGGCATCCTCGACGAAGAGCTGGTGCGGGCCGGCGCCGCGTTGGAACTGCTCCACACGTTCGCGTTGATCCACGACGACGTGATGGACGGTTCACCGCTCCGACGCGGGCGTCCCTCCGTGCATGCGGCGCTTGCGGAGACGCACCGGGAGCACGGTTGGCGCGGCGAGGTGCGGCGGGTGTCTGAAGGAATGGCGGTGCTCGTCGGGGACCTCGCGTTCACGCTGGCGCACCGGCTGGCGGCCGAGTTCCGGCCGGCAGCGAGCCAGATCTGGCACCGGCTCTGCGGCGATCTGATGACCGGTCAGTACCTCGACCTGCACGGCAGCGCCACGGGCAACCCGACCGTCGACCATGCCACCGAGGTCGCCGTCCTCAAGTCCGCCCACTACACCGTCCTCGGTCCGCTGCGGCTCGGACATGCATTGTCCGGGAGCCCCACCTTCCCGGACGGTCTGCGCCAGTACGGGCTGCTTCTCGGAGAAGCGTTCCAGCTCCGGGACGACCTGCTCGGCGTGTTCGGCGATCCCGCCGAAACGGGCAAGCCGGTCGGCGAAGATCTTCGGAACGGCAAGCCCACCAGGCTGTTGGCGATCGCCACCCAACGCGTCACGGGAGCGCCAGAGCGGGAGCGGATCCTCAAGCGGGTGGGCGATCCGGACCTCAACGACGAGGACGTCGACGAGCTCGTCGAGGTCGTGGAGTCCACCGGCGCTCGAGCCGAGGTGGAGCACCTCATCTCCCAGGCGGTGCGGAGCTCAGTGGCAGCGCTCGGGGATCCGGCCGTCCACCCAGAGGCGGTGTCGGCGTTGACCGAGCTGGCCTACCGGACCGCATGGCGGTCTCGGTGACCGACAGCGCTCCGTCGATCGACCTGACCGAGGCGGCGCGGCGGCTCGGCGTTCACTACATGACCGCCTACCGGTACGTACGGCTCGGACGGTTGCCTGCCACTCGGAGCGGCGGGCGCTGGTGGATCAGCCCCGACGACCTCGCCAGCGTGACGCCGGGACCGGTACGGACGCGCTCGCGACGCCGTACCACCGACGTGCCGCCACGCGGCCGCCGCGGGCATCCGTCGCGTGTCTACGCAAGCCGGTTGGAGGACCGTCTGGTCGCCGGTGACGAGCCGGGCGCGTGGGCGGTCGTCCAGGCCACGTTGGCCAGTGGTGCCGACCCGACCCAGGTCGTGCTGCGCACGATCGGCCCGGCCCTGCGTTCGATCGGAGACGGTTGGGAAAGCGGCCGGTTGTCGGTGTTCGACGAGCATCGTGCCACCGCGGTTGCCGTCCGGGTGTTGGGACGCCTCGGCCCGCTGTTCCGCCGGCCCGGGCGTACCGGCGGGACGGTGCTGCTCGCGGGCGTGGCCGGGGATCCGCACGCGCTGCCGGTGGCCTTGACGGCGGACGTCCTGCGTGGGATGGGATTCGCGGTGATCGATCTCGGCGCGAACACCCCCGTCGAGGCGGTCGTCGACGCGGTCGTCGCCAACCCCGCGCTGGTGGCCGTCGGCGTGTCCGTCAGCGCCGACGGGCATGCCAGCGCGGCCCGCCGGACCGCGGCCGCCGTACGCCGGGTGCGGCCCGGCACGCCGGTGGCGATGGGCGGACCCGCGGTTCCCGACCTGGCCACGGCCCGATCCCTCGGCGCCGACCTGTGGGCGGCCGACGCCGAACAGTTCGCCACAGTCCTGCAGGAGCTCCCCCGATGAAAGGCGCACCACCGTGAGCCCTGGTCGAGCTTCCGGTCAGCTGGTAGGAGACTGCGCCGCGAGCCAGTCGGCGAGGTCGGAACGCTTCGTCAACCCTGTCTTGACGTAGATCCGTTGCAGGTGGTTTTCGACCGTACGGACAGAGAGAACGAGGCGCGCGGCGATCTCGCGGTTGGTCAGGCCGGTGGCGGCGAGGGTGGCGACCTGCTGTTCGCGTTCGCTCAGCGGGCTCGACGATGCGGCCGAGGCCCACCAGCGGAACGGGCCGGTGTCGCACAGCGCGAGCAGCCGGTCCCGTTCGCTCGTCGCGCGTCCCGCCGCCCGCCGATCGCCGGCGGCGAGGAAGCGCGCGGCCGCGGTGTCGACCACCTCGGCCGCCTGGTGGATCATGCCGAGCTCCGCGTACCGTGCCGAAACGTCCAACAGGGATTGGGCATCCCCCGACGCCAGCGCCCGGATGTGCGCCTCGTGCGCGTGCGGAACGGGCGAGTCGCACAGCGAGGCGAGGTCACCCACCTGGGACGCAGCCCGCGAGACGTACCCGAACCGAGCCATCAGGTGCAGCGCCTCGACCGCGCGCCGCGGCTGCGACTCCGCGACGCAGGACGCGACGAGCCGGTCGAGGCGGTCGTACGCGGACCGCATCGAGCCTTCGCACCCCTCGACGAACGCGTACGCGAGCTGGTCCTGCTCGATCAGTGCCCTGACGGCGGGCGAGGCGGCGGCGAGCGACTCCGACTCGGCCATCGCCGCTCGCGCTTCCGCGATCCGCCCATAGGCGGCCTCGGCGGTGGACAGGCCGGACAACGCGAGGCGGACGAAGTAGCCGAGGCTGAGATCCCTTGCCAGGCTGACGCATTCGCGCAGACCCTGGGCGGAGGCCTGGAACTGCCCGCGGGCGAAGGCCACCTGGGCGCGTACGCGGAGCCCGTAGCAGATGAACTCGGCCCAGTCCCAGGCCGTGCCGGCCGCGATGTGCTGTTCGGCGACCTGTTCGGCCTCGTCCAGCCTTCCTGCCGTCACCAGGATCCGCCCGTAGCCGGCGAACCTTGTCGGCAGCGCGGCCGCCTTCTCGTACGCCTGGGCCAGCTGCAGCGCCTCGTCGCTCCGGCCGACCTGCTCGAGCGCCATGACGAGCGTGGGTACGGGGCCGACCTCTGGCTGGTCGAGGAAGCCGGGCTCGGCCTCCGCGACGTCGATCGCCGCGCGGTAGTCGCCGCCGTAGACGAGGGCCTCGATCCGTACGCAGGCCGCGGCGTGCCGGACCGTCGGCGGCAGCGGGGTCGGCAGCGCGTCGAGGTAGGCGAGCGCGAGGTCGGGGCGTTGCAGGCCTTCGCAGAAGTTCTCGCCGCGGATGCGCAGGTACGCGGCGAACTGGGCCTCGTCGAGCTCGCCCGGATCGAGCTTCGCGAGCAGGTCTTCGGCCTCGGCGAAGCGGCCCTGGTAGCCGACCGCGCGGGCCAGCCGCAGGGTGCGGGCGGGGAGCGTGGGGTCGGCGGCGGCCGCGAGTCGTTCGGCGAGCGCGGGGTCGAACAGCAGCAGCGCACGGCTGGCGGCGGCGAGCAGGTCGGCGTTGTCGGGACGTTCGCCGGCGTCGAGGCCGAGCGTGACCCAGCGCAGCAGTTGGTCGGGGTCCGTCGGTTCCTTCATCGCCTTGACGAGGGCCCGTCTGAGGCGTCTGGCGGTGACGGGCGACATGCCGGCGCGGAGGACCTCGCCGTAGAGCGGGTGCGGCAGCTGGACGGTCGCGCCGGAGCTGTCCGGGTGCAGCAGGCCGCGGTCGACGAGGGCCTCGACCCGTTCGTCGGGTACGACGGCGGCGAGCAGGTCGACGTCGATCGGCTCGCCGAGGGCGACCAGCCGGAGCGTCTCGAGCTCGGGGTCGGAGCAGCCGTCGAATCGTTCCTGGAGCAGGTCGGTGACGCGGCTGCTCAACGTACGTGAGCCCGTCCACTGCCACACGCCGTCGATCTGGTGCAGGCTGCCGTCGGCGAGTCCGGCCTCGACGAGCTCGCGGAGGAACAGCGGGTTGCCGCCGGTGGCGCGGCCGAGGCGGGACGTGGTGAGGGTGTCGACCGGGCCTTGGAGCGCGCCCTCGAGGAGGTGGCGGATCTGGGTCGTCTCGAACGGGGTGATGTCGATGCGGTGGGCGCCGCCGTCGCGCCAGAGCCGCTGGATGGCGTCGGGGCAGCGCTGGCCGGACCGTACGGTGGCGAGCACGCGGAAGGCGCCGCTGGACGCGAGCTGGTGGACGAGGGCGGCCGAGCCGTCGTCGAGCAGGTGGGCGTCGTCGACGACGAGCACAGGACGTTCTTGGCCGGGCGTCGCGGCGAGCAGGCGGGTGCTGATCTGGTGCAGGAGCAGGGTCTCGCTGGTCTGCGGGACGTCCTCGCCGAGGAACCTGACGAACGGCCCGAACGGCACCCCGGCGCTGGCCTGGGTCGCGGCCACCCACTCGATCGCGCGGCCTTGCTCCGCGAGGTCGTGGGCGAGCTCACGCGCGAGCCGCGTCTTGCCGACACCGGCGTCGCCGACCAGAACAGCGGCGCCCGGATCCCCCACCAGGGCATGCCTCGTCGCGTCGTACTCCCCCGTGCGGCCGCGGAGCGGCCATGCGCCCACCATGCACCACTCCCTCCCAGAGCCCATCCTCCCGCCCTTAGTGCAACGATGAACAGACTTTGAGCGGATCAGCGGCCACAGTGGGCGTTGAACGGGCTGGTCAGACCTTGCGGAGCCGGACTCGGGTCACCGTGTGGTCGACCGCCTTGTGCAGAACGAGGCGTGCCCGCCCCCGCGTGGGGAGGATGTTCTGTTCGAGGTTGGGGCCGTTGATCGAGTCCCAGATCTGCCCCGCCAGCGTGACCGCCTCGTCCTGGCTGAGGTCGGCGAAGCGGCGGAAGAACGAGGCCGGGTCGCGGAAGGCCGTCTCGCGCAGCTTGAGAAATCGGTTCACGTACCACTGCCGCACGTCGCCCGGCGCCGCGTCCAGGTAGATGGAGAAGTCGAAGAAGTCGCTCACCGCGAGCCCGCGCCGGCCGTCGGTGCGGATGCGGGCCGGCTGCAGGACGTTCAGGCCCTCGACCAGCAGGATGTCCGGCGAGTGCACCTCGAGCCGCTTGTCGGGAACGATGTCGTACACCAGGTGCGAGTAGATCGGCGCCGTCACGACCGGCACGCCGGACTTCACCGCGACGACGAAGCGCAGCAGCGCGCGCTGGTCGTACGACTCGGGAAAGCCCTTTCTCTCCATCAGGCCACGACGTTCGAGCTCCGCGTTCGGCAGCAGGAAACCGTCCGTGGTGACCAGCTCCACCCGCGGATGGTCGGGCCAGCGGGCCAGCAGCTCGCGCAGCAGCCGCGCCACCGTCGACTTGCCGACGGCCACCGAGCCCGCGACGCCGATCACGTACGGCGTGCGCGTCGTCGTCGCGTCGTCCGGCCGGCCGCGTTCGCCGCCAAGGAACGTCTGCGTCGCCCGATGCAGCTGCCCGGTGGCACGCACGTACAGGTTGAGCAGCCGGGTGAGCGGCAGATAGACCTGCCGCACCTCGTCCAGGTCGATCTCGTCGCCGAGCCCCCGCAGCCGCTCGACCTCCGTCGCCGTGAGCGGCATGGGGGTCTGCTCGGCGAGCTTCGCCCACGCCTCCCGATCGAGCTCGACGTACGGCGTCGCAGCGGCCTCCCGAAGTCGTTGCATACCCCAAACCTACGGCTCACGTACCACAAGTCCGGAAGCCGCTGCCAATTATCCCCAACCGCCACGACGAAACTTGGCAGGCCTTACGCTGGCAGGCATGTGTGGAATCGTCGGATACGTCGGCCCCGCCGAAGCGGTTGGCGTCGTGATCGAGGGCCTTCGCCGCCTGGAGTACCGCGGGTACGACAGCGCGGGCGTGGCCGTTCCCGACCAGGACGGCATCCAGCTGCGCAAGCGCGCGGGCAAGCTGGCGAACCTGGTCCAGGCCCTCGAGGACGAGCCGCTGCCGGTGAGCAGTACGGCGGTGGGCCACACCCGCTGGGCGACCCACGGCGCGCCGACCGACCCGAACGCGCACCCGCACCTCGACTGCGAGGGCCGGATCGCGGTGGTCCACAACGGGATCATCGAGAACTTCGCCGTGCTCCGCACCCAGCTCGAGGCCGACGGGCACAAGCTCGCCTCCGAGACCGACACCGAGGTCGTCGCTCACCTGCTCGAGGACGCGACCGAGCGCGCGAACGGCGACCTCGCCACGGCCATGCGCGACGTCTGCCGCCAGCTGCACGGCGCGTTCACGCTCGTCGCCGTCGACGCCAGCCAGCCCGACCTCGTCGTCGCCGCCCGCCGCAACTCCCCGCTCGTCGTGGGCCGCGGCAAGGGCGAGAACTTCCTCGCGAGTGACGTCGCCGCGTTCATCGCCCACACCCGTGAGGCGATCGAGCTCGGCCAGGACCAGGTCGTCACGATCACCGCCGACGAGATCGTCGTCACCGACTTCCACGGCGAGCCCGCCGAGACCAAGGACTACACGGTCGACTGGGACGTGTCCGCCGCCGAGAAGGGCGGCCACGACTACTTCATGCTGAAGGAGATCGCCGAGCAGCCGCAGGCGGTCGCCGACACGTTGCTGGGCCGGCTCACCGAGGCGGGCGACATCGTTCTGGACGAGGTACGCCTCACCGACCAGGACCTGCGCGACGTCGACAAGGTGTTCATCGTCGCGTGTGGCACGTCGTACCACGCCGGCATGGTCGCGAAGTACGCGATCGAGCACTGGACGCGGCTCCCGTGCGAGGTCGAGCTGGCGAGCGAGTTCCGTTATCGCGACCCGGTGCTCGACCGTTCGACGCTGATCATCGCGATCTCGCAGTCCGGCGAGACGATGGACACGTTGATGGCGATCCGGCACGCGAAGGAACAGAAGGCTCGCGTCCTCGCGATCTGCAACGCGAACGGATCGACGATCCCGCGCGAGTCCGACGCCGTGCTCTACACGCACGCGGGTCCGGAGATCGCGGTCGCGTCGACGAAGGCGTTCCTCACCCAGCTCGCCGCCTGCTACCTGGTGGGTCTGCACCTCGCGCACGTCCGCGGGATCAAGTACGCCGACGAGGTCGCGGCCGTCGTCGCGCAGCTGCAGTCGATGCCGGGCAAGGTCGAGCAGGTGCTGGAGACGATGGAGCCGGTACGTGAGCTCGCGCGGCAGATCGCGGACTCCCGTTCGGTGCTGTTCATCGGCCGGCACGTGGGCTACCCGGTGGCTTTGGAGGGCGCGCTCAAGCTGAAGGAGCTCGCGTACATGCACGCCGAGGGCTTCGCCGCCGGTGAGCTGAAGCACGGGCCGATCGCGCTGATCGACAAGGGCACGCCGGTCGTATGCGTCGTGCCGTCGCCAGCGGGCCGCGGTGTGATGCACGACAAGGTCGTCTCGAACATCCAGGAAGTGCGCGCTCGCGGCGCCCGGACCATCGTGATCGCGGAGGAAGGCGACACGGCGGTGGAGGCGTACGCGGACCACCTGATCCGCGTGCCGCGAACGCCGACCGTGCTGGCGCCGCTCGTCACGGTCGTTCCGCTGCAGGTGCTCGCGTGCGAGATCGCGGCCGCCCGTGGCAACGACGTCGACCAGCCGCGCAACCTGGCGAAGAGCGTCACCGTCGAGTAGATGCGGCGTTACCTCCTGGCCCTGCTCGCCGGGATCGGCTGCCTGGTGTTGCTCGTCGCCGGCGGTGCTTTCGCGGCGATGGGAGTCGGTGAGCAGCGCGCGATCGACCGTTCGTACACCGTCCGCTTCGCCGTTCCCGAGACGGGCTGCGGCGCCGGCGTGGTGCTGACCCTGAACGTCGAGGACGGCAAGATCCTGCAGTGCTCGATGGGCTACGACGGGCTGCCCGGGTTCACCGACGAGCAGGACGAGGCCGTGCTCGGGCTCGCGCTCGAACTCGGGGCCGGTGGGCTGTCGGCAGCCGACCAGCAGGCGATCCAGGCCCGCGTGGACTCGTTCGCCGCCCGCGTGCCGAGAGCGGAACGACCGTACGGCGACCAGCTCGTCGCCGGGCGGCAGAAGAGCGGGCTCGGCGCGATCATGGTCGTGGCGGCGATCTTCGGCTTCGTGCTGATCGGCCGCGCTGTCAGGCGCTAGTCAGCCCTTCTGGCAGGTCCCGCACCAGTAGAGGTTGCGGCCGGCGAGGATGGATTTCGAGACGATCGTGCCGCAGACGAGGCATGGCTCTTCCGCGCGGCGGTAGACGTACACCTCGCCACCGTGGCGGTCCTTCCGTGCGGCGCGTCCCATGGCTCGTGGCATGTGCTCCGGGCGGACCGTGTCGATCCGGCCGACGCGTACCCCGCGGCGCATCAGCGTCACCAGGTCGGCCCACATCTCGTCCCACAGCTCCCGGTCGACCTCGCGGCCCGGGAGCATCGGGTCCACCTGGTGCCGGAACAGGATCTCGGCGCGATACACGTTCCCCACGCCCGCCAGCACCTTCTGCTCCATCAGCAGCGCCGCGATCGGCAGCTTCGAGCGAGTGATGCGCGCGTACGCCAGGTCGGGGTCGGCGTTCTTCCGCAGCGGATCGGGCCCCAGCCGAGCCAGCAGCTCGCGACGCTGCGGCGACGTGATCAGCTCGCAGATGATCGCCCCGCGCAGGTCCACCACGTGGGTCTCGCCGAGCATCCGCATCCGCACCTGCCCCACCGGCGGCAGCTCCGGGAGCGGCACCGCGCTGAACTCGCCGATCAGTCCCAGGTGCACGTGCACGATCGCGTCCGGCCCGTAGTGGTGGAACAGATGCTTGCCGTATGCCTCCGCCCGCTGCAGCACGCGGCCGTCGACCAGCGCGGCGGAGGCGGTGAACCGCCCCTGCGGGCTCGAGACGCGCACGGGCCGCTTGACGAACAGCTTCTTGTGCTCGCGGGCAAGCCGATGCAGCGTGTGGCCCTCAGGCATTGCCGCTCCGGGCGAACGCGACGCTCTCCTCGATCAGGCCCAGGACGACCGCGAGTTCGGCGTCGTCGCGCGGCCCGTACACCATGATCTCGGTGTCGTGCTCGACGTACCCGTGCGGTTCGCCCCAACCGAGCGCGCACACCTCGGCCGCGCGCTCGCGCGGCAGGCACAGGTGCAGGCTCGTGTCGGTGACGCCGTGCAGGTGGACGGGCTCCAGCGGCGGCTCGGTGTTGAGCGACGTCGCGGGGTCGTTGACCTCGCTTCGGTCTTCGAACAGCAGGGCCCGCGAGGACGGTACGGAGACGCCGCTCAGGCCCTCGACGACGCCGGGCAGCGTTGTGGCGGCGTGGACGAGCCGGCCCCACAGCTCGGGTGCGGACTGCTGGTCGAGCTGGCGATGCGGTCCCTCGTCGGAGGTGGCCGGGCGTGATCCGGAGCGCGTCGTAAGCGTCACCCTGCCGAGGCTAGCGCGTCGCGAACGGCCCGACGGCGGCGATGGCGTCAGCCGTGACGAGCTCGACGAACGTCGCCCGCGTCATCGGCCGCGCTCGCAGACCGTGGCGCAGCCTCAGCTTGCGCAGCGCGGACGGGCCGTACATGAAGAAGCTTCGCGCCGCGTCACGGTCACGTCTCAAGCCTGGTTGGAGATACGGCTCGCGGTGGCCGATTGGGAGGTTCGCGAGCAGCCGGTCGCTGGTGCCGCTGAGGAAGCTGTGCAGCTGCCGGCGCAAGTCCGGGTTGACGGCAAGCTCCACGCTGACCGGCGCCGATCGGGTGAGCCGAGTCGGAACGCGGCCCGGCTGGTCCGACGCGGCCCACAACAGCCGGAGGAACGCCGTGTAGCCGTCGCTGCACGCCTGGCCCGGTGGGGTGCCGACTCCCTTGCCCAGATGGGGAAAGCACCCATACACCGTGCCGCCGACCGGCTCGATCCGGAGCGTGAAGCTCAACCGGTCGGCGACGCCGGGCGCCAGGACGACGTGGTTCCAGACGCCGAGCGGGCCAGCGTTGTGCGGCGGCGCCAAGGCGGCGATCAGGTCGGTCTCCCACGCCACCGCGGCGGCCTCGTCGGGCAGCTCGCGCCACCGCACCTCGGCCACGCGTTCGTACAGTTCTGCCAATGCGTTCCGGCGAAGGCTTCGCCACCGCGTGCTGGCGGAGCCGACGCCGGAGGTGGCCGGCTTTGCCGACGTAGAGCAGCTCGCGATCCGCGCCGAGCATGAAGTAGACGCCAGGAGTGTCAGGCGCCCGCGCGGCCGCGTCGGTCAGAACGCTCACCTGGTGGTGGCCAGCCAGGTCGTGATCTGTCCGAGGTGCTCGGTCACGTGCTTGTCGGGCTCGTTCGGCTGGATGAACCGCCCGACCGGCATCGGATCGGCTGCTCCCGAGATGTCTCGGACCCGACGGATCATCAATCCGTCCACCTTGTTCGGCTGGTTGGTGAACTCGGGAAGCCAGAAATGCACCCAGCCAACGGGCTCGGCGACCTCGGCGTCGGTCAGGCCGTCGAGAAACTCCAGCGTGGCCGCGCACAGCCAGCGGCACTCGTCGAGCAGCTGCTGCCACCCGAGGCCGAGCCCTCGGCGGCGGATCGACTCGTTTCGCGTGTCGAGGTCCATCCCGTCCCCGACCTCCTCGATGACGGGGCGATCTCCGTCGATCTCGTCGGCACTCGGTGCGATGCCGCGAAACGCGCCTCGCGCGTTCGCCAGATGGAATCGCTCGTAGGCGTGGACGTGGTTCACCACATCGTGGATGGTCCAGTCGCCGCACACCCCGGGTTCACGGGTCTTCGCGGGATCGATCGCGGCGATCTTCGCCGCCCATTCGTCCCAGTCCCGCTCGTAGGTCGCGATCGCTTCCGCTCGGTTCATGCCTCAACAATCTCAGCCGTTGTCGACATCTCCTGTCTTATTCATCCGCTACTTTCTCCAGTATGCGCGCGGAGCGGTTGCTCAGGATCGTCATGCTGTTGCAGACTCGCGGGCGGGTCACGGCGGCCGAGCTCGCGCGCGAGCTGGGAATCTCCACCCGTACGGTCAAGCGCGACATGGAGGCGCTGAGCAGCGCCGGCATCCCGGTCTACGCGACCCGCGGCGGGGCGGGTGGCTGGCGGCTCGTCGAGTCGTACCGCACCAGCCTGACCGGCCTCACCACCAGCGAGGCGCTGTCGATCGTGGTCGGCCACACCCATGGCGTCCTCGCCGATCTCGGGCTCGACGATCCGGGCGACGGACCGATCCTCAAGCTGCTCGAGACGATCGCCCCGAGCGCACGGGCGCGCATCGACCACGCTCGCGAACGCATCCACGTCAACGACGGGTCGTGGGGCGAGGGCGACCAGGCCAAGCCACCCGATCCCACACTTGTCCAACTGCAGAAGGCGATCTGGGACGACCGCGTCGTGCGAATCAGGTACGGCACCTCACCGACGAGCGTCCGCCTCCAGCCGTACGGGCTGGTCCGCCAGGGCACCTGGTACCTCGTCGCCCGCCGAGGATCCGAGCTGCGGACGTACCGCGTGTCCCGCGTCCACGAGCTCGAAAGCACCGACGAGTCGTTCGAACGGGAGGCCGGGTTCGACCTCGCGAGCCACTGGCTGGAGGCGGGGCGGAAGTTCGCCGCGAGCCATCCCCGCTACGTCGTGGAGCTGAGACTCCGCGGCGACGCGGTGATCCGCGCCGGCTGGGTGTTCGGCCGCGAACGGACGATCGGCGAGCCCGACGCGAACGGGTGGGTACGCGCGACGTTCGACTTCCAGGACGCGGAGAACGCGCAGACAGCCGTCCGCCAGCTCGGCGCCGAGACCGTCGTCGAAGCCCCGGACGAACTGCGCCGAGCCGTGATCGCCTACGCCCGCGAGGCGCTGGAGCTGAACGGCTAGGGCGTGGAAGCGACCTCGCTGATCTGCATGACCGGGACGATGGTCGTGTAGTTGGTCACGTCCGCCTTGAGGGCGGCCCGGCCCTCGTGGGCCAGGGCGGCGTCGACGGCGTCCTGGTCGGCGAAGGTGAGGTGCACGGCGGCCTCGTACGGTCCGCTGACGCCCTTGTCCACCTCGGCGCCCAGCGGCTCCCACGTCTTCACCACCAGGGGTACATGCGAGTCCCGGTAGTAGTCGTGGTCGAAGGTGGCGCCCTCGGTCTTCGGATACAGGATCGACAGGCGGATCATGGCCAGGTCCTCTCAGTAGGGAGCGTGCGCTGCCAGCCCTGGTTGTACTCGAAGATCCGGTAGCCGAGCTCCTCGTTCACCGCGACCATCGGGCCGTTCTCCTCGGCGTTCCAGGTGTCGATGCGGGTGACCTCGGGGTGCGCCGCCTGCAGCGCGCGGAGGTTCGCGACCTTCAGCGCGAGGCCCAGCCGGTGACCTCGGTGCTCGGTCAGCACGAGCGTGTCCCACTGCGACCCTCGACTCGGGTCGTGCTTGGTCACGACCGCTTGGGTGTGCGCCGCGACGGTCCCATCCGGTGCGATCGCGATCGTGGCGTAGAGCGTTCGCCCCTGGCGTTCGAGGTTGGCCTCGTCCTCCCGGAGCCGTTCGACGTCCCACTCGGCGACGTCGAACTCGATCTCGCCCGACGGCGCCTCGGTGTCCAGCAACGCCTTCAGGTGCGCGTACTGCTCGGCGTACTCGTTGGGACAGGGACCTTCCCACGACACGATCTTGTAGTCCGTCGAACGCTCTTTCGCCTTGGCAGCAAGGGCGTCCAGCCGATCGGTGGGTACGGGGAGCAGCTGGCGGCGGCGTACCTCGGTGATCCCGTGCGTGAAGCCGTGCTGGGTGAAGAACGCCACTCCTGGCCAGTCGGTGACGCCGACGGGGATGTGCACACCGCCGACGAGGTTGTTCCGGCCGTTCTGCTGGGCGAACTCGATGAGCGCGGTGAGCAAAGCGGTGCCGATCCCCTTGCGCCGCTGCTCCGGCGGTACGCAGATGTTGAGCTCCATCCGCTGCAGATTCTCCCGCTGTGGAAGGCCGGCCCAGGCCCCACCCACGCAGCGATCGGCGTCGTCGTACGCCGCGAACGGAGCCATCGGAAACGACACCGAGGGATGCCGATACACCGCGGCCGCCTCGGGAGAGGTCCAACCGCCCGGGTCGGTGCGGCCGGCCTCGAACCCGACCGTGTACGTGTCGTACCAGGTACGGAACGCCTCGTCGTCGTGCGGATCGACGCGTCGAACAGTCGTCATCGCCAGGCCTGCCTAGGAGAGGTTCCGCTGATACTCGTGGCTGTACTCCATGATGCGGTAGCCGAGCTCCTCGTTCACCGCGACCATCGGGCCGTTCACCTCGGCGTTCCAGGTGTCCATCCGCGTGATGCCGGGGTTGGCGGTCTGGAGCGCGCGGACGTTCGCGATCTTCACCGCGAGCCCGAGCCGGTGGCCGCGGTGCTCGGCCAGGACGAGCGTGTCCCACTGGTAGGCGCGGGTCGGGTCGTGCTTGGTCACCGCTGCCTGCGTGTGCGCGGCGACCGATCCGTCCGGCGCGATCGCGATCGTGCTGTACAGCGTTCTGCCTTGCAGGGTTGCGACTTCTTCCTCGTCGCGGAGCCGCTGGACGTCCCAGTCGGGAACGTCCCAGTGCACGTCGCCGGTCGGCGCCTCGGTGTCGAGCAGCGCTTTCAGGTTGGCGTACTGCTCGGCGTACTCGTCCGGACAGGCTCCGTTCCACGACACGATCTCGTAGCCCGTGGAGCGCTCCTCCGCCTTCGCCCCAAGGGCGTCCAGCCATTCGGTCGGCGCCGGCAGCGGCTGCTGGCGCCGAACTTCCATGAGCGCGAGGCTGAAGCCGTGCTTGGTGGCGAACGCGACACCCGGCCAGTCCTCGATGTCGACCGGGACGTCGACGCCGGCGAGCAGGGTCGTCCGGCCGTCGGTCAAGGCGTGCTCGGTGAGGGCGGCGACCAGCGCGGACCCGATCCCCTGCCGGCGATGCTCGGGCGGGACGCCGACGTTGAGGTTGGCGCGCTGCAGGTTCTCCTTCTGCGGAAGGGCGGCGAACGCCGCTCCCACGCACCTTCCGGCGTCGTCGTACGCGGCGAACGGGGTCCGCCGGATGGACGGGTCCGGATGGCGGTAGGCGACCGTGATCTCCGGGTAGGTCCAGCCGGTCGGGTCGGTGCGATCCGCCTCGACACCGGCGGCGAGGGCGTCGTACCAGGCCCTGAAAGCCGCTTCGTCGTGCGGATCGACGCTACGTACGGTGGTCATGGGCAGGCAGCCTAGCCGGATGATGGGGAGGGAAACCCGCGATTTAACTCGGGGCGATTCCGGCCAGACTCGATGATCGTGACGGTGCGCGCGGGCTACGTGTGTGCCATCGAGTCGATCAAGGAGAACGTTCCACTAGGACTTGTTCCAGGGATCTCGGGCTAGAGGCCGAGATCCGTGGAACAACTCGCACAGTTTGCCGGTGCTAGAGGGCGAGCGACTGCTTGACCGTACGGGCGAGGTCCTCCGCGACGCGGTGGGCCTGCTCGAACGTCGGTGCCTCGACCATCACGCGGACCAGGGGCTCGGTGCCCGAGGGGCGCAGCAGGACGCGGCCGGTGTCGCCGAGGTCGGCGGTCGCCGCCTCGACGGCCTTGCGGACCGAGGAGTCGGTGTCGGCGCGCGCCTTGTCGACGCCGCCGACGTTGACCAGGACCTGCGGCAGGCGGGTCATGACGCTCGCGAGGTCGGCGAGCGAACGGCCCGTCTCGGCCATGCGGGACATCACGTGGGCCGCGGTGAGGACGCCGTCGCCGGTGGTGGCGTGGTCGAGCAGGATCACGTGGCCGGACTGTTCGCCGCCCAGCGCGTACCCGCCGGCCTTCATCGCCTCGAGCACGTACCGGTCGCCGACCTTGGTCTGCTCGACGTCGATGCCCTGCTCGCGCATGCCGAGGACGAAGCCGAGGTTGCTCATCACGGTCGCGACGACAGTGCCGTTGCGGAGCTTGCCGGCGTCGCGCAGTCCGGCCGCGAGGATGGCCAGGAGCTGGTCGCCATCGACGACGTTGCCTTCGGCGTCGATCGCGAGGCACCTGTCGGCGTCGCCGTCGTGGGCGATGCCGAGGTCGGCCTGGTGTTCGACGACGGCCGCGGCGACACCGTCGAGGTGGGTCGAGCCGCAGTTGTCGTTGATGTTCAGGCCGTCCGGTTCGGCGGCGAGCGCGATGACCGTCGCGCCGAGCCGCCGGTAGGTCTCCGGCGCCGTGCGGTAGGCGGCTCCGTTCGCGCAGTCGACGACGACCTTGAGGCCGTCGAAGCGGTGCGGGACGGTGCCGACGAGGTGGGAGACGTACGTCTCGAACGCGCTGCCGTCGTCGGTGACGCGGCCGACGCCGGCGCCGGTCGGGCGCTGCCAGGGCTCGCGAAGGCGGGCCTCGATCGCGTCCTCGATGGCGTCGTCGAGCTTGTGACCGCCCTTGGAGACGAACTTGATCCCGTTGTCCGGCATCGGGTTGTGCGACGCGGACAGCATCACGCCGATGTCGGCGTTCAGGAACGCGGTGAGATGCGCGAGCGCGGGCGTGGGCAGGATGCCGAGACGTACGACGTCCACACCGGCGCTGGCGAGGCCAGCGATGACCGCGGCCTCGAGGAACTCGCCGGACGCGCGCGGGTCGCGCCCGACCACAGCGGTCGGGCGGTGTCCCTCGAACGCGCCGGCCTCACCGAGTACGTGCGCGGCTGCAACGGACAGGTCGAGCGCAAGCTCGGCGGTGAGCTCGCCATTGGCGAGCCCACGCACACCGTCCGTGCCGAACAGTCGCCCCATCGTGGAGCGGCCGCTCAACGCTTCGAGTACTGGGGAGCCTTACGGGCCTTCTTCAGACCGGCCTTGCGCCGTTCCTTGGCCCGAGCGTCCCGGGTCAGCATGCCGGCCCGCTTGAGCGGGGGCCGGTTGGTGTCGTGGTCGACCTCGTTCAGCGACCGTGCGATGCCGAGCCGCAGCGCGCCGGCCTGGCCGGTCACCCCGCCGCCGTGGATCCGCGCGATGACGTCGTAGCGGCCCTCGAGGTCGAGGATCACGAACGGCTCGTTGACGTGCTGCTGGTGGACCTTGTTCGGGAAGTACTTGTCGAGCGGACGCCCGTTGATCGTCCACTGGCCGGTGCCGGGCACGAGGCGGACCCGCGCGACAGCCTCCTTGCGGCGGCCGGTCGCGGCAGCCGGGGCGATCGCGGCCGGTCGGGGCGCGGCGGCCTCAGCCGGAGCGCTCTCCGAGCTGTAGACGGCGCCAGTGCCGGAGCCGGAGTCGTCGGAGGACGTCGTGTAGTTGCCACTGAAGTCCTCGCCGATCTCCTCGACGTCGTTCGCGGCGGCCGGAATGTCCGTTGTGGTGTCGGTCACAGGGTTCCTCGCATATGCGCAGCGGTCACTGCGCGATCTGGGTGATCTCGAACGTCTGCGGCTGCTGAGCCTTGTGCGGGTGCTCAGGCCCCGCGTAGACCTTCAGCTTCTTCAGCATCTTCCGGCCGAGCCGGTTCTTGGGGAGCATGCCCCAAACCGCGCGCTCGATGGCGCGGCGCGGGTTCTTGTCCAGCAGCTCGCCGAACGGGACCGAGGTCAGTCCACCCGGGAAGCCGGAGTGCCGGTGCGAGAACTTGTCCTCGCGCTTGTTGCCAGAGAGCGCAACCTTGCCGGCGTTGACGACGACAACGAAGTCGCCGGTGTCGACGTGAGGTGCGAACGTCGGCTTGTGCTTACCCCGCAGCAGAGTCGCCACGTGGCTCGCGAGCCGCCCGAGGACGACATCGGTCGCGTCGATGACGTGCCACTCGCGGGTCACCTCACCGGGCTTGGGGCTATACGTGCGCACAGTCGTGGGCCTTCACTGGTCGTCGTGTCGATCTGGTAGTTGCTGTGAAAACTTGCGGCTTACACCACGTTACGCGTGACGTAAACCATGCTCGAGAGGTGGGTCCAGAGTCGCGCCGGTACCTCGCGCACACGCGTCAGCAGGCGCAACGACCGCCCAGGATACCCGGTAGTGCACGGAGGGGTCAAAGTGGGGGCCGGGCAGGCGTGAAGAGGCTCGGGAAGTGGATGGTGAATTCCGTTTAGCGTGGAGACTTTTGGTCGCTATAGCGCCCAAAGTCTCCGTGCTGATCCGGGAAGCGACGGCCCACCACGGGCGCGGGACGATGCGGCCCGCCAGCTCGGCTGAGCTTGAGAACTCCGCCTCGTCATCTCGTCCGCCAGCGTCCGGTCGACTCCATCCCCTCGCGCACTCACCTGGCCACCCGCACCACCACGTTTCGAATGGGGGCGTCCCTCTATCGGATAGATCGCTACAGGGCGTCCCTCATGCGAAACGGTGCCGGTCCCGCACACAACTGGGCTGGGGCTCGAGGTGTTTCCCTCTCGAATCCTCTGGGAGGGGCCCATGGCAGTCACCATCGACGCACCCGCTGTCACCGGCGATCGATCCAGCCCGGCGCTGGAGCGACGACGCCGCGAACGCGGGCGACTGGCCGCCGCGCTCCTCCCCCTCACCAGCAGCCTCCTCACCCTCGCCATCTACGCCGGGACCCTCGTCGTTCAGCGCGTCTACCCGCTGGGCGCCAACTCGGTCCTGAGGCTCGACCTCACCGGTCAGTACGCGCCGATGTTCTCCTATCTCCGCCAAGCCGCCCTAGGCCCGGAGGGCCTCATGTTCAGCTGGCAGGGCGATCTCGGGATGAACTTCCTCCCCGTCTTCGCCTACTACCTCGCCAGCCCCGTCAACCTCATCGCGCTCCTCGTCCAGGACCACCACATCCCCGAGGCCGTCATCGCCATCACCGCCACCAAGCTCGCCCTCGCCGCCGCGAGCATGGCGATCTACCTCCGCCGCACCTTCCCCGGCCCGGCCGCGCTCACGGCAGCAGCCGCCGCCACGTACGCCACCAGCAGCTGGGTCGTCTTCCACACCAGCAACATCATGTGGCTCGACGCCCTCTACCTGCTCCCCCTCGTCCTCCTCGCCATCGAGCGCCTCCTCGCCCGCAAGAGCATCTGGCCACTCGCCGTAGCCACCGCCGCCACGATGATCGTCAACTACTACGCCGGGTTCATGGTCATGCTGTTCGCCGGCTGCTATCTGCTCGTGCGGTACGTCGCCACCGCCACCTCCGACAGCCTCAAAGTCCTCGTCGCCACCGCGATCAAGGCCGCCACCGCGGTCGCCGCCGGAGTGGCCACTGCCGGGATCCTCATCGTCCCGTCCGTCAGAAGCCTCGAGAACCGGTACGCCAACCCCGTCACCGACGTCGGCAAGAACGTTCCGCTCCCCTGGGACGAGCTCATCGCCAGCCTCTTCGGCGGCACCATGCTCGACCAGCGCATCGTCGGCACGCACCTCGCCGTCGGCACGGTCACGCTCGTCCTCGCCATCGCGTTCTTCGCGACCGGCGCCATCAAGCTCCGCGAACGAGCAAGCTTCGCCGCCCTCGCCGCGTTCCTCGTGGCCTCCTGCCAGGTCCCCACCCTCTACCTGCTCTGGCACGGCTTAGACGCCCCCAACAGCTTCCCGCACCGCTTCGGCTTCGTCCTCTCCTTCCTCATCGTCCTGCTCGGCTACCGCGCCGCAGCCGCCGCGAGTTGGCGCATCGCGGTTGCTGTCGCCGCCGTCGGCGTGGGAGCGACCGCGGTCTGGGTCGCGGGCCAACGACCCGATCTCATGACCGAACGCCTTCTCACCTGGACGATCGTCCTCATCGCCGCGGGCACCCTCGCTGCCGTCATCCGCCGCCGAGGGCTGGTCGTCGCCCTGGCCGCGATCCTGGTCGTCGATGCCGCCGGCGCGGCGATGATCGCCTCCAGCACACTCGTACGCACCGATCGGGAGCTCTGGGAACGGCCCGGCCGGGCCTGGGGCGACCAGCTCCAAGCCTGGAACCCGAACCAGAACGAGTTCTACCGAGCCGACGCGCTCGCTTGGCGTACGGCGAACGACTCGCTCAGGTTCGGCAACTTCGCCATGACGCACTACTCCTCCAGCAACGACGCCCGGGCGCACCGGGTCTTCCATACGCTCGGGTTCTCCGACGCCAATCCCTACGTACGGTTCGACTACCAGGGCTCGACACCGATCACCGACGCCTTGCTGGGGTTCCGGTTCGTCCTCAGCGACCGCGAGCTCCAGAGACCCGGCTACAAGCTCGTCCAGCACGTCGGACCACAGCGACCTTCGCCCTATCAGGAGCCGATGTACGCGTACGAGAACACCAACGCGCTCCCCGTCGGCTTCTTCTTCGACCCGGGCACACCCCTCACGCCCGACCTCAAGAGCCCGCTCACCCACCTGGAGAACCTCGTCGGCGACGAGCGCCTCTTCCGAGACGTCTGCAAGCAGCACCCCAATGCGATCGGCGGGAAGGTCAAGGTCCGGCCGGACTCCGCGGTCCTCACCCGCGACCCGAACGTGGAGACCGCGAGCCTCCGCTGGACCTGCGAGGCCAACGGCGACAACCTGCTGGTCGCGTGGCACGAGGGCAGGCTGAACGCCAGCGACCTCCGCGTCGACGAGGAAGCTCCGATCACCTATCCCACGCCGTACGCCACCGGCCCGCTCGATCTCGGCAGACGCGAGAACGAGACGTTCACGATCGAGATCTCCACCCGCGCCAAGACGCTCGCTGTCCCGCGACCGATCGTCCAGGGTCTCGACGTCGCCAGGTTCCAGAAGCTGGTGGACGCGCTCAACAAGAGAACGGCGAAGAACGTGCACTGGACCGCCGACAGCCTGAGCCTCGACGTCGACGACACCAGGGGCGGCAAGTTCTTCCTGTCCGTGCCGCACATTCCCGGCTGGCAAGCCCAGGTTGACGGCAAGCCGGCACCGATCAGCACCACCGCCGGCGCGTTCATCGGCTTCGATCTCACGCCCGGCAAGCACCGCATCGAGCTGACGTTCCAGCCGCCAGGCTTCGAGGAAGGCCGGAAGGCGACCGCGGCCGGACTCGCCGCGATCGCCCTCCTAGTCCTCGCTTCGGTGATACTCAGCGTTCTACGAAGACGGCGACCGTCCGTGCCGGAACAGACAGCGTCCCAGTCTGGCGGTTGAACGACGACTTCTTCACCACCTGGTCGTTGCTCTGCAGCTGCGCTCGGTGCAGTTCGACCTTCGCGTTCTTCAACGACGGCAGGGTCTGCTGCACCGCAGACGCGCTAGCGTTGAACACCACGATCACCGACTCCGCTCGCGGGTCGAGGTCCGGACCAACCTTGTCGGACAGCGCCATCGTCACCACGCCCGGCGTCTCGGACGCGCCCGACAGCGGGAACGACATCCGTTGCTGTACGGCGGAAAGCGAGCCCAACTGGAACAGCGGGGTCGACGTACGGACGTCGAGGAACTCCTCGTACCGCTCCCACGTGTCCTCGATCGCCTTGCAGTCCGGCCGCAACGCCGGGTTCGCGAGCAGCGGGCGCGCGAAGTCCCACTTGCTCGTGTTGTCCGGCGCCGGCGGCAGACCGGCCCCGAAGCCGTTGCCCGCCTTGCAGTCGACGAGGTAGCGATTGAACCAGTCGCCGGAGTTGTACGAGTTGCGATCCAGTGACTTCGACCGCAGTTTCTCGCTACCCGCATGGACGAACGCCACACCCTGCCCCAACGAGGTCGTCGCCAGGGACAGTGTCTGCATCCGTACACGGTCGGCCATCGTCATCGACGTCGGCAGCTTGTAGGTCAGCGCGTCGAACAACGTCTCGTTGTCGTGCGCGTCGACGTACGTGATCGACTCCTGCGGATCGGCCGTGTAGCCAGCCGGCGTGCCGTTGTAGTCGACCTGACTGCCCTTGACGACCGCACCAGAGGACGACGTGAACGAGTAGTCCTTCAGGTTGCCCGTCAAGCCCACCTTGACGAGATCCTGCAGATGCAGCAGTCGGGCCCGCTGCTGCTCCGGCGTTCCGTTCACGGCGTCGCCGTTCGGGTCGGTGAACAGGCCGCTGCCGAAGCCCTGAACGTGCGGGTTCTCGTCGAACGGACCGCCACCACGCACCGCGTCGCGGAGCCGGTCGTTGAACGTGCCGATGCCGGTCCCGGCCATGTTCGCCTGGGTGGCTTGGACGAACCGTGCGTCGTTCGCGACCTCGCCGAAGTTCCAGCCCTCGCCGTACAGCAGGATCTTCTTGCCGTCGACGCCGTCCTTCGCGACCGTCAGAGCGTCGAGAGCGGACCGTACGGCCAGCATGTTCGCCTTCGGGTGGTGACCCATCAGGTCGAACCGGAAACCGTCGACCTTGTAGTCCTTCGCCCACGTGACGATCGAGTCGACGACGAGCTTGCCCATCATCGCGTTCTCTGGCGCGGTGTTCGCGCAACACGTCGAGTTCGCGACCGTGCCGTCGTCCATCAGCCGCTGGTAGTAGCCGGGCACGATCTTGTCGAGCACCGACGTCGGCGCCTGCCCGGACGACGGCGTGTGGTTGTAGACCACGTCCATCACCACGCGCAGTCCGGCGTCGTTCAGGCCCTCGACCATCTGCCGGAACTCCTTGACCCGCGTGGATCCGTCCGGGTTCGAGGCGTACGAGCCCTCGGGTGTCGTGTAGTGGTACGGGTCGTAGCCCCAGTTGAACCCGTCGTTGTTCGCGACCGCACCCACGCAAGCCTGCTGCTGATCGGAATCGGCAGGCAGGGAAGGAAGATCGCACGCGGGCTGCTGCTGGTCGGCCTTGTTCTCCGGGATCGACGCGATGTCGAACACGGGCAGCAGATGCACGTACGTCATGCCGGCAGTCGCGAGGTCGCGCAGGTGCCGCATGCTCTTGGAGTTCTTGTCGGTGAACGCGAGGTACCCGCCACGATGTGCCGCCGGCACGGTCGGGTCGCTGGCGGAGAAGTCGCGCACGTGCAGCTCGTAGATCGACGACTCCTCGACCTGTTGGACGGGCTTCGGCTTGCTCAGCTTGTTCCACTTCGCCGGTGCGAGGCCCGCGTCGGTGAGGTCGACGATCTGGCTGAGCGTGCTGTTCGCGGCGAGCGACACCGAGTACGGGTCGGTCACCGAGTTCGTCACGACCTGCTGGACGGACGGCTGCCAGACCTTGACGCGGAACTTGTAGAACGAGCCGCGCCAGCCCGCTTCGCCGCGGACGCTCCACACACCGGTGGCGTCGTTGCGGGCCATCGGTACGAGCGAAGGCTCAGCGTCCGTCGACGAGTCGTACCGCTCGAGCGCGACGTCCTGCGCCGTCGGCGCCCATACCGACAGCGTGGGCACTCCCCCGGCCCACTGCGGGCCGAGCTTCGCCGCTGTTGCCGCGTTGCCGTACGCGGCGTCGAGAACGCCGGCGAGCTGGACGCCGGTCGCGGTGAGCAGCTGGCCGTTTCCGGCACGTTCGGTCGCCACGACCTGGCCGCGCAAGGCGGCGTTGACACGGTCATGGTCTCGTGGGTCGATGTGGAAGACCGCCTTGCCTACCAGGTGCGGCCACTTCGCCTTCTGTGCGTCGGTCAGCCCGTTGGCGTCCCAGTCGAGCCGCAGCCAGGTGCCGATCGAGAGCTCACCGTCCTCGGCCTTCAGCGACCCGTCTTCCGATGCGACGAGGGTGTATCGCAAAGCCGGCGTGGGCTTGACGTCCCACACGATCGTGTTCTCGTCGATCCACTGGGCCTTGGACTTGGTGAGGTCGGCGTCGACCGCGGTGCCCTCCGGCACCGGCAGGAGGTAGCCCTCGCGCCCGTTCAGCATCCACACCTCGTGCCCGACGCCGACGAGGTCGAGCGCCTGGTCGGCGGGCAGATCCTTCTCGTCGCCCTTGTGCACGATGTACGAAAGGCTCGTCGCACCCTCCGCGAGTGGCACCCGGAAGTACACGCCGTACGCGTCCTGGCCGGCCGGCTGGAGCGGCGCCGTCCAGTCCGTCGGGTTGGCCGCGCCGTTCCAGACGTGCAGACCCCAACCTTCGTAGGTGTTGTCGTCGCGTCGGTAGTGCAGGATCGCTACGTTCTCCGCCGCTGCCCGGGTCTTGTGGAGGGCGTTCTGACCCGAGGCGATCCAGGCGTTCGGCGTGCTCGCGGGTGTGACGAACTGGTCGGGCCCGGGATCCTTCGCGTCGCCGTTGTGGATGATGAAGCCCAGCTGCGCGTCGGCCGCGACGATCGGCACGTTCCAGTACGGCCCGTACTGGTCGGTGCCGTCCGGCTGGCGCGGCTGCTCCCAGGTCGTACGCGTCTCGGGCGCGAGCGCGTCGCCCCACAGGTGGAGGCCCCAGCCGGTGTAGTTGCCGTCGGGCCGGTTGTAGTGCACGGTCGTGTAGCCCTGCGCCGCGGCTTGTGAGGTGAAGACCTCGCACGTACCGCTCTTGATCCAGATCTCGCCATTCCTTCCTGGATTGGCGAAACGGTCGGTGTCGCAGTCCTTCTCGTCGCCCTTGTGAGCGATGAACCCGACGTTGCTCGCACCCGGGTTGAGCTTCACCCAGGCGAACCGTCCGTACGCGTCCTCGCCGGCGAACGGCAGCGGCGCGCCCCACTGCACCTCGCCCTCGATGTCGCCCCAGGCGTGCAAGCCCCAGTCGTCGTAGTTGCCGTCGGCGCGCTGGTAGTGCACGACGAGGTAGTCGCGCTGGGCGTCGCCGCCGCCGTCGGGCGGCTCGGGTGCCTTGGTGGCGTTGCCGGTCGCGGCCGCCAGGCGGTCTGACGAGTCCTTGACGACGGCCTTGTACTGGATGGCCGTGCCGGCGGGGATTTCCGTGGTGTCGTGGAAGATTCGGTACGGCGCGTTGTCGTCCGTGCCGAGCACTTCCCAGTCGTTGTCGCCGACCTTGGCGGCGAACGTGACCTGGGCGAAGGCGTTCGGCGTGACGTTCGCGGCGATCTCCGCGCGGCCCTTGACCTCGGCGGGGACGGTCAGCTGGATGCTCGGACCGGCTGCCTCTGGGCTTGCTGTCGTTCTCGCCTGCAGGACGACGCCGCCGAGGGGCGGGACGAGGACCTCGATCGTCTTGTCCGCCGCGGAGTCCGCGCGCCTGGTGGCGGTGCCGCTGGCCCAGAGCTGGCGGAACACCATGCCGGCGGAGTAGGTGGGGATGCGTACGGTCTGCGCGGTCTCGCTGTTGTTGAGCGCGACGACGTACTCCTGCGGGAAGGCCTTGTCGATGCGGCTGAACGCGTACACACCGGGGCCGTCGCTCGCGAGCCGGTGGATCTGCGCGCCGTCTCTGAGCGTCGGGTAGTCGGTGGTGAGTTTCGAGAGCTCGGCGATCGCCTTGTAGAGCGGGTGATTCTTGTCGAAGTTGTCCTGTGCGTGCGTGGCTGTGGTGCCGATCAGGTCGTCGTCGAGGTAGTCGGCGGTCTGGCTGGCGAACATCGTCTGCCGCGCGTCCTTGTCGCCGCCGAGACCGGTGAAGCCCTGCTCGTCGCCGTAGTAGATGACGGGCTGGCCTCGCGCCAGGAAGAGCAGGGTGTGCGCGAGCTTGTCGCGGGCGAGGAGCTCCTCGTCGGTCGCGCCGGGGTTGTCCTGCTTGATGAACGCGCCGATGCGTCCCATGTCGTGGTTGCCGAGGAACGTCGGGGAGGAGTAGACGTTGGAGTCTTTGTCGGTGTAGTAGTCGTCGTTCGCGAACAGATCTCTCAGCCCGGTTGTCGTTCCGCCTTGCGAGGCGAACGACCTTGCGGCGCCCTGGAAGGGGAAGTCCAACGCCGCTTGGAGCTTTCCCTTGGTGGTGTAGCGCGAGACGAACTCCGGGTTGCCGTCGAAGATCTCGCCGAACATGAAGAAGTCCTCGTTGCCCTTCTGGGCCGCGAATCCCTTCACCTCGGGGGCGAACTTCTGCCAGAACTCCATGTTGACGTGCTTCACCGTGTCGATCCGGAAGCCGTCGATGCCGGCCTCGTCGACCCAGGTCTTGTAGACGTCGGTCAGGCCCTTGACCACCTCGGGGCGCTCGGTCCAGAGGTCGTCGAGGCCGAAGAAGTCGCCGTACTCCGCGGACTCGCCGGCGAACGTGGAGTCGCCGCGGTTGTGGTACATGGTGCGATCGTTCAACCAGGCGGGCGTTTTGACCGTTTCGTCTGCGGTGGTGTTGAACATCGGGGTGTACGGGAACGAGTCGTTGTCTACCGCTGGGAAGGTTTCGTGGCCGGCGTACTGGCTGTCGTCGAACGGCCTGCCCTGGGCGTCGAGGTAGGGGTAGCCGCCCTTGTTGCGGTAGCCGTACTGCTTCTCCTGGTAGTCGATGACGTCGGCCGTGTGGTTGGTGATGATGTCGAAGAAGACCTTCATGCCCTTGGCGTGCGCTTTGGCGATGAGGTCCTTGAGCTCGTCGTTGGTGCCGAGGTGGGGGTCGATCTGGGTGAAGTCGGTGATCCAGTAGCCGTGATAGCCGGCTGACGCGTTGGCGCCTTCGCCTTGGACGGGACGGTTCTTGAAGCTCGGGGTCATCCAGATGGCGGTGCTGCCGAGGCCCTTGATGTAGTCGAGCTGCTGGCTCAGGCCGGCGATGTCACCGCCTTGGTAGAAGCCCTTGTCGGTGGGATCGAAGCCGGTCTCGAGCCGGGATCCGGTGAGGCCACCCTCGTCGTTCGCCGCGCTGCCGTTGGCGAACCGGTCGGCCATGACGAAGTAGAAGCGTTCCCTTGTGAGATCGACGCGGAGCGAGTCCTGCGCGAGCTCCTCGTTGCTGGGCTCCGCCGCCTGCGCGACGGGCACGATCGCGACAAGCGATGCAAGCAGGGCAAAGACGACAACCAAAGCCAACCGCAGGCGACGCACGGGCACCTCCGCGAGCAAGTGACGGTGCCGCCGATCCTGTCAGAGCCAACGCCGGCGCCGGTCCCGATTGCGTCAACCGGCCTAGCCTGGGCCGCATGAGAATCGTCGTCATCGGTGGAAGCGGACACATCGGCACGTTTCTGGTCCCGCGACTCGTCCGTGCCGGGCACGAGGTGGTGAACATCAGCCGCGGGCAGCGCTCCAGCTACGTCGACGATCCCGCTTGGCAGGACGTACGGCCCGTTCTGGCGGATCGCGCGGCCGAGGACCGCGACGGCACCTTTCCGGCCCGGGTCGCCGAGCTGGGGCCCGACGCGGTCGTCGACCTCATCTGCTTCACCGTCGACTCCGCGGCCGCACTCGTCGAGCGGCTGCGCGGCGCGACCGGGCACCTGCTGTACTGCGGCTCGATCTGGCGCCACGGCCCGAGCCTGAAGCTGCCCGTCACCGAGGACAACGGGACCCCGCCCGTCGGGGAGTACGGGACCGCCAAGGCCGCCACCGTCGAGCTGCTCGAGGCAGAGACCAGGTCCGGCGGGCTGGTCACGACCACTCTTCATCCGGGACACATCGTCGGCCCCGGCTGGCATCCGGTCGGTCCGCTCGGCAATCTCGACCCCTCGGTGTGGCGGAAGCTCTCGGCCGGCGAGCCGATCGACGTTCCCGGGATCGGCGCGGAGCTCATGCATCACGTCCACGCCGACGATGTGGCCCAGGCGTTCGAAGCCGCCATCGACCACCGCGACGCCGCCGCTGGTGAGGACTTCAATGTGGTCGCGCCGTCCGCCCTGACCGTTCGTGGCTACGCCCAACTCGCCGCCTCGTGGTTCGGCCAGACCGCCGACCTGCGGACGGTGACGTGGGAGGAGTACCGCCGCGGCACGGATGCCGGCGCCGGCGAGGCCAGCTGGGAGCATCTCGTCCGCAACCACTACTGCGCCATCGACAAGGCGCGTACGCGGATCGGCTACACCCCGCGCTACGAGCCCGAGGACGCGATCCTGGAGTCGGTGCGCTGGCTCATCGACCACGGACAGCTCGACGTCGCCAACCCACTGACTGCCTAGGTCGTGTCTGGCAAATAGCGGCGGCCTTCCGAAGGAAGGGCCGCGCGGCGCACCGCGCCCGGCTGGGCGTGGTGCAGGAGGAATTCATATTGGCTATATGGGTGACGAACGGCAACGCGGTCAGGCGGGATGCGGGGTGTCGCGCGGCAGGCGATCTTTGCCAGACACGGCCTAGCACGACGAAGCCGCCTGGATCGGCGTTCGATCCAGGCGGCTTCGGCGTGGTGCTCAGGCGACGGGTTGCAGTTCCTTCTCTTCGCAGTCGTCGCAGTCCTCCAGGACCGTCTCCACGGCGGGGGCCGGCACGGGTGTCGGGGCCATCTGCTGCTCCGGCGCCACTGGCTCCTCGGGAGCCGCGTGGGCGGCGTCGTGGGCGTTGACGTGGCGGAGGGTCAGGACCGAGGCGATGGCGAGGAGGGCGAAGACGATGGCCGAGATCGTGAAGCCCACGGTCAGGCCCGTCGTCAGCGCTTCGCGTCCCGTCGTCAGCAGGCTCGTCGCCACGTCGGTCGGCAACTGCTGGGCGGCCACCGCGGCGGTCGCGAGGCCTTCGCGGGCCGCGTCCACGACTCCCGAGGGGATCGCCGGGTCAACGTTGGCCGTCAGCTCGCTCCGGTAGACCAGTGTCCCCAGGCTGCCGATCGTCGCCACCCCGAGCGCGATGCCCAGCTCAGCGGAAGTCTCCGACACCGAAGCCGCTGATCCGGCCCGCTCCGGCGGGGCCGAGGACATCACGAGGGCGTTGCCCAGGGCCACCATGGGCCCGACTCCGATGTTCCCGATCGTCAGGCCGACGATGAGCAGCACGAGCCCGTGAGAGGCGTCCACCTGCGTCACGATCAGGTGCCCGACCGCCGTGATCGCGAGGCCGGCGCCGATCAGGTACGCGGGGCGGATGCGGTGGGCCAGCTTCGGCGCGAGCAGGTTGCTGCCGACCATGGCCAGCGTGCCCGGCACCTGCCAGATCCCCGCCTCCAGCGGCGAGAGCCCGGCGACGAGCTGCAGGTACAGGTTGACCAGGAAGAACGTTCCCGCCGCCACGATCCCGGTCACCATGTTGATGCCCAGAGCGGAGGCGAACGTACGGTTCGTGAAGAGCTTCAGATCGATCATCGGGTTGGCGATCCGCTGCTGCCGCCGGACGAACGCGACGCCCACCAGCAGGCCGGAGACGAGGGCGATCAAAGGCAACACAGCCAGCCCCTGCTTCGCGATCTCCTTGAGCCCGTACACCACCGGCAGGATCGTGCCGAGCGACAGCGCCACACTCGCGAGATCCAGACGACCGGCCGACGGGCTCTTGTACTCCGGCAGCAGGAACCGGCCCACCGCGAGCAGGACGACCATCACCGGGACGCCGAGCAGGAACGCCGAGCCCCACCAGAAGTTCTCGAGCAGGATGCCGCCGACCAGCGGGCCGACCGTCATGCCGCCCATGAAGCAGGAGATCCAGATCGAGATCGCGAAGCCCATCTGCTTCGGGTCGCGGAACATGTTGCTGATCAGCGCCAACGTCGACGGCATCAGCGTCGCGCCGGCGACACCGAGGAGCGCGCGGGTCGCGATCAGCATCTCGGGGCTGGTCGAGTACGCGGCGAGTACGGAAGCCGCGCCGAACGCCGCGCCGCCGATCAGCAGCAACCGGCGCCGGCCGATCCTGTCGCCGAGCGTGCCCATCGTGACCAGGAACCCGGCGATCATGAAGCCGTAGATGTCCATGATCCACAGCTGTTCGTTGCTGCTCGCGCCGAGGTCGACGGTGAGGTGCGGAAGCGCGAGGTAGAGGACGCTCATGTCTATGGAGAGCAGCAGGGTGGGGAGAGCGAGCACCGCGAGCCCGATCCACTCCCGCCGCCCCGCCTTGGGTGCTGCGCTGACTACGTTCACCTGCTTGCCTTTCTCACGTTCTTGCTCGAGTTCGATGCCATACAGACCGCAGGCCTGGGCGAAACTCATCGGTCTTGCCCGAAGTCAGTAGGTTCTTCGCATGGACAAGCTGATCGAGCAGGCCGTCGACCTCGCTCTCGCCAACGCCGACGAGGGACAGCTCCCGTTCGGCGCGGTCGTCGTTCTGGACGGAGCGGTCGTCGCGACCGGCGTCAATACCGCCTTGCGAGACTCGGACCCGACAGCGCATGGCGAGGTCGTGGCGGTACGGAATGCCTGCGCCGCGCTCGGCGTCCTCCACCTCACCGGCGCGGTCGTCGTGTCGAGTTGCGAGCCGTGCGCGATCTGTCACGCCGTCTGCGCGTCGGCCGGCGTGGCCAAGATCGTCTACGCGGCGCCTAAGGAGTACGTGCCGGACCTGGGATACCCGGCGCCCGATCTGGGCACATTGCCCGTGCAGATGCAGGCGGCCCTGCGCTCATTGGCACCGGAACAGCTGGAGTACGTGCCTAGCGAGCGGGCCGCGGAACCGTTCGCGCGCTACCAGGCGTTTCTGGCACGAAAGGGATGATTCGTGACGAAGCTCGGGCTGAACATCCGGAACTTCGGGCCGGCCGCGTCGCCAGAGAGCTTCCGGGCTTGGGCGACGTTCGCCGAGGAGCATGGCTTCGCGCTGGCGACCATCTCCGACCACGTGGCGCTGACGCCCGAGGTTGCCGCGATGTATCCGGAGCCGTTCTACGACCCGTTCACGGTCAGCGCCTGGCTGTCGGGCGTCACGTCGACGCTGCGGTTCGTGACGTCGGTGGCCGTTCTGCCGCTGCGGGACCCCATACTCACGGTGCGACAGCTGGCGAACCTCGACTCGCTGAGCGGCGGGCGGTTCGTGCTCGGCGCTGGCGTGGGGTGGTCGGAGGAGGAGTACACGGCGGTCGGCGTGCCGTTCCGGGCGCGCGGGCGGCTGCTCGACGAGCGGCTCGAGACGATCGTCGCTGGCCGCCCCGCCGGCGTGCCGGTCTGGGTGGGCGGAACGAGCCCGGCAGGCATCCGGCGGACCGTGCGGTACGGCGACGCGTGGCATCCGATCAACCAGCAGGTCAGCTGGATCCGCGACGTCGGGCTGCCCGCGGTGCGCGCCGAGGCGGAGCGCCAAGGCCGGCCCGTTCCCGCGTTCGTGCCGCGGATCCGAGCCCGCCTGGTGCCGGTAGAGCTGGACGAGTCGAATCGGCTGGTCGGGATGGGGAGCCTGCGGCAGATCCGCGCCGACATCGCCGCGTTGGAGGAGCTGGGCGCCGAGCACGTCGTGCTGGACACGAACGCCGACAGCCCGGCCGAGCAGCTGCCGCTGGAGTACGACTTCGCGACGCTGCGCGAGATCGTGGGAGCGCTAGAGCCTGCGTAGGTGGAAGCCGCCGTCGACGTCGATGACCTGGCCGGTGCTGAACGGCAGCAGGTCCGTGGCGATGGCGACGACGGCTCTGCCCGACGTCGTCGGGCTCGCCCCAGCGCCGGATCGGGGTGAGGCCCTGCTCGAAGATCAGCTTGTCGTACTTGGCCTTGACGCCACCGGTCATGTCGGTGGCGATGATGCCGGGCCGGATCTCGTAGACGTTGATGCCGTGCTCGGCCAGCCGCGCTGCGTAGAGCTGGGTGAGTCATCGCCAGGCCGGCCTTGGCGATGCAGTAGTCACCGCGGTTGACGCTCGCGGCGTACGCGCTGATCGATGAGACGATGACGATCTTCGGGCGGGTCCGCGTAGTCGTTCACGCGGTCGATCATGGTCTTGGCGACCAGCTGGGTCAGGAAGTACGGCCCTTGAGGTTGATCGACGATCAGCCGGTCGAACGACTCCTCGGTCGCCTCCAGGATGTCGGCCCGTACGGTCGGGGCCACGCCGGCGTTGTTGACCAGCAGATCGACCCGGCCGAACTCCTGTCAGCGTCGTCGTCAACGAGCCGTTGACGGTCGTCGGCGTACGAGCGATGTCGGCCTGGACGAGACGGGCCCGTTGGCCGACGTTTGACCACCTCTGCTCGGACTTCCTCGGCGGCCTCCGCGTTGCGGGCGTAGTTGACGACGACGTCGTGGCCGGCATCGGCGAGCGCGAGCGCGATGCCGCGGCCGATGCCGCGGGAGGCTCCGGTGACGAGCGCGACGCTTCGGTCATCCCGGCGACCGCCGAAGAAGGTGTAGTACGGCTCGTTCGCGGCGACGCGCTGGAGGTAGAGCGCCAGCTCGCGGGCGTGGTAGTCGCCCCACATGCTCGACTCGCCGCACGGCACCTGCTGGCCCGGCGGGACGTGGTCCCAGCCGTTCGGGCGGTGGTAGACCGAGTGCAGCAGCAGGCCCTGGTGCGTCGGCGTCGGTGCGAGAGGTACGGCTCGTCGAGCAGCGTGCCGGCGACGGTGAGGCCGGCCTGCCAGTACGTCGGCTCGCCGCTCGCCGTCGCCGAGGTAGCTGGCCGAGCCGCAGCAGGCCCTGCGCGGCGATCGCGGCGGCGGAGCTGTCGACCGGCTCGTGCTCGTTGAACGGGTCGGCCGGCCGGTCGAGGTAGTCGCCGAGCTGGGCGAGGCCGGGCGCGCCGGTGTCCCAGTAGGGGACGCCGTCGGTGGGGGTGTGCGTCGATGTAGAAGTCGCAGGTGGCGCTGGCGGCCTTGCAGCATCATCGCCTCGATGGCCGCGCGGCCGCCGTACGGCTCGAGCTCCTCGTCGGCGACGTCGGCGAGGAACTCGAGCTGCTCGGCGAAGCCGAGCATCGCCCAGGCCAGGCCGCGGGTCCAGGTGCTGAACGGCGAGTAGCCCTGCTGCGTGCTCGGGCAGCGGAAGCTGCCGTCGTTGATGTTGAAGATCGACTCGTGCGCGGTGCGGCCGCGGACGTCGTACGCGTCGCGGCCTTCGCCGTAGAAGACGTTGTACCGGGCGGTGTTGGCGGCGTGCTCGACGAGCCGGTCGAGCAGGGAGATGCGTTCGTCGTGCTCGCCCATCAGCACGTGGCCGAGCTGGTGCGCCAGCGCCAGCGCCCGGCAGCGAGCGGATCGTGTCGACGAACAGCGACTGCGGGCCGTTGAACGAGTAGATGTAGCCGGTGCCGTCGGCGGTCGTGCGCCAGCGCGCGGCCTGCACCGCGCCGGTGACCTTGAGGGCGAGCTCGTAGAAGTCGCGCTCGCCACGCGTCGTCGGCGATCCCGCCCTCGTGCATCAGCCGCCAGAGGTTGCCGTAGGTGCTGACGTTGTTGAACCCGTGGTCGTGCACGCCGACGTGGGTGACGTGCGGGGCCATGACGTCGACTGGTGCGCTCGCCGGCCGAGCTCGAGGAAGCGCTCGTCGCCGGTGGCGTCGAACTGCAGCAGCGCCGAGCCGTACTGGAAGCCCTGCGTCCACTCGGTCCAGCCGCGGGCGGTGTACTGGCCGTCGACGGTGAACACCGGCGAAGCCGTCCCCCGGCGGGCAGGTCTGCTCGATCGAGTCGATCTTGGCGGCGGACGCCTCCCACAGCTTGCTCGATCTTCGGAAGCAGCGCCTCGGGCGTGAGCTCGTCGTCAACACGGATCATGCGGCCCAGCATAACGGGAAAGCGCATTCCACATGCGGGGAGAGGGCACCCCGACGTCGGGGTGCCCTCTTTCGGGCGGGCGGGCCTCAGGGCTTGCGGCGGAAGCGGGAGGCGACCACGAGGGCCGCGGTGATCAGGATGAGGTTCTTCACCACGAACTCGCCCTCGGTCGTGAGCAGCAGGGGGTTGCCGTCCTGGAAGGCGATCTGGGGCTGGGTGACCAGGACCAGGAACGTGCCGCACAGGTGGGCGATCATCACGGCGGAGAGGGTGACGAGGTGGCGGCCGACCAGGAGGGCCACGCCAAGGGCTACTTCGAAGAGACCCAGTGCGGGGACGAACCAGGTGCGGTCGAGGAACGGGATCGTGTTCGCGACCAGGTCTCCCACCGGCGTCACGTCGAGGACCTTCAGTACGCCGAACCAGATGAACACCAGCGCCAGCGCACCTCGAAGGAGGTGTGGCGAGAAGCGTTGCAGGATCGCGCTGATCTTGTCCTCGACGAGTTTGAGCTTGCCGTACAGGGACTTGGGCGCCTCGGGACGGGTCGGGGCGGACTGGCGGGGCGGCAGCAGGGTGGTGGTCATCGGTAGCTCCTCTTCATATGTAGCTCGTCTACATAGAAGAGCTTCGGGCACCGCGGCCGAAGGCGAATCCGGGCGGATCCCCCGACCCACCCCGACCGCACCCCGAACCCGCCCACGGGTCTCCCCGACCACGTTCCAGCCACGCCACGCGCGGCAATCCCGGACAAAGCGGGCGCTGCGTACGTCAGGTGTCGACAGGAACCGTCACTTCACCCCGTAGAAGATGTGGTACCGAGTCAGCGTTCCCGCTGAACACGTCCCTCGTCCCACACGGCCCGATCGGACTCGTAGACCTCCCCATCGGCCCCGAACACGAAGTACCGGTCGAAGCCGCGCGCGAACCAGCGGTCGTGCGTCACCGCGACGACCGTGCCCTCGAACGCGGCCATGCCGTCCTCCAACGCGTCCGCCGAGGTCACATCGAGGTTGTCGGTCGGCTCGTCGAGCAGGAGGCAGGTCGCGCCGGACAGCTCGAGCAGCAGGATCTGGAAGCGCGCCTGTTGCCCACCCGACAGCGTGTCGAACGTCTGCTCCGACGCGTCCGCGAGCTCGTACCGGTCCAGCGCCCGCGACGCCTGCTCGCGCGCCATGCCCTCGCGGTGGTCGTCGCCGCGGTGCAGGATCTCCAGCAGCGTACGGCCCATCAGCTCGGGGTGCTCGTGCGTCTGCGCGAACCAGCCCGGCCGTACGCGCGACCCGAGTTTCGCCCGTCCTGTATGGGCAACGGGCGCGATCGGCACCTCGCCGACCGGCCGATGTTCGGCGTCCGGCATCGAGCCGCCGGCCGCGAGCAGGCGCAGGAAGTGCGACTTGCCGGAGCCGTTCGACCCGAGGACGGCGACGCGCTCGCCGTACCAGACCTCCAGCGAGAACGGCTTCATCAGGCCGGTCAGCTCGAGGGCCTCGCACACCACAGCCCGCTTGGCCGTTCGGCCACCACGCAAGCGCATCTTGACGTTCTGCTGCAGCGGGACTGCCTCCGGCGGCCCCTTCTCCTCGAACTTCCGCAGCTTGGTCTGCGCCGCCTTGTACGCCGCGGCGGCCCCGTCGTTGACCATCGCCCGTCGCTTCATCAGGGCGACGAAAATCTTGATCTTCGTGTGCTCCTCGTCCCAGCGCCGGCGCATCTCCTCGAGCTTCTCGAACCTCGCCTTGCGTGCGTCGTGGTACGACTCGAACCCGGCCGGATGCGTCCACGCCGTGTTGCCGACCTCGCCGAGCTCGACGGTGACCACACGCGTGGCGGTGTTGGCGAGTAGCTCGCGGTCGTGGCTGACGTACAGGACGGTCTTCTGCGACTCGTTCAGCCGCTCCTCGAGCCAGCGCTTCGCCGGAACGTCGAGGTAGTTGTCCGGCTCGTCGAGCAGCAGGACCTCGTCCTGACTTCTCAACAGGGCTTCGAGAACGAGCCGCTTCTGCTCACCGCCCGAGAGGGTGCGGACCTCGCGATAGCGGGCCCGGTCGTACGGGATGCCGATCGCCTCGGTGCAACACATGTCCCAGACGACCTCGATGTCGTAGCCACCCGCGTCGCCCCATTCGTGCAGCGCGTTGGCGTAGCGGAGCTGGGTACGTTCGTCGTCGCGCTCCATCATCGCGAGCTCGGCGGCTTCGACGGCCTCCGCGGCCTTCTGGATGCGGGGCGGGGCGACCGTGAGCAGGAGGCCGCCGACGGTGGTTTCGTCGCGTACGGAGCCGACGAACTGACGCATCACGCCCAGCCCGCCCGAGCGCGTGACCGAGCCCTGGTGCGGGTCGAGATCGCCGGCGACGATGCGGAGCAGGGTCGTCTTGCCGGAGCCGTTCGCCCCGACCAGCGCGACCTTGGCGCCCTCGCCGACCCGGAAGCCGATGTCGTCGAGCAACACCCGCCCATCGGGAAGCTCGAACCGGACACCAGCGACATCCACATGACCCATGCCGCCCAGTCTGCGGTCTGCGGTGCGGGTCAGCCACTCATTTCGACTTGCGGCACGAGTGTGCGCCAGCCACTTGTCGTAGGACTGCAGCCGGTGCGGCTCGTGGAAGATAGCGGCGAGCAGGTCCTTGGTGAGCTCGCGGCTGGTCTTGCCGTCGAACGTCCAGCGGGCGGCGCATATGCCGAGGCTGACGACGACGTCGACGTCCCCGGCGCTGGTGCGCACGCGGAGGAGCATGGGGTCGTCGCCCATCAGCTTGTCGTAGCTCCGCACTTTCCGGCGTTGGGCGAGTTCGGGCCGCTGCCGCGGGGCGCGGCGAGGATCGCCGCGGCGACCGTGCGGGCGGGAGCGCCCTCCAGCCGGCTCGAGCGCCACGAGATGGCCCGGGGTGATGCCCCACCCAGCCATCGCGATGGTGAAGGAGCAGACAGAGACCGACTCGACGGTCGCGGACGGATCGAGGCCCGGGCCGGCCGGCCCCTTGGCCGGCGTGGCGAAGTGGTGCTCGACCGGGCAACCGAAGGCGTCCACACGTCCGGACGGTCGGGCAGTCGCGAAGATGCGCAACCGCTGGGCGGTATCGTTGGTCGCCACAGTGAGCTTCACGCCTGCGACCACCTTGGTCTGGCGGACCCAGCCGTGGTCGAGGCGCTCCTTACCTTCGCCTTGGAAGCTGTCGAACTCCAGATAGTTCGAGCGGAACTTGGCCTGAGGGACTTTCGCCGTGCAATAGACGGCAGGCAGGAGGCCGGGTCGCGCCACCGATGGCTTTCGTCGCTTCTGGAAGCAGGGGTTCCAGGGATAGGAGCTGTAGCCCCAGGAGTTGGGGACCTGGACCTCGACGCCGTTGTATGACTCCCAGCGCCAGCCGGGGAGCAGGACGCTGTTGGCGAAGGGGACGGCGCTCGTAGTACCGCAGCACCACCGCCGCCCGCTGCCGCACCGGCAGCGACGACACCAGCGCCCAGGCGAAGTCCTCCGCCACCACCGCGTCCGAGACGTCCGCGGCGGGCCCCACCAGACCAGTCACGTCGTCCACCAGCACCTCGCGCCGCCGGAAGCGACGCCAGAACGTGGTGTCCGCGTTCACGACCATCCGGCGTACGTACGCCTCCGGCGAGCCGCCTCGCACGATCCGCGCCCAGCGCGGGCAGGCCGCGGCCAAGGCGGACTGCACGGCCTCCTCGGCTCGCGAGCGGTCCCGCGTCACCAAGTACGCGAAGCGCAACAAAGCGGGACCTCGGGCGGCGACCCAAGCGGAGAAGTCGGCCTCCCCAGCCTCGACCATCGGGCACCTCCACCCGTACCCACGCGGCGCCCGAACGCGACGTTGCATCGAGAAAGGCGAGAAATATGGCCACGATGCGGGAAACTGTCCCATTATCCGCGACGCAGGCTGCAATCCGTGGGCAATCGCCCCTATTCTGGTAACCGGTGGCAGCGTTGCGCGACCGGGGGCGCGCCTGGACCCACGAGGAACGGCTTCGAATGGCTGAGCACACCGCAGTTCGCAAGCTAGTGCCCTGGCGGTACGGCCTCTGGTCGATCGCCGCACCCGCGATGGTCTACGTCCTCGCGGTCGACATCGTCGCCGTCGCCGTGCTCGCCGTCATCCTGTCCAGTGGCTTCGAGGTGGAGAACCTCGGCGTCCTGCTGATCCTCATCGCCTGCGCGATCCTCAGCACCGAAGGCGCCCGTCTGGTCGAGCGCCGCCGTCGTACGTCGAGCCCGCTGCACAAGGACTTCCAACCGGTCTGGCTCCTCGCCGCCGCGTTCCTGCTCCCGCTCCCTGGCGCCGTGCTGTTCACGATCGCCCAGCGCTCCTGGTGGCGGATCCGCGCCGGCCACTGCATCCCGTACCGCTGGTTCTTCTCCACCTGCGTCGCCGTCCTCTCGGCCGCCGCCGCGCACTCGCTGTTCCAAGGCATCAGCGGACTGCTCGTCGAGGCCGGCTGGCCCGCCGGCAACGCGATGGTCATCGGCATGCTGCTCGGCGGCCTCAGCTACTTCCTGCTCGACACGATCCTCTGTGCGATCGCGATCAAGCTGCTCAAGCCGAGCAGCACGCTTCGGGACGCGTTCGGCGGCGCCGAGGACTGGGCGGTCGACGGCATCGCGCTGACGCTCGGCTGCGTGGTCGCCGCCGCGGCCGCGTTCACGCCGTGGTTCGCCCTGCTCGCGGTGCCCGCGAGCCTGATCGCCCAACGGGCGTTGCTGCTTCGCCAGCTCGAGGTCGACATCAACACCGACCGCAAGACCGAGATGGCGAACTTCTCCTGGTGGCGCGAGCAGGCCGAGGCCCTGTTCAGCCAGTTGGTCGCGCGCCAGGGCCGGATGACGATCCTGTTCATCGACCTCGACCTGTTCCGTTCGGTCAACGCGCAGTACGGCCACCTCGTCGGCGACCGCGCCCTGCTCGCCGTCGCCCAGACGCTGCGCGGGCTGGTGCGTCGCGAGGACCTCGTCGGCCGGTTCGGCGGCGAGGAGTTCGTCGTCGCCCTCCCACACGCCAGCGCGGACGAGGCGTACGACGCGGCCGAACGGATCCGCAACGAGATCTCGCGCACGCCGCTCAACGTGCCGTCCGACGACGACCTCGCCGACATCGAGGTGCTCGTGACCGTGTCGATCGGCATGGCCGCCTACCCCGAGGACGGCGTCACGCTCGACCGGTTGCTCGAACAGGCCGACCGGGCGCTCTACGCCGCCAAGGCTGCCGGCCGCAACCGCGTCATGCGCGCCGACCCCGGCTCGGCGCCGGTGGCCGGCACCCCGCTCCAGGCGTACCTGGACACCCCGCTCCCGCGCTAGTCGCGAGCGACGGTGAGCAGCACGGCCGTCAGCACCGCCGGAGTGATCAGCGCGAGGTGGTTCGCGCCCTGGGCGAACTCGCCGCGGACCGCGTACGTGCACAGCGACGTCGTCCAGACGGCCGCCGCCCACGCGAAGGCGAAGATGAACACGGGTGCCGCCCATTGGCGTGGCACGACCGCGGCGGCGATGAGGAACGCGGTGAGCAGCGCGTCCGGGACGAGGAACGGGTTGTCCGAACGGATCGCGTTCGAGGTCACGAAGTACCAGATCATCACGAGCGCCAGCAGGATCGCGACCACGCGAGCGACCCCGAGCGTGAAGTCGAGCTGAAGAAGGCGAGAGAGCATGTCTACAACGTAGACTTTGCGCGACCCGTTGTCTACGGTGTAGACACGGCGACATGGCCAGAAACCTCTCCCCCGCCGCGATCGCCCGAGCGGCCCTCGAGCTCGGCGACCAGGACGGCCCGGCGGCGATGTCCATGCGCGCGATCGCGAGCAGGCTGGGCTGCGACCCGATGGCCCTCTACCGGCACTTCGCCAACCGCGAGGCCCTCCTCGACGCGGTCGCCGACCTCGCGCTCGCCGAGGTCGCCGACCCGGATCCTCGGCTCGACTGGGACGTACGGATCGTCGCCACGGCCACGGCGATGCGCCAGACCGCGCTGCGGCACCCCGGGATCGCCGCCCATTTGGCGTCCCGCCCGTCGCTTGGCGAGCACGGCCGCCGCCTCGGTGCAGGATTGTTGACCGCATTGCGGGAAGGCGGGCTCCCGGTCGTCACCGCTGTCCGCGTCCTGCAGACGCTCGTCGCCTACCTGGCCGCGGGGCTCGCGATGGCGGTCCAGGCGGGAGAACGCGACGATCGCTGGTGGCAGGCGAGCGAGGTCGTGGACGCGCTGGCGACACCGGGGTTGGGCGAGGAGCTGTTCACCGTCGGCTCAGCCGAGCAGTTCGCGTTCGGCCTCGACCTGCTCATGGTGGGGATCAGGGCGGAGTCGGGCCAGGAATGGCCGACAACGGGCACGGATGCGACGCGCCAGCCAGGGGTTCGGAATACTCGAGATGATTTGTTTCCCTCGTAAAGGAGTAAGGCATGGGGATCAGCATCGGCGTGGTCGGTGCCGGCCAGTTCTCCCGGAGCTTCATCCCACTGTTCCAGGCGCACCCTGACGTCAGCGAGGTCCGGCTCACCGAGATCATGCCGGACCGCCTCAAGGCCGAGGCCGAGCGGCACGGGATCGAGAAGACGTACGCGACTGTCGACGAGCTCTACGCGAGCGACGTCGACGCGATCGCGATCTTCACCCAGCGCTGGACGCACGGCCCGCTCGTCGTGCAAGCGCGCTCCAGGCGGGCAAGCACGTGTATTCCGCCGTGCCCGATGGCGATCTCGGTCGAGGAGATCGCGGCGATCATCGAGGCGGTGCGCGAGACCGGCCTGACCTACATGATGGGCGAGACCAGCTACTACAACCCCGCGACCGTGTACGCCGCGCAACAAGATCGAGGCAGGGCGCGTTCGGCCGGATCTTCTACGCCGAGGGCGACTACGTCCACGACATGGACCTCGGCTTCTACGACGCGTACCAGTACAGCGGCGGCGAGCAGTGGAAGGCGACCGCGAGCTATCCCGCCCATGCTCTACCCGACGCACTCCGTCGGCGGCGTGCTGGGCGCGATCGGCGGCCACGCGGTCAGTGTCAGCTGCATCGGCGTGCAGGACGAGCGCGGCGACGGCGTGTTCGACCGCGAGGTCAGCATGTTCGGCAACGACTTCTCCAACGCGACGGCGCTGTTCGAGCTGGCCGGCGGCGGGTCGATGCGCACCAACGAGTTCCGCCGCGTGGGCTACCCGTCGCACATCCGCGAGCGCCGCTTCCGCTACTTCGGCACCGAGGGGAGGTTCGAGCAGATCGCGACGGTCACGCGCTGTGGCAGGACGAAGAGGGCGTCACCGACGTGTCCGAGGAGCTGGAGACCACCGCCCAGCATGGACCTCGACGACCCGTCGCTCGACGGGCATCGCGCCGCGCTGCGTGATGCGTTCGTGTCCGGCCTGCGCGCCCGTGCACGACGCCGGCCGCCTCGCCGAACGAGTGCACGGGCATGCCCGAACGGCCACGAGGGCAGCCACCACTTCCTCGTGGACGACTTCGTCACCGCCGTCGTCGACAGGCACCCTCCCGCCGGTGAACGCCTGGGAGGCGGCCCGCTACACGCTGCCGGGCATCGTCGCGCACCAGTCGGCCAAGCAGGGCGGCGTCCAGCTCCCGATCCCCGACCACGGGGACGCTCCGGCGTGATCATGATCCTGATCATGAAGGCATAGCGGTCGTATACGCCGGTTTGGCTTCATGATCACCGACATGATCACCGCAGGTCGGTGACGGACGGAATGCCGTGGAGGCCGGTCGCAGCGCGTACGCCGCTGCGAACGGCCTCCGCGACCACAGTCGCGGCCACGGCTTCGAGGCTGAGTACGCTCTTCGGCTCGACCGTTCCGGTCGCGATCGCGAACGCGGTGTCGCCGTCCAACCCCCGTCCCGGACGGCGAGATCGTGCTCGCCATGCCCCCGCTCGCGGCGTGCGCGAGCCGCGCCACCTGCGCCTTGTCGAGCTTCGCGTCGGTCGCGACGACGACCAGCGTCGTCGCGCGGCCCCAGTAGACGAGCGGGTCCGGGTCCTTACGGAGCGCCTCGGACGCCCTGGCGAACGCGCCGTCGCGGCGCATGCCCGCCAGCACCGAACCCTTCTCGTCGAGGACGTCGCCGAACGCGTTCACCACCGCCCACGCGGCGACCTGCGGCCCTTGTGCGGTCGTCGTCCAGGCGCGGCCGAAGCCGCCCTTCGTCGCGCTCGCCGGCCCGTCCACGTCGCCGACCGTCGCGCCGGTGCCGGCGCCCACCGTCCCGAGCGCCTCCTCGCCGGCGGGTACGGCGGCATCCAGGGCCGCTGCCACCGACGACGCCGTCGGCCACTTGGCCGGGCCGACCAGCAGGTCGAAGATCAGCGGCCGCGGCCGCGGCCCGGCAGCGGGCGGCCGGCGACGGGATGGCCGACGCCGCGGTCGGACAGCACGTGCACCGCCTGGGCGGTCGCCGCGAGGCCGTACGAGCTCCCGCCCGTCAGCACGATCGCGTCGACCCCGTCGGCGACGCCGTGCGGGCCAAGGCCCTCGACGATCAACGTCCCGGCGTTCTGCCCGTGCACCTCAGCCGCCATCACCGAGCCCTCGGGTGGCAGGAAGATCGTCAGGCCCGTGCCCGCTTCGAGGTCGGTCCAGTGTCCGATCCGCATGTCTTTCACGAGGCTCATGCTCCCTACACCTCGGTCGCCAACCGGGCGGCGCGCTGGCCGTTCGACGGAACGAACTTGAACCGGCGCGAGCGGTGCCCACGTTCGACGCGGTGACCGCGTTCCCGGACCTCGGCGTCGACCGGATCCTGGCGACGCTGCCGGCGGAGTCGATCACGCCCGACCTGCTCGACGCCGGTCTACGGAGGCTGCTGCGCGAGGGGCCGCCGATCATGACGGAGACCTTGGAGACGTACCTCGACTGTGCGTGCGACTCCACCCGTACGGTGGCGGCGTTGCACATTCACCGGACGACGTTGTACTACCGGCTGGGGCGGATCCAGGAGATCACGGGCGCCGATCTGAACGACGGCGCCCAGCGGCTGACGCTGCACCTCGGCCTCAAGGCCGCGCGCCTGGCCCCGGATCCGCCCGCCTGAGCTACCGGCTATTGGTTGTACCAGCGGCCGCAGTAGATCGCGCCGCCGTTGTCCCGGATACAGGTCCGCCAGTAGTAGCCGCCCCGAGCCTGGTGCGCGGAGTAGTACGAGTCGGTGTACAGGCCGAGCCTGCCGTCCCAACCTCCGCCTGGGGCGGTCGTACGGTCCAGCCAGATCTCGCGCTCGACGACCTGGGAGTACCCGGTCACCTCGTTGTAGTTGCACAGCGTCGTCGTCAGCCAACGGCCACCGGCGAGGTCCTGCCGGTCAACGCAACCCGGCGAGGCGGCTGGGGTCGTCGGCTTCTCCGCCGCTGTCGCTGCCGTCGGCACCAGGCCGAGCAGCAGGACGGCTGCGGCAGCGCTTGCCAACAGTCCGGTGCGTCGCAGTGTGCGCGCCACGGGAAACACATCCCTCCTTATCGGTACATGGACACTTTTATCCTGCCAATGACCTCTGGCGGCATGCTGGCGCGGCCTCAACGCCCCAGGTCAGCTACCCCTTATGCGCTGTTCCTGAACGCGCGGCGGTAGTTCGTAGGGGTCGATCCGACGTGGGCGCCGAAGTGGTGGCGGAGGTTGGTCGCCGAGCCGAGTCCGCATCCTTGGCTTACCTGGTCGACGGACAGCTGGGTGGTCTCGAGGAGGCCGCGGGCTCGGTTCAGGCGTTGGACAAGGAGCCACTGCCTGACCGTCGTGCCGGTCGCCGCTCGGAAGCGGCGCATGAACGTCCGTTCGCTCAGCTGTGCCCGTTGGGCGAGCTCGGCGACGGTCAGAGGCTGGTCCAGGCGTTCCTCGGCCCACTGCAGGAGCGGCGCCAGGCTCTCGTCGTCGGTCGCGGGGACGGGGTTGTCGACGTACTGGTCCTGGCCGCCCGTTCGGTGCGCTTGGACGACCATGGCGCGGGCGAGGCGGTTGGCCGTCTGGGCGCCCTTGTCCTTGCGTACGACGTGCAGGCAGAGGTCCATGCCGGCGCTGCGGCCGGCGCTGGTGAGGACTGTGCCTTCGTCGACGTAGAGGGCCTTCTGGTCGACGTCGACCTTGGGGTACCAGGCGGCGAGCTTGTGCGTCTGTTGCCAGTGCGTGGTGGCCCGTCTGTGGTCGAGGACGCCGGCCTTGGCGAGGACGAAGGCGCCGCTGCAGAGGGAGATCATCCTTGCTCTGTTGCTGGCCGCTTGCCTCACGGCGTCGACGAGGTCTGGCGGGATCTCGCCCGTCTCGAGCCAGGCGAACGGGAGCGCTGGCACGAGCACGGTGTCGGCGTTCGCTAGGGCGCTGAGCGGGGCGTCGGGGGTGACGACGACGCCCGGTTCGAGGCGGATCTTGTCGTCGGCGCAGAGGATGAGCTCGTACCAAGGGTCGAGCCACTTGGCGCCGAAGATCTCCCAGGCGATGCCGAGCTCGTACATCGGCATGTCCTCGATGACGGGGACGGCGATCTGGTGCATGCGTGCAGTCTGGCAGGAAACTTGCGGAGATGGGCAAGCCTGCCACTCGCTCTTGTCTGCTGGCCGCGTCGAGGATGAGCGGCATGGGTAGCGAGAGCGAGTGGCGGGTGGTCGAGCTCCGCCAGTACACGTTGAAGCCGGGGCAACGGGAGGTGCTGGTCGACCTGTTCGAGACGCACTTCGTGGAGAGCCAGGAGGAGCTCGGAATGGGGGTGCTCGGGTCGTTCTACGACCTGGACCGGCCGGACCGCTTCGTCTGGATCCGGGGCTTCCGCGACCTGGCCTCACGCCTGTCGGGGCTGGAGGCGTTCTATCGGCACAGCGTGGCGTGGAAGACGTACGGCCCGGCGGCGAACGAGACGATGATCGACTCGGACGACGTCTACCTGCTGCGGCCGACGCGGCCGATCTCCGGCCTGCGGCCCCGACCACCGGTGGGCACGACGGTGCGGTCGGATACGACGTTCGTCTGCACGTTCGGCGACGCGCCCGGCGAGGTGCTGGCGGCGTTCGAGACCGAGCCCGCCCCGAACAACTTCCCAGCGTTGCCCGTCCACGAGGGCGTGAACGTCCGAGTCGAGCTCGCCCGCGGCGACTTCCCCGGCCTGCTGAGGCTCGCGCCTACCGCTCGCTCGACGATCCGCTGACGCTTCTCGCTGCCAGCGCGGGACCGCCCGGAGTGTATTGGCCGCCCTCCATGTCAAGGGCGCTTCGCGTCTCGGCTTCGCCGAGATCAGGTCGCTGCACGACCCGACCCGTTGACATGGAGCCTCTCGGCGGCCAATGAGCAGGCACTAAGGGCAGGCTCCGCCTGCCCACCACTGACCCGAGCGGCCCCACGCCGGCTGCTCCACGCGTTGACGGAAGCTCAGCTACGCGAGCTGCGAGGTCGACGATCCGCTGACGCGGAGGACGCGGAAGCCCTTCGCGCTGCCCTCGCGTTTGGTCTCGTAGCCCTGGTCGATCAACCACTTCTGCAGCGAGTCGGCTCCCAGGTTTCTCGCGACGACGAGCCAGGCCTGACCGTCTGGCTTCAGCCGCGGGAGCCAGCGCAGGAGGAGCTCGTGGAGCGCGGCCTTGCCGACGCGGATCGGCGGGTTGGACCAGATCTGGTCGAAGCGCATCTCGTCCGGCACGTCGTCCGGCCCCACCGCGTGGACCTTCGCGCCCAGCCGCTGGGCGTTCGCGCGGGTCAGCTCGAGCGCGCGGGTGTTCACGTCCACCGCCCACACGTCGGCGGCCGGGACCTGGGTCGCCAGCACCGAGGCGATCGGGCCGTAGCCGCAGCCGAGGTCGAGGAACGTTCCGGCCGGCGGCAGCGGCGCCTCGCGCAGCAACACCGACGTCCCAAGGTCGAGCCGGTCGCCGGAGAAGACGCCGGTCGAGGAGGTGAGGTCGTAGCGCCGGCCGTACGCGGTGAACCACACCTCGCGCGGCTGGTCGCGCACCGAGGGGTCGGTGGAGAAGTAGTGGTCGGTCATCGGCGGCGTCTCGTCTCATTCACGCGGGCCGCGAGGGCCTCGTCGGGCGGGTAGCAGACCTCTTCGAGCGTGAGGCCGTGCGGGCGGACCACGTTGACCGCGGAGTCGCGGACGCCGGCGGTGAGGACGGCAGCGGGCCACTCGACCGGTCGGCGGCCCTCGCCGACGGGCAGCAGCGCCCCGACCAGGGCACGCACCATCGAGTGGCAGAACGCGTCCGCCACCACCCGGCCGACGGCGAAGCCGGCGTCGTCGCGGGCCCAGGAGTACTCGAGCAGCCGGCGTACGGTCGAGGCGCCCTCGCGGCGGCGGCAGAACGCGGCGAAGTCGTGCTCGCCGAGCAGGTGCTCGGTGGCGGCGTTCATCGCGTCCAGGTCGAGCCGGCGCGGATGGTCGAGCACCTCGTGCCGGTGCAGCGGGTCGGCGGTCGCGGGGTCGTCGCAGACGCGGTACGCGTACCGGCGCCAGAGCGCGCCGAAGCGGGCGTCGAACGGCTCGGGTACCTCTCGGGCTCGGCGCACCCGGACATCGCGCGGCAGCGTGCCGTTGAGCCGCTCGACGAGCACGTCGGCGGGCGGCCGGTCGCTGCGACCGACGACGCCGGCGTACGTCTCGGTCGGGAGATCGACGTGGCAGACCTGGCCGCGGGCGTGCACCCCGGCGTCGGTACGGCCGGCGCAGGTCAGAGCTGGGGGCGCGAGCCGCAGGACGACGCCGAGTGTCTCCTCCAGCGTCTGCTGCACGGTCCGCAGGCCGGCCTGGCTCGCCCAGCCGGAGAACTCCGTGCCGTCGTACGCAATGTCCAAACGCAGACGAACGAGCCCGCCGCCCTCAGAGTGGGCGACGGGCTCGTTCGTGTGAAGAGACTCGGTCAGGACTCGTCGTCCGACGTCTCGCCGGCCTTGTCGAAGCCGGCAGCCTTCGCGTCGTCCTCGGTCTTGAAGTAGACCTCGGCGTGCGTCTGGTCGTACCACTGGCCGTCAGGCGTGTGGTACTTGCGCGAGTCGGCGTTGCCCTTGATCGCGTACTCCGCGTCGGGCGAGCTGCCGTCCTCGTTCGCGTCGATCGAACCGGCACCGTACGGGCCGTCCGGCTCGGCGTCGGCGGTGTCGTCGGCCTTGGCCTCCGGCGCCTTCTCCGCGGGCTTCGACTCGGCAGCAGCGGCCGGCGCGGCGCCGGTCGTCGCCGCGGCCTCGAGAGCCTCGACGAGCTCGATCACCGCGAGCGGGGCGTTGTCGCCCTTGCGCGGGCCGAGCTTGGTGATGCGGGTGTAGCCACCGGGACGGTTCGCGAACTGCGGACCGAGCTCGGCGAACAGCTTGTGCACGATGTCCTTGTTGCGGATCACCGCGTGCACCTGGCGACGCGAGTGCAGGTCGCCGCGCTTCGCCTTGGTGATCAGCCGCTCGGCGAACGGGCGCAGCCGCCGGGCCTTCGTCTCGGTCGTGGTGATCCGGTTGTGCTCGAACAGCGAGGTGGCGAGGTTCGCCAGCATCAGCCGCTCGTGCGCCGGGCTACCGCCGAGGCGGGGTCCCTTGGTGGGCCTGGGCATGTGGTGCTCCTTCCTGCGCCGGCCGTGTCAGGTACCGGCGTCAGCGCCGCTCCCCGGCGTGAACCAGGGAGCGGCTGACGGGCGATTCGGCATGAGCGCCGGATCGGTGGTGAAGCTTGAAACTCAGTACTGCTCGGTCTCGGCGTACGACTCTTCGTCGTCGTCGAAGTTGTCGACCGCGGTGCTCGGGTCGAACCCGGGCGCGCTGTCCTTGAGCGACAGGCCCATGCCGGCGAGCTTCTGCTTGACCTCGTCGATCGACTTGGCCCCGAAGTTCCTTATATCCAGCAGGTCCTGCTCGCTGCGGGAGATCAGCTCCCCCACGGTGTGGATGCCCTCGCGCTTGAGGCAGTTGTACGAGCGAACGGTGAGGTTCAGGTCCTCGACCGGCAGAGCCAGGTCCGCGGCCAGCTGCGCGTCGACCGGCGACGGGCCGATGTCGATGCCCTCGGCGTCGACGTTCAGCTCGCGGGCCAGGCCGAACAGCTCGACCAGCGTCTTGCCGGCGGACGCCACCGCGTCGCGCGGGCGCATCGACGGCTTGGTCTCGACGTCGACGATCAGCCGGTCGAAGTCCGTACGCTGCTCGACACGCGTCGCCTCGACCTTGTACGTCACCTTGAGCACCGGCGAGTAGATCGAGTCGACCGGGATGCGGCCGATCTCGGCGTCGGAGCGCTTGTTCTGGACGGCGGAGACGTAGCCACGGCCACGCTCGACGACGAGTTCCATCTCGAGCTTGCCCTTGCCGTTCAGCGTCGCGATGTTCAGCTCGGGGTTGTGCACCTCGACACCGGCCGGGGGCGCGATGTCGGCGGCGGTCACGTCACCGGGGCCTTGCTTGCGCAGGTACATCGTGACGGGCTCGTCGTGCTCGCTGGAGACCACGAGCTCCTTGAGGTTCAGCACGACCTCGGTGACGTCTTCCTTGACACCGGGGATCGTGGAGAACTCGTGCAGCACGCCGTCGATCTTGACGCTGGTGACAGCCGCGCCGGGGATCGAGGAGAGCAGCGTACGACGGAGCGAGTTGCCGAGGGTGTAGCCGAAGCCCGGCTCCAGCGGCTCGAGCACGAATCGGGAGCGGAAGTCGGAGACGACTTCCTCGGACAGGGTGGGACGTTGTGCGATCAGCATGCTGATGTTCCTTTCTCCGCGCCATCCGCCATATGACGACGCAACGAGATGTGGTGACTTCTAGTGTGCCTCAGACCTTGGAGTAGTACTCCACGATCAGCTGCTCCTGGATCGGGACGTCGATCTGCTGACGGACCGGCATGGAGTGCACGAGGACCCGCAGGCTGCCCGAGAGCACCTCGAGCCAACCCGGAACGGGCCGCTCGCCGTGCGTGGCCAGGGCGACCTGGAACGGGAGCATCTCGCGCGACTTCGGGCGGATGTCGATGACGTCGTGCGGGCTGACGTGGAAGCTCGGCACGTTGACCTTCTTCCCGTTCACCAGGAAGTGGGCGTGCACGACGAGCTGACGGGCCTGCCGACGCGTACGAGCGATGCCCGCGCGGTAGATCACGTTGTCGAGGCGGGTCTCCAGCAGCTGCAGGAGGTTGTCGCCCGACTTGCCGGGGCGACGGATCGCCTCTTCGTAGTAGCGCTTGAACTGCTTCTCGAGCACTCCGTACGAGTAGCGCGCCTTCTGCTTCTCGATCAGCTGGACGCGGTACTCCGACTCCTTGGCCCGACCGCGGCCGTGCTGGCCGGGCGGGTAGGGGCGGCGCTCGAACGCCTTGTCGCCGCCGACGAGGTCGATACCGAGCCGGCGGGACTTCTTGGTCATAGGTCCGGTGTAACGGGCCATGGTTAGCAGTACTCCTTCGGGCTCAGACTCGGCGCCGCTTGGGCGGGCGGCATCCGTTGTGGGGCACGGGGGTGACGTCCTGGATCGTTCCGACCTCCAGGCCAGTGGCCGTGAGGGAACGGATCGCGGTCTCGCGGCCGGAGCCCGGTCCGCGAACGTAGACGTCGACCTTCTTCATGCCGTGCTCCATCGCCCGGCGAGCAGCCGCCTCGGCGCACATCTGCGCGGCGAACGGCGTGGACTTGCGCGAGCCCTTGAACCCGACCGTGCCCGAGCTGGCCCAGGCGATCACCGCACCGCTGGGGTCGGTGATCGTCACGATCGTGTTGTTGAACGTGCTCTTGACGTGCGCGTGGCCGAACGAGATGTTCTTCTTTTCCTTGCGGCGCACCTTCTTGGCGGCCGTGGCCCTCTTCTGGGGAGGCATGGGGTGTCTTTACTCCAGTCGACTTGAGATCGAGGACTACTTCTTGCCGGGCTTCTTCTTGCCGGCAACGGTCTTGCGCGGGCCCTTCCGGGAGCGCGCGTTCGTCCGGGTGCGCTGACCACGGACGGGAAGGCCACGGCGATGCCGTACGCCCTCGTAGCAGCCGATCTCGATCTTGCGGCGGATGTCGGCCTGGACCTCGCGGCGGAGGTCACCCTCGATCTGGTAGTTGGCGTCGATCCAGTCACGGAGCTTGACGAGCTCTTCGTCACCCAGCTCGTGCACGCGGAGGTCAGGGTTGACGCCCGTTCCCTCGAGCGTGGCGTGGGCGCGGGTGCGTCCGATGCCGAAGATGTAGGTGAGCGCGATCTCGATGCGCTTGTCGCGCGGCAGATCGACGCCTACAAGTCTTGCCATGTGGGGCAGGTGTCCTTTCGCTGGCGGAGGTGTCGTACGCGCCGCGTCTCGGCCTGCCCTGAGTCACTTTCTTCCTGCTGACTCGGCCGAGCCCCAGCCTCCGGTCCGGGGGTAACACTCCGCTGTGGTGCTTAGGCGGAATGAGCGGTCGCGTTGCTCTTGTGGATCTGCTCTAGCCCTGGCGCTGCTTGTGGCGAGGGTTCTCGCAGATCACCATGACCCTGCCGTGACGGCGGATCACCTTGCACTTGTCACAGATCTTCTTGACGCTCGGCTGAACCTTCATCAGTCTTCTTTCGGGCGCGAGGCTTGCACTTAGCGGTAGCGGTAGACGATCCGGCCGCGGCTCAAGTCGTAGGGCGACAGCTCCACCACCACCCGGTCCTCTGGAAGGATCCGGATGTAGTGCTGGCGCATCTTGCCACTGATGTGGGCGAGAACTTTGTGCCCGTTCGCGAGCTCCACGCGGAACATCGCATTGGGCAGGGCTTCGACGACGGAGCCCTCGATCTCGATGACGCCTTCCTTCTTCGCCATATCCTCCGCACTTCGCCTGGTTCGGAACCTGTGTCACGGGATTACCTGGTGCCCGTCCCGTGGAATTTCGATGAATCCCACCCCCGCGTCGAACGCGGTCAGCCGCTGGGCAGGACCAAAGGCGGCTCAAACCTGAGCCGGGGAGTAAGTGTACGTCACATAGGCACAAGATGCCCAATCGGCCCCCTGCGTGACGCCTGGGGGCCGTACGGGTGAGTCTAGCTCGGGCGGCGCTACTTGGCCGCTTTGCGGATCAGCGTGACGGTGAGCAGGACCGCGCCCCAGGGGCCGGCCACCCAGATCGGCCAGAAGTACTCGGGGTTGCCGTTGCCGATCGAGACCAGCAGCCAGATCATCACGTTCAGGGAGACCGCGCAGGCCCAGATCGTCCACAGCACCCGCATCGCCTTGCCGTCCTGGCGCTTCTGGCCGGCCGGGACGGGGGTGGCGGCCTTGACGATCTCGGGCGTCTGGTGCGTACGCATCACCGGGATGTCGCGGACCAGCGGCTCGATCTCGCCGTACGTCTGGGCTTGGTAGAGCACGTCGAGACGGTCGTTGAACTCTTCGATCGAGAGCCGTCCCTCGCCGTGGGCGTCTCGCAGCCGGGCGGCGATCTTCTCCCGGTCGCCGTCTGACGCTCGCATCTGTGGTCCGTAGGGCACGGAGTAAGTGTGCCTCGCGGGATGGCCCATGGCCATCGGGGTAACCCCCCGTCGGTCCTGGGGTTACCCGGACGTTGTGCGCCGGCCTACGGGCAGCCGGTGTGGCTGATCGACGACGCGCGGTCGTTCCAGCTCGGCGTGAAGTTGCCGCGAGTGCCGGCGGGCATGGTGTTGTCGGGGTTGCCGCCGAACGTCCCGTCGGAGACGCACCAGTTCCTTCCTGTGCGGTTCCACCAGGAACTCGCGTCGTTGTGAAAGTCCGCGTCCTTGCAGTAGCACAGCAGCAGGCGGAAGTCCGAGGTGTACTCGGGATAGCTCCAGGCGAACATGTCGCCTTGGCCGTTGGCGTCGACGTACAGGCACAGCTCCCCGACGTGGCAGTCCGCCCATCCCGCCGCCGTCGTTGCGCTGGCTGTGGGCGTGATCGCCAGCGCCGCCATCACGGCCGCCACCATCAACAGAACGCGTGCTCGCCTCATGACTGCGCCTACCTCTCGAGTCAAACGTCGCGCTTACTACGACATTTCGAAGACAGGAACAGTATGTCGATGAGTGCTGGCGGATCGCTGGCGTCGCGTCTAGCGTGCGGGGATGGTGAGGCCGAGCTCGGCGAACTTCGCCACTCCGCCGTCGGGCTCGGTCAGCACCCACGGGCCCTTCGGGTGTGACTGCCACGGTGTGTTCGCAGTGGGCCGCGTACGCCCCATCCGTGGTCACCACGGTCCAGTCGTCGTCCAGCACGTCCGTCTCCGCCGAGCCGAGGCAGATCATCGGCTCGACCGCGACCACCAGGCCGGGCACGAGCTTGGGGCCGCGGCGGCCTTTGCCGGTGTTCGGGACGTCGGGTGACTGGTGCATCTCGGTGCCGATCCCGTGCCCGACGTAGTCCTCGACGATGCTGTACGACCCGGCGGCCTGTACCGACGACGACACGGCGCGGGTGATGTCGCCGATCTTGTTCCCCGCCACCACGGCCGCGAGCCCGGCCCACAGAGCCGACTCGCAGGCGGCGGCGAGCGCCAAGAGCTCCGGGTCGACCTCGCCCACCGGCACCGTGATCGCCGCGTCGCCGTGCCAGCCGTCCACGATCGCGCCGCAGTCGATCGACACGAGGTCGCCGGCGCGCAGGGTCCGAGGCCCGGGGATGCCGTGTACGACCTCGTCGTTCACCGACGCACAGATCGACGCCGGGAAGCCCTGGTAGCCAAGGAACGAGGGCACAGCCCCCGAGGAACGGATGTGCTCCTCCGCCAAGGCGTCCAGGTCCAAGGTCGTCATGCCAGGAGCCACCGCCGACCGCATCAAGGCGAGCGTCGACGCCACGACAAGCCCAGCGGAACGCATCGAGGAAACCTGGGCAGGCGTCTTGTACTGGATCTTCCGATCGAAGAACACCAACGAACCGCGCTCAGCTGGTCTGGTGCAGAGCGGCGAGCACCCGCTGGGTGACGTCCTCGACCTCGCCCATGCCGTTGACGATCACCAACAGCCCGCGCTGGGCGTAGATGTCGAGCAACGGCTCGGTCTGCTCCGAGTACACCTCGAGCCGGCGCCGGATCACGTGCTCGGCGTCGTCGGACCGGCCGTCGGACTCCGCGCGGCCGGTCAGTCGCTTGACCAGCTCGTCCTGGTCGACGTGCAGAACGAGCACGCGGTCCAGCGTGGTGCCCTCGTCGGCGAGGATCTTGTCCAGCGCCTCGACCTGGGCGACCGTCCGCGGGTACCCGTCCAGCAGGAAGCCCTCGGTGAGCTCGTCCAGCCGGGCCCGGACCATGCCGTTGGTGATCTCGTCCGGCACGTACTCGCCGGCGTCGAGATAGCGCTTGGCCTCGCGGCCCAGCATCGTGCCCGCCTCGACGTTCTTGCGGAAGATGTCCCCGGTGGAGATGGAGGGCACGTTCAGACCTTCGGCAACAGCCTTGGCCTGCGTGCCCTTCCCAGCACCAGGCGGCCCCATGATGAGGAGCCGCATCAACGCAGGAACCCTTCGTAGTGCCGTTGCTGCAGCTGGCTCTCGATCTGCTTCACGGTGTCGAGACCGACGCCCACCATGATCAGGATCGACGTTCCGCCGAACGGGAAGTTCTGGTTGGCGTCGATCAACACCAACGCGATCAGCGGGATCAACGACACCAGGCCCAGGTAGGTCGCGCCCGGGGCGGTGATGCGGGAGAGCACGTACTGCAGGTATTCCTCGGTCGGCTTGCCCGCCCGGATGCCCGGGATGAAGCCGCCGTACTTCTTCATGTTGTCGGCGACGTCCTTCGGGTTGAACGTGATGCCCACGTAGAAGTACGTGAACGCCACGATCAGCAGGAAGTAGCCAGCCATGTAGATCGGGTGGTCGCCACGGGTGATGTTGTCGTTGATCCACGTAGCCCAACCCGCGGTCGGGTTGAACTGCGCCGCCAGCACCGGCAGGTAGAGCAGGCTGGAGGCGAAGATCACCGGGATGACGCCGGCCTGGTTGACCTTCAGCGGGATGTACGTGGAGCTGCCACCCATCGCGCGGCGGCCCACCATGCGCTTGGCGTACTGCACCGGGACCCGGCGCTGTGCCTGCTCGACGAAGATGACCGCCGCCATGATCACGAGGCCGATGGCGAGGGTGACGATGAACGTCCCCCAGCCCTTCTGCACCCGGATCTGCCACAGGGCGGACGGGAACGCGGCGACGATCGAGGTGAAGATCAGGACCGACATGCCGTTGCCCACGCCGCGGTCGGTGATGAGCTCACCGAACCACATGATCATCGCGGTGCCGGCGGTGATCGTGATCACCATCGTGATGATGGTGAACATGCCCTCGTCGGGGATCAGGTCCTCGTTGCAGCCTTGGAAAAGCTGGCCGGGCGTACGCGCCAGCGCCACGATCGTGGTGGCCTGCAGGATCGCGAGGCCGATCGTGAGGTACCGGGTGTACTGGGTGATCTTCTGGGTGCCGGAGTGGCCCTCCTTCTTGAGGGCCTCCAGACGCGGGATCACCACGGTCAGCAGCTGGATGATGATGCTCGCCGTGATGTACGGCATGATCGTCAGCGCGAAGACCGACAGCTGGAGCAGCGCGCCACCAGAGAACAGGTTGAGCATCCCGTAGACCGAGTTGCCCTGTTGCAGCGCCGGCTGCAGACAACGCTGGACAGCCTCAGAGTCCACGCCAGGCGTGGGAAGTACCGAGCCGACCCGGAACAGCGCGATGATGAACAGCGTGAAGAGCAGCTTCTTCCGCAGGTCCGGCGTCTTGAACGCGTTGACGAACGCGGTGAGCACCAAAGCCTCCTGCGTGCCGCCGTTGCTGGCGGGTCGTCGGTGAGCAGAGAATGTCGTAGTCCGGCGAATCCCGATTCAGCTGCTGCGGCGTCCCCGGCGTACCCAGGGACTTTAACGCACCAGCTGGCGGTCTGACGCCGGAAGGGCGGCCCGGATGGCCGGGCACGCCCTCCCGTTCAGTTTTACAGCTTGGTGACCGAGCCGCCAGCCGCCTCGATCTTCTCGGTTGCGCTCTTGGAGAACGCGTGCGCGCTGACCTGCAGCGCGACGCCGATCTCGCCGTAACCGAGAACCTTCACCGGGGCGGTGTCACGGACAGCGCCCTTGGCGATCAGGTCGGCGACACCGACCTCGCCGCCCTGGGGGAAGAGCGAGTTCAGCTTGTCCAGGTTGACCACCTGGAATTCGACGCGGAACGGGTTCTTGAACCCCTTCAGCTTCGGGATCCGCATGTGCAACGGCATCTGGCCACCCTCGAAAGCGGCGGGGATGTTGTTGCGCGCCTTGGAGCCCTTCGTACCGCGACCGGCGGTCTTGCCCCGCCTGCCGCCTTCGCCGCGCCCGACCCGGATCTTCGCGGACTTGGCGCCCGGCGCCGGCCGCAGGTGGTGGACCTTGAGCGGCGTGCCGCCCGAGGTCTCCACTGTGTCGGCGGTTCTTGTGTCTGCCATCGTCAATCGACCTCCTCGACCGCAACGAGGTGGGACACCGTCGCGATCATCCCCCGGATCTCGGGGCGGTCCTCCTTGACCACCACGTCGTGCAGGCGCTTCAGCCCGAGCGAACGCAGGGTGTCCCGCTGGTTCTGCTTACAACCGATCTGCGAACGCGTCTGGCGCACCTTCAGCCGAGTCGACATCAACCGTTCACCCCCGCGGCGCGGGCGCGCAGCAGGGCCGCTGGGGCGACGTGCTCGACGGGCAGACCACGACGGAGAGCGACCTGCTCGGGCGACTCGAGCGCCCGCAGAGCCGTCTCGGTGGCGTGCACGATGTTGATCGCGTTCGACGAGCCGAGCGACTTGCTCAGCACGTCGTGGATGCCCGCGCACTCCAGGACCGCACGCACCGGACCGCCGGCGATGACGCCGGTACCGGGCGAGGCGGGACGCAGCAGGACGACGCCCGCGGCCTTCTCGCCCTGCACGGGGTGCGGGATCGTGCCCTGGATACGCGGCACCTTGAAGAAGTGCTTCTTGGCCTCCTCGACACCCTTGGCGATCGCCGCGGGCACCTCCTTGGCCTTGCCGTACCCGACGCCGACGGTGCCGTCACCGTCGCCGACGACGACGAGCGCGGTGAAGCTGAACCGCCGGCCGCCCTTGACGACCTTGGCGACGCGGTTGATGGAGACGACGCGCTCGATGAACGCGGTCTTCTCCGCGACGGACCCGCCCCGACGATCGTCCCGGCGGTCCCGGCGCTCACCAGTGCCGCTGCCGCGGCGTTGTTGCGGTGGCATATGGGGTTACCTCTCCTTTATCGACTCGTCAGAAATCGAGTCCGCCCTCACGGGCGGCATCGGCGAGCGCCGCGAGGCGCCCGGTGTACTTGTTGCCAGCCCGGTCGAAGACGACCGCGTTGATCCCGGCCGCCTTGGCCCGCTCGGCGACGAGCTGACCGACCCGCTTGGACCGCCCGGACTTGTCGTCGGACGACGCGCGGAGGTCCGCCTCCATCGTGGAGGCCGAGACCAGCGTGTGACCGGCGACGTCATCGACCACCTGGGCGAAGACGTGACGGGCGGAACGGGTGACGACGAGGCGCGGGCGCTCGGCCGTACCGAACAGCTTCTTGCGGACCCGAAGCTGACGACGCAGCCGGGACCGAGTCTTGGTGTTCGTCGACTTGTGAGTCGCGAGACTGGTGGCCATCGGTTACTTACCAGCCTTTCCGACCTTGCGGCGGATGTGCTCGCCCGCGTAGCGGATGCCCTTGCCCTTGTACGGCTCGGGCTTGCGAAGCTTGCGGATGTTGGCAGCGGTCTCGCCGACCAGCTGCTTGTCGATCCCCGCGACGGAGAACTTGGTAGCCGTCTCGACCGCGAACGTGATGCCCTCGGGGGCGTCGACCGTGATCGAGTGGCTGTAGCCGAGCGAGAACTCGAGCTGCGTCGGTCCCTTGGGGACGACGCGGTAGCCGACGCCGACGATCTCGAGCTTGCGCTCGTAGCCCTCGGTCACGCCCGTCACCATGTTGGAGACCAGCGTGCGGCTGAGCCCGTGCAGTTCCTTGCTCTTGCGCTCCTCGTCGGGCCGCTTGACCTCGAGGATGCCGTTGTCGGCAACCACCTTGATCGGCTCCGCGACGACGTGTGAAAGCGTGCCCTTGGGTCCCTTGACCGTTACAGCCTGGCCGTCGATCTTGACGTCGACACCGGACGGCACCGGGATGGGGAGCTTGCCAATACGCGACATGTGAGTACCTCCTCCTCCCGTTCCGTCACCAGACGTAAGCGACGACTTCGCCGCCTACGCCACGCTTGCCAGCTTGCTTGTCGGTCAGCAGACCCTGCGAGGTCGAGATGATCGCCACGCCAAGGCCACCCAGGACCTTCGGCATTCCCGTCGACTTCGCGTACACCCGCAGCCCCGGCTTGGAGATCCGCCGGATACCGGCAATGGACCGCTCCCGGTTCGGACCGAAGCGCAGCTCGAGAACGAGGCTCTTGCCCACCGCTCCCGGCGCCGGCTCCTCGACGCGCCATCCCGCGATGTAACCCTCCTGCTGGAGGATCTCCGCGACGCCCGCCTTCAGCTTGCTGAACGGCATCGGGGCAACGTCGTGGTACGCCTGGTTGGCGTTCCGCAGACGGGTCAACATGTCTGCGATCGGATCGGTCATGCTCATGTGTGAGGCTGCTTTCCCGCCGTGGTTTCCCACCTGAGTGGGACCTTCGGCGCGTGAGAAAAGTGTCTGTTTACCAAGAGCTCTTGGTGATGCCGGGGAGCTCCCCGCGGTGTGCCATCTCGCGCAAGCAGATTCGGCACAGGCCGAACTTGCGGTAGACCGCGCGGGGGCGGCCACACCGCTGGCAGCGCGTATAGCCACGCACGTTGAACTTCGGCTTCGCCTTGGCCTTGATGACAAGGGCGGTCTTCGCCACGTCAGGTCTCTCCTTCGATACCCGGGACTACCGGGGTTCCGCGAAGGGGAACCCGAGCTGCCGCAGCAACTCACGCCCCTCCTCGTCGTTCTTGGCACTCGTCACGACCGTGATGTCCATGCCGCGGGACCGGTCGATCCTGTCCGGGTCGATCTCGTGGAACATGACCTGCTCGGTGAGACCGAACGTGTAGTTGCCACGACCGTCGAACTGCTTGGGGTTCAGGCCGCGGAAGTCACGGATACGGGGCAGCGCGAGCGACACCAGGCGGTCGAGGAACTCCCACATCCGGTCGCCGCGCAGTGTGACGTGCGCGCCGATCGGCATGCCCTCGCGGAGCTTGAACTGCGCGATGGACTTGCGAGCCTTCGTCACCGACGGCTTCTGGCCGGTGATACCGGTGAGGTCCTTGACCGCGCCGTCGATCAGCTTGGAGTCGCGAGCGGCCTCGCCCACGCCCATGTTGACCACGACCTTCTGGAGAACGGGCACCTGCATCGGGTTCTCGAACCCGAACTTCTCGCGCAGGGCGGAAACGATCTCCTCGCGGTACCTGGTCTTCAACCGCGGCGCCTGCCGGGTTTCAGTGGTTGCCGTCATCGTCAGATCTCCTCGCCGGTTTTCGTCGCGATGCGCACGTTGCGATAACCGGTGTACGTGGTGCCGTCCGCGCGCGTCTTCTCGACCTCGCGGCGCTCGTACCCGACACGGGTCGGCACCTTCTTGCCTTCGACCTCGACCAGCAGCGTGACGTTCGAGACCGGAATCGAGGCCTCCTGCGTCACGATGCCGCCGGTCGTCCCCTGACGACCGCTGGCCTGGACGACCTTGGTGTGCCGCTTGACGCGGTTGGCGCCTTCGACGAACACGCGGCTGCGTGTCGTGTCGACGCTGATCACCTTGCCTTCGACGCCGCGGTCCCGGCCAGCGATGACCCGGACGACGTCGCCCTTCTTGATGTGCAGGGACTTCGTCTGTGCCATGCTCACAACACCTCCGGGGCGAGCGAGATGATCCGCATGAACCGCTTCTCACGCAGCTCGCGTCCGACGGGTCCGAAGATGCGGGTGCCACGGGGCTCGTTGTCGTTGCCACGCAGCAACACCGCGGCGTTCTCGTCGAACTTGATGTACGAGCCATCCGGGCGACGGCGTTCCTTCACCGTGCGGACGATGACCGCCTTGACGACCTCGCCCTTCTTCACGTTGCCGCCGGGGATCGCGTCCTTGACGGTCGCGACGATGACGTCTCCGATTCCCGCGTAGCGCCGGCCAGAGCCACCGAGCACGCGGATGCAGAGAATCTCCTTCGCACCCGTGTTGTCGGCGACCTTGAGTCGCGACTCCTGCTGGATCACCTTAGTTCTCCCATGTCCAACGACCTGCCCAGCGAGTGAGCCGGTCGGCAGTCGTTACTTGGCCTTCTCGAGGATCTCGACAACGCGCCAACGCTTGGTGGCGGACAGCGGACGGGTCTCCATCAGGAGCACCCGGTCGCCGACACCGCACTCGTTGGCCTCGTCGTGAGCCTTGAGCCGGTGCGTACGCCGCATGACCTTGCCGTACAGGGCGTGCTTCACCCGGTCTTCAACGACCACGACTACGGTCTTGTCCATCTTGTCGCTCACCACCAGACCCTCACGGGACTTGCGGAAGCCACGCTTCTCGGTGTCCGCCACAGCGGTCGCCGTCGTTACTTCTTCGTTAGCGCTCATGCGGCACCCTCCGTCGTCTCAGCGGTCGGCGCGGTCGTGATGCCGAGCTCGCGCTCGCGCATCACCGTGTAGATCCGCGCGATCTCCCGGCGGACGATCTTGAGCCGGCCGTGGCTCTCGAGCTGGCCGGTCGCCGCCTGGAAGCGGAGGTTGAACAGCTCCTCCTTGGCTTCCTTCAGCTTGTCGACGAGCTCGAGCTCCTCGAGGTTGCGGAGCTCGGTGGCCTTCGAAACCGTTGCCATCACAAGTCACCCGCCTCTCTCTTCACGAACCTTGCCCCTTCATGACACAGCATCGGGAGCTTGTGGATCTTTGACATCACAAGTCACCCGCCTCACGCTTGACGAACCTGCACTTCATCGGAAGCTTGTGGATCGCACGCCGCAACGCTTCGCGGGCGATCCCCTCCGGCACGCCGGAGAGCTCGAACATCACTCGGCCAGCCTTCACGTTCGCGATCCACCACTCGGGCGAACCCTTGCCGGAACCCATCCGGGTCTCGGCCGGCTTCTTGGTCAGCGGGCGGTCGGGGAAGATGTTGATCCACACCTTTCCGCCACGCTTGATGTGCCGGGTCATCGCGATACGCGCGGACTCGATCTGCCGGTTGGTGACGAAGTGGCCTTCCAGTGCCTGGATGCCGTAGTCACCGAACGCCAGCGTCGTACCGCCCTTGGCCATGCCGCCACGCTTGGGCGTGTGCTGCTTGCGGTGCTTGAACCGCCGCGGGATCAGCACGCGTCAGCCCTCCTGTCCTGGGCTCGTCGCCTCCGTCGAAGCGGGAGCCTGAGCCTGCGGAGCCTGAGCCTCCGGGGCCTGCGTGCGCTGGCCACGGTCGCCGCCGCCACCGCCCTGACCGCCCTGGCCGCCACGGCCACCGCGGTCGCCGCCACGGCCACCGCCGCCACCGCCGCCACCACGGCCGCCGCGACCACCACGGTCGCCACGGTCACGGTCGCCACCGCTCGGACGGCGCTGCGCGTTGGCGCGGGCCTCGGCCTGCAGCTTCTCGCGCTCGGCCCGGGAGACCGGAACCTCGCCCTTGTAGATCCAGACCTTCACGCCGATGCGGCCGAAGGTCGTACGTGCCTCGTAGAAGCCGTAGTCGATGTCAGCGCGCAGCGTGTGCAGCGGCACCCGACCCTCGCGGTAGAACTCCGAGCGCGACATCTCCGCGCCACCGAGTCGTCCCGAGCACTGGATCCGGATGCCGAGCGCGCCGGCCTTCTGGGCGCTCTGCATGCCCTTACGCATGGCGCGGCGGAACGCGACCCGGCTGGCCAGCTGCTCGGCCACGGCCTGAGCGACGAGCTGCGCGTCGACCTCGGGGTTCTTCACCTCGAGGATGTTCAGCTGCACCTGCTTCTCGGTGAGCTTCTCCAGGTCCGCGCGGATACGGTCGGCCTCCGCACCACGGCGGCCGATGACGATGCCCGGACGCGCGGTGTGGATGTCGACACGGACCCGGTCCCGGGTGCGCTCGATCTCGACCTTGGAGATGCCGGCCCGCTCCATGCCCTTGGTGAGCAGGCGGCGGATCGACACGTCCTCGCCGACGTAGTCCTTGTAGAGCTTGTCGGCGTACCAACGGCTCTTGTGGTCGGTGGTGATACCCAGCCGGAACCCGTGCGGGTTGACCTTCTGTCCCACTACCGGGCCCTCCTGTTCGCTTGCGCCTTCTTGGCCGTCTTCTTGGCGGTCTTCTTGGCCGCCTTGGTGTCGGCCTCAGGCTCCTCGACCGGCTCCACGATCACGGTGATGTGGCAACCACGCTTGTGGATCGGGGTGACCCGACCCTGCGCACGAGGCCGCCAGCGCTTGAGCGTGCCGCCCTCGTCGACGTACGCGATGGCGACGCGCAGCGCGCCAGCGTCGAGCTGGAGGTTGTGCTCGGCGTTGGCCACCGCACTCTCCAGCACCTTGCGTACGGGCTCACTCGCGGCCTGCGGCGCGAACCGCAGGATCGCGACCGCATCCTCGGTCGGCAGACCCCTGATGAGGTCGACGACCCGACGGGCCTTGGTCGGCGAGACACGTACGTGCCGCGCGACCGCCCGTGCCTGGACGGGGGCTTCCATGACGTCACTCCCAGTTGTCGCGGTCACCGGCGCCGGCTCCTCCGGTCGTCCTTCTCGTGACCACGGAAGGTCCGAGTCGGGGCGAACTCGCCGAGCTTGTGGCCGACCATCGCCTCGGTCACGAAGACCGGAACGTGCTTACGACCGTCGTGCACCGCGATCGTGTGGCCGAGCATGGCCGGCACGATCATCGAGCGTCGGGACCAGGTCTTGATGACCTGCTTGGTCCCCTTGTCGTTCTGGACCACCACCTTTTTGATCAGGTGGTCGTCCACGAAGGGGCCCTTCTTGAGGCTACGTGGCATCTTTCAAGGCTCCTTAGCGGTGCTTACCAGAGCGGCGGCGGCGGATGATCAGCCGATCACTGGGCTTCGACTTGCGGGTGCGGACCTCGGGCTTGCCCCATGGCGACACCGGGTGCCGACCACCGGACGACTTGCCCTCGCCACCACCGAGCGGGTGGTCGACGGGGTTCATCGCCACACCACGGACGGTCGGGCGCTTGCCCTTCCAGCGGTTGCGGCCGGCCTTACCGATCGAGATGTTGCTCTGCTCGGCGTTGCCGACCTCACCGACGGTCGCGCGGCAGCGAACGTCGACCATGCGCTGCTCGCCCGAGGGCATCCGCAGCGTGGCCATCGAGCCCTCGCGAGCCTGCAGCTGCACCGACGCACCGGCGGACCGGGCGATCTTGGCGCCACCGCCGGGCCGCAGCTCGATCGCGTGGATCGTGGTGCCGACCGGGATGTTGCGCAGCGGCAGGTTGTTGCCGGGCTTGATGTCCGCACTCGGGCCGTTCTCGATCGGCTGACCCTTCTTCAGGTTCGCCGGCGCCAGGATGTAGCGCTTCTCGCCATCGGCGTAGTGCAGCAGCGCGATGTTCGACGTGCGGTTGGGGTCGTACTCGATCTCCGCGACCTTCGCCGGAACGCCGTCCTTGTCGTACCGCTTGAAGTCGATCAGCCGGTACGCGCGCTTGTGACCGCCACCGTGGTGCCGAGTCGTGATCTTGCCGGAGTTGTTCCGGCCGCCCTTCTTCGCCAGCGGGCGCAGCAGCGACTTCTCCGGGGTCGAGCGCGTGATCTCGGCGAAGTCCGAGACGCTCGCGCCACGACGACCCGGGGTCGTCGGCTTGTACTTACGGATAGCCATTCGTCAGTCCCCTAGCTCACTGGTCCGCCGAAGATGTCGATCCGCTGCCCGTCCTTGACGGTCACGATCGCCCGCTTGGTGCTCTTACGCGTCCCCGTACCGAACCGCGTGCGGCGCTTCTTGCCCTGCCGGTTGAGGGTGTTGACGTCGGTGACCTTGACGTTGAACACCTTCTCGACCGCGATCTTGATCTCGGTCTTGTTGGCTTCGGGGTGCACGAGGAACGTGTACTTGTTCTGGTCGAGGAGGCCGTAGCTCTTCTCGCTGATCACCGGCGCCAGGAGGACGTCACGGTGGTCCTTGTGAATGGCGCTCACTCGTCACCCTCCTCTTCTTGGCGGCCGGCTTGTCAGCAGCCTTCTTCGCGGTCTTCTTCGCCGTGGCCTTCTTGGCAGCTGCCTTCTTGGCCGGCGCCGCCTCGACCATCGTCGCGTCGGTCTCGCCGCCCTCGTCGGCGTCGGAGGCCTCGGCCTTCTTCGCCGTCTTCTTCGCGGCAGCCTTCTTGGTCGGCGCCTTCTCGGTGACGACCTCGATGCCGGAGAACTCCTGGAACGCCGCCGCGGTGAACACCAGGTCGTCGGACGTCAACACGTCGTAGGTGTTGAGCTGGTCCGGAACGATCAGGTGCACGTTCGGAACGTTCCGCAGGCTCTTCCAGCTCAGCTCGTCGTCGCGGTCCAGCACCACCAGCACGTGGCGGCGGGACGTGATCGCGGCGATCGCGGCAGCGGCGGCCTTGGTCGACGGGAGCTCGGTGTCGACCAGTCCGGTCACCACGTGCACCCGGCCGTTGCGAGCCCGGTCCGACAGGGCGCCGCGGAGAGCGGCGGCCTTCATCTTCTTCGGGGTCCGCTGGTCGTACGACCGCGGGTGCGGGCCGTGCACCACACCACCGCCGGCGAACTGCGGCGCACGCCGCGAGCCCTGCCGGGCGCGGCCGGTGCCCTTCTGCCGGTACGGCTTCGCGCCACCGCCGCGGACCTCGGCCGCGGGTCTTGGTCGCGTGCGTTCCCTGGCGAGCCGCGGCCGCTGGCCGACGACCACCTGGTGGATCAGCGGGATGTTCACCTGGACGTCGAAGATCTCGTGCGGGCAGGTCTACGGAGCCGGCCTTGGCGCCGGTCGGCGTTGAGCACGTCGACGCGTGGTCACTTCGGCCACGCCTCTACCTTCTCGGCGGCGTTGCGGATGAGGACGACCGAGCCGCCGCGCGCCGGGGACGGCGCCCTTGATCAGGATCAGGCCCTGCTCGGCGTCGACCGCGTACACGTTCAGGTTCTGCGTGGTGGTGCGCGACGACGCCCATCCGGCCGGCCATCCTCTGGCCCTTGAACACGCGGCCAGGGGTGGCGCAGCCGCCGATCGAACCCGGCGAGCGGTGCTTGCGCTCGACGCCGTGGCTCGCACGCAGACCGTGGAAGCCGTGCCGCTTCATGACGCCGGCGATGCCCTTGCCCTTGCTCTGCCCGGTCACGTCGACGATGTCGCCGGCGTCGAACACCTCAGCGGTGAGCTCCTGGCCGAGTGGTGTACTCGACGCGTCGGGGGTGCGCAGCTCGATCACGTGCCGGCGCGGGGTCACGCCCGCCTTCGCGAAGTGCCCCGCAGTCGGGCTTGTTGACCTTGCGGGGGTCGATCGCGCCGAACGCGATCTGCACACCCGAGTAGCCGTCGGCGTCCGGCGTACGGACCTGCGTCACGACGCAGGGTCCGGCCTGGACCACGGTGACCGGGATGAGCCTGTTGCTGCTCGTCCCAGAGCTGGGTCATGCCGAGCTTCTCGCCCAGCAGGCCGCGCTGCTTGCGGCCCTCTTTCACGATGCTCATCAGTAACAGTCCCTCAGAGCTTGATCTCGATGTCGACGCCGGCAGGCAGGTCGAGACGCATGAGCGAGTCGACTGTCTTCGGCGTCGGGTCGATGATGTCGATGAGCCGCTTGTGAGTGCGCATCTCGAAGTGCTCGCGGCTGTCCTTGTACTTGTGCGGCGACTTGATCACGCAGAAGACGTTCTTCTCGGTGGGCAGCGGAACCGGCCCGGCGATCTTGGCGCCCGTACGCGTCACCGTCTCGACGATCTTCTTCGCCGAGCTGTCGATGACCTCGTGGTCGTAGGCCTTCAGCCTGATGCGGATCTTCTGTCCCGCCATGTCCTTCTCTCCTACGCTCGGGCCAGTTCGCCCGTTGCGGCCGATGCGTCCTATCCGTGCCATTCCGCCGACCCCCGCGGTCGGGTGTGTCGCGTACTCGAACCGCATGGATCCCTTGGTTTTCTGGATCCGGTGGGGGTCGTCGTCCAGTCATGGGACCGGACGCAGGTGTTGTCCCTTGGTGCTGGTGGTGATCGCGCCATGGGAAATGGCGAGGTCTCCGGCTCGGCTGTACCGCACGAACTCACTCGCGCGGGCACGCCCCGGCAACCTGCCGCAGGCAACCCGGCAAGTATGCCAGACCCCACAGCACCCATGCCAATCGGGGTGGGACCCTGTGAGGAGTCCCACCCCGATCGCGTGAACTACTTGAGAACCTTGGTGACCCGGCCGGAGCCGACCGTACGGCCACCTTCGCGGATCGCGAAGGTGAGCGTCTCCTCCATGGCGATGGGCTGGATCAGCTCGACGCGCATCTCGGTGTTGTCACCCGGCATGACCATCTCGGTGCCCTCGGGGAGGTGCACCACGCCGGTCACGTCCGTCGTACGGAAGTAGAACTGAGGACGGTAGTTGTTGAAGAACGGCGTGTGCCGCCCGCCCTCTTCCTTCGACAGGATGTAGACCTGCGCCTCGAAGTCGGTGTGCGGCGTGGTCGTACCCGGCTGCACGATGACCTGGCCGCGCTCGACCTCTTCGCGCTTGGTGCCACGAAGCAGCAGGCCGACGTTCTCACCCGCGCGAGCCTCGTCGAGGATCTTGCGGAACATCTCGACGCCGGTGACGATCGTCTTGGTCGACCCCTCGCGGATGCCGACGATCTCGACCTCAGCGCCGGCCTTGAGGATGCCGCGCTCGACCCGGCCGGTCACGACCGTGCCGCGACCGGTGATCGTGAAGACGTCCTCGACAGGCATGAGGAACGGCTTCTCGACATCGCGGGTGGGCTCCGGGACCGACTCGTCCACGGCGGCCATGAGCTCGAGGATCTTCTCGCCCCACTCCGCGTCGCCCTCGAGCGCCTTCAGCGCCGAGACGCGAACGACCGGAGCGTCGTCGCCGGGGAACTCCTGCTCGTTGAGCAGCTCCCGGACCTCGAGCTCGACCAGCTCGAGGATCTCCTCGTCATCGACCATGTCGGACTTGTTCAGAGCCACGACGATGTACGGCACGCCGACCTGACGGGCGAGCAGCACGTGCTCACGCGTCTGGGGCATCGGACCGTCGGTCGCCGCGACCACGAGGATCGCGCCGTCCATCTGGGCCGCGCCGGTGATCATGTTCTTGATGTAGTCCGCGTGACCCGGGCAGTCCACGTGCGCGTAGTGGCGCTTCTCGGTCTGGTACTCCACGTGCGCGATGGTGATCGTGATACCGCGCTGCTTCTCTTCCGGCGCCTTGTCGATCTGGTCGAAGGCGTAGAAGGGGTTCACATCCGGGTACTTGTCATGCAGCACCTTGGTGATCGCCGCGGTGAGCGTGGTCTTCCCGTGGTCGATGTGCCCAATGGTGCCGATATTGACGTGCGGCTTGGTGCGCTCGAACTTCGCCTTCGCCACTTCGGGCTCCTCCTGATTTCTTTCTTACTACGCCGTTCAACTAGGCGCGAAACTTTACGGGACTGGTGTACAGGGACTACGCGCGGGTCTCCCCGCTCACTCGCCCCGGACCTTCTTGACGATCTCCTCGGACACCGACTTCGGAACCTCGGCGTACGAGTTGAACTCCATGTGGGGCACTGCGCGCCCCTGGGTCTTGCTGCGCAGGTCGCTGACGTAACCGAACGTCTCCGACAGCGGAACCAGCGCGGTGATGACCCGGTTGCCGGCGAACTCGTCCATCTTCTGGACGTGGCCACGGCGGCTGTTGATGTCGCCGATCACGTCGCCGAGGTAGTCCTCGGGCGTCGTGACCTCAGCCTTCATGACTGGCTCGAGCAGGGCCGGGCCGGCCCGCCGCGCCGCCTCCTTGAACGCCATCGAACCGGCGATCTTGAAGGCGAGCTCGGACGAGTCGACCTCGTGGTAGGCGCCGTCGCGCAAGGTCACCTTGATGTCGACGACGGGGTAGCCGGCGAGTACGCCGAACTCCATCGCCTCCTGGATGCCCTCGTCGACGGCCGGGATGTACTCCCGCGGGATCCGTCCACCGCTCACCGCGTTGACGAACTCGTACCCGCCGTCGCCATCGCCGCCGGTCGGCTCGATGTCGATGATCACGCGAGCGAACTGGCCAGAGCCACCCGTCTGCTTCTTGTGGGTGTACTCGACCTTCTCGACCTTCTTGCGGATGGTCTCGCGGTAGGCCACCTGCGGCTTACCGACGTTCGCCTCGACCTTGAACTCGCGCTTCATCCGGTCGACCAGGATGTCCAGGTGGAGCTCGCCCATCCCGGAGATGATGGTCTGGCCGGTCTCGATGTCGGTACGGACCTGGAACGTCGGGTCCTCGTCGGCGAGCCGCTGGATAGCCCCGGAGAGCTTCTCCTGGTCGCTCTTGGTCTTCGGCTCGATAGCCACCGAGATGACCGGCGCCGGGAAGTTCATCGACTCGAGGATGATCGGCTGGTTCGGGTCGCAGAGCGTCTCACCCGTGGTGGTCTGCTTGAGGCCCATCACCGCGACGATCGAGCCGGCCGTGGCCTTCTCGATCTCCTCACGCTTGTTCGCGTGCATCCGGTAGATCTTGCCGATCCGCTCCTTGCGGTCCTTGGTGCTGTTGAGCACCTGGGTTCCGGAGGTGAGCGTGCCGGAGTAGATCCGGAGGTACGTGAGCTTGCCGAGGTGCGGGTCGCTCATGATCTTGAAGGCCAGCGTCGCCAGCGGCGCGTTCTCCTCGGGCTCGCGCTCGAGGAGCTCGTCCTCGCTCTTCAGCGAGTGACCCGTGACCGCACCCACGTCGAGCGGGCTCGGCAGGTAGTCGACGACGGCGTCGAGCAGCGGCTGCACGCCCTTGTTCTTGAACGCGGTGCCGCACAGGACCGGCGTCAGCTTGCTCGCGATCGTGGCGCGCCGGATGGCGGCCTTGAGCTGGTCCTCGGTGGGCTGGTCGCCCTCGAGGTAGAGCTCCATGATCTCGTCGTCGGCCTCGGCCAGCGTCTCGAACAGGCGGTCGCGCCCCTCGCGGGCAGCGTCGGCGTGCGTCGCCGGGATGTCCTCGATCGTGTAGTCCTCCCCCTTCTGGGGGTCGCCGCGCCAGGTGAGCGCGCGCATGCGGACCAGGTCGATGACACCCTGGAAGTCGGCCTCGGCGCCCAGCGGCAGCTGGATCACCAGCGGGGTCGCGTTCAGCCGGTCGATGATCATGTCGACGCAGCGGTGGAACTCGGCGCCGACACGGTCCATCTTGTTGACGAAGCACATCCGCGGGACGCCGTACCGGTCCGCCTGCCGCCAGACCGTCTCGGACTGCGGCTCGACTCCGGCAACGCCGTCGAACACGGCGACAGCACCGTCGAGGACGCGCAGGTTGCGCTCGACCTCGACCGTGAAGTCGACGTGCCCGGGGGTGTCGATCAGGTTGATGGTGTGGTCTTTCCAGTGGCAGGTCGTCGCGGCAGACGTGATCGTGATACCGCGCTCCTGCTCCTGCTCCATCCAGTCCATTACGGCTGCGCCGTCGTGGACTTCACCGATCTTGTACGTCATGCCGGTGTAGAACAGGATCCGCTCGGTCGTCGTCGTCTTGCCCGCGTCGATGTGGGCCATGATGCCGATGTTGCGGATCGTGGCCAGGTCGACAGTGCGAAGGTCGGTCGCCATCAGGCTCGTCAGGTCTTTCGTAGAAGTCTTGTATGTGGGTTCGCTGCAGGAGTCGCGGCGGCCCCTACATCCCGTCTGGATCTACCAGCGGTAGTGGGCGAACGCCTTGTTGGACTCCGCCATCTTGTGGGTGTCCTCGCGTCGCTTCACGCTTGCCCCGAGGCCGTTGGAGGCATCCAGGATCTCGTTCATCAGACGCTCGGCCATGGCCTTCTCGCGGCGGGCCTGGGAGTAGCTCACCAGCCACCGCAGAGCGAGGGTCGTCGAACGGTCCGCACGGACCTCCACCGGAACCTGGTAGGTCGCGCCACCGACACGGCGGCTCTTGACCTCGAGGGCCGGCTTGACGTTGTCGAGCGCCCGCTTGAGCGTGATCACCGGGTCGGTGCCGGTCTTCTCGCGGCAGCCTTCGAGCGCTGTATAGACAACGCGCTGGGCCAGCGCCTTCTTCCCGCTGCGCAGGACCTTGTTGATCAGCTGCGTGACGAGCGGGGACCCGTAGACCGGGTCGATGATCGGCTTCCGCTTCGGGGCCGGACCCTTGCGGGGCATTAGCTCTTCTCCTTCTTCGCGCCGTAGCGGCTGCGGGCTTGCTTGCGGCCCTTGACGCCCTGCGTGTCGAGCGATCCGCGGATGATCTTGTAGCGGACGCCCGGCAGGTCGGCCACTCGGCCGCCACGGACCAGGACCATCGAGTGTTCCTGCAGGTTGTGACCCACTCCGGGGATGTACGCGGTGACCTCGGTGTCACTTGTCAGCCGGACACGCGCGACCTTGCGCAGCGCCGAGTTCGGCTTACGCGGGGTCGTGGTGTACACACGCACGCAAACCCCCCGTCGCTGAGGCGAACCCTTGAGCGCCGGCGTCTTGTTCTTCGACACCTTGTCCTTGCGGCCCTTGCGGACCAACTGCTGGATGGTGGGCACCGCGTCGTTCCCTATCTTTTCGTCGGTGACGTCTTCTTCGTAGTCGTTGCTCCGACCCCCGCGGTCGGGTGTGTCGTCCGACCAAGGCCGTCACGCCGAGCTTCGATCGACGGAAACGTGGGGGTCCAGCGTATGCCCTCACCGGGCACACATGAGTGCCCAGTCAACGCCGGGCACGGTCTTGAACCTTACCTGGTCCGACCAAGTGCGGTCAAAGCAGGGTGGCTCCTGGGGACAACGAGACTGCCCCGCCTGTCGATTCTAGCTCGCGAGCGGCGCTTCTTGGGTCTTGGCGCGCAGGAGAGCGACGTTCACGATGATCAGCCAGATCATCGTGACCGCTCCCATCGAGGCCGTCGTTCCCCAGCCGTTGGCCGCGTAGAAGTTCGCCGGCACGTTGCCGAAGAACAGCGACGGGACGAACGCGAAGTTCACTGCTGCCATGACGATCGCGGACCAGCCGACCCACCTGGGCATGATGGCCGTCTTGAGGACGGCGATGCCCAGCGTGAGGGCGAACAGGCCCTCGAGCAGGCGGGCGATCGTTCCATACAGGATGTAGGTGCCGCTCACCGAGATCGTCGGATCGATCGGCTCCGGCGCCGCGATCACCGCGCCGACCTCGAGGCCGGTGGAGACGAGCAGGACGGTCAGCCAGGCGACGCCGGCGGTGGCGGCGAGCGTGCCGACCCATTCGTACGACGGGTCGGCTCCCTTCACCAGTTGGCGGATGCCGGTCATGAACACGATCAACAGGGGCAGGCCGAGCAGGCCGAGCAGGCTGCGGAACAGCACGTTCGAGTCCGGCGGCGGGCCCGAGTACACGAAGTACAGTGGCACCTCGATGAGCGTGAGGATCGCCGCGATCAGTCCCGCGACTCCGGTCGCCTTCCGGATGGTTTGAACGTTCATCGTCGTCTCCCGTGATTTAGCATTGCCCATAAACTATAAGGATTATAATAATGGATGAGGAGCTGCCCGGCCCACTGGCCCGCATGTGGCGGGTCACGCCCAGCCGGCGGCTCGGTCGGCCCGCCGATCTCGACATCGACCAGGTGGTCTCGACGGCTGTGTCCCTTGCGGACCGGGACGGGCTGGCGGCCGCGTCGCTGCCGAAGATCGCCGAGGCTCTCGGGGTCACGGCGATGTCGCTCTACCGGCACATCGGGAGCCGGGACGAGCTGTACGGGTTGATGGAGGACGTGGCGTACGGTCCCCCGCCCGCTGTCTCCGCGCTTCCCTGGCGGGAGGGGCTCCAAGCGTGGGCCGTCGCCTTGCGGGACCTGTTTCGTCGCCGGCCGTGGCTCGTCCGGCTGCCCATCGCGGGGCCGCCTTCGGGGCCGCACACGATCGGCTGGATGGACGCCGGCCTGGCCGCGCTGCGCTCTACCGCGCTCTCGTGGGCTGAGAAGGTCTCCGTGATCACTGTGGTGAGTGGGTACGTACGGCACGCGGAGCTGATGGGGCAGCAGCTGGCTCAGAGCCGGGGGGATGTTTCGCAGTTGGATGCTGAGCTCGAGTACGGCCGGCAGCTCGCTCTGCTCGCTTCGGCTGATCGGTACCCGGAGGTCGCTGCGTTGTTCGCCTCCGACTTGTTCGAGACTGGGGAGGCCGCGGGTGACGCTGACGCTGACTTTGCGTCCGGCTTGGACCTCATCCTCAACGGCGTCGGCGTTTTGGTCGATCGCTAGCCATCCAACCCCGGATGAGCACGTTGACTCGCGTGGTGGCGGGTGTGACTGGCCCGGTGATCATGATCTGTTTGATGAAGGCGGACCGGTCGTATACGCCGTTTTGGCTTCATGATCACGCTCATGATCACGGCGGGTGGGCTGGGGTGGTGCTGGGGAGGTGCCGCGCAGTGGCGTCGACTAGGGGCGAAGCTCGCCGCTATTTCTCCTCGACGATCCCCTTGCGTTGGGAGCTCTTCTGGTGCGGTGTCGGACTTTGCGCTCGGCGAGGCTTGGGAACTCTCGGGGACTGTGGCGGCCGTTGATTGTGGTGGCCGGTCCGGGGCGCGTCAAGGGCGCCTCTCAGCTGGGCGCTTCGCGCGGGAGGAGAGAGGCGTCGCTTCGCGACCGCGGAGCGGCCCTTGACCCGCCCCGGCCCGGCCACCAGTTTCTAGCGCGCCGCCCCCGCCCCCCGGAACAGGTGTCCGGGGAACGGCCGCCTACCCCGAGGTCTGCTGCCGTGCTCGCGTTTCTTGTGGACCCCCGGCCTCGTGTTGCTGAGATGAAGCCGGGCCCTTCCGTTCGACCCCCGGCTCCTTGTGGCTCAGATAAAGCCGGGCCCTCCCGCCCACCCCAGGCTTCTTGTGGCTGATGAAGCCAGGCCCTCCCGTCGCTTGCTTGCCCCAGGTTGCTTGTCGCTCAGATGAAGCCGGGCCCTCCCGCCCACCCCAGGTTGCTTGTGGTGCTGATGAAGCCGGGCCGTCCGTTCCCCGTGATCATGATCGTGATCATGAAGCCAAAACGGCGTATATGACCGGTCCGCCTTCACGATCACGCTCATGATCACGGGGGCGGGGCAAAGCAAAGCACGGGCGGTGGCGCCTCGAGGTCGCCACCGCCCGTGCGGGTCTTGCTGTTCTGATACCCGTTGTTTAGTTGGAGTATCCGCCGAAGTCGAAGTCCTCAAGCCGCACGGCTTCGCCCGTGCCGGACCCGAACGTGTAGTCCGCGTCGTAGCCCTCGTAGCCGACCATCGTGTACATCGCGGCCTTCGCCTCCTCGGTCGGCTCCACCCGGATGTTGCGGTACCGCTCCATGCCGGTACCAGCCGGGATCAGCTTGCCCAGGATGACGTTCTCCTTCAGGCCGCGCAGCGAGTCCGACTTGCCGTTGATCGCCGCTTCCGTGAGGACCTTGGTGGTCTCCTGGAACGACGCCGCGGACAGCCACGACTCGGTGGCCAGCGAGGCCTTGGTGATGCCCATCAGGACCGGACGGCCGGAAGCGGGCTGGCCGCCTTCCGCGACGACGCGACGGTTCTCCTCTTCGAAGCGCATCCGCTCGGCCAGTTCGCCGGGCAGGAGCTCGGCGTCGCCGGACTCGATCACCGTGACGCGGCGGAGCATCTGCCGGACGATGATCTCGATGTGCTTGTCGTGGATCGTCACGCCCTGCGAACGGTAGACCTCCTGCACCTCGTTCACGAGGTGCTGCTGGACCGACCGCATGCCCAGGACACGAAGGACATCCTGCGGGTCGGGCGTGCCCTGCGTGAGCTGCGCGCCGACCTCGACGTGGGTGCCTTCCTCGACGAGGAGACGCGACCGCTTGGAGACGGGGTAGCCCTTCTCCTCCGAGCCGTCGTCCGGTACGACGACGAGCTTCCGCGCCTTGTCGGAGTCCTCGATGCGCACCCGTCCGGCGGACTCCGCGATCGGAGCCTTCACCTTCGGAACGCGCGCCTCGAAGATCTCCTGGACCCGGGGCAGACCGTGCGTGATGTCCTCACCCGCGACACCGCCGGTGTGGAACGTACGCATCGTCAGCTGCGTGCCGGGCTCACCGATCGACTGGGCGGCGATGATGCCGACCGCCTCGCCGATGTCGACGAGCTTGCCGCTGGCCAAGGACCGGCCGTAGCAGGCAGCGCAGGTACCGACGCGCGAGTCGCAGGTCAGCACCGAACGGACGCGTACCTCTTCGACACCCTCGCCGACCAGACGGTCGATGACGACGTCGCCGAGGTCGGTCCCGGCTTCCGCCACGACCTTCCCGTCCGGCGTCTGCACGTCCTCGGCGAGGATCCGCGCGTAGACCGAGGTCTCGACGTTCTCGGTCTTGCGGACCGAGCCGTCGGCCTGCCGGGTCGCGATCCGCTTCATCAGACCGCGCTCACTGCCGCAGTCCTCGTCGCGAACGATCACGTCCTGGCTGACGTCCACCAGACGACGGGTCAGGTAGCCGGACTCGGCGGTACGAAGCGCCGTGTCGGCCAGACCCTTCCGAGCACCGTGGGTGGCGATGAAGAACTCACCGACCGTCAGGCCTTCGGCGTAGTTGGACTTGATCGGCCGCGGGATGATCTCACCCTTGGGGTTGGCCACCAGACCACGCATAGCGGCGATCTGGGCGACCTGCATCATGTTTCCACGAGCACCCGAGTGGATCATCATGAAGATCGGGTTGATCTTGTCGAACCCGTCCTCCATCTCGCGTACGACCTCGGCCTTGGCCTGGGTCCAGATCTCGATGAGCTCCTGGCGACGCTCGTCGTCGGTGATCAGACCACGGTCGAACTGCTTCTGGACCTTCGCTGCCTTGTCCTCGTAGCCCGACAGGATCTCGGCCTTCCGCGGGGGCGTGACGACGTCACCGATCGAGATCGTGACGCCGGAGCGCGTGGCCCACTTGAAGCCGATGTCCTTCAGCGCGTCGAGGCAGTGCGCGACCTCGACCTTGGCGTACCGCTCGGCCAGGTCGTTGACGATCACACCGAGCTGCTTCTTGCCGACCTCGAAGTCGACGAACGGGTAGTCCGCCGGCAGGGTCTCGTTGAACAGCGCGCGACCGAGCGTGGTGTCGACCACGACGGGCGTGCCCTGCTCCCAGCCCTCCGGAGCGGTCCAGCCGAGCGGCGGCGTGAAGTCCTTGAACCGGATCTTGATCTTGCTCTGAACGTGGATCTCACCGTGGTCGAACGCCATCAGCGCCTCGGCCACCGATCCGAACGCCCGGCCCTCACCGACCAGACCGTCACGGTCCAGGGTGAGGAAGTAGATCCCGATGATCATGTCCTGCGACGGCATCGTCACCGGACGGCCATCGGCCGGCTTCAGGATGTTGTTCGTCGACAGCATGAGGATGCGGGCCTCGGCCTGCGCCTCAGCGGACAGCGGTACGTGCACCGCCATCTGGTCGCCGTCGAAGTCGGCGTTGAACGCCGCACACACCAGCGGGTGCAGCTGGATCGCCTTACCCTCGATGAGCTGCGGCTCGAACGCCTGGATGCCCAACCGGTGCAGCGTGGGCGCACGGTTCAGCAGCACCGGGTGCTCGGCGATGACCTCTTCCAGCACGTCCCAGACCACCGGACGCTGCCGCTCGACCATCCGCTTCGCGCTCTTGATGTTCTGCGCGTGGTTCAGGTCGACCAGCCGCTTCATGACGAACGGCTTGAACAGCTCGATCGCCATGCCCTTCGGCAGACCGCACTGGTGCAGCTTGAGCTGCGGGCCGACGACGATGACCGAACGGCCGGAGTAGTCGACGCGCTTACCGAGCAGGTTCTGACGGAACCGGCCCTGCTTGCCCTTGAGCATGTCGGACAACGACTTCAGCGGACGGTTGCCCGGTCCGGTGACCGGACGGCCGCGGCGGCCGTTGTCGAACAGTGCGTCGACGGCCTCCTGCAGCATCCGCTTCTCGTTGTTGACGATGATCTCCGGCGCGCCCAGGTCGAGCAGTCGCTTGAGCCGGTTGTTCCGGTTGATCACGCGGCGGTACAGGTCGTTCAGGTCGCTCGTCGCGAACCGGCCACCGTCGAGCTGCACCATCGGGCGCAGGTCCGGCGGGATGACCGGGACACAGTCGAGCACCATGCCGAGCGGGTTGTTGTTCGTGGTGAGGAACGCCGACACGACCTTCAGCCGCTTGAGCGCACGGGTCTTCTTCTGACCCTTGCCGCTGCGGATGATCTCGCGCAGGTTGATCGCTTCGGCATCGAGGTCGAAGTCGGCGAGCCGCTGCTTGATCGCGGACGCGCCCATGTCGCCGTCGAAGTACTTGCCGAACCGGTTGCGCATCTCGCGGTAGAGGATCTCGTCGCCCTCGAGGTCCTGGACCTTGAGGTTCTTGAACCGGGTCCACACCTCTTCCAGGCGGTCGAGCTCGCGCTGGTTGCGGTCGCGCAGCTGGCGGATCTCGCGCTCGGCCGACTCCTTGACCTTGCGGCGCGCGTCGCTCTTGGCACCCTCGGCCTCGAGTGTGGCCAGGTCCTCCTCGAGCTTCTTCATGCGCTGCTCGGCGTCGTTGTCACGGCGCTGCTCGATCTGCTTGCGCTCGACGTCGATCCGGGCTTCCAGCGACGGCAGGTCGCGGGTCCGGGCCTCGTCGTCGACGCGCGTGATCATGTAGGCGGCGAAGTAGATGACCTTCTCCAGGTCCTTCGGCGCCAGGTCGAGCAGGTACCCGAGCCGGCTGGGCACACCCTTGAAGTACCAGATGTGCGTGACCGGCGCGGCCAGCTCGATGTGGCCCATCCGCTCGCGCCGAACCTTGGCGCGGGTCACCTCGACGCCGCAGCGCTCACAGATGATGCCCTTGAAGCGGACGCGCTTGTACTTGCCGCAGTAGCACTCCCAGTCCCGGGTAGGACCGAAGATCTTCTCGCAGAAGAGTCCGTCCTTCTCGGGCTTGAGGGTGCGGTAGTTGATCGTTTCGGGCTTCTTGACCTCACCGTGCGACCACTGCCGAATATCGTCGGCCGTCGCCAGGCCGATGCGAAGCTCGTCGAAGAAGTTGACGTCGAGCACGTGTTCTCTTCCCCAGGGGTAGTTACTGATAGGGCTGGCTCAGTCGAGGCGCGGGACGGGAGACGCTCGCGCGACTCCCGCCCCGCATGCCTCAGACCTCCTCGACGCTGCTCGGCTCCTGCCGGGTCAGGTCGATACCGAGCTCCTCCGCTGCGCGGAAGACGTCCTCCTCGGTGTCGCGCATCTCCACGGCCATCCCGTCGCTGGACAGGACCTCCACGTTGAGGCAGAGCGCCTGCATCTCCTTGACGAGCACCTTGAACGACTCAGGGATGCCCGGCTCGGGGATGTTCTCGCCCTTCACGACCGCCTCGTAGACCTTCACGCGGCCGGTCACGTCGTCGGACTTGATCGTGAGCAGCTCCTGCAGCGCGTATGCCGCGCCATAGGCCTCGAGCGCCCAGACCTCCATCTCACCGAAGCGCTGACCACCGAACTGCGCCTTACCACCCAGCGGCTGCTGCGTGATCATCGAGTACGGACCCGTCGAACGCGCGTGGATCTTGTCGTCGACGAGGTGGTTGAGCTTCAGCATGTAGATGTAGCCCACCGCGACCGGCTCGGGGAACGGCTCGCCGGACCGGCCGTCGAGCAGCCGGGCCTTGCCGTTCGTACCGACCATGCGGTTGCCATCGCGGTTCGGCTCGGTCGAGCCGAGCAGACCGGCGATCTCTTCCTCACTGGCGCCGTCGAACACCGGCGTCGCGACGTTGGTCCGGCCTTCGGCCGTCCCCGCCCCGATGCCCTGGAGACGTTCCTTCCAGTCGGTGTCGGTGCCTTCGATCGCCCAACCAGAGTTGGCAACCCACCCGAGGTGGGTCTCCAGCACCTGGCCGACGTTCATCCGGCCTGGAACGCCGAGCGGGTTGAGGATGATGTCCACCGGCGTCCCGTCCTCGAGGAACGGCATGTCCTCGACGGGCAGGATCTTCGCGATGACACCCTTGTTGCCGTGCCGGCCGGCGAGCTTGTCGCCGTCCTGGATCTTGCGCTTCTGAGCGACGTACACCCGGACCAGCTGGTTGACGCCCGGCGGCAGCTCGTCGCCTTCCTCGCGGTCGAAGACGCGGACACCGATGACGGTGCCGGTCTCGCCGTGCGGAACCTTCAGCGACGTGTCGCGGACCTCGCGCGCCTTCTCACCGAAGATCGCGCGGAGCAGCCGCTCCTCCGGCGTCAGCTCGGTCTCACCCTTGGGCGTGACCTTGCCGACCAGGATGTCGCCGTCACGGACCTCGGCGCCGATGCGGATGATGCCGCGCTCGTCGAGGTCGGCCAGCATCTCCTCGGAGACGTTCGGGATGTCCCGAGTGATCTCCTCCGGACCCAGCTTCGTGTCGCGGGCATCGACCTCGTGGGCCTCGATGTGGATCGAGGTGAGGACGTCCTGCTGCACGAGACGCTGGCTCAGGATGATCGCGTCTTCATAGTTGTGCCCTTCCCAGGACATGAACGCGACCAGCAGGTTGCGACCGAGCGCCATCTCGCCGTTGTCGGTGCACGGACCGTCGGCGATGACCGATCCGACCTCGATGCGGTCGCCCTCGGCGACGAGCGGACGCTGGTTGATGCATGTGCCGGCGTTCGACCGACGGAACTTCGACAGCCGGTACGTCTGGTACGTGCCGTCGTCCTGGGCGACCTCGACGTAGTCGGCGCAGGCCTCGCGGACCACACCCGGCTTGTCGGCCACGACCACGTCACCGGCGTCGACCGCGGCGCGGTACTCCATGCCGGTGCCCACGAGCGGGGCCTCGGAACGGATCAGCGGCACGGCCTGGCGCTGCATGTTCGAGCCCATCAACGCGCGGTTGGCGTCGTCGTGCTCGATGAACGGGATCATCGCGGTCGCGACGGAGACCATCTGCCGCGGCGAGACGTCCATGTAGTCGACCCGGTTCGGCGGGACCAGCTCGGTCTCACCGCCCTTGGTACGCACCAGCACCTGCTCGTCGGCGATCGTCCCGTCGTCGTGCAGCCCGGTGTTGGCCTGGGCCTTGACGAAACGGTCCTCCTCGTCGGCGGTGAGGTACTCGATCTGGTCGGTGACCTTGCCCTCGACGACCTTCCGGTACGGCGTCTCGATGAAGCCGAACGGGTTGATCCGTCCGAACGACGCGAGCGAACCGATCAGACCGATGTTCGGGCCTTCCGGCGTCTCGATCGGGCACATCCGGCCGTAGTGGCTCGGGTGGACGTCACGGACCTCCATGCCGGCGCGGTCACGGGACAGACCACCCGGGCCGAGAGCGTTCAGACGCCGCTTGTGCGTCAGGCCCGCGATCGGGTTCGTCTGGTCCATGAACTGGCTGAGCTGCGAGGTGCCGAAGAACTCCTTCAGCGCCGCGACCACGGGCCGGATGTTGATCAGGGTCTGCGGCGTGATCGCCTCGACGTCCTGAGTCGTCATCCGCTCGCGGACGACCCGCTCCATCCGGGCGAGGCCCGTACGCAGCTGGTTCTGGATCAGCTCGCCGACCGTACGCATACGACGGTTGCCGAAGTGGTCGATGTCGTCGTCCTCGACCAGGATCGTTCCGCGCGGCGCCTCGAGCTCGGTCCGGCCCTCGTGCACGGCGACGAGGTAGCGAATGGTCGCCACGATGTCGTCGATCGTCAGCACGGACTGGTCGTGCGGGAGCTCCAACCCGAGCTTCTTGTTGATCTTGTAACGGCCGACCTTCGCGAGGTCGTACCGCTTGGGGTTGAAGTAGTAGTTCTCCAGCAGCGCCTGGGCGGCCTCCCGCGTCGGGGGCTCACCGGGACGGAGCTTGCGGTAGATGTCGAGCAGCGCGTCGTCCTGGCCGGACGTGTGGTCCTTCTCCAGGGTGAGACGCATCGACTCGTAGTCGCCGAACTCCTCGAGGATCTGCGCGTCGGTCCAGCCGAGCGCCTTGAGGAGGACGGTGACGTTCTGCTTGCGCTTACGGTCGAGACGAACGCCGACGGTGTCCCGCTTGTCGACCTCGAACTCGAGCCAGGCACCCCGCGACGGGATCATCTTCGCGGTGAAGATGTCCTTGTCGGAGGTCTTGTCCGGGCTCCGCTCGAAGTAGACGCCGGGCGAACGAACGAGCTGGCTGACCACGACACGCTCGGTGCCGTTGATCACGAACGTCCCCTTCTCGGTCATGAGCGGGAAGTCGCCCATGAAGACCGTCTGGGACTTGATCTCGCCGGTCTCGTTGTTCATGAACTCGGCGGTGACGAACAGCGGAGCCGCGTACGTGAAGTCGCGTTCCTTGCACTCGTCTACGGAGTTCTTCGGCGGTTCGAACCGGTGGTCGCGGAACGAGAGGGACATGGTCCCTGAGAAGTCCTCGATGGGAGAGATCTCCTCGAAGATCTCCTCCAAGCCGGACTTGGTGGGTACATCTGTACGGCCCTCTTCGAGGGCACGCTCGACCCGAGTCTGCCAACGATCGTTGCCGATCAAGGTGTCGAAGCTCTCGACCTGCAGTGCGAGCAGGTTGGGAACCTCAGCGGGCTCCTTGATCTTGGCGAACGAAACGCGACGGGGCGGTTCGGCGTGGCCAGATGTGCGGGTGGACGTAGTGGACGCAGTGGTGGGCGCGGCGGCCAAGAGGGGTCCTTCCGAGGCTTGCAGAATCGCTACACATGCCAGACCACCCACGAGGGGTCGTGGACAGTCGGAAGGCAGGGCAAAGCGACAGTGTAGCCTCTCGACACACTGCTGTCCAGTACCCGGAATTCTTCACATCGGAGGACTCGTCGGATGCCCCCGGCTGAGGCTCCAGACGCCAGTCTCTGTCTCTCCGTCCCTGCCGACACCTCGCGTGGCCGCCGCGCGCAGTGCCGAGTCACCCTTCGTCACCAAGTGACTCTGCGAGGATGACGCCGTTGGGGGTCGAGAGTCAAGCATTTCCGTCCCGCCACCTGGGATTTTAGCGATCTGCTCATGCCGGGCGGCACGGTTTGACCCGCTCTGGACACGACCCGTTCACGCTCTCCCCTTCGCCCGGCGTGTCCCGAGGTCAGAGGGCGTCGATGTCGCTAATGAGCCAGCGGTCGTTCACGTGGTCCATGGTGAGCCGGACCCGGTTGAAGTCGGTCCGCGGCGCCTTCAGCCGGTTGCTGGTCGTCGTCTGGTTCACGAACAGCAGCGTCACGACGCGGTCGGGGGTAGCGGAGACGACGGAGCCGGCGCGGACCTCGGCGACGACGACGGCGTTCGTCTGGGTCGCGGTCGGGCGGACCACGGTGGACGTGGTCTTGGCGTACTCGGTGGCGAAAGTGCCGGTCAGGTAGCCCGAGGCGGTCTTGAAGTCACGGTCGAGCTGGCGGTAGTCGTACGACAGCACCGCCTTCACCGCGGTACGGGCGGCCGCCACGCCCTCGGAGCGGGCGCGGTCGACGGCCGACGCCTGGACGGCGCGGAAGGAGAGGATGCCGAACGCGACGAGGGCCAGCACGGTCAGGACGGCGAGGACGATCACCAGGATCGGCGCGGTGTTCTCTCCCTTGGTGTCCCGGGGCGCCGGCGCCTGCTCGACGACCTCGGCGGCCTGCGTGGGCACCGGAGAAGGCGCCAGGTCCGGGGAGGTGTCGGCGGCGATCGCGGCCTCGACCTCGTCCGCCGTCGGCGCGGTCGAGGTCGGCGTGTCCTCCTGCGGGCCGCGCGCGGTACGGCGTTCCCCGGCGATCGGTCGGCGGCGCGTGGGCATCAGTCCCTCACCCCACGAACTGCAGGTCGACGACACGCCATCCGGCCCGCTCGCGGACCAGGTCCAGCTGCATCCGGTAGTGCTTCACGCTCCCCTTCGGCGCGGCCACGTTCGTCACCGACGCGTCCGCCACGACGAGGGCCCGCGCCGAGTCCGGGTCGAACGACACCAACCCCGCCTCGAGCACCTCCCCGCGCGACACCGTCTTGTTCGCCGCGACCTGTTTCTTCAAGTCAGCAGTGGCATTCCGGAACTGCGACCGGAAGTCCCCCGACGACAGCGACACGACGTTCTCGGCGTTCTCGTCGAACGTCCGGTAGTCGAGCGTCGTGAAGTTCACCGTCAGCTGCCGCGCGATCCGCAGCGCATCCGTACGCGCACCAGCCGACCGCTGGTCCCGCACCACGACCACCGCCAGGAACGCGACAGCTACCAGCGCTCCCGCCACCAGAATCGCGAGAACGAGAACGACCACCGACCGCGGACTCATCGCGCGGTCGGACCGACCAGCAGCCACTTCCACGAATCCTCTCCGAACGCCTTCTGCTGTCCCCCCAACGAGCCGAGCGACCCGGGGATACTGCGCATCGGCGAGTCGGCGTCGACGCGCGGCGCGTTCTGCGCCCCGCGCATCGTCGTCTTCTCGTCCTTGCACGCGGCCGAGGTGTTCGCCGACTTGTCCTGCGTCTCCTCCGGCGTCCGCTTCGACGTCCCCTCGTACCCCTTCCGGCACGACGCCGGCCCCAACGACAGCTGCAGCCCGAAGTGCGCGGTGTAGTGCCCGGTCAGCGGGTCCTTGTCGATCACCGTGTAGCCGCCGCGGACGACGTACGGGTAGATGATCAGGATCTGCTGCAGGTTCTTCGTCCGCACCCGCACGATCTGGCCTGCCGTCGTGAGGTTCTTCAGCAGGACGGGAACGTCGCTCGCGTTCTCGTCCAGCAGCGCCGAGACCTCGTGCGCGGTCAGGATCCCGGAGTCGAGCACCTGCCGGAGCTTCGGGTCCGACGCGACCAGCGTGTCCGACAGGTTGGCGAGGTCGCGCGAGAAGCTCTTGATCGCGCCGCCCGACTCCCGCTGCGTCTTCAGCACGGTCGAGCCGTCCTCGATCAACGCGATCGTCTGCTCGAGGTTGTCGTCGGCCGACTCGATCAGCGCGTTGCCCGAGTCGACGATCCGGCTGAGGTCCTCCCCCGTACCCCAGAACGCGTCGCCGAGCTCGTCGATCACCGTCGTCAGGTCCTCCTTGCCGACGGAGTTGACCAGCCGGTCGAGGTCGAGCAGCAGCTTCGTCGTCGCGATCGGTGTCTTGGTGTCACGGCGCGCGATCGTCGCGCCGTCGTCGAGGTACGGGGCGCCGTCGCGCCGCGGCTGCAGGTCGATGTACTGCTCGCCGATCGCCGACCGGTTGGCGACGACCGCCACCGTGTCCGCCGGGATCCGCGGCGCGTCGTCCTCGAGCGCAAGCCGCACCTCGACCCCGGACGGCGTCGGCATCAGCTTGTCGACGCGCCCGACACCCACGCCCCGGTACGTCACCTCGGCCGTCTCGAAGATCCCGCCGGAGTCGGCGAAGTCGGCCGTCACGTGGTAGCCGCGGCCGAGGATCAGGTCGTCGAGCCCGGCGTACCGCGCGCCGACGTACGACACCCCGATCAGCGTGAGCGCCACGAAGAGCACGAGCTGGATCCGGACGAGCTTGCCGATCATCCGACACCTCCGACCAGGAGGCCCGCGAGCTCCGGGTCGTACGCGGCGCCCTGCGCGTCGGCCTGCGTGCAGATCGGCGGCAACGGGAGCGGCGGCAGCGTGATGCACGCCGACGGGAGCGGGAGCGGCAACGTCGGCAGGGCCGTCGGGAGCGGCAGGGTCGGCAGCGGGATCGGCAGCGTGGGCAACGCCGTCGGCAGCGCTGTCGGAAGCGGTGGGAGGGTGGGGAGCGAGGTCGGCAGCGGGAGCGGCGGCAGGCTCGGCAACGGCAGCGGCCCCTGGTCGCTGAGCAGCGCGGGCAGGTTGAGATCCAACGTCAGCTGCATGTTCGTGTAGTCGCCCTGCACCGCGTTCGCGGCGGAGTCGGCGAACGGGTACGTGAACAGCACCTGCAGCGCGTTCGGCAACGCGTCGCCCGCCTTCGCCAGCTCGGTGAGGACGGGATCGAGCGCCTTCAGGTTGGCCAGCAGGTCTTCCTTCGTGCCCTCGATCACCCGCGCGCCGGTCACGCCGAGCTTGGAGAGCTCGACGAGCAGCTTGGTGAGGTTCTTGCGCTGGTCGGCGAGAATCGTCAACGCCGCGGGGAGTTCGTCGATCGTGGTCGCGATCGTGGTCTTCTGCTTCGCCAGCGACGCGGCCAGCTTGTCGAGGCTCGCGATCGCGCGGTTGATCTCGGCCTTGTGCTCGTCGAGCCCGCCGATGAACGTGTCCAGGTTGCTCAACAGCGAGCGCAGGTCGCTCTCCCGACCCTCGAGCGTCTTGTTCAGCTCGACCGTGATCGTCTTGAGCTGCGCGACGCCGCCGCCGTTCAGCAGCAGCGACAGCGCGGAGAGCACCTCTTCGACCTCGACGTTCCGGCCGGTGCGCGACAGCGGGATCACGTCGCCGTCGGAGAGCTCGCCGTACGTCCGTGCCCCCTCCGCAGGCTTTGCGAGCGACACGAACTTCTCACCGAGCAAGCTGGTCTGGCGGATCTGCGCGGTCGCGTTGTCGGGCAGCTTGACGCCGTCGCGGACGCGGATCCGTACGTTCGCGGTCCAGCCGTCGAGCCAGACCTTCTCGACCTGCCCGACCGCGACGTCGTCGACCCGGACCGACGAGCGCGGCACCAGGTCGAGCACGTCGCGGAACTGGACGGTCACGTGGTAGCCCGGCCCGCTGCCGCCCTGACCGCCGGGGAGCGGCAGGTCGTAGACGGAGAACGAGCACCCGGCGAGCACCGAGAGCCCAAGCAGGGCAAGGAGAAGTCGCTTCATCGCGCACCCTCCTTCGCCAGGATGCCGCCGAGGGTGAGGTCGCGGCCCGACTGCACGTTGGTCGTCGCCGCCCGAGCCTCGCCGCCGGGCAGCGGCGGCAGCGGCAGGTCGTCGAGCAGGCCACGCAGGCCCTTGCAGGCGTCCTGCGGCTGGCCGAGCTGCTGGAGCAGCGAGCACAGATACAGGCCCGGGTCGTCGGTCTGCGCGAAGTTGTTGCGGGTGTCGAGCGTTCCCGACTTCGGGTTGTACGTACGGTCCAGGTTGGCCAGCGCGACCGGCGACTCGTCGAGCACCTCGCGCAGCGCGTCCTGCTGCTTGACCAACGTCTTGGACAGCTCGGTGAGCCCGTCGACGTTCTGCCGCAGCTCGTCGCGGTTGTCGTGCACGAACGACGACACCTCGCTCAGCGCGACCGCGAGGTTGTCGAGTGCCTTCTGCAGGTCGCCGCGCTCGCCGGACAGCTGGTCGGCCACGATCTGCAGGTCGCCGTTGAACTTGCGGACGTTCGCGTCGTTGTTCGCCAACGTGGTCGTGAAGTCCTGCAGCTGGCGCACGGTCGCGAACAGATCCTCGCGACCGTCGGACAACGTGCCCACGGCGTCGGCGACGTCGCCGATGGTGGAGTGCACCTTCTTGCCCTGCCCGTCGAGGTTGCGGGCTCCGGTGTCGAGCAGCTCGGACAGCGCGCCGTCCTTGTTCGCGCCGTCGGGTCCGAGCGCGACCGACACCTCGTTCAGGCTGGAGTAGATCCGGTCGAGCTCGACCGGCACCGCGGTGTCGCGCAGCGGGATGTCGGCGCCGTCGGCGAGCACAGCTCCGCTGCGGTAGACCGGGGTGAGCTGCACGTACCGGTCGCTCACCAGCGAGGGCGCGGCGATGACCGCCTTCGCGTTCGCCGGCACCTTGTGCGACTTCTCGTACGTCAGGTCGACGCGGACCGTCGCGCCCTCGGGCGTGACCTTGTCGACGCGGCCGATCTTCACGCCGAGCACGCGGACGTCGGACCCCTCGTACAGGCCGATCGTGCGCGGGAAGTGGGCGGTGACGTGCGTCTGCGGCGGGTCCGGCCAGACCGCGTACACGATCCCGGCGACCACCGCGACCGCGATGATCACGGCGAGAACGTGCGTGGCGCGGGCCCAGCGCAGCAGCTTGGGCAACGACGTCGACTGGCTCACTGCGCACCTCCCGCCGTCTGTCCGGGCAGCCTCGGCACGGCCGGGAGCGGCGCGAGGTTGGGGATGTAGGTGTCGAACCACGGTCCGGTGCCCAGCGTGTTGGCGAACACGCGGACGAACGGGGCGAGCAGCTCGATGCTCTTGTCGAGGTTGGCTTGGTTCTTGCGCAGCAGCGCGACGACGCCGGCGAGCTTGCGCAACGCGGGCTCGAGCTGCGCGCGGTTGTCGGCGACCAGCCCGGTCAGCTGCAGCGACAGGTCCTGCGTGCTGACCAGCAGCTGATGGATGAGCTCGCGCCGCGCCTGGATCTCCTTCAGCAGCAGGTCGCCGTCCTTCAACAGCTTGACCAGCTCGTCGTCGCGGTCGGACAGGACCTTCGTGACCGTGCGGGAGTTCTTCAGCAGCGTCTTCAGCTGCTCGTCGCGGGAGGCGATCGTGCGGGACAGCCTGGAGAGGCCGTTCAGCGTGTTGCGGACCTCGTCCGGGGTGTTCTCGAACGTGTCGGACAGCGTGCCGAGCGCGGTCGCGAGCTGCTGGGTGTCGATGCGCTCTGTCGTCTCGGTGAGGTCGGTGAACGCCTCGACGACGTTGTACGGCGACACCGTTCGGTCGAGCGGGATCTCCGTCGCCGGGTCGAGGTGCCCGGGGCCGGCCGGCTCGAGCGAGAGGTACATGCGGCCGAGCACGGTCTTGATCCGGATCGCGGCGCCGGTCTTCGTGCCGAGGCGGGTGTCCTCGTCCTCGACCTTGAACCTCACGCGGACGTGGTCGCCGGCGAGCTCGACGGTCTCGACGTGGCCGACCTTGACGCCTGCGACGCGGACCTCGTCCTCGGGGCGGATGCCGCCCGCTTCGGAGAACTGCGCGGCGTACGTACTGCCGCCGCCGATCACCGGCAGGTCGTCGGCGTTGAACGCGGCGAACACGAGCAGTCCCAGCACCGCGAGCCCGCCGGCGCCGATGGTGAGCATGCTGCGTTCGCGGAACGGCTTCATCGCTGGCACCTCTGCGAGGTGACGTGGAGCGAGGCGCGCGGCAGCTCCTGCCCGTTGGGCAGCACGATGCGGGCCTCGAAGTCGCACATGTAGAAGTTGAACCAGCTGCCGTACGTCGCCGTGCGGGTCAGCGCGGTGAGCTTCGGCGGCATGTTCTTCAACGTGCGTTCGACGACGCCGGCGTTCTCGTTGAGCGTGCCGGCGAGCGTGCTGAGCTCGGCGACGTCCTTCTTCAGCGGGCCGCGGGCGTCCTTCAGCAGGCCGGCGGTCTGGCTGTTGAGGTCGACGATCGAGGCGAGCGAGTTGCCGATCGCCTTGCGGTCCTCGGAGAGTCCGGAGACGAAGCGCTGCAGCTCACCGATGAGGTCGCCGAGCTTCTCGTCGCGTTCGCCGACGGTGGCGAGCACGGTGTTGAGGTTGTCGATGAGGTCGCCGATCACCTTGTCCTGGTCGGCGAGGGAGCTGGTGAGCGAGGCCGTGTGGCTGAGCAGGCTCTCGACCGTTCCGGCTTCTCCCTGCAGGACTTGGATGATCTCGTACGCGAGCTTGTTGACGTCCTGCGGCGAGAGCGCGGCGAACAGCGGCTTGAAACCGTTGAACAGCACGTTCAGGTCGAGCGCGGGCTGGGTCTGGCTCAGGGGGATCGTGTCGTTCTCGCCGAGCGGCGTCGCCGCGCCGGGGCCCTCGCTCAGCGCGAGGTACCGCTGGCCGACGAGGTTCCGGTAGCGGAGCGCGGCGTGCACGCTGGTGGAGAGCTGGTGGTCTTTGGCGACGGAGAAAGTGATCTTCGCGGTGGGCTTGGCGTTCCCCTGCTGGTTGACCTCGACCTGCTGGATCTCGCCGACGCGGACGCCGGCGATGCGGACGTCGTCGCCCTTCTCCACGCCGGTCACGTCGGTGAAGATCGCGCCGTAGCGCTTGGACTCGCCGAGGCCGATGTTGGCGATCGTCACGGCGAGAACGGCGGTGGCGAGGATCGTGACGGCGGCGAAGACGAGCAGCTTGATGCCCGCGGAGGCGGTCTTCATCGCACGCTCACCTCCGTTCCCCTTGCCAGCGGGCCGAACAGCAGCGTGGCGATGTCGGGCACGTCGGTCGGCTGCTCGTCCATCACCGGCCCGACGAGGGCGTCGACCAGTGCCTGCTCGTCCGCGGTGCCGGCGTCGCCGCTGGTGACGTCGAAGACCGACGGCGTACGGCTGCCGGGCCCTGGGTGCTCACCCACGCCGTCGTCGATGCCGCCGGCCGGGCCGGGGTTCTTCTGGTTGTACGGCGGCGTCGGCAGGCTGCGGCAGCCGGGACCGCGGTCGTCGAGGAACGCCGGCCTGTCCTCACGGCTGTAGCCGCGCTTCTGCGGCACGACCTCGAGCGTGATGTGCAGCGACTTGGCGGTGCCCTTGAAGTGCTCGCCGCCGCCGAACGCCTCGCTGAAGCGCGGCACCCAGTTCGCCATGCCTTCCAGCAGGCACGCGTACTCCGGCGAGTACGTCGCGAGCACCTCGAGCGTCGGGCGGCTCACCTCGCCGAGCTCGATCAGCCCGGCTTCGTTCTTGGCGAGGAAGTCGTCGGCGGTCTGTGCGGTGCCGGAGAGGTCGACGAGGAAGTCCTGCAGGGCTTGCTTCTTCAGCACGACGGTGTTGCCGGTCGTGGTGGCGTTCTTCAACAGGCGTACGAGATCTGGGGTGGCGTCGTCGTAGATGTCGGCGACGTTCGCGAGCTCGGTGACGTCCTGCTTGAGCGCGGGGACGTGGGGATTGAGCTCTTCGAGGTAGCCGTCCAGCTTGACGAGGTTGTCGCCGATCGCCTCGCCGCGGCCCTCGAGAGCGGTGGCGACGGCGTTCAGGGTGGCGTTCAGCTTGGCGGGGTTGATCGTTCGCAGCAGCGGATAGACGTCGTTCAGCACGGTCTCGAGCTCGATGCCGACCCTCGTCCGGTCGCGGCTGATCACGTCGCCCTCGGCGATCGTGAGCTCGCTGCGACGCTCGGGGACGACGAGGTCGACGAACTTCTCACCGAACAGCGTCTTCGGGAGGATCCGTGCGGTGACGTTCGAGGGGATCAGGTGGTCGTCGTCGGGGTTGAGCGCGAGCTTGATCGTGGCGCCGTCGCCCTGCGCCTCGATCTCGCGTACCTCGCCGACGATCGCGCCGCGCAGCTTCACGTCGGCGTGCTTGTCCAGCTGCAGGCCGATGTGGCTGGTCTCGAGCGTGACGTCGGTGGTGTGCTTGAAGATCTGGTTGAACGAGGCGTACGTCAGCCAGCCGAAGGCCGTGAGCACAGCAAGGAAGGCGAGCCCCAGCGCCCGCCGTCGAATCGTGCCTCCCTGCGGCATTCGCCCTACCCTGCCAGCCGGACGCTCGTGGTGGCACCCCAGATCGCCATCGAAAGCAGCAGATCGACGACGTTGATCGCGACGATCGACGTCCGCACCGCGCGTCCGACGGCGACGCCCACGCCGGCGGGTCCGCCGGAGGCGTTGTAGCCGTGGTAGCAGTGGATCAGGATGATCACGACCGCGAAGACGAGCACCTTGCCGAACGACCAGAGCACGTCGTACGGCGGTAAGAACAGGTGGAAGTAGTGGTCGTAGGTGCCAGCGCTCTGGCCGTAGTAGCCGGTGACGATCAGCCTGGTCGCGAAGTAGCTGGAGAACAGGCCGATCACGTACAGCGGGATGATGGCCACCAGGCCGGCGACGATCCTGGTGGTGACGAGGAAGGGCAGGCTCGGCACGCCCATCACCTCGAGCGCGTCGACCTCTTCGGAGATGCGCATCGCGCCGAGCTGGGCGGTAAAGCCGCAGCCGACGGTCGCGGCGAGCGCGATGCCGGCGATGAGCGGGGCGATCTCTCTGGTGTTGAAGTAGGCGCTGACGAAGCCGGTGAACGCGGAGGTGCCGAGCTGCTGGAGGCTCGCGTACCCCTGCAGGCCGACCTCGGTGCCGGTGAAGAACGCGAGGAACGCGATCACGCCGACCGTTCCGCCGATGACCGCGAGCGCGCCGGTGCCGAACGCGACCTCGGCGAGGGTCTTCCAGACCTCGCGGCGGTAGCGGCGGATCGTGCGCGGGGTCCAGGCGAGGGCCTTGAGATAGAAGGAGAGCTGGGCGCCGAGCAGGTCGAGGAGCTTGACGGGCGCCGTCGCGACGTTCTTGATCATTGCCATGCTCAGCCGCCCTTCGGCGGGACGATCTGGAAGTAGATCGCCTGCATGACGAAGTTGGCGAAGAACAGCAGCATGAACGTGATCACGACGCTCTGGTTGACCGCGTCGCCGACGCCCTTGGGACCGCCGCCGGCGTTCATGCCCTTGTACGACGCGACCATCGCGGCGATGAAGCCGAACACGAGCGCCTTGATCTCGCCTGCCCATAAGTCGGGCAGCTGGGCGAGGGCCGTGAAGCTGGCGATGTAGGCGCCGGGGGTGCCGCCCTGGAGGACGACGTTGAAGATGTAGCCGCCGATGACACCGACGACGGAGACGAGCCCGTTCAGGAAGACCGCGACGACCATGGCGGCGAGGACCCTCGGCACGACGAGTCGCTGCAGCGGGTCGATCCCGAGGACCTGCATGGCGTCGAGCTCTTCACGGATCTTGCGGCTGCCGAGGTCGGCGCAGATCGCGCTGCCGCCGGCGCCGGCGATGAGCAGCGCGGTGGCGATCGGCGCGGCCTCGCGTACGACCGCGAGCACCATCGCGGCGCCGGCGAACGACTGGGCGCCGAACTGCTTGATGAGCCCGCCGACCTGGAGGGCGATGACCGCGCCGAACGGGATCGCGACGAGCGCGGTCGGGACGATCGTGACGCTGGCGATGAACCAGGCCTGCTGGAGGAACTCGCGCCACTGGAACGGCCTTCTCGGGAAGACGCGCAGCACGTCCAGAGTGAAGGCGAACAGCCTGCCGCTCGCCTTGACCGGCGTGGTGGGCGTCCAGGTCACGACGCCACCCCTCCTCGCCCGCGGGCGAGTTGTTCCAGGGATCTCGGCCTAGAAGCCGAGATCCCTGGAACAAGTGCGATCGGACTCCGGGTCACGATCCCACCCCGGCCGTCACCGTCGGCTGGAACGAGCCGGGCGGCGGCGCGACGCCGTACGCCGCGCACCACTCCCCCGGCTGGCGCTGGGTGTCCCGCGCGTAGCCGTCGGACGGGATCAGCTGGAGGGGGATCGGCGGCAGCGGCGGCAGTTCCACGCCCGCCGCGGCCTCGGCGGCGAGCTCGTCGGCGTCCTTCTCCTCGGCCATGCCGATCGGGCCGAACCGTTGGGCGTTGAGGAACTGCCTGACGACGGGCTGCTCGCTGGACAGCAGCATCTCGCGGGGGCCGAACATGGCGAGGTGCCGGTGGTAGAGCAGGCCGATGTTGTCGGGGACCGTCCGCGCGGTGTTGATGTCGTGGGTGACGATGAGGAACGTCGCGCCGGTGTCCTGGCTGAGATCGACGATGAGCTGGTTGAGGAACGCCGTACGGACCGGGTCGAGGCCGGAGTCGGGCTCGTCCAGCAGCATGATCTCGGGATCGAGCACGAGCGCCCTCGCGAGGCCGGCGCGCTTGCGCATGCCGCCGGAGATCTCGCCTGGGAGCTTGGTCTCCGCGCCCTGGAGACCGACCATGTCGATCTTCTCCATGACGATGCGGCGGACTTCGCTCTCGGACTTCTTGGTGTGCTCGCGGAGCGGGAACGCGACGTTGTCGTAGAGGTTCATCGAGCCGAACAGGGCGCCGTCCTGGAAGAGGACGCCGAACAGCTTGCGGATCTCGTACAGCTCGCGCTCGCCGCACGTCGCGACGTCGCGGCCTTCGATGAAGATGTGGCCTTTGTCCGGTTTGAGCAGGCCGACGAGACACTTGAGGAAGACCGACTTACCGGTGCCGCTGGGGCCGAGCATCACGTTGATCTCGCCCTCGGGCAGCGTGAGCGTGACATCCCGCCAGATCAGCTGGCCGCCGAAGGATTTCGTCAATCCCTCGACGCGGACTTCCACCCCCACAACTGACTCCCTTGCGGCCTAGGACGGGTCTTGCAGCCGGCCGCCGGACCCTTTGCGCGGGCAACAACCAGCGCTCCCCCGGTGCAGCCCAACGAACCGAAGCAGCAGAGGTTACGCGCCAGTCACTTACCGGTCCAGCCCGGTCTCCCAGGATTTGTGTCCCGCGACGGTCGTTTCCACACATCGCCCACTTCGTGCGGATGTGGGAGTCAGTCCTCGAACGGATTGAACAACCGCACCCCGGTCCGTTCCAGCTGACGTGTGTCGCGGGTGACGAACGTCCATCCGTTGACCAGCGCGGTCGCTGCCATCAGCCCATCGATGTCCGAGCTGGGCCGCGGAAGGTCCATCCGACCCCAGGCGTCGGCGGCCTCGGATGAGATTCCCACGATGCTTTCTCGGAAAGCATGACGAGTCTCAGCGAGCCAGTCCTCGAGGTGTTGCGCCTGCGCGATATCGCCGCGACGGCGCACCTTCTCGATGCCCGCACGGATCTCTCCGACGACCAGCACACTCACATAGACCTGCGACCTGGCCGCGGGGCCGGCCAACCACGCTTCCACGTTCGGATGCGCCTTCGGCTTCCGCAGCTCCGACACCACATTGGTGTCCAGGAGAAAGACCACGTCACTAGTCCTCGAGATCGATCACCCGATCACTGATGCCGCGTGGTCGTTCCAGGAACTCGTCGGGAATCTCAGGCATGGCCCTGAGATGCGCAAGAAACGCCGCGTTGTAGTGCCCTTGCAAGTTCTCGTACTCCTCGACCTTGATCACCACGACGATGTCCTCCCCATGTTTGGTGACGATCTGCGGCCCGTCCTCCTGAGCTCTTCGCACGACCTCGCTGAAGCGCTGCTTCGCCTCCTGAACCTGCCATCTCATGAGCCTGATCGTACTCTGGTCTGTCTAGACTGGACAGACTACTCGATCGTCGCTGGACATGCGGAAAGGGCGGCCATCCACCTGTGGATGACCGCCCCTCCGACGAGCGTTCGTGCCGGTGTTGCCTCGTACTACTTCAGCGACACCGAAGCGCCAGCGGCCTCGAGGGCCTCCTTGGCCTTGTCGGCCTGCTCCCCCTCGATGGGCACCGCGACCTTCTCCAGGACGGGCTTCGGCGCACCAGACCTGCAGAAAGGCGGCCATCCACCTGTGGATGACCGCCCCTCCGACGAGCGTTCGTGCTGGTGTTGCCTCGTACTACTTCAGCGACACCGAAGCGCCGGCGGCCTCGAGGGCCTCCTTGGCCTTGTCGGCCTGCTCCCCCTTGATGGGCACCGCGACCTTCTCCAGGACGGGCTTCGGCGCACCAAACCTGCAGAAAGGCGGCCATCCACCTGTCGATGACCGCCCCTCCGACGAGCGTTCGTGCCGGTGTTGCCTCGTACTACTTCAGCGACACCGAAGCGCCAGCGGCCTCGAGGGCCTCCTTGGCCTTGTCGGCCTGCTCCTTGTTGACCTTCTCCAGGACGGGCTTCGGCGCGGCCTCGACGAGGTCCTTCGCCTCCTTCAGGCCCAGGCTGGTGAGGGCGCGGACCTCCTTGATGACCTGGATCTTCTTGTCGCCAGCGGCCTCGAGGACGACGTCGAACTCGTCCTTCTCCTCCGGGGCCTCAGCGGCAGCGCCGCCGCCGGCGGGGGCCGCCGCGACGGCGACCGGGGCGGCCGCGGTCACGCCGAAGGTGTCCTCGAACTGCTTCACGAACTCGCTGAGCTCGAGGAGCGTCATCTCCTTGAACGCGTCCAGGAGCTCGTCGGTGCTGAGCTTCGCCATGAGTGGCTTACCTTTCCTTGGTTTCTTGCACTATCACTTGGTGGCTTTGCTGGTACGCGGTTCAGCTCTCGCTGGCTGCGTCGTCAGCGGGGGCGCTTTCCTCGGCCTCGGCAGCAGCCGGGGCGCTCTCCTCCGCCTCGGCAGCAGCCGGGGCGCTCTCCTCCGCCTCGGCCGTAGCCGGGGCAGCGCCGCCCTCGGCCTCGACCTTCGCGCGCAGCGCTTCGGCGAGCCGAGCGGCCTGCGACAACGGAGCCTGGAACAGCGATGCCGCGCCCGACAGCGACGCCAGCATGGCGCCCGCGAGCTTGGCAAGCAGGACCTCGCGGGACTCGAGGTCCGCGAGCTTGGTGATCTCGTCGACCTTGAGCGCCTTGCCGTCGAGGACGCCGCCCTTGATCACGAGATTGGGGTTCGCCTTGGCGAAGTCACGCAGTCCCTTGGCGACCTCGACCGGGTCGCCCTTGATGAACGCGATCGCCGAGGGGCCCTGGAGCAGCTCGTCGAGCTCCCCGTAGCCGGACTCCTTGGCGGCGATCTTGGTCAGCGTGTTCTTCACCACGGCGTAGCTGGCGTTCTCACTGATCGAACGCCGCAGCTCCTTGAGCTGGGCGACGGTGAGCCCGCGATACTCGGTCAAGACCGCGCCGTTCGAGCTCTTGAACTCATCGGTGAGCTCGGCGACCGCGGCTGCCTTGTCCGGCCTCGCCATGGGTCTCCTTCCACTGCACTGGGGTGCCGGTTGCAAGGAAGGACCCGAAAAATGCGAAACGCCCCGCGCGGACGCGCAGGGCGGAGGCGATGCCTACGTGCATTCCCTGATCACGCCTGCGCTGGCCGCCCACAACTCTCGCGGGACCTTCGACTGCCCAGAGGGCAGCAACCGGCGGTCTTTGGCTACGGATCAGAGTACGGGACGGCGGGCGTGGCGGCCACATCGGGGGGCCGCCACGCCCACCTCCTCAGCCCTTCGGCAGTTTGCCGATCTGGCTGGCCGGCGGAGCGCCCAGGTCGAGGGAGGCGCCCCAGTCGTAGTAGACGAAGTCCAGCGGGTCGCCGTCGGTCAGAACCGGGACGACGAGGCGGTGCGGCAGGAAGGCGTCGTCGACGTACAGGTCGTACGCGAGCTTCTTCACGCCGCGCGAGGCCAGCTGCTGGTACGCGGCCTGGGCACCGGACTTCAGCTTCGCCAGGTCGGAGAGCTTGACCTCGACGTGGTGCTTCGTGGTGGCCTTGCCCTCGACGTCGGCGGGGGTGCTGCTGGTGATCTTGCCGTACTGCAGACCCGCGAGCTGCGCGGTCGGGTCGATGCTCTGCCGCATCCAGGCGAGCATCGCGGCCGTGGCCTGCTCGGTGGAGTTCTTGCTGGCGCTGAGGCCCGCGACGTCGACCCACGGCTTCTTGTCGTCGTCGGTCATGCCGGGGACCTTCATGTAGATCGCGTTCGGCAGCAGGATCATCCCGACTTCGGAGCCCTGTGACACGACGGTCGAGCGGCGCGCGAAGTCCTTCGCGCCGAACCGGACCTCGCCCTCGAACTGCTCGAGCTGGGCGTTCTTCGTCGCGAGCTTGATCTTCGCGGTGCCCTTGCCGTTCGCCGCCTCGACGGCCTTCGCCGTCAGCGAACGAGCGGTGAGCTTCTCCTTCGGCTTGGCCTTCTTGCGGTCCTCACTGCGCGTGGAACGTTCCGCCGCCTTGGTGGGGCTCGCCTTGGCCGCGGCCACGGGCTTCTCGCTGGGAGCGGCCTTGGTGGGCTTGGCGCTGGCCTTGGCCGGTGCCTCGACGGCCACCTGAGCCTTCGGATCGGCTTGTTGGTTGCAGGCCGCCATACCGAACGTCATACACAGGACACTCGCCGTAACGGCAAGTCGTCGCAGTGTCATACGTGGAACCTCCCGGATCTCGGTCTGTTGTCCCCTGCGCCTTCGAACGCGCCTACCCCTACGCGCGCCGCGACCGGGCAACCCCCCACGAATGCCCCGTACGCGTACGGACCCCTAGATGTCGGAGCATCGTAACGACCCTCCCCCGCCCGCTCCGCACCACCCCTCGCGCGCCGCGACCGCGCGATTACGGAACGCGAAAGGCCCGGATCTCCCATCGGGAGGTCCGGGCCCGTCGAGAGCCAGGGACTATCTGTCGCCCAGCACCGGCTCAGACTCGACGACGCTGAACTCGGCCGACGCACCGTTGATCGGCACGGGAGTCATCGGCTCGTCGACGCCGATTCCTTCGACGTGGATCTCGCCCACCCAGCTCGCGTTCAGGAGGACCTGGTTCCCGGTACTGGCTTCGCGGAACGTGTGCGAGATGTAGTAGCCGGGGTTGGTCCGCGGGTCGACGCTGCTCGTGTAGGGGTTACCTGGCCCACGACCCGAGACTGTCTTCACCGTGTTGCCACCACCGTCCTTGAACGTCCAGACGTAGTCGTCCAGCCAGGCTCGGATCGTCCCGTAGAAGGGCTCTCGGCCACCTGTGACGACGACCTGGAGCTCGACGATGACCGGGTCTCTCTGGACCACGTTCCCGGCGATGATCGGGTCGTCGGGGTTCGGGTAGTCGGTCGACACGATCACCGGCAGGTTGACCAGGCCCTTGGGAGCGGGCTTGATCGCCGGAACGGGCTCCGGCAACCGGTGGAAGATGTCGGCGTTCAGAACCTGCTGATGGATCTCGTCCATCGTGATGACGTCCTCGTCGCCGGGCTCGTCGCAGTCCGCTTCCTTACCGATCCACGGACCCATCGTGCCGTCCGGCTCCGGGGTTCGCTCCCACCGGATCCAGGCGAACTCCGGCAGACCGGTGGGACCCGGAAGGTCGGAGCAGTAAATGCCCACGATCTCGGCAGGATCCCCTTCACAGGCGTAGGCAGGGTCGCCCGCGGGGCAGGTCAGGTCCTTCTGCCCGCTGTACTGGGTCCAGGCCAGCAGTGGTCCGTCGTTGCTGGGGGCCGGCGTGTCCTCTGGCGCACGCCAGTAGGCGTTCGCCTCGGAGCTGTACTGCCAGCTGATGCCCGGGCCGGTGGGCGCGGCCTTGGCCGGCTCGGCGAGTCCGACCTGGCTCAACGCAACGACGGACAGGGCCGCGACGGCGGCGATGAGAATCCTGGCGACGCGCATGCTCTCCCCTAGCTGTAAGACCAGCGAACGACGTGCCACGTGTCACCTGACTTCTTCAGGTGGAAATTCGAGACATCGGGCTCCGCACCTGCCTGCCCGATGGTCTTGCCCGACGCGCTCACGACCTTGTACGCGGCGACGGTGCTGTCTACCCGGACGACGACGTCGGCGACCGGCGAGCCGGCCACGCTGAACTTCGGGTCTTCGTACTGACCGCCGACGATCTTCTGGTTCTTGGCGTAGATCCCTTGGATGTAGGCAATCCCGTCCTTGCAGCTCGAGCAACTCGTGTCGAAGACCGCCTGGACGTCCTTGAAGTCGCCCGTGGTGGTGGCCTTGTCCAGAGCGGCCAATACCTTCTTGGTGAAGGCCGTGGCCGCAGCCTTGGTCGCCGCGTCCACCTTCCCACCGCCACCGGTCTGGACCACGTCCGTCGGGCGCGGCGAAGCTGTGGGCTTCGCGCTGGGGGTGGCCGAGGGCTCAGGGGTCGGCTCAGCGCTCGCCGACTTGGTGGGAGCCGGGGAGTCGAGCGGAGGCGGCTCAGGAGTCCCACCGCCGCACGCGGCCAGCGTGCAGGCAAGCGCGACCGCTGCCGCGAGTCCTACCGAGAACCGCACGCTCACACCCCTGTTGTGCCCCAAAGTCCGGAACCGCACGCTCCGGACCGGGAGCAGCGTAACGGTCCGTAGTTACGAAGTGAAGGCGGGCCCGTGATTCTGAGATGTCGGGACCTTCGACGTCGGCACGGCTACAGACGGTTCCCGCTGCAGGGTGTCGACCGCTACCTCTTGCCCAGGACCGGCTTGGACTCCACGACGTTGACCGTGGCGTCGTAGTCGAACGCGATCGGCGGGATCGGCTGGGAGACCATCCCCTCCACGTCCACCTCGCCGGTCCACAGGACGTCGAGATGAACGTTCCAGTCACCGGTCTGGGTGAAGGTGTTCTTGACGTAATAGCCACCGTCGTTGCGAGGGTCGACTTCAGGCGTGTATGTGTGACCTCGGCCGTTGACCTTGTCGGCGCGTCCCTCGAACGTCCAGGTGAACTTGGCCTGGGCTCGGAGTTCTCCGACGAGGTTGCCGCCCGGACGCGGGATGTCGATCGGGATCGTCAACGTGATCGGGTCGGCGTTGAGGTTCACGCCGGGAATGTTGCCTGGATAGTCGGTCGAGACCACCACTGGCAGGTTCACCAGGCCCTGGGGATTCGGGCTGATCACCGCCACCGGGTCGGGGAGGTCGCGGATGATCGAGTAGTCGACCACCCAAGTGCGGATGTCCTCCAGCGAGACCCAGTCTTCGGGGCCTACCTCCACACAGTCCGTTCCGAGGCCGCCACCCCAGTTCGTGTCGATCATCCACGGACCAGGGTTCGCCGGATCAGTCACTTCCCGAGTGAAGCGGGCATGCGCGAACCAGGGCAAACCGTTCGGGCCAAGCCCGGGCTCGCCGTAGTCAGGCCCACACCAGGACGTTCCGCCCTGTGCCCACGGCGGGCTGCATCGGTGATCGTCGGAGTGCCGGCACACCCAGGGCGACCCGACCTCGACGAGAACGGAAGCGGGGCTGCCTCCACCGCCGCCGCCTTCCTCGCCGCCCTCCGGCTCGCGGTAGTAACCGCCGCCTTCTTCGTGGTAGTGCCAGTTGAGATCGCCCGTCTCGGGCACCGCCGACGCGCCTGGGATGGCCGCGAGCTGCAGACCCACGACCACCGCGATGGCCGTTCCACCCGCGAGCAGTCCCCAGAGCCGCATAGCGATGCCCCCTCAGGTCCAGGCGATGACGCGCCAGCCGGCTGAGCTCTTGCTGACAAAGAAGTTCGACACGTCCGGCTTGGCCGGCTCGTTCTGCACGACCTTGCCTGACGCGTTGTGGACCTTGTACGCCGCGATCGTGCTCTCCACCGTGATCAGAATCGACTCACGCCCCGAGTCGCCGACCGTGAAGCGCGGATTGGTGTAGGCGCCGCCCTCGAGACGACCACCATCGCTGTAGATCCGCTCGAGCGACCTGACCGTCGACCGGCACTCGCCGCACGCGTCGGTGTAGAGCTTCTTGACCGCATCGAACTTCCCCGACAGCGACGCTTGGTCGATGGTCTTGATGAACGCTCGGACGAACGCGGTCGCTTCCGCCGCCACCGCGGGGTCCACGGCGTTCGGCGAGATCACGTTCTTCGGTCCGTCAGTTGACGTTGCCGATGGGCTCGGCACCGCCGAAGTAGGAGCCGGGGTCGGTTCTGGAGCCTGGGTGGACGAGGTGGTCGGCTCGGGATCGCTCACGGTCGGAGGCTCCGGGCTGGCTCCGCAGCCGGCCACGATGAGAGCGGCAGCCGTGGCTGCCGTCAGGAGAACCAAGTACCGCCGCACGTCTATACCCCCGCATGTGCCTCGACGGCCGCGCACGACCGCCCGGGATCATCGTAACTGCGGCGACAAAGGGCGTAAACCGCCCAGAACTGAATCTGTGGACAACGCAAAAGAGCCGGCCACCTCCGAAGAGGTGGCCGGCTCTGCGCGAAAGCTGAGGTCAGGAAGTCGACTCTTCGACCTTGACCTTGTTCGGGTCCACGGGGATGCCGGGGCCCATGGTCGTGGAGACCGTGATCTTCCTCAGGTACCGGCCCTTGGCGGATGACGGCTTCAGTCGCATGATCTCGTCCACAGCCGCAGCGTAGTTCTCGGCCAGCTGCTGCTCGGAGAACGAGGTCTTGCCGATGATGAAGTGCAGGTTGGCGTGGCGGTCGACGCGGAACTCGATCTTGCCGCCCTTGATCTCCGTCACGGCCTTCGTCACGTCGGCGGTCACGGTGCCGGTCTTGGGGTTCGGCATCAGGCCGCGCGGGCCCAACACGCGGCCCAGGCGGCCGACTTTGCCCATCAGGTCGGGGGTCGCGACGACGGCGTCGAAGTCGAGCCAGCCGCCGTTGATGCGCTCGATCAGGTCGTCGGAGCCCACGTAGTCGGCTCCGGCGGCCTCGGCGTCCGACGCGCGGTCGCCGGTCGCGAAGACCAGGACGCGGGCGGTCTTGCCGGTGCCGTGGGGCAGGTTGACCGTGCCGCGGACCATCTGGTCGGCCTTGCGGGGGTCGACGCCGAGCCGCATGGCGACGTCGACGGTCTGGTCGAACTTCGTCGACGTGTTCTCCTTGGCCAGAGCCACGGCCTCGCGGGGACCATAGAGGACGGAATGGTCCACCTTCTCGGCGGCGGCTCGGTAGGACTTGCTGCGCTTCATTGCTGTCTCCTCAAAGACAAAGAGAGCGTGGTACGGGCCAGCGCGGCCCTCCCACTAAGGGAAAGAACTACTTGACCGTGACACCCATCGACCGGGCAGTGCCCTCGACGATCTTCATCGCCGCGTCGATGTCGTTGGCGTTCAGGTCGGGCATCTTGGTCTCGGCGATCTCGCGGACCTGCGCCCGCGTGACCGACGCGACCTTGACGGTGTGCGGCGTCGGCGAGCCCTTGTCGAGGCCGGCGGCCTTCTTGATCAGCTCGACCGCGGGCGGCGTCTTGGTGACGAACGAGAACGAACGGTCCTCGTAGATCGTGATCTCGACCGGGATCACGTTCCCGCGCAGCGACTCGGTCTGCGAGTTGTACGACTTGGTGAACTCCATGATGTTGATGCCGGTCGGGCCGAGCACCGTACCCACGGGCGGGGCGGGCGTCGCCTGGCCAGCCTGGAGCTGCAGCTTCAGGACTGAAGCGATCTTCTTCTTGGGGGGCATGTCTGTGTGCGTCCTCTGATGATGTGAACCGGGTGGTGTCTCAGACCTTCTGGATCTGAGTGAACGAGAGCTCCACCGGGGTCTCCCGGCCGAAGATCTCCACGAGCGCCTTGACGCGCTGCGACTCGGGGTTGAGCTCGGTGATCGTGGCGTGCAGCGTCGCGAACGGGCCGTCGACCACCATGACCGAGTCGCCCACCGCGAAGTCGACGACCTCGGCCTTCTTCTTCTTCGTTTCGCCGCCGGCCTGCTCCTGCGCGGCCTCTTCGATCGCCGGCGCGAGCATCTTCTCGACCTCTTCGAGGCTCAGCGGCACCGGCTGGTGTGCGTGCCCGACGAAGCCGGTCACCGACGGGGTGTGCCGAACGGCTGCCCACGACTCGTCGGTGAGGTCCAGGCGGACGAGGACGTACCCGGGGAGAACGGTCCGCCGCACCATCCGGCGCTGACCGTTCTTGATCTCCGCGACCTCCTCCTGCGGAACGACTACCTCGTAGATGTAGTCCTCCATGTTGAGGCTCTGGATGCGGTTCTCCAGGTTGGCCTTCACACGGTTTTCCATGCCGGAGTACGTGTGGATGACGTACCAGTCGCCAGGCTTGGAACGCAGCGCCTCGCGGAACTCCTCGAGCGGGTCGCCAGCCGGCACGTCGACGTCAGGCGCCTCGTCGGAGTCGTCGGACTCGGCATCAGCCGAAGAAGCGGCATCGGCGGCGTCGTCCAGCTCCACCGAGGTCGCCTCGGCGTCGGAAACGTCAGAGACCTCGGGGCCGTCGGAGGCGTCGGTCGCACCCTCGGCCAGGTCGGTCGCGACGGCAGACTTCTGCTCGTCCTGACCCTCCGGGTCGCGGATCTGGTCGTCCCAGTCGGACACTTGTGACTCTCCGTTTTCTCTCTCGCGTAGCCTTCGCTGCTCGCTGGGCGGTCAGCAGGTACTTCCGTGCCCCGCCCGCGATGTCGACAAGAACCGTCAGCCGAAGACCTTCAGCATCAGCCAGCCGATCCCCAGGTCGAGGACCGACACGATCCCGATGATCGCGAGCACGAACACCAGCACGACCGTCCAGTAGGTGATGAGCTGCTGGCGGGTCGGCCAAATGACCTTGCGCAGCTCGGCGACCACCTGGCGGTAGAACAGGCCGACACGAGCGATGGGACCGCCGTCACCCGACTTCTCCGGGCGGGCACGCTCCGGGGTCGCCGTAGACCCGCGCGTCTCCGTCACTGTTCATCCTCACCGTGGTCGTCGATCACGCTTGGCTCCCACTCGGGCGAGCCGGAGCCGGCAGGGCAGGAGGGACTCGAACCCCCAACCTGCGGTTTTGGAGACCGCTGCTCTACCAATTGAGCCACTGCCCTACGGCAGTCCAGGCACACCAACAAACGGTGCAGGACCACCAGAGTGAAGAGTGTACGGGACCAGACGCGACCTACGCGAACCGGCCTCACTGTCAAACCGCTGGCCACGTTTGGAACCATGTCCTCATGACCATTTCACCAGGCACCGACGCCCAGAGCCAACCCGCCGCCGAACGAGCCCGCATCTCCACGCGGATCGGCAATATCGCCGAGTCCGCCACGCTCGCGGTCGACGGCAAGGCGAAGGCGCTCAAGGCAGCGGGCCGACCGGTCATCGGCTTCGGCGCGGGCGAGCCCGACTTCCCCACGCCCGACTACATCGTCCAGGCCGCCGTCGAGGCGTGCGCCGACCCGCGCAACCACCGCTACACCCCCGCCGCGGGCCTCCCCGAGCTGCGCGACGCGATCGCCGCGAAGACCAAGCGGGACAGCGGGTTCGAGGTCGCCGCCAACCAGGTGCTGGTGACGAACGGCGGCAAGCAGGCCACGTACGTCGCGTTCGCCGTGCTGCTCGACCCGGGCGACGAGGTGCTGCTGCCCGCGCCGTACTGGACTACCTACCCCGAGTCGATCACGCTCGCCGGCGGCGTTCCTGTCGCGGTCGAGACCGACGAGAGCCAGGACTACCTCGCGACCGTCGAGCAGCTCGAGGCCGCGCGCACCGACCGTACGAAGGCCCTGCTGCTCTGCTCCCCGAGCAACCCGACCGGCGCCGTCTACTCCGCCGACCAGCTCGAGGCGATCGGCGAGTGGGCGGTCGAGCACGGCGTCTGGGTCGTCTCGGACGAAATCTACGAGCACCTCACCTACGACGGCGTCGAGTCCGCCTCGATCCCGGTCGTCGTCCCCGAGCTCGCCGACCACTGCCTGGTCGTCAACGGTCTCGCGAAGACGTACGCGATGACCGGCTGGCGCGTGGGCTGGCTGGTCGGGCCGACCGACGTGATCAAGGCCGCGGCCAACTACCAGTCGCACCTGTGCGGCAACGTCAGCAACGTCGCCCAGCGGGCCGCGATCACCGCGGTGTCCGGCGACCTGTCGGCGGCCGCGGCGATGCGCGAGGCGTTCGACCGCCGCCGCAAGCTGATCGTGGGGCTGCTGTCGGACGTGCCCGGCTTCGTCTGCCCGCTGCCGAAGGGCGCGTTCTACGCGTACCCGTCGGTGAAGGGGGCGCTCGGCAAGCTGATCCGCGGCAAGCGGCCGCAGACCTCCGCCGAGCTGGCCGAGCTGCTGCTGGACGAGGTCGAGGTCGCCGCGGTGCCGGGCGAGGCGTTCGGTACGCCGGGCTACCTGCGGTTCTCGTACGCGCTCGGCGACGACGACATCGTCGAGGGCGTCACCCGGATCCAGAAGCTGCTCTCGGAAGCGACGGACTAACCCGCCCGTGACCGACGACCGTCCGCTCGACCCGCTCCCGAAAGCGCACCTGCACCTGCACTTCACCGGGTCGATGCGGCACGGGACGCTCGTCGAGCTCGCCGACCAGCACGGCATCCGGCTGCCGGATTCCCTGCGGGAGTCGTGGCCGCCGCAGCTGCTCGCGACCGACGAGAAGGGCTGGTTCCGCTTCCAGCGCCTCTACGACACCGCCCGCTCGGTCCTCAAGACCGAGGAGGACGTTCGCCGCCTCGTCCTGGAGACCGTCCAGGACGAGGCAGCGGAAGGCTCGGGCTGGCTGGAGATCCAGGTCGACCCGTCGGGGTACGGCGCCCGCTTCGGCGGCATCACCGCGTTCACCGACCTCGTCCTCGACGCGGTCCGGGACGCGTCCGAACGCACCGGGGTCGGCGTCGCGCTCGTCATCGCCGCCAACCGGATCCGGCACCCGCTCGACGCTCGCACGCTCGCGAGGCTCGCCGGGCAGTACGCGGGCCGCGGCGTCGTCGGGTTCGGGCTTTCGAACGACGAGCGCAGGGGCGAGCCGTACACGTTCGCCCGCGCGTTCGCGATCGCCGAACGGGCCGGGCTCGCGAGCGTCCCGCACGGCGGCGAGCTGATGGGCCCGGAGAGCGTCACGGCCTGTCTGGACTGGCTGCACGCGACCCGCGTCGGACACGGCGTACGGTCCGTCGAGGATCCGGCACTGCTGGACCGGATCGCCACCCAGGGCGTGCCGCTCGAGGTCTGCCCCGCGAGCAACGTCTCGCTCGGCGTCTACCCCGACCCGGCGGCCGTACCGCTGCGGAAGCTGTTCGAGGCCGGCGTCCAGATCGCACTCGGCGCCGACGACCCGCTGCTGTTCGGCGTCCGCCTCACCGGCCAGTACCGCATCGCCCGCTGGCACGGCTTCTCCGACGCCGAGCTGGCCGAGCTGGCCCGCATGTCGATCCGCGCGAGCTGCGCGCCCGCCGACGTCAAGGAGCGCCTGCTGAAGGGCGTGGAGGACTGGCTCGCGACGGAGGCTTGACCGAGCGAAGGTGAGTTGTCACAGGGATGTCGGTCTAGAAGCCGAGATTCCTGGAACAAGTCGAGCGGCCGTCGCCGCCGAGTACCACCAGAGCAGGTTGCCGAAGCGGGCCGTCAGATACGCGGGCAGGTCGCGCCACTACGCGCGCTTGGGCGCCGAGTCGGGCGTGGAGCTCAGCAGCTGGCGCAGGTCGGGCTTCGGTGCCGCGGCGATGGTGGTCGAGCAGCAGGAGGTCGACGCTGCGAACGTCGTTGTCGCCCGGCTCGTTGATGCTCAGCCCGACGAGCGCGGGCCGCTTGCCGGTCGCGCTCTCGAGCCCGTCGACGAGGGGTCGTACGAGCCGGAGTCCCAGGCCGAGATCTCCTGGCCGACCAGCAGGCGGTCGGTCGGACGGCTCCGCAACGAGGTGAGCCAGGTCAGCAGGCGTTCCCTCGGCGTCGCGGCGTACGCCGGCGCGGCTAGAGGTCCGCGGAGACCAGTACGGGCTCGGGCACCAGATCGATCCCGAACGCCGACCGCACGCCGTCGCGGACCTCGCGGGCGAGCGCGAGCAGCTCCTCGGTCGACGCGCCACCTCGGTTGGTCAAAGCGAGCGTGTGCTTGCTCGACAGCCGAACCGATCCGCTGCCGTACCCCTTCACGTACCCGGCCTGCTCGATCAGCCAAGCAGCGCTGGTCTTCACCAGCCCCTCGCCAGCCGGCCACTGCGGCGCGTCGCCGGGCAGGTTGGCGGCGTGCGCGGCGTCGAGGATCGGGTTGGTGAAGAACGAGCCAGCGCTCCACGTGTCGTGGTCGTCGGCGTCGAGCACCATCCCCTTGCCACGGCGCAGCTGGAGGACGGCGTCGCGCATCGATCCCAGCGGAACCCGGCGTTCGAGTTCGACGCCGAGCGTGCGCGCGAGCTCGGCGTACCGCACGGGCGCGCCAAGGTCGCCGACCCGGAACTGGAAGACCACCTCGAGCACGACGTACCGCTCCGGCTCGCGCTTGAAGCGGCTCGTCCGGTACCCAAAGCCACAGTCGGCGTTGGCGAAAGTCCGCACCTGCCCGTCGACGCGGTCCCAGACCCGGACCTGCGCGAGGGTGTCGGCGACCTCCTGGCCGTACGCGCCCACGTTCTGGATCGGCGCCGCACCGACGAGGCCGGGAATGCCGGAGAGCGCAGCGATGCCCACCCAGCCCTGCCCGATCGCGTGTTCGACGAACGCGTCCCAGTTCTCCCCCGCGGCGACCCGGACCGTCACGCCGCCGCAGGACGAGTCGTCCTCGACGGCGATCCCACGCGTCGCGACGCGGACGACCGTGCCGGGGAAGCCGGCGTCGCCGACCACGAGGTTGCTGCCGCCGCCGAGGATCAGCACGGCCGCGCCCGCGGCGTCGAGCCGCCGAACGGTCTCGCACAGCTCCTCGGTGTCGGTGAGCTCCAGGAGCTCCTTCGCCGGCCCGCCGAGCCGCAGGGTGGTGAGCGTCGAGAGCGGCACGTCGTACATCAGGCGACCCGTACGACCGCGCGGGCCATGCCGAGGACCTTGGTCTCGCCGACCGTGGCGGTGAGGTCGATGCGGACCCGTCCGTCGTCGAGGACCGCGGCGACCTTGCCGGTGACCACGAGGTCGACCGGCTCGTCGGAGTCGGGAACAGCGATCGGGTTGGTGAAGCGGGTCGAGTACTCCTCGACCCGCTCGGGGTCGCCTGCCCACTCGGTGACGAGGCGGGCGGCGGCGCCCATGGTGAGCATGCCGTGCGCGATCACGCCCTCCAGGCCGACCGCGCGGGCGACGCGGTCGCTCCAGTGGATCGGGTTGAAGTCCCCGGAGGCACCCGCGTAGCGGACCAGCGTCGCGCGGTCGATGCGTACGGTCTGGCTCGGCAGCTCGGTGCCGACCTCGACGGCGGTCACGCTGAATCTCCCTTGTGGACGACGGTCGCGCTGGTGGTGCAGACCGGCTCGCCGTCCTCGGTGGCGACGGTGGTCTTGGTGATGACGAGGTCGGTGCCGCCCATCGAGCGGATCGTCTCGATCGTCAGCGTCGCGCTCAGCCGGTCGCCGGGGCGGATCGGTCGCGCGTAGGCGAACTTCTGGTCCGCGTGCATGATCTTGTGCAGCGGGACGCCGAGATCGGCGAGCATCGCGCTGAGCAGGTCCATCACGATCACGATCGGGAACGTGGGCGGCGCGACGACCTTCGCGTTGTCCGGATGGGTGTACGCGGGGTTCGGGTCACCGACGGCGGCGGCGAACTCGGCGATCTTCGCGCGGCTCACCTCGTACGGCGCCGGCGAGGTGTACGTACGACCGACCAGGTCGTCAGCGAGCGGCATGGCGGCGAACGTACCCCTTCAAGGTGAGTAACGCAGAAGAGGGCCCAGCCCCGTAGGAGGGGCGGGCCCTGACTGTCACGGACAGCGACTAGCGCGTCTCGCGGTGTGGCGTGTGGGTCCGGCAGCGCGGGCAGAACTTCTTCAGCTCGAGCCGGTCGGGGTCGTTACGCCGGTTCTTCTTGGTGATGTAGTTCCGCTCCTTGCACTCGGTGCAAGCCATAGTGATCTTGGGGCGGACGTCAGCGCTCTTGGCGGCCACGGGATGCCTCTTGGTCGGTTGTCGGTCAGGTGGTGCTGCATGGTGCTTGCCTCGATGGTGCCCCATCGAGACAAGCGAGTGGTAGCGGTGGCCGGACTCGAACCGGCGACACAGCGATTATGAGCCGCTTGCTCTACCGTCTGAGCTACACCGCTGCATAACCGGGAGAACCCGGCGCAGAGCCCCAATACGGAATCGAACCGTAGACCTTCTCCTTACCATGGAGACGCTCTGCCGACTGAGCTATTGGGGCGGGCGAGAGTCAAAGATACAGGTGACCGATGCCGAACCGAAAACGGGTTCCCCGTCACCCCGCGTGCTAAGACGGAGGCATGCGGATCGGAGTGGTTTTCCCCCAGACCCAGATCGGCGCGGACCCGGGCGGGATCCGTGCGTACGCCGAGGCCGCGGCCGGCTTGGGCTACCAGCATCTGCTGGTCTACGACCACGTGCTCGGCGCCGACCCGACCGTCCGCGAGGGGTGGAAGGGCGCGTACGACCTGCACGACACGTTCCACGAGCCGTTCGTGCTGTTCGGCTGGCTGGCCGCGTTCTCGCCGCTCGAGCTCGTCACCGGCGTGATCGTGCTGCCGCAGCGGCAGGCGGCGCTCGCGGCGAAGCAGGCGGCGGAGGTCGACATCCTGTCCGGCGGCAAGCTGCGGCTCGGCGTGGGTGTCGGCTGGAACAAGGTCGAGTACGAGGCGCTCGGCGAGGACTTCCACAGGCGCGGCCGCGTACTCGACGAGCAGATCGACCTGATGAAGCGGCTCTGGACCGAGCCCGTCGTCACCTCCGAGGGCAGCCGGCACAACGTCCAGGCCGCCGGCCTCGCGCCGCTGCCGGTCCAGCGGCCGATCCCGATCTGGCTGGGTGCCGAGCGCGCCGAGGCGGCGTTCGACCGGGTGGGACGGGTCGGCGACGGCTGGTTCCCGCAGGTCGCGCCGGGCGCGAAGCTGGACGACCTGATCGCCCGCGTCCACGCCGCCGCCCAGCGGCACGGACGCGACCCGGCGGAGATCGGGATGGAGGGGCGGATCGTCGTACGGTCCGGCGAGCTGGACAAGGTCGCCGACGAGGCCGAGGGCTGGCGTAAGGCGTCCGCGACCCACGTCTCGGTGAACACGATGCCGGGCGGCCGCAAGACCGTCGACGAGCACATCGCCCTGCTCCGCGAGGCCGCGGCTGCGGTGGGCCTCGGCTAGGGCAGGGAGGTCAGCGCCTCGAGCTCGTCGTCGCCGAGCCTGTCGATCATCGCCTTCGCTGCTTGGGCTTGCGCGGTCGTCGGCAGCTTGCCGTCGAGCAGGTCGGGCAGCACCACCTCGTACCCGCAGCGCACCCGCGGCAGATAGCGGTGCCGCGTCCTCGCGACCGCGGACGACACCCGGATCGCGTGCTCGTTGCCGGGTGGGACGTTCGGGCGGTCGATCTCGATCGCCCCGAAGCGCATCCCGTTCGCGAACTCGCACGCGGAGCACTCCACCGGCCCGGCGCCCCGCCTGCTGCCGCACTCCGCGCACGTCAGCTGGCCCATCGCGGCGTCGACCACGCGCCACTCGAACTCGGCGGGATTCTGCAGAACGATCTCCGCCAGTTCGGGCCCGGAGGCCTCGTGTTCGGCGCAGAACGCGGCCCAGCTCGCGGCGATGCTCGACTCCACCGCCTGCAACGCCGCGCGGAAGCGTGGATCGTCGACGCGGCGCATCGTCCCACCGTAGCGAGCAGGCGGTGGGCACAATGGGCGCCATGGCTGTCACGGACGAGGCGATCGAGAAGATCAAGGAGATGATCGTCTCCGGTCGCCTGCGGCCCGGCGACCGGTTGCCGAAGGAGGCCGATCTCGCCTCCAACCTCGAGCTCTCCCGAAGCTCGCTGCGCGAGGCCGTCCGCGCCCTGAGCGCGTTGCGCATCCTCGACGTACGGCAGGGCGACGGCACGTACGTCACCAGCCTCGCGCCCAGCCTGCTGCTCGAGGCGCTGTCCTTCCTGGTGGACCTGCACCACGACGACACCCTGCTCGAGATCTTCGAGGTCCGCCGCATGCTCGAGCCCGCGGTCACCGCGCAGGCGGCGATCCGCATCGACCTCGAGGACATCGACGCGCTGCAGAAGCACCTCGACAAGATCCACGCGGACTCGACGGTCGAGGAGCTCGTCGCGAACGACCTGGAGTTCCACAGCCGGATCGCCGCCGCGTCCGGCAACTCGGTGCTGAAGTCGCTGCTCGACAGCCTGTGCGCGCCGACCGTCCGGGCGCGCATCTGGCGCGGCCTCACCCAGGAGGGCGCGGTCGAACGTACGGTCGCCGAGCACGTCGCGATCCTCGACGCCATGCGCGCCCGCCAGCCCGAGACGGCCCGCGCGTTGGCCACCGTGCACGTGCTCGGCGTCGAGGAGTGGCTCCGGAAGGCTCCCTAAGCCGGCCGCTCGATGTGCGTGAGGACCGTGCGCAGCAACGTGTTCAGCTGACCGAGCTTCGTCCCGCTCAGGGCGTCCGCGATCAGGTCGCGGCGGAGCGCGACGAGGTCGTCGACCACCTCGTGGTGCAGGTTGTCGCCGCCCTCGGTGAGCGCGATCCGTACGTACACGCGGTTGTCGGGGTCGACGCGGCGCTCGAGGTAGCCGGCCCGTTCGAGCCGGTCGAGGCGGGCGGTCATGCTGCCGGCGGTGATCTGGAGGTTCTTCGCCAGCTGCCCGGGCGTGAGCTCGCGCTCGTCGGTGTGCGCGAGCAGGAACAGCACCTCGGCGTCGGCCAGCGAGATCCCGTGCTGTGCGGTGACGTCGCGGGCCGCGCGTTCGTACTGGCGGCCGATCTGCACGATCCGCTTCACCACCGCCTCGACCGTCGGGTCGGCGTTCGGGTGGCCGGCGAGATCGCGGGCCAGGGCCGCTTCCACGGAATCGCTCATGGTCTCCCTTGACAAGCTAAGACTTTGGGTATCAAACTCTTGGCAAGACGAACTCTTTGATAGTCACATCGTACAAGCAGGAAGGAGAGTTCCCATGTACTTCATCAATTACGAAATCGCTCGGCAGCTGCACGAGGACCGGATCGCCGAAGTCCTGCGGCCGCACCAGACGAGCAGGATGAGCCGGGTGCACGTGCTCGGCAACTCCCTGCGCGGGGCGGCCGTACGGCTGCAGCGACTCGCCGAGCGCCTCGACCCCGCGCCGTGCCCATGATCCTGGTCACCGGACGGCTGTACGTGGAGCCCGCGGAGCGAGAGCGGTTCCTGACCGACGCCAAGCAGGTCAGCCGCCTCGCCCGCGAGGCTCCGGGCTGCGTGGACTTCCACCTGTCCGCGGACCCGCTGGAGCCGGGTCGGATCAACATCCTCGAGCAGTGGGACTCGGTCGCCGCCGTCGAGGCCTTCCGGGGCGAGGGAACGTCGGGCGACCAGGCGGCGGCGATCCTGTCGGCCGAGGTCTGGCAGCACGAGGTCGCGACCTCCGTCCAGCTGTAGACGGCCGGGACCGGACGGTGTCGCCTGGGAGCCGCCGACCGTTCACGGAGCGCCTGAATACTCCGAGCCCATGCGCATCACGATGCTCGCCGCTGTTCTCGCCGCGGCCGTGGCCACGTCGCTCGTCGTCGCGGGTTCGGCCGCGGGACAGACCACGGCCGGCGACAGCGAGGCCGCGATCGCGATCACCGAGCAGGCCTCCGACCAGATCCTCGTTCTCGCCTCCGACGACGTCGCGTGGAGCAAGGCCCAGGTCAGCTGGCGCTGGCGGCCCACCGCCGCGAACGGGCTCGAGGACCTCGTCGACAACTGGGGACTCCCCGACGAGGCCAAGCTCCGGCACCGCGGCAACCAGGCCTACCTGCTCACCACCGACTCCTACGGCCTCGCCGCCGTCGTCCCCTACCCGCAGGGCACGGGCTCGTACTGGGCCGCCGACGTCGGCCGGCCGGCGAACCCACACAGCATCGAGCTGCTGCCGAACGGGAACGTCGCGGTCGTCGCGAGCACCGGCGGCTGGCTGCGCGTCTACACGGCTTCGCAGGATCCGCGCTCGACGACGTACGTCCAGTTCGACCTGCCCGACGCGCACGGCGTGTACTGGGACGAGAAGCGCGACCTGCTCTGGGCGCTCGGCGGCCACGACCTCGTCGCGCTGCGGATGACCGGCCGTCCAGGGCAGCCGCGGCTGACCGAGGTCCGCCGGGTCGCGTTGCCGACGTTGTGGGGGCACGACCTGCACCCGGTCGCGAGCGACGACGACCGGTTCTGGATCACGACCGGGTCGCAGGTGTACCAGTACTCCTACGCGCGGAACGCGTTCCTGCAGGACTTCCCCGGCGCTGGCGTCATCCAGGTCGGGGTGAAGAGCGTCGGAGATGAACGGGAGTCGGGGCAGCTGCTCGCGTCGCTCGTCCAGGTCGGCAACATCTGCACGTGGTGCACGGACACGGTGTCGCTCTTCGAGTCCGACGGCTCACTGATGTTGCATGGTGCGCAGATCTACAAGGCCCGGTGGTGGGTCGACCCGAACACCGACTGACAGACTGGGGAGTTGTGAGGCTGCCGAACGACTTCCCCGTTGTCGAACGTGATGCCGTCCGTCTCGTGCTGCTCGACGCGGCCGACCAGCTGCTGGTGTTCCACACGCACGACCTCGAGTACCCCGACCTCGGCGAGTGGTGGGAGCTGCCGGGTGGCGGCATCGACGAGGGCGAGACGTACGTCGAAGCGGCTGTGCGTGAGCTGCGCGAGGAGACCGGCATCGTTATCGCGGCCTCCGACGTGGGACCGCCGACGTGGCGGCGGATCTCGTCGTTCATCTTCCGCGGGAACCGGCGGCTGCAGACCGAGGTCGTCGTCAAGGTGCGGTTGACGTCGGTCGCTCCGCCCGTCGACGAGTCCGGGCGGGAAGAGGAGGAGAGCGACTCTTACGTGGGTCACCGGTGGATACCGGTCGCGGAGGTGGTCGCGAGCTCGGAGCGCTTCTATCCCGGACGAGTACCCGAGCTGCTGCCGGACTTCCTTGCGGGCAAGGAGATCGACGAGCCGTTCGAGCTGTGGTCATGACGGACTATGTGGAACTCGGTGTGGTACGGCTCTTCGTTCGGCAGCTCGGTCGGTCCAACCCAGGTCCGCCGGTGGTCGTCATGCACGGCGGGCCGGACTGGGATCACGCGTATCTTGCTGCCGGGGTTGGAGCCGCTCGCCCGCGATCGTCACGTGGTCACGTTCGACTGGCGTGGATGTGGTCGCAGCACCCGCGACCTGCCTCTGACTTCGTACCAACCCGATCCGGTGGTCGAGGACCTGCGCGGGCTGATCGCGCACCTCGGCGTGCCGCAGGTGGACCTCGTCGGCTTCTCGACCGGCGGCCGCATCGCGCAGCTGCTGGTGGCCCGGCATCCCGAGCTCGTCCGCCGGCTCGTGCTCGCGTCGACGATCGGGTACGCGACGTACTCCACCGAGAAGCGGGACGCCTGGCCGGAGTACCAACGCCGGCTGGCGATGCAGCAGGACGACGAGGCGTTCGCCGGCGACGAGACGTACGAACGTGCGGCGCGGGACGCCGCCCCGACGTCGATCTGGAACCTCGACCTGATGCCGGAGTACCAACGCCTGTTGGACACCGTGCACTGGTCGGGCGAGTGGGGCAAGGCGCTGGACGCCGGACTGCTCCCGCCGTTCGGTCCGCCGGAGGTCGAGCAGGTGTTGCGCGACTTCGGCCGGCCGGTGCTGATCCTGCATGGCGAACAGGACATGGGTTTCCCGGTCGAGCACGCGCGTCGGCTGCACGCGGCGGTGCCTGGGAGCACGCTCGCGATCGTCGATCAGGCCGGGCACATGGCGCAGTTCGAGCACCCGGAGGAGTGGGCAGGACACCTCCGTTCGTTCCTCGCCGTCATCGTTCCGTAAGGCCCCGAGACCTTCCCGACCCACCGCTCGCGTCCCTAGCGTCGCAAGTGTGACGGACGTCGATGTCGTACTGCCGAGCCTGAACGAAGCCGCCGCCCTCCCTTGGGTGCTGGGCCGGATGCCGGACGGCTGCCGGGCGATCGTCGTCGACAACGGGTCGACCGACGACACGGCCGACGTCGCCGCCGCACATGGCGCGGTCGTGGTGTCCGAACCGCAGCGAGGCTTCGGTGCGGCGTGCCTCGCCGGTCTCGACGCCGCGACCGCGTCGATCGTCGCGTTCTGTGACGCGGACGGATCCCTCGACCCGCAAGAGCTTCCGCGCGTCTGCGAGCCGGTCGCCGCCGGCGGCGTCGACCTGCTGCTGGGCCGGCGACGAACGACGACGTGGCATGCCTGGCCACCGCACGCGCGGCTCGGCAACGCCGTACTCGCCGCGACCCTGCGCAAGCGCATCCACCTACCGCTCACCGACCTCGGGCCGATGCGTGCCGCGCGCCGCGAATCCCTGCTGGCGTTGCGCTTGCGCGACCGCCGCTTCGGCTTCCCGCTCGAGATGGTGGTACGTGCGGCGCAGCAGGGTTGGCGGATCTCGGAGACCGACGTCAGCTACCTGCCGCGCACCGGTAAGTCGAAGGTGACGGGGACGATCCGCGGCACGCTGCGCACCATCCACGACATGCGCCGAGTCCTCGCTGGAGCCGGCGATGTGGGCTGACCTCACCCTGGTGGTGATCGCGAAGGAACCCGTCCCCGGCCGCGTCAAGACCCGTTTGACACCACCTTGTTCGCCGGACGAGGCCGCCGAGATTGCCGAAGCGGCGTTGGCCGACACGTTGCGGGTCGTCGCCGCTACGCCCGCTCGCCGGCGCGTGCTCGCGCTCGCCGGCAGGCCTGGCGCTTGGCTTCCGAACGGCTTCGACGTCGTCCCGCAGGTGTCCGGGACACTCGACGTGCGGATCGCCGGGGTCCTGGCCGAGGTCGCCGGGCCGATGGTTCTGGTCGGCATGGACACACCGCACCTGACGCCAGAGCTCCTGCTGGCTTGCGACTTCGACACTCGTCCTGCCTGGCTCGGTCCTGCGGAGGACGGTGGCTTCTGGGCGCTCGGCCTCGCGCGACCCGATCCCGAACTCGTCCGCGGAGTGCCGATGTCGGTGCCGCACACGGGCGCCGCTCAGCTCGAGAGACTGGAGCAGGCCGGCCTCGACGTCGGCCTGCTGCCGACGCTGCGAGACGTCGACACCTGGCCGGACGCGCTCGCGGTCGCCGCCGCGGCGCCTGGCACCGCGTTCGAGCATGCGGTCTCCACGCTCATGGCGGCGGTCCGATGAACGAGCTCGTGCTCGACCTCGCCCGCTGGGCGAAGCCGCCGGACGAGACCGACACCCGCGTCCTGGACAGGTGCGTCGGACCGGCGATCGATGTGGGCTGCGGACCCGGACGGATGGTGGTCGCGCTGGCGCGCCGCGGCGTTCCGGCGCTCGGCATCGACGTCGCTCCCGAGGCCGTTCGCCACGTCCTCGAAGCAGGTGGCCTGGCCCTCGTGCGCTCGGTGTTCAGACCCGTGCCGGGCGAGGGACGCTGGCAGCACGCGATCCTGCTCGACGGCTGCATCGGCATCGGTGGCTCGCCGATCGCCCTGCTCCAGCGCGTGCGCGAGCTCCTCGCGCCCGGCGGCGTCGCGTACGTGGAGCACGACACCTCGCCCGACCGCGCCGACCTCACCACCGCGCGGATCTCCGACGGCCGCGGCCGCGTCAGCCCGCCGTTCGCCTGGGCGGTGATCGGCCGCAACGCGCTCGCCCGCGCGGCCCAGCAGGCAGGGCTGCGCGTGCTCGAGACCTGGCCGACGAGCGACCGCGCGCTGTGCGTCCTGCAACGTCCCGGCGGGGTGGCCTGATGCGTACGCCGCCTCTCCCGCCCAAGGTGGCCGAGCTGCTGCGCCAACCGCCCGGACCGTTCCAGCGGTCGTTCTGGCGCAGTCCGTTGCGCGGTCCCTGGCTGACCTCGATCCTCGGGCTGATCCTGCTCGTCGGCCTGGCGATCGTCTTCCTGACCGGGTTGCTGTCGTACGCCGCGTACAACCCTCGCCTCGGCGGTCCGTACAACGATCTCACGCCAGGTAAGGGGATTCTCGGCTTCTACCTGTTCACCTGGCCGACCCGACCGGTCTGGCTCTACCAGCTGACCCAGGGGCTGCACGTCCTCGTCGGCCTCACGCTGGTGCCGGTGCTGATCGCCAAGCTCTGGTCGGTGATCCCGAAGCTGTTCGCCTGGCCGCCGGTGGACTCCCCCGCGCAGGCGGTCGAGCGCGGCAGCCTGCTGCTCGTCGTCGGCGGCGGCATCTTCGAGTTCGCGACCGGCATCATCAACGTGCAGTACTGGTACGAGTTTCCCGCCGGCTTCTACACCGCCCACTTCTACGGCGCGTGGATCTTCCTTGCCGGCTTGACCGTCCACGTGGTCGTACGGTTCCGCCGGATGCTCCGGGGCCTTCGCGGGGCGCGGCTGCGGGACGTTCTCCGGACGCGCGTCGACGACACCCGCGCGGAGCCAGCCGACCCGACAGGTCTCGTCACGCCGAACCCGGCGCCCGCGACGATGTCACGCCGTGGCGTTCTCGCGCTGATCGCCGGCAGCTCGTTCCTGCTGCTGTTGGTCTCAGCCGGGCAGACGCTGGGCGGACCGTTCCGGCGGCTCGCGCTGCTCGTTCCCCGCGGTGGCACCGAAGGCCGCACGCCGAACGACTTCCAGGTCAACAAGACCGCCGCGTCGCGTGGTGTCACGGCCGCGATGGCCGGACCCTCGTGGCGGCTGAAGCTGAACGGGATAAGAGAAGTCGAGCTGTCCCGGGACGACCTGCTCGCGCTGCCGCAGCACACCGAGCGACTCCCGCTCGCCTGCGTGGAGGGTTGGTCGACGACGCAGAACTGGACGGGCGTCCGGCTGCGCGACCTCGCCGAGCTGGCCGGAGCGATCGATACGGCCGGCACCGTCCTGGTCGAGTCGCTGCAAGCCCGCGGCGCGTTCAGGTCCGTACGACTCGCCCGCAACCAGCTCCTCGACGAACGTTCGCTGCTCGTCCTTCGGGTGAACGGCGCCGACATCTCGATGGACCACGGGTTCCCGGCGCGGATCATCGTGCCGAACAACCCCGGCGTGCACAACACCAAGTGGGTAACGCGGATGACGTTCGAGAGGGCACGATGAGGAAGCTGTGGGAGTGGTACGGCGCCAGCCCGGTGCAGCTGCTCGGCCTCATGGCCGCGTTCGCGGTGGCGGGGTACGCGGCGCTGCAGCTCGTTCCGGCGGACCCGATCGGCGTGGCGTTGTGGTTCGCCGGCGGTGTCGTGCTCCACGACCTCGTGCTGTTGCCGATCTACTCGCTCGCCAACCTGTCGGTCGCCAGGGTCGCGCCGTCGCGGATCTGGCTCAACCACGTGCGGGTGCCATTTGTCCTGTCGGCGTTGCTGTTCGTGGTGTTCTTCCCGAGCATCCTCGGGCTGCCGGGCAACCTGTCGAGCACGCTCGGCCGCGAGCCGCAGCCGATTCTGCTGCACTGGTTGCTGATCACGGCCATCCTGTTCGGCGGCTCCGCCGTACTGCTGGTCGTACGTCTCCGGTCACCACTGCGTGATCAGCAGGTGCTGGAGGAGCAGCGCGGCGCCGGCCTGGACGGCGAGCCAGTGGCGATGCTTGGCAGTGGGGAGCAGCGCGCAGCTGGCGAGCAGCCAGATCGCGAACGGCAGCCAGATCCGTTCGACCTCGGACTTGCTCATCCCGGACACGCTCGCGACGACGACGCACGCGACCATCGCGAGGACGACGACCCAGCGCCTGGTGAAGGCGCGACGTAGGCCGGCGGCGACGGCTGGACCGGTGGCGAGGGCGAGCGCACCGAAGTTCGCCCACATCCAGTACCCGTACGACCGAAGCCCGCCGACCCCTTGGTTGTAGCGGATGACGAGCTGCTGATACCCCTCCCACCACGCGAACCCGCCCACGGTCACCGCGGCTACAACCGCCGCCGCCGCTCCACCCGCCAGGAGCACGGGCCGCAGCCTCTTCCTGGCGACGAGGACGGCCAGCGCCGGAATCGCGAGCAGGACGAAGCCGTACGAGAGATAGAGGCTCACGCCGAGCAGCAGCCCACCCGCCACCGCCGCGAGGTCCGATCGCAGGCTGAGCAGCGCGATCCCCCACGCGGTCACAGCCAGGAACAGCGCGTCCGCCGAGACGCCCATCCAGAGGGCCAAGGGAGAGAGGACGAGGAACGGCAGCGCTCGGCGGGCCAGCTCCTCGCTGTCGAGCGCCCGGATCGCGATCGCGACCGCCACGCAACCAGTGGCACCGAGCCCTACGATGATCAACGCCGCAGCAGCCGCACCGTGCAGGCCGATCCGGTCCAGTGCCACGAAGAACGCGAACGCGCCCGGCGGATGTCCGGCGACGTGGATGGCCCACGAGTCGGGCTGGCCGTCGACGATCCGTCCCGCGAACGTGGGCAGGAACTCCTTCCAGGACGGAGCGTTCGGCACCTCGCTCACGTACTCGCTCGACTTGGCGAACAGCGTGGTGAACCGAGTCCATCCATTGACACCCGCCAGGGCAAGGATCCAGGCCACGGACACCGCCCAGCTGGCGGGCAGCACGACGTGCCACTCCAGCAGTCTCGCCAGTGCCGGGCCGTACCACACGACAGCCGCGGCGATCGCCAGCGCGATCGGGGTGGCCGGAGACAGATGCGGAAGGATCCAGGCGTAGATGGGTGGCGTGCGGATGTGCACCGGGTGGCCAGTGGCGTCGAGGATCGCGCCGACGATCGCGGAGAGCGCGATCAGCCCTACCGCGGCGGTCGCGGCGACAGTGTCGGCCTTGGTGCGGGTTGCGGTGATCGCCACGCTCGTCAGCGTAGAAGCGCGTGCGGGGCGATTTCCCTTACGAGGTTGTGACGTCGGCGTCCGCTGGGGTCACACCGGCTGGTGGGCGGGATAGCGTCCGTGGCATGCGATTCCTGGTCACGGGCGGGCGTGGGTTCATCGGCCGGCACATCGTTTCGGCGATGGAGGGCGGCGGGCACGAGGTGGTCGTGCTCGACCGCGTCGACGGGTTGGACGTACGCGACGCCGAGGCTGTCAAGGCGGCCTTGCGCGGGGTCGACGTGGTCTGCCACCAGGCGGCGAAGGTCGGGCTTGGTGTGGATGTGGCCGACCAGCCTTCGTACGCGTCGCACAACGATGTCGGTACGGCGACGCTGCTCGCCGCGATGGCCTCGCAGGGGGTGCACCGGTTGGTGCTGGCGAGCTCGATGGTCGTGTACGGGGAGGGCGCGTACCGCTGCCCCTTGCACGGGCCGGTCGCGCCGCCGCCGCGGCTCGCCTCTGACCTGTCCCAGGGGCGGTTCGAGCCGACTTGTCCGCACTGCGGTGGGGAGCTGTCGCCTTCGTTGGTTGACGAGGACGCGCGGCTGGATCCGCGGAACGCGTACGCGGCGAGCAAGGTCGCGCAGGAGCACTACGCGTCGGCGTGGGCGCGGGAGACGGGCGGCTCGGTGATCGCGCTGCGGTACCACAACGTGTACGGGCCGGGGCTGCCGCGGAACACGCCGTACGCGGGAGTCGCCGCCCTCTTCGCGTCCGCGGTGGACCGGGGCGAGGCGCCGCGGGTCTTCGAGGACGGCAAGCAGCGCAGGGACTTCGTGCACGTCCGCGACGTCGCCGCGGCGAACGTGTGCGCCTGTCAAGCGTTGGTTGACGGCATGCGGGCGTACAACGTCGGCAGCGGGACACCGCGCACGATCCACGACCTGGCCGCGGCGATGTCCGGCCGGGTCGAGCCGGTGGTGACGGGCGAGTACCGGTTGGGCGACGTCCGGCACATCACCGCGTCGTCGGAACGGATCGTACGGGAACTCGGCTGGTCTGCCGCGGTGCCGTTCTCGGACGGGATCGCCGAGCTGTCGGCCGACCTCGCGGGCCGCGTCTAGAACATACGTTCGAAGGCTGTGCTACGGTTGCGGGTATGTCGATCCCGTTCCAGGAGTCACTGCTGGACGACGACGCCGAGGGTGAGGGCTTCGGAGAGCTGGGCGACTCGGTGCGGCGGACCCGGCTCAGTCGAGGTGCGTGGGTGGACGTGCGGCCGGGGTGGCTGAACGGCTCGGACGGGCTGTTCCGTCGGCTGGTCGACGACGTGCCGTGGCGTGCGGAGCGGCGGCAGATGTACGAGCGCGTGGTGGAAGTGCCGCGGCTGGTCTGCTTCTACGCCGAGGACCAGGTGCTCCCCGACCTCCTGCTCGAGCAGGCTCGCGTGGCGCTGTCCACGCACTATGCGGAGGAACTGGGCGAGGAGTTCCGTACGGCCGGGCTGTGTTTCTACCGCGACGGCCGCGACAGCGTGGCGTGGCACGGCGACACGATCGGGCGGAGTCAGTACGAGGACACGATGGTCGCGATCCTCTCCCTCGGCGCTGCCCGCCCCTTGGTCCTGAGGCCGCGCGGCGGAGCGGGCAACGACTCCGTCCGCCACCGCTTCCCCGTCGGCCACGGCGACCTCATCGTGATGGGCGGCTCGTGCCAGCGCACCTGGGAGCACGCGATCCCCAAGACCGCCAAACCGGTCGGCCCCCGCATCAGCATCCAGTTCCGCCCCATCGGCGTCCGCTGACCCCACCTCCAAGCACCTGGCCGTACGCCGAACTTAACCGGGCAAGCGGCGCGACGAGATCCGTAGTAAGGTCGGTCAAAATCCGGTTCAGTGAGGGCCTGGTGAAACGACCGACCATTGCCGACATCGCCCGCCGTGCGGGTGTGTCGAAGGTTGCGGTCTCGTACGCGCTCAACGGGCAGCGCGGGGTGTCGAAGGAGACGCGCGCCCACATCCAGGCGATCGCCGACGAGATCGGGTGGCGGCCCAACAGCGCCGCACGCATGCTCAACGGGGCAAGGTCGCGCACGATCGGTCTCGCCCTCTGCCGTCCGGCCAGAGTGCTCGGCGTCGAGCCGTTCTTCATGGAGCTCGTCAGCGGCATCGAGAGCGCGCTCGCGGCCCAGTCGTACGGCCTCCTGCTCCAGGTCGTCGCCGACCACCAGCAGGAGATGGCCGTCTACAACCGCTGGTGGGGCGAGGGCCGCGTCGACGGCGCGTTCCTCGTGGACCTGTACGTCGACGACCCGCGCGTCAAGGAGCTCGAGGCGATGCGCATGCCGGTCGTCGTGATCGGCCACCCCGACAGCGCCGGGTCGCTCGCGAACGTCTGGTCGAACGACGACGGCGCCGTGTACGAGACCGTCCGCTACCTCGCCCGCCTTGGCCACCGCCGGATCGCCCGCGTCTCCGGGCCCACGCTGTTCCACCACACCGGCATCCGCGACCTCGCGTTCGACCTCGCCTGCCAGCGTCTCGGCCTGCCACCCCTGCGGACGATCCGCACCGACTACACCGGCGAGGCCGGCGCCCAGGCCACCCGCGACCTCCTGGAAGGCGACGAGAGACCGACGGCGATCGTCTACGACAACGACATCATGGCGATCGCCGGCCTCTCGGTCGCGCAAGAGCTGCGGATCGAGATCCCCAGCCAGCTGTCCATCATCGCCTGGGACGACTCCCCGCTCACCCGCGTCGTCCACCCACCGCTCACCGCCCTCACCCGCGACATCGCGAAGTACGGCGCCCACGCGGCGACCCGACTCCTCGCCCTCATCGGCGGCGAGCGGGTCGTCTCGTACGAGGACCAGAGCCCCCGCCTCACCCCCAGAGGCAGCACCGCCCCGCCGGCGAAGTAGGCGACGAGGCATAGGCTCGGTAGATGGCTACTGAGCAGACGTTCGTCCTCGTCGGGGCCGGATTGGCGAGTGCCAAGGCGGCGGAGTCGCTTCGCGCTGAAGGGTTCGACGGCCGCATCGTCGTCGTCGGCGAGGAGGACGACCTTCCGTACGAGCGACCGCCGCTGTCCAAGGGCTATCTGCTGGGCAAGGAAGAACGCGACAAGGCGTTCGTGCACGACCAGGCTTGGTACGACGAGCACGACATCGACGTGACGCTGGGCGTGCACGCCGAGGCCATCCACCGCGACACGAACGAGCTCGAGCTGTCCGACGGCAGCCGGCTGAAGTACGACAAGCTGCTGCTCGCCACCGGCTCGTCTCCGCGCAGGCTGACCGTTCCCGGCGCCGACCTCCAAGGCGTCCACTACCTGCGCAGGATCGGCGAGTCCGAAGAGCTGCGCGCCGCGTTCGAGGACGGCAACCCGCGCGTCGTGGTGATCGGTGGCGGCTGGATCGGCTTGGAGACCGCGTCCGCCGCCCGCGAGGACGGCTGCGAGGTGACGCTGCTCGAGGCCGCGGACGCCGTTCTCAAGGTGCCGCTCGGTCCCGAGATGGGCGGCTTCTTCGCGAACGTCCAGCGCGCGCACGGCGTCGACGTTCGCCTCGGCGCCAAGGTCAGCGAGATCCGCGGCGAGCAGGGCAAGGCGACCGCCGTCGTGCTCGACGACGGCACCGAGCTCCCCGCCGACCACGTCGTCGTGGCCGTCGGCATCAAGCCGAACACCGAGCTCGCCGAGCAAGCCGGCCTTGACGTCGACAACGGCGTTTTGGTTGACGCGTCACTCACCACGAGCGACCCGGCGATCTACGCGTGCGGCGACGTCGCGAACACCCTGCACGCCTTCTACAACGAGCGCATCCGCGTCGAGCACTGGGACAACGCCAAGAAGCAGGGCACCGCGGCCGGCAAGGCGATGGCCGGGCAGGACGTCGCGTACGACGTCATCCCGTACTTCTTCACCGACCAGTACGACGTGGGCATGGAGTTCGTCGGCTGGTTCAAGCCCGGCGGCTACGACCGCGTGGTGACCCGCGGCGACATCGACAGCCAGGCGTTCCACGCGTTCTGGCTCGCCGGCGACCAGGTCGTCGCGGCCATGCACGTCAACGAGTGGGACGACGGCGTCTCGGTCCAGCGGAAGCTGATTCAGCAACGCAGCAAGGTGAATCCGGCCAAGCTCGCCGACACCGAGACGAAGCTGGACTCACTCCTCGACGGCTGACTGCCGCCGTCAAACCAGCGAGCGTCGTCGAGGCCACCCGCCGCATGATATCCGGCGCGCTCGCCGAAGCCACGGCCAGCGGATCGTGGTCGAAGATCGTGACCGGCTGCCCGGAATACGCGCTGTGCAAGGCGATTCGCGCCAGCCGTGTGCGGCAACGCGTGCCTCGCGACGTCGGGAGCGGAGGCGACGACCACCACGTACGGACCGTGCTCGGTCAGCCCGAGCAGATCCGCGGCCTCCCAGATCGTCGGCTCACTGACGTGCCCCTCGAGCCGAGCATGAGCCGCGCGTTCTCCAGGCAGGTCTGGCGCAGCTCTTCGATGCCGATGATCCCGGTGGCGTAGGCGGGTACGCCGGCCAGGATCGCCTTGCACATCTGGTCGGCGATGTCCTCCACGTCCGCGAGCAGCGCGTCGCCGAGCTCCGCGACCTGCCCGTCGACCCGTTCGCTCACCGTTGGGCAGCGGCCAGCCCGTCGTCCTGGTCCACGGTTGGCCGCTCTCCGGCCGGTTGGGAGAACCAGTTGCCGGCGCTCGTCGAGGACGGCTACCGGGTGATCACGTACGACCGCCGTGGCTTCGGCGACTCCGACGCGATCGTCCCGTTCGAGGTGAGCGGCAAGCGCGCGGCCGAGGCGATCCTGGACAGCAAGCTCGTGCTCGTACCGGACGTGCCGCACGGCCTCGACGTCACGCACGCGAACGTGTTCGACGCCGAGCTGCTCGACTTCCTCCGGAAGGAGTCAGGCCGCCCGAACGCGAGCCGGGGCGGTGGAGCCGCGGACGACGAGCTCTGGCTCGAACAGCAGCTCGTCCAGCTGGACCGGCACGCCGTCGATCTGGTTCACCAGCACCGTCACCGCCGCGCGGCCGATCGCCTCGATCGGCTGCCGGACGGTGGTGAGCGGCGGGTTCGTGCTGTTCATGAACGCCGAGTCGTCGAAGCCCACGACCGACACGTCCTCGGGCACCGTCAGCCCGCGGCGCCGGACCGCGCGGATCGCGCCGAGCGCCAGAACGTCCGACGCGCAGACGATGCCGGTCACGCCCTCCGCGATCATCCGGCTCGTCACCGCGTGCCCGCCTTCGAGCGAGAACGACGACCGCCCGATCAGCTCCGGCGGCGCCGGCAGCCCGGCCAGCGACGCCTCGCGCTCGAACGTCGCCAGCTTGCGGCGCGACGGGATGTGATCCTCCGGTCCCAGCAGCAGCCCGATCCGGGTGTGCCCGAGCGACCGCAGGTGCCTGTACGCCTGCTCGACCGCCACCGCATCGTCGGTCGCGAGAATCGGGAAGGGCATCGAGTCGACGCCCGCGTTCACCAACACCGCGGGCAGTCCGCGCTCGTGCAACCGGCCGTAGTGCTCGTGTGGCGCGTCCGCCTCCGCGAAGTGCCCGCCGGCGAAGATCACGCCGGACACCTGCTGCTCGAGCAGCATCTTCACGTAGTCCGCCTCGGACAGCCCGCCGGCCGTCCGGGTGCACAGCACCGGCGTGAAGCCGCGCTGCGCGAGCGCGCCGCCGACGACCTCGGCGAGCGCGGGGAAGATCGGGTTGGCGAGCTCGGGGAGGACGAGGCCGACGAGCCGCGCACGATCGCCGCGGAGCTGGGTCGGTCGCTCGTACCCGAGCACGTCGAGCGCGGTGAGGACCGCGCCGCGCGTCGCCTCGGAGACGCCCGGCTTGGCGTTGAGCACCCGGCTCACCGTCGCCTCGCTGACACCGACCTTCTTGGCGACCTCAGCCAGTCGTCGCCGCGGATTCGGTTGCGTCACGCCGGCGAGCATAGCCGGGTACGCGCAAGCGGCTTGCAGACCGACAGGCGTCCAGCCAGCCACGCCACTCGTGGAGTTTCACGGCTTCATCGCGTTCTTGCTGCCGCTCCTCCACGAAGCAGCCGTCCGAGAGTCCGCACCGAGCGCCGGACTCGGCGGGACCTGGAGACCTCGAACGCCTTGTAGAGCAGGCGATTCAGCGGCAGATCCCATTCGCCGACGTACTCCACGGCTTCGCCGCCGGTGCCGACCTTGAACTGGATCAGGCCGAGGTGCGGGTCGTTCTCGTCCACGGTGTCGGTGATGCCGCGCAGGTTGTAGACCGTGCAGCCGGCGGCCAACGCGCCGGTGATCATCTGCCACTGCACGGCGTTGGATCCCCGTACGTCCCGCTTCGCCGTGGTGGAGGCGCCGTAGCTGTACCAGGCGTGGTCTCCGACGTGGATCCAGATGGTCGCGGCGACCAGGTCACCCTCGTGGTGGGCGAGGTAGAGCCGGATCCGGTCCTTGTCCTCGGCCAGCAGCGCCTCGAACATGGGCCGGAAGTAGCTCAGCGGCCGCGGCGTGAAGTGATCGCGTCGAGCGGTCTCGACATAGATCCGATGGAAGTCGGGGAGGTCCTCGACACCGCCCTCGGTCACCGTGACGCCGGCCTTCGCGGCCTTCTTGATGTTGCGCCGCCAGAGCTGGTTCATCCCCTGGAGGAGCTGCTCCTCGTTCCTGCCGGCCAACGGGAGCTGGAAGACCCAGCGCGGCTGGCCGGCGGAGAACCCTTCGCCGTCGTCCTTCGGCGGACGCCAACCCAGCCGCCGGAGCTGGGCGCGTGCCCGGATCGTGGCGTCGTCGACCAGGTCAGGCGGAACGTCGGTGAGCTTGGTGATCTTCGGATCGGCGATCGCGGCCTTGATCGTCGCGGCACTCCAGGTGCGGATCACCTCTGGCGGCCCGAGGCGTACGGCGAAGGCGCCGGTGCTCTTCAGGTGCCGCACCAGCGGCTCGAGCCAGCCGGCCAACTCCTCCGAGGCCCAGTCGATCGCCGGCCCTCCGGGCAGGTAGGCCAGCGACTTCCCGAGCTTGGGCAGCCGGCGATACAGGACCAGGCCCGCGCCGACCAGCCGATCCTGGTCGTCGAACCAGCCCAGCGACTCCGATCCCCATGCGCTCTTCACCCCGGCCCAGGCCGGGGTCTGCAGGAAGCTCACCGACGGTTGGGTCGCGTTGAACGCGACGTGCTCGTTCGCCGTGATGGCCCGTACCCGCATTGGCTCCACGCTACGAGCACGGCCATATCGTCCGCGTATCGAAAATCCGATACGCCCTGGCAACACCACGCTCCCTTGACTCGGGCGCATGCCCCACAGCGAACCGGCACGCACCGCGCCCCGCCATACCCGCTCGCTGGCGTCAACGTCCACCTCGGCCGTCCCCACCACGGGAATCACCATCTATGGATGCGGGCGGGACGAGGCCGCCCTGTTCCGCGAGCTGGCGCCTGGCCTCGGCGTCCTGCCCACCATCACCGAGGCGGCGGTGTCCGCGGCCAACGTCGGGCTCGCGTTCGGGGATCGCTGCATCAGCGTGGGCCACAAGACACAGGTCGACAACTCCACGCTCCTCGCGCTCAGCCAGGTCGGTGTGGAGTACGTCTCCACCAGGAGCATCGGCTACAACCACATCGACGTGTCGTACGCGGAGAGCCTCGGCATCTCGGTGGAGAACGTCGTCTACTCGCCGGACAGCGTGGCCGACTACACGCTGATGCTGATGCTGATGGCGGTGCGCCATGCGAAGACCACGATCCGCCGGTCGGACATCCATGACTACCGGTTGAGCGAGGTACGCGGGCGCGAGCTGCGCGACCTGACCGTCGGGGTGGTCGGGACGGGACGCATCGGTGCGGCGGTCGTGGACAGGCTGCGGGGCTTCGGCTGCCGGATCCTGGCCTGCGACAGGGGGCCCAAAGTCGCGGCCGACTACGTTCCCCTCGACGAGCTGCTGCGGGAGAGCGACATCGTCACGCTCCATACGCCGCTGACCGCGGAGACACACCATCTCCTGAGCCGTCGACGGATCGAACGGCTGAAGCGCGGCGCGTTCGTGATCAACACCGGACGCGGTGCCCTGGTGGATACCGAGGCCCTGATCTCCGCGCTCGAGAGCGGCCGGTTGGGTGGCGCGGCGTTGGACGTCCTCGAAGGAGAGGAAGGCGTCTTCTACGCCGACTGCAGCAACAACGCCGTCGCGAGCACGTCGCTGCTGCGGCTGCAGGAGCTGCCGAACGCGCTGGTCAGTCCGCACACCGCGTACTACACCGATCACGCGCTGCGGGACACCGTCGAGAACTCTCTGACCAACTGTCTGACCTTCGAAAGCAGGTACCACCATGGATAGGTTGAAGCTCGGCATCATCTTCGGCGGACGTTCCGAAGAACACCCCGTCTCTGTCAAGTCCGCCTTGCAGGTCGTACAACACCTCGACACCGAGAAGTACGAGCCGTTCTGGATCGGGATCGCCGAGGACGGCGCCTGGAAGTTGTGCGACGGCCCCGACACGGACTGGGCAGACGGCAGTTGCCGCCCGGCCGTCCTGTCGCCGGACCGGAACGTGCACGGGCTGCTCGTTCTGGAGCAGGGACGCTACGAGACGATCCGCCTGGATGTGGTGTTTCCCGTTCTGCACGGCAAGCAGGGTGAGGACGGCGCGATCCAGGGACTGTTGGAGCTGTCCGGCATCCCCTACGTGGGTTGCGATATCCCCAGTTCCGCCCTGTGCATCGACAAGGCCCTTGCCTATGCCGTGCTGAGGAACGCGGGCATCCCCACACCGACGTTCTGGATCGTCGCGGCCGACGAGTACGTCGATCCCGACCGGTTCACCTATCCCATCTTCGTGAAGCCGGCCCGTTCTGGTTCGTCCTTCGGTGTCAGCAAGGTGTCCAGCGGAACTGAGCTGCCGGCCGCGATGGAGGAAGCGGGACGGTACGACTCGAAGGTGCTGATCGAGGAGGCCGTCGTCGGCAGCGAGGTGGGCTGCGCTGTCCTGGGGAACGGTGCCGACCTGACCGTTGGCGAGGTCGACCAGATTCGCCTCTCGCACGGCTTCTTCAAGATCCATCAGGAGGACTCGCCCGAGAGTGGTTCGGAGAACTCGACCATCATCGTTCCCGCGGACATCCCGGCGGAGACTCGCCTGCGCGTGCAGCAGACCGCGAAGGAGATCTACCAGACGTTGGGATGCCGGGGAATCTCGCGGGTGGACATGTTCCTGACGGAGGACGGACAGGTCATCCTCAACGAGGTCAACACCCTGCCTGGCTTGACCTCCTACAGCCGGTATCCGCGCATGATGGAGGCCGCGGGGCTGCCGTTCGGCGAGGTGATCGACCGGTCGGTGTCGCTGGCTTTGACCGGGAAGGCCGGATGAACGACGACTTCGTCTTCCTCGACGAACTCGTATCCGGCGTACGTTGGGATGCCAAGTACGCCACCTGGGACAACTTCGTCGGCAAGCCGGTGGACGGCTATCTGGTCAATCGCATCGTCGGCACGAGAGCCTTGTGCGGGGCGCTGGAAGAGGCGCGGGACAAGGCCGAGTCCCTCGGGTTCGGCCTGCTCCTCTGGGACGGCTACCGCCCGCAGCGTGCCGTGGACTGCTTTCTGCGCTGGGCGAAACAGCCGGAAGACGGCCGGACGAAGGCGCGACACTATCCGAACATCCCTCGAGCCGAGATGGTCGAACGTGGATACGTGTCCGCCCAGTCCGGCCACAGCCGGGGCAGCACCGTCGATCTGACGCTCTTCCAGCTGGACACCGGCGAGCTCGCCCCCATGGGCGGCGGCCACGATCTGATGGACGCTGTCTCCCACCATGGAGCAAGGGGACTCACGCAGGTCGAAGCGGCGAACCGCCAACACCTTCGTTCGGTGATGGAGGCCTGCGGTTTCAGCTCCTACGACTGCGAGTGGTGGCACTACACCCTGCGGCATGAGCCGTATCCCCATACCTACTTCGACTTTCCGATCGCGTAGCGCGGGCTGATCGGCCAACCTCGAGGCGATGGGTGCCGCCTCCGCGGCAGCGAAGCCGCGGTTCGTCGTCGACCTGGGCCAGATCGCGCCGCTCGAAGCGCCTAGCCAGGTTGCTGATCTGCGCACCCGCGAAGGTGCTGGCTGTCAGCAGGTGAGCAGAGTCTTCGTGCCGAGCTCGGTGACACCGCCGAACGTGGGTGACGAGCTGGACGTCAACGTCGGCATGACACTGACCACTTCTCGAGCGCGTCGTGATGACCAGCTGATCGGCCGATTCTACGAGTCGGGCCATATCGTCGGCATATCGAAAGCACCATACGTGCTGGCAACACCGCATTGCCTTGACTGAAGGTATGGCCTTCAGCGAACCCACCCGAACCGCAGAGCGCAGTGCCCGATCGGTGGCGGATGGCGCCGTTCCCGATCCCGTGTCGGCCTTCGACGACGTTCCGGCCGTGGCCAACCTCGACCCCCACCTCCTCCGTGCCCTCCGTCAAGCAGCCCTTGACGCCGCGGCCGACGGGGTGCGGATCTTCGTGAACGGTGGCTGGCGTTCCCCGGAGTACCAGGAACTGCTTCTCAGCGAGGCGATCGAGAAGATGGGCTCGGCAGAGGAAGCCGCGCGCTGGGTGGCCACCCCCGACACGTCTCCGCACGTGTCGGGGGATGCCGTCGACCTCGGGCACTCCGAGGCCAAGGCGTGGTTGTCCAAGCACGGCGCCAGGTATGGCCTGTGCCAGATCTACCGCAACGAGCCTTGGCACTACGAGCTCCGCCCAGAGGCCATCGACCACGGCTGCCCGCCCATGTTCGACGACCCTACGTACGACCCTCGGATGCGGCGGTGACCTCGGAGGCGGGGAGATCCCGGAGGAAGCGGGACGACTTTCCCGCCTGGTCGGCGTAGCCGCGGCCGACGTAGAACTTGTGCGCTTCCACCCGCCGGTCACTGCTGGTGACCTCCATCCGCAGACATCCCCGGCCGGCGGCGAACTCCTCAGCGGCGGCGACGAGCCGTGAGCCGACGCCCTGGCCACGGACGTGGTCCGAGACGACCAGGGCCACGATCCGGCCCCAGACGCCGTCACGTTCGAAGAACGGACTGACATGAACGGCGATCACGCCGCGGAGCTCACCCTCGACCTCGGCCACGAAGGCCGCGCTGGCCCGGTCGTCGAGAAACCTCTGGATCCGCGCCGCCGTCGCGGCCGGACCCTCCTGCGGATAGCCCAGCTGGTCGAGCAGCTCGTTGATCGCCTCGGCATCGTCACTGCGCACTCGTCGTATCTGCATCCCTCGAACCTACGAGCCGGAACATATCGTCGGCATACCGAAAAGGCTCTCAACAGCAGGCGTCGCCTCGCCAGGCTTCGATGCCCTCCTTGACCGCGACGCCGGCGATGACGAGCGCGGCCAGGGGGTCGGCCCAGGTCCAGCCGAACAGACTGTTCAGGCCCAGCCCGACGAGCAGCACGGCGGACAGGTACGTGCAGAGCAAGGTCTGCTTGGAGTCGGCAACGGCGCTCGCCGAGCCGAGCTGCCGCCCAGCACGACGCTGCGCGTACGACAGCACCGGCATGACCGCGAGCGACACCGCCGCGAGGATCAGCCCGACCGTGGAGTGCTCCGCGTCCCCGCCGCCCAGCAGCGACCGGACCGACGAGACGGTCACAAAGGCGGCGAGCGCGAAGAACGACACCGCGATGATCTTCAGCGCTCGCCGTTCCCGCGCCTCCCGGACCGCGTGATCGCGGGCGGAGAACTGCCACGCCACCGCCGCGGCGGACGACACCTCCACCACCGAGTCCAGACCGAACCCGATCAGCGCCGTCGACGACGCCACCGTGCCCGCCGCGAGGGCCACCACCGCCTCGACCACGTTGTACGCGATCGTCGCGGCGACCAGCCAACGCACCCGCCGGGCCAGCACGGTCCGGCGCTCGATGGTGGTCGCGACCTGGAGCATGACCGAAACAGTACAGCGACGACTGAACTCACGGAACCCCGCGGAGACGACCTGACATTTCTTTTGGACGGACCGATGAGTTCCCGAGCACGCCGCGGTCTAACAACTCGACAGCGCAGGAAAGAGCTTCCGAAGGGAAACCACCACCATGTTCCAGTTCAACCAGGACGTCGCCAACACCCGCTACAACGACCGGCTGCGTGAGGCCCACGACCACCGCGTCCGCAACGCCTTCCGCCGCACCCGCAAGAGCCGCTGACCCCCTCCTCCCCGCACGACACGAAAGGACCACGATCATGTTTCAGTTCGACCACGAGGTTGCCACCACCCGCTACAACGACCGCCTCCGCGAGGCACACGACCGCCGAGTGGCGCGCGAAGTCCGCCGCTCGCGGAAGGGTCGCCGCTGACATGCCCCGGCCGCCCGGCCCCGACACCGGCTAAGGCGCCTTCACCCCGCACAGGGTGGAGGCGCCTTTCTCATGCCGCGCGGCCGGTTCGGGTCCCATCGTTGACATGGAACGCTGTTTTGGGTCTGCTGAGTGGCCTACGTTCGTCGGGAGGCCGCCGTGCGCAAGTCGCGTTACCTGCCCATCGTCGCCGTCGCGCTCGTGGCCGCCTCGGTCATCGGCCCGTCCGGCGCGTACGGCGAGCAGCAGCCGCCCGCGAACGGCGGTGACCCGGACGGGTACGTGATCGGCCAGCAGCCGTACAGCACCGTCTACGAAGGAGCGCCCGGCGAGATCGCCGGCAACGCGCTCGTCGAGGCGTTCGACTCCGTCCAGAACGGCAAGCCCGAGCGCACCGTCCAGATGACCTGGCAGTCGAACGAGGACGTCGCCGCCGCCGACAGCCAAGCCTCGATGATCCACTCCTACAACGGCGGCGACACGTTCCCCAGCGGCATCAACACCGAGACCGGCGCGGGCTGGTTCGCCAAGCTTCGCGACGGCAGCCTGCTCGGCATCGAGTTCATCCCCGAGCGTGTCGTCGACACCCACACCGTCGAGCTGATCGCCCGCCGTTCGACCAACCTCGGCAAGACCTGGCAACGGATCCCGTCGACGTTCACCACCGACCTGACGTTCGACCCGAAGAAGTTCGACCGCGGTATCCGCGCGCACCGCGACATCTTCTACGCCAACGACGGCTCGCTCTTCCTCACCTACTACACGTCCTACCCGAGCGATCCCGGCTACCGCACGGAGCTCGCGCGCAGCACCGACAACGGGCGTACGTGGAAGCGCTTCTCCACCGTCGCGACGTTCACCGACGGCCGCTGGATGGGCGAGACCGGCATCGGTCGCGCGGCGAACGGCGACCTCGTCGCGGTGCACCGAACGGGCTTCCCCGGTGGGAAGAACTCCGACCTGCTCTACACGAACCGTTCGTCGGACGACGGCGTCACCTGGTCCAAGCCGACCCCCATCACGATCACGACGGCGAACGGAGAGCCCGCGCCGACGAACGGCGTGATGCCCGTGCTGAGGCTGCTGCCGAACGGGATCATGACGCTCAGCTGGGGTCGCCCGGACAACTGGCTCGCGATCTCGCCGGACGGTCTCGGCCGGACCTGGGAGCAGGCGCAGACCACGTACGTGAACCACCCGAGGGTCAACGCGGAGTTCCAGCGCTTCCACGGCTCGTCGGGCAACGGCGCGCACGCCGTGGTCGCGTCGAACCGCGTCCTCGCGGTCGGCGACAACTGCGCGCCGTCCTGGGGCTGCCCGGAGACCGACGCGGGCTTCCAGATCGACGGCGAGTACCGCGTGTGGAAGAAGTTCGTCGACGTCGTCGGGCCGGGCGTCGGCAAGATCGACCTGCTCGGCAAGTACCAGGCCGGCAAGGTGAAGGTCTCCACGACGATGAACGCGCGGGACAAGCGGCTCCCTGAGTTGGGACCGCTGGGTCCGATCGACGGCTCGACCGACTGGGCGTCGAGCGCGGTGCGGCTCGCCGGATCGCGGCCGGCGACGTACGAACTGACGCTGGATCGTGCGTACACGTTGACGAAAACCGGGCTGAGCCTGCATCCCGGGAAGCCGGCCGCGGCGACCGTCGAGGTGTCGGTGGACGGCTCGACCTGGCAGTCGGTCGTCTCGACCGGGTCGACGACGAGCTACGCGATGAAGTACTACCCGATCGAACGCGTGCAGGCGAAGTACGTGCGGATCACCGTGTCGGACAGCAACGTCGAGCCGGTGGGGAACGCGTTCCTCAACGAGGTCGAGCTGTACTCGACGGTGAACTCGTTCGAGAACGACCCGGTCAACTACGTGCCGCGCGGGTACTCCGACGGGATCGGCGCGCGGGTCACGGACTTCGACGTCGACGACTCGCGGCACCTCCTGCGCCTCGTCGACCCGTGGGTCGACCGGGTCGCGCAGGTGACGTGGAAGAGCGCGCCAGCGGCGAAGCAGGACCTGTCGTTCCGGGTGAACTCGATCGGCTACGCACGCAGTTTCGCCTTCGTCACCAGGGGAACGACGGCGGACGGCGCGGCCGTACCCGCGTACCAGCTGAACGTCGGCAGCGACGGGAGCGTTGGCTGGTACGACACGGTCGCGAAGACGTGGACCAAGCTGACGGCGGCCGGCGTCGCGCCGCAGAAGGTCTGGCACACGCTGCGGGTCTCGGCGACGCTCACCTCGGCGCAGGTGTACCTGAACGGGACGGTGGTGGGGACCGTTTCCCCTTCCACACCTGGGCTTTCGGGCTTGACCGGGCACCAGTTCGCGTCGAGCGGCACCACGTCGCAGTACGACCACTTCCTCATCGACGACGTCGAACAGACCAATCCCGCATGACCAACTGGAGGCGATGACAGATGGGCCGTAGAGCCGCTGCCGCGGTGCTGGCGCTGGCGACGGGAGTGGGGGTGATGGCGACCGTTCCGGCTTCGGCGTCGTCGACGGGAACGCCGAGCGATCCGGTCATCGTGGCGACCGCGCCGGCGGGGAAGAAGGCGTTCTTCGCCGACATGGTGCGGCTGCGCGATGGGCGGTTGCTCGTGGCATACCGCGACTCGGTCGCACACATCAACCAGGACGGGCGCATCCTGCTCGTGTCGAGCTCGGACGGCGGCCGAACGTGGTCGGCGCCGCGGGTCGCGGTGGACACGCCGATCGACGACCGGGACCCGAAGCTCACCCAGCTCCGGGACGGCACTTTGCTGATGAACTTCTTCCGGACCGACTGGACCGGGTACCCGCCGGGGCCGGCGACACTGCACGGGACGTACGTGGTGCGGTCGGCCGACGCCGGAGCGACCTGGTCCGCGCCGGTCCAGGTCGGCACCGCGATGTCGGGGCCGTCGTCGGTGATCGTGGGTGCGTACTACGCCGGGCACGCGGCGACGCACGGGCCGATCGTCGAGCTGCGGAACGGCGACCTGCTCGTGCCGCTGTACGGACGGCTGCCGGAGGGCGGCCCCGGGCCCGCGTCGGTGGTCCGGTCGACGGACGGCGGGCTCACCTGGCCCAAGGCGAACGAGTCGTTCATCGGGCGCGATGCCCCGTTCGACTACCAGGAGCCGAACCTGTCGGTGCTCCGCGGCGGAGTCCTGCTGTCGGTGATCCGGACGTCTCTCAACAAGGCTTACGTTTCGTGGTCGCGCGACGACGGCCACACCTGGTCGGCGCCGCTGGCGACGACGTTGCCGGCCTCGTCGCACCACCAGCTCGTGCTGCGCAACGGCGACGTGCTGCTGACGTACGGCGACCTGTCGGGTGCGTTCGGGCCCGGCCGCCCGACCGCGGGCCGGATCCTGCAGCACCCCGAGCGTTCGATCGAGGCGAAGAAGGACATCCTGATCTACGACGCCGCGGACAACGGACCGCCGACGTCGGACCAGGCCAACCCCTCGAGCGTCGAGCTCGCACCGGGCCGCTTCTTCACCATCACCAGCGACCCGTACCTCGGCTCGATCGTCGGCGTCTACACCCGCCGCGCGGACTACCTCGGTCACCGGTAGGGACAACGAGAAAGGCGCCTTCACCCTGTGCGGGTGAAGGCGCCTTAGCCGGTGTCGGGGCCGGGCGGCCGGGACATGTCAGCGGCGGCCCTTCCGCGAACGGCGGACCTCGCGCGCCACCCGGCGGTCGTGTGCCTCGCGGAGGCGGTCGTTGTAACGGGTGTTGGCGATCTCGTGGTCGAACTGGAACATGATGGTGGTTTCCCTTCGGAAGGTCTTTCCTGCGCTGTCGAAGGGGTAGACGGCGGAGTGCTCGGGAACTCATCGGTCCGCCCAAGAAGATTTCTCAGATCCCTTCTGGACAACGAGAAAGGCGCCTTCACCCTGTGCGGGTGAAGGCGCCCTAGCCGGTGTCCGGTGCGGGAGGCCCGTGCGGGCCGTGGAGCCGGGCCACGTCAGCGGTGGGTCTTGCGGGTGCGGCGGAAGGCGTTGCGGACGCGGTGGTCGTTGGCCTCACGCAGCCGGTCGTTGTAGCGGGTGTTGGCGACGTCCTGGTTGAACTGGAACATGGTGGCGGTCTCCCTCGAGAAGCTCTTCCCTGCGCTGTCGAAGGGGTAGACGGCCACCCGCCCAGGAACTCATCGGTCCCACCAAAGAGAATTCTCAGCGCTCTGCCGGCAGCAGCCCCGCCTCGGCCTCCACGCGCTCGTCGTACCGTGTCCGGGCGGCCGCGATCTCCTTCTGGTGCTCCTCGGTCCACCGCACCAACGTCTGCACGGTCTGGTGCAACGTCCGTCCCATCGGCGTGAGCGAGTAGTAGACCCGCGGCGGCACCGAGGGATGCACCGTACGCAACACCACGCCGTCCCGCTCGAGCTGCCGCAGGGTGACCGTCAGCATCCGCTGGCTGACCCCGTCGATGCACCGGCGCAGCTCGTTGAACCGCAACGTCTCGGCGTCCAGCAGCGCGATCACCAACAGCGACCACTTGTCCGCGATCCGGTCGAGGATCTGCCGCACCTCGCAGCCCTCGCGCGAGTCCCACTGAAACGGGTCCGCGCCGCCGACCTCGGTGTCGCAGCGGTGCTCAGGTTCTTCGAAAGTGCCTTCTTCCACAACTCCCTATGGTTCCGCATCATGGGCTTAGTTACAAGAGGTAACCACCACTGCCCCTGGAGAACCCCCGTGTCCACCACGACTGAGCCCCCGCTCGGCCAAGCCCCGTCAACCGACCAGCGCATCCGCGGCCGCGCCTGGGCCGTCCTCCTCGTCCTCTGCGGAACGATCTTCCTCGAGGGCATCGACGTCTCGATGATGGGTGTCGCGCTGCCCTCGATCCGCGCCGACCTCGGCATGTCCACCGCCGGGCTGCAGTGGGTGGTGAGCGCGTACGTCCTCGGGTACGGCGGCTTCGTCCTGCTCGGCGGCCGCGCCGCGGACCTGCTCGGCAGGCGGCGCATGTTCCTCGCGTTCATCGCGATCTTCATCGTGTTCTCCGGCCTCGGCGGCCTCGCGACCGAGGGCTGGATGCTGATCGTCGCGCGCTTCGCGACCGGCGTCGCCGCCGCGTTCCTCACGCCGGCGAGCATCTCGATCGTCACCACCACGTTCGCCGAAGGCCGACAGCGCAACCAGGCGATGCTCGTGTTCGCCGGCGCGGGCGCCGGCGGGTTCTCCCTCGGCATGGTCGTCGGCGGGCTGCTCACCGCGCTCGACTGGCGCTGGGTCTTCTTCGCCCCGGTGATCATGTCCACGGTCATCCTGATCGGCGCCATCGCCCTCCTCCCCAAGGTCGGGCGCGTCGAACGTACGCGAGGCGGCTTCGACCTCGGCGGCGCGATCACGCTGACCGGCGCGATGCTGCTGCTCGTGTACGGCCTCGTCCGTCTCCCCGAGGTCAGCGCGACCTGGACGGTCGGAACGTTCGCCGCGAGCCTGCTCCTCCTGGCGGCGTTCGTCGCGATCGAACGGCGAACGAAGGATCCACTGATCAGGTTCGGCATCCTCCGCTCAGCTCCGCTCGTCCGCGCGAACGTCGGAGCGATGCTGCTCGTCGGCTCGTTCACCGGCTTCCAGTTCGTCACCGTCCTGTACCTGCAGGAGCTGCGCGGCTGGTCGGCGATCGAGACCGGGCTCGCACTCGCGGTCGCCGGCATCGACGCGATCCTCGCGCCGACGGTCACGCCCGCCCTCGTCCGCCGGTTCGGCAACCAGCGGGTGATCGTCGGTGCCTTCGTGGCGGTGGCCGCGGCGTACGCGCTGCTCTTGCCGCTGGGGATGGACTGGTCCTACCTGATGCTGCTGCCGTCGATGCTGCTGCTCGGCGTGGCGTTCACGTTGGGCTACGGGCCGTTGATGATGGCCGCCACCGAGGGCGTCGAAGAGTCCGAGCAAGGGCTGGCGAGCGGCATCGTCACGAGCTCGTTCCAGTTCGGCTCGGCGTTCGGGCTCGCGATCGTGGCCATGGTGCTCGCCGCCGCGGTGGGAGCTAGTGTCGATCCGGTGGAGACGTTGAACGGGTACCGTGTCGCGCTGATCGTCCCCGTCGTCGGCTCCCTCATCGGCATCGCGGTCGCCCTCTCTGGCGCGCGCCGCAAGCCCGTACTCGAAGGAGCCTGATTGCGCGACCTGCTGGAAGCGGCAAGGGCCGACCAGGTGTTCTCCGGAGCCGCCTGGTCGGTCGGCCGTTCCGCGGGCGTCGTCGACCACGGGTTCGTCGGCACGTTGGCCTGGGACGGCTTGCCCGTCGGCGAGGACACGCTGTGGGACCTGGCGTCGGTGACCAAGCCGATCTTCGGGCTCGCCGTGATGGCGTTGGTCGAACGAGGCGCGCTCGGGTTGTCGGATCCGGTCGAGAAGTGGCTGCCCGACTACGTGGGCACCGACAAGGCGCGGTTGACGGTCGAGCAGCTGCTCACCCACACCTCCGGGATGCCCGGCCGCGTCCCTCTGTACCGCGACCACCCGACGCGTCAACGGTTGCTTGACGCCGTTCGCGAGCTGCCGTTGGGCTTTCCGGCCGGTACGGATGTCGAGTACAGCTCGCAGGGCTTCATGATTCTCGGCCAGATCGCCGAGGCCGCGTCCGGTCAGCCGCTCGACCAGTTGATGCCCAAGCCTCTGAGCGGCGAGCTCGGCTTCCTTCCCACCGACGCGGCGAGCTGCGCGGCGACCGAGGAGTGCACCTGGCGCGGTCGGCTCGTCCAGGGCACGGTGCACGACGAGAACGCGGAGGTGTTGGGCGGCATCGCGCCGCACGCTGGCCTGTTCAGCACGCTCGACGCGTTGGAGGACCTCGCGCGGTCGTTGCTCGCGAACGACGGCCGCGTCCTGGGTCAGGAACCGCTGCGAGAGATGACGAAACCCCGTACCGACCACCTGCCGCTGCGGCGTTCGCTCGCCTGGCAGGGCGCTCCCGTCGGCGACCGGCTGAGTAGAGCCGCGTACGGGCACACCGGCTTCACCGGGACGAGCTTGTGGATCGACCCCGAGCACGACATCTTCCTCGTCTTGTTGACGAACAGAGTGCATCCCCGCCGGGAGGGACCGGCGGGGATCGCTCGGGTGCGGCGCGCGTTCCACGACGCCGCGTTGTCGCTCTAGGCGGCCGGCTTCGAGGTGAGGAACGAGATGTGGATGCCGCTCGGGTCCTCCATCGTCGCGAACCAGCCCTGGTCCTCGCTGATGAACGTCCGCGGGATGACGACCTTGCCGCCTGCCTTGGCCACGCGGTCGAGCAGGGCCTCGAGCTCGTCGGTGTTGAAGTAGATCCGTACGTGCCTGCCGGAGGGCGACGCATCGCCCGACGAGGCGTCGAGGCCGCCGACCCAGGTGCCTGCCGAGTCCACAGCGGCCTCGAAACCCTCACCGTACGGCTGGAAGGTCCATCCGAAAACCGCGCCGTAGAACTGCTTGCCCTGTTCCAGGTCCGGTACCTGGATCTCGAACCAGGCCACAGTGCTCATCGATTCCTCCTTGGCTGAGCTGATCTTCTGTCAGCCATGACGGACGGACTCGGCGAAATCGACAGCACCGTGGCCGAAAAGTTCTCAGCAGACCCGCATGCCGTCGGCCTTGTCGTTCGCGCCGTCACCGACCCACGCGCTGCTGGACTTCGCCCGGGACTCCCAGAGCTGGTCCCACTGGCCGTTCCAGTTGTAGACGCGGGTGATCGTGCCGTCCGTCTGGTTGTTCTGCCAGGAGCTCGCCTTGTCCTGGAAGCCGTAGTTCGCTAGCTCCTCGAAGACGCAGTCGGTGAACCTGAGCTTGCGGCCGTCCGGGTTCGGCGGCCGGTTGAAGCCGGCGCTCTCGTACAGGCAGGTCCACAGGGACTCGCAGTCGCTGGAGTCCTGCGGCCCGACGACGCCCTCGGGCCACGGGAACGTCATGACGACCTTGCCGTCCTTCCAGGCGATCTCGTTCTGGCTGATCTGCACGCCGCGGCTCTTGCTGATCGCGAGCTGGTGGTCGATCCGCGCCTGCAGCTGGCTGGACTGGGCCTTCGTCATCCGTACGGCGTCGGTGTCGGGCGCCGCGGCCACGGACGAGGCCGTCATCATCGCGCCGGTCAGGGCCGCCGCGGCGGCGAGGAGCATCGATCGGGTTCGGAGCATGGTGGTGGTCCTCCTTCTTGATCTCCGCCGACGATCACCCGCCCGTACGGCATCCCGCCTCGTCACAGGGACGCTGGCATGAACCTGCCGTTCTGAACTGCTCTGTCCCATTGCATCCGAGATGTCCCGCGGGACACGATGGGACGGCTTCCAAAGCCTGACGACGGGGGTTGGTTGGTGATGGACGCGGCTGCCGGCTTGGCCGGCCTGCTACACACGCTCAAGCACCGTTCGCATCGCAGCTACGCGACCCTGGCGGCGCGGACCGGGGTGAGTACGTCGGCCCTGCACCGCTACTGCACGGGACAGGGACTGCCGCCCGACTTCGGGATCGTCGCCCGCCTCGGTGCCGCCTGCGGGGCGGACCGGCGCGAGCTGTCGGCGCTGCACCGGCGGTGGCTGGTGGAGACGTCGCTCCGCGAGGACGGCCAGTCGCTCGAGCGCGACCGGCCGCGGACGTCGGATTCCCTCACCGCGATCGTGCTCGGCGTCGCCGCCGGCGTTCTCGCTGGTGTGGGCACCTCCGGCATCCTCGTCGGCCTCCGCCGACACCGGAGGTGACGCGGCGAGGTAGCCTCGGTCAATGACCGCCAGTACCACTCCGTCTCAGGACAATCCGGGCGCACGCCGCGGGTTCGAGACGCTCGCGATCCACGCGGGCCAGCCCGCCGACCCGTCCAACGGCGCGGTGATCACCCCGATCTACGCGACCAGCACCTACCTCCAGGACGGCGTCGGCCAGCCCAGGCAGGGCTACGAGTACTCCCGCACGCAGAACCCCACGCGCAAGGCGCTCGAGGACTGTCTCGCCGCGCTCGAGCACGGCAGCCACGGGTTCGCGTTCGCCAGCGGGATGGCGGCCGAGGACACGTTGCTGCGCGCGGTCCTGTCGCCCGGCGACCACGTGGTGATCCCGGACGACGCGTACGGCGGCACGTACCGCCTGTTCGCCAAGGTCCTCGAGCGGTGGGGCGTCGACTACACGGTCGCCCACGTCGCCGACACCGAAGCCGTACGTGCCGCGGTTGCTTCGCGACCGACCAAGGTGCTGTGGGTCGAGTCGCCGACCAACCCTTTGCTCGCTGTGGCGGACATCGCCGCTTTGGCGCAGATCGCTCGCGAGCATGGCTCCCTGTTCGTCGTGGACAACACGTTCGCGTCGCCGTATCTCCAACAACCGTTGACACTCGGCGCTGACGTCATCGTGCACTCGACGACGAAGTACGCGGGTGGGCACTCCGACGTGGTGGGCGGCGCACTGGTCGTCAACGACGCTTCGCTGGCTTCGCAGCTGGCGTTTCATCAGAACGCGATGGGTGCTGTCGCTGGTCCGTTCGACGCGTGGCTGGTGCTGCGGGGGCTGAAGACCCTGGCCGTACGGATGGAACGGCACTGCGACAACGCCGAGCGGGTGGCCGCGTTCCTCACCAACCACGCGAAGGTCGCCGAGGTCATCTATCCGGGGCTGCCTTCGCATCCCGGGCACGAGGTGGCGACGAAGCAGATGCGCCGGTACGGCGGCATCGTCTCGTTCCGCGTGGTCGGCGGCCGGTCGGCGGCGGTCGACGTGTGTGCGCGGACCGAGCTGTTCGCCCTGGCGGAGTCGCTCGGCGGGATCGAGTCGCTGATCGAGCACCCGGGCGAGATGACGCACGCGAGCACGGCCGGGTCGCCACTGGAGGTGCCGTCCGACTTGATCCGGCTGTCGGTCGGGATCGAGACGGCGGACGACCTGCTGGACGACCTCGCGCGGGCTCTGGGCTAGCGCGTCGGCAGCTCGTCGGCGAGGTCCAGCAGGAACTTCGTGAGCGCGATCCGTTCGGCGAAGTGGCCCGCGAGCTCGGGCGAGTAGCCCTCGGGGAACCGTTCGAACGGGATCGCGGTGAACGCCGAGCGCAGCAGCAGCGAGGCGACGTAGCCGTACCGCACGGCGTCCTCGCCTGCCTCCCAGCCCTCCTCGCGAAGGCCGTCGACGTACGCGGGGAGGATCGCGTCGTGGACGGCCCTCAGCTCTGTGGGTGACAGCTCGCCGGCGTGGGCGAGGCCGATCAGCAGCTGGCCGAGGTCGAACCCGACCGCGAGCGGGCAGTCGAAGCCCCAGTCGATGACGACGAACGTCTCGGGTGCGTCGGCGGGGACGAGCAGGTTCTGCGGACTGGCGTCGCCGTGCGCGTACGTCTGGGGTTGGTGTTCGAGGCCGTCGAACAGCTCGTCGATCCTCGTGGCGAGCGCCTGCAGGCGGCCGCGTACGTCGGCATCGGGCCCACCGGGCCAGGCCGGCTCGAGCAGCGGGTGCGCCCAGGCCGCGTCGTCCTCGAGCAGCGGCAGGGCGCCTAACGTGACGCGTCCATCGACGTAGTAGCGCAGGGCGTCGTTCAGCACAGCGCCCGGGCGCGGGTAGAACGGCTCGACCTGGCCCGGACGCCGGCGGGCGGCGAGCCTGCCGAGCGCTCGGGCGGCGCGTTCGAACCGGCGCAGGTCCCATCGCGCGGCACTTGGGCGTACGTCCTCGACCCAGAGCGCGACGCGTTCGTCCGCCAGCTCCTCGACCCGGTAAAGCTTGGCGAGGCGGAGGCCTTCGGGCAGCAGCGTGCCGAGGTCGGAGACGTACGCGCGTTCCTCCAACCGCCACGGGAACTCCGAAACGAAGAGCGCTCGCGCCCCGAGTGGGACTTGCTCGATCAGCGGCCAGTGCTTGGGCGACTGGAGCAGCTTGAGGAAGATCGACTGCGGCTCGTCCTTGCCCGCCAGCTTGAGCTTCAGCCGCTTGAGCGCGCCGGTCGACGGCGTACCGAGGACGTAGTCGACGGGCTCGACCCACCAGCCCTCGACCTGGGCGGCTTGGTCGCCGGAGGCCTTGCGCGCGAACTCCTCGACGGTGGCGTCGTCGAGTACGACGGGAGCGGGCAGCTCCTGGCTTTGCACATCGATCATGATGTCGACCATGCTCGCGCCTCGCGGCCCGCGGTATCCGGTGTTTTACGTATCTGCCGGCTTGGGTTGGGGCGCGACGGCCAGCTTGGGCAGGAAAATGTGCACGAGCGGGCCGATGCCGAACGCGTACACAACGGTCCCGATGCCGACCGTCCCGCCGAGCAGCCAGCCGATGGCGAGCACGGTGACCTCGATGGCCGTGCGGACGAGCCTGACGGATTTGCCGGTCTTTCTGACGAGGCCAGTCATCAGCCCGTCGCGCGGGCCGGGCCCGAACCTGGCGCCGATGTACGCGGCCGTGGCGATGGCGTTGAGGACGACGCCGCCGAGCATGAACGTGACGCGGAGCGGCCAGCTGGTCTGGACGGGAATGACCGCGAGGGCGCCGTCGACGACGAGGCCGATCACGATCGCATTCGAGATCGTGCCGATGCCGGGCCACTGCTTGAGCGGGATCCAGAGCAGGAGAACCACGACGCTGATGAGAATGACGACGATGCCGAAGGAGAAGGGGGTGCGGTTGGCCAGGCCTTGGTGGAAGACGTCCCAGGGGTCCAGGCCGAGATTGGACTGGATCATCAGGGCCATCGAGATGCCATACAGCGCGAGGCCGGCGTAGAGCTGGGTCAGCCTGCGTACGAGGCGGCCCTCTTTGAGGGCTTCGATGGGCGAGGACGCGAACGAGACGTCTTGGGAGGTCACTCGTTCGATGATGCCTGGCAAGTGGTCTCCTTCGGTAGGTCCATTTTCGCGTAACTGGACCTTTCTGGGCCTGCGATCTCACCCGTCGACGAACGCGGCGATCTCGGCGAGCCTGGGACGGTAGCCGTCGATCGTGTCGACCGTCAGGGTCGGGGACGTCGAGGGAGATCGGGACGAAGCCCGGCGCGGCACGCGGGAGGGTACGGGCGGCCACCACCGTGCATACCGCGCGAAGCAGCAGCTCGACCACCTCGAAGAACGTCGGGAACGTCCGCTGCGTGAGCTCGTCGCCGGGACTGGCCTCGAAGCCGGGATGCACGTGGACCATGCCCTCCTTGAGCTCGTCGCAGCAGATGGCCGGGCATCCGATCGCGCGAGCCAAGGCGTGCGCGAGTGTCGGCAGTCCCACGGCTTGACCTCCAGTCGGCTTGAGGTTTCAGGATGGTCTGTATGCGTGTTGTCGAAGTCACCGAGTTCGGCGGGCCCGAGGTTCTCCGGGTCCGCGAGGTTCCCTCTCCTACCCCTGATGCGGGCCAGGTGCTCGTCGAGGTCCGGGCGGCGGACACGCTGTTCCTCGAAACCATGGTCCGCCGTGGGTTGGGGCAGGAGCACTTTCCCACTCGGCCGCCCTATCGGCCCGGGTACGGGGTCGCGGGGACCGTGGTCGGAACGGGGCGGCGGGTGGTCGCGCTCACCGAGCTGGGCGGATACGCCGAGCAGGCCGTGGCCGCACAGGACGCCGTGGTCGACGTTCCCGACGGGCTCGACCTCGGGACGGCGGCCGCGCTGATCCACGACGGCACCACGGCGTTCGGGCTTCTCGACGGGACCGGCGTCCATGCGGGCGAACGGGTCCTCGTCATGCCCGCGGCGGGTGCGCTCGGCCTGCTGCTCATTCAGCTCGCCAAGAACAACGGCGCGTCGCGGGTGGTGGCCGCCGCCAGGGGGAAGCAGAAGCTGGACCTCGCGCTCGAGGTCGGGGCCGACGCGGCCGTGGACTACTCCGAACCGGACTGGACCGACCGCGTCCGCGAGGCGTTCGGCGGCGACGGGCCGGACGTGGTGTTCGACGCCTCCGGCGGCGAGCTGGGCAAGGCGGCGTTCGAGATCACCAACCAGGGTGGACGATTCTCCGCGCACGGGATGGTGAGTGGCAGCTTCTTCTTCGCCGACGCTTCGATCGCCTCGCGGCGCGGTATCACCGTACGTGGGATCGAGCAGGTGCAGTTCTCGGGACCGGGCGAGCGTCGGCTCGGGCTCCTTCGCCGAGCGCTCGACGAAGCAGCGCGCGGGCGGTTGAAACCGTACGTCGGCCAGACGTTCCCGCTCGAACGTGCAGCCGACGCACACCGGGCGATCGAGGACCGCACCGCGCTCGGCAAGACGCTGCTGATCCCCTAGAAGCGGTACTGCAGCACGGTCGTCCCGCGGCGCGACCACCCGACGAAGTGGGCGGCGAACCTGGTGAAGGCTCTCAGCGCAGGTGGGAACTTCGCCACCTCGGGCTCGCGGGTGAGCAGGATCTCCCTTGCCAGCTTCAGCTTCGGCACCCACCGCTCAGGCTCGTGCGGGTCGTCGAACCCGGGCGACTTGATCAGCGGGGCGACGGACTGCGTGCCGTGATAGTGCTTGGCGGCCCAGATCGCGAACGTCGAGTACCCGTTGAACGCGATCTCCCCGTGCGGGAAGTGTGCGGTGAGCCGCCGCAATAACGCGACGAAGTCCTCCTGCTCGAGGAACGCCATCAGGCCGTCCGCGACGATCACCGCCGGGCGATCGTTCGGGAGCTCGTCAAGCCAGCGTTGACTGGTGACGTCGGCGCCGATCGCCTGTATGTGCGGGCGTTTCGGGATGAGCTGCACCCGCGCGGCCACGACGGCGGGGAAGTCGACGTCGTACCAGTCCACAGTGGTCGGCGGGTCGATGCGGAACGCCCTCGTGTCGAGCCCGGCGCCGAGATCGAGGCCGATCGCGTTCGGATACCGTTCGATGAACCCGGCCGCGACCTCGTCGAGCTTCTTGGAACGGTGCGCGATGTTGAGGATAGGGCTCGCGCTCAGCTTGTACTTTTCCCAGTCGTAGTTGAGCTTTCGTACGATCTCGTCGGCGAGCGCGTCGTCGAGGATCGGGTCCGCGCGGCGGTGGTCGAGCGCTCGGCCGACCAGCGTCAGCCAGAGGCTTTCCTCGAGTGGCGTGAACGTCGGGAGCGTGCTGGTCATGACGTGTCCTTCGCTTGCGCCCAGGCCTTCTTGGCGGCCTCGAGCGCGCTGTCGTCGGTGTAGAGGCCATGCGTGTAGAGCTCGAGAGTGGGGACGGTCATGCGCTGCAGGACGTCAGGACCGAAGCGTTCGGCACCCAGCGCCCTCGCCAACGGAGGCGACATCGTCAACGTGGCAAGGCTGATCAGCACATTGAGTACGGCGAGCGCGCGCGGGTCCTTCGTGGGACGCATCGTTCCGTCCTCGGCACCAGCGCGAACAATCGCCTCCGCCTCGTCGACCATCGCGGTGACGAAGGTCCGCGCACTCTCCGCGTCCTCCTCGATCGCGCGCGCCATGTACTGGACGTGCTGGCGATACTCGTCGGGGTCGTCGAGGAACTCGCGAAGAACGTCCGCCATCCCGGCCGGCTGTGCGTCATCGCGACTCCGGCGGACGAGCACGTTCAGTACGTACACGTCGCAAACGGCCCTCAGCTTCTCCTTGCTGCCGTAGTGATGAATCACCAGAGCCGCACTGACGCCCGCCGAAGCGGCGATCGCGCGCAGATTGGTCTTCTGGAACCCATCCCGCGCGAAGTGCTCCACGGCCGCGTTCCGAATCCTCGCCTGTGTACTGAGGTCCTCTGAGCTTGAACGCATGTTTAGCATACTAAACACATGTTCAGTCGAAGGCAAGTCATCGCATCAGAATCTAGGTATTGACTTATATAAGCCCCGGCTGAATACTGCGCGCATGAGTGATGTGACGAGGTCGCGGACCGGCACCCGGACCACCGCGATGATGCTGGGTTGTGGGGTGGCCGCGGGGCCGATCTATGTCCTCGTGGGGATCGTCCAGCTGCTGATCCGGGACGGGTTCGACATCTCGCGCCATCCACTGAGCGTCATGAGCAACGGCGACCTGGGCTGGATCCAGATCGCCAACTTCCTGGTCGCCGGCGGGCTCACGGTCGTCGGCGCCCTCGGGCTGAAGCGCGCGCTCAGCCCGGGCAAGGCCAGCAAGTGGGGCCCGATCCTCGTCGGCGTCTACGGCGCCGCGGTGTTCCTGAACGGCATCTTCCGCGCCGACCCTGTCGACGGGTTCCCGCCCGGTACGCCGCTCGGGCCGCCGACGACGATCAGCTGGCACGGCAGCGTGCACTTCCTCGTTGGCGCGATCGGCTTCTTCGCCCTCATCGCCGGCACGTTCGTCGTCGCACGGCGATTCACGGCGGACCAGGAACGCGCGTGGGCCACCTACTCCAGAGCCACCGGCGTCATCTTCGCGGCGGGGTTCCTCGCCCTGCCCATCAGCGGAAACAACCCCGCCGCCGCCGTCTTCTTCGCCCTGACCGTCGTCGTCGCCTGGGCCTGGGTCTCCGCCGTCACCGGCAAGCTACGCGGCCGAACGACCTAGCCGCAGGACACGCCCGTGGCGTGGATCGGGCAGTAGCCGAACGGGTTCTTGTCCAAGTACTGCTGGTGATAGTCCTCGGCATAGAAGTACGTGCCCAGCTGCTCGATCTCCGTCGTCACGTCCCCGAACCCGGCAGCCTTCAGCCGCGGCTCGTACGCGACCTTCGTCTCCTCAGCGGCCTCACGCTGCTCGGAAGAGGTCACGTAGATCACCGACCGGTACTGCGTCCCGACGTCGTTCCCCTGCCGGTACCCCTGCGTCGGGTCGTGCGCTTCCCAGAACACCCGAAGCAAATCCCGGTACGACACCTGCGAAGGATCGAAGACGACCCGCACCACCTCGGTGTGCCCGGTCCGCCCCGAGCAGACCTCCTCGTACGTCGGGTGCGGCGTATACCCACCCGCGTAGCCCACCGAGGTCGACCAGACGCCCGGCGTCTGCCAGAACAGCTTCTCCGCGCCCCAGAAACATCCGAGGCCGAACACCGCCACCTCCAAGCCCGACGGCACCTCCCCCTCGAGCGGGGTGCCGAGCGTGGTGTGGCGGGCGGGGACGTCGAACGGCCGGACGCCGCGGCCCGGCAACGCGGACTCGCGGGTGGGGAGTTCGGCCTTGCTGCGGAACAAAGACATGTGATGCCCTCCAATGGTTCGGCATCCAGCACAACCGCGCCGGCGAGGCCGGTGTTCCACCGCAGATCTTACGGAACGGTGATGTGGCGAAACCTCCCAGTCACACCCCGCTGCCAGGCTTGACCCCAGCGAAAGCAACAGACAAGGAGGCCGGCACATGGGGCGAGACAGCGTGGTGCTCCGCAAGGGTGGGGCCGGTTGGCTGACCACGAGCGACGGACGGTTCGTCGTACGGCGACAGGGCACGAGCTGGACCGTCGCCGAACGATCCGGCGCGCGAGTGTTCGCCACTCCAGGCGGCCCGCGCCAAGAGTCGGCGGAACGGAAGGACCTCAAAGGCGTACGCCTGTTGATCTTTCTCGTCCGCGCCGAGGAGGCCTACCGCACTCGCAAGAAGGCCGCCTAGCCGAACCGCTCGTGGTCGGCGAGCACGGCATCGACGACCGCATGGTTGATCGAGGCCGCCTGCTGGTTCTGGTCGATCGCCGCGAGGCCGATCAGCGCCTTCCACAACGCCCAACCGCGAGCCCGAGCCCACCTGCCGGCGTCGTGGGCGACGGTCTCCCGGAACGCGTCCTGCGCGTCGCCGCGGAACGTAGTCAGCCCGATCACCAGGTCACACGAGGGATCCCCGACGCCGGACGTACCGAAGTCGATCACCGCCGAGAGCCGGCCGTCCTCGACCAGCAGGTTGCCGTGCGAGATGTCGCCGTGGAACCACACCGGCGGCCCCTCCCACTTGGCCTCCAGCGCCGCATCCCACACCGCGGCGGCGGCACCGGTGTCGATCCGACCCTCGAGCGTCGCCAACGACCGCCGCGTCTCGTCGTCGTAGTACGCCGGTGATGTCCCGCGGTAGAAGCTGTGCGCCCCCGCCAAAGGCCCACCCGTGGTGTCGCAGCCCTGCAACGCCAGGATGAACGACGCGATCGCCACCGCGAAGTCGGCATCGGGCGCGATGCCTTCCATCCTCGAGCTCTCGCCGTCCAACCAGCCCCGGATCGACCAGTGGAACGGATAGCCCTCCCCCGGCTCGCCTAGCCCGAGCGGCACCGGGACGGGCACGGGCAGCGACGGGGCGAGGATCGGCAGCCACCGGTCCTCCTTCTCGACCGCCGGTGCGTACGAAGCGGCCGTGGGCAAGCGCACGGTCATCGCGGAACCGAGCCGGTACGTCCGGTTGTCCCAGCCGTCGATCTTGACCGGCGTCACCGGGAGGTCCGCCCACTGCGGGAACTGGGCCCTGACCAGGCGTTTCACCAGCTCCGCGTCGATACCCGCCCGGCCGTCGAAGTCCTCGTTGTCTGCCATCCCGCGCAAGTGTTCCCGGCCACCGACGGCCCATGCAAGCCAGTTGCTGTCCGATTCGACTCCCCGCCGATCGTCTCCCTTGTGAGCCGAGAGGAGACGAACGAGATGGATGTACTGGAGGACTACCGCCGCGCCCAAGCTGGCTTCGACGCCGTCATGGCCGCGGTGCCCAGGGACGGTTGGGACAAGCCGTCCCAGTGCCAGGTGTGGTCGGTGAGGGACGTCGCCGGTCACGTCAGCTGGGGACAAGGACAGCTTCGCGCCTGGGCCACGGGCCAACAGGACTTCACGAGGGACGGCGCCCCAGGAGCACCGCATCCTGGAACGATGGCAGGAGCGGACCCGCTGACCACCTGGCGGGAGGCCAGAGCCGCCGCAGAGGAGACGCTGAACGCGGACTCCCTGCGGAGGACGCTGACGCTCCCCAACCTCGGCGAGACGACGGTCGAGGCGATGGTCACCGTGTTGGTGACCGACCACCTCGCCCATACCTGGGACATCGAGCACGCGCTCGGCCTGGGCATCGAGCTGGACGAGGACCTGATCCCGTCCTCGTTCGCCTGGGCCCGTAAGAACATCGTCCGAGCACCCGCCTTCTTCGGACCGGAACGCCAACCAGCCCAAGACGACGAGCAGTCCCGCTGGCTCGCCTACCTCGGCCGAGCGGCATAAGGAGAAACAGCCCCATGACCAAGCCCATCCCCGACAGCTACCGGCGCATCACGCCGTCGCTCATCGTCAAAGGTGCGGACAAGGCACTGGAGTACTACACCGAGGTGTTCCAGGCCACCGAACGCATGCGCTACCCCGGCCCCGACGGAACGATCGTCCATGCCGAGCTCGAGCTCGGCGACTCCGTCCTCATCGTCGAGGAGGAGTCGCCGTACCTGGGAACGAAGGCGCCGCCCGCCGAGGGCCTCGAGGGAACGCCGAGTTTCCTCTTCCTGTACGTCGAAAACGTCGACGCCGTGGTGGAGAAGGCGGTGTCCCTCGGAGCCAACCTGCGGCGGGCGGCGCAGGATCAGTTCTACGGCGACCGGGACGCGTTCATCGTCGACCCGTTCGGCCACGGCTGGACGATCGCGACGCATGTCGAGGACGTCGAGCACTGAAGGATCCCCTCCAGTAGCCGCGCCAGACCAAGAGCGCGGTGAACATCCCAAAACGGCCCGGCGATGCCGACAGTCGACTCGCGGGCTACTTCGCCGACAGGATCGGGTCGGTCAACGCGCAGCCGAGGTCGTTCAGCGAGTCGGTCAAGGAAGGCCAGGCAAGGGCATCGATCGACTTCATGCCGCCGCCTCCAGCCCGAGCAGGACCTTCTTCACGGCGACGCCGCCCGCGTACAGGCCCATGCTGCCGTCGCTCTTCACCACCCGGTGGCAGGGAATCACGATCGGCACCGGGTTCAGCGCACACGCCGTACCGACCGCCCGGAACGCCCGCGGCGACCCGGCCAACTCCGCGACGGTCGCGTAGCTCGCCGTCGAGCCGTACGGGATCTCCGGCAGGTGGTCCAGCACGGTACGCCGGAAACCACTCGCCAACGCGAGGTCCACCGGCGTCTCGAAGCTGTGCCGCGTACCGGCGAAGTACTCGTCCAGCTGGCTCGCGACAGCGTCGAGACGCTTGGGCGCGCGCAGGACTCGCGGACTCAGCTGGTCCGAAAGCCCCTGCAGGACAGCGTCTTCGTCGTCGTGCAGGAACGCGACCCGCACCACTCCACGGTCGGTCGCGGCAAGCAGCAGGTCACCGACCGGGCTGGCAACGGTCCGGTACGCCACGTCGAGCGCACCCGCGCTCTCCGCCTTGGCCGCAAGCGCGGACTGCAGCCGCGCCAGCTTGTCAAGCTCACCTTGACGGGGCGATCCCGCCAACAGATCCTCGATGCTCATGTCGAAACTCCTTGATAGGTCTTGCGGAGGGCCGCGACGCCGTCCGCGGCGTTGCGCCGCGCGGCTGCTTCGCTGATGCCCAGCAGGAGGCCGACCTCGCGATAGGGCAGGTCGGCCAGGTAGTGGTAGGCGACCGAGGCGCGTTGCTTGTCGGGCAGCGAACGTACCGCCGCCCACAGCTCGTCGTCCGGCTCGGTTGGATTCCCCAATGAGGACTGGCGTTCTGGCAACGACTCGACCGGAACCGGTGCCCGAGATCTCGCTCGGAACCGGTCGATCGCCTTGCGATGGGCGATCGTGACCAGCCAGGCACGGACGTTGGCCTCGGGATCCAGGTCCGGATAGGCCTGCATCGCGGAGAGGAACGTCTCGGACCACGCGTCGTCAGCATCCGCCGGGCTCAAGAGGGCGCGACATACCCGCAGCACCACCGTGCCGTGGTCGCGTACCACTTGTTCGAACGGCTTCACTCTCACACCCTGCAGACGCTGGCCGGAGGAACTTCGTGAGGTCTAAGACGCTGCGACTCGAAACTGTTGCGGGCTGAGGCCGCGGACCCGTTTGAATGCCGTACTCAAAGCGAACCCGCTCCCATAACCAACCTTCCGCGCCACCGACCCGATCGTCGCCTCCGGCTCGCGCAGTAGGTCCGCCGCGAGCGCCAACCGCCAACCAGTGAGGAACGTCATCGGCGGCTCGCCCACCAGCTCGGTGAACCGGCGCGCGAACGCCGCCCGCGAGATGCCTAGCTCGCCGGCGAGACTCGCGATCGTCCACGGATGGGCGGGGTTGTTGTGCAACATGCGCAGGGCCCGACCGACGATCGGGTCGCTCTGAGCCTGATACCAAGCAGGAGCGGCGGCTTCCGGACGGGACAGCCACGCGCGCAGCACCGAGATCACCAGCAGGTCGAGCAGCCGGTCGAGGATCACGGCCTGGCCGGGCTCGTCCTTCGCGATCTCCACCTCCAGAAGGGCAACGAGCGCGTTGTCCCAGGCGTCGCCCGGCATCGTGAGCATCGGCGGCAGCGCGTTCAGGAGGCGCTGGCTGAGCTCGCCCTCGAGCTGGTACGTGCCGATCAGCATCATCGTGCCGCCGTCGGGACTGTTGCCCCACGTCCGTACGCCGAGGTCCATCGCCTGCTCGAGGTCGTACCCTTCCGGCGTCGAGCATCGCTGACCCGGATCGATGATCGCCTGCGGTGCGGTGTCGGGCGCGTCCGCCACGATGTAGGGTTCCGGCCCACGGGCGATCACGATGTCGCCCGCACGGACGAAGACCGGCTCACCGCCGTCGGGCACCACGCAGGCGTCGCCGCGGACGAGGACCATCACGCTGAGCGGTGCCCGGTCCTGGATGCGGACCGACCACGGCGGGTCGAGCATCGCGCGGAGCAGAAATGCCCCTTTCGCCCGCGGTCCGTCGAGCAGCCCCGTTAACGCGTCCATGTTGAGCAGTCTAGACGATCGCATATGCGGGTGAGCCTCTGAGCCATGGTTCGTCTCGCTCGGCGCCTCTTTACTGGAGGGCATGACGAACGAACTTCCTGTTCTGTTGGTAGGCGGCCGAGGCAAGACCGGGCATCGCGTGGCGACCCGGCTGCAGTCCCTGGGCCGTGCGGTGCGGATCGGCTCGCGCACAGGTGAGCCGCCGTTCGACTGGGAGGACCAGTCGACCTGGGGACCGGCGCTGACCGGAGTGTCGGCCGCGTACGTGACGTACTACCCGGACATCGCGATCACGGGCGCGGCGGACGCGATCCGCCAGTTCGTGGATCTGGCGCTGGAACACGGCGTCCGGCGCCTGGTGCTGCTGTCGGGTCGCGGCGAGCCGGAGGCGCGGAAGAGCGAGGAGATCCTCGAGGCGTCGGGCGCGGACTGGACGATCGTGCGGTGCGGCTGGTTCGCGCAGAACTTCAGCGAGGGCATGTTCGTGGACTACGTCCTGTCGGGCGAGGTCGCGCTGCCGGCGGGCGAGGTCGGAGAGCCGTTCGTCGACGTCGACGACATCGCGGACGTCGTGGTGGCGACGTTGACCGAGCCCGGGCACGTCGGCCAGCTGTACGAGCTGACCGGACCTCGGCTGCTGACGTTCGCCGAGGCGGTGGCGGAGATCGCCAAGGCCGCGGGGCGGAAGGTCGAGTACCGCGAGGTGAGCCCGGACGAGTTCGCCGCCGACCTGTCGGCGGTGGCGGTCCCGGAGGAGATCGTCGAGTTCCTGGCGTTCCTGTTCGGCGAGGTGCTGGACGGACGGAACGAGCACGAGACCGACGGCGTGCAGCGTGTGCTGGGCCGGCCGCCGAAAGACTTCGCCGACTTCGCCCGCGACGCCACGGCGACGGGCGTGTGGAGCTGAGCCCAGATGCCGCGGGCGTCATCGGCTCACCATCTCCAGGTAGTGCGGGTTGTACATGATGCCCAGGACGTTGCCCCACGGGTCGACCACCGAAGCCGTCCTGAACTCCGGAGCACCCACCGTCTCCGACCCCCTCGACGTGATCGGTTGGTACTCCTTGGCGCCCATCGACAGCAGCTTCTGGAAGGTCGCCTCGAGGTCGTGGACATGCCAGTACATGAGGACGCCGCCGGGCTCGGGCGCCGCACCCGGCGGCGCGTACCGGCGGTCCTTCAGCCCCAGCTCGGCCTGGTGGTCGCCGATGCGGAACTCGACGTAGGCGGGCGGCCCCTCGATCGGGCGCACGAAGTACGGCTCGGCCTCCAACACTTCGGCGTACCACCCCATCGCCGCCTCGAGGTCGTCTGCCCAGTAGGTGATCGTGGCGAATCCTCGCAACATGGCCGTTCCCTTCCTTCGGTTGGTGATACTCACCATCCAACCGGCTAAAGCGCTCACGAACTGATCACTTTCGCGGGCGAAGGCCTGTGCGCGAAGGCAACCCGTCGGATCAAACTCGGTACGGCGACTCCTCGACCGGCGCGGCACCACCGCCACCGCGCTGGACCGCCACACCAAGCTCTACCCCAACTACCTCGGACGCATCGCCCCGCAGGACCGGGACCTGGTCCTGCCGTCGCTGATGAACACCCTGGCCCTGGTCGGCACCCGCGACGAGCTCCTCATCCAGCCTGTGGTCGATCCACCCCACCGAGATGACCGAGCTCGCAAAACTCCTCACCCGAGGGACGCTAGGTGAGGCGGGTCGTGCCGCCCAGCTGGATGGCGAGGTCCGACACGATCCGCGCACTCACCTGATAACTCAACGGGGCTTCGGGATTCCACGAACCCACCTGCCCGGCTTGTACGGCGGGGAGGATCTCCCAGACCGGGTGGGCGGCGAGCTGCGCCGGGCCCAAAGACACCGACCGCGAGTCGACCAGGATCAGGTCGGCCGGGATCTCCGTGACGTCGTCCCACAGCACGGTCTGCCAGGACGCGTCCTCGGCGACCGGCAACCGAAGCAGGCCCACCCCGAGCTCGGAGAAGTACCGCAGGTCCGGCCAGCCCAACGGGTTCGCGAGGTGCACGCGCTCCCGCTCGGCGGACAGCGCGAGGACCCGGAGGCCGGCTCGCTCCTCCAAGGAGAGACGTACCGAATGGGCCGATTCGTCAAGCGAGGAACGACCTTGCACCAGATCCGGGGAGTCCGCCGGCGTTCCCAGCGCGACGGCGAGGTCGGCGAACCGAGCGAGCGGCTCGGTCAACGTACGGCCGGCACCCACCCGCAGCCCGACGGTCGGAGCCATCGACTCGAACTCCGCGGCGATCTCCGGTGGCACTCCGTACAACGCGTCGTCTCTATACAAGACGCTGACGATCAGGTCGGGCGCCAGCTCACGGACCGCGTCGAGCGACACCGATCCCCCGGAACCCACCGAAACCGGCGCACTGTCGGCAGCCGCGCCGGTGTCCGCGTCGTGCTGGGAACCGAAGACACCCGCACAAGAGACTCCGAAGTCGGAAAGCGACAAAGCGACTCGTGAGTACGCGAGCACCCGCGCCGGCCGTGAGGACGAGGAAACCGTTCGCCCACGGTCGTCAGTAAATGTCCAGGCCAAACCGTCAGCGCCACCCACGAAGGGTCCCTCCCAAGATCTCGCGACGTAGTCGGCTCCTCTCTCACCGTATGCCAACGAGGCGCTCTTCAGAAGGTGGGGTCAGCTTTGGGCCAATACCGGAACGTCGATCAGATCGCCCAACCGCGGCCCGGTGTCGAGCAGGGTGACCGGCGCTCGCGTCACGTCCTCCACCCTGCGGATCAGCTCGCGTACGGGCTCGGAGATCTGCTCGAAGTCTCGTACGCCGCGCACCTCGGGATCGACGTGGTCGCAGAACGTCAGCGCGATCTGCGTCGGCCCGTTCAGCATCGCCGCGTACTCGAGCAGCTCCCACGCGATCCCCGCGGCCTTGCGGCGCTGCCGGCCGGTGACGACGCCGTACTCGACGACCTCCCGCTCCGCGACCTCGTCGGTGGAGAGCTCGAACGGCAACGGTCCGGCACCGCTCCTCGTCGGCAGCGCCTTCACCACCATCACCACGTCCTCGACGAGCCGCCAGGACAGTCCGACGTCGTCCATCGCGGCGGCCGACGTGCAGTTGCCCGAGGTCGTGAACGGATAGTCGCAGCTCAACGAGAGCGACAGCATCGTGCCTTGCGAGCCCTCGACCAGCACGGTCCCGTTCGTGGCTGTCTCGTTGACCAGCCGCGGGACGTCGGTGAGGTAGGGCGCGAGGGCGGGGACGTCGCGGGCCTGCTGAGCCTTGCGCAGGACCAGGTCGGCGCGGGCCGGTCCCGTTCCCGAGCCGGTCGTGCGGACCGTCTCCACCAGGTGCGGATCGGTGCGGTCAGTTGTCACGTGCTCGGGCGAGATGATGCCGCTCCGTCCGTCCGCGAACACCTTGCCAGCAAGGCCAAACCGTTCGACCTCGTCGGCGAAGACGTTCGGGTCGATCAGCACTCCCGGCCCGACGGCGACGTTCGTCGACGGGTTGAGCCAGCCGGTCGGCAGCTGCCGAGCGCGGATGTGCGTGCCGTCGTCCAAGGTCACGCTCGCGCCGGCGTTCGTGCCGATGCCGGCACGTACGGCGAGGGGAACGTTGTCGCGCCGGGCCAGATGCGCACACACCTTGCCCTTGCCCGAGTCGCCCCACAACGCGTCGACGATGATCACAGCACCCATCGGAATCACTCCTCACCGGTAGGCAACAGCGCATTGACAGCAACGTCGTCAGCGCCAAACCCGACAACGGACAACAACGCCGACGCCTGGTCGGGCGGCAGCAACTTGGACCGCAACCGCACCAGGTGTTGACCGAACGCGGTCTCCAGCTCCGGTCGCAGCTCGGCGTAGATCGCGGCGAGGTAGGCCTCGTCACGGATGAGCTTGTCGACGACGCGCAGCAACGCCGGATGCTTGGTGTAGACGGCGCCGGCAGGCTCGTCGAGCGAGGCGATCAGCGCGGTCCGATGGTCGACGGACAACGTCAGCAGGTGCCCGCCGACCGTACGATCCGGCGGCTCGTGCCGGTACACCTCGCCGAAGTCGACGGGCGCGTCGCCGAACACGTTCACCACGACCTGACAGCCGGATCGCGCGGCGGCGCGGAGCGGTTCGCCCAACCAGGCAAGGTCATCCGACCACAGGCACACGGCGACGCGGTCTTCTGCCTCGGCAACGAGGGACGCGGCACGAGAGATCGTGACGTCGCGGCCGCGCAGCGACCAGAAGGCCGCCGGCTCGGCCGGCGCCGCCAGCGCGGCGAGCTCGGCGGTCAACGCCTCGCACCGGCTGGCGGTCTCCCGCTTGATCCGTCCGAGCACCTCTGCCGGCGGCTGGGCGACGAAGCGCGCGGGCGTGTCGTTCACCTGGGAGACGACGCCGCGCTCGGTCAGCCCGGAGAGCACCTGGTACACGTTCGCCCGCTGCAGCCCAGCCAGCTTGGCGATCTCGTACCCCGTCGCCGACGGCTGCCGCAACAGCGCCACATAGACGCGGGCCTCCTGCGAGGAGAACCCGACCGCAACCAGTTCCTCGATCACGTGGGACTACGCTAACAGCGGCGTAGTAGTTCACGCAACTACTACTCCGGAGGCTCCGTTCCGTTGGCCGCCTCGTCCTCACGATGGAGGGCGATCAGGTCGTCCCGGTACCGATGGTCCGCGGACTCGAGCTCGTCGTTGACCTGGGCACCGTTCTCCCACCACTGCACGAGTCCGCGCCCTGCCAGCTGCCCCGCCTTCGTGTGAACGCAGTGCGCGTAGTCAGGGACGTCGACCGTCGCTCGGCCCAGCTCGACCATGGAGGCCACCCAGTCCGCGTGCTCGGACGCGGTCCGGTCCTTCTGCGCGGTGGCCAACAGCCGAACCGCATGGCAGGCCATCATCCAGTCGCCGCCAGGCGTCGCGTCGAAGTTGCGATGCAGCGTCTCGATCAGCAGCGGACCGAGCGGCAGTCCCATGCCGACGTCCTCGACCGCGATGATGCGCAGCCGCGTCCACAGGTGTTGGGCGACGTCCGGCGAGGTGAGGTACATCTCGTACGCGGCGAGCACCGCGTTGTCGACGTCACTGCGCCGAATGCCCTTCTGCAGAACGGAAACCAGGTCGTCAACGGCAAAGCCGTGCGGCGAGACGAGTGAAGAGTACGGATCGGTCGTGTAGTGCCGAGGGCCGTAGATACGTGCCACTTGGACCACTCCTTCCAGCTTGGTGTGTATGACACGTCCGAAGCTCGGAAGGGGTCACGTGGTTCTTCGACCGTAGGGTCGGATCCGCGCAGCTGTCAAGCAGCCGCCTCGATGCTCGCGCTAGGCGGCGGCCACCGCGCGATCCCCGAACGGCTCGGTCACGTGGTCGGCGCCGGCGGCGAGGAGGGCGTCGTACGAGGGACCGCGTGCCACGTACGCCGCGATCGCCACGCGCCGCGCACCGTGCGCTCGCAGCGAGGCGACGGCGCCTGCCGCGGCGTCGGGTGACAGGGCGACCTGGAACGGAATCGCCAACCGGAGAGCGAGATGCGACGAGATCATCGACACCTCCGGCGTCGACGTGTCGGCAACGAACACGACCCCGTCGGGCAGCCCGCTTCCCACCACGTGCAGTTCGGCGTAGAGCCGACCAACGAGCAGCGCAGACGATTTCATGTGTCCACCTCAGGGTCCGATGTAGCGAGACGGTAACCGCGTTTGGTAACCGTCCGGATGATCCGAGAGTCGCCGAGTCCGGCGCGCAACCTTGCGATGGCCATCTCGACCGCGTGCCCGTCCGCGCTGCGCGGCAAGGCCCGCAGCAGGTCGGCACGCGAGATGACCCGTCCTGGTTGCTGTGCGAGCGTCCGGAGCAACGTCATTGGTGCCGGAGCCAACATGCGCATATCGCCGTCGATGACGACGGCGTGTCCTCTGATCTCGAGCTGATTCCCCGCGGCCAGAACGGTCAACGTACGGAATGGAGGCAGCTCATCCACCAGTGACCTTACCAGGCCGCCGAGCCGCGCACGCTCCGGCTCCACAGTAGGTACGCCGAGCCGCCGCAGCGGTCCGGCGGCGACGGGACCGACGCAGGCTGCCATCACGTCCCCCCTCAAGGCGTCCAGCATCGCTTCCCGCTCGCCGCCGGCCACCTCCAGCAGGGCCGCCGACGCCGGCGCGCTGGTGAACGTCACCGCGTCGACGTACCGCAATTTGATCAACTCCACCAGGCGGTTCAGCGGTGTCACGTCCTCCGGGAGCACCCACCGGTACACCGGTACCTCGATCACCGACGCGCCCGCCGCGGTGAGCGCGGCGACGAAGTCCGGCAGCGGCTCGCCGTGCAGCTGAACGGCGATACGCAAGCCGTTGACGCCCTTCTGCAGCAGGTATTCCAGCACCTCCGCCGAGCACTCCGACTCCGGCGACCAGGCCGCCTGCAGTCCCGCGGCACGGATCGCGCCATGCGCCTTCGGCCCGCGCGCGAGGAGCTCGGCGGACGACAGTACGGCCAGCAGCCGGTCCGCGATCCCCGCGCTCTCGGCCGCCTCCAGCCAACCGCGGAAGCCGATTCCGGTCGTCGCCACGACGACGTCCACGCCACCGAACAAGCAGGCACGCGTCGCGTCGAGCAGCTCCGCGTCGTCCTCGAGCGGAACGATCCGGATCGCGGGAGCTTCCACGACCCGAGCGCCACGGCGTTCGAGCAACGCCACCAGCTCTTCACGTCGCCGCGCGGCGGTCACGCCGATCGTGAACCCCGCAAGGGGACGCAGCGGGGTCGTCTCGGCCGAGGCAGGACGCGTGGTCACGGGACGACCGACCGGCGCCGGAGTCGAGGTCACGACGGGTCCCGTGCGGCCACCCGCACGATGCCGTCCGTGCAGGACACCGCGTACGTACGAATCACCACATTGGGTTGGCCGAAGCACTCTCCGGTGCGCAGGTCGTAGACGTCCTTGAACATCGGCGACGCCACCGTCGGAGCCTGTCCGCGGGTGCCGACGATGCCGCGCGAGAGCACGTACGCACCGGAGCACGGGTCGTAGTTGCTGACCGCGTAGACCGCGCCGTCGTGCGTACGGAACACCGCGACCTGGTCGCCGTCCACGAGCGCGGCGACGCCACGTTCGGGCTCCAGGTCCTCGAAGCTGCACACCTCTGTCCACTGTCGGGTCCAGATCGCGGTCATGAGTCCACCTCTCGGCCAGCTCTCACGGGCAGCCGGGTCCCGGCTACCACGACGGGTTGGCGGTGTTGTGCCGGAACGCGTTGTCCGCGTTCGGTGACGAACTCGATCGACGGGTCGGGTGCGTCCGGTGCGTTGACGAACGAGACGAACCTGCGCAGCTTCTCCGGGTCCTCCAACGTCGCGCGCCACTCGTCGACATAGCCGCCGACATGGCGTTCCATCGCCGCGTCGAGGTCGGCGCAGAGGCCGAGGCTGTCGTCGACGATGACCTCGCGCAGGTAGTCGAGCCCGCCGTCCAGCGACTCCAGCCAGGCCGCGGTGCGCTGTAGCCGGTCGGCGGTGCGGATGTAGAACATCAGGAAGCGGTCGATGTAGCGGACGAGCGTCTCGGTGTCGAGGTCGGTCGCGAACAGGTCGGCGTGCCGTGGGCGGAAGCCACCGTTGCCGCCGAGGAACAGGTTCCAGCCGTTCTCGGTCGCGATGATGCCGAAGTCCTTGCTGCGAGCTTCGGCACATTCGCGGGCGCAGCCGGAGACCGCGCACTTGATCTTGTGCGGTGCGCGAAGGCCGCGGTAGCGCTCCTCGAGCGCGATCGCGAGGCCGACGGAGTCCTGGACGCCGTACCGGCACCAGGTCGTTCCGACGCACGACTTCACCGTGCGGAGTGCCTTGCCGTACGCGTGTCCGGACTCGAAACCCGCGTCGACGAGCCGCCGCCAGATCGCCGGCAGTTGGTCGACCCGCGCGCCGAGGAGGTCGATGCGTTGGCCGCCGGTGATCTTCGTGTAGAGGCCGTAGTCGCGGGCGACCTCGCCGATCACGATCAGCTTGTCGGGCGTGATCTCACCGCCGGGGATGCGCGGGACGACGGAGTATGTGCCGTTGCGTTGCAGGTTGGCGAGGAAGTGGTCGTTGGTGTCCTGCAGCGCGGCCTGCTCGCCCTCGAGCACGTGACCGTTGCCAAGGCTGGCGAGGATCGACGCGACGGCGGGCTTGCACAGGTCGCAGCCGCGGCCCTGGCCGTGCTCGGTGACGAGCTGGGAGAACGTGGTGATGCCGCGGACCCGGATGAGGTCGAAGAGCTCCTGACGCGAGTAGGCGAAGTGCTCGCAGATCGCCTTGTCCTGTTGGACTCCTGCTTCCGCGAGCAGCGACTTGAGCAGGGGGACGCAGGAACCGCAGGTCGTTCCGGCCTTCGTGCAGGCCTTGATGCCTGGCACGTCCTTGCACCCGTCGGAGATGGCTTCGAAGACTTCGTTCTTCGTGACGGCGTTGCACGAACAGACCTGCGCCGTGCCGGGGAGCGTGCCCTCGACCTGCCCGGAGCCGAGGAAGTCGGCGAGCTTGCCGGGGACCGGTCCGCCGATGCTCGCCCGGAGGGTCGCGTACGCCGAGGCGTCGCCGACCAGGATCCCGCCGAGCAGCGTCTGCGCGTCGTCTGTCAAGGCCAGCTTGGCGTAGACGCCGTAGGCCGGGTCGGCGTACACCACGTCCAGCTCGCCGGTGGGGTTACCGAAACAGGCTACGTCGATGCCGAGCAGCTTGAGCTTGGTGGACAGGTCAGCAGCCTTGAACGTTGCCGGCTGGTCGAGCAGCTGCTGCGCCACGACCTCGGCCATCGCGTAGCCGGGTTGGACGAGCCCGTACACGCGGTCGCCCATCAACGCGCACTCGCCGATCGCGTAGACGTTGGCGTCGCTGGTGCGGCAGGTCTCGTCGACCTGTACGCCGCCTCGTTCGCCGACCGTCAAGCCAACGTTGCGTGGGAGCTCGTCGCGCGGCCGTACGCCCGCGGCGAAGACGACGAGGTCGACGTCGAGCGCGTTGCCGTCGCCGAACACCATGCGTGCCACGGCTCCGTCGGCGCCGGGCTCGAGGCGTTCGGTCTTGGTCGCTGTGTGCACGCTCAGGCCGAGCGCCTCGACCTGCACCTTGAGCATCGCGGCGCCGGGCTCGTCGAGCTGCTGCGGCATCAGTCTCGGCGCGAACTCCACGATGTGCGTCTGGAGTCCCAACAGGCGCAGGGCATTCGCTGCCTCGAGGCCGAGCAGTCCTCCGCCGACCACGGCACCGACGCGCTTGCCGGCGGCGTAGTCGCGGAGCGCGACGAGGTCGTCGAGCGTGCGGTAGACGAACGTTCCCGGCAGGTCGTGTCCTGGCACCGGCGGGACGAACGAGTACGAGCCGGTCGCGAGCACGAGCGCGTCGTACGGGTACTCGTGGTCGGCCGTCCTGACCACCTGGCGGTCTCGGTCGACGTCGACCACCTGCGCGCCGAGCTTCAGGCAGACGTCACCCTCGTGGTCGTAGAACCCTTCTGGTACGAGTGAAAGCTCCTCCGGCGTGGTGCCGGAGAAGAACGCGGACAGCCCGACCCGATCGTATGCCGGTCGGTTCTCCTCGGCGAGCACGGTGATCTGCCAGCGCCCGTCGACGTCGCGCGCCCGCAGCGTCTCGACGAACCGCTGCCCCACCATGCCGTTGCCCACCACGACGACGCGGTTGCGTGCGCTCATGCGACGACCTCCTCGGCGGCGTCCTCGGCCAGCGTGGTGACGAACGAGTCGACGACGTCCAGGCACGTTCCGCATCCCGTGCTGGCGCGCGTCGCGGCCACGACCTCGGCCGTGGTGCGCGCCCCGCCCATCCAGGCGCGGACGATCGTTCCGGCCGTGACGCCGTTGCAGTTGCACAACGTCGAGCTCGCCGAGGCGCCCGCGTCGGCGGCTGCGTTGCCGAACAGCAACGAGCGTGGGTCGTTCGGCACTGGCAGGCCGCGGTCGAAGATCTGCGTCACCGAACCCACCGTCGGGTTGTCGCCGAGCAGGATCGCGCCGACGACGCGTTGGTCCCGGATCACCACCTTCTGGTACGTACCGCGGGCGACGTCGGTGAACGTGACGACCTCGGCACGTTCGTCGTCCAGGTGCGGATCTCCCAACGTGGCAAGGTCGATCCCGTGCGCCTTGAGCCGGGCGACCTGCCGCGAGCCCAGGTACCGGCTGGTCCCGCCGCAGGCCACCTCGGCCGCGACCTTCGCCTGCTCCCAGGCCGGCGCGACGAACCCGTACGAGACGCCGCGATGCTCCGAGCAGTCGCCGATCGCGTAGATGTGCGGATCGCTGGTGCGCATCCGGTCGTCCACCACGATGCCGCGGCCGACCTCGAGTCCGGCGCGTTCGGCGAGCGCGGTCTGCGGCCGTACTCCGCAGGCGATCACCAGCAGGTCCGCGGCGAGCTCGGTGCCGTCCTCGAGCAGGACGCCCTCGACGCGGTCGGGCCCGATGATCTCGGTCGTCACCGCGTTGGGTCGTACGCTCACGCCGAGACTCGCCAACGTGGCGACCAGCAGCTGGCTCGCGTCCGCGTTGAGCTGGCGTTCCATCAGCTGGCGGCGTGGGTGGACGACCTCGACGTGCAGACCGCGCATCGCCAACCCACGTGCGGCTTCCAAGCCAAGGAGCCCGCCACCGAGGACGACCGCGTTCTTGGCGGTGGCCGCGGTCGCGACGATCTTCCGGCAGTCGTCGAGCGTGCGGAACGTCGCCGCGCCCTCGACCAACTTACCCGTCGGCCTGGTCAGACCGGCGACGGGCGGGACCATCGGCAAGCTGCCGGTCGCGAGCACGAGCGTGTCGTAGCGGGTGCTCCTCCCGTCGTCGGACACGATGACGCGTTCGGCCGGGTCGAGGTCGACGACCTCGACGCCGACGCGCAGGTCGAGCGGACCGTCCGGCTCTGCCAGCGGGACGTCCTCGTCGTTCAGCTTCCCGGCGACGACGTCGGAGAGCAGGATGCGGTTGTACGAGCGGGTCGGCTCGGCGCCGAAGACCGTGATGGTTCGGCGTGGATCGCGTTGCCTGAGCTCGGCAGCGAAACGCGCGCCGGCCATCCCGTACCCCACGACGACGACGCTCATGGCGCCACCTTCTCCAGGCGCACGGCGCAGACCTTGAACTCGGGCATCTTGGACGTCGGGTCCAGCGCGGGGTTGGTCAGCGTGTTGGCGCGGCCGGCTCCGCTCCAGTGGAACGGCATGAACGCGGTGTCCATCCGGATCGTGTCGGTGACCCGCGCCGGTGCGATCGCCTCGCCGCGGCGGCTGACGACGCGGACCTCGTCGCCCTCTTCGATCCCATGCTGACCGGCCAGATGGGGGTGCAGCTCGACGAATGGATCGGGCGCCACCCTACGAAGGGCTTGGATGCGCCTGGTCTGGGCGCCACTTTGGTAGTGGGCGAGCACCCTTCCGGTAGTGAGATAGACGGGGTAGGTGGAGTCGACGTCCTCGACGGCCGGGCCGGTACTCGACCGGGACGAATCGCGCGCGTCCGTTGGGGGTTTCGAACCTGCTCGTGGAACATGCGTGGCGTGCCGGGGTGGTCGGCGGTCGGGCAGGGCCAGAAGACGCCGCCCTCTCGGTCCAGACGTTCGTAGCTGATGCCGGCGTAGTCGGCGATACCTCCGGCGCTCGCACGGCCCAGCTCGTCGAACGTTTGTCGGGGGTCGGGGCTGATCTTGTCGCCCTTGCCAAGACTTTCGGCCAATCCGGCGAGGATTTCCAGGTCGGTCCGTACTTTCGGAGGGGGTGGTCGCAACCTTCTGCGGCGGATGACGCGACCTTCGAGGTTGGTGGTCGTCCCTTCCTCCTCGGCCCACTGGGCCGTTGGTAGGACGACGTCGGCGATCGCGGCGGTCTCGGACTCGACGAGGTCGGCGACGACGAGCAGGTCGAGGCTCTTCAGCCGTTCCTCGACGTGCTTGGCCCGGGGCGCGGAGACGACCGGGTTGGTGCCGAAGACGAGCAGCGCGCGGGGGCCGTTCGGCTGGCCGAGCGCGTCGAGCAGCTCGTACGCGCTGACACCGGGCATCGGCAACGTTGCTGGGTCGATCCCCCACACGCGCGCGACGTGCGCGCGGGCGGCAGGGTCGTCGAGCTTGCGGTAGCCGGGGAGCTGGTCGGCCTTCTGGCCGTGCTCACGACCGCCCTGCCCGTTCCCCTGACCGGTGAGGCACCCGTAGCCAGAGCCGTCAGTGCCCGGCAGGCCGAGCGCCAAGGCGAGGTTGACGAGAGCGCTGACGGTGTCGACGCCCTTCGCGTGTTGCTCAGCGCCTCTTGCCGTCAGGACGATCGCGTTGCTCGCGTCGTGGAGGATGCGGATCGCCCGGCGCTGTTGGGAAACGGGCACGCCGGTGATGCGTTCGACACGTTCTGGCCAGTACGCCATGGCGATCGGCCGTACCTTGTCGAAGCCGTCGGTGCGGGCCGCCACGTACTCGCGGTCGACGTACCCCTCGACGATCGCGAGGTGCAACAGGCCCTGCGCCAAGGCGAGATCGGTGCCCGGCGTGAGCTGCAGGTGGAGCTCGGCGCGCTTCGCCGTGGGGGTGCGGCGCGGGTCGACGACGATGAGCGCGCCACCGTTGTCCTGCATCGTGCTGAGGTGGCTGACGAACGGCGGCATGGTCTCGGCGACGTTGCTGCCCACCAGCAGGATCGCGTCGGCGCGGGCGAGGTCGGCCATCGGGAACGGCATGCCGCGGTCGAGCCCGAACGCCTTGATGCCGGCGGCCGCCGCGGACGACATGCAGAAGCGGCCGTTGTAGTCGATGTTCTTCGTGCCGAGCACGACGCGGGCGAACTTGCCGAGCGCGTACGCCTTCTCGTTCGTCAGTCCACCACCACCGAGGATGGCGACAGCGTCGGGACCGTACTCGCGTTGGATCTGCTGGATGCGCTCGGTGACGTGCGCGAGGGCGCGTTCCCAGGTCGTGGCTTCGCCGCCGACGGTGGGGGCGGTGAGGCGTTCGTTCGAGGTCAGCAGCTCCGCGGCGGTCCAGCCCTTCTGGCACAGGCCCGGCGGGTTGTCGCCGGTGGCCCGGGGAGCGACGTGGACCAGGTCGCCGTCGCCGCGCAGGTCCATGCCGCACTGCAGTGCGCAGTACGGGCAGTGCGTCGCGGCCCCGGGCATGGGATCGAGCGTGCCGAGTGGCAGTTTCACCGGCGAGTCTCCTTTGTTTCAGGGCTGCTACGAAGTCCTCACACGGCCGCTTCGGCAAGACTGGGCAGGCGCGCGGCGAAGAGCTGCCGGCGCAGGTAGAACCACCAGGTGACGCCGAAGCAGACGGCGTAGAACACCGCGTACGCGACCACGGCCGTGTCGACCACGCCGGTGGCGGCGATCGAGCTGCCGTACGCGCGCGGGATGAGGAAGCCGCCGAACGCCCCGATCGCGCCGGCGATGCCGAGGCAGGCGGCGCCTTGCGTACGTGCCTTCTCGATGGCGTCGGGGATGCCGGCCGCGGCCTCCTTCTCGCCCTGGGCGCGGAAGATCGCGGGGATCATCCGGTACGTCGAGCCGTTCCCCGTACCGGCCGAGGCGAACAGGACCGCGAACGAGCCGAGGAACAGGCCGAGCGAGTGGGTCCGGTACCGCCACGAGCAGCCCGACCATGCCGACGATCATCACGGCGAACACGCCCAAGGTGACGCGGGCTCCGCCGATCTTGTCCGCGAGCCAGCCGCCCACCGGGCGGATCAGCGACCCGATCAGCGCGCCCAGGAACGCGATCGCGAGGAGGCCCTTGGCGTCGGGGAACTCGTTCTTGATCAGCAGCGGGAACGCCGCCGTGTAGCCGACGAACGAGCCGAACGTGCCGATGTAGAGGAACGACATCACCCACGTCTGCGGCCGCTTGATCGCTGCCAGCTGTTGCCGGATGGGTGTCTGGGCGACCTTGAGGTTGTCCATGAACAGCCAGGCGCAGATCGCCGCGGCCAGGATGAACGGCATCCACATCAGCCCGGCGAAGGCGAGCGAGATGCCGGCCCCCAGGGCGACGAACGTGGGGACGGCGAACTGCACGACGCTGGTGCCGAGGTTGCCGCCTGCGGCGTTCAGGCCGAGCGCGAAACCCTTACGGCGTTCGGGAAAGAAGAAGCTGATGTTCGTCATCGACGACGCGAAGTTGCCGCCACCGAGGCCGGCGGTCGCGGCGACGAGGACGAAGGCCCAGAACGGGGTGTTCGCGTTGCTGACGGCCAGCGCGAGGAGGGTCGTCGGGATGAGTAGGAGGAGGGCGGAGACGACCGTCCAGTTGCGGCCACCGAACCTGGTGACCGCGAACGTGTACGGGAGTCGCAGGGTCGAGCCGACCAGGTTGGGGACGGCGACGAGCCAGAAGAGCTGGTCGACGGTGAAGCTGAAGCCGGCCGCGGGCAGGCTGAGGACGACGACGCTCCAGAGCAGCCAGATCAGGAAGCCCAGGTGCTCGGCGAAGACGGAGAAGACCAGGTTGCGGATCGCCGTGCGGCGGCCCGTCCTTGCCCAGAAGTCGGGGTCTTCCGGATTCCAGGTGGTGATCCATCTGCCTTGTGCTTCTGGGGTCACGATGCTTCCTCCTGGAGCGTGTCGACGCGGGGCGTGCGTCGGCGACGCTAGGGAGGCGCTGTTTCGGGGCAGTGAGGATGCGGCCACTCGTACGTAACAGTGCCCGCACAACCGTTCCGCCGGCCGGTGAGAACTCAGCCGCCCGGTGGTGTCCGTCCCCCCGTGATCATGATCGTGATCATGAAGCGAAACCGGCGTATACGACCGATCCGCCTTCACGATCACGATCATGATCACCCCGGACGAGGGTGACGAGAGCTAGCGGGGTTGGGAGGGTTGCCAGTTCGCCGTCTCTCCGAAGCCGCCGGCGAGCCGGCCCGAGGGGATCACCTTCAACGCGAGGTTGCGAAGGCCGGTCGAGACCACTCCACTCAGCTGCGAGATCTTCCCCATCTGACGCGACTGCGCCGCGACCCCGCCAGCGCGCGGGCGCCGCAAGGCGTCGTACGCCATCAAGGCGGCCGGCACGTCGGCCGCGTCCACATCCGCGACAGCGATGGCGAGCTCGACGGCATCCTCCAGAGCCATCGCCGCACCCTGCCCCAGGTCGGGCGTCATCGCGTGTGCCGCATCGCCCAGCAACGCCACTCGCCCGTCGACATACGTCTTCGGCTGTGGCCACAGCATGTTCACGTCGTTCCGCAGCAACCGCTCGGCCGGCGTGGCGGCGATCAGCCGACCGATCGGGTCATGCCAACCCTCGAAGAGCTCAGCCAACAGCTGCTTCTGATTCCCCAGCTCAGCAGCCCGCGGCCGATCCGTACCGAGCGTCGCGTACCAGTAGATCCCGCCGTCCGACAGCGGGATGTACCCGAACCGCTGCCCCCGTCCCCACGTCTCCCCTCCGTACGGCGCGTCCACCGCCAGCGACGCCGGCACGATCCCGCGCCAGCTCACGTACCGCGCGGACGTGATCTGCGCCGAGGTGTCGACAGCCGCCCGCACCACGCTCCCGATCCCGTCGGCACCCACCACGAGGTCCGCCTCGAACGAGTCCCCACCGGCCCGCACCGACGCCTTCTCTTCCAGCTGCGTCACGGCTGTACACGTCCGCCCCAGCTGGAACGCGGAGGCAGGGATCTGGCGAGCGAGAAACGCATGCAGCTCAGGCCGTTCCACCATGATCGGCGCATCCACCGTCTGCAGCTCACGCAAGGCGTCGACGTCCATCCGCGCGAGCCACGTACCCGACGGCGTACGCAACCCCGCAAGGCCAGCGAGCGACGGCCGACCGCGCAAGATGTCGGCGGCGCCCTTGTCCACGTACTCCACAGCCCGTACGGCATTGGCCCACAACGCCAAGGCCGACCCGATCGCGCGCACCTCGTCAGCACGCTCCAACACCGTGACTTCCCAACCGGCACGCACCAGCGCGGAAGACACCGCAAGCCCACCGACCCCAGCGCCAACGACAACAGCGGTTCGCGGCACGCTAAACCCTCCCTCTACAGCTGTAGAGCACTCTACAGCTGTAGAGGTAAGATCACCAGGTGATTCCGGACAAGCCGTCGCGAGCGGACACCCTGGCCGACGCGGCCATCGACGTCCTGGCCGACGAGGGCCTGCGCGGGCTGACCCATCGTGCCGTCGAGCAACGTGCGGGCCTGCCGAACGGCTCGACTTCTTACTACTTCAAGACGAGATCCGCCTTGGTACGTGGAGTCCTGGCCCGCTTGCTCGCACTCGACCGCCAGGAGTTCCAGACGTTCGGCCTGATCGGGCTCCCCGCATCGCGCGCCGAGTTCGTCGACGCGACCACGCGTCTCCTCAGGCATCTCTCGACCAGGGCCAGGAACAGGCAGATCGCCAGGTTCCAGCTCTACCTCGACGGCGACCCCGACGAGGAACGCCAAGCCATGCTCGACGCGGCCACGAAGGCGATCGAGGCGAGCTCGGTCGCGATGCTGAAGGCGCTCGGCTCCAGCAACCCACGCCGCGACGGCAAGCTCCTGCAAGCCCTGCTGGACGGCCTCCTCTACGACCAGGTAGCCAGACACAAGACCAGCACAGCAGAGCTACGCCGCCGCGTGGAGGTCGTCCTCGACGCCGCCCTTCCCCCACGAAAGACAGACGGCAACCCAGGGTGACCTCAGGCGGAATCCGGATGCGGTTCAGCGCGTTCATCGGATATTCATGTATGACGCTGCGATCATGATCCGATGGGAGTTGCCAGGTGAACAAGGCAAGAGCCGCACGAAAGCTCGCCACCGCCGCCCTGTCCGGGGTGGGCGGAATTGGCGTGCTCGGCGGCGCCCTGTTCGTCCTGCTCGGCGCGGAGGCCATGCTGGCCAGGCGCGCGATCGGCGGCCCTGTTGGTGACGTACAGCAGGCCGACGGTGTCTATGGGTACGGCTCAGGCGAGCCCATCTCGTTCGTCGTCCTCGGCGACTCCACCGCGTGCGGCTTCGGCGTAGAGGACGCCGACGAGACCCCAGGTGCCATGCTCGCCGGCGGACTGGCCTCGCTCTCCGGGAGGCCCGTACGACTCACCGGCCTCGGCGTCGTAGGTGCGGAGACCCAGCACCTCGACGCCCAGATCGACCAGGCGCTCGAGCAGAAGCCCGACCTCGCGCTGATCATCGTCGGCGCCAACGACGTCACCCACCGCATCAAGCCGTCGGAGTCGGTACGCCTGCTCGCCGAAGCGGTCCAACGCCTCCGCGCTGCCGGCAGCGAGGTCGTCGTCGGCACCTGCCCCGACCTCGGCACGATCGAGCCCGTCGCGCCGCCGCTCCGCCAGATCGCCCGCTACTGGAGCCGCGGCCTCGCCCGCGCCCAGACCGCCGGCGCGGTCGCGGCGGGTGCTCGTACGGTGTCGCTCGGCTCCCTGCTCGGCCCGGCCTTCGCCGCCGCTCCGCGCGAGCTGTTCGGGCCCGACCGCTTCCACCCCTCCGCGACGGGATACGCCAGCGCCTGCGTCGCGCTGCTCCCCTCGCTCGCCGCGTCCCTCGGCTACTGGTCGGACGACGAGGACGGCGAGACGCACCACGACGGTGAGGTCCTGCCGATCTCGTTCGCTGCCGCAAGAGCCGCCAAGGACGAGGGCACCGAGGTGACCCCACGCGGCCGCTGGGCGATGCTGCGCCAACGCGAACCGGAGCCCGAGCTCCCTCTCGACGAGGCCAAGACGCGCTGACCGGCGAGAGAGCACGAAGATCAACTGTGGGGTTCTGGTAGCGACGCGCTGGCGTGTCGCTACCAGAACCCCACACTTTGAGGCACATGGTGCGAGAGCCGGCGGCGGGAGCTCGGACTTGTTCCAGGGACCTCGCTCTCGGGCCGGGCCCCGACACCACAGCGATTAGGCTGCTGACGTGCGCTACTACGAGTCGTTGCTCGACCTGGTCGGCAACACCCCGCTGGTCCGGCTGTCCCGCGTCGCCGAGGGCGTCGAGGGCCTGCTGCTCGCCAAGGTCGAGTACTTCAACCCCGGCGGCAGCGTCAAGGACCGCATTGCGCTCCGCATGGTCGAGGGCGCCGAGCAGGACGGTCTGCTGCACGAGGGCGGCACGATCGTCGAGCCGACCAGCGGCAACACCGGCGTCGGGCTGGCGATCGTCGCGCAGGCCAAGGGCTACAAGTGCGTGTTCGTCTGCCCGGACAAGGTCAGCGAGGACAAGCGGAACGTGCTCAAGGCGTACGGCGCCGAGGTCGTGGTCTGCCCGACCGCCGTCGAGCCGGAGCACCCCGACTCGTACTACTCCGTCTCCGACCGGCTGGTGAAGGAGATCGACGGCGCCTGGAAGCCCGACCAGTACTCCAACCCGCACAACCCCCGTTCGCACTACGAGGACACCGGCCCCGAACTCTGGGACCAAACCGAAGGAAAGATCACGCACTTCGTCGCGGGCATCGGCACGGGCGGGACTATCAGCGGTGTCGGGCGCTACCTGAAGGAGGCGTCGAACGGGTCCGTGCAGATCGTCGGTGCGGACCCCGAGGGCTCGGTGTACTCCGGCGGAACGGGTCGCCCGTACCTCGTCGAGGGCGTCGGCGAGGACTTCTGGCCGACGACGTACGACCGCGACATCTGCGACCGGATCATCGCGGTGTCGGACCAGCAGTCGTTCGCGATGACGCGGCGGCTGGCCCGCGAGGAGGCGCTGCTCGTCGGCGGCTCCGCTGGCATGGCGGCCGTGGCGGCGGCTCAGGTCGCGCGCGAGGCCGGGCCGTCCGCTGTCGTGGTCGTGCTGCTGCCGGACGGCGGCCGTGGGTATCTCTCGAAGGTCTTCGACGACGGCTGGCTGACGCAGTACGGCTTCCTGTCGTCCGCCTCGTCGGACACCGTCGGCGACGTCCTGCGGCGCAAGTCCGGAACGATGCCGTCGCTCGTCCACACGCACCCGAACGAGACGATCGCCGAGGCCATCGACATCCTGCGCGAGTACGCGGTGTCGCAGATGCCCGTCGTCCGCGCCGAGCCGCCGATCATGGCGGCGGAGGTGGCGGGCGCCGTACACGAACGGGCCTTGCTGGACGCGTTGTTCTCCGGTGAGGCGCGGCTCGCCGACCGGGTCGAGCAGCACATGTCCACGCCGCTGCCGTCCTTGGGGGCCGGCGAGCCGGTGTCGGCCGCGGTGGCCGCGTTGGAGGGCGCCGACGCGCTGCTGGTGCTCGACGACGGCAAGCCGGCGGGCGTCGTCACGCGGCAGGACCTGCTCGGCTATCTGGCGGCCCGCTGATGGTCGTACGCGCCGGCCAGGCGGCGCTCGTCACGGGCGCGTCGAGCGGCATCGGCCGCGCGACGGCGGTGCTGCTCGCCGAGCGTGGCTGGTACGTGTTCGCCGGCGTGCGGCGGGACTCCGACGCGGAGCTCATGGGCGACCTGCTGGGCGACTACGGGCAGCCGGTGATGCTGGACGTGACCGATCCGCGGTCGCTGCTCGAGGCGGAGGTCGTGGTCCGGGGCTCGGGTGGGCTGGACGCCTTGGTCAACAACGCGGGGATAGCGGTGTCGGCGCCGTTGGAGTACCTCCCTTTGGCGGACTTCCGGCGGCAGCTCGAGGTCAATCTGACGGGGCAGTTGGCCGCTACCCAGACCTTTCTGCCTCATCTGCGGTCTTCGGGTGGGCGGATCGTCTTCGTGGGCTCGATTTCTGGACGGGTCGCGAACCCTCTGCTCGGGCCGTACGTCGCGTCGAAGTTCGCTCTGGCGGGGTTGGCGGACACGTTGCGGACGGAGCTGGCGCCTTCTGGCGTTGCTGTTTCGCTGCTCGAGCCCGGGCCGATAGCGACGGACATCTGGCGTCGCGGCCGCGAGGTCGGCGCCGCTTTGGCGCGTCGGTTGCCGGTCGACGCTCGGCGGCGGTACGGGACGATGATCGAGGCGTTCGAGCAGCTGGCGGAGTCCGTCGAGGCGCGTGCGTTGCCTCCTCGTACCGTGGCGTCTGTCGTCCACCGCGCGCTGACCTCGGTGCATCCCAAGCCGCGTTACCTGATCGGCCGGGAGGCCTGGGTCGGCGCGGCGTTCGCCCTGCTGCCGGCGCGGCTGCGGTCGCGGATCATGGAGTACCAAGTCCGCGGCCACGGCGTCCGGCCGCGGCTGTCAGCCGTCGGCCCCGAAGACGGCAGCGAGGGCGTTCCACCGAGCAATCTCCGCGCCGTTCGTCCGTGAGTACTCGGCACTGACGCGGCGGCCCTTCCACTCACCTTGGATCTGTGCGCGCTCGGGTCCGCCCCAGATCATCGTGCTGATCGTGCCGGGCGGGACGGGGGCGAACGGGTCGCCCTTGGCGTTCTCGATCGCCTGGATGGCCGCCTGGGCGTTGGGGTGCGTACTCGCCGCGGGGTCGTCGGTGAGCTCCCACACTTGCGGCTGCTCGTTCGGCTCGGCCCAGACCGTGATCGTCAGCGCAGTCATGTTCACGACGTTAGCGCGTCGCGAGTGATAGGAAGTCGCCATGACGGATCGACTGGTCGGCATCAGCGTGGTCGGACACGGCAAGGTGTCGGCCGTGCCCGACCTCGTGCTCGTGTACGTGACGGCGAACTCGGAGGCTTCGAGCGCCGCTTCGGCGAACGAGCAGGCGTCCGCGGCGATGCGCGCGATGCTCGCGGCCGCCTCGTCAGCGGGCGTGGCGGACGCCGACCGGCGCACGCTCTCGATGAACCTCTCGTCCTGGCGGCCCGACGTCGGCCGGCCGATGGTGTTCCAGGCGAACCACCGGCTGCTGCTCCGGCTGCGTGACGTCGCCCGCTCGGGCGAGGTCGTCCAGTCGGTGCTCGGCGCTGGGGGCAACAACGCGGGGCTGGACAGCTTCCAGCTGACCGTCGAGGACCCCGCGCCGTACGTCGACCGGGCCCGCGACCTGGCCATGGCCGACGCCCGGCACCGCGCGGACGAGCTGGCCCGCCTCGCGGGGCGCGAGCTGGGCTTCGTCCTCGCGATCCGCGAAGGCGACGGCGGCGGCGGCGGGCCGCAGCCGATGTACCGGTCGGCCAAGTTCGCCATGGAAGCCGCCGGCGACGCCTCCCTGCCCGTCGAAGGCGGCGAGCTCGACCTCACCCTCGACCTCGCCGTCGAATACGCCTGGTCCGACTAGTCCTCGAGACCATCGGTGGCGTGCCGGACCGCATCGACTCCGGCAGCGACCTGCCTGAAGCCTTCGCGACGCCGATCCAGGATGCCGTCGCTGGCACGACCTGACGGGTCACTGACCCAGGGACCTGGCGATCTCGGTCATCTCCTCGAGCGACCGGTCGCCTTCGAGGCGGTAGGTGATGCCGTTCTTCTGCCACAGCAGGGACTTCGCGGCCAGGCGGGCTGTTTCGGTGCGGGTCACCCCGTTGCGGTCTACGTAGGCCAGGGGGTGGGGGCCGTCGATCCAGATGGCGAGTTCGTCGGCGTCGATGTCGACCCATTGCAACGACTGGTTGTCGACGACCTTCTTGTAGTACGCGTACTCGATCCGCCCGTCGAAGGCGTCCAGCCGGATGCCCGACCTCCACATCAGGGACACGACCCGCGGTGGGGTGCCGTCGACGAGCTGGACCAGGTCCGGCGCACCCAGCACCGACGGCACGAGCACGTCGAACGGTGCGGCGGCGCGCGCGTCGGCGAGCGACACGGTCCGGGTGTCCGGGAGCGTCCCCTGCCCCGTCGGCAACGGCGTGGGAGCGGAGTCGATGCGGATCTCGATGCCCGCGTACCGGAGCAACGACACGATCCCGGCCCGCACCTCAGGCGATGCCGCGATCGTCACCGTTCCGGCGAGCAGCACGAGCGCGACGACCGCCAACCAGCGCAGCCGAAGCCACGAACCCCGCCGAGCAGGCGGCGAAGAGAGCCGCGTCACCACAGCAGCGCTCACGTCTCGAGGAGGAGGCACGTCGAGCGAACGGCCCAGCGCTCGCAGTTCCGACTCCAGCCGCTCAGCCATCGCGATCCTCCTTCCCCAACGCCTGCTGCAGCCGCGCCAAAGCCCGCGCGGTCCGCGACTTCACCGACCCGGCCGGCCACCCCAGCACCTGCGCGGTCTCCGCCTCGCTCAGCTCCAGGAAGTACCGGCACACCACGGCCTGCCGGTACTTCTCCGGCAACGAACGAACGGCACCCAGCAACGCCGAACGACGCTCCGAGCTCAAAGCCGACAGCTCCGGATCGTCCGACTCGACCACACCAGCAGAAGGCGTCAAAGCCGAAGCCCGCAAGACCAGACCGTCGAGCCGGCGACGGGAGCGGTGCAGGTTACGCGTCTCGTTCACCACGATCTGCAACAACCAGGGCCGGAACACCTCCCCGAGCCGGAACTTCGCCAAATGGCGAAACGCCTTGATGAACGCCTCCTGAACGACGTCGTCGGCATCGTCGCCGGCCCCGAACATCACCGCCGCCCGATGTGCGGGCGTGGTGTAGCGGGCGACCAGTGCCGCGTAGGCGTCGAGGTCGCCGTCGAGGGAGCGGCGCACCGCCTCGTCGTCGTCCGTGTCGATTCCTTCTTCGAGAGCTCTCGGCTGTTTTACACGGTGGCAGGTCGATCGGTTCCATGGCAGGATGAACGACATGTAGCGCGCTGACCGGCCACGTCGCAGTCCGGCTCGTCGAAGAAGCCCAAACAGAACACCGCACGCCACCTGACAGACAATGGCGTGCGGCGAAACTGAGCGAGCCGGGGCTGCGACCATCAAGCTAGGGCCCGGTCCCCGTTCTGCCCAGCACCTCTAGCTGGGCAAGGCGCGCATCCCTCGCTGGGCCTTCAGCTACCCCCGTCACCACGAAGGAAAGTTGACCTAGCGATGTGCATCCAGTTGTTCCCCAATCCGCCCCCACGGACCCGCTATGCCGCCATCGCCGAGCTGCTCGACAAGCTCGGTGAGCCGGCCTACCGCCTGTCCCAGCTCGTCCGTGCCGTCCACCGCACCGGAACCACCGAGTACGCCCAGCTCAGCGCACTCCCCCGCAAGGTTCGCAGCAGTCTGATCGAGGCCTTCGGCCCGACGTTCGCCGACCTGCGGCCGATCGCTCGCCAGTCCGGCGACCAGGTCGAGAAGACCCTCTTCGAGAACGACAACGGCGCTCGCATCGAGACCGTCTTCGCCCGTTATCGCACCGGCTGGACCTCCCTCTGCCTGTCCACCCAGGTGGGTTGTGGCCTCGGCTGTACGTTCTGCGCGACCGGAGCGGTCGGCCTCGTACGCAACCTCACCGCCGACGAGATCTGTGACCAGGTGCTCCACCACCAGCAGCAAGGCCCCGTTGACAGCATCGCCTTCATGGGCATGGGCGAAGCGCTCGCCAACCCGCACACGTTCCCAGCCCTCGATGTCCTTACGCACAGGGACTACTTCGGCCTGTCCCCACGGCGCATCACGGTGTCAACCGTGGGTTTCGCTCCCGGCCTGCAACGGCTGGTTGACAGCCACCCGCAGGTGAACGTGACGCTGTCCGTGCACTCGCCCTACCCCGAAGAACGCGCCACGCTCATCCCGCTCGAACGACGCTTCCCGCTCCAGGACTGCCTCGCGATCCTCGACCAGCACGTCCAACAGACGCGGCGGAAGACGTACCTCGCGTACCTCCTCATCGACGGCGTCAACGACTCGCCAGCACACGCCGAGGCGCTCGCCGAGCTGGTGAACAGGCGTGAGCAACCACGCCTGTTCCACGTCAGCGTGATCCCGTACAACGACGCCGTCGGCGTGACACCCGCGTACCGGCGGCCGAGCGCCGCGCGGGTCGCCGACTTCCTCCGGCGCCTCCGGGAGTCGCACGTACGGGCGACCCAGCGGCAGCAGTTCGGCGGCGCGCTGGACGCGGCCTGCGGGCAGCTGCACGCGCGCTACCTGTCCGTACCCACGGAGGATCGGCGTAGACTCCCTATTACCGCCGGGTAACACCATGCTAACTCGCCGGTCCCGGATGTTCACCGCGCTCTCCCTCTGGAGCGGCGACTGCCGGTGATCCCTAGTTCAGGTAACAAGGAGGCTCGCATGCCCGAGGCCGTGATCGTCGCCACCGCCCGTTCGCCCATCGGGCGCGCGGTGAAGGGCTCACTGAAGGACGTTCGCCCCGACGACCTGGCGGCGCACATCATCCGCGCCGCGCTGGACAAGGTGCCCGGGTTCGACCCAGCAGAGCTCGACGACCTCTACCTCGGCTGCGCCGAGCCGCACGACGAGCATTCGGGCAACCTGGCGCGACGCGTCGCCGTACAGCTCGGGCTGGACGGCGTCCCCGCGGTGACCGTCAACAGGTTCTGCGCGTCGAGCACGCAGACCGCGCGGATGGCGTTCCACGCGATCAAGGCAGGCGAGGGCACGGCCTTCGTCTCGGCCGGCGTCGAGTGCGTCTCCCGCTACCAGGCGTTCGGCTCGGCCGGCGTCGACCCGTCGAGCACCCAGAACGCGGTCTTCGCCGACGCGGTCGCACGGACGACCAAGACGGCAGAGACGAACGAGCACTGGCACGACCCGCGCCTCGACGGGCTGGTCCCCGACATCTACATCTCGATGGGCCAGACCGCCGAGAACGTCGCGACCTCCCGTGGCGTCTCGCGGGCAGTGCAGGACGAGTTCGGCGTACGTTCGCAGAACCTCGCCGAGGAGGCCATCGAGTCGGGCTTCTTCGCGCGCGAGATCACGCCGGTCACCCTGCCGGACGGGACCGTGGTCGATACCGACGACGGCCCGCGGGCCGGCACGACGCTGGAGAAGGTGTCGACGCTCAAGCCGGTGTTCCGCCCCGACGGAACGGTCACCGCCGGCAACTGCTGCCCGCTGAACGACGGCGCGGCCGCGGTCGTGATCATGAGCGACGAGAAGGCCCGCGAGCTCGGCCTCACACCATTGGCGCGGATCGTCGCGACCGGCGTCTCGGCCCTGTCGCCGGAGATCATGGGCCTCGGCCCGGTCGAGGCCTCGCGGCGCGCGCTGGCCCGTGCGGGCATGTCGATCGGCGACATCGACCTGGTCGAGATCAACGAGGCGTTCGCGGCTCAGGTCGTCCCGTCCGCGGAGGACCTCGGCATCCCGTGGGACAAGCTGAACGTGCACGGCGGCGCGATCGCGCTGGGCCACCCGTTCGGCTCGACCGGGGCGAGGATCATGACCACGCTGCTGAACGGCCTGCAGTCGCGCGACGCCACGTACGGTCTGGAGACCATGTGCGTCGGCGGCGGCCAGGGCATGGCGATCATCCTGGAGCGCCTGAACTAGCCCGTTTCCCGACCCGGCGGCGCCCGTGCAGGAAATATTCATCCGGCATATGCGTGCAAGCCCTCCCCAAGCTCGCCAGGACCGCATGTCGACACGCGCGAAGTCCGAGGCAGAGCCGTCGATTGTTGCTTACGGTGATGGAAACCGCGGCAGTCGACTAGGGAGGTCGAGATCCGTGAACATCCGGTACGGCTACACAGTGCACGCGTGGACGAATGGGATTCCGCGCTGTGACGTGGTGGTCCGGGGCGAAGGCGAGCCGTCGAGTGAGCAAGTGACCTGTGCGGCCTGCCTCCTGTTGGCTCCAGAAGACTCCGTGTGGCTGAGCACGTCCTAGTGTCTGGGGCATGAGTCCTCAGATCGCTACCGAGACAGCCCTGAGCCGCGCCGAGGTGCTGGAGTTCCTGCGCCCGAGGCACGGCGGCATCCTCGCCACCACGCGTCGCAACGGCCGCCCGCAGCTGTCGCCGGTCACGCTCGGCCTCAGCTCCTCCGACCGCATCGTGATCTCGACGTACCCCGAGCGCGCCAAGGCACGCAACGTCCGTCGCAACCCGGCCGTGAGCCTGTGCGTGATGTCCGACGACGGCGACCCGTGGATCCAGGTCGACGGCACCGGCCGGGTCCTCGATCTCCCCGACGCACTGGACGGTCTGGTCGACTACTACCGCTGCATCAGCGGCGAGCACCCCGCCTGGGACGAGTACCGCGCGGCGATGGAACGGCAGGGCAAATGCCTGCTGGAGATCGACATCGAGAGCTGGGGACCGCAGGCACAAGGGGGCTTTCCCGCACGCTTGGTGACGACAGATTGAACCCTTTCTGACCATCCCACGCTCTGTAGAAGTCCAGTGACTGTCCGTAGAATGAGCGGAGGGGTTGCGAGTCGGCCGTTCGTCAGGCACGCTCGTTCCATGGTTCGACTCTGACCGGTCCTGACCCCGATCTCTGGGAGGCCCCCCATGGCTCTACACCACTCCGAAGAGACACATCAGAACCTCGTCGCGCGGATCCCCCACGCGACCGGACGTGAACTCCCCGAGTGGTTCAAAGCCATGGAAGCAGGACCAACGTTCCTACGCTTCGATGATCGTGTGAACTGGCTGCGCGACGAGTACGGTCTCGCGCACGGACACGCGACGGCGATCGTGCACGAGTCCGACCTTCAGCGCGCGCAACGCTGCTTCGACTGAGCGGCTGAGCGACTCCCTCGAGAAGTTCGAGATCGCGGTCCCCGAGGCCGCGATCTCTGATCTCCGTGCCCGCCTGGCCGCCACCCGCTGGCCTTCCTCGTTGGCGGGCGTCGGCTGGTCCCGCGGCGTACCGGTGGACTATCTGCACGGGCTCGCCGACCACTGGGCGACGACGTACGACTGGCGTGCCTGGGAAGCGCGGCTCAACGCGTACCCACAGTTCCGGACGACGATCGACGGCCAGCAGCTCCACTTCCTGCACGTCCGGTCGCCGTCCGCGGACGCGCTGCCGCTGATCCTCACGCATGGCTGGCCCGGGTCCGTCGTGGAGTTCCTCGACGTGATCGAGCCACTCTCGCGCGACTTCCACCTGGTGATCCCCTCGCTGCCCGGCTTCGGCTTCTCGACGCCGCTGTCCGGCCCGGGCTGGAACCACGAGCGCATCGCCCGCGCCTGGGCGTCGTTGATGGCGCGGCTGGGCTACGAGCGGTACGGCGCCGCGGGCGGCGACACCGGTTCGCTCGTCTCGCCCGACCTCGGCCGCGTCGCCCCGTCGCACGTCGTCGGCGTGCACATCAACGGCGGCCTCCGCTTCCCCGAGGGCGCGAACGAGCACGACCTGCCCCCGGCTCGGCGGGAGTTCGCGGAGTACGTACGCACCGAGGGCACCGGGTACGCGGCACTGCAGTCGACCCGTCCGCAGACCGTCGGGTACGCGCTCACCGACTCCCCGGCCGGCCTGCTGGCTTGGATGGTCGAGAAGTTCAAGGAGTGGACCGACCCGGCGCTCGAACTGCCCGAGGACGCGATCGACCGCGACCACCTGCTCACCGACGTGTCGCTGTACTGGTTCACCGAGACCGCCGCGTCGTCCGCCCAGCTCTACTACGAGGTCCGCGTGGCCGAGGCCGCCGGCGTCGACACGTCGATCTCGGGCGTGCCGACCGGGGTCGCCGTGTTCCCCACCGACCCGGCGATCCGGCGGCTGGTCGAGTGCGAGCACCACGTCGTGCACTGGTCGGAGTTCTCGCGCGGTGGGCACTTCGCGGCGATGGAAGCCTCGGATCTGTTGGTCGCCGATCTCCGGGAGTTCTTCCTTCCGTTGCGCTGAGGCGTCACTCTGGTTCTCGTCGCAGTCCGGCTCGTCGAGGCAGCCCAAACTGAACACCGTGGCACCAGCGGATGGGCGGAGGCGTGCGGCGAAACTGAGCGAGCCGGGGCTGCGACCATCGAGGCTAGTGTGAACGGGAGGCACGCCCATGAAGATCCTTCTGCGCTTGACCGTCCTCGCCGGTGTCGTCGCTCTGACGCTCGGCACCCAGTCGGCGTACGCGGCTCCGACGAACCCGTGGCTGGACCTGCGAGTCCTCAACATGGCCCACCAGGGCGGGGAGAACGAGGCGCCGTCCAACACGATGTACGCGTTCGAGCGCGCCGTCGCGCTCGGCGCGAACGTGCTCGAGCTCGACGTCCACGCCACCTCCGACGGCGAGCTCGTGGTCACCCACGACGCGACCGTCGACCGGACGACCGAGGGCACCGGCCGGGTACGCGACAAGACCGTGGCCCAGGTGCAGGCGCTGGACGCGGCGTACGAGTTCGTGCCCGGCCAAGGCACCGTGGCCGGGCTGCCGCCGGCGTCGTACCCGTTCCGCGGCGTCCGTACGGGCGCGGTCCCGCCGCCGACCGGCTACAGCGCGTCGGACTTCCGCATCCCGACGCTGCACGAGGTGCTCGCGGCGTTCCCGACCGTGCCGCTGAACATCGAGATCAAGGGCACCAGCGACACCGACGTCGCCTCGTTCCTGCGCAACGCGGGCATCCTGGCGACCGTCCTGAAGGCCTCCGGGCGGACGGACGTGATCGTGGTGTCGTTCAACGACACGGCGGTCGCTCAGTTCCACCAGCTCGCGCCGAACGTCCCGACGGCACCGGGGATCGTGCGGACGCTCGCGTTCGTCACGCTGGGCGTCTCGCCGCCGGCCGGGACCGCGGCGCTGCAGCTGCCGGTCGAGTACGGCGGCCTCCAGATCGCGACACCCGCTGCCGTCAAGCGGGCGCACGCGAGGGGATACGCGGTGCACGTGTGGATGAGCGGGCAGCCCGAGTCGGACGCCTTGTACGACCGGCTGGTCGACATGTGCGTCGACGGGATCATGCCGGCGTTCCCCTCCCGGCTGGAGGCGGTGCTCGACGCGCGGCACATCGTGCGGCCCGGACAACCCGGCGAGGATCCCTGCTGAAACCCGACTCCAAACACCGACATAGGGCTGTCGCGAAGGCCGCCGAAGCTTGCTTCTCGTAAGCATCGTTGACGAGAAGGAGCAGGACATGAGCAACAACACCGTCACTTGGTTCGAGGTCGCGACCGACGAGCCCAAGGTCGCCGAGGAGTTCTACGGCGAGCTGTTCGGCTGGACGTTCGGCACCAACGCGGACCCGGAGGAGGGGAAGGACTACCGGATGATCTCCGCCGGCGGGTCTCAGGCGCCGGTGGGCGGCCTGCTGGTCACCGCTGGGCGGCTCCCTAACCACGCGGTGTTCTACGTGCAGGTCGCGGACGTACGCGAGGCGTGCACGCAGGCGGAGAAGCTGGGCGGCACGGTCGTCCAGTCCTCGCCGGACACGCCGACGCCGTTCGCGTACCTGAAGGACCGGTCGGGCAACCTGTTCGGCGTGTTCTCACCGGCCGCGCAGTAGCACTTCTCCGCGCCCGTGTCGGTCTTTGTCGGTGGTCGATGTGACACTGCACCGAGTGAACAAGACCGAGCGCATGTACGCCGTCGTGGAGGAGCTGCGTGCCGTCGCGCCGCGAGCGCGCAGCGCCTCCTGGCTGGCTGGTCGGTTCGACGTGTCCGTCCGCACGATCGAGCGCGACCTGTCTGCCTTGCAGCAGGCGGGAGTGCCGATCTGGGCGACGAACGGGCGGCTCGGCGGCTACTCGGTCGACGCGGCCATGACGCTGCCGCCGTTGAACTTCACGCCCGCCGAGGCCGTGGCCATGGTGGCGGCGCTGGCCCTCGCTGGCCCGACACCGTGGTCGGACGCGGCGCGTAGCGGGCTGGCCAAGATCGCGGCGGCGATGTCGGACGCCGACCGGCAGTCCGCCGGCGAGCTGGTGCAGCGCGTCCTCGTTCCCGAGCAGGCCGAGGCCGGCGGCGGCGTGCCCGCGATCGTCGGCCAGGCGTTGGCCGAGCGACGGGTGCTCGAGATCGAGTACACCGACATCAAGGACGCCGCGACCAGCCGCGTGATCGAGCCGACGGGCTTCGTCTCCGTCAACGACGCCTGGTACCTGATCGGCTGGTGCCGGCTACGGGAGGCGTACCGGGTGTTCCGCATGGACCGGATCAGCGCTGCCGTGGCCCGCCTGGAACGCGCACCCGACCGCCCACCGCCCGACCCGCACGGCGACATCCCCACCGCCGTGCGGGCCCTGTCGATGTAACGCTGCCGATCTAGCGCGGCATGCCGTTCTCGACCCGGGCGGACGTCTCGGCCGCCGTCTCGGTCTGCCACGGCTCGGTCCGCCAGAACTGCGGCGGCCGCTGCTCGCGGACCTCGAAGATCACCTCGTCGGTGAACTTCTGCCCGTACCGGTCCTTGAACGAGATCTGGGCCACGTGCGTCCCGATCTCCAACCCCACCGGCAGCTTGACCCGCCACAGGTGGCTGGACTTCTCCGCGATGTACGACGGCGACCCGCTCTGCGGCACGCCCGGGCCCGCCTTGTCGCCGCGCCCGGTCTCGAAGCCCTGCGCCCGCGGGTTGCCCGACGTGCTCTGGAACCCGTACCGCGCTACCTGCAGTTGCCGCACCGCCGAGAACGGGTCGGCGTAGTCGACGCCGAGCTTGACCGCCTCGCCGTTGCCCTCCTGGGTGCGGGTCAGCGCGAACGGCTTGCCGCCGTCGATGCTCACGTTCACCTTGGAGTCCTTCGTGCTGTTCCACACGTTCGCGGTGAGGAACACGCCGGACGACAGGTCGGCAGGGGTGAACAGCTTCAGGTCAGCGAGGTCGTTGAAGTTGACCGGCGGCACCTTGCCCGAGGTCGGCGGGTTCTCCGCCGTCCACGCGCGCAGCTTGGTGAACCACTCCCGGAACTGCGGAGTGTTGAACGACAGCCACATCTGCAGATCCGGGTCGAGCCCAGATCCGTAGAACGTGTCGACGTACTTGGGTCCGTCGAACTGGAACAGGTGATAGCCGCGCGGCTCACCGAGCCGCGAGATCGTCTCGGGCACCCCGTTGATGTCGAGGTCGCCGGACCACCAGGCGCCCGACGGAGCGCCGGCGACGATGTGGTGGATCGGCGCCTTGTCGACACCCACCGCGCCCTTCCAGCCCTTGTACGACTCGCCGGGGATCAGGTTCTCCAGCGTGTGCGTGTGCCCCGACAGGTCCAGCGCCGGCCGCCCCTCGAGCAGCTCGTAGATCGCGTTGGCGTTGTCGGTCTGGTGCGTCTGCTGCTCGTTGTCGATGAAGGACACCAACGGGACATGGTGGTTGAGCACGACGAGCTTGTCCTTCGGCACGCGCGCGAGGTCGTTCTTCAGCCACGCCATCTGCTGCTCGGCGACGCGGCCGTTGTAGTTGGCGTTGTTCGGGTTCTTGCAGTTCGCCGGCAGGTCGGCCGACGTGCAGGGGTAGACGAGGTTGTCGATCACCACAAAGTGGACCTCGCCGATGTCGAACGAGAAGTACGGCGGACCGTACTCACGCCGCCAGGTGTCGGCCGAGTCCTTGTCGTTCTTCGCGTCCCAGTCCATGTCGTGGTTGCCGTACACGTAGTACTGCGGCAGCCCGAGGACGCTCATCATGTCCTTGAACCTCGGCAGCAGCCCGAGGTCGTCGCCGACGACATCGCCGAGGATCAGCATGCACTCGGTCTTCGACAGGTCGCTCCCGACGAGGTCCTTGGTGACGGTGTCACGGACGTACCCGACCTCGTTGTTCGAGTACGGCTGGGTGTCGCCCATGATCGCGCAGTCGAACTTCTTGGTGACCTTCGTGGGCACCATCGGGAAGTTGATCGCCGCCGGCAGTGGACCGGTCGGCGCGAGGCCACCGAACCGCAGCTTCGGCGACCCGGCGGGCTTGTGCTGGTACGACATCTGCGGGATGCCGTCCTCGTCCAGCGGAACGGCGTAGTTCGCCGGCTTGGTGACGAACACGCTCATGTCTTCCAGCGCTGGCAGGGCGTACCGGCCGTCGCGGTCGGTCGTCGCGACGTCGCGACCGTTCGCGACGCTGACGCCCTTGATGCCCGGCTCCCGGAGCTGGCGCTTGCCGTCCCGGTTGAGGTCGTGGAAGACGACGCCGGACACGGTCTCGGTTTCGGCCTTGGAGTGCTCGGCCGCCGGCACGACCTGCACCTTGCCGACGTAGTCGACCTGGGCGGACGGCTTGAGCTGCGACTCCGGCGGACGGGCCGGGTCGGTGGGCAGGGCGGCTGCGGCGGCTTGGGCCGAGGCTGGGGCGGCGACTGCGGTCGCCCTCGGCTCGGTGAGCTGTGCCCCCGCGGCGGCGACGCTGAGCGCTCCGGCGGCGAGCAGGACGACACCTACCTTGCGGAGTACTGCATGTCGGGATCTCAACACGGCTGTTCCTCCCTCGAGGTTTGACGCCCGAAGCAAAGAGCCGCCAGGTGACAGCTGTCTGACAAGCACCCGACATTGGACCGAACGGCACCCCTCTGGGCCGGAGTTGGCCATCAGAGGGCGTCTTGTCCGGTTTATCCGGGTCTCGGGAACGAACGACGCGGGGAGTTCGTCGTTCGGAATGACGACAGCCGCTTTGCCTGTTCATTACCATTGCCCCACCGCACCACCCACCTAGCGACACCCCGTCCCGCCACCAGGCGGAGGAGGACCTCGAGGATGCACAGCAAGAACCCCGTCTTCGCTCGTAAGGACGGCGCCTTCAAGAGCGCGGGCTACGCCGCCCAGGCGCAGGGCATGTCGGCCGACGAGCTCCGCGACATGTACACGGCGCCGTCGTACCAAGGACCCAAGGGCGCCCCGGGCGCGATGACGATCGACGACGTCGTCGCGCGGACCGCGATGACGCTCGGCACGCTGATCCTCGTCGCCGGCGCGACCTGGTACTTCACCAACCCCAACGGCCTCTACCTGATCGGCGCCGCGCTGGTCGGGCTCGGCGTCGGCTTCTTCATCAGCTTCAAGCACGTCACGAACCCGGCGATCATCCTCGGCTACGCCGCGATCGAGGGCATCTTCGTCGGCCAGGCGAGCGAGCTGCTCGACGCGTACGCGTCCCGCGGCCTCGGCTCGAGCGGCATCGTGCCGCAGGCCGTCCTCGGCACGCTGTGCGCGGCGGCCGGCATGCTCGCGCTGTACAAGTTCCGCGTGATCCGGGTGACGGGCAAGTTCAAGCGCTTCGTCATCGGCCTCACCGCGGGCTTCTTCCTGCTGATCATGCTCAACCTGGTGCTGAGCCTGTTCGGCCTCAACCTGGGCCTCTCCGGCCTCGGCGGCATCGGCCTGATCTTCGCGATCATCGGCGTCGCCCTGGCATGCTTCAACCTGCTGCTCGACTTCGACTACGTCGAACAGGGCATCAACGCGGGCGCCCCGGAGAAGGACGCCTGGTTCGCGGCCTTCGGCCTGACAGTGACGCTGGTATGGCTGTACATCGAGCTCCTCCGCATCTTCGCCATCCTGCGCGGCGACGACTAGCCACCCTTCTCGACAACGAGCGAGCCCCGGCCGTCACGGTCGGGGCTTTGCTTTGCGCTTCATCGCTCGTCCGGCGGGAGGTAGTCGCCTTCTCGGACTTCCTTCCGCCGGCCAGGGCCGCCGCGGATGCCGTACGAGTCCAGCACGAGCTCGGCGGTCTCGCGCTGGCCGAGCCGGTCGAGCCGGCACCACATGGTCACCCGGAACCGGAAGGTCGAGATCACGGGGAACTCCTCCCGCCTGTTGGCCAGTGCCTTCTCGGTGTCCATGTCGCCGGTCCACACCTGCAGCAGCTCATGGCCGTCGTCGTCCCAGCGCAACCGCGCGAACACGTGCCGCCCCACGTACCAAGCCGGCGACCCCTCGTGCGCCTCCCCCAACACCGCACGCGGCAACCGCTCAGCGAGCGCACAAACGTCAGCCCAGGCCGTCATGTCAGCTGACGATAGCCCCGGACTCGGACAGCCGCCTCAGACCACGGTCGAGGGGACGCGGCTGACAACTCCGCTCTCTCTTGGGGCGAATGCCCTGACGGGCCTGGCACGGTGGGCATCGAGTGCGCCACCATGCGGGTGCCCGTCGACTGGAGCAGACCGAACGGGCGCAAGCTGACGTTGACGCTGGGCCGGCTACGCTCCGACGGCGATCAGCCGGCCAAGGGGTCGGTGCTCGTCAACTTCGGTGGCCCGATCGGCATCAGCATCGAGAAGCCGATGCGATCCGCGCCGCGCTCGGCGAGCGGCAGACGAACTTCTACGGGTCGTCGTACGGCGGCTTCTTCGCCCAGGCGTACGCACGGCTGTTCCAGCATCGCGTACGGACGATGGTCCTGGACGGAACCATCAACCACAGCACGAGAAACTGGCCGCGCGAGCTCGCCGCGGCGGCCCGAGACAACGAGCGCGCCGTTCGCCGGTTCATCGACTGGTGCGACACAAACCAGTCCTGCGCCCTGCGCGGCCGCGACGTCTCACGCCTCTGGCGTACGGTGATGAAGGCGGCCGACAAGGCACCGATCCCGACCTCGACACCCGGCGTCGCGTACGAAGGCGACGACCTGCGGCAGCTCGCGATGTACCAGGTACGGACCGGCGTCGACGAATGGCCCAACCTCGCCCGCGCACTCGCGGCCGCGGAACGAGGCGACGCGTCCGGGTTCACACCCGAGCCTCCACAGCAGCCGTACCCGGCTTTCCCGCAACCCGCGGTGGTCGAGTGCCCAGACCTGCCCCGTCCGCGCGACCACGCCGAGCTCAGCCGCATCGTTCGGCGGCTGAACGCCGTCGCCCCGCACCGGTGCGAGCGGGACGCTGGTACGCGCCGCGATGAGCTGCGTCGGCTGGCCCACCCCGGTGACGAACCCGCCGCGCGACCTCCCTCGCGGCCTGCCGCCGTTGGTGATGTCGGGGACGTGGATCGAGTACGACTCCGGGCTGCGGATCATCAAGCAGGTCCCGGGCAGCCGCGGCATCGAGCACGACGGCCCAGGCCACACGCTGTACCTGCCGAACGAGTGCGCCCGGGCTCACCTCGACCGCTACCTCAGCGACCGCGTTCTCCCGCCGCGGGGCACCAAGTGCTGACGTGAACGTAGAACGGACGCAGGACCGACTCGCCGCTCACGAGCGTCCCGCGTCCGACGGGCGCGAACTAGCGTGCGGGCTCGCGTTGGATCAGCGAGAGGGCGCCGGACGGGCAACGTTCGACGGCATCGCGTACGCGCGCATCGGAGTCGGCGTCCGGCTCGGCGACGAGCAGCGTCACCACGCCGTCGTCGTCCTGGTCGAAGATGTCCGGCGCCGTCAACACGCAGTTGCCCGATCCGATGCAGACATCGCGATCGACCTCGAGGCGCATGACCGACTCCCTTCTACGACGACTCGTTCACCACTCTAGGGGAAGCGCGGCGACGCCGAACACGAAGGAGAATGCGCGATACTTCACATCCTCCACCGGGATCGCCAACCGCAGCGTGGGGAACCGTTCGAACAGCGCGGGGAACGCCAGCCGCATCTCCATCCGCGCGAGCGGCGCGCCCAGGCAGTGGTGCAGCCCGTGGCCGAACGCGAGATGCGCGGAGATCCTGCGCGTCACGTCGAACTCGTCCGCGCTCGGGTCGAGCACGGGGTCGCGGTTCGCGGCGGGAACCGAGCAGATGACGACTTCGCCGGCGGAGATCTTCTGGCCGCCGAGCTCGACGTCCTTCCTGGCGAGGCGCGGGATCACCGTACGGACGATCGACAGGTAGCGGAGCATCTCCTCGACGGCCTGGTCGATGTTGCGCGGATCCCTTGCGAAGGCGAGCTGCTCGGGATTCCGCAACAGGAGAAGGGTTCCGAGGCCGAGCATGTTGGACGTCGTCTCGTGGCCGGCGAGCAGGAGGAGGTCGGCGAGACCTGACAGCTCGCGGTCGGTGATGCCGTCGCCGTGCTCGCGGATGAGCATGCCGATCATGTCCTCGTCGGGGTCCCGCCTCTGCTCGGCGACGAGCTTCGCCATGTACTCCAGGCCTTCCGCCTCGACCTCCATGCGGTACTCGATCGGGAGCGACATGTCGAGGCGGATGTTGCTGCGGCGTTGGAAGTCGGCGCGGTCCGCGTACGGGATGCCGAGCAGCTCGCAGATCACCAGCGACGGGATCGGCAGCGCGAACGACTCGACCAGGTCCGTTGGCGGACCGGCCTGCTCCATCCGGTCGAGGTGTTCGGCGATGATCGCGTTGATGCGCGGCTCGAGGCGCCGGAGACGCCGTACGGTGAACTCGCCGGTGAGCAGCTTGCGCAGCGAGGTGTGGTCCGGTGGGTCGTAGCCGAGCAGGAAACCCGAGCCGTCGCCGCCGGTCTCCGAGGGCTCCCAGCGGTTGCTGAAGTGTTCGACGTCGCTCAGGACGTGGCGGACGTCGTCGTACCTCGTGACCAGCCAGCCGGTGCCGCCGTTCAGCATCTCCGCGGGCGAGACGGGTTGCTCCTCGCGCAGCTTGGCGAGCTCGGGGATCGGCTCGTAGCCGTTCCGGCGAAGGTGGACGGGGAGCGTCGGGGCCTCGGTCATCAGCCAGGGTTCCTTCCTGGAGGCGGACGGGCTAACCGAGATCTGACTCTCGTTTAGCCTCGTTGGCACCGTAACACAAGTGAGAGCTAACTACCGTTTGCTACCTTGTGAACGTGACCCAGCCCCTCCGCCCCCTCCGCGCCGACGCCGCGCGCAACGCCGAGCGCCTCATGTGCGAGGCCCGCCTGGCGTTCGCCGAACCCGACGGCGCGGACATCCCCCTGGAAGACATCGCGCGCCGGGCAGGGGTCGGGGTGGCGACGTTGTATCGGCGGTTCGCCAACAAGGACGAGCTGATCCGTTCGATCCTGGAGGCCCGCTACGCCGAGCTGGTCGAGCCGGTCCTGGCACGTGCCGTTCTGGACGACGACCCGTGGAACGCGATGGTGTCGGCCCTCGAAGCAGCGCTGGTGTTGACGGAGGAGGAGCACGGGACGATCAAGGCGGCGCGGGACCCGGGAACGGTGATCGGGGCGCTGGCGAACCACTTCTTCGACGAGCTGGCCGGCCTGATGCGCCAAGCCCAATCCCGCGGCCTCGTCCGTGCCGACCTCCAGCCAGACGACATCCCGGTGCTGGTGGTGATGCTGATGAACACCATGCACGTGACACCCCCCAACGGCTGGCGCCGCTACTTCGCCCTCCTCCTCGACAGCCTCCGCCCTTCGTCGAACCGTTTGCCTTGACGCCTTGCCGCGCGGATCAGCTCCGTGAGGCGCTGGCGGTCAGCTTGTTTCAGTACCCACTTCGAGATGTCCTTGCGGCTGACGCCGCAGATCGCCATGACGGCGGCCATGAGCAGGAGATAGACCGGGTAGGCCAAGAGCAGCACGGCCGGGGCGATCGAGACCACGGTGTCAACCATGGCTCGTCCAAGTGGCTCGAACCGGTCGGGTTTGGTCGGGGAGGAATGTCATCGTGAGCCCCCTTCCGTAACCATTCAGGGAGTCTCAGGTGAACCCGAGTGGCGCAGGGCCGTCACCAGACCGTATTCGTGATCGTGGCTTCGGGCTCACCTACTTTCAGCGGCGATGGTGGTCTCCTTACCAGGGTAGACGCGCCGGCGCGTCGTCCAATCTGCATTCGAGCAGTGATTCGGCCTCGCCCAATCGTCATATCTGGGTGACCCGTCGTCGGGCTATCGTGAGATGTCGTTTTCCGTCGTCATCTGCGACGCTGGAGGCTGATCTGGTAGTGATCACAGCTCGAGGCGTCTGAGAATCGAATCCGCGCTGCGCCACCTCGGAACCAGGGACCATGGTGTGCTCGTCGACCTGCTCGAGCTCGCCATCAAGCGTCCGTCCGGGACGACTGGGACCGTTCTCGCGCCGCTCGTCGCGCCGACCAGCCCCGCCGGAGTGGACGGCTGTCCGAACGAGCTCACGGCAGTCTGGCAGCTGATCAACGAAGGTGTGTGCGACCTCGACGTCGGTCCCTCCTCGAGCTCTCGACGCCGACGCGCTCTGCAAGCTGCATTCCGCATGGATGATCCGGACATCGTCGATCCTTGGGGTGGCTCGCTGACCGACCGCTTCAGGCAACTTCGGGCCTCAGATCGAACTTCAACGCACCAACCTCCACCCAGCCCATGGAGATGGCCTGGAAGCGAGGCGTTCGGCTGCTTGCGACGTACTTGGCGGATCGCTTCCCCGAACTTCAGACCCCAGCTGACTGGGAAAGTTACACGTGCACTTGCAAATGGCCGATCGCCCGTATTCGTTGACGGGCCCGAGTTCAGGCCATCAGCACACCTGAGAGACTACAGAACAACCCATCCATTGGCGCGCAACCTGTCTTCGTCGAACTCTTCATCACTACTGTGTTCATGCGACGTCGGGCGGTCTACCGCCGAATCACCGAGCGACTTGTCACGGCTCGGGCAGAGGGGGTGGCGTACTACTCCGCGCGAGGGGCGTCGACCGTAAGCCGGGAGTCGAACAGAACGTGGGTCCCCGTGCGGGCGCTGTGGGGGTGCCGAGCCGAGTGTGGCCGAACCGGTGCGAGTTGGGAGGCCGACCGTTACTCGCCTCTGGTTTCCAGAACCCCTGAGACTAGGCCAGCAGGCACACTTCGCATCCGAGGCACTGTTCGACGACACCGAAGATCGTGAGTGGATCAATGTCGACATGGACCATCACGGCATGGCCACCGGGTAGCTTGATGTACGAGGGTCGAGTTCCGACCCGCGGCCTGACTATCCGAGTCAGGTTCGATGAGGAGGATTTGCCAGAGACGGTGTGGTGGTACGCCGAGCAAAACGAGCGCGAGCGGTACGACCCACCGCCTCCGGGCGATCCGCGACTACTCACCCTGGTTGGTACTGATCTCCAACACACATTATTACGGATCAGGTGTGCCAACCACGTGAGAGCTACGGCATTTCCTTTGCCTGGCCACCGGCCAGGCATGATCCACGGCAGCCGTGAATCTAGTTGCCGTCATTTCCGCCACCGCTCATGCGGATGGCTCCTTTCGAGTCTCCCGAGTTTCCGTCGCCGGCCACACTAGGCCATGGGCGTCATCAGCTCGTCACGTAGCGCTGCCTTTGCGTCCGCGTGTCGAGCACTCACGACCGCACACACCGGGAAGACTGCTTAGATCCTGATCTTGACGTGGCCGTCTTCTGAGCCTCGGCGATACCTGGATACAAGGTGAACCTGGCCTTGCGGGAACCCAACCTCACGCTCACGGTGTGACGGCTACATGCAAGGTCAACGTCCGCTTATGCCCGACTCGGCATGGAATGTCTACAGCTCAGTTTTGTTGCTCGTGAGCGCGATGCAAGGGCCGAGCGCCCGCTAGCCCGTCCGACCCAGCGGACTACGCCATCGCCGCCTTGCGACGACGGGAAGACTGCGGACAGTCACGACCCGAGGTTGATGACCAACAGCTGGATCAGTCCGGCCTCCAGTTCGGAAGCTTCTCCGATCAGGCCGAAGATCAGCAGGCCGACCGCAGCGTTCGCGAAAGCGATGAGGACGCCTCTGACAATTGTCCAGACCTTTTGGCCCAGTCCTTCCCCTGGGACAACGGCAGTTCGAATTCTCTCACTCGTCCTGCCCAAGGATCACAAGGTACGCACAGGGGAGGGGACGGGTCGAACCTCGCGCGCTTGAGCCCAATCTGGAGAGCAAGGGCCCAACCCCATCGCACATTCAGGAGGTCAATGCTTAGTACCGCCACACGGTTAGCCCCTATGTCGCTTACCAAGGCGACTCTCACCGCCGAACGTTGCGACTGACCAT
>CAVXLQ010000003.1:0-1136186 GCA_963762635.1 uncultured Actinomycetota bacterium
CGAGGCCCCGGTAGGTCCAGCCGGCGGTGCGCCAGGCTTGGCGGTCGAGGCAGTTGCGGGCGTCGATGACCTGGCGGTCCGCGACCACGTCGCCGAGCACGACGGGGTCGAGCTCGCGGAACTCGGGCCATTCCGTCAGGTGCAGGACGACGTGGGCGCCGCGGCAGGCGTCCATCACCGAGTCGGCGTAGCGGAGCGTCGGGAACGAGCGGCGTGCGTTCTCGTTCGCCTTCGGGTCGTACACGCTCACCAGTGCGCCGTGCAGGTGGATCCGGCCGGCGACGTTCAGCGCGGGGGAGTCGCGGATGTCGTCGGTGTTCGGCTTGAACGCCGCGCCGAGCACCGCGACCTTCGAGCCGACCCAGCGGTTGCCGAGCACCTCCGCGCACACGTCGACGACCTTCTGCCGGCGGTTGAGGTTGATCTGATCGACCTCGCGCAGCAGCGTGAGCACCTCCTCGGCGCCCAGCTCGCCGGCGCGGGCCATGAAGCCGCGCAGGTCCTTGGGGATGCAGCCGCCGCCGTACCCGAGGCCGGCGTCGAGATAGCGCCGCCCGATCCGGGCGTCGTACCCGATCGCGTCGGCGAGGATCGAGACGTCCGCGCCGGTCGCGTCGCACAGCTCGGCCATCGCGTTGATGAACGAGAGCTTGGTGGCGAGGAACGAGTTCGCCGCGTTCTTCACGAGCTCCGCGGTCGCGTAGTCGCACACGATCACCGGCACGCCGCCGGCGACGATCGGGGCGTACACCTCGCGCAGGATCCGCTCGGCCCGCCCGCTGCGGACGCCGAGCACGAGCCGGTCCGGGCGCAGCGTGTCCTCGACGGCGAAGCCCTCACGGAGGAACTCGGGGTTCCACGCCAGCTCGACCTCGGCCGTGGTGAGCTCGCTGATCCGGGTCGCGAGGCGGCCTGCCGTACCCACCGGAACGGTCGACTTGCCGACGATCAGCGCCGGCCGGGTCATCCGGCTGGCGAGCGCCTCGACGGCCGCGTCGACGTACGACAGGTCCGCCGCGTACTCGCCGTCGCGCTGCGGCGTACCCACGCAGACGAAGTGGACGTCGCCGAACTCCGCGGCCTCGTCGTACGACGTGGTGAACCGCAGCCGGCCGGTCTCGACGTGCTTGCGGAGCAGCGGCTCCAGGTCGGGCTCGAAGATCGGCACCTGGCCGTCGGCCAGCTTGGCGATCTTGCCCGGGTCGACGTCGACGCCCAGGACCTCGAACCCCAGCTCGGCCATGCAGGCGGCGTGCGTCGCCCCCAGATAGCCCGTGCCGATGACGGTGATGCGGTGGGTCACGGCCCCGGACCTCCCAGCCCAGTTGGCGAACGGCTGACGCGCCGCAGGTTACCCCACCGTAGGATTCACGGCATGAGCGAGTTCCCGCTGTTCGCCCTGCCCGAAGAGCACGAGGCAATCCGCGAGGCCTGCGCCGCGGTGTGCCGCGACAAGGTCGCGCCGCACGCGGCGGAGGCGGACCGGCTGGCCGAGTTCCCGCAGGCCTCGTACGACGCGCTGCGGGCGGCCGACTTCCACGCGCCGCACGTCCCGGAGGCGTACGACGGTGCCGGGGCCGACGCGCTGGCCACGGCGATCGTGATCGAGGAGGTCGCGCGCGTCTGCGCCTCGTCGTCGCTGATCCCGGCGGTCAACAAGCTCGGCTCGATGCCGCTGATCCTGGCGGGCACGGAGGAGCTGAAGCAGCGGTACCTCGTGCCGTTGGCGCGCGGCGAGGCGATGTTCTCGTACTGCCTGTCCGAGCCCGACGCCGGGAGCGACGCGGCGGCGATGAAGACGCGGGCCGTACGTTCCGGCGACTCCTGGGTGCTCAACGGCGTGAAGCGCTGGATCACCAACGCCGGTGTCAGCGACTTCTACACGGTGTTCGCCGTGACCGACCCGGCCGCGGGGGCGCGTGGGATCTCCGCCCTCGTGGTGGAGAAGTCCGACGCCGGCGTGTCGTTCGGGGCGCCGGAGAAGAAGCTCGGCATCAAGGGCTCGCCGACGTGCGAGGTCTACCTGGACAACGTCACGATCCCTGCGTCGCGGCTGATCGGCAACGAGGGCGAGGGATTCAAGCTCGCGCTGCGGACCTTGGACCACACGCGCGTGACGATTGCCGCGCAGGCGGTGGGGATTGCTCAGGGTGCGTTGGACCACGCTGTCGCCTATGTGCGCGAGCGGAAGCAGTTCGGCCAGGCGGTGGCTGACTTCCAGGGCATCCAGTTCATGGTTGCCGACATGGGGATGAAGCTCGAGGCCGCGCGGCAGCTGACGTACGCGGCGGCGGCCCGGTCGGAACGTGGCGACTCCGACCTGACCTTCTTCGGCGCCGCCGCGAAGTGCTTCGCGTCGGACGTCGCGATGGAGGTCACGACGGACGCGGTGCAGCTGCTCGGTGGGTACGGGTACGTGAACGACTACCCGCTCGAGCGGATGATGCGGGACGCGAAGATCACCCAGATCTACGAGGGCACGAACCAGATCCAGCGCATGGTGATGGGGCGAAAGCTGTTGCAGGGTTGACGGATCTCGCCCCGCTGAGTCCAGACGACGTCGAGCTGGTTGCTGCCGCGGAGGCCGCGATCTCCGCCGCGGGGGACGGCGCGGTGCACTCCGTGGGTGCGGCGGTGCGGTCCGCCGACGGTTCTGTGCATGTCGGCGTGAACCTCTACCACTTCACGGGTGGGCCGTGCGCCGAGCTGGTCGCGCTCGCCACGGCGCGGACCCGGGGCGCCACGTCGATCGCCAAGATCGTCGCCGTGGGGGACCGAGGCCGCGGCGTGCTCTCCCCCTGCGGGCGGGACCGCCAGGTGTTCGTCGACCTGTATCCGGGCATCCGCGTCATCGTCCCCACCCCCGACGGCCCGCGCTCGATCCCCGCGACGTCGTTGTTGCCGCACGCGTACTCCGCGACGACAGCCCAACGGCAGCGCATCGAGTTCGCGCCGGACCACCTCGACGGCGTGCGCGCGGGAACGAAGCGGGCGACGATCCGGCGGAACGACTCGTTCCGGCTCGGCCCCGCCGACCTGGTCTTCGACGTCGATGTCGGGCTGACCGGCGAGGTGACGAGCCTCGTCCAGAAGCGCCTCGGCGAGGTAACCCTCGAAGAGGCCCGTACCGCTGGCAACGCCGACCTCGAAGACCTCGCCGAGCGGATGCCGCGCCACTACCCGGGCATCACGCTCGACGACGTGATCACGATCGTCGGCTTCCGGCTGACCCAGCGCTGACGCTCAGAGCCCGGTGCGGAAGCCTTCGCGCCAGCTCGGGTACTTCAGCGTCCAGCCCAGCTCCCGCTTGGCCTTCGCGTTCGAGGCGCCGCGGATCTGGGTCATCATCGCGACGCCGAACTCGCCGATGAGCAGCTTGGCCACGAAGGCTGGCACCTTCATCGGCGGCTTGGCGCCCAGTACGTCGGCGAGGTACGGCAGCCAGACTCGGACCGGTGCCGGCTCGTCGTCGGTGATCTGGAAGATCCCCGTTGCGCTGGCCTCGATCGCGGCCACGGTCGCCGAGGCGACGTCGGCGAGGTGGATGAACGACCAGACGCCTCCACCATCGCCGACCAGCGGCAGCTTGCGCGACCTGATCATCTCGGTGATCTCGCCGTCGCGGCCGAGGCTCGTTCCGGGGCCGTAGAAACCGCCGTACCGCAGGGCGACCCCGGCGAGATCGGTGGCGCCCGTCACGACGTCCTCCACGTGCCGGATCGCGGCGTGGCTCTCCCTCGAGGCCGGGATCGGCGACGGGTCGAGCGGGTCGTCCTCGGTCTTGACCGCGGCGCCCGTACGCGGGAACGGCCAGGTGGTGAAGCTCTGCGCCACGAAGCGCCCGGCTCCGCTCGCCCGTGCGGCGGCGAGCAGGTTGTCGGTGCCTCGGGTGCGCAGCTTGTTGGTCTCCTCGAACGACCTGTCGAAGTGCTTGAAGTCCGCGCCCACGGTCAGGCCGGTGAGCTGGTGGACGACGACTTCGGGCTTGGCCTCGGTGACCGCGCGGAGAACGCCGTCGGCGTCCAGGCCGTCGACCACCGCGGGCTCGACTCCGGCGGCGCGCAGGCTCTCGGCCTTGGCGGCCGACCGCGTGGTGCCGACGACCTCGTGGCCCCGTTCGATCAGGGCTGGCGCCAGGTAGCGGCCGACGACTCCGGTCGCTCCGGCGAGGAAGATGCGCATCGGTGTGCCCTCCATTTCATCGCTTGATGACCCGTCCGACGTCCGACTCCTCCCTCCTGTGACACGACATGGTTGGATCGAGGTGTGACCAATCTCGCGGCGGACCTGCACGACGAGCTGCGGCCGCTGATGTTCTCGATCGCGTACCGGATGCTCGGCAGCGTCGCGGAGGCGGAGGACATCGTGCAGGAGGCGTTCCTGCGGCTGGTCCGGTCGGGGTCCTCGGACGTGGAGTCGCCCGAGGCGTACGCGACCACGGTCACAACCCGGCTCGCGATCGACCACCTGCGGTCGGCGCGCGTGCGGCGCGAGCAGTACGTCGGCGCCTGGCTCCCGGAGCCGCTGCTCGACACGTCCGCGATGGGCGACCCGGCGGCGCACGCGGAGACCGCGGACACGGTGTCGCTCGCGTTCCTCGTTCTGCTGGAGTCGTTGACGCCGGTCGAGCGCGCGGTGTTCTTGCTGCGTGAGGTTTTCGGGTACGAGTACGACCGGATCGCCGCCATCGTGGAGAAGACCGAGGCCAACTGCCGGCAGATCTTCGTCCGCGCGCAACGCCGGCTCGCGTCCGGGGAGCCTCGCTTCGAGGCCTCGCCGTCGCGGCGGGACGAGCTGGCGCGGCAGTTCTTCGCGGCGGCGGAGTCGGGCGACATCGCCGGCCTGGAACGGATGCTCGCCGAGGACGTCGCCTTCGTGGGCGACGGCGGCGGCAAGGCACCCGCCCTTGCCTCGCCGGCAGTGGGGCGGACGCGGGTGGCGAGATTCGTGCTCGGCATCTTCCGTACGGCGAAGAGCCTCTCCGGCCGCGTCGAACCCACCCTCGTCAACGGCCAACCCGGCGCCCGCATCGTCGACGCCGACGACAACCTCGCCGCCGTCCTCGAGCTGCAGATCGCCGACGGCCAGATCGTGGCCTTCCGGAACGTGCTGAACCCCGACAAGCTCCGCCACCTCGGCCCCCTCATCGACCAGTCGCTGTTCCCCGGCAAGCGCGAGCGGCAGGGCTGACTGGTCCAGACCTGCGGTCAGTCGACCTTCGTCCAGGCGTGACATCGTTCGCTGACGAAGCCGCCGTCGCTGCGAGAGATCCGGACCGTGACCCCACTTGGTGCGTGATTCACGAAGTCGTTGTCGATGGTGTCGCCGGACGCCGTTGTGCGCTCCCAATAGCAGTCCGAAGCCGGCGCAGTTGACCGGTACCTTCCCGGCTGCACGTCTACGCCGACCGTGTACTTCCCATCATCGAACTTCGTTCCCTCGGCCCAGGCACGCATCTCCTTGATGTGGGGCTGCGTTGGGCAGAGGATGACGGCTGCCGCCAGACCGACGCTGGTCGGCCGCTCCTCACTGGGCACAAAGTCCCCACAGAAACCGATCGCTCCCTCGACTCTGTTCTCCAGAGTTTCATCAGTCGATCCATCCCACTTCTTTGCCGCACTCTTCTCAGCCTGGGTCGGCGCGTACGGGCGTGGACCGAGGAATACGCCGTGACAATATTTCTTGGAGGTCTTGTCCGCCCACACTCGCTGAAGACTCGGATAGACATGTGGCGCCATCTCCTCATCTGAGCATTGGACGGCCACTCGTGGAATCGGGCCTGGAGCCACGACCTGGCAAGCCTTAAGGAGAGTGCGATAGATGGTGTGCCAGTCTTCTTCGAGGCCGTCGTTAGCGATGCCTTCCGCTGCCGCGAGAAGGGCCGTCGACGCATTACTGACGGCCGAATCAGACGTCATCACGCCAAACTGAGCAACAGAGTTCGCGCCCTCGACGGTGATCATGCGGGCTGGCGAAACCTCCTTGATTGCCTGACACGCGTCGATCCGATACTGATCGACGCTCGGCGTAGGACTCGGTTCCTCGCTCGGAGTCGGACTCGGGAACAAGCTCGATTCATCGGAGGCGGGCGCCTCGCTGATGGCTGCGGATGGGATTGGATCCTCCGCGCCACAACCAACGAAGGCCACCATCGGAAGAACCGCGAGAGCGTATTTAGCAGGGCGCCACAAACGACGCCGAATGTGATCTGAAAATCTCTTGTGCATTGGCACGATCCCCCTACCTAAGAGGAGGATACGAGCAATGTGATCGCCCCGCGTGCGATTGGTGATAGTCGCGGAGGAGATCGTCGTGATTAGCCACCAGCCCCCGGGCCGCCGCCCTGGCGGCCGCGAGCGGCAGGGCTGACTGGTCCACTCCGGGTGCTTCCGTCTTGTGGGGCGAGCAGGACAGGGTGGGGGAATGGAGTGGGCTACTTCGGACGAGTTGGCTGAGGCGCTGCGTGCCGCGGGGGTGCCTGAGGGCGGGATCGTCATGGTGCACGCGCGGATCTCGGCGCTGCCGTGGATTCCGGGTGGTACCGAGTCCGTCGTGCGGGCGGTGATCGACGCGGTCGGTGCCGACGGGACGGTGGCCGCGTTCGCGGGCTGGGAGGACAACCCGTACCACCTCGCCAGCTGGCCGGCCGACAAGCAGCGGGCGTACAAGACAGGCATGCCGCCTTACGATCCCGCCGTTTCGGAGTGCCGCCGCAGTCATGGCAGGTTCCCGGAGCGGCTCCGCACCTGGCCCGGCGCCCGGCGCGGCCCGCACCCCGAGATGAACCTCGTCGCCGTCGGCCCGCGAGCGGACTGGCTGACCAGAGGCACGCTCGAGGAAGATCCGTGGGACGAGAGGTCGCCGCTCGGCCGCCTCGTCGAGGCCGGCGGGACGGTTCTCCTGCTCGGCTCGCCGCTCAGCACGCTGACCGTGATCCACCACGCCGAGCGCGTCGCCAAGGCCGAGCCCAAACGGTGGCACACCTACGAGATGCCGGTACGCGTCAACCACGAGACGCAGTGGCGCGAGTTCAGGGCCATCGAGACCTCGCAGGGCGCCTTCGACTACGACCAGCACACGAACGGCGAAAGCTACATCGAGCTCATCGGCCGATCAGCTCTCGAAGCAGGCATCGGACACCGAGCGAACGTCCTCGGCGCGCAGTGCCACCTGTTCCCGGCCAACGACCTCGTCGAGCACGCCGTCGCATGGATCGACGAGCGCTTCTAGGACGGAGACGGCGAAGGCAGCAGATCCCGCGGCACCGTGCCGCCGGTACGCAAAGCGTTGAACAGCAGCTCGGCCTTGTCCTCGTCCAACCGCTCAGCGCTGCCGTCGGTCACCGGCACCGTCAACGTCACGCCACCCTCACCGGAGATCGCACGCATCGCGAGCGCGAACTTGGCCAGGTCGAACAGCCCCGTCGAGTCGCCGACCGTCAGGGCGTCGCCGCCGGCGGTGTTGAGGGTCGCGTACCGGACCGGGTTGATCAACGTCGCCGGGCTCGCGGCCTTCTTCAACACCGCTGCGAGGAACTGACGCTGCCGCTCCACCCGGCCGAGGTCGCCGCGCGGGTCGGACTTGCGCGCGCGGACGTACCCCAGCGCGTTCTTGCCGTCCAGCGTCTGGCACCCGGCCTGCAGGTCGATGTGCGCGTCCTTGTCCTTCATCGCCTTCGGCAGGCACATCTCGATGCCACCAAGGGAGTTGACGATCGACGCGAAGCCGCCGAATCCGATCTCGACGTACTCGTCCACGCGCAGGTTCGTCGTCGCCTCGACGGTCTTCGCCAGCAGCTCGGCGCCGCCGAACGCGTACGCCGCGTTGATCCGGCTACGGCCGTCCCGGCCCGGGATGTTCACGCGGAGGTCGCGGGGGATCGAGACGAGCACCGGCGGCCCGAACGTCGGAACGTGCAGCAGCATGATCGTGTCGGTCCGCTGTCCGGTCGCGCGCCCGGTGCCCAGCTCGTTCTGCTCCTCGCGGGTGAGGCCCTCGCGGCTGTCGGAGCCGACCAGCAGGTACGTCGTGCCGGGCGTGTCCGGCGGCCCGCCGTCGGCCGACTCGAACGGCACCTTGTCCACGCGGTTCCACGCCACCATCGGCATCGCGACGAGGAACACCAGGTACGCGAAGATCAACAGCAGGATGATCCGGATGATCGGCAGCCGGCGCCGGCGACGCGTGGACGGCGCCCGCCGCGGCGGTTGCGGCCCCCGCGGGCCCTGCGGACCGCCCGGGCCACCGGGACCACCAGGGCCCTGCGGACGCGGCTGTCGAGGCGGCAGCGGCGGCGGGTACTGCGGGTCGTTCGGATCGGTCTGGTACGGCGGCGACGCGGGCTGCTGCCCGTACGCGCCCTGCCCGTACGCATCCTGGCGGTAGTCGCCCTGCAGCGGCCGCGTCGAGTCGGACGGCTCGGCGTACAGGCCGCTCCGCCGATGTCCGGACCGCCGATCACGGCGCAAGGGCATCATCTGGGTCGCGTCATCGCCCGCCGGTTCGCCTTGGTCTCCCGCGGCGTTCTCGCGCTCGTAGAGCCAGTCGTAACCGGGGTCCTCGTCCCGCGGGCCACCGTTGGGCATGCCGGTCACGCTACCCGGATTGGGTTCCTACCACTCGGCGTGGCACCCCGGAACTTCCGATCTGCTGTGCAAATACTGACAGTCACGAACATAACGGAGAGTAGATCGAACGGGGCAGGAGTATGCAGGAGGAGGACCTCCAGGGGCATTCGGCGCGCGTGCGATTCCGCCGGAGCATCACGCTGTTGCTGATGACCCTGTTCGCCCCCGGAACCGCTCAGCTCGTCGCCGGCAACAAGGCGGTCGGAAGGTTCGCCGTACGTGTCCTCCTCGGCGTCCTGGGCGTCGGAGCGATCGCGGCGCTGCTCGCCTGGCTCGCCCCCAACCTGCTTGTCGGGCTCTTCACCAACTCCGGCGTCCTCGCCGTGCTCCGCGTCGTGCTCCTGATCTTCGCCGTGGGCTGGCTGCTGCTGTTCATCGACGCCTGGCGGCTCGGCCGGCCGCTCGGTCTCGAACGCAAGCAACGCCTCACCGCGACGATCGCCACGGCCAGCATGTCGATCGTCTGCGTCGGCGCGCTGCTCCTCGGCTCGCAGTACGTCGCGGTCGCCCGCGAGTCGATCGACGGGATCTTCGGCGCGGGACAGAAGTCCGACCCGAACGCCGGCCGCTACAACATCCTGCTGCTCGGCGGCGACGCCGGCCCGGACCGCGAGGGCCTCCGCCCCGACAGCATCACGCTGGTCTCGGTCGACGAGAAGACCGGCCACACCGCGATGTTCAGCTTCCCGCGCAACCTGCAGCGCGTCCCGTTCCCGCGCGGCACGGTGATGCACGAGCAGTTCCCGAACGGGTTCCACTGCGACACCTGCCTGCTCAACGCCGTCTACACCTGGGCGAACGACCACAAGGAGCTGTTCCCCGGCGTCCCCGATCCCGGCATCGTCGCCACCAAGGACGCGATCAGCGGGCTCACCGGGCTGCCGGTCAACTACTACGTCCTGATCGATCTGTTCGGCTTCCGGCAGCTCGTCGACGCCGTGGGCGGGCTGACGATCGACGTCAAGAAGGACGTACCGATCGGCGGTATCAGCAGCGAACGCAGCGGAACGATCAAGGCCGGCAAGCAGAAGCTCGACGGGTACCACTCGCTTTGGTACGCGCGGTCCAGAACGGGCTCGAGCGACTACGACCGGATGGCCAGGCAGCGCTGCGTGATGGCGGCGATGCTGGACCAGCTCGACCCGGGCACCGTGCTGCTGAAGTTCCAGGCGATCGCGAAGGCCGGCAAGCAGGTCATGTCGACCGACATCCCGAGCTCGGAGCTGGGCAAGTTCGTCGACCTCTCGATGCGGGTGAAGAAGCAGAAGATCACCTCGGTGCAGTTCGTTCCGCCGCTGATCCGCGCGTCCCACCCGAACGTCCCGCTGATCCAGTCGAAGGTGCGGGCGGCGATCGACGCGTCGGAGGCCGGACCGAAGCCGGCCCCGACGGCGAAGAAGGCCACTGGCGGGGCGCCGAAGGCGGCGAACGCGCCGCAGCCGTCCAAATCGATAAAATCAAATCGGACAAAGGCTCCCGAACCGGTCAGCGACCTGAACTCCGTCTGCGCGGCGGCCTGACCCTGCGTCCCTCCTCCGTCACAATTGGCCCGGCGGCGGGTCGGTCAGGGATGGCGGGTAGGTTGGCGGACGCTATGGAGACAGTCGAGGAGACCGGTGTCGTGACACGAGACTCCGATACCGCGCGGGCTACCTGGCCGCCGGTCTCTGTCGTGATGCCGGTACTGAACGAGGAACGCTTCCTCCAGGACTCGGTCAACAAGGTTCTCGCCCAGGACTACCCGGGCCCCCTCGAGATCGTGATCGCGGTCGGTCCGTCCTCGGACCGTACCCACGAGATCGCCCAGGAGATCGTGGCGACGGACCCGCGCGTGCGGTTGATCGACAACCCGCGAGGGATCACGCCGAGCGGCCTGAACGCGGCGATCCGGCAAGCCCAGCACGGGATCGTCATGCGGGTGGACGGGCACGGGATCCTCTCGCCCGGGTACATCAAGCGGGCGGTCGAGCTGCTCGAGGAGACCGGCGCGGACAACGTGGGCGGTGTGATGGCGGCCGAGGGGCTGACGCCGTTCGAGCAGGCCGTCGCGCGGGCGATGACCTCGGCGCTCGGCATCGGCGGGGCACGGTTCCACCTCGGTGGCGGCGCCGGACCGGTCGACTCCGTGTACCTCGGGGTGTTCCGTCGGTCGACGCTGGACAAGCTGGGCGGGTACGACGAGACGTTCGTCCGGGCGCAGGACTGGGAGCTGAACTACCGGATCCGCCGCGGCGGCGGCACGGTGTGGTTCTCGCCGGACCTGCGGGTGACGTACCGGCCGCGGCCCAACGTGCGGGCGCTGGCGCGGCAGTTCTACCTGACCGGCCGCTGGCGGCGCGTGGTGACGCGTACGCACAAGGGCACCTCGTCGCTGCGCTACCTGGCGGCGCCGACGGCTTCCCTCGCAGTGGTGGTCGGGACGCTGCTCGGCCTGGTCGGCGCGGTGACCCGGATGTCGCTGCTGATGTTGGGCTTCGTGCTCCCGGTGGGGTACGCGCTCGCGATCATCCTCGGCTCCCTCGTCGAGAGCCGGGGGATGTCCTGGCGGGCGCGGATGTGGCTGCCGGTCGTGATCGCGACCATGCACCTGACCTGGGGTTGGGGCTTCCTCACCAGCCCGCGCTCGCTCGGCGAGCACGAGCGGCCGGACGAGACGCCCTAGCCTGGCTCGCCCAACGAACGAAACGCCGGCCGCACCCATGAGGGGCGGCCGGCGTTCGGTTTGTCCAGGAGCTGGAACTCAGCCGCCGGTGTCGGCGATGTACGCCTTCACCACGGTGACGGCGTCGTCGTCCATCACGATCTCGCCCTTTTCCAGCCAGATCGCCCGGTCGCAGGTCGCTGTGATGGTGTCGAGGCTGTGGCTGACCAGGAAGACGGTGCCGGCCTCGTCGCGCAGCTCGCGAATGCGGTCCTCCGAACGTCGCCGGAACTCCGCGTCGCCGGTCGCCAGCGCCTCGTCGATCAGCAGCACGTCGTGCGACTTCGCCGCCGCGATCGCGAACCGCAGCCGCGAGCCCATGCCGGAGGAGTACGTCCGCATCGGCAGGTCGATGAAGTCACCGATGCCGGAGAACTCGACGATGCCGTCGTACTTCTCCTTCACCTCGGCGGGCGTCATGCCCATCGCGAGGCAGCCCAGCACGACGTTGCGCTCGCCGGTGAGGTCGTTCATCAAAGCCGCGTTCACGCCGAGCAGCGACGGCTGCCCGTCGGTGAACACCGCGCCCCTCGTGGGCGGGATCAGCCCGGCGATCGCCTTCAGCAGCGTGCTCTTGCCGGACCCGTTCCGGCCGATGAGGCCGACCGACTCGCCGTGGTACGACGTGAACGTGATGCCGCGGATCGCGTGCACCTCGCGCAGCACCGGAGACGCCTGCTTGCGCACCAGACGCCGCAGCGCCGCCGGAGCGGTGCCCTTGCCACCCGTTCCCGCGCCGAACACGCGATAGACGACGTGCAGGTCGTCGACCACGACGGTCGGCGACTGCTCGTCGGAACGTACGACCTCAGCCACGCCCGTAGGTCTCCTCAGCACGCCAGAAGTACCAGAACCCGCCACAGAACATCACCACCGCCCAAATGATCGCGGCCCACCAAGTCCACCACTGAGCGTCGTGCCGATGCATCAGGGCATCGCGAACGAGCTCGATGTACACCGACGCCGGGTTGCCCAGCATGATCTCCTTCAGCGGCTGGGCGTGGATCCGCTCGGGGATCGAGAAGAAGACGCCCGACATGTACAGCCACGTTCTGGTGATGAACGGGAGAAGCTGGGTGATGTCGGTCATCCGCGAACCGATCCGCGCCAGAGCCAGGCACAGGCCGGTGTTGAAGATCGTCTGAAGAATCAGCGCGGGGATCACCAGGAACCACTGGAACGTCAGCGGCTCCTGGGCGATCAGCACGATCACGCACAGGACGCCGACGGAGATCAGCACCTGCTGCAGCTCGACCAGTGTGAGCGTGAGCGGCAGCGTCGCCCGCGGGAAGTGCAGCGCGCGGATCAGGCCGAGGTTGCTGGTGATCGCGGACGCGCCGGAAGTGACCGAGCGCTGGGTGAACGAGAAGACGAACACACCGGTCACCAGGAACGCGATGAACTCGCTCGTCGACATCGACCGGCTGGATTTCAGCAGCACGCCGAACAGCAGGAAGTAGACGCCGGCGTTGAGCAGCGGCGTGAGCACCTGCCACAGCTGTCCGAGGCGTGCACCCGCGTACATCGTGACCGTTCGCGAGTTCGCGTACTGGCGGATGAAGTACCGCCGCTCCCACAGCTGCTTGACGTAGCTGAAGAACGGTGGACGGGCCGAGCTCGGCGAGAGGCCGTGACGCCGCGCCAGTTCGGAAGGCGTCTCAGTGACACTCGTCACAGAGAGCCTCCGGGTGACTGCAAACTCATGCGCACGAGAGTACGACATGACCCTGGGCAACTATCGGCACCTCTCACTTCGCCGTCCCAGTTCACCGGCCGTCTCCTGTCACCAGCGTCGCCATGCGCTGTGTCGGTTCTCCTCGTACCCAGGTCGCTGTGTTGACCACACTCTCGGCAACGAACAACACCGCGAGATAGATCGCCAGAACGATCAGACCGCCTGCCAGCCAAGCGGATCCGGCAAGGGTGAGCAGGGCAAGGATAAGCATGCGGCCGTCGTGACCGCCTGTCGCCGCCACCAGCCAGCGGGGTGGCGCGGTTTCGGCGCCGCGGAGCCGGTAGACGGTGTCGTAGTGGTGGTACGAGACGGCCGCGACGTACGCGAAGGCCGCTGGCAGCGCCTGCGGCGCGAGGATCGCGGCGCTGCCGATCGCGACCGCGCACTCCGCCGCCCGGTACGACGGCGGCAGCACCCAGTCGGCCCACCCGTTGAGGGGTTGGCGGCTGGCGAACGAGATCAGCAGCACGTACCAGAGCACGCCCACGAGGATCCACATCGCGCCTGCGCTCGGGGTGAACAACAGCGCGCCGGTGAGGACGATCAGTGCGATCAACGTCACGAGCGGCGCGGGGAGCGAACGGCCCGGCAGCGCGTGGTGCCAGAGCCAGCCGATCGGTCCCACGTCGACCATCGCGCCGAGGGACCAGGACGCGTGCTGGGACCAGCCGCGCCGGATCTTGCGCAGGCTGCGGAGGATCCGGCCGGTGAAGCCGTACAGAGCGGAGAGCAGCCCGAGGCCCAGCAGGACAAGGAACATCGTGCGCGGGCCGGCGGCGATCGTGAGCACGGCGATCAGCAGCATGCGTTCGCCCTGGGGGAGCAGGGCGAGCCGGCGCAGGCCGACCGTCCAGTGCAGCTCCGCCAGCCTGGCCTGGGCCGAGGTCGTGACGACGCCGGCGTCCACGCTGGTCTCGGAGTACGCGAAGTGCATCATGTGGCGGACGAGCTGGAACGCGACCGCGCTCGCGGCGAGCAGCCAGATCTCGTCGCCCGGTTGGGTCGCGGCTCCGTACGCGAGACCGGCGAAGAACACGAACTCCTTCGCCTTGTCGAACGTCGCGTCCAGCCAGCTGCCGAGCTTGGTGAAGTTGTAGGTGTAGCGAGCCAGCTGGCCGTCGATCGAGTCGAGGAAGAACGAGACGAGCAGCAGGAGCGCGCCGACGGTGAGGCCCGCCCTCGTGCCGGTCGCGGCGAGCACGCCCGCGACGAGCGCGACGATCGCGGAGGCCCAGGTGACCTGGTTGGGCCGGATGCCGCCGCGTGCGCACCAGCGGGCGACGTACTTGGTCCAGGGGCTGACGACGTAGGAGGTGAACAGGCTGTCCTCGGCCTTGACCGACTGGTTGAGGCGAACCCGTTCCTCCGCCTTGTCGTCCAGCTGAGCGCGGAGCTCCGCGGCTTCGGCCGGGGTCGAGGCGATCTTGGCGACGAGTGGAGCCGGGTCGATCCGCTTCAACGGGAGCTCGCTGGCGAGCGCCGCGGCGATGTGGTCCGGGTCGGGATCGGCGCCGGCGATCGTTACCGCGGTGAGCAGCTGCTCGCGGGCGGCCTGCGCGACCGCGACCGCACCCGGTCCGGCGGCGGCGATCGGGCGTGGGTCGGCGACGACCTGGCGGAGGACGTGCGACTGCGCGACCAGGCGGCGGTCGACCAGCGCGACCCGCCCTTCGGGCGCGGTCTGGATCGCCTCTTGCAGGGTGTTCGGGTCGGCGGCGTCGACGACGGTCAGGCCGAGGGTACGCAGCTGCTCCGCCAGCGCCTCTTGCGTTGGTGGCTGGTTTGACGGTTGGGCAGCGTCGACTGGTCCGACGAGGAACGCGGTCGCCAGGTGGATCACCCCTCAGGTGCATCGAACGGCTCATCGTAGGGCCGCCCCGTTCAGGGTTGATCAGCTGATGCCCACTCCCAGCTTTCGCCACTCCCGACGAGGCCATGGCGGTAACTGACCGATCGTGCTATTTTCGAGCTGTGAGCAAAGGTGAGGAGACGCGCCACGCCGTGCTGGAGGCCGCGATGCGGATGGCCAGCAAGGTCGGTTTGCGCGGGCTCACCATCGGCTCTCTCGCCGAGCAGGCCCAGCTGTCCAAGAGTGGACTGTTCGCGCACTTCCGTTCCAAGGAGGCGCTCCAGCTCGCCGTCCTGGAGTACGCCTCTGCCCGGGTCGTCGACCTGGTGATTCGCCCAGCCCTGAAGACGAATCGCGGCGAGCCTCGGCTGCGCGAGCTGTTCGAGGGCTGGCTCGAGTGGGACCGCGACACCTGGCCCGGCGGCTGCATGTTCGTCGCCGCGGCGACCGAGCTCGACGACGAGCCCGGCGTCGTTCGCGACCGGCTGGCCCAGTGCCAATTGGACTGGCTGGAGTCGATCGCCACGATGTGGCGCTCCGGCGTGACCGACGGCCAGTTCCACGCCGACCTCGATCCCGACCAGTACGCGTTCGAGCTGCACGGGATCATGCTCGCCTTCCATCAGTCGTACCGCCTGCTTGCCGATCCGCACGCCGAACGGCGTGCTCGGACAGCGGTCGACAAGCTGTTCGCCTCGGCCCGCGTCGGCTGAGCTTCTCGAAGTCTCCAGGGGAGGTACCTCGTGGCATCGCTACAGAAAAGCACGATCGGTCGTATCAGAATGCTCGCCTTCTTCGGGCTGACGCGGGCCGCGTTCGGCCTGCTCGAACCGCTCGCTCCGGACCTGGGTGCCCGCTGGGCTGCGAATCTGTGGTTCCGCGCGCCGGCCGGCTCGCGCCGACCGGCCGTGCCGCTCGCCGCTGGCACGCCGTTCACGGTCCGCGTGGACGGCCGCCGCGTCGTCGGGCAGTCGTGGGGCGAGGGCCCGATCGTCTACCTCGTGCACGGCTGGGGCGGCTGGGGTTCGCAGCTCACCGCGTTCGTCGAGCCGCTCGTCTCCTGCGGCTTCAAGGTCGTCACGTTCGACGGTCCGAGCCACGGTGAGTCCGAGCCCGGTGTGTCCGGTCCGGGGCGGACGACGTTGTACGAGCAGTCCGACGCGCTCGCGATGGTCGTCGCCGAGCACGGTCCGGCGTACGGGGTGATCGCCCACTCCGCCGGCGCCGCGGTCGTCGCGATGCAGCAGCGCGAGGGACTCAAGCCGGAACGGCTGGTGTTCCTCGCGCCGATGGCGCACCCGAACCCGTCGACGGTGACGTTCGCCCGCCGGTTCGGCTTCGGCGAGCGGATCCGGCGCCGGATGGTGCGACGGATCGAGACGAAGTTCGGGGTGACGATGGACGCGTTCGCGATCCCGTCGCTCGCCACCGAGCAGGCCGTACCGCCGTTGCTCGTGGTGCACGACAGGAACGACGAGGACACCCCGATCGAGGGTGGGCGGGAGCTCGTTCGCGCCTGGCCCGACGCTCGGCTGGTGACGACGGTCGGCCTCGGCCACCACCGCATACTGCGGGACAAGGCGGTCGTGGCCGAGGCGGTCGACTTCGTCCGTACTACTCCGCGCGTCTGACCAGCGTCAGCCGCGAGCGGGTGAACACGCCCGCGCCGAGGATCGCGAGCAGCGGCATGCCGACCGCGATCACCGCCAGCAGCTCCCACGGGACGTCGACGATGTGCCCGCCCGCGGATCCGGCGGTGATCGGGTAGGTCAGCGCGATGCCGGGGACGATGCCGACCGCGACCCCGGCGACCACGCCGAGCACCGCGATCACGACCGTCTGGCCCATCGCCGTCGCGCGCCGGGTGCCGGGTGCCGGGGCCGGCGCCGATCGCCGCGAGCGTGGCGAAGTCGGCCTTGGCGTCGTCGAGCGCCAGCGCCGTCGACGTCGACGTGCCGACCAGCACGATCAGCCCGCCGATCAGTCCGAGGACGAGGAACAGGTACGCGCCGACCAGATCGTCGTAGCCACGTTCGACATAGACCTCACCGAAACTCGTCAGGCCGTTGACGATCTCGTCCACGCGTGCCTGCTGCGCCCTTGGTGATCGCGGGCTCCCCGGGCGGGACGACGAGGTCGGTGGTCAGGGTCGCGAGTCCTCGCAGTGGTCGAGCCAGCGCACCTCGGCCTCCGCCTGGAAGAGCATTCCGTCGAGGATCAGCAACCAGGAGATGTCCTTGTCGGTGACCTCCCGCTTCAGCCTGGTCAGCTCCTGCAGCGTGCGGAGCGTGGCGGTGCGCTGGGTCTGCACGATCGCCGCGACGTCGACGCCCTGGACGGTGAGTGCGAGCGCGAGCTTGATCGCGAGCTCGTCCCGCGGTCTCGCCTCGCGGCTGACCGGCGTACGGAACCAGTCGGTGAGCGCCTTGCGGCCGGGGTCGGTGATCTCGTACATGACCCGGCCGTCGCCGTCCTCTCCCGCGCCGCGCACGAGGCCGTCGCGGTCGAGCCGGGTGAGGGTCGTGTAGACCTGCCCGACGTTGAGCGGCCAGGTCGTTCCGGTGGCGTGCTCGAACTCGACCCGAAGCTGGTAGCCGTACTTCGGGCCGTCTTGGAGCAGGGCGAGAAGACCGTGTCTGATGGACATAGCTACTGAGTATGCATACTCGGTAGGGTCATCGCAAGCAAGGCGGGTTTTGGCTGTGGACGGCGGTCGCCAGGGCGACCGTCTAGGGTGGGCAACCATGACCTGGCTCGTCACGGGAGGCGCCGGTTTCATCGGTGCCCACGTCACCCATGCCATGCTCGCCGCGGGTGAGCGTGTTGTCGTCCTCGACGACCTGTCGACCGGCATCGCGTCCCGGCTCGAGGGCGTGCCGTTCGTCGAGGGCTCGGTGCACGACGCCGAGTTCGTCGCCGGGGTCCTCCGCGAACGCGGCATCACCGGCGTCGTTCACCTGGCGGCGAAGAAGCAGCCGGGCGAGTCGGTGGACAAGCCTCTTCTCTATTATCGGGAGAACGTCGGGGGTCTCGCGTCGCTGCTCGAGGCGGTGGTCGCGGCGGGTGTCGAGACGTTTGTTTTCTCCTCCAGCGCCTCGGTCTACGGCAACCCCTCTCAGGAGATCGTCACCGAGGATCTGCACTGCGAGCCCGAGTCGCCGTACGGCGAGACCAAGCTCGCCGGCGAATGGCTGATCGCCGACACCGCACGGGTGACCGGGTTGCGTTACGTCAACCTGCGCTACTTCAACGTCGCGGGCTCCGCGCGGCCGGAGCTCTCCGACACCGGCGCGTTCAATGTGATCCCGATGGTGTTCGAGCGCCTCACCTCCGGCAAGCCGCCGTTGATCTTCGGCGCGGACTACCCCACGCCGGACGGAACCTGTATCCGCGACTACGTCCACGTCTCGGACATCGCCTCGGCGCACGTGGCGGCGGCACAGCACCTCTCGCGGGGGTCGGAGTCGCGGCTGACGTTGAACGTCGGGACGGGGCGTGGCGTGTCCGTACGCGAGATGGTCGACACGATCCTCTCCGTGACCGGCTACACCGAGCTGCCGGCGACGGTCGTCGACCGCCGGCCCGGCGACCCGGTGGTGTCGATCGCTTCGGCGGACCGGATCGCTTCGGAGTTCGGGTGGTCGGCACGGCACGACCTGCGCGACATGGTGGAGTCGGCGTGGGCCGGCTGGGTGTTGCGGCACCCGGAGGCCCGGCGTGGCTGAGGGGCCCGCTCTCGGCTCGGTGCTCTGGACGCCACCGGATGACGTCCTCTCGCGGAGTCGGGTTGGTGCCTATCTGTCTTGGCTGTCTGCCACGCGGGGGCTGACCTTTACGGACTACGCGTCGTTGTGGCAGTGGTCGGTGGACTCGCTCGAAGACTTCTGGGCGAGTATCTGGGACTACTTCTCGGTGGGGTCTTCGTACTCCGCGGTGCTTTCGTCGCGGTCGATGCCGGGGGCGTCGTGGTTTCCTGGCGCCTCGCTGAACTATGCGGAGTACCTGCTGCGGTCGCTGCCTTCGGACGAGGTGGTGATCGTCGGGCAGTCGGATACGCGTCCCGATGTGTCGTTGACGGGGTCCGAGCTGCGTGCGGCTGTCGCGCGGTGCCGGGCGGGGCTGGTGCGGCTTGGGGTCGTTCGGGGTGATCGGGTCGCGGCGTACCTGCCGAACATCCCGGAGACCGTGGTGCTCCTGCTCGCTACGGCGTCGTTGGGGGCGGTGTTCTCTTCGTGTGCGCCGGAGTTCGGCACGCGGAGTGTCGTCGACCGGTGGAGCCAGATCTCGCCGAAGGTACTCGTGGTGGTCGACGGGTATCGGTACGGCGACAAGCCGGTGGACCGCCTTGCCGAGGTGGCTGCGATCCGGGCTGCGTTGCCCGACCTTGCCGCTGTGGTCGCGGTTCCGTACCAGGGTTCGAGGGTGCCGGACGCGCTGACGTGGGATGCCTTGCTGGAGTCGGACGGGCCGTTGGCGTTCGAGCCGGTGCAGTTCGACCATCCGCTGTACGTGCTGTACTCGTCCGGGACGACGGGCTTGCCGAAGGCCATCGTCCACGGGCATGGGGGAATCCTGCTCGAGCATCTGAAGGCGCTCGCGCTGCATCTGGATCTGGGGCCGGGGGATCGGTTCTTCTGGTTCAGCACGACCGGCTGGATGATGTGGAACTTCCTAGTGTCCGGTCTCGCTGTGGGGGCGTCGATCGTTCTGGCCGATGTCAACCCGGGCTACCCGGACCTGGGCTCGTGCTGGCGGCGGGCTGCGTCGGCGGGCGTCACGTTCTTCGGAACGTCGGCGCCGTTCTTGCTGGCTTGCCGAAAGGCTGGAGTGCGGCCGGCTGATCTAGGTGACATGTCACGCATCCGCGGCGTGGGCTCGACCGGTGCGCCGCTGCCGCCGGAGGGCTATGGGTGGGTGTACGAGAACGTCAACTCGTCCTTGCTCCTGCAGTCGTTCTCGGGCGGAACTGACCTGTGCACCGGCTTCGTAGGCGGGTCTCCGTTGCTGCCTGTGTACGCGGGGGAGCTGTCCTGTCGTTGCCTCGGTGCGGCTGTCGCCGCGTACTCGCCCTCGGGTTCGCCGGTGGTGGATGCCCTTGGGGAGTTGGTGATCGAGCGGCCGATGCCGTCGATGCCGGTGGCGTTCTGGGGCGATGACGACGGGTCGCGCTATCGGGCGGCGTACTTCGGGGACTTCCCGGGAGTGTGGCGGCACGGTGACTGGATCACGGTGACTTCGCGGGGGACGTGCGTGATCACGGGGCGGTCGGACGCGACGTTGAACCGTGGCGGGGTGCGGTTGGGGACGGCGGAGTTCTACTCGGTGGTGGACACGTTCCCGGAGATCGCCGACTCGCTCGTCGTGCACCTGGAGGATTCTTCGGGCGGCCCGGGGGAGTTGATGCTCTTCGTGGTGCCAGCGGTGGGCGTGACGGTGGACGACGCGTTGAAGTCACGGCTGGCTTCTGAGTTGCGGCATTCGTTGTCGCCGCGCCACGTTCCCGATGTCATCGCTTCGGTGCCCGAGGTGCCGCGAACGCTGTCGGGGAAGAAGCTCGAAGTCCCTGTGAAGCGCATCCTCGAAGGCCACGCCGCCGACGAAGCCGCCAGCCGCGGCGCCCTGGCCAACCCCTCCTCCCTCGAAGCCTTCGAAAAGCTCGCCGCCGAACGCCGCGCCGACTCCTAGCGGCGCATGGGATGCAGCACCATCCCGCGGGCATCGTTTCTCCACCGCGATCGAGGTGGGCTCACCACCAGCTCCGCCGTGGACAGCGGACAGCCGACTTGTTGGACGAGTGTCGGGTTCTAGGCCGACATTCCTCCAACAACTCGAGTCGATCTCACCCAAGCCCGCCACCGATGCCCACACTGCCTGGTCGTGGCAGTGGTGTGCGCGGGCGCCGTCAGCTCGGCTCTCGAATTACACGAATGGGATATAACGACCACACAACGAGTCACTTGGGTCCCTTCCGTAACAAATGCCCCAATCGGCACAGTCATCCCCAGCAGTAACCCGTTGATCGCTGCGGAAGGGGCACCGGGGCGAATGGGCAGTTACGGCAGTTCCAGGTGGATGACCGACAGGCGGCGAGTGGGCGGCAGGGCTCTGGAGGGATGGTCGGCCGTCGCACTCGCCGCTGTGGTTCTGGTCGGTGGCGCCACCACGGCGGCCGCGGAGACGCCGGACTCAGGGCAGGCGTTCGCGGCACCGAAAAGCGGGGTCTACGACCTCAAGGGTCAGGGCTTCGGCCACGGCCGCGGCATGTCGCAGTGGGGCGCACACGAAGCCGCCGAGGATGGCCTTGGATACAAGAAGATTCTCGACTTCTACTATCCCAGCACCAAGCTCGTCGACGACGCGACCTCCAAGGCGATCCGCGTCAGGCTCAGCCACAACAACTCCGACATCCGTGTCCGCATGGAGAAGGACCTCGAAGTCGTCTGGACCCAAGAGAACGGCGACGTCGAGACCCAGAAGCTCCCCACCACGCTCGCCGGCTGCAAGGTCGGCACCTGGCGCGTCAAGGCCGTCAAGGGCAAGGATCTGACGCTCGAGGGCTACTCCTGCCAGGCGTGGCGCACGCTCGTCCCCGCCGACGACGTCGACAGCAAGGGGCGGATCTCGTTCGTCACCAGCGACGACACGTTCGCGATGGAACGCCGCCCGTCCGGCAAGCTGCTCAGGCGTCTCTACCGCGGCGACCTCCGCGTGATCCTTCGCGACGACAGGCTGCGCCCGATCAACATCGTCAAGTACGACGACTACCTCCGCTCGGTCGTCCCCTCGGAGTCCCCAGCCGGATGGCCGATGAACTCGCTCCGCGCGCAGGCCGTCGCGGCGCGGACGTACGCGTTGAAGTCGGCGATCAACCGCAAGAGCAAGTACTTCGACGTCTACGACACCACCGCGTCCCAGGTCTACCCGGGCATTGCAAGTCTCAAGCTCAGCTGGGAAATCTCGCGCAAGTACGAGAAGGAACGCACCGACGACGCAGTCAAGGACACCGCGAACGAGACACTGATGTTCGATGACAAGCCCGCATTGACGGAGTTCGGCTCCTCCAACGGCGGCTGGACCGCGAGCGGCGGAGTTCCTTACCTGCTTGCGCTCCAGGACGACTGGGATCCCTCCACCAACTGGAAGGACACGGTGAAGGTCGCCACCCTGGAACGCCGCTACCCCAGCATCGGCGCGCTACGGGAGCTCCGCGTCGTCGACCGCTCCGGCGGCGGCGACTGGGGCGGCCGCGTCAGTTCGATCAAGCTCGTCGGCACTCAGGGCGAACGTACGATCAAGGGCGAGGACAAGATCCGCAACCTCCTCGGCCTCAAGTCCGCCTGGTTCACGGTGACGTCCTAACTCCAGTCGTACCGCGTCGCCGCGTTCTTCACCAGCACCTGCTCGCGCAACGACAGATCGGGCAGCCAACGGTCCAGCACGGTCAGGTGGTCCGAGTCAGTGGGTACGGGACCGGGCGGTCGGACGTACGGCCAGTCCGAACCCCACACCAAGCGATCCGGCGCGAGCGACAGCAGCGCGTCAACCCGGCCTTGCAACACCTCCGCGGCACGGGATTCGGCCAGCGGCGCGGCGAGCCGGTATGCGCCGGAAAGCGTGACCCAGCACGTGTCGTACGACATCAGGTCCCGCAGCACCGCGATCCCCGTGTCCTCCTCGCCGGGCGACGGCGCCGGCAGGTTGCCCAGGTGGTCGAGCACGATCGGTGTCGGAGAGTCTCGCAGGCAAGCCCGAACGACCTCGCCGTGATCTACGAGGTCCGTCCAGACCTCGACGTGCCATCCACGCGAGCCGACTCGTGAAGCCAGCTTGGGCAAAGCGTCGATCGGCAGGCCGCCGGCCATCCGGTCCTGCACGCGGCAGCCTCGTACACCTGCGGCATGCAGCCGGTCCAGCGTCGCGTCGTCGACGTCCGGCGGCACCACCGCGATGCCGCGCAGATGATCGGGCGAGGAACGCAGCGCGTCCAAGAGCACAGTGTTGTCGGTGCCGTAGGTGCTCGGGGTCACCAGGACGCCCCGGCTGAACCCCATCCCCTGCAGGTGGGCGACAAAGCTCTCCACCGGAGCGGAGAACGGTAGATAGGCAGCACCGTCAACCCCACGTTGACCGGCCACCATGACATGTGCGTGGTTGTCGACTGCTCCGACCGGAACGGGTAACCCCGCCGTGCTCATGCATCCTCCCGTGAGAGTTCCTTGCCCCGAGTTTCCGGCAACAACAATGCGGCGACGGCCATCACCGCGTACGCGCTCGCGGCGAACAACGCGATGGCCATGCCGATGGACAACGCGTCGGCGAGTACGCCGACGAGGAACGGGAACAGGGCGCCGACGCCGCGGCCGACGTTGTAGGCGAATGACTGGCCGGAGCCGCGCAACGCCGTCGGGAACTGTTCGGTGAAGAACGCGCCGATGCTGCTGAAGTACGCCGATCCACAGAACCCCAACGGGAAGCACAGAATCGTGAACGCCACGTTCGGCAACGCCGCGGTGGTGAACGGGATGACGATCAGCACGGCGGCGAGAGCGCACACCGCGATCGCGTACCGGCGCCCGATCTTGTCCGACAGCCAAGCCCCGGTGAGATATCCGGTGAACGCGCCGGCGATCACCAATGCCAGGGTGCCGCCGAGCGCGAGGATCTGCAGCTTCCGTTCGCTGGCGAGGAACTGCGGCAGCCACGTCGTGAGCGCGTAGTACCCGCCCTGCGCGCCGATGCCGACAAGCGCGCACAGCAACGTGATGCGCAGCCGCGACGGTGCGAAGATCCCGAGAAACTGGCCCTTCGGCCGCGCCGCAGCGCGTTCCGCACGGAAGATCTCCGGCTCCCGCACGTGCCGACGAACGTAGAACACCAACAGGGCAGGCAGAATCCCGAGTCCGAACAGCACCCGCCACGAGATCTCCGGAGCGAACAGCGCGTCGGTCAGCAGGAACAGCAAGACGGCGACACCCCAGCCGAGAGCCCAACCGGACTGGACGGTTCCGACCGCGCGGCCACGGAACTGGGCGCGTACGGTCTCGCCCATCAGGATCGCGCCGGCCGCCCACTCGCCGCCGAACCCGAAGCCCATCAGGGCACGGAAGATCATCAGCTGGGTCCAGTCCTGCGCGAACCCGCACAGCAGCGTGAACACCGAGAACCACAGCACGGTGATCTGCAGCATGCGCGCGCGGCCGACCCGGTCCGACAACGCGCCCGCGACCCAACCGCCGACCGCGGAGCTCAGCAGCGTGACCGTTCCGATGAGGCCGGCGTCGGCGCGCGACGCGATGAAACCCAGCGACAGCAGCCCGGGAATGACCAGGCTGAACATCTGGACGTCCATCGCGTCGACGGCCCAGCCGCCGAAGCAGCCCCAGAACGTGCGGCGCTCGGTCCCGGACATCGACCGGAACCAGGACGTCCCGGAAGGCGGGACGTGCGTGTCGGCTGGCGGACCGCTCACGGGCACGTTCCTACCGGAAAGCGGTATCCGGGCGATAGGGGTCGACCGTTCGGTTCGTCGAACGCATCGAGCGACGCGTTCAACGGTGCTGATTCGTCAGGGCAACGAGACAGTTACTCGCTCGTCCGTTGCACGCCTGTCGGCGCGCTCGGGATTCGGGTTGCGGACCAGCACGACGGAGCCGCGGACGGCGAGCGGTGCGAGGAGCGCGTCGAGGTACCCGTCTGGCCCGGTCGGGTTGGCGGTGGTGAGCACGCGGGCGCCGGCGGCGAGGTCGAGCGTGCCGGCTCGTTCCCTCGCGGCGGCGACGAGGTCGGCGGCGGTGAGCTCGCACCCGTCGACGGCGAGCAGGGGGTCGTCGGAGCCGACAGGAACGTAGGGCGCGAAGTGGTCGCCGTACGTCGGGACCTCCGCGCCGTAGTCGAGCACGCCGGCCGGCAGCGGCGTGGTGAACCGGCCGCCGAGCGGCCGGAGCGCGAGCGCGACGGTGTCGCGCGCCTTCATCGCCGCAGCGGAGTCGAGCGTGTCCGGGCCGGTGACGACGATGTCGGCCGCGCTGGAGGGAGAGAGGTCGACGACCAGGCCAGCGGACCACGCGGCGAGCATCCACACCGCGCCCTGCCAGTGCGGCGGGAGCAGGATCGCCACCCGTTCGCCGGGCTCGGTGCCGAGGCCGTCCTGCAGGAGGTTCGCCGTCTTGGCGACCCAGTTGTCGAACGAGGTCAGCGACAGCTCGATCCGTTCGTCGGTCGCGTCGTCGTAGAACGTCAGGAATGGGCTCGCCGGGTCGGCCGCACGGGCCGCCGCGAGAAGGTCAGCAGGCGTCACACATACAGTGTCTTGATGCGCTATGCGGTCATCAACGCGGGGGGCTCGGGGACGCGGCTGTGGCCGCTGTCTCGGGGCGGCCGGCCGAAGCAGCTGCTCAGCGTGGGCGGCGGCAAGAGCCTGCTGCGCCTCGCGTACGAGCGACTGCTCGGGCTCGTCGACCCGGCCAACATCTACGTCTGCGCCGGCGAGGCGCATCGCGAGGCTGTGCTCGAGCACCTGACCGAGCTGCCGAGGGCCAACGTGATCGGCGAGCCGATCGGCCGCGACACCGCGGCGGCGATCGGGCTCGCGTCGGCGCTGCTGCACGAGCAGGACCCGGACGCGGTCGTCGCGTTCGTGACGTCGGACCACGTGATCGAGCCGGTCGCGTCGTTCCAGGCCGCTCTGCGGACGGGCTTCGAGGCGGCGGAGGCGGCGCCGGCGACGCTGGTGACGTTCGGTATTCCGGCATCCTACCCGCACACCGGGCTCGGGTACATCGAGCGCGGCGACGAGGTCGCGCCGGGTGTGTTCGCGGTGGACTCGTTCCGGGAGAAGCCGGACGCGGAGACGGCCGCTTCGTACGTCGCGAACGGCGGGTACCTGTGGAACGCCGGCACGTTCGTCTGGCGCGCGGCGACGCTGCTGTCCGGATTGGATCGCTATCTGCCGCAGACCGGCGCCGGCGTCCGGGCGATCGCCGCGGCGTGGTCGGGACCGTCGCGGGACGTAGTGCTGAAGGAGACGTACGAGTCGCTGCGGAAGATCTCGATCGACTACGCGGTGACCGAGCCGGCGGCGCGCGACTCGGTGGTCGTGGTCGTGCCGATGTCGGTGGACTGGCTGGACGTCGGCTCCTGGCCGACGCTGGCGTCGACGTTGTCGAGCGACGACGCGCAGAACGCGTACGACGGCGTGACCGTGCTGGTGGACTCCGAGGGCAACATCGTGGTGAACGACGACCCCACGCACCTCGTAGCCACGGTGGGGCTGCACGAAATGATCATCGTGCACACGCGCGACGTGACGATGGTGTGCCCGAAGTCGTGCGCGGAACGCGTGAAGGAGCTCGTGGCCCGCGTCCAGGAGCACCACGGCCCGCGCTACTCCTAGACGGTCAGGGCCGCAGCGAGTCCGCCTGCGGGTCGTAGCACACCAAGCCGTGCTCGTCGGCGAGCGAAGCCGCGAACTCGGCCACCTCCTCGGCGCCGTCGAACGTGAGGTAGAGGGGCACGATCGGACCCGAGGCGTCGCCGATGACCGGAGCCGACGCCCAGACGGCCGCGCGCTCGTCGTCTGGGTATCTGGCGACCAGCGCCGCGACGTAGGCCGCGATACGCGGCGCCACGGCCTCGGGCTCCGCCGACTCGAGATAGCGCTCGCTGAGCTCGACGTAGGTCGAGCCGGCGTCATCGTCGTCGGCGGGGTGTCGCCCTTCCCACACCGCGAGGTCGTAGCTCATGATCGAATCCTCGCACCGTCCTAGACGCCGAGGTAGGAGAGCACGGCCAGGACGCGGCGGTGGCCGGTGTCGGTGGGTGGGAGGTCGAGCTTGGCGAAGATGTTGCCCACGTGCTTCAGCACCGCTCGTTCGGTCACCACGAGGCGGCTCGCGATCTCGGTGTTGCCGTACCCCTGGGCCATGAACGCGAGCACCTCGCGTTCGCGAGTCGTCAAGCTGGCAAGGGGATCGTGGCGCTTCGCGACCAGCTGGGCGACGACCTCGGGGTCGAGCGCGGTGCCGCCGGCGGCTACGCGGTGGAGGGCTTCGATGAACTCCGCCACCCGTGACACTCGGTCCTTCAACAGGTAGCCGACCCCGCCACCGCCGCCGGCGAGGAGCTCGCCGGCGTACGTCTCCTCGACGTACTGCGAGAACACCAGAACCGGCAAGCCCGGTTGAATTCTGCGCGCCTCGAGCGCCGCGTGGATGCCCTCGTCGCGGAACGTCGGCGGCATCCGTACGTCCACGACGGTGACGTCCGGACGGTGCTCCTTGACCGCGCGCACGAACTCCTCCCCGTCGCCGGCGACGGCCGCGACCTCGAAGCCGTTCGTGGTGAGGAGCAGGTTGAGGCCCTCGGCGAGTACGGCGTTGTCCTCGGCGATCACGACCCGCATGGGATCTCCACGGTGATGGTGGTCCCGCCGCCGATCGGGCTGTCGACGGTGGTCATGCCGTCCAGGGCGGCGACGCGGCGTTCGATGCCGACGATGCCCGTGCCCTGTGTGGCGTCGACGCCGCCGACCCCGTCGTCGGTGACCTGGACGTGCAGCCCGCGCGAGTCGCGGTCGACCTGGACGACGATCTGCGTCGCGGCGGAGTGCTTGGCGGCGTTGGTGAGGGCTTCGGCGACAAGAAAGTACGCGGCCGCCTCGACCGGCGCGGGCAACGAGCCGACGTCGTCCATTGTGACCGCGACGGGGATGACGCTCCTTGCGGCGAGGCCGGAGATCGCGCCGGCCAGGCCGCGGTCGGCGAGGATCGGCGGGTACATCGTGCGGATCACGCCGCGGAGCTCGGTCATCGCGTCCTCGGCGCCACCGCGAGCGTCCTTGAGGAGCTGGGCAACGGCATCCGGATCCTCGGCGAGCTTCTGTTCGGCGATGCCGAGCCTCAAGGAGAGGGCGACGAGCTGGGCTTGGGTGCCGTCGTGCAGGTCGCGTTCGATCCGCCGTAGCTCGGCGCTGTGCGCGTCGAGAGCGTTCGAACGGGTCGCGGTGAGGACGTCCTCTCGCGTGGGCCCGAGGAGGGCCAGGGTCTTGGTCGCGTGGAAGCGGGCGAGGGGCGGGCCAAGGAGCGCCGGCAGGGCAAGCGCGATGCCGGCACCGATCGCGGTGAGCAGACCGGTCTGCCCGGTGGTGGGAACGTCGCCGAAGATCAACCTCGCGAGGGCCGGCGGGCTGCCGTTCTCCGAGTCGAGGCTCCACATGGCCAGGCTGATCGACGACACCAACACATAGCCCCAGCCGATGGTGCCGAACGCGCCGATGAGGGTCCCGACGGACGCGTGGAAGGCGAGCCAACGGCGCAGTCGTCCTCGGTCTTCGGTGACCGGTGGCAGCGGCTCGTTCCGCCGGGCGAGGAAGAACGCGGCCACGTGCGACTGGGCGACCTGCCAGCCGGCGAAGCGACGGACCGTCTTGCGGGTAAGGGGAAACAGCAGCAGGTTGAGGAGCGCCCAGAGTCCGGTGAAGAAGCAGGCCCAGACGTACCGGTAGGCCCGTTCGCTGGGAGTGCCGCGATAGAACGTCAGGCGTTCGCCGAGACGTTCGGTCCGTCGCTGGAACGCCAGCAGGCGAGGGTGCTCGTACCAGGTGGTCCTCACGCGCGACATGGGATCTCCACGGTCATGGTCGTGCCCGCGCCGATGGGGCTGTGGATGGTGGTCGTTCCGTCGAGGGCGGCGACGCGTCGTTGGATGCCCAGGATGCCGGTGCCTTGGGTCTCGTCGGCTCCGCCGAGGCCGTCGTCGGTGACCTGCACGTGCAGGCCGGTCGAGTCGCGGTCGAGGTGGACCAGGATCTGCGTGGCCGCGGAGTGCTTGGCGGCGTTGGTGAGGGCTTCGGCGACGACGAAGTACGCGGCCGCTTCGACGGGAGCGGGCAGTGGGCCGAGGTCGTCGGTGGTGACCTTGGTGGGGATGAGGCTCCGCCCCGCGAGCCCGGAGATCGCGCCGGCGAGGCCGCGGTCGGCGAGGATCGGCGGGTACATGGTCCGTACGACGTCGCGCAGCTCGGCCATCGCCTCCTCCGCGCCGGTGCGGGCTTCGCGAAGCAGGGTTGCGGTTTCGGGGCGGTCGCGGACGGACTCCTCCGCCAGCCCGAGTCGCATGGAGAGCGCGACGAGCTGGGCCTGGGTGCCGTCGTGCAGGTCCCGTTCGATCCGCCGCAGCTCCGCGCCGTGGGCGTCGAGGGCGTCCGAACGGGTCGAGGTCAGGACGTCGACGCGTTCGGCCAGCTCGGCCGCCCGCCGCTCGGCGGCCGAGCTGCTGAGCAGTGAGATGGACAGCTTCGCGTGCCCTTCCGCCAACCGCGGGAGCACTTGGACGACCAGGCCCGCCGCGAGTCCGCCGACCACGCCGGTGAGCAGAATCGTGCCGATGGTGCCGTTGAAGATTCGCTGCTCGAGGTTGGGGTTGCCGAGGTAGAAGAGCCGGCTGAACGCCGCGCCCCAGGCGTAGAGGACGGCTCCGAGGACGGCGACGTAGGCGGCGAGCAAGGCGCCGAAGCCCACACCCAGCGCGCCGTGTGAGGCGAGCCACCGACCCTGGTCGTCCCGCCGCGGTCGCCGCGACGGCTCGTCGGCGTTCACGTAGTCGGCCGAACGGTGCAGCTGCCAGCCCAGGATCGGCCGGGCCAACGGCATGATCGGCACGGCGGCGAGCTGACCGAGGCCGGTGACGAACGACACCACGACGTACCGCCCGGCGCGGGCTCCGTTCGCCCACCACTTCTTCAGCAGCGACTTGTTCAGGCGCGACATGGCAACTCCACCGTGATCGTGGTCCCAGCGCCGAGCGGGCTGTCGACCGTCGTCGTTCCGTCGAGGGCGGCGACACGGCGATGGATGCCGACGATGCCGGTGCCCTGCGTTTCGTCGACCCCGCCGAGGCCGTCGTCGGTGACCTGGACGTGCAGGCCGTCGCGGTCCCGGTCGAGGTGGACGAGGAGCTGGGTCGCGTGGGAGTGCTTGATCGCGTTCGTCACCGACTCTGCGACGACGAAGTACGCGGCGGCCTCGACCGGGGCGGGCAGCTCGCCGAGCTCTTCGGCACGGACGTCGACGGGGATGATGCTGCGGGCGGCGATGCCGGAGATGGCGCCGGCGAGGCCGCGGTCGGCGAGGATCGGCGGGTACATCGTGCGGATCACGCCGCGGAGCTCGGTCATGGCGTCTTCGGCCCCTGTGCGGGCTTCCCTCAACAGGTGGGCGGTTTCCGGGTCGTGGGTGAGGCGCTGTTCGGCGAGCCCGAGTCGCATGGAGAGCGCGACGAGCTGGGCCTGGGTGCCGTCGTGCAGGTCCCGTTCGATCCGCCGTAGCTCCGCGCCGTGGGCATCGAGAGCGTCCGAGCGGGTCGCGGTGAGGATGTCGACGCGCTTGGTGAGGTCTGCGGCGGACGGGGCGAGCAGCGCGAGGTTCAGGCGAGCGTGCGCGTGAGCCAGCGGCCAGCTGAACAGCAGGGTGAGAGGGACAGCGGGAATGACGAGCAGGACAACGCCCACGAAACTGATCATGGGATGGGAGGCGGATATGTCGCCGCGGTACACGTAGGCGGCCGTCGCGACACAGACCGCCCAGCTGTAGACGAGCATCGGACCGAGCGCGACAGCCAAGGCCAGCAGCCCGGTGATGGCGTGGACGACCAGCTTTCCTCTGCCGCGACGACTCGGTAGCTCGACGGACCTGCCGAGAAACGCCGCGGTCCGGCGAGCGAGCCATCCACCCACCGGATAGCCCAGGAGCGCGGCCAGGCCGACGCCGGCTTGGGCGGTCAGGTAGCCCAGGGCGCGAAGCCCGCGCTTGATCAGCATGGCAACTCCACGGTGGTCGTCGTCCCTCGGTCGTCGATCACCAGGACGTGCAGGCTGCCGGGGCTCCTCGCCAGGTGGACGAGGGCGTGGGTGGCGGCGTTGGTGAGGGCTTCGGCGACGACGGAGTAGGCGGCGGCTTCGACCGCGGGCGGCAGGCAGCCGAGGGGGTCGATCTGGGTTCGTACGGCGATCGGGCTCCGGGCGGCCAGGTCGGTGATCGCGGCGGTGACGCTGGGGTGGGTCAGGGTCGGCATGGGAGCTCCACGGTGATCGTCGTTCCGCCGCCGATCGGGCTGTCGACCGTCGTCATGCCGTCGAGCGCGGCGACGCGGCGTTCGATGCCGAGGATGCCGGTGCCCTGCGCGGCGTCGACGCCGCCGACGCCGTCGTCGGTGACCTGCACATGTAAGCCGTCGGAGTCGCGGTCGAGGTGGACGAGGAGCTGGGTCGCGTGGGAGTGCTTGATCGCGTTCGTCACCGACTCGGCGACCACGAAGTACGCGGCGGCCTCGACCGGGGCCGGCACTTCGCCGAGCCCTTCGACATGGACGCGGACGGGGATGATGCTGCGCGCCGCGAGCCCGGAGATCGCCCCCGCCAGGCCGCGGTCGGCGAGGATCGGCGGGTACATCGTGCGTACGACGTCGCGCAGCTCCGCCATCGCCTCCTCGGCACCGCCGCGCGCTTCGCGGAGGAGCCGGGTCGCCTTGATCGGATCCTCGGCGATCGTCTCCTCGGCCACGCCGAGGCGCATCGACAGGGCGACGAGCTGCGCCTGGGCGCCGTCGTGCAGGTCGCGCTCGATCCGCCGCAGCTCCGCGCTGTGCGCGTCCAGGGCGTCGGCACGGGTGGACGTCAGGATCGAGACCCGCTCGGAGAGCTCCGCTGCGCGCCGTTCGGCGGCCGAGCCGCTGAGCAGCGAGATCGTCAGGTTCGCGTGACCCGTCGCCAGGCGGGGAATCGCTCCGCCGACCATGCCCAGGACGAAGCCGATGATCAGCGAGAGCGTCAGGATGACCGAGACACTCACGACGCTGAACCAGGTCAATCCACTGGGCACGGAGATGCTGGTGAGGAACGCGGCCACCGCGAACACCAGGGCGCCGACGACGGTGGGGATCAAGACGACCGCACCGACGAACCCCACGCCGAAGACGGCGTCCAAGGCGCTGTGCACCGCGAGCCAGCGACGATGGCCGTCGCGGCGGGGCCGCCGAGCGCGCTCACCCGCGTTCACCCAGTCGGCCGAACGTCGAAGCTGCCAGCTCACCATCGGCCGCAGCAGCGCCGGAAACACCAGCCCGCCAAGCTGTGCGAGGCCGGTGAAGAACGACGCCAGCAGGTAACCCCCCGCGCGAAATCCCCTCGCCAACCGCTTCTTCACCGACATCGCAAGCCCCCGTTCCTCCGTGCTGTCGCGACCAGTCTGAACGCATCGACGTCCGCTCCGCAGTGTCGTGAGCGACACCATTTCGCTATTCTCTAATGTGGAGTACTAATCGAGATGGGGGAGTGACGCCAGATGAGCGGTACCGCGGTGCTCGGCTACCTGGGCGGCGTCCGGCGAGCGCTTGCCGACGTGCCACCGGCCGAGCTGAACGAGCTGATGGCCGATGTCGAGGACTGCCTGCTCGACATCGCGAACGAGACGGGCCCGGCGCTCACCGCCGAGAGCCTGCGGGAGCGGCTCGGCCCGCCCGAGGACTACGCGGCCGAGCTCACGCGCGCGGCGGGCTACGAGAGAACAGAGCGAGTGAAGGACGCGGACCAGAGCGGCAGCCGACGGCTCGCGCTGTTCGTCGTCGGCCTCGTGGTGCTGCTCGGCGGCATAGCCGGCTCGGTGATCGGCGGGTTCATGGGCGGCAGCGGTGTGGGCTTCCTGTTCGCCACGTTCGCGGTCCTCGGGCTGCTGATCGCGGCCGGTCAGTGCCTCACCGCCGCCGACCGGCAGGCGCACTGGGTGCAGCTGCGGTCGGCGGCGCTGAGGGTGGTGCGAACGCTCAGATCGCGTTGGGCTCCGGCGAGTCCGACCACGGGTACTTCTTCATAAAGGACTCGATCGCCTCGCCACTCACCGAGCCGCAGTACTCGCGGTGTCCGGCCTGGGTGGCCCAGCGGCTGAACGCGACGTGCTTGCCCTCGGGGAACTTGCCGTCGGCGTTGTCCCAGCTCGCGGCGATGAACTTCTTGTCGCCCGTCGGGGTCGAGGTCTCGAACCGCTTCGCGATGTCCTTCAGCGCGTCCAGCTGGTCTTTGTCCTTGGCGATCGTCTCGTCGTACCAGACGATCGTGTACCCGTGCTCGAGGTTGTGGACGAGCGTCTCGAGCTGCGGCCGGTCGGCCTTCTCGTAGAACTTGCGCTCGAACGCGGCCGGCACCGCCCAGTGCGGGCCCGCGGACGGCGGCGCGGTCGTGTACTTGATCTTCTCGCCGTCCGGCTTGTGGTCCGAGACGCCGGTCGCCGGGTCCTTCGGAGCCTCCTCGCAGCTGGCCGACGAGGCCGCCACGCCGAAGTCCGTCATGGCCTTCCGGGACGGGTCGTTGATCCAGTTGTTGACGATCGGGAACGCGCCCACCCCGATGATCACGGCCGCGACAGCCGCGCAGGCCACGATGATGATCATCGTCCTCCGGCGTTCCTGGGCCTTCTGCACACGACGGAGCTCCTCGACGCGCTCTCGCCTCGTCTGCTGGCCCTGGCCTCGCTTGGCCACGCCTCACCGTCCCTTTCGCCCAGTGGGTCCCCGACACGCCCACCACAAGGCGGGTCGGGGGTGGATTCTACGGGTGGATTGTGAGTGGACACTGGTTCGGTGCAGAACAACCGCTCTCTGGTGACCGACGAGCCGATCGACCTCGGCGCCACGCTGGCGTCGCTGCGCCGCGGCTCGGGCGATCCGGTGCACCGTCGAACCCCGGACGGCGCGATCTGGCGAGCGGTACGTACGCCCGACGGACCTGCGACGATCCGCCTCACCGCGCGGCCTTCGGAGCGGCGCATCGAGGCGGCCGCGTGGGGTCCGGGTGCGGACTGGCTGCTGGATCGGCTGCCCGCGTTCGTCGGCGCGGAGGACGACGTCAGCGGGTTCGAGCCGGGGAACGTGCTGCTCAGCCGGCTCGCGAAGCGGTTCAAGGGCTGGCGGGTGCCGCGTACGAGCCTGGTGATGGACGCGCTCGTCCCCGCGATCCTCGAGCAGAAGGTGACGGGCAAGGAGGCGTGGCGGTCCTGGCGCGAGCTGGTCTGGCGCTTCGGCGAACGGGCGCCGGGGCCGGTGCCGTTCAAGCTGTGGGTCGCGCCGGCGCCGCGTACGTTCCAGACGCTCGCGTCCTGGGACTACCACCTCGCCGGGGTCGGGCCGGAGCGTTCGCAGGCGATCGTCCGCGCCGCTCGCGTCGCCGACCGGCTCGAGGAGACGATCACGATGGAGCCCGTCGAGGTCGAGCGGCGGCTGCGGACCGTGCCGGGCATCGGTGTGTGGACCGCGGCGGAGGTACGGCAGCGCGCCCACGGCGACGCCGACGCGGTGTCGGTCGGCGACTTCCACATCGCGAAGAACGTGGGATGGGCGCTCGCGGGCCGCCGGTTCGACGACGACGAGATGCTGACGGCGCTCGAACAGTGGCGCGGCCACCGCTACCGCGTCACCCGGCTGATCGAGCTGGCCGGGATCGGCGCCCCTCGGCACGGACCTCGCTACGCGGGACGCAACTACCGCTCTATCTGAGCTATCTGACCGGCACGCCGACCGCGATCACCGTGATCGGGACGGCGCCGTCCGGCAGCGCCTTGACCAGCTGCTTGCGGATGTCCTCGAACGAGACGTGCATGGCGCCGAGGCGTTCGATCGTGCAGGCCACGAGCAGGCGGTCGAGCGCGGCACCGAGCATCAGCAGCGAGCTCGAGCGCTTCGTGGTGACGTACGGGACCGCGATGAACGGCACCGACGACGGCAGTCCGAGCGCGTCGGTCCAGGGCTTCGCCGCGAAGCTGTGGATGCCCCAGCCGTCGCCGGTGATGGCGAGCGCGGCGATCCGTTGGACGGCGTCCAGGTCGACCGGCTCCTCGGCGAGCGCGTCGACCGTGCGCGGCAGCGTCAACGTCTCGCGCCATGCCTCGCGCGTGCCGAGCCGGAACATGTCGTCCTCGGACGGCCGTACCAGCGCGCGCACGCCGGGACCGTCCTCCTCGATCACCCACTGGTCGAGCCCGGAGACGATCGCGACCGGGACCTGGGCGAGCTTGCCCATCGCCAGCTCGGCGGCTGCCGCGAGCTCGTCGGCGATCGCGGGGGCGGTGACCGCGAGCTCGTTGCCGTGGGCGTCCAGGCGACCGCGGTACTCGTCGAGGACCTGCACGCCGGCCGCGCCGATCGCGAGGTCGGTCTGCCCGACCCGCCAGGTCCGGCCGAACGTGTCGGTGACGATCACGCCGACCCGCTTGTCGCCCAGTCCGGCGCGGATCGTTCGCGCGGACTCGTCGGGGTCGAGGGGGAGGAGGACGAGGCTGCCGACCGCGACGTTGGAGTTGTCGACGCCGGCGGCGGCCATCACGAAGCCGTGCCTGGTCTCGACGATCTGGGTCTCGCCGCGCTCGGCGACGACGCGTACGGTCTCGGCCCGGATCGCCGCGCGGCGATCGTCGCCGGGGACGACGCGGGCCTCGGCCTTGCTCACGATCTTGCTGGAGACCACGACGATGTCGCCGTCCGCCAAGTCCGGCGCGTGGGCTCTGATGACCGCCGCGAGGTCCGCGCCGGCCTCGATCTCGGGGATCCCTTGGACGGGCCGTACGGAGTAGCCGTCGTTCACCGCTCGACCTCTGCTGCCAGCTCGAGCGTGGCGCGGGCGATGTCGGTGGCGAGGGGGACGTCGTTCATCAGCAGCGGCATCGCGCGGCAGGCGATGCCGGCGGCCTCGACGCGGGCGACCGCGTCCCGGTCGCGCTCGTCGACGAGCCAGCCGTCGAGCAGGCCCTGGTCGTCTCGGGCTCCGAAGTGCAGCGCGACGCCGGCGGCGCTGGTGTCGACGCCGATCGCGGGAAGCAGCTTGTCGGCCATGCCGCGGACGACCGCGCCACCGACGATGGGGGAGAGGCCGATGACCGGGGCCTTGGCGTTCGTGACGGCGTCCCGGATGCCTGGCACGGCGAGGATCGGGCCGATGCTGACGACCGGGTTGGACGGTGGGAAGACGATGACGTCGGCGTTCTGGATCGCCTCGACCACGCCGGGCGCGGGCTCGCTGTTCTCGATGCCCTCGAAGCGGATGTCGGCGACGGGCAGCTCGGCGTGGTGACGTACCCAGTACTCCTGGAAATGCAGGCGTCGTTGGCCGTTCGGGGGATCGTCGACGACCACGTGGGTCTCGACCCGGTCGTTCGTCATCGGAATCAGAGTGAACGGAAGCTGCCAGCGCTGCGTCAGGGCCCGCGTGACCTCAGTGAGTGTCTTGCCCTCCGACAACAGAGCGTTGCGGACCAGATGCGTACCGATATCCCGGTCGCCCAGCCCGAACCACGAGGGGGTGGCGCCGTACGCTGTCACCTCGGCGAGGGCGTTCCAGGACTCGTCGGCACGGCCCCAGCCACGGGCCTCGTCGTTGCCTCCGCCGAGTGTGTACATGACGGTGTCGAGGTCTGGTGAGACGCGCAGTCCGTACAAGGTCAGATCGTCACCGGTGTTGCCGATGACGGTGATGTCGGCCTCGGGTGAAGCGGCGACCAGGCCGCGAAGGAAGCGGGCGGCACCAATGCCGCCGGCGAGAAGGGTGATCCGCACGGTCCCAGTCTCTCCCGCCACGCCAAGGGCCTGTCCGCAGGCCGCCCGACGTAGGCGGGGCCAGGTGGTCCATAGTGAGTCGCGCCGTGATCTGTGTCCCGGTGCGGCGAGGCGTGACTGCGGTCGGGACATGAGATGTGGAAAGCTTCCCTACCAGGAGAAATCATGACAGGGGGTATCAAAGTGGTAACCGAGAAGACCAAGCCCCACCGGGAGCTCCTCGCGTGGGTGCTGGTGGGTGCCGCTGCGATCCAGATCATCGTCCTGATCTTGCGGCTGTTCACAGGGCCGGAGCAGCTCGGGTTCACCGGCACGTCCTTCACTTTGCAGGACGACTTCGTCAACCCGTTCATCATCATGGTGCTGGCGCTGGCAGTTGTGCTGGTGACGCACCTCGGTGAGCCGACCGCGAACGCCCGGACGTTGACGATCATCGCTCTTGTCGTGGCCGGGTTGCAGGCGTTGTTCGCGCTCGTCACCTGGATCGCGTCGGTGTTCGTGGACGCGTTCCAGCTGGGCGGCGAGCTGAGCAAGTGGGCGACGTTCTTCGTCACCCTCGCCGGCGTCGCGTTGATCGGTGCGGGGCTGTTCTTCATCGTCACGGCGTTCGGTGCGCTTCCGGCGCCCGAGCCCAAGCCGCAGCAGCAGTTCGCGTACCAGCAGCAGGGTGGCGGCGTCTGGGGGCAGCAGCAGCCGCAGCAGGGCGCTTGGGGTCAGCAGCAGCAGCCGCAGCAGGGCGCTTGGGGTCAGCAGCAGCCCGGGTACGACTATGGGCAGCAGCAGCAGCCGCAGCAGCCGGCCGCGCAGGGTTGGGCCCAGCAGGGCGAGCAGCAGCCGGCGGCTCAGGGTTGGGGCCAGCAGCAGCAGCCCGCCGCCGAGCAGCAGGGTGGCTGGGGACAGCAGCAGCCCGCGTACGACTACAACCAGCAGCAGCAGCCGCAGGCTCAGGGCGCGTGGGGCCAGCAGCAGCCGGAGTACGGCCAGCAGCAGGGTTGGGGTCAGCAGCAGCCCGCCGCCGACCAGCAGCAGGGCTGGGCCCAGCAGCAGCCCGCGTACGACTACAACCAGCAGCAGGCCGGGTACGACTACAACCAGCAGCAGGCGTACCAGCAGCAGGGCTACGGCCAGCAGCCCGCACAGGGCGGCTGGGGCCAGCAGGGCGAGCAGGGCGAGCAGCAGCCGTACGGCCAGCAGCAGGGCTACGGCCAGCAGTACGACTACGGCACCGGCCAGGCGCCGGAGGCCGAGCAGCCCGCGGAGGACCAGACCCAGGTGTTCGGTGGCGTGGGGAGCACCGAGCCGGCCGCGGACGCCCCGGCGGACAGCACGACGCCCCCAGCGGGCACCGACGCCGAGCCGGCCGCCGACGCCGGCACGGACCCGGACAAGCCCGAGCAGGGCCAGCAGCAGCCAGGCTGGTGGTCCCAGCCCCCGCGCTGACACCACCTGAACCACCGAACGGGCCCGCCGGCCACCCCGGCGGGCCCGTTCGCATCTCCGGGCACGGGCGCTTCGCCGGTTTCGAATGAGGGACGCCCTCTATCGATCTATTCGACAGAGGGACGCCTTCATTCCAAACGATCGGGCCGGCAGCTCGGTCGCGATGCCGCCCGCCATCGCCCGCGGCCATCTCCACGCCACCCGAGTTGTTGGACAGATCTCGGTCTAGAGGCCGAGATCTGTCCAACAACTCGGTCAGGGAGGGTCGCGCTGCTCGTCCAACAGGTCCGGTGTCCTGGCCCGCGGGTCGGGGAGTGAGCGTCGCCGATTGCTTGGCCGCGGCGCGCCGGGAGGCAGGTCCGGCGGGCCTCGGGTGGCACGAGGTCGCTGAGCGGTCCACAACTGGCCGCTAGCACATTTCACGCGCCGTGCACGGGCTTTCGGAAAGCTAGCCGTAACCGCTCCGAATGCCGTCACTCTCCGGAGTCAACGCAAATATTTTCGACCGTTCTTCGGCGTGTCGCGCACCTATAGCAGACCCCGAGTTGACGCCACGGGATTTCGGGCATGTAATTTCACCTGTGTCATTCGTCGGCGACCAGGGAATCGCCCCGAAGGGCATGAACCGGACATGTAGCAACGATCGACGCGAACGACCGAGCCGGGATTGTGAGGGTGTCGCAGGGACACCCTCGGCGGCGGGGCCGGTCACCACGTCGCTGTAGGTCGTGGCATGACCAAAGCTCAACGAAAGCCACGGGGAATACGGGTCGAGGAGGCGAGGACCGTGCAAGAGCAAACCCCGCTGCAGCACGGCAGCGCCGAGGAAGAACTCAGCTGGCAGGAGCGCGCGCTGTGCGCGCAGACCGATCCAGAGGCGTTCTTTCCGGAGAAGGGCGGATCCACGCGCGAGGCGAAGAAAGTCTGCCTGGTCTGTGAAGTCCGGGCGGATTGCCTGACGTACGCGTTGGAACACGACGAGCGCTTCGGGATCTGGGGCGGCTTGTCCGAACGAGAGCGTCGCCGGCTGAAGAAGCGCGCTGTCTAGAGGCTTCGTGGCCGGGCGTCGTCCACATGGCACGCGCCCGGCCCGGCGGATCTCCACGGGCGTCGTCTAGGGTGGCCCGAAGCCCCATTGCCCAAACAGAGGTCCGCAGCTAGGCATGAGTACGCCCGACGGTTCCCCGCCGCCGGTTCGACACGTGGTCACCGCCGTCGTGGTCGCCCACAACGGTTCCCGCTGGCTCGGCGAGCTCATCACGGGTCTTCGCCAGCAGCGCCGGCGACCTGATCGCATCACGATCGTCGACACCGGAAGCACCGACGGCAGCCGTGAGCTGCTCGTCGACACATTCGGCGAGCATGCCGTCACGACCGCCCCACGCCACACCGGCTTCGGTGAGGCTGTTTCGCGCGGCGTCGCTCGCGTTCCCCTCGCCCAGGACGAGACCCCGCATCATCGCGGCGCGGTGCGTACGGTCGAGTGGCTCTGGCTCCTCCACGACGACTGCGCCCCGACGCCGAGCGCGCTCGAGCGCATGCTCGAGCTGGTCGACACCGTTCCGTCCGCCGCCGTCATCGGCCCGAAGATCCGCAACTGGCCTCGTGGCCGCCGCCTGCTCGAGATGGGCGTCGCGATCACCGGGGCCGGCGCCCGCGAGACCGGCCTGGAGTACGGCGAGTTCGACCAGGGCCAGCACGACGCCGTCAGCGACGTGCTCGCGGTCAGCACCGCCGGGATGCTCGTCCGCCGCGACGTCTACGAGCAGCTCGGCGGGTTCGACGCCGCGCTGCCGATGTTCCGCGACGACGTCGACTTCGGCTGGCGGGCCAACCGTGCCGGCCACCGCGTCGTCACCTGCCCGGACGCGATCGTCTTCCACTACGAGGCGGCCACCCACAACGCCCGGCCGATCAACGCCGGCAAGGGCCGCGCGAACGGCCGCCCGAGAAGGATCGACCGCCGGAACGCGATCTACACGCTGCTCGTCAACTGCTCGGCCCTGGCGTTCCCCCTCGTCCTGCTCAGGCTGATCCTCGGCTCGGTCCTCCGCACCATCGGACTGCTCGTCGTCAAGTGGCCGGAGGCCGCGTACGACGAGATCGCCGCGCTCGGCGGAGCGCTCGGACGGGTCGACCGCATCGTCGTCGGCCGCCGGCGCCGCGCCAAGATCCGCGCGGTCTCGAGCCGGGCCGTCCGCCACCTGCTCCCGCCGCCTTGGATCGGGCTCCAGCACGCGTTCGAGACCGTCATCGGCGTCGTGTCGGCGCGCTCCGGCACCCACTCCGGCACCGCCAAGCGCGTCAAGCGGGCCGGCCACGAGACGGGCCCGGTCTCGGAGGAGGCCGAGGAGCTCGACTCCGACGGCCTTGGCGTTATCCGCTGGATCGCGACCAGGCCGCCGGTCATCCTCGTGCTCGCGCTCGTCGTGATCGCGCTCGTGGCGGGCCGCAACCTGCTCGGCGACGGCGTGCTGGCCGGCGGTGCGCTGCTCGCGCCGCCCGACGGGTACGTCGACCTCTGGAGCCGCTACCTCGAGTCCTGGCACCCGGTCGAGCTCGGCTCCAGCCGCGCCGCCCCGCCGTACCTCGCCGTCGTCGGCATGCTGTCCACGCTGCTGGTCGGCAAGGTCTGGCTCGCCGTCGACGTGCTGATCATCGGCGCGATCCCGCTCGCCGCGGTCACCGCGTACCTCTTCTCCCGGCAGGTCCTCCAGGCGCGCGCCGTCCGCATCTGGGCGACCGCGACGTACGCCACGCTCCCGGCTGTCACCGGCGCGATCTCGGCCGGCCGGCTCGGCACCTGCGTGGCGATCATCGTGCTGCCGCTGTTCGCGCTCGCGGCGTACCGGCTCGTTCGGAACGGGTCCTGGTCGGCCGCCTGGACCACCGGGTTGCTGCTCGCGCTGCTCACCGCGTTCGTGCCGATCGCGTACGTCATCGCGGTCGTGCTGCTCATCGGCGCCGCCGTCGCGTTGCGCCTCCGTATTCCCCAGCTGATCGCGATCGTCCTGGTGCCGCCGCTGTTGCTACTGCCGTGGACGCTCGTGCTGTTCCGTACGCCGGCGTTGCTGTTCACCGAAGCGGGGCTCAGCGATCCCGCGCTGACGACGGTCAACCTGCCGTCGTACGTGCTCGCGCTCGGCAACCCCGGCGGTCCCGGCGCGGCGCCGTTCTGGCTGCTCGGCGTGCTCGTCGTGGTCGGCCTCGCCGGCCTGCTTCGCCGCGACCGCACGATCGGCGTCGGCTCCGCCTGGGCCGTCGCCGTGCTCGGCCTGGCGGTCGGCCTCGCGCAGACCAGGCTGCAGGTCAGCGTCGACTGGCTGGGCGACATCGCCGCCTGGCCCGGCCTCGCCGCGGTCCTGGTCGCCGCTGGGTTGATCGCCGCCTCGGCGCTCGGTGCCGATGGCGCCGGTGCGGTGTTCAGCGAACGCAGCTTCTCCTGGCGGCAGCCGATCGCCGGCCTGCTCGCCGTCGCCGCGGTCGCGACGCCGGTCGCCGGCCTCACCTGGTGGCTGGTCAGCGGCGTGAACGGTCCGCTCCAACGGTCGACGCCCGCCGCGCTGCCCTCCTACATCGTCAACGAGCAGAACAACCCCGCCCGCGTCCGCGCGCTCGTCCTCGACCCGGCCAAGGACGGCTCGGTCGGCTACTCCGTCCTCCGCGGCAACGGCGCCAAGCTCGGTGACGCCGAGACGGGGACGGCGCGAAGCGCGATGACCGGGCTCAGCGCCGACGTCGGCGAGCTGCTCAGCGACGGGCGGCGCGAGTCCGCGGCGGCCGACCTGGCGCGGTACGGCATCGGCTACGTCTACCTGCCGCCGCCCGCCAACCCGCAGGTGGTGTCGCTGCTCGACACGACGCCCGGCCTGACCCGGTCGAGCGCTCCGAAGAACGCCGCGGCGTGGCAGATCGACGCGCCTGCCGGCCGCCTCCGCATCCTCGCTGACGGCGGGTCGGGGGAGACGGTGCTGGACTCGTTGGTCGTGAAGGCGAACGCTCCCGTTCCGGAGGGCTCGCCTGGCCGCCAGCTGCTGCTGTCGGAGTCGCGCGACGCGGGTTGGCAGGCCAGCATCGACGGTGTCCTGCTGGAGCCCGGTCCCGAGCGGGTGTGGGGCCAGACGTTCGCGCTGCCCTCGACCGCCGGAACGTTGACGCTGGAGCACGCGTCGCCGGCGCACGCGATCTTGCTGGCGATCCAGGGCGCGCTGGTGCTGTTCGTGATCGTCCTCGCGCTGCCGACGCGGGCGCCGGAACGCAACCTCAGCGAGGAGCCGCCCGACCCGGGTGGCCGGCACGGCCGGTCCGGCGACGATCCGGATCCGCCGCGCGGTCAGCGGGTCGGCCAGCCGATCCCTCTGCGTACTCCCGAAGAGGTCAACCAATGATCCGCCGGCAAACCGTTGTCGCAGGGTTGCCTCCGGCGTTGCGCGCGGTCGTCTTCGCGGCCGTCGCGGGCGCGCTCGTCGGCGTCGGCTGGCTGGTGAAGGCGCCCAGCCCGGACGCGGAAGCGAGCAAGGCGCTCGAGGTGCCCGTCGAGAGTGCTTCGCTGGTGTGCCCGGAAGCCTCGTACGTCTCCGGCGTGACGACGACGAACGTCTCCGCGATCGCCGTGCCAGCCGAGCCTCCGGCCGCGCCGCCCGGGGTTCCACCGCTCAGCACCGAGTCGACGTTGACCGTCGGCGGCCTAGTGGGCGGCGGCGACGCGGCCTCGGTCAAGGAACGCCAGCAGCTCGCGCTGTACAACCGCGCGGTGAAGACGCCGACGGCGGCGACCGTCAGGGCCCGCGGCGTGCTCGCGCCCGGTGTGGCGGCGGGCCAGCTCACGACGTCGGTCAGCGGAAACGAGCACGGGCTCTCGGAGACGGCGTGTTCGGCGCCGGGCTCGGAGTTCTGGTTCGTCGGCGCCGGCAGCGCGGTCGGGCGGCACAGCCGGCTCTACCTGACGAACGTCGACAACACCAAGGCCACCGCGAGGTTGGTGCTGTACGACGAGAAGGGTCCGATCCGTTCCGACGCGACCCGCAGCATCGAGGTGCAGCCGGGCAAGCAGGTCGTGCTCGAGCTCGACGAGCTGGCGCCGACCAGTGAGCGGCTCGCGATCGACGTTCAGGTCACGCAGGGCCGGGTCGCGGCGGCGATGCGCGACCAGACACTGAACTCGGGGACCCCGGCCGGCATCGACTGGATCCCGGCCGCGGTCGCGCCGACGCGCGACATGATCATTCCCGGCCTGGCTCCGGGCGTAGGCAAGCGCACGTTGACAGTGGTAGCGCCGGGCGACTCGACCGCGGTCGTGGAGGTCTCGGTGCTCGCCAAGGAGGGCACGTTCAGCCCCAGTGAGCTGAGCCATCTCGAGGTCCAGCCGGGGACGGTGCTCGAGGTGGAGCTGGACAAGGTGACGCTCAAGCAGGGTTCGGCGATCCGGGTCCGCTCGGACGTGCCGGTGACGGCCGCCGTGCGGAGCGAGACCGGTGCTGGCGCCGAGGGCGTTCGCGACGTCGCGTTCGGCGCCGCGTCTCAGCCGCTGACGTCCGAGGGAGTCGTGCCGCTGACGACCGGTGGGGCGGGAACGCTGCTGATCACCAACCCGGGCTCGGCGCAGACGGCGGTCGAGGTCGCGCTGCAGGACGAGAAGGGCAAGGAACTGTCGAAGTCCTCGGTCGCGGTCGGCCCTGGCGCTACGGCCGCGAAGCCGTTGGCCCCGCCGGCTGGGGTGAAGCGGTACGTCGTGGTGGTGAAGCCGGAGAAGGATCGGCCGGTCTACGCGGTCCGGCTGCTGTCTGGAACGGCGGGCGGCCCGATGCTCTCGGCGTACCCGCTCAGCTCCGCGCCCCTGACCGTGCAGCGTCCGGTCGCGCGTCCTCAGCTCGGAAACGTCGCCGCGCCTCGTTGACGTCGTCGAGGTGGTCGTCCGACCACTTCACCAAGGTCGCGAACACCGGACTCAGCGTCGCCGCGAGCGGCGTCGCCTCGTACTCGACCCGCGGCGGCATCTCCGGGTGGTAGGTGCGCTCGACGAGACCGTCCTGCTCGAGCTGGCGCAGGCGCGCGGCGAGCACCTTCGGCGTGATCGGGCGGACGCGTTGCAGCAGCTCGGTGAACCTCATCCGGCCGTGTCGCTGCAGCACCCAGAGCACGTGCGTCGTCCAGCGGGCGAACACGATCTCGGCGATGGGGGAGATCGGGCAGGGGTCGGCTTCGATCGTCATCGCTGCTTTCCTCTTGGTAACTAGTATCCCTTGGATAGTAGCGTCTGGTGCCATGACGACCACGACTGTTCTGCCGGCTCGGTCCGGTGCGCGCCCGGAGGCGCGGCAGGGGATTCCGCATCAGCAGCTCTCGCAGATCGCGCCGGTCTTGGTGCAGGAGGCGCTCTGGGTACGGATGGCCGCACTGCCACAGGTGACGACGGGGCCGAGCGGGATCTCGCTACCGGAGACCCGCGCGTTGCAGCTGCCGGCCGCCTCGGCCGGTGGGCCGCGGGAAGCGTTCCTGATCGGGCACGAGTTCGCCCACCTGCATGGGGAAACCGACGGCAGCCTGCACCTCGCGCTGCCGCTGGAGGTGGCCGCGGAGGTGGAGGAGAAGGGATGGGGCGAGCTCCACCCCGCCGCCCGGATGGGCGACTTCCCGCACACGTTGATGATGCTCTACGGCCCGCGCGACGATGCCGAGCTCGAGGTGATCTGGCGGCTCGTCCAGCTCAGCCACCAGTTCGCGCTGGGCTCCAGTTCTTGACGTAGCTAGGGATCGGCACGTTCTGCTCGAGCGGGACCGGCTCGCCGGCAACCGTGTGGAGCGGGAGAATGCCGTTCCAGTACGGGAGGTTCTCGTCCTCCGGCTCCTCGCTGGGCGGGCCGGTGCGGACCTTCGCGGCGACCTCGGTCAGCGGCAGCTCGAGGAGCGTGGTGCTCGCGTACTCCTTCCGCGTCGGCGGGCGGCAGTCGTTCGTCCGGCCGGTCGCGATGCGTTCGACCAACCGGGACAGGAAGTCATGCTTCACCGCGTCGTCCGTCACCACCCGTGCGACGCCGTGGGCGATCACCGAGCGGTAGTTCATCGAGTGGTGGAACTGCGCCTTGCTGAACACGATCCCGTCCGCGATCGTCACCGCCACGCACACCTGCAGGCCGTCCCGCGCCATCCGCAGCGGCCGGCTGCCGGTCGAGCCGTGCAGGTAGAGCGCGTCGCCGATCCGTACGTGCAGCGTCGGGATCAGCCGCGGCTCGCCGTCGACGACGTACGACAGGTGGCAGAACAGCGCCTCGTCGAGGATCGCGTCGATCGTCTCCCGGTCCGGGTGCATCCGCTCAGGCATGCGCGTCGCCACGGCCCGCGTCGTGGTGTCGGTCATTGCCCCACTCCGTTGTGTACTAGTACAGTCTGTCTACTGTGGAAGTACAGTATCGCGGATCCACGCGAGCCGGAATAGCCGAGAGCATCGAGGCGGCCGTCCGCTCGGGCCAGCTCGCGCCCGGCGCCCTCCTCCCGCCGGTACGTCGGCTGGCGGGAGAGCTGCGGGTCAGCCCGGCGACCGTGGCCGCGGCGTACCGGGACCTGCGCGAACGTGCGGTGGTCGAGACGGCTCGCCGGTCCGGCACGAAGGTCCGCTCCCGTCCGGCTCTGGGCGGCGGCCGGATGCGGCGCCGGCTCTCCGTTCCGCCCGGCGCGCGGGACCTCGCCGGCGGCGGGCCGGACCCCAGGATGCTGCCTCCGCTCGCGCCGCGGCTCGCCCGCATCGCCGCCGATCCGGCGTGGAACGAGCCGGTCGGGTACGACGACGGCGGGACGGTCCCCGAGCTCCTCGCGCTCGCTCGGGAGCGGCTGGCCGCCGACGGCGTTCCGGTCGACGACGCGATCCTCGCGGTGACCGGCGGCGCGCTCGACGGCATCGAACGGATCCTGTCCGCGCGGCTTCAGCCCGGCGACAAGATCGCGGTCGAGGATCCGGGCTGGACCAACCTCGTCGACCTGCTGGTCGCGTTGCGGCTCGAGCTCGTCCCGGTGCCGATCGACGACGAAGGCCCCACCGCGGCCGGGCTGGCGGCGGCGCTCGAGGCCGGCGCCCGCGCGATGGTGGTCACCAGCCGTGCGCAGAACCCGACCGGTGCCGCCGTGACGGCCGCCCGGGCCGTGGAGCTGCGCGAGGTCTTCGCCAAGCACCCGTCCGTCCTGGTCATCGAGGACGACCATGCCGCCGAGCTGTCCGAGCAACCGCTCGCGCCGCTGGTCGGAAGTACGGAGTCGTGGGCGTTCGTCCGTTCGGCCTCCAAGCCGTACGGGCCGGACCTGCGGGTCGCGGTGATCGCGGGGGACGAGACGACGTTGGGCCGGCTGGTCGGTCGGCAGGTGTTCGGCGCGGGTTGGGTGTCGACCGTGCTGCAACGGTTGGTGCTCGAGCTCTGGCGGGACGCGGAGGTGGGGCGGCTCGTCGCCGACGCGCAGGCGTCGTACACGCGACGTCGCATGGGCTTGATCTCGGCACTGGCCGAGCGCGGCGTCGCGGCAGCCGGGCGATCCGGGATCAATGTGTGGATTCCGGTCGAGGACGAGACGTCGGTGGTCACCCGACTGCGCGACGCGGGCTGGGTCGTGGCGCCGGGATCCGCGTTCCGGCTCGAAGCGCCGCCGGCCATCCGCGTCTCGGTGAGCGCGCTCGACGAGGGCGAGGTCGAAGCCTTCAGCGATGTCCTCGTAGAGGCCATTTCCCTTGACGGAAACCGCTTTCTCGCTTAGCGTGCCCGACCATGGGGCGAATCTGGAAAGCGGTTGCCATCGTTGTGCCATTGCTCTTCGGATCGCTCACGGTTCCGCTCGCTCATGCTGATACCGCGTGGACGGTGAAGGGGCCGCACGGAACGGGACCACGCGCCGTGGTCGCGCTCTCCAGCGAGGGCGCGTTGTCGCTCGCGGTCACGCGCGACGGTGCCACCGTGCTCGAGCCCGGAGTGCTCGGAATCCGAACCCAGCAAGCGGATCTGACCAGTGGGCTGGTCTTCCAGCGTCGGTCGGAGCGCCGCGTCGTCGAGCGCTACCGGACCACCGTGGGCAAGCGCTTGGACCGTACGAACGTGATGACAGAGGCCACGTTCGGGTTCCGCAACGCCGCCGGCGCGCGCGTCGAGCTGGTCGTCCGGGTGGCGCTCGACGGCGTCGCGTACAGGTACGTGCTGCCGGCCGACCTCGGACCCGTCCTCGGTGAGACCTCGACGTTCGCCGTCCCCGGCACCGCGCCGGCGTGGCTGGCGAAGTACCGCCGCGACTACGAGAACCCGTTCCTCCCGTCGACCGCGGCCGACGCCGCGACCGGCGAGTACATGCATCCCGCGCTGTTCCAGGTCGGCGGCAGCTACCTGCTGATCAGCGAGTCCGACGTCGACGGCCGCTACTCCGGTGGTCGGCTGCTGCACGACGCGGGCAGTGGCACGTACCGAATCGGCTTGTGGGACACGGAAATCGCCGTCTCCGGACCGCTCGCGACGCCATGGCGGACGATGATCGTCGGCTCGCTCGCGACGATCACCGAGTCCACGTTGGTCGACGACCTCGCGCCGAGGTCGAAGATAGGTGACACGTCATGGATTCGGCCCGGCGCCGCGGTGTGGACGTGGCTCGCGGGCGGGCGTTCGGTGCAGCAGAGCCTGCCCGCGCAGAAGGCGTTCGTCGACTACGCCGCCAAGCACGGCTGGCCGTACGTCCTCGTCGACGCCGGCTGGTACGACGACCCGAGCTGGCGGCAGACCAGCTGGATGCCCGAGCTCGTCCGGTACGCCAAGGCCCGGCACGTCGACATCCTCACCTGGATCCGGTTCAGCACGATCGACACTCCCGAGGAGTGGAACGAGCTGCTGCCGCTGTGGCATCGGTGGGGGATCAAGGGCCTGAAGATCGACTTCATGGACTCCGACGGGCAGGAGCGATACCGCTGGTACGACCAGATCCTGCCGGTCCTCGCACGCGAACGGCTGCTGGTGAACTTCCACGGCGCGACGCTGCCGCACGGCATCCACCGGACCTGGCCGAACGTGATGACGGTCGAGGCGGTGCACGGCTCGGAGAAGTCGAGCGGCGTGACGACGTCGCACATCCTGTCCCTGCCGTTCACGCGGAACGTCGTCGGCTCGATGGACTACACGCCGATGGCGTTCCAGCGCGAGTCGCGGCCGACGTCGGATGCGCACGAGCTGGCGTTGTCGGTGCTGATGGAGTCGGGGTTGCAGGACTTCGCGGGAACGGTCGAGGCATACGAGGCGCGGCCACTGGCGGAGTGGTACCTCGACCAGGTGCCGACGGTGTGGGACGAGACGCGCCTGGTGTCCGGTGGGCCGGCGTCGTCGGCGGTGATGGCGCGGCGTTCCGGTGCGCGGTGGTTCGTGGGCGGTGGTGTGTCGGGTGCGGCGCGGACGTTGGAGGTGCCGCTGTCGTTCGTGCGGTCGCGGTCGCGGACGCTGGTCGAGGTCGTGCGGGACGGGCCTTCCGGCTTGGTGCGGGAGCGGCACGTCGTTCCGCCGGGTGGGTCGCTGTCGGTGCCCGTCGTCGCTGAAGGCGGCTTCGCCGCGATCGCGTGCGAGTGGAAGGCGGGGCTGTCGACCTGTGCCGGTCCGGTGAACGGGATGCCGTCCGCCGCGATGTCGGTGACGCCGGCGGGGACGAAGCTGACGCCGGGGTCTACTTATGCTGTCGGCGCGACGTTCACCGCACACGAGACCGTGCGCGACGTGGTGCTCGTGCCGCGGGTGCCCTCGGGGTGGACCGTGGCCGGCGTACCCGCGAAGCGGTCGCGGTTGGCGGCTGGCGAGTCGATGAGCGGCCGCTGGACGGTGACGGTGGGCGCGGTTCCGGTGGGGTTGACCGAGGTGCCGGTCGTCGCGGCCTTCACCTCGATGGCGGGCTTGCGCTTCGAGAACGAGCGCGCGACGCGCGTGCACGTCTGGAGGCCGCTGCCCGCCGACTCGGCCTACGTCACCGACCGGCCGTTCACCGTGGTGGAGAACGGCCTCGGGCCAGCGGAGACGGACCTGTCCAATGGTGAGTCCGCGGCCGGCGACGGGGTCACGCTCACGGTCGGTGGAACACGCTTCGGCCGCGGTCTCGGCGTACACGCCCCGTCGACGGTGACCGTGGCATTGGACGGCAAGTGCTCGACGTTCGCCGCCTCCGTTGGCGTAGATGACGAGGTCGACGGCCGCGTCGACCGCGCGCTGGCCGGCGGCACGGTGTCGTTCGCCGTCCTCGGCGACGGCGTGGTGCTCGCCGAGACCGGCGTCTTGCGCACGACGGATCCCGCGCACGCGTTGAACGTCGACGTCCGCGGCGTCCACGAGCTCACGCTGCGCGTCACCGACGGCGGCGACGACCCGAGCCTCGACCACGCCTCCTGGGGAGACGCACTCGTCCGCTGCAGCTGACCGCGCAACCTGGGGACCTGCGCCGGCCGAGTTGTTGGACAGATATCGGCATAGAGACCGACATCTGTCCAACAACTGTCGCCCAACCCCTCCGGGCTCTGCCCCGCGCCGAGTTGTTGGACGATGTCGGCTTAGAGACCGACAGCTGTCCAACAACTGTCGCCCAACCCGTCCGGGCTCTGGCCCGCACCGTTGTTGGACGGATGTCGGCCTAGAGACCGACATTTGTCCAACAAGTCCCAGGGCCGGGCGTGACGCACGCCTCACCTGGCCGTGACTCCGCCCGTCGGCGCGTCGACCGCACTTGTTGGACGGATGTCGGCCTAGAGACCGACAGCTGTCCAACAACTCCCGGGGCGGGCTACGCGCCGGCTATGTAGTGCTCGAGTTGTTCGCGCTCGAACTCCAGCTCGCCGATCCGCGTCTTGACGACGTCGCCGATGCTCACGAGCCCGGACAGCCGTTCGTCAACCAGCACGGGGATGTGCCGGACGCGCAGCTGGGTCATCAGGAGCATCAGCTGGTCGACCGTGTCCGCCGGTGAGCAGGTGTGGACGTCGCCGGTCATGATCGTGTGCACCTGGGCGTCGAGGACGTCGACGCCGTCGTGCAGACCGCGGACGACGTCGCGCTCGGACACGATGCCCTGGATGGTCGACCCATCCCCGCTCACCACCACCGCGCCGATGTTGTGCTCGGCGAGCAGCGCGAGGAGCTCACGAACCGTCGACTGAGGAGTGATGGTGACGACATTGTCGCCTTTGCCGCGCAGGATTTCGCTGATCCGCATTCCGGCCTCCCTTCGGTCGCCACGTGGGCGGCTGGTCCCCCCGTGTGAGGCAGGCTAGCTGTGTTCCACGCCATACGGCCAGACGTTGCGTCTGAACGTTCAATGCGCTATGAAATCGTTACCCCCAAACAACTCTTTGGCAGTATCGCGACCGTCGAGGCATACTCCCCAACATGTCTTTGGAGGTCTCCTCGCTCAGAGCCCTGGCGCACCCGATCAGGCTGCGGATCCTCTCGCTGCTCACCGGCGCGGTCATGTCCGCGTCCGAGGTCGCCCGCGAGCTCCACATCACCCAGGCGAACGCGTCGTACCACATCCGCACGCTCGCGGCCGCCGGCTATCTGCACGAGATGGGCGAGGAGTCGATCCGCGGCGGCATCGCCAAGCGGTATGCGTACGTCATGACCGACCGGGAGTCGCGGCCGCAACGTACGACCGATCCCGAAACCCGCGTGCTGTTCGCTCAGGCGGTGGCCGAGGAGCTGGTCCGACGGGTCCAGCAGTTCGCCCCAGGTCCCTCCTCTCACACCGACGCCGAGCTCTGGATCGACCCGGACGACTGGGCCGAGGCGATCCGGCTCAGCGAGGAAGCCTCGACCCTGCTCCACAAACGCGCCCACCCGCCGCGGACCGAGGGAACGATCCACGTCAACGCGACCGTCGCGATGTTCAGGATGGAGCCGTAGATGGTGGGCCGCGAAACCCTCGCCCCGCTGCGAGAAAGGCGCTTCCGCTACTTCCTCGCCGCGCGCTTCTCCTCGCTGCTCGGCAACGCGATCGCTCCGATCGCGCTCGCGTTCGCCGTCCTCGACCTGACCGACTCCGCGTCGTCGCTCGGCATCGTGCTCGCGGCGCGCAGCATCCCGATGATCATCCTGATGCTGTACGGCGGCGTGATCGCCGACCGCCTCCCGCGGCACGTCGTCCTCGTGGTGTCGCACCTCGTCTGCTTCGGCACCCAAGCCCTGGCCGCCGGACTCCTCCTCGCCGGCAGCGCCGAGGTCTGGCAGCTCGCCGCGATCGAGGTCGTGAACGGGGCCGCCGCCGCGTTCACGATGCCCGCCCTGTTCGGCCTGCTGCCGCACCTCGTCTCCCGCGAGCATCTCCAGCAGGCGAACGCGCTGAGCGGAACCGTCCGTACGATCACGATGATCGGCGGCGCGTCGCTCGGTGGCGTGATCGTCGGGTTCGCCGGCTCGGGTTGGGGCCTGGCGTTCGACGCGGTGACGTTCGGCGTCGCGGCCGTGCTGATCAGCCGGCTCAAGGTCGGCGGCATCCCGCGTGAGGAACGCGGCTCGACGCTGCACGACCTGCGCGTCGGGTGGCGGGAGTTCGTCTCCCGGCGCTGGGTGTGGGTGGTCGTCGTGGCGTTCACCGTGCTGAACATGATCATCGCCGGGGCCTGGAACACGCTCGGTCCCGTCGTCGCCGACGACACGTTCGGCCGAACGGCATGGGGAACGATCCTGGCGTTCGACGCACTCGGCTTCTTCCTCGGCACCCTGATCATGCTGCGGTTCCGGCCGCGCCACCCGATCCGGATCGCCATGCTCGCGATGGTGCTCGAGGTGCCTCTGATCGCCTTACTGGGTTGGTATCCGAACGCGATCGTGCTCTGCGCGTCCGCGCTCGTCGCGGGTACGGGCGTGTCGGTCTTCGCCGTGATCTGGGAGACCTCGCTGCAGCAGCGGATCCCGCACGAGAAGCTGTCGCGGGTGGTGTCGTACGACATGCTCGGCTCGTTCGTCGCGCTGCCGCTCGGCCAGCTGCTGGCCGGACCGCTGGCGACGGCGTTCGGCGTCAGCACGGTCGTCGTCGCCGCTGCCGGCGTCTACCTCGTGGTGATCCTGCTCGCGGTCGCGGATCGATCGGTGTGGTCGCTGCGGCCGCTGGAGGATTCGGTAGAAAGGGAGCGTGAGACTGCGACCTGACGCCGATCCGGACGCCGAGCGGGTGTTCCGCAGCTTCGTCGCGGACGGCAGGATCACGCAGCTTCCCTCGAAGTGGAGCAAGCGACTGATCCTGCTCGACCATGTGGCGCGGCTGTTCGAGCCGGGGCGGCACTACCCGGAGGCCGAGGTGAACGAGATCCTCGCCGAGATCTTCCCCGACGACATCGCCGCCCTGCGCCGCTCTCTGGTCGACGGCGGCTTCCTCGACCGCGACGCGGGCGAGTACTGGCGCACCGGCGGAACGGTGGAGGTCTAGATGCGCGGAATCCGGGTCGACAGCTTTGGCGGCCCCGAGGTCCTGGCTCTCGCCGAGCTGCCGGATCCCGTTCCCGAGCCCGGCCAGGTGGCCGTGCGGGTGTCGGCGGCGGGCGTCAACTACGCCGACCTGGGTCGCCTCGCCGGTACGTACGGCGGGGTCGAGCTGCCGTTCGTGCCCGGCAGCGAGGTCGTCGGCCTGGCGGACGGTCGCCGAGTCACGGGCTTCACGTTCGCCGGCGGAGGCTTCGCCGAGCAGGCGCTGCTGAAGGCGGACCAGGCGGCCGACGTACCCGACGGAGTCAGCGACGGCGCGGCGCTCGCGCTGCTCGTTCAGGGACTCACCGCCTGGCACCTGCTCCGTACCTCGGCCCGGCTGAGGCAAGGCGAGACCGTCGTCGTGAACGCCGCCGCTGGCGGGGTGGGAACGCTCACCGTGCAGCTGGCTCGCGAGTTCGGCGCCGGACGGGTCATCGCGGCGGCCTCGACTGCCGGCAAGCGGGCCCTCGCGCTCGAGCTCGGCGCGGACGCCGCGGTGGACAGCGACCCCGAGGGGTACGCCGACCGCGTTCGCGAGGCGAACGGCGGCGAGCCGGTCGACATCGTCCTCGACGCCAACGGCGGCGCTGCCATCGCGGTCGGGATCGAGGCGCTCGGCCAGTTCGGCAGGCTGGTCAGCTACGGAGACGCGTCGCGGAGCGGCCGCCCAGCGGTCGACCCGGCGCAGCTCGCCGAACGCAACCTGACAGTGTCCGGCTTCTGGCTCCGCCCCGCTCTGACGTTGCCAGGCAAGTTCCGCGAGCCACTGAACGAGCTCCTAGGGCTCACCGCGCAGGGCCAGCTCAGGCCGGTCGTCGGTTCCGAGTACCCGTTGGCCGAGGCGCGGCAGGCGTTCGAGGACATCGCCGCCCGCCGCACCATGGGCAAGGTCGTTCTGCGGGTCTGAGGCAGCCGGGCTACTGGCCCTGGCCCCACGCCGCGCGGGCCCCCGCGTCGCCGGTACGGATCACCTGCACGCCGGCCACGAGCGAAGCGGCGACCAGGACGATGGCGACCACGAGCTGGATCGCCCGGGACGGGCCATCGCGCTCGATGGCTCCGCGGATCGGGTTCGGGCCGGTCAGGGCGTACGAGGCGACGAGGGCCACAACCAGGAACCCGAGCATGACCCACGACAGCAGCAGGCCGAGCGAGGCGTGCGTCTCGACGTTCGCCGGCTCGTCCAACCGGTCGAAGAACGCCTGCCCACTCAGCCGTGCCGTCCAGGTGGCGCCCGTGGCGATCACGGCACCGACCGCTAGCGGCCAACGTAGGACCCACCGCCACTTGGGAACGACGGCGAAAACGATCCCGACCAGCACCGTGAGGGGAACGAACACCACGACTGCGTGGATCACCAAGACATGCACGGGCAATCCGGTGAATTGGTCGAACATGTGGTTCCAATCTCCGTAGCGGTTGCCGTTGATCTTGGCACGAAGGCGCGGGACAAATGGTTCATCCGCGCGGGTCGGGACCCTGCCGAGAAGGGCAGATCGTTAGCGTTGGCCCCATGTCCTCCTCCTATACCGACGATCTCCGGCTCGCTCACCTGCTCGCCGACGACGCGGACGCGATCACGATGAGCCGCTTCCGCGCCACGGATCTACGGGTCGACACCAAGGCGGACGAGTCGCCGGTGAGCGACGCGGACACCGCTGTCGAGGAGGGCGTGCGCCGTACGTTGGGCCGGGCCCGGCCGCGGGACGCGGTGCAGGGCGAGGAGCTGGGGCGCTCCGGTTGGGGCCCGCGCCGGTGGATCCTGGACCCGATCGACGGCACGAGGAACTTCGTCCGCGGCGTCCCGGTGTGGGCGACGCTGCTCGCGTTGGCGATCGAGGACGAGATCGTGGTCGGCATCGTGTCCGCGCCGGCGCTGGGTCGTCGCTGGTGGGCGTCGAAGGGCGAGGGCGCGTTCGCGGGCAAGAGCCTGCGGGTGTCCCAGCAGTGCCAGGTGTCGACCGTCTCGGAGCTGTCGGACGCGTTCGTCTCGTACTCATCGCTCGGTGGCTGGAAGGAGAGCGGCCGGGCGCGGGAGTTCCTGCAGCTGTTGGACGAATGCGGCCGCAACCGGGCGTTCGGCGATTTCTGGTCGTACGTGCTGCTGGCCGAGGGCACGGTGGACATCGCGACGGAGCCGGAGCTGGACCTGCACGACATGGCCGCGCTTTCGGTGATCGTCACGGAGGCGGGTGGCACGTTCACGTCGCTGAACGGTGAGCCTGGTCCTTACGGTGGCAACGCGCTGGCCACGAACGGGCGGCTGCACGAGGACGTTCTCGCCCTGATTGGCGATCCGGGCTGAGCTCTCAGTCGTGTGAGTCGCCGGAGTGGGCTTCTCGGGAATCCAGCAGCCTTCGGAACGAGTCCACGCGTGCCGCATCCACGCGGCCCTCGGCGACGGCCTCGTCGAGCGCGCACTCCGGCTCGGTTCGCATATGCGTACACCCGCGCGGGCAGTCCTCACAGATCGCGTCCAGGTCGGGGAACGCGCGCAGCAGCCGGTCCGGGTCGACGTGGGCGAGCCCGAACGAGCGGATGCCTGGCGTGTCGATCACCCAACCACCGAACGGCAAACGCAGCGTGAACGCCTGGGTCGACGTGTGCCGTCCGCGTCCGGTGACCTCGCTGACCTGAGCGGTCGCGCGGTGGGCGTCCGGTACGAGCGCGTTGACGAGCGTGGACTTGCCGACACCAGAGTGGCCGACGAACACACTCACCCGGTCCTTGAGTTTCTCTATCAGTGTTGTGAGATCCGCCTCGCGTTGCGTCACCACGGACTCGACGTTGAGCGGGCGGTAGATCTCGAGCAGCTCGTCGGGGGCCGCGAGGTCGCCTTTCGTCAAGCACAGAAGGGGATCCAGCCCGGCATCGAAGGCGGCGACGACGCAGCGGTCGATGAGTCGCGGCCGCGGCGGGGGATCGGCGAGGGCGGTGACGACGACGAGCTGGTCGGCGTTGGCGACGATGATGCGCTCGATCGGGTCGTCGTCGTCCGCGGTGCGGCGGAGGTCGGTCGTACGTTCCTCCACGCCGACGATCCTGGCGAGCGTTCCATCCCCGCCGGTGACGTCGCCGACGAGCTTCACGCGGTCGCCGACGACGACCGCCTTGCGGCCCAATGCCCTTGCCTGCATGGCGATGACGGTGCGGTCGTCGACGAGGCAGGTGTAGCGGCCGCGGTCGATCGTGACGACGACGCCGATCGTCGCGTCGTCGTACGACGGACGCTGCTTGGTGCGGGGACGGGTCCGGCGAGCCGGGCGCGCATAGCTGTCTGGGTCCTCGACGTCGTACCGACGTCCGGTCAGCGCCGCGACCTCTTGGCCGAGCAGGGCGACCACATGCCGACGAAGTCGGGGAGCGTCTTGCTCGTGCTGGCGATGTTCTCGACCTCGACACCATGTACGCCGGCCCAGGACGGCGCCCGCCTGCGCCATCCGATGGTCGGCGTAGCTGCGGAAAACCCCACTGTGCAAGGGCATCGGGTGGATCTCGAGCCCGTCTTCCAGCTCGCGGGCGTCGCAGCCTAGGTTCTGCAGCTCGGTCGCGATCGCGGCGAGCCGGTCGGTCTCGTGTCCGCGGATGTGGGCGATGCCGCGCAGGTACGAGGGCCCGTTCGCCAACGCCGCGACGGCGGCGACGACCGGCGTGAGCTCGCCGACGTCGTGCAGGTCGAGGTCGACGCCCTCGATGGTCTCGCCGCCGCGAACGGTGAGGCCCTCGCTGTCGAGACGACGTGGGCGCCCATCAGGCCGAAGATCTCGCGCAACGCGTCGCCGGGCTGGGAGGTCTCGTCCGGCCAGCCGGGCACCCTCACGCGCCCGCCGGCGACGAGGGCCGCGGCGAGGAACGGCGCCGCGTTCGACAGGTCGGGCTCGATCTCGACGTCGATCGCCTTGATCGGTCCGTTCGCGACACGCCAGGTCGCGGGCTCGCTGTCGTCGACGTCAACGCCGCGTTGACGGAGCATGCCGATCGTCATGTCGATGTGCGGCTGAGACGGAACGGGCTTGCCACATGGCGAATCGTGAGGCCGTTGTCGTAGCGCGCGCCGGCGAGCAGCAGTGCGGAGACGAACTGGCTGGAGCCCGAGGCGTCGATCTCGATCGTTCCGCCGGACAGGCCGCCGGTGCCGGCGACGCGGAACGGCAGCCCGTTGCGACCTTCGTCCTCGATACGGGCGCCGAGTGCGCGAAGGGCGCCGAGGACCGGGCCGATCGGACGTTCGCGCATGTGTGGGTCGCCGTCGAAGTCCACGTCGCCCTCGGCGAGGACGGCTGCCGGCGGGACGAAGCGCATCACCGTTCCGGCCAGGCCGCAGTCGACCCGCGTGGGGCCGCGCATCGGCGCCGGCGTGATCCCGTAGTCGTCGCCGATGTCCACGACGCCGATGCCGAGGCCGCGGAGCGCGTTCGCCATCAGGATCGTGTCGCGGGCGCGAAGCGGGCGGCCGATCTGCGACGGACCGTCGGCCAGCGCGGCGAGGATCAGCGCGCGGTTGGTGATCGACTTGGATCCGGGGATGCGAACATCCGCGTCGACTGCCGCCGACGCGGTCGGTGCGGGCCAGTGACCCTGAGCTGCGACTGCCATCGGTCGTTGAGCGTAGTCGTCCGTTACCACGGTGAACAATTCAGTTCGGGCCGTGTCGGCGTGCACGTAGAGTGAGGTGCATGGAGATGGTCGAGGTCACGTCCGAGTCGGAGCTGCGTTCGATCGTGGGGGAGCCCAAGGCGCGGGTAGCCAACAAGGCCCGCCCGGCGCTGCATCCGTACGACCGTTCGTGGCTGGCGGCTTCTCCGTTCTGCCTCATCGCCACGGCCGGCGCGGACGGTACGTGCGACGTGTCGCCGAAGGGCGATCCGCCGGGGTTCACGTACGTTCTGGACGACCGCACGATCGTGGTGCCGGATCGGCCGGGGAACAAGCGGGTCGACGGGTTCCGCAACATCCTGGTCAACCCGCACGTCGGCCTCATCTACCTCGTCCCCGGCCGCGGCGACACGTTGCGCGTGAACGGCCGCGCGCGCCTCGTCCGGGAGGCGCCGTTCTTCGACTCGATGGTCGTGAAGGGCCACCGCCCCGACCTCGCGCTGGTGGTCGACATCGACGAGGTCTTCTACCACTGCTCGAAGGCCTTCCTGCGTTCCGCCCTCTGGAAGCCCGAGACCTGGACCCCCGACGCAGCCCCGTCACGCGCCGCGATCGCCCAGGCGGTCGAGCGCCCGGAGGACTCGATGGAGGAGCTCGAGCGCTACTACGGCCCCGACTACGCCAAGCGCCTCTACCGCGAGATCGCCTGAAGCCTGCGCTTCACCTCGTCGGGTGGACCTCGAACCCGAACGGCTTGCCTGCCTCGCCCAGAACGCCGTGACGCCCGCAGACCGCGATCGAGATCCACAACCGCTCGACGGCCGTCGCGATACGCTCTCCCAGCAGTGCACGGGAAGTCGCCCACAGGGTGTTGTCCGACCCCGCGGCAGTTGCCGCGACCGATGCGGATGAGACTTGCGGATCGATCCTTGCGGCTTGCTCGATGTCGTGCCAAGAGGAGCGCGGGTCGTCCCAAACCTTCGTGGCATCTCCGAGGCGGTCCACATAGTGGAAGCGTCCGCCTCTCCCGTATGTGTCCAGCGCGACGATCACGGGTGCAACCACCGGGTCGGCCTTGACCACGGCAAGGAGTCCCAGCGGATGGGGCTTGCTTGCTGAGCGAGACTCGAGCTGAGGAAGCAGCTCTTCGTGCATGGCGCTGACCCCGTGACTGCGCTTGATCATCACGGCCTGCAAAGGCCACCTGCCATCACGATCAAGATCGATGAGGCCCAGAGCGAGCTTCTGCAGCTTCTCGAGTCCTATCGACAGCATGGTGAAGATCGGATCCCGCGTGGATTCGACGAGCTCACCCGTGCGAATGACCCGGACGCCGTAGGCGAGCAGGTTCTTCGCTGAGTTCGTCTCCGCGATGAGCGCCACCCGCTGCTGTTGGCTCAGCCCATCGATCGGCATCAGGAGATCGCCTGAAGCCTGCGCTTCACCTCGTCGTCGCCGAGGGCACCCGTCACGGCCCAGAGGTCGGGGCTGCGGGTGGAGCCGGTGAGGGATACGCGGATGGTTTGGGCGGCTTCGCGGATGGAGCCGGGGTAGGTGTCCGGGTTCTTCTTGAACTCCTTCGGGTTCGGCGCGAACCCGTGCCGGGCGGCGAGGGCTCGGATCTGGTCGAACCAGGCCTGCGAGTCGTCCGTCCAGGCGTACGACGACGCGAAGTCCGTCAACATCGCCTGCACCAAGGCAGGCGGCAGGCCGCCGAAGCGGGTGTCCGCGGGGTCCGACACCAGTGGGAACAGGGACGGGAAGAAGAAGCCGTACGCCGGGCGGAAGTCCGACCACTTCCGCAGGTCCTTGCGCGGGTTGTCCACGCCCTCGCGCTCGACCGCCAGCGCCCGCAGCGCCAGGGAGCGCGACGTCTCCAGCACCTTGACCAGCTCCGGGTCGTACGTCGAAGCCCACTCCGACAGCAGAGCGACGATCTCCGCACCCGACAGCGAAGCGACGTAGTCCGCGGAGATGTCCTCGAGCTTCACCAGGTCGGCCATCGGCCCCGCGACGCCGAGCTCCGAGAGCCGGATCGGCTCGTCCAGCGCCTCCCGGAGCGGCAGCTCGGCCAGGCGCGAGTTCGCCAGCCCGCGCAGGTAGTAGCGCACCGCGTCCGCGGGGAATCCCGCCTGCAGGTAGAAGTCGAGACTCGCTTCCGGGTCCTTCCGCTTGGACAGCTTCCGGCGGCTCTTGCCCTCGACCTTCATCAGCGGCGCGATGTGCGCGTACGTCGGCAGCTCGAAGCCCAGCGCGTCGAAGAGCTGTAGGTGCAGCGGCACCGAGGAGATCCACTCGTCGCCGCGGATCACCAGGTTGACGCGCATCAGGTGGTCGTCGACGGCGTGCGCGAAGTGGTACGTCGGCAGCCGCACGGGCTGGTCGGACGCCTTGAGGATCACCGCGTCGTTGCGGTTGGCCTCGTGCGTCAGCTCGCCGCGGATCGCGTCGGTGTACGTCACCCGGTCGCCCGGCGCCGCCGGCGAGCGGAAGCGCACGACGTACGGCGCACCCGCCGAAAGCTTCGCAAGGACCTCCTCGTCCGAAGCGTCGCGCCAGAGGGCCCACCTGCCGTAGTAGCCGGTCGGCACGTCGGCGTTCCGCTGCCGCTCGGTGAGGTTCGCGAGCTCGTCCTTCGTCGCGAAGCAGAGGTACGCCTTGCCCTCGCGGAGCAGCTCGCGGACGTACGAGTGGTAGATCGCCGCCCGCTGCGACTGCGCGTACGGGCCGTAGTCGCCGGTGCCGAGCGTCTCGTCCGGCACGATCCCGGCGTACGCGAACGCCCGCGCGAACTGCTCGACCGCGCCCTCGACCTCGCGGCTCTGGTCGGTGTCCTCGACTCGAACGAGGTAGCGCCCGCCGCTCCGGCGCGAGATGTCGTAGTCGATCATCCCGACGTAGATGCCGCCGACGTGCATGAACCCGGTCGGCGACGGCCCGAGCCGGGTGACCTGGGCACCCTCCGGCAAGGAGCGCGGCGGGTACTGCTGCTCCCAGTGCGCGGGCTCCCGCAGATCGGACGAGAACAGAGCGTCGATGGCAGCGCGGTCGAGCATGGGCGGTGGCTCCAGGTGGGTCCAGGTGGGTTTCGAATGAGGGCGTCCCTGTATCGAATCTATCGATACAGGGACGCCCTCATTCGAAACGGTCGGCAGGCCTAGACGGGCGGGGGCTGCGGGGACGTGCCGGCGGGCGTCTCGGCGAGGCGTTCCAGCGCGATCCGGATCGCCGTGTCGAGCTGCGGGTCGCGGCCCTCCGACCAGTCCGACGGGGTCATCGGTACCTCGACGTCGGGGTCGACGCCGTAGTTCTCGACGCCCCAGCCGCCGCCTTCCAGCCAGAACGAGTACCGCGGCTGCGTCACCGACGTGCCGTCGACCAGCGTGTACTTCCCGTCGATGCCGATCACGCCGCCCCACGTCCGCTGGCCGACGACCGGACCGATGCCGAGCGCCTTGATCGCGGACGTGACGATGTCGCCGTCGGAGCCCGCGAACTGGTCCGCGACCGTCACCACCGGGCCGCGTGGTGCGTCCTCGGGGTAGCTCTTCGGTACGTCGAAGCCGCGCGCCGTCGTCCAGCCGACGATCTTGCGGGCGAGCTTCTCGACCACGAGCTGAGACGTGTGTCCACCGCGGTTGCGGCGCACGTCGACGATCAGGCCCTCGCGTACGACCTCGACCCGCAGGTCGCGGTGCAGCTGCGCCCAGCCGGACCCGATCATGTCCGGCACGTGCAGGTAGCCGAGCCGGCCGCCGGACTCCTCGTGCACGTACGCGCGCCGCTCGGCCACGTGCGCCTGGTACCGCAGCGCCTCCTCGTCGCCGAGCGGAGTCACGACGATGTGGCGTACGTCCCCGCCGTCGGCCGGCGCGATGGCGAGCTCGACCGGCTTGCCGGCGGTGCCGACGAGCAGCTGGCCCGGCCCGACCACCGGGTCGACCGGTCGGCCGTCCACCGCGACGATCGCGTCGCCCGTCCGGACCGCCGCGCCAGGCCCCGCCAGCGGCGAACGCGCCTTCGGGTCCGACGACTCGCCGGGCAGGATCCGCTGGACCCGCCACACGTCGCCGTCGCGGCGCAGGTCGGCGCCCAGCAGACCGAGCTTCTTCGCCGGGTCGCCGCCGTTCGGCTGCGGGTTGACGTACGCGTGCGACGCGTCCATCTCGCCCTGCAGCTCCCACAGCAGGTCGACGAAGTCGTCGTGCGAGCCAAGCCTCTCGACCAGTGGCCGGTACTTCTCCTGCGCCGCCGCCCAGTCGTGTCCGCCGAGGTCCGCGCGCCAGAAGTTGTCGCGCATGAGCCGGCCCACCTCGGCGAACCCCTGCGCCCACTCCGCGCCCGGGTCGATCACCGCGCGGACCCGCGACAGGTCGACTGTGACCGCGCTGTCGGTGTCGGACGGGTCGACCTTGCGGTCGGCCGGGATGACCTTCAGCGCGTCCTTGTCCTTGACCACGATGCGCTTGCCGTCGCCGGTCGGCCACGCGGCGTCGAGGGCCTCGACGAGGACGTCGACCTTGCGCTTGGCGAAGTCGAACCGCTCGAGCTTCGTCCGCGGCCGCTCCGCCTCCGGCCCCGCGAGGTCGTCGCCGAGCACGCCGGTCAACGGCTGGCGCTGCCAGACCACGCCGCCCTCGACCGCCTGCAGCTCGGAGTAGCGGGCCGCCTCGACGGGGAACGGGACGATCCGTTCGGCCAGCCCCTCGACGTCGACGACGGTCTCGGGCGGGCCGTCTGCCTTGTCGCCGTTGGCCTCCGGTCCGACCGCGCGTCCGTCGCGGGATGCGGCGAACGGCGACGGCGTGGTGGCCGCCAGCGGGACGAGGTGCGGCCGGAAGCCGCCGGGGAACGACAGGTCGAACACGTACGAGTCGTAGACCGGGTCCAGGCTCCGCACCGACAGGAACGCCAGGTGCTTGCCGTCGCCGGTGAACACCGGGTCGAAGTCGAAGAACCGCACCGGCGTGACATCGATGACCTCGAGGTCGGCCAGCCGGGCGATGCGGACCTGCTGGAGTCGCCACGCGGTCGGCTGGGACCAGGCGACCCACGCGGAGTCGGGCGAGAACGAGACGCCGGACATCTCGCCGTACCCGGACTGCGCGAGCTCCTGGACGTCGTGGCTCTCGGTGTCGATCCGAAGCAGCCTGCCGTCGTGGCTCGCGGCGACCAGCCACTTGCCGTTCGGCGACGCCTCCAGGCCGAGGACGCGGCCCAGGTCGCCGGCCGCGAACCGCTCCGGCTCGCCACCCTCGATGGAGCCGATCTCGATCGCGTCGTCGCCCTCGGCGTCGGTCACCCAGGCGGCCTTGCCCGTCTCGCCCAGCACTACGGGGAGACGCCGCCGGGCGCCGGGCGTCGCCGCCAGTGCGCGGGCGGGGCCGTCGCGGTGGGTGAGCCAGTGGATCGTGCCGCGTACCTCGACGGCGCTGCCCCGGCCCGTACGGTCGGGCGCTGCCCTGCGGAGCTCCTTGCCGGCGGCCGCGGGGCGGGGCTGCCGGCCCGTGCTGGCGCCGCCGAGCCGCACGTCGATGCGCTGGGCCTCGGCGTCGGGGCCGTCGATCAGCCAGAGGTCTCCGCCGGACTGGAACACGACGCGGTTGCCGTCGGAGGTCGCGTGGCGGACGTAGAACGGCAGGTCGGTGTGCTTGCGCAGGTCGGAGCCGTCCGGCTGGGCGGAGTAGAGCTGGCCGGTGCCCTCGTGCTCGGACGCGAACCCGATCCGGTCACCCCACCAGAGCGGGAAGGCGAGCGAGTAGCCGATGTCCTCGAACAGCCGGGTGAAGTCGCCGTTCGCGTCGCCGATCCACAGCCGGGACGCGGTGCCGCCGAGGTAGCGCTTGCGCCAGGCGGGCTCGGCCATGCTCGGGGTGGAGGTGAGGACCTTGCCGTTGCCGTTCACCGCGACGTCGGACGCGAGGCCGTACGGCAGACGCTCGCTCGCGCCGCCGTCGAGCGGGACGGCATGGGCGTACCAGTGGCGCAGATACATCTGGCCGACGGTCGAGACGGCCAGCACGCGTCCGTCGGGCAGCCAGCCGCGGACGTTCGTCCGGCCGGCACCCCAGTACGTGAGGCGGCGGCTCGGACCGCCCTCGGTCGGCGCGACGAAGACCTCCGGCGCGGCATCGCGGGTGCTGGTCCACGCGATCGTCGTACCGTCGTTGCTGAACCTGGGTGAGGTGACCGGGACGTGGTCGGCGGACACCCGGAAGGCGCGGCCGCCGGCGAGCGGGGCCACCCAGACATCGTCCTCAGCGACGAACGTCAGCTGGTCAGCGTGCAGATGCGGGAAGCGAAGATAGCTGGAAGCAGGCACCCGGTGAACCTATCCCGTGCCATCGACATCGGCGACCCGTTCCTTGTCGCGCTCGGCCGCAAGGTCCTCTAGTGGCCGCATGGACCGGATGCCGCGGCTCGTGGACGCGATGACGGCGGCGATGCCGAGCATGACCGCGAACACGGCCATCGCCCAGCCACCTCCCCAGCGCGAGACGACCAGGCCGCCGACCAGCGGGGCGAACGGCGACAGCGCCTGGGCGACGAGGTTGCCCGCACTGTCAACCCGTCCTTGCATCGCGTCCGGGGTGATCGCGATCTGATAGCCGAACAGGCCCGCGTTGATCGACGGTGCCGCGACGATCACCAGTGCGAGCAGGACGGCGACCGTGTACGTACCGGGCACGAACGCCGACGCCGCGACGAGCCCGGTGGCCAGCCAGCAGATCGTGACGATGAGGACCGGCGTTCTCACTCTCGGCTGCAGCCACGGAGCGATGAGGGAGCCGACGAACCCGCCGACGAGGATCGCGGACTGCGCTAGGCCGATGCCCGCGGCGGGGACACCGCGCTGCTCGAGGACGACGACGAGCACGAACATCACGCCGGTGAACGCGCCGTTCAGCAGTGCGCCGAGGTAGAGCGTCGCGCGGAGGAACGGCTCGTTCCAGAGGAACCGCAGGCCTTGCCAGATGGAGGAACGGATCGGCTCGTGCTCTTGCGTGCGCTCCTCCTGGAGGGGGCGCTTGATGCGCGCGATGGAGATCAACGAGATGAGGTAGGAGATCGCGTCGGCGAGGAACGGCGCGAACCGCGCGACGCTGAAGAGAGCCCCGCCTATCGGCGGGCCGGCCAGCTGCGCGGCGTAGCTTCGGGCCTCGTTCCGCGCCGACGCGACGCCCAGCTGGTCGGTGGGGACGATGTGCCTCAGTGCGGCAGTTTGGGCTGGACCGAACAGCACCGCTGCCGCGCTCTCGATCGTCGCGATGACCAGGATGAGCGGAACGCTGGCCTTGCCGGCCAGGATGGCCGCCGCCAGTGCGCCGAGGGCGACAACTCGGACGAGCTCGCAAGCCAGCATGACGGTCTTGCGGTTCCATCGGTCCACGAGCGCACCCGCGGGAAGGCCCAGTACGGTGCGCGCCGCAAGGGCGAAGGAGCCGACCAGTCCTGCCTGGATGGGCGAGCCGGTGAGCGCGAGCACCAGCAGCGTGTAGGCGAGAGCTGAGGCGCTGGAGCCCAGCTCGGAGAAGGCTTGGCCTATCCAGAGGTTGCGGAAGTCGCGGTTGCGATGCAGCGGGAGCGTCACAGATGTGAAGGTAATACTTCACATCTTCCAGCGCAATTGGCGTGGAGGTTTTGTCGCTAAGCGGCCGGAGTATCCACGCTCATCGGGAACGTGGCGGGTGACTGCTGCGTGGCGCGCCGCGGTGATCATGATCGGGATCATGAAGGCGGACGGGTCGTATACGCCGGTTTGGCTTCATGATCACGATCATGATCACCGCGGACGGTTCCCTGGAGCAGTCTCCCCGGAGGGTCGTGACCTGGTCGAAGCGTCAGTCCAGCTCCGGCACCGCCAGGAAGGCGGCGCGGACGCGGCGCGTGTTCTTCCTGCGCCTCTTGCTCTTCTTCCGATACGGCTCCAGTGTCTTCGACACCGCCGCGATGAGGTCGCTCGTCTCGTCGGCTGTCAGATACAGCACGGTGGAGTCGAAGTTCGCCTTCGTCTGCCACTCCTCCGGCTGGTGCTTCTCCTCTTTCGCGTACGTCGCCAGCGTCTCTCGCAGCCCGTCGAACACGCGGCCCACCAACAAGCCCGTCGCGGCCTGCTGCGCTCGGGTTGGTGTCGAGTGCACCGAGATCTCGTTCGCGGCCGCTCGCCACGGTCGCTCGCGCGCGTCGTCGGCGGGTGCGTCCCGCACGACGATCCCGTACTTCTCCAACGCACGCAGGTGATACGACATCGCGCTCGGCGTGAGACCTGTCATCGACGCGAGCTCGGTCGACGTGGCGACCCGGCCGCTGTACAGCTCTTCCACGACCTGGATCCGCGCCGGATGGCTCAGCGCACGGATCATGCGCGGGTCGGTGAGCTTGATCTGCCGGCGTCTCGGGGCCATGCCCGTGAGCCTATTTGACCCGCTTCCAGTCCTGGCACCCACGAGTTTCGAACGCGCCGTCGGAACGTTTGATCGTCACCGTTGCCGGGCCCTGCGCGACGTTGCCGTCGATCGTGGAGTCGCGGCTGCCGGAGGTGTCCTTCAGCCGCCGCCAGACGCAGATCTCCACGTAGCCGTTCGGCGCCGGCCTGGACTCGTACGTCCCCGGGTCGATGTCGGAGTTCACGACGAACATCCCGTTGCCGGGGAACGAACCCGCGGGCTCCGGGTCAGGTCCGGGCTGGGGCTTACGCGTCGGATCCGGCTCGTCATCGTCCGACGGTGGCGGGTTGTCGTTCCCGCGCCGCGGCTGTGCCTTGGCGGTCACGGTCACGGTGACCCGCGGGCCGGGAACGGTGACGGTCGGCGCGGGGGCTGGGGTCGCGGTCACGGTGACGGTCGCCCGAGGCTCGGAGATGATCATCGCCTGACTGTCGGCGGGCGAGCCGCCGCCGCCGCGCGCGACCAGGCCGATGCCGAGGCCGAGGAGCAAAGCGACGCCGCCAGCGGCAGCTATCGGGACCCAGCCACGCCGGGGCTTCTCGGGAGGCGGCGGAGGTGGCTGAGCCGGATGGCTCCACCAGGGCACAGCCTGTCGAGGTCGAGGTACGGACGGACGCGACTGCTCCGGCTCATCGCCGGCCCACCATGGTCGCTGCTCGGCCATGAGTTCAAGTGCCCCCTCGCGTGAGGGCACCTATGGTGACATCTCGCCCAAGCACGGCGGCACCGGGGTGGATCAGTCGAACGGAAGCTCGTCCTTGGCCTGCAGAGCGAAGAGCTTCGCCTCCCGACGAGCCGCCTTCGCGGCCAGCTTCGCCTCCCGCCGAGCCGACCGGACCGCACGCCGCGAGCCCTCGGCGACCTCGGCCGCGCCGTGACCCACGCGCCAGAGCAGCCCGGGCTTGCCCTCGGTGTCGACCGCGGCCAGCAAGAGGCCGCCACCGAGGCCGACGTTCTTGATGAAGTCGTCCCGCTTCGACTCGCGTTCGGCCTTGTCCTGCTCTTCCCAGAACGGGTACGCGGCCAGCGTCGTCGGTACGAGCGACAGCAGGAGCGCGAGCGCGCCCATCCGCCGGTACTTGGACGAGAAGAGCATCAGCCCGCCGAGCACCTGCACCGCACCGTTCAGCCGAACGAGCGTGCGCGGGTTCTCCGGGATCCGTCCGGCCAGCTGCGGCGGTGCGTACTGCTTCAGAACGGGCACGATTCGGTCCGTCACGGGCTTGGCCTGCGGAACGTAAGGATCGGGATCCTTGATGGCCTTCGCCCCATGAAGCACGAAGCCCGCGGCGAGCATCGGCCGGGCCAGCAGTCTCACGAGCGTCGTCATAGGTCCTTCATACCGCGTCCGGGGCCGCTCTAACATCCAGAGCGGCCCCAGACTCCATCGCGTTACGGCGCGAGGCGGTGCAGGTCACGCGGGAACAGGGTGACTTCCCGGACGTTCTCCACCTCGGTGAGCCTCGCCACGAACCGCTCCAACCCGATCGCGAACCCGCCGTGCGGGGGCATCCCGTGCCGGAACGTGCGGAGGTAGGACTCGTACGGCCCGGTCGACTCGCCGCGCGCCGCCAAGGCGGCGACGTAGTCGCCGTAGCGGTGCAGCCGTTGCCCGCCGGTGCACAGCTCCAGGCCCCGGAAGAGCAGGTCGAATGAGTTCGACCACCGCGGGTCGCTCGGCTGCGGGTGCGTGTAGAACGGCCGCTTGACCATCGGGTAGCCCTCGACGAACACGAAGTCGCTGCCGTGCTCGCGCATCGCCCATTCGCCGAGCGCTCGCTCGTCGGCTGGGGCGAGGTCGGGCTCGTCGGGTGATGCACCCGCGATCCTCAGCGCCTCGGAGAAGTGCAGCGTGGGGATCTCCTCGGGCACCGCCGGCGGCCGCAGGCCGAGCAGCTCGATCGCAGGACCGGCCTGTTCGGCGACGGTCGCGAGCATGCCCGCGACAACGTCCCGCAGGACGGCCATCACGTCGCGGTGGTCGTCGACGAACCCGAACTCCGCGTCCAGCGACACGTACTCCGCCAGGTGCCGAACGGTGTCGTGCGGCTCGGCCCGGAACACCGGCCCGACCTCGTAGACGCGTTCGAACACTCCCACCAGCATCTGCTTGTAGAACTGGGGAGACTGCGCGAGATACGCAGGCTGCCCGAAGTAGTCGATGGTGAAGACGTTCGCGCCGCTCTCGGTCGACGTACCGACGATCTTGGGCGTCTGGATCTCGGTGAAGTCCCGTTCGGCCAGAGCCGCGCGGAAGCCCGCCACCGCCGCGGACGCGATCTCGAAGCCCGCCTTCAGCCGCGGATGGCGCAGCGTGGTCGGAGCGTTGTCCAGCAACGTAGGCAAGGCGGCGTTGACACTTGGCCGCCACAGCTCCACCGGCGGTGTCTCGGCCGGGTCGGTCAACGCGGTGAGCGTCGGGTCGACGACCTCGACGCCACCGGGAGCTTGCGGGTTGGCCACGGCCATCCCGACGACCTCGACGACTGTCTCCTCGCCGAGCTTCTCGACCAGTTCCACGGTCTCCGGGTCGCGAATGACGACCTGGGCCAGTCCGGAACGGTCCCGAAGCACGACGAACGTGACGGACGCGAGGCGCCGGCGGCGGTGGACCCAACCCTGGAGCTTGACGGTCTCGCCGGCTCGCTCGGCGAGCTGCGACGCGAGAACACGGTGCTGCATGGTGGTGGTCACCTCCCACAGGAATCTCTACGTCCCCTGGGGTGTGGGCGAGGGGGACTCGCGGTGCCACCACACCTTCACGACGGGGGTGAACCCGCCGCCTCGTTCGTTCCAACTACGGCTCGGGAGTGTCTTCGCCTCGGGGTGCGGACGCTGGCCTTCTCAGCTACCGGCCAACTCTCTGGACTCCACGGTCCCCGGGCTACTCGTCTCCGTCGCAGCCGTTGCCCTCAAGCGTACGCTGTCTAGTCATGTGTGGGAGGTACGCGTCCAGCAAGGCGCCCGACGACCTGGCCCGCGAGTTCGAGGTCGACGCGGTCGACGTCCGCGAGAAGCTCGAGCCCGACTACAACGTCGCCCCGACGCGACAGGTGTACGCCGTGCTCGAACGGCAGCCGCGCGAGGAGGGCGAGAAGCCCGATCCCGATTCCGAGGGCGAGCGCCGGCTGACCACGGTCAAGTGGGGGCTGGTCCCGTTCTGGGCGAAGGACGAGAAGATCGGCAACAAGATGATCAACGCGCGGCTCGAGACCGCGCACGAGAAGCCGGCCTTCCGCCGCTCGTTCGCCTCCCGGCGCTGCCTGTTGCCGGCCGACGGCTACTACGAGTGGTACGGCGAGACCAAGGGCAAGAAGCAGCCGTTCTTCATCCACCCCAAGGACGGCGGCACGCTCGCGATGGCGGGCCTGTACGAGATCTGGCGGGACAAGGAGAAAGCCGAGGACGACCCCGACCGCTTCCTCTGGACCTGCACCGTGCTGACCACGTCGGCGACGGACGAGCTCGGTGAGATCCACGACCGGATGCCGCTCGTGGTGAAGCCCGAGGACTACGCGAAGTGGCTCGATCCGCGGATCAACGACCGGGAGACGCTGCACGACCTGCTCAAGCCCGCGATGGACGGCCAGCTCGAGGCGTACCCGGTCTCGAAGGCGGTCAACAACGTGAAGAACAACGGGCCCGAACTCAAGGACCCGATTGCAGCAGACGAGGACGGCCTCTTCTAGAGCCGGCGGCCGAGCGTGAGCACGGCCGCCCAGTGGCGCGTCACGATTCCGTCCTCGCGCGCCGCGAGCCGGCGGCGGATCTCCCCGTAGAGCCGCTCGCGCTTCTCCGGCTCCATCGCGATGTGCCCGGAGAACGTGTCCAGCAACGCGAGATAGCCGTCGACCGTGTACTGGAGCGCCCACACATAGCGACGAACGGCCACCGTTTCGAAGCGACCCGACGCCTCGAGCTCTGCGGAGAGGTCCGGCAGCTCGTCCGGCGGAGTGGCGCGCCACCCGCCGGGATGGCCCTCGCCGAGCTCTTCGTACACGTCTTGAATCTCGGCGAAGAACGGGTCGTAGTCGGACGGGAACCCGTGCCCGGCGCCCCAGATCGCCAGGTGCCCGCCGGGCGCGAGTGCGGCGGCGGCCCTCTCGTACTTGACCGCGGGGTCGACCCAGTGCCAGGCGGTCGCGGAGTAGACCAGCTCGAACCGGCCGGTGGGCTGCCAGGGCTCGAACGCTCCGGTGAGGATCTCGACGTCTTCGTACGCGGCCACGTTGCGGGCGGCCTCCGCGGCGAGCGAAGGACCCAGCTCGACCGCCGTGATGTGGAATCCCCGGCGCGCGAGTGGGACGGTCGCCTTGCCCGTTCCACATCCCACCTCGAGCAGCCGCGCGGGCGGCCGGACGCCAGCGACGGCGACGAGATCGTCGAACAGCTGCTCGGGATAGTCGGGCCGAGCCGCGTGGTAGCGGGCGGCCGCGGTGTCGAACGTGTCGCGCAACGACCGGTCGGAAGTCATGCGGTCCAGCATTCCAGGGGCGGCCGATCCACCAATCGGTGGTCCTGATCTGCGAATATCACGGTCATGACCTGGATCAAGCGGCAGGTGGAGCGGCTCGTCGACACGCCCGTCGGCGAGGCCCGGCTCGTCTACCACCGCCCGCGGACGACGAAGGCCAGCCTGCTGCTCGGGCACGGCGCGGGCGGCGGGATCGACGCGATCGACCTGATGGCGTTGGCGTACGCACTGCCTTCGTACGACTTCGCCGTGATCCGGGTCGAGCAGCCGTGGGTTCGCGAGGGCAAGAAGGTCGCGCCGGCTACGGCGACCCTCGACGCCGCCTGGACCGCGGTGGCGGACAGCCTGCGCACCCGTACGCCGATCGTCTTCGGCGGCCGCAGCGCCGGCGCCCGCGTGGCCTGCCGTACGGCCCGCCGCCTGGGCGCGGTCGGCGCTGTCGCGCTGGCGTTCCCGTTGCACGCGCCGGGCAAGCCGGAGAAGAGTCGCGCCGACGAGCTGACGGGCACCGGTGTACCGACGCTGGTGGTGCAGGGGGAGCGGGACCCGTTCGGCCGGCCGGAGGAGTTCCCGCAGGGCATCAACCTGACCCCGGTCCCCGGCGCCGGCCACGGTTTCGAGGTCGGCCGCGGCGCGCCGCTGTCCCAGGAGGACGCGCTCGTCGTGGTCGTCGAGGCCGTCGTGGAGTGGATGACCCGCCTCGTCGGCTAGGCCTACGCCAGGCGCATTCCCCGGCGGGAATCTTCGCCGGCCTCGTGGTGTTTTGGCAGGTGCGACACAAAGACACTAGGAGGCTTGGTGGTTGCAGCGTGCCCTACGCGTCAGGATTCGTCCGCGCTTGTCCCGATGTGGACGAAGTGGACACCCGAGACGGCTACCACTTCGGTGGGGCTATCCTCGCGGGCGATGACAGTCGCACCAGATCCTGAGACTCCAGAGGAGCGCAGTGCCCGCTTCGAGCGGGACGCACTGCCCTTCCTCGACCAGCTGTACAACGCTGCCCTCAGGATGACGAGGAACCCGTCCGACGCCGACGATCTGGTCCAGGAGACGTTCGCGAAGGCGTACGCGTCGTTCCACCAGTTCACCGAGGGGACCAACCTCAAGGCGTGGCTGTACCGGATCCTGACGAATACGTTCATCAACAGCTATAGGAAGCGCCAGCGCGAACCGCAGCAGGCGGGGACCGAGGACATCGAGGACTGGCAGCTGGCGCGGGCGGAGTCCCACACGTCCAGCGGCCTGAAGTCGGCCGAGGCCGAGGCGCTGGAACACCTGCCGGACTCCGACGTCAAGGAGGCCCTGCAGCAGGTGCCCGAGGACTTCCGGATGGCCGTTTATCTGGCCGACGTCGAGGGGTTCTCGTATAAGGAAATCGCCGACATCATGGGTACTCCCATCGGTACGGTGATGTCACGACTGCACCGTGGCCGGCGGCAGTTGAGAAGCTTGCTCGAGGACTACGCGCGAGAGCGCGGCCTCGTCCCGGCGACGAGCGGGAAGGGCGGCGAGGAGCATGTGTAGCGACAAACCGCACGACGTGGACTGTGCGGAGGTCCTGGAACGCGTCTTCGTCTTCTTGGACCACGAGATGGATGAGGCGGACACCGAGAAGGTCCGCAACCATCTCAACGAGTGCTCGCCGTGCCTGGAGAAGTACGACCTCGAGGAGCTCGTCAAGCAGCTGGTGCACCGTTCCTGCTGCTCGGACAAGGCGCCCGACGAGCTTCGGCAGAAGGTGCTGCTGCGGATCCGTGCGACGCACGTGGAGATCACCACCCAAATCCGCGACTGACTCAGCATCGAACTGTCGAACGATCATGTCGAACGGCCCGCACACAGTGTGCGGGCCGTTGTCTTGTCCAAGGTGGGGTGTGGGGAGAAACGACATCGGCCCCGGCTCCCGATGTCTCCGGGTGCCGGGGCCGATGGTGGGGGTCCGAAGACCCCACTGGCCTCACGTGTTCGGCCGCTTGCCGTGGTTGGCCTTCTTCTTGCGCTTTGCCCTACGGCGACGTCCGTTCTTGCCCATGGGTGAACCTTCCGATCATCGATTCGTCACGATGCTCCCAGCATCTCGACCCGCAGATCATCGCATGCCAGGGCAGAACGGCCGATCCGGAGGTGGGGGAAGCTTGGTTTCGGTAACGCTGTGTGGCACGCGTTCCCTCTTCGGAAAGTCCCATGTCCGATTCGTTCCGATTTTTGTCCACGCTCCGTCACGCGCTCGCCAATTGCATTCATCGTTGCAAGGCGACGACACGATTAATGCGTGGTTTCACCCGGTCTGCCCGCTGGCATCGGGGGCGGCCGGGAATTCCAATCCGCAACGATCGGTGAACGACAGTGGGAGAACCGTAGGTTTCGCAACCGAAGATCACCGGACGGAGTGACTGTCGGTGAGTCAACAGGGGGTGTGCGGACCGTTACGCGGAAAGTCGCCCCCCGAGGTGGATAACTCAGAGTCAAGGTGACAGAATGCAGTTGCAGTTACCGGCCAGGCTCTTGACCAGGACCCCCTATCCGGCGTTCACTCATCTCAGTACTCTTCGCGGACCTGAGACGTGGATGGGGCGACATCCGGCATGAACCGCGGGACGAGGCAAGGGGCGACAATCACTATGACGACGGTGCACTGGGTCGTATCCAGAGGCGCCTCCACCACACGCGCGCTGTGGGAGGAGGATGACATGTCGAAGCACAACGTGTGCCAGGCTATGGCTGGTGGCAGCACCGGCTGGGAGTAGAGCCGGCACCCCATTAGAGGTGCGCATGAGAGGCGTTATCGGTCGATGGCCAGACGGGTGACGACGGTACTACATCGGTAGTCGTGTGTGTTGCCGCGTCGATCCTGGCGACCTTGTCTGTTGGCACACATCAATCGTTGGCTTGACGTTGCATTTGTTCGCTGTGTTGATGTTCTGCACGGAATATCCTTCGGCCGCGTCCAGGTGGTCATGTCTCGGCATCATTGACTTCGGCTGTCTGCTGTTGGCGACTTATCCGGTACTCGGCCTCTGGGCGGCCCCGCAGTTCTTGTTGGCGTTTTCTTCGGACGATGCACCAGCCATATTGGAAGAGCGATCTTCAACGTCGGCCAGAATGTGATCTTGCACCTTCGTTGGTGGTCTGGTTTATGTCGAGTTGGGTGGTCCGGTCGGGAGATCTCCGGCGATCAGTTCCCAGCGATTTGCTGCCGTCACGGCGCGAACGTCGTCCACCTGTCGTGAACCAGGGTCTCGGTGGAGGATCGTCATCCGGCTCCAGGGGAACGGCAGTATCCCACGCTGAGGATGGCCGTCGAAGTGGTCTCTCGGCAACATCGGCTACTCCTACCTCGGATTTCCTGCTCGGGATCTGTGGCTCGGCCAGCTCGGCCCGTTCGCCGCCGTACTGATGGTTGCGCCGCTGTTCGCGGCGAACTGGGCGTTCGCGCAGTACCAAGCCGAACGTCGAAGGCGCACAGGCGACTCTCGGCTCACTTGCGCAAGCCATCGAGACCAAGGACCTCTACACCCGGGGCCACGGAGAACGCGTCAGTGGCGGTGCCCGGATGCTGGGATCGGAGCTCGGCTGGCGCGGTGACCGGCTCGAGGCGCTCGCCGAGGCCGGCCTGCTGCACGACGTGGGGAAGATCGGCGTGCCCACCCGTGTGCTCCAGAAGGACGGAAAGCTCACCGCCGCCGAGTTCGCGGCGATCAAGCTGCACCCCTTGCGCGGCGTAGAGGTTGTCGGCGACATCACATTCTTGGAAGATGCGCGCGCGGGCATCATGCATCATCACGAGAAGTTCGACGGGTCCGGATATCCCTCGGGGCTCAAGGGAACGGACATTCCGGAGTTCGCGCGCATTCTCGGCGTAGCAGATGCTTTCGACTCGATGACAAGCCTGCGTTCTTACCGCGCGCCGCGTCCAATCCCCGACGCGCTGGAGGAGCTGATCCGCTGCAAGGGCACACATTTCGACCCTGAAATGGTCGAAGGGTTTGTCGCAGCCATCAAACGTGAAGGTTGGGAGCCCGCGCCGATTCAGACCATTCCACGGGACGCGCCTGCCGCCACGTACGACCACGACGACCCGACCCGTCCGCCACAGGTCGAGGACGCGCAAGGTTCGGGCCGGTGAGCAGCCCGAGCAGCGCCGGCGCGAGGGCCGGCACCCGGATGTCCCGCGATGGGTCGGGCGTGATCTTGGCGCTCGCTTCCGTGGTCGTGGTGGCCTCCGTCGCCATCACCGCCGTTCAGCGGCCTGGTAGCGCGCACACGTCGCGCTCGCGTTCGGAGCGCTGATCGCGTTCGGCGAGCTCGTCCGGCTTCGGCTTCCGGACGACCGCGTTCAGTCGCCGATCGCGCTCGGCGGGCTCGCTGGGGTACGCCTTGCTCAGCCACCTGCCCGGCGATATGCCCGCGCTCCACTCGGTGTTCCAGACGATCACGGTCACCGCATGCGGCACGCTCGTGGGCGCCCTTCCGCACGTGATCTCCGGGCGGTCGTCGGAAGTCGACGGCATCGCACCCCGCATCCTGGTCATCGGAGCGGTCGCTGTCGGCGTTCCGTCCGGCGGTGCTCATGCCGGAGATTTATCAGTGGCTGGATGGCCACCGGCCCGCGTTCGTCGTGCTCACGATCGTCGTGGCCGTGCTGACCTGGCCTTTGCAGTCGGCGGTCGCGGCCGGTCTCAGTGCGGGCCGGCGGTTGGGGCCGTTCGGGGCGCTGTTCCGGAACGAGCTCCGCGCGTTCATCGGCATCGGGTCGGCCATCGCCTCCACCGGCGTCCTGATCGCGCTCGCCACGTGGGAGGTGGGGCTCTGGACACTGCCGCTGTTCAGCATCCCGCTGCTGCTCGCGCAGATGGCGTACCGCCGCTATGCCGCGATCCGGCGTACCCAGATGCAGACGATCCTCGCGCTGTCCCGAAGTACCGAGGTCGGCGGCTACACCGAGACGGGGCACGCGCGACGCGTCGCCGATCTCGCGCTGAACATCGGCCGCGACCTCGGGCTCTCCGAGGAACGGCTGAACACGCTCCAGTTCGCCGCGCTCATGCACGACCTCGGCCAGCTCTCGCTCGCCGACCCGATCCCCGGCGGAGCCACGCTGCTCGTCACGCCGGACGAGCGGCGGCGCATCGCGAGCCTCGGCGCGGCCGTGATCCGGCAGACCGGTGTGCTCGAGGAGGTCGCCGGGATCGTCGAGGCGCAGGCCGAGCCGTACCGCCGCCCGCACCTACCCGACGACGCGGACGTGCCGCAGGAGGCGCGCATCATCAAGGTCGCGAACGCGTACGACGACCTGGTCGGCGCCTCGCTCGCCGACGAGGCCCGGGTCGACGCCCTGGAGCGGCTCCGGCTGGGCATGGCGTACGAGTACGACCCTCGCGTGGTCTCGTCGCTCGCGCGGGTCCTGAACAGGACGGCGGCCGTTCCGCTCTAGTCTTCGTGGAGACTCGGACGAAGGAGGGCGTGTGGCCGAGCCGGTGCGTGCCGAGATGGTGGCCAACGTGTTCGAGATCGAGGTCGAGGCGGGCGACGCGGTGGTAGCCGGCCAGTCGCTGCTCGTGCTCGAGTCGATGAAGATGGAGATCCCCGTCCTCGCCGAGGCGGCCGGCGTCGTCCGCGAGGTCACGGTCAAGCAAGGGGAGGTCGTCCAGGAGGGCGACATCCTCGTGGTCTTCGAGTAGCCGCCGATGTCCACGCTGACGCCCGGTCTGGCGGCCACCGTGCCGCATCTGGTCCGCTCCGAGGACACCGCCGAAGAGGTGGGCAGTGGCGACGTCCCCGTGCTCGCCACGCCGCGCCTGCTGGCCTGGGCCGAGCAGGCCACGTGTACGGCGATCGCCCACGCGCTCTCGGCCGGTCAGACGAGCGTGGGGACGAAGGTCGAGCTCGACCATCTCGCGGCGAGCCCGGTGGGGGAGCGGGTCGACGTCCACGCGGAGCTGATCGGCGTCGACGGAGTTTCGCTGCGCTTCGACGTCCGCGCCTCCGACGCCATCGACGGCCGCCTCGTCGCCCGCGGCACCGTGACCCGCGTGGTGGTCGACCGCGAACGCTTCCTCGCCAGGGCGACCCGCCGGCCTGCTTAGGAGGCGCGTAACCCCGCAAGGCGTCGTTGACAGTCTGCGACCTTCCAGTCACGTGGCTGGGTGGGGTCGTCGTAGCTGACGCCGTGGTAGTGCCCGACGGTCACGCTGGACAACGCGTGCCGGAGGCCGTGGGTACGCATCACCATCGAGGCAAGGCCAAAGGTGTCAGCGAAGCCACCGATCGTCTCGTCGGCGGCGATGATGACGCCGGCGGACAGCCCGACGATCTCGGCGACCCGTCGAAACACCGGGGTGTTGGCGACCAGCGCCAGCGCGGGATGGCAACGGGGCTTGTGCTGCCCGGTGAACGGACCCGCGACAGCTCCGTCGATCGACGCTCCGAGCTGTTGCGGGTGACCGGCCCAGACGTCGGCGCTGGCCCCTGCGCCGCTGTGCTCCTCGAGCCACGCGAACCGTCCCTGTACCGCCCACAAGTCGGGAAACGCCACCAGCTCGTCGAGCATGACGCCGACGCAGTCCTCGGAGAGGAAGTACACGTCGGCGTCCATGAAGAGGAAGTGCGTGGCGTCGCCGTGCTCCATGACGAAATCGCGCAGCACATCGCCGTGGCTGTTCACGGGAGCATCCGCTGCCGGCCATCGCGAGAGCTGCCACTCCACCGGTGCGTCCGAGCAGGCCGCCTTCAACGCAGGCAGGCCCGGGTCGGTCGAGTGGTTGTCGATGATCGTGAAACGAATCCGCCCGGACGACAGCCACTCCCGATGGGTCGCGACGAACGTACGGAGCGCGAGCTCCGCGAACAGCGACGTGTTGTGGTTGACGAGGAACGCCTCGATCCGCGCGGTCACAGTCTGGAAGGCTAGGGGATCGCCTCCAGCCGCTTGCCTGTAACCCTTTAAACAGGTTACAGTTCTCCTATGCCGAACACTTACCTGAACCCCGAAGGCATGCACGCGAACCCGGCCTTCAGCCAGGCCGTCCGCGTCCCTGCCGGTTACGACACGATCTATGTCGGCGGCCAGAACGGCGTCGGGCCCGATGGCACGATCGTTGGCCCGGGCATCGCCGAGCAGTCCAAGCGAGCGATGGAGAATCTGCAAGCCAGCTTGAAGGCTGCTGGCGCCGAGCTCTCCGACGTCGTGAAGTGGACGATCCTCATCGCCGACGGCGTGTCGTTGCAGGAGGGCTTCGCCGCGGTCGGACCGTTCATCCCGCAGCCGCCGCCGGCGATCACCGGTGCGTTCGTGGTCAGCCTCGCAGTTCCCGGCGCGCTGGTCGAGATCGAGGCGATCGCCGCGATCCCCGCACAGGACCCGGCCTAGGCAGGGCGGCCGAGGCGGAACGTCGCCCGGTAGGCCTGCGGCGTCGTCCCCATCCGCTGACCGAAGTGGTTCCGCAGCACGGCCGCGTTCCCGAACCCGGTCCGCGCGGCCACCGCGTCCACGGTGAGGTCGCTCTCCTCCAGCAACCGCCGGGCGAGCAGCACCCGCTGCTCGGTCAGCCAGTCGTGCGGCGACATTCCCGTCTCCTGCCGGAACCGCCGGGCGAACGTGCGCGGCGCCATGTGGGCCCGTTCGGCCAACAGGGGAACGGTGATCGCCTCGTCCAGGTTGGCCGCCATCCACGACAGCAACGACTCCAACGTCCCACCACGAGAGGTCGGCAGCGGCGTCTCGATGTACTGCTTCTGTCCGCCCGAGCGCTGTGGGGGTACGACCATCCGCCGGGCCAGCTTCCGCGCGATCTCCGAGCCCTCGAACTCGCGGATCAGGTGCAGGCACAGGTCGATCCCGGCCGCGGTCCCCGCACTTGTCCAGATGTTGCCGGACTCGACGTACAGCACGTCCGGGTCGACCTTCGCGGTCGGGAAGCGCTGCTGCAGCTGCTCCGCCCACATCCAGTGCGTCGTGCACTCCCGCCCGTCGAGCAAGCCCGCGGCGCCGAGCACGAAGGCGCCCGAGCAGATGCTGACGAGCACGGCGTCCCGAGCCGCCGCGCGACGCACGCCTTCGAGCAGCGCCTCCGGGTAGATCTCGACCAGCGGCGCCGCGGGAATGGCGATCAGGTCGGCGTCGTCGAGCTTGCTGTAGTCGTACGGCGGCACGAGGTCGAACCCGCTCTTCGTCGGCACCGGCTTGCCCGCCGTCGGCCCGCAGAGCCAGAAGTCGTACCGCGGGAAGCCCGCTTCGGAACGGTCGATCCCGAACACCTCGCACACGGTTCCGAGCTCGAACGGGGCGACATTCGGGAGGATCGGGACGGCCACCGACTTGATCCGCGACATGCCACCATCATATGGCCGAAAATCGAGGGGGTATGGCCTTCCTGCCACTCGTTTCGCCAGGCGGAACGGCGGATCCTTGAGACATGGAGTTCTTGGTGCTACTCGGAGTCTTCCTCCTCGTCGCCATCGCCTCGATCGCCGGCTGGACCCCGGACCACCGGACCGGCCGCGACTGGCAGCCGCGCGAGGGCTGGAAGCCGTTCCTGGACCTGCGTAGGCGTCCTGCTATGAAGTAGGGGTGCTTCCCCTCGTTCGCGACGCCCGACTGACCGAACACGACGACATCGGCGAGCTTCTCGTCGAGGTCTATGGGGGCGGAAAGCTCGTCTCCCCCTCCTATCTCGAATGGATCGCGGACAGCGCCAGCCGGGCTGGCGCTGCCGGCCTGGAGACCCTGGTCGCCTTCCTGCCGGGTTCCAGCAGAATCCTGGGAACGGTGGCGCTCGCCCATCCCGGCGGCGGCTACCACTACAGCCAAGCGCAGACCGAGGCGCAGCTTCGGCTGCTCGCCACCCGACCGGAGGCGCGCGGCCACGGCGTCGGTACGGCGCTCGTCGCGGAGTGCGTCGCCCGGACCAAGCTCGCCGGCTACTCCGGCCTCAGCCTCGACACCATGACGACGATGCCGGAGGCACAGCGGCTCTACAGCCGGCTCGGCTTCGACCGGGTTCCGGAACGCGACGAGATCGCACGGTCCGGCGACCCGATGCTCGCCTACGTCCGACACCTCGACGCGTGGCCGCTCGTCCGGCCAGCGCTGCCGGAGGAGTACGACGAGATCGGCGAGCTCACCGTCAGCGCGTACCTGCGCGACGAGCTGCAAGAGCCCGACAGCCCGTACCTTGACAAGCTCCGCGCCACCAAGCAGCGCGCGCTCGAGGCCCGGCTGCTCGTCGCGGTCGACCGTACGACCGGCGAGATCTACGGCACCGCCACGTACTGCCCGACCAGCTCGCCCTGGTGCGAGATCTCCCAGCCGGACGAGGGCGAGTTCCGCATGCTCGCCGTCTCCCCCACGGCACGAGGCAAGGGCGTCGGCGAGGCCCTCGTCCGCGCCTGCCTCAAGGCAGCGGTCGCCGAGGGCAAGCACGGCGTGGTGCTGTCGAGCAGTACGGCGATGGCCGCCGCGCACCGGCTCTACGAACGTCTCGGCTTCCGCCGTTCGGCGGACCGGGACTGGGAGCCGGTGCCCGACTTCACCCTCCTCGCGTTCCAGCGCGAGGTGTGAGTTTCTTCAAGCAGGCTTACGTTTCCAGGCGCTGACGAGTATGGGCGAGGTCGCGTACACGTCCTCGAACGCCAACGCGTAGATCGGCGCCAGCTGGCTGAGTGGGGGTCTGGACGGCACCGATGTCGGAGCCGTCCGGAGCACGCACGCCGGCTCGGTGATGGGTTCGAACAGCTGGGACTGGATCCGGAGCCGGTCGTACTCCGACTCGCTCCGCCCGAGGACGTAGTTTTCGGGAGCGAGACCGTCGCGCTGAGACTGAGACATTGTCGATGTTTCCTCACCGTGGAGAACGGTGATCCCCCTTCACCCAGTTGGGGGCCGATATTCGTTGGACCTGGTCTGCGGTCGCTCCTAACGTGGGCGGCAATGACAGCCGAACTGGAACAGCTCGCGCGAACCGCCTTGGACGCCTACGAATGGGGCGACCGGCCCACACTTCGGACGCTGGAGCTCGGCCTGAACGCCACCTTCGAGGTGCGGGCCGACGACGCTCGCTACGTGCTCCGCATACGTCGCGCCGGATATCGCACGCCCGCGTACGTGCGGTCGGAGCTGACCTTCGTCCGCACTCTCGGCGATGACCCGACGGTGCCAGCTCCGATCGAGACCCGGGACGGCGACCTCCTCGTCGAGCTCGACGACGCCGACGGCCAGCGGCGTTGTGGCGATCTGCAGACCTGGCTCGACGGTCGCGTACTCGTTCCCGGCCACGGGCTCGGCGTCGCCAGCGTGCACGCGCTCGGGCGCGGACTGGGGCGAATCCACAACACGGCTGAGGAATTCTCGCCTCTGGCTGGTTTCGAGCTGCCTGTCTGGGACGCCGACGGGATGTTCACGGTCGCCGCGTCACCGTTCCGGCCGGCGTTCTCGATCGAGGACCTGCTCGGGCCGAAGGACCGCGAGCTGTACGACGAGGTCGCCGACCGGACGCGCGCGGTGTTCGACGACCTCGGCCGCGGCGGGGACGCGTTCGGCATCACGCACCAGGACTACATCCTCGGCAACTGTTTCCTCCGCCGTCGCCGCAGCGGCTGGGAGGTCGGCGCGTTCGACTTCGACGACTGCGGGTGGGGCTACTTCCTGTACGACCTGTGCCCGCTGCTCGGCAACCTCGCGGGCTATCCCGGGGCCATTTTCGACAACCCCGCTTACCCAAAGCTTCGCGACGCGTACTTGGCGGGCTACCGATCCGTCCGCCCGTTGCCGGTGGAATGGGAGCAATACCTCCCGCTCCTCATCGCCGCGCGGCAGACCGAGCACTGCCTGCTGACGGCCCGCCCCGACGTTTCCCCGAGTCCGGCCGAGGACGCGGCGTGGCGAGTGAGCCTCGCGCGCCGGAGCCTCGAGCTGCCGGTCTAGACGCCGAACGTCGAGCGCGGGTACGCGGCCGCAGGATCGGTCAGAACGTTCACCAGGTAAGGAACTCCGGCGTCGAACGCCCGCTGCAAGGCCGGCTTGACATCCTCTGCCCGGCGTACGGTCTCGCCGGCTCCGCCGAGTGCGGTGACGATCGCGTCGTACGGGGTGCCGGGCTGCAGGTCGGCCGCGACGTCGTAGCCGTACAGCATCTGCATCGGGCCCTTCTCCAGCGCCCAGATGCCGTTGTTGCCGACGACCATGACCACCGGCAGCTTGTGCCGGACCAACGTGTCGACGTCCATCAGCGACATCCCCGCGGCACCGTCGCCGAGCAGCAGGACCACCTGGGACGACGGCCTCGCGAGCCTGGCCGCGATCGCCGCGCCCAGACCGGCGCCGAGGCAGCCGAACGGGCCGGGGTCGAGCCAACAGCCCGCGGCGCCCGGCTCGACATACTTGCCGGCGAACGAGACGAAGTCGCCGCCGTCGCCGATCACCACGGCGTCGGAGGCCAGCAGCCCGGTCAGCTCGCCGTAGATCCTCGCCGGGTGGATCGGGTCCGCGGACGCTGACAGCAGCGCGGCGTCGCGCTCGGCTCCGGCGCGTACGCCGTCCTGCAGCGTGGACACCCAGTCGCCCCACGAAGGGCGTCGCAGCAGCTGCTCGAAGGCCGCCAGGAGCCCCTCCAGCACCAGCGCGAGGTCGCCGGAGACAGACGCGGCCAGCGAGGCGTGCTGGGCGATCTGCCCGGGGGAGTCCGCGAGGTGGACGACCTTCGCCGGCGGGGCGCCGTTCTTGCCGCCGAACGTGCCGTACGCGAGCCGGAAGTCCAGCGGCGTACCGATCACGACGGCGAGGTCGCACTGGCCGAACGCCGTCGACCGTGCCTTCGTCACCAGCTGCGGATGCCCGGCGGGCAGGATGCCGCGGCCCATGCCGTTGGTGATCGCCGGAACGCCCAAGGCCTCCACGACCGCGAGCGCGGCTGTGTTGGCGCCGGAGAGCCAGACGTCGGAGCCGAGGACGAACACCGGCCGTTCGGCATCGGAGAGCAGCGAGGCGATCTCGGCGAGCGCGTCGCCGTCGGGCTCGACCCGTCCGACCGGCGCGGGCGCGCCGAGCTCAGCTGTCGTACGGCTGTAGAGCTGGTCCATCGACACATCGACGAAGGTCGGGCCGAGGTGCGGCGTCGCCGCGACCCTGAACGCCTCGGAGACGACGGGCGCGAGCTGGTCGACGTGCGAGACGGTCTTGGCGAGCTTCGTGACCGGCGCGACGAGCGGCGGGTGGTCGAGCTCCTGCAACGAGCCCTTGCCCCAGCTCTGCGTCGGCGCGCGACCGCCGAGCACGACCATCGGGACGCCGGTGAAGTACGCCTGAGCGATCGCGCTGACCGAGTTCGTGACGCCAGGGCCTGCCGTGACGACCGCGAGGCCGGGCGTACGGGTCAGCTTGCCGGTCGCCTCCGCGGCGAACACCGCGGTCTGCTCGTGCCGTACGTCCAGCAGTCTCAGCGGCGCCGGCTGCGGCTGTTCCTTGCCGCCGACCGCCGCGTCGTACAGCGGAAACACGTGTGCACCAGAAAGAGTGAACATGGTCTCGACGCCGTGTGCCTTCGCGATGGCGACCGCGATGTCGCCGCCGTGTCCCTCGAGCTCCGCCATGGCGGGAGCCTAAGGGAGAGGCGTCGCAGGGGGAGCGGCGATGCCCGGCACGCTGCCGCGCAGGACGCGGAGCAGCACGAGCAGCAGGTCGGCGCGTACCTCCGGCGGTTTGCCGAACAGCGCCAGGTCCTGCGGCGTCTGCTGGCCGCGTACGCCCAGCGCCAGCAGCAGGTGCAGGGAGCGCAGGAACGCGCGGGTGTTGCCGGCCATCGGCGTCGGCCACTCCGGCGCGGTCTCGTGGTCGTCCATCTTCGGCGCGACGAGGGCCGCGGCGAGCCGTTCGATCCACGGCTCCAGAACGTCGATCCCCACCTGGTTGCGGTGCAGGACGACCATCACCGCGAACGCGAGCCGGTCGTCCTCGCCGTGGTGGAGCCGGTACGTGGTGGGCGTGAGCAGCCGGTCGGCGACGACGTCCAGCAGGACCGTGAGCTCGAGCTTGCCGAAGTGGTGCGAACGGGCGAGCGCGCCGATCAGGTCGGCGCCGTGCGCGACGGCGTGCGCCCAGCCGCGGCCTTCGACGAACCCGCGCAGGTCACGTTCGCGGACGAACCAGGAGGCCGCGCGGTCGCCCCAGCGGAAGATCGCGTCGGAGTGGACGACCTTGGTCTTGGTGTCGCGGAGGACCGCCTCGGCGAGCAGCAGGGCGGAGAACGAACGCCGCAGCACGCTGTCCGTGACGTCCTCTCCGAGGCCGGTGAACAGGCCCTCGGAGACGCCGTCGCCGAAGCCGGCGAGGAGGTCGTCGTACACGCCCTCCTCGACCCAGGTGGCGAGGACGGGGTAGGCGATGCCGTCGCGGACGTCGGGGTCCGGGTCGCCGATCATCTGCACGAGCTCGGTGGTCAGATCGTCCAGCGGGCGGTCACCAGGCAGCCGGAACCCGCTCGCACGGATCTGCTCCCAGTAGTCCGACCGAACCCCCACCGGAGTCTTCTCCCTTCGAATTCCTTCGAACGAGCACGGGACATCGCGACGCAACAGCAGGTTCTCAGACAAACCTCGCAACGACAGACCGCGCCGAGTGTAGGGCAGGTGAGGATACGCTCCTGACGTGCCCTCGCTCGACGACGTCGTTCGGCACCATACCGACCTCAGCGCTGAGGATCTGGAGTGGCTGCACATGCTGGTCGCAGACTGGCAGTTGTTGGCCGACCTGTCCTTCGCCGATCTCGTGCTGTGGCTGCCCGGTACCGACGACCGCGGATTCTGGGTCGGCGCGCAGATGCGGCCGACGACCGGACCGACCGCGCACCTGACCGACCTCGTCGGAACGTTCTCCGCGCGGGGGCGCCGGGCGATGGTCGAGCTCGCGTTCGACGAGGGCCGGATCTGTCGCGAGGGCGATCCGGAGTGGCGGGACGAGGTTCCGGTCCGGATCGAATGCATCCCCGTACGCCGGTCCGACCGGGTGCTCGGGGTGATCGCGCGGAACACGAACCTGCTGTCCGTACGGACGCCGAGCCGGCTCGAGCTCACGTACCTGCAGACCGCGACGGATCTGGCCCGGATGATCAGCGAGGGCCGCTTTCCGCTGCGCGGTGAACGGGTCGACCTGGGCTCCGCGCCGCGGGTGGGGGACGGGCTGGTGCGGCTCGACGCGGCCGGGATGGTGACGTACGCGAGCCCGAACGCGCAGTCGGCGTACCGGCGGATCGGGCTGACCGGCGACCTGGTGGGTGCCGCGTTCGGCTCGGTGACCGCTGGGCTCGTTCGGCCCTCGTCGCAACCGGTGGACGAGGCGATCGGCGCGCTGGTGTCAGGCCGTGCGCCGCGCGACACCGAGGTGGAGAACGAGGCCGCGACGCTGATCCTGCGGGTGATCCCGCTGATGCCGGCCGGCCGTTCGGTCGGGGCGTTGGTGCTGATCCGGGACGTGACCGATCTACGGCGTCGCGAGCGAGAGCTGTTGACGAAGGAAGCGACGATCCGGGAGATCCATCACCGCGTCAAGAACAACTTGCAGACCGTCGCGGCGCTGTTGCGCTTGCAGGCAAGGCGATTGACGACGTCAGATGGCCGGTACGCGCTGGAGGAGGCCGTTCGGCGCGTGGGCACGATCGCGATCGTGCACGAAACTTTGTCGCAAAGCTACGACGAATTGGTTGACTTCGACGAGGTCGCGGACCAGGTGCTCGCGATGGTCGTGGAAGTGTCGACGCCCGAGTCCCGGGTGCGGCCGCGGCGGCAGGGCTCGTTCGGCCAGCTGAACGCCGGGGTGGCGACGTCGTTGGCGATGGTGATCACCGAAGTCGTGCAGAACGCCGTCCAGCATGGCGTTTCGCACGGCAAGGGCTCGGTCGAGGTCACGACGGACCGTCGAGCGGGCAGGCTGCGGGTCGTCGTGGAGGACGACGGCAAGGGGCTGCCGGAGGGCTTCGATCCTGAGCAGTCGGGCAGTTTGGGGCTGCAGATCGTACGCACGCTGGTGATCAGTGAGCTCGGGGGCCAGTTCTCCATCGGGCCGCGGCCCGACAGTCCGGGCACGCGTGTCGTGCTCGACGTACCGGATGGTCCTCGGTAGGGGCTTGGGGAAAGGCCAGAGCCCCTGCCGGTAGTAGCAGGGGCCCTGTACGGCTACTGCGTCTGTCAGACGATCCTGGCGCGAGAACGTGCGGCGCGGCGCTTGAGCGCGCGCCTCTCTTCCTCGCTCATGCCGCCCCACACGCCGGCATCCTGTCCAGTTTCGAGGGCCCACTGCAGGCAGAGATCGACAACGTCGCAGCGACGGCAAACCGCCTTGGCCTCTTCGATCTGCAGGAGCGCAGGACCCGTGTTCCCAATCGGGAAGAACAGTTCTGGGTCGTCGTCCCGGCAGCCGGCCCGGTGGCGCCAGTCCATCAAGGTCTCACTCCTCGGTATCGAGCGCGGAAACGGCCAAGCCGCCCGCGCTATGCGGGTTAAGTCTTCTTGCGTGTGTGAACACTTTCACGATCGTCCGCGCGCGCAAATAGAACACCGGTCTCCCAGTGGCGCCCACACGGAGTGTGATCGCTGCGTCAGCCCCCGGCGCCGCTACCGATCGGGTGGCAGCACCTCTCTGCACGCTCGATGCTTTCAACTATGGCTGCGATGCACAAGACCCTGGGCACGACATTGAGTGGAAAAATCTGTGTCAGTTACATCACAAACCGGACGATCTGCTCACACAGAGTAGTGAGGAGTGGACGATCGCCGTTCTCGTCCCGCTGGACGGCACTGTGAGCGTCTCCTACGCAGCGGCGTAGTCTGCGTCCATGGCTGCCCGCCCGCCTTCGCCTCATCCGCCCAAATCGGGCCAAATCTCTCTTGTCGCTCCTTGGTCCTTGCTGGCCGCTGCTGGTGTCGCGGCTCTCGAGGGGTTGGGCGCGCTGGTGGCTGGGGTGTGGATGGTGGTCCAGATCGTTGCGGACCGGCCCGTAGGTTTGGCCATCGCTTTGTCCACCGCTGGCTTCGTTCTGGTGGCTGGGGCCTTGCTCGTGGCCCTGGCCTTGGGCCTGCTCCGACGCCGGCGCTGGAGCCGCGGCCCGGCCGTGTTCGTTCAACTGTTGATGCTGCCCATCGGGTACCAGCTGGTCGAAGCCCCGACCACCCCGATCGGCTACGCCATGCTGCTGCTGGCTATCGGCGGTCTGGTCTTTCTGCTGCTCCCCGGCTCGACCGCCGTGTTCCGGACCGAGGACGAGCAACGGGACCAGCGCACGTTCTAAGCCGTCCGTGCCCGGTGATCATGATCGGGATCATGAAGGCGGAACGGTCGTATACGCCGTTTTGGCTTCATGATCCCGATCATGATCACCGGCCAGAGAGGGCTACTCGTCGAGCAGCTCGTCCCGCAGCTGAGTCAGGGTGCGAGCCAGCAACCGAGAGACGTGCATCTGAGAGATCCCGATCTCGGCGGCGATCTCCGACTGCGTCAGCCCCCGGAAGAAGCGCAGCAACAGGATCCGCTTCTCCCGTTCGGGCAACCGTTCCAGCAGCGGCCGGAGCGACTCGCGATACTCCACACCCTCGAGAGCCTCGTCGTCGACGCCCAAGGACTCCACCACAGCCGGAGCGTCGTCCTGCCCCTGATCGGGAGCGTCCAGCGACAGCGTCGAGTACGCGTTCGCCGACTCGAGCCCCTCCAGAACGTCGTCCTCGGAGACCCCGAGCTTCGAAGCCAGCTCGGCAACGGTCGGCGCCCGACCCAACTGCTGCGTCAGGTCACCGGAAGCCGCCGTCAGGGACAGCCGCAGCTCCTGCAGGCGCCGAGGCACCCGGATGGCCCAGCCCTTGTCGCGGAAGTGCCGCTTGAGCTCGCCCACGATCGTTGGCGTCGCGTACGTCGAGAACTCCACGCCGCGTTCGGTGTCGAACCGGTCCACCGACTTGATCAGGCCGATCGTCGCCACCTGGACCAGGTCGTCCAACGGTTCGCCGCGGTTGCGAAACCGGCGGGCGAGGTGCTCGACCAGCGCCAGGTGCAGTTCGACGAGCTGGTCACGAACGGCCGCATGCGCCGGCGTCCCGCGCTCGGCGGCGGAGAGCCGGGCGAACAGCGCGTGCGTCGCCTCCCGAGCCGCGGGCGTACCGAACTTGAGGTCCGGCGGGTCCTCGAGGGAGGAGGGCGCCGGGACGGTGGACTCTTCGCTCACCGCTTCGCCGCCGCCTCGCCGCGCTTGGTCAGGCTGATCGTCGCGCGGCCTCCCGCCGAGTCCGCCGACGCGTCGACCGTGCCGGCCAGCGCCGACAGGACGGTCCAGGCGAACGACGTTCGCGCGGGCACCTTCGGCGACTCCGAGAGCACCGACACCGAGACGGTCAGATCAGGCCCGCTCAGCCGGAACTGGCACTGCAGCTGGGTCCCCGAGATCGCCTGCGAGAGCAGCAACGAGCTTGCCTCGTCGACCGCGATCCGCAGATCCTCGATCTCGTCGATGGTGAAGTCCAGCCGAGCCGCGAGCGCGGCCGCGGTGGACCGCAGCACGGACACGTACGGGGTCAACGCGGGCAGCCCAAGGTCGACCACATGGGTCTCGCCAGCCTGGGCTGCCGTCTCGCTGACGTCGGATGTCTCGGTCACCTGCGCTCCTTCGCCTACGTTCGCGGACCCCACCGTACGCGGACACCCGGCTTTGGCCACGGCGACCTCTGGGCAAGCCGCGTCGTGTCGCCTTGACTGACCTCACCGAACCACGGGGAGGTTTCGATGTCATCCGCACTCGTTCGTCTCCTGATCGCCGGACTCGTCGGGGGTGCCGCGGCCCTCACGGGAGTCGCCAACGCCGCACCGCCGCCCGCGCCCGCCGCGCCTGCCGCCGACCAAGCCATCGCCAGCGCCCCGGAGCAGGCCGCCGTCGTCACCCTGCGGGTGCCGGACCGCGCCGGCCTCGACCGCCTGATCGCGGCGGGGACCGACCTCACCACGCGAGTACGGGAGGCGAACGGCGGGATCGAGATCGACGCCGTCGTCACTCCTACCGAGCTGACGGCCCTCCGGGCGAGCGGCTTCGCCGTGGTCGACACGATCCAGTCCGCCGCCGCTTCGAGGCAGCGCACGGCCGAACGGGACGCCACCGTACGCGCCGAGCAGCAGGCCCTCGCCGCGGTCGACTCGGTCACGATCCGGCGGGCGGTGTGGTTCCCGTCCGGCACGCAGAACTTCCTGTCCGTCGAGGCGTTCACCGACGCCGGCGCGAGCCCGGACGTCACGCTGACGGCCACCTGGACTACCGCGGACGGCGGAACGGCCTCCGCGGAGCTGCCGCGCAACGTCGACGCGGGTGTCTACCGCGGGCACTGGTTCGTGACGCCCGTACCCGCCACGGCGCGGCCCGTGAACGTCACCGTGACCTCGAGCCAGGGCGGCAGCGCGTCGGCGCCGGTCGCCTCGTGGCCGGATGGCAAGCCGATGCCGCCGACGAGCCCGAAGTACCAGAAGGACTTCGTCACGCACTACATGGCGCCGGACGAGCTGTACGACCGGATCGAGCGGCTGCACCGGCAGTTCCCCAAGCTCACCAGCCTGATCACGTTGCCGAACCGTACGAACGGGTACCGCCGGCACGCGCAGGCAGTGTTCGGGACGACGGAGGCCACGTCGGTCGTGGTGACGTCGAAGTCGTACGGCTCCGAGGGCGGTAACCGCGTCTCGGTGACTTTGGTCAACCCCACAAAGGCAAACCGACCGCTTTCGGTGAGCCAGCGGGGGAGCAGGGTGACGGTGTGGCTGGCGACGGACGCCGCCGGCTCGGTCACGTCGACTGCCGCGCAGGTGGTGGCGGCGTTGAACGCCGACGCCAAGCGCGTGCTGTCCGCGACGACGTACCGAGGCAACGCGGGCGCCGGGGTCGTCGTACCCGCCGCGCGGACGAACCTCACCGACGACCTCGACGCGCCGGCGAGCGTGTCGCGGAAGCCGTATCGCGTGCAGGCGTTGAGGATTGGCGTACATCGCGACGGCTCGAAGACCGGCGTTCTCGCGTACGCGCAGGAGCACGCGCGCGAGTGGGTGACGCCGCTGGTGACGGTCGAGGGGGCGGAACGGCTGCTGCGGAACTACGCGAAGGACCCCGCGACGCGCCGGCTGCTGCGCGAGACCGACATCTTCATCCTCCCGTCGACCAACCCGGACGGGGCGAACTACAGCTTCTACGACGCGAACATGCAGCGGAAGAACCTGACGAACCACTGTCCCGCGGACACGTCCGACCCAGCGCGGCGCGACCAGTGGGGTGTGGACGTGAACCGGAACTACCGGGTGGGCTCGCTGTTCGACGGGTACTTCGGTGCTTCCGCGAGCTGTACGTCCGGGACGTTCGCCGGGCCTTCGGAGAACTCCGAGCCGGAGAGCCGGAACGTGGGTTGGCTCGCCGACCGGCATCCGAACATCAAGTTCTCGATGAACGTCCACAGCTACGGCGGCTACTTCATGTGGTCGCCGGGCGCGTACCAGCTCGCCGGTCGGGTGACGCTGCCGCGACCGACGGCGGGTGAAGAGGCGTTCTTCGAAGAGTCGGCGCGCCAGATCGAGCAGGCGATCGCCGCCGAGCGCGGAACGGTGACGTGGCCGCAGTACACCGGCCCCGTCGCCGACGTCCTCTACTCCGCGGCCGGCAACTCCGCCGACCAGCTGTGGTACGAGAACCACATCTTCGCCTGGAACTTCGAAGTCGGAAACGACCGCTGGAACCCCACGACGCGGGAATGGGAGGGCGTCGGCTTCCAACCCCCGTTCGAAGAAGGCCACGAGGAGGCGATGGAGTACGCCAGCGGCCTGATCGCCCTGATCCAGGTCGCCGCCGACTACGAGTAGCGCTAGGCCGTGTTGCTCAAGCGACACGCTAGGTGGCTGACCGAGACTCGTTGCACGCGCGCACCACGAGCCGTCGACTGGGTCAGACGGGATCGGTGAACGAGATCGGCTTGCCGGTGGCGCGGGCGTAGGCGATCTCCCTGCTCGTGGACTCGCCGATATACCCGCCGGGGTTGACGACCAGAACGCGGTCAGCCAGGTCGATCTTGCGCAGGTGGAGGGCGCCCAACGCGGTCTTCTGCTCGTTGGTGATCACCTCGTTTGCTTCGTGCTCCTCGGCGCACAGGAAGACGCCTGGCGCGACGACGATGACGCCCGCAAAGGTCAAGTCGCGGTTCGCCGCGCGCATCTCGTCCACGAACCGGGCAGAGCCGCAGATGCACACAATCTCAGGTCGGTCCGGCACAGCTCAGTCCTTCGGATCGAACGGGCAACCGTCACTGCGTGCGTTTGACCTCACGGACAGGAACACGAGCCGTCAGTTTACGCAGCGAGATGGACACGGCCGCACTGTCGCAGCCGGGCGGTGCCTGCGTGGGGCGGAGGTCGTGCCGTACGTAGTCGTCGGCGAACACCTCGTCCGCGACGTCGAGGTCACCGGCGTTCCACACCGACTCGTAGAAGCGCCGCACCAGCGCCTTGTTCTCCTCGACACCCATGGAGCCTCCGGGTCGTCCTAGTCCTAGTCCTGGCTCTGCGCGTTCTCGCTCGTCCAGCGCGCCAGGGCGACGCGGGAGCGGATGCCGAGGCGCTCGTAGATGTGTTGGAGGTGGGTGCCGACCGTGCGGGCGGAGAGGAACAGTCGCTCGGCGATCTCGGTGTTCGTCAGGCCGTCGCCCACCAGGAGCGCGATCTCGAGCTCGCGCGGGGTCAGGGCGGCGCCGGAGCGACTGCGGGGTTGGGGGACGCGGACGCCCAACGTACGGAGCAGCCGCCGGCTGCGGTCGGTCCAGTGCGCCGCCCGCAGGGTGCCGAACAGCTCCAACCCCGCCGACACCGCCTCGACGAGCCCGTCAACCGCGCCTTGCGGCGCCACCACCTCGGCCCACTCGAGCCGAGCCCGGGCCGACTCGAAGCCCATGGACAGCTCGGCGAAACCGTCCGCCGCCTCCGACAGCCGGGCAGCCGCGAAGTCCGAGCGGCCTTGTGTACGGGCGAAAAGTCCCTCGATCCGCAGCCCCACGAACGACGGAAACGCGCCGTACCGGCCCAGCAACCGCAGCCGCCCGAGCACGGCGTCCAAAGCCGGCTCGTCGCACAGCAAGGCCCGCGACTCGCCGAACGCCATCAACACAGGCACCAGCAGGTGCGGCGAAGGCATCGCCAACAACCCCGCCAACGGTCCGACGCGGTCCGGCGCGCCCTCCTGCAAGGCCAGCAACGCGTTCGCGTACTCCACCAGCACGAGGAAGCGGCGGTCCTGCCCGATCTCGCCGTACGCCTTCTCCGCGTCCCGCAGGCACGCCTCGACAGAAGGCCGGCTGCCCCGCAACGCGAGCACGAACGACCGGCAAGCCAGCGCCGACGCCACCTGACGCGCGGCCCCGACCCGGACAGCCACCTCCTGCGCCGCCGAGAACTCCCGCAGCGCGTCGTCCCAGTCCCCGCGCAGCCAGGCAGACGTTCCGAGAACGACTCGTGCCACCGACTCCAGCGACGGTCGCCCACCCTCGCGCGACATCGACAGCAGCTCCGAGGCATGCCTGTCGGCCAGAGAGAGCTCGCCCGTCACACAGGACTGCAGCGCGAGCATCCGGTGCGCGTAGCTCGCGTGCAGCGCGTTTCCGATCTCCGTGGCCAGCTCGAGCGCTTCGACCGAGGCGAGCCGTACGTTCTTGTAGTCGTCGTCGAAGACCGCGAGATCCGCGCGCGCCAAGGCCGACGTCACCAGCGCCGACCGCGAGCCCGACGCCTCGGCGACCGCGCGCAACCGCGGAATCGCCAACCGCAGCTCGCGATGGTCGCCCAGCCGGGTCAGCAGCCGCACCTGTGCGTAGTGCAGCTCGACGAGCTCCGACGACGGAGGCTGGTTCTCCAGCAGCCGGATCCCGTGCCGTACCTGCGTCTCCGCCTGAACGGGATCGCCCGCATCCCAGTACAGCAAGGCCAATCGCCAGTGCAGCCGGCCGGCGGCGGACTCGTTCGACGCCTCCTGGTACGCGGCGATCGCCTCTTCCCAGGCGGCGGTCGCGTCGTCGACCGCGCCGTATCCCTCGTACTCCGCGCCCAGCTTCTCCAGCAGCCCGGCACGGCGGTCCGGCCGGTGCTGACGCGCGCGGTCGAGGGCGGCGCCGAAGAGCGCGGCTGCCTCCTCGTGCGCGTGCGCGGAGGCGGCGCGGCTGCCGGCCGTCTCGAGCACGCGGAGCGCGCGTACGGCGTCGACGAGCTCGCCGGCGCCGAGGTAGTGCGGAGCGAGCGCGAGGACGTCGTCCGGGCGGCGCTCCTCCAGCTCGCCGACGACGAGCGCGTGCAGCCGCCGGCGGCGGATCTCGCCGAGCGAGTCGTACGCGACCTCGCCGTAGAGCGGGTGTCCGACTCGGTAGACCAGCCCGCCCTCGTGGGTGTCCTCGACGACGAGGCGAGCGGCGAGGAGGTGGCGCAGCGCCTGGTCGGCGGACTCGCCGAGTGCGCTGAGGACGTTCTCCACGACCGCGGGATCGGCGCCGGACCCGCAGACGGCGACGACCTCGAGCGCGCTGCGTTCGGCCGGCGCGAGCTCGGGGAGCACGGCGAGAACGGCATCGCGTACCTCGGCCGGCACGCCTCGGCCGCCGGCCGGTCGGTAGGTCCAGCGACCGCTGGACTCGAGGAGCTGGCGGGACTCGACGAACGAGCGAACCAGCGCGGCCGCGAACAACGGCACTCCACCAGCGCGCGCCACGACGTCGGTCACGAGCGCCTCAGGCGGCCGCGCACCGAGCGCCTGCTCGACCACGGCGGCGATCGCGTCGGACGGCAACGGTCCCAGCTTCAGCTCGGCGCCGTGGCCCTCCGCGCGGAACGAGGCGACCAGATGCCCGAGCTCCTCCGGCGCGCCGAGCTGGGCCGGCCGGAACGTTCCGAGCACGAGGACGGGGCGGTCGGCCGTACCGCGAACGAGGTAGTGCAGCAGCTCGAGCGAGGCCCGGTCGGCCCAGTGCAGGTCCTCGACGAGCAGGACGACGGGATGCTCGCCGGCGAGGCGGCCGAGCAGCCGCGTGACCGCCTCGAACAGCCGCGTCTTCTCCAACGCGGGGTCGCCGATCGAGTCCGGGAGGCGGACCGGGAGGGCCGGGAAGAGGCGGCCCAGGTCGTCGAGACCGTCGAGCAGCTTGACCTGGCGAGCCCGGTCGAGGCCCTCCAGGCGCGGGCTCAACGCCTCGACGACCGGGGCGTACGCGAGGCCGCGGTGCAGCAGGTGGGCGCGGCCGACCAGGGCGGTGAACCCGCGCGCGGTGGCGAGGTCGAGGGCCTCGTGCGCGAGGCGGGACTTGCCGATACCTGGATCGCCGGCGAGCAGGACGGCGGCACCGTACCCCGCCTCGACCTCTTCGATCGCCGCCATGACGCGGCGCAGTTCGACGTCCCGCCCGACGAGCGGCCCAGAGTCGCGCGAGCCCTTTCCGCCGCTGGCCGCCACAGGTCCCCCAAATCCGACAGTTGCCGTGCCCCGGACCTATCGTCGTCCGTGATCAGCAGTCTGTCAGCAGGTTTGTGCGTGGTTCGTCAAGGAACGGCAACGCTCGACCTGGGCTCGGAATGAGAAACGCACCCGATCCAGACTGGATCGGGTGCGGACTCGGTGCGAGTGCCGTTCAGGCCTTCTTGGTCTCCCAGAAGATCTCGGCGATCTCGTCGATCTTCGCGAGCAGCTTGTCGGCCACCTCGACGTCGGTGGTGGCCTTCGTGCCGCCGCCACCGCCGGCGAGCTTGGTCGCCTCGTTGAAGAGCTCGTGCAGCTGCGGGTACTTCTCGAAGTGCGGGGGCTTGAAGTAGTCGGTCCAGAGCACCCAGAGGTGGTGCTTGACGAGCTCCGAACGCTGTTCCTTGATGATGATCGCGCGGGTGCGGAAGTCCGGGTCGTCGTTGGCGGCAACCTTCTCCGCGATCGCCTTGAGCGACTGAGCCTCGATCTTCGCCTGCGCCGGGTCGTACACGCCGCACGGCAGGTCGCAGTGGGCGGAAACCTCGACAGTTGGTGCGAACAGACGCGACAGCATCCGTGATCCCTTCTTCCTGTCATCCTGGCTGATCATGACGCCGTATTGGACACTACCCCTTACGAACGCAACCGAACGTGGAGGGCGGCCAGTGCGCAAAGGGATGGGGATCGCGGTCGTACGTGGCCGCTCGATGCTGCCCACGCTGCGGGACGGCGACCGCCTGCTGGTCCGGTACGGGGTCACGCCCAAGCTCGGCGACCTGGTGCTCGTACGGCTGCCCGACCGGCCGCTCGCGATCAAGCGCCTCACCCACCGGGCCGAGGACGGCTGGTGGGTCGAGCGCGACAACCCCGACGAGGGCGTCGACTCCTGGGCGGTCGGCGCGATCAAGGACGACGACCTGGTCGCCGTCGTCGCGAGACCGCTCAAGCTGGCCAAGCTCGTCGGTTCACTCGTCCGGACGTGACCGCGGCGACTTCCCTAACCGGTGCGGTGTTTTGGCGGGTGTTGCCACGTTGCAGGACCACGGTTGGGTGAGGGACGTGCGGTCCTGTTGTGGAGAGGTGAAGTCACGATGCGGGATGGGCGTTGCCAGTGGCAGAGCCCCAGTTTCGAATGAGGGCGTCCCTCTATCGAATAGGCCGGTATGTCATCTGGACACCATGGACTGTCGACCAGACCGTGAACAAGTCCGAGTTCCCGCCGACGGCTCTCGCGCCGCTGGTCACCCGCGCACCACGCTAGGAGTTGTTGGACAGATCTCGGCCTCTAAGTCGCGATCCGTCCAACAAGTCGTCCGGCACCACCAGGTCCAAACGACGGGAGCGGGGTGCCCGGGGACTGGTGTGGAGTCGAGCGCGCGGCTCGCCAAGCTCGTCGGGCCGAGGTCACTCGTCCGGACGTGACCGCGGCTCCAGGACACGCTGCAGGAACGTCCGCGTCCGATCGTGCTGTGGCCGCGTCAGTACGTCCTCCGGCTTGCCGGCCTCGACGACCACGCCGCCGTCCATGAACACGACGAGGTCCCCGACCTCGCGCGCGAAGCCCATCTCGTGCGTCACGACCACCATCGTCATGCCGTCAAGAGCGAGTTGACGCATGACGTCGAGCACCTCGCCGACGAGCTCGGGGTCCAGTGCGGACGTCGGCTCGTCGAACAGCATCAGCTTCGGCTCCATCGCCAACGCCCGCGCGATCGCGACGCGTTGCTGTTGTCCACCGGACAGCTGGGACGGGTACTTCGTCGAATGGTCGGCCAACCCGACCCGGTCGAGCAGCTTCGCGGAACGCTCGCGCACGACCTCGCGCCGCTCCCGCTTGACCCGGATCGGCGCCTCCATCACGTTCTCCAGGGCCGTCATGTGCGGGAACAGGTTGAACTGCTGGAACACCATCCCGATCTCGCGCCGCTGCGCCGCGACCTCCGACGTACGCAGCTCGTGCAGCTTGTCGCCGCGCTGGCGATAGCCGACCAACTGGCCATCGACCCAGAGCCGCCCGCCGTCGATCTTGTCCAGGTGGTTGATGCAGCGCAGGAACGTGGACTTCCCTGACCCGGAAGGCCCGACGATGCAGGCCACCTGGCGCGGCTGGATCTCCAGGTCGATGCCCTTGAGGACCTCGTTCCGCCCGAAGCGCTTGTGCACGTTCTCGGCGCGGACCATCGCCCCGCCGGCAGCAGCAACGTCGGTCATCGTCACGCCCCTCCCGCGCCACCGCGGGCGAGCCGCAGCTTTGCACCCTCGGTCCGCGACCCTCGTGAGAACCGCTTCTCGATGAAGTACTGCACCACCATGAGAATGCTCGTCAACGCGAGATACCAGAGACAACCCGCCACCAGCATCGGGAAGACCTGGAACGTACGCGCGCCGATGCCCTGGAGCTGGAACCACAGCTCGTACGCCGGTACGTACGCGACTAACGCGGTGTCTTTCAACATCGCGATGGTCTCGTTGCCCGTCGGCGGGATGATCACGCGCATCGCCTGCGGCAGGATGATCCGGCGCAGCGTGAGCGCGCGCGACATGCCCAGCGACTCCGCGGCGTCGGTCTGCCCCGGTGCGATCGACTGCATGCCCGCGCGCACGATCTCCGCCATGTACGCCGCCTCGGACAGCGCGAGGCCGAGCACCGCGGCGGTGAAGCCGGTGAGCACCGTACGCGCGTCGAACCCGAACAGACGGCCGGAGAAGTCGATGTTGAACACATCGGCGATCCAGAAGTCGAACGGGAAGCCGAACTCGAACTTGGCGTACAAGATGCCGAGATTTCCGAACAGCACAAGGAGAACGACCCGCGGCACCGCCCGGAAGAACCACACGTACGTCCACGCGACGCCGGACAGGATCGGGTTGTCCGACAGACGCATGATCGCGATCATGACGCCCAGCGCGATGCCGATGATCATCGCGCCGACCGTCAACAGGATCGTCGCGCGTGCGCCTTCCAGTACCGGGCCGGCGAACGCGTTCTCGAACATGAAGCCCCACTGGAACGCCTTGTTCGTCAGCACCATGTGCACGAACATCAGCGCCAGGATCGCGATGACACCCGCGGCGACCCACCGCCACGGGTGCCGGACGGGAATCGCCCGGATCGGCTCCGGGCGCTCCCGTTCCGGCGCGGGGGCTGGAGCGGTCATGACGCCGACGGGTCGATCTGGACCTGATCCGCTGTCAAGGCACCCTTGTCGCTGCCCCACTTCTTCAGTGCCTCGGCGTAGCTGCCGTCCTCGATCGATGCCTGGATGGCCTTCTGGATCGCCTCGGCGAACTTCTGGTCGTCCTTCTTGACGACGGCGCCGTAGGGCGCGTCGCCGTACGGGTCGGCCAGCGTCTCCAGCTGTCCGCCGGTCTGCTGCACCGCGTACGCGGCGATCGGCAGGTCGGCGAGCATGCCCTCGTTCTTGCCTGTCACGACGGAAGCGGTGGCCTGGTCCTGCCCCTGGAACTCTTCCTTCACGATCTTCGGCTTGCCCGCGTCCGTGCAGGTCTTCGAACGGGCCTCGAGGTCGGTCACCTGCACGGTGTCGCGCTGCACGGCGATCCGCTTGCCGCAGGCGTTCTCGATGTCGATGCCCGCCGGGTTGCCCTTCTTCGTCACCCACTGGGTGGGGGAGTTGAAGTAGCTGATCATGTGGACCTGCTGCTTGCGCTCTTCGTTGACCGTGAACGAGGAGACGCCGGCCTCGTACTTGCCCGACTGCACGCCGGGGATGATGTCGCCGAAGACGGCAGAGACCCATTCGATCTGCAGGCCGAGCTTTCCGGCGGCCGCGTTGAACAGGTCGACATCCATGCCGATGACGGTCTTGCCGTCCTTGTCCATGAACTCGTTCGGCGCGTACGAGGCGTCGGTGCCGATGCGGATCTTGCCGTCGGCCTTGATCGCATCCGGAACGAGCGCCGCGAGCTCGGTGTCGGCCGTCGGCTGTGCGGTGTTCCCGCCCTGGCCGCCACTGCCACCGTCGTCACCACATGCAGTGGCAGCAGCACCGAGCGCTACGATTGCGGTCCCAAGGGCCACCAACCGGCGCGTGACCAGCGTTCTCATGTCGTCTCCCTGTAAGGCAGCTCAACTTTGAGCGTCCCGGCCTGGTCCGGGGTTCCCCGCATCCTGCCATCCCCGCTGGCGGCTGCACTGCCGACTGTGCCGTTCCTTACACAGTCGCACCACCCTCTTCTCTCGCGGTGTGCCACAATTGCCGTCTCGCGGGTGACCCCCGTACGGCGCCCTGCGGCCACCGCAACCTCTGGCCGACCGTGGAACGCCACCCTTCTACCGCTCTGTCTATGTCAAGGGTCACCGTTCTCATGTCTGTCGAACCGCTCAGCATCCCGTCCTTCGACTCGTTGGCGTTGGATGACGCCGATCCGGTCTTCGCGTTCCACCGTGGCGGCAAGCTCGAGGTCGCCGCCGCCGTTCCGGTACGAGGCCGCGACGAGCTCTCCCTCGCCTACACGCCGGGCGTCGCCCGGGTGTGCACGGCGATCGCGGAGCGCCCCGAGCTCGTGCACGACTACACCTGGAAGTCCAACACCGTCGCGGTCGTCACCGACGGCACCGCGGTCCTCGGCCTCGGCGACATCGGCCCGCAGGCGGCGCTGCCGGTGATGGAGGGCAAGGCGCTGCTGTTCAAGCGCTTCGGTGGTGTGGACGCGGTCCCGATCTGCCTGGACTGCAAGGGCGTCGACGAGATCGTGGAGACGGTCGTACGGCTCGCGCCCGCGTTCGGCGGCATCAACCTCGAGGACATCTCCGCGCCGCGGTGCTTCGAGGTCGAGCAGCGACTGCGTGATCGGCTGGATATCCCTGTCTTCCATGACGATCAGCACGGAACGGCGATCGTTGTCCTGGCCGCGTTGCAGAACGCGCTCGACCTGACCGGTCGCAAGTTCGCCTCGACGCGTGTCGTCGTGTCCGGAGCCGGGGCGGCGGGCGTCGCTGTGACGGCGATGCTCTTGGCGTCCGGTGTCACGGACCTCGTCGTGACGGACCGCGCGGGGGCCTTGCACGCTGGCCGTACGGACTTGCCACCTGTCAAGCGCCGGTTGGCACACACGACGAACCCTGCCGGTCGCTCGGGTTCCATCGCCGACGTGCTGAAGGGTGCCGACGTTTTCATCGGCCTGTCGGGCGGAACGGTGCCGGAGGAGGCCGTCGCGTCGATGGCGGACGAGGCGATCGTGTTCGCGTTGGCGAACCCGACGCCGGAGGTGCACCCACGGGTCGCCAGCCGGCATGCGGCCGTCGTCGCGACCGGACGGTCGGACTTCCCGAACCAGATCAACAACGTGCTGGCTTTCCCGGGCGTCTTCCGAGGGGCGCTGGACGTTCGAGCGCGTCAGGTGACCGAGGGCATGAAGCTCGCTGCCGCGCAGGCGTTGGCGAATCTGGTCGGGGACGAGCTGACGGCGGACCGCATCATCCCGTCCCCGTTCGACGCCCAGGTGGTGCCGGTCGTGGCGAAGGCGGTCGCCGACGCGGCCCGCCGCGAGGGTGTCGCGGACCGCTAGGACACGGAGGGAACGGTCTCGGGGTTTCCGTCGACTGCCTTGTCCAGCAGTGGAATGAGCTTGTCCAGCACGTACGGAAGGCTCAACGGCGTCGTGAAGTAGATCGCGCCGGCCAGCTCGGCGTCGGTGAAGACCAGGTTGCCCTGCTTCACCGGCGTGAGCTGCCGGTACAGCGGCTGCTTCTCCAGTTCCTTACGTGCTTGGACATCCTCGGTCGCCCAGACGAGGACCTTTCCCGAGTTGAGGACGCTCAGCTTCTCGGTGGGGATGAACGCCTGGGTGTTCTCCTGGGGCGGTGCGTACTCGGCGATCTCCTTCGGAACGGTGAAGCCGAGATCGGTGAGGAACGCCGTGCTGAGACCGTCCTGGTACGCGATCGCCTTGCCTTCGTAGTAGGGCGCCTGCAGGAAGATCGCGGGCAGGCCCTTGAACTCCGGGTGCGCGGCGGCGGCGTCGGCGAAGCCCTTCTTGATCTTCGCCACGAGTTCCTCGGCCTGCCGCTGCTTGCCCATCGCCTTGCCGATCTGGATGGTCTGCCCATCCCAGGGCGAGAACCACTCGGTCGCGCCCTTGGGCTGCGCGATCGTCGGGGCGATGGCGGTGAGCTTGTCGTACGAGTCCTGCTTCGTGCCCGCGTTGACCGCGACGATCAGGTCGGGGTCGAGGCTCGCGATCTTCTCGTACTGGAACCCGTCGGCCATGCTGAGCACGGTCGGCTTGGCGTCGCCGAGCTCGTCCTGCACCCAGGGCCAGGTGGCGTACGGCTGGTTGCCGTACCACTCGGTCACGCCCACCGGGATCGTGCCGAGCGCCATCACGACGTCCTGCTCGGTCGCACCGGCGACGACGATCCGCTTCGGCTCGGCGGGGACGACGGTGGTCCCGAACGCGTTCGGGACGCTCACCAGGAACGTGGCGGTCTCGCTGGAGGCCGACGCCTCGGGAGCGGGGACGCCGACCTCGGCCGTGGGAGCTCCGCCACAGGCGGCGGCGAGGGCGGCGACGGTGATCAGCGCGGTGAGCGGAAGCAGTCTGGGCACGCGATCAGCTTAGGCTAGCCTGGCCTTAGAGGGGAGCGGGTGGCCGAGGTGCGACCTCTTCGGTGTGGCCAGCTATGGCCCCGAGGAGCTGCCTGAGGCGCTGGACGTCGTCCTTGCCGTGCTCGCGGACCAGCCTGCGTTCGAACGTGCGGTGGAACGTGCGTGCGGCTTTGAGGGCGGCTTGTCCCTTTTCGGTGAGGGTGAGCTGCCTCGCGCGCTTGTCGGTGGGGTCGGGATGCTGCTCGACGTACCCGCGGCGGCGCATGTCGTCGACGATCTGGCCGGCGCCCTGCTTGGTGATGCCGAGTCGTGCCGCCAGGGCACTGACCGTGGACGGGCCCTCGGCGAGCTGGCGGAACACGTACCCGTCGGACCTGCCGAGGTCGTCGAAGCCCTGCCCGTGGTGCCAGGCGTTCATCTCGCGGACGAACTGCTGGTAGGCGAGGCCGATCAGGATGCCCAGATCCCGGTCTTGCGCGGATGGCGTCATGTGTGCATCATAGTCAAGTCAGCTTGGTCAAGTTGACTTGTCTATCTGGGGAGGGATCCGCACGTATGACTGTTGTTCGAGAAGCTGATCGGCTCGAGTTCGAACTGCCGGGCGTCCAGTTCAGCGTGTACGCGTCGCCGGCGCTGGGATCCGCCGGGCTGTGTGCGTGGAAGCTCACCGTGGAGGGGAGCTTCGCCTCTCCGGAGTCGCACTTCATCGACTCCGACGAGCTGTTCATGGTGCTGTCCGGCTCGGTCAGCGTGACGCCGGACGGCGAGGTCCTGAAGGTCGGCGACGCGGCCATCGTCCCGGCGGGGGAGCCGATCTCGGTGGTGAACCACGGCGCGGAGCCAGCCGAGCTGCACGTGGCGATCCGGTCGGGCTTCACCGGCAAGGGCGAGGACGGCTCGGTCATCCCCACTCCGCCGTGGGCGGTCTAGCTCGACCCACTCCGCGAGTTGTTGGACGGAGCTCGGTCTCTAGCCCGAGATCCGTCCAACAAGTCCGCCTCGCTCGCGCCAGCCGGCGGTCACGTTAGGGTCGGTGGCGTGTTCGCCGCTTATGCCGCACGATTCGATGCCGACAACCCGCTCGCCGCGCTCGAGGTGGGGGAGCGGCCAGAGCCGGCTGCTCAGGACGGGTGGTCCGCCGTCACCGTCAAGGCGACCGCGCTCAACCATCACGACGTCTGGTCGTTGCGCGGCGTAGGCCTGGCCGAGAAGCAGCTGCCGATGATCCTCGGCTGCGACGCGGCGGGAGTGGACGAGGACGGCAATGAGGTCGTCGTTCACGCCGTGCTCTCCGACCCGGACTGGACGGGTGACGAGACGCTGGACCCGCGGCGGTCGCTGCTCTCCGAGCGGTTCCAGGGCACGTTCGCCGAGCGGGTCGTCGTCCCACGCCGCAACCTCGTCCCCAAGCCAGCGGGCCTGAGCTTCGAGCAGGCCGCCTGTCTCCCGACGTCGTGGCTGACCGCGTACCGGATGCTGTTCGTCCAGTCCGGCGTCCAACCCGGCGGCACCGTTCTCGTCCAGGGCGCGGGCGGCGGGGTGTCGACCGCGCTGATCGCGCTCGGTCATGCCGCGGGCTACCGGATGTGGGTGACCAGCCGGAGCGAGGAGAAGCGCGACCGCGCGGTCGCGGAGCTCGGCGCTACCGCCGCGTTCGAGCCCGGAGCAAGGCTGCCCGAACGTGTCGACGCCGTCATGGAGACCGTCGGCGAGGCCACCTGGTCGCACTCGCTCAAGGCCCTCCGGCCCGGCGGCACGGTCGTCATCTCCGGCGCGACGAGCGGCCTGAAGGCGGAGACCGAGCTCAACCGAGTCTTCTTCCTGCAGCTCCGCGTCGTCGGCTCGACCATGGGAACGAAGTCCGAACTCCAGTCCCTGTTGAGCTTCTGCGATCAGACCGGCCTCCGCCCGCTGATCGACCGCACGCTCCCGCTCACCGAAGCCCGCGACGCCATCGAGGCGATGATCACCGGCGACCTGTTCGGCAAGGTCGTCTTCACGCTCTAGAGACTGCCGAAGAACGCGCGGAGGTCCCCGACCAGCAGGTCGGGGACCTCGACCGCGGCGAAGTGGCCGCCGCGGTCGAAGGTGGTCCAGCGCACGAGGTTGTTCGAACGTTCGGCGATGTGCCGCATCAGGATGAAGTTCTCGTGCGGGAACTCCGCGTACGCGGTCGGCACGTCGGATCGCTCGTCGGCGTACGTCGAGTGCGCCCGCTCGTAGTAGATCCGGGCCGACGAGCCGGCTGTCTTCGTCAGCCAGTAGAGCGTGACGTTCGTCAGCAGCAGGTCGCGGTCGATCGTGCTGCTCGGATCGATCCACTCCCTGAACTTCTCCGCGATCCACGCGAGCTGCCCGACCGGCGAGTCCGTCAGCCCGTACGACAACGTCTGCGGGCGGGTCGACTGAACCATCGCGTAGCCGACCTGCTCGCGGATCCACTTCTTCCAGCGCTCGAACGACGCCAGCGTGCGCTCGCGTTCGGCCGGGCTCAGCGGGGCCAGCTCCTCGTCGGTCGGCTGGGTCGTGGCGGGCGCGCCGGGCAGCATGTTCAGGTGGATGCCGATCAGGCGGTCGGGATACACGCGGCCGAGCTCCTGCGAGATCCCCGCGCCCCAGTCGCCGCCCTGCGCGCCGAAGCGCTCGTAGCCCAGCTCGCTCATCAACGTGCCGAACGCGGTCGCGACGCGGCGATGCTCCCACCTGGTCTCGCGCGTCGGCCCGGACAGCCCGAAGCCCGGGATGCTCGGCACCACCAGATGGAACGCGTCGCGAGCCTCCCCGCCGAACGCACGCGGGTTCGTCAGCGGCCCTACGACCTGGGCGAACTCGACGATCGATCCCGGCCAGCCGTGCGTCATGATCAGCGGCGTCGCGTCCGGCTCCGGCGACCTGAGGTGCGCGAAGTGGATGGTCGCGCCGTCGATCTCGGTCGTGAACTGCGGCCAATCGTTCAGCGCCGCCTCCGCCGCACGCCAGTCGTAGTCCTGCCGCCAGTACTCCACGAGCCCGCGCAAGTAGTCGAGCGGAACGCCGTACGCCCAACCCACGTTGGGCGACTCGTCCGGCCAGCGGGTCCGGTCGAGGCGGTCGTGCAGATCGTCGAGGTCGGCTTGCGGAAAGTCGATGCGGAACGGTGTGATCGTCACCTGCTCAGGCTAGATGCCGCCGAGATCGACGGTCGGTGTGCGGCCGGCGACAAGGTCGTCGTGGTAGGCGACCCAGCGGAGCAGGGCGGTCGTGGCGCCGGCGTTGCAGCCGGGCCAGTCCAGCGGGATCAGTGGCTCGCCGAACCGTTCGTCCACACCCCAGGTGGAGAACGCGCCGTACTGCCACTGGCCGCGCACGATCGCGTTCGCGGCTGCGACTGCCTTGTCGAGGTACTCCGCCGATCCCGTCGCGTGATGGAGGGATCGCAACGAGAGCAGCCAGTTGCCGGTGTGCACCTCCATCGGATGCAGGCACCGATACTGCTCCAGCACGGCCGGTGTGGGGCACTGCGTCACGACCGACGACCTCTCCCGTTGCCACACGACGAACTGGTCCTCGATCAGCTCGTTCAGCGAGATCGCCCGCTCCACGGGCGATGTGATCGACGTGGTGCCGTCGAGGAGGTAGCGCAAGGTCTCGTTGACGTCCCAGTTCTCCAGGTTGGTGAACGGCTCCACGCCGGGGATGTCCTCGTACATGCCCTCCCATCGCGACGTCGCCAGCGGATGCGAGGCGATCCAGGCCTCGCCGGCGAGGCGATGGGTGGTGAACGAGATATCGCCGCCCTGCTCCAGAAGGGCGAACAGCCGAACCGGAGTCACCGCCGCGGAGGTGTAGTCGACCTCGACGGTGCCGGTCACCGGATCGACGCGGTGCGGCCACGAGCCGTCCTCGCGCTGGTGCGCGGTGAGCACGCGTGCGACGAACACCGCGTACGTTCGGAACCGCTCGTCGCCGGTGAACGCCGCCAGCCCCAGCATCGCCTCGGCCACCCGTGCGGCGCGGAACAGCGTGATCGACTGGCCCTCGATCCCTCCACCGAGTGAGCCGTTCTCGATCGTGGATGGCGGTAGACCGCCGCACGCCCAGTCGGCCGGCAGCGGGTTGTCGAGCAGCCACTCGCCGAGCTGGATCGCCTGTGTGGCCGCCTCGACGGCGAGCGGGTCGTCCGGGTAGGCGGACGCGAACAATGTGAAGCAGGTCAGGAAGCTCGGCAGATGCAACGCGGGATAGGCGAGTTGCGCGCGGTCGCCGGTGGCGGTGTCCTCGAAGTTCGAGTGGATCACGCGCGGGAGACCTGCCTCGTACGGTCGCACCTCGTCGCGCGGCGGGGCCAGCAGCTGCCGCATCGACGCATGGATCGCGGCCGGCCAGTCAAGCGGCACTTGACGGCGCTCGTCCCAGCCAGGTACACGCCAGAAACGCCGATGCGCCCTGACCGCGACGTCGTGCCCAGCCTCGTCAAGGCCACGGACGAGGACGTCGACGAGGCCGTGCGGCAAGGACTTCCACGAGGTGGCGAGGTCTACGCGTGGCTCGGCGACGTCCTGCTGCCAGATCAGCTCGCTCTCCGACGCGACCGCCACGCGGTAGGTGTGGACCTGCGGGAGGTCGAGCCACCGCAGAACGGGCGGCGACACGAATCGCGGACCGGCCGAGGTCGGTCCGTCGAACAGGATCCGCCGATCGGTCCGGATGTACTGGTTCATCAGCTGCGCATGACCTTTCCGGGCACGCTCGAGAACTCCTCCGCACCAGGGGCGAACGGAAAGCGCTCCTTGACGGACTCGGTCAGGGTGACGCCGAGCCCGGGCGCCTCGGGCCGCAACACCTGGCCGTCGCGGACCTGCAGCGCGTCGCCCCAGACCTCCGTGTGCAGGGGGCCGGCGGCGGGCGGGAGCTCGACGATCACAGTGTTCTCACAGGCGAACGCCGCGTGTACGTTCTGCATCACGGCAGCGCCCGCGCCCCAGGCGTGCGGGGCGACGGACGGGAACCGGGACGCGACCGTCAGGAAGTCGCCGATCCCCAGCCACGCGGCGTCCGGCTGCGCGATCGCGAACGCGCCGTGCTTAGCGAACGGCTCGAACTCCGCCGCCGTCGAGAGCTGCTCCCCGCCCGCCACCTTGACCGCGGCGGAGGTCGCGAGCTGGGCGTAGCCCGACAGGTCGTGGTACGGCAGCGGTTCCTCGAAGAACAGCACGTCGTACGGCGCGATCGCGGCCAACACCTTCTCGGCGACCGGTGCCGTCCAGCGATCGGCGCTCTCGCGGTGTCCCATATGCCCATCGAGGATGATGCCGACGTCCGGGCCGAGGTGCTTCCGGAGCATTCGCACCTTGTCGGCCTCGACCTCGACGACGTCGTCGGCCTTGACCTCCTCTCGGGTGTCGCGAGCGAGATAGCCCGAGGCGACCTTGAACGCCCGAAAGCCCAAGCCCAGATAGAAGTTCGCCTTCTCCAGCAACGCCGAGACCGGCCACGGCGACGGTCCGCCGGTCGCGTACGCCGCCAGCGACTCGTGCCGCGCGCCGCCGAGCAACGCGTGCACGGGCACGCCTTCCTGCTTGCCGCGCAGGTCCCACAGCGCGCCCTCGATGCCGGCGAGGACGGCCGCGCCGACACCGACCCGCCCCCAGTACGCGATGCACGTACGCATCCGCTTCACCAGCGCCGGCACGTCGAGCGTCTCCGCCGCGAGCAAGATCGGCTTGACGTACTCGACGACCAGCGGAACGGCCTCGGGGAAGAAGTAGCCGAGGTACGTCTCGCCGACGCCGACCAGCCCGCCCCCGTCCACCTCGACGAACGCGGCACTCCGACGCTGCTTGAACGGCGTCAACCACGGGTCCTCGGTGCAGGGACCGGTCAGCAGGACAGTACGGACGTCGTCGATCATGCGATGCGCAGGTTGTCGACGAAGAACGCCATTCCGTACGCGAGCGGCTCGCCGGTCGAGAAGTACACGCCAGCAAGGGAGTCGGTCTCCTGCGCACGCGTGGTCGTCGAGAACGACTGGCCGTTGATCGTGACCGTCGCCTCGGTGAGCGTCGCGTCGACCGCGATCTTCGCCCAGGTGAGCAAGGCGATCTTCGCGTTCAGGTTGCCGAGCGACGACCACGTGGTCCCGTCGAACACCTCCACCCGTTGCGCGGCGGAGGAGTCGACGAGCCTGAACAGCCATGGCGTCGTACCCGTGTCGCCCGCGTGTCCCTTCAGCCCGAAGACGAACGGGCCGCGGTGGTCCGACACGCCGAAGTCGAACGACGTCGTCTGGTGGGAGACGTCGGCGGTGAGCTTCGTCGCCGTCGCGTTGTAGTCGAACCACTTGTCCCACAGCCGTAGAGCCGAGCTGCTGCGGAAGCCGCCCATCTCCGTCGTGCCGGCCTGCGGCGGTACGTCGGTCGTCCACGCGTGCTGCGCCTCGGTGAACCCCCTTGGGACGTTGAAGATCGGGTCGTTCTCGAACGTCAATACGTCTTTGGCATAGAGCTCGAGCTCGGTGACAGCCGTCGTCTTGCCCGCCGCGCCAGTGACCCGGACGTACTGCGCCTTCTGTGCCGGGAAGTCGGTGTAGCGGAGCGAGCGGTCGACTCGTTGCGAGGCGACGATCACCGGCGCCGACCAGGTCGTCCCGTCGAGCGACAACGACACGGTCGCGTCGGACGGGATGCCGGCGCCGAGCATGAGCCCGATCTGGTTGATCGAGTACGCCTGGTCCAGCTTCAGCGTCATCGACGGCGCGCGGTCCGGCTTCCGCTCCTGCAGAACGGCGGCCGCGGTGGAGCCCGAGCTGCCGTCGAACGCTCCCTCGGGCCGCGTCTCGGGGAATCGCTTGTCCTCCTTGGCGAACTTGCCGGTCACGGTCGCGACGCCCGTCCGTGCCTGAGTCGCGACGTCGAGCTTGCCGGTGCCCGGCGTGACCGCGGAGACATAGCGTGCGTACGCACCGAACTGCTCGTTGTACGCGCCGCAGCCCCACACGTGGCACTTGTCGCCGAAGTAGATCGTGCGGTTGGCGCCGACGTTGACGATCGAGTTGTTGCCGCTCGCGCCGTCGAAGCGTCCGTTGCCGGTCGTCGACGGGGCGTTGGCGTACACGACCTGCGACTCGTTCCACGTTCGGCCGAGTCCGTCGTAGCTGACCATGACGCGGTCGTCGGGACGGCCGGTCGCGAGCAGCAGGACGCCGTTCGGCTGGAGGACGAGATGCGGGTTGATTCCCACGACCTGCTTGCCATCTGGGCCGAGGAGCGGAACAGCCTGCGTCCACGTCTTGGCGTCGTCGTGGGAGTAGCTGACCATCAGGCTGTTCGGAGCGGACTCCGTACGCAGCGCCGCGACCATGCCGCCGTCCGTGGTGTACGACCAGCCGGCCTCGTTCACGCCGACCGCGGCCGTGATCCGCGAGCGCTGCGTCCAGGACTCGCCGCCGTCGGTCGACTGCATGATGTTGCTCGAGCGGATGCGCTGGGACTGATAGACGGTGTACATCGGAACGAGAATCGTCCCGTCCGTAAGGACAATCGGGTTACGGTGGACGCGCATGCCGCGGTCGGTGCCGGCGAACACCTCACCGGCTGGTGGCGTGAAGAGGCCCTTGCGGAGTCGCCACGTCTTGCCGCCGTCCTTGGAGTAGTGGGTGACGATGTTCACCTTGGTCTTGGCGGCGTCGGCCCACTCCGGGATGAAGTCGACGGCGATCAGGCTGCCGTCGGGGAGCCGCGTCATATTGAGACCGGTGACCTCCTCGCCCTTCGTCGTGGTGGGGAACGACAGGCCGGAGTCCTCCGAGATCGACAGGTTGGACTGCGTGTTCGCGCTGGCGACGTCGGCGTTGGACCCGGTCGCGACGAGGATCCGCTTCTTGGTCTGGCCGTCGACGACCGTGTCGTATCCATACGCCATCGGGCCGGTGGCGATCGGGCCGGGGCCCCAGTTCAGCACGTTCCAGTCCGACGCGAGGGCCATCGCCGGCGCGTTCGGGTCCGCGCCGCTGCCGTGCGGGAAGTCGGGGTGGGGTGGATCCTCCTGCGCGGCCTGCCGGAGGTGCGTCGTGTCGGAGACCGCCGTACCAGCGATCAGCACGACGGCGAGCGCGAAGCCGATGGCGCCGCTGTGCAGACGGGAAGAGAGGGAAGCAGGCATGAGGCCCTCCGCCGATGGCGTTTGGAATCGCATTCCATATCTGCCCGGTGACCCTACGAGCGGGGCATGAAGGTGTCAACGGAGCTGTCCGTTGTTGACATGGAACGGTGTTTCCTGTTCCGTCGAACCATCCCGCTCGACGGAGGTGGCCGCATGTTCGGTGCACTGGCTTCGTTGCTCGTCGTAGCTTCGCTCGTCGTTCCCAGTCCACAAGCCGTCGTCGAGACCGTCGCCGTCGCGGGCGGTCCGTGCGGCGACTCGGCTCTCGGCGTGAACTGCCAGGGCTACTTCCCCGACCTCGGCGAGGATCCGACCACCGGCGACCTCCTGCTCGTCTACCGCTGGTCGAGCGAGCACGCGCAGCAGGAGAGCGAGATCCGGATGAAGCGCAGCACGAACGGCGGCGTTTCGTGGGGTGCTCCGACGGTCGTCGCCAAGGCCGCGAACACCGACTACCGGGATCCGTCCATCGCGGCGGTCAAATCGGGCGCGCACGCTGGCCGGCTGCTGCTGTCGTACTTCGTGGCGAATGCTTCGACGGGCGCTTCGATGGCGTCGCGCGTGCGCTACAAGGACCCTTCGATGGCCTCGTTCAGCGCGGGGACGATCGTGACCTCGTCCAACCTGGTGGCGCCGTACACGACGTCGAAGGTCGTGCCACTGGCGAACGGCCAGGTGCTGATGCCTGTCTACGGGTCGCCGGTCGGAGGTGGACCGCACCGCGCGGCGGTGATCGTCAGCGTGGACGGCGGCGTGACGTTCGACGGTGCCGCTGTCGGCCGGCAGAAGACGGTGGCGAGCAGCGCGACGGTGCCGTTCCAGGAGCCGGCGATCGAGGAGCTGCAGCCGGGGCACGTGCAGATGCTGATCCGTACGACCGGGGTCGGCTACCAATCGGACTCGTACGACAACACGTATATGTCGACGTGGACGGCTCCGTTCACCCGGCCGGAGCGTCTCCACGCGCCTGAGCTGATCCTGATCCCGGGGACGAGCTCGTATCCGGTGTTGTGGAGCGAGCCGAACGCCGGGAACACGCTGCGCCCTGTCAAGATCAAGTTGCGGCGGTTCGACGTGCTGTGGGAGAACACGCCGACACACACGTTGTACACGCCTTCGTCGGGGTGGGATGCGGGCTACTCGAGCACGATCCCGTTGAGCACCACGCAGCTGATCACCGCGGTGTACGACGAGTCCCGCCGAGCGGTCTTGACGCTGCGGTACCTGACGACGGACGTGGACTGACCTGCTCTAGCTCGCCACTGGGCTGGGCAGGCCGGGGAGGACGTTTCCGCACTTCTCCTGGCCGTACTCGACGATGCGGTCCGAGGCGGCCTTGTACTCGGGCGTCTCCTTGGGCGGCTTGGTCTCGCCCTTCTCCAGGCCTTCGACCCACTCTTGCGTGTAGTCCTTGACCATCCCGAAGTCGTCGCGCACCTCGCTCGGCGCGTGCTCGGCGAGGTTGTCGGCCGCTTCCCGCATCGCGTCGATCGCCTTCTGGATGTCGGGATCGTCTTGCAGGTCACCGAACGCGGCGACGCCGACGGCCATGCCGGACAGGACGTAGAGCTTGAAGTTCGAGCAGAAGTCGCTGGGGTCGACCTTGGCCTTGGCTTGCTCGGCGACCGGTTTCTGGTCGCTCGTCGTCTCGGTGCTGCCGGGTCCGCAGCCGGCCAGGAGGGCCGCGACGGCGAGCAGGGCGATGGTGTAGCGCTTCATGGTGCTCAACGTACGAAGCGGGACGGCCGGACGAATCCGGGAAAACCCTCGCGATCAAGCCTGGCTGTCGATGACGTGGCGGAGGTAGCGATGGGGATCGCGGAGGAAACTCTTCCAGTGGTCGACGAGCAGCAGGTCGTCCCAGGTGGCGCGGCGGATGCCCCAGTCGCCGAGCTCGAGAATCGTGGCACCCGGCAGCGCGGTAAGGATGGGTGAGTGGGTCGCGCAGAGGATCTGCGCGCCGTTCTTGGTGAGCTCGTCGAGGACGCCGATGAGCGCGAGGCAGGACGAGAACGAGAGCGCGGACTCGGGCTCGTCCAGGCAGTAGAAGCCCGGTGAGTTGAACCTGTTGCGGAGGATCGCGAGGAACGACTCGCCGTGGCTGAACTCGTGGTAGTCGGTCTGGTCGCCTCCGAACGGGTTCGGGTGGTCCTGGAAGTAGCTGTAGAACCCGTGCATGGTCTCTGCTCTGAGGAAGAATCCCCACCGCGGTGCGCCGGCGGTGCGTTCGAGCCGAATCGCCTTGTGCAGTGGGGATTCCGACTCCCTCGTGGTGTTGTTGGCCCAAATGGAGCCGCCCTCGGGAGACAGGCCGTACGCCATCGCGATGCCCTCGAGCACGGTGGACTTGCCGCTGCCGTTCTCGCCGACGAGGAACGTGACGCCCGGCTTGAGATCGAGCCCCTCGGCGAGTAGCTGTGCGACCGGCGGGATGGTGAACGGCCAGCGGGTGGTGTCGACGTCGGCATGCTCGTCGTTGAGGATCCGGCGGACGACGCGGCGGTCGTTGATGGTCACGGCTCGATGACGTGGCGGAGGTAGCGATGGGGGTCGGTGAGGTAGCTCTTCCAGTGGTCGACGAGCAGGAGGTCGTCCCAGCTGGTGCGGCGGATGCCCCAGTCGCCGATTTCGAGGATGGTGGCGCCGGGGAGCGCGGTGATGAGGGGTGAGTGGGTGGCGCAGATGACCTGGCCGCCGTTCTTGGCGAGGTCGTCGAGAACTCCCATGAGGGCGAGGCAGGAGGAGAACGAGAGGGCGGACTCGGGTTCGTCCAGGCAGTAGAAGCCGGGGGAGTCGAAGCGGCTGCGGAGGATCTCGATGAACGACTCGCCGTGGCTGAGCTCGTGGAAGTTCGCGTCGCGCGAGCCGGGGTTGGCTTCGAGGTAGGTGTAGAAGCCGTGCATGGTCTCGGCGCGGAGGAAGAAGCCCCAGCGCGGTGCGCCGGCTGAGCGGATCAGCTGGAGCTTGTCGTGCAGCGACGACTCGGTCGCGCGGCTGGAGTGCTGGGCGTAGACGGAGCCGCCTTCGGGGGAGAGGCCGTACGCCATCGCGATGCCCTCGAGCAACGTGGACTTGCCGCTGCCGTTCTCGCCGACGAGGAACGTGACGCCCGGCTTGAGATCGAGCCCCTCGGCGAGCAGCTGAGCCACGGGCGGGAGCGTGAACGGCCAGCTCCCACCCTCCACGGCCGCCTGCTCATGCCGCTGGATGCGGCGCACGACCCGCTTGTCGAGAACCCCCATGCCCAGCAGGCTACCCGCGCCCGCCGACAGGCTAGTTCCGCTCGGCTCCCAGCAACGGCAGGCACGGGGCGAGGCCCTCCAGCGTCGCGTCGACGGTCCGGTGCTTCTCCCAGTCCTCCCGGGTGAGCCGGAAACGCTGTTCCAGCGCCAGCTTCCCCTTCGGCACACCCCGGCCGATCCCGTTCTCCGCATAGCCGAGCTTGCGCGACACAGCCAGCGAGGCGTGGTTGTACAGGTAGCCGACCGACACCGCTTCCTCGGCACCCAGCCCGGCGAACGCCAGGTGCAGCATGGCGGCGCGCATCTCGGTGCCGATGCCCTGTCCCTGATGGCGGAGGCCGAGCCAGGACTCGGACGCCACCTGACGCTGGATCGTGAAGTCGTCCGCCTCGAGCTGCTGGACCCCTACCGGAGCACCGTCGAGGAAGACAACGAGGTTCAGCGCCCACGACGAGGGCGAGAGCTCAGCCATCGCCCGCCAATGCCGCCGGATGACGTGGCGTGCCCGCTCGACGGGCGGCAGCTCGGACCACGGGTTCCCGAACGGCATCATGTCCGGCGCGTGGATCCCGTCGACGGCCAGCTCCGCGAGCGAGGCGAGTTCCTCGTCCGTGGGCAGCCTCAGCTCCAGCCGAGGGGTGCGCACCCGAAGCCCCAGTACGGGGAAATGATCGATCAGCATGAGAAGGGCTCAGCCGTCCTCGTCGTCCAGCCGCGCGAGCCACGTCGCCAGGCGTTCGACGGGGGTCTCGAACTCCGGGTTCAGGTCCACGAACTCCTGCAGCCGGTCGGCCAGCCACGCGAGCGAGACCTCTTCCTCGCCTCGTCGCGTGACCAGCTCTTCCAGACCGCGATCGGTGAAGTACAACCCAAGCCCCTAAGCGAACGCCGTCTCGAGCAGGCCGTCCAGCTCGTCCACGTGCACCGAGTGGGATCCCACCGCGGGGGCCGCGGCCGCCTGGCGCGAGACCAGGCGGATCCGCTGCGACAGCTGCGGCGCCAGGTTGAGGAGCATGTGCGGCCACGCGCCCTGGTTCTCCGGCTCGTCCTGCACCCACAGGATGTCGCCGGCGTTCGGGTACGCGGCCAACGCGTCCTGGATCTCCGCGACCGGCACAGGCGCGAGCTGCTCGACCCGGACGATCGCCGTACGGGGCTGGTCGCCCTCGCGACGGTCGCGCTCGGCGAACAGGTCCCACGAGATCCGGCCGGAGGTGAGGATCACCCGGCTGACGCCGTCGTTCACCGTCACCGAACGGTCCGCCAGCACCGGCTGCCAGGTGCCCTGCGCGAAGTCGTCGGGCTGCGAGACCGCCGCCTTGTTCCGCAGCATCGACTTCGGCGTGAACACGACCAGCGGCCGATGCTTCGAGCCGAGCGCCTGCCAGCGGAGCAGGTGGAAGTAGTTGGCCGGCGTCGACGGCTGCGCGACCGTCATCGACTCGCCCGACACCATCTGCAGGTAGCGCTCGATGCGCGCCGAGGAGTGGTCGGGACCTTGGCCCTCGTAGCCGTGCGGCAGCAGCAGGACGACGCCCGACTGCTGGCCCCACTTCGCCTCACCGGAGGAGATGAACTCGTCGATGATCGTCTGCGCGCCGTTCGCGAAGTCGCCGAACTGCGCCTCCCACAGCACCAGAGCGTCCGGCCGGGCCACCGAGTAGCCGTACTCGAAGCCCATCGCCGCGAACTCCGACAGCAGCGAGTCGTAGACGTAGAAGGTGCCCTGGTTCTCGTCGAGCCGGGACAGCGGCGTCCACTCCGCGCCGTTCTTGCGGTCGATGATCGTCGCGAACCGGGAGACGAACGTCCCGCGCCGCGAGTCCTGCCCGGCGAGGCGCACCGGGCGGCCGTCCAGCAGCAGTGCGCCGAACGCCACGATCTCCGCCGTGCCCCAGTCGATCGGGCCCTCGGTGATCGCCGCGGCGCGACGCTGCAGCTGCGGCATCACCTTCGGGTGCACGGTGAAGCCCTCGGGCACCGACACGTGCGCGTCCGCGATCTTCTTCAGCGTCTCGAACGGGATGTGCGTCTGCAACGTGCCCTGCGGCTTGTCCGGGTAGTCCGGAATCGCGACGTACGTCTCGTCCACCGGCGCGGTCTTGGCGGCGCGCACCTCCGCGAACACGCGCTCCAACCGCTCCTGGTAGTCGCGCAGCGCCTGCTCGGCCTCCTCGACCGAGATGTCGCCACGACCGATCAGAGCCTCGGTGTAGAGCTTGCGCACCGAGCGCTTCTTCTCGATCAGGTCGTACATGATCGGCTGAGTGAAGCTCGGGTCGTCGCCCTCGTTGTGGCCGCGGCGGCGGTAGCAGATCACGTCGATCACGACGTCCTTGTGGAACGTCTGGCGGAACTCGAACGCCAGCCGCGCCACCCGGATGCACGCCTCGGGGTCGTCGCCGTTCACGTGGAAGATCGGCGCCTGGATCATCCGCGCCACGTCGGTCGAGTAGACCGACGAACGCGACGCCGCCGGCGAGGTGGTGAAGCCGACCTGGTTGTTGACGATCACGTGGACCGTGCCGCCCGTACGGTAGCCGCGCAGCTGCGACAGGTTGAGCGTCTCCGCGACCACACCCTGGCCGGCGAACGCGGCGTCACCGTGCACGAGCACGGGCAGCACCGGGAAGTCCGCGCCCCGGTTGAGGATGTCCTGCTTCGCGCGCGTGATGCCCTCGAGCACCGGGTCGACGGCCTCGAGGTGGGACGGGTTCGCCGCGACCGACACCTTGATCTTGGCGCCGTTCTCGGCGAGGAACTCACCATCCACGCCCAGGTGGTACTTCACGTCGCCGGAGCCCTGGATCGTGCGCGGGTCGATGTTGCCCTCGAACTCGCGGAAGATCTGCCCGCTGGCCTTGCTCGCGATGTTGGCGAGTACGTTCAGCCGGCCGCGGTGGGCCATGCCGATCGTGACCTCGTCGAGGTCGTTCATCGCGGCCTGCTCACAGAGCTCGTCGAGGAGCGCGATCGTCGACTCGCCGCCCTCCAACGAGAACCGCTTCTGCCCGACGTACTTGGTCTGCAGGAACGTCTCGAACGCCTCGGCCTGGTTGAGCTTCGCGAGGATGCGCAGCTGCTCCTGCCGCGGCAGCCGCTCCTGCGGACGTTCGACGCGATCCTGGATCCAGCGCCGTTCCTCCGGGTCCTGGATGTGCATGTACTCGATGCCGGTGGTGCGGCAGTACGCGTCGCGCAGCACCCCGAGCACCTCGCGCAGCAGCATGAACCGCTTGCGCCCGCCGCCGAACGAGCCGGTCGCGAACTCACGGTCGAGGTCCCACAGCGTGAGGCCATGCGTGACGACGTCGAGGTCGTCGTGCCGGCGCATCTTGTACTCGAGCGGGTCGGTGTCGGCCATCAGGTGGCCACGGACGCGGAACGCGTGGATCAGCTCGAGCACGCGCGCCTGCTTGCCGACCTCGTCGTCGTGCGACGCGGGGATGTCGGAGACCCAGCGGACGGGCTCGTACGGGATCCGCAGCGCGGCGAAGATGTCGTCGTAGAAGCCCTCCGCGCCCAGCAGCAGCTGGTGGATGCGGCGGAGGAACTCACCGGACTGTGCGCCCTGGATCACGCGGTGGTCGTACGTCGAGGTGAGCGTCATGACCTTGCTCACCGCGAGCTTGTTCATCGTCGTCTCGGCGGCGCCCTGGTACTCGGCGGGGTACTCCATCGCGCCGACGCCGACGATCGTGGCCTGCCCCTGCATCAGCCGCGGCACCGAGTGCGAGGTGCCGATCGTGCCGGGGTTGGTGAGGCTGATCGTGGTGCCCTGGAAGTCCTCGACGGTGAGCTTGCCGTTGCGGGTCCGGCGGACGATGTCCTCGTACGCCGACCAGAACGAGGCGAAGTCGAGCGTGTCCGCGCTCTTGATGTTCGGGACCAGGAGCTGGCGGGTGCCGTCCTCCTTCTGGACGTCGATCGCGAGGCCCAGGTTGAGGTGCGGCGGCTTGACCATGGTCGGCTTGCCCTCGACCTCGGCGTAGCCGTGGTTCATCTCCATCATCGAGCGGACCGCGTTGGCGATCGCGTACCCGACGATGTGGGTGAAGCTCACCTTGCCGCCGCGGGAGCGGGCGAGGTGGTTGTTGATCACGATCCGGTTGTCGATCAGCAGCTTGACCGGCACCATGCGGACGCTGGTCGCGGTCGGAACGTGGAGGCTGTCCTCCATGTTCTTGACCACGCGGGCCGAGGCGCCACGCAGCGTGACGTACTCGGGCTCGGTCTCGTTCCGCGGCTGGGCCATCTGGCGGGTCGGCGGGTCGGCGGGAACGGCGTTCGGCTTCCTTACGGGAACGGGCTTGGCCTTGCCGCCGGGAGTGGGCGCGGTGGTCGTCGCGGCCTGGGACACCCCGGTGGACGCGGTCGGGCCGATGCCGTCGGCCGGCTTGCTCTTCACGGCCGGCGCCTGCTGGTGCGCGGCGGGAGCTGCCTGCGCCTTCGCGGGCGCGGTCGGCTGACCCTTGGCGGCGCCGTCCTGCGCGGGCGTCGCGGTGGCGGCCTTGGCCTTCGCGGTCGCGATCGGGCGATCCGTACCCGGCTTGTAGTCGCGGAAGACGGCTACCCATGCCTGGTCGACGGAGTCGGGGTCCTCGAGATAGCGCTCGTACATCTCGTCGACGAGCCACTCGTTGGCCCCGAACTTCGAAAGTGGGTCTTGTTGGGAGGACTGGGACGCCACTGGGCTGATCGCCTCTTCCGCACCGTGTTCTTGAGGGGTTAGGGACTGCATAGTTCGGAGGTCAAGAGTAGTCGCCGGAGCCAAGCGCTGGGGCGCGGACTCTCGGGTTGTGGGTAGGACACGACAAACCGGGAGAAAGTGGCTCGCCGTACTGGTGTCTTCGGTGACGCTGATCGGCCGTCAACGGCGTTGCGACCTCCCCGCGGCGCCGATCAGGAACCACACCAGGATGAACAGCGGCCACGGGTGCCAGGGCACGGTGACCACCGTGATGAACGCCAGCGCGAGCAGCAGTGGGGCGAACGCGCGGATCAGCTGACCGGCGTCCTGCCGCCGATGCGGGCGCGACTTGCGCTTGGACTCGACCTCGGGCGGTTTCGGCGGGACCGCCGGGAGGTTGTCCGGGCCCGGCTCGGGCAGGTCGCGGAACACCGCGGCCAGTTCGCCGTACGTCTTGGCGCCCCAGACCTGGGTGAGCCGCTCGTCGTGTTCGTCAGGGCTCAACCGTCCGGCCGCGAAGTGCTCGCCCAACGCGGAGGACGCCTTGTCGCGCTCGGCGTCGCCCACACGTAGGTGGTGCTGGGGCAGGCGGTCCGGGTCGGCCATCTGGGAACACTCCTTCGTGCCGGTACTCCAGAGTAGGCACGCTTTGGCGCTAAGGCCCAGACGTCTTTTCGGCTTACTTTCGGTATCCATGGCGCGGAGCCCGATCGCTCAGCGAGTGTGACCGTCTTTGTCCGGGTGCGGCAGAGCAGCCTCACGATCGACTCCGCGCAGTTCTACTCGCCACACCAGTTTCAGTCCGGACCAGACCTCGTCCACAGCGCAAACCTTCACGTCCACGAGGCCGAGCGGGAGGGCGTGGTCGCGGATGCTGTTCTCGGTGAGATCGGTCGGCAGGCCGCTTCCGCGCTTCGGCCACGCGATCCACAGGGCGCCCGCGGGGAAGATGCGGCGCTTGAGGTTGTCGAGGTGCTGGGCGAGCCGGGCCTGGTCGTACGCGAACGCGAGGATGACGTCGTACGTCGGCCGCGTGGCCCGCCTGTTGACCCGCACGCCGTCGAGCTCGAAGCCGGCCGGAGCGGAGGCCAGCAGGACAGCGTGGTCGGGCTTGATGCCGAGCTTCTGGGGGAGTGGTGTTCCGGAGTACCCGGGACTCATGCGGCCAGCATGCCAATACCGCCGCGATCCCGTGGGGGATTCGCGGCGGTACCGGCAGAGACTGCGCTGCGTTTACTGGGTTGTTACAGGTCGGGCAGCTGGGACGCGGAGAGCACGTACTGGAACAGGTTCCGGTAGCGCCGCATGATGGTGCGGAGCTCGTCGGTGTCCAGCTCGTCGTTGTTCTTCCACTCCCGCTCGATGCGGTCGCGGTGGTCGGTGAACGTCGACGTCACAAACTGCATCGCGTCACCTATCAGCAGGCCAGCCTCGCGCACCGCGTCCCGCGGGTCGTCCAGCAACTGGGCCTGGGTCACGAGCCAACGGTGCTGCAGCTCCTCGACGTGACGCTTGCGGGCCGCTTCCAGCTGTTCTTCCTCGCTGGGAGCTTGGGGGAGCTCGTCTTCGACGGACACCGGTACCTCCGGTTCGAGATCCTGACCCGGACGCTCAGAGTCGGAGCTCGTCGGGGCGGGGTCGGGCTGCCACGACGAAGGGGCCGAGGCGGTCTGGACCTGTGCGGATTCGGCGACGTCGTCGATGTCGTCCTCCTCTTCCTCACGGGCGCTGTCTTCGGCCGCACTCACCGGTGCGGATACTGGGCTACCCCAGCCGTCGTCGCGTGCGGTCTCCCGCACCAACGGCGAGCTCGGGCCGGGGACGCCGGGAACGACGGTCGGCAGCTCCTCGTCATGGTCGGTGAGGTCCTCGCGTTCCTCGCGCCCGAGGTCACGGGGACGGAAGTCCGCGTGCTCGTCCACGCGCGAGACCGGAACCTCGACCGGGCGCTCGGGCTCGGTCGTCCGTGGCTCGTCGCGGAACGTCGGCGCCGGCACGGGCGGAGCGAACGTCTCGTACCCCTCCTGGCTGGCGGGCTCCCGCTCACGATCGCGCAGGTCACGAAGGTCGCGGACATCCCGCAACGGTGCGCGCTCGCGGTCGACGGTGCGCTGATCGTTGCGCTGGTCGACGCGATAAGGAGTGGGCGACTGTGGTTGCTCGGTGGCGTACTGATCGCCTGGATACTGTTCTTCTGTTTCGGACTCCGGAGGCGACGTCAGTCGCTCCAGCCACGATTTGCGGCCCTTCTGGGCGTCCCGCATCAGGTCCTCCCGCCTGCGAACAACTCAATGGCAGATGCGGACGCTGCCACCAACACGACCCGGCGAGCCTCTAGCACGTCCGGCATTCTGTCAAGCCCGGTCTCACTCTTCGTCATCGAATACATGCGGATCGTCATGTTCCCTTCGACGACTAGCAATTTTCGCACAAGATCATGCGGACGAATAAGCGGAGATTCCAGGCGAATCGACCATTTCACGCGTCCGTCCGCTGTGGACAAGTCGATGATCGTGGTCGCGCGACAGATACGCTAATCGCCCCGTGCCGCTACGGAGGGAGGCCGCGGTGTCCGCACCTGTGGTAGGCGTCGTCCGTGGCGGTCGCCGGCCCTGGGTCGGGCGCACGTACGCCCACCTGGTCCTTCCCGCCGCGCAGCTGAACGAGGAGCTCCGGTCGGTGCTCGACAAGGCGATGGGATCGCTCGGACTGCAGGCGGTGGACACCGACGCCGAGGCGTCGATGTTCGCGCGGCGCTGGGGTGACGGTACGGGGCCGGCGCTGCTGCTCACCGTGCTCGGCTGGTACCCGCTGCTGGTGACCGTGGGCCCGGAGACTGGTGCACCCGCGCGGCTGCGCCGGGCGAAGGAACGGCTGGTCGACACCGTTCTCGCCCAGGACGGCCACGTCGTCTCCGACCGCGACCTGGACCGGGTGATGAGCGCGTGCCGCGAGCGCTGGGCTTCCGCCGTCGCCGCGCGCCAACGGATCGAGGAGCAGCGGATCTGGCTGGAGAGCAGGCGGTGTTCCACCTGCGGGACGTGGTCGTCGTACGGGGTCCTGCACTGCCGTCAGTGCTCGCGCCGGTTCTCGCCGGCCGACGACGCCGACCGGGACCAGCGCGGCCGGGCCGCCGAAGAGATCGTCGGGGCCGCCGCGCACGAGCTGGAGTCGCTGGCCAGTGGGGCTGGCCTGTACCCGGAGTGGCCGGTGCGGCATGACGGATGACGCTCCCCGCCAGCAGCCGGCTCGCGAAGCCTCCGAGGTCTGGGGCTACGAGCTCAAGGCCGAATACCTGCCCGTTCCGGCGCCGTTCCCCGACGAGCCGCCCGCGCTCCCCGCCGTGAAGGCCGGCTGGTCGGCGCGGCTGGCCGAGCGCAAGGACAAGGTGAGTGGCGACTGGATGCCGCACGTCGGCCGCTTCCTGGCCGTGGGGATCGGCGGCTTCGCGACGTTCATGTCGACGGCCCTGCCAGCGGTCATCCAGGGCTGGGTCACGGTCGTCCTGTTGGTCCTCACCGTTCTCGTCGCGTACCTGGCGGTCCGGCCGTTCGCGATCACCGCGATCGGCGACCGGCGGTACAAGCGGTGGCGGCGCAAGCTGCTCCGCGAGCAGCAGGCAGTGGTCGAGCAGACCCGGGACTGGACGCGGCGGCGGTACGAGCACGACCGGCAGACCGGCGGCCAGCCCGAGGACGAGGCTTGGGTACCGCTCAAGCCCGCGACCACCCAGCGCGTCGACGTGTACGGCGGCGACCCGGTCGGCGCGCAGCGGCTGCTGCAGAGCGTCGCCGGATCGCTGCTCGAGGCCGGCGGCACCGTGCAGGTCGTCGACCTGGCCCAGGACGGGGTCTGCCACGGCCTCGTTCAGGAGTCGGTCTCCCGAGGTCGGCCCGTTCAGGCGTCGCTGCTGCCCGCCGACCTCAACACGGTCGGCCTGCTCGACAACCTGTCCTCCGAGGACGTCGCGGGTGTGCTGAGCGAGGCGGTGCACTCGTTCGAACGATCCACTGGCGAGGGCGCCGGTGACAAGGCGCTCGACGCGGCGCTGCTCGAACAGGTCTGCCGCTGCCTGCGTGGCGCGCTGACGTTCGCACGCATCCACGCCGCCGTTCAGGTCGTCATCTATCAGACGCCACGGCCGGTGGTGCTCGAACGCGACGAGTACGACGCGCTGATCGATCTGCTCGGCGAGGGCGCCCGGCGGGCCGCGGAGGGCCGGCTCATCCGACTCGGTGGCGCGCTGAACACCCTTGCGCTGTTGGAGAACAAGCCGCCGACGGTGACACGGCAGCCCGCGCAGCTCACCGTCTGGGAGCTGTCCGAGCGCGTCAACGACATGCAGCGCGAGCTGCTCGGCAACGTCGTTCTGCAGGTTCTGCTGCACCGGATCCGGCAGGCGGAGACGGGGCCGCCGGGGGCTCGGGTCGTCGTGGTGGTGGGTGCGGACCGGTTCCGCCGGTCGCAGCTCGAGACCCTCGACCAGCTCGCCCGGCGGCGGAACATCCGGCTGGTGCTGTTCTTCAAGCATCTGCGCGAGGACGCGGTCGACGTCCTCGGCGGTGGCGACGCGGTGATGTTCATGCGGCTCGGCAACGCTCGCGAGGCGGAGCACGCGGCGACGTTCATCGGCAAGCACCACAAGCTCGTGCTCAACCAGGTCTCGGTGTCGGAGAGCTCGAGCGCCTCGACGACGCACTCGCGGTCGACGAACGAGAGCGAGAGCGACCAGGAGTCGGTCACCAAGGGCAAGCAGTGGGCGCGCAACCGCAACTACCACGTCGGCGTGATCATGGACTTCCCGCACGACTCGGGGTCGCGCAACACCGGCGAGCAGCGGTCGACGACGACGGGGAAGAGCACGTCGTTCAGCACGGGGACGAGCGACTCGGAGCAGACCGGGACTTCGACGAGTGAGTCGGTGAGCATGTCGCGGGTTTACGAGTACGCGGTCGAGCCGACGCTGCTGCAGTCGCTGTCGTCGACGGCCTTCGTGCTCGTGGACCCGCGCGATCCGGGTAGCCCGCGGCTGGGCGACGTGGGAGTGGAGGCGCCGAACGTTCCGCCGCCCGCTCCTCCTCAGTCTCTGCAGCAGCCATTCGTGCCGGTCCGGCCGCCGCAGCGCTAGCTCGTGCGGCGGATCGTTACCTGCAACGTCGCGTCCTCCTCGGCGGCGCCCACGTGCACGCTGTGGGCGGCGAGGGAGAAGATGTCAGTCCGGTGGCCCATCCAGTCTGGTGAGACCGGGTCGAGCAGCTCGTCCCAGGTGGCGAGGTCGTCTGTGGCGAGCAGGCCGGTCTCGCGGATGCGTCCGACGTAGCTTTCGAGTACGTGCAGGACGTGGTCGCGCTCGTCGTTCGACAGCGGCACGGACTTCTCGACCAGGATCGTGAAGGTCGTCACGCCGCTGAGGCCAGCCCGGGTGAGCGCTTCGGTCCAGCCGTACGGCATCGGCACCTGGCCGGGGATCTCCGCGCGCATCCGCCGGAACCACTGGTCCTGCGCCGCCTGCAGCCTGACCTCCAGGCCGGGTTCTCCGACGCCGAGGTCCCACGGCAGGTGCCGGTTCGCGAGCCCGCCCTCGGCCAACGCCAGCCGACCGCCCGGCGCGAGTAGGGTCGCCAGCCCGTCGACGGTCGCCTGCTGGTCCGCGACGTGGTGGACGACGGCTGAGGCCCAGATCAGGTCGGCCTGGTCTTGGACGACCTCGCGGATGGCTTGCGGACCGCGTTCCAGATCGCACGGTCTGAGCTCGACCCGCGTGCCGGCGACGTTGGCTTGGGCGCCCGCGAGGACCTCTTCGTTGCCGTCGAGGCCGATGACGCGAGCAGTGTCAGGCGGCACGTTGGCCAGCGCGAGTGCCATCCCGGCACCGCCGCAGCCGACGTCGAGGCGGAGCGCATCAGCCGGCCGGCAGAGCCGTCCGGCCGCGATCGCATACCAGTCAGCATCCTCACGCGCGTTCACACTCAGCCGGTCCCGCGACTCCGACCACTCGATCACATACGGATCGGTCATGTCCCCACCTTTCGCGCGATGACGAAGCTTGCTTGGCCGACGATCGGGTCGAGCCCGGCGTCGCGCAGCTCGGCAACGACCGTATCCTCGCTCACCGTCCACCACGTCGCATCCGCGGAACGCTCGTCGACCAGCCGGTCGCCGTCGCGGATCCGCCAGGTCATGTGCCACGTGACCGTGTCCTCGCTAGCGGGGGTGGCGGCGCCCCAGCCCTCGTAGTCGCGGCGGCCGACCCGGACCGCTCCGAACAGCGTCTCGGGAACGACCTCCGGCTTCGGCGGTGGCTGCAGTCCGATCACGCCGACCGCTCCGTGTACCAGTCGCTCGGCGAGAATCGTCCACAGCAGTTGGCGTTCCGCTGGTGGGAGATGGCCGAGGACGTTCGCGGCGACCAGGCCACCGAGCTGCTCGGGGAGCTCGGCGATGGCGCCTTGGAGGTCGGTCGGCAGGACGGTCACGCGTTCTTGCAGGCCTGGGACGAGCGTGATGCGTGTCATCAGCGCCGGTCGCAAAGCCGCGGACGGCTCGATCGCCAGGATCTCGACGTCGGGCCAGCTCTCCGCGATCACGGCCGTCGCGAGTCCCGTACCCGCTCCGACGTCCGCGACGGGTAGGCAGGACGGGTCGCCGTGAGCGAGTGCGTCGCGCAGCGCGGGCCTTAAGAACTCCCATGCTGGTGCGCTCACCGCATCGAAGATGTCGGCGTTGGCGAGGTAGAAGTCGGCCACGCATTCATGATAACGGTTTTCATGTAGATGTGTGTCGTGTTCTCTTGCATCCGGCGCGAGAGGTCCACTACGGTCGGAGGCGAAACCGGAACCGTTTTCATTATCGGAGAGGAGGTTCGACATGGAGGACATCACGTTCGAGGAGGTCCTGGAGGCTCCGGCGCTGGACGCGCCGCAGGGTCCGGGGACCAACGCGCTCGTTCACAACCCGTTCGCCTGGGACGAGTCGAAGTAACACCAAGGACCACGCCCTCGTCGAGGGTCTCCGCGAGGAAAGGGTGACATCGCACGTGATCAGTCCCGGCCACCATTTCTACGCCGGACCGGACGGAACGTGGCGTCATGTCGCGCCCGGCGACCGGTTCGTTCGGGTCGGCGGCCCGGACGGGCTGCTTCGCGAAGCCCAGCAGGTCCTGCACGGTGTGCGGGACGCCGCTGGGGCGGACGATCAGCTCCGGCGCGTACTAGACGGGTTCCGCGACCGCGGGCTCGTGGCCCCTCGGAGCCGTACGTCGCCGCGCAGTGTGCGGACGATCCACGTCGACGGCGAGAACGTCGTCGCGACGTTGGTCGCGGAGCTGCTTCGGCCGCACGGCGATGTCACCATCGGCCCTGTCGACGAGGGCGTGGTCGCTCACTCTGACGTTCTGATCTCCTGTGCTGGTTGGCTTCCCGACGCACGTTGGGTCGCCTTGGACTCATGGTGCCGGGCGTCTCGGACGCCTTGGCATCGGCTGCACCTCGAAGGCACCAGCTCTGTGCTCGGCCCGATGTATGTGCCCGGCGAGACCGCTTCGTACGTGGAGGTGCGCGGTCGTCGGTTGGCCGCGTCTGGTGTGGCCGCCGAATTGCTGGCGCACTGGGCCTACCTCGACGGGCCTGACCCGAAGCCTCCCGTTCCTTGGCCCGACGCCGCGGGTTCGTCGATTCTCGCTGGACTGTTGGCGCGCGACGTTCTCGCTTACCTGGCTGGGGAAACGGTGCCGTCTGCCGATCGCCAGCTGGTCGTCGATCTGGCGACGGCCCAGGTCTCGCACCATCCGGTACTCCCTCTGCCCGCGGTGGCGGTGTGAGGACGTACGTCGTCGGCGACCTCGCCACCGATGTCTATCTGCCTGCTGGGGAGCCGATTGCCGTGGTGGTCGTGCGGACGGCGTACGACAAGAACCGCCATCGGGCCGAAGCGGCGGGCTGGGTCGCGCGCGGGATCGCGTTCGTGGCTCAGGACGTGCGTGGGCGCTATGACTCACCGGGCGTTTGGTCGCCGTACGTCGGCGAGCGTGCCGACGGAGCCGCCTTGCTGGACTGGGTTTCCGTGCAGTCGTGGTGGACGGGCAAGGTGGTGTTGACGGGTGCCTCGTACTCGGCGTTCACGGCCTGGACCGCTGCCGTGTCGCGGCCGTCGCTGGTGGGTGGCGTGATGAGTTTGGTGCCGGCGATGGGGTTCGACCGGGTGAAGTTCGATCCGTCGGGGGTGCTGCGGCTGGCCGAGCACGCTGCCTGGTGGATCGAGCACGCCGAAGGTACGGAGAGTCGGGCCGGGGCCGCGGCCGCGACGTTCGCCGCCGATCCCGGGCTGCTGAGCCGGTTGCCGGTGGTGTCGATCGGTTCGCCGGCGTGGGCCGACGTGATCCTCTCTGGCGGCCAGTCGGAGGAGGCGGTGACGGACGCCGAGCTCGCGGCGTTTTCCCTGCCTACGTTGCATATTGGTGGCTGGAACGATCTGTTGGTCGCGGAGACGCTGCATCAGTGGGAGCTCTCGCATGGCTCGCTGCTCATCGGGCCGTGGGGACACGAACTGGATCCGTCGATCGGGCCGCGGCAGCTGGCGTTCGTGACGGGTTCTCCGGTGAAGGGCGACGAGTGGCCGGGCGAGGTGGGTTGGCGTCGGTGCGAAGCCGGCACGGGGGTGGCTTCGTTCCGGCACGATCCGCTGGATCCGTTCCCGTCGCGCGAACGTCCCGTCGACCGGCGAGCCCTTGACCGCCGCCTCGACGCCGTGCGGGTCCGGTTGCTCGAGGGACCCGTGACGATCGCCGGTCGGGCTCGCCTCCACCTGTCCGCGTGGACGGAGCTCGCGGACGCGGACTGGATCGTCCGCCTCGTCGAGCGTCGCCAGGACGGCTCCGTCTACGCGATCTCCGACGGAGTGGCGAGCGGCGCCGAGGGGCCGTTCGAGCTGACTCTGGGCCCCACCGAGCACTTCGCCGCCGGAGTGACCGAGCTCGAGATCACCGGCAGCGACTTCCCTCGGCTCGCTCGCAACCTCGGGACGGGCAAGGACCGGTACACGACCACCGAGTGCGCGGCCGGGACGCAGTCCGTCGACCTCGGTGAGACGTGGGTCGAGCTTCCGGTGCGGGAGGAACGGTGACGGCCGAGGACCTGTTGGTCGATCCGCGGTTGGGCGTGGTCACGTCGCTGACGCGGCAGCCGGTCGCGCCGGGGATGCCGCTGGCGTGGGTGGCGTACGGAGCGACGGTGGCGCGGACCGCCGGCTTCACCGCGGACCGGTTCGGGTTCGGCGCCTCCCTTGGCGATCCGGACCGGGCGCGCCGGGCGGCGTTGGGGGAGGCGATCGAGCGGTACTGCGGCAACGCGGTGCCTACGGGTCTGCCGTTGTCGACGTTCGACGAGCTGGGTGTGGACGCTGTGGATCCGGAGGGCCTCGCGTTGTACTCGCCGCGGCAGTACGCGAGCGTGGGGTTTCCGTTCGTACCGTTCACGCGCGACCTGCCGGTCTCGTGGGTTCCTGGCCGGGATCCGCGGAGTGGCGCCGAGGTCCTGGTGCCGTTGTCGCTCGCGTACCTGGACACGAACCGGCCCTCGCTTCGGCAGCCGCCGACGAACGCTCTCTGCTACGCCGGGATCGCGACGGGGGAGACGCGGGAGCAGGCGGAACGGTTCGCGCTCGAGGAGCTGCTGGAACGGGACGCGTCGACTGTCTGGTGGCACTCCGATGCTCCCGCACTGCTGGTCGCGGACGGGGAGGGGATCGTCTCCCTGCTCGACGATCCTTGTGCGGATCAGCGGACGGTGCGGCTGCTGGTGATTCCGTCCGAGTTCGGAGTGCCTGTGCTCGGGGCGTTCGTGGAGGACCATGCGGAGGGGCTGATCGCGTTCGGGACGGCTTGTCGTTCGGATCCGCGTGAGGCGGCGACGAAGGCGCTGGTCGAGGCGTTCGGTCTGCTGCAGGTGACTCGGCAGCTGGCCTCGCCTGAGAGTGACATCTGGCGGGCGGTGCGTTTGGGCGAGATCGGGGCGCACACGTTCAAGCCGTTCCGTGCTGACCGGTCCTACGCGGACGCGTTTCGTTCGGACTATCGGGATCTCGTCGACCTGCCGGCGGTGGCGCAGCTCTATCTCGATCCGCGGATGCAGGGCGAGCCGCTGGATCGGCTGCGGCCTTCGGAATCCGTGCGGTTCGACGATCTCCCTGTTGGTTCCGGTGATCTCGAGTTGCGGGCTGTGTCGGTCGACCTCACCACGCCAGACGTGCGCAAGGCTGGGTTGACGGTGGTCCGAGTCGTCGTTCCCGGTCTGTACGGCAACGCGCCTGCTGCCTTCCCGTATCTGGGCGGCACCCGGCTCGCCGACGACGGTGTCGTCCGACCTCCCATACCGCTCGCATGAACACCAGCTATCCGCGGATGGTGTCCGAGCGGACCGGGATCGTTCGGCGAGTTGTCTCGGAGGCCGTGCCCGCGCACTTTCCGAAGTCGTTCTCGTTCTTCACCGCGGTGTTGTCGGACTCTGCCCGGTGGTCGCGCTGGGCTTCTGACTCGACCGGTGCTGGGTACGCGTTCGGCGATTCGCAAGCCGCGGTTGACGCCGCGGTGGGGGAGGCTGCTGAACGGTACTGCGGGAATCTCGTTCCTCCTGGGTTGCAGGTGGCGAGCTATGAGGAGCTGGCTTCGCCCGCGGTGGATCCGGAGTCGCTCGCGCTGTTCTCGAAGGCTCAGTACGAGGCGCCGGGGTTCCCTTTCGAGCCGTTCGGGCGGGATCTTCGGGTGGAGTGGGTGGCTGGCCGGGAGCTGCGTACTGGGGCCGAGGTGCTGGCGCCGGCGAGCTTGGTGTTCGTGTCACATCCGTTGTCGGTGGGGCCGCGCGTGAACCCGGTCATGCAGGCCGGCCTGGCCGCTGGGGCGACGAGGGCTGATGCGGAACGTGGTGCGCTGGCGGAGGTGATCGAGCGGGACACGATGACGATGGCGTGGTCCGGTCGCCAGCCGTTGCGGCTCATCCGTGGGCCGCGGTGGTTGGAGCGGTTCGCCGGGCGGATGTCCGTGCGGTTCTTGTCGTTTCCGAACGAGCTCGGGGCGTTGGTTGTCGGGGCGCTGCTGCGGGATCCGGAGCTGGGCTATCTGACGCTGGGAATGGCTTGCCGGAACGAGCCCGTGTCCGCGTTGCGGAAAGCGCTCGGGGAGGCGATGCAGTTGCAGCGCTTCGTCGCGGCCTATGACGATCCGGGCGGGGCGTACATGCAGGCGGCCTCGGAAGGGGGGAGTCCGCTGGCCCCATGGCGAGCCGACCGCCGCTATGCCGACTCCTACCGACGTGATCTGCGCGACGTGGTCGACTACGGGTGTCACTTGCAGCTCTACTTGGATCCGGCGATGCAGGAGCGGTTCGAGGCCGAGCTGGCTAGGCGGATTGAGAGCGAGGTGCCGTGGACCGGGCTGAGTGGGTCGCTGGACCTCGAGGGCTATCGGGCGATCTCGGTCGAGGTCACCACGCCGGACGTACGGGTCGCTGGCTTGTCCGTCGTTCGGGTCGTGGTGCCTGGGTTGTACTCGAATGCGGCCGCTGGTTTGCCGTTTCTTGGGGGGCGGCTCGCGGGAGAGCGGTTCGGTTTGCCTTTGCCACATTAGGGAAGCTGCCAGCGCCGACCGTCATCGCCAGCTCATCACCCGTGTCACCTCATCTAGTCCGTGCCACTTCACCCACTGGCCGGCGCCATCATCTCGAAGGGGTGGCTGTTTCTTCTGCTTGTGATGTTGCTGTGCACAGCTCTCTGAGTTTCGGGAACTCCCGTGGGCTGTTGCGGCGGTTGATTGTGGTGGCCGGTCCGGGGCGCGTCAAGGGCGCCGTTCGGAACGGCGCTTCGCGGGCACGAACGACGTCGCTTCGCGACCGCTTTGCGGCCCTTGACCCGCCCCGGCCCGGCCACCAGTTTCTTTTCTCGCCGCCCCACCCCCGGAACAGTGTCCGGGAGAAGGCTCCTTGCCCTTCTGTTTGCGGCAGTGTTGCGGTCTCTTGTGGGCCCCTGGCTCCTTGTGGTGCTGGTGGAGCCGGGTCCTTCCGCCCCACCCCCGGTTCCTTGTGGTGGCGATGGAGCCGGGTCCTCCCCGTTCCCGGTGATCATGATTGTGATCGTGAAGCGAAACCGGCGTATATGACCGGTCCGCCTTCACAATCACCATCATGATCACGCGGCCGCACTCCTCGACAACGAGCGGCCGCTCAATGAGCTGCATGCTCGGCGGGTCGAGCTCGTTCGTGAAGCTGACGCCCGCGGCCTCGGTGTCGCCGCTGGTGTCGCCAACACTCAGCATGCTCCACCTTCCTACCGCTGAGGCCGGTGAAGGCTGTGCGTTCCCGGCTGCGACTGGCCGCCGAACTGGTGCCATGCCCACCACCTCACCCCCTGGAGCAAAGGCGGACCCACCACCCGCGACAACGGAGTCCGCTCTGCGGCCGCCACCACCGCAACATCCCGGCCCCTAAGACGAGCGGCGGCTGGGGTGGAAGTGCTGCCATGACGCGGCACACTTGCCAGGTGACCAGCAACCAGGACCCCGCTGAGGCGATCCGCTTCCATGCCGCCACCAAGTACCACGTTCTCGACGACACCACGCCCGGCGACGAGCGCATCGGTATCGGCGACCCGGCTCGGGATCTCGAGGCGATCTGGCAGAAGGACTGGGCGATCAAGCCCACGCTCTACAAGATCTACGAGACCCTCCCGCCGATCGAGCTCACCCGCGCTCTCCCGCAGGCCGGCATCCCCGCTCTCGACTCGATCGCAGCCGTAGGGAACGAGCAGGACGCCGACACCGTGCCCGATCGGGCACTCCTGGCCAGGATCGGGCTGCTGACGAATGGGTCCATCGAACGTTCCACGACCACCCGCGACGGCCGCGTGCACAACTATCGGACCGCGGGCGGCACCGGGGCGCAGTATCACCTCGAGCTCTACTTCGTCTGCGGCGACCTGCAGGACCTCGAGGCCGGCGTCTACCACTACTCCGCGAACGACCACAGCCTCCGCCAGCTCCGCAGTGGCGACTACCGTGCCGCGCTGGTCGAGGCGACCGGCAACGAGCCGGCGGTGGCCGCGGCGCCGGTGATCCTGGCGCTGACGAGTACGTTCTGGCGCAACGCCTGGCGCTACCGCGAGCGCGCCTACCGGCACACGTACTGGGACGCCGGCACGTCGCTCAGCCACATCCTGTCGGTCGCCGCCTCGGCCAAGGTGAAGAGCAAGCTCGTCTTCGGGTACGCGGACAACCTGGTCAACGACCTGCTCGACCTCGACGGCACCCGCGAGGCCACCGTCGCCCTCGTCGCGCTCGGCGGCGGCAACGATGGTCCGCCCACCGCGCCGACCATCGACAAACTGGACCACAAGACCACGCGACTCTCGCGCGCGGAGGTGACGTTCCACGCGATCACCGACCTGCACCAGGCCTCGTCGCTCGCCACCGGAGCCGACGCCGCGGAGTGGCGCTCGCACCAGTGGCAGCGGGAGATGGCCGAGCCGACCGGCAAGCTCACCACGCTGCAGCCGATGCAGGGCGAGCTGGACGAACGGCCGATCGAGCAGCTCGTCTTCCGCCGCAGGTCGACCCGCAACTACGACACCGACAACCCGATCCCGTTCGACAAGTTCTCGACGCTCCTGCAACGGTCGACGCAGGGCTTCGCCTCGGACGCGTTCGTCCCGGGCCACCCGCTCACCGACCTCTACCTGATCGTCAACGCCGTCGAGGGACTCGCGCCCGGCGTCTACCTCCATCACCCCACGAGGAACGCGGTCGAGCTGGTACGCGAAGGCACGTTCCGCGACCAGGCCACCCGCATCGCCGCGATCCAGCAGTACGCCGGCGACGCGCACGTCAACCTCTACTACCTCGCCGATCTCCCGCCCCTGTTGGACAGGTACGGCCCGCGCGGCTACCGGCTCGCCCAACTAGAAGGCGCGCTGCACGCCGGCAAGCTGCATCTCGGGACGCACGCGATCGGGCTCGGCGCGGTCGGCTCGACGTCGTTCGACGACGAGGTGATCGAGTTCTTCTCCCCGCACGCCGCGGGCAAGGACTACATGTTCGTCACGGTCTTCGGCCAACGCCGGAGGAAGCAGGCGTGAGCACCTTCCAGAGCGACGACGCGGCCATCGCCTACGACGACCATGGCGCCGGGGACGTCCTGCTCCTCGTGCACGGGCATCCGCTCAACCGTTCCATGTGGCGGCCGCAGGTCGCGGAGTTCTCGGCGGCTGGCTGGCGGGTCGTCACGCCGGACCTGCGCGGGTACGGCGAGTCGACCGTGGTCCCCGGCCGAACGAAGCTCGACGTCTTCGCCGCCGACCAGGCGCGGCTGCTGGACCACCTTGGCGCCGACCGGGCAGTCGTCGTCGGGCTGTCGATGGGCGGGCAGATCGCGATGGACTTCTACCGGCAGTTTCCCCAACGTACGCGGGCGTTGGTGCTCGCGGACACGTTCGCGGAGGGGGAGACGGCGGAGGGGAAGGTACGGCGCAACACCATCGCCGACCGCCTGCAGCGCGAGGGCATGGCGACGTACGCCGACGAGGAGCTGCCGAAGATGGTGTCGCGGTCCACCATCGAGAAGCGGCCCGACGTCGCCGCGCACGTTCTCGACATGATGCGCCGCTCGCCGGCCGAGGGCGCCGCTGCCGCGCTACGCGGAAGAGCCGAGCGGCCGGACTACGTCGAACTCCTCGGGCAGGTCGACGTCCCGGCGCTCGTCGTCGTCGGCCGCGACGACACGTACACGCCGGTCGCCGTCGCCGAGTCCATGCACGAACGGCTGCGCGAGTCGACGCTGGTCGTCGTCGAGGACACCGGGCACATGCCCAACCTGGAACGACCGGACGCGTTCAACGACGCGCTCGGCGCGTTCCTACGGCAGGTGTCCGACCGGAAATAGCATCATCGGGATCGACGAGGCGGGCAGCTCGAGGAGGGCGGCGAGCTTCTCGTCGTGGAAGCCGGACACCGCGCAGCAGGCGAGGTCGAGGGCGGTGCCGACCAGGTAGAGGTTCTGGACGGCGATGCCCGCGTCGACGTGCAGCGTACGGAAGTGGCGCGGCGGGTACTTCGCCAGCGCGACGTCGAGATGGGCAGCCAGGGCTAGCGAAACGGGCGCCCGCGAGGCGAACTCGGGCTGCACGTAGACCGACTCGAGCGCATCGACGGCGTCGGTGCCGTGCACGAGCGCGTGGTCGACCGGGTCGTACGCGTAGACGCCCGGCGACAGGTCCTCGGCGGAGCGGGCGATGACGTACGTCGTCAGCGAGCGCAGGCCGCCCGCGCTCGGGGCCAGCGAGAGTGGATGCTCGGGATCGCCGTAGGCGGCGACCGTGCGGCTCACGCCGACCGCGAGTCGGAGCAGCGTGCTGAGGGCGTCGATCGACAGTGGCCGTTGGTCGAAGGCGTAGCGGGACCTGCGTTGCCAGAGGGCGTCGGTCAGCGAGGTGGGGAGCGAGGTGTCCGGGGCGGGCAGCCTCACGACGTCACGCGCCAGCCCCGCGCCGACTGCTGTGCCCGCCACATCGCGGCGTACCGGCCGTTCGAGGCGAGCAGCCCTCCGTGCGTTCCGCGCTCGACCACCGAACCGCCGTCCAGCACCAGGATCTGGTCCGCACCGACCACCGTCGACAACCGGTGCGCGATCACCATCACGGTCTTGTGCTCCACCAGCCGGTCGATCGCCGTCTGGACGGCCGTCTCGCTCTCGGCGTCCAGCGAGGCCGTCGGCTCGTCCAGCAGCACGATCGGCGCGTCCTTCAGCAACGCCCGCGCCAACGAGATGCGCTGCCGTTCGCCACCGGACAACGACGAGCCGATCTCGCCGACCCGTGTCAGATAGCCCTGCGGCAGCGCGGAGACGAAGTCGTGGCAGTTCGCCGAACGTGCGGCCGCCATGATCTCGTCCGGCGACGCACCCGGCCGGCCCATCGCGATGTTCGCGGCGATCGTGTCGTCGAACAGGTACACGTCCTGGAAGACCACCGAGACGTGTTTCGTCAGCTCCGCTGGGTCGATCGACCGTACGTCGACGCCGCCGATCCGCACCGTGCCGGACTGCGGGTCCGCGAATCGCGTCACCAGCCGTGCAAGCGTCGTCTTGCCGCCGCCCGAGCTACCGACCAACGCGGTCAGGCTGCGCTCCGGCACGACCAGCGACACGTCCCGCAGCACCGGTCGCACCGAGTCGAGGTACCCGAACGTCACGCGGTCGAACGAGATCTCAGCCCCAGCAGGCGAAACCGGCTGCCGCGGCAGCGGCAGCGACGGCGCCGCCAACACATCGGCGACTCGCGCGACACCGGCCTGCGCGTACTCGAACGCCAACGTCATCGCGGTCGCCGTCACCAACGGTTCCGCGAACCGCACCGCCGCCGCGACGACGGCGATCAGCGCCAACGGCGACAGCCCGCCACCCACGACGAGGAACGAGCCCAACGCCGCCAGCCCGACGACACCGAGCTGGACAACGCTCGCGGCGAGGATGCTCGGCGCCGTGATGCCGCGCTGCGTCGACGACTGCGCCTCGTCCTGGTGCTCGAACGCCTCCCGCAGCCGCGTCGCCGCCGGCCCCACCTGGCCGGTCGCGCGGAAGACCGGCAACCCCTGCACGTACTCCACGATCCGGCTCGCCGCGACGCCATCGGACTCCGTCGACCGCGCGTATCCCGCGCCAGCGACGGACCGCAGCCGGCGGACGAACGGGATCGCGAACGGGATCGTCACCAGCAGCACCACCGCGAGCCGCCAGTCGACGAGCACGATGACGAACATCAGCACCGCGGGCACCGCGACGAACTGCAGGACCAGCGTCGCGACGGCGCTGATCGCCATGACGGCGTCGACGACGTTGCTGCCGATCACCGAAGCCAGATCGCCGGCGGCCTTGCGCTGCAGCAGCTCGAACGGCATCGACCGCAGCCGCCGCCCGAGTCGCAGCCGGATCTCCTCGATCACCAACGCGAAGCTGTCGAACGAGAACGTCAGCTCCTTGCGCCGCAGCACGCCCTCCACGAGGACGAGCACGGTCAGCAACGTCAACAGCAGGCTGGTCTTCGCCGACTCGAACGGCTGCGCTCCGACGCTCGCCAGCAACGGGATCAGCAACGCGTACGAGGCCGCCTGCACCACCGACGCCGCCAACGACCAGCCCAGCGACGACCGCAGCAACGGCCAGTTCGGCCCGGTCAGCTGCTTCAGCGTCCCGACAGTGCTCATGAACGACCACCCAGCTGCCAGCCCTGTGCCCGTTCGGCCTGCCGCCACATCCGCGCGTACTGTCCGTTGGCGGCGATCAGCTCGGGATGCTTGCCACGTTCGACGATCCGGCCGCGGTCGAGCACCACGATCTGGTCGGCGCCGACGACCGAGGCCAACCGGTGCGCGATCACCAGCACGGTCTTGCCCGACGCGAGCTCGGCCACCGCGTCCTGGATCAGTGCCTCGTTCTCCGGGTCCGCGAACGCCGTCGCCTCGTCCAAGATGACGATCGGCGCGTCCGCGAGGATCGCCCGTGCCAACGCGATCCGCTGCCGCTGCCCGCCGGACAGCCGGCCGCCGCGTTCGCCCACGACAGTCTGGTAGCCGAGCGGCAGCTCGTGCACCACGAAGTCGTGCACGCGCGCCGCCTTCGCCGCGGCCTCCACCTCGGCGTCGGTCGCCGACGGTCGGGCAAGCCGGATGTTCGCCGCCACCGTGTCAGACGCGAGGAACGGCTCCTGGAACACCAACGCCAGATGGCGAAGCAGCTCCTGCGAGTCGATCTCGCGTACGTCGACCCCGCCGACCCGCACCGAGCCCGCTTCCACGTCCCAGAACCGCGCGACCAGGCGGGTGATCGTCGACTTCCCCGAACCGGAAGGTCCGACGAGCGCGCACACCGTCCCCGCGGGGATGTCCAGGTCGATGCCGTCCAGCGCGACCGCGCCCGACCCGTAGCCGAATCGCACGCCACCGAAGGAGATCGAGGCGTCAACCGGGGGTTGCGGGTGGAGCGGCTCGAGCATCGCCGGCATGGCGAGCAGCGACGCGATCCGTACGGCCGCCGCCCGCGACTCCGCCACGTAGTGATTCAGCCACATCAGCGGCGTCACGCCCTCGACGACAGACGTCCCGATCACCAGGAACACCAACAGCTGCGCGACATCGAGCGTTCCCTGCCCGACCAGCAGACTGCCGACGACGAGGATCGCCAGCAACGTCGGCAGGGGAGCGATGAACGTCCGCGTGAACAACGCCGGGGTCCGCGAGGTCGCGTTCCACTCGTCGATCGCCGTCGTGAAGTCCGTGACTCGCCACTGGAACCGCGAGAACGTCGTGCTGCCGTCGTCGAACGTACGGACGACCGGCATCCCCTGCGCGAACTCGACCACGGCCGCGTTGACCGCCTCGTTCGCGGCGTCGTACCGCTGCCGCTGCTCGGGATGGTCCCGAGAGGCCAGCCACATCGTGAACATCGTCAACGGGACCGCTGCCAGCGCGGCCAATGTCAGCCGCCAGTCGGTCCCGAACATCACCACGGTCGCGGCCACCGGCGTCGCGACGGCGACGCCCGCGAGCGGCGTCGCGTCCGCCACCAGACCGTGCAGCGCGCGAACGTCGTCCTGCACGATCTTCTTCACCGCACCGCTGCCGAGCCGCTGCACCTCACCGAGCGGCAGCCGCGCGAGGTGCTCGGTCAGGTCCGACCGCAACAGCTCCTCGAGCTCGTACGAGGCCAGATGCGAGATACGGAACGACCAAGCCCGCAAGGCGAATCGCACCAGTGTCGCCGCCAGTGCCGCGAGCAGCAGCCAGACCATCGCGCCGCGGTCGTCCGGAGTCTGGAGGAGCGCACGAAGGCTCCACGCGAGGAACGTGAAGCCCGCGACGCCGAGCACGCCGCCGAGCACCGCCGCCGCGATGGCGGCCGTCAGCTGACTCCGGACCGGTGCGAGCACCAAGCGGAGTGCCGTTGATTCGGACACTTCGGACACTTCGGACATGGCGCTGGTCATCATTCCATCGGCTCGACGCTCAGAACGCGTCGGGGTGCAGATCCTTGGCGAGTTGCTCGAGCCCCGGGAACGACCGCAGCGCGCCGGAGAACGTCGCCTCCGCCGTCGCGATCATCCGCCCGCTCTTCACCGCCGCGGTGTTGGCGAACGCCGTACGCAGGAACGCCTCCGAGTCCTTGCGCGACGCATCGTCCAGGTAGGTGAAGACGATCGCGTCCGGGTTCTTCTTCGCCACCACCTCGGCCGAGAGCTGCCCGTAGTACTCGCCCTTCGGTAGCTCGCTCTGCTGGGTGAGGTTCTCCCCGCCCGCGGTCTGGAGTACGTCGGTGTAGAGGCCGCCGGCGTCGACGTACAGCGCCTTGTCGAACACGGTCACGAGCGCGGTCCGTACCGGCTGCACGCCTGACAACTTCGCCTTGACAGCGTCAAGCCGGCCTTTCGCCTGGCCCGCGAGCTCTGTCGCCTGGTCGGAGACGCCGAAGATCTTGCCGAGGTTCTCGATCTCGGTGAACGCCTGCGTGACCTTGCCCTCGAGCTTCTTGCCCTCGCAGAACTGCTGGTTGACGTACACCGGGATCTTCCGCTTCGCGAGGTCCTCGATCGTCGGGAGTCGCTTGCCGTCGAAGTGGTACGGCCCGTCGGCGAGGATCAGGTCGGGCCGTGCCGACAGCAGCACCTCCACCGACGGCTCGGCCTCGGCGAGCACCCTGACCTTCGCGTACTCCTCGGCGTACTCCGGCAACGGCGGCGACAGGTTCGTGTTGATCTGCCCGGCCAGCTTGTCGGTCAGGCCCAGCGCGATCATCAGCTCGGTCATCGCCGGGTACGTCGACACCACGCGGCTCGGCGGCTGCGCGAACGCCAGCGAGGCGCCGCAGTTCGTCACCGTCACCGGTTGGCCGGACGAGGTCGGGCCCGCGGACGGCGACTGGTCGGGACCGCAGGCGGTGGCGACCGCGGCGAGTGCGGTGGCGCTGAGTAGGGCGCGGCGGGAAAGGCTCATGGGCTGGTATCCCTTCGGAGGGGAGCGAAGGCGAGATGGGGGAGTCCGGTGATCGGATGCGTGCCGCGATGCGCCTGCACCCCGAACACGTCCGCGACGACCTCCGGCGTGAGCACGCTGTGGACGGGTCCGCTGCGTACGACGCGACCGCCTCGCAGCACGAACAACCGGTCGCAGTACGTCGCCGCGAGGTTGAGGTCGTGCAGCGCAGCGATCGTCGTGAGCCCGAGCGCGCGAACGAGCTCGAGCAGATCGAGCTGCGCGGAGATGTCCAGGTGGTTGGTCGGCTCGTCCATCACCAACAGCCGGGTCTGCTGCGCGAGTGCCCGCGCGACGAGTACGCGCTGCTTCTCGCCGCCCGACAACGTGGAGAACAGCCGTCCGACCTTGTCGTTCATACCGACGCGTTCCAACGCCGACCACACGATCGACTCGTCCTGCGCGTCGTCGCCGGACAGCAGGCTCTTGTGCGGCGTACGTCCCATGAACACGACCTCGAGCACGGACAGGTCGAACTCGCCCGGCGCCTCCTGCAGCACGCTCGCGGTGCGGCGCGCGGCCTCGCGCGCCGAGAGCTGCGACCAGAGGTCGTCATCGCCGATGTGCACCGTGCCCGTACGCGGCCGCAGCACCCGGTAGATCGTGCGGAGCAAGGTGGACTTGCCGCTCCCGTTCGGCCCGATCAGCCCGACGAGCTCGCCCGGCTCGACGACCAGGTCCGCGTCGCTCACGATCGGCGCGCCGTCGAGCTCGACCGACACTCCCTCCACCTTCAACCGCATCAGTCGACCCGCCTGCCGGGGGAGTTGCGGCGCAGTAGCCACAGGAGGAACGGCACGCCGAGCACCGCGGTGAGGATGCCGAGCGGCAGCTCGAGCGGGCGGCTGATCGTGCGCGCGCCGATGTCGACGAGCAGCAGGTACGCGCCGCCGAGCAACGCGCTGAGCGGCAGCACGCGGCGGTGGTCCGGGCCGACGAGCAGCCGCACGATGTGCGGGATCATCAGTCCGACGAAGCCGACGCCGCCGGCGACCGAGATCACCGTGCCGGTGAGCAGCGCGGAGATGAACAGCAGCTCGAGCCGGAAGCGGCGCACGTTCGTTCCCAACGACGTCGCGGTCTCCTCGCCCATCAGCAACAGGTTGAGCCGCCGGCCTTGCAGCACGAGCCACGCGGTGCACAGCAGGACGGTCACCGCGGGGATGCCGAGATCGGCCCAGCTCGCGTCGGTCAGCGAGCCGAGCAGCCAGAACAGCACGCCGGCGAGCTTGTCCGGCGTCGCGCGGATCTGCAGGTAGCTCGTACCGGCGGCGAGCAGGTAGCCGATCGCCACCCCCGCGAGGACGAGCCGGGTCGGCACGATCCGCCCCGCCCGTTGGCCGAGCAGCAGCACGAGCAGCAGTGCGCCGATCGCGCCGAGGAACGCGGCGCCGGAGACGCCGAGCCCGCCGATCGCCGCCGAGCCGAGCGTGAGCACGGCGACCGCGCCGAGCGAGGCGCCGGAGGAGACACCGAGGATGTACGGGTCCGCGAGCGGGTTGTGCACGACCGCCTGTAGCACCGTGCCGGCGACGGCGAGGCCGGCGCCGACCAGGATCGCCAGCAACACGCGTGGCGTACGGAAGTCCCACACGATGCCGTCGTCGATCGCGTCCGCACCTGGCCGCTGTCCGGTGAGGTGCGTCCACAGGATGTGCCACACGTCGTCGAGCGCAAGTGACACAGAGCCGACGCTGATGCCGACCACGACGAGACCTGCGAGCGCGACCACGACGCCGGCGACGAGCGCGACGTATCCGTAACCGTGGATGAGATGTGGGCGACTCGCCTGACGCGCGAGCCGGAACGGACGTGGAACAGGACTGGCATCATCGGCTGCCAACCGGCCGACCCCCTCCACGCTCTGCTACGGACCTTGGTACCTTAGTGGAGATGGCATTCGTTATCAACAGCGATCGGCTCCGCGGGAACCCAGTGTTCCGGCGGTTCATGGTCGCGCGTGCGGTCTCGTGGGCGGGCTCGGCGGTCACGCTCGTCGCGCTGCCGATGCTGCTCTACCAACGCACCGGCTCGCCCGCGCTCACCGCCTTGTTGACGACGTTCGAGGCGCTGCCGTACCTGCTGTTCGGGCTGCTCGCCGGCGCGTTGGCCGACCGGTGGTCGCGCCGCCGGATCATGGTCGTGGCCAGCGTGCTCGACGCGCTCGTGCTGCTGACGGTGCCGGTCGCGTCGGCCTTCGGCGTGCTGTCGACGCCGCAGCTGCTCGTGGTCGCCGTGCTGACCGCGACGATGGCGGTGTTCTTCGACGCGGCGAGCTTCGGCGCGCTGCCGACGATCGTGCCGCGCGCGCAGCTGCCGCAGGCGCAGAGCGCGAGTACGGCGGTGAGCACGGTGATCTCGCTCGCCGGCCCCGCGCTCGGCGGCGGGCTCGCGGCAGTGGCTGGTGCGGCGGAGGCGATGACGGTGAACGCGGTGACGTTCGCTCTCGCCGCCGTGGTGCTGGCGCGGTTGCCGCTCGCGTCGGTGCGCTCGGTGACGGGCTCGCGGAGGTCGACGATTCGTTCGGACATCGTCGAGGGGTTGCGGTTCATCGCGCGGCACCGGCTCGTCCGCACGCTCACACTGCTCGGCATCGGCAACAGCATCACCAGCGGTGCGGTGATCGGCCTGCTGATCGTCGTCTGCGTCGAACGACTCGGCCTGCCCAGCGACTCGAGCCAGATCGGCTTGTTCTATGCCGTGAGCGGCTTCGGCGCGTTGCTCGCGACGGCGGCGCTCCCGGTTCTGGCGAGGCGGCTGCCGGTGGGGTGGACAACGCTGTTCGGCCTCGGTGCGAACTGGATCCTGCTCGTCGCCTGGACGTCGTCCGCCGCGGTCGTTCCCGCGCTCGTCGCGATCGGCGTGTGGCAGCTGACGAACACGCTGGTGATCATCAACGGCATCACCGTACGGATGCAGGTCACGCCGGACGCGCTGCAGGGCCGGGTGAACACGACGGCCCGGATGATCGCGTGGGGCGGCCAGCCGCTCGGCGCGGCGCTCGGAGGAGTGCTCGCCGAGGCGTTCGGCGTACGGACCGCGCTGCTCGTCATGGGTTGCGGCGTGCTGGCCTCGTTCCTGGCCGGTCTCGCGACGCCGTTGCGGCATCGTTCGCTGACCGTCGAGGAGCCCGCCGCCGCGGCTGCCTGAACCGTTCGTTCGCGAACAACGTGTCTTACCTCGGGGATCACCCTGTGCCCACGAGGGGGACCATGATCGTCTTTCACCACCGGCTGGCGTTCTGGGCCGGCGTCCTCGCGGTCAGTGCCGGGGTCGCCCTCCACCTGCCGATGTATGTGATGGCGCGCGACATGCACTACCACATGGCCGGCATGCCGATGGACGTCTCGATGATCGCCGGCATGGTGCTGATCGTGGTCGGTCTGGGGCTGGCCGCGTTCGGTCTGATCCCGCGCCGGGGCCGCGCTGCTGTCGAAGAGGTCGCGAACGTCCGGGTCCGGGCGATGGACGACGCGCCGATCAAGAAGGCGCACGTCGCGCTGCTCGCCGTGATGGCAGCGGCGGTGACGATCGACGTGATGAAGCCGACCACGCTCGCGTTCGTGATCCCCGGCATGACGCTGGAGTACGGGCTGCACTCGCCGCTGAACCCGAGTGGCACGGTGCCGGTGGCTTGGTTCCCGTTCTCGGCGCTCGCCGGCATGGTGATCGGGGCGTTCACCTGGGGTGTGCTCGGCGACCTGATCGGCCGGCGCGCGTCGGTGCTGCTGGCGGCGGTGATGTTCATCGCGACGTCGATCTGCGGCGCGATGCCGAGCTTCTACCTCAACCTGTTCATGTGCTTCATGATGGGCGTCGCCGTCGGTGGCATGCTGCCGATCGCGTTCGCGCTGCTGGCCGAGACGATCCCGGCGCGGCATCGGGGCTGGCTGATGGTGCTGATCGGCGGTGACGTCGCGGGCGCGTACGTCCTCACGTCCTATCTCTCGTCGGTGCTCGAGCCGCGCTTCAGCTGGCGGATCCTGTGGTTGATCGGGCTGCCGACCGGGATCTTCCTGATCCTGTTGAACCGGTGGATTCCGGAGTCGCCGCGCTTCCTGCTCGCGATTGGGCGGATCGCCGAGGCGACCGAGGTGATGAAGCGGTTCGGTGCCGAGATCATCACGGCCACTCAGACCGCGGAGGAACGGGTTTCGCAGCTCCAGTCTCGATTTGGGCAGCTGTTCCGGCATCCGCTCGGGGGACTGACCGTCGGGGTCGGGTTGTTCGGCGTCGGGTGGGGGCTGGTGAACAACGGGTTCCTGCTCTGGCTGCCGACGAACCTTCGCCAACTGGGCATGGACGTCGGCGCCGCCGACCGGCTGCTGGCGAACTCGGCGCTGATCGGCTTCCCGGTGATCTTCGTGGTGGCGATGCTGTACGGCTTCTGGAGCAGCAAGCGCACGATGATCGGGGCGGCGATCGTGACGGCGGGCGCGCTGATCACGTTCACGGTGCTGGGGGAGCGGGTCGGTGAGAACCGCGTCCTGCTGCAGGCGCTGATCGTCGCGCTGCTGGCCGGAACGTCCGCGATGCTCGCGATGTTGACGCCGTACAGCTCGGAGGTCTATCCGACGCGCATCCGGGCCAGAGGTACGGGGCTGGCCGGGATGACCGGCCGCGCGGGTGGGTTCCTGGGCGTGGGCATCGTGCTGGCCGGTCTCGCACCGCCGACGATCCGTGGCGCGGCGTTGATCGGCGCGATCCCGATCGCGTTGGCGATCGTCGCGGTGATCCGGTACGGCATCGAGACCCGCCGGCGCCGGTTGGAGGAGATCACCGCCGCGGAGCTAGGTCAGGCCTAGGGTTTCGGCCTCGCGCCACAGCTCGTCGGGGACTTCGGTGGCGAGGCCTTGGACGCTGGTCTCGACCTCGTCGGGGTGGCGAGCGCCGACCAGGACCGTCGCCACGGCGGGATGGGTGAACGGGAACTGGAGCGCGGCGGCGGCCAGCGGCACGTCGAAGCGGTCGCACAGCTGCTGCCACTCCGCCGCGGCGGGCGGAGCGTCGGCGGCGGTCAGGATGCCGCCCTGGAACACGCCGGCCGCGATCACCGCGACGCCTCGCTCTTCGCAGAGCGGCAGCAGGTCCTCTCGGCCGGACTGGTCGAGCAACGTGTAGCGGCCGGCCAGCAGGACGGCGTCGGGGCCGGGCTCCTCGACCTCGCGCAGGTAGCGCGCCGCGACGTCCGCGTGGTTGACGCCGATCGACACCGCGCCGATCCTCTTGGCGGCGCGCAGGTCGGCCAGCGCGCTGTACGCCTCCCGCACGGCGTTGGGGAAGTCCTGCTCGGGGTCGTGCACGTGCAGAACGTCGATCCGATCCAGCCCGAGCCGTTCGAGGCTGTCCTCGATCGACTGTCGAACGCCCGCGTACGAGTAGTCGATCTTCGGCCCCACACCCGGCAACGGATCCGCCCAGATCGTCTGGGTGTCCGTCCCGCCGGGTACGAGGAGCCGGCCGACCTTCGTACACAGCACGAACTCCTGACGGGGTTTCGTGCGCAGGACGAGGCCGCCGTACGTCTCCGACCGCCCGTACCCGTACACCGGCGCCGTGTCGAACAGCCGCACGCCGAGCTCCCAGGCACGCTCGATGGTCGCGACGGCCTGCTCCTGCGACACCGGCGTGAACAACCCGCCGATCGACGCCAACCCCAGCCCCAACCGGCTCACCGACACCGACGTCCGCCCGAGCGGAACGACTTCCGACGCATCCACGGGACGATCTAACCGGAGACCACCGACAGCGGCTAGGCGGCTTGGGCGGTGATCTCGTCCAGGAACAGATAGTCGGCGAAGTCGTGGTTCCGGGTCTTGGTGAACCGCACGGAGACGTAGCGGCCGATCGTCGCGGGTAGGGGGAGCACGACCCAGCCGTTGGTGGCGCCGTTCACCTCCGCTCGTACGGGCAGGGCGAACGGGTCGTTGCCGGCGGAGACCGTGACGCTGTCCGGCGCGTAGTCGTGCAGGTCGTCGCCGAACGTACGAGCTACGGACCAGGCCGAGCGACTGGCTGGCGCCCAGGTCGACCAGGACATCACCGTCAAGACCTAGTTGGCGGTGGTCAGGTGATAGCCGTAGCCATGCCCGTCGCCGAACCCACCGGCGATCGTGCCGTCCGTCGACTCCTCGGTCACGTCCACGGTCACCCGCGCGCCCGCGCTCGCCAGCCGGTAGGCGTATCCCACCCCGAACCCGGTCGTGGAGACGCCATCCGTCGACTCCTTGTCACTGGTGTCGGGGTAGGAGGAGTCGGTCGCTGCGGGCATCGTCTTCGCATACGGTCTGTTGGCGGCCAGGTTGGCAGACCCGGCCGCGTACACCTCGATCTCGTCGATCAGCATCGTGGAGGCGTCGCCTCCGTAGGTCTTGGCGAACGTGACCTGGACGTACCGCGCCGAGGCTGGCGGGAACGTGAGGTCGTACCAGACTTCCGACGACCCGCGCGGCACGAACTGCACGCCCCGTTGGGTGAACGTCACGCCGTCGACGCTCGTCGCGACCTTGACCGAGCTCGGCCGGTAGCCGCGGAACTCCTCGTACGCATGGATCTTCGCGCTGTCCACCGACCTCACCGAGCCGAGGTCGATCGCGACCGTCGCCGAGGTGACCGGCGCCTGGTAGCCCCAGGCACGGCCGTCGTCGTGTGCGTCGGCTAGCACGCCGTCGGTCGACTCGATGCCCGAGTCGGGTTGGCCGTTCGGCGCCGGCGTGGCCGTGTACGAGCGCCCGCCCGCCACGTTCTGCTTGGCCAGCGCGAAGCCGGCGACCTCGAGATCGGTCAGCGCGAACGGTGAGCTGCCCGCCGTCACCTCCACGCGGAGGTAGCGAGCCTTGCTGTTCAGGCCGACCAGATCGGTGGCGCCGTCGCCGAGGGAGACGACGTTGGCGTCGCTCCAGCGCACGCCGTCGTACGACACCTGGACGCGATAGTCCCTGCCCGCAGCGGCGGTCCAGTGCAGGCGGACTGCGTCAAGCTGAACTTGACGACCGAGATCCACGCGGATCGTCGAGCCGGGAGCGGCCTGCCACGCGGTCGACGGGTTGCCGTCGACCGCGAGAGCGCCGTTGCCGCTCGTCGCCGTGGCGGCGGCGTTCCGCGCCAGGTCCGGCGTGATCGGCTGACCAGCGGCCGCGTCCAGGGCGAGCGTACGAATCCGTTGCATGTAAGCGATGTCCGGCGTGAACTTGTCCGAACGCTGCACCAGGCTCTGGGCGAGCCCACGCGCGAGCCCCGGGTCGCGCTGGCCGAGCAACGTGAGCAGCTCGTAGTCCTCGATCCCGTCCCGCAGCGACTCGTACCGCGGCGTGACCTCGATCGACAGACGCTCCTTGTCCGGTCGGACGATGAGCCCGTCACCCCGGGCGTCCTGCTCCTCGACCGGGTAGATCCAGTTGTTCATCGCCCAGTGCAGGTAGCCCTGCAGGTTGCGCCCGTACGCGTACCAGATCGTCATCCGCTGGTACCACTGCGGCTGGTCGATGAACCTGTTCAGGTGGTTGCCGCGCGGCGCGGTCGAGTTGTACAGCCACACCTCCTTGCCGTCCGCGACGAGGCCGTCGTAGAAGTCGGTCTCCGCGTCGTACACGAACTCCTGGACGACGGCCTGGTGGTTGAGGTCGATGATCTGCTGATGCACGCCGGTGGTGTCGACCGCGTCGCCGAGCCGGATCTCGGGCCAGATCTGGTGCATGCGCCGCGCGAGCGCGAGGTAGTCGTCGACGTTGTACGTCTGCGGCTCGTCGCCGGCGTGCATCCAGAAGATGTCGGTCCATCCCTTCTCCGCCAGATGGTCGCGGAGCGCGGGCAGGTAGTGCCGGTGCCACCGGTCTCCCTCGGCGGAGTTCCAGTCGACCCAGACCTGCTTGGGCTGGCCGTTCTCGTTCCGGATCACCTCGATGTCGCGGATGGCACCCGTGGTCGTCTGGTCGGAGAACGCGGGCTCGGGGAAGCCCTCCAGCCGCTTCACCACGCCCCTGGCCGTCATGAACTCGACGATCTGGTCGAACTTCGTCCAGTCGAAGTCGTATCCGCCCTGTGCGTTGGGCAACGAGCCGGAGTCGGCGAGCAGCTTGATCACCGGAAGCTCGAGGTCGTTGGTGCGGTAGTCCTTGAACGTACGGGCGACGTTCTCCATCAGCTGCCACCACTCGGGGCTGTAGAGCTTGATCCCGTAGCCGTAGTCCGCGTTCTCGATGATCTGGCCCTCGTCGTTGTCCCACGAGATGTTGCCGGTGAACAGCTGCCACAACGCGGTCGTGAACGCGCCGTCCTTCGACTCCGGCAGCGTGACCGCGCGGACCTGCACGGACATCGGCACGTCGACCGTGCCCTTGTCGGTCACGACGCCGACCGTTCCGCTGTAGGTGCCGGCCGCGGTGGTCGCCGGAACGTACGCGCGGACCCAGATCGACTGCGTGGATCGCGCGGCGACGGCCTTGCTGCGTTCGTTGGTCAGCCGGTCCGGGTAGTCGCCGGCCCCGACGCGTACGCCGGGCCAGATGTCCATCTTTCCGCTCTTGCTGTCGTAGGTGTTGCTCGCGAGGTACTGGTAGTCGACGAAGTTGAACGTGACGTTGCTGGCGGCGATGCTGCTCCCGCTCGGGCCGGTCAGCGCCGACGGCGTGACGGCGTCGACGCGGAACGCCTCGTTGCGGCGCAGGACGATCTGCGCGGCCTCGAACTCGTTCCGCGCCGTGTCCAGCCTGATCGAGCGGCCAGAGTCGGCCGAGGGAAGGCTGTCGCGGAACACGCTCGTGTACGACGGTTCGGTCCAGAAGTCCGTGCTCGCCGCGACGGCGGGTGGGGTCGAGATCACCGCCAACGACGTGGCCAGGACGCCGAGTGCCAATCCTCCTGTGAGCAGACGCATAGCCGTGCACCTTCCTTGGTCGGTGCTGCCTGTGCGCTAGGGCCGGGTCTAGCGGGTGAACTTCTTGATCTTCGGGTCCTTCTTGACCTTGTCGGCGTACTTCTGGATCCGGTCGACGAAGCCCTTCGCGTCGAGGTTGCCGGTCAGCAGGATGCCGGTCGCGGCGCTCGCTTCCTCGTACAGCTTGGGATACCAGGTCGGGTACATGGAGTTCTCGAGCGCCTCGACCTGCTTCGCCGCCCGCAGGCGCTCGTTCGACGAGACGATGATCGGGTCGCTGGTCTGGTCGTTGTGCGCGTCCGCCACCACGGTCAGCGTGTGGGTGAGCTCGGCGAACTGCCGCGCTCCCTCGATGGACATCATGATGCGCAGGAACTCCAAGCCACCAGGCACATTCTTCGCCTGTGCCGGGATGATGAAGTCCTCGCCGGGGCCGTTGTTGATCGCGTCGAACGGGATCTTGTCGGACTCCGACAGCGACGGCGTCGGAGCGATCTGCATCTCGAAGTCGGCCGGGACCTGCGACTTCATCTCGTTCTTCAGCCACGAGCCACACGGGATGATCGCGGCCTTGTGCTTCAGCCACGCGGCCTGCGCCTGGATGTGCGTCAGGCTGGCCGTTCCCGGCAGCAGGAACTTGCGGCCCTTGATCTCCTCCATCGCCTGGGCGACGAGCAGGACGGACTCCTGTTGCCAGGCGCCGTCCTCGAGGTTGTCGATGTTCTTCATCACCTCGTTGCCGCCGTGCTTCTGGAACATCGGCATGATCACGCCGAGCATGTAGCCGGGGTGCTGGCCTTGGTACGTCCAGAGCGGGAGGCCCGCCTTCGCGGTCTCGGCGCCGAGCGCCATCAGGCCGTCCCAGGTCTTGGGGTACTCCCAGCCCTTCTCGCGGAACAGCTTGCCGTCGTACCAGATGCCGCCCAGGTTGTAGGCGTAGTTGATGCCGAGCGCCTTGCCCTCGAACGTGAGCGTGCTCGTCGCGCCGGCGAGCAGCGTCTCGCCGACGGTCTTGCCTTCGGTGTCCCAGGCCGGCGCGGCGAGGAGCGGGGCGAGATCGGTCAGCTGGCCTTGGCTCGCGAGGGTCGCGACGGGAACAGGCATGCCGGAGTTGTCGAGGACGTCCGGCGGCTTGCCGCTGACGAAGCGCGGCTGCATCTGCGTGGCGACGTCCTGGATCCCGGTGTGCTTGACGCTCGCTTCGGGGTAGCGCTTCTTGTACATGGACTCGTGGAGCTTCGCGTAGTCGTCGCTGAAGCCACCCTTGAAGATGACGACGTCGAGCGGCGCCTTGGGGTCGACGCCGAACGGGTTCTTCGCGTCACCGGTGGAACTCACCTTCGGTGCCTGCTGGGCCGGTGCGCCACCTGTAGCGCAAGCCGTGAGCACGAAGGGGGAAAGGCCGGCGGCGCCGGCGAGGAACGTGCGCCTGCGCAGTGTCATGGCGCCAAGGTTGTGCCGTACGTTCTGTCGTTGTAAAGCAATCGGACTAGACCACTGGGTCCGCCTGGGTGGGTGCGGCGCGGCTGGCGACCCAGGCGTCGTGGGCGGTCTTCGTGCGCTCCCACAGGCGCGCCCGGTCGGCTGGGTCGAGGTCGTCGAGGGTGAGGTCGAAGATGTCGGCCATGGCGGCGAACCAGTCGTTACTGGTCTCAAATGTGCGGGTCTCGCGGCCGTCCATGTCGACCCGGTGGTGGGTCAGGCCGCGGAGCTCGTCGTAGCCTTCGGCGTCGCGTCGTTGGATGACGAACGTACGGACGAAGCCCGACTCCGGCGACGTCGACAGCCACTGGTGTCTTTCGGCGAAGTCCTGCTGGGTTGCCGGTGTGGCGCGGAAGTCCATGCCGACGAAGGCACCTCTCGGGTCGTGGTCGAAGCGCCACGCGTTCGGCTCGATGTCCGAGGGGCGGAGCCGGTAGTGGAACGGGCCCTGCTCGTACTCTCCGGCCCGGAGCGGGAGCGGCTCGTGCAGGCCGTCGCCGAGTCCCGCGTCGACGAGCCAGTCGCCCTGCTCGTTGTCGTTGCTGGGCAGGCCGTGCACGGTGAGCGCGAGATGGTTGGCCAACTCCGGCCCCGGTGGTGTGCTGACGCTGTGGCTCTGCACACCGGCGCGGTGCCAGACGACGTCGTACCCGAGCGCGCTCAGCAACGCGGAGAACGCGCCGTTGAGGTGGTAGCAGTAGCCGCCTCTGCGCCGGCCGATGATGCGGGCCGCGGAGTCGTACGGGTCGATGGTCGTCGGGCGGCCGAGCTGGATCTCGATCGCCTCGTACGGGATGCGCTCGACCTGCGCGCGATGGAGGCTGCGCAGGCCTTCCACGCTTGGCGTTCCATGGGCCGAAACGCCAAGCCGGGCGAGATATCCGGCGACATCGAGGGTCGTCATGGCTTCACCGTAGCGGGGCTTGTAAGCTGCTCCGCCTGCGGAAGGGCCGGGGAATGATCATCACGCTACGAGCGATGACCGACGTAGAGTTCGCGAACTATCGCGGGCAGACAAGCGCGCACTATGCGGCGGCGCTGCTCGAGTCCGGCGCGTTGGGCGCCGAGGAGGCGTTGCGGTACGCAGAACAGCAGACCGACGAGCTGTTGCCGTACGGGGTGTCGACAGCGGACATGCTGCTGTTCGTCGCGGAGAACGACGGCGTGCCGGTGGGCTCGATCTGGATCGGTCTGCCCGGCTCCGACGCCGACCACCCGGGCGCCTGGGTCTACGACCTGCACGTGATCCCCGCCCACCAGGGCCGCGGCTACGGCCGCGCGATCATGGAAGCCGGCGAGCGCGAGATGCTGGCCCGCGGCATCACCGAGATCGGCCTCAACGTCTTCGGCCGCAACGCGGCCGCCGTTCGGCTCTATCAGAGCCTGGGGTACCAGGTGACTTCGCAGCAGATGACCAAGCCGCTTACGCTGCAGGAGCAGAACTACTAGGCCAGACTGTGCTGCTATGAGGTTTCGGACGACGATTCTGCAGAGTGGTAAGAACACGACCGGCATCGAGGTGCCGACCGACATCGTCGAGGCGCTCGGCAAGGGCAAGCGGCCGCCCGTACGCGTGACGCTCAACGGCTACACCTACCGCAGCAGCGTCGCGTCGATGAGCGGCGTCTTCATGGTCGGCGTGAGCGCCGAGGTGCGGAAGAACGCCGGCGTGGCGGGCGGCGACGAGCTCGAGGTGGAGCTCGAGCTCGACACCGAGCCGCGTGAGGTCGAGGTCCCGGACGACTTCGCGACCGCCCTCAAGGCGGACAAGGCGGCGAACGAACGGTTCGCCGCCCTGTCCTACAGCCACAAGCGCCGCTGGGTGATGTCGATCGAGGACGCGAAGACCGAAGCCACCCGCCTACGCCGCATCGCCAAAGCCGTCACCGACATAGCCGCCGGCCGCTAGCCCGACGACCAGTTGTTGGACAGATCCCGGGCTAGAAGCCGAGATCCGTCCAACAACTCCGCTGCACCACCGAGGACTCGGGCTCGGGCCGACTTGTTGGACGAATCTCGGCCTAGAGCCCGACATTTGTCCAACAAGCCCGGCCACTCCTCATGCCACCGCGGCACGCCGAAGCTGGCGCCCAGTTGTTGGACAGATCCCGGGCTAGAAGCCGAGATCCGTCCAACAACTCCGCCGCACCACCGAGGACTCGGGCTCGGGCCGACTTGTTGGACGAATCTCGGCCTAGAGCCCGACATTTGTCCAACAAGCCCGGCCACTCCTCATGCCACCGCAGCACGCCGAAGCTGGCGCCCAGTTGTTGGACAGATCCCGGGCTAGAAGCCGAGATCTGTCCAACAACTGCTGGGGCCGCCGGTCGTTAGTAGGCGCGGCCGACGTACGCCAGGACGTCCGGCTCGTCCTCGGAGTCCGGCACGCTGCCATCCGGGCGGACCAGGCAGCGAACGGTGATCCCGCTCTGCCCGAGCAGCGCCTCGCCCTCTGTGCCGACCACAGCCCACGGGACACGGGCCCAGCCCACCGCCGAGGCCTCGACGGCCTCGTCGAGCGACGTGACGTCGGCGATCAGCGCGTCCCGCCGTCGGGTCGCCTCGGCGAACAACGCGTCCTGGTCCTCCGTCATCGCGGCCGCCACCTCCGAGGCCACCGACCCGATCGGCTGCGCCGTCTTCGTCCCAGGGATCCGGCGTACGACGGTCGCCGAGCCCGCCGCGAGGTCGCGCGGGCCGAGCTCGATCCGTGCGGGAACACCCTTCAGCTCCCAGTCCACCGCGCGCCGGCCGAAGCCCGTGTCGACCCGGTCGTCGACCTCGACGCGGACGCCCGCGGTCCGCAGCTCAGCAGCCAGCTTCGAAGCCGCCTCGACCACGCCCTCGCCGGCCTTCGCCACCATCACCACGGCCTGCGTCGCCGCGAGCCGCGGCGGCAGCCGCAGACCCGCGTCGTCGCCGTGCACCATGATCATCCCGCCGATCATCCGCGTTGCCGCGCCCCACGACGTCGTCCACGCGGTCTGCCGCTGGCTGTCCGCGTCGAGGAACGTGATGTCGAACGCCCGCGCAAAGTTCTGCCCGAGCTCGTGCGAAGTCCCCATCTGCACGGCCTTGCCGTCGCGCATCATGCCCTCGACCGTCATCGTGTTGACCGCGCCGGCGAACCGTTCGTGCGCGGTCTTCCGCCCGGGGATCACCGGGATCGCGAGCACCGACGTCATCAGATCCGCGTACACGTCGTGCAGGATCGTCCGCGCGAACGCCGCGGCGTCAGCCTCCGTCGAGTGGACCGTATGCCCTTCCTGCCAAAGGAATTCGGTCGTACGCAGGAACGCGCGCGGGCGCAGCTCCCAGCGGACGACGTTCGCCCACTGGTTGAGCAGCAGCGGGAGATCGCGGTAGCTCTGCACCCACTTCGCCATGTACTCGCCGAAGATCGTCTCGCTGGTGGGACGGATGACGAGCGGCTCGTCGAGCTGCTTGCCGCCGGCATGGGTGACCACGGCGAGCTCAGGGCTGAAGCCCTCGACGTGCTCGGCCTCGCGCTGCAGGTAGCTCTCCGGAATCAGCAACGGGAAGTAGACGTTGCGCGCGCCGACCGCCTTGATCCGCGCGTCCAGCTCAGCCTGCAGCCGTTCCCACAGCGCGTACCCATACGGTCGGATGACCATGGTCCCCCGCACCGGGCCGTTGTCGGCCAGCTCGGCCTTCGCGAGCACGTCCTGGTACCAACGCGGAAAGTCGTCCGCCTGCGGGGTGAGTACAGCTGCCATGGCCCGATGCTAGAGAGATCTACCAGCGCAGGCTCGTCATTTTCGGGCCTGGTACGCGGTCTTGACGTCGCCGGCGAAGCCGCAGGCCCGGTAGAACGCGTGCGTCGAGGGCCTCTTCGAGCCGGTCATCAGCATCGCCTTGTAGCAGCCCTCGTCCCACGCCGCTTGAAGAGTCGCGGCCATGAGCTGCTTGCCCAGCCCCTTGCCACGCAGGGACTCCTCGACGACCACGTTCTCGATCAGCGCGTACGGCGAGGCCGAGCGGGTCAGGTTGGGCATCACGTTCAGGTATGTGGTGGCGACGACCTCGCCGTCGCGTTCGAGGACGAGCAGCCGCAGCCGAGGCGTTCGCAGGATCTCCTCGAACGCCGCCGCGTCGGAGCCGTCGGTGAGCTCGGGATCGTCGGGGTTCAACTGTCGGTAGAGCCGGCGGATCGCGTCGAGGTCGCTCGGCTGTGCGTCACGGATCACACCTCCGCACCCTACCGAGCTATACGCACGTGTAGTACGTTACACACATGTGTAGCGCCTCGATCGACGACCTCACCGCGAGGGCACGGATCCGCGACGCGGCGCTCGAGCACGTCGCCGTCCACGGGTTCGCGCGAGCGACCATCCGCGGCATCGCGGAGAGCGCGAACGTCTCGTCCGGGCTGGTCCGCCACCACTTCGGCTCCAAGGACGCGTTGCGCGAGGCCTGCGACCGGCACGTCCTCGCTTCGTTCAAGGGGTTCAACGAACGCGTCCTCGACGAGGACGATCTCGGCTTCGTCGCCGGGGCGCGGCAGGGGCTGACGCGGTTCCGCGGGTACGTCGCGCGTTCGGTCGCCGACGGGTCGCCGCGCGCGGGCGAGCTGTTCGACGAGATGGTCGCGATGACCCATCGCTGGCTCGTCCGTTCCGACGCGGGACGCAAGGACCTGTCCGAGGTCGACCGGCACGTACGCGCGGCGGTCGTCACCGCGATGGGGCTCGGCGTGCGCGATCCTCTCCGACCAGCTCGGCCGCACGATGGGCCTCGACCCGACGTCGGCCAAGGCGGACCGTCAGATCGCCCTCGCGCTCCTCGACGTCTACTCCCACCCACTCCTCAGCAAGGAGGCGGCCGCCTCCGCGGCCGAGGGTTTCGCCAACCAGTAAAGGACAAAGAACATGGCAGCCAAGATCTGCCTCGTCACCGGAGCATCCGCGGGCATCGGCCAGGCCACCGCGTTGGAGCTCCTCCGCGCCGGCCATGTCGTGTACGGCGTCGCCCGCCGGGTCGAGCGGATGGAGCCGATCGAGAGGGCGGGCGGCCACCCGCTCGCGATGGACGTGACGAAGGAAGCCGACCTCGAACGCGTCGTCCGTACCGTCGTCGAGGCGGAAGGCCGGATCGACGTACTCGTCAACAACGCCGGCATCGGCCTGCACGGCTCGGTCGAGGAGGCGCCGCTCGACCAAGCCCGCAACGTGTTCGAGGTGAACGTGTTCGGACCGGCCCGGCTGGTCCAGCTCGTTCTCCCGCACCTGCGGCGCCAACGCGCCGGAACGATCGTCAACGTCTCCTCGATCGGCGGCGAGATCGCCCTGCCGCTCGGCGCCTGGTACTACGCGTCGAAGCACGCGCTCGAGGCGCTCACCGACACGCTTCGCCAAGAGGTCAAGCGATTCGGCATCGAGGTCGTCCTCGTCCAGCCCGGCATCATCAAGACCGAGTTCGAGTCCGACACGCCACGCGAGCTCCGCGAGATCTCCGGACACGGGGCGTACGGCGACGTCGCCGAAGCGTTCGCGCGGAAGGCCGAGTCGTCGTTCGGCGAGGACAGCAAGGCCTCCGACCCGAGCGTGGTCGCCACGGCGATCCGCGAAGCGATCGAGACCGCGAACCCCAAGCCCCGCATCGCCGTCGGTTACCTCGCCCAGCTGCTGCTGAGGTTGAACCGGCTGCTCAGCGACCGGGCCTGGGACAAGCTGGTGACCCGCCAGCGCTAGTCCTCAGGAGCCGGTAGTCGGCACGGAGGGCGAGGCGCTGCTCGGGCAGAGCGGGATCACCGTTCGCTGCCTGGTCCGCCCGGACGGCAGCGTGCCCTGGCCGGCGAAGTGCGAGGTATTGGGCGAGCGTGTGGTTGTAGAAGGACGTGTGCTGCCGGCACGTGTCGGGTAGCGACGTCCGGGCTCCCACGCCTGCTCACGGTGTGGCAGCAGCCGCCGATGGAACAATGCCGCGCATGACAGCACCACGGACGGCTCCCCGGTTGGTCGACGGCGTACTCGCACCGCCGAGCTCCGGCCTCGTGCTCGCCGAGTGGACGGCCGACGGGGCGAGGGGCGAGGAGCCCGAGTTCCAGGCGCCGCTGCACCGGCACGAGGAGGACGAGGCCTGGTACGTCCTCGACGGCACGCTCCGCGTCCGGGTCGGCGACGAGGACGTCGAAGCCATCCGAGGCGGCGCGGTCATCGTGCCGGGCGGCACGCCGCACACGTTCTACAACCCGGCGAAGGACCCGACGCGCTATCTCCTGGTGATGGGAGCGCGCACCTGGGCGCTCATCCAGGCCATCCACGCCGCCGAGGATCGCGAGCCCGGAGGCGATGCGGGCGCTGTGGGAAAGCTACGGCGCCGAGCTGCTCTAGGACACTTCGGCCAAGCGGGACGAGAGAAACGCGCGCTCGGCTTCGTTGTCCGCCTGCGCGAGCGCCGCGCGGTAGGCCTCGGCGGCCTCCTTCATCCGGCCCATCCGGCGGAGCAGGTCGGCCTTGGTCGCCGGCAGGTAGCGGTAGCCGTCGAGCCGCCCGTCCTCCTCCAGCGACTCGATCACCGGCAGCGCCGCCTCCGGACCCGACACCATCGAGAGCGCGATCGCACCGTTCAGCGCGACCACCGGAGAAGGCCACACGGCATGCAGTTCCTCATACAGGCTGAGGATCTGCGGCCAGTCCGTGTCGTCGTACGTCGTCGCGACCGCGTGCAGCGCGGCGATCGCGGCCTGCAAGGCGTAGCGCCCGCGGCTCGGCCCTCGCAGCGCCTCGACCACGAGCCGGTCCGCCTCGTCGATCTCCAAACGGTCCCAAGCGGAGCGGTCCTGCTCCGACAGCAACAACAACCGACCAGACGCGTCCGTACGCGTCGTCCGCCGGGCATGCGTGACGAGCAACAGCGCGAGCAGCCCGCGTACCTCACGTTCGTCCGGCATCAGCGAACGCAACAGCCGGGCGAGGTCGACCGAACGTTCGACCAACTCCTGGTTGACCAGTTCATCACCCGAAGGCGCGGTGTGACCGGTCGTGAACAGCAGATGGATCACGGTCAGAACGGCATCCAGCCGATCCGGCAGCTCGGCGTCGTCCGGCACCCGGTAGGCGATGTGGGCCGCGGCGATCTTCTTCTTCGCGCGCGTCAACCGGGCGGCCATCGTCGCCTCCGACACCAGGAACGCCTGCGCGATGTGAGGGGTCGGGATGCCGCAGACCAGCCGCAGCGTGAGCGCGACCTGCGCCTCCTGGGCGAGCGCCGGGTGGCAGCAGGTGAAGATCAGCCGCAACCGGTCGTCCGGCACCGACTCGGTGTCGTCCATCTCGCTCACCTCCGGCTCGATCAGCATCGGCAACTTGGTCTTCAGCACCTGCTCGCGGCGCATCGCGTCGAGCGCCTTCCTGCGCGCGGTCGTCGTGAGCCACGCGCCTGGACTGCGCGGGACGCCGTCGCGTTCCCACGCGTCGAGCGCGGTGACGTACGCCTCCTGCACGCACTCCTCGGCCAGGTCGAGGTCGCGCGTGACCCGGGCCGTCGCCGCGAGGACGAACGACCATTCGTGGCGATGCGCTTCGGCTACGGCGCGCGCGACCTCGTCGACCGTCACTCTTGGATGCCGATCAGCGGCCGGATCTCGACCGAGCCTCGCCAGGTCGCCGGGCACTCCCGGGCGATCTGGATGGCGTGGTCGAGGTCGCGTGCCTCGAGCACGAACGCGCCGCCGAGCACCTCCTTGGCCTCGAGGAACGGTCCGTCGGTGACGGCGTCGCCGCGGACCGTTGTGGCGGTGCTGCTCGGGGCGAGCGCGATCGCCGGCCCGGTTGTCCCGCCGAGCTCCTTGATCCGCTCGTCGTAGCGCATGTGCGCCTCCTGTTCGGCCGGAGGCATGTCGGACGGTTCGTCGGGCGTCGGCATGTAGAGCAGGATCGCGTACTGAGGCATGGTCATCGTCCTTCCCGGAGTGATCTTCCTACAGCCTCGACGAACGGCGCACGTCCGGAATCGACAGCCCGCGGTCTACGAGATCTCGGCCGGCAGCTCGCGGGCATGCACGAGGTCGAGGCGGGAGACCGCACGCGTTACCGCGATGTAGAGCAGGTGCAGCCCGCGCGCGTCCGCCTCGACGATGTCGGCCGGCTCGGCGACCACGACGTGGTCGTACTCCATGCCCTTCGCGACCTCGACGGACAAGCACGCTGAGGGATCCGTGCAGGCTCCGGCGCGCGATCGCGCGGTACTGCATGGGGGAGAGGTCCTGCGCCTCGTCGACGATCACGTGGCCGTAGCTGGCCCGGCTCTGTTGGCGGGCTGACGAGGTACGCCGGGCGCGACGAGGCGAGCCTGGCCGAGGCGCTGCTCACGGTGCCCGGTTCGACACCCCTGACCGCGCGCCTGGCCGCGGCTCAGGTGAGCGCGACGGTCCGCCGACGCCGCTACCCGGAGGCGGCGGAGGGCGTACGCATCGCGTTCTCCGGCTTCCGCGACGGGCTCCCCGAGGCCTACCGCTAGACGGTCCAGTCCAGCTGGGGCTCGGGCACGCCCACGCCGCGGCCGTAGGCGATCGCCTCCTCGCGGGCGGCCTGGTCGCCGCGGGGATAGCGGAAGACGCGGTCGGCGTAGATCACGAACGTCTCCGCGTCGCTGCGGAAGTCCGCGTACCACCCGCCCTCGGCGAGCAGGGCCGCCGCGAACGCGCGGGCGAGGTCGGCCGCCGTCTCGTCGGGCGCGGTGAACTCGAGCAACGTCCACTCGCTCGGCTGGGACGGCGCGGTGTTGTCGGGCGCGACCCGGCTGAGCGCGGACACGGACAGGGTGAGGTCGGAGAGCGTCGCGCCCACGCGCAGGCTCTCCGCGATCAAGGTCCCAGTCAGCATGCCCGGGACGCTAGCCGAGCCCACCGACAACGAGCCCCGAAGCCGCGACATCGAAAAGACATCGATTTCTGACAGGCTGCCGCTCGTCGTCGCTGTCGCTGCCCGAGGGGGTCACCCGATGGTTCGCACGCTCGTCCGACTTGTCGCACTCGTCGCGATCGGTGCCTCGATCGCCATGGGGCTCGCGTTACCCAGCCAAGCCGCCCCGCCACCGAACCCGAAGCCGGCCGCGGAGATCCAGGTCTGCAAGAACGGCATCTGTGACGGCCGCGATCCCGCCACCGTCCCCGCCAACCGGCAGCGCTATCTGCAGCCGGTCGTGCAGTGGAACCGCAAGATCGACCTCGTCGTCGACGACTCCGCCGACCCGATGGGGTGGGCGAACATCAGCAACGGCCTCGCGAACGACGAGGTGTGGCTGGACCGCTCGTTCGACGGCGGCAGCACCTGGGAGTCCGCGCTCGGCTACACCAAGATCCCCGCCGGCCAGACCAGCTGGCGCACCCTGATGTTCTGGGCGAACGACGTCGGCCGGGCAGGCCTGCTCCGGGCCTGCGGCAAGGCCGGCGACCGGCCCGAGGTCGCGTGTACGGCCTGGCTGCCGATCTGTCGCGCTGGCGTCTGCGACGGCGCCGACCCGTCCCGCGCGACCGCGACGAAGACCGTCGGGTCGGCGTGGCAGTGGAACCGCAGGATCGACCTGAACGTGACCTACGGCGTCGGCGGCGGCATGGCGTGGGCGAACATCAGCAACGCCAACGCCGGCGACCAGGTCTGGATCGACCGCAGCGGCAACGGCGGCGCGGGCTGGAGCGGTCACCTCGGCGACGCCTACAACCCGAGCGGCTGGACGAGCTGGCGTACCTGGATGTACTCGCTCGTCTCCCTCGGATCGTGGCAGATTCGCGCGTGCGGCAAGGCCGGAGACCGACCCGAGGTCAGCTGTACGGGCTGGCTCCCGGTCTGCGACAGCGGCCTGTGCGACGGTCAGGACCCGGCGGGCTCGGCGGAGAAGACAGTGCAGCCGCTCGGCTGGGTGTGGTGGCGGAAGATCAGCTTGCACATCCGTTCGGACTCCCGCATGGCCTGGGCCGAGATCGGCGCGAGCGCGCACCCCGGCGAGGGTTCGGAACGCGACGAGGTGTGGATCGACCGTTCCTGGCAGTCCGGCAACCCGACCCAGTGGGACGGCCCGCTCGGCCACACTTCGATACCCGCGGGCGGCAAGAGCTGGCGCACGTGGATGTTCACCTTCAACGACCCGTTCCACGGCGGCACCGGCCAGCTCCGCGCGTGTGGCAAGGCCCGCGACACGACGGAGATCGACTGCACGCCCTGGGTGCGCGCGAGCACGCCGCAGCCGGTGAACATGCACCACGAGAGCGTCCATGCCCTGGCGGACGACTACGACACGGGTGCGGGGAAGTGGGAACCGGAGCCCGGCTACTGGATGTCCGGCACCGCGTTGACCAGCATGCTCGACTACATGATCCGCACCGGGAACCGGGACGGCCGGTTCCTGACCATCCTCAACAACACCAGGGCCAAGCACGCGCCGGACGGCATTCCGGACCATCCCGGCGTGGACGACTACTACGACGACTTCGCCTGGTGGGCGCTCGCATGGGTCCGCGCGTACGACCTGACCGGTGACGCGGGCTACCTGACCCTCGCCGAGGGCATCGCCAACCAGATCCGCGGCCAATGGAACGGTGCCTGTGGCGGTGGCATCCGGTGGCGGAACGTCGTCGGCGAGAACATCAAGAACACGATCACGAACGGCCTCTACCTCAAGCTCGCCGCGCAGCTCTCCCTCCGCGGCCGGGCCGGCGGTCCGGGGTGGACGTGGCAGAGCGAGGCGCAGGACACCTGGAACTGGTTCCGTACGAGCGTCGCCGGCGGCCTGCTCAAGACGAGCGGGCCCAACCCGGGCGTCGTGAAGGACGCGGTCCAGCAGATCAACAACGTCTGCACGTACTGGAACGAGCCGATCGGTTCGAACGAATACACCTACCTGCAAGGCGTTCTGCCCGGCGGGCTGGGTGAGCTGTACCGGATCACCCGGGATCCCGAGGTGTTGCGGTGGGCGAACGGCATCGCGAGCGCCACCACGACCAACAGCAACGGTAAGTTCCGCGACCCGCGTGCTCCCGAGGTCCTGTACTACGCGCCCGAGGAGGCGGACGAGGGCCTGAACGGCAACGGGATCGACGCGTCCGACGGGACCGCGTTCAAGGGCGCCTTCATCCGCGGTCTGCGCGAGCTGTACGACGTCAACGTGCAGTTCGGACAGCCGACCGGCAACTGGAGGCAGTTCATCCTCGACCAGCGCAACTCGGTCCTCTCCCGCGGCCGCGGCGGATGGGTCGAGTGGGGCATGCACTGGTCGGGCCCGGTGCGGCACAACAAGTACCTCACGTTCGGCAGTCAGCTGAGTGGCATCGACGCGCTGAACGCCGCGGTGGGGTTGTGAGGCGGTAGCTTTCCCGCATGGCAGCACCTGAGGTGAACGAAGAACCCCAGCCCCGTGGCGGATCCGGACTGTTTCGCTCGTTCGGATCCGCCGCGAGCGGCGCCGAGGACTACCGGATGCTCCTCACGGTCATCGCTGGTCTGTCGCTCGGCGTCGCGGCGACCGCGTTGCCGGCGCTGATCGAGGGCCCGTTCGCGACCTGGCTCTACCCGGCCAAGATCGCGATGTGGCTGACCGGCATCGGGGCGACCGTGTTGGAGTATCTCGCGGTGTCGTTCGGTTCCCGGCTGTATCTGGTCCGGGTCGAGCTGTTCGCCACCCTGAGCCTGTCCCTCGTCTTCCTCGCCCAGGCGGGGATGTTCGTGGTGCTGACGATGGGGTCGGAGCATCTGGGCACGCGATGGTTCCTGATGTTCGGGATCTTCAACCTGCTCTCCGGGCTCGAGGCCGAGCACGGTCGCCGCGTGGTCCTGAAACACGCGGTGGGCACGTTCCCCGAGCAGGTGGTGCGCAAGTACGCCGGATCGCTGAAGCAGGTGGCGATCTTCGTGCTCGTCATCGGCACTTTGTCGTTGCTGTTCGCGATCCTGGGCGGCAGCGCGCCGAACCTCGTGGTGTTCCTCATGGCACTGCTGGCGCTCGGCACGACCGTGACGGCGAACATCCAGCAACGCCGGATCCGCGACGAGCTGGCTCAGTACGGGATCATCTGACGAACCTCACCTCGGGGAAGCCCGGCGACTCCTTCCGCAGCAGGGGTTGCGGGCGTCCTTTCAGGAACTGGTCGAAGTATGCGGTGAGGTAGCTGTCGACGGCCTGGACGGCGCGTTCTGTCGTGATCGTGCCTAGGGCTTGGGTGACGACCTCGTCCGGGATCCCGTTCGCCTTCGCCAGTGGGGGAAGGATGACCTGGTGGTCGGCGAACGCGCCGTGCGAGCCGGTCGGCAGGTTGAGGTCGAGCTTCCAGGCGCGCTGGTTCTGCCAGAGCGCGGCCCAGGCCGGGTCGTCGAGGTGCGAGTGCGTCGCGCCACCGAACAGCAGGAACGGCCGGCGCAGTCCGCGCTGGACGACCTCGCTCAGCTCGTACGTGCCGTCGTTCCGTTCGTACTTTATCGAGCCGTCGAGGTTGACGCCGACGTCGATCCTGCGGTCGACGAGCATCGCCTCGGCCGCGGTGAAGCCGCCGAGCGAGTGGCCGTACGTGCCGACACGTCGCAGGTCCAGGGCGCGGCTCAGTCCCCGTGGGAGTTGACGATTCTCCGCGTCGGGGTTGTCGCCGCTCGCGATGCGCTCGAGGGCGTCGAGGACGAAACTGGTGTCGGCGACGCGTACCGGGATCTCGCGGTCCTTGAACGTCTCGTGCCACAGCGGTGCCTCGACGCCGGTGACGCGTCCACCGGGGAACTCCACCGGCGTCTCGTACGTGTGGTCGATGGTCACCACGACGTAGCCGCGGCTCGCGAGCTCCTCGGCCTGGTAGGTGCCGACCGTGCGGCTCGCGCCGAGCGCGGGGGAGTAGAGCAGGACGGGGTGGCGGCCGAGCGCCTTCGCTCCTCGATGGGCGTGCGTCTTCGTTCCGGCGAGGTCCAGCGTGTCGCCGTCGAGCCCGAAGAAGCCGGCCAGGTCGTTCGCCAGCTTGGGCGCGACGTTCGCGCCCGTGTACGGGGCAGTGGGCTCGTCCGACCTCGGGCGTGCCGGGTACCAGATGCTGATCATCAACTCTCGTTGACGATTCGCCACCCAAGGATCCTGGCGAGCTGGATCGACGAGGTGAAGCTCGGTGGTGCCGATCGCGTACGGTCCGGTGGGCTCGGGGAGCCGCGGCCTCAGTCCTTCGGCAGCGTTCGCCGTTGTGGCGTTGCCCAAAAGGGCAAAACTGGCGACAAGGACGAAGGACACGGTGCGGCGGCTGATCAGGCTCATGATCGACCATCCTGCCGGCTCTCGCCGGTGCGCCGAGTCCCTCGTTGGTCGCGTTTTCGCTACGTCTGGGGGATGACGGTGTGCCAGGGCGTTACCGTGTCGATGTACACGGCGGCGTCGAATGCCCTTGCGGGGTTGATGGGTTGGGTGTGCGGTCCGTTCATGATCGAGTCGACCTGGGTGAACCGTTCGGCTACGGGCCCGTGTCGGGGGATGGAGCGGTGCAGCCAGACCTCGCCGCTGCCGTACGTGCTGGCGATGGCGACGTAGTCGTCGCCGAGCCGCTGGTCGAGGTGCTGGCCGAGCGTCGCGAGTCCCTCGTTGATGAACGGCGGAACGGTCAGCGGCCAGCGTTGCAGATGGCCGTTCGCGGCGACGAGCACGAGGCGTTCCTCGCGCTCCAGGATCCACTCGACGTTGTCGGCCATCGCGAGGTCGCGGAGGTTCGCGCCCCGGTACTTTCGCTCGGGCGCGTTCGCTATCGCGGCGAGAAACCCGTCCAGATGTCGCGCGGTGACCGCGCACTGGACCGCGAAGTCCGCGTCCGGGTAGTCGACGCGCATCGCGGCGAGGCGTTCGGCCAGGTCGTTGACGCGGGCGGTGAGCTCGTACCGTTTGGGCGGCGCGAGCGCGAGGTAGGCGTGGATCGCGGGCGCGGCCCAGGCGAGCCCGGCGCGGTCGGCGGGGATGTAGTCGAGGAGCGGGACGATCGTCGTTCGGACGACGTCGGCGTAGGGCGGATCGACCTCGTCGAGGTAGCCGAGGCAGGCCTCGACGGCGGGACGCACGGTCGCGGAGGAGTCGGGCGGGTCCATGCCGTAGAAGCGGACGTCGCGGCCGCGCATCCAGATGAGCTGGTCGCGCATCTCGGCGCACTTGCCCATGTGGTAGGTGATTCCGGTGTGCAGCAGGTCGTCAAGGTCGCCTTGCCCGGTGCGCAACCAGTCGTTGACAGCACGGCCTTCGGGGAAGCCGGACTCCATGACGAACGCGGTGAAGCCGAGCTCGTCGACGAGGAACCGGGCCAGCCGGTGGCGCAGTTGGTAGAACTCGTGGACGCGGTGCGTACTCTCGCCGATCGCGACGACGCGGGCGCTGCCGACAAGGTCGCGGAGGGGTTCGAGGTCCTTGGTGTCTTCGTGCGCGGGATCGAGGGTGGTGAGCTCGTGGACGTTCGCACTGAGCCAGGTGTCGGTCACCCTGGCGACGGTAGGACCTGACGTGGCGTGAGGTTCAAGCGATGGCGAACGACAGTCTCACGTCGATCAGGTCGCCGTCGTTCAGGTCCTCGGCCTTGCGCACCTTGTCCTTGAGCGGCACGAGGTAGCAGCCGTCCTTCGGGATGAGCGCGGTGGTGAACTCCGTCTCGCCGACCTGACCGGTGGCGGGGACCATGCCCCAGCCGTACGTGAGCCCGGTGGCGATGTCGCGGATGTCCTCGCTCTCCTCCTCGGGCACGCGCACGAAGTAGTAGGGCGCCGGCCCGCGCCAATGGAAGATCTCGCCGCTGAACTCCACGTCCATGCAAGGCACGATAGACCGCCTACCGGACGTTCCGCGTCCGGAACCAGCTAAGTATGGAGGCCCTCGAGGACGAATCCGAGATGGCGGCGGCAGGCAGCCGGGTCCCCCGTACGGAGGATGCCTGAGGTCGCGGCGAACAGGGCGGTGAGGTCGTTCGCGCCCACCTCCGTGCGGGCGAGACCGGCGGCCTGGGCGGCCTCGAGGTAGACCATCGCCTGGCTGGTCGCCCCGTCGCACAGGCTGGACAGCTCGCGCGAGTCCGGGAAGCGGCGCGTGACGATGTCGTCCAGCGCCGGGCACTCGATCTGCAGCTCGACCAGGCCGGAGACGTAGTGGCGAAACGTGCGCCACGCGTCCGGCTCTCGCTCCGCGTCGGCGGCCACCGCCGCGATCCGCGAGGCCACGAGCGCCGGTGCGACGGCGTCGATGAGGGACTCCCGGCTGCCGAACCGGTTGTACAACGTGCCGGTGCTGACCCCGGCTGCCCGGGCGACCTCGTGCAACGGCGCGCCGAGGCCCTGCTCGACGAACACGCGGGTCGCCGCGGCGGTGAGCCTCTCCACGTTCTCGCGGGCGTCTCGTCGCAGCGTCGGCATCCGAGCTCTCCTAAGTTGATGGTCATCTCAAGTTAGTGCTACGGTCTCAACTTGAGATGACCATCAACTTAGCATCGGAGACCGATGAACGAGCGGCTGCGCATCGACATCTGGAGCGATTTCTCCTGCCCCTGGTGCTATCTGGGCGCCGCCAGACTCGACAAGGCGGTGCGCGCGTCGGAGCACGCCGCTGACCTCGAGGTCGTGACGCGGTCGTTCGAGCTCGATCCCGGCGCGCCCGTCGAGCCCGTGCGGCTCGCGGACTACCTGGCGAAGCGGATGGGTTTGTCGGAAGCCGACGCGCTACGCCAGCAGGACTCGATGCTGCCGCTCGCCGAGCAGGAAGGCCTGCCGTACAAGTCCGACCGCGTGCACGCGAACACGTTCGACGCACATCGCGTGCTGCAGCTCGCGACCGCCGCGGGCGCCGGCCAGCGCTACCTCAGGGAGCTTCAGCTGGGCTTGTTCGGGGGACGGGCAGACGCGTTCGACCACGCGTTCCTCGCGTCGACCGCCGAGAGCGTGGGTATCGCGAGGGAACGGGCCGAGCAGGTGCTGGCGAGCGACGAGTTCGCCGACGTCGTTCGCCGCGATGAAGCCGAAGCCCAGGAGCTCGGCGTCACCGGAGTCCCGTTCACCGTCCTGGACGGTCGCTACGGCCTCCCAGGCGCGGTCCCACTCGACACGTTCACGCAGGCGATCGACCAGGCGTGGTCGTCACGCTGACCCTGGGACCACCGAGCGCCAGAGGACGCGGGCGACCATGGCTGGGCGGGACAGCGAGTCCGGATGGTCCAGCAGGCCGCGGACCTTGGCGAGCTGGTCCCTGACCGTCTGGTCGGAGAACGACGCCTTGAGCATCAGCTCGCTCATCACCTTCGCGACCTTGTAGCCCTTCGGGTACGGGCCGTTCACATGCGGCAGGCCGAGGTCGGCGAACGTCGACGTCTGCCACGCGGCGTCGACGATGACGCGGACCAGGTCGAAGTACGCCGAGGCCGTCCGGTCCAACGATGCCCCGGACCGCAGGTACGACGACAGGCAGGACGCGTGCAGCATCGCCGAGGTCATGCCCTGCCCGTAGATCGGATTGAACGAGGCGACGGCGTCGCCGGTCGAGACCAGGTGGGCCGGAAACCGTTCCAGAGCGTGGAACTCGCGCCGCCGGCTGTCGGCCTGCCGGTACGTGACCACCTCGCCGAGGGGCTTCGCGTTGGTCGCGATCTCCGCGAACAACGGCGGGAAGCTCTCCTCGCAGAACGCGGCGAGCTCCTCGACGGTCTTGCCGGGGTGGTCCTCGTCGTAGCCGGCCGCCATCATGATCCAGCGGTTTCCCTCGACCTGGTTGACCACCGCACCGCGCGGTTTCTCGTCGACCACGGTCTGCGCGAGCAAGAGCATGATGTCGCTGAGCCGCTCGTCCCGCTCGAACATGCAGGTCGCGTAGTTCAGCTTGATCGGCATCCGGACCATCGCGGGCTTCGGCCAACCGTCGTCGGCGAGCCAGTCCGTCAGCCGGCTTGACCGACCCATCGCGTCGACGACGAAGTCCGCCTGCTCGGTCACCGGTTCGTCGGCGCCTTGCGGTACGTACCGTGCGCCGACGACCCGGTCGCCGTCGAGCTCGACGCCCACGGCGCGACCGGCGACCAGCCGGATGTTGTCGACGGCCAACGTTCGCGAACGGATCAGCGACTCCAGCACCGGTCGCGTCGCCAGCAGCGTCGGTGCCATCGAGAACGGCAGGTCGACACCGTTGAAGTGGCCGTAGACGCGGTCGTCGGTCGTCGGCATGACCATGCCCCTCGCGACCGCGTCGTCGAGGAACCCGGGAAACCAGCGGCCGAGCTGGATCTCGCCGGCCTTGAGTAGCGCGTGCACCTGCGTACCCTGCGGCACGCCCGGCCTCGGCTCGATGCCGTCGGAGTCGTCACGTTCGACGACGAGCACTTCCTCGGCATGGTCGCTGAGGACGCGGGCGGCCAGCAGCCCGGCAACGCCCGCGCCGAGCACGACGGCGCGGCCCATGACGCGGTCGGTCCTGGCGGGCGGGACCGCGGTGGCGATGTCGGCGAGCTGCCTGGATCGTGTCGTGGACACCTGTGACTTCCTCCCCGTTGATGATGCGCGTCAGCGACGGAACAAGGCGGACAGCAGGAACGATCTCCCGAAGCTCTGCGAGTCGTCCGGTTGGTCCGCCATCGGCCGGATCTCCACCTTGGTGAAGTCGGAGAAGATCCAGCGCAGCGCGTCCGGGTCGAACGCCAGCCCGCCCTCGAGCGTGCCTTCGCGATACAGCTCCTCGTCGGTGCGTTCGGAGCCCATCGCGCCGGCGGCGAAGCAGGCCAGCCCGAAATGCCCGCCCGGCTCGAGCAGGCGGTCGAGCAGTTCGAGGTAGGACACCCGGCGGTGCGGCGGCAGGTGGTGCAGGCAGCCGGAGTCGTACACCAGGTCGTACCGGTCGTGCGGCAGCTCGACGGTGAAGATGTCGGCGTGGTGGAACCGTACGTCGGCACCCGCGTCCTCGGCGCGGGCCTTGCCCCACTCGATCGCCGACGACGACAGGTCGACGGCGTCGACGTCGAAGCCGGCTTGGGCGAGCGCGATCGCGTTGCGTCCGGGCCCGCAGCCGAGGTCGAGCGCGCGGCCCTTCGCGAGGACGCCGCTCGACAGCCAGGACGCGAGCGACTCGTCGGGCTTGGCGACGAAGAACGGGATCGGCCTCTCGCGGTCGGCGTAGAACTCGTCCCACCTGGCCGCGTCCGCCGCGAACCAGCCGTCCAGCATGCGAAAGACGTCCTCGACGGACCGGAGGTCCCGCTTCACTTGCCGCTCGCGGTGAGGTCGAGGCGGAGCAGGACCTCGGTGCCGTCGAGCTCGCCGGTCGGTTCGAAGCCGAACCGCTGGTAGAACGGCCACGGCTCGCCGTCGCCGGGCTGGTAGCTCGTGAGGAGCTCGGTGGCGCCGTCCAACTTGGCGAGCTCGATGACCTGGCTGAGCCCCGCGCGCCCGACGCCGCGGCGTTGGTGGCGTTCGTCGACGAGCAGCCGCCAGAGGAAGTACGGGCCGAAGATCCCGGGCTGGCCGGGCGGCACGTTCCAGCTCATCATGACGAAGCCGACCGGCTCGTCGCCGTCGTAGATCGCTCGGTACCAGGGCTTGGCTTCGGGGTGGTCCTCGGCGTCGCGGAGCGACTGGGCGACCGAGGCGACGAACTGGTTCTGGGTCGGCTCGACCTTCAGCGCGAGGACAGCGTCCCGGTTGTCGTCGGTGATGTCGCGGAGGTGCAGTGCGTTCTTTGTCGTCACGTCGCCCATCCTCCCGTTAACGTGTCCACAGATGGTCCTGGTTCCTGAGCGGTTCGCCGCTGAACGTATCCGCAAGAGCGGTGCCGCCGGCCGCCGCTGGGTCTCGGAGCTGCCCGCGCTGGTGGAGCGGCTCGCTGATCGGTGGCAGGTCTCGGTGGCCGCGGAGCCGCCGCAGTACGGCGATCTCGCGCTCGTCGTCGTCGGGTCGGTGGCTGGCGAGCGGTGCGTGCTGAAGGTGTCGTGGTCGGACCACTCCACGTTCGACGAGGTCACGGCCTTGCGGGCGTGGAACGGGCATGGCGCCGTACGGCTGCTCGACGCGTCGCCCGAGGACGGCGCGGTGCTGCTCGAACGGCTCGACTCCTCACGCTCGTTGGAGAAACTCCCGTTGTTGTCGGCGGCCGAGATCGCCGGCGGGGTGATCCGCCGCCTCGCCGTTCCGGCACCGGCCGGGCTCCACGTTCCTCGCGAGGACGTCCCGCTGGGGGAGCGGCAGGCGGAGCTCGGCTCGCCGTTGCCGCAGCGGTGGGTCGACCAGGCGTCGGAGCTGCTGCCTGCGTTGCAGGCTTCGGACGGGCGCACGCTCGTGCACACCGACCTGCACTACGGCAACATCCTCGGCGCCGAACGCGAGCCCTGGCTGGCGATCGACCCGCGGCCGGTGGCCGGCGACCCGGAACTCTCGGTCCCCGAGCTGATGTGGTGGCGGCTCGACCTGAACGCGCGGCCGGCCGAGATCCGTACGCTGCTGGACACGTTGGTCTCGGCGGGGTCGCTGGACCCCGACAAGGCGCTCGCCTGGACGATCGTGCGGGCAGTGAGCTATTGGCTGTGGGGTCTGCAAGCGGGGCTGACGATCGACCCGGTGCGGTGCGAGCGGCTGCTCGAGGCGCTGGCCTGAGTTAGGTTGTCGTTGCCGATGCGGAGCGCGCTCGGTCGTGGAGACTCTGGTCGCAGGGAGACGCCCGGGATCACAGTCCGCCCCGCCTCGGCTACCACGTCGCCGAGCGCGTGACCGTCCGCGTCCTGGACGACATCTCCTGGCAGGCGGCCCTGATGCGCAAGTCCGTCTGAGCCTCAGCCCAGCTGGTCGCGGCGGCGGGTGAGGTAGGCGGTCTCGGCGGTGTTGCCGGCGAGCTCGATGGCCCTGTCGTACGCCGCGCGCGAGTCCTGGCTGCGGCCCATCCGGCGGAGGAGGTCGGCGCGGGTCACGTGGAAGGCGTGGTAGCCGGCCAGCTTGTCCTCGAGACCGTCGACGGCCGCCAGTGCCACCTCCGGGCCGTCGAGCTCGGCGACCGCGATGGCGCGGTTGAGGGCGACGACCGGCGAGGCGTCGACGCGGACGAGCTGGTCGTACAGGGCGACGACCTGCGACCAGTCGGTGTCGCGTACGTCGCGGGCGGAGGTGTGGACGGCGTTGATCGCGGCGAGGATCTGGTAGCGACCGGGAGCCACTCCGGCGGCCAGTCGTTCGCGGACCAGCCGGTGGCCCTCGGCGATGAGCGCCGGATCCCACGCGCCGCGGTCCTGCTCGTCGAGCGTGACCAGCTCGCCGTTCTTGGAGACCCGGGCGGCGCGGCGGGCCTCGATGAGGAGCATCAGCGCCAGCAGTCCGGCCACCTCGCCGTCGTCCGGCAGGAGGGTTCGGATCAGCCGGGTGAGCCGGATCGCCTCGGCGGTCAGCTCGTGACGTACGGGATCGGTGTCGGGGCCGGTCGCCAGGTAACCCTCGTTGAACACCAGGAAGAGGACGGCGAGGACGCCGGTGACGCGGGCTGGGAGGTCCTCCGCGGACGGCACCCGGTACGGGATGCGGGCCGCCTTGATCTTGGCCTTCGCGCGGGTGATCCGCTGCCCCATGGCGGCTTCCTGAACGAGGAACCCGCGGGCGATCTCGGGCATGGTCAGGCCACCGACCATGCGCAGCGTCAGCGCCACGCGCGTCTCCATCGCGAGGGCGGGGTGGCAGCAGGTGAAGATCAGCCGGAGCCGCTCGTCGTCGATCGCGCCGAGGGGCTCTGGCGGGTCGTCGTCGTACGCCATCTGAGCCTCCTTGTGCTTACCGTCGCGCTTCTGCTCGCGGCGGAGCCGGTCGATGGCCTTGCGGTTGGCGGTGGTGGTGAGCCAGGCGCCGGGGTTGGGCGGAACGCCGTCGGCCGGCCACCGTTCGACGGCGGTCGCGAACGCCTCGGCCGCCGCCTCCTCGGCGATGTCGAGGTCGCCGAAGCGCTTGGTCAACGAGGCCACTACTCGGGCCCACTCCTCGTGGTGGGCTTGGGTGATCGCTTCCTCGACGTCGCTCACTGGAACGGTCGCACCTCGATCTTCCGGTCGCAGACCTTCGACGCCTCGGCGGCGAGCTTCAGCGCCACATCGAGGTCGGGCGCCTCCCACACCCAGATGCCGGCGAGGTACTCCTTCGACTCCACGAACGGCCCGTCGCTGAACACCGCCTGCTCGCCCCGGTTGTCGATGACCGTGGCCGCGTCGGTGTCCGCGAGACCGCCCGAGAACACCCAGTAGCCCTCGGCGACCAGCCGTTCGTTGAACGCGCTGATGGCGGGCCGCCTGTCGGTGCTGCCGGGGTTGCTCTTGTCGTCGATCACGGAAACCAGGAACCGCATCGTCAGCTCATCTCCTGTGGTGGGGGGCGCCTCACCCTTGCTACGAACGGGTCTGCCCCGATCCGACATCTTCTCCCAGGAGACCTTTCGGAGGAGGGTCGCCCACCCCGAGGCCGCCGGCGCGGTGTCGAGTTCCCGACTTGCCGAGTTACGACACCTTTGGGGTCTGGGTGTGGCGGTGGGTGGCAGACATCGTGGTCGGAGCATTCGTGGCACCGCAGAGAGGACCCTGATGTCTCGGACGCGCCGCATCGCCGCCGTCGCTACGACGTTGGCGCTTCTGATCGTCGCCCTTGGCCAGACGTCCGCCACCCAGGCGGCCGAGCCTGAGCACGGCGGCTCCGACACCGGCCTCGTCGGGCAGGTCACGCTCGTGACCGGCCACGTGGTGCAGGTCGTGCGTGGGCCGAACGGGCGGCTGGCGGCGACGGTCGAGGGACCGGATCTGCGCGATGCCGACGTCCTGTCGTTCGTCGACGGCTCCGGCGACCTGCACGTACTGCCGCGCGAGATTCTCCCGCTCCTGCAGGCGAACCGCCTCGACCGTCGGCTGTTCAACGTCAGCGACCTCGTCGCTCAGGGGTACGACGACCGCCACAAGTCGTCGATCCCGCTCATCGTCGAGTACCCGAAGGCCACCACCCCGAGCGCCGTCGGCGCCAAGGCGCACGCGCTCGAGGCGGCCGGCGCGACCGGCGGACGGGCCTTCGGCTTCGCCGACCTCGTCGCGGTCACCGTGCCCAAGAAGGAGACCGCGGGGTTCTGGTCCGAGCTCGCCCGCCCGACGTCCGCCAGGCTGAGCGGCGCGGAGAAGATCTGGCTCGACGGCAAGGTCAAGGCCAACCTCGAGCAGAGCGTCCCTCTCATCGGCGCGCCGGAGGCCTGGGCCGCCGGGTACGACGGGGAGGGCGTCAAGGTCGCCGTTCTCGACACCGGGTACGACCCCACCCATCCCGACCTCGCGGGCAAGGTCAGCGCCGAGCGCGACTTCACCGGTGGCACATCGGCCGTCGACGGACACGGGCACGGCACCCACGTCGCCTCCACGGTGGCGGGCAGCGGCACGGCCTCCCAGGGTCGGCGCAAGGGCGTGGCTCCCGCCGCGAACCTGATGGTCGGCAAGGTGCTCGGCGACGACGGCTTCGGCGACGAGTCCTGGATCATCGCCGCCATGAACTGGGCCGCCACCGGCGGCGCCAAGGTCGTCAGCATGAGCCTCGGCGGTGATCCCACGGACGGCAGCGACCCGATGTCGCAGGCCGTCGACTCGCTCACCGCGTCGACCGGCGCGCTGTTCGTCATCGCCGCGGGCAACTACGGTCCGGGCAGTTCGACGGTCAGTACGCCCGGCAGCGCCACCGCGGCGCTGACCGTCGGCGCCACCGACAAGTCGGACGCGTTGGCGGACTTCTCCAGCCGCGGACCACGCCTCGGCGACGCCGCCGTCAAGCCCGAGTTGACAGCTCCCGGCGTGGACATCGTCGCGGCCCGGGCAGCAGGAACGGCGCTCGGCCCCATCGTCGACGAGCAGTACACGTCGATCTCCGGAACGTCGATGGCCACCCCGCACGTCGCGGGCGCCGCCGCGATCCTCGCCCAACGGCACCCGACCTGGACGCCCGCGCAGCTCAAGGCCGCGTTGGTCGGATCGGCGAAGGCTCCGACCAGTGGCACGGTGTTCGGGCACGGGTCGGGACGGCTGGACGTTCCCGCCGCGTTGAACGCGAACGTCGTCGCCGAGCCGAGCACGTTGGCGTTCGGCTTCGTACCGTGGCCGGGTACGGGCACGACGCCGATCGTGCGCAAGGCGACGTACCGCAACACCGGCACCGCACCGGTCACGCTCGACCTCACGCTGTCCGCCGCGTACTCCGCGGGCGGCCAGCTGCCCGCCGGTGCCGCGACCGTGGCGCCGTCGCGGGTCGTCGTGCCCGCGGGCGGTACGGTCGAAGCGACGGTCACCGTCAAGCCGGAGCTGGTCGACACCGGCGACGTGAGCGGCATGCTCGTCGCCAGTGCCGGCGGTACGACAGTCCGTACACCGTGGTCGTACGCCGAGGAGGACCCGCACTACGACCTCACGGTCGACGCTATCGGCGCCAACGGCAAGTCGTCGACCGGGTGGGCGATGATCTGGACCAAGTCGTTCGGCTTCTACTACTACGTGATGACCTTCGACGGGACCGGGCCGAAGTCGATCCGGCTCCCGGCGGGCGACGACTACATGGTCATCGGTGGGTCCACCGTCGAGGACGCGAACGGCACGATCCTCGCCGAGACCGTCGCCGGCACGCCGCAGCTCGCGCTGACCCAGGACCGTACGGTCGAGCTGGACGCGCGTCGCGGGAATCCGCTGACGTTCCGTACGCCGCGAGCCTCGACACCGACGCAGGTCCAGCTGGGCTGGAAGCGGTGGTACGAGGAAGGCGGCTTCATGGACGCGCAGTTGCTGTACTCGGGCACCGTCCCGCGGCTCGCCGTGGCGCCGAGCGCTCCGGTGACGGTGGGCGAGTTCGAGTTCGTCGCCGGTGGGCGGCTCGTGCGGCCGGGCTCGGCGCCCGGGCGGACGCCGTACGTCTACGACCTGCTGGTGCCGACGGCTGACCGGCTCCCGGCGAGCGGCACGTTCCGGATCACCAGCCGCGACCTGACGACGATCGACACCACGTTCGTGGGCGTCGGCACGGACGGCCGGACCACGCTGGAGAACCGGGTCGGATTCTCGGCGAACGGAGACCTGCGCGTCACCGGCCTCACCCGCGTCCTCGAGGAGCCGCGGCGGACTGACTACGTGTCGGCGAACGGGACGCGCTGGGGTGCCATGGTCCGGTTGCCCACGGCCGCTGCGGACGAGGTCCCGGCGATGTGGTCGAACTACCGCACGTACCGACCGGGCAGCAAGTCCTCCGAACGTTGGTGGGGTGCGCCGTACACGGTCGGTACGGACTCGGAGTTCTCCATCACCGACGCGTACCGGCGGGAGAACAGCCTCAACGTCCTGTTGCGGGACTACCAGGACGGCGTACCCGGGCACTGGGGCGACTCCTATCTCAACCAGGACGAGAACCAGTCGGTGAGCAGCCGCATCTACCGCGGCGACGAGCTGCTGGCCGAGGCGCCGCGGGGGTCGGTCGACGTGGACGGGCTGCCGCCGGCGCCGGCGACGTACCGGTTCGTGCACACGATCCGGCGGCAGGGCCCGGTGTGGACGAGCTCGTCGTTCAGCGAGTCGGACTGGACCTTCCGGTCGGCGTACGAGCCCAGCACCGACTGGCCACCGCGCGGCATCCCGCTGCTCGACCTGGACTGGACGGTGCCGACCGACGAGCGCAACACCGTCCCGACCCGGCGCCCGTTCGTCATCGACCTGCAGACGCGGCACGTACGCGGCCTGCAAGGGGGCACGCTGAAGCCGGCGAAGCTCTCGGTCTCCTACGACGACGGCAAGAGCTGGCGTTCGGTCCCGTTGCTGCCGCGCGGGAACGGCCGCTACACGGCGATCCTGCTCCATGCCGCCAAGCCCGGCTGGGTGTCGCTGCGCGGCGAGGTGAGCGACAGCAAGGGCGGGTCGCTCAAGCAGACGACGATCCGCGCGTACCGCCTGCGCTGAGGATCTGGCTGGGCCTAGGGGCGTTAGCGCCTGACGCGGTACCTGACGTGGGTGACCGCGGGTCTCGGGTCGACCTCGACCTGCTCGCACGTGATTCCGCCGACCCCGTCGAGCGGTCGCTCGCCGGCGCCGAGGGCCGTCGGCGGCGTCAACGATAGGTAACCCACGAATCGCGCCATAAATTGCGCCAATAAGTAGAATGTGAATAGACTTCACAATGAAGGAGGTGCAGCACATGGCGAAGGACGCGTTCCGCCTCGCTTGGCGAGTGATCAGGTACGAGATCGGCATGTGGCGCAGCCTGTTCCGCTGGCTGCTGCGGCGGCCGCGGACGAACGAGCCCGGCGCCGAGCTCCACCCGTACGCCGGTGCCAGCGCCCCGCTGATCTGGGCGTTCATCGTCATGAACGCGATCGAGGTCCCCGTCGTCCACCTCGCGCTGCCGTGGGAGCAGGCGCGCAATGTCCTGCTGGTGGTGGGGATCTGGGGGCTCGCCTGGATGCTCGGCCTGCTCGCCAGCTTGAAGATCCACCCGCACACGGTCGGCCCGTCGGGGCTGCGGGTGCGCTACGGGATCTCGATCGACCTGACGATCCCGTGGTCCGCGATCGACACGGTGAAGCAGCAGCGGCGCGACGTGGAGAAGGGCAAGTCGGTCCAGTTCGACGGCACGATTCTCCATGTGGTGCAGGTCAAACAGACCAACGTGCAGGTGAGCTTGCGCGAGCCGATCGTCGTACGGCGCCACGACGGCGAGCGCATCGTCACCGAGGTCAACCTGTGGGCGGACGAGCCGAAGGATCTGCTGAAGTCGGTCCGCGCTCGCCTGACCGCCGAGGTGGCTTAGGCCGGTCCGGCTACTTCTCTTGCAGGACAGAGAGAACGTTGCCGGCAGGATCGGTGAACCACGCGAGATGCCCTTCTCGTCGACCTCGATCCCGTCGAACCTTTGGAACAGCACGCCGCGCGCGGTCATGTCGTACCCCCCAGGTGAGGTCGGTCGAGCTGGCGGAGCAGGGCGATGGTCTGCCTGATCTGCTCCAGATACGGCGCGCAGCCGGGGCAGGTCGCGCGGTGGGCGAGGAATCGTTCGGTCCGTGCGGCGTCCAGCGTTCCGTCGAGGTAGTCCGTGACGAGCTCGACGAACTCCTTGCAGGCAAGGTCGTTCACGACGGCTGCCCGACCTCGACCGGCGTCAGCGTGGCCTCGGGCTCGGGCTCGGGCTCGGCCGGTGCGCGGCGCAGGGTCACGGCCACCAGGGCGACGGCGACGAGAACGACCGCCCCGACGATCATCCAGCCCGCGGTGTGGACGCCGTTGCTCTTGCTCACCACGCCGAACGTGAGCGCGAACGGCAGGAACGCGATCCAGCTGATCGCGCCGACGCCCGACGCGACACCGGCCCGTACCTCCGACGGGATGCCGTCGTGCAGCCGCCGCGCGACGTAGATGCCCACCACCACGACGAGGATCGCGAGCACGACCTGTGCGGCCGAGATCAGCAGCAGGTTCCGGCTGCTGGTGAGCGTCAGGCTCGCGAGCAGCATCAGGCCGACCACGATCGCGAACGGCGCTGGCCGTTCCAGCCGCAACCTGCCGGCGATCAGACCGCCGACCCCGAAGCTGGACATGACGCCGGCCCAGAACGGCCCGTACAGAACGGCCGAGGCGGACAGCGCGAGCAACCACAGCGGGCCGAACTCGATGACCACCTGCAGGATGAGCGCGGAGAGCACGGTCAGCGCCACGATCGGGAGCAGTTGGCCGCGGCGGAGCAGAGTGCGGTACGTGAGCGCGATCTGGTCGCGTACCGAGGTGGCCTCGCGGGCCTTGTGGAGCTGCGGCTCGCGGAACCTCAGGTACGCGACGACCGACAGCGCGAGGAACGGCAGCGTCAGGAAGTACGTCAGGCGTGGCGAGGTGAGGCTCGCGAGCCAGCCGCCGAGCAGGGCGCTCGTGACGAGCGCGCTGCTCTCGACGACGCGGACGCGACCGAGCTGCTTCTCGAACGCGTCGCTGTCGCCGGTCTCCTCGAACACCGTGTCGTAGACGATCGAGTCCATCGTCCCGGAGTACATGGCGAAGTAGAAGCCGAGCACGAGGGCGCTGACGATGTACGTCACGACGTTCGTACTGAGGCCGCCGATGAGCGTGCTCGCGAACATCGCGGCGCTGGCGAGGATCAGGACTCCGCGGCGACTCCATCGGTCGGCGAGGATCCCGGACGGGATCTCCACGATCGGCACGAGCGCGGCGTACGCGGCGGCCATCAGGCCGACCGACGCGGCGTCGAAGCCGATCTCGTTCATGAACAGCTTCTCGATCGGGACCCAGAGTCCGAAGCCCTGCAGGGCGGCCGCGACGTACAGCGGAACCATCCTGCGGCGAAGTCGAAGATTCATGCCGGTGCAGTGTCGGCGACCGCCCTCGGCGTTACATGATCAACTGTGCTTCTTTTCGGCGTGCCGGGCGAGGAGCTCGGGCGCGAGGAGGGTGACGGCGCCTGGCTCGGTGCGGATCAGGCCCAGGCTCGCCAGCTTCCTGAGCGCGCGATTCACCGAGACTCGGCTCGCGCCGATCGCCTCGCCGAGCCCTTCCTGCGCTCCCGGGAGGTCGACGCGGCTGCCGCCTTGGCTCGCCTTCCGGACGAGCCAGGCGGCGACGCGGGTTGTCGTGTCGCCGAAGCTGAGGCTCACCAGATCGTCTTGCTGGTGGCGGATCTGGGTCGCGAGGTGCAGCAGAACGTGGCGGCGGGCGGCGGGGACGTCGTCGATCATGGCGAGCAGGTCGTCGCGCCTGACCAGTCGCAGTTGTGATTTTGTCGTCGCGATCCAGGTGGCGGTGTGCCCGCCCGCGTCGAGCACCGCGGTCTTGTCGACCGCGCACGGGGCTTCGAATTGGCCCAGGCGGAGGCGTTGGCCGTCCGGGGTCTCGCGGACCGCGGTCAGCGCGCCTGTCTCGACGACGATGAGGTGGTCGGCACGTTCGCCCGCCGTGACCACGACCGCCCCCGCTGCCACCGTGCGCTTGGTGGATCGGCTCGCTACTTGTCGCAGCTGGTCCTCGCCGAGATGGGCGAACAACGGGACCGCGGCGAGGATCGCGAGCTCGTCGGGCATCTGGCCAGTATCACGCGATACAGCGCCGCTCAGCGTCTCGTTCCTACCGTGGCTGGCGTGATCATTCTCGAACTGGAGTTCACCGACGATCCGCGCCGGCTGGCCGCGCGGCCGGCGCATCGGGAGCGGCTCCTCGCGCTGCACGCCGCCGGCACGCTCGTTCTCGCCGGTCCCTGGGCCGACGACACCGGCGCGGTGCTGGTCTTCGACGCCGCCCGCGACGAGGTCGAACGGATCCTGTCCGACGACCCGTACTACGCGGCGCCCGGCGTACGGGTGCGATCCCTGCGCGAGTGGCGGCCGATCGTCGGCCCGTGAGCGTGATGGTCCTGCTGGTCACGGCTCTCGCGGTTGGCGTCCTGATCGGTGCGGTGGGCGTCGGGGGAGTCTTGCTTGCTCCTGTTCTCTTGCTGGTGGGTGGGTTGGGGCCGCACGAGGCGGCGGCCACGGCCTTGTGCTGCGTCGTTCCGGCCGGCATCGCTGCCGCCGTTCAGCATCGAACGGCGGCAGGACGTTCCGGATCCCTGGAACGCAGGCTGGTTGGGGGACTGGTGCTGGGTGCGGTCGCCGGCGCGTTGCTGAACGGGGCCCTGCCCGCGACGGTACTGACCGTCGTGTTGGGTGCGGTCGCCGGTCTCAGCGGCCTGTGGATGCTGCTCCGCCCGGCTCTTGCCTGCGCGCGTCGACGGGAGACGCTGTCTCCTGGCGCGGGGGCTCTGCTGGGCGCGGTCGTCGGTGGCAGCTCCGCGCTGAGTGGCACCAGCGGGCCGGTCCTGCTCGTTCCCGCGCTCGTCGCCTGGCGTGTGCCGGCTGGCCGAGCGGTTGCGGTGGGCCAGGCCGCGCAAGCGGTCGTCGCGCCGAGCGGGGCGATCGCGTACCTGTCCACGACCGAGCTGGATCACCTGCTCGTGGCTCTCCTGTCGGTCGCCGTTCTGGTCGGCCAGCTGGTCGGCCGGAGGGTGACGCTGGCCGAACGCAGTCTGCGCACGGTGGTCGCCTTCGTTCTGCTTGGGACGTCGGCGGTGATGGCGCTTTCAGCGTTTCCAGTCGCGGAAGGCGTCGAGCAGGTCGCGCCGGGCCTGGTCGGACAGGGTGTTCTCCGGTAGGTCCCCGAGGGTTCCGATGGTGCCGCGGAACTGGTCGAGGTAGCGCTCGCAGCCGGGGCATTGCGCGAGGTGGTCGACGAACCGGCCCTCGGTCTCCGCGTCGAGCTCGCCTTCGAGGAACGCGGTGACGAGCTCCACGAACTCGTTGCAGACCATGTCGGTCACGTTCTCGTCTCCTCGCCTGCCGCGTGGACGGCCTCGCCCAGGGCGAAGTAGTCCTCCAAAGCCGCGCGTACGAACGCGCGGGCGCGATGGAGCAGCACCCGTTGGTTCGCCGCCGAGATCTCCAGGATCGCGCAGACCTCGTCCGAGGAGTAGCCATCGACATCCCGCAACGCGATCACGGCCCGTTGCCGTTCGGGCAGCCGTTCCAACGCCGCCGCGACCTGCCGGCGCGTCTCGCCGGCCAGGGTCTCCTGCTCCGGTGACGGCCAGGCGTGCGGGAACTCGCGCCAGTGGCCCTCGTGCGGTCCGGCCGCGTAGAACCGCGACGGGTCGACCGTTGGTCCCTCGTCCTCGCCGACCAGGCTGCTCCACGGAATCGTGCGATGCTCCCGCGCGCCATGGCGTTTCGCGGTGTTGACGAGGATCCGGTAGACCCAGGTCTTGAGCGACGAACGTCCTTCGAATCCGGCGATGCCCTGCAGCACGGCGATCCAGGTCTCCTGAACGACCTCCGCCGCGGACTCATGGGTGGAGACGAACGTCCTGGTGAGCCGGAGCATGCCAGTGGACCAGCTGTCGAGCATCAGCGCGAAAGCCGCCTCGTCCCCCTCCCGCAACCGGGCGACCAGCGTCGCGTCCGGCGGGAGGAGGTCCATCCGGGCAGCATAGGCCGGCAACCGAACAGGCACGGCTCAACCGAGGGTTGCGGGGTCCGGGGGCTCGGCCCCCGGGAAACACACCGCGGGCACGTCGAAGCCGATCGAAGATCGCGCGAGCAGGAGAGACCACCTCGGGCGCCCCCGGCAGGATTCGAACCTGCGCACACGGCTCCGGAGGCCGTTGCTCTATCCCCTGAGCTACGGGGGCTCGGGACGGCTGCCAGGGTAGCAGGCAGGGCGGACCGGGCCGGATCTGGGCAAGCGTACGTTGCGTCAGCGTGGCGGCCCAGTGGATTTGGCTTCGCCGGGGCACTCGCGCCACTAGCCTGCCCACGTGGCAGAGGAACGGCGAGTGCTGGTCGTGGACGACTCGGAGACGATCCGCCGGCTGATCGTCGTCAACCTCGAGTTGGAGGGTTTCGTCGTCGACGAGGCACCGGACGGCGTGCAGTGTCTCGCCCGCATCCCCGAGTTCAAGCCGGATCTGATCACGCTGGACGTCGTCATGCCCGAGCTCGACGGCATCGAGACGCTGCGCCGGATCCGGGCCGATCGGGCGTACGCGGGGATCAAGGTCGTGATGGTCAGCGCCAAGGCCACCGACAGCTACGTCGCCCGCGCGGCCGACCTCGGGGCGAACGCGTTCATCGCCAAGCCGTTCGACCCGGCCCGGTTGATCGCGACGGTCCGCGAGCTGGCCTGACGCGGTGCTCGTCGAGCTGGTCGCCGATGCCGTTCTCGCGAACAGGCTCATGGCGATGGGCCAACCGGCAACGGACCGGATCTGACGTAAACCTTCCCCGGCTCGCGCTGGTTGCGGGATGCTGGGAACGTGCCGGAGGACGCGCAGGTCCTGATCAAGACAACCCTTGTCGGCCTCGGGTCCCGCCTCCATGACGGACAGTATTTCTCCTATTACTCAATCGACATCTTGCCCGGGTATCCCGAGGAGCTCGGGTACGGAACCGTCCGCGGCACCGAGGCCGACAAGCAGGCCTGGCGAGTCGCCGCGACCGAGTACATGGACGTCATCGCGGCCGCGAACGTCACGTTGTGGAAGGTGCTCTACCGCAGCACGTGGCGCCACCACGTCCCCGGCGGTCGTGGGCGGATCCAGGCGGTGAAGCGCGCGTACCACGAGGACACGCAGGCAGCGCGGCTCGCGTACCAGCCCGTGCTCGACGAGATCGCTCGAAGGCACCAGGCCGAGGTAGACGAGCTGCGGCGGCAGTTCGAGGCAGAGCAGGCCGTCCGGGACGCCGAGCTCGCGAAGGTCCGCGAGCAGGAGCAGCGCTACAAGGCGCTCGCGGACGAGGCCGTGTGGGGCTGGATCGTGACGCCGGACGACAAGGTCTGGGTGTTCCGGTACGACCTCGCGCCGCCGGAGGTGAGCGACCGGAACGCGCGGCGGTCCGACAAGCCGCGGACGGCGTTCGAGCTCGAAGAGGACTTCTGGTCGCTGGAGGAGTCCGGGATCAGCGAGGTCGAATGGGACCGCGCCGCGCGACTCGAGGCGGCGCGTGCCGTCGCACGGCCGGGGACGACCGCGACGGACGTCGACTTCCATCTGTGGTGGGTCGCAGTTACCTGGCGGATCTGGTATGAGCCCAACACGATCCCCGCGCCGCGCCCTCAGGCGCGGCCCGTGAGGACGTCCCCCACGCGGTCGGACGGGACGTACGGCCGGGGTGACTGAGACGGCTCGTTAGAGTCGGCTGCGTGACCGAGGTGCTGCTGATCTCCGCGCTCCCTCGTGGCTGGACGAGTGCCCGCGAGCTGGCGGCCCGCCTCGTCGCCGCGGGGCACGTCGTGCGGATCGGGCATGCGTACGACGTCGGCTTGCTGCCTCCCGTCGATGAGGGCGTCGAGACGCGGCGGCTGCGGTTCAAGTCGGCGGGGCGAGCTCGTACGTCCGCCGTGCGGCTGGCCGGCCGCTTGGGTGGTGCTGCCGTGCGGACGTTCCTGTACGCGAAGTACGACCCGTGGTTGCGGTCCGAGGGGCGGCGGGCGGATGCCGTCGTCGCTGTGGATCGCACGGCTGCGTTGGCCGTTCGGCAGGCGACCAGCTCCAACCCAGACGCTCGGATCGATCCGGTGGGGCTCGCGGCTCTGCCCTTGGTCGCCTCTCGTGGCGGGCCGGCGACGACGCTGCGCAAGCTGCTCGACCGGGGGATGACCGCGGCGAGTCCGGCCAGCGTGGTCGCTGCTTGGCGGGCGGTGGTGGGGTCTCCGGACGACGCTTCGCTGGCGGAGTTCGTACGGTCCGCGGCGACGATTGCCCAACTGCTGCGGCGGAATCTGTCCTTCGGCGAGGCTCGGGAGGTCGCCGCTTCGGCCCTCGGCCTCTCGTTGCCGGACGACGTTCGCGAACGTACGGAGCTCGAGCTCGCCACGGCGCTGATCAGCTGCGGCGAGCCCGCCCCCTCCGACCTGGGCGACCGGGTGCGTGCCGTCCTCCGTCAGGCGGACCAGGCGCTCGACGCCGGGTCGCTCGAGGTCGCGGCGGACCGGGTGCTGGAGGCCGTCGAGGCTCTGTTCAACCGCGAGCTGCACGCCGACGTGCTGCAGAGCCCGCTGGCCGCCGACCCGGACGGCTTCCTCGCGCCGCTGCGGGAGTCGCGGGTGTTCGGCGTCCTTGGTGCGGCTGCTGGTGGGGGATCGTCGCAGGCGCGGACCGAACGGTTGTTGATCGTTCCGGGCGACTATCCGAACTTCACCAAGCCGATCATCGAGGAGTTCTCCGGCGTGCCCGGTCTGGAGGTTCGCGTCCTCGACCTGAAGGCGAGGGCGACGCCGCCTCGTCGTCGGGGGCAGTACGAGCTGATCCTCGACCGGCTCCGCGCTGCGACGGGGGCCGCCGTTCCTCCGCCCTCGCCGGCCGACGCCGCGCTGTTGGAGTGGGCGGACACGATCTTCGTCGACTGGTGCGACAACGCGGCGGTGTGGACGACTCTGCACGCGCCGCGCTCGGCCCGCATCGCGGTCCGATTCCACAGCCTGGAGGCGATCTCGCACCAGGTGCACGTGATCGACTGGTCGCGGGTGTCGGACGTGGTGTTCGTGGCGGACCACGTACGCGCCCTGGTCACCCAGGCGGCGCCCGCGGTCGCGGCGGGTCCGCGGATCCACGTGGCGCCGAACGCGATGCATCTCGAACGGTTCGGCAAGCCGAAGGAGCCGGGCGCGGACCGGACGATCGCGATCGTCGGCTGGGCGCAGCGGGTGAAGGATCCCCTGTGGGCGTTGGAGGTTCTCGCCGCGCTGCGTGCCGTGGACCCCTCCTGGACCTTGCTGCTCGTCGGGCGTGACTTCCTGGAACGGGCGCACCTGTCGGCGATGCGGCATCGGGACAAGTTCCGTGCGCGTGCTCTCCAGGATGACGTACGGGACGGGACTCGCTATCTCCCGTTCACCGACGACGTCCCGTCCGCGTTGCGGTCCGCGGGCTTCGTCCTGAGCTCGAGCCGGCGAGAGGGCTTCCCGGTCGGCATCACCGAGGGTGCCGCGTCGGGCGCGGTCCCGGTGGTGCGCAACTGGCCCATGTACGCCCACTACGGCGGCGCTCGCGGAACGTTCCCGCCCGACTGGGTCGTCGACGACGTCGACGAAGCCGTCCAGCGCATCCTCGCCCACGCCGACCCCGACGTTCGCGCCAAGGAAGGCGCGGCCGCCCGCTCGTACGTCGTGGAGCACTTCGACTGGACCGTGATCCGTCCGAAGTACCAGGACCTCCTGCTCTGAGCGTTGGCCCCGGAGCCTAGGGAACGACGACGACCTTGCCGGTGGCTTCGTCGTTCTCCATGTACCGATGCGCCGCGACGATGTCGTCCAGGGAGAACACGCGGTCGACGTTCGGTCGATAGACGCCGGCTTCGACCTCCCGCACGATCCGCTGCAGCACGCCCGCACCCGCGCTGCCCTTCAGATCGTCGCTGTGGAAGGACGTGAGCTTCGTTCCCGACGGGATCATCGCTATCGGTTCGAAGTCCGCGATCGACCAGCCACTGAGCGAACCTGCCACGCACACCGTTCCGCCACGACGGACCAGCCGCAGCGAGTCCAGCGCCGTCCTCGCTCCCACGAGATCCAGAACGTAGTCCGGGCCGTCAGTCCATAACACCTCCACCTTCTCGGCCAGCGAGTCGCCCTCGTCGAGAAGCACGTGGTCGACGCCGGCCGCCGTCAATGCGTCGACCTTGCTCTTGCTCCGGGTCGTGGCTGCCGTCTCGATGCCGTGGCCGGAGGCGATCGACGCGGCTGCCATGCCCACTGACGATGTTCCTCCCCGGATCAGCAACCGGCCACTATCCACGGATAGGTTTGCCAACGTATCCAGGGATCCTTGCGCGGTGAGGTAGGTCTCAGGTAACGCGGCGAGGACCTCCCACGAGAGTGTCGTGGTGAGAGGAATCAGCAGCGCGTTCGGCAACAACGCGTACTCCGCATAGCCGCCGTCGAACGCCCGGCCCATCTCACCCATCACCGCCGCGACGGTCGTTCCCTCCGGCACCGCGGGATCGGTCGACTTCTCCACGACCCCCACGCACTCGATCCCCAACACCCGCGGGAACTTCACGCTGGGGGAGTGGCCTTGACGGGTCCGCAGCTCCGACCGGTTCAGGCCCACGCCCCGCACGCGCACCAGGCTCCAACCCTCGCGGACCTCTGGCACGGGCAGGTCGCGATGCTCCAGGGCCTCCGGACCACCTGCTCTGACACACACTGCTGCTCGCATACCTGCACTCTTCCCCGCAGCCGGCCTGGCAGACCACCGATAGAATGCCAACCGATGCCCGTTCGCCGCCAACCTCCCTGGACCGGCGTGACGTCCCAGCTGTGGCCGTCCGGCGGCATGCACCTGTGGCCGTCGGGTGGAACGAGCTCCGCGCATTCCCATCCGCGCGGTCATCTCGTGTATGCCGCACGTGGTGTCCTGTCCGTTCACACGGAGCGTGGCACCTCGATCGTGCCCGCCAACCGCGTCGCGTGGGTCCCGGCCGGGTTCAGCCACTACCACCGCACGCATGGCGAGACCGACATGCGGATCGAGTTCCTGCCGGCCTCGCTCGCGCGCCGCGTGCCGGCGCACCCGGCCGTGTTCCTCGCGTCCGGCCTCGCCCGCGAGCTGCTGCTCCGGCTCGCCAACCCGGGGGCGCACGACCGTGCTCGCCTTCGGCGGGTTCTCGTCGACGAGCTCCGGGAAGCGCGCGAGCAACCACTGCAGCTGCCCGAGCCACGCGACGACCGGCTGCAGGCCGTCGCGCAGGTGCTGTACGAGAATCCCAGCGACAACAGCTCCCTGGCGGAGCTCGGCAGGGCGACCGGTGCCAGCGCCCGTACGCTCAGCCGCCTGTTCCACAACGAGCTCGGCATGACGTTCTACGAATGGCGCACCCAGCTCCGCATCTCGCACGCCCTCGTCCTCCTCGCCGGCGACCACGACGTCACCGCCGTCGCCCGCGCCTGCGGCTGGGCGAACCCAAGCGCCTTCATCGCCGCCTTCACCACCATCGTCGGCACCACGCCGGGCCGACACCGATCGAGCTAGAGCTTGTCGGCGAGCTCGCGGAGGATCGCCTGGGCGGCGGGGAGGTTGCCGACGGGGGAGGAGTAGGTCAGCGGTTGGTTGCTCAGCGGGCTGCCGGCTTCGACCAGGCCCCAGACGGGGCGGCCGCTGCCTTTGTAGTCGCTCCATTTGGACGGTAGGTAGGGATTCTTGGTGTGGCTGTCAGCCGTCAAGGCGTCGTTGACGATGAGGCAGTCGAACTTCGTTGTCAGGTTGAGGAACGCAAGGAAGCGGACGTACGGGTTGATGTGGACGTTGGCCTCGATGCCGAGCGATTTCACGTGCTCGCGGAGGGTGTCGGCGTTCCCGGTGAACACGTGCAGGCGAAGCTTGGAGCGGGTCGGTTCGTCCAACCCGGTAAGGGCATTCAGTAGGTCGCCGAGCCCGCGGGTGGCGTAGAAGTTGCCGAAGTACGCGAGGTGAGCGGCCGAGGGGTCGAGGGGGTAGGTCTGCTCGCTCATCGAGTAGAACCGCGGCGGCAGCGAAGGGTGGGGTGAGACGACAGCCTTGGCGCGGACGATCGGCACGAGCTCGGGGACGGGGCAGTAGCTCAGCATGTACTCGAGCTGGTTCTCGTTCGTGAACACGATCCGGTCGGCGAGCGTGTACGCGAGGTACTCGCACCAGGCCATCAGGTTGTCCGAGTCCAGTGCAGGCAGGCCGCGCTTCTGAAGCTCGTCGTACACCGCGTCGAGGAACGGCCCATCCTGGATGGGCGTTCCGCGTTCGGCGCCGGTCACGTCGCGCGACACCGGGTCGGAGAACTCCGCGACCCAGGTGACCGACGGGTTGTGCAGCTTGTACGAGGCCGCGAGGAACTGCGAAGCCGGCCACATCACCCGGCTGTAGAGCTTGGCGTACGGGCCCTTCCGCACTTCCAAAGCCGAGATCCGGCGCATTCCCTCGAGCCGGAACTCGTCGATCCGCGGCCAGCTCGACCACCGCGTCGGTGTCGCGATCGCGATCTCGTCCTCGACGAACGGGCTCGAGATCCGCCGCATGCTCGGGTCGATCTCGCGCGACTGGTCCATCGTGTTGAACACGACGTCGACGAGATCGCGGCGCGCACGTACCCGTTTCGCCATGACGATCGCGCTGGTGTCGTTGTAAGGAACGAAGCAGTACGAGATCGCGAGGCTGCGTGCCAACCCGCGGTTGACAACGTCGTACGGGAACTCGGCGAGGTCGTAGCTCTCGATCAGGTCGAGCACCCGATCGTGATCTTCCGGCTTCTCCTTCAGGTACGCGTTGATCGGCGCCGCGACGAGGCGGATGTGGTCGCGGAGCAGGCCCAGCGACTCGCGGGGGCAGCTGCCCTCGAGCTCGCTGAGCTTGCCGATCGTGTGCATCGGCGCCGCGACGTTCAGGTCGAAGTCCTGAGGGCGGCCGGTCCGCAGCGTGACGCGCGGCGCGCGATGATACGTGGCCTGCTCGTCGACCGGCGCGAGGTCGAGCCGGTACCGCGCGAGGAGACTGAGCAGGAAGACGATCTCGTCGGTTGTGCTTACCTGCTTGGCGAACGTGGTCGGCACGATCTTGCCGGCGACGTACGTCAGCGTGTGCTCGACAGGCGCGTCCGTGGCCGCGTCGACGACGTGGGCGGCGGCGATCGACCTCGGCGACAGCCGAGAGAGCATCGCCTGCAGGTACGTCGAGTCGAGGTAGTCGGCGGCGGCGAGGAACGCCGTGTACGTACGCCGGGCCGCGGCGATGCCGACGTCACGCGGCGCGAAGCGGCCGGTCGCCGGGAGCTCGATCAGCCGGAGCCGTACGTCCTTCCGTTCGCCCTCGAACGTGTCGAACGGCGCCGAGTCGGTGCCGTGCGGGACGACCGCGATGACCTCGAAGCGGTCGTAGGAGAGCGTCTGCGCGGCGATCGAGCGCAGGGACGGTGCCACGTCGTCGCCCTGGTCGAACGTGACGACGACGCTGATGCCGTCCTCGAGCTGCGTGGCGACCTCGGAGTGCGCGGCCTCGGTCTGCGCGTCCTCGAGCTCGTGGAGCCAGCGGCCGACGATGCCCTCGTCGACCGGCACATCGGCCGCGTGCCGCTGCCAAGGGCGCGCGCGCTCAGGCGACTGTTCCGTTGCCATCGCGCTCCTTGGTGGCGTGTACCCGCAGTGATCTGAGCGGACGTTACGTTACCAACCCGCACGACTCGGCACAGACCCTCGGGGCTACCCTGCTGCGCGTGCCGACGACCGAGGTTCCGCCGACGGGGCTCGTCCCTCTCGCGGAGCTCTCCGCGCCCTCGCGCGACCTGCTCGTCATCGCGTCCTCGCCCTGGGGCGTGCGGCTCGGGATGCAGCTCGACTTCCGTCGTGCGCGGGTGGTGCACGCGGGGCCCTCGTGGGACGTCGAGCAGCTGGCGCGCGAGGTCGGGCTCGACGTGTCGTACGACCTGGTGGTGATCGACGGGCCGGAGCTTTCGCTGGCGCGGAGGGTGTCGTTGGCGACCCGTACGCGGCAGGTGTTGCGGCCGGGAGGCGCGGTGGTCGTGCCGGTGTCGCCGGAGTCGGTGCGCTCTTCCGACGTCGCCGCGGCCGCGCAGGTACGCGGGTTGGAGTGGTCGTCGGTCGGCGTGATCGACGGCATGCCGTGCATCGTCTTCACGCCGGCGACGTGGCCCGACACCCCGTCGCAGAACATGTCGGCCCGCGTCGCGACGATGGCCGCGACCCTGGCGGCGTACTCGCCCCGCTCGGCCGCGTCGTCCTCCGAAGATCGGTACGCCTCGGAGTCCGCGCTGCTCGCCCACCTGCGCCTGCTGGCCGAGTCGCTGGCCAGCGAACGCCGCTCGCGGCTGGAGTCCGAACGCCAGGCCGACGAGCTGGCCCAGGAACAGCGGACGCTGGCCAAGCAACACAGCCGACTGCGCCGCTCGAAGCTGGGCCGAGTCACCATCAAGTTCTGGCGCCTCCGCCGAGCGCTCGGTCGCAGACTCCGCGGAAATCGCTCAGAACCCAAGTAGGGCGGCGAGATCGCTCCCCGGCATCATGGAGGGGTGAGTAGAGCGCATGAGGCCGGGACGATGCACGCCGACCAGGGCCATCGGGGACCTGCTTGGTTGCGGGCGCCGGAGGATGTCAACGCGATCGTCCCCATGTTGTGGCCGCGGAACGTCGCGAAGGAACGCAACGGCGAGTTGACGGCGGGCGGCCTGGGCGTCAAGGCTCTGGCGGAGGAGTTCGGCACTCCTCTCTACGTCGTCGACGAGCAGGACCTGCGCAGCAGGTGCCGAGACTTCATCGACGGCTTCGCCGGCTGGGACGTCTACTACGCGGGCAAGGCGTTCCTCTGCGTCGAGGTCGCCAAGTGGATCGAGCAAGAAGGCCTCGGGCTCGACGTCTGCTCCGGCGGTGAGCTGGCGGTCGCGCTGACGGCTGGCTTCCCGCCCGAGCGCATCACGTTCCATGGCAACAACAAGTCCGAGAGCGAGCTGGCCAGGGCCATCGAGGCGGGCATCGGGCGCATCGTGGTCGACTCGTACGAAGAGATCACCAGAATCGCCAAGCTGGCAAAGGATCGCGGCGCCCAAGCGCGCGTGCTCGTCCGTGTCACCGTCGGCGTCGAGGCTCACACGCACGAGTACATCGCCACCGCGCACGAGGACCAGAAGTTCGGCTTCTCGCTCGCCGGCGGCCACGCGCACGAGGCCGTCGAGCGCATCCTCAAGGAGCCGAGCCTCGAGCTCCGAGGCCTGCACTCCCACATCGGCAGCCAGATCTACGACACCTCCGGCTTCGAGGTGGCGGCGAGGAGAGTGGTCGGCCTCTTCACCGAGATCCGCGACACCCACGGCATCGTGCTCCCTGAGCTGTGCCTCGGTGGCGGCTTCGGCATCGCTTACACCACGCAGGACGACCCGGAGCCGCCGAGCAAGCTCGCGCAGGGCATGAACGACATCGTCGAGCACGAGTGCAAGGCGTACGGCGTCGAGAAGCCGCGCATGTCGATCGAGCCCGGCCGCGGCATCGCCGGGCCCGCCGTCTTCACGCTGTACGAGGTCGGCACCGTCAAGCCGGTCGAGCTCGACAACGACGCCAGCCGAAGTTACGTCGCTGTCGACGGCGGCATGAGCGACAACGTCCGAACGGCGCTCTACGACGCCGAGTTCTCCTGCACGCTCGCCAGCAGAAGGTCGGACGCGGAGCCCGTCCTCAGCCGCGTCGTCGGCAAGCATTGCGAGTCCGGCGACATCCTCGTCAAGGACGAGTTCCTCCCCGGCGACGTCACCCCCGGCGACCTGCTCGCCGTTCCCGCTACGGGCGCCTACTGCCGCAGCCTCGCGAGCACGTACAACCACGTCCCGAAGCCCGCGATCGTCGCCGTGAACGACGGAGTAGCAAGAGTCATCGTCAGAAGAGAAACAGAAGAAGATCTCCTGCGCCTCGACGTATGGTGAGACTTTGTCTCGAATTTTGGACGACGCGAGCGAGAAACTGCGTCGTCCAAGAGACTTGCCGGATCTAGGCAGAGCAGGGGGCCAACCGTGAGCAAACCACTCAAAGTGGCGCTACTCGGCTGCGGCGCGGTCGGGACCGACGTGGTCCGGCTGCTCATCGAGCATGCCGACGACCTGGCCGCGCGGATCGGCGCGCCACTCGAGCTCGCCGGCATCGCCGTCAGGCGTCCCGAGAAGGCGCGCGACGTCCCCGTCGACAAGAGCCTCTTCACCGCTGACAGCAAGGGTCTCGTCACCACCGAGGGCATCGACCTCGTCATCGAGGTCATCGGCGGCATCGAGCCGGCCCGCGGCCTCATCCTCGAGGCGTTCGAGAACGGCGCGAGCGTCGTCACCGCCAACAAGGCCCTACTCGCCGAGGACGGCGGCACGCTGTTCGCCGCGGCCGAGAAACACGGCGTCGACCTCTACTTCGAGGCCGCCGTGGGCGGCGCGATCCCGCTGATCAGACCCCTCCGGGAGTCCCTCGCCGGCGACAAGGTCCACAAGGTCCTCGGCATCGTGAACGGTACGACCAACTACATCCTCGACAAGATGGACACGTACGGCGCCAGCTACGGCGAGGCGCTCGACGAGGCCACCGCCCTCGGGTACGCCGAGCCCGACCCGACCGCGGACGTCGAGGGCTTCGACGCCGCCGCGAAGGCCGCGATCCTCGCCGGTCTCGCGTTCCACACCAGGGTCCTCGCCTCCGACGTCCACCGCGAGGGCATCACCGACGTCACCGCCACCGACGTCGCGAGCGCCAAGGCAATGGGCTGCGTGGTCAAGCTGCTCGCGATCGCCGAGCTGAACGAGGACAACCGCGTCGGCGTACGCGTCCACCCCGCGATGATCCCGCGCAGCCACCCGCTCGCGAGCGTGCGCGAGGCGTACAACGCGGTGTTCGTCGAGAGCGCCGCCGCCGGCCAGCTGATGTTCTACGGCCAGGGCGCCGGCGGTGCACCGACCGCGAGCGCCGTGCTCGGCGACCTCGTCACGGTCGCCCGCAACCGGGTCCAGGGCATCCGCGGCATCGGCGAGTCCACGTACGCCCAGCTCGAGGTGCACCCGATGGGCGACACCCGAACGCGCTACCACGTCTCGCTCGACGTCGACGACAAGGCGGGCGTGCTCGCCGCCGTCGCGGACGTCTTCGCCCAGCACGACGTCTCGATCCAGACCGTGCGGCAGGAGGGTCGGGGCGAGGACGCACAGCTCGTCATCGTCACCCACGAGGCCGCCGACTCGGCGCTCGCGGCGACCGTAGATGATTTGAGGGAGCTCGACATCGTTCGGGATGTCTCGAGTCTGATGCGAGTCGAAGGGGAGTAACGACGTGGCAAGCCCGTGGCGTGGGGTCATCGAGGAGTACCGGGACCGACTGCCTGTCACGGACGCGACGCCCGTCGTCACGCTCGGCGAGGGCGGTACGCCGCTCGTCCTCTCCGCCTGGCTGTCGGAAGAGACCGGCTGCGAGGTCTGGATCAAGGTCGAGGGTGACAACCCGACCGGCTCGTTCAAGGACCGCGGCATGACCGTCGCCGTTTCCAAGGCGGCGGAGCAAGGTGTGAAGGTCGTCGTCTGCGCCTCCACCGGCAACACCAGCGCGTCGGCCGCGGTCTATGCCGTACGGGCCGGCATGCTGCCAGTCGTCCTCGTGCCCGAGGGCCGCATCGCTCGCGGCAAGCTCGTCCAGGCGATCGTCACCGGCGCCAAGCTGGTCCAGGTGCAGGGCAACTTCGACGCCTGCCTCGCCGTCGCCCGCGGCCTCACCGACCGCTACCCGGTCGTCCTCGTCAACTCCGCCAACAAGGACGGCTACCGGCTCGCCGGCCAGATGACCGCCGCGTACGAGATCGTCGACGTGCTCGGCGACGCGCCCGACCTCCACCTGCTTCCCGTGGGCAACGCCGGCAACATCACCGCGTACTGGGCGGGTTACCAGGCGTACAAGGAGAACGGGCCCGCGACCAAGCTGCCGCGGATGTGGGGATACCAGGCTGAGGGCGCGGCGCCGATCGTCAACCACGCGGCCGTCGCCCAACCTGAGACCGTTGCCACAGCCATCCGGGTGGGCAATCCGGCTCGGTGGGAGGACGCCGACGCGGCGCTGGAGGAGTCGAACGGACGCATCGAGGCCGTTCCAGACCGTGAAATCCTGCAGGCGCAAGCCCAGCTTGCCTCCCGCGACGGCATCTTCGTCGAGCCGGCCTCGGCGGTCGGCGTCGCCGGCCTGCTGAGGTCCCACGCCGCCGGCGTCCTGGACCATGGCCAACGGATCGCGATCACCGTCACCGGTCACGGCCTGAAGGACGTCGAGACCGCGCTCGAGTTCGCCGGCGACGTGCCGCAGATCGTCGTTCCCCCGGACGCCGAGGCGGCCGCGAAGCTCCTGGATCTCGGTTGAGCTGATGTCGTCCACACGGGTACGGGTGCGGGTCCCCGCGACCAGCGCGAACCTCGGTCCGGGCTTCGACGCGTTCGGACTGGCGCTCGGTCTCTATGACGAAGCGTCTGTGTCCGTTGCTGATTCGGGCCTTCAGGTGGACGTGACGGGGGAGGGCGCCGGTGAAGTGTCCACCGGCGAGGACAACCTCGTGGTCCAGGCGATGAACGCGACGTTCGACCAGTTCGGGGAACGTCCGGCCGGCCTGCGGCTGCACTGTACGAACACCATCCCTCACGGCCGCGGCCTCGGCTCGTCGGCGGGCGCCATCGTCACCGGCGTCCTCGCGGCCAGGGCGCTCGTCGAGAACGGCGAGGAACGGCTCGACGACGAAGGCTGCCTGACGCTCGCGGCAAGCCTGGAAGGTCACCCCGACAACGTCGCCGCCTGCCTGCTCGGCGGCCTGACGGTCGCCTGGATCGACGGCGGCGCGCACTCCAAGGCGTACCGGCTTGAGCCGGGCGAGGTCTCGGCCGTCGTGTTCGTGCCGAACGCTCCGGTCTCGACGCAGGCCGCCAGAGGACTCCTGCCGACGACCGTTCCATATGCCGACGCCGCCGCGAACGCCGGCCGCTCGGGGCTGCTCGTGGCCGCTCTCGCGGGCCGGCCGCACGAGCCGGTCAACCTGGACTTGCTCCTCGCCGCGACCGAGGATCGGCTGCACCAGCCGTACCGCGCGCCGGCCATGCCGGAGTCGTTGGCGCTGGTCAGGGAGCTGCGCGACCGTGGCGTCCCGGCCGTGATCTCGGGCGCCGGACCGACAGTACTGGCGTTCTGTCAGGAGGCGGACAGCGCGAAGCTGGCCGCCGAGGCACCTGTGGGCTTCGTGGCGCGTTGTCTCGATCTCGACGGCGAGGGAGCCGTCGTTCAACGTGGCACCGCCAACGAGGAATAGGCAGTGTGGAATACCGGGGGAGGGCGACACGTTGGTGGGGGGTAGAGACCGAGCGGATCAGGTTCTGTTACGCTCCTTCTTGGGTTCGAGGCCTTGAAGTGGCCTCATCCCCCATCTCGCCATAGCTCCGGGGGAGCGTCTTTCGTCGCTCGTCACCAGATTCCGTGGCGTCCCTATCCGTGACCGTTGTGTTCATGGGCACAGGGTCAGGCCGGATTGAGGCGAGATAGCAGACACCCCGTGTACGTATCGCATGACCACTCCGACAGGAGGAACCCACCCGGCAGTACCCGAGCCGGTATGGAGATCAGGGTCGGCGCATCGTCGCACGGCCGACAACACGCGTGGGAAGGACCTCACGTGACCGAAACCACCGAAACCGCCGCTACCTCTCAAGCCGCTGCGGCGCCTACGGACAATGGCAAGCCTGCCGGTCCGAAGCGTCGTACCAGTGGACTTTCCGGGATGGTGCTCCCCGAACTGCAGCAAATGGCGCAGGGGCTGGGCATCACCGGGACAGGCCGGATGCGCAAGAGCCAGTTGATCGACGCGATCAAGGCCGCGCAGTCAGGCCAGGGTGCGGCTCCGCAGGCAGCTCCCGCGACCGAGGCTCCCAAGTCTCGGACTGCGGCCAAGCGTGCCCCTCGGGCCAGCAAGCGCGCCGAGGCAAGCGGCACCGCGGACAACGGTCAGTTCGCGGGAGAACAGACGCAGATCGACATCACCGCACCACAGGCCACGGCCAACAACTCGGCAGAGCAGCCGAAGGCCGACGCCGCCCCGGCCGTGGTGTCCGAGCAGGGCTCCGTCGTCGAGCGCGAAGAGCGCCGTGGCGACCAGCAGGCTCGCGAGCCCCGGAATCGCGACAGCAGTCGCGAGGGGCGGGACGGCAACCGCGACAACCGCGAAGGCGGCCGCGACCGGGACGGCAACCGCGAAGGCGGCCGTGACGGTGGCAACCGCAACCGTGACGGCAACCGCGAGGGGCAGCGCGACGGTCAGCGTGGCGACAACCCGCGCGAAAGCCAGCGGGACAGCCAGCGGGACAGCCAGCGGGACAGCCAGCGCGACACCCGGGACGACGATGACGAGAGCGGCGGTCGCCGCCGGCGCCGTCGGGCCCGTGACCGGTTCCGCGACCGGGACGGCAGCAGCCGCAACGACCGTGGCAGCAGCCGCGGTGGCAGCGGCGGTCAGGCCGGCAGCGGCCGTGAGCGGTACGACGCCGAGCCGCAGGTCAACGAGGACGACGTCCTCATCCCCGTCGCCGGAATACTGGACGTGCTGGAGAACTACGCGTTCGTTCGTACGAGCGGGTTCCTGCCCGGCCCGAACGACGTGTACGTCTCGCTCGCCGTCGTCAAGCGGTACGGCCTGCGCAAGGGTGACGCGATCACCGGCGCGATCCGGCAGCCGAAGGATGGCGAGCGGCGCGAGAAGTTCAACCCGCTCGTGCGTGTCGACACCGTCAACGGCGCCGACCCGGACCTGTCGAAGGCGCGTCCGGAGTTCGGCAAGCTGACTCCGCTCTACCCGCAGGACCGGCTCCGCCTCGAGACCGAGGCGAGCAACCTCACCGGCCGCGTCATCGACCTCGTGGCGCCGATCGGCAAGGGCCAGCGAGGCATGATCGTGTCGCCGTCCAAGGCCGGTAAGACGCTGATCATGCAGTCGATCGCCAACTCGATCACGACCAACAACCCCGAGGTTCACCTCATGGTGGTGCTGGTCGACGAGCGTCCGGAGGAGGTCACGGACTTCCAGCGGGCGGTCAAGGGCGAGGTCATCGCCTCGACGTTCGACCGACCGGCGGAGGACCACACGACCGTCGCCGAGCTCGCGATCGAACGGGCGAAGCGGCTCGTCGAGCTGGGCCACGACGTGGTCGTTCTGCTCGACGGCATCACCCGCCTCGGCCGTGCGTACAACCAGGCGGCTCCGGCGAGTGGCCGGATCATGTCCGGTGGCGTCGACTCGAGCGCGCTCTACCCGCCGAAGAGGTTCTTCGGTGCGGCGCGCAACATCGAGAACGGCGGCTCGCTGACCATCCTGGCCACCGCGCTGGTCGAGACCGGCTCGCGGATGGACGAGGTGATCTTCGAGGAGTTCAAGGGCACCGGCAACATGGAGGTACGCCTGAAGCGGGACTTCGCCGACAAGCGGATCTTCCCGGCCATCGACGTCGACGCGTCCAGTACGCGACGCGAAGAGCTGCTCATGAGCAAGGACGAGCTCGCCATCGTCTGGCGGCTGCGCCGAGTCCTGGGCGGACTGGACGGGCTGCAGGCCCTCGAGCTGTTGCTCAACCGGCTCAAGGACACCAAGAGCAACATCGAGTTCCTCATGCAGATCAACAAGTCGATGCCACTGTCGGGCAACACCCGCGGCGGGAACGGCAACAACGACGACGACTAACACCGCGAGGTGCCTCCGGAATGCCCGGGGGCACCTCCGTGTTGTTCGATCTGGCACACTCAAGAGCGGTTCCGGTTCACGGTCTCGAGCCCGAGAACGACCCGGCGACCCAGAGAGCTAGGAGCATCCAGTGAAGGCTGAAATCCACCCCGAGTACGTCGAGACGACCGTGACGTGTACCTGCGGTAACACGTTCACCACGCGGAGCACCGCGACGAGCGGCACGATCCACGCCGACGTTTGCTCGAACTGCCACCCGTTCTACACCGGCAAGCAGAAGATTCTGGACACCGGTGGCCGCGTCGCCCGCTTCGAGAAGCGGTACGCGCAGGCGCAGGGCGGACAGAACAAGAAGTAGCGACCTCGCGGCGCCGGCGCGCGGACCCCACCAAGGGGACCGCCGCGCCGGCGCCGTTGTCGTCCCCTCGTTTTCTCTGCAGACGGAAAGGAGAGACCGTGTTCGAGGCTGTCGAAACCCTGTTGGCCGAGCACGCCGAGCTCGAACGGCGGCTCTCCGACCCCGCGATCCACGCCGACCAGGGCGAGGCGCGCAAGGTGGGCCGGCGTTACGCCGAGCTGGGCCAGCTCGTGTCCGCGTACGAGGCCTGGAAGCAGACCGACGACGACCTCGCCGCGGCCCGCGAGCTCGCTCCGGAGGACGCGAGCTTCGCCGAGGAGGCCGAGCGGCTCGCCGAGCGGCTGATCGAGCAGGAGCAGGCGCTCCGGCTGCTGTTGTTGCCGCGCGACCCGAACGAGGACAAGAACGTCATCCTCGAGATCAAGGCCGGCGAGGGCGGCGCGGAGTCCGCGCTGTTCGCCGGCGACCTGCTCCGGATGTACATGCGCTATGCCGAGCGCCGCAACTGGAAGACCGAGGTCATGGACGCGGCCGACTCCGACCTCGGCGGCGTGAAGAGCGTGACGCTCGCGGTGAAGGGCAAGGCGACCGCGGACGGCTCGACGCCGTACGCCCGGCTCCAGTACGAGGGTGGCGTGCACCGCGTGCAACGCGTGCCCGTGACCGAGTCGCAGGGCCGGATCCACACCTCCGCGGCCGGCGTCCTCGTGCTGCCCGAGGCCGAAGACATCGACGTGGCGATCGAGGAGAAGGACCTGCGCATCGACGTCTACCGGTCGTCGGGTCCGGGTGGGCAGAGCGTCAACACGACCGATTCCGCCGTACGGATCACGCACGTCCCGACCGGCATCGTCGTGTCGTGCCAGAACGAGAAATCCCAGCTGCAGAACAAGGAACAGGCGATGCGTATCCTGCGCGCCCGGCTGCTCCAGCAGGCTCAGGATGCCGCCGACGCCGAGGCGTCGGCCGCGCGCCGTTCGCAGGTGCGGACCGTCGACCGGTCCGAGCGGATCCGTACGTACAACTTCCCGCAGAACCGCATCACCGACCACCGGGTGGGCTACACCGCGTACAACCTCGACCACGCGCTCGACGGCGAACTGGACGGCGTGGTCGACGCGCTGATCACCGCCGACCAGCAGCAGCGGCTCGCCGCCTTGGAAGGCTCTGGTTGAGCACGCGCACGTTGCTCGCCGAGGCCGTCGCACGGCTGGAGGCGGCCGGTGTCGCGTCGCCGCGCTTCGACGCGGAGTCGTTGCTCGCGCACGTTCTCGGCGTGCCGCGGATCCAGGCGACGCTCGCCTCGGTGTCCTCGTCCTCGCGCGCCGCGTTCGAGGAGCTGCTGGCCCGGCGGGAGAAGCGCGAGCCGTTGCAGCACCTGACCGGTGAGGCGCCGTTTCGCCATCTGGTGTTGAAGGTCGGGCCTGGCGTCTTCGTGCCGCGGCCGGAGACCGAGGTGGTCGCTGGCTTTGCGATCGACGCGCTGTCGTCGATGTCCTCGCCCGTCGTCGTGGACCTGTGTGCGGGATCGGGCGCGATCGCGTTGGCCGTCGCGACCGAGGTCCCCTCGGCTGTGGTCTACGCGGTCGAGCTGGATCGGATGGCCTTCGAGTGGGCCTCGCGCAACGTCGCCGGACACGCGGTCACGCTGGTGCGCGGCGACGCGGCCGGTGCGTTGCCGGCGTTGGACGGAACCGTGGATCTGGTCGTCGCGAACCCGCCGTACATCCCCATGGCGGCGTACGAGTCGGTCGAGCAGGAGGTCCGCGACCACGACCCGGCGCTGGCGTTGTGGTCGGGGGAGGACGGGCTCGACGCGATCCGCGTGATCGAACGTTCGGCCGCCCGTCTGCTTCGACCGGGCGGCATCGTCGTGGTCGAACACGCAGACGTACAAGGGGAATCGGCACCCGCGGTCTTCGCGTCAACCGGTGGTTGGCAGTCCGTACGGGACCGCCTGGATCTCGCTGGCCGTCCCCGCTTCGTGACCGCGGTGCGGTCCTAGCCCCTTTGCGCGTTCCGCCAGGCGCGGAACTGGCGGCCCCAGCGCTCGAAGACGTTGAGGTGGCGGATGTGCACCGATCCCATGGCCGCGTTGCCGCTGACGTGCAGGCGAAGGCGCGGCTCGCCCGGACTGTCGACGCGGACGCTCGAGGAGCCGAACGGGGTGTGCAGCTCGTCGGTGTCGGCGGTCGTTCCCGGCGGGACCTTGATCACCAGCGAGCCCGCGGTGAGCTGGACGGCGATGTGGACGTCGCGGGACAGGATCGTCGCCTCGGTCATGTCGACGACGGCGGAGCCCATGTTGTTCTCGACGACGATGCGCTGCGGGACGATCCAGCGGCCGGTGCGGCGGACGGTCGAACCGGTGGCGCGGAGCCGGATCTCGGTGGGCTGGCTCGGGCTCGTGGACTGCTTGACCGGGAGATCGCTGGTGAGGCGTTCGAGCTCGCCGTACGTTCTGGCCACGTAGGCCGACGACATCCGCTCCTCGAACTCGTCCATCGTGAGCCGCCCTTCGGCCGCGGCCTCGCGGAGGCGTTCGACGATGTCCTCGCGGTCGCTGTCGGAAGCGCGCTGCGCGGGTGGACGTGGTTCGGGAAGGTTGCCGCTCACGCCGTTCAGCCTAGTGGGCATCGCGTCGGACCTTCGTGAAACGATGCGCGCGTGAGCGAACGGTACGACTGGGCAGCGGCCAGCCCCGAGGAACGGGACGCGGCACTCGAGGCGGCGGCCACGGCATTGCGGCGGGGCGACCTGGTGGTCCTCCCGACCGACACGGTGTACGGGATCGCCGCGGACGCGTTCGAGGCGCCCGCGGTGGCCGGACTGTTGGCGGCGAAGGGCAGGGGACGGCAGATGCCGCCACCCGTGCTCGTCGGATCGGTCGGGATGCTGGACGGCATCGCGACGTCCGTACCCGACGCCGGGCGGGCGCTGATCTCGGCGTTCTGGCCCGGCCCGTTGACGATCGTGTGCCAGGAGCAGCCGTCGCTGGTCTGGGACCTGGGCGAGAACGAGGGCACGGTGGCGGTCCGGATGCCCGACCACGAGCTCGCGTTGGAGCTTCTCGGGCGGACCGGTCCGTTGGCCGTGTCGTCGGCGAACCTGTCCGGGCAGGCCGCGGCGACGACGGCGGACGACGCGGAGAAGCAGCTGGGCGAGTCGGTGGCCGTGTACCTCGACGACGGTCCGACGCCGGGGCCGTTGCCATCGTCGATCGTGGACCTCACGGGGCCGGAACCGGTCTTGTTGCGCGAGGGCGCGTTGACGTTCGACCAGCTGCGGGAAGTCGTACCGACGCTGGTCGAGTACTCCGAGGAGCCGGACGAGGCCGAGGACGCTGAGCCCGAGGTCGCCGAAGAGCCGGTCGCCGAAGAGGCATTGGCTGAGAGGAACCGGCAGTGGCGGAAGAGCCGGTGGCGGAGGCGGCAGTGGCTGAGGAGCCGGTGGCGGAGGCGGCAGTGGCGGAAGAGCCGGTGGCCGAAGAGCCGGTGGCCGAGGCGGACCAGCACGACGGGGACCCGACCGTGGAGAAGGAGACTGGGGAGCGGTGACGTTCACGATCCTGTTCGTCTGTACGGCCAACCAATGTCGTTCGCCGATGGCGCACCGCCTGGCGGTGGGCTGGCTGGGCAAGCGGTTCGGCTCGGACCAGGCGGACTTCGTGGTGGGGAGCGCGGGAACGCAGGCGCGGGACGGCATCGCGATGACCCCGCTGGCCGGTGACGTGCTGACGGAGCTCGGCGTCGACGTCGCCGGTCCGGACTCGCGGGCGCTGACCGAGGCGGTGATCTCCACCGCCGGCCTGGTGCTGACGATGGAACGGCGGCACCGTTCCGACGCGGTCACGCTGGCGCCCGCGGCCTTGAAGCGGGCGTTCACCCTGACCGAGTTCGCGCGCACGGCCCCGGTGGCTGTGGCCGGGCTCGACCTGCCGGCCGACCCGGTGGAGCGCGCCAAGGCCGTCGTGGCGGCCACCGCACGCAAGCGGGGCACCGTACGTCCGGCGCGACCCGACGAGGACGACATCGTCGACCCGATCGGCCACCCCATCGACGACTACCGCCGCGCGATCGGCGAGATCTCCCGCGCGCTCGACACCTCCCTGACCGCCCTCGCCGGCTGAGCCACCAGCGTGATCATGATCCTGATCATGAAGCCGTAGCGGTGCTATTCGCCGTTCTGCCTTCATGATCACGTTCATGATCACCAGGTGCGGGCGGACCGTGCGGCGTTACCGAACGTGGACGGCATAGGCTTCTGGGACCGTGCGTGAGTACCTGCTCGTTCTCTTCGTCGCCGCCGCCACCACCTACCTGCTAGGGGGCCTGGTTCGCCGGGCCGCGGCTCGGCTTGGCGCGGTTACGGCGATTCGGGACCGAGATGTGCACTCGGCTCCCATCCCGCGACTCGGTGGCCTCGCGATCCTCGGCGGCGTCTCCGCCGCGTTCATCGTCGCCACCAACCTGCCGTTCCTCGGCGCGCTTCCCGAGGTCAGTGGTGACGCGTGGGCGATCCTGCTCGCCGGCTTCGTCATCGCGCTGGTCGGAGCGCTCGACGACCTGGTCGACCTGGACGGCATCACCAAGCTCGCGGGCATGGTCGTGGCGGCCGGCATCGTCGTCGTGTTCGGCGTCCAGCTGAACTGGATCCCGCTTCCGGACGGCAGCACGTTCAGCCTCAGCCCGAGTCTCGGTGCCGCGGTGACGGCGCTGGCGATCGTGGTCGGGGCGGTCGCGGTCAACTCCGTCGACGGGCTGGACGGCCTCGCCGCGGGGGTCGCGTGCATCGGCGCGGCGGCGTTCTTCAGCTACTCGTACCTGCTGGCGTTCCAGTACGGACTCAACCGGGCCACCACGGCCACCCTCATCACCGCGGCCGTCACCGGCGCGTGTCTCGGGTTCCTGCCGCACAACTTCTTCCCCGCCAGGGTGTTCATGGGCGACTCGGGTGCCTACCTGATCGGCCTGATGCTCGCGACGTCGACGATCAGCCTCACCGGTTACCTGGACGCCAGCGCGCTGCCGTCGGACGGACAGCGCCCCAACCTGTTCCCCGCGCTGCTCCCGCTGGTCCTGCCGATCGCGGTGCTGGCTTTGCCGTTCGCCGACCTCGTCATGGCCGTGACCAGACGCGTGCTCGCCGGTAAGTCGCCGTTCGACGCGGACCGGAGGCACCTGCACCACCGGGTGCACTTCGAGCTCGGCCACAGCCACAAGGCCGCGGTGCTGATCCTCTACATGTGGGCGGGCGTCGTCGCGTTCGGCGTCGTCGCGCTCGGCCTGTGGCCGACGCTGCTCACGGTCGGGGGAGTGGGCGGCGCGATCGTGCTCGCGGTCCTCATCACGGTCCTGCTCCCGAGGCGCCGGCTGCCCGCCAAGCTGGCCGCGCTGGCACCCTCAAGGGTCAAGTCGAGCTAAAGCCGCCCCGCAGGTGTGGCCGCCAGCGGACCCTCTAGGGTGAGCCGAAGTGACAAAGGTCTGACCTCCCGATTCGGCATTCGACGGCACCTTGTGCTAAGTTTCACAAGCAAGGTCTCACAGGTGCTGATCAGCCCACACCAACGTCGGTGAGAGCAGACCAGGAACACCCAGTCCCGACGACGAAGCTCGTCGCCAGGTACCGCGAGGACGGCCGCCATCATGACGACCGACAGAGTGACGCCGCTGCTCAGAGGAGCGCTGGTGCCGACGCTTGTCGTCACCGCAATCGCCCTTGTCGTAGCCACGATTGTCGACGGACTCCACGGTTTGTGGGGCGCCGCGCTCGGCGCGGCCGTCGTGATCCTCTTCTCGGGCCTCGGCCTGTTGGCCCTGCGCCTGGTCCGCGACCAGGACCCGTACGTACTCCTCATCACCGCGCTCGGCAGCTACACGATCCGCGTGATCCTGTTCGCCGTCACCACCGGTGTGATCGCCAACCTGGACGGCATCGACGCGGTGCTGAGCCGAACGATCATGGGGCTCACCGCCGTCGCCTGCGTCATCGTCTGGATCACCGGCGAGCTCCGCGCGTTCGTCAAGATGCGGCAGCCGATCTTCAACTTCGACGAGAAGAAGGACGACGCGGACGTCGCCGCGGAGGAGCACGAGACGAAGCAATCCGGCGGTGCGGCATGACGATGCCAGCTATGAATGGCCAACGGACATTGCGAAGTCTTTACCCCGCCATGATCGACTCGGGCCCTCTTTGCTACAGTCCGGAGCGCGATGAGCCAGCAGGAAACGGGCTCGCCCCGGCCGGGGCGCGGACCCGACCCGTGGAGCGCATTCGGCTACCTGGTAGCAGGAATCGGGCTCTACGGCGGCGCCGGTTGGCTCCTCGACCGCTGGTTGGGTACGTCGTTCCTCGTGGCGATCGGCATCGTCTTCGGCATGGGGTTGGCGATCTACCTGATCTTCAAGCGGTTCGGCTACCGCGAGCCTCCCTCCGGTCCATGACCCGACACATGACCCGACTGACCTCAGCAGGGAAGGAGAAGGTGTGAGCGCGCAGGTCCTCCTCGCTGCTGAAGGCGGAGGCTTCACGCCGCCCGGTCCGTCCGACTTCCAGCTGCCGGCACTCTTCCTCGGCGTCACCAAGCCGATGATCCTGCTGGTGCTGGCCGCCGCGCTCGTCGCGGTGTTCTTCGTCGCGGCGAGCCGCCGCGCCGCGGTGGTGCCGGGCAAGCTGCAGTACAGCGGCGAGATGGCGTACGGCTTCGTCCGCAACTCGATCGCCCGCGACGTGATCGGCTCGCACGACTTCCTCAAGTTCGTGCCCTACCTGGTCGCGCTGTTCTTCTTCATCCTCGTCAACAACGTGTTCGGGCTCGTCCCGTTCATCCAGTTCCCGACGTTCTCCCATGTGGGCTTCGTCTACCCGCTCGCGATCCTGACCTGGCTCGTCTACAACGGGGTCGGCATCCAGCGGAAGGGCTTCGTCGGTTACCTCAAGCACCAGACCGTTCCGGCGGGCATCAAGGGCCCGATGCTGCTCCTGCTGATTCCGCTGGAGTTCGCGTCGAACATCCTCGTCCGGCCCGTCACGCTGGCGCTGCGGTTGTTCGCGAACATGTTCGCCGGTCACATGGTGATCGTGCTGTTCGCGCTCGGCGGCGAGTACCTGCTGCTGCACACCGACCAGCTTCTCTACAAGCCCGTCGGCATCATCGCCTGGGTCCTGATGATCGTCCTGTCGTTCCTGGAGCTCCTGGTGCAGGTGCTGCAGGCGTACATCTTCACCCTCCTTACGGCCAACTACATCTCCGGCGCCCTTGCCGAAGAACACTGACTCATCGGTGTGGAAACCCTAGGAAAGGAAGTCCCATGAGAGGCTCGCTCGCGATCGTCGGGTACGGCCTGTCCGCCATCGGCCCGGGTATCGGCGTCGGTCTGATCTTCGCCGCGTTCATCAACGGCGTCGCTCGCCAGCCCGAGGCTCAGGCCCGGCTGCAGACCATCGCCATCCTGGGCTTCGGCCTGACCGAAGCGCTCGCGATCATCGGCATCGCGCTCGCGTTCGTCTTCGCGAGCTGAGGACGACCATGCCGGCCATGACCTGGTTGCTAGCCGCGGAGGAGGGGGCTGAGCCCAACCCGCTCGTCCCCCACACCGTGGAGATCATCCTCGGCCTCGTCGTCTTCGGCATCCTGTTCTTCATCGTCCAGAAGTACGTCGCGCCGCGGTTCGAGAAGGCCTTCGCCGACCGGACCGCCGCGATCGAGGGCGGGATGAAGCAGGCCGAGGAGGCACAGGCGGAGGCCAAGGCGGCGCTGGAGCAGTACCAGCAGCAGCTCTCCGAGGCCCGCCACGAAGCCTCGCGCATCCGGGAGGAAGCGCGGGAGCAAGGCGCGACGATCATCGCCGAGCTGCGGGAGCAGGCCCAGGCCGAGTCCCAGCGGATCGTCGGTCAGGCGCACGCGCAGATCGAGGCGGAACGTCAGCAGGCGATGAACCAGCTGCGTACCGAGATCGGCGCGCTGTCCACCCAGCTGGCGAGCCGCATCGTCGGTGAGTCGCTCGAGGACGAGGCGCGTCAGCGCAGGGTCGTCGAACGCTTCCTCGCCGAGCTGGAGGAGCAGGCACCGGAAGGGGCCGGAACGCGATGATCGACTTCCGTGGCACTTCCCGCGACTCGCTCGCCAACCTCCGGCAGCAGCTGTCCGAGGGCGGCGCGAGCAGCGCCGAGCTCGGCGCGGAGCTGTTCGCCGTCGCCACCTTGCTGGACGGTCAGCCGGCGTTGCGCCGGGCCCTGACCGACTCGGCGCGTACGGGTGACGAACGCGCGGGGCTCGCGGAGAACCTGCTGCGGAGTCAGGTCAGCTCGGCCACGCTCGGCATCGTCACCGCGGCGGCGAAGCTGTCGTGGGGACGGCCTCGCCACATCGCGGACGCGATCGAGCACGTGGGCGCGCTCGCCCAGGTGATCGCGGCCGAGGGAGCCGGGCGCCTCGACGACGTCGAGGACGAGCTGTTCCGGTTCAGCCGGGTGGTCGCGGGCGATGGTGAGCTCGACCGAGCTCTCACCGACCGCGCCGTACCCGCAGAGCACCGTGGCGAGCTGGTGCGCAACCTGCTCGCCCGGAAGGCCTCGCCGTCGACCGTAGGGTTGGTGGAGCAGGCGGTGACCGCCCCCCGTGGGCTGTCGCTGGCCGAGGCACTGGAGAACTTCGGCAAGATCGCGGCCGAATGGCGCAACCGGTTGGTCGCCACCGTGACCACGGCGGTGGACCTGAGTGCGAGCGAACGTGACCGGCTCGCCGCCGCGTTGGCCCGCCAGTACGGCCACGAGATCCACCTGAACGTCGTCGTCGATCCCCAGGTGATCGGCGGCATCCGGGTCGAGATCGGCGACGAGCTGATCGACGGCTCGATCGCTGGCCGGCTCGACGACGCCCGTCGCCGGCTCGCCGGCTAGGCGCCCCCAGGTTCGATGACGACGTACGAATACGCACGAGGAAGCAGGGAAGAGACATGGCGGAGCTGACGATTCGCCCGGAGGAGATCCGGAGCGCGCTCGAGCAGTTCGTCTCGAGCTACCAGCCGGAGGCGGCCGAGCGCGAAGAGGTCGGCGTCGTTGCCGACGCCGGTGACGGCATCGCGCACGTCGAAGGCCTGCCCTCGGTGATGTTCAACGAGCTGCTGGAGTTCGAGGACGGCACGCTCGGCATCGCGATGAACCTCGACGTCCGCGAGATCGGCGTCGTCATCCTCGGCGAGTTCTCCAGCATCGAGGAGGGCCAGCAGGTCCGCCGTACCGGTCAGGTCCTGTCCGTCCCCGTCGGCGAGGCGTACCTCGGCCGCGTGGTGGACGCGATGGGCCAGCCGATCGACGGCCTCGGCGCCTTGGAGGGCCTCGACGAGCGTCGCGCGCTGGAGCTGCAGGCTCCCGGCGTGATGATGCGTGCCGAGGTGCGCGAGCCGCTGCAGACCGGCATCAAGGCGATCGACTCGATGATCCCGATCGGCCGCGGCCAGCGGGAGCTGATCATCGGCGACCGGCAGACCGGCAAGACCGCGATCGCCGTCGACACGATCCTCAACCAGAAGGCCAACTGGGAGAGCGGCGACCCGGCCAAGCAGGTCCGCTGCGTCTACGTCGCGATCGGCCAGAAGGGCACCACGATCGCGCAGGTCAAGCGCGCGCTCGAGGACGCTGGCGCGATGGAGTACACGACGATCGTCGCCGCGCCCGCGTCCGACCCGGCCGGCTTCAAGTACATCGCGCCGTACACCGGCTCCTCGATCGGCCAGCACTGGATGTACCAGGGCAAGCACGTCCTCATCGTGTTCGACGACCTCACCAAGCAGGCCGAGGCGTACCGCGCGATGTCGCTGCTGCTGCGCCGCCCGCCCGGCCGCGAGGCCTACCCCGGTGACGTCTTCTACCTGCACTCCCGGCTGCTCGAGCGTTGCGCGAAGCTCTCCAAGGAGCTCGGCGGTGGCTCGCTCACCGGCCTGCCGGTCATCGAGACCAAGGCCAACGACATCTCGGCGTACATCCCGACGAACGTCATCTCGATCACCGACGGCCAGATCTTCCTGCAGACCGACCTGTTCAACGCCAACCAGCGGCCGGCGATCGACGTCGGAAACTCGGTCTCCCGCGTCAGTGGCGCGCAGACCAAGGCGATGAAGAAGGTCGCGGCGCAGCTGAAGCTCGACCTCGCGCAGTACCGCGAGATGCAGGCGTTCGCGATGTTCGCCTCCGACCTCGACGCGGCTTCCAAGCGGCAGCTGGAGCGCGGTCAGCGGCTCACCGAGCTGCTCAAGCAGCCGCAGTACTCGCCGTTCCCGATCGAGGAGCAGGTCGTCTCGGTCTGGGTCGGTACGACCGGCCGGCTCGACGACGTGCCCGTCGACGACGTACGCCGGTTCGAGACCGAGCTGCTCGACTTCCTGCGCCGCGAGCGCGGTGGGATCCTCGACGGGATCCGGGAGACCGCCGAGCTTCCCGACGAGGCGATCAAGTCGCTCGAGGAGGCCGTGACCGACTTCAAGCAGACCTTCGAGACCTCCGAGGGCCGCCTGCTCGAGGCCGGCCGCGAGGAGCACGAGGCGCTCGAGGACGAGGACGTCCTGCAGGAGCAGATCACGAAGCAGCGGCGGAGCTGATCGAAGATGGCAGCCAAGACCCGCGCCTACGTTCGCCGGATCCGCTCTGTCAGCACGATCATGAAGAGCACCCGGGCGATGGAGCTGGTCGCCGCTTCGCGGATCCGCAAGGCGCAGGAGCGCTCGCTGGCGGCGACACCGTACGCCCGTGAGCTCTCGCGGGCCGTGTCGGCGCTGGCGACGTTCTCCAACGTCGACCACCCGCTGGCAACCGAACGCGAGAACCCGCGGCGCGCCGCGGTCCTCGTGATCAGCAGCGACCGCGGTCTCGCCGGCGCGTACTCCTCCAACGTGATCCGCGAAGGCGAGCGACTCGCCGAGCGGCTCCGCGAAGAGGGCAAAGAGGTCGTGCCGTACCTCACCGGCCGGAAGGCGATCGCCTTCTACCGGTTCCGCAAGCGCGAGGTGAAGCAGGAGTGGAGCGGATTCTCCGACAACCCGCGCTACGAGAACGCGAAGGAAGTCGGCGACACCCTGATCGACGCGTTCCTCGCCGGAAGCGACGAGGGCGGGGTGGACGAGATCCACGTCGTCTACACCCAGTTCGTCAGCATGATGACCCAGCGTCCGCAGGTGCTCCGGCTGCTGCCCCTCGAAGTCGTGGAGGGGGAGGAGGCTCCCGAGACCGAGGACGTGTTGCCGCTCTACGAGTTCGAGCCCACGGCGTCCGAGGTGCTCGACGTCCTGTTGCCGCGCTACGTCGAGAACCGCATCTTCCACTGCATGCTGCAGTCGGCGGCGAGTGAGCTCGCGTCGCGGCAGCGGGCGATGAAGTCGGCGACGGACAACGCCAAGGAACTCATCCAGACCTTGACTCGCCAGGCCAACCAGGCCCGGCAGTCCGAGATCACCCAAGAGATCAGCGAGATTGTCGGCGGTGCGAACGCGCTCGCCGATGCCACCGCCGGAAGTGAGTGAGGATATGACTGCCACCGTTACCGACCAGACCGCGGACGCGGCGCCGGCCGGCGTGGGCCGAGTGGCGCGAGTCATCGGCACGGTTGTCGACGTCGAGTTCCCGGCTGGACAGCTCCCCGAGATCTACAACGCGCTCAAGGTCGACGTCGATCTCGCTGGTGCACCGAGCACGCTGACGCTGGAGGTGGCGTACCACCTCGGCGACAACATCGTTCGGGCGATCTCGCTGCAGCCGACGGACGGTCTCGTCCGTGGCTCGGAGGTCCGCGACACCGGCGAGTCGATCACCGTGCCGGTGGGCGACGTCGCCAAGGGCCACGTGTGGAACGTCGTCGGCGAGGCCCTCAACCTCAAGGAGGGCGAGAAGCTCGAGATCACCGAGCGCTGGCCCATCCACCGCCAGCCGCCGCCGTTCGACCAGCTCGAGGGCAAGACCGACATGCTCGTCACGGGCATCAAGGTCATCGACCTGCTGACCCCGTACGTGCAGGGCGGCAAGATCGGCCTGTTCGGTGGCGCCGGCGTGGGCAAGACCGTGCTGATCCAGGAGATGATCATCCGGGTCGCCCGGAACTTCGGTGGCACCTCGGTGTTCGCCGGCGTGGGCGAGCGCACCCGTGAGGGCACCGACCTGATCAACGAGTTCACCGAGTCCGGCGTCATCGCGGACACGGCGCTCGTGTACGGCCAGATGGACGAGCCGCCGGGCACCCGGCTGCGGGTCGCGCTGGCCGCGCTGACGCAGGCGGAGTACTTCCGCGACGTTCAGAACCAGGACGTGCTGCTGTTCATCGACAACATCTTCCGGTTCACCCAGGCGGGCTCGGAGGTGTCCACGCTGCTCGGCCGGATGCCTTCGGCGGTGGGCTACCAGCCCAACCTCGCCGACGAGATGGGCACGCTGCAGGAGCGGATCACCTCGACGCGCGGTCACTCGATCACCTCGATGCAGGCGATCTTCGTTCCCGCCGACGACTACACCGACCCGGCGCCGGCGACCGCGTTCGCGCACCTCGACGCGACGACGAACCTGTCGCGTGACCTGTTCGCGCAGGCGATCTACCCCGCGATCGACCCGCTGGCCTCGACGTCGCGGATCCTCGACCCGCGCTACATCGGGCAGGACCACTACAACACCGCGGTGCGGGTGAAGCAGATCCTGCAGCGCAACCAGGAGCTCCAGGACATCATCGCGATCCTCGGTATCGACGAGCTTCCCGAAGAGGACAAGATCACGGTGTCCCGGGCTCGGAAGCTGCAGCGGTTCCTGTCGCAGAACACGTACGCGGCCACGCAGTTCACCGGCATCGAGGGCTCGTTCGTCCCGCTGGAGGAGACCATCGAGGCGTTCACGAAGGTCTGTGACGGCGAGTACGACCACGTCTCGGAGCAGGCGTTCTACCTGGTCGGCGGTCTCGAGGACGTCGAGAAGAAGTGGGCGGAGATCCAGAAGGAGGGCTGACCCTCCTGTACACGTTCGCGTTGCGGGAGTCGTCGGTGACGGCTCCCGCGCGAAGCGGCTCCGGTGGGGAAGGTATCCTCGCCGGATAGATCATCTCGGAGGCACCTGGTGGCGGACCCCCTGCACGTCGAGCTCGTCGCCGCGGACCGTACTGTCTGGTCCGGTGAGGCGACGATCGTGGTTGCACGCACGACCGAGGGCGACGTCGGCATCCTGCCGGACCACGCGCCCCTCCTCGGCCTGCTCGCTGACGGTGTCGTCGAGATCCGTACGCCCGACTCCGAGACCTTTGTCGCCGCTGTGCACGGGGGCTTCCTGTCGGTGGCGCAGAACCGCGTGTCCATCCTCGCCGAGTTCGCCGAGATGGCCCGCGAGATCGACCTCGAGCAGGCCCGGCGCGACCTCGAGCGCGCACAGGCGGCCGGAACGGACGACGAGGACGCTCTGGACGCCGTACGCCGCGCCGAGACGCGTATCCGGGCCGTCGAGATGGCCCAGTAGCGCGACTCGATGGGTTGAGGTCGGCCGCGCATGATCGAAGTCGTCCTCGACATTGCTGGGCTGTTCCTGGCATTGGTGATCATCGCCCTTGCGGGCATGGCGATTCGCCGTCGGGTACTGCAGCGCGGCGGCGGCACGTTCGACTGCTCGGTGCGGTTGACGAAGCTGTCCGGCGCCCAGGCTTGGGTGCTCGGTGTCGCGCGCTACTCCGGGGACTCGGTGCAGTGGTTCCGGGTCTTCTCGTTCGCTCCCCGGCCCCGGCGGGTGTTCTCGCGGTCGGAGCTGACCGTCCGGTCCCGGCGCTCTCCGCTGGCCACCGAGGCGCTCGGCCTGTACGACGGGCACGTCGTGGTGGAGTGCATGGAGGCCGGCCAGGTGGTGGAGCTCGCGATGGCGGAGGACGCCTTGACAGGCTTCCTAGCCTGGCTCGAGGCCGCGCCTCCCGGAGGCGCGCGTGCCCCTTACTAGGCCGCCACCTCGGCGGTCGACTCGTCGGGGACGCCGATGTTCTGGCAGGCGGTGAGCAGCCACCTGCCGTCCTCCTTGGCCATGACCCACAGCGGCGATCCGACGTCCTGGCCTTCTGGTGTGGTGTAGATCTGCCGCAGCTTGACGGCTGCCACGTCCGGCCGGATCAAGAGCACGTGCTCCAGCTCGAACGAGACTGTCAGCCCTTGCATCCCGCCCGGTAGGACCTCGTACGTGAACGCCGAGATCTCCTCCAGGCCATAGAGGCGCTTGCCGCCGCCGGTCGTCCAGATCGCGTCGGAACGGAAGAGCCTCAGGAACTCGTCGGGGAGTTCGTTGTTCTGCGCGTGCTCGACGGTGGCGACGACCCGCAGGATCGCGTCGAGCTCGGTGTCTGTGGTTGTCATACGAGCACTCTCTGACCTCAAGCTTCCTTGAGGTCAAGTGCTCAGAGGTCCACGTCGAGGTCGTCCGGTTCCCGGCTGACCTTGGCGCCGAGGCGAGTGAGGACGCCGTCCAGGTCGGGGTAGCCGCGGTCGAGGTGGTGGGCCCCTGAGACGACCGTCTCGCCTTCCGCGACGAGGCCGGCGAGCACCAGGGCGGCGCCGGCGCGGATGTCGGGGGCGACGACGGGGGCGCCGGAGAGCTGGGGCACTCCTCGTACGACCGCGTGGTGGCCGTCCGTACGCACGTCGGCGCCGAGGCGGGCGAGCTCCTGCACGAAGCGGAAGCGGCCGTCGAAGAGGTTCTCGGTGATCATCGAGGTCCCCTCGGACACCGCGGCGAGCGAGACCATCATCGCCTGCAGGTCGGTCGGGAAGCCCGGGTACGGCAGCGTGCTGACCTCGACGGCGCGGGGGCGTTCGGCGATCTGGACGCGGACCCAGTCCGGACCGGTGCTGACGTCGGCGCCGGCGTGGGCGAGCTTCTCCAGCACGATGTCGAGGTGGTCGGCGCGTGCCCTGCGTACGGTGACGTCGCCGCGCGAGAGGACGGCACCGATCAGCCACGTCCCGGCGACCATCCGGTCGGGCAGCGTGACGTGCTCGGTGGCCTGGAGGGCGTCCTGGCCCTCGATCCGGAGCATCGACGAGCCGGCGCCCTCGATCTTGGCGCCCATGCCGGTGAGCATGGCGCACAGGTCCACGACCTCCGGCTCGCGCGCGGCGTTGTCTATGACGGTCGTCCCGGTGGCGAGGGCAGCGGCCAGCAGCAGGTTCTCGGTGGCCCCGACGCTCGGGAAGTCGAGCTCGATCGTGGTGCCGACCAGGCCCTTGGGAGCCTCGGCGACGACGTAACCGTGCTCGAGGTGCACCTCGGCACCGAGCTTGGCCAGGCCGGAGACGTGCATGTCCAGGCCGCGCGAGCCGATCGAGTCGCCGCCGGGGAGCGCGACCTTCGCCTTGCCGCAGCGGGCGACGAGCGGGCCGAGAACGGTGATGGAGGCTCTGAGGCGCCGGACGAGGTCGTAGTCGGCCTCGTGCTCGATGTTCGCGGGTACGTCGATGCTGAGCGCGCCGTCGGTGGTTTCCAGCTCACAGCCCATGCGCTGGAGCAGGCGGCCCATGTAGGTGACGTCGAGGATCGCCGGGACCTCGCGCAGAACCGTTCGCCCCTCGGCGAGCAACGCGGCCGCCATCAGCTTCAGCGCGCTGTTCTTCGCCCCGCTGACAGTGACCTCGCCCGCGAGCCGGGCCTCGCCGGCAATCCGTAGCCGCTCCACCGGCCGCATCTTACGTGGGGCCTCTGAGGCGCCTGATCGCGCGTGGCCAAGCCGGCGGCCTGTCACGTGGGTGCCATGAACGAGTCGACCGGACGTGCGACTTGTTCCAGGGATCTCGGCTTCTAGGCCGAGATCCCTGGAACAAGTCCGGGCGCCAAGGCGGCGCGGTCGCGGCGGGATGTCCGACAAGTCACGTCCCGAGCAGGTCGGACTGGGGCGACGCGGACCATAAGCTCAGCCGCATGGTCAATCTCACGCGCATCTACACCCGGGCTGGCGACGACGGGACCACGCGGTTGGTCGACATGAGTCGCGCCCCCAAGACCGACCTGCGGCTCATCGCGTACGCCGATGTGGACGAGGCGAACGCGCAGATCGGGCTGGCGCTCGCGATGGGCGAGCTGCCCGAGCCGCTCCGCGCGGTGCTGCTTCGCGTGCAGAACGACCTGTTCGACGTCGGCGCAGACCTCGGCAACCCGGTCGTCGAGGACCCGAAGGTCGAGCCGCTGCGTGTCCTCCCCGACTATGTCGAACGGCTCGAGGGTTGGTGCGACGAGTTCAACGAGCAGGTCGAGCCGCTCCGCTCGTTCGTCCTGTCCGGCGGCACGCCCGGGGCCGCGCTGCTGCATGTCGCGAGGACCGTCGTCCGCCGCGCCGAGCGTTCGGCCTGGGCCGCGATCGAGGTGCACGAGAAGACCATGAACAAGCAAGCGGCGGCCTATTTGAACCGCTTGTCCGATCTGCTCTTCATCTTCGCCCGAGTCGCCAACCTTCCCGATGGTGACGTTCTGTGGAGGCCCGGCGGCGAGCGGTAGTCCGCATCCGGCCGCACCGTTCGGGCGCAGACTTCGCTACAAATCATCCTTTACCCGGACACGATTCGCACGCGTTCTGGGTTTTCAACCTTCCATGGAAGATTTCGCACACGTTCTGTCTTCCCACCGCTTCATGGAGCGGCTACGGTCTTGTGCTTATGCCGGGGAGCGAGCGTGTGGTTACGCGCCGCAAGGGAATCGCCCAGGGCACCCCGAGCGAGGGTGCTGCCGCGACCCATGCGACAAGGGGGATGAGTTGGAGGTCCCGCGCCAGTCAGGCGAATCGTCAGACACACCGAAAGCACCACCTGCTCCCGTAAGAAAAGAAGCACAAGATCCGAAAACAGCACCGCAGTCACCACCTGCTCCAAGACAAGCCACAACTCCCGGAGGACGAGCTCCGGGTTATGCGTTTACACCGCCGGTCTGCACCCCGGGTTGGACGACCTTGCCAAAAACAGGGCTGCCTAAAACGGGACGACCGGAGGGACCGGAACGACCACCCGCGCCGAAGCAGGCGGAGGCAGACGAGGCCGCCCCGAATTCGCCCGAGCCTGCCCCGGCGTCCACCCCACAGCCGGCCCCCAGGCCGCCCCGTCCGGCGCCGTCGTTGCCGATCGACGACGTCATCGACCAGGGACCGGCGCGACACCGGGCACGGCGCGGGTGGTTCGGCCGGCGGAAGCGGTACCGGCACATCGCGGTACTGCTTCCGCTGATCCTCGTGGCCGCCTCGTTCGCGGTCTCGATCGACCAACGGGGTGCGCACAACGGCGAGGGGAACGGCACGTTCACGCTGTCGATCACGGCGGACCGTCCCACCGGCGGAGACGCACCCGCGAACGAGAACGCGGCGATGCCTGAGGACGTCGTGCTCATGGGCGTACAGGACCAACTCGTTCCTCGGAACGACGCGGTCACCCCTGTCGTCCCGGGCCGACCGATTCCGCGCACGCCGGCACCTGGTCCAGTACCCGAGCCTCAGCCCGGGCCGGACCACCCGATCCCGATCCCGGTGCCGACCCCGCCAGGGCCGGACCCGGATCCGATCCCGCGCATTCCCGACCCGGACCCGGTCCCGGAGCCACCGTTGCCTCCGGACCCAGGCCCCGACCCGGAGCCTCCGGCGCCGACGCAACCACCGGCGCCGCCCGAGCCTCCGAACCCACTTCCGCCCATCCCGGTTCCGAAGCCACCGGAGCCGACGACCAACCCGGAGCCGCCCAAGCCGCCCCAGACACCACCGGGGCTGCCGCTGCCGCTCCCCCTCCCGACGGCGATCCCGTTGCCGCCGCTGCCGTTGCCGCTGCCGATCCCGCTGCCTACGCAGATTCCGCTTCCGCTGTAGCAACGGCTCCAGAAACACGAGAAGAGGGCGCCCCCCGAACGGGCGCCCTCTTCTCGTTGTCTTGCGTGGTGCAGGTCCGTCGGCCGTCCGCGGCCAGGGAAGACGTCGCGGCATGACCGAAGCTCGAGGCAAGGGGACGAACACACGGTGCGGGCCATGTGCCTCCCACAGCCCGCACCGTCGTGACGGAGAGAAATCCATCCAGGCAGGCCAGCCTGACGCACCGACCCATGATCAACAAGCCGACCCGCCTAGGGCCGGCAAAGTCGCTCAGTTGTGACCTACGCCGACACCGAAGCGCCGAGGGACTCGAGCTTGGCCTCGAAGTTCTCATAGCCGCGCCGGAAGATGCCGACCCCGCGTACGGTCGAGCGCCCGGACGCTGCAAGCGCCGCGATCATGTACGAGAAGCCGCCGCGCAGGTCGGGCACCGTCAGGTCCGCGCCGTGCAGGGGCGACGGGCCGGAGATCACCGCGGAGTGCACGAAGTTGCCCCGCCCGAAGCGGCACGGCGTCGGCCCGAGGCACTCCGAGTACGCCTGCATCTGCGCGCCCAGCTCGACCAGCGCCGAGGTGAAGCCGAGCCGGTTCTCGTACACGGTCTCGTGCACGATCGACAGCCCCGTCGCCTGCGTCAAGGCCACGACCAACGGCTGCTGCCAGTCGGTCATGAAGCCCGGATGGACGTCGGTCTCCAGCGCGATCGAGGCGAGCTTCGAGCCCGGGTGCCAGAAGCGGATCCCGTCCCGCGTGACCGAGAACTCCCCGCCCACCCGGCGATACACGTTGAGGAACGTCATCAGATCGGTCTGCCGTGCGTTCCGTACGAAGATGTCGCCACCCGTCGCCAACGCGGCGCAGGCCCACGACGCGGCCTCCATGCGGTCCGGCAGCGCGTCGTGCACGTACCCCGACAGCCGTGACACGCCCTCGATGCGGATCGTCCGATCCGTGTCCAGGTTGATGATCGCGCCCATCTTCTGCAGCACGCAGATCAGGTCGATGATCTCCGGCTCGACGGCGGCGTTCCGCAGCTCGGTCGCGCCGGACGCGCGGACGGCGGTGAGCAGCACCTGCTCGGTCGTGCCCACCGACGGGTACGGCAGGGAGATCTTCGTGCCGGCCAGGCCGCTCGGCGCGGACAGCAGCAGACCCTCGGGCCGCTTCTCCACGACCGCGCCGAACTGGCGCAGCGCGTCGAGGTGGAAGTTGATCGGCCGGTCGCCGATCCGGCAGCCGCCGAGGTCGGGGATGAACGCGCGGCCGAGGCGGTGCAGCAACGGCCCACACAGCAGGATCGGGATGCGGCTCGAGCCGGCGTGCACCTCGATGTCGGCGACAGCCGCCCGCTCGACCCGCGTGGGATCGAGCACGAGCGCGTCGGAAGAGGAGCCGTCGCGAACGGTCACGCCGTGCAGCTCGAGCAGGTTGCGCACGATCTCGACGTCGCGGATGCGCGGCACGTTCGACAGCGTCGAGGGATCGTCGCCGAGGACGGCCGCCACCATCGCCTTCGGCACCAGATTCTTGGCGCCACGCACGGTGATCTCACCCACCAACGGGTTGCCACCGGATACGACGAGGACGTCCTCTGCCGACATGCTGCGGGATCCCTTCACGGTGATGCGCCAACGCGTCGTGAAAGCTAAGACGCAGCTGGACGCACGATGGTTGCGCTCATGCGGGAAATGCCGGATATAGACCCCATGCGGTGATTCGGCAAGCGAGACATACCGTAGTGATCGCGAATTGGCGCCGATCGTTAGGGTGCCCTCATGGCTCAGCAGGGTGCAGGAAAGGTCGCCGTCGTCGGCGCGGGGCTGATGGGTTCCGGAATCGCCCAGGTCGCCGCGACTGGTGGCTGGGACGTCGTCGTACGCGACGTCACGCAAGAGGCTCTCGACCGCGGACTCGGCGGCATCAAGGCCTCGCTCGACAAGTTCGTGTCGAAGGACAAGCTCACGGCCGAGGACGCCGACGCCGCGTACGGCCGGATCACCACCACGACCGACCTCGACGCGGTCTCCGACGCCGACCTCGTGGTCGAGGCGGTGTTCGAACGGATCGAGCTCAAACACGAGGTGTTCAAGGAGCTCGACCGCCTGGCCAAGGACGACGCGGTCCTCGCCACGAACACCTCCGCGCTCCCGATCACCAAGATCGCCGCGGTCACCCAGCGCCCCGAGTCTGTCGTCGGTACGCACTTCTTCTCGCCGGTGCCGATGATGGCGCTGTGCGAGCTGGTGCGCGGGCACCGTACGTCCGACGAGACGCTCACCCGCGCCAAGGCGTTCGCCGAGTCCGCGGGCAAGACCTGCATCGTCGTGACCAGGGACGTCGCGGGCTTCGTCACCACGCGGCTGATCTCCGCGCTGGTCGTCGAGGCGGTCAAGCTGTACGAGTCGGGCGTCGCCTCCGCGGAGGACATCGACATCGCCTGCAAGCTCGGCTTCGGCCACGCGATGGGGCCGCTCGCCACCACCGATCTCACCGGCGTCGACGTTCTCAAGCACGCGACCGAGAACATCTGGAACGAGACCGCCGACCCGAAGTTCTTCCCGCCCGAGCTGCTGGCCCGGATGGTCGACGCGGGTGCGCTCGGCCGTAAGTCCGGCCATGGGTTCTACGACTACGGCAAGTAGGGCCGGCCGTGGCTGAGACCCTGCTGCGCGTCGTTCTGCTGCTGGCGGTCGTCGGCATCTTCTCCGGTCTTGCGCGCAAGCTCGGACTGATCCGGCCGGTGCTGCTCGTGATCGTCGGCATCGCGCTGTCGTTCATCCCGTTCTTCCCCCACTACGAACTCGACCCCGACCTGATCCTGCAGGTCGTCCTGCCCCTGCTGGTCTACATCGCGGCCGTCGGCCTTTCGGTGCCCTCGCTGCGCAGCAACATCCGGCCGGTGATGCTGCTGGCGGTCGGGCACGTGTTGTTCATCGCCGCGCTGGTGGGCTTCGCGTTGCACGCCGTGGTGCCGGACATCCCGCTCGCCGCGGCGTTCGCGCTCGGCGCGATCGTGGCGCCGCCGGACGCGGTCGCGGCGAGCGCGATCGCCAAGCGGATCGGGCTGCCGCGTCGTACGGTGACGATCCTCGAGGGCGAGGCGTTGATCAACGACGCCACCGCGCTCGTGACGTTGCGGGTCGTGGCGGCTGCCGCGACCGGGGCGGCGGTCACCTGGCAGGCGGTCGGCCGTGAGGCCGCGATCGCCGCGATCGGCGGCGTGGCCATCGGCGCGATCGTCGCGCTGATCGGCGCGTTCCTGCACCGGCGAACCGAGGACAAGCTGCTGGACAACACGATCTCGCTGCTGCTGCCGTTCGCCGCGTTCGTTCCGGCGGAGTTCATCCACGCCTCGGGCGTCGCCGCGGTCGTCACCTGCGGGCTCTACATCGGCCACCGCAAGCCGCTGCTGATGTCGGCGGGCTCGCGGCTCCAGATGGACTCGGTCTTCCGCGTGGTGAACTTCCTGCTCGAGGGGGCGGTGTTCCTCCTTGTGGGGCTGCAGATCCGGGCCGCGGCGGAGAACATCGGGCTGGATCTCGGCACCGTGATCCTCGCGACCGTCGTGGTCGTGCTGGCGGTGATCGTCGGGCGGTTCGTGTGGGTCTACCCGTCCGCGTACATCCCGCGGCTGAACCGCAAGATCCGAGAACGCGAAGGACCGCGCCCGCCGGGCCAGGTGGCCGTCGTCGCGTGGGCGGGTCCTCGCGGCGTCGTGTCGCTCGGCGCGGCGTTGAGTCTGTCGACGGACTTCCCCTATCGCGGGCTGCTCGTCTGGATCACGTTCGTGGTGATCATCGTGACGCTGGTGGGGCAGGGGCTGTCGTTGCCCGTCGTGGCGCGCTGGATGAACGTGCATCGCGACGACCCGCAGGCTGACATCCTGTCCGAGGCGAACGTACGGCAGCAGGCGTACCGCGCGGCCGTCCGCCGGCTCGAGGAGCTGGTCGAGGAGGACGACGAGGTGCCCGGCTACGTGATCGACCGGCTCCGTACGCTCGCGGAGAACCGGGCGAACCAGGCGTGGGAGCGGCTCGGGGACCCCAACCGGGAGCCACCCTCGGAGGCCTTGCGGCGGCTGCGGCTGGAGATGCTTCGAGCTGAACGTCAGGTGGTGATCGAGGCTCGCGACGACGGCCGGCTGGAGGACGAGCTCCTCCGCCGGATCCAGGGCGAGCTGGACCTGGAGGAGATTCTGTTGGTGAAGACCGCACGGGATGAGGTGACGTGGTGAGCTGCCAGCATCTGGACGAGGCTCCGACCGATACGGAGCCGTTGAGCACCGAGGGCTGCATGCCCTGTCTCGCGGCAGGCGAGCGCGACTGGGTGCACCTGCGGCTGTGCCTGGAGTGCGGGCTGGTCGCGTGCTGCGACTCGTCCCCGCGCCGGCACGCGACCGCGCACTTCGGGAAGGAGCGGCACCCGGTGATGCGTTCGCTCGAGCCCGGCGAGACCTGGCGCTGGTGCTTCCTGGACGAACAACTCGGCTGACGGCTGTCACCTCGTTCGCGAGCACCTGGTGCCCGTACGCCGGTACGCCGCCCGGCGGGTTGCCGATCGGATCAAGCGGGAGTCGTCGCGGCTAAGGCGGGCTTGACCTCGCCGTGGCTTGACCTTGACGCGACGTCAAGGTTCAGACTGGTCCCATGAGCACGGGGCTGCGGATCGGTGAGGTGGCCCGGATCGCCGGCACGACGACGCGGGCGATTCCGCACTACCACCACGTGGGCCTGCTGCCGGAGCCGGAGCGGAGGGACAACGGGTACCGCACGTACTCCGTGCGCGAGCTCGTCCAGCTGCTCCGGGTCCGGCGGTTCGTCGAGCTCGGCCTGAGCCTCGACGAGATCCGCGACGTGCTCGCCTCGCCCGAGACCGAGCTGCCTGACGTTCTGGAGGAGCTGGACGCCGAGCTCGCGCGGCAGGAGCGGGCGATCCGGGACCGGCGGGCGATGCTCGCGACGATGCGGGGCTCCCATGCGGAGGAGCCGACGCTGAACGCCGATCTGGCGGGTGTCCTGCGGGAGCTCGCGGCGGTCGTCCCCGGACACCCTGGGCTCGCGCGAGAACGGGACGCGCTCCAGCTGCTCACCTCGCTGGCGCCCGACCGCGCCCCCGACGTCGCGCAGTTCTACCGATCGGTGCTCGCCGACTCCTCGTCGACCTCACGGATGGTTTCGCTGAGCGAGCAGATCGAGAGTTTGCCCAATGACGCGAGCGATTCCGAGCTCGAACCGCTGGCGCAAGGCCTGGTTGACGTCTTCGAGCTGGCCGAGAACGAGTCGAGCGCGACGTCGTCGGACAGTCTGTTGCTCGGCCTCGTGATGGCGGAGCTGCGACCGGTGCAGCGGCGGTTGTTCGAGCTGGTGGCAGGAAAGGTGGGCGGGTCATGAACGGGGTGTGGCGCGCGCTGTGGTTGACGATTCGCCGGCGGCGGGACGTACCCGCGGACGGGGTCGCGATCTCGTACAGCAAGGACCTCCGGCCGCTGCTGTGGATTCTGGTCGGGCTCGGGCCGGTCGAGATCGCCGCGGCCCACGTGCTCGTTCCGTGGGAGCTCGTGCGCTGGGTGCTGTTCGCGATCGGCCTGGTCGGGCTGGTCTGGATGGTGGGCTTCGTGTCCGCCACGCGCGTCTACCCGCACACGCTGGACGCGGAGCGGCTGCTCGTCCGGTGGGGCATCGCGCTCAGGGTCGAGGTGCCGACGGAGCTGGTGGAGTCGATCGGCTGGTCGTCGCGGATGGTCAACCAGGACGGGGACCGCGGCGATCAAGGACGGCGTGCTGACGGTCGAGAGCAACGGTGCCGCTCAGGTACGGATCGTGCTGCTGTCGCCGTACGCGATCAGGCTGCGCGGCAAGGAGCCGGAGGAGGTCCGCGAGCTGCGGATCCCGGCCGACGACCGTGCCGAGGTGGAAGCCGCGGCGGCCTGGTTGGCTACGCGAACCGGCGCCGACGTACCAACAGAATCGCCAACGGTACAAGGACGATCGCCGCGATCCCCGCGGTGATGGCGACGCTCGCGTCGATCGGGCTCGACGTCCTGGGCGGCGCGGGTGCTTCGAGCGGGACGCCGAACTCGCGCAGCAGCGGAACGAGGTCCGCGCCGGCCTTGAACCAGCCGTCGTTCATCGAATCGATCTCGACCCAGGGACCGCCCGGCGCGAACGGGTAGACGTGCGCCGTGCCGAACGCGTCGAAGTCGACCTCGTACACCTCGCCCAGCTCACCCGCCGGCGCCTCGTCGACGGTCCGCGCGAAGCCGCCGTCGGGGTCCATGCCGAGCGTTCCGCACAGGCCGGTCGCGACGCAGAGCCGCCGGACCGGGTCCGTCGGGCCCCACACCTCCACGTCGGCGGCCTGCCGGATGGTCAGCGGGCGGTCGATCCCGGGACCGGTGATGACGGCCTCGCTGGGCGCCTTGGCCTGCGCGAGCGGTGCCCCGAGGAGGAGGAAGCCGGCGGCCAGAGCGAGGGCGAACGCGAGTCGTCTCATGCTGGATCTACACAGCCTGAGCGTTATCCGTTCCGCGAAGATCGTCCGCGCCGATATCGTGCAAGCTGTGAGGGGCCGCGGATGACCGACGTCGCCGATCTCGTGGCACGTGCCGAGGGCGCTTTGGGGTTGTTGTCCTCTTCCGGGGAGTCCGAGCTGGTCCAGGGCATCCCGTGCGCCTCGTATTCGATCGGCGAACCGTGGGCTTCGCAGGCCAAGGCGATGCTGCCGCCGTCGCCGGCCGCGCTGGACGCGGCGATCGACTGGCTGTCGGCGCGGGCGCCGGCGTGGTCGGTGATGACGCGGCAGCGGTTCGCGTCGCTGGACGTCTTCACCTCGCGCGGGCTCACGCCGTGGACGGAGCTTCCCGTGCTGGTGCTCGTTCGTCGAGCCGCGCTCGAGGCGACGCCGACGGTGCCGCTGGAGGTCGGGCCGGCCGCGTCGGTGGAGGAGTTCCTCGCCGTGTACGGGCAGGAACTGGCGCCGCTCGTCACCGCCGGCACGCTCGCCGACCCGGAGTACGACCACCTCGTCGGGCGCGCCGACGGGCAGCCCGTCGCCTGCGCCCGCGTCCGCCGCGTGGCGGGCACCGCGTACCTCGGCGCGATCACCGTGCTCCCGGAGCACCGCGGCCAGGGCTACGGCCTCGCGATCTCCGCGGCCGCCACCCACGCGGCCCTCGCCACCCAGCCCCGCCTGGTCTGGCTCGTCGCGGCGCCCGAGCTGCATCCGATGTACGGCCGCCTCGGCTACCGGCTCGTCGACACCCACGTGCTGCTGACGCGCGAAACTAGGCCGCGTCTGGCAAAGATCGCCTGCCGCGCGACACCCCGCATCCCGCCTGACCGCGGTCCAGTTCGTCACCCATAGGACCAACTATGAATTCCTCCTGCACCACGCCCAGCCGGGCGCGGGGCGCCGCGCGGCCCTTCCTTCGGAAGCCGGCGCTATTTGCCAGACACGACCTAGCTGAGCCGCTGCTCCAGGCGGAACTCGACCTGGTCGCCGGCGGCGGACTTGCCGATGGCCTGGCAGAGCGCCTTGCGTACGGGCAGCCAGTGCGGGCCTTGGCCGGACGGCATCTGCGCGGGGTCGACCGTGAGGCTGCTCTGCCGCGCTGATCAGGTAACGACCACATTCGCTGAGCGGTCGGGCCCCGCGCCATAGGCGCCGTGGCGGCGAACGGGTGCCCGTCGATCGTGCCGGTCACCTTGACCGCGGCGCGGGTCCCGAGCAGCTCGGCGGAGCCGGGAACGGTGACGTAGGTGGGGAAGGAGCCGTCCTTCTCCAGCGGTGCGGTGAACGTGTAGTCGAGCGCGGTCATGGCGGTCTCCTCGAGATCCCAGAGGGGTTCGTTCACCTATGGGCCCGCCGGAGGACCGGCCGAATCATCGCGGCTCAGCGAGAAATCTGCGGAGGTGGCAGGCCCTTCTCGATGGCCTTGGCGAACTTCTTCGCCTCCTTCAGCGACATGTCCCGCGTCTCCGCCGGCAGCCGCCAGATCTCCGCGCCGCCCATCAGGTTGAACGTCCGGATGCGGATGACGGGGGCACCCGGGCGGGGTTTGCGGTTGCTGCCGCGTTGTTCGTCGCCGCCCATCAGCGAGAAGCCGTTCACTTCGACCTCGACCGAGTCGGGAACGAAGATCTCCGAGCCGCCCATGATCGCGACCGCGTTGATCGTCACCTCGTCGCCGTCGATCTCGGCGTCGCGGAGGTCGATGTTGTCGCCGCCCATGACCGAGATCGAGTTGACGCTGCCGGACAGCCGGTAGCGGCCCTTGTGGTCCGAGCCGCCCAGGACCGCCACGAACCAGCGGCGGATCGTCCGGCGCGTCTTCGGCTGGGCGACCTCGCGCGGCAGGTCGCGGGTCAGCACCTCGAGCTCGGCGTGCGTCTTCGCGGTGTACGCCTGTTCGGCCCGCTCCTCCAGCTCCGCGAGCGTGAGCCGCCCGGTCGACGCGTGCTCGCTCAGCAGCTCGACGACGCGATCCCGTTCCACGTCGGAGGCCCGGATGTGCGATTCGTCCGCATCCGTCACAAACATCTCCCTGTCACGACCGTCCGGCACCCGGCGCCGGTAGCAGACCACGTTCCAACGCCACGGTAACGGCTCGGGTGCGGTCGTCGACTCCCAGCTTCGCGAAGACCTTCAGCAAATGGGTCTTCACGGTGGATTCGCTGATGAACAGGTCGCGCCCGATGTCGGCGTTCGTCAGCCCGCGCGCCACGCCGGCCAGCACCTGCAGCTCGCGCGGCGTCAGCGCCTCCGGGGCGGGCGACCGCATGCGCGTCACGAGCTTCGCCGCGACCGGAGGCGCGAGAACGGTCTCGCCGCGGGCGGCCGCGCGTACGGCGTCCGCCAGCTCGCGGCGCGGCGTGTCCTTCAGCAGGTAGCCGGTCGCTCCGGCCTCGACCGCGCGCACGATGTCGGCGTCGGTGTCGTACGTCGTCAGGATCAGCACCTTCGTACCCGGCACCTCGGCGACGATCCGCGCGGTCGCGGCGGCGCCGTCCAGCCGCGGCATCCGCAGGTCCATCAGCACGACGTCCGGCCGCAGCACCTTCGCCAGCGACACGGCCTCCTCGCCGTCGCCGGCCTCGCCCGCGATCTCCAGGTCCTCCTCGACCTCCAGGAGCGCGGCGAGCCCGCTCCGGACAACGGGATGGTCGTCGGCGAGCAATACGCGAATCACGGCACCACCAGTCGGATCGTCGTTCCCTTGCCCGGGGCGGTCTGCACCGTCATCGTGCCGGATACCTGCTGGACCCGGCTGCGCATGCCACGCAGGCCGAACCCGTCGACGTTGTCCGCGTCGAACCCCACCCCGTCGTCGTGCACCTCGAGCGTCGCGTCGTCCTCGCGGTAGCTGAGCAGGACGTCGACATGCGAGGCCTGTGCGTGCTTGTGCACGTTGGTCAACGCCTCCTGCGCGCCGCGCAGCAGCACGACCTCGGAGTTGGCCGGCAACGTACGGGGTTCCCCGTCAACCCGGAGTTGCGCCGGCAGCTTCGAACGTTCGACCACACGCTGCACCGCGTCGGCGAGCGTCCGCCCGCGCAGGTCGGTGGGCGTGAGAGCGGCGACCAGCGAACGTGCCTCGTTGAGGTTCTCGCGTGCCGTTTGCTCAATCAGGGTTAGCCGTTCGCGTACGGTCTCGTCTTTGGCGACCAGGTCCGCGGCCTGGGCGTGGACGAGGATCGAGAGGAACCCCTGGGTGAGCGTGTCGTGGATCTCGGCGGCGAGGCGCTCCCGTTCGGCCTGGACGCCCTCGCGGTGGTGGGAGTCGGCCAGCTCCGCACGGGTCTCCTGGAGCTCGGCGATCAACGCCTTGCGGCGTTCGCTCTCGACGACGATGCCATGGATCCACAGGCCCATCAGCGTGCCCATGCCAAGGACCAGAACCGCCGTGAGCGCGGCACTCAGGATCGCGTCCGTCGTCCAGCCGGCCTTGACGATGGTGATCCCGGACATGCAGAGGACGAGCACGCTCGAGGTGCCGATCGCCCAGCGAAGCGGCAACATCGACCAGATCTGGGGGAACAGGGCGAACAGCGTGAGGTAGCCGGCTGGAGCGAGGCCGATCAGCGTGAGAGACGCGACGCAGAAGAACCCGACGTAGAGCAGCGCGGTGCGGAGCTTGCACCCACCGTACACCCGGCGGCCGACCAGCAGGAACACGGCGACGATGAGGGCGACCACGCCGCCGCCGACCAGCCGCGTCCTCGCCGGAATGTCGGTGGACGCGACCAGCGCGAAGACCGTCGCCGCCATCGTGAGGGCGAACGCCACGTACCACCACGGGACGGAGCGCTCGATGAACGAGCGCTCCTCCCTCGCCGTCGTCATGGTCCTAGCCTAGTTTCAGCCATCGTCGCGGCGCTTCCAGCGGAACGTGGTCAGGCAGATGACCAGCCCGCCCACGAACCAGGCCGCCAGGACGAGCAGCACCCGGCCGTGCTCCCACGCGCCCGCCGCTTCGGTCGCACTCGCCACGTCGTCGGGGAGGAACCCCGACCGCAGGCCCTGCGCCACCCAGCGAAGCGGGAAGAACGCCGACGCGTCCTGCAGCCAGCCCGGCAGCATCGTGAGCGGCAGGTAGATGCCGGAGATGAACATCAGCAGCATCACCGGTGCGTTGATGACCGCGGGCGCCGACTTGCCCGTGCGCGGCAGGCTCGACAGCGCCACGCCGAGGATGCCGAACGTCGCGAACGCCATCAGCGTCACCCAGGCGAACGTGAACCACTTGCCCGGCGTCGCGGGCAGGTCGACCCCGTAGACGAAGACGCCAACCGCCAACAGGGCAAGGGATTCCAGCGCGCCGACGATCACCATCTGGATGATCTTGCCGAGGAAGTACGCACCGTGCGGCATGGGCGTGGTGACGAGGCGACGCAGCGTTCCGTTGTCGCGATCCTGGGCGATCCAGATCGCGAGATTGGTCAACGTGGTCGAGGCGAGGCCGGCGGTGAGCATGGACGGCAGCAGAACCTGGTTGTAGTCGACGCCGCCGCCGAGGTCGTTCCCGCCGAAGATGCCGGCGAAGAAGATGAACAGGCCGATCGGCATCGCGAACGAGAACACCACGGCGTCGCGCTGCCGGAAGAACAGCTTCACCTCGAGCATGCCGCGGGCCAGGCCCACGCCCCACATCGACGGCAGCTGCCTGGTGGTCGCTGGCGTTGCGACGGCGGTCATACGGCGACCTCTTCCTTTTCCTCGGTCTGGTGTTCGGCCGTTTCGGCGTCCTTGCCGACGAGCTCGAGGTAGACGTCCTCCAGCGTCGGACGCTTGATCGACAGCTCGGGGATCTCGCCGCCGAGCCGGTGCGCGAGGTCGAGCACGATGCGGGTCGGCTCGTCGGTCTCGACGACGTGGTCGGTGCCGTCCTCCAGCCAGTGCACGTGGGCGCGGCCGGTCTGGCGGCCGCCGAGCTCGCTGGGCGGTCCCTCGGCGACGACCTTGCCGCGAACGATCACCGCGGCGCGGTCGGCGAGGGCCTCGGCCTCGTCGAGGTAGTGCGTGGTGAGCAGGATCGTGGTGCCCTCTTGGGCGAGCATGCGGACGAGGTCCCAGAACTGCCGGCGCGCCTTCGGGTCGAAGCCGGTGGTGGGCTCGTCGAGGAAGACGAGCTCCGGGTGCCCGAGGATGCCGAGGGCGACGTCCAGCCTTCGGCGCTGTCCGCCGGAGAGCTTGTGGATCCGCGTACCCCACTTCTCGGTGAGGCCGACGAGCTCGCAGACCGCCTGCGGGTCGCGCGGGCTGGGGTAGTAGTGGGCGAAGTGCTCGACCATCTCCTTGACGGTCAGCTCGCCGGCGTCGGTGGCCTCCTGGAGAACGACGCCCGTTCGTGCCCGCCACGCCGCGCCCGCGGTGCTGGGATCCTCACCGAGCACGCGGACGTCGCCGTGGTCGCGCTTCCGGTAGCCCTCGAGGATCTCGACAGTGGTGGTCTTGCCGGCCCCGTTCGGCCCGAGCAGCGCGAAGATCTCACCGCGCTGAACAGTGAGGTCGACGCCGTCGACGGCCTTGACGTCCTGGTACGCCTTGCGAAGCCCGCGGACTTCGATGACTGGTTCCATGCCACGAGCATCCCGTGGCGGAGGGGTCTGGCGGGACGACCGGAGGACCGGTCCGGGGTCCACCGAACGGTGGAGGCGGCGCCCCCGACGTTTCGAATGAGGGCGTCCCTCTATCGAATAGATCGGTATGTCACCTGGGTGCGATGAACTCCGGGCAGGTTCTCCACAGGATCGTGCACGTCCGTCGCCGGACTGGGGTTGTGCAGCGTGGCAAGAGCCCGCGAAACCCCGGTTCGGTGAGGGAAGTCGCGGGAGCTGTGGACGGTGGTGGCCGGAGGTGGACGGAGGTTGCGGGTGCCGGGCGTCGTCAAACGAGCAGGCCTGGTCGACCAGACCTGTGAGTTGTTCCCTGGAACAAGTCCGAGAGTTCCCACCGACGGCTCTCGCACCGCTGGTCACACGCGCACCACGCTACGAGTTGTTGGACAGATCTCGGCCTCTAAGCCGGTATCTGTCCAACAAGTCGTCCGGCACCACCAGGTCCGGTTCGAATGAGGGCGTCCCTCTATCGAATAGATCGCTACAGGGACGCCCTCATTCGAAACACCGCCGGTCGGTCAGGGGAGGCGGATGCGGACGAGGTTTCTGTCTCGCAGCGTGAAGATGGAGCGCCCGTCGACTGACGCGGCGAGGGGGCCGGCTCCGCCGCCGAACCAGGCGCCGTTGAGGCCGGTGACGATCGGGGTCACGCTCTGGGTGGCGGGGTCGATGCGGTAGATCCGGTCGCGGTCCGCTCCGTACACCTCGCCGCGCGCGGTCTCGACCAGGCGGCCGACGCCCGTTCCCGTCGCGACCGTCCACAGCAGCGCTCCCGTCGAGGGCGAGGCGCCGAACACCACACCCCGCTCGGTGAGCCCGATCAGCACCGAGTCGAGCGCGACGAGATCCACGATCTGCTTGATCCCCGGCAGCACCGTGAGCCACGTCACCTGCCGCGTCACCAGGTCGAACCGCGCGAGCTTGGCCTCGGGAGTCGTCGAAGGAGGGATCGCGCCGATGCCGTGGTTGATGTTGCCGCCGAGGTACGCGTACCGCCCGAGCGCGGCGATCCCGTGCACGGTCTGCGAGGGCAGGATGTTCCGGTACGTCTCCAGCGAGCCCGTCCCGAGCCGGAAGACCGACAAGGCCCCGTTGAACTTCCCGTAGTCCGGCTGCGTCGACACCAACAGCGCGTTCGCGCCCCGGCTGTACACCGCGTCCATCGGCCGCGTCTGCTCCAGCGGCTGCGACACCCGAGCGCGGAACGTCGACCGCGCATCGCCCGGGGACATCTCGTGCACCTGCGCCAGCGTGTAGATCGACAGGTACGTCGAGCCGTGGATCGGCGTCATCACCTTCGCCTCGCCCGGCACGAACGTCCGCGTGCTCTCGCCCGACAGCAGGCTGTGGGCCTGCACGCCGCCCTTGCCGCTCACGTATGCATACGTTCGGTCAGCCGCGATGGCCATCGGCTGCTCCGGCGCCGGCACCATCCCCGCCGCGACCAGGTCTGTCGGGTCGAGGGCACCCGTCGCGGGATCGAGCGCGTACGCCAGACCGTCGGTGATCCCGATCACCTGGTCGCCGCGGACGACCAACCGGTCCGTGTACGCCTCGGGCAACGGCACCGCGAGCTTCTGCGCGGCGGCATCCCACAGCCGGTAGGAGTAGATCGTTCCCGACGGCCGCAGCCCGAGGTACGCCGTGTCGCCGTGCGGAGTGATCGCGACGACGTACAGGTCGCCGGGCAGGTCGACCAGCCGATACCGGGACGGGTCCTTCGTGTCGAGCACCAGCAGGTCGCCGCGGTCGGACAGGCTGCCGAGCAACGTGTCGCCGGCCAGCGCCAAGGTGCCGACGAACGTGGCATCGAGCGCCTCCGGCGGCAGGATGTCGCGACGCGCCCCGGTCGCGCGGTCGATCGCGACGAGATGAGCGCGCGCCCCGATGCCGGCGTAGATCGTGTGCTCGTTCGCGACGATCGCCCGGACGTACTTCTCGTTCGGATAGACCCGGCCGTGGTCCGTGATCGCGCCGGAAGCGGGGTCGTACTCGATCACGCGGGCGTTCGGGTACGTGCCCAGGAACAGCTTGCCGTCGGGCGAGGCGGAGATGCTCCAGATGATGCTGTCCGGCGCCGCGTCGAGGAGCTCGGTGACCTCGTTCGTGCGCAGGTCGACGCGGTAGAGGATGCCGGGCGATCCGGTGCCGGCGTACAGGAAGTCGCCGATCACCGCCAGCTGGTTGACGCTGTCGCCCTTCGGCAGCCGCGCCTTCTCGACCGCCTGCTTCGTCCGCGGGTCGTACGCGCTGAGCACGTTCGGCGACAGCCCCGTCGTCGCGAGCCAGATCTGGTCGCCCACAGGTTCGGCGGCGCCGATCGGCGCGGTGAGCGACGCCGGCCCGAGGTCCTCGATCACCGGCGCGGGGTCGGCGAGAACGGGACCCCCGAGCCCGGCGACGAGGGCGGCGAGCATGAGCACGGCAAGACCAAGGCGTCGCATGGCGGCCTCCAGTGCGCAGTCCTTGAGGTCACGACCGTAATTGACGACTCACGCCCAGTCAACGCCCCGCTCTACCAGACGACCTCGTCGAGCGCCGGCCACGGCGGACCCTCCCGCAGAACGTGAAGGAACGCCACTCCCGACTCCCTGCCGCCCGGGTGTTGGTCGTCGCGACTCCAGCGATGCGTAGCGATGATCGCGAGGACGACCCCCCGGCACTCGCCGAGCACCTCTTGGTCAGTGTCGGGATAGTGCTGGCTGACCTCGCTAGGCACCCAAGCCAGGTCGTACTCGACAGGCCCATGGGCGGTGTTCTCGAAGTCGATGAAGAGCGGCCCGTTCTTCGTGTCGAGGACGTTCCACGGGTGCGGCTCGCCGTGCAGCAGCTGTTCCGGGGCGCGCCGGTTGACGATCGATCGCTCCAGATCGCGCAGTGTGTTGGCGAGCAGCGCCCGGTCCGTATCCGCGAGATCGGGAGTGACGTCACGGCTGGCGACGTCTCGTTGGGTAGCAGCCACTCGATCCATGAAGTGTGGGGTCGTGACCTCGATCCGCCGCAGGCTGGCATGAAGACGTGCGAGCGCCTGTGCGTACGCGGCCGGCGGGAGCATTCGAGACCGCACAGGTTCGAGGTAGGCCCACATGGTGATCTTGAAGCCGTCCTGCACGAAGACACGTGGTTCGACCCGAGCCTCGAGCGCGGCGACCGGGCCGTCCACCTGCGCTAGCCGTGTCACGAGTTCGACTTCAAGCTCCGCGCTTGCGAAATGCGTCATAGGCGTGACCCGGGCGACGATGTCGCACGGCGTCAGGCGGATGACGAGTCGGTTGGAGTCGTTGAGAACGATCGCGTCCTCGACGGCAAAGTCGAGGTCTGAGGCGGTCGACATCGCCGCGGCCATCGCACGCTGCATCTCAGCTGCTTCCATCTCGGTGTCCCCTCCCCGCGACGTCGCCTGACCCGTCGAGGAAGTCCCTGATCGCCCGTTTGGACTCGAGCACGTGCCGGGTCGCGTGTTGCCCGTGTCGGGCGATGATCGCCTGCTCGCGTTCGAGTTCCGTGCGCCGGTTCCGACAGATGATCGGGACGAGGCGCCATTCGTCGCGCAACCGTTGCCAGGCCGTGTACGTACATCCGTCAGGCAGCGTGTCCGGCATCCGGCAGCCGCGCACCAACGCTCGTCCCGCGCACTGCCACCACGGCGTGGCTAGGACCACCACGGTGTCGGCGCGTTCGAGCCGGAGATCGAGCGTCTCGGTGTAGTTGCCGTCGGCGATCCATGCGTCGCCGGCAAGGAGGTCACGTTGTTTCTCGCGCCACTCCGCCTCCGACGGTTCGGTCCAGCCCGCCTTCCAGAACTGGAGGTCCAGATGAATGAGCGGCAGGCCGGACTTGATTGCAAGTGCTCGGGAGAACGTGGATTTCCCGGATCCAGCCATCCCGGTGACGACGATGCGGCGTTGAGCTTCGTGGGGGTACATGACACCTTCGCAGGATCGCAGCGGTGCCAGGTTCGACTACCTGAAGGCTGTCTGCGCCGTGGTGTCGAAGCTGGCAAATGACCTTCTGCGACACGGCAGGATCCAAGGATGCCCGGCGGAGCTGGCAGCTCCCGGCAGCATCGCATAGCCGCACACCTGCGCAGCACGCGACGACACGTCCGTACCTACCGTGTCAGCGCGTGCTCCGCCGGCCGGGTAGGTCGCGACGCACCCGACCCCAGACGCCTTCCGCCATGAGCAGCCTCTCCAACGAAGATTCAGAGCGACTCTACCGGAAGGGCGCGCCGTAACTTGTTATAGTGGTTACGTGAGCGACGCACGTGGGCTGCGACTGCAGTGGACGCCGGAGAGCCAGGCGTTCTGGTTCGACGCGGGCGCCGTGTGTCTGGAGCTGCTCACCACCGGGGGCGAGCTGCCCTGGGGTCACGAGGAGTTCCTGCGCACCCCGGCCGACGTCCGGGCCTGGGCGAAGGTCTCGAGGGTGAACGTCGACGAGCTCGAGGTCGACGACCACGGGCTCGACGAGCTGCGCATCCTCCGCGAGGCCGTGTGGAACGTCTGCAAGGCCGTCATGGCCGGCGACCCACCGCCCCACCAGGACCTGGCCAGGCTGAACGATCGCGCGGTCGGCTCCGCCGTTCCGCAGATCGACGAGCAGCGGCACAAGCACTGGCAGACCCCGATGACCGCCAGCCAGTTCGTCGGCACGATCGCCCGCGACGCGATCGAGCTGTTCTCCGGCCCGTACGCCGACCGGGTCCGGCAGTGCGAGGGCCACTGCGAGCTGATCTTCGTCGACACCTCCCGCCCCGGAAAGCGCCGCTGGTGCTCGATGCAGCGCTGCGGCAACCGCGCCAAGATCCGCGAGTTCCGCGACCGCCAGCGCACCAGCAGCGAAGGAGCGACATGAGCGCCCTGACGTGGGACAACGTTCGCGCCTGGCGCCTCCAGCAGCACCAGCTGCTCGAGCCCGCGCCCGCCAAGCAGATCCTCGACGTGGTCGAACGGATCGCCGGGCTGCACGCCCAGGTTGCCAGCTCCGCCGAGCTCACGCTCTGGGCCCGCATCGAGGACCTCGACAGGGACGCGGTCCAGAACGCGCTCGCCGAAAGCCGCGACCTGATCAAGACCTGGTCGATGCGCGGCACGCTCCACCTGCTGCCCGCCCGCGAGTTCGCCGTCTGGCAGAACGCCCAGCGCACGCGGACGTACTACCGGAAGCCGGTCTCGTTGCGCGCCGGCGGCATCAGCGTCGAGGAGCTCGACGCGCTCATCGAGGCGGTACGGCAGGCGCTCGACGGCACCATGCTCACTCGTGAGCAGCTCGCTGCCGAGGTCGGCAAATCGACCACCGCGCAGCTCGGCGACAAGCTCCGCGGGAGCTGGGGCTCGCTGCTCAAACCGGCCGCGTTCGAAGGTCACCTGGCGTTCGGTCCGGCCGACCGGCAGCGCGTGCGGTTCGTCCGCCCCGACCAGTGGCTCGACCAGCCCGATCTGCTGGACGGCGATCCTGACGAGGCGCTGGACGAGGTGATCACCCGCTACCTCGCCGCCTCGGGCCCGAGTACGCGCGAGGAGATCGCGCGCTGGTGGTACCAGACGCCCGCCGAGGCCGGCCGCGTTCTCAAGCGCCTCGGCGAAGCCGTCCACGAGGTCGACGTCGAGGGCACCAAGACGTACGCGCTCACCGACCAGCTGAAGGACCTGAAGAAGGCCAAGCCACCGAAGGGCCACGTGCGGCTGCTGCCCGCGTTCGACCAGTACGTGATCACCGCGACCAAGCAGGTCGAGCACTTCACACCCGGCCCCGTCGGCGACCGCATCTACCGCAAGCAGGGCTGGCTGAGCGCGGTCGTGCTCGTCGACGGCCGGATGGACGGGATCTGGAAGCACGAGGTCAAGGGCAACGCCGTCCAGGTGTCCGTCGAGCCGTTCGTGCCGTTCTCGGCGAAGACCCGCAAGGCCGTCGAACGGGACGCCGAGCGGCTGAGCGGCTACCTCGACAAGACCCTGAGGCTGGACTGGACCGACTGAGCCGCACCATGATCGCCTCATGACACGGGTCATGGTGGTCGGTGCGGGCGTGGTCGGGCTGACCTGCGCCATCCGGTTGGCCGAGGCGGGCTACGAGGTCGACGTGTTCGCGCGGGACCTGCCGCTGGAGACGACGTCCGCGGCGGCGCCCGCGCTCTGGTATCCGTACCGCGCGCTCCCGCACGACAAGGTCACGGCCTGGTCGGCGCGGTCGATGGAGGTGTACGCGGGCCTGGTCGACGAGGCGCCCGACTCCGGTGTGCGGATGAGATGGGGGACGGAGCTGTTCCGCCAGGTCACGTCGGATCCGTGGTGGATCGAGGCCGTGCCGAAGCTGTCGCGGCTGGCCACACCGCACGAAGGCTACGGAGACGGCTGGCGGTTCGAGTCGCCCGTGATCGACGCCACCGCGTACCTGCCGTGGCTGGTCGAGCGCCTGGAGAGCCTCGGCGGAACGGTGACGCGGATGGCCCTGTCGCAGCTGCCCGACCGCGCGCCGATCCTGGTGAACTGCACCGGCCTCGCGTCCCGGCACCTTGCCGGCGACAGGTCGCTCGCGCCGGTACGTGGGCAGGTCGTCGTGGTCGAGCAGGTCGGGCTGACCGAGTGGCTGCTCGCCCACGAGAACAGCTCCGACTTCACGCTGGTCGTGCCGCGGGAGAACGACATCGTGCTCGGCGGGACCGCCGACGAGGGCGACTGGGAGCCGTACCCGCGCCCGGAGACGACGGCCGAGATCCGCGCCCGCGCCGCCGCGCTCGTCCCTCAGCTCGCGGATGCGCGAGTGCTCGGCGCGAACGTCGGGCTGCGCCCCACGCGGCCGAGCGTCCGGCTGGAGTCCGAACGGGTCGGCGCGCAGCTCCGCGTCCACTGCTACGGCACCGGCGGCTCCGGCTACACGATCTCCTGGGGCTGCGCCGACGACGTTCTCGCGCTGGTCCGAGACGGCTCTACTTGACGACGCGGTAGCGCAGGAACGTGGAGTGCCCGACGGCTCGGACGTCGCCGATCGGCTCCAGCGGGCGTGCCGACTGACCGGGTCCGCCGAAGAACCTGATGCCGTCTCCGAGGAGGACCGGCACGATCAGGACGACGATCTCGTCGAGCAGCCCGGCTTCGAGGCACTGGGTCGCGAGCGTGGGGCCGAAGATCGCGACGTCCTTGCCGTTCGCCGCCTCGTGCGCCGCCGCGACGGCGTTCTCGATCCCACCGGTCACGAACTCGACGCGGTCGTACGGCGACGGCGGCTCGGGCCGGTGGGTGAGCACGAGGATCGGCCCGTTCCAGTGGCCGCCGTACATGCCCTCGAGGCCGCCGACCCGGTCCAGCACGTCGTGCCAGGCGCGCCCGCCGAGCACGACTCCAGCCTCGTCCGCGAGATCCTTCGCGAGGTTCTCCGACGACGCCGGCGGAAGCCAGTCGGCAGCCATCCAGCCCATCGCGTGGTCGGGCCCCGCGACGAACCCGTCGAGCGACATCGAGGTGCCATAGACGACCTTGCCTTGCGTGGTCATGTGCTTGTTCCTTCCGGTTCGGTTGTCGCACGTACTGACGACGGCCGGCGGGAAACTCATCGGTCTTCGGCGTGCAGCTCGGCGCGGTAGGCGCGCGGCGAGGTGCCGAAGCGGGCCCGGAAGACGCGGCTGAAGTGGAAGGCGCTGACGAAGCCGCACGCGGTCGCGACCTGGCCGACCGCGAGGTTCGTCGCCTCGAGCAGCGTCGCGGCGTGCCGGAGGCGGACGTCGCGCAGCGCCTGCATCGGCGTACGGCCGGTCTCCTCGGTGAACAGGTGCGCGAACCGCGACGGCGACAGCGCGACCTCGCTGGCCAGCGACCGGACGGTGTGCGGCGCCGCGGGGTCGGCGGCGAGGATCGCCTCGGCGCGCTTGACCCGTTCGTCGTACTCCTCGCCCGGACGGTCGCCCGCCCCGCCGGCCGCGGTGGCGAGCAGCAGGATCTCCTCGACGCGTCCGGTCGCCAGCTCGCGCGCGGCGGTCGGGACGGCCATCGCGGGGACGGCGGGGAGCGCCGACAGGGGAGGCGGCGCGCCCACTCCGGACCAGCGCGCGTCGGCGTGCATGCGCCGGAACGCCTCGTCGATCCGCCCGCGGACGGCAGCCGGCACGGACCGTACGAGGAAGACCCGGCCGCCGAGCTCCGCCGAGCGGAGCCAGCCGTGCCAGGGCGTACGCGGCTGGAAGTGCACCCACCAGAACGTCCAGCGGTCCGCGTCAGGCGCGACGCCGTACTCGTGGTCGACGTCCGCGCCGAGAACGACCAGGTCACCGGGCCGCGCGAGCACGTCGACCCCGCCCTGCCGGATCCGCCCGCTCCCGGCGAGTGTCCAGGTCAGCAGCCAGCTGGAGGCGCCGCCAGTCCGGCGCGCCGAGTAGCCAGGACGCTCGTCGAACCGGCCGACGACGAGCAGCTCCGCCGGCGGAGAGGGCGTGGTCGCAGCAGGATCAGGCAGGTTCACAGCCTCGTCGGGCATCCACACAGTCTGCGTCATCGACCTACCGTCGAACCATGACGACGCTCACCAAGCCGGCGCCTCTGCCGCCGAGTGAACGGCAGCACTTCATCGACAACGGCTACGCGATCGCGCGCGGGCTGTTCGACAGGTCCGAGATCGACACGATCGTGGCCGAGTTCATGGCCATGCAGGCGGGCGGATTCATCCAGGGCCACTTCGAGCCCAAGCCGCAGAACGCCGACCGGCCGAACGACCCGCTGCTCGCGTTCCCGCGGGTGATGCACCCGCAGGAGATCAACGAGCTCGCGCTGCGGTACCTGCTCGACACCCGCCTCGAGGCGATCCTCCGCGACCTGTTCGGCGAGGAGGTCCTGGCAGCCCAGAGCATGTTCTACTTCAAGCCGCCGGGCGCCCGCGGTCAGGCGCTGCACCAGGACAACTTCTACCTGCGCGTCGAGCCCGGTACGTGCATCGCGGCGTGGATCGCCTGCGACGAGATCGACCGTGCGAACGGCGGCCTCGAGGTCGTCCCCGGCACGCACGCGATGGACATCTTCTGCCCGGAGGAGGCGGACTCCTCGGTGTCGTTCACGCGCGACTACGTTCCGCCGCCGCCCGGTCTGGAGCCGGTGCCGGTCGACCTGTCGCCGGGCGACGTGCTGTTCTTCAACGGCAGCCTCGTGCACGGGTCGGGTCCGAACGCCACGAGAGACCGATTCCGGCGCTCGTTCATCTGCCACTACGTCGGCCGTTCGTCGGAGAAGATCGCGGTCTGGTACCCGACCCGGACGATGGACGGCAACCGCTTCCAGGTCCCCGAAGCCGACGGCGGAGGCCCGTGCGGCGACGAGGTCGAGGCGATGGGACCGCACTAGAGGCCAGTCTGGACACCCGGAACGCGCGCTGAACCACAGCCCAACTCGACGGGAACTCCCGTGGACTGACAGCCTGGGCCGCGTACCACAGGGCGAGGGCTGGGAGGACGGGTCGGTGTTCAGGCGGATCGCGGTCGTGAACCGTGGCGAAGCGGCGATGAGGCTCATCAACGCCGTGCGTGAGCTCAACGCCGAGGGCGGCGAGCCGATCGAGACCGTCGCGCTCTACACCGACGGCGAGCGGACGGCCACGTTCGTCCGGGAGGCCGACCTCGCCTACCCACTCGGACCGGCGTCGAACCGGCCGTACGTCGACCACGCCGTGCTCGAACGCGCCCTCCGCGAGACCACGGCGGACGCCGCCTGGGTCGGCTGGGGCTTCGTCGCCGAGGACCCCGCGTTCGCCGAGCTCTGCGAGCGGGTCGGCGTCACGTTCATCGGGCCGGCGCCCGACGCGATGCGCCAGCTCGGCGACAAGATCGCCTCCAAGCTGATGGCCGAATCGGTGGGCGTCCCGGTCGCGCCGTGGAGCGGCGGGCCGGTCGAGTCGCTGGAAGCGGCGCTCGCGGCGGCCGACAAGATCGGCTACCCGCTGATGCTCAAGGCCGCTGCCGGCGGTGGCGGCCGGGGCATCCGCGTCATCCGCCAGGCCGAGGACCTCGAGGAGGCGTACGACCGCACCCGCGACGAGGCGGCCCGCGCGTTCGGCAACGGCGTGGTCTACCTGGAGAAGCTGGTCACCGGCGCGCGCCACGTCGAGGTGCAGGTCATCGCCGACGGCCAGGGCACTGCCTGGGCGCTGGGCGTCCGGGACTGCTCGGTGCAGCGCCGGAACCAGAAGGTGATCGAGGAGTCGTCGTCGCCGGTCCTGAACACCGAGCAGGTCGAGGCGCTCAAGGGTGCGGCCGAACGGCTCGCGCTCGCCGTCGACTATCGCGGCGCCGGAACGGTCGAGTTCCTCTACCGCCCTGCCGACGCTGTCTTCGCCTTCCTCGAGGTCAACACCCGCCTGCAGGTCGAGCACCCGATCACCGAGGTCACCACCGCTGTCGATCTGGTGAAGCTCCAGCTGCGCGTCGCCGCCGGCGCGAAGCTGGAGGGTGAGAAGCCGACCGAGAGCGGGCACGCCGTCGAGGCGCGGCTGAACGCAGAAGACCCGGACCGCGACTTCGCTCCGGCACCCGGCCGGATCGCGCTGTTCGACCTGCCGACGGGACCCGGCGTACGGGTCGACACCGGCGTCAGCGAGGGCGACACGATCCCGGCGGAGTTCGACTCGATGATCGCGAAGATCATCGCGTACGGACGCACCCGCGACGAGGCGCTCGCGCGGCTGCGCCGGGCCGTCGCCGCGACCACGGTGATCATCGAGGGCGGCGTCACCAACAAGAGCTTCCTGCTCGACCTGCTCGCCCAGCCCGAGGTGATCGACGGCAGCGCCGACACCGGCTGGATCGACCGGGTACGTGGCGAGGGCCGGCTGGTCTCGCACCGCCACTCCGGCATCGGGCTGGTCGCGGCGGCGATCGAGGGCTACAAGGAGGCCGAGCAGGTCGAACGGCTGCGGCTGCTGTCGACCGCGCACGGCGGCCGGCCGCAGGTCCAGCACGAGGTCGGCCGGGCGATCGATCTCACGCTGCGCGGCGTCGCGTATCGCGTGACCGTGGCCCAGATCGGCCCGAAGCGGTTCCGCGTCGGCGTCGCCAACGGGCACGAGCCGCAGGTGGTCTACGGCGAGCTGGACCGGCTCGGCCCGTACACGAGCCGGCTGGTCGTCGGCGACCGGAGCTTCCGGCTCGTCACCGCCACCCACGGCCCCGTCCACCTGGTCGAGGTCGACGGCGTCACCCACCGGGTCAGCCGGGACGAGGGCGGCGTGCTGCGTTCGCCCGCGCCGGCACTGGTCGTCGCGACCCCGGTCGCGCCCGGCACGGAGGTCGAGGCAGGCGCGCCTGTGCTGGTGCTGGAGAGCATGAAGATGGAGACGGTGCTGTACGCGCCGTTCCGCGCGATCGTGCGCGAGCTGCTGGTGTCGACCGGCAGCCAGGTGGAGACCAGCGCGCCGCTCGTACGCCTCGAGCCGGTCGCCGAGGGCGAGGCGGAGGAGGTGGCGCCGGCCCTGGCGGGCGTCGACCTCGAGCTGCCCACCGAGAACGGGCAGCGGTCCGCCGCCGAACGTGCCGCGCGCGGCCTGGACGACCTGCGCAGCATGCTGCTCGGCTTCGACCTCGACCCGCGCGACGAGGGCAAGGTGCTGACCGGCTACCTCGCCGCCCGAGCCGAGCTCGCGGCTGTCGGTGGGGCGCCGATGGCGGCGGAGATCGAGCTGCTGCAGGTGTTCGCGGACTTCGCCGAGCTGAGCCGTAACCGGCCGGTCGGCGAGGACGTCAGTACCGAGAACCAGGTGCACAGCCCGCGCGAGCACTTCCACACGTACCTGCAGAGCCTTGATCCGGACCGCGGCGGCCTGCCGGAGGAGTTCCGCGGCCGGCTCGCGCGCGTGCTCGGCCACTACGGCGTGACCGACCTCGAGCGCGGCGTCGAGCTGGAGGGTGCGGTGTTCCGCATCTTCCTCGCGCAGCAGCGGTCGACGCCGGACGTCCTGCTGGTGACGTCGCTGCTGCAGGCCTGGAGCACCGAGCCGCGGCCGGAGCCGCCGCTGGAGGTGCGGGTGCACGACGTCCTCGATCGGCTGGTGCTCGCCACCCAGCTGCGGTTCCCGATCGTCGGTGACCTGGCCCGGAGCGTCCGGTTCCGGTGGTACGACCAGCCACTGGTGGACGAGGCGCGGGCCGAGGTGCTGGCGGGCGTCGGGCCCGAGCTCGAGGCACTCGCCGCGAGCCTGGACGGACCCGAACGGCAGCAGCGCATCGAGGCGCTGGCGGCGATCCCCGAGAAGATCGTGCGGTTCCTGGCGGCGCACATCGAGCACGGCTGGGACGAACGAGAGCCGATGCTCGAGGTGCTGATCCGGCGCCACTACCGCGAGTACGAGCTGCGCGACCTGGGCGAGACCGCGGTCGACGGCCGGCCGTTCGCGACCGCCGACTACTCGCTGGACGACCAGCCGACGCATCTGGTCAGCACGGTCGGCACGGTCGCGGAGCTCGTCGATCCCGCCGGCGGGCTGGCCCATGCGCTCGCCGCGCAGATCGACGCCGGACCTGCCGGACACGAGGCGGTGGTGGACCTCTACCTGTTCGGGCCGGACGTTCCGGAGGACGGGCAGCAGGCGTCGGACACCGTCCGCGAGCTGATCGCGAGGCTGCCGTCGGCCCGGCGCGTACGCCGGCTCACCGTGGCGATCGCGCGAGGCAACGGCCGCGAGGTGGAGTACTTCACGTACCGGCCCGAGGGTGACACGTTCGTCGAGGACGACAACGTCCGTGGCCTGCATCCGATGGTGGCCCAGCGGCTGAACCTGTGGCGGCTCGGCGACTTCCGCCTCACCCGGCTCGAGGCGCCCGAGGACGTGCTGCTCTACCACTGCGTCGCGCGGGAGAACGACGCCGACCGGCGGCTGGTCGCGCTCGCGCAGGTCCGGCAGTTCTCCGCGACCCGCGACGAGAAGGGGCACGTGACGTCTTTGCCGCATGTCGAGCGGGCGATCTCGAACTGCGTCGAGGCGATCCGCCGCGCCCGTTCGGCGCGAGGGGCCGCCGGTGCGCGGCTCGACCTCAACCACATCTGGCTGCACGTGTGGCCGGTCGTCGACGTCCAGGTGGACGAGCTCGCCGCGCTGCAGCGCAACATCGCGCCGCTGACGGCCGGAGCCGGCGTCGAGGAGGTCCTGGCGGAGGGCCGCGTCCGTGGGTCCGACGGCACGATCGCTCCGGTGGTCGCGCCGGTTCTCGTACCAGTCCGGAACGGGCGTTGTCACCTCGGTCGAGCCGCCGGCGGCGGAGCGGCTCAAGCCGCTCGACGACTACGGCCAGAACGTGCTGCGCTCGCGGCGCCGCAACATGGTCTACCCGTACGAGATGAGCGACCTGATCGCCGGCCGGCGCGGGTCGGTCGTCGAGTACGACCTGGACGACAAGGGCGCGCTGGTGCCCGTCGATCGCCCGCGTGGGTTGAACAAGGCGGGCCTGATCGCCGGTGTGGTCAGCACGCCGCGGTCACGCTATCCGGACGGCATCAAGCGGGTGCTGCTCAGCGGCGACCCGACCAAGGCGCTCGGCGCGTTGGCCGAAGAGGAGTGCACGCGGGTGATCGCGGCGCTCGACCTCGCCGAGCGGCTGCGGGTGCCGGTGGAGTGGTACGCGTTGTCCGCCGGTGCGCGGATCTCGATGGACTCCGGCACGGAGAACATGGACTGGATCGCGAAGGCGCTGAAGCGGATCGTCGAGTTCACCCAGAACGGCGGCGAGATCAACGTCATCGTGGTCGGCATCAACGTCGGCGCCCAGCCGTACTGGAACGCCGAGGCGACGATGCTCATGCACACCAAGGGCATCCTGGTGATGACGCCGGACAGCGCGATGGTGCTGACCGGCAAGCAGTCGCTGGACTTCTCCGGTGGTGTCTCGGCGGAGGACAACTTCGGCATCGGCGGCTACGACCGGGTGATGGGTCCGAACGGCCAGGCTCAGTACTGGGCGCCAGATCTCAAGCGGGCTTGGGACATCCTGATGGCGCACTACGACCACACGTACGTGGTGCCGGGGGAGTCCGGTCCGCGGCGGGCCGACACGACGGACCCGGTGGATCGGGACGTGCGCCTCGTATCCACACGAGGCGGCGGGCGGCGGACTTCCGCACGGTGGGCGACATCTTCTCCACTTCGACGAACCCGGATCGGAAGAAGGCGTTCGACATCCGTACGGTGATGCGCGCGGTCTCCGACGAGGACCACCCGGTGCTGGAGCGCTGGGCGGGGATGGCCGACGCCGAGACCGCGGTGGTGCAGGACGCGCGGCTCGGCGGGTATCCCGTGTGCCTGTTGGGGATCGAGTCCAAGTCCGTCCCGCGTCGGGGCTTCCCGCCGGCGGACGGGCCGGACACGTACACGTCCGGCACGCTGTTCCCGCGGTCGTCGAAGAAGGTGGCGCGCGCGATCAACGCCGCTTCGGGAAACCGGCCGCTCGTGGTGCTGGCGAACCTGTCCGGGTTCGACGGGTCGCCGGACTCGATGCGCAACCTGCAGCTGGAGTACGGCGCGGAGATCGGCCGCGCGATCGTCAACTTCTCGGGCCCGATCGTGTTCTGCGTCGTGTCGCGCTACCACGGCGGGGCGTTCGTGGTGTTCTCGAAGGCGCTCAACCCGCGCCTGACCGTGCTGGCGGTGGAGGGGTCGTTCGCCTCGGTGATCGGTGGCGCGCCCGCTGCCGCGGTGGTGTTCGCCCGCGAGGTGCGATGCGCCGGACGTCGTCCGACCCGCGGGTCGCCAGCTGGCGGCGCGGGTGGCGAAGGCGGGCGGCGCGGAACGGGCGCGCGCTGGCGACGGAGCTGGCGGAGGTGCGGACCGCCGTCCGGGCGGAGAAGCTCGGCGAGGTGGCGGCGGAGTTCGACCGGGTGCACAGCATCCAACGCGCCATCGAGGTCGGTTCGGTCGACGCCGTGATCAGCGCCCGCGAGATCCGACCGCAGCTGATCGAGGCGATCGAGCGAGGCCTGGAGGCGTCCGACTAGACCCGATGGGTCGGCCCTACTCAGCGTCCTGTGCTTCGATCAGGTCGAGGTCGCGGACGCAGAAGCCGTGGTGCTCGAAGGTCTCGTTGAGCACCGTGCCGAGGCACTGCCGCACCGAGCGGCCCCGAGCGTACGGTGGCCAGACGTCGTCGTCGGGCACCGGCGCTCGCGCTGCGAGCTGCACAGCGGTGACCTCGTCGAGCCAGGCCTCGAGCTCGGCGGCCTGTGCGGCACGCACGCTCACGATCTCGTCGAGGGCCGGATCGAGCGAGAGGTCGAGCCCGTGCGCTCCGCGATAGGGCTCGACGGTCGTCCCGATACCCATCGGCGTGAACAGCTCCGTCGAGCCCAGGCAGCAACGGCGGAACCACGAGTCGTGGACGAAGATCAGGTGGCGCATCGTCTGCGCCGCCGACCACTCGTCGTTCACGCCGCGGCGCTCCAGGCCGGGCGTTCGGCGGATTCGCTCGATCGTGGCGGCCCAGGCGGCATGGAGCTGACGCGATGCCTCGCGCAGATCGGCGGGGTCCTCGGAGCGGACCAGCACCCGCACCGGATGACGCCGGTCGAGCTCTGCCTCGACGTACTCGGTGACTTCGACACCGTTGACCACGAGGTTGGTGATGAGCCCGTCGATCACGGCGTCCTGCATGACGACGCCGATCAGGCGTGCCCCGTCAGATCGCACTCGCGGAACTCCGCACCGTGCAGATCCTCGTCGAAATACCGCGTCATGCTCCGAATGTTAGGTCCCAGCACCGACAAACCTGTGACGCGGCTGGGCGGCTTCAGAAGAGCCGCATCGACGGGTCGTCCATGCCGCGCAGTGCGTTGTAGTCGACGGTGACGCAGGTGATGCCGCGGTCGCCGGCCAGGACCTTGGCCTGCGGCTTGATCTCCTGGGCGGCGAAGACTCCGCGCACCGGGGACAGGAGGGGGTCGCGGTTCATCAGCTCGAGGTAGCGCGTCAGCTGCTCCACTCCGTCGATCTCGCCGCGCCGCTTGATCTCCACGGCGATCGCCGCGCCGGCGGCGTCGCGGCAGAGGAGGTCGACGGGGCCGATGGCGGTGGGGTACTCGCGGCGTACGAGGGTCCAGCCCTCGCCCAGCGTCTCCGGGTGCTCCGCGAGCAGTTCCTGCAGGTGCGCCTCGACGCCGTCCTTCTGCAGACCCGGGTCGATGCCCAGTTCGTGCGACGAGTCGTGCAGCACACGCGAGATCGAGATCACCAGCTGCCCGCCGTCCTTGCCCGTGACGGTCCACGTGGACGACCCGTCCTCCGCGGCGGCGAGCCTCGGAAAGCTTGCAGGGCGGGCTCATCCAGTTCAGCGGCTTGTACGCGCGGTCGTCGTTGTGGATCGACACCGAACCGTCGGCCTTCACGAGGATCAGCCGGGTCGCGGTCGGGAGGTGGGCGGTCAACCGGCCGATGTAGTCGACCTGGCAGTCGGCAATGACGAGACGCATCGGGCCACGCTACCGGCGGTCGTACGTCGCGATCTCCACCAGGTTGCCGTCCGGGTCGCGGACGTACACCGACGTCATCCTCCCGAGCGCGCCGACCTTCGTGCCCGGCCCTTCCACCACAGGGATCCCGTCCTCGGCGAGCTGGGCGAGAACGACGTCCAGCGGCACCGCCGCGATGAAGCAGAGGTCCGTCGAGCCCGGCGTCGGCTCGGCCGCCTTCGGCTCGAACTCGGCGCCGGCCTGGTGCAGGTTGAGCTTCTGGCCGCCGAAGCTGAGGTTCGTCCGACCCATCGCGAACGTGCCGCGGTCGAGCCCGAGCCGGCCGTAGAACGCGGCCGTCGCCTCCAGGTCCCGTACGGTCAGCACGATGTGGTCGAGCCGGTCCATGCGGACGATCGGCCTGCCCTCGAGCAGCGGGCGCACCGCGACGGTGACGTCGTGCTTGTCGATCTCGGCGAGCGGCATCCAGACGGCCTCGTACGAGCCGTGCTCGGCTCGCTTCTGCTCGTCGCGGTCGGCGAAGTCCGGCCATTCGCCGGTACCGAACTCGCCGCCGGTAATGCGGGCGAAGTAGTAGACGTAGCGCTGGCCGCCGAACAGCTCGTCGTACGCCAACCGGTCGTACGCGATCTCGACGCCGAGCTCCTCCATCGCCTCGCGGCGCCCGGCCTCCTCGAACGTCTCGCCGGCCTCGACGCCGCCGCCCGGCAGCACGTAGTAGGTGTGGCCGTCGCGCACCCGTTTGATCAACGCCAGCTGGTCGTCGACGACGATGAGCAGGCGTACGCGTGGGGGCCGATCCAGGTCGGAGCTCACGCCCCCGGAGCGTACCCCCACGCGGGTGGTCGGTGCCTCGCTACTGGTCCAGGTCGCCGTGCGGCCGGTCCGTCGGGAGCGTGCCGAACCGCTTCTTCGCCGCGTCCGCGAACGCCTGGTCGACCTTCGCCTGCCAGACCGGGTCCTGCGCGATCTTGCTGAGTTGCTCGAGCCTGAGCGCCGGCGGAGCGCCCTTGTCCGTCCCGGTCGCGGTCACCGACACCTCGAAGTGGTCCGCTCGCGTCAGCGTCGCCCGCCACAACTGGTCCTTGCGGCCGTCGGGGTAGTCGACCTTCTCCACCACCAGCGTCGAGCCGTCACCCAGCGGCTTCGTGGAGCAGAGCGCGTGGTCACGCATGTCCTCCTTGGACCCGCAGGGGTCGCCGGAGGACTGGGTGGTCCGCGTGTCGAACGTGATCCCGACCGACACCGCGGACTCGCCGCCCTCGCCGGTGTGGAGGAGCTCGGCCGTGAACCACTTGGTGGGCTCGCCCCAGGCCGAGTACGAGCCCGTCTTGGCGTGGTCCGGGAGCTGGTCGAGCAGCAGCTGCAGCGCGGCGGCCATGGTCGTCCGTACCTGCGGCGCCGCGGGCTTGACGGTCGGCGTGGGAGAGACGACCTGCGTCGTTCCGGCGACCTGCTGGTCCGCCGACTTCGGCGATCCGCCCCAGGGCATGGCGATCGCGAGACCGCCGACCAGCGCGAGCACCGCACCCGTCCCGACCAGCTGGGCGATCCGGGCGCGGCGCGAGTCGCGGCGGCCGCGTTCGATTCCTCCGGCGACGAGGGCGGCGATGTCGGGGCGCACCCCGCTCACCGTGTCGCGCATCGCGTCCGGGAGTTGTTCCTCGAGCTTCATCTTCTCGCTTGCCCTTCTCAGCGGTCCGCGAACACATAGACGTCGTTGCCGAGGAGCTCCCGCAGCCGACCGAGCGCCCGCATCGACTGCGAGCGCACCGCGCCGGCGCGAATGCCCAACATCCGCGCGGTCTCCTCGACGCTGCGGTCCTCCCAGAACCGCAGGACGAGCACCGTACGGTCCCGTACGGAAAGCCGTGCAAGCCCGCCGAGCAACGTCATCCGCAACGCGGGATCGCTGTCAATCGCGGCTTGCTCCGGGACGTCCTGCGTCGGTGCCTCGGTCGATCGGCGAAGCCGGCGATACGAGATGTACGTCCGCGCCAGCACCGTGTGGGCGTAGGCGACCGGGTTCTCCGCGCGCTGGATCCGTTTCCAGCCGCGGTACAACTTGCCCAGCGTCGTTTGCACCACGTCCTCGGCCAGGTGATAGTCGCCCGTCAGCAGGTACGCGCTCCGGAACAGCTGAGGCGTACTTGCCGACGCGAACTCCACGAAGTCCCCAGGATCGGGTTCTGCGCTCACTCGGTGCCCTCTCGTCAGGTGGCTCCTCACTGTGACGACGCTTCGGACCGCCCTCCACGTCACAGCCAAGTTTCCTTGATCTTCGGATTATCGGTCCGGATCGGAGTTACCGTGCTGGATGGCGACCCTCCCAGAGGTCCATCGCACGGTCGTCGACGGCGTGCCGGTCTTCTGGGTGGACGCCCCCGGCCGGCTCACCGCACGCCTGCTGTTCGGCGTGGGTCTGGCCGACGAGTCGCTGCTGACGACCGGGATCAGCCACGTCATCGAGCACCTCACGATGCGGCAGGTGGGCGAGCACCCGTACGCGGCGAACGCCTCGGTCGGCACGTTCGTCACCGAGTTCGAGGTCAGCAGCTCGCCGGAGGTCGTCAGCGACCATCTCGGCAAGGTCTGCCGCGCTCTCTCCGCCCTCGATCTCGAGCCACTCGACGTGGAGCGGAGCGTGATCCGGGTCGAGGAGCGGCACCGTGAGCGCGGCGCGAACCCGGTCGTGGCCTGGCCGTTGAGCATGCGGTACGGCGCCCGCGGACCGGGGCTGATCGCCAGCCCGCACATCGCGCCGAGCCGCGCCTCCCGCGACGAGTTCAGCGACTGGTGCCGCCTGTGGTTCCACCGCGCGAACGCGGCGCTCGTGCTGGACGGCCCGCCGCCGGACGGCCTGCGGCTGCCGATGCCCGACGGCGAGCCCGTACGCCGCGCGCCGCCGACGCCGCTCGACTGGTCTGCGCCGGGCTGGCGGGAGATCGACGGCGGCGTGATCGTCGCGATGTACGGGCCGCGGTCCGCCGCGCTGACCACCGGCGTGCACGTTCTGGAACGGCGCCTCACCAAGCTGCTGCGGCACAAGCTCGGCGTCGTCTACGAGCTCAGCACGGCGACCACCGCGATCCCGGAGAACCAGCTCGCGATCGGCCTCGGCAGCGACGTCGAGAACGAAGAGGTCGACCGGATGTCCGTCGCCGTGCTTTACGCACTCGACGCGTTGTGCGCCGACGGGCCGAGCGAGGGGGAGCTGGCGTTCGTCCGCGACGGCTTCGCCGAGGACGTCGGGTCGGCCGACTTCGTGCTGTACGCGGCGTACGACGAGGCGGCCTCCTGGCTGCGTGGCGAGGCGAGCGGTGAGGCCGAGCACGTGCAGCTGCTGAGCGGGAGCGTCTCGGCGCCTGACGTCGGCGCGGCCATGTCGGTGGCGCGCGGCACGCTGATCCTCGGTCTCGCCGAGGGGCATCGCGCGAAGTCGCTGCCGGAGCTGCCCCACAGCCCCGTACCCGAGGTGAGCGGCTCGGCGTTCAAGCGCAGGGCGTTCGCGTTCCCGGCCCGCGGGTCCCGCCTGGTGCTCGGTGCGGACGGCGTCACGTTCGCCTCCGGCAAACGGGGCGGGCCGACGGTCACGATCCGGTTCGCGGACGTCGTCGGCGTGAGTACGGAGCCCGGTCCGGAGGGCGACGGCGACGAGCTGCTCGGGCTGCGGTCGGGTGCCGGCGACTCGATCCCGATCCGCGCGCGGGACTGGCGTGGTGGGCAGACGGTGGTCGACGCGGTGCGCGCGAACGTCCCGGCTTCCTTGTTCTTTCCGGCTCCCGAGGCGTTGCGGTTCATCGCTCCGGAAGACGAGGAGTGAGTGCCTATGGTCGCGGCTTCGGCTCACTGCGGTTTCGCTGCGTTATCTCGTCGTGTCAGGTGGACTGGTGTGGCTCCTTTGTGAGCCGAACCGCTAGGTTGTGCTGCCGTCAGAGCTGGGGAGGCGATGATGACATCCATTCCGGCAAGTGCCGGCCAACCGGTCGTCCGGAACGCCGGGCCGCCGCAGGAGGACGAGGCGCCCGATCTGCTCGATCGCGAGGAGCCGGTGGCTGTCGTAGCTCCCGTAGCTGCCGCTCCGCCGGCCCAGGCGGTCGAGCCGACCGAACCGCCTGCCCCGGTTGCGGCGGTCAAGGCCGGCAAGCGGGTCGGTGCGTTCGGCGCGTTCTTTCTGATCCTGTGGCTGGTCCTGGCCGCGCTCGCGGTGTTCGTCGGGATCCTGTGGGCGTACCCGCTGGCCGAACAGGCCCTGTCCGCCGGCTCGGTCGAGCCCGCGCCGGGCATCCTGCCGGGCGTACGCCTGACCTCGACCACGGCGACGATCGTGGTGACCGGCCTCGCCGGAGTGGCGGGCAGCGTGATCCGGATCATCCAGAAGTTCGCCGCCTGGATGGGCCGCGGCGGGGTCGAGCGCAGCTGGGTGGCCTGGTACTTCGTGACGCCGTTCGCCGCCGGCCTGCTCGGCTCGTTCTTCGGGCTCGCGGTGACCGCGGGCCTGATCGCGCTGGACCAGCAGTCGTCAGCTCAGCCGCGGATCGCGGTGCTCGTGGTGTTCGGTGCGCTGGCGGGGTTGTTCTCGGAGAACGTGATCCAGTTCCTGTCCGGGCTCGTCCCCTCACGGGGCGCGCCGGACGCGGACCGCTAGCTCCCGCAGCCGCAGGATCCGCCGCAGCAGCCTCCGCCGCCACCAGCCGACCCGCGGGGGCGCGGCCGCCCAGCGCGACGGTCGAGAGCAGCTTGACCGTGTCGTCGTGCCCCTGCGGGCAAGTCGCGGGCGCGCTCGCCTCGCTCATCGGGCGGGTGGCCTCGAACGTGTCGCCACAAGCGCGGCACCGGTAGTCATAGCGCGGCATGTGCCTAGCGTACGAGATCACGACCTGGTCGGTCGCAATAACGCTCGCCGGGATCGGCTTCCGCGGGCCGCAGCCGACTTGTTGGAGAGATGTCGGCCTAGAAGCCGGGATCTGTCCAACAACTCCTCGCGCTCCCTCGGGGTGTTGCCGGGAAGGGGTGGTCCGGTGGTGGTGCCGTGCGAGTTGTTGGACAGATGTCGGCCTAGAAGCCGTGATCTGTCCAACAAGTCCGCGTCGAGCATGGCGAGCATGGCGACGCGAACGCGCGAGGCCGGCCAAGGCCGACGCGTGCGAGTGGTCGCCGCGAGGACCGAGAGACAATGGTGGCGTGCCCCGTCGTCGTCCACGTTCGTCCCCTCGTGCGCCCGAGCCGCGCCCGCTGTTCGGCGGGCATCAGCGGCGTGGAGGAGTGGCCGGACGGCGACTGGAACGTGCGCAACGTCACTGGGAGCGCGGCCACCAAGCCGTACCGTTGTCCCGGCTGCCAGCAGCTGATCCCGCCCGCCACGCCGCACCTCGTCGCCTGGCCGGCCAACCCGCCGTCGTACGGCGCCCCCGAAGGCCTCGACGCCCGCCGCCACTGGCACACCGCCTGCTGGCGTGCGCGCGGCAACCGCCGACCGCGCGGCTAAGCTCGCCGGCCGTGGAGCTGACGAACCTGCAAGCAAGAGCCGTGGAGATCGCCGACCAGTACGACCGGCACAACGTCGCGGCAGGACGGACCGCCTGGAGCACGGCCGACTTGGCCCTCGGCTTCGCCGGGGACGTGGGCGACCTGGCGAAGATCGTCCAGGCCGTCGACGGGCGGCGAGCGATGGACGACGCGCGGGAGCGCCTCGGCCACGAGCTCGCGGACTGCCTGTGGTCGGTGCTCGTGCTCGCCGAGCGGTACGACGTCGACCTGGCAGCGGAGTTCGCCCGCATGACCGACGACCTCGAGCGCAAGCTGGGCTGAGCAGGAGCAGAATCGGGGGCGTGAGCACCCCCATCAAAGCCAACAGCGTGCTGCCCGCCACCCGGACGCCGCTGACGCTGGAGACCGCCGACGGCCTGAAGCTGGTCGCCGAGCTGTCGGTTCCCGTCGACCGCGACCCGGTCGCCACACTGATCTGCTGCCACCCGCTGCCCACCCACGGCGGCATGATGGACAGCCACGTCTTCCGCAAGGCCGCCTACCGCCTGCCCGCGCTCGCCGGCATCGCCGTCCTGCGCTTCAACACCCGCGGCACCGAGAGCGTGCAGGGCAAGAGCGAGGGTACGTTCGACAACGCGAAGGGCGAACGGCACGACGTCGCGGCGGCGATCGAGTACGCCGAGTTCAACGATCTGCCGAGAATCTGGTTGCTGGGTTGGTCGTTCGGCACCGACCTCGTGCTCAAGTACGGCTGCGACCCCGCCGTCCAGGGCGCGATCCTGCTGTCGCCCAGCCTGCGCTTCTCCCAGCCTCAGGACCTGGCCGTCTGGGCCGAGTCCGGCAAGCCCGTCGTGGCGCTCGTTCCCGAGTTCGACGACTACCTCAAGCCGCCGGAGGCGGTCGAGCGATTCGCCGCGATCCCGCAGGCCGAGGTGCTCCCGATCGAGGGCGGAAAACACCTCTGGGTGGGCAACGCCGAGCGCGCGTTGGACGAGGTCGTCGCCCGCCTCACACCCGATGTGGGACCGCTGCCACGTACGTGGGAGGGGCCGATGGAGTACGCCGACGCGAGCGCGTACGCTGACAGAACAGTCGCCGCATTCGCCGATGTTCCGATGCCACAGGCGGACGAGTCTGCCTGAGAACACCCTCATGGTCGCGGGTTGGCCGGAGCCGGTCATGATCCGCTCGCGCGCGGCCGCGGGAACATCTCCATACGGTGCCTATGGTCACGGCTTCGACTCGCTGCAGTTTCGCTGCGTCTGTCCTTACCCGGCCGACGTGCGTCTCGGGCTGCTTTGCGAGTCGAACCGCTAGATTGGATGCTGATGACATCAGATGACTTGGCGGCTGCCTCGGATGCTGCCGTCCAAAAGCCCCTCCGCGTCGGTGTAATCGGCCTCGGCTTCGCCGGCCAGGCCGCGCTGCGCGGATATCTCGCCCTTCCGGGAGTCGAGGTAGTCGGCATCGCCGGCCTCGAGACCGACCGGCTCAAGCAGCTGGGCGAGGAACACGACATCCCGCACCTGTTCGAACGGTACGAGGATCTGCTCGCCCTGGACGAGCTGGACGCCGTCAGCGTCGCGACCCCCACCAAGCTGCACGCGCCGATCTCGATCGCCGCGCTGGAGAGTGGCCGGCACGTGCTGTGCGAGAAGCCGCTCGCACGTTCCGGCGCGGAAGCCGAGGAGATCGTCAACGCGGCGGTGAAGGCCGGCCGCGTGCTCAAGGTGATCTTCAACCATCGCGAGCGCGGAGACGTCGCCGTACTCAAGCAGCAGATCGACGCCGGTCAGCTCGGGCGGGTCTACTACGCCAAGGCACGCTGGCTGCGCCGGAACGGGCATCCCAGGTCTTGGCAGCTGGTTCACCAACCGCGAGCTCGCGGGTGGCGGGCCGCTGATCGACCTCGGCGTGCACATCCTGGACATGGCGCTCTACCTGCTGGGCGAGCCGAAGGTCCTGACGGTGACCGCGTCGACGTTCGCCGAGCTCGGCCCGCGCGGCCTCGGCGGGTCGACGTCGAGCAAGCTCCAGGTCGGTTCGGCGTACGAGGTCGAGGACCTCGCGACCGCGTTCATCCGCCTCGAGGGTGGCGGCACGCTGCTCGTCGAGACGAGCTGGGCCTCGTTCCGCAAGCCCGGCGACGACTTCGGGGTGACGCTGTACGGCACCGACGGCGGCGCCGAGATCGCGGTCGAGAACTACGCGCCCGAGGACACGCTGCGGATCTACACCGACGTCGCCGGCGTGCCGGCCGAGGTGCGGCCGGCGACCCAGCGCGGCGGTGGCCACAGCGCCGTGGTGGCCGAGTTCGTCGACATCGTCCGCGCGGGGGACTGGTCCTCGCACGTCGGTCGCGACGCGCTGACGCGCGCCCGCATCATCGACGCGTGCTACGCGTCGGCGCTCGAGGGTCGCGAGGTCGCGATCACCGACGTACCGTGACTTTGCCTCTATTTCATTGGGAGATCGCATGAGCCCGATTCGGGTGACAGTGTGGAACGAGGGTGTCCACGAGACCAGGGACGCCTCGGTGCAGAAGCTCTATCCCGAGGGCATCCACGGCGCGATCGCGGCGGGGATCAGGGAGAACCTCGGCGACGACGCCGAGGTGCGTACGGCGACGCTCGCCGACCCCGAGCACGGCCTCACTCAGGAGGTCATCGACAACACCGACGTCCTGACCTGGTGGGGACACGCTGCCCACGGCCAGGTCTCGGACGAGGTCGTCGAGCGGGTGCACAAGGCCGTACTCGGCGGCATGGGCCTGATCGTCCTGCACTCCGGGCACTTCTCGAAGATCTTCGTGAAGCTGATGGGCACGACGTGCACGCTGGACTGGCGTTCGGAGCACGACCGCGAGCTGATCTGGACGGTCGCTCCCGGCCACCCGATCGCCCAGGGCGTGCCGCACCCGTTGATCATCCCCGAGGACGAGATGTACGGGGAGCTGTTCGACGTGCCGCAGCCGGACGAGCTGATCTTCATCAGTTCCTTCAGCGGTGGCGAGGTCTTCCGCAGCGGTGCCACCTGGCGTCGTGGTCGCGGCCGGGTGTTCTACTTCCGCCCGGGCGACCAGGAGTACCCCACGTACCACCAGAAGGAGATCCGCCAGGTGATCTCCAACGGGGTGCGCTGGGCCGCCCCGACCGACGCGGAGCGCGTGCTCCCGACCGTGTCGCGGCGCCCGACGGGCTGGTACGAGACGGGCGAGCAGGTCAGCTCGGCCGACCCGCGGCTCGCCCAGTCCTAGGACCAAGCGAAGGGACGCCCCACGCATCGCGGGGCGTCCCTTCGTCATGTTCCTTGTAGATAAGGCAGTTCAGGCGCGTTGCTGACGGGGGATGATCACCTCGCGGATGATCAGCAGCAGCGCGGCGGCGGTGGGGACGGCCAGTAGGGCGCCGGTGATGCCGAGCATCGAGCCGCCCAGCATGGCCGCCACGATCGTGATCGTCCCGGGCACGCTGACCGACCGCTGCATCACGCGGGGGTAGATGAAGTAGTTCTCCAGCTGCTGGTAGATCAGGTAGAAGATCACGCACGCGATCCCGACCTTCAGGTCGGACACGAAGCCGATCGCCGTGACGATCGCCGCGCCCAGCAGGCCGCCGATCATCGGCACCATGCCCAGCACGCCGACCACGATCGCCAACGCGACCGAGTATTCGCCCAGTCCGGCGAACGACGTGAACAGGAACGACGAACCCGCGGCGAGTCCCGCGACCAGCAGCTGTCCGCCGACGTACGCGCCGATCCGCTCGATGATCTCGTCGCCGAGCTTGGTCACCCGCTCCCGCCGGGACCGCGGCACCAGCGTGTACACCGCGTTCTTCGTACGGGGCAAGGAGGCGAGGAAGTACAGCGTCAGAACGAGCAACGTGAACGCGCTGAACAGCGTGCTCAGCACGACCCGTCCGACGCCGACGATGCCGCCGAACACCTGCGTCCACATGTCGCCGTTGGTGATGTAGCCCTGCAGCTTCTCGATGATCTTGTACTGCTCGTCGAGATCTCGGATCCGCTCGTTCCGCTGCAGCTCGTCCAACCAGGTGGGCGCCTGCGTGATCAGGCCGTTGATCTGGTCGGTGAGGAGAGGGACGATCGCGACCGCCACGAGACCGAAGACCGCGATCACGAGAACGAACACGATCAGCACTGCCAAGCCGCGCTTGACACGGCGGCGGATCAGCCATTCGACGATCGGGTTCAGGCCGATCGCGAGGTAGATCGCGACCACGACGAGCACCACCACGCTGCGGGCGTTGACCATCATGTTCGCGAGTGCCCAGGCGACGAAGACGCCGAACGCGCCGAAGAAGCCCAGATAGAACGGGGACGTACGGGAGATCCGCGCGCCCGGTCGCCCGAACGGCAGCCCGCCCGGCCCGCCGCCCTCTTCCCGGCGCTCCTCCGAGCCGGAGGCAGGAGTCGCCTCCGGAGCCGGAGCCGCGGTCCGGACCGCTTCCCCCTCCGGAGAAGCCTCAGCCGAGCCCTCGTGCCGTTCCTCGCTGCCTGTCATCGACCCTGCTCGCTCCGTTCTCGTCCCCTGCCCGACAGACGATCATTCAGACGCCCGCTCCAGAGACCCCGCCGCAGCCGCCCACAGCGACGAGCCCGTTCACCCGAATCCGACCCGGTACGCACTGGAGCGCGGTTACGCTCGTTCTCTCCGCGCAGAAGGGTCGGGGAGGGGGAGGGGTCCGCTCATGGCGGAAGTTCAACGCATCTGGCGCATTCCCGCGCGCTGGGGCGGTCCGGTCGAAGTCAGCCTGGTCAAGGCGGAAGCCGGCGACATGGTGATCATCACTCAGGACGGGACGGAACGGCCATACGCGCTCGACGACGCGCGCGGTATCGCTCAGGCCATGCTCGAGGCGTGCGAGATCGCCGTCGCGCTGGCCGCCCACACCCGCCCGAGCCCGGCCGGCTAGCTTGCGGCCACGTCCCAAATAGATAGTTCGTACACTTCGTACCTCTTGTAACGCTGAGGACATTGTCCGGTTCGTGCCACGTCGATACATGTTCGCTCTTTGTGACGACGATGTTTCCCGTGGATTGATCAAAAGCGACTCCGGGTCCCAGCGGCGACTGTTAACGTCGGGCTGCGACTACCCAGTAGTCGCAGCGCTACATTGGTACGGGGCCACTTATCTTCATTACGGATCGCGCCTGTGGGGGGCCAATCTAATGAACCACCCTGCCCAACTTCGTCGTATGCTGCTGCGCCTCGCGCTGACCGTGACTGTCGTCACGGCCGGTGTCGGGGCTACGGCAGTGGCCGGCCAGACTGCTGGCCCTGGCCCAACACAACAAGTCACCGGCAACCCGCTCGCGCGGGATCGCGTGGGTGACCACGACCACCAACTTCCGGCAAAGTCCGCGGTCAAGCCGCAGAAGGCCAAGCCGGCCAAGCCACTGACCAAGAAGTCCGGGACGGTGGCTGTCCAGCGCAACTTGAAGCTTCGTTCGCTGGCACCGAAGGCCGCGACGCTCGCGGCGACTGACAAGGTCGCCTTGCGCGCCTTGGTCGTCGCGTTCGACGCGAACGACATCCACCTTCCGACCTGGAAGTCGACGCTCGATCGCGTCGGCGCCGCGTACGACGTTCTCTACGCCAAGAGCACGCCGCTGACCGCGGACCAGCTCGTCGGCGCGGACGGCGTCGGCAAGTACAACGCGATCCTGCTGACCGACGCGATGCTGTTCGACGCCTCGGCGGGGACCAGCGCGTTCGACGGCACCGAGTGGAACGTGCTGTGGGCGTACGAGCGTGACTTCAAGGTCCGCCAGGCCACGGTCTACTCGAGCTACGGCACGTACCCCGAGGACTACTGCATGCGGCAGGGCACCGAGGTCGGTGTCGGCGACACTCCGCTGCAGGCCACGCTCACCGCGGCCGGCCAGGCCGCGTTCAGCGACCTCAAGAGCGGCGTGAAGATCCCGATCCTGCAGTCGTACGTGTACCGCAACACGCTGCAGGCAGGCTGCGCCGCGACGCCGATCATCCAGACGGGCAGCAGCATTCTCGGTGTCACGTCCACCTCGACCGACGGTCGTGAGCGGATGGCGCTGTCGTACTCGAACAACCAGTACCTGCTGCAGTCCAACCTGCTCGTCTACGGCATGTTCCGGTGGGCGACCCGTGGTCTGTACTTCGGTGACCAGAAGCACTACCTGATGACCGACGTCGACGACTGGTTCAACAGCTCCGACGAGCTGCTGCCGAACGGCACGTACAAGCCCGAGCCCGGTTTCCAGATGACCGCGCACGACGCGTACAACGCCAACGAGGTGCAGAAGAAGCTGCGGCAGAAGTACCCGCTCGGCTCGGCGTACACGATGGACCTCGCGTACAACGCCGGCGACGCCGCAACGAGCTCGAACACGACGTGCTACCCGAACGGGACCGTCGCGCAGCTGACCTCGACGTCGCGCTGCCTGCGGAACAACTTCCGCTGGGTCAACCACACGTTGACGCACCCGAAGCTGAACTCCAGCGACTACGCCAGCACCCTCGCTGAGATCAACAACAACCTCACGCGCGGTGCTCAGCTCGGTCTGCCGACCGACAAGCAGATCCTCAAGACCGGCGAGTACTCCGGACTCGGAGTGTTCCACCCGGACCCCAACAACGACATCGACCCGCCGACCGACTACGGCCTGATGGCGTCGAACCCGAACCTCATCGCGGCTGCCAAGGCCGCGGGCGTGAAGTACTTCCACGGCAACATGTCCTTCGTGAGCCACCAGCCGTCCTGCTTCAACTGCGGCGTGCGGCACCCGATGGACCCGAGCCTGCTGATCGTGCCGGACTGGCCGACCAACATCGCGTACTTCAGCACCACGCCTGAGGAAGAGACGTACTTCTACAACATGTACTACGGGCCGAACGGCAAGTTCCCGTTCTTCCCCGTGAACCAGACGTACACGCAGCTGATGAACTACGAGACCGACGTAGCGATGCAGCACGTCGCGAGCGGCTCGATGTACACGCACACGTTCCACATCGGCAACCTGCGCGACTACAGCTACAAGTGCATCACGATCCTCGGGTTCAAGCTCTGCAGCACGCAGAACAAGACGCTGCTGGGCGACTGGGCCGACCAGGTGATGGCGAAGTACACCTCGTACTACAAGGTGCCTCTGCTGTCGCCGGGCTGGACGAAGCTGGCTGACAACGTGTCGAAGCGCAACGTGCACTTCGAGACGCTGGCCGCCGGTGCGCGTGCGGTGTACGACCGGACCACGAACAAGGTCACGGTGACGTCCCCGCAGGCTGGTTCGGTCACGATGACCGGTGCGGCGACGGCTGGGTTCACGACCTACGGCACGGAGAAGTCCGCGCCGATCACCCTGGCCGCCAACACCCCGGTGACGTTCACACCCAGCATCCTGCCGTGAGAGTCGCGCTGGTCTCGGAAGGGACCTACCCGTTTGCGATGGGCGGCGTCAGCGTTTGGTGTGACCAGCTCATCCGAGGCCTCGACGACTACGAGTGGGAGATGGTCGCTCTCACGGTGGACGGCGAGGAGGAGCAAGTGTGGGACTCTCCGGACAACTTGGTTCGGGTTCGTTCCATCGAGCTCTGGGGCCCGGCCCCGACCGGCGGTCGCCGGTCGGGGTCACCCGGACCAGCGTTTGCCCATGCGTACGAGGAGTTCCTCGCCACGCTGATCGCTCCGCTGCGGCAGTCGGTCGAGGACCAGTCGGTCGTCCGCCGCCGCTTCCTCCACGCGCTGCGTGGTCTCTACGACTACGCGGCTGGTGGGGGCAACCTGTCCCACGCGCTCACCTCGAACCAGGCGCTCACGATGGTGATGGACGCCTGGAGCGAGGTGCAGACGACGCACCTCTCTCTCGCTGACGCTCTCGAGGCGGCTTGGCTGATCGAGCACATGTTGCGCCCGCTCGCCGCCAAGCCGGTCGAGGCCGACATCGTGCACGCGTCGATGAACGGTTTGTCGATGCTGGTCGCGATGGCGGCGAAGTGGCGGTACGGCACGCCGGTGGTGATGTCGGAGCACGGCATCTACCTCCGTGAGCGGTACCTCTCCTACGTCAACGACAACGCCCCGCATGGGGTGAAGGTCCTCATCCTCAGCTTCTTCCGGATGCTTGCCGGCGCCGGCTATCTCGTCGCGGACGCACTCGCGCCGCACTCGAGTTACAACCGGCGCTGGCAGCTCCAGAACGGCGCGGATCCTGAGCGCATGTGGACGATGTACAACGGAGTTCCGCCGGACGAGTTCCCGAAGGCGGAGACCGAGCCGGACGAGCCGACGATCGTGTTCATGGGTCGCATCGACCCGCTGAAGGATCTGCACACGCTGATCCGCGCGTTCGCGCTCGTGCACAAGCAGATCCCCGAGGCGAAGCTGCGGATGTTCGGCTCCACCCCACACGGCAACGAGGTCTACCACGAGAGCTGCGTGGATCTGATCGAGGAGCTCGACCTCACCGGAATCGCCGTGCTGGAAGGAAGAGTGTCCACGCCCGTTCACGCATACCACGCGGGAAGCATCGTCGCTTTGACGAGCATCTCGGAGGGATTCCCTTACACCGTGGTGGAAGCGATGGCCTGCGGACGGTCGGTCGTGGCTACCAATGTCGGCGGCGTCGCTGAGGCCGTCGCCGACACGGGTTTCGTCGTCGCCCCGCACGACCACAAGGGGGTTGCCGAAGCCTGCGTGAAGCTGCTCAAGGACGACGAGCTGCGGACCAAGCTCTCGGTGATGGCTCACGATCGGGTGATGACGCGGTTCACCCTGAATCAGTCGTTGGACGCGTACCGCGCCGTCTACGAGCACGTCGCCGACGAGGAGCCGGTCAACACCGAGCTCGTGAAGATCGGTGAGCAGCGGGGCGAGTCCGATACGGAGACCGAGACCACCGAGTCGCTCGTTCCGTCAGCCGCCATGATGCCAGCGGGAGAGCATCCGTGACCGATGAGCACCAGGGTGCCGAGGACGCCAAGGAACGAGTGGCACGAGAGGTCGAAGCTCGTTCCCTAGTGGTACGTACGGCCCTCGAACGAGTCCGTCAAGCTGAGCTTGACGCCGCCGCCGTTGCGCAGGCGCACGTCGGCGCTCAGCGCGCCATCACCACGATGATCGACGACGCCGCCGCGATGGCGTCACACAGCGTGAGCGGCGACCCGGTGGACAACCTCGCCGAGAAGATGCGCTCCACGGTGCTCCGCGCCGTCGACGGGCTGCACGTCGCCGCGACCCTCGAGGCCGAGGGAATCACCGACCAGATCGCCCGTGACCAGTACGGCTATCCGGACGTCTTCGCGCTCGCCGACGAGGTGCGGTACCGCGTCGGCTCGACCGAGCCGATCGTCGCGACGAGGGCGCGGACGCCGATCGAGTGGCGCGCCGCGATCCGCGACATCGGACACGGCCTGCTCTACCTGATGCCGGCAGCGGTGTTCCCGGCCGCGATGGCGTTCGTCGGGCCGCGATCCCTCTCTCTTGGTCTTATTCTCGCCGGCGCGATCGGCTGGGTCTGGGCCGGCGGCGCCACGTGGATGGCGTACCGGCTGCTCGGCCGCGGCTACCCCGGCGCGGCGGCGAAGCTCCTCGCGATCTCGTCGTTCCTCGCCATTCCGCTCGGCGTGGGCGCGGCCGTGATCGTGGTCGTGACGACGGGCGCCGGCTACCAGCTGGTGTTACTCGCCGCGGGCCAGATGATGTACCAGATGGCGTCCGGGTTGTTGATGTTCTACCGGCGCGAGGACTTGTTGCTGCTCGCGATGACGCCGGCGGCGATCGTCGGCGTGTGTTATCTCATCGTTGGCAGGCCGATGCTGTACATCGCGATCATCGAAGTGGTGATATCGGTCGTGGCCGCATTCGTGGTCGCACTTTGCCAAACCTTGAAAAAGAAGGAAGGCAAAGAGCCCAATATTCGTGCGGGTCTCAGAGGAGAATTCGTCCAGCTTCCGGCGGTCCTGTCTTATGCCGCTTTGATGGCAATTTTCTTCCTGCACTCGCAGGCTCCTTACATGATGACGAACCTCGAGATCCTGCTCGGGTTCGTACCGCTGATCACGGCCATGGGGGTGGTCGAATGGCGGGCCAAGGAGTTCGGTACGGAGGCGCGAGCATTACTTGGAAAGGTCCGGTACCCGAGAGAGTTCGTCGGTAAGATCTGGGTTCTACTCGCCCGCAACGTAGGCGTTTGTTTGGGGGTGGCGGCCTTGCTCGCAGTGATCCTGCTGTTCGCGCTCCGGGCCGCCGATATGTTGACTCCCGCCGCCGTCATCATGACGGCGTCCGGGGTCGTGCTGGCCGGCACGTTCTTTCTTGGGTTTCGTCTTGCCGAGATGGCGAGATACGGATGGCTGTGTGGATCTCTGGCCGCGTGTGCAGGTCTTCACATCGCCTTCACCATGTTGTCACCGGGGAGGCCTTCTCCGTTGGCAGATACAGCCGTTTTCCTAGGGAGCTCGTTGCTGTTGTTCGTGCTCTTTCTAGCCGCCATGGGCATGCGACTGGGCCAGGCTAGATATCACAAGTAGTAGTTCAACTAGAGGGTGGGGATGAAATGCACGCAGTGATACTTGCGGGCGGCAGGGGAGTGCGGCTGATGCCGTACACGACAGCGCTGCCGAAGCCGCTCGTGCCGATTGGTAACAGCCACGCGATCCTCGAGATCGTGCTTCAGCAGCTGTCGACCTATGGCTTTACGTCGGCGACGATTGCGATCAACCATTTGGGACACCTGATTCGGGCGTTCGTCGGGGATGGATCGCGGTGGGGGATGGAGATCGACTACGCGGAGGAAGACAAGCCGCTGTCGACCGTCGGACCGCTGTTCAACCTCAGAGACCGTCTGCCCGAGCACTTCATCGTGATGAACGGTGACGTGCTGACGAACCTCGACTACAGCGATCTTCTGCACACGCACGTCCTCTCCGGCGCGCCGCTCACGGTGGCGACCGCGGGACGCGCGGCGAAGATCGACTTCGGCGTCCTGGACATCCTCGACGGTCACGTCGTGGGGTTCACCGAGAAGCCGTCGCTTCCGTACCGGGTCAGCATGGGCGTCTACGGCATGTCCCGTAAGACGATCGACCCGTACCCGGAGGGTATGTCGCTGGGCTTCGACAAGCTCGTGCTCGACCTGCTCGACCAGCGGCGCAACCCGCTCTCGTACGAGTTCGACGGCTACTGGCTCGACATCGGTCGCCCGGAGGACTACGACGAGGCCAACGCGCAGTTCGAGAGCCTGCGTCCGATGTTGCTACCAGAGCGGATCACGGAACGCGCGGTATGACCAGGGTTGTGCTGTTCGGTGCTTCAGGGTTCATCGGACGGCATGTGGGGAGTGTGCTCGCTGCCGATCCGGCCGTGACCTCGGTCCGGCCGGTCGGCCGCGCCACCTGTGACCTCCAGACCGTCGACGTCGACGGTCTGGAGGCGGTGCTGCGGTCCCATCAGCCGGACGCGATCGTCAACTGCACAGGGCTGTTGGACGGCACGAGCTCGGAGCTGCTGCTGTCCAACACCATGGTGGTGGCGAAGCTGATCGACGCGTGCGCGCGGATTCGTCCTGGTATCCGGCTGGTCCGCCTCGGCTCGGCCGGGGAGTACGGGCCGGTGCCGGAGGGCGAGTCGGTCACCGAGAACAGCGCGGTGAACCCGGTCAGCGACTACGGCCTGAGCCACTGGGCGGCGACCCGTCAACTCAGCCTTGCCACGCAGGACGGTCGGGTGAGTGGCGCGACGCTACGGGTGTTCAACCCCATCGGCGGTGGCGTGTCGAGCGCGAACGTGCTCGGCAGGGCGGCCGCGAAACTCAAAGAGGCAATCGAGCAAGGCGAATCTGTCCTCACGCTCGGTCCGCTTACGGCCTACCGCGACTTCGTCGACGTTCGAGACGTCGCTCGTGGCGTGGTAGCTGCCACCGTCGCTTCGTCCTTGCCGTACTCGGTGTTCAACATCGCTAGCGGTCGTGCGGTCACCGTACGCACCGCGGTCGAGCGACTCGCCGAGGCGGCTGGGTTCAAGGGTGAGATCGAGGAAGTTGGAGTGGGTTCGGCCCGTTCGGCCAATGTCAGCTGGATAAGAGCCGACATCAGCCGTGCCGCTACCGTGTTCGGATGGCAGCCACAGCACGATCTCGACGACACCGTCACATCGATCTGGTCCGCCCTGGCGGACGCAGGCTGAATCGGGAGAAGTGCGCAGTGTCGAAACGCCTGGTGGGGCTGTGTTTTCTGCTGTTGTTGGGACTTGTCGCCACGGGCTGTTCCAGTGGAGGGGGCGACCCGAAGGCCGCGGGAAGTAGCACCGCAAACCCCACCACATCGAACGGTTCGACCACATCGGGCACAACGGGCACGGCGTCACCAACGACCACACCAAAGGTGGCTTCGAAGACGCCGGGGCCGCCGAGCGCCAAGCCGACAAAGCCGCATGCCAAGCCGACGCCGACGCGCAAGCCGCGCCCCAAGCCGAAGCCCGCACCACCGAGGAAGCCGAAGGTGAAGCCGCGAATCACCAACTGGGTCTACCAGTTGCAGGGTTACCAGAACGACCGGCTGGACGCGTTGGCCGCGGCCCCGCACCAGCTGGCCGTGATCGACCTTGCCCGTGACGCGAACACCGACTACTTCACCAACTCGGAGATCTCGAAGCTTCGCTCGTCAGGCAAGAAAGTCCTTGCCTACTTCGAGATCGGCAGCATCGAGAACTTCCGTCACGAGTACGCCGAGATGCAGCGCGAGGCGCCCTCGTTGATCCTCAACCGCTGGGAGGACTGGCCGCAGGAGTACTTCGTGCGGTACTGGGACAAATGGTGGTGGGACAACGTCATCCGACCACGGCTCGACCAGGCGCGGAAGGCCGGGTTCGACGGCGTGTATCTGGACACCCCGCTTGCTTACGAGGAGATCGAGCTCTCGGAGGTGCCAGGGGAGACGCGTTCGACGCTTGGCCGAAAGATGGTCGACCTGATCATGCGGATGAGCTCGTACAGCAAGAGTCACAACGTTGATTTCTGGATATTCCCACAGAACTCCCCAGAGCTGCGCCACCATAAGGGCTATACCGAGGCCATCGACGGCATCGGCATGGAGGAGCTGTTCTTCCTCGCCACCGATGAAGCATGTACCGAGTCATGGTGCCGCGAGAACCTCGACAACACACGGGCATTGAGGGATGCCGGCAAGATCGTTCTTGCCGTCGACTATGTCAGCGCCAAGACGAACCGCGACAACGCCTGCGACAAGTACGCGAATGAACGGTTCGCGGGCTATGCGACGGATCTCGAGCTGGATCGAATCCGTCCGCCCTGCCCGTGACGCACCACTACTGACGACTGCACCACCGAAAGGAATCTGACGATGCCCAAGACAATCGGGGTAGTCGGGATGGGCTACGTCGGCCTGACCCTGGCCGCCGCACTCGCTCGCGCGGGTCACGTGGTCCATGGCGTGGACGTGAAGCCAGCAGTGATCGAGTCGTTGTCCCGAGGGAAGCCGCACATCTTCGAGCCGGGCGTCGACGAGGTGTTCGCCGAGCTGATCGGCAAGAACCTGTTCATCGGCACCGAGCTTCCGCGTGAGGGCCTGGACGCGGTGATGATCTCCGTCGCCACCCCGATCGACGAGGCCACCCACGAGCCGAACCTCACGTTCCTCGCCGCGGCGGCACGCAACATCGCCGAGTGGTGCGGGCCGGAGACCCTCGTCGTCGTGCGCAGCACGGTCCCGATCGGCACGAGCCGTGAGGTCGTTCTCCCGCACCTGCTCCGTGCGTGGGGCAAGGCGCTGCTCGTCATGGCGCCCGAGCGCACGATCCAGGGTCAGGCGCTCCGCGAGCTCGTCGAGCTGCCGCAGGTCGTCGGCGGCCTGGACGAGGCGAGCCTCGCCGCGGGCATCGAGGTGTTCTCCCAGCTGTCCAAGCAGATCGTTCCGGTCTCGAGCCTCGAGGCCGCCGAGATGGTGAAGCTGTCGAACAACTGCCACACCGACCTGATCTACTCCTTCGGCAACGAGCTCGCGCTGATCGCCGAGGCGAACGGGCTCGACCCGCTCGAGGTCATTCGCGCGACGAACCTCGACTACCCGCGGCCGGACCTGTCCAAGCCGGGCTACGTCGGCGGCGGCTGCCTGTCGAAGGACCCGTACATCATGATGACCAGCTCCCGCGGTGAGCGGAAGCCGTTCCTGGTCGGCAAGGCGCGCGAGCTGAACGAGTACATGCCGGTCCACGTCGCGCAGAAGATCGTCGAGCTGTTCCAGGCCGAGCGCGGCTCGACCGAGGGCGCGCGGCTCTCCGTTCTCGGCTGGGCGTACAAGGGCTGGCCGGCGACCGACGACATGCGCGGCACGCCGATCGCGTCGATGATGCCGGTCTTCACCGACGCCGGGATCACCGTGCTGGGCCACGACCCCCTGGTCACCGACGAGACGATCCGCTGGTACGGCGGCGTGCCCGTCGAGCTGACGAAGGCGTTCGCCGAGACCGACGCGATCCTCGTGATCAACGACCACCCGGACTACCGCGGGCTGCTCGTCGACGACATCCTCGCCGACAACAGGCCGCTGTTCATCTATGACTCCTGGCGAATTCTCGACGAGAAGGCGATCGCGGCGGCTGGTGTCCGCTACGCCGGTCTCGGTTACCTCCCGAAGGGTGTGGACGCGGCATGAAGGCTTTGCTCCTGGGAGGTGCGGGCTTCATCGGCCTGCACCTGGCGAAACGGCTTGTGGCCGATGGGCACGAGGTCGCGATCGTCGACGACTTCTCCCGTGGGCGTGAGGATGCCGACCTCGATGCGGTCCGTTCGCATCCGTCGGTCGAGGTGATCTCCGGCGACCTCACGTCGCCGGCGACCTGGGCGTCGATCCCGCACGGCTGGGACCAGATCTACCTGCTCGCGGCGGTCGTCGGTGTCCGGAACGTCGAGAAGGACCCGGCGCGCGTCGTTCGCGTGAACACCCTCGCGGCCCTGCACCTGCTCGACTGGGCCGAGAAGGGCGACCGGATCTTCTTCGCCTCCACGAGCGAGGTGTACGCCGGCGGCGTCGACGCGGGGATCGTTCCCGTACCGACCGCCGAGGACGTCCCGGTGATGATCGCCGACGTCACGTCGCCGCGGTTCGCGTACGCGATCTCCAAGCTGCTCGGGGAGTCCGCGTTCATCCACGGCGCCCGGGCGAACGGCCTTCGCGCTGTGGTGGGGCGTTTCCACAACGTCTACGGCTCTCGGATGGGCGCCGACCACGTGATCCCGGAGATGGCGCTGCGTGCTCAGAACGGCGAAGAGCCGTTCCGCGTCTGGGGTGCCGACCAGTTCCGCGCGTTCTGCCACGTCGACGACGCGGTCGAGGCGATGCTGCGGCTGATGTCCTGCGACGAGGCGATCGGCGAGATCGTCCACATTGGTGACGACACCGCGGAGACGAACATCGCCGATCTGGCGAAGCTCGTGCTGCGGATCGCGAACGTGAGTCCTACGCTGTCGCTGTTGGACGCGCCAGCCGGCTCGGTGGCACGGCGGTGCCCGGACCTTGGCAAGCTACGGCGGCTCACCGGGTACGAGCCGTCCGTACCGCTGGAGGAAGGCGTCCGGCGGACCTTCGATTGGTACCGGGAGAGTTGGCGGGGATGACAGCGCTGCCGATCGTCTTCTATTACGGCGTAGGTGAGCTCGACAGGCTCTCCGCGTACAAGCGCGCCGTACTGCAGCCGTACGGGTACTCCGAAGAGGAGTTGGCGACACTGCGCGCTCGCGGGGTCGAACCCATCGCGTACCTGTCGCTTTCGGAGGACCAGGGTCCGCCCGCACCATGGCAGCGGACCTCGCGGAACCCGGACTGGGGCGGCGCGTTCGTACACGTCGACCACCCGGACTGGGTCGACCACGTGCTGTCGCAGGCACGATCGGCGTTGGCTCTGGGCTTCAAGGGGTTGTTCCTCGACGCGCTCAACGTGGAGTTGACGTTCCCCGAGGATGTGCCGCACATGTTGACGTTGATCGCGGCCTTGCGCGAGGTCGTGGGGACGGGCTACATCCTGGCGAACCGCGGCTTCGGACTGTTGCCGCAGCTGGCGGAGATCGTGGACGGGATCCTGTTCGAGTCGTTCACGGTGCGCTGGGTGACCAGTGGCTACGCGCCTTGGCCGCAGGAGACGCTGGAGCACCACGCGCGCCTGGCCGAGCGGCTGCTGGAGCTGGACCTCGACCTGTACGCGCTGGACTACGCCGACGACGCCGGCATGGCCGCGTTCGCCGAACGCCGGGCACGGCAGTTCGGACTGCATCCTGTGGTGAGCGACCGGGCTCTGTCCCGGCTGTAACGACGTTCCTTTGACTGGGCCTGGTCGGCCGTCCGGCAGTGTCGACCAGGCCTTTCGTCGTGTCAATAACCGACTGTAGTCTCAGGGGGCGAATCGATCTGCTGCTTGGAATGTATCATCTTAGGTGATACTATCCAAGTGTGAAGTCCATAGAAGCGCTGCAGATTCTAGCGGAGCTGACCGCCTACCAGTGGGGCATGGTGACGTCGGCTCAGGCCGGCGTACACGGAATCTCGCGCCTGGATCTCTCCCGACTCGCCGAGGCGGGCCACCTTGAACGCCTCGCCCACGGCGTCTACAGGGATGCCGGCGCTCCCGATGACCAGTTCGACGATCTCCGCGCCGCCTGGCTGAGCACCGATCCGAAGACGAGGGGCGAGGTGCGCATCAAGGATCGCGTCAATGGCGTCGTGGTGGCTGGCGAGACCGCTGCGGCGCTCCACGGCATCGGTGACTTCCGAGCACTCCGTCACGACTTCATCTCTTCCGTGCGCAGGCAGAGCCAGCGCCGCGGGATCCGCTATCGCCAGCGTGTCCTCGACCCGCGCGATGTCATTCTCGTCGAGGGCCTGCCCGTCATGACGATGGAGCGCACCGTAGCTGACCTCGTCGAGAACCTCGGTGAGCTGAGCCTCGTTGCCGGCGCCCTCCGCGATGCCGCGCGCCAGCGCAACCTCGACCTGGCGCGACTCGAAGAACTGCTAGCACCGCTGGCCGAGCGAAACCATTTCCGCAAGGGCGATGGCACTGCCCTGCTCCATCGCCTGATGGAGATTGCCGGCATCGACCCTGTGTCCGTCGCACGCCGGGTCGCGGCAGACACTTTCCTGGGCTCTCGCGTTGCCGCAGGCTTTCTCGGCAGCCTCAGCAAGGCAGATCTTGATCGACTCATCATGACGCCCGAGATGCAGAACACGGTGCGGTCGATCCAGGAGTCGATCACAGCGAAACTTCAGAATGTTGTCGTGTCCCCACAGCTCGCCGAACTGATCAAGAGCCCGGGCTTCGACGACCTTGTCCGTCAGATTTCAGCGCAGTTCGTCAACGGCGACGCGATGAAAGAGGTCAGCCGGGCTTGGGCAAAGTCGCTGAGCGACAGTCCCGCGCTCGAGCCACAGACGATCGCCGCCATTCGCGAAGCGCTGAGTGCGGTTCAACATGGCTGACCACGAGCCATACCTCACCGCGGCAGGCGTCGAGTCAGCGATCAAGGATGCCGCGAAGAAGGCGGCCAAGGCCGATCCGTCCCTTGACGTCAGTCGCCGGACTCGGCTCGAGTACTTCAACCGCTTCCTGTGCCGCATCTTCTCAGAGGGCGATGGATCCGGACTGGCTCCTGAAAGGCGGCACCGGGATGCTTGCGCGCGTGCCGTCCGCGCGTGCCACCCAGGACATCGACCTAGCTCGCCGCGGCTTCACCCTCAGTCAAACTCTCGCTGATCTGATCCGCCTCGCGGAGATTGACCTCGGGGACCACTTCCGCTTCGAGTACACCAGCCACACCGAGTCCATCGGCAACGACAACCAGCCCTACACCGAGGGCTACGAGGTCAGGTTCGACATCTACATCGGTCTCAGCCGTAAGGGTTCCCTCAACGTCGATCTTGCTGTTGGCGCGGGAGTGACTGGTGACGTCACCACGACCGAACCTGCCAACGCGCTTGACCTGCCGAGGCTGGTTAGCCACAAGTACCGCCTCTACCCCGTTGTCGACCAGATCGCCGACAAGGTTTGCGCGACGATGGCCTGCTACGGCGAGTACGCGTCCAGCCGGGAGAAGGACCTCGTCGACCTCGTGGTCTTCGCTACCACTCAGGACGTCGACGGAACCGCACTTGGCTTCGCGATTACTGCCGAGTCGCGCCGACGCCAGATGGAATCGTTCGATCGCTTCACGGTGCCGGCCACCTGGGGGGCCGGCTATGCCAGGCTTGCCGAGCCTGTGCCGTACTGCGCCGACTACACGACCGTCGGGCTCGCCACCCAACTCGTCAGACGCTTCATCGACCCAGCCCTCGATGGCACCGCCAACGGGAAGACGTGGTCGCACGAGCAGCTCGGCTGGCGCTGACCATCACCGCCCTATTGGCCCGGAGCGGGGTCCCGTCCGCACGCACGTGCGCGCAAGCTAGGTCTGGGTGACCTCGGCCACCAGTTCGTCGGCGGCGGCGTAGGGGTCGAGCTTGCCGGCGAGGACGCGGTCGACGAGCGCGTCCACTTGGTGGCCTGCCGGCAGGTAGCCGAAGCGTTGCCGCAGCGCGGTCAGGGCGAGGATCTCGATCTCGTCGTGGATCCGGCGCCGCCGCCTGCTGTCCAGCTCACCGCTCTCGCGCAGGTGGGAGCGGTGCGCGGCGATGGCCGCGACGAGCTCGGGGACGCCCGTACCCACCGAGGCCACCAGCTTGAGGATCTGTGGCGTCCAGGCGTCGGCCGAGCGGGTGCCCAGCGCGAGCATGTGGCGGAGGTCGCGGCTGACCTGTTCGGCGCCGTCGCGGTCGGCCTTGTTGACGACGTACAGGTCGCCGACCTCGAGCACGCCTGCCTTCGCCACCTGGATCGCGTCGCCCATGCCCGGCGCGAGCAGGACGACGGTGGTGTCCGCGAGGCCGGCGATCTCGACCTCGGACTGCCCGACGCCCACCGTCTCGACCAGGATCACGTCGCAGCCCGCCGCGTCCAGCACGCGCAGCGCCTGCGGCGTGGCCCACGCCAGCCCGCCGAGGTGGCCGCGGGTCGCCATCGAACGGATGAACACCCCGTCGTCGGTCGCGTGGTCCTGCATCCGGATCCGGTCGCCGAGCAGCGCGCCGCCGGAGAACGGGGACGACGGGTCCACCGCCAGTACGCCCACGCGCCGGCCCTCCGACCGGTAGGCGGCGACCAGCGCCGCCGTACAGGTCGACTTGCCCACGCCCGGAGCGCCGGTCAGCCCGATGACCTCGGCCTTCCCGGCGTGCGGCGCCAACGCCGCCGCCACCTCGCGCAACGAGGGCGAGGCGTCCTCGACCAGCGAGATCAGCCGCCCGACCGCCCGCGCGGAGCCCGCCCGCGCGTCGTCGACGAGCTCGGCAACAGTCGGCCGCCGCCGAGCCATCCGGGTCATCCGCGGGGCACCCGGACGATCAGCCCGTCGCCCTGGCCGCCCCCGCCACACAGGGCCGCGGCGCCGACGCCGCCGCCCCGGCGGGACAGCTCCAGCGCCAGGTGCAGAACGATCCGCGCCCCGGACATCCCGAGCGGGTGCCCCAGAGCGATCGCGCCGCCCGCGACGTTCACCTTCGACTCGTCCAGCGACAACTCCCGCATCGACTGGATCGCGACCGACGCGAACGCCTCGTTGATCTCGACCAGGTCCAGCTCGGAAGGCGAGATGCCCTCCTTCGTGCAAGCCGCGCGGATCGCGTTCGAGGGCTGCGACTGCAGCGTCGAGTCCGGGCCGGCCACCACGCCGTGCGCACCGATCTCGGCGAGCCAGGGAAGCCCGTTCTCCTCGGCGTACGTCTTCGACGTCACCACGACCGCGCACGCGCCGTCGGAGATCGGCGAGGCGGACCCAGCGGTGATCGTTCCGTCCGCGGCGAACGACGGCTTCAGGCCAGCCAGTACCTCGACGGAGGTGTCCGGCCGGATCCCCTCGTCCTCCGAAATCACTACGGGCTCGCCCCGCCGCTGCGGCACCGACACCGGCACGATCTCGCCCTCGAACCCGCCGTTCTTCTGCGCCAAAGCCGCCAGCTGGTGCGACCGGGCCGCGAACGCGTCCTGCTCCGTACGCGAGATGCCGAGCTTCGCGTTGTGCTTCTCGGTGAGCTCACCCATCACCGCGTCGGTAAAGACATCGAAAAGCCCGTCGTACGCCATCGAGTCGATCAGCCGGGCGTCGCCGTACTTCACGCCCTCCCTCGACTTCGGGAGCACGTGCGGGGCGTTCGTCATCGACTCCATGCCGCCGGCGACCACGACGTCGAACTCGCCCGCCCGGATGAGCTGCGCCGCCAACGCGATCGAGTCCAGCCCCGAGAGGCAGACCTTGTTGATCGTCAACGCGGGAACCGACATCGACAGTCCGCCCTTGACGGCGGCCTGGCGGGCGGTGATCTGCCCGGCGCCGGCCTGGAGGACGTGGCCCATGATCACGTACTGCACGTGCTCGGGCGCCATCCCGGAACGTTCGAGCGCGGCCGCGATCGCGAAACCGCCCAGCTCGACGGCCGAGAAGTTCTTCAAGTTGCCGAGCAGCCGGCCCATCGGGGTGCGCGCGCCGGCAAGGATGACCGCGGTCATGGCGTTGTCTCCGCTCGTTTCGACAGGTTCATCCAGGGGGTTCATGCTGTCCGATCACCCTACCTACGGACGGCTCGGGTACCCATGGCGCACGATGGACCCATGAACGACGAAGTTCAGCTGCCGGTATTTCGTGCGATCGACCATGTGGGGATCGCGGTTCACGATCTCGAGGCGGCCTTGAAGGAGTACGAGCAGCGGTTCGGAATGCACGTCACGCACATCGAGGTCAACGACGACCAGGGCGTGGTGGAGGCGATGTTGACGGTCGGTGACGGTGGCGGTCCGCCACTCCAGCTACTCGCGCCGTTGCGCGAGGACTCGCCTCTCACCAAGTTCCTCGGCAAGCGTGGCGAGGGTGTCCAGCAGATCGCCTACACGGTCGACGACATCGAGATTGCGACGGCAGTGTTGAGGGAACGTGGAGTAGAGGTGCTCTATGACGAGCCTCGAACGGGGACCGCGGGCTCACGGGTGAACTTCATTCATCCGAAGAACGCGGGCGGCGTCCTGGTCGAACTTGTCGAGCAGGCAAGCGATGATGGAACGACACGGAGGCAGCCGTAGTGGTGGATATGTCCCTACCCGTACCGGACGTGTCAAGGTTGTCCCCTACATTGGCTTTCGGGCACGCAGCGACTGATAGGACTTCACGATGAGGGACACAGGTACCGGCGGGGCGCCGATGTTCGAGCCTGACGAGGGCTTGGCCATCCTCGAGAAAGGCAGCTCTGTCGGCACGTTCACCATCGCGGTGATGCGCGGCTATGACAGGAACGAGGTCGACCACACCGTCGGCGCGCTCGAGGCCTACATCGCTGACCGAGAAGCCAAGCTGCACGAGTCAACGCGCGATCTGGCTACGACACGGCGGCTGTTGCAGGAGTCCGGCGAACCGACCTGGGGCAAGCTCGGTCGGCGTGCGCAGGAGATCCTCCAGCTCGCCGAGGAGCAGGCCGCCGACGTACGTAGTGGTGCCGAACGCCAAGCCGCCGAGATGCGCGCCACCGCCGCTGCCGATGCCGCGCGCCTGCAGAACGAGGGCGAACGCGAGGCCGCGCTGATCCGGCGCCGGGCCAACGAGGACGGCGAGTCCGTCCGCAACGCCGGCGAGTCCGAGGCGGACCGGCTGCTCGGAGTCGCCCGGCAGCGCCAGGAGGAGCTGCAGAACCAGGCCAAGGAGCAGGCCGTACGAGCCCGCCGGGAGCTGGAGCAGGAACTGCTGACCCGCCGGCAGGCCGCCGAGCACGAGATCGCCGCCCTGCGGTCCTCTGCCGAGCGTGAGGTGGCGGAGAAGCGTTCCTCGGTGGCGGGGATCCAGGAGAAGGCGCAGCGCGAGGCCGCGGCGACGCATGCCGCGGCTTCCGCGGAGGCGCAGCGGGTGCGGTCGCTGGCCGAGCAGACGCGGCTGGGAGCGGAGAAGCACTCCGAGGAGCTGGAGTCGCGGACCGAGGAGCGCGTGCGCGCTGCCGACGAGCGCGTCAACCAGGTGTTGGCGCGGTCGCGGCGGGACGCCGAGCGGATCCGTACAGAGGCGCGCGCCGAGGGCGAGCGGCTGCTGGAGGAGGCACACACGCGCGTCGGCCACGACGTCGCGGCCGCCGAGCGCCAGCTGGCGGAGCTGCGCCGGCAGCGCGACGACCTGCTGCAGAGCCTGGCCCGGCTACGGGACTCGGCGAGCGGGATCGCGATCGCGAGCGAGGTGCGGCCTTCTTCGTCTTCCTCTGGCGCGAGCTCGGGTTCCAGCTCTGGCTCGGGAGACCGGCGAGAACGGGAACGGCAAGGGCTCGACGGAGACCACCAAGCCGGCGGCGGCGCTGCCCAAGCAGCCGGAGAAGCCCGCCTCGACCCAGCCCAAGCCCGCGGCCAGCTCCAGCTCCAACAAGCGCCGCTGACCTGGCGACTTCCCTTACCGAAGCGGGGTTCGCGGGGCGGTTTGTCCGCTGCGGAACCCCGGTTCAGCAAGGGAAGTCCGGTCCACCCGTGGACATGTGGACGGGGCTGTCTCGAGAGTCGGCGACCGGCCGGTGCGCCACTTCACCCACGAGGAGGGCGGCGCTCGACGCCAGCCACTGCCCAGCCTCAGGCCGCCGCTGACCTGGCGACTTCCCTTACCGAAGCGGGGTTCGCGGGGCGGTTTGTCCGCTGCGGAACCCCGGTTCAGCAAGGGAAGTCCGGTCCACCTGTGGACATGTGGACGGGGCGGTCGGCCCTCGGCGGCCGGTCTGCGCGCCACTTCACCCACGAGGAGGGCGTTCCGAGGGTGGTCCGAGGGCGGCGGAACGCCCCTTTCGGTGGGCAAAGTCGCGGGCTCTCGACGCCAGCCACCGGCCCAACCTCAGGCCGCCGCGCCACTTCCCCTTCCGAAGCGGGGTTCGCGGGGCGGTTTGTCCGCGGTGAAACCCCGGTTCAGCAAGGGAAGTCCGGTCCAGCTGTGGACATGTGGATGGGCAGTCAAGCCACGGCGACAGTCCCGTGCGCGACTTCCCCAAGGCATGGCCACAGGTGGGCTGTCGGTGATCATGTCGGTGATCATGAAGCCGGACCGGTGCTATCCGCCGGTTTCCCTTCATGATCACGATCATGATCACCCGGGTCCGGCGGCAATGGGGGCCTGGCGACGGCTGTGACACCGGTTCGGTGGGCAAAGTCGGGCGGTTGCCCCTGAACTTTCCCCCAGCTTGCCGCGTGAGCCGCGAGTCGTCCATCGCCTGCCCTTACGCTGTGACCAGCAGATAGTCGCTCAGCGTGGTCGACGACACGTTCCGTCACGACTTTGCGGTGTCGGCGCTAACACTTAGAGTTCTCCATGGGCTACCTGATGCAACACACGGGGCCGCCGTGGAGCCCAGGGAGGAGTTCGGACGTGTCCGGAGGCATGAAAAAGATCGTGGGTTGGCTCGCCATCGCACTGGTGGCGTTCTACCTGATCACCAACCCCGCAGACGCCGCAGGCGCGGTGCGTGGCATCGGAAGTTTCATCGGTGATGCCTTCCAGTCGATCATCGCCTTCCTGACCTCTGTCTTCTCGTGAGCGGACCGATCCGCTGGCTACGGCGTGCCGTGGCCGATCCGCGGGTCGTCCGACACCTGCTGGCAGACGAGGGCGAGGTCGTGGTCGATGAGGTACGGCACCACTGGGTGGTGTACATCGTGCCTCTACTGGAGTGTGCCCTCGCCCTCATCCTGTTCGGCGTGAGCCTGAACATGAGCGTCCAGACCGCCTGGATCCCGCTCCTGTTGATGCTCGTCCTGCTGGTGCACGCCGGCTGGAACGCGCTCGAGCAGCACATGGACCGGTTCGTGATCACGAACATGCGGGTGTTCCGCGTCAGCGGCGTGCTCGCGAAGAAGATCGCGACCACCCCGATCATGCGAATCCTCGACATCACCGTCGACAAGCCGTTCATCGGCCGGATCCTCGGCTATGGACACTTCATCTTCGAGTCCGCCGCGCAGGAGCAGGGCCTGCGGGAGATCAAGTACGTCGGCAACCCCGACCAGCGCGACCTCACCATCCAGCGGCTGCTGCAGCGTTCCGGTCTCCGCGCCACCGCGAAGGAGCGGGACGACGAAGAGGACGAGGCGCCCGCGCAGTCGACGACGACGACGGTCGTCGCCGGTCGCGGTCGTACGCGTGCCAACCATCCGCGCAGGCCTGGGCCACCTACCGCGCGGCGTATTCAGCGGTAACCCCATTCGGGCGGTTCGGGAACGTCGGCGAGGGATATCCCGTTCGAAACTGGGAATGCACAACCCGTAGTCTGGGTCGTCCTACGCCTGATCACGCCTGAGTCGCATCCGCTCTGAAAGGAATCGGTCCAGTCATGCCCACGCAGGTCCCGGACCAGGTCCGGGGACCAGTGTCACCAGGGTCAGCTGGGCCGGATCGACCCCGCAAGTTCCGGATCCCGGCGCTTTCGGCCGTGCTCCTCGCCGGCGTGCTGCTGATCACCATCGACCTCGCCCGCGGCGGGTTCATCCTGCGGCTGGACGCGTACGTCGCCAACTGGACCGAGACCAACCGGCTGCCCGAGCTGATGCCGATCGCCGACGTCGTCGACCGGATCGGCCAGCGGGGCGTGGCGTTGCCGCTGTTGTTCCTCGCCGCGTACGTGCTCAGCCGGCGGCTGCACACCGTCCGCCCGATCGTGCTCGCGGCGACCGGGACGTTCTTCCTGAACTTCTTCGTCGGGCTGATCAAGATCGCCACCGCGCGGGAGAGCCCGCGGACGGGCGGGCCCGAACTGTTCGTCGGCAACATGCTGTTCCCGTCCGGGCACACCGCCAACGTCGTGTTCGTGTACGGCCTGATCGCCGCGCTGATGATCCGGTACGCGCAGGTCAACGCCGAGCAGAGCCGCAAGCTGATCTGGTCGGTGCCGCTGCTCGCGATCCTGATGACGACGATCTCCCTGTACCGCCACACGCACTGGCTGAGCGACCTCGTCGCCGGCGCGATGATGGGCGGTGTTCTGCTGCAGATCTCCCTGATCGTCGACCGTGAGTGGGTCGCGATCCGGGGCTGGGTGAAAAGGGTCGTAGGCCCGGCCTGGCGACGCGTGGAGTGGGGCGTCCGCCTGGTCAAGCCGGCCGTGACGCTGCCGCCGCAGGATCTGCTGAACGCCGCGGCGGACGCGGCGAAGCCGAAGCTCGACCGGCAACGGCCGACCGAACCGACCACGCCGACCCCCTGAGCGCGGGCGTGTCGTTCCGTCGCCGGTAACCTTCCAGGTCATGGCGAAGCGGAGACCGCTGCCGTTCGACCCGGTCGAGGAGGCCGCGCGGCAGTGGGAGGGGCATTTCGGAGTCGATGCTGCCGTCCCGGCGATGCGTGCGGTCACCTCGCTGATGCGGGCGCAGCAGCTCGTGCTGGCGTCGTTGGACGAGATCCTGCGCGGGTACGGCCTGACGTTCGCCCGGTACGAGGCATTGGTGCTGCTCACGTTCACCCGGACTGGTGCGCTGCCGCTGGGCAAGATGGGGGAGCGGCTGCAGGTGCACCCGACGTCGGTGACGTCGATCGTGCAGCGCCTCGAACGTGGTGGCCTGATCCGCCGCCGACCGCATCCCGAGGACGGCCGCGGCGTGCTCGCCGAGGTGACCGAGGAGGGTCGCGCGGTCGTGACGGCGGCGACGAACGACCTGGTCAGAGCCCAGTTCGGGCTGGCCGCGCTGGACGACTCGGGTTTGAAGGAAGTGCACCAGCTCCTCACCCGGGTGCGCCATGACGCGGGCGACTTCGAGGCACCCTGACTCGGCGCGGGTCGGCGGTCGGCATTTAGTTGGACGTCCTACTATCCTGAACTCATGAAGCCCGAGGACATCGAGGCCGGCCGCGAGCGGTGGCAGGCGCGCTTTGACGCGGCGCGTAAGCGCGACGCCGACTTCACGACCTTGTCGGCCGTCGAGGTCGACCCGGTGTACGGTCCGCCGCCCGGCGCGGACGACCCGCGGTTCGAGCGGATCGGGTGGCCGGGGGAGTACCCGTTCACGCGTGGCCTCTACGCCACCGGCTACCGCGGCAAGACGTGGACGATCCGCCAGTTCGCGGGCTTCGGGAACGCGCAGCAGACCAACGACCGCTACCGCAAGATCCTCGCCGCGGGTGGCGGCGGCCTCAGCGTGGCGTTCGACATGCCGACGCTGATGGGCCGAGACTCCGACGACCCGAAGGCGCTCGGCGAGGTCGGGCACTGCGGTGTCGCGATCGACTCCGCGGCCGACATGGACGTGCTGTTCGAAGGCATCCCGCTCGAGCAGGTCACGACCTCGATGACGATCAGCGGCCCCGCCGTTCCCGTCTTCTGCATGTACCTCGTCGCGGCCGAACGCCAGGGCGCCGACCTCTCCAAGCTCGACGGCACGCTGCAGACGGACATCTTCAAGGAGTACATCGCGCAGAAGGAGTGGCTGTTCCCGCCGCAGCCGCACCTGCGCCTGATCGGCGACCTGATGGAGTACTGCGCCGCCGAGATCCCGGCCTACAAGCCGCTGAGCGTGTCGGGCTACCACATCCGCGAGGCCGGCTCGACCGCCGCGCAGGAGCTGGCGTACACGTTGGCCGATGGCTTCGCGTACGTCGAGCTCGGCCTCTCCCGCGGCCTCGACGTCGAGACGTTCGCGCCCGGCCTGTCGTTCTTCTTCGACAGCCACCTGGACTTCTTCGAGGAGATCGCCAAGTTCCGCGCGGCAAGGCGCATCTGGGCGCGCTGGATGCGCGACGTGTACGGGGCGAAGACCGAGCGCGCGCAGTGGCTGCGCTTCCACACCCAGACGGCCGGGGTGTCGCTGACCGCGCAGCAGCCGTACAACAACGTGGTGCGTACGGCCGTCGAGGCCCTGGCCGCGGTACTGGGCGGCACGAACTCGCTGCACACGAACGCCTTGGACGAGACCCTGGCGTTGCCGTCCGAGCGCGCCGCCGAGATCGCGCTGCGGACGCAGCAGGTGCTGATGGAGGAGATCGGCGTCACGAACGTCGCGGACCCGTTGGGCGGTTCGTGGTACGTCGAGGCGCTGACCGACGAGATCGAGGCCGCGGCGGAGGAGGTATTCGCGCGGATCAAGGGCATGAGCGCGGACGGCACGATCACCTCGGGTCTGCTGCGGGGGATCGAGGACGGCTGGTTCATGGCGGAGATCGCCGAGGCGGCGTTCCAGTACCAACAGTCGTTGGAGAAGGGCGACAAGCGCATCGTCGGCGTGAACGTCGCGCAGTCGTCGGTGACGGACGACCTGGAGATCCTGCGGGTGTCGCACGAGGTGGAGCTGGAGCAGGTCGACTCGTTGACCAAGCGCAGCGCCGCCCGTTCCCAGGCAACGGTCGACGCCGCTTTGCGCCGCTTGGTCGAGGCGGCGGGAACCGACGAGAACATGGTTCCGCTGATGCTCGAAGCCGCCCGCGCCGAAGCCACGCTGGGCGAGATCTGCGGCGCCCTGAAGGACGTGTGGGGCGAATACCGCGAGCCGGCGAGGTTCTGAAGCCGGGGCGCGATCGCCAGTGACGTAGAGGCCTCGGCGGGTCATCATGGTGTAAGACCTATGCTGCTATCTTATTGGCAACGGTTTTCAAAACCAGTGAAGGAGCAGCCGATGCCGGGGAGTGGGGTCACGATTGTCACGTCGATGGATGAGGTCCTCAGGCAGACCGCCGCGTCGACGTTGCTGTTCGACGTTCCCGGCGCCGCGGTGCTCAGCCACGACCTGACGCTCTTCGAAGCCGAGGGCAAGCTGCGACGCGTCGTCTACGACCGCACCGGCGTCGTCGAGGACACCGAGGTCGTGCTCGATCACGCGTGTATGGGCTGTGCCGTACGCGAGGACATCGTCCCCACCGTCGCGCGCCTCGCCAATTCGCAACGCTGGCAGCACATCGTGCTCAGCCTGCCGATCGCCGCCGAGCCGCTGCCGGTCGTCACCGGCCTGGCCACCGCGGTCGTCGACCGGCAGCGCGTCGCCGACGCCGTACGGCTGCGAAGCATCGTCGCCACCGTGGACCATCGCAGCCTCGAGGACGACCTGTTCGGCGACGACCTCCTCGTCGAGCGTGGCCTCGCCCTCTCCGACAACGACCGCCGCGGCGTCGGCGAGACGCTCGCGCACCAGGTCGAGTTCGCCGACCACGTCGTCCTCGCGGGCACGGCCACGCCGCGGGCGACCACCGTGCTCAGACACCTTGCTCACAACGGCGTACGCCTCGAGAACGTGCACGAGGTCGACGGCGCGACGTTGCTCGAGTCCGCGCCCGCCAACAGGCGCATCTCCGCCGCCGCCGACCCGCACCGGATCGAACCCACCGGGGCCGAGGACGCGCACGGCGTATGGACGATCGACCTGCAGTCCTGGCGGCCGCTCCACCCCGACCGGCTCCGCCAGCGGATCCAGGATCTCGGCGGCGGGGCGCACCGCAGCCGCGGCAGGTTCTGGCTGCCGACCAGGCCCGGCACGACGTGCTGCTGGGACGGCGCGGGCGGCCAGCTCAGCATCGGCAGCGTCGGCCCGTGGCAGGGCAACCAGCCGAGCACGCGCCTCGTCGTCACCGGCATCGACGACCCGGAACGCGTACGCACGGCCTTCGACGACGTCCTGCTCACCGACGCCGAGCTCGCGAAGGGCCTGGCCGGCTGGCAGGGCCGCGACGACGGCTTCGACCCCTGGCTCGGCGAAGCGGACGCCGCGGCCTAGAAGGATCCCCTCCGGACGCCACACCAGACCAGGAGCGCGGTGAACATCCCAAGGCGGCGGGCTGGGTCGTCCAGCGCTGAAGCACTTCGTCGTCCCGCACTACCACGACGCCGCCGACACGATCGACGGTCAGCTCAGGGCGAGCAGGGACGACATTTCGGGGGGAACCCGCGACGCGTCTGCCGTCGTCGCCGGGCCGTTTGGGGATGTTCACCGCGCTCCTGGTCTGGCAGGGCGTCCGGAGGGGATCCTTCCTGGTCGCCGTGCGGTCACCAAGCGGTACACGTACGGGCTCGGCCGCGCCGAGGACCTCGCCGGCCTGGTGGTGCTCGTCGTCATCGCCGCGAGCGCGGTGTTCGCCGCGCTCGAGGCGATCAAGCGGCTGTTCGAGCCGCGCGAGCTCAGCCACCTCGGCTGGCTCGCCGTCGCCGGCGTGATCGGGTTCGCCGGCAACGAGCTCGTCGCGCAGTACCGCATCAAGGTCGGCCGCCGCATCGGGTCCGCCGCCCTCGTCGCCGACGGCCTGCACGCGCGCACGGACGGCTTCACCTCGCTCGCCGTCGTGCTGTCGGCCGGCGGCGCCGCGCTCGGCTGGAACTGGGCCGACCCGGTCGTCGGACTCCTCATCGCGCTCGCGATCGGCACCGTCCTGGTCGGAGCCGCGAGGCCGGTCTTCGCGCGGCTGCTCGACGCCGTCGACCCCGAGCTGTTGGAGCAGGCCGAGCGGGTTCTGCGCGGCACGGAAGGCGTTCTGAACGTCGACCAGCTCCGACTGAGATGGGTCGGCCACGCGCTGCACGCCGAGGCGGAGATCGCGGTCGACCCCACGCTGAGCCTCGTCGACGCGCACGAGATCGCGCACCGCGCCGAGCACGCCCTCCTGCACGCCCTGCCACGGCTCGCGAGGGCGAACATCCACAGTCACCCGTCCGATGCCAGCCACGACGAGGTCGCCCACCACCGCGAGCTCTAGGCTCGACCAGGTGACCTGGCTAGGCGTCGATCTCGGCACCCAGGGCGTACGTGTCGTCGCCGCCTCCGACGACGGGACGGTGCTCGCCTCGGCGGCCCGTCCGCTGACGAGCCGCCGTGACGGCGTCGAGCACGAGCAGGACCCCGAGGACTGGTGGACCGCGTTCCTCGCTGCGGCCGAAGAGGTCACCCCGCAGGTCGACAGCATCGACGGCCTCGCGATCTGCGGTACGTCCGGCACGGTGCTCTTCCTCGACGACGACGCAAGGCCGCGCACGCCCGCGCTCATGTACGACGACGCCCGCGCCGCCGCGTACGTCGACCGGCTCCTCGCAGACCCGGTCGACGGCTGGGCCACCGCCGGTTCGAAGCCGCAGACCACCTGGGCCCTCGCCAAGGCGCTCTGGCTGCTCGACCACCACGACGTCCCGCCCGGCGCCCGCCTCGCGCACCAGGTCGACCTGCTGACCCACCGCCTCGTCGGCGAGCCCGTCGCCACCGACACCAGCAACGCGCTGAAGAGCGGCGTCAACCTCACGACGCTCGCCTGGCCCGACCTCGGCCGCTACGGGCTCCCCGCCGAACGCCTCCCCGAGGTCGTCCGACCCGGCACCGTCCTCGGCGCGGTCGCCAAGGAGACCGCCGGCATTCCCGCCGGGACGAAGGTCGTCGCCGGTCTCACCGACGGCTGCGCCGCCCAGGTCGCGTCCGGCGCGCTCGGCTCCGGCTCGTGGAACTTCGTCCTCGGCACCACGCTCGTCCTCAAGGGCACCACCGACACACCTCTGAGAGACCCGGACGGCGCTCTCTACTCACACCGCGGCCCGGACGGCAGCTGGTGGCCGGGCGGCGCCTCGAGCGCCGGTGCCGGCGTGCTGGCGCGCGACTTCCCGGGCGCGGACCTCGCGGCGCTCGACCAGGCCGCCAAGGCGTACGAGCCGAGCAACGCCGTCACGTACCCGTTGGTGAGCGCCGGCGAGCGCTTCCCGTTCACCCGACCCGAGGCACGCGCGTTCACCCTCGGCCAGCCGACGAACGAAGCCGAGAGGTACGCGAGCGTTCTGCAAGGCGTCGCGTACGTCGAGCGCCTCTGCCTCGACCTCGTCGCCAGCCTCGGCGCCCCCATCGACGGCCCGATCGCGCTCACCGGCGGCGCGACCAAGAGCGCGTACTGGAACCAGCTGCAGGCCGATGTGCTCGGGCGCGAGGTCGTCGTGCCCGAGGTCGCCGACGGCGCGTTCGGCATGGCCGTGGTCGCCGCGAGCACCGCACACGGCAGCCTCGGGGCCGCGGCGGCGCGCATGGTGCGGGTCCGGGATCGGCTCAACCCGCGAGAGGGAGTGTCGGAGCGGTTCGTTTCGCCATACGCTGCGCTGGTCCGCGAACTTGCCGAGCGGGGGTGGATCGGCGAGCGGCTCCATCAATCCGCCCTTGCGGGCTTGGGGGATAAGTGAGTGACGGCGCTGTGACGGTGTTTCTCGTCCGACACGGCGAGACGGCATCGCACGCCGAGAACCGTTATCTCGGGCGAACGGATGCGCCGCTGACCGAAACCGGCCAAATCCAGGCCGCCGAGCTCGCCGGCTGGTCGTCGCGGGCAAAGCTCACGGCGATCGTCAGCTCGACGCTGCGGCGGGCGAGGGAGACCGCGAACCCCTCGGCCGCGCTGGCCGGCCTCGCGGTGCGGTTGGACGAACGGTTGGTCGAGCTCGACTTCGGCAAGGCGGAAGGGCTCACGGCGGCCGAGATGCGGGCGAAGTTCCCGCAGGACCGCGCGGCGTTCGAGGTGGACCCGTTCGGCAACCCGTTGCCAGGCGGCGAGAACCCCGTCGACGCCCTCGACCGGGGCCGCGCGGCGCTGGACGACCTCGTGCGCACGCAGCCGAACGGGCGCGTCCTCGTCGTCACCCACAGCACGTTCCTGCGCATCCTCGTCTGCGCCCTGGTCGGCCTCGACCCCTCCCGCTATCGCGACGCGCTCCCGGCCGTCCGCAACGTGTCCGGCGCCGTCGTCCGCCGCGACCCCGTCGGCCGCTGGGGCCTGCTCGCCTGGAACCCGCCACTGAGCCGCACGACCGACACGTGGATCTAGCAACTCATCACACGATCCGTCGACACGATCACATCGCACGGTGTTAACTATCCGGGTGACCGCGACACCGACGACGGGTCTGTCGCCCGACGACCGGCAGGGGCGCATCGCCGAGTTCGTGCTCGGCAGGGGAACGGTCGCCGCGCAGGAGCTCGTCGGCATGTTCGGCGTGAGCCTGATGACGATCCACCGCGACCTGGACGAGCTCGAGCGCCGCGGCATCGTGCGAAAGTTCCGCGGCGGCGTGACCGCGCAGCCGTCCGGCGTCTTCGAGTCGAACGTCGCGTACCGCCAGAAGGCCATGCTCGACGAGAAGCGCGCCGTCGCGAGACACGCCGCCCGGTACGTCGAGCCCGGCGCGTCGGTGATCCTCGACGACGCGACCACCACGATGCAGCTGATCCCGTACCTCGCCATGCTCACGCCACTCCAGGTCGCCACGAACTTCCTGCAGGGCATGCGGCAGCTGTCGGAGATCCGCGACCTCGGCCTGATGGCGCTCGGCGGCGACTACGACCCGCTGCACGACTCGTTCCTCGGCGTGATGTGCGTCGAGGCGATCGAGTCGATCCAGGTCGACGCCGCGTTCGTCTCGACGTCCGCGGCGTCCGGCGGGATCGCGTACCACCAGGAGCAACGCATCGTCGGCGTCAAGCGCGCGATGCTGCGGGCCGCCGACAAGCGCTATCTGCTGATCGACCACAGCAAGCTCGGGCGCCGCGCGCTGCACCGGCTGGTCCCGCTCACCGAGTTCGATCTCGTCATCGTCGACAGCGGCGTCTCCGCGGCCGCGCTTGCCGAACTGGAGAAGGAGAACGTGAAGTACGAGGTGGCGCAGTGAACGACGCACTCACGATCCTCGCCGCGGGCGACGAGTTCGTCCGTACGGACCTGCTCGTCGGCGCGCTCCGCGAGAAGCTCGGTGACGAGCCAGCGATCAAAGAGCTCGAACTGCCCTGGCCCACCACGCCGTGGGGCTCGGTCGAAGAGGTCGACGAGGCCGCCGGCGACGAGGACACGATGATCGCCGCGCTCGACGGCATGCGGGCCGCCGTCACGCACCTCGCGCCGTTCACCGAACGCGTCCTCGCACACGCGACGGACCTGAAGCTCGTCGTGGTCTCGCGCGGCGGCCCGGTCAACGTCAACCTCGGCGCGGCGACCGAGCACGGCGTCGCCGTCTGCTACGCGCCTGGAAGGAACGCCACGGCGGCCGCCGAGTTCGCGATCGGCCTCATGCTCGCGGCCTGCCGCAGCATCGCCGCCGGCCACCAGGAGCTCGCGAGCCGCGAATGGCCGGGCCACTACTTCCGGTACGAGTCGGCCGGCATCGAGCTCGGCGGCTCGACCGTGGGGCTCGTCGGGTACGGCGCGATCGGCCGCCGCGTCGCGCACGTCCTCCAGGCCTTCGGCGCGCACGTGCTGGTCTACGACCCGATGATCGACGAGGCGGAGGACGGCGTCGAGGCCGTACGTCTCGACGAGTTGCTCGCCCGTTCACGCGTGGTCAGCCTGCATGCCCGGCTCACCAAGGAGAATCGCGGCATGATCGGCGCCCGCGAGCTCGCACTGATGCCGACCGGAGCGGTGCTCGTCAACTCCGCGCGCGGCGGGCTGCTCGACCACGACGCGCTCTGCGACGCGCTCGAGTCCGGGCAGCTCGGCGCCGCCGCGCTGGACACGTACCCAGCGGAGCCACTGCCGAAGGACTCGCGGCTGTTCGACGCGCCCCGCTTGGTGATGACGCCACACATCGCCGGCTGCAGCCGCGAGGTCGCGGAGAACGCGGCCCGGATCTGCGCCGACGAGGTCGGCCGCTGGGTGGCCGGCCAGCCGCTCGCCGCGCTCGCGAACCCGGACGTGCTCTGATGTACATCGGGGTCGACGCCGGAACGTCGATGACCAAGGCCGCGGCGTTCGACGACCGTGGCCGCGCGCTGCGCGTCGTGGCCGAACGCACCCAACTGCTCAACCCGCGCGACGGTTGGTACGAGCAGGACTCCGACGAGGTCGTCGCCTCGGTGACGGATGTCGTACGAAGGCTCGTCGTCGAGATCGGCGAGCCGCCGGCGCTGATCGCCCTTACCGGACAGGGCGATGGCGTCTGGCCGGTCGACAATGAGGGACGCCCGACAAGGCCAGCGATCTCGTGGATGGACGCGCGGGCGGCCGACGTGCTGCGCGAGTGGATCGACGCCGGCGTCGCGGACAGCGCATTCCGGCGCACCGGCAACGTGTTCTTCCCGGGCTGTCCCGCGCCGGTGCTGGCGTGGCTGGATCGGAACGAGCCCGGCGTCCTCGACCGCACGGCGACCGCGGCGTACTGCAAGGACGTCGTCATGCAGCGCTTCACCGGCGTGCGGGCGACCGACCCCTCTGACGCCTCGCTGCCGTTCCTCGATCCGCACGCTCGCGTGTACGCCGACGACGTGCTGGAGTCCTGCGGCCTGACCCATCGCGCCGGGTTGCTCGCGCCGGTCGTGGAGCCGTGTCCGACAGGCCAGCTGCTGCCCGAAGTCGCCGCCCAGCTTGGCGTTCCGGCCAGTACGCCGGTCACCGCCGGGCCGTTCGACCTGGCCGCCTCCGCGCTCGGCGCCGGTGTCACGGCGCCAGGCGACGGCAACCTGATCGTCGGCACCACGTTGGCTTGTCAAGTGGTCATTGACGAGCTTGACACCTCCGGCGAGCCGGCCGGCCTGACGTTGGCGTACGGCCCACGTGGGCGGTGGATCCGCGCGATGCCGGCGATGGTCGGTACTGCCGCGCTGGACTGGGTGCTCGCGATGGTGGGAGAGAAGCACGTACGCGTCAACGAGTTCCTCGACGCGAGCCCGCCCGGCGCGCGCGGAGTGACCTGCCTGCCGTACTTCTCGCCGGCAGGCGAGCGGGCGCCGTTCGTGGAGCCCGGGGCGCGGGCGCGGTTCGACGGGCTGACCCTGCAGACGGACAAGACGGATCTCGTGCGTGCGGTGTGTGAGGCGATCGCGTTCGCGGCGCGGCACTGCTTCGACACGGCCGGGCTGCGCGGCGGCGTCGCGGTCTGTGGCGGCGGCATCAAGAGCGCGCGCTGGCTGCAGTTGTTCGCCGACGTGCTCGGGCGGCCGGTCCGCGTGGCGCCGAAGGAGGAGATCGGCGCGTACGGCGCGGTCGTCTCCGGACTGGCCGCTATCGGCTCACCCGTCGACGTGAGCGAGTGGGCCGGGGACGAGGTGGTCGTCGAGCCCGACTCGACGCGAACCTCCTTCTACGCCGAGAGATTCGAGCACTATCGCACCGCGGTCGACCTGGCGAGGAAAGGGTGGAAGGCATGAAGTTGCTGGACGAGCGCGCCGAGCTCGTACGTTATGCCCAACGGCTGCGGCCGGACGGACTGGTCGTCGGAACGTCGGGCAACCTGTCCATACGTTCCGGCGAGCTGGTCGCGGTCACGCCGAGCGGGCTCGACTACGACGCGCTGACGCCAGGGCTGATCTGCGTCTGCGATCTTGATGGCAACGTGCTCGAGGGCGAGCTGGAGCCGACGAGCGAGCTGCCGCTGCATCTCGCGGTCTACCGGTCGTCGGAGCATCGGGTGATCGTGCATACGCACCCGGCTGCCGCGACGGCCGTGTCCACCTTGGTCGACGAGCTGCCGCCGATCCACTACCTGGTCACGCTGTTCGGCCCCAACGTCCGCGTCGCGCCGTACGCGACGTACGGGTCGGACGAGCTCGCGGCGTCGGCCGCCGAGGCGATGCGCGACCGGTCCGGCTGCCTTCTCGGCAACCACGGCGCGGTGACGGCGGCGGACTCGTTGGCGAAGGCGTTCATGCTGAGCCTCTACCTGGAGTCGCTGTGTGACATCTGGCTGCGCGCCTCGAGCGTCGGCAAGCCGCGGTTGCTGTCGGAGGACGAGCTGGCGCGTGCGGGGGCGAAGATCGCGAGCTACGGGCAAGTGCCACCGCGATGAGATCGGTGCTCTCGTCGGCGCAGCGTCAAGCGGCGCTTGACGGGCTCGAGAGCCGTACGTACGACGTCGTGGTGATCGGCGGCGGAGTGACGGGAGCGGGAACGGCGCTCGACGCGGTCTCTCGTGGGCTGTCGGTCCTGCTCGTCGAGGCAGCGGATCTGGCGAGTGGGACGTCGTCGAGATCGGGCAAGATCTTCCATGGTGGGTTGAGATATCTCGAGCAGCTGAACTTCCGGCTCGTCCGTGAGGCCCTGGTTGAGCGTGACCTCATGGTGCGGAAGCTCTGCCCGTACCTCGTCGAGCCGGTGCCGTTCCTGATCCCGTTCACGCATCGCTGGGAGCGTCCGTACATCGGCGCCGGCGTCGCGCTCTATGACCTGCTGCGACTCACCGGGCCGCGCGGTGTGCGCGGCCATCGGCACCTGACCAGGCGCGGCGCGCTGCGGGAGATGCCGGACCTGCGGCCGGACATCACCGGGGCGGCGCAGTACTACGACGTACGGGTCGACGACGCGCGGCACACGTTGCAGGTGGCGCGCACCGCGGCCGGTCTCGGCGCGACGGTGCTGACGCGGACGCCGGTGGTGGCGATGACGCGCATGGACGGTGTCGTGTCCGGCGTGCGGATCCGCGACGAGGAGTCTGGCCGTACGTACGAGATCCGCGCTCGCGTGGTGATCAACGCGGCGGGTGTGTGGGCAGATCGGGTGCAGGCGCTGGCGGGCGAGCAGAGCATCGACATCACGCCGGCCAAGGGCATCCACCTCATGGTGCCCGGCGATCGGATACGGTCCCGGACGGGTCTGGTGGCGCGGACGTCGGACAGCGTGTTCATCATCCGGCGCTGGTTCGACTCGTGGCTGCTCGGGACGACGGACACGCGCTGGGAGTACGACCGTTCCGCCCCGGTGGCGTCGCGGGCCGATGTCGACTACCTGCTCGGACAGGCGAACCGGTGGTTGCGGCGGCCGCTGTCTCGTTCCGACGTGGTGGGGATCTTCGCCGGCCTGCGTCCGCTGGTGAGTGGGCGAGGGGAGTCGACGGCGGCGTTGCGGCGCGACCACGCGGTGATCAAGGGACCGCCCGGTCTGGTGACGATCGTCGGCGGCAAGTACACGACCTACCGGCTGATGGCGCGCGATGTCGTGAACGTCGCCGCGCCGTGGCCCGTTCCGCCTTCTCCGACAGGAGATCTGCCGCTGCTCGGGGCGGCGGGGTTCGCGGCGATGCGCAACCAGCGCGAGGCGATGGCCCGCGAGTCGGGGCTGCCGTTGGCGCGCATCGACCACCTGCTCGGGCGGTACGGAACGGAGACGCCAGCCCTGCTCGACGTCATCGCGGACCGTCCGTCGTGGGGCGAACCGTTGGTGGGCGACTACCTCGCGGCCGAGGTGGCGTACGCCGTGCGGGAAGAGGGGGCGTTGCATATCGACGACGTCCTGCTGCGCCGCACCCGTGCCGCGCTGGAGAACGGCGACCGCGCGCTCGCGGCGGCACCCGCGGTTGCGGACCTGATGGGCGGGCTGCTCGGCTGGACCGACGCGCGCCGCAAGGAGGAGCTCGAGCGCTACCGGCTGTGGGCCGAGGCGGAGGACGCGGCCTCGTTCGCGGCGAACGACGCGGCGGCGGTCACAGCCGTTCGACCCTGAACACCGCGCAGTGCGGAGCGGCGGCCTCGAACGCCTCCTGCGTTCCGTCCTCGACCGCGCCGGACATGATCAGCATCTCGACGCCGTGCGGCACCTTGAGCGGGAACTCGCGGAGGATCGCGCCGCGCTCGTGCTCGGGGAGGTCGACGAGCCGGACTCGTTCGGACCGGCGACCTCTCGCGAGGACGCCTTCGTTGTGGGCGCGCGCGTTCTTGACCCATTCGGTGGTCGCGGCGCTGATGACGTACCGCTGGCCGTCGACCGTGAACGGCGACACCGGCGTGGTGCGCGGCTTGCCGCTCTTGCGGCCGTAGACCGTGAGCAGTCGCATCGTGCCGACAACGATGCCGAGACGTTGCAGGGCGACGATGACTCTGTTGAATCTCTTCAACGAGGGTGGGGGAAACGGCTTGGTCATTGCTTCACCTTCTCGATCCAGGGAAGTGTCCCGTCGGCGATGTCGGCCGCGACCTCGCGCAGCCAGGCAAGCTCGGCTTGACGCAGGCGCTGGGCGTACTCGGTCTCGAGGAGGACCAGCCGGGCCATACCGCCCTCGAGCAGGGGTTGAGTCAGCTCCGCGACGTGGTCGTACTCGTCCTGCACGTGCCCAGCGCGTTCGCGGAGCAGCTCGACGGCCTCGTCATGGGACAGGTTCGCGAGGTGCGCGAGCCCGGCGGGGAACACCGGGTACTCCGGCGCCGGCGTCGCGACGTACTCGCGGATCAGCTCGTCGAGCAGGTCCTCGCCCTCGGCGGTGGTCGCGTAGACCGTGCGTTCGGGGCGCGCGCCGGCGCGGTTGGTCTCCTGCTCGGCGACGAGTCCCGCGGAGTGCATCCGTCTGACGGCGTCGTACACCGACCCGCCGCGCAGCTTCACGACCTCGCCGACGTGGCGGTAGCGGAGCTGGGCCTGGAGCGCGTACGGATGCCGCGGCTCCTCGCGCAGCAGGCTGAGGATCGCCATCGTCAGCGGGGTCCGGAGGGCTCGCAGGCTCATCCTGTCTCCAAATAGCCGAGTTCGACTAGCCGAGTTCGACTATACGGCATGATCGGGCCATGGGCGAGCCGGTGACGGTCGGGGTGGACGTCGGGACGACCGGCGTGAAGGCGGTCGTGGTCACCGCTGGCGGCCGGGTGCTCGGCGAGGCGGGGCAGGAGTATCCGACCTCGTTTCCCGCGCCGAACGCGGCGGAACAGGACCCTTCCGACTGGTGGGCGGCGTCCGCCGCGGTGATACGCACGGCGCTCTCCCGTGCTGGCGCGGTGGAGGTCGCGGCCGTCGGAGTGAGCAGCCAGGCTCCGACCGTCGTGGTCGTCGACTCGGCCGGCGAGCCCGTACGGCCAGCGCTGACCTGGATGGACCGCCGCGGAGTGTCGGACTGCGCTCGCCTGGACGGCGCGGAGGTGCTGCGGCAGACGGGCAACCGGCTGGACGCGTACTTCGCGGCGCCCAAGCTGGCCTGGCTGCTGCGCGCCGAGCCCGAGGTCCGGCGAGCCGGCGCGGGCGTGCTGATGGCGAACGGGTACGTCGTCCGCCAGCTCACCGGCGAGACGACCATCGACACCGGGCACGTCGGGCTGACGCTCCTCGGCAAGGAGGGGTGGGACGAGAATCTCGTTGCGGAGTGGGGAATTCCACGCTCCTGGCTCCCTGCGCCGGTGGACCCGGCGGTCGTCGTCGGACCCGTCACGCCAGAGGCGGCCCGCGCGACCGGGCTGCGGGCGGGGACGCCGGTCGTCGCCGGCCTGGTCGACGGCGCGGCCGCGAGCCTCGAGGCAGGTCTCGCCGAACACGGCGACGTCTGCGAGATGACCGGCCAGTCGACCGTCGTGAACGCCGCGGTCGAGACGGCCCGGCTCGAGGACGGACCGGGAGCGTTGAGCACGTTGCCGTACCCGCTCGACGGGCTCGTCATCGTCTACGGCTCGATGGTCGCGACCGGCGGGATCCTGCGCTGGTTCCGCGACGAGCTCGGCGGCGGCGACTTCGCGGAGCTGGACGCGCTCGCGGGCACCGCGCCGGTGGGAAGCGGCGGCGTCGTTCTCCTTCCGTACTTCCTCGGCGAACGGTCGCCGATCTGGGACGCCGACGCGCGCGGCGCGCTGGTCGGCTTGTCGATGGGGACCCGGCGTGCGGAGCTCGTGCGAGCGATCCTCGAGGGGACCGCGTACGGGCTCGCGCACAACCTGGAAGAGCTGTCGGCGCTCGGCATCCGGCCGGACGTGCTGCGCAGCATCGGCGGGGGATCGCGCGGGAGGACGTGGACACAGATCAAGGCCGACGTGACCGGGCTGCCGGTGGAGGTGCCCGCGGAATCCGCGGGCGCGCCGGTCGGTGTCGCGTTGCTGGCCGCTTCCGGCGTCGGGCTGATGCCTTCACTGCGGGAGGCCGTGCGGGCGCGCCGATCTGGGGCGTTGGCGTTCTGTGCGACGCCGGACAGCTCACGGCACGCGACGTACCAGCGGCTCCGAGAGGTCTATCGCGAGCTGTATCCGGCGCTGGCCGGAGTGCACGCCATGCTGGCTGGCCTACGATCGAGCCCGTGACTTCGGACGCCTCGGACCTGGGGCCGATCGAGCCTGAAAGCCTGGCCGAGCCTCGACAGGCGCGACGCGGTCACTACGTCGTCGCCGGAGCGGACAGCATCGCCGTACGAGCGGTCGAAGAACTGAGGCGCTTGCGCGAACGCGTCGTCGTCATCCTCCCGGACCCGGAGACCGATTTCGCGCAGGAGATCGCCGAGTCCGGCGCCGAGATCGTCGTCGCGCGGCGCCCGAACGAGACTGCGCTGCGGGACGCGGGCATCACGAGCGCGCGGGCGATCGGCTTCGTCCATCCCGACGATGTGGGCAACGTGCATGGTGCGTTGACGGCGAACGAGCTCAACCCGGACATCCGGATAGTGGTGCACATCGTCAACCCACGGTTGCGCGACCATCTCGAGTCGCTGATCGGCAACTGCAAGGGCGTCTCGACGGCCGATCTCGCGGCGCCGGAGCTGGTGTCGGCGGCGCTGGACGAGTCCGAGGTCACGTGGCTGACGATCGGCGGGCGCGAGGTGGTGGCGGGTCCGGTCGAGCTGGTCCAGGCGCCGGTGATCGCGTCGTTGGCGAATGTCCGTGGGCGTACGCAGACCGAGCTGTTGCCGACAGGACGGGGCGATCTCGTTCTGGGCAGCGCCGTTCGGGGTGAGCCGGTGCGGCGGCGGCCGCGGTTCGACGACCTGCGTTCGGACCTCGGGCGGATCTTCGACCGGCGACTGCGGATCGTGGCGCTGACGTTGGTCGTGCTGATCGCGCTGGGAACTTTGCTGGTGCGGGCCTGGCCGGCCGGGCATCTGGACTGGTTGGACGCCCTGTACATCGCGGTGTCGACGGTGACCTCGACCGGGTACGACGACCCGCGGGCGGCCTCGGCGCCGGGATCGTTGCGGCTGATCGCCATCGCCGTCCAGCTCATGGGCCTGGTCATGGTGTCGCTGCTGACGGCGGCGATCGTGGACGCGTTCGTGGGAGAGAAGCTGGCGCGCTCGTTCGGCGGGGTGCGCGGACGTCCGCGCGGACACTTCGTGGTGTGCGGGCTGGGGACGGTCGGGACGCGGGTCACCGAGCTGTTGCTGCAGCGCGGCTTCAACGTGGTGGCGGTCGAGCGCGACGGTGCGAAGCCGGGCGTGCAGGCGGTCCGCGGGCTCGGCGCGTCGGTGATCGTGGGGGACGTGTCGAACGACGACGTGATGTACCAGGCCCGGATGCATCGATGTCGAGGGGTGATCGCGGCGACGAACGAGGACGTGGCGAACCTGCAGACCGGCTTGTACGCGACAGAGCGCAACCCGGAGGCGCGGGTGGTGCTGCGGTTGTTCGAGCACGACCTGGCGGCGCGGGTGCAGGAGAAGATCGGGGTGGGGACGACCCGGTCCGTGTCGATCCTCGCGGCGCCGCGCTTCGTCTCGGAGATGATGGAGCGCCGGGTCGACGTGACGGTGTCGGCAGGCCGCCGGGTGCTGATGGTGACCGAGGTCCCGGTCGAGCCCGCCTCCACCCTCGACGGCCGACCGCTGAGCGAGCTGGCCGAGGCGGGAACGTTGCGCATCCTCGCCCACCGCGGCGGCGACGGCCGCTGGAGGTGGGCCCCCAGCGACCGCATCGTCGTCCGAGCCGGCGACCGCATCGCCCTGGTCGCCTCGCTGGCCGGCCTCGCCCGCGCACTACTGAGAACGCGAGCCGGCAACCGCCCCTGAGCCGAGTTCGGCGTCGAGGATCTCGACGAAGATCCCGATCGGATCGCCCCAGTCTCCGTTGACGTGTTGGGCGACCACGTGGCTGCCGTCGCGGGTGCCGAGCGTCAGGCACCATGAGCCGTTGATGGCCCCGCCCATGCCCCAGACCGTCTCGCCACCCGGCAGGTCGAACGAGGCCATGCCCATGCCGTAGCTGGTGTCGTCGATCCACGTTCCCGGCTCGGTGGGGTGCATGACGAACAGCTGCTCCTGCTGTGCGGCCGGCAGGAGCTCGCCGCGGAGCACGGCGCCGATGAACCTGGTGAGGTCGGAGAGCGTGGAGACCATGCCTCCGGCCGACCAGGCGGCCAGCATCCGCTGCTCGGTCACGTCGTGGAGGGCGGCGTCGGGCGACGGGTCGCCGTTCTTCGAGTAGAGCCGTGTGTGGGCGTCGCGGAGCGCCGTCTCGTCCCCGGGGACGTACGTCCGGTCCAGCCCGAGCGGGCGGATGATCCGCCGGGTGACCTCGTCCGCGTACGTCGCGCCGGCCGCTCTCTCGACGATCATGCCGGCGAGGATGTAGCCGGTGTTGGAGTACGTCCACCCCTCGCCCGGCGGGTGGTCGGCCGGGTTGCGCATCGCGATCTCGACGAGCTGCTCCGGGGTGTAGCGGTCGAAACGATGCTCGAGGAACGCGGGCGAGTAGTAGCGGCGCACCATCTCCTCGTCGAGGGAGTAGTTGGCGATGCCGCTGGTCATGGACAGCAGATGCCGGATCGTCGTGGCCCGGCCGTCGTGGCCGTTACCGCGGACGAGGCCGGGCAGCCAGGTCTCGACCGGATCGTCCAGGCCGACCCTGCCCTCGGCGACGAGCTGCAGGACCACCAGCGCCGTGAACGTCTTGGTGGTGCTGCCGATGCGGAACCCCAGGTCGGGCCGGAGCGGCTCTGCCGTCTCGAGGTCGGCCACTCCCGCGGTACCGAAGCTCCCGTCCGTACCGAGCACCGCGATGCCGGGCAGACCGGTGTCGCGCACCTTGCGGTCGAGCAGCTCCTGGATGGCGACGACAGTCATAGCGTTCCCCTTCTTGCGTTCACGTATTAGTGAGAACATCCTGTGATGATGAATCGCTATCCTGCAAGGAAGAAAGGCGAATCCTTGCAATGGGCTGACAGTGAACGCAGGAGGTCGTGGTGCCGGGAGGCAGGCTGGACGAGCAGGACCGTCGCCTGATCGCGAGGGGGTTGGCGGACGGGCTGACGTACTCCGCGATCGCCCGTGAGCTGGGCCGCCCGGTCTCGACCGTCACCCGCGAGATCGCTCGGAACGGCGGCCCGAGCGGCTATCGGCCGGACCGCGCGCACTACGCGACGCGGGTTCGGGCCCGCCGCCGCAAGGCCGCCCCGCGCGCCGACCCGCCGGTGCCGAGGGACAGCGGCTCGTACGGTCGTGACCCCCAAGCCGTGCACGACTTCGAGCAGGACGTCGCCGTACTCCTGACCGCGACCGGAATGCCGCGGATGACCGCTCGGGTGCTGGCCTGCCTGTACGTCGTCGACGACGGCAGCCTCACCGCGGCCGAGCTGACCAGCAGGCTCCGGGTGAGTGCCGCCTCGGTCTCCAAGGCCGTGGGCTACCTCGAGCAGCAGGAGCTCATCCGCCGCGAACGCGCCCAGGGCGGCCGCGCCGATCGCTACGTCATCGACGTCGACCACTGGTACCAGACGTTGCGGGCGAGCGCCCGGAGTACGGCCGCGATCTCCGAGAGCACCCAACGGGGCAGCGTCATCCTCGGACCGCGGACCCCTGCCGGCGCGCGGCTGGAGGACATGGCCCGGTTCCTGCGACGCGTCAGCGACGACCTCGCCCAGTCCCTCGAACGCTGGCAACGAGCTCGTCCACAGCGGTGACGGCCCGAGTTGGGATCCGGGCGAGTCGTCGGGGAGAATCGGTACATGACGTCCGGAGACTTCACGCGCCGTGGTGCGATTGACCTGTCGTCGTTGGCTCGACCCGCCGCGCCTCCGCCGCCGGCTGGGCAGGCGCCGGGCGGCGGGGGACAGGCCGGGACGGGCAGCTACGTGATCGACGTCTCCGAGGAGACCTTCCAGCAGGAGGTCGTCGAGCGCTCGGCCAACGTCCCGGTCGTCATCGACTTCTGGGCGGACTGGTGCCAGCCCTGCAAGCAGCTGAGCCCGATCCTCGAGCGGCTCACCGACGAGTACGCCGGCCGGCTGGTGCTCGCGAAGATCGACATCGACGCCAACCAGCGGATCGCGCAGGCCGCGCAGGTGCAGAGCATCCCGCTCGTCGTGGCCGTCGTCCGCGGCCAGATCGTGCCACTCTTCCAGGGCGCGATCCCCGAGGCGCAGGTACGCCAGTACTTCTCGGAGCTCCTCCGCGTCGCCGAGGCGAACGGCGTGACGGGCACGGCCGAGCCGATCAACGTCACCGAGCCGCCGCAGGACGGCGCCGAAGAGGACGAGGAGCCGCAGGGCGACCCGCGCTACTACGAGGCCGAGGACGCGCTCAACCGCGGTGACTTCGACGCCGCGGTCAAGGCGTTCGAGACCGTGCTCGACAACGCGCCCGCCGACGCGATCGCGAAGGTCGGGCTCGCCCAGGCGAAGCTGCTCGCCCGCGTCCAGCACCTCAACCCCGAAGAGGCCCGCGCGGCCGCGGCGGCCAAGCCGGACGACGCCCAGGCGCAGCTGGATGCGGCCGATCTGGACTTCGCCGCCGGCAAGGCAGACGGGGCGTTCGACCGCCTCATCAACACGATCCGGCGCACCGCGGGCGACGAGCGCAACGCCGTACGCGTCCACCTGCTGGAGCTCTTCGACGCGCTCGGCGTCGACGATCCGCGCGTGAAGAAGGCCCGCCAGGCACTCAGTACAGCCTTGTTCTGACCACAGCTCGGGTAGTTGTACACAGAACGTGACAAACCGCCTGCGGAGGTCTCAGGTCACTTCGCTACCCTGAACCAGAAAGCACATCGGGACGGGGTAGGGGATGCGTGTCGCTCGAATCGTCGGGGGCGTTGTTGCTGCCCTCGTGGGTCTGCTCGCGCTCGCGGGCGGGCTGATCGCGGCATTTGGGTACATCGGTACCGATAACGTCATCAGCTCGCCGGCCCGCACGATCGCCAGCAAGGGCGTCGCGATCACGACTTCGCCAGAGCTCTTCGACTACTTCGGTCCGCGACTCCACGTGACCGCCGAGCCGACCGAGCCGGGCCGGCAGCTCTTCATCGGCATCGGCCACCACGTCGACGTCGGCAGCTACTTCTCCGGCGCGAGCCGGACCAAGGTCACCGAGCTCAACCTCCCGTTCTCGCTGAACACCTCCGATGTCATCGGCAAGCAGACCGAGGTCAGCCCGCCGAACGGGCTCGAGTGGTGGATCGCGAAGGTCTCCGGCTCGGGCCAGCAGGAGCTCGTCTGGCCGATGGCCGACGGACCGTACGACGTCGCGATCATGGCCGCGGACGGCAAGGCGAACGTCGACGCGGTCGTCACGATCGGCGTCGAGTTCCCCGGCGCGTTCGCGACCGCGATGCTCGTCGCTCTCGCTGGTCTGGTGCTGCTCCTGCTCGGCGTGTTCATGCTGCGGGTCCTGCAGCAGAAACCGGCCGAGGAGGACCTGGTCCTGTGGGACCAGAGCGACCAGTGGGGACAGAACGAGTACTGGGGCAGCCAGCAGGAGCCCAGCCATCGCGGCGCGCCGGCCGAGGAGCCGTTCAACGGCCCGCCTTGGGGTTCGATGCCACCCCATGCCGAACCGCCTGGCCAGGAGCCACACCCGGAGCCCCACCAGGAGCCACAGCAGGAGCCCCAGCCGGCTCACGCGGGGCCGCCGGCCGAGTCGAACGGTGGGCGCGTACCGGTCGGGCCGCCGCTCGACCTGCGCACGGGGCAGCCCCTGCCGCCTCCGCCGGCGCCCCAGCAACAGCCGGCCCAGCCGCAGCAGCCGCCGCAACAACCCGCCCAGCCGCAGCAGCCCCCGTTCCAGCCGCCGCCGGCGCCACGGCAACAGCCGCCGCCCGCCGGCCCGCTGCCGTGGCGCCCCGCCGGCCCGCCGCGGCGTGCCCCCGAGCCGCCCGCCAAGGAAACCGAGTCCTCGCAGGGAGACGAAAATGGCCAGCCGTAGCGGCGCCGTCGCCGCCGTGCTCGCGCTGACGTTCGTCACGGCCACTGCCTGCGTCACGATGCCCGAGCAGAAGACCAACAGCGCACCGCCGTGGACGCCCGCGTCGGTGCAGTCGAGCGTGAAGTTCTTCGACCACTACGACACGGTGCATCTCGAGGCGAGCGAGGAACGCGACGCCGGCCTCGTCTCGACCGTGGAGACCGGACCGCTGCTTCGGGTCTCCACGGCGGCGTACAAGATCAAGCGCCGCCTCGACCCCGAACGCAAGGACACCACCGCGCCGTTCACGCGGACCAACCCGACGGTCGCGTTGCCGAAGTTCAGCAAGTACCCGGTCTGGCTGATGGGCGTCTCGACGATGTCGAACGGCAACGGCCGCCAGGTCGTCGACCTGGTCACGCGCTCGACCGCCGGCAACGAGTGGCGCACCGCGATCTCGGTCATGCTCGATCCGAACCAGCAGGTGCCGGAGCCGCAGATGAACGGCGACTCGGCCGTTCCGATCTGGATGCCCGAGCAGATCGCGGCTCTCCGCAGACCGCCGGCGAAGGCCGCGGAGGCGTACGCCGCGCTGATCGAGGGCGGACCGACGGCACCCCACGCGGCGGCGTTCGTCCCGCACGGCATGACGGTGACCGCGCACCAGATCGCGGCTCGGTACCGGGCGCTGCCGGACAAGCTGACGTTCGAACAGACCGTGAAGATGGTCGGCTACCGTTCGGTCGCGGCGAAGGACGGCGGCGCGCTGCTGATCTTCGCGATGGAGGAGCGGAACAACATCCTCATGCGGCCCGGCCAGACGCTCACGCTGCGCCCGACCGACGAGGCGGCGGCGTTCACCGGCCTGACCAAGGTGACCAAGCAGCTCAAGGAGACCTGGATCTGGCAGGTCGCCGCGTTCGTCCCGCCGAAGGCCAAGGGGAACGGCCTGGTCGAGCTGCTCGGCGTCCAGCGTTCCCTCGGGACCGCAGCCCTCGTCTGACGTTCAGCCGGTGCCGGCGCGGCCGGCGGCCCTGACCTCGCGCCAGCGGACGAACAGGTCCTCGATCTCGACGCCGATGAACAGGAAGAAGTCGTGCAGCTCTCCGACCCGTCGGCCAGCGTTCGTCGTCGGTCCGCCGACGGCGTCGACGCCGTCCATGGTGAGATCGGCGAACTGCTTGTAGATGTTGCCCTTGGCCATCGCCATCTCGTACCAGGGGTCGTCGGGCAGCCGGTAGACGTCTCGCCGGGAGCCGCGGACCGGGTCACGGAAGATCAGGCCCATGTTCGTGAGCGTGCGTACCGCGCCGGAGATCGCCGCGGGTGAGGCGTCCAGGCGCTCGGCGAGGTCGCGGGCGGTGAGCCCGTCCTCCTCGGCGCACTCCAGCGTCATCAGGACCCGGGCGGCCATCCGCGGGAAGCCGAAACTGGCGAACGTCATCGCGACGCGTTCGATGAACGCGTGCGCGGCTTCCTCGTCCCGGTGGCCCGTCGCATGGCCGGCGGCGTGGTCGTCCGTGGCGCTCATCAGATCCCTCCCAGGATGTGTCGCGGCTCACAGTCTATACAAGATTCACAACAACGTGAAACGAGTGTAGCTTCTGCATCGTGGAAAACATCATCACGGTATCCGGCCTGAGCAAGCGCTTCGGCCGGACGCAGGCACTGGACGGTCTGGACCTCGAGGTCCAGACCGGTGAGGTGCACGGCTTCCTGGGCCCGAACGGCGCCGGGAAGTCCACCACGATCCGGATTCTTCTGGGTCTGCTCAAGAAGGACCACGGCGACGTCAGCCTGCTCGGCGGCGATCCCTGGTCCGACGCGACCGAGCTGCACAAACGGCTCGCGTACGTTCCGGGCGACGTCACCCTGTGGCCCAACCTGTCCGGCGGGGAGGTCATCGACCTGCTGGGCAGGCTTCGCGGGGGCCTCGACAAGAAGCGCAGGAACGAGCTCCTCGAACGGTTCGAGCTCGACCCGCGCAAGAAGGGCCGCGCGTACTCCAAGGGCAACCGGCAGAAGGTCGCCGTCGTCGCCGCCCTCGCCTCCGACGTCGAGCTGCTGCTGCTCGACGAGCCGACCTCCGGCCTCGACCCGCTGATGGAAGAGGTCTTCCAGCAGTGCATCCTCGAGGAGAAGCGCGGCGGCCGTACGGTCCTGCTCTCCAGCCACATCCTCGCCGAGGCCGAGGCGCTGTGCGACCGCGTGACGATCATCCGCAACGGCCGCACCGCCGAGACCGGCACGCTCACCGAGCTCCGGCACCTCACCCGTACGTCGATCACCGCCGACCTCGCCGGTCCGCCGAACGGCCTCGCCCAGCTCCCCGGCGTGCACGGCCTCGAGGTCGACGGCCACCGCGTGCGCTTCGAGGTCGACACCGACCAGCTCGACGCCGCGCTGCGCCAGCTGACCGCGGTCGGCGTCCGCACGCTCACCAGCCAGCCGCCCACGCTGGAGGAGCTCTTCCTTCGCCACTACCAGGACGAGCCGGTCCCGCAGGAGGCCGCACGATGAACGCGTTGGTCGGCACCGGCAAGCTGGTCCGGCTGATCCTGCGACGCGACCGGCTCCTGCTGCCCGTGTGGATCCTGCTGTTCGGGCTGCTCCCCACGACGTACATCTCGGCGATCACCGAGCTCTACCCGACCGCCGCCCAGCAGGCGCTCTACGCCCAGACGGCGGGGTCGAACCCCACGTTCCTCTCGCTGTACGGTCCGATCTGGAGCCACGACATCGGCGGCATCGTCACCCAGCGCGCCGGCTTCATCCCGATCATGGTCGCGCTCATCAGCGTGCTCACCGTCATCCGGCACACCCGGACCGAGGAGGAGGCCGGACGGCGCGAGCTGCTCGGTGCCACGGTGGTCGGCCGGCACGCCGGCCTCGCCGCCGCGCTGGTCGTCACGATCGTCGCCAACCTCCTCATCGCCGGCATCGTCTTCGGGGCGTTCGTCGGCCAGGACATGGCGGTCGACGGCTCGCTCGCGCTCGGCCTGGAGTTCGCGTTCGCCGGCATCCTCGGTGCGGCGATCGGCGGGCTCGCCGCGCAGCTCACGACGGGTGCCGGCAGCGCGCGTGGCTTCGCGATCGCCGTTCTCGGCGCGTTCTTCGTCCTCCGGGTCGCCGGCGACGTCGGCGGCGAGAACAGCAGCGTCTCCTGGCTGTCCTGGTTGTCGCCGATCGGCTGGATCCAACGGGTTCGCCCGTTCGGCGACGAGCAGTGGTGGACGCTCGTGCTCGTCGGCGTGCTCGCGGTCGTCCTCTTCGTCGCCGCGGTGGCGATCTCGGCCCGACGCGACGTCGCGGCCGGAGTCTTCCCGCCTCGCCTGGGTCCGGCCGACGCGGCGCCGGGCCTGCGCAGCCCGATCGCCCTCGCGTGGCGCCTGCACCGTTCGCTGCTGTACGGCTGGGCGGCCGCGTTCGCCGCGCTCGGCCTGGTCTTCGGCAGCGTCGCGGTCAGCGTGCGGGACCTGCTCGCGGACAGCGCGCAGATCAGGGAGTTGTTCGAACGCATCGGCGGCGGTGTGGACATTGTCGACGTCACGCTCGCGACGACGCTTGGCTTGCTCGGCCTGATCGCCACCGGGTACGCGATCCAGGCCACGTTGCGGATGCGCGCCGAGGAGACCGACGGCCGTGCCGAGCCCATCCTCGCCACGCACGTCGGCCGGCTGCAGTGGGTGGCGAGCCATGTGGTGTTCGCCCTCCTCGGCCCCGCGGTGGTGCTGGCGGTGGCCGGGCTGACGGCCGGGGTGACCCATGGCGCGAACGTGGGGAACCTCGGCGAGCAGGTGCCTCGCGTCCTCGCCGGCGCACTCGTCCAGCTGCCGGCCGTGTGGGTCCTCGTCGGCCTCGCCCTGCTGCTGTTCGGTCTGCTGCCGCGGATCACGCCTGCGGTGTGGGGCGTGTTCGGGCTGTTCGTGCTGCTCGGTCAGGTGGGGCAGTTCCTCGGGCTCGAGCAGTGGATGCTCGACGCCTCGCCGTACTCCCACCTACCCCTGCTGCCGGGCGGAGAGTGGACGGCGACCCCGTTGCTCACCTTGCTCGGCATCGCCCTCGTACTCGGCGCGGTCGGCTTCGCCGGCTTCCGACGCCGGGACATCGGCTAGGCGGGAGCGAAGACCACCCAGGTCTGGCCAGTCGCGAACGGCAGCGGCTGGCCAGCTGGCGTGGTGAACGTCGTCCCCGCGGCCGCTGTCGGGCGGCTCCAGCGGCCCTCGTACGCGCGGCCGTCCCGCAACACGAGCGCTCGCCCGGTGCCGACGGTCTCGACGTACGGGGAGACGTTTCCCCAAGCGTCCTTGAATCTTGAGCCCTTGATCTTCGCGTACTGGATCACGACCGTCGCCGGAGTCGCGGGCGGCCCGACGGCGTCGCGGATCGGCTTGCCGTCCATCGAGACGCTCCACCGCTTCGCGTTCCACTGGACGCCGATGGTGAACGCCGAATACCTCACGGTGTAAGCGTTCTTCGGCTGACCGCCGGCCGGCGCGGCACCGAACCGGAAGCCGATGTCCTTCGCCAGTGAGGCCTTCTTCGCTCGCGAGAGCAGGCGGAGCGGCTCGGCGTAGAGGTTGTGCGGCGCGGGACGGTCGCCGTGCCGGTCGTACGCGTTGCCCGCGTGGGCGGGGGAGACGTCGTGCAGCGGCGCCTTGGCGATGAGCGGCAGGACCGTGCCCTTGGCGCCGGAGTACGCGAACGCCGGTTGGCCGAACTGCGCGAGGATGCTCAGATCCGACTCCCGTGCGCTGCGTACCGGGCCCACGACCTTCGGCAGGCGCGAGGAGAAGACCGCCAGCATGCGGCTCAGTCCGGCTTCGACCGGCTCGACGTACACGAGATCCGCCTGGGCGAGGTTCGACGGCGGCCTTGCCTGGCGCACGTTGTCGATCTTCACGGCGAGAACGGGTCCCGGCTTGGCGTCACCCAGGCCGGTGAACGGCGAGATCCCGCTGCCGAGCGGCGGCGTGGTCGGCGTGGTCGGTCTGGGGGTCGGGGTGGTTGGTCTGGGTGACGGACTCGCTGTGGGCGTCGGTTTCGCTGTCGGGGTAGAGGAACTCGGTGTCGGGGTCGGCTCCGCGCCTGGTGAACACGCCACCGTCGCGAGAAGTGCGGCGATGACGACTAGGCGTGCGGTCCGGCTCGTTGCCATGGGCAGCAAGGTTAACGAGTTGCCTTAGGGCGGTGGGCGGACGAACCTAGGGGCTGTGACGAACGGGGAGAACGCCGACGAAGAGTTCCGACAGGAGTTTCGGCGGCTGATCAACCAGCTGACGAGAGACGAGCCGACGACTCGTCCTCCGCTGATCCCACGCCTGCGCGAGCATCTGGGCATCGACCCGCTCGAGGCGCCGGTGCTGCTGACGAACTTCGCCGGCCACGACCACGCGAACGTCCACCTGGCACTGACGGCGTGGTTCAGCGCGCCTGGGCGAAGCTTCGAGCTCATCGGCGTGTCGGGAGCCAACCGCAGCGACAACCCGCTGGCGGAGCTCCTGGAGGGCGCCGAACGCTGGAACCACTACGGCGTGGGTGCGGTCGACTACTCCCACGTGTCCATCGGCGTCGACGAAGAGCTCGACTGCGTGGCGTTCGGCTTCTTCCTCGGCGTCGACGGCGACGACCGGTTCGCCGTTCTCATGCAGGGGCCGGCTCCGCGTTATGGCATGGGCGGCGTGCGGGTCGAGGTGATCGCCTCGACCAAGGAGGTCGGCAAGCGACTGCTCGACGAGCTGCCCGACCTGATGCGCGAGCACAACATCTTCCGCGGCAAAGTGGTCTCGCTCGAGGGGGCGGACTTCGCCGAGGGCGTCGGGCCGTTCCGCTTCCACCGCCGGCCGGGTGTTCCACGTTCCGCGGTGGTGCTGCCCGACGGCGTGCTCGACCGCGTCGAACGGCACGTGATCGGCGTCGCCGCCCACCGCGAGAAGCTGCTCGCCGAAGGCCAGCACCTGCGCCGTGGGCTGTTGCTGTACGGGCCGCCCGGCACGGGCAAGACGCACACGGTGCGCTATCTGCTGTCCCGGCTGGAGGAGTTCACGGTCGTGCTGCTCGCGGGCACGACGATCCAGTACATCAGCGCCGCCTGCAGTTTGGCGCGCATGCTCCAGCCAGCGTTGGTCGTGCTCGAGGACTGCGACCTCGTGGCCGAGTCCCGAAGCCTCGGTCGCGGCGGCGAGAACCCGCTGCTGTTCACGGTGCTCAACGAGATCGACGGCCTCGCGTCGGAGGCGGATGTCGCGTTCCTCATGACGACCAACCGAGCGGACCTGCTGGAGCCGGCGCTGAGCCAGCGTCCGGGCCGGGTGGACATCGCGGTCGAGATTCCCCTGCCAGACAAGGCCGGTCGGCGCCAGCTGCTCGACCTGTACGGGCCGAAGCTCCAGCTCACCGCTGACGACGCCGCCGAGGTCGTCGAGCGCACGGAGGGCACGACAGCGTCGTTCGCGAAGGAGCTCGTCCGCCGCTCGGTCCTGGTCAGCGCCGAACGCGGCGGCTCCGAGACGTCCGCGGCGGACGTCCGCCTCGCGTTGGACGAGCTCCTGTCCGACCGCGACGCCCTCACCCGCCGCCTCCTCGGCGCGGGCGGAGACGAGGAGTCGGCGTACCTGGAGCCAGCCCCGTTCACCATGGGCCCCGCCGAACCCGGCCTCGCCCCACGCGACTAGCTCCGCCGAGCGCGGTTCAGTCGGGATCGTTGCCTCGGAGTCCGTCGACGGCTTCGCGCACTGCGGTTTCGTGCCCGGGCCGGGTCGCCGGTGTCGACCACCACGTCCAGTCCGCCGTCCGCGCTCAGCCGCGCCCAGGAAGCTCGGGAACGTTCCACGGCGCCGTACCACAGCGCGTAGAGATCCTCTGCCTCGTCGGTGACGACAGACTCCCATCCCACTTGTCGTTCTCGACCCAGCTACGGGAGTCCCAGAGCTCTCCGAGTGGCTGCTCCGCCGCCACGGCGGTGAAGCCGTCCTCGACGAACGCCAGGTGTTTTGATCAAGCCCGCATGCGTCATCGTGGACGGCTGCAGTCCATGGCGTCTCCTGGCGGATCGTCGTGGCGTGGGTCAGCGGGCTGGCGGGACGGGAGTTGTCCCGTCCCGCCTGCCTATCGTCCCGCGACTAGTTACCGTGCTTCGGCGGCGGCTCCGGGGTGTCGTCGCTTTCGAGCAGGGCCAGTTCTTCGGCGGTCAGTTGGATGCCACCAGCCGCCAGGTTCTCGGCCAGGTGGTCGGCGTTCGACGTTCCTGGGATGGACAGGACGTGCGGTCCCTGGTGGAGGGTCCAGGCGATGCGCACCTGGGCCGCGGTGAGGCCGCGTTGGCGTGCGACGGTCTCGACCGGGTCCGATGCGGCTACGCCGCCGACTTCGCGGTCGGCGCCGGCGAGCGAGAAGAACGGGACGAACGCGATGCCCTGCTCTCCGCAGAGCGAGAGCAACTCGTCGTTGACACGCCCGAAGTCCACGCTGTAGCGGTTCGACACCGCGACGACAGGAGCGATCTGCTGCGCCTCTGCCAGGTGTGGGACGCGGATGTTCGACAACCCCAGATGGCGAATCTTGCCCTCCGACCGCAGGTCGGCGAGCACGCCGAAGTGTTCCGCGACCGACGCGAGGCCCATCTGCCGCAGGTAGACGAGATCGAGCGCTTCCGAGCCGAGGTCACGCAGATCCTTCTCGACCAACCCGCGAAGCTCGTCCGGACCAGCCATCCCGGCCTCGGTCGGACCCACCTTCGTGGCGATCAGCAGGTCGTCGGGGTACGGCGCCAATGCCTCCCGCAGGGCGACGTTCGCCCAGTGCAGGCTGGTGAAACTGGTCGATCCACGAACCTCGGAGACGCTCGGGTAGAAGGCCGCGGTGTCGAGGTGGTTCACGCCGAGCTCGACGACGCGTCGGAGCAGCGCGATGGCCTGCTCCGTGGGCTGTTTGCTACCGGTCGATCCGGCGATCCGCTTGAGCCCGAAACCGATCCGATTGACGACCTTGTCGCCCAGTGGTAGTGTGGAAGTGATACCTGTAATGGAAATCATTTTCGCCATGAGGGCAGGATATCGCCAGATCTCGCGATGTCCAGTTTTTCTTTTCTAGACGCCTTCGACAGCCGCGCCACGTTCGAGGTAGAGCACCTCGCCGTACGGGGCGCCGAGCACGGCGGCCAGCCGCTTGTACGTGCCAGGCAGGCAGCGTTCCTTCACCACGTCCATCGTGCAGAACTCGACCTGCTTGATCTCCCGCGGCTCGAGCCTCAGCCGGTCCAGGAACGTCGCGTCGTCGTGCACCCCACCGTCGAACAACAGCTCGACCGCGTCGTCCCACCCGTTCCACGGCGGCAGCCAGTCCACCGCGAGCAACGGCCCGATCGGCAGGTCGATGCCGAGCTCCTCCGTCGCCTCGCGCGCCGCGCCGTCGCGCGGCGACTCGAACGGCTCGACCACACCGCCGGGCAGTTCCCAGTCGGCCTTGTACGTCGTCTCGCACAGCAGCAGCCTGCCGTGCTCGTCGCGGAGGACCACGTGCGCGATCAGCCGGGTCCGCGGCAGCGTCGAGTTCACCAGCCCGATGAACCCTGCTCGCGTGCTCGGTTCGGGGTCGGAAGCCAGCCGTGCCACCAGCACGAAGTCGTGCCGCGAGCCGTCGAGCGTCCGGCGCGAACGGATGATGCCCTCGCGGCGCATCCCGGACCGTGACGCGACGCGCAGCGCGGGGAAGTTGCCGGCGTCGACGTACGCCTCGACCCGGACGAAGCCGCCGGCCAGCGCGTGCGCCACCAGCAGCCGCACCGCGCGCGTGGCGTGCCCGCGCCGCCGGTACGTCTCGTTGATCTGCCACGACAGCTCGGCGACCGAGTCGCCGACGTCGAGCAGCCGCACCAAGCCGACCGGCTGGCCGTCCGCCGTGACGGCGAACTGGCCGGGAGCGTTCGTGGACCGCAGCGTTACGACGCCATCGCTGATCTCGGGCACGTGGGCAGGCTACCCGGCCTTCACAGCGATCAACTCGCCCTTGCCGACGGCCACGACCGTGGACCGCAGCGACGACTCGGCCTCGATTCGCGCGCTGATCTCGACGACCTCGTCCGGATGCGAGAGCACGTTGTCGACGATCAGCAGCCCACCCGGCCGCAGCACCCGGACCGGGTCCGGCCACCAGGACTCGTATTCCACCCGCTCGGCGTCGAGGAACAACGCGTCCACCGACCCGTCCGCGAGCTCCCGCAGCAGCGCACCACCGTCGCCGGTCCGCAGCTCGACGACGTCGTCGAGCCCGGCGCGTACGAGGTTCGCCCGCGCCTCGGCCTGCACAGAAGCGTCGATGTCCACGCTCACCAACCGCCCGCCGGTCCGCCGCAGCGCCGCCGCGAACACCTCGCGGTTCGGCTCACAAAGAAGCCCAACTGAACGTCCGACTGCGCCGCGTCGTACGCGACCCCGTCGGCGTACAGCTCGTCGAGTAACGTTCGGGGGAGTTCGCGACCGACGGCCATGCCACACCTTTCTCAGATCAACACGATGCCGAGCGCGACCGTCGCCGCGAGTCCCAACCCTACGGAAAGCGCTCGCACGCCCTTGCGCGCGCTGGGCGTCAACCAGGCCAGCCGGTTCCAGACGAGGACGCCGAGCACGGCCGTGCCCGCCATGAACGCCAGGCCCAGCAGCCAGAGCGGGGACGGTATCTCCGCCCAGTCGACCAGCGCGCGGGCGAGCAGGAGCATCAGCGCGTCGATCGCCAGCACGTTCAGCAGGTCGGCGCGATCGCGCAGGTTGAGTTTCGCGGCGCCGGTCATCGTCCGTACGGTCTGCAGCAAGCCCATCGCCGCGATGCCGAGCACGACGACGATCAGCACGAGGTTGTACGGCATCACGCCTCCCGCAGCAGGTCGGTGGCCAGCTCGTTGACGCCGCCGGCGACGTCGGACAGCACGACGACCGCCCGGCGGCGCTCCGGATCCAGGCCGACGAACGCCGAGTACCCGCCGGTGCCGCCGTTGTGCCAGACCATCGTCCGATCCGTGCCTGGCAGCTCGCTGCTGATCCAGAACAGGCCGATCCGCTCACCCTCGTCCTCGAAGTCGCGCCGAGGCTTCAGCGCCTCGGCGTACTGTCCCGCGAGCAGCGCCCGCGCGAGCGTGGCGAGGTCCGCGCTGGACGAGACCACGCTGCCGGCCGCCGCGTACCCCTCGGAGACCCACGGGGCCTGCCGCCTGCCACCGGTGTCGAAGCCCTCCGGCGCGGCGTCCCGCAGACCCTCGGGAACGCGCGAGTTCCCCAGCTGCAGCGGCTCGAAGAGCCGGTCGGTGAGCAGCTCCCGGTACGTCGTCTTCCGTGCCGCCGCGAGGGCCTGGCCCAGTAGCGCGCCGCCGACGTTCGAGTACGCCGGCTTCCCGCGGTCGTCGAGGTTCGCGGCGCGGGCGTGGTCGAGCAGCTCGTCGACGTCGTACGGGTACGGGTCGGCGCCCCTCAGCCGCGCCAGGATGCCACGCGCGGACGGCTGGAGGCCGCCCGCCGTTCGGGGCAGGCCGGAACGTTGGGTCGCGAGCTCCTCCAGCGTCACCTCGCCGATCGGGCTGTCGCCGAGCGGCAGCAGGTCGCCGACCGGCTGGTCGAGCCGGACCTCCCGCCGAGCGACCGCATCGGCGAGCAGGATCCCGTTCAGGCCCTTGGTCACCGAGCCGATCTCGAACGGCGCGTGCTCGTGCGCGCCGATGCCGGCGAAGCGCGTCTGAGACTGGTCGACGATCGCGACCGCCATCCGGTGGCGCGGGCCGTCGTGCAGCCGTTCGACCGTGCTCCACAGCCGAGCGTCACCGGTCGGCGGTCCGTCGATCGCGGGGACGGCAGGGCGTACCAGGAAGCCGGCGACCAGGACGGCGGCGCCGACCACGGCCGCCACGGCCAGCCTGGCTCTGGAGGCGTTCATTCTCGTACTCTTCCCGCTTCCGCAGGCCGAAACCGTCATGATCCTTGACGCCGCACCTCGCCGCGGGAGTAACTGGGCGCCATGTCGCGTGCCCCCCGAGTAGTCGGCTCGACCCTTGCCTTGCTCTGCCTGGTGCTCGGACCGCTTCCGGTCGCCGCGGCGGACTCCGATGACGTACGCCTCACACCCGTCGTGGGCCTCGTCCGTGGAGCGGACTCCGATCCCGCCGCCGAGCAGGTCGTCCGTGCCGCGTTGACCTCCGCGGGGGTACGCCGCATCGTGCTGACCGACGGCCACCGTCCGCCCACCCATGTGACGGTCTGGCTGGGCGACGGCGACGCCGCGCTCGCCGACCTCGGCGTCGAGAACGCCGACGGCCTCGCGGCGGAGGGCTTCGTGCTGGCCGCCGGCGGCGAGGACATCGTGCTCGACGGCGTCGACGCGGACGGCACGTTCTACGCCGCGCACGAGCTGCGCAAGCTGATCGAGCCGCGGAACGGCCGCCCGCACGTGCGTGCGGCCACGATCCGCGAGGAGCCGCGGATGCGGTACCGCGGGCTGATCGAGGGCTTCTACGGAACGCCGTGGACGCAGAACGAACGCCTCGGCCTGCTCGACTACCTCGGCTCGCACCGGATGAACACGTTCGAGTACGCGCCGAAGGACGACCTTTACCACCGCGAGCTGTGGCGCGAGCCGTACCCGGCCGACAAGCTCGCCCAGCTCGGCGCGCTCGTCGACCGGGCGATCGCGAACCACGTCGACTTCACGTTCGCGCTCTCGCCTGGGTTGTCGATCTGCTACACGTTGGAGGCGGATCGTCAAGCCCTGTTGGCGAAGTTCGAGTCCCTGTACGAGCTCGGCGTCCGTGCGTTCAACGTTCCGCTCGACGACATCGACTACTCGACGTGGCACTGCGACGCCGACCGCGAGCGCTACGGAACGGGCGGGGGCGCGGCCGGTCGCGCGCAGTCCGAGCTGCTGAACGTCGTGCAGCAGTGGGTCGCCGCGAAGGGTGACGTGGCGCCGCTGCAGATGGTGCCGACCGAGTACTACAACGTGGCGGAGTCCCCGTACAAGAAGGCCCTTCGCGACCTGCTCGACCAGGACGTCGTCGTGCACTGGACCGGCACCGCGGTGATCCCGCACGACATCACGCGCGCGCAGGCGGCGCAGGCGCGTGCGGTCTTCGGCCACCAGATCCTCGTGTGGGACAACTACCCGGTCAACGACTACATCGCCGGCCGCATCCCTCTCGCTCCCTACACCGGTCGTGAAGCGGGGTTGTCGAACGAGGTCGCCGGCGTGATCTCGAACCCGATGAACCAGCCCGTGCTGAGCACGATCGCCCTGTACTCGTTCGGCGAGTATGGCTGGGACGACGTGTCGTACGACGCGACCGGCTCGTGGGAACGCGCGCTGGCCGAGCGCGCCGGCGGCGATCCCGAGGTGATCGCGGCGCTGCGGACGTTCGCGGATCTCAACTGGTACGAGGGAACGCTGCATCTCGACCGCGCACCCCGGCTCTCCGCCGACGTGGCTTCGTTCTGGTCGGCCTGGAACGCCGGCCGGCGAGCCGAGGCGGTCGCCGGGTTGCGGCCCGTCGTGGAGGCGCTGGTCGCGGCGCCGGACGTCCTCCGCGAAGCGCTGGCGGCGGACTTCGTCGCCGAAGCGGACGTGTGGCTGTCCGCCGCGAAGCTGTGGGCTCAGGCGATGGAGGCGGCGCTCGACGGGCTCGCCGCGTCAGAGCCTTCGGCGGCGTGGACGCAACGCCAGCTTGCCTCGGGATTCGTCAAGCAGGCAAGGGCACTCCGGGACACCCGGTTGCCGCACGCCAACGTCGCGCCGCTGATCGGCGACGGCGTGGTCGACACGTTCGTCGCCGAGGCCGCGCGCCGGTTCGACGCCTCGGTGGGTGTCGGCGTCGACCGCGCCGTGGGGACGACGTCGATGGGAACGTACGCCGACAACGTGCCGGCGCGGATGCTGGACGGCAACCTGGACACGTTCTACTGGACCGACAACGCGCCACAGACCGGCGACGCGATCGGCGTCGACCTCGGACGGGCCCGGCCGATCGGCGCGATCGCCGTGCTGATGGGGAAGTCGGGCAGCCCGAGCGACATCATCGGGAGCGGCGTGCTGGAGTACTCGACCAACGGCACCGCGTGGACGGAGCTCGCGCGCGGCACGACCGCCGAGGTCCGCGCCACCCCGCCGGCCGGGACGACGGCGCGGTACGTGCGCTACCGGGCGTTGGCGAACAACGACCCGTACTGGTTGGTGGTCCGCGAGTTCGCGGTCGACGTCCTCGACGCGACGAGGCTCACTGTGTCCGGAACGCCCTTGCCCGCCGCTGGATCCGCGCTGCCGTCGGCTGCGGACGACGATCTCGACACGTCGTACGTCGCCGCGATCGCTCCGGCCACGGGCGACGCGCTCGTGGTGACGCTGTCTGCCGCCCGGCAGCTGGATCGGGTGACGGTCCTGCAGGAGACGGGCGCCGCCGGGGCGGGCGAGGTGTCCGTCCGGCGGGCGGGGGAGTGGGTGCCGATCGGTGCCCTGGGCGGGACGTTCACGGACCTGGCAGCCGGGGGAGAGGCGGACGCGATCCGGATCGCCTGGGCCGCCGGTGGCCCAGCACCCCGCGTCGCCGAGATCGTGCCGCGTTACGCCGGCTGAGCGACGAGGTCGCGGGCGTAGAGCAGGCGCAGCGTCTTCACCCACGGCGACCAGCGCACGGGACGCGCGGGTGGCTTGCCCGCGACGGTGGCCAGGCGGTCGAAGAGCTGCTCGATGAGCGCGTCGTGCAGCCAGCGCAGGCCGAGCTCCCAGGTCAGCCTGCTCCGGAGCCCGCAGTCGTACCCGATCAGGATGTGCCGCACGAGCGTCGTCCCCGGCGTCGGGCCGTCGTGCAGCTCCAGCGCGTGCGTCCCGGGCAGGTCGAGGTCATCGAACGTGAACTCGATCCGGCTGCCCGGCCGGTGGTCGGTGACGTAGTACCGGATCGGGCCATGCCCGCCGGCCGATCCGACCGCGAGACCGCTGTCGAGGATCAGCGACGGCCAGTGCTTCGACGGCCAGATCGGGCTGTCCGGATCGGCGATCCGCTCGAGCTGTTCTCCGAGCACGTGGAGCGGTGCCGCGATGACCCTGGTGTGGACGTTGCTGAACATGCGCCCTCCTCACGCTCACCATACGGTGCCGTATGGTTGATCCATACGCTAGCGTACGGAGCATGCCGAAGGAACGTGATGGTGGCCACGTCAAGAAGTCCAGGCTCGGCAAGGACGACTGGACGCTGGTCGCGCTGCAGGCGCTGGCGCGAGGTGGCCTCCCGGCCGTGGCCGTGGAGCCGCTCGCCGCTCAGCTCGGCACGACGAAGGGGAGCGCGTACTGGCACTTCCCGAACCGGGAGGCCTTGCTGCGCGCGACATTGGAGCGCTGGGAGCAGGAGCAGACCGAGGTGGTGATCGCCGAGGTCGAGCGAGAGACCGATCCGGATCGCAGGCTTCGAGCGCTGTTTCACATGGTGTTGAGCCACGTTCGCGCCGGTGCGGTGGAGCTCGCGTTGCTGGCTTCGGTGGACGATCCGTTGGTCGGGCCCGTGCTGGAACGGGTGACCGATCGGCGTGTGACCTATCTGGCAAAGATGTTCGCCGATCTGGGCTTCGGCAAGACCGAGGCGAAGCGGCGAGCGCTGATCGCGTACACCACGTACCTCGGCCACACCCAGCTCGCACGCACCAGTCTGGAGCGTTTGCCCAAGACCCGTACGGCGTTGGACGCGTACATCGACAACCTGCTGGCGATTCTCACCGCCAAGACCACGTGAAAAAGGGCGCCGGGGTGAGATATCTCACCCCGACGCCCTCGGGTCGGTTCAGCTCGGTAGCGGGTTCGCGCCGATCACCGGGAACGCGAATCCCCTTACGGCTATGGGCAGATCAGGCGGCGGACTTGGATCCTTCGAGCCGGTCGGCAAGGCGGACCAGGCGGGTGCCGGTCTCACGCAGCGACTGGACGAACAGACCCCGTCGCGGCGCGACCTCCAAGTCGTCCGACATCAGGGCGAAGTCGTCAGACAGTGCAGCGCGGTGCACGATCATCGGCTCCTCCCGTCGAGGGTCGTTGGCGAAGTTCGCGATGGCAGGCCACATGGCAGTTCTCTTTCGTACAGCAGGGTGTTTGATGGATGCGCGCTCGTCGTCGAGCGAAGGACTCGAGGGTGTGTGTGCCACCTCACAGGCCCGGACCTGTGGTGGCGCGAAGCTTCAGTTACACATGTTCCTTCCCTCTCGAGTCACTACCACCATAACGACCGGCTCAACTGCTTTCTTCCGGCTCCCGTGAAATCCGCGTAAACAAGTCGAGCTATTCGTAGATCCAGACGGGAATCTTGCCGGAGTTGAGGTTTCCGATCGCCGAGTACGCCGCTGGCGTCATGTCGAAGATGCGGTTGGTGTTGCAACCTCCGTTGCAGCAGGCCGCTTCGCCGCACCAGGAGTGCGTACGCGGGCCGCAGTCGGTGATCGTCACGCACACCGTCGCGCCGCAGCTGTGTCGTACGTTCATCACCGATCCGCAACCCCTGCGAGGGATTCCGCCCTCGCCGGCGCACAGATCCGGGCGCGTGATGTTGTAACAAGCCTGCGACGCGTTGGGCCACGCGGCGTGGTACTGGCTCGACTGGCAGTTCCCGCAGGCGCCGCCGCCGGCGCCGTTGCACGGGCCCCAGCCCGCTCCGCAACAGAACCAGGTCGACTCGCCCCGCCAGATGTAGGTCGATCCACAGGCCATGATCAACACACCTCCCCGTCGGCGGCGGGTCACGCGAGGTGGCGTGACCTCACCGTCGACGGTGCCGCAGATCACACTTCACTGGCCAGCGCTCTGCAGCAAGCTGCCAGGTGCGTCCTAGGTCGCGGGGGCGTCCACCCGGTCGGCGATGCGCTGCAGGCGTTGGGCGGTCTCACGGAGGGACCGGCCTAACCTCTGCCGGCGGGTCTCCTTGGGCGGTGGTAGTTCGTGCCGGGGCGCGCGCGGCAGGGCCGAGTGGGCGTCCAGCTTGGTGAGGTCGACAGCGAGATTGGCAGCGACGGGCCACATGGTTGGCTCCTATGGGTGTTGCGGGTGTGTGTATGTGAGGTGGTTCAGACAGGGACCGGCCCCGTGCTGGTCCGTACGACCAGCTCCGTCGGGAGCCGTACCTGGCGTTCGGCGATCGTGTCCGGCTCGAGCAGCATGCGCCCGACCATCCGGCCCCGATCGACCATCGGTTGGCGGATCGTGGTGAGCCCGAACTCCGCCGCTTGGGGTACGTCGTCGAACCCGACCACCGAGATCTCACGTCCGGGCGTGAGACCCCGTTGCCGAAGAGCGTCGATGACCCCGAAGGCGATCACGTCGCTGACGGCGAGGACCGCGGTCGAACGGCACCGCTGGTCGATCAGCTCCTCGACGGCCGCCGCCCCGGCCGCCCGGCTGTTGCGGTCCGCCGTCGTGACCATGATGTCGGCGTCGGGGAATGCCTTGCGGTACCCGCGCAGCCGGAACGTCGACTCTTCACCGGGGGCGAGGTCGATGACCTGCTGAATGGGCGTCGGACCCTCGAGGTCGAGCGGCGGGAACGGGCGGGTCCCGAACCAGCGGTCCATGACGACGCCGACCCGCTCGTGCCCGAGCCGCGCCAGGTGCTCGCCGGCCTTGAACGCGGCCGCCTCGTCGTCGATGCCCACGGACCTGAGGTGGGGGTCCTTCGGCGGATAGGTCGCGACCATCGGCAGGCCGCGGGCGCGGATGATGTCGACGGCCGGGTGGCCTTCGTCGACGCAGTACAGGCAGAACCCGTCGACGACGGCCTGGCGTACAGCCTTCTCGAGGTCGGCCTCGGGGGTCCCGCCGAGCCCGGTGTCGACCGGGACCAGCAGCAGGCTCGTGCCGTGGCGCTCGGAGACCTCGGCGAGGCCGGTGAGGAACCCGACCGCGTACGGATCGGAGAACGCGTACGACAGCGACTCGGTGAACAGCAGCCCGATCGCGCCGGTCTTGCCGCTGCGCAGGCTTCTCGCGGCGGCGTCCGGGCCCGCGTAGCCGAGCTTGCTGGCCTCGGCGAGGATCCGTTCGCGGAGCTCTGGGGTGAGCTGGTCGGGCTTGTTGTAGGCGTTGGAGACGGTGCTGCGCGACACCCCGAGCGCGTCGGCGATGGTCTGCAGAGTGACTCTGGGCATGTGCTGGACACCTCCTCCGAACCTTCTTCTGTATCGATCTTCTAGAACGATACAGAGCCGATTCTGTGTAGGCAAGGGCTCAGCGCAAAATCGATCCAGAAGACCTACGGATGATCACGACCGCGCCTGCGGTGACGACGGCGAGCGCGAGAGTCGCGAGGCCGGATCCGACGAGGACTCGGGTCGGGTCCTTCGCCGCCTCGGTCAGCGGGCCGCCGAGCGCGGTGCCGACGGGCGTGGCGGTGAGGAGGATCGCCGTTCGCGCGGCGAGGACCGAGGTGATCGCGCCGGGCGGGCTGAGCGACTGGGTGACGGTGAGGGAGATCGCGGGGAACGGTCCCCAGACCAGGCCGGCGAGGGCGAAGCAGGCGATCTCGGCGGCTGTCGGCAGGCCCAGGCCGAACGGGAGGAGGGCGAGGCCCCAGAGCGCGACGATGATCAGCATCGCCGGCCATCGCGCGGACTCCTTGACCAGGCCCGCGCCGAGGCCTCCGACGACGGCGCCGATGCCGAATACGGTCCAGTAGATGCCGAGCACGCCGGCTTGCTCGACGTTCCCGCCGGTGGCGTGGAGGGGGAGGGCGACCTCGATGGGGCCGTACAGGGCGTAGAAGACCCAGGTCATCGCGAGCAGGCCGAGGAGCGCTGGCTGCGCGCGGATGCTTCGCCAGCCGCCGGGCGCCGTCTTGTCGGGAACGGGTGCTTGCTGGCGCCGATGGCGTCTGAGGGCGACGTACCCGAGCAGCGTGAACGTGAGCGCGTCGAACGCCACCAGCCACGCCAGGCTCAGCGCGTGGGCGAGCAGTCCGGCGACGCTCGGGCCGATGATGATCGAGAGGGACTGGACGGACGTGACGAGCGCGTTCCCCGTGATGCGCTGGTCCTCTGGGAGGTCGTCGGCGATCAGCGAGAACTTGCCCGCCGCGCCCCACGCGTGCAGGACCGACGAGGCGGCGCAGAGGCCGATGAGTCCCGCGGGGGTGAGGTTGCCGGTGGCCCAGAGCACGGCCACGGCGGCGAGCATCGTGGCCCTCAGCGCGCTGTCGGCGATGAGCACCGTAGTGGCGCGAAGCCTGCGCAGCCACCGGCCGAGGAGGAGGACACCGAGCACACCCGGAAGCGCGTACGCCGCCACGGCGCCACCGACGACCAGCGCGGTGTCCTGGCCCTGCGCGACGCCGATCGCGACGAGCGGGATGACGACGAGCGACATGCCGTCCCCGAGATCGGACACCCCCATAGCCACGGCGAGGGTCCGGAACGGCCTCGTCGCGAGTGCGGCGCGATAGTCGGAGAGCGGCATTGACAGAGACTATGTAGGACTCGCGCGGACGCCACGCCAGACCAGGAGCGCGGTGAACATCCCAAAACGGCCTGGCGATGTCAACAGTCGAGTCGCGGGTTGCTCCCCATCACCTCGCAGGTAAGCGGCCGCCGCGTCTACCCACCAACGGTGCTGCGCCGCCTGGCGCTGATCCGGATGACCCAACGAGCGGGCTTCACGCTGCGCGAGATCGGCGCCTTCCTCGCCAGTGACACGACCCCCGGCACGACGCAGCGGTGGCGAGCCCTGGCCGAACGGAAGCTGCCCGAGCTCGACCGCCACCTCTCCGAGCTCCAGAACCTCCGTGCCGCCGTGGCGGACTGCCTCGCGTGCGGCTGTATGAGCTTCGAGACCTGCGAGCTGCTCAGCTCATCCTGAGTCGGGACGCTCCAGCTTCGCGTCGAGGAAGGCGAGCGTCGCACCGGTGCAGCCACTGCCGGATGCGTCGGCCTCCGCGACGAGGGTCATCGTGTAGACGCCGGTCAGTGGCACGTCGACGTCGGTCAGGCCGTCGATCGAGGCGGGGAATCGCTTGATGAGCTTGTTCACGCCGTTGCCTTCGTAGACCGAAAGTGACGCGACCGCGCTGTTGAAGGACTCGTCGGTGAGCCCGATCTTGCCGACCAGACGGGCCATGTCGCCCTCCCAGGTCCAGGTCGACTGCCGACGGTCGCCGCCCGCACAAGCGGCGAGACCGATCCTGACGGTGCCCGGGTGACTCACGCCGTCGATCTTCACCGTGTCGCTGTGGAACGACGAGCCGCTCCCTCGCATGTCGGCGAGCAGGATCGAGCCGGACGGGCTCGCGATGGAGTCCGCCGACGGTGCCGGGGCGATGGGTTCGCCGGGAACGGTGACCGTGACCGTGGGTCCGGGCAGCGGTGGGGCCGCTGCCGCGGTCACCGTCACGGTTTGGGCTGGTGCCGGCCCGACGACGACGTGCAGCGTGTCGGTCTTGGCGCCGACGAACACCGTAAGGGCTGTTGCCGCGATGGTGCCGACGCAGGTGATGACGGCGGCAACGATGACGCCCGTCCGCTTTCTCATGGGATCCCCTCCGGTGCGATGGTTAGACGATAGGTGAGTGAAGCGAAGGCGTTGCCCGCTTTACCAAACGGCAAAGAATTCGTAGGGAGACTCGGCTGTCCCCTTAAATCGCGGTCAATATCCCGCTCGTCCAAGCCCTCGCTGCTATACCAGTACGGCGAGCCGGTGCGGCGGGGCTCACATGGGGTGGAGGGATGGCGTTTCGCCAGCACGCCATAGGGAAACTCAGGGGTCTCCCTATGGCGTGTCCCATTTCATGACGTCGCCGAGCTGGCGCGGTCCGCGGCGGCGTCGAGGGCGGCGCGGGCGGTTTGGTTCGACTGATCTGTATCGATGACACCGAGGCAGAATGCGATGACGGTGTCGGCGAAAAGACTCGCGCCTTGCCAACGGGTGGGGATGAAATCCTCCGGTTGGATGCGATAGCGGAACAGAAAGCCGTCGACCATGCCCTGCAAGGAAAGGCCGAGACGTTCGATGCTCCAGCCGGGCCGCAGCCGAAGCCCGAGGTCGGTCAGCAGGCGGAGGTAGCCCGGCCACCATTCGCGTTCCCCGCGCAACGACTCGATCACTCCGGCGCGGATGTCCGGATGATGTTCCAGCAGCGGTCCGACGTGCACCATCAGGTAGCTCCGGGGGTCGCTGAGGAGGCGCTCGATGTACGGGTCCGCCACCTTGATGATCTCCGCCGACAGCGATCCCGACCGCGACATGCGGTCCAGCTGAGTCGGGTTCAGCACCTGCTCGACCAGCCGGTCCTTGTACAGCAACGCGTAGATCAGCGCGTCCTTGACGAACGACTCCCGCGTCGGCCAGCGGTTGAAGAACGCCTTCCGGCTGAGCCCCGCCTTCCCGCTGTCCACGGCGAGCCGGACCACGTCCTCGGTACGGAGCCACTCCAAGGTCGCCGGGAAGTGGATCGACCGCAGCCGAGCCGGCCGGGGGCCGCCAGCCGGGGCCAGGTACGCGTCCATGAGCTCACCCGCGTGAGCCAGGAACTGCTCCGCCACCGCATCGTCAGGCCGCGGTCGTGCCCTGGGCACCATTGCCCCCTCTACCGTCCGCCGTCGGCCCTGCCACCGCAACGGACAGCGTGCCACCAATCACGTCCGGTGACAGGCGAACGGCGAAAGGAGCAGAGACTCAGCCCGAGGACGTGTAGCGCAGCCAGATCGTGCCCAGCGGCGGCAGGACCAACGTGGCGGAGGCCGGGCGGCCGTGCCACTCGGTCGGCGCCGCTTCGACCGTGCCGTTGTCGACACCGGACCCGGCGTAGCGCGAGGAGTCGGTGTTGATCACCTCGTGCCACGTTCCCGCGAACGGCAGCCCCACGCGATACCCCTCGTGCGGCAACGCCGCGAAGTTCGCCACGCAGGCCAGCGCCTCCGTCCCCGAAGGATCGAAGCGCAGGAACGAGAACACGTTGTTCGACGCGTCATTGGCGTCGATCCACGCGAACCCCTCAGGCGAAGAGTCGCCGGTCCACAGCGAAGGCGACGAACGATAGGCGGCGTTCAGATCGCGTACGAGGTCGTACGCACCGCGGTGATCCGGCAGATCCAGCAGCCACCAGTCGAGCTCGCGCGACTCCGCCCACTCCGACTCCTGGGCGAACTCCGAACCCATGAACAACAGTTGCTTCCCCGGATGCGCGAACATGAAAGCCAAGTACGCCCGCAGGTTCGCCAGCTGCCGCCACCGGTCGCCCGGCATCTTCCGTAGCAACGAGCCCTTGCCGTGGACCACCTCGTCGTGCGAGATCGGCAGCATGTAGTTCTCGGAGTACGCGTACATCATCGAGAACGTCATCTGGTGATGGTGATACTGCCGGTGGATCGGGTCGCGACTCAGGTACGCCAGCGAGTCGTGCATCCAGCCCATGTTCCACTTGAACCCGAAGCCGAGCCCACCCAGGTGCGCCGGCCGCGTCACACCCGGCCAGGCCGTCGATTCCTCAGCCACCGTGATGATTCCGGGCACGCGCCGGTAGCACGTCGCGTTCATCTCCTGCAGGAACGCCACCGCGTCGAGGTTCTCGCGGCCGCCGTACTGGTTCGGCGTCCACTCGCCCTCGCGCCGCGAGTAGTCCAGGTAGAGCATCGACGCGACCGCGTCCACGCGCAGCCCGTCGATGTGGAACTCCTCCAACCAGAACAGGGCGTTCGCCACCAGGAAGTTCCGCACCTCGGTTCGCCCGAAGTCGAACACCAGGGTGCCCCAGTCCGGGTGCTCGCCCCGGCGCGGATCCGCGTGCTCGTAGAGGGGAGTCCCGTCGAACCGGGCCAGTGCCCACTCGTCCTTGGGGAAGTGCGCCGGCACCCAGTCGACCAGGACGCCAATGCCCGCCTGGTGCAAAGCATCAACCAGGTAACGGAAATCGTCCGGGTCGCCGTGCCGCGCGGTCGGCGCGAAGTACGACGACACCTGGTAGCCCCACGAGCCGCCGAACGGGTGCTCCATCACCGGCAGCAGCTCGACATGGGTGAAGCCGAGGTCCTGAACGTACGGCACCAGCTCGTCCGCCAGCTCGCGGTAAGTACGACCGCGTCGCCACGACCCGAGGTGCACCTCGTACACCGACATCGGCTCGGAGTGCGGAGCAGAAGCGCCGCGCTTCTCCAACCAGGACGAGTCATTCCACGTGTACGACGAGTCGAACACGACCGACGCGGTCGCCGGAGGAGTCTCGGCGTAGAACGCCATCGGGTCGGCCTTCTGCCGCCACGCGCCGTCGCCACCGAGGATCTCGTACTTGTATCGAGCGCCCTGCCCGACGTCCGGTACGAAGATCTCCCACACGCCGCTGGAACCCATCGAGCGCAGCGGGTTGGCGCGCCCGTCCCAGTGGTTGAAGTCGCCGACCAGCCGTACCCCTTGGGCATTCGGCGCCCACACCGCGAACGACGTCCCGGTCACCGGCCCCGACAGCGTGTCGTAGCGCCGCACGTGGGAGCCGAGCACGCGCCACAGCTGCTCGTGCCGGCCCTCGCCGATCAGGTGCAGATCGATGTCACCCAAGGTAGGCAGGAAGCGGTACGGATCGTCTGTCGCCACCACATGCCCACCCGGGTAGGCGATCTCCAGCCGATAGTCGGGAACGGCACTGCCCGGAACGCTTCCGAACCACACGCCCTCGTACTCGTGCTCGAGGTCGACCCGCGTCGGCCCGAGCACGACCGTGACCGACTCCGCCATCGGCCGCAGCACGCGAATCTCGACCACGTCGTCGACCACGTGTGGCCCGAGGACGTCGTGTGGGTTGTGATGACTGCCGCCGATGAGCCGCGCGAGCTCCTCACGACGAGCGAGGTTCTGCGTGTCGGTCATGTCGCCTCCTGATCCACGCCCGCCAGCCGACGCACGGCCGCGAGCGGGATCTTCACCCAGTCCGGGCGGGTCCGCGACTCGTACACGATCTCGTACACCGCCTTGTCGGTCTCGTACGCGCGCATGAGCACGGCCTGTTCGCGGGGATCGGTCCCCGCCACCGACGCGTACCCCTCGCAGAACGCCGCCCGGTTGCGGTCGGACCACTCCTGCGCCCGATACTCCAGCTGCCCATGGTCGTCCGACCCCGGGCCGCGCAGCGCGTCGGGACGCTCGGCGCCAGTCAACAGGTGCTGGGCCGCATAGTCGAACGAGCGCAGCATGCCGGCGACGTCGCGTACGGGGGAGTCCAGCGCGTCGCGCTCGGCGAACGCGCGAGCGGGCTCACCTTCGAAGTCGATCAGCCGCCATCCCGCGACCGTCCGCATCGTCTGTCCGAGATGCAGATCGCCATGAATCCGCTGGACAGGCACGGGATCCGGGTGGTTCGCCAGGTCGTCGTACGCCGAGCGCAGCGCCTCGTGGTACCCGGCGAGCTCCGGCACTAGCGACGTCGCGAGCTCGAGCCGCCCGTACATCCCGTGCGTCACCTTCGCGAGCTCGACCGGTCCCCAGACGGAGGTCTGCAGCAGCTGCCCGAGGTCGGTGTGCACCTCCGCGGTCGTCGCGCCGAGCCGGTACGACTCCGCGGCGAAGTCGCCGCCGACCTCGTCCGCGTGCAGGTCGGCCTCGGCGTAAAGGTCGCGCACGCTGGTGATCGCGAGCTCCCACCCGTCGGTCGCCGTACGGAAGAAGTCGCTGAACATGCCGAGGTCACCGCGGTCGACCTTCGCGCCGTCGTCGCCGACCGGCCACTCGGCCTCGAGCCAGCCGAACAGCCTTGCCACGTTGCGTCCTCCGCCGCGGGCGAACGCCTCGTGCACGACGATGTCGGGGTTGCGGCCGTGGTGCACACGCCGGAACACCTTCAGCAGTGCCGCCTCGTCGAACACCAGCGACGTGTTGCTCTGCTCGGCCGTCAGTACCAGCGACTGCTCGTCACCGGAGATGCCGACATCGCCCGTACGGTGGAACGAGAAGTCCTTCTCGGCCCGCTCCTCGATCAGCCCGCGCAGCCAGTACGACGTCGCTTCCTTGTCGTGCAACGCGTCGTACGCCCACACCGTCGCGTCCAGCTCGGCGTGCTCCCACTCGCCGACGAACGCGTGCGCGAGCGACTCCGAAGCCGGCCGGTCCCGGTACGCGAGCGGCAGCTGGTAGACGTCGGACGTGCCGCCCTCGTCACCCTCGCCGGTCGCGTACCGAATCGTGACGAGCTCGACCCGCACCGCGGGCCAAACCCCTGGTGGAGAAAGCCATTCCAGCGGATGGATCCCCTCGATGGTGAAGGTCCTACCCTTGCCCGCGAACCATCTCTGCCGTTCGAGGAAGTCGTGGATTCCGGCTTGCTGGTTAGGTCTCACCATGTAAGTCCTTCCCTCGAACGTCCCTGCATCGTTCAGACCCCGCGCCCGTAGCCCCTTGCCCCTTAGCTCAGCCCGCTCCCGACTCGGGCGGTGGCTGGGGCAGCCGGAACCAGTAGAAGCCGTGCCCGCCGAGCGTGAGCAGGTACGGCAACTCGCCGATCTTCGGGAACCGCACCCCTCCGAGCAGCTCGATCGGCTCGATCAGCTCCCACCTGCGCAGGTCCAGCTCCACCGGCTGCGGGAACCGCGACAGGTTGTTGACACACAGCACGACGTCGTCGCCCAGCTCGCGGACGAACGACAGCACACTCGGATTGCTGCCACCGAGATCGGTGAACGTCCCCGCGCCGAACGCGGGATTCTGCTTGCGGACCCAGATCATCCGGCGGACCCAGTGCAGCAGCGAGGAGCTGTTCTGCAGCTCCGCTTCGACGTTCACCGCCTGGTAGCCGTAGATCGAGTCCATGATGATCGGCAACGAGAGCTTGCCGGGGTCGCTGGAGGAGAAGCCCGCGTTGCGGTCGGGCGTCCACTGCATCGGCGTACGGACCCCGTCGCGGTCGCCGAGCCAGATGTTGTCGCCCATGCCGATCTCGTCGCCGTAGTAGAGAACCGGCGAGCCCGGCAGCGACAGCAGGAGCGCGGTGAACAGCTCCATCTGGTTGACGTCGTTCTCGAGCAGCGGCGCGAGGCGGCGGCGGATGCCGATGTTCGCCTTCATGCGGGGGTCCTTGGCGTACTCGCCCCACATGTAGTCACGTTCTTCGTCGGTCACCATCTCGAGCGTGAGCTCGTCGTGGTTACGCAGGAAGATGCCCCACTGGCAGCGATCCGGGATCTTCGGCGTCTGCGCCATGATCTCCGAGATCGGGTAGCGGGACTCGCGGCGTACGGCCATGAAGATCCGCGGCATCACCGGGAAGTGGAACGCCATCTGGCACTCGTCGCCGCCGTTGCCGAAGTCGCCGAAGTACTCCACGACGTCGGACGGCCACTGGTTCGCCTCGCACAGCAGCAGCGTGTCGGGGTAGGCGTCGTCGACCTCCTTGCGGACGCGACGCAGGAACTCGTGCGTACGCGGAAGGTTCTCGCAGTTCGTGCCCTCTTCCTCGAACAGGTAGGGCACGGCGTCGAGACGGAACCCGTCGATGCCGAGGTCGAGCCAGTAGCGCAGCGCGGCGAGGATCGACTCCTGCACCCGCGGGTTCTCGAAGTTGAGGTCCGGCTGGTGGGAGAAGAACCGGTGCCAGAAGTACTGCCGCCGGACCGGGTCGAACGTCCAGTTGCTGGTCTCGGTGTCGACGAAGATGATCCGCGCGTCGGCGTACTTCTCGTCGGTGTCGGACCAGACGTAGAAGTCGCCGTACGGGCCGTCCGGGTCGTTCCGCGACTCCTGGAACCAGGGGTGCTGGTCGGACGTGTGGTTCATGACGAAGTCGATGATCACGCGGATGCCGCGGTCGTGTGCCGCGTCGACGAACTCGATGAAGTCGGCCGCGTTGCCGACGTCCTCGGCGATCTCGGTGTAGTCGGCGACGTCGTACCCGCCGTCACGCAACGGCGAGGTGAAGAACGGCGGCAGCCAGACACAGTCGATGCCCAACCACTGCAGGTAGTCGAGCTTGTCCTTGAGGCCCCTCAGGTCGCCGACCCCGTCGGAGTTGCTGTCCGCGAACGAGCGGATCAGCACCTCGTAGAAGACGGCGTGCTTGTACCACTCAGGATCCCTGCCGAGGACGATCGTCCCTTCGGTCTTGGTTGTTTCGGTCATGCGCTACCCCGCCGAACTGTGAGGATGTGGGCCGGCTCGTACCCAGGGTCGAGCCGAACGTAGTTGTGCTGGCCCCAGCGCCAGGTGTCACCGGTCAGTTCGTCGACAACGACGAACTGGTCGTGCCAGTCCATGCCGATGTCCGGCATGTTCAACGACACAGTCGACTCACGGGTCCCGTGGGGGTCGAGGTTGAGCACGACGATGACGGTGTCGTCCCGTCCGTCGGACAGCTGCTCGCGTTTGGAGAAGACGATCATGCTGTCGTCCGGAATGTAGTGGAAACGAAGGTTTCTGAGGCGTTGCAGCGCCGGGTGTCGTCGGCGGATCTCGTTCAGCCTGGTGAGGTACGGCGCGAGCGACTGGCCCTCCTTGTCGCCGCCGCGCTCGTACGCCGCCCAGTCGCGCGGCCGGTACTGGTACTTCTCCGAGTCGAGGTACTCCTCGCTGCCTGGTCGGAGCGCGACGTGCTCGTACAGCTCGAAGCCGGCATAGACGCCGTACGTGGGGGAGGACGTGGCGGCGAGCGCGGCGCGGATCTTGAACGCGGCCGGGCCGCCATACTGCAGGTAGGCGGTGAGGATGTCCTGGGTGTTGGTGAAGAAGTTCGGCCGCAGGAAATGGCTCGTCTCGTTGACGAGCTCGGTGAGGTACTCCTCGATCTCCGGCTTGGTGTTGCGCCAGGTGAAGTACGTGTAGGACTGGTGGAAGCCGACCTTCGCGAGCGTGTGCATCATCGGCGGTCTCGTGAACGCCTCGGACAGGAAGAGAACGTCCGGGTCGGTGCGGCGCACCTTGGCGAGCAGCCACTCCCAGAACTCGACCGGCTTGGTGTGCGGGTTGTCGACGCGGAAGATGCGGACGCCGTGCTCGATCCAGTGGTAGACGACGCGCAGCACCTCGGCGTAGATGCCGGCCGGGTCGTTGTCGAAGTTGACCGGGTAGATGTCCTGGTACTTCTTGGGTGGGTTCTCCGAGTACGCGATCGTGCCGTCGGAGAGTGTCGTGAACCACTCCGGATGCGCCTTCACCCAGGGGTGGTCGGGCGTGGCGTTGATCGCGAGGTCGAGCGCGATCTCGATGCCGAGCTCGTTCGCCCGTTGGACGAACCCGTCGAAGTCCTCGAGCGTCCCGAGGTCGGGATGGACCGCGTCGTGGCCGCCCTCTTCGGCGCCGATGCCCCAGGGGGAGCCGGGGTCGTGCTCGTCGGCCTCGGTGTTGTTGTTCCTGCCCTTGCGGTTGGTCCGGCCGATGGGGTGGATCGGGGGGAGGTAGACGACGTCGAAGCCCATGTCGGCGACGGCCTGGAGTCGTTCGGAGGCGGTCTTGAACGTGCCGGAGACCCAGTGGCCTTCTTCGTCGTCGAGGTAGGCGCCCTCGGAGCGCGGGAAGAACTCGTACCAGCTGCCGAAGAGCGCGCGCTCCCGGTCGACCCAGAGCGGGAACTGGCCGCTGGCGGTGACGAGCTCCCGGAGCGGGTTCTTTTCGAGGGCCTCGTGGACCTCGGGCGCGGTGGCGGCGGCGAGGCGTACCTCGACGGGCCTGGTCTTGTCCTTGAGCGCCTTGATCGCGTCGCGGACGACCTGGCGCTCCTCGGCCTTGCCGCGCGGCAGATTCCTCGCGGCGGCCTCGAGCACGTACGTGCCCTCGACCAGCATGAGGTCGACGTCGACGCCGGCCGGGATCTTCAGCTCCGCGGCGTGCCGCCAGGTGGCGACGGGGTCGGACCAGGCCTCGACCTGGAACGTCCACGGCCCCTCGGCGTTCGGCCTGATCTCGGCGGTCCAGATCCCGAGACCGGGCTCCTGCAAGGTCATCGGCACCCAGCCGAGCGTCTGCTTACCCGGCCCGCGCGCGACGACGTTCGCCCCGAGGGCGTCGTGGCCCTCGCGGAAGACCGTCGCTGTGACGGTGAACGACTCGCCGACGACAGCCTTGGCTGGATACTGCCCACAGTTCACGACAGGCTGGATGTCGACGATCGGGATGCGCCCGATGCCCCCTTGGGCAGGCGCCAGATTGGCCGGTCGCGCGAGCGGAACCGGGCGGGCGGCGGCGTTCTTCGCGGTCGGCTTCGTCATGTGGCGGCCCTGGACGTCGTGGGTTGACGGTCGTGGTGAAGCGAGCGTTGCCGTGCGTTTGACGAACTCGGCTCAGCGCGTACAGCGTGAACTTATCCAGTCTGGTCCGCGGGTATTCATCATGGGCCCAGTTCGACACAGTCGGCTATGCGGTATGCGGTCCGGTGGGGGGATCGCGCCGGACTTGTCCGACGTCTTCCGGTCTGGTCCGCGGACTGCGCAGTCGCGCTCATGTTGCCGCTGGACTGAAAGACTTTGCTCGCTCTGCAAGACGAGGGCAGGGGCGCCATCTCGCTGTCATCTGTGATCGGTAGCGTGGACCCTCGTGCGTGCCATCCGTCGCTTCACCGTGCGGCCGGTCCTTCCCGAGCCGCTGTCGCCTCTCGGCGACCTCGTCCTGAACCTGCGCTGGTCCTGGGATCCCGCGACCCAGGACCTGTTCGAGGCCGTCGATCCCGAGACCTGGGAACGTGTCGGCCACGACCCGGTCCGGCTGCTAGGCGAGGTGCCGTCCGAACGGCTCGCCGCGCTGACCAGCGACCAAGCCTTCGGCTCCCGGCTGCGTGAGGCCGCTGACGACCTCGGTCAGTACCTCACCGGCGACCGCTGGTACCAGGGTCTCGGCGCCGACGTCCCGCGGCAGATCGCCTACTTCTCGCCGGAGTTCGGCATCTCCGCCGTCCTCCCGCAGTACTCGGGCGGTCTCGGCATCCTCGCCGGCGACCACCTGAAGGCGGCGAGTGACCTCGGCGTTCCGCTGATCGGTGTCGGCCTGATGTACCGGCACGGCTACTTCGTGCAGTCGCTGTCGGCCGAGGGGTGGCAGCAGGAGCGCTACCCGCTCGTCGACCCCGACGGCCTCCCGTTGCAGCTGCTCCGCGAGCAGTCCGGCAAGGCGGCGCGGGTGACCGTGGGTCTGCCGGACGGTCGTACGCTCCATGCCCAGATCTGGGTCGCCCAGGTCGGCCGCATCCCGTTGCTGCTGCTCGACTCCGGCATCGAGGAGAACGCGCCGCTCGAGCGCGACGTCACCGACCGGCTGTACGGCGGCGGCACCGAGCACCGGCTGCTGCAGGAGATGTTGCTGGGCATCGGCGGCGTCCGCGCGCTCCGCGTCTACGCGCGCATCAACGGCACGCCCGCGCCCGAGGTGTTCCACACGAACGAGGGCCACGCCGGCTTCCTCGGCCTGGAGCGGATCCGCGAGTACGTCGAGGAGAGCGGGCTCGACTTCGCCTCGGCGCTCGAGGTCACCCGCGCCGGCACGGTCTTCACCACCCACACGCCCGTTCCGGCCGGCATCGACCGGTTCGGCCGCGACCTGATCGAGCAGCACCTCGGCGGCGACAACGCCGCGGACGGCGTACCGATCGACCGCGTCCTCGCGCTCGGCGCGGAGGACTACGAGGGCGGCGACCCCGGCGTCTTCAACATGGCCGTGATGGGGCTGCGTCTCTCCCAGCGCGCGAACGGCGTCAGCAAGCTGCACGGCGAGGTCAGCCGCGGCATGTTCTCCGGCCTGTGGCCGGGCTTCGACGTCACCGAGGTGCCGATCACGTCGGTCACGAACGGCGTGCACGCGCCGACCTGGGTCGCGCGCGAGATGGGCGAGCTGGAGGCCCGTTCGAACGGCAACGACGTCGCCGGCGACTGGGACGTGGCGGACCAGCTCCCCGAAGGCGAGCTCTGGGGCATCAAGCGGCTGCTGCGCTCGCGGCTCGTCGACGTCGCCCGCAAGCGGCTCCGCGAGTCGTGGGTCGCGCGCGGCGCGTCCGAGGCGGAGCTCGGCTGGATCTCGTCCGCGCTGGACCCCGACGTCCTCACGATCGGCTTCGCGCGGCGGGTGCCGTCCTACAAGCGGCTCACGCTGATGCTCGGCGACATCCCGCGGCTGAAGTCCATGCTGCTCCACCCCGAGCGGCCGATCCAGATCGTGATCGCGGGGAAGTCGCACCCGGCCGACGACGGCGGGAAGAAGCTGATCCAGGAGATCGTCCGGTTCTGCGACGACCCCGAGGTGCGGCACCGGATCGTGTTCCTGCCCGACTACGACATGGGGCTCGCGCACCCGCTGGTCGCGGGCTGCGACGTGTGGCTGAACAACCCGCTGCGCCCGTACGAGGCGTGCGGAACGTCGGGCATGAAGGCCGCGCTGAACGGCGGCCTGAACCTGTCGATCCGCGACGGCTGGTGGGACGAGTGGTTCGACGGCGAGAACGGCTGGGCGATCCCCTCGGCGGACGGCGTTCTGGACGCTGACCGCCGGGACGTGCTCGAGGCGAACGCGCTGTACGACCTGATCGAGGGCCAGGTCGTACCGCGGTTCTACGACCGCGACTCGGCGGGGCTGCCGCGTCGGTGGGTCGAGATGATGCGGCACACGCTCGGGTCGCTCGGGCCGAAGGTCCTGGCCTCACGGATGCTGCACGACTACGTCCGGAAGCTCTACGCGCCGTCGGCGGTGGCTTCGCGTGCCCTGAACGACTCGTACGCCGGCGCTCGGTCCTTGGCTGCCTGGAAGGCGCGGGTGCGGGAGGCCTGGTCTTCGGTGCGGGTCGACCACGTCGAGTCTTCTGGCGTGGACGACCATGCCGAGCTGGGGATGACGGTGTCCTTCCGGGCCTTCGTGTCGCTTGGCGCTCTGACGCCCGAGGACGTGGACGTGCAGGTGCTGCACGGCCGGGTGGACGAGGCCGACACCCTGCGCGACCCGGCCGCTGTGTCCCTGGAGCCCGCGGAGACGTACGAGGCGGGCAGGTGCCGCTTCGAGGGCGACGTGAAGCTGGACCGCACCGGCCCGTTCGGCTACACCATCCGCATCCTCCCCAAGCACCCGCTGCTGGCCTCCACCGCCGAGCTCGGCCTGGTGTCCTGGCCCGCGGAGACGCCCGGCATCACCAACGGGGATCTGAGGTAGACCACTCCTGTCGGCGGTCGGTGCGAGGCTTCGAGCCATGGCACCGACCGCCGCGAAGCTGACGTTTCCGAAGGGATACGGCCGCGCCACGAGGACGCTGCGCTGGGCCGCGGTCCAGGCCCAGCTCGTCGAGGCGAAGGTCTACTGGTTCGCCACCGTGCGCCCGGACGGGCGTCCACACGTGGTGCCGCTGGACGGCATCTGGGTCGACGACGTCTGGTACTACGGCGGCGCGCCCGAGACCGTCCATCGACGCAACATCGAGGCGAACCCGTTCGCCACGATCCACCTCCCCGACGCGGGTCGAGCGGTGATCGTCGAGGGCGAGGTCCGCCGCACACCGCGGCCTCCGGCGGAGGCGGCAAGGCTCGCCGAGATCTCGAACGCGAAGTACGGCTACGGCAGCCCCGCCAGCGACTACCTCGACGCCCTCGGTCTGCACCCGAAGAGGGCGATCGCGTGGGACACCTTCCCCAAGGACGCGACGCGCTTCACCTTCGGCTAGTCACTGGGCAGGTCATCCGGGCCAGCCGGCGATCGGCGAACCGCTACGAACACGACCGGCCGGGATCGCTGGTGCACATCGATGTGAAGAAGCTGGGCCGCATCCCCGACGGCGGTGGGTGGAAGCTCCACGGCCGCGCCGATACGACGAGGTCACAAACGCGGGCTGGGCTACGACTTCGTGCACACCGCGATCGACGACCACTCCCGCCTGGCCTACGCCGAGATCCACGACGACGAGAAAGGCCCCACCTGTGCGGCGTTCCTGGCCCGCGCGGCCGCGTTCTACGCCTCGGTCGGCATCACCGTTGAACGCGTCCTCACCGACAACGCCAAGAACTACCGCCGCTTCCGCGTATTCCTCGACACCGCCGCCCAGCTGGGCATCAACCTGAAAGCGATCCGCCCCCACTGCCCGTGGACCAACGGCAAGGTCTGTGAAGACTTGTCTCGGCGCTGCACCGGTCCGGTCTGACCCAGGCAAAGTGTGACCAGGGTGTCCTGCGTTCGATGTGTCGACCGGGCACGGTGCAGCGCCGTGGCGCGCGCCGGCCGGACGGAACTGACCTGATAGGAGCTTGGCTAGAAGCCCCATCACAGACCTGTCGCCCGCCCGGCCGGTTCGCCCCATCCGTCAGATCAGCCCTCACGGAGGAGCGAGTTCCAGCATGACAACTGACCCGGCAGGCATTCCAGTGTGCGTCATTGGTGGTGTCGACACCCACAAGCACACGCACTACGCCGCAGCCATCGACGATCAGGGTCGACTACTCGGACATCGGGAGTTCCCAGCTAGCGACCTTGGCTACCAGGCACTGTTGGAGTGGATGCATGGTTACGGCGACGTCCAGACGATCGGAGTGGAAAGCACCGGCTCCTTCGGAGCCACGTTGACCAGGGCACTCACCAAAGCCGGCGTGAGGGTCGTCGAGGTGAACCGGCCGAACCGAGCGGCGCGGCGCATGGACGGCAAGTCCGACCGCCTGGACGCCGAGCAGATCGCTCGCGCGGTTCTCGGTCAGACCTCGACCGCGACCCCGAAGACGAAATCGGGCACCGTCGAAGTGATCCGGACTCTGCGGGTCACCCGCGCCAGCGCGGTCAAAGCACGCACCCAGGCATTGAACACACTATGGGGCGTCATGATCGGAGCCCCATCCCCGCTTCGTGACGAGTTAGTCGTGCTGACCAAACGGACCTTGGTCAACCGCTGCTCACACCTGCGCCCAGACTCCACCGAGCTTCTCGCGCTCCTCGACAGCCCCGAACGGCTACTCATGACCGCAACCAAGACCGCACTACGCGACCTGGCCCGTCGCTGGAAGAACCTCGACGAGGAGATCAAGACACTCAACCAGCACATCGAATCCCTGGTCCGAGCCATTGCCCCACAGCTGGTCAACCTACACGGCGTCGGCACCGAGCTCGCCGGCCAATTCCTCGTCACCGCCGGCGACAACACTGACCGGATCCACACCGAGGCCGCCTTCGCCAAGCTCTGCGGAGTCGCAGCCGGGGAGGCGACGCCGAGGGTGAGGAGGATGTTGGCGTACGTGCGTTGTTCGCCGGTCGCGATCACCAGTGCGACGTCCTCGGAGCGGGCGGCGTCGTAGAACTTGTACCGGTCCAGCTCGTCCACCGGCACCGCGTCGCCCAGCAGCCGGGTGAACTCGGCGAAGATCTCCGGCGCCTCCTGGTCCTTCGGCGGGTGCATCACCGCCGCGGACTCGATCGGCACGGCGTCGACGAGGACCTCCAGCACCTGGGGCACCGAGACCGTTCCGGGCGACAGGTTGAGAAACACGTGCGTGCAGTTCGGGCCAGAAGCGGTCACGAACGGGTAATGCCCATCGGCGATGAGCACGCGGGACCCATGCCCCGCAGACGCGAGCGCCGCGAGGATCTCCGGGTGGGTGAGCCGGTACCGAAGCATGGGACGCTCCCTCTCGATCATGACTTTCGTGCGGCACTATATCTGTCGGAAATCGATTGCCATCGAGGTCCTACCATCCGCTACCTGGAGCCCTCATGCAGCAGGAAGTCCCGATCTGGCCGGTCCTCCGTACGTACGACGCAGCGCACTCGATCCGGGTCGCCCTTCCCCTCGGCGGGATAGGCACGGGCACCATCACGCTCGGCGGTCGAGGCGACCTACGCGACTGGGAGCTGCGCAACCGCCCCGCCAAGGGATTCGCGCCGGACACCTCCATGTTCGTCCTCCGGACGGCCGCGCTCGACCAGAAGCCCGAGTTGCGCGTCCTCGAGGGCCCGATCGACCCGACCCAGTACGAGGGCGGACACGGCTCGCAGGTGAAGAACCACGGCCTGCCGAGGTTCCGCGACTCCGAGTTCCACGCCGCGTACCCGCTCGGCCAGCTCCAGCTCGACGACTCCGCCTCGCCGGTGAGCGTTCGGCTGCAGGCGTTCAACCCGCTCGTTCCCACCGACCCGGACGCGAGCGGCATCCCGATCGCGGTGCTCCGCTACGCGGTTACGAACAAGACCGACGGCCCGCTCGACGTCGCGATCGCCGGCAGCGTGCAGAACTTCCTCGCCGAAGCGGGCAACGCGAACGCCCACCGCGAGGTCCCCGGCGCGACAGGCGTCCTCGCCACCACGACCGGCCGCGACGCCGACCACCGGGAGTGGGGCTCGTTCGCCCTCGCCGTGGTGGGCGAGAACGAGAGCGACGTCACCACCCGCACCTCCTGGGCGGACGGGCTCGGCTGGAGCGGTGAGCTGCTCGACTTCTGGGCCGACTTCACCGAGGACGGCCGCCTCGACGACCGCGCAACCGAGGCCAAGCGCCCGGTCGCCTCGGTCGCGGCTTCCACCGCGATCCCCGCGGGCGAGACCGGCACGCTCACGTTCGTTCTCGCCTGGCACTTCCCGAACCGGAAGGCCTGGGAGGACGAGGACGTCACGGTCGGCAACTACTACACGACCAAGTACGCCGACGCGTGGGCCGTCGTCGAGGACACAGCTCCGAAGCTCGCCGAGCTGGAGCGGCGGACGGTGGCGTTCGTCAGCGCGTTCGTCGACAGCGACCTCCCGCTCGCGGTCAAGGACGCGGCCCTGTCGAACGTCAGCACGCTGCGGACCGAGACCTGCTTCCGCACCTCGGACGGTCGCTTCTTCGGCTGGGAGGGTTGCTCTGACGGTGTCGGCTGCTGCTACGGCAACTGCACACACGTCTGGAACTACGAGCAGACGACCCCGTTCCTGTTCGGATCGTTGGCGAAGTCCATGCGGGAGACCGAGTTCGTCTACGGCACCGGCGCGGACGGACACATGAGCTTCCGCATCCAGCTCCCGCTCGCGGAGGGGAAGGGCGGCGGAGTCGCGGCGGCGGACGGCCAGATGGGGTGTCTGGTCAAGCTCTACCGCGACTGGAAGCTGTCCGGCGACGAGGCCATGCTGCGGGCGCTGTGGCCCAAGGCGCGCAAGGCGCTGGAGTTCGCCTGGATCCCAGGCGGCTGGGACGCCGACCAGGACGGCGTCATGGAGGGTTCGCAGCACAACACGATGGACGTCGAGTACTTCGGGCCGAACCCAGAGGTCGGCTCGTGGTACCTCGCCGCGCTGCGGGCGGGCGAGGAGCTCGCACGGCACGTCGGCGAGGACGACTTCGCGAGCCGGTGCGCGGACCTGTTCGCCCGCGGTTCGGCCTGGCTGGACGAGAACCTGTTCAACGGCGCCTACTACGTGCACGAGATCCGGCCGGTCGGCAGCGAGGACGCCATCGCGCCGGGCCTGCGATTGCCAGGGATCGGGGCGCGCAACCTGCTGTTGCCGGAGTTCCAGATCGGCGACGGCTGTCTGGCGGACCAGCTCGTCGGCCAGTACCTCGCGCATGTCGTCGGGCTCGGGCACTTGCTGGACGTCGAGCACGTCCGGACGACCTTGCGCACGATCCTGCGCGAGAACCGCCGCGAGGGCGTGTGGGCGCACTTCAACCCCGTCCGGAGCTACACGCTCGGCGACGAGGAGGGGCTGCTGGTCGCCTCGTACCCCAACGGCAACCAGCCCGAGCGGCCGTTCCCGTACTACGCCGAGGTCTGGACCGGGCTGGAGTACACCGCGGCGATCGGCATGATCTACGAGGGACTGGTCGACGAGGGTGTGAGCGTGATCGAGACCGTCCGGAGCCGATACGACGGGCGGCGGCGCAACCCGTTCGACGAGGCGGAGTGCGGGCACCACTACGTCCGCGCGATGGCGGCGTGGGGCGCGGTGCCGGCGCTGACCGGGTTCGCGTACGACGGGACGTCGGGTGCGCTGACGTTCGCGGCCTCGGCGGGGCCGGTGACCTGGTTCTGGTCGAACGGGCACGCGTTCGGCACGGTCCGGCAGGACGGGGCGAACGTGCGGCTCGACGTGATCGGCGGCGAGGTCCGGGTCGACAAGCTGACGCTCACCGGCAAGGGCGAAGCCCCCGTCAACCGCACCTTGACGGCGGGCGACTCGGCGGAGCTGACCGTCCCCACCGCGTGATCATGATCGTGATCATGAAGGCAAAACGGCGTATATGACCGCTACGCCTTCATGATCACCGACATGATCACGCGCGTGGTCAGGAGGCGCGGAGGAGCACGACGCTGCGGGCGGGGAGGGTGAGGCGCTCTCCCGCCCGTACGTGCGTCGCCTCCACCTCCGCGGACGTGTCCAACACGACCTCGTACCCCTCCGCCCAGGGGCGGGACGGCAGGACGGCGTCCACCGGGGCCGGCCCGGCGTGCAGCCAGAGCAGGAACGAGTCGTCCTGCACCGGCTCGCCGTTCGGCAACCGCCGCCCGGTGCGGTCGCCGGCGAAGAACATGCCGAGCGTCAGCAGTCGCGGGTCGTGCCAGTTCTCGTGGTCCAGCTCCCGGCCCCACGGCCCGAACCAGCCGACATCGCGCCGTCCCTGGTCGCCGTCGAGCCGCCCGCTGAAGAACCGCGGCCGGCGGAACACAGGATGCTCGCGCCGGAGACGCAGCAGCGTCTTGACGAACTCCGGCAGCTCGTTCCATCCCGGTTCGTCCGAAGACCAGTCGAACCAGGAGATCTCGTTGTCCTGGCAGTATGCGTTGTTGTTGCCGCGTTGCGTCCGCCCTCGTTCGTCGCCGGCGGTGAGCATCGGTACGCCGGCCGACAACAGCAATGTGGCAAGGAGATTCCGTGCCTGCCGCTGTCGTAGCGCGTTGATCGCGGGGTCGGCCGTCTCGCCCTCGACGCCGCCGTTCCAGGACCGGTTGTTGTCGGTGCCGTCGCGGTTGTCCTCGCCGTTCGACTCGTTGTGCTTGCGTTCGTACGACACCAGGTCGCGCAACGTGAAGCCGTCGTGTGCGGTGACGAAGTTGACCGACGCCGACGGACGCCTGCCGTTGTGCCGGAACCGGTCGCTCGACCCGGACAGCCGGTACGCCAGATCCCAAAGCCCGCCTGGCGAAACGCCGCGCCAGAAGTCGCGCAACGCGTCGCGGTAGCGGTCGTTCCACTCCGACCACGGCGGCGGGAACGCGCCGAGCTGATAACCGCCAGGCCCGAGATCCCAGGGCTCGGCGATGAGTTTCACCTTGCTCAGAACGGGATCCTGCCCAACCACGGTGAGGAACGGCCCGGCCGTGTCGACGTCCTCGGTCGCCCGTGCCAACGCCGGCGCGAGGTCGAAGCGGAACCCGTCGACGTGCATCTCCTCGACCCAGTAGCGCAGCGAGTCGGTGACGAGGCGGACGACGTGCGGGTTGCGGAGGTTGAGCGTGTTGCCCGTTCCGGTGTGGTCGAGCGACCGGCGGCCGTGGTCGCGCAGCCGGTAGTACGCGGGGTTGTGCAGGCCGCGGTACGCGAGCGTGGGGCCGGACTCGTTCTGCTCGCCGGTGTGGTTGTAGACCACGTCGAGAACGACCTCGAGCCCAGCCTCGTGCAGCGCGCGGACCAGCTGCTTGAACTCGCGGACCTGCTGGCCCTCGCTGCCGGACGCGGCGTAGGTGGCGTGCGGCGCGAAGAACCCGAGGCTGTTGTAGCCCCAGTAGTTCGACATGCCGCGGTGCAGGAGCGCGGGCTCGCTGACGAAGTGGTGCACCGGCAGCAGCTCGACCGTCGTGACGCCGAGCGCCTTGAGTTCTTCGAGCACCGCCGGATGGGCGAGTCCGGCGTACGTTCCGCGCAGCTCCGGCGGGACCTTCGGGTGGCGCATCGTGAAGCCGCGGACGTGCAGCTCGTACAGAACGGTGTCGCCCCACGGCACGCGCGGGCGTACGTCGGCGCCCCAGTCGAATCGTCGTCGTCGACGACCACCGAGCGGGGCACGTACGGCGCGGAGTCCTGGTCGTCGCGGATCGTGTCGTCGCCGCTCGAACGGACGTGTCCGTACGCCGCGTCGTGGTCGACGAACTGGCCGGTGAGGGCCTTGGCGTACGGGTCGGCGAGCAGCTTCGCGGCGTTGAAGCGGTGACCGGTGACGGGGTCCCAGGTGCCGGTGACGCGATACCCGTACCGCTGGCCGGCACCGACGCCGGGCACGTGCCCGTGCCAGGTGCCGAACGTGCTGTGGGGCAGGGGCAGCCGCTTCTCCTGCGCGCCGTCGAAAAGGCACACCTCGACCTGGCGCGCCATCGGCGCCCAGACAGCGAACGTCGTACCGGCGCCGTCGACCGTCGCACCGAGCGGCGGAGGGCCGTCGGGCCATGGATCGACGGCGTCCCCTCCCGTCTCGATCATCAGGGAAGTGTGCCATCTAGACCTGCTCGTCGCAGCAGGTGTCGGACGGCTCGTTGTGCCTTATCTCACTATTGACCGGTCGGTCAATCAGGAGCGTAGAATTCAAGGTGCTCGGTCGAGATCCGGCTCGAGCACCTCAGCTGGAGGCAAGGTCCATGGACACCAAGAAGTGGGCCCGATGGCAGGACTACGTTGCCCTGCTTGCTGGCGTCGTTCTCGCTCTCACCCCGATCTGGTTCACGCCGAACGAGACCGGTGGCGTCTGGGCGATGATCGTTCTCGGAGTCGTGCTCGCCGGCTCCGCCCTGTGGTCGCTGCAGGCGCCCGGGGCTGTCGCGAGCGAATGGGTGCACGCGATTCTCGGCGTGCTGATGTTCGTCGCACCTTGGGTGCTGAGCTACGCGAACGAGGCCGGAGCGGCCTGGTCCTCGTGGATCATCGGCCTGGTCGCGGTGATCGTTGGACTGTGGGCACTGCCAGTGTCGACACAAGCCCACAAGAAGCTCGTGGCAGGTTAGCTTTCTGCCTGTGAGCCGTCCTCCCAAGCCCGCGTCTGCTGGTTCTCGAAGCCCCCGAGCCAGCAAGGCGCGGGCTTCGTCTGCTCACAAGGTCGCGCGTGGGCGGAACGCGGTCGAGTCGCGCGCCCGGATCCTGGACGCGGCCGAACGGCTGATCGCGGAGAACGGCTTCGACGCGACTCCGACAGCCCGGATCGCCGAGGCGGCGGCGGTGCCGAAGGGGCTGGTGTTCCACTACTTCCCGACGAAGACCGAGCTGCTGACGGCGTTGATCTCGGAGCGGACGAACGCCGACGCGCTGCGGGACGTCGAGCTCGAGATCGTTCCGGGCGACGTGGCCGCGACTCTGGCCCGGCTGGCCTCTCGGTTTCGCGAGCGCGGGCACTCGTCGGAGCGGATGCGGCGGATCATCTTCCGGGAGACGGAGACGCATCCGGAGGTGCGGGACTGCGTCAGCGCCTTGTATCGCGAGGCCGTGAAGCACGTTCGCGAGGCGGTCGACGCCGCGCTCGGGGATGCCGCGGTGCCGGACGCGCGGCGTGAGGCGGTGGCCGCCTCGTTCGCGGCGTTGCTCATGCACGACGCGAACTACCAGCCGTTGACGGGGGAGACCCTCGACCTGGCGGAGATCGCGTCGGTGCTCGCCGCCGGTCTTGGGTCTTGACATGGAACGGCGTTCCGTCTGAAGTCTGAGCCCATGAAGGTCATGACGATCTACGCCCATCCGGCCGACACCATCACCAACTGCGGCGGCACTCTCGCCCGGCACGCTGACGCCGGCGACGAGGTCGTCGCGCTGATCCTGACCCACGGCGGGCGGATCCACGCGAACAAGTACGCCGAGGAGTGGCGGCGCGACAACCCCGATCCGTCGATCACCGGCGCGGGCCTCGAGGAGATCATCGAGTACAAGAAGGGCGAGCTGCGCCGTGCCGCCTCGATCATCGGCATCAACGAGGTGATCACGTTCGACCTCGACGACAACTTCGCCGCGGTGTCGGAGGACGTCGTCGACCGGATCGCGTTCGAGCTCGCGCGGCAGCAGCCGGACGTCGTGATCATGGACTACCCGCTGAACCAGTCCTGGAACAACCCGCACACGGTCGCCACCATGATGGCGATGGCCGGCCTCGGCCGCGCGTCCCAAGCGCTGCTGAACCTCGACGGCGCGGCGGAGTTCTTCGTCAAGCAGGTCTTCTTCACCTCGCTCCCGATCGTGATCGGCGACTCGCTGAGCCTCGGTGGGCAGCGGAACGACGTGTACGTCGACATCACCGACGTCGTGGGGCGCAAGGTGGCGGCGATGGACGAGTTCGGGAGCCAGGGCTACGCACGGGCTGTTCTCGCGCAAGCTGATCGAGTCCAACAACGGCGAGCACGGCCGCATCGCGGGCGTGAACTTCGCAGAGGCCTTCTGCCGCCTGAACGCCGAGACCCACTCGACGCTGCCTGTCACCCAGGCCGCGATGGAGCAGGACGTGCTGACCAAGCACGTCACGTACTCCGAGCTCAACCTCCGCGAGCTGTTCCCGCTGACCTGAGCTCGTCAGACGTTCCGCAAACGGCCTACGTACGGGCGGGAAAGTGGGACTCTGAAGGGTGCGGCACAGCGTGGTGTCGCACACCCCAGGAGGCCGTGATGTCGAATCCTCCCACCGCCGAGTTTCTCGAGATCGCCGAGAAGCGCAGCTCGTCGCAGCTGGAAGCGTCCCTGGAGTGGATGCGGAAGAAGGCGGACGCGGGGGATCCGATCGCGCAGGACATGGTCCGGTGGACCGAGGAGATCCTGACCGAACGCGCCAAGACCGAGAACCAACCCGTCATTGGCACTGACGGACATCAGTACACGAAACGCGAGTACCAAGAGAAGCAGCAGCGCGACAGCTTCCAGGCTGGGATGGGTGCGTTGCGCGGCAACTTCGCGTCCTCGTTGACGTTCTACCTCACCGGAGACCCGCATCTGTCCGCTCTCCTGGGCGGGATCTTCGAGGCGGTCGGCGGTGCGGCGGAGGGGCGCAACCAGAACCGAGCCGTCAGCCCGGACGACTCCGGCTCGTACGATCCGCCGCGCGCCGGCGAGCCGCGAGGGAGCCGTCGAGTGAGCCGTCGAGCGAGCCCGAGCCGAGTACGGACGGGCCCGCACAGCTCGACGCTCGGGAACTCGAACCTCGAGCTCGAGACCCTCACCTGGGCAGACGTGCAGGACTTCGCTGAGGCCGTCTTCGCCGTCCCCGACTCCGTCGTCGAAGCGGCGCGTGAGCTGACCGCGCTCGACGTTCCGGTCTCCGAGGCGACCGTGGACTTCCTCGAGCTCTTCACGGTCGCCGCCGGCGAAGAGGACGAGGAGCCGGTCGATGACGAGGAGGAGGACGGCAAGGAGCTCGCGTACCTGGACGACGGCGACGAAGACGAAGACATGTCGTACCCCGACGACGGGGATGAAGAGCTGTCCTATCCGGACGACGACCAGGTCGCTGCCGCGGACGAACGCGGCGGCTCCGGCGACGGTTCGGACGACAGCGACGACGGGGGTGCCGCCGGCGGGGCAGTAGTCGGAGCCTGAGAGGAGGCCCGATGTCGAACGCCGACGACCTCTACGCCGAAGGTGCCCGGCAGTACCAGCAACGGGACTACGCCGGAGCGGAGCGTACGTTCCGCAGGCTGCTGCAGATCGTGCCGAACGACCGGCGCAAGGAGTGGGGCCGCGCCGCGTACAGCCTGGCCCTGGCCGAGATCGGGCAGGGCAAGCTCGACGAGGCCCGGCATGCGCTGGTCGAGGCACTGAAGGCCGACCCCGAGCTGCAGCGGGCGCGGGACAAGCTCGCCGAGCTCGACCAGCCCGTCCTCAAGCCTCGGACGAAGGGCGGCCTGATCGGGATGGCGGTCCACGTCGAGACGGGATCGGAGCCGGATCCCTGGTTCGGCCAGCAGCGCAACCTGTTCCTCGCGTTCCGGCTCCAGCACTCGATGCCCGGGCTGCCGGCGGCGCCGACGATCGTGCTGCGCGGGCAGCGGATCCAGGGCTCGATCAAGAACCAGGACATCGTGGAGATCCCCGGCCCGTGGCGGCCCGGTCAGCGCCCGCAGTACGTGCTGAACCACACCACGGGCGAGACCATCCGCGTCGGCCAGTCCGGCAGCAGGATCGCCCAGTGGGTGATGCTCATCGTCTTCCTCGCCGCGTTCGCCGGCTTCGCGTTCTGGGTCTACTCGAACCTGTTCGCCAACCGCTGAGCGCCATGTAGCATGCGCAGTGCGCATATTGCATGGAGGAGCCGTCATGGCCGCGTTCCAGGGACTGATCGTCTTCTGCGGCGACCACGCTCCAGCCGGTCGACGAGCCGTGGGGCGTCCGGCACGCGGCGATCGCCGACCCGGACGGCCACGTCGTCGACCTGAGCAGTTAGCTCAACGTTGCAAGTCCGGGTGACCTTGCCTACGATCCGGACCGGGGTCGAAGCGCTTCAATCCTCTGGGGGCTGCGCGTGGTCAAGATCGCCGACGTTGCCAGGCATGCGAACGTCGCCGCGAGCACGGTGTCGTACGTGCTCAGCGGCAAGCGTCCGATCTCGCCCGAGGTCCAGGCGCGCGTGCACGAGAGCATCCGGGTGCTCGGCTACCACGCGCACGCCGGGGCCAGGGCGCTCGCGAGCAAGCGCACGAACATCATCGCGCTCGTCATCCCCCTCAGGACCGGCGTCCACGTTCCCGTCCTCATGCAGTTCGTCACGGCCGTCGCCGCGCGGGCGCGCGAGTCCGACTACGACATTCTGCTGCTCACCCAGGACGAGGGCGAGCGCGGCCTGCAGCGCGTCCAGGGCAGCTCGCTCGCCGACGTCCTCATCGTCATGGACGTCGAGATGCAGGACGAACGCCTCCCGCTGATCCGCGCGCTCAGCACGCCGACCGTCCTCATCGGCTTCCCCGCCGACGCCGACGGCCTGGTCTGCATCGACCTCGACTTCGCCGCCGCTGGCGCGGCCTGCCTCGAGCACCTCGCCGGCCTCGGCCACAAGAGCGTGGGCCTGGTCGGCAGCCCGTACGCGGTCTACGAACGCGGCACCGGCTTCGCCACCCGCGTGGTCGACGGCATCGAGGGCGCCGCCGAACGGCACGGCGTCACGATCACCACGCATCCGTGCGACCCCAACCCCGCCGACGTCCAGGCCACGGTGCGCGACCTGCTCGGCCATCACCCCGACATGACCGGCCTCATCGTGCACAACGAGGGCGTGGTCGAGTCGCTCGTCCACGCGCTGCGGGCGTTCGGCCGCCGCGTCCCCGAGGACATGTCGATCGTCGCGATCGGCCCGAACGAGTGGGCCGAACGCCACAACCTCACCGCGGTCGCGCTCCCGGCCGACGAGGTGGGTACGCGGGCCGTCGAGCTCGCGCTCGCCCAGCTCGACGGCAAGGAGGTCTCAGCGGCGACGCTCCTCGCGCCCGTCCTCACACCCCGCGGTAGCACGCGCCCTAATACTTGAGCCCGGTCCCGGCGATCCCCTCGACGATCCGGCGCTGGAACAGCAGGAACACCACGAGCAGAGGCAAGGCGCCCAGCACCGCAGAGGCCATGATCTGCGCGTACTGGATGCCGTATGCGCTCGACACCGTCGCCAACCCCACCGGCAAGGTCACCAGCGGTGTCGAGGTCAGAACGAGCAACGGCCACAGGAAGTTGTTCCACGACCAGACGAACGTGAAGATCGCCACCGCCGAGATCGCCGGCCGCGACAACGGCAGGAAGATCCGCGCGTAGATCCGCAACCGGGACGCGCCGTCGACCCGCGCCGCCTCCTCGAGCTCGCGTGGGACGCCGTCGAAGAACTGCTTGAAGACGAACACCGCGATGGGCGCCGCGATCTGCGGCAGGATCACCGCCCAGTACGTGTCGACCAGGTTCACCGCGGCGAACTCGCGGAACAGCGGGACGATGAGCGCCTCGCCCGGGATCATGATGCCGGCCAGGATGAACCAGAACAGGATCTGGCTGCCCCGGAAGCGGATGCGGGACAGCGCGTAACCCGCCATCGAGCAGAACAGGATGGCGAACGCCGCGACGAGCGTCGAGATCACGAAGCTGTTGAAGTACCAGCGCAGGATGTTGCCGGCGCCGAGCACCTTCGTGTACGCGTCGAACGTCGGGTTCTCGATCCCCCAGGTCACCGGGACGATCGTGGTCTCCGCTTCCGGTTTGAGCGAGGTGTCGATCGCCCACGCGAACGGCATGATCCAGAGCAGCGCGAACGCGATCAGCACGCCGATGCAGACGCCGTTGAACAGTCGTTGGCGGGTCATCACGACACCCTTTCCTGCCGCCGTACGAGCCCGAACCAGATGAGGGAGACCACGAGGATCATCACGAACAGGACCATCGAGACGGCCGACGCGTACCCGACGCGGTAGTCGGTGAAGCCGACGTCGTAGATGTACTGGATCGCCGGTCTCGTCGCGAAGTCCGGACCGCCGCCGGTCATCAGGTAGATCTGGTCGAAGATCTTCAGCGACGCGATGACCTGGAGGACGGCGACGAGTGTGGTCGTACGTCCGAGCAGCGGGATCGTGATGCGCGTGATCTGCTTCCACGGTGAGGCGCCGTCGATCGAGGAGGCCTCGTACAGATCGCGCGGAATGTCTTGCAGGCCAGCGAGATACAGCACGAAGTTGAAGCCGATCGTCCACCAGACCGTGGTGAGCGCGACCGAGATCATCGCCCAGTTCGGGTCGCCGAGCCAGGTCGGCGCCGCCAGGTTGCCGGGCAGCTTCGCGACCCAGTCGTTCAGCAGGCCGAGGTCCGGCGTGTAGAGCCAGACCCAGATCAGCGCGACGACAGCGGACGGGAGGACGTACGGCGCGAAGAACACCAGCCGGAAGAACCAACGGCCACGGACCAGTCTGTCAGCGAGCAACGCCAACACCAGCGCGAGAACGACCAGCGGGGGAGTGGTGAGGATCGTGAACCACACCGTGTGCCACAGCGCGGACCAGAACTCCGGTGTGCTGAACGCCTCGGCGTAGTTGCCGAGTCCGGCGAAGCTTGACAAGCCGCCCTTGACAAGGCTCGCGTTGAAGAAGCTCATCACGAAGCCGTACACGCTCGGCCCGAACAGGAACAGGATGTAGAGGACGAGGAACGGCGCGAGGAAGCCCAACCCCGACAGCGTTGTCCGGTCCCGTCGGTGTGGCTGCGTCGCGGGTGTCTCTGCTGTCCGCGGCGGCAATGTCGTTGCGGTGCCCACGGATCCTCCTACAACGGGGACGGCGTACGGGCGAGCTTGCTGATGTTTGTCTGCATGCGGGTCACGGCCGCTTCGGGTTGGCTGCGGCCGGTGAGGACCTCGCCGATCACCGCGCCGGCGATGTTCTCGAAGTTCGAGCCCGAGCCGGAGTACCACGCGGGTGGGTCGTACACCGCGCTCTCGGCGACGTCCGCGTAGTTCGACTGCGGCTTGATCGCCTTGTACTCGGCGCTTTCCTGCACCGGAAGCCAGGTGGGGATATGGCCGCCCCCACCCCAGGTGAGGCCCTGGTCGAGCATGGACCTGATGAACCCGAGCGTCCGGTCGAGCCGAGCTTCCGGAATCGGGTCCTCGCCGGGGAGGACGAACGTGTGCGAGTCGGCCTGCACCGCGTACTCCTCACCGAACAGCAACGGGTAGCGCTGCATGCTGAACGGCATCTTCGCGGTGAGGAACGTACTGACCTCCCACTCACCCTCGAAGTAGAAAGCCGCACGCCCGTTGGCGAACAGGGCGACCGCGCCGCCGTAGTCGATGTCGGTCGGCATGACCTTCTCGTCGACGGTGAGCCGGCGCATGTATCGCAGGACCTCGATCGCCTTGTCGGTCTCGACGATCTGCTCCGGAGCCGATCCGGTGAGCAGCTTGCCGCCGAGCTGGCTGTAGAGGGTGAAGAAGCACCGCCAGTCCGTCGCCGGGTCGGCGATCGTCGACATCGCGCCGCCCCATGCCTTCGTGATGCCCTTGGCCGCCGCCATCGCGTCGATGAACGCTTCCTGGTCGTCGATGTCCTTGAGGTTGCCGTCGCTGTCGAGCAGGCCGGCCTTCTCGCAGATGTCGGTGTTGTAGAACATCACGAACGGGTGGGTGTCCAGCGGGATCGCGTAGATCTGGCCGTCGATCGTCCCGCCCTGGATCGCCCGTTCGACGAACTTGTCCGGTGTCATGCCGTGCCGTTCCAGCGCCTCGGGCGGGAACGGCTGCAGCAGTCCGGCAGTGGCCAGGGTCGACACCCGCGTGAGGTGGGAGATGGCCACATCCGGCGGTTGAGCGCCCAACGTGGCAAGGGAGAGCTTCGTGTAGTACGGATTGCCCCACGTCAGCGTGACGGCCTCGAGGTCGACGTCCGGATTCGCCTTCTGGTAGACGGCCTCCATGTCCTTCATACGGACGCCGTCACCGCCGCCGAGCAGATTCCAGTACGTGAGGACGTTCGCGGCCGGTGGCTGACCGGTGAAGCCCGACCGGGCTACGCCGCATCCGGCCAAAGCTCCCGAAAGTGCAAGTAGGCCAGCGGATCCGAGGAGGTTCCGCCGGCTCACACCCTGTTTCGGAAACGTCTGCATGGCAGGGAACCTCCGCAGTTCGATTCCGTTCGACGACGTTCGACGCCGATTCGATTCCCCGCAAGATCCATTGTTCGAAATCTCGAACGCCGTACGTGATATTGAACATCAGGCTACGATCGTGTTCTGTTGGCGTCAACGGTTCGTCGCGCTGTCATCCGGAGGACTTAGTGGACAAGGCCAGCATCGTCGTTGATCCCGCGTTCAAGATCGGCGACATCGATCCGCGGATCCGTGGATCGTTCGTCGAACACCTCGGACGCTGCGTCTATGGCGGCATCTACGAGCCGGATCACCCATCCGCCGACGAGGACGGGTTCCGCACGGACGTCCTGGAGCTGACCAGGGACCTCGGCGTGACGGCCGTCCGCTATCCCGGCGGCAACTTCGTCTCCGGCTACAACTGGGAGGACGGGATCGGGCCGAAGGCCGACCGTCCGCGCCGGCTGGAACTCGCGTGGAAGACGTTGGAGACCAACCAGGTCGGCGTCGACGAGTTCGCCGCCTGGTGCCGCAAGTCCGCGACCGAGCCGATCATGGCGGTGAACCTGGGGACGCGCGGCGTCGCCGAGGCGGCCGAGCTGGTGGAGTACTGCAACCACCCGGCGGGCTCGTACTGGTCGGACCAGCGGGTGCGGAACGGCGCGAAGGATCCGCACGGCGTTCGCCTGTGGTGCTTGGGCAACGAGATGGACGGACCGTGGCAGATCGGGCACAAGACCGCGCGTGAGTACGGCCTGCTGGCGGCTGAGACGGCCAAGGCGATGCGGCTGGTGGACCCGTCGCTCGAGCTGGTCGCGTGTGGGTCGTCGCACCGGCGGATGCCGACGTTCGCCTCGTGGGAGGCGGAGGTGCTGGAGCACACGTACGACGTCGTCGACTACGTGTCGCTGCACTCCTACTACGCGCCTCGCAACGGCGACGTCGCCAGCTTCCTGGCGTCGGGCGTCGACATGGACGAGATGATCGAGGCCGTGATCGCTTCGTGTGACTTCGCGCGGGCGAAGCTCGGGCGGTCGAAGCGGATCCAGCTGTCGTACGACGAGTGGAACGTGTGGTACTCCGGCGGCACCTGGCAGGGTACGGTCGAGCCGTGGACCGAGGCGCCGCCGATCCTGCAGGACGAGTACTCGGTGATGGACGCGGTCGTCGTGGGCTCGCTGCTGAACAGCCTGCTGCGGCACGCGGATCGGGTGAAGATCGCGTGCTTTGCCCAACTGGTGAACGTGATCGCGCCGATGACGACGGAGAACGGCGGGCCGGCGTGGCGGCAGTCGAGCTATCACCCGATGCAGCTGGCCTTCCGCTACGGGGCGGGTGCCGCTCTGCGGGTGGAGCCGGTCTCGCCGCTGGTGTCGACGCCGGCGTACGGTGACGTGCCGCAGCTCGACGCGACGGTGACGTACGACGAGGCTTCCGGGGCGGTGGCGGTCTTTGCTGTCAATCGCTCGTTGACGGAGCCGCTGGTGCTGTCCGCCGACGTACGCTCACTGCCTTCGGCCCGCGTGGTCGAACACGTCGCGCTGCACGACTCGGATCGGGACGCGATCAACACCAAGGACCAGCCAGACCGCGTGGTCCCGCGCTCGATGCCCGCGCCCTCGTTGGCTGACGGCCACCTCGAAGCGGAGCTCCCACCGCTGTCTTGGAGCCTGATCCGCCTCACCACCACCCCCTAACCGCCCACTTCCGCACCCACCTCGCCTGACCCTCTCCGCAGGGGGGGCGGAGGGCGGTGGTGGCGGCTTGGGGGCTAGCGGGCGGCGTTGGGGTTGACCGGGACGGCGAGGCCGGCGGCACCGGGGTCGGAGGTCTTCTCGGTGTTGCCGGAGCGCTGCAGCAGGTCGAGGCCGAGGCGGGCGCGGCGCACGCGTTCGCGGGTCAGTGCCACCGTGGTCGCATCGAGGTGTGTGCCGGACGGGTAGACGTCGGGGGCGTTGCGCAAGCCGAACTTGACGTACACCGGCGCGGCGACGTCGATCAGCTCGGGAAGCTCATGGTGGCGAAGGAATCCGCCGATGTTGTCGGGCGACTCCACGTACACGTCGAGCGGAATGTCCACCGTGGAACGGATCGCGGCGATCTCGCCGAGAGTCAGGTCGGTGACGAGGTTGAGCGTGTCGGCACCGAGGTCCTCCAGAACGCGGGCGGTGGCGGCGTTCGCGACGGGCAGCATGACCGAGACCTTGGCCTGCATGTCCGGCGGCAGGTCGCCGCGGGCTCGCAGCTGGCCGAAGACCGACAGCACGCCGACGTCGGAGATCAGCACGCTGCGGATGCCGTGCTCGGCGGCACGCAGGGCGTCGTCGATGCAGGCCCTGACCTGGTCCTGCCCATGGGCGGAGGCGGCGAACACACCGCCAGCGGGGGAGCGTGCGGCGGCGGACGTACCCCAGCCCGCCGAGGGCCGGGCGAACAGGCTGACCTCGATGCCGGCCTCGCTCGCGAGGTCGGCCATCTCGTCGATCTCGTCGTCGGTGAGCAGGAAGACCCCGCTGCCTTGGGAGATGCGACGTACGGGCACACCCAGCCTTGCGGCCTCCTCGAGCGCGGCGGCGAGGCAGGCGGGGCCCTCCGTGCTCGGGATCTCGACGCGGTAGCGGACTCCGTCCGGGAAGCGCTTCGACGAGGACGGAAGCTCGGTAAAGTCACGACCTGGTAGGCCGAGGCCTTCGAGCAACTGGCGTGGGTTCTTGTCGACCACGTTGCACCGTCTCTTGAGCTTGTTCGAGATATCGGACACCATACGGTTACTCGAACATCGTCACCACGGGACGTAGGTGGCGTCAACCCTTCGGAGGCGGGATGGTCGGCCGGTCAGTACCCGCCGTCGTACGTGCGCTCGACATCCTCGAGCTGTTCGGGCACCGGGAAGCGCTGTCCATCCCCGAGATCACGTCGCTGCTCGGGCTGCCTCGGACGACGGTGCACGAGCTGGTGAACACGCTGGTGCAGCGGTCCTACCTGTCGCCCGTTCCCGACCACTCGAACCGGTTCCGGCTGGGGGTCGAGCTCTTTCACCTCGGGTCGGCGTACGCGGAACGGCTGGACATCGCACGCGAGGGGCAGGCGGTCGCTTCGTCCGTCGCCGCGTCGTGCGGGGAGACCGTGCACGTGGCGGTGCTGGACGGGACGGACGTGGTGTACGTGGCGAAGGTCGACAGCACGGCCTCGGTGCGGATGGTGTCCGCGGTGGGGCGGCGGCTGCCGGCGCACTGCACGGCGGTGGGGCTGCGGCTGCTGGCGAGCCTGCCGGACTCGCGGCTGGCCTCGTTGTTCCCGCTGGACCAGAAGCTGGAGGGGCTGACGCGGCGGAGCATCACGTCGCCTCGTACCTTGCGGCGGCGGCTGGCGGAGGTCCGCGAGGATGGGTTGGCGTACGACAACTGCGAGTCGAACGAGTCGGTGTCCTGCGTGGCGGCGGGGATCCTGTCGCCCGGTGGGGAGATGGTCGCGGCGATGTCGATCTCGGTGCCGATCGTACGGTGGAACGACAAGCGCGGTGCGGAGCTCGCTGCTTCGGTGCGGTCGGGTGCGGACGAGCTGTCGCGGCGGTTGGGGCACCGGCTCTAGTAGGTCGCGCGGCCGCCGGTGAGGTCGAAGGTGAAGCCGGTGGTGAAGCTGCAGTCCTTGGAGGCGATGAACGCGAGCATGGCGGCGGCCTCCTCGACGGTGCCGGTGCGCTTCATCGGGATCTTGTCGGTCATGTAGGTGACGACCTCGTCGGGGAGGGCGGCGACGAGATCGGTGCGAATGACCGCGGGCGCGAGCGCGTTGACCGTGATGCCCGTTTCGGCGTACTCCTTGCCCTGCGCCTTGACCATGCCGATCATGCCGGCCTTGGTGGAGGAGTAGGCGATCATGTTCGCGTTCCCCTCCTTGCCGGCGATGGAGGCGACGTGCACGATCCGGCCGTAGCTATGGGGGAGCATGTGCTCGAGCGCGGTCTGGCTGACGACGAGCGCGCCGCGCAAGTTGACCTTGACGACTTTGTCGAAGTCGTTCAGGTCGACCTCGTGGCTTGGCTTGCCGGTGGCGCCGGAGATGCCGGCGCAGTTGATCGCTATGTGAAGCTGGTCGAACGCGTTCTCTGCCTGCTCGAAGGCGGCCCGCACACTCGCGGGATCGCTGACGTCTGCCGCCGCCGCGACGGCGTTCGCACCGATCTCGTGCGCGGTCTTCTGGGCCGTGTCCAGATCCCGGTCCACGCAGGCGACGCTGGCGCCTCGCTGGGCGAGTAAGAGCGCCACCGCGCGTCCAATACCGGCCCCAGCGCCGATGACAACAGCCGCCTGCCCCTCGAAATCGCTCATGCCCTCTTGCGTATCACACCGCGGTCGCGGAAACGAAGGCATGAGCCTCCCGGAGGAACCCCTCGCACTGCTTCCTGGTCTTGGGCTCGAGCACAACCCACTCCTTCATAGGGCGCCCGCTGCCCGGATCGAACCGCTCGCCCTTCCCCTCGTCGACCAGCTCATCCACGCGTGCGCGGGGCAGCTTGACCACGAACCGTTCCTTGGAGAGCGAAGCGAAGAACTTCGTCCCGACCTTGAGCCCATCGGACCCAAACATCTTCGCCCTCTTCACCCCCTCCGTAGCCGCCGCGAACTCGTCAGCCACGTCGTCGACCATCCCCACAGCCCTACCTCCTGCCGAAACCACCCACGCCATCCGTTGCCAACAGGCATTCTTGCCGGTGGGCGGCTCCGCTGGGGCTGAGGGACCGACAGAACGGTGGCTGTTGTGGCACGGTGGCCCAATCCTGCTGTGGAACCTATCTACGACCTGCACGAGCGTTGGCTGAAGGACGCTCTGAGTGCCGGCGACTCGCTGTTCACGCCGGGTCAGGCGATCTGGACCGCCGACAACCTCGACGCGCTCGAGCGTGGCTTCGTCGGTACGCCCGGATGAGACGAAGAACAAGACGTTCCTCGAGAAGCTGCGCGACCAGCTCGCCGACCTGTCACCAGCCGCGATCCAGCTGATGGCCGAGATCCACGCAGTCCATTTCTTGATCATCTGGAACGGCTCCATCTCGGCGGCGAAGAAGCGGTCCGACATGGAGACGATCGTCTCCTGGATGCCTGAACCCGTGACGATCCCGAAGGACGTCGCGGACGTGATGGCTCCCGGGATAGTGCATCCCGGCCAGTGGGTCATGACCCGCCGCGACGTGCAGCTCAATTGGCTGATCCACTTTGCTCAGGCCTGGACCCGCCTCGACGCGGACAGTCAGCGAGCCGTCCTTGCCGACCCGTGGGCTACGAAGGCCTTCGTCGAAACGATCCCGGCCGAAGGTGCGGACGCAGCCCGGTTGGCCCTTCTGCACTTGGCACACCCGGACACGTTCGAAGCCGTCGTCTCGATGGGCCATCGGAAGCTCCTCATCGACCGGTTCGGCGATCACGGCGGCGCCGATTCCGACACCGATCGACAGCTGCTGGAGATCAGAGCCAACCTCAGCCAGCAGTTCGGGGAGACCTTCAACTGGTACGACGATCCGCTCGTCCACCTCTGGCTGAAGCCAAAGGCGTGGAAAACGCTGCTCGGCTGGATGGAGAAGGTCAGAGCGGACCCGGCATTCGACGAGCGGGAGCGCGATTACAAGCTGCTGATCGCCGAAGATCTCGCCACGAGTAGGGTCCTAGTTCTAGCTGATAGAAGCGCGTGGCTCGAAAATCTCCGCATAGCCATCTCTCACAGGCAGAACAACCTGACCCAGTGGCAGAGCCACAGTCGCTTTCTGAGCTGGTTGGCAGAGAACGAGGCCGATGGCCAGCGGGCACTCCTTGCGCTGTGGGGGCGCTCTGACGAGTCCGGCAGACCGTTTCAAGCGCTTTGTGGAGCTCGTGCCGACCTCGGTCCTGGGCACGTTGGGTGCACGGATCAACATCGGTGCGTTCCTCCTGATGGCGGAGGACGTGACAATCCGGCCGCCTGTCAAGATCGAGTCATTCCGCCAGGCCTGGAAGCTCGCGGGCTGGGGTGCGGACGCGCCCGATCTCCCGCCTGACGCCGTCTATCGGCGGATTTTGATGTTCCTCGATGAGCTCGTTCGTGGGGCCAGGTCTTGGGCCATTCCCCTTCGCGATCCGCTGGATGCTCAGAGCGCGATCTGGTCGCTCGTGCGGGGCGCCGAGAAGCCCTCTGGCTGGACGGACGAGCTTTGGCAGGAGCTGCTCGAGTATCGGGCCACCGTTCCCACCGTCGAGGAGGTCGACGAGCAGCTGGACGACGAGGCCGACGTCGAGGCTGAGGACGAGACGGATGTGCTCGTCGATCACATCGCGGAGGCGGCAACTGACCTGCATGTTCCGCGGGAGGCGCTCGACGAGATTGTCGGGCTTCTCGAGGACAAGGGGCAGGTCGTTCTCTACGGACCGCCCGGGACGGGCAAGACGTACGTCGCGAAGCGGCTGGCCAGGGCACTCGTGCAGAACGACCCCGACCGATGGTCGCTGGTCCAGTTCCATCCGGCGACGTCGTACGAGGACTTCGTCGAGGGCCTTCGCCCGCGACTCACCGACACCGGGCAGGTCATGTACGAACGGACGCCTGGCCCGCTCGTCGAGCTGGCCGAACGAGCCCAGAAGGATCCCGACCGCCTGCACGTGATGGTCATCGACGAGATCAACCGGGCGAACCTGCCGAAGGTCCTCGGCGAGCTGCTCTTCCTGCTGGAGTACCGCAACGAGGTCGCCCGCACGCTGTACCGGCCGACCGAGCCGTTCGCGCTGCCGACCAATCTCCAGTTCATCGGCACGATGAACACGGCCGACCGATCGGTCGCGCTGATCGACGCGGCGATGCGTCGACGATTCCATTTCGTGCCGTTCTTCCCGCACGACGGTGTCATGAAGGACCTGCTCCGCGAGTGGCTGCGCGTTCATGGCGGGCCATCGGGCGTTGCCGACCTGCTGGATGCCGTCAATCTCGAGTTGGGCGCTCACCTCGGCGATCACCTGCTGGTCGGGCCGAGCCACTTCATGAAGACCGATCTCTCGTTGCGCGCGTTGGAGCGGATCTGGACGTACAACGTGTATCCGCTGATCGAGGAACACCTGTGGGGCGAGCACGCCGAGATCGCGCGCTGGACCTGGACCGAGGTCAGGACGCGGTTCGCGACGAGCCTCGGGCGGGGAGGGGAGGATGCCCGCTGACCTGGATCCGATCGTTCTCCAGGAGTACGGCCAGGAGGTCGTCAACCTGACGCGTGACCAGGTCGACGCACTCGAGAAGGTGTCCGATGACCGGCTGACGATCACGCGGGCCAACCGCGGGTCGGGATGGCGGATCAAGGCGAAGTCGTACGTCGGCACCATCGTGACGCCGGACGTACGGATCCTGATCAAGCCCAAGGTCCCCACCGCGAACCTCTTCGCGATGTTGGAGGCGGGCGGCAAGGCCGTTGCCACCAAGGACAGCTCATTCGACTTCGCGACGACCGACGACTTGGTGCCGTCGTTCTCCACCTTCTACGCGCGTCACCTCGAGAAGGCGCTGCTGGCCGGTGTGCCGCGTGAGTACTTCGAACGTTCCGAACGACTGCCCTCGGTCCGCGGCCGGGTCGATCTCACCGCGCAGCAACGCCTCACCGGACTTTCGGCGCCGGTCGAGTGTCGCTTCGACGACTACTTGGCCGACACGAGCCTGGCCCGCGTTCTCCGGAGCGCCGCGACGAAGCTGATGCGACTGCCGGGCGTCACGACAACGACGCATCGGGCCTTGCGGCAGCTTTCCGAACAATTGCAGGACGCGGGTCCCGCCACCGCTGCCGACCTCCGCGGCAAGATCGCGTTCACGCGACTCAACGCGCATTGCCGCCCTGCCGAGCAGCTGGCCCGGATGGTGCACTCCACCTCGAGCCTGCTCGACGCCGCCGGTCGCGCGAACGCGTCAGCCTTCCTGATCGACATGAACCGTGTCTTCGAGGAGTTCGTCGCTGCCCGCTTGAAGCGTTACCTCGCGGGGCGCGTCGAGGTTCACCTGCAGTACAGGCGAGCCTTCGACGAAGGCCACTCCCACACGTTGAGGCCCGACCTCGTCTTCGTGGCGCCTTCGGGCGAGGTCGTCTACGTCGCCGATACGAAGTACAAGGTGACGACGGAGGGGTACGGGAAGCGCGAGGACTACTACCAGCTGCTCGCCTACGTGAGCGTGCTCGCGGTGGAGGAGGGCATGTTGATCTACTGCCGCCGAGACGGCGATCCGCTGCCTCGGGAGTTGAACATCCCGCATGCGCGAAAGCGGCTCCGAACCTTCGTCCTCGACCTCGACGGGTCGCTCGCCGACGTCGAGAGCCAGCTCAGCGGCCTAGCGGACCACATCGCCGATCGCGCAATCGCGATGTCCGAAACCTAATTTCCGAACCTTCCAGGTCTGAATTGTTGGATCCACCGATGGCGACATGTGGCCACGACCGTTACGTGTACAACGTTGACACGACTGCGCCGGAGCGTTGAAGCTGCAAGGCGAGAGGGTCGGGAACTGTGCTTTAGGACATCGCTTCTGGAGGACTTCGTGTCGCGTCTGAGGCTCGGTCGGGTCGTTCTGCTGCTCGTCACCGCGTTGTTCGCCGCTCTGCTCGCTCCTGCGGCGTCGGCGGTCGCTAGTGAGGATGTGGTGTTGGCGGACTTCGAGGCGGCGGACGCGCTGAAGGGCGCGACGTTGCCGGCGCCCGACCTCGACAGGGCGACGCTGACGCGGGCGTTCGCTACGGAGGGGCGAGCGGGCATGTTGATGTCCGCCGGCGCCTTCCAGAACAAGGCGGGCTCGGTGTTCCCGCGCGTCTGGTTGAACGTCGGCTCCACGCTGCCGGACGTCGACTGGACCCAGCGCACCTACCTCCACGTCAGCGCGGCGAACGGGTCGGTCGAGCGCGCGCGGATCTACGTCGTGGTCTGGGACGCGAACGAGAAGTACCTACTGCGTTCCGCGTTCGCCGATCCGTTCGGCTATCTCGTCTTCCAGCTCAAGGTCTCCGACATCGCCGCGGCGGGAGTCGACCTCGGGAAGCTGACCAAGATCCAGATCAGCACGGAACGTTCTCCGAACCCCAAGCAGGTCTACGTCGACGACATCCGGCTGACCGACCAGGCGGCGGACGTGCCCGCCGAGCAGGCGAAGGCCACGCCGAAGCTGATCGCGGCGATGGGGCTGCCCGGAGGCATCGCGGACGCGAACGAGGCGCTGGACGACGTACGGGCACGCATCAAGCCGACGCAGGACGCGCCGGACGTCGCCCTACGCGGACAGGCGACCGCGATCGAGGAACGGCTCGACGGGTACGCGGCGGAGCTCGGCGGTCTCGACAACCTGACCGAAGCGCGGACGATCTGGTCCGCGATCGCCAACGAGCGTTGGCGAATCAAGCGACTCGCGTCCCTCGTCGATGCTCGCGTGGCGCGGCCCAACGCCCCCGTCGGGCTGGGTTTCGCGGACTCCATGTCCAAGGTCTACCCGCGCGACCTCCCGTGCGACTGCTCGTTCGCCCCACCGGTGCTTGACGTGGTGCGAGGCGAGTACGAGAGCACGCAGCTCGTCGCGCTCCCGTACGGCACCGCACTCACCAACGCCAGCGTGAGCGCGCGCATCGCGGGCAGACCGGCGGACGACGTCACCGTCGAGGCGCACCCCGTGTACGCGATCAACATGGTGCCGCCGGTCGAGCAGAAGCCCGCCAACCCCACCGCGTACCGCCCGAGCATCTACGAGGGCTGGACTCCCGACCCCATCCAGACGGCACGCGACAACGTCACCACCGCCAACGGTGACCTGCAGGCGTTCTGGGTCACCGTCCGCACCGAGCAGAGCACGAGGCCGGGCCTTTATCCGGTCGAGCTCACGCTGAAGGCGGACGGCATCGCACCGCAACAAGTAGGCATGCGCGTCCGCGTCTGGGACGTCGCGATCGCCCCAGAACCCAAGCTGCGTACGGCGATCGGCCACGACCCGCTCGCGTACGCCGGCCCGTACGGCATCACCGATCCGAACGAGGCCGCCAAGCTCGTCGCCCAGGAGTACGCGTTCCTCGGCAAGTACGGCCTGCAAGGCGACAACATCTACCGCAGCATCTACGAGCAGACACCGCCGTCGGTCGAGAGCCTGCGCAAGATCGACGAAGAGGGTGGAGGCCTTCGCCAGTTCAACATCTGGTACTTCGACCCGCGGCTCCTCGACCCGGCGAAGCCGGACACGTGGGCGGCCAAGGCGGACGAGCTGTTCGACAAGATCCAGCCGTACGTCGACCAGTACCGCGCCGCGGGCTTCATCGACAAGGCGTACCTCTACTGCTGCGACGAGACCGGTGCGGCGCACACCGAGGTGATCCGTTTCGTCCTTACCAGGTTCAAGGAACGGTTCCCCGACATCGAGGTGCTCACCACCGCGATCGACAACAGCATGGGCGCCGGCAACGGCCTCGGCCAGCTGATCGACTGGTGGGTGCGCGACGTTCCCTGGTACGACCCGCAGGTGATCGCGGACCGGCACGCCGCCGGGCGCGAGGCGTGGTGGTATCTCCATGTGGGCAACGCGAATCCGATCCCGAACGTGTTCGTCAACTACGACCCCGGACAGCTGCGCACCATGCTCGGCCCGATGTCGTTCCAGTCGGGCGTGGACGGATGGCTCTACTATCGAGTCGACCGCTGGTACGGCAAGGGCCTCGTCGACGCCGGGCCGCTCAGCCTGTGGGAGCCGCGTACGTTCGGCAACTACTCCGGCGACGGCTCGCTGCTGTACCCCGGGCCGGACGGGCCGATCCCGTCGATCCGGCTGGAGAACCTGCGCGACGGCCTGGAGGACTACAACCTCCTCGCCGCCCTCCGCACCGCCATCGACAACGCCCCACCCGGAACGGACCTGTCGCGGGCGAAGCACCTCCTGGCCGCGACCGACGTGGTGCACGACAGCTACGAGTACGCCCGCGACCCAGCGACCTACCGCGCGTGGCGCAACAACCTCCTCGCCGCCACCGCGGCGCTGTTGTAACGGTTTGTCCAACTGGCTTTGGTGATCTTGGACCGCTGCTACAAGTGAGGATGACCTATCCCGCTGGCATGGCAGTGCCTCGTCCCGTCAGTCCGGAGAAGCCGCCCGCGCACCGGGTGCTCGGCGGTTGGCTCTGGGTGCTGATCCCCATCGCGACCTTCGGCCTGCTCGCCTGGATCCCGCCGCTGCACGGGTGGTTGAGGCTTCGTCAGAAGGCGTTGCTCGTCTGGACGGTCGGGCTGGCGGCGGTGATGATCCTCTCGTTAGCGCTCGCCGGCGGAACGGCGCTCAGCGGGTTCGGCATCTTTGCCACGATGGGTGCGGGCACAGTGATCTCGCTGATCCTGCGCCCGAAGATCTTCGGCATCAAGCGCGGCGACGCGCCGGTTCCGCAGACGACGTTCACGTCGATGTCTGCGGTCGCGCAGGTCGAGCACGCGCGGGCGCGTCGCGCCGAGGCGCGGCAGATCATCGAGCGCGATCCGGCGATGGCCCGCGAGCTGCGGATCGGTCGGCCCGACTTTCCGGGTCGTACGTACGACGATGGAGGCCTCGTCGACCTCAACCACGTACCACCGGACGTGATGGCGCAGTTCCTCGAGCTGAACAGCCCGTACGTCGACGAGATCTGCCGCGCGAGGACCGAGCTGCACGGCTTCAGCGCGTTGGGCGAGATCACCGCGTACACGAGCGTCCCCGCACCCGTCGTCGACGGACTCGGCGAACGCGCGATCTTCCTCCGCTACTAGTTGCCGCGGTCGATCCACTCCTGCAGAGAAGGGGACTCCTTGGCCACGGTGGTGGTGTCGCCGTGGCCGGGGTGGATGACGGTGTCGGGCGGCAACGTGAAGAGGATGTCGCGGATCGAGGTGATGATGGTGTCGAAGCTGGAGAACGAACGGCCCGTCGCGCCCGGCCCTCCGGGGAACAAGGTGTCGCCGGGGAAGGCTGCGGACAGGGAGGGTGCGTACAGCGTGGTGCTTCCCGGGCTGTGGCCCGGCGAGTGCAACGCGCGGAGCTCCACGCCGCCCACTTCGAAGATCTGGCCGTCCGACAGCTCCCCGTCCGGTGCCGAGGAAGGGTAGACGTCGTCCCAAAGCATCCGGTCCGAAGGGTGCAGCCACACGGGCGCGTGCACCGATGACGCCAATGCGCGGGCGGCGCTGATGTGGTCGTTGTGGCCGTGGGTGCAGACGATGGCCCGCACCGAACGCGACCCGATGGCGTCGAGGATCGGCGCAGCGGAATGAGCCGCGTCGATCACCAGCACCTCGTGCGCGTCACCCACCAGCCAGACGTTGTTGTCGACCTCCCACGTCCCGCCGTCCAACGAGAACGTGCCCGACGTCACGACCTGTTCGATGCTCACAGGACCACCACAGACCGCAGCACCTTGCCCTCGTGCATGCGAGTGAACGCCGCCTCGACGTCGCCGATGCCGATCTCCTCCGACACGAACGCGTCCAGCGGCAGCCGACCTTGGTGGAAAAGGTCAACCAGCATGGGGAAATCGCGCGACGGCAGGCAGTCGCCGTACCACGAGGACTTCAACGACCCACCGCGCCCGAAGACGTCCAGCAGCGGGAGCTCGAGCTTCATCTCCGGCGTCGGTACGCCGACCAGCACCACGGTCCCAGCCAGATCGCGCGCGTAGAACGCCTGCTTGTACGTCTCCGGCAGCCCGATCGCCTCGATCGCCACGTCCACTCCGAAGCCACCCGTCAACTCCTGGATGCGCTCCACCGCGTCCTCGGTCGACCCGTTGACCGTGTGCGTCGCACCGAACGACCGTGCCCACTCGAGCTTCCGGTCGTCCAGATCCACACCGATGACAGTGGTCGCGCCACCCAACCGCGAGCCAGCGATCGCCGCGTTCCCTACGCCGCCGCAGCCGAAGACGGCGACCGTGTCGCCGCGCCCGACGCCGCCGGTGTTCAGGGCGGCGCCGATTCCGGCCATGATCCCGCAGCCCAACAGCCCCGCCACAGCGGCAGGCGTCGAGGCATCCACCTTCGTACATTGCCCAGCCGCCACCAACGTCTTCTCGGCGAACGCGCCGATCCCGAGCGCGGGGGATAGCTCGGTGCCATCCGACAGGGTCATCTTCTGCGTGGCGTTGTGCGTGTTGAAGCAGTACCAGGGCCGCCCACGCAAGCAAGCGCGGCAGTTGCCGCACACGGCGCGCCAGTTCAAGATCACGAAGTCGCCCGGCGCCACCGACGTGACATCCGGTCCGACCGACTCCACGACCCCGGCGGCCTCGTGCCCGAGCAGGTACGGGTAGTCGTCGCCGATCCCACCCTGCTTGTAGTGCAGGTCGGTGTGGCACACCCCGCACGCCTGGACGCGGACCAGCGCCTCGCCGGGCCCTGGATCGGGCACCAGGATGGTCTCGAGACTGACCGGTTCACCCTTTGCGCGCGAGACGACAGCGCGGACCTCGTTCGCCATGCCTCCTGATCTTGGCAGCATCGAGGCGAACGCGAAAGCCTCACACCCCTGCGCGTCCCACGGCCTCGATCGCCTCGGTCTCCGACTCCACGACGGCGGCCGATTGGCTGCTGCGCAAGGGGATTTCCCGAATCCCCAGCACGGCGACGAACGCGATCAAAGCGAGCGGAACGATCACCAGGTAGATCGAGTCGAGCCCCATCGAGAAGCCGTCGCGTACGACCGATCGGATCGCCGAAGGCAGCAGACTCGATCTCGTCCGGCGTCCCCAGCTGGTCCGACAGAGAGCCAGCAGGCGGTCGGATGCCACGCTCGGCCAGCAAGCGCGGGATCTCCGACGAGAGCCGCGAGCTCAGGATCGCGCCGAAAACGGCCACGCCCACAGCGCCGCCCATCGAACGGAAGAACGTCGCCGACGAGGTCGCGATGCCGAGGTCGCGCCGCTCGACGGTGTTCTGCACCGCGAGGATCAGCGTCTGCATCGTGAAGCCGAGCCCCGCGCCGAACACCACCATCGCCACCGACGCGTACACCATGCTCGTGTCGGAGTACAGCCGCGACAGCAACAGCGCGCCGAGGCCCATCAGCGGCAGCCCGATCAGCGGGAACACCTTCCACCGTCCCCACTTCGTCACCGCGCGGCCGGTCAGGAACGACACCACCAGCATCCCGACCACCAGTGGCAACGTGAGCAGCCCGGACATCGTCGGGCTCTGGCCGCGTACGACCTGCAGGTACTGCGGCAGGTAGATCATCGCGCCGAACATCGCGACACCGACGAGGAACGAGGCCACGATGCCCGCGAGGCGGAACGTCGACACCTGGAACAGCCGCGGCGGCAGGATCGGCTCGGCGGCCCGACGCTCGACGAAGATGGCGCCGACCAGGCTGGCCACGCTGAGCAGGCTCAGCCCCACCGTCCAGCCGGAGGCCCAGTCGAACTCGATGCCGGCGAGCGACAGCATCAGCAGCAGAGAGGTCGCCGACGTCGTGATCAACGTCGCGCCGAGCCAGTCGATCTTCGCGGCGACGTGCAAGGCCGGCACCTTGAGCGTGCGCTGCAGAACGACGGCCGCGATCGCCGCGATCGGGATGCCGACGTAGAAGCACCACCGCCAGCCCGGCCCGTCGACCAGGAAGCCGCCGATCAAAGGCCCAGCGACCGTGGCGAGCCCGAAGGAGGCGCCAAGATAGCCGGTGTAGCGGCCGCGTTCCCGCGGGCTCACGATGTCGGCCATGATCGCTTGCGACAGCGCGACGATGCCGCCGGCGCCGATGCCCTGCAGCGCTCTGGCACCGATCAGTTGGCCCATCGACTGGGCGAGGCCGGCCAGCGCGGAGGTCACGACGAAGACCCCGATCGCGTAGAACAGCAGCTTCTTGCGACCGAACAGGTCGGAGAGCTTGCCCCAGAGCGGCGTCGAGACGGTCGTGGTCAGCAGCGTGGCGCTCGCGACCCAGGCGAGCTGGTCCTGGCCGCCGAGGTCGCCGACGATCGTCGGCAGGGCCGTACCGACGACGGTCGCGGACAGGGAAGAGACGAACAGGCACAGCACGAGCGCCCAGACGATCTCGAGGATGCGGCGGTGCGAGAGCGGCGGGGGCGAGGTGTCCGTGTCAGTTGGTGCTGGGAGATCTGAGCCTGGGTCCGTCGCCCGTGCCATGGAGGTCGCGACCGCCTTTCAAGATGACCATTAGTTGCCTCTAGCAACGATATGTCGGAACCTTGTATCTGGCAACCGTTTGCCCGCCGACCTGTCGGAATTCATGGCGCGCGGCCCGACCGCTCAGCGAGCGTGGCCGTTCTCGGTCGGCTGCGGCAGAGCAGCCTCACGGTCGACCGCGCGCAGCTGCCGATTACGGTCAGCGTCATGACCGACGTACGAACGTTCCTCCGCCAGCACGCCCGGGTGCTCGAGGTCCGGCTGGCCGAGTTCCACTTCGACGGCGACCAGGCCGCGGGCCTCGCCGCGATCGGGGCGCTGGAGGCCTACCGCAACGCCGACGGCGGGTTCGGGCACGGGCTGGAGGCCGACGTGCTGGCGCCGCAGAGCCAGGCGCTCGGCGCGGACTTCGCGTTCGGCGTGCTCGACGAGGTCGCCGCGGCCGGCTCCCCAGAGGTACGAGCGCGCGCGGCGGAGTCCGTCGAGCGCACCCTCCCGTTCCTCGCCAGGGTGGCCGACGCCAGCGGGGGAGTGCCGATCGTCGGGCCGTCGATCCTCGAGCACCCGAGGGCCGACCACTGGAACGACCGCCCGTACCAGCCCGAGCTCAACCCCACCGCCCGCCTCGTCGGCGTCGCCCGCGCGCTGGGGGTCGAACATCCGTGGCTCGACCAGGCGGCCGCGTTCTGCCGGCAGGCGGTCGACGACGGCAAGGTCGACGACGCCCACACCGCCCGGTGTGTGGCGCGGTTCCTCGAGACCGAGCCCGACCGCGCCTGGGCAGAGCCGGCGTACGAAGCGCTGGGCCAGCAGCTGCCGAAGCTCCCGTGGTTCCAGCCGATGCCGGGTGAGGGGTACGGCCTGACCCCACTCCACTTCGCCCCGGCGCCGGACAGCCCTGCGCGAGTGTTCTTCGAGAAGGAGCAGGTCGAGGCGCACCTCGACGCGATCGAGAGCCAGCGGCTCGAGGACGGCGGCTGGCCGGTGACCTGGGAGCCGCCCGGTCCCGCGTCCGTCCTTGCCTGGCGCGGCGTCTGGACCCTCGACGTCGAGCGCACCCTCCGCGCCTACGGCCGCAGTTGATTTAGGGGCTTCCTACCGACCCGGCTACGCTCGCCGCAGCCGGGTCGCAGGTCAAGGAGGTCTCGCGGTGGGGACGGAACAGTTCATACGGCTGGAGGTCGCCGACGGCGTCGGAACGGTCCGGTTGGACCGGCCGCCGATGAACGCGCTGAACGGCGCCATCCAGGACCAGCTGCGCGATGTCGCACTCGAGCTGCCCAAGCGGGACGACGTGGCGGCGGTGATCCTGTACGGCGGTGAGAAGGTCTTCGCCGCCGGCGCGGACATCAAGGAGATGGCGACGCTCAGCCACGCTCAGATGATCGTGCACTCGCACTACCTCACCGATGCGGTCGAGCTGCTGGCGAAGGTCCCGAAGCCGGTCGTTGCCGCGATCACCGGGTACGCGCTGGGCGGCGGCTGCGAGGTCGCGCTCGCCGCCGACCGGCGGATCGTCGGCGCCAGCACCAAACTCGGCCAGCCCGAGATCAAGCTCGGCGTGATCCCCGGCGCCGGCGGCACTCAGCGGCTCGCCCGGCTGATCGGGCCCGCCAAGACGAAGGACCTCGTCTACACCGGCCGCCTCATCGATGCCCAAGAAGCACTGCGCATCGGCCTCGTCGACGAGGTGGTCGACGACGACAAGGTGTACGAGGCCGCGCACGCCTGGGCCAAGCAGTTCGTCGGCGGCCCCGCGCAGGCACTGAGGGCAGCGAAAGCCGCGATTGACACCGGCCTCGACGTCGATCTCCATACCGGCTTGGAGATCGAGCGCCAGCTGTTCGCCGAGCTCTTCGCCACCGAGGACCGGACGATCGGCATGGAAGCGTTCGTCGCCAAATCCCAGCCAGAGTTCAAGGGGCGCTGACATGGACGACCCACGCCCGCACCCCGTCGCCTCCGAAGCCGAGATCGAGGCGGCCTGGCACGACACCAAGCTCGCGCAGGTGCTCTACCACGACTGGGAAGCACAGACGTACGACGACAAGTGGTCGATCTCGTACGACGAACGCTGCATCTCCTACGCACGCGACAGATTCGTCGCGGTCGCGGGGGACCAGGACTGGCCGTACGGTGAGTCGCTCGAGATCGGCTGCGGCACCGGCTTCTTCACCCTCAACCTCAAGCTGGCCGGCGTTCTCGACAAGACGTACGTCACCGATCTCTCGCCAGGCATGGTCGAAGCGACCAAGCGCAACGCCGACAACCTCGGCTTTACGGTCGAGGGCCGCGTCGCCGACGCCGAGCGGCTGCCGTACGACGACGACTCGTTCGACCTCGTCATCGGGCACGCCGTCATCCACCACATCCCCGACGTCGAGAAGGCGTTCAGCGAGATGCTGCGGGTGCTGCGCCCCGGCGGGCGGTTCGTGATCTGCGGAGAGCCGACGAGGTACGGCGACTTCGTCGCGCGGCGCCTGTCGAGAGCGACCTGGTGGCTCGCGACGCGGGCGACGAAGCTGGCGCCGTTCCGGGACAAGTGGTCGCGCCCGCAGGAGGAGCTGGACGAGTCGTCCCGCGCGGCCGCGCTCGAGGCGGTCGTCGACCTGCACACGTTCGATCCGGACACCCTCGCGCGGATGGCGCGGCGGGCCGGGGCGGACGGGGTCCGTACGGTCACCGATGAGCTCACCGCGGCGTGGTTCGGCTGGCCGGTTCGGACGTTCGAGCACGCGGTCAATCCCGAGCGCCTGGGGTGGAACTGGGCGATGTTCGCGTACCGCGGCTGGCAGCGGTTGTCGGCTCTTGACCGGTTCGTCCGGCCGCTCGTCCCGGACGAGCTCTACTACAACGTGTCGGTGACTGGAACTTGTCCACGGGTTCCCCGTTGATGCCGCACTAAACAACCGAGTTCGGCCAACTGCGGCCTGTTACCGGGGCGATGACCGTGGTAACTTCTTCGACGGTCGTTCGTCGTTTCGCAAAGACGCGCACAGCCGCAGGTTTTCGAAATGCTTGGGGTTCCGGTGCCACTGGTACCCCGTGGCGACTCGGCATCCGTGAGGTACGGGTGCTGGACCATCGTCTCCGCGAGGGGAAGTAAGGAATATGGCGCAAGGAACCGTCAAGTGGTTCAACGCTGACAAGGGCTTCGGCTTCATCTCGGTCGATGGCGGGCAGGACGTCTTCGTCCACTACTCCGCCATCCAGTCCGACGGGTACCGCTCCCTGGACGAAGACCAGCGCGTGGAGTTCGAGGTTGTGCAGGGCCCCAAGGGCCCGCAGGCCGAGAACGTACGCAAGGTCTGAGTAAGCACTAGACGAAAGGCCCGGTGGGAACTCCTGCCGGGCCTTTCGCTTACTCGCCGGTAAGCTCCGGGCGCATGGCGTTCGGATGGCCGCGGGATCCCAGGCAGGCGCGCGTCTTCACGCTCGCCAGCCTGCGCTGGGTGTTCCGGCATCGCGCCTACACGCCCTACTACTTGCTGCGCTACTGGCGCTTCTTCCTGTTGCGCCTGCGCCGGCCGAACGTGATCTGCGAGGGCTTCGTGTTCCTAGGCAAGCGGGTCGAGGCGTACGCCCGTCCTGGCTACGGCAAGCTCGTGCTCGGCCGCTGGTCGCACGTCGGCGACGGCACCCGACTGCATGCCCATGAGGGCACGCTGTTGCTCGGCGCCAAGTCCGTGCTGGGCAGCGATGTGACCGTCAACTGCTACCTCGACATCGAGTTCGGGACGGCCTCGCTCGTCGCGGACGACGTGTACATCTGTGACTTCGACCACGTGACGAGCGACCTCGCGACGCCGATCAAGGACCAGGGCATCGTGAAGACGCCCGTACGCATCGGGCCGGACTGCTGGATCGGTACGAAGGCCGCCGTGCTCCGCGGCACGACGATCGGCCGCGGAGTGGTCGTCGCGGCGCACGCGGTGGTGCGGGGCGAGGTGCCGGACTACGCGATCGTCGCGGGGATTCCGGCTCGGGTGGTGAAGAGCCGGGTACGTACGCACGAGGCGGAGACGGCGCGACGCGCGTACCTCGAGGGTCTGGCGCGCGGCGCGCAACAGGCGGCGCGGCGAGCGCAGCGGGGGTCGGTCCAGGAATGAGTGGGTATGGGGCACACTGGGGTCCCCTGTTGACGGGAAAGGGAGTTCAGCCGTGTCGAACTCGGACGAGGTGAGAGTCCCGGTGTCGGACGAGACACTCGAACGGCCGGCGACGACGGCCACGCATGCCGCGGATCGGCCGGTCCCGCCGACGCTCGACGCGGTGGACGAAGGAGCACGGACGGCCGCGCCGCCCGGGTTGCCGCCGCGCCGCCCGCGCGAGGAGCCGCGCAAGGAGACGTCGTCGGCTTCGGGACCGAAGGCCGCCGTGTCGAAGGTGCGCGAGATCCTGGCGACGGCGATCTTCACGGTCGCCGTCCTGGCCGCGCTGGTGCTGGCGCTGGGCGCGATCCTGATCGCGCTCAAGGCGAACGAGCAGAACCAGATCGTCGCGAGCATCATCGACATCGGTCGCCGCGTGGTCGGACCGTTCGACGACATCTTCCGGATGGACACGCGGATCAAGCAGGTGTTGGTGAACTGGGGGATCGGGGCGGTCGTCTACCTGATCGTCGGCCGGATCGCCGAGCGGATCATCCGCCCGTAGCGCAGAGGGCGATCAGGTCGAGGCAGTCGTCGGTCGCCTCGGCGATCTCGAAGTCGTCGATGGTGAGGCTTTGGACGAACGCGCTGAGCTCTTTCGTCCAGTCGGCTGGCGGAGTTGCGAGCTGGGCGTCGACGAGGTCGCCGTGCTCACGTTCCCAGTCCTTGATGCGCCCGCCGTGGTGCAGGCCTCGCATTTCCTGAACGGTGAGCCGAACGCCAAGCAGGTCGGCGAACTCGGCTGCGGTGAGCTCGCGCGTATGGCAGATGTTGCCGGGCGGGAACGTGAGGCGGTTCGGCGTCGCGATCACCTGGCGGCTCGAGACCCGCGCGCACTCGGCGACGAACGCCTCCTGATCCCACAGGTGCTCGATCGTCTGGAGTGACACGAGCAGGTCGAACGCGTGGTCCGCGAACGGCAGCTGCACGAGGTTGCCACGCAGCATGCCGATCTCGGGGTACGCCGCCCGTACGTGCGCCGCGGTGAGCTCGTCGTAGTCCAGCGCGGTGACACTCCCGGCGCCCCGCTGCCCGAGCATCGCGGCGCCGTACCCCTCACCACAACCGGCGTCGAGCACGCGCGCACCGTTCGCCAACCAGCGCTCGGCAACGAGCTCGTACACGACCTCGTGTCGCCGGAACCAGTAGTTCTCGTGCGCGATCCCGGGCAGCGTGCGTTCCCCCGTGAGCGGCAGCGTCATGCCGCGAACGTTACCTACAGCTCGGCGAGCCGGCGCTCGAGGAAGCGGCGGTCGGGCTCGTGTTGGGTCAGGTCGAGCGCGCGCTCGTACGCCTGCCGTGCCTCGGCGTCACGGCCGAGCCGGCGGAGCAGGTCGGCCCGGGCGGCGTGGGCGAGGTGGTACGTCGTCAGCTCGCCCAGCAGCGCGTCGATCAGCTCCAGCCCGGCGGCCGGTCCGTCGCGCATCGCCACCGCGACGGCGCGGTTCAGGGCGACGACCGGCGACGGATCCGCCTCGGTCAGCCGGTCGTAGAGAGCGGCGATCCGCGTCCAGTCGGTTCGCTCCTTGACGTGTTCCGCGGCGATCGCCGCCTGCAGCCCGTACGGGCCGACCTGCCCGGACGAGGCGGCGCGGGACAGCATCGCCGCGCCCTCGGCGATGCGCGCACGGTCCCAGCGCGAGCGGTCCTGGTCGGCCAGCAGGATCGGCGAGCCGTCGGCCGTGGTGCGGGCGTCGCGGCGGGAGTCCTGGAGCAGCATCAGCGCGAGCAGGCCGTGCACCTCGTGGTCGGGCAACAGGCTCGCGAGCAGTCGGCCGAGGCGGATCGCCTCGTCGGCGAGCCCAGCGCGGACGACGTCGGTGCCGGTCGCCGGCGCGTACCCCTCGGTGAAGACCAGATAGACGACCCGCAGGACGGCCGCGAGCCGGTCCGGGAGCTCGTCAAGCGGCGGGACCTGGTACGGGATGCGGTCGGCGCGGATCTTCGCCTTCGCGCGGACGATCCGCTGCGCGACGGTCGGCGGCGTGGTGAGGAACGCGCGGGCGATCTCCTCGGTGCTGAGCCCGCACACCTCCCGAAGCGTCATCGCGACCTGGGCGTCAGGAGGCAACGCTGGATGGCAACAGGTGAAGACGAGCCGCAGCCGGTCGTCCTCGACGGAGTCGTCCGGAACGGGTTCCTGCCGCTCCTCCAACCGGGCCGCGAGCTCGCCGAGCACCGCGTCGAAGCGAGCCCGGCGCCGCAGCCGGTCGATCGCCTTGAACCGGCCGGCGGAGACCAACCACGCACGCGGGTTGGCCGGTTCGCCCGAGCCCGGCCACTGCGAAGCCGCCGCGACGAACGCGTCCTGCAGCGCCTCCTCGGCCAAGTCGAAGTCGCCGAGCAGCCGGACGAGCGTCGCCAGGACGCGGCGCGACTCCGTCCGGTACAGCTCGTCGAGATCAGTCACGAATGCTCGCGGGCCAGGTCGATCACCGGGCGCACCTCGATGCTGCCGATCCGCGCGCTGGGGATCCGGCCGGCGATCTGGACCGCCTCGTTCAGGTCGCGCGCCTCGATGAGCACGAACCCGCCGAGCTGCTCGACCGTCTCCGCGAACGGACCCGTCGTCGCGGACAGCTTGCCGTCGCGTACGCGCACGGTCATCGCGGCATGGACGTGCTCCAGCGCCTCACCGAGAACCAGGTGCCCGCTGGCGCTCAGCTCCTCGTTCGACGCGCCGGTCTCCTCGATGAGCCGGTCCAGGTCGTCCTGGGACATCGCGTCGAGCTCGTCCTCGACGCCGTAGATCAGGCAGACGTACTTCATCGAAGGAATTATCGCCGCCGCTGTCGATCTGGGCCGTCGCGGGCGACTAGAGGGCGAGAACACCATCGACGAGGGAGCTTCAGATGACCACGGTCACGTCCCATGACGGCACGACGATCGCCTACGAGCGGCACGGCACCGGCCCCGCGCTGGTCGCGGTCGACGCCGCGATGAACTACCGCGGCTTCCGGCCGCTGGCCCCGCCGGTGGAACTGCTGGCGGCCGACTTCGCCGTCTACCAGTACGAACGCCGCGGCCGTGGCGCCAGCGGCGACACCGCGCCGTACGCGGTCGAGCGCGAGGTCGAGGACCTCGCCGCCGTGATTGAGGCGGCCGGCGGATCGGCGTACGTCTACGGCATGTCGTCCGGCTGCCTGCTCGCCCTGCACGCGGCGGCACAAGGGCTGCCGATCGCCAAGCTCGCGCTGTTCGAGCCGCCGTTCGTGGCGCACGAGTCCCAGGACGAGTCGGAGTACTCGGCGACGCTCCGCCGGCTCGTCGGCGAAGGCCTGCGCGGTGAGGCCGTGGACTACACGATGCGCGAGATCGTGGGAGTGCCGGAGGAGATCCTGGCCGGCATACCGCCGGAGAGCAGGGCCGCGCAGGAGGCGGTCGTGCACACGATGGTGTACGACTGCGCGATCTCCGAAGCCACGACGGTGCCGCTGCTCCGCTCGGTGGACGTGCCGACGCTCGTCCTGGCCAGCCAGGCCAGCGGGCCGGAGCTGGCCGGCATGTCCGAGGCCGTGGCCAAGGAGCTGCCGAACGCGACGTTCGGCACGGTGGCCGGCGAGTGGCACGGCGCTTCGCCCGAGGCGCTCGCGGCGGCGCTGACGGAGTTTCTTCTGCCCTGATCACCCACCACGGCGACGGCGTTCGCGGCAAGATGAAACCGCCATGACGACGTGGCGCGCGACGACTCGGACGGTGGTGGGATGGCCAGGTTCCGTGCTGAGCCGACACGCTTCTACGACGGCGGCTCCCTGGACGGGAGCCAGCCGCCCCAGCCGGGCGTCAAGCCGAAGATCGTCCTCGAGCGCGTCCTCCAGCCCCGAACGGGAGGGCTGAGGCTGCCGGGCGAACGGCCCAGGATGAAGGAGATGTTCAGGCTCGAGCGTCGGATCGCGTACGACGCCCGGCGGCGCGAGGGCGGCAACCTGCGGGTCGTCGTTCCGGCGCCCTTCCCCACGGTCCCACCCAGCGAGGAGTTCCGCTCCGACCTCACGTCGGTGCCGTTGCTCTTCGCCTGGCTCGTTCCCCGGACCGGCAGTCACCTGCCGGCGGCGCTGGTGCACGACGGCATGGTCCACAACTTCGACGAGCCGGCTTCGTACGACGCCGCCGAGCCGATCTCGAGGGAGGAGGCCGACCGCATCTTCCGGGACGCGATGGGGGACCTCGGCACCGCGTTGGTCCGTCGTTGGTTCATGTGGGCGGCCGTCACCCTCGCGACGGTGATGGTCGGGGTCACCCGGACGCCGCCGCCCATGAAGACGTCGAGCGAAGGAGCGCCGGCGCGTGCGCGCCCTTCAGGGCATGCGTTCTGGGACTGGTACTTCCGGATCGTGGCGGTGGCCACGCTGCTCGCGATCACCGTGCTCGGCGTCCTGGCCACGCTCGACTTCCTCGACGTCTGGAACGTGCTGTGGTGGATGGGAGAGCACAGCTGGGTCCGCGAGCTGTTCTGCGGCGCCACGATGGCCGTCGTCGTCCCCGCCGCGCTCTCCCTCCTCTGGCTCCGCTTATGGAAAGCAGGGTTCATCGCCGGCATCGCCCTCGCCCTGCTGTTCCACGTGACCGTGATCCTTGCCCTGCTGACGTTCGTCTTCCACGCCATCGAGTACGTCGCCCAGGCTCGGCGCCCACGCCCCTAGCGGCGCTCACTTGCCGGTCTCGGCTTCTTGGGTTAGTTTATGAATGTTCGTTAACTAACCCAGGAGGTGTCATGGCGAGGCCGCGGCTGGTGAGTGATGCGCAGGTCTTCGCCGCGGTGGCGGCGACGGTGGGGCGGATCGGGCCGGTGCGGCTCACGCTCGCCGAGGTGGCCAAGGAGGCCGGGATCTCGGCGGCGGCGCTCGTGCAGCGGTACGGCAGTAAGCGCAAACTGTTGATCGCGTTCCTCTGCGGCGACGACCGTACGAGCATGACCGCCCAGATGCGCCGGCTGTACGAGCGAAACGACGATCCCGTCGAGGGACTGATCGATGCCGTCGTCGGGGTGGCCGGCGCCGAGCTGACGCCCGACGAGTTCGCCAACCAGCTCGCGTTCCTGCATCTCGAGCTCGCCGACCCGGAGTTCCGCGAGCTGCTCGCCGGACACGATCGTGGGGTGCGCGACGAGCTTGAGCAGTACGTTCGCGACGCCGTCGTCAAGGGGCGGTTGACGGTCCCGGACGAGGCTGCCCTCGCCGACGCGGTCAACTCACTCCTCAGCGGGACCCAGATCAGCTGGGCGATGTCGCGCCGGGGAACGCTTCGCGACGCACTGCGCCGCGACCTCGCGACCCTGCTCGACCCCTACCGAAGCTAAGAAACTCACAGTTCTCGAAAGGTACGTCGATGGCTCGAACGCGCCCTGAAACTGGGCCGATTCTCCTTGTCCTGTTGTGTTTCGCACAGTTCATGCTCGTTCTCGACTACTCCGTCGTCGCGGTCGCGCTGCCGGCGATCCAGGCCGACCTCGACATCAGTCAGGAGAGCGCGCAGTGGGTGTTCAGCGCGTTCTCGTTGGCGTACGGCGGGTTCATGATCAGCGCCGGGCGGGCCGTGGACCTGCTCGGCGCGAAGCGGATCCTGCTCGTCGGGATCGTGCTGTTCACGGTCGCGTCTGCCCTGTGTGGGTTGGCGATCAACGGTCCGATGCTGTTCGGCGCTCGTGCGTTGCAGGGGCTCGGCGCGGCTTTGGTGTCTCCGGCGGCCTTGACGCTCGTGACGGGCAGCTTCGCCGAGGGGGCGGCACGCAACCGCGCGTTCGGCATCTGGGGCGCGGTCGCGTCGACCGGCATGGTCGCGGGCAACCTCGTCGGCGGTTTGCTGACCGGGCTCGCGAGCTGGCAGTGGGTGTTCGGCATCAACGTGCCGATCGGCGTCGTCGTGCTGGTCGGTGTCGCTCTGCTCGTGGGTCGGGACGACGTGGTCGCCCGGCGGCGTACGGATGTGCTCGGCGCCTCGCTGCTCACGGCCGGAACGGTGCTCGTCGTCTCCGCTGTGTCGCAGCTCGCGGAGGGCTTGTCCGCACCGGTGGTGCTGTCGGGCGTGCTCGGTCTGGCCTTGATCGGCGCGTTCCTCGTCGTCGAACACCGCGTGGCGGAGCCGATCGTCCGGCTGTCTCTGTTCCGCAACCCGTCGATCCGGTACGGCAACCTGCTCGCCGCGGTCGGTGCGGCGTCGGGACTCGCGACGACGTGGTTCGGCACGCTGTACATGCAGAACGTCTTGCAGCTCAGCCCGTTACTCACCGGGCTCGGCTTCATCCCGATGGCGCTCGCGACCGTCCTGGTGTCGAGCTTCACCGGCCGGCTGGTCGCGACGTACGGCGTGGGCAAGCTGCTCGGTGTGGCGGCTTCGTTGCTCGGGGTCGGGCTGCTCTCGTTCGCACTGCTCGCGACGGCTGGCGGATCGTACTGGACCTCCGTGCTGCCCGGGATGCTCGTCGCGGGTGTCGGCTTCGGGCTTTCGTTCGCGCCGTCGTTGATCGTCGCGACGACGGGCGTTCCGGCCGCCGATCAGGGGTTGGCGTCGGGGCTGGTCAACACGTCGCCGTTGCTGGGCGGCGCGGTCGGGCTCGCTGTGCTCAACACGGTGGCGGTGGCCGGCGACAGTTATCGGCTCGGCTTCCTCGCGGCGGTCGTCAGCCCGGTGCTGATGCTGGCGTGCGTGGTCGCGTGGAGTCGGCGCCGGGTGGGAGTTGGTGGCGGAGCCGCTGACCAGATCAGGGCCGGCCACGGATGAGACATCCAGGCAACCGGATCGACCACGCGTCAGCGGCAACCGCCTGAATGGACAACGGGCCGCGAACGAACGGGAGTTCCGCACAGGGTGTGACGCAGGCCACGTTCGGCCAGTTTGCTCCCTGAAGCTACCCGTGAGTAGCGTGAAGAGGGAGGACCTCACAGCCGGCCGGCTGCCCCCGCCTGGCAGGCTTGAGGTCCGACCCATCGACGGGCTGCCACCAGCCGAGACGAGGAGCCGAGAGCGACCATGAGGATCGTCGTCTGTGTGAAGTACGTACCCGACTCCACCGCGGATCGCACGTTCTCCGAGAGCGACAAGACCGTCGACCGCGTCGGTGTCGACGGGCTGCTGTCGGAGCTCGACGAGCACGCGATCGAGGCGGCGCTCGCGCTGGCCGAAGCGGGCTCGGACGTCGAGGTGACGGCGTTGACCGTCGGTCCGGACGGTGCGCCGGACGCGATCAAGAAGGCGCTGCAGATGGGTGCCGATGCCGGCGTCCACGTTCTCGACGACGCGATCCACGGCTCGGACGCCGTGGCGACGTCCTTGGTGTTGGCGAGGGCGGTCGAGAAGCTGTCCGCGGACGCTCCGGTCGATCTGGTCCTGTGCGGGATGGCTTCGACGGACGGCGGGATGTCGGTCGTGCCCGCGATGCTGGCCGAGCGACTGGGCCTGCCGCAGGTGACGTTCGCCGGCTCGGTGTCGCTGGGCGAGCGCACGGTGTCGATCCGCCGCGATGGCGAGGCGGCGACGGAGACCGTGGAGGCGTCGTTGCCCGCGGTCGTGTCGGTGACCGACCAGGCGAACCAGCCGCGCTACCCCTCGTTCAAGGGGATCATGGCGGCGAAGAAGAAGCCGGTGTCGACGTGGAGCCTCGCCGATCTGGGCGTAGAGGCGTCGTCGGTCGGGCTGGGTGCGGCGTGGTCCGCGGTGGAGTCGTACGCCGCGCGTCCGCCGCGCGAGAAGGGCACCGTGGTCGTGGACGAAGGGACCGGCGGCACACAGCTCGTCGCGTACCTCGCTGAGCAGAAGTTCGTCTGAGGAAGGCTGTTTCGATGACGGAGATCCTCGTACTGGTCGACCACGCCGACGGCGCGGTCCGGAAGACGACGACCGAGCTGCTCACGATCGCACGGCGGCTCGGTGAGCCGTCGGCGGTGTTCATCGGGTCGGGTTACGCGAACGCCCAGGCGACGTTGGCCTCGTTCGGCGCGCAGAAGGTGTATCTGCTGGAGCAGGCGGAGCTCACCGAGTACCTGGTGGCGCCGAAGGCGGAGGCTCTGGCCGAGCTCGCTTCGCGCGTTTCGCCTGGCGCGATCCTGCTGACGTCCAGTCCGGAGGGCAAGGAGATCGCCGCGCGGTTGGCGATCAAGCTCTCTTCCGGGCTGATCACGGACGCCGTCGACGTGTCTGCCGACCTGGTGACGACGCAGTCCGTCTTCGCCGGTAACTACACCGTCAAGGCGAACGTGACGCAGGGGACGCCGATCATCACGGTGAAGCCGAACGCGGCGACGCCGGAGCAGGCTCCCGCGACACCGGTCGAGGAGAAGGTCGAGGTCACGATCTCGGACGCCGCGAAGGGCGCGAAGGTCGTGGACCGCCAGCCGCGCGCGGCGACCGGGCGGCCGGAGCTGACCGAGGCGGCGATCGTCGTGTCGGGCGGCCGCGGCGTCGGCTCGGCGGAGAACTTCGCCGTGGTCGAAGCCCTGGCGGACGCCCTCGGCGGCGCCGTCGGTGCGTCGCGGGCCGCGGTGGACTCGGGCTGGTACCCGCACGCGTACCAGGTGGGCCAGACCGGCAAGACCGTCGCTCCCCAGCTCTACATCGCCGCCGGCATCTCCGGTGCGATCCAGCACCGGGCGGGCATGCAGACGTCGAAGACGATCGTGGTGATCAACAAGGACGCCGAAGCCCCCATCTTCGAGCTCGCCGACTTCGGCGTCGTGGGAGACCTGCACGCCGTCCTGCCGCAGGCCACCGAGGAAGCGCAGAAGCGCAAGGGCTGAGCGCTTTTGCGCTGCTGTGTAAGCCGCTTGTAAGCGCGGTGTTGGCGGCGATCGCCAAGATCGCCGCATGGACACAGGCACGTTCGACCTCGATGGGGCGCTGAGGGCGGCCCGCGACGCCCAAGCCCTCGGCGCCCGCCTGCGGTCGATGCACCGTTCGCTGGGCGAGTACGAAGGCCGCGACGCCAAGCGCGTCATCACCGCCGTCCTTGACCCGACCGGCACGTTGGAGCGCCTGGAGGTCGCCGAGTCCTGGCGTTCCCGCCTCGATGCCGCCGACATTCCGACCGCTGTCGCCGAGGCAGCCGCGATGGCCGAAGAGGCATACGCCAAGGCGTTCGGCGATGCACTGACCGAGGCGTTCGACTCGAGCTCCGCGGTCGACGCCGAGCCGGTGTTCCGCCCCCTCGGGCTGGATCCGTGCGAGCTCTTCACCTCCGATCTCGACGTGGCGATGGATCGCCTGACCCGGCTCGCGGCACTCGCGGACGAGGCCGTTGCGGCAGCCGAGGCCGCCGCCCGTACGGAGGACCCGGCCCCTCCTGGCGACGCGCTGGGCATCGGTGAACGGGGAATGGTCGAGCTCCGACTCCACCCGGGCGGCGGCCTGGCGGGCTGCGAGATCGACCTGTCCTGGCTGGGCAGATGCCCGCACTGGATGCTCACGGACGAGCTCGCCAGCGCACTAGCCGGAGCGCATCGTTCGCGCGAAGCTGCCCGTACCGAGGGGATCGTGAGATGACCAAGGAGATCAACCCCGAGACGTTGCGGAACGACGCGAACCTGATCTGGGCACCGGCCGGCGCGATCGTCGGCCAGTGCGCGCTCGTCGTCGGTGGCCTGGACCTCGGCAGCTACGACTTCGGCGCGCTGCCACCGAGCGCCGACGTCTACAGGCAGTACTCCGCGCTCTCGACCCGGGTGCACACGGTGCTCACCGGCGGCAGTGGCCAGCTCGGTGGCGTTGCCCAGAACCTGAGGCGGATCGCGGACCGGGCCGACGGCGTCGAGCAGGACGGCGTCGGCAGGATGCGGCGCGCGAACGGAGACGACTGACCATGGCCGTGAGTCCAGGCATCGAATGGCTCGCCGACAACTGGAGCTGGTTTCTCGAGAATCATCAACGGGCGATGACGTTCCTCCAGCGCGGCGTCAAGCTGACCAACCAGAAGCTCACCGACGCGATCGCCAGGCCTCTTCCGCCCAACGTCCAGTCGTACCTACGCATCATCGTCGGGCACATCACGTTTCTGGAGACGAGCCTGATCGAGATCGCCAAGCAGACACCGGCGATGGTCGGCAACCCTCCGCAGCTGTATATCGCGGCCACCAAGTGGGAGGACGACGTCCACGGGCTCATGGGAGGGCTGAGTGTCGGAGAGGAGTCTCTCAAGGCCCTTCCGCAGGGCGACGCCGGCCAACGATGGAACGACAACGCGGCCCAGTTGTACGCCGCCGCGTCGAGGTCCCACCAGAAGGTGATCGACGGCATGAACGAGTGCCACTCGGCGATCTCCGGGGCGCTCACGCAGACGGCACTGGCGAACGCGCAGATCCTTCCCGCTGTGGTCGTCGCCTTGGTGACAGCAGACCTGGCGATCGCCGGGGCGGTGCTGGCGCTGGATGGTGGTCCTTTCGGCATCGTCGCGGGCGCCGCTCTCGTCGCGACCGCCCTCGGGATCGCCATCTCGGCCATCGCCGCGATCGTCTTCGCCGCGATCGCCTATCTGTCGGGCATCGCCAGTGCGTCCGGTGCGCTCGTGCAGCAGCTCAAGGAGGTTCCGGCGACGTGGCCGTCGCCGCAGTACACCGACTTCTACGGCAAGGTCTATCAGTAGGAGGGCTCGAGGTACGGGGTGAGGATGTGGTCCCAGGACCAGACCTGGGTCGGGTCTCCGTTGCGGATCCTCAACATGCCTTGGGCATAGTGGGCGAGGGCTGTCTCGTACGGCCACGTCTTGGCGATCAGCTTCGCGGCGGCTTCGACCAGCTCGTCGAGGTCGGCTCGGATGCGGTCGGCGCACATGCTGGGGGAGCGCGGGCCGTCGTCCTCCACGGGATCGGGCAATGGCGAAAGGCCTGTGTACGCGGGGAAACGGGCGACGTCGGGCAGTACCGAGTAGAACGGGACGCCGTTGAAGTAGTACTCGGGCCAGGCGTTTCCGGCGAGCGACAGCCATGGCGTTCCGGCGGCGAGGGCGGCCATGCCGAAGCCGGAGTGCGGGCTGACGAACACGTCGCAGCCGGCGACGACCGTCAGTTGGTCGATCAGCGGGAGGTCGAGCGCGGACTCCGACTCGACGCAAGCCCGCATCCGCGCGATCTCGTCGGCCGAGTATGTCGTGCTCGTTCGGCCGTCGGCGGAGCCGAGCTTGCCCAGGAACACGAACGTCGCCGAAGGAAACCGCGAAGCCAACGCGCGCAGGATCAGCTCCCACGACGCGACCGACGGGTAGAGCGAACGGTTCGCGCTCCCTCCCGGCAGCACGGCGATGCGGAGACCGTCGGCTGGTGCGGAGGGCAGCGCGAGCCGGAAGTGCTCGCCCGGGGAGTACGGCGCGGCGGACGTCACGCCGAAGCGCGTACGGCACGCGTCGTAGTAGGCCGTGAGCCCGGGGAAGAGCGCGCGCTGCTCCGGCTGTGACATGCGGCCGTCCTCGACCACGAAGTCGAACGCGCGCGGCAGGTCGGCGACGAACGGCACCGACGGATCGAACAGGTCGAGCGTCACCGGATGCACTGCCGAGACGAACGGGCACAACGAGGCCAGCTCCACCGGCGTCGAGGCGTTCAAGGCCACCGAGATCGACAGCGAGGGATCCGCGCGATGGTGCCCATGCGCGAGATGCAGCGCCTCGATCGCGTGGCCGACATTGTGCGCGTACACGAAGTTCACCAGCAGCTTTGCCACGTGCGGCCACGCTACCGATGGCGCGAGAATCCGCAACAGGTTAAGGTCGAAGGCAGTGACGCGGGGTGCCCCGAATGGCGGGGCTGAGATCAAACCCGTCGAACCTGATCCAGTTAATGCTGGCGAAGGGACTGTCGCAATGGGTGCTCCTATTGCTCTGACCATCGCCACCAGCGACCCGTCTGGTGGCGCCGGAATCCAGGCCGACCTCAAGACGTTCTCCGCGCTCGGCGCGTACGGCACCGCCGTGCTCGTCGCGCTCACCGCGCAGAACACCCACGGAGTCACCGGGATCCACACCATCCCGACCGAGTTCATCACCGAGCAGCTCGACACGTTGTTCGCCGACGTACGCATCGACGCCGTCAAGATCGGCATGCTCGCGAACGCAGCCGTCGTCGACACCGTTGCCGACGCGATCGAACGGCATCGCCCGCCCTACGTCGTCCTCGACCCCGTCATGGTCGCCACGAGCGGCGATCGGCTGCTCGAGCAGGACGCCGTACGGATCCTGCGCGCACGGCTCGTCCCGCTCGTCGACCTCGTCACGCCCAACCTCCCCGAGGCCGCGGACCTGCTCGGGACCGAGCCAGCTCGCACCGACGAGGAGGCCGTTCGACAAGCGCACGCCCTGCACGAACGAGGCGCCAAGCGCGTCCTGCTCAAGGGCGGCCACCGTACCGAGGCGCCGGAGTCGACCGACCTGTTCGTCGACGGCGACTCGCTCGTACGGCTCTCGGCGCCGCGCGTCGAGACGAAGAACTCGCACGGCACCGGCTGCACGCTGTCGTCGGCGATCGCCGCGCTCCTCGCGCGCGGTCGGGAATGGCCCGACGCCGTCCGCGAGGCGAAGGCCTACGTGACCGAGAGCCTCCGCGCCGCGGACTCGTTGCAGGTCGGCACCGGCAACGGCCCGGTGCACCACTTCCACGCCTGGTGGGGGCGGCGGGCATGAGCTTCGCGCAGCAGGCCTGGACAGCGACGGAGGACGTCCGCAAGGCGATCGACGCCTTGCCGTTCCTCACCGAGCTCGCCGACGGCAGCCTGGCCCGGGACCGCTTCACCTACTACCTCGCGCAGGACGCGCACTACCTCGCCGACTACGCCCGCGCGCTCGCCGCGACCGCGGCCAAGGCGCCGACGACCGAGGAGGTCGCGTTCTTCGCCAAGGCCGCGCACGAGTGCGTCGTGGTCGAACGGCAGTTGCACGAGACGCACGTCTCGCAGATCGAGCAGTGGCGGCCGTCGCCGACGTGCCGCGCGTACACGTCGTACCTGCTCAGCCTCGACGACTACGCGATCCAGGTCGGGGCGGTGCTGCCGTGCTTCTGGATCTACCAGGACGTCGGCAGCCGGATGTACGCGGACGTCGGCGACCTGGCGAGGCATCCGTACGGTGACTGGATCGGCACGTACGGCGATCCGGCGTTCGCCGTGGCGACCGAACAGGCCAAGGCGATCGCCGACCGCGCGGCGTCGCCGCGGGCGCTGGAGCGGATGCACGAGGCGTTCGCGACGGCGTCCCGCTATGAGTGGATGTTCTGGGACGCGGCCTACCGGTTAGAGGGCTGGCCCGTCTGACTAGATCCCTTGGCTCACACCGGTAGGTCCGCCTACCGGTTAGAGAGCTGGCCGGTGTGACCTACGCTTGAGAGGCGATGACCTCCCACAGCTACCTCGATCACGCCGCCACGACTCCGATGCGTCCGGAAGCCGTGGCGGCGATGGTCGCTCACCTGGACAAGCTCGGCAACGCGTCCTCGCTGCACGCCTCGGGGCGGGCGGCGCGCCGCGTCGTCGAGGAGTCCCGCGAGACCGTCGCCCAGGCGCTCGGTGCACGGCCTTCCGAGGTCGTGTTCACCGGCGGCGGTACGGAGGCCGACAACCTCGCGGTCAAGGGCCTGTACTGGGCGCGGCACGGCGCCGATGCCCGGCGTACGCGGGTGCTGGTGAGCGCGGTCGAGCACCATGCCGTCCTCGACGCTGCGCAGTGGCTGGCCAAGGAGGACGGCGCCACTCTGGAGCTGCTGCCCGTCGATCGGGACGGCCGGGTCGTCCTCGACGCCGCGCGCGACAGCATCGCGCGCTCGCCGGAGACGGTGGCGTTCGTCAGCGTGATGTGGGTCAACAACGAGGTCGGGACGATCCAGCCGGTCGCGGAGATCGCTTCTCTCGCGGCCGAGTACGGGATCCCGGTGCACACCGACGCGGTGCAGGCCGTGGGGCAGCTGCCGGTCGACTTCTCCGACGTGTCCGTCGACGCGATGACCGTGACCGGGCACAAGGTCGGCGGGCCGTTCGGCGTCGGTGCTTTGGTGTTGCGGCGCGAGACTTCGGTGACGCCCGTGCTGCATGGCGGCGGGCAGGAGCGGGACGTGCGGTCCGGCACGCTCGACGTGCCAGCGATGGCGGGCTTCGCGGCCGCGATCGAGCTCGCTGTCCGGGAGCAGGCTCAGCTCGCGGCTGCCCTGGGGGAGCTGCGTGCGGATCTCGTTCGGCAGGTGCTCGCCGCGGTTCCCGAGGCGGAGCTGAACGGCGATCCGGGGCCTGGACGGTTGCCCGGGAACGCGCATTTCTCCTTCCCTGGTTGCGAAGGTGACTCGTTGCTGCTGTTGCTCGACGCGCGCGGGATCGAATGCTCAACGGGGTCGGCTTGTTCGGCCGGTGTCGCGGAGCCCAGTCACGTACTGATCGCGATGGGGCGTGACGAGGAGCGGGCGCGTGGCTCGCTGCGGTTCAGCCTCGGACACACGTCTACGCAAGCCGACGTCGACGCGCTCGGTCGCGTCATCGGGCCGGTCGTCGAACGGGCTCGTAAGGCTGGTTTGGTCAACCTGGGTGGGGGTTCCCGCTGATGCGCGTTCTCGCCGCCATGTCCGGCGGAGTCGACTCGGCCGTCGCCGCGGCGCGTGCCGTCGAGGCGGGGCACGACGTCACCGGCGTTCACCTCGCGCTGTCCCGCAACCCGCAGTCGTACCGCTCCGGTGCCCGCGGCTGCTGCACGCTGGAGGACGCGCGCGACGCTCGCCGTGCGGCGGACGTGCTGGGAATCCCCTTCTACGTATGGGATCTGGCCGAGCGCTTCCACGCGGACGTGGTCGAGGACTTCGTCGCGGAGTACGCGGCGGGCCGTACGCCGAACCCTTGCCTGCGCTGCAACGAGAAGATCAAGTTCGCCGCGGTGCTCGACCGGGCGATCGCGCTGGACTTCGACGCGGTCTGCACGGGGCACTACGCGCGGCTCGTCGACGGGCCTGCCGGGCGGGAGCTGCATCGCGCCGTCGACCACGAGAAGGACCAGTCGTACGTGCTGGGCGTGCTGAACGCCGAGCAGCTGGCGCACGCGATGTTCCCGCTGGGCGGTACGCCGAAGTCCGCCGTGCGTTCGGAGGCCGCGGAGCGCGGGCTGGCCGTGGCGGAGAAGCCGGACAGCCACGACATCTGTTTCGTCGCGGACGGCAACACCGCGGGCTTCCTCGAGCAGCATCTGGGCGAGGCGCCGGGCACGGTCGTCGACGAGAGCGGCGAGGTGCTGGCGACGCACGATGCGGCGTACTCGTTCACGGTCGGCCAGCGGCGCGGGCTCCGGCTCGGTCGCCCGGCGGCGGACGGCAAGTCGCGGTACGTGCTGTCGATCGAGCCCGTGACGCGAACCGTGACAGTCGGCCCGCGCGAGCGGCTCGCGGTCTCGACCATCACCGGCTCCGCGCCGCGCTGGTGCGGCCCGGCACCTGCGGGCGTCGTCGGCTGCGAGGTGCAGATCCGCGCCCACGGCGAGACCGTTCCCGCGACCGCCTGGATCGAGGACGACGCCGTACGCGTCGACCTCACCGAGCCGGCCCACGGCGTGGCCCCCGGCCAAGCCGTCGTCCTCTACGACGGCACCCGCGTCATCGGGTCGGCCACCATCGCCACGACCGCGTAGCCTCGCGGTGTGACTACGAACGACGTCGACAACGACCCGTACCTCTGGCTCGAGGACGTGACCGGGGCCGAGGCGCTGGCCTGGGTGCGGAACCGGAACGCCGAGGCGCTCGACCGCTTCGCCGGGACGAGCAGGTTTGGCCTGCTGCGTAACGGGATTCTCCAGATTCTCGACTCCGACGAGAAGATCCCGTACGTCAACCGCCGAGGCGAGTACCGCTACAACTTCTGGCGCGACGAGAAGAACCCGCGCGGGCTGTGGCGGCGGACCACGCTCGAGGAGTACCGCAAGGACGCGCCCGAGTGGGACGTGCTGCTCGACCTGGACAAGCTCGCCGAGGAGGAGGGCGAGAACTGGGTCTGGGCCGGCGCGCAGGTCCTGCGTCCGGAGTACCGGCACACGCTGATCTCGCTGTCCCGCGGCGGCGCCGACGCCTCCGTCGTGCGCGAGTTCGACCTGTCGACGCGGACGTTCGTCACCGACAACGCGTTCAACCTGCCCGAGGCGAAGACGATGGTCGACTGGATCGACGTCGACACCCTCTTCGTCGGCTCCGACTTCGGCCCGGGCACGCTCACCGCGTCCGGCTACCCGCGGACGACGCGGCTCTGGCGGCGCGGTACGCCGATCGCTGAGGCTGAGGTCGTGTTCGAGGGCAAGGCCGAGGACGTCGGCGTGTGGACGTTCCACGACGACACCGAGGGCTTCGAACGCGACTTCGTCCAGCGGATGATCGACTTCTACACGTCCGAGCTCTACCTCCGCGCCGACGACGGCGAGCTGACGAAGATCGAGGTCCCGGACGACGCGACCGCGAGCACGCACCGCGACTGGCTGCTCGTCGACCTGCGGACGGACTGGACCGTCGGCGACACGACCCACCCGGCTGGGAGCTTGCTCGCGGCGAAGCTCGATGCCTTCCTGGCCGGCTCGCGGGAGCTGGAGCGGCTGTTCACGCCCGACGAGCACACCTCGCTCGCCGGGCACGGCTGGACCCGCAACCACCTGTTCCTCAACAGGCTGCACGACGTCACCAGCCAGCTCTCCGTCCTCACTCCGGGCGAGAACGGCTGGAGCGAGGAGCCACTCACCGGCGTGCCGCCGCTGTCGACGGCCTCGGTCGGCGGGACGGACTCCGACGTCGACGACGAGTACGAGCTGCACATCCAGAGCTTCGTCCGCCCCGCCACGTTCGCTCTCGGGCGGATCGGCGAGGGCCCTGCCGAGGTGCTCAAGCAGCTGCCCGAGTTCTACGACACGACCGGCGTGGCGGTGTCGCAACACTTCGCTACGTCGGACGACGGCACGAAGATCCCGTACTTCCAGGTCACGCCGCCGGGCCCGGCGCCCGAGGGCGGGTGGCCGACGCTGCTCGACGGGTACGGCGGCTTCGAGGTGTCGCGCGAGCCGGCGTACAGCGGGTCGGACGGGCGGTCGTGGCTGACTCGCGGCGGCGCGTACGTGCTGGCGAACATCCGCGGCGGCGGCGAGTACGGGCCGGCGTGGCACGAGGCGGGGCGCGGGCACAACCGGCACCGGATCTACCAGGACTTCGCGGCCGTGGCGCGTGACCTCGTCACGCGCGGCGTCACGACCGCCGCGAAGCTCGGTATCGAGGGCGGCAGCAACGGCGGTCTCCTCACGACCGTGATGCTCACCCGCTACCCGGAGCTGTTCGGCGCGGTCGTGTCGCAGGTGCCGCTGACCGACATGCGGCGCTACTCCAAGCTCCTCGCGGGCGCGTCGTGGGTGGCGGAGTACGGCGACCCGGACGACCCCGCGGACTGGGAGTACCTGGCGACGTACTCGCCGTACCACCAGGCACGCGCCGACGTGACCTACCCGCCGATCCTGCTCACGACGTCCACCCGCGACGACCGCGTCCACCCGGCCCACGCCCGCAAGATGGCGGCCCGCCTGAGGGAGCTCGGCCACGAGGTCCACTACTACGAGAACATCGAAGGCGGCCACGGCGGCGCGGCCGACAACAAGCAGTCGGCGTTCATGAACGCGCTCGCGTTCGAGTTCCTCTGGCAGAAGCTGGGTGGATCGTGAACAAGGTGCCCGGCTGGGTGTCGGGCGCGGCCACGGGGGTTGGGTCGTTGCCGTACGAGGACGTGGTCGAGGCGACGCGGACGGTCTTGGGGGAACTGCCCGACCTGCCGCACCTCCCCGAGCTCCCGGAGCGAGGGGTCTCGGCCGGCATGATCGGCCGGACGTGTGCGCTGCTCGCCGAGCTGCACGTCGACCTCCAGCCCGCCGGCTGGCGGCTCACCGCCGGGGAGGGGCTCGACGAGCGTCGGGCGAAGTCGCTCCTGGGCCAGGATCTCGACGCGCTCGAAGAGGTCGCCCAGGGCTACCGGGGCCCGCTCAAGGTGCAGGCCACCGGACCGTGGACGCTCGCCGCCAGCGTCGAGCGACCCAAGGGCGACCGCGTGCTCGCCGACCACGGCGCCCGGCGTGAGCTCGCGCAGTCACTCGCCGAAGGGCTGAAGGACCACATCGCCGACGTCCGGCGGCGCGTGCCGGGCGCGCAGGTCCTCGTGCAGCTCGACGAGCCGTCCCTGCCCGCCGTGCTCGCGGCCGGCATCCCGACCGCGTCCGGTTTCTCCCGGCACCGGGCCGTCTCCGGGCAGGACGCGAGAGAACGGCTCGCCGAGGTCATGGCGATCATCGAGGCCGCCGGAGCGTTCCCGCTCGTGCACTCCTGCGCGGCCAACGTCCCGTTCGCGCTGCTGCACGCCGCCGGTGCGCGCGGACTCTCGTTCGACATCCACCAGATCACCGACGCCCAGTTCGAGCAGCTCGGCGTGGCGGTCGACGACGGGGTCGCGCTGTTCGTCGGCGCCGTGCCGTCGGTCGACCCCGACCCGGCGAACCGGCGTCCGCCGATGACCGACGCGGACGTCGCGCGGCAGGTCACGACGTTCGTCCGCAGGATCGGCTTCGGCGAGGACCTCGCCGCCACGGGAACAGTGATCACGCCGACCTGCGGGCTCGCCGGAGCCTCACCCGACTGGGCCAGGCGAGCCATGGAGCTCGCGAAACAGGCCGCCACACTGACGAAAAGGTAAGTACCGAACGAAATAGTCGGTACTTGTGCGGACGTCAGGGACTCCGCAGGATCGAAGACGTGAACATCACCGTTATCGGCCTCGGCCCGATGGGCCAGGCCATGGTCGACGTCTTCCTCGACCACCAGCACCAGGTCACCGTCTGGAACCGCACCGCCAGCCGCGCCGACGCCGTCGTGGCGCGCGGCGCCATCCTCGCCAAGACCCCGGCGGAGGCCGTCGCGGCGAGCGACCTGATCGTCCTCAGCCTCACCGACTACCAGGCGATGTACGCGATCCTCGACGGCATCGACGACCTCTCGACCAAGACCATCGTCAACCTCAGCTCCGACACCCCCGACGAGAGCCGCAAGGCCGGGAAGTGGGCCCGCGAGAAGGGCGCCGCGTTCGTCACCGGCGGCGTGATGGTCCCCGCGCCGATGGTCGGGGCCGAGGGCTCGTACGTCTACTACAGCGGGCCGGCGGAGGAGTTCGACGCGTACGCCGACGAGCTCGCGCTGCTCGGCAAGCCCGAGTACGTCGGAGCGGACGACGGCCTCGCGCAGCTCTGGTACCAGGCACAGCTCGACGTCTTCCTCACCTCGCTGGCCTCGTTCCTGCACGCGGCGGCGCTGCTCGAGGAGGCGGGCGTCAAGCCGTCCGAGTTCGCGCCCTGGGCTGCCTCCACGCTGCAGCTCGCGGCACCGTTCCTCACCGACGCGGCCGAGCAGATCGAGGCGGGCGAGCATCCCGGCGACCTCAGCACCGTGCTGATGATGGGCGCGACCGCCGACCACGTCGTCGGCGCGAGCGAGGCGGCAGGCGTCGACACCGCGCTGCCGAAGGCCGTCCAGACGCACTGTACCGGAAGGCGATCGAGGCCGGCCACGGCAAGGACAACTGGACCGCGTTGTACGAGGTCATCAAGCCCCGCTGAATGTCGCCGGCTGGCGGTAACGTTCCGTCTCATGAGCAAGCAGGTGGCCGGCATCCCGAAGAAGGCGCTCGAGCGTCACGCGGAACTCGTGACCGTGATCGAGGAGCACAACTATCGGTATCACGTGCTCGACCGCCCGACGGTCTCCGACGGGCAGTACGACACGTTGATCCGCGAGCTCCGCGAGATCGAGGCGAAGCATCCGGAGCTCGTGACGCCGGACTCGCCGACGCAGAAGGTCGGCGGGGCTACGTTCGAGACGGGGTTCGCGCCGGTGGAGCACCTCGAGCGGATGATGTCGCTCGACAACGCGTTCACGCTGGAGGAGCTGCGCGCCTGGGCGGCGCGGGCAGAGCGCGACGTGGGCTCCGAGGCCGAGTTCCTGTGCGAGATGAAGATCGACGGGCTCGCGGTCGACCTGGTGTACGAGAAGGGCCGGCTCGTCCGAGCTGCCACGCGCGGGGATGGGCGTACGGGCGAGGACATCACGCTGAACGTCCGCACGATCGACTCGGTGCCGGTGCGGCTCACCAGCAAGGGCGCGCCGCCCATCCCTGACCTGCTCGAGGTGCGCGGCGAGGCCTTCTTCGGGCTGAAGGAGTTCGAGGAGCTGAACGCCTCGCTGGTCGAGGAGGGCAAGGCACCGTTCGCCAACCCACGCAACTCCGCGGCCGGCTCGCTGCGCCAGAAGGACCCGCGGGTGACGGCGAAGCGGAAGCTGCGCTTCCTCTCCCACGGCGTCGGCAAGCGCGAGGGCTGGCAGCCGAAGCGGCTGTCCGAGGCGTACGACGCGCTCCGCGCCTGGGGCCTGCCGGTGAGCGAGCAGGTCCAGCTGCGGCGCACTCTCGACGAGGTGGACGAGTACGCGATCAAGCTCGGTGAGAAGCGGCACTCGCTCGACCACGAGATCGACGGCGTGGTGGTGAAGATCGACCAGATCTCGCTGCAGCGCCAGCTCGGCTCGACGTCGCGCGCGCCGCGGTGGGCGATCGCGTTCAAGTGGCCGCCCGAGGAGGTCAACACCAAGCTCGTCGACATTCGCGTGAACGTCGGCCGCACCGGGCGCGTGACGCCGTACGGCGTGATGGAGCCGGTGAAGGTCGCCGGGTCGACGGTCGAGTTCGCGACACTGCACAACGCGCAGGAGGTCAAGCGCAAGGGCGTGCTGATCGGCGACACGATCGTGCTGCGCAAGGCCGGCGACGTGATCCCGGAGATCCTCGGGCCGGTGGTCGACCTGCGCGACGGGTCCGAGGTCGAGTGGGTGATGCCTTCGCAGTGCCCCGAGTGCGGGTTCGACCTGCGGCCGGCCAAGGAGGACGACGTCGACCTGCGCTGCCCGAACACGCGGTCGTGTCCGGCGCAGCTGCGCGAGCGGCTGTTCCACCTCGGCGGGCGGGGCGCGTTCGACATCGAGGTGCTCGGCTACAAGTCGGGGATGGCGATGCTCGACGAGGGGCTGATCTCCGACGAGGGTGACCTGTTCTCGCTGGACGAGGAGAAGCTGAAGGGGTCGACGTACTTCACCACGAAGGACGGCGAGCTGTCGGCGAACGCCCGCGGCTTGTTGGCCAACCTCGAGACCGCGAAGACGCGGCCGTTGTGGCGCGCGCTCGTCGCCCTGTCGATCCGGCACGTCGGCCCGACCGCGGCGCAAGCCCTGGCGCGGGCGTTCGGCGATCTGGACCGGATCGCGACGGCGCCGGAGGAGGAGCTCTCGAACGCCGAGGGCGTGGGGCCGACGATCGCGAAGTCGATCGTGGAGTGGTTCACCGTCGACTGGCACCGCGAGATCGTGGCGAAGTGGCGTTCGGCCGGGGTACGGCTGGCCGAGGACATCGTCGACGACGGGCCGAAGCCGCTGGCCGGCATGACGGTCGTGGTGACGGGGTCGTTGGAAGGCTTCTCGCGCGACGAGGCCTCGGAGTTGGTGTCGGCCCGCGGTGGGAAGGTGTCGGGCTCGGTGTCGAAGAAGACGGCGTTCGTCGTGGTCGGCGACAACCCTGGGTCGAAGTTCGACAAGGCCCGCGAGTTGGGGGTGCCGGTGCTGGACGAGTCCGGCTTCCGCGTACTGCTCGAGTCCGGCCCGGATGCGGCGAAGGAGGTCGCGCTCAGCGATTGAGCTCGAGCTGGCCGGCCGCGTTGGCGAGCAGGACCTCGCGGACGCGGTCCGGCTCGAGCACTCCGCCTCGAGCCAGCCGTCCTCGTCGGGCTCGCTGAACTGCTTGCTCTTGGCGTACGCCCAGCCCGCTCGGACGAGCGGGACGAGGCCTCGGAGTTGGTGTCGGCCCGCGGTGGGAAGGTGTCGGGCTCGGTGTCGAAGAAGACCGCGTTCGTCGTGGTCGGCGACGACCCTGGGTCGAAGTTCGACAAGGCCCGCGAGTTGGGGGTGCCGGTGCTGGACGAGTCCGGCTTCCGCGTACTGCTCGAGTCCGGCCCAGATGCGGCGAAGGAGGTCGCGCTCAGCGATTGAGGACGGCGACGGCGAGCAGTGCTATGCCCGCGATCAGCAGGAGCCAGGCCACCGCCGGTGGGCGCCGGCGGGCCGGTCGGCGGTCGGCCAGGCTTACGGTCGGCGGGTCGGATGGTGTGGCAGCGGCCGGCTCCTGGGTGACCGTGGCGGCGAGCGGCGTCGGTCCGGATGTGGGGGAGAGCTGTTCCTTCGGGCCGGTCTCGCCCCACCCGGCCGGCAGCGGCGGCAGGTGGTCGAAGACCTCGACCGGGTCGGCTGGGTCGATGGCGTACGCCACGTTGCCAGCTTCTCGAAGCTCGCCCAGCCGCGAGCGGACCTCCAAGGCCGAAGCCGGCCGGGACGCCGGGTTCTCGTCGAGCAGCTCCGCGAGCAGCCGCAGGAGGACGTTCGATCCCGGCAGACCGTCGAGTCCGCGGTCGTCCGGCGGTCCATTGCCAGCCAGCATCTGCCTCATCACCACGCCCAGGGCGAACAGATCCTGAGCCGGCGCCGGGTCGGCGCCACGATAGGCCTCCGGGGAGAGGTAGCCGGGGGTGCCGAGGACGACGTTCACCACGGTCAGGCGCGGGCCGTCGAAGGCGGCCGCGATACCGAAGTCGCCGAGCCGCAGTCGCGGTCGGCCCTGCCCGGTGGCATCCAGCAGCAGGTTGCTGGGCTTCACGTCGCGATGCGCGAACCCGGCGGCGTGGACGGCGACCAACGCGTCCGCGGCTTGGTAGGCCAGTTCGATCACCCAGCCCTCGGGCAGCGCCCCGAAGTCGCCGAGCAACGTGGCCACGGATCCGCCGCGCACGACCTCCATCGTGAACAGGACCCGGTCGTCCTCGCCGACCCAGTTGCGCGGCGCCAGCGTGTGCGGGTGCTGGACGACCCGTTTGGCCTCGCGGATGAAGCGGATCAGAGACTCGGAGTCCACGGTACGCAGCACCTTGGCGGCGACGTACTCCAGCTCACGGTGGTCCCAAGCGCGCCAGACCGCACCGGAGCCGCCGGCGTCGAGGACATCGATGAGCTCGAAGCGCCCACCCGCGATGTCGCCCACGTCGTACCCCCACGCTGCCTCGCTCCGGGACCGCTCGCCAGAATGCCACAGGCCTAGGCCGCCAGAGGCCTAGCCGCCAGAGACCATCCGGAAGTGTTCGACGGCGTCCTTGGTACGGCCGGTCCCGTAGACCCGCAGCACCTCGGCCAACGTCGGGAACGCCGGCTCGAGGAGGGCCGCGGCCCGGGCCAGATCGTCGGCACTCGCCGCCCAGCGCAGCACGTCCTGGACGTGGGTCGCCCCTTCGTGGCGCAGCGTGGTCGTGGTGCGGGTCAGCACGCTGCCCGGAGCCTCCGCCTCCACCTCGGCCAAGGCGGCAGCCGCCGCCACCTGGCCGCTGCGAACGGTCGGCGCAAGCTGCATCAGCCTTTGCAAGCGGTGGACAGCAGTGGGATTGCCGATCTTGAGCCGGTTTCCGGAGGCGAGCTGACTCACCATCGGGGCCGACAGACCGAGCACCCGCGCGAGCTTGGCGCGGGAGATGCCGAAGGTCTCGGTGAGCTCGTCGATGACCTCGACGAGTGGCGCCCCGTAGAGGCGCGCCTGTTCGGCGTGGTTACGGGCCGCGAGCGACTCCGAGTCCTCACTCATCAGTCACCTCCAGACACCTGTCAGCTTCCCAGTAGTGAATCACGATGGCCCGATCCTACGCCGCGATGGAGGGACTTGACTCTAGCCGGCGATCTCTCTACGTTTACAAATGTAAACGCTTCGCCGAAGTCAGGGAGACGGGGCATGGGTACTCGGGCAGGACGGATCGGTGCGGTGGCCGCGGTCGCCTTGCTGGTCGCGGCGTTCGGAACGGTCCTCGGAGCGGACGAGAGTCACGCCGACGACCGGCCCGGCAGGGTCCTGCTGGTGCTCGACTCGTCGGGTTCGATGAAGGAGCCGGCCGGCGGCGGCGAGACGCGGATCCAGGCGGCCAAGAAGGCGCTGCGCCAGGTCGTCGAGCAGCTGCCGGACGACCAGGCCGTGGGTCTGCGGGTGTACGGCGCGAAGGTGTTCTCCCGGAAGGACCTCGGTGCCTGCACCGACTCACAGCTGGTAGTGAAGCCCGCCACGGGCAACCGCCAGGCACTGCTGACCGCGATCGGCGCGTACCGGCCATACGGCGAGACGCCGACCGGCTACGCACTACGCGAAGCGGGCAAGGACGTCGGCGGGGAGGGCCGGCGCACCATCATCCTGGTCTCCGACGGCGAGCCGACCTGTGCGCCCGACCCGTGCCTCGTCGCCAAGGAACTCCGCAAGCAGGGCATCGAGGTCCGCATCGACGTGGTCGGCCTCAACGTGAACGCCGCCGCTCGCAAGGACCTGCAGTGCGTCGCGCGCGCCGGTGGCGGCGTGTACTACGACGTCGACAGCAGCCAGGAACTCGTCGACTCGCTGAGCGCGGTCGCCAAGCGAGCCGCACGTCCGTACGTCCCGGTCGGTCGGCCGGTCACGGGCACCGCCACTCCCGACGGCGCGCCGGAGATCGCTGCCGGAGACTGGCTGGACGCTGTCGACGCGGCCACTCCCGCCAAGCACTACCGGATCAAGCGTGCGCTGCTGAACTCGTCGGTTGTCGCCAGTGCGGCGTACCGGGCCAGCCAGACCGGCGGCGACTTCGTCGATGTCGAGCTGACCACGCCGAGCGGCACGAGGTGCGCGTTCAAGACCGGGGTCGCGGGCAACGGCAAGCTGGTGTCCACGGCGGCCAGCGCCTCGCCGTACACCCAGCAGGAGGGGTGCCTGACCAGCCCCGAGCTGGTCCTCGTGGTCACCTACCGCGGGACCGACTCCGACGGAGCTGCGCTGGAGATCCGGGTGACCGAGGTGCCCGAGGTGACCGACCCGGAGACCCTGGCCGCCCCCGCGAACCAGAACACCTGGACCGCACCGGCGAAGGGCTCGCGCAAGGAGGTCACCGGAGGCACCTCGTTCGCCGACGCCGAGTCGATCGGGGCCGGCAGCTACAAGGGCACGATCGTCCCGGGGGAGACGCTGACCTTCGCGATCGACGCGACCTGGGGCCAGCAGGTCGACGCGGCGGTGCACTTCCCGGCACTGCGGGGCGGCAGTGCGGCGGCGGCCGAGGACGCGCACACGATCGTGGACCTGTTCGCGCCGAGCCGGGCACCGTCCAGCGCGTCCTTCACCAGCCCAGGGACCAGCCGGGACCGGCTGCTGCTCATCGACGGCTCGACCGAGCTCGCCTCGACGACCGGGACGATCGCGTTCCCGCGGCTCGGCAGCGCTTCGCACTCCGGTCCCGCGATCGGCGGCACCTACTTCGTGACCGTCTACCTGCAGGACACCCCGCGGAACGCCTCGGTCGCGGTGCCTTTCGAGCTCGACGTCGCCGCCCATGGCACACCCGGGGGCGAGCCGGTGTTCACCGAGGTACCGATCGACGGCGCGTCGCCCAGCGCGACGCCGGAGGTGACGCCGAGCGCGACGTCGGGTGCCTCGCCGGAGGTGACACCGACCGGCGACCGTACGGACAGCACGGCGTCGTCCGGCAAGGGCGGGGACGGCGGCGGCCTGTCCGGCATCAGCCTGATCCTCGGCGGAGTCGGCCTGGCGGCGATCGCGGCCGCGGCCTTCCTGTTCCTGCGCCGCCGTGGCGGGAGCGATGCGCTCAGCGATTGAGCTCGAGCTGGCGGGCCGCGTTGGCGAGCAGGACTTCGCGGACGCGGTCCGGCTCGAGCACGACGAGGTCGGCGCCCAGGGCACCGACGAGCGCTATCGCGCTGTCGTAGTCCTCGGTGTCGAACTCCGCCTCCACCCAGCCGTCCTCATCGGGCTCGCTGAACTGCTTGCTCTTCGCGTACGCCCAGCCCGCCCGGACGAGCGCGTCGCCGCGAAGCTTGGCGCGGACCCGGAACGTGCCGAATCCTCCGGCGTACTCGTCCTGGGCCTGCTCCCAGAAGCTCGCGAGGTCGAAGTCCGCCGGTCGTTCGAACCTGTCCTCGGTCGCGGTCAGGTCGTGGATCCGCGAGACCCGGTACATGCGGACCTTCTCGTCCGCGTGGCCGATCAGGTACCAGCGGATGCCCTTGCGCACCAGCCCGTACGGCGCGACGCGGGTCGGCTGGTGGCCGAGGCCGTACTCCAGCTCGACGATCCGGTCGTCCCAGATCGCCGACAGCAGGTGGGGGAGGAGCGGCAGGGTGTCCTTGGCGACCGCGCCCCAGTACTGGCGCGGGTCGATGTGGATCCGCTGCCGGGCGTGCTCGGCGTGCTCCCGTGCGGCGGGAGCGACCGCCGCCAGCAGCTTGAGGATCAGGTCCTCGCCCGGGTCGTCCAGGCCGAGGTCGGCGAGGATGCCGCGCGGCCTGGCGACGATCGTCGCGAGCGCCTCGGTGGTGGACAGCCCGGTCAGACTCGTGCGGTAGTCCTGGACGAGTGACCACCCGCCGGCGCCGCCGCGGACGGAGTAGACCGGGACGCCGGCGGCGGAGAGCGCCACCATGTCGCGCCGGATCGTCCGCGCCGAGACCTCCAGCTCGCGGGCCAGCGTCGACGCCGACACCACGCCTCGGCCCTGCAGCCGGAAGACGATGCGGAGCAGCCGGTCGGCACGCATGGGTCCATTCTGCCGGTGGTATAGGACACAAGGTGACCCATACGGCGGACGAGGATGTGCGGCATGGACAAACCACGGTTCGAGGTCGGATCCGTCACGGTCACCTCGGAGACGGATCGAGCGCGGGAGCTGGCCGAGTTCTACCACCGCCTGCTGGGCTGGCCGGTCGTCGACGAGAGCCCCGACGGCGGGTGGGCCCAACTGCGCCCGCCCGAGGGTGAGCGCGGGTTCACGATCAACGTCGAGTCCGACCGCGAGTACGTACGTCCGGTGTGGCCCAGCCAGGCCGGCGAGCAGGCGGCGACGATCCACCTCGACATCGGCGTCGACTCCCTCGACGCCGGTGTGAAGTGGGCGGTCGAGGCGGGCGCGACGCTCGCGGAGTACCAGCCGCAGGAGCACGTACGGGTCATGCTCGACCCGCACGGCCATCCGTTCTGCCTGTTCTGATGCCTCGGTTCACGACGCGGGAGCTGTCCGCGCGCACGTTGGACGACTTCGGGGAGTTCTTCCAGCGGGTCCACGGCTGCGCGTGCACGCTCTATTTCCTCGGTAAGCACCTGCCGCAGCCTGTGGCCGGGACGGCCAAGGAGCGGGCGGCGATCGTGGGGGCGCCTGACCGGTCGCGCAAGCGCTTCCCGCAGCAGGAGCTGCGCCGGGCGCAAGAGCTCGCGGTCGTCACGGAGCTGGTCGAGCAGAAGAAGGCGGACGGCATCTTGGTGTACGCCGACGGCGAGCCGGTGGGCTGGTGCCAGTACGGCCGGGCCGGAGAGGTGTGGAAGATCAACTGCTTCACGACCCGGATGGACTACCGGCGGCAGGGCGTAGCGACGCGGGCGCTGGGAGCCGCGGTAGCCGCGATCGAGAAGCGCGGCGGGGGCCGGATCGAGTCGTCGCCGATGGTGTTCCCGCACTACGACCCGATGCTGCCGAAGCTCCGCCGAACGTTCGGCTGGCGCTCGCGGGAGGTCGCCGAGTACATCGCGGACAACTGGCCGAGCCGCGAGCTCCCCGGTATCGGTCGGGCGAACGCCTGTCAGGCGAGCAACAAGACGATGGGCCACATGGGCACGATGTCGATGTTCGAGAAGGCCGGCTTCACCGCCGTCGGCCTCGACGAGGAGCGCAGCTCCGACGACCCGCGCTACCCGTGGACGTTCGTCGTCATGCGCCTCGACGTCTGAGCGCGGACATCGGGGGACCGCGCCCGACCTCGTGGTCGATGACAGTGACGGTCGCCCCCGGCCGACAGGTTTCCGGGATGGCCGGGAGGACTTCCTTCGGACCGGACTGTCCTCCGCCCGCATGGATCTGTTGGCCGACAGCTACCGCCCCGACGCCGGGGATGTGGATGGTCACTGGATCGGTGTCGACCAAGGTGGTGCCAGCGGGCCAGACGATGAGGTTGCTGCTCTTCCCGTCCTTGGTCAGTCCCACGCAGCCGCCCGGACCGACATGGAGCATGCCGGAGATCCCGGCTTGTCGGCCCATGCCCTTGGAGGCGCCGACGAGCAGGTGGATGCCATCTCGTTCGAAGGCGCGCGGTCCCGAACAGCCCATGGCGAGCAGAAGCCCGGCCACCAGTAGACCGATGGCGAGGCGTCGCATCACGGTCGTCCGTAGGTCAGTGGGTCGAGGGCGAACGCGAGGCCCTGCCAGTCGTGGTCGCCGGCGTTCCAGCGGCGGCGATTGTCCTGTGCTCGTTGGCGGAACAGCCGCAGTGCTTCGACGTCGTCTCGGTCGTCGGTGGGGTCGCCGAGGTGTTCGGCGAACAGCGCGTGGCGTACGTCGCGGACCGCAGCGGGGTCGTGGAACGCGACGTTCAGCTCAGCGCTCCCGTACAGACCGCCCGCGTGGAAGTTGGCCGACCCGATCGTCGCCCACTCGTCGTCGACGAGCATGAGCTTGGAATGCACGTAGACGTGCTTGCGCTCGCCGTCGTCTCCGGGTCCGGCGAGGCCGGCGAGCAGGAACGTCGGGTGGTCGCCGAGCGCTCCCCGCTGGTCGAGGAAGTCGGGCCCGTGCCTGGTCCGAGGCGGCTCGCCGGGGAGGACCGCGACGACCTCGACGCCCCGGACGAGCGCGGCGTGGAGGTCGGCGACGATCTGGGCGTCCTCGAGGAACTGGTTCTCGAGGTAGATCGAGCGCCGGGCGTTCGCGATCGCCATGCGGTACTGGTCGAAGATCGAGCGCTCGGGTGGGAGCGTGCGCTGGATCTGGACGACGCTCGTGCCCGTCGGGCTCGGCACGGTGTCGGGAAGGTCGAGGTCGCCGGGGTCGTGCTCGGTGGCCCCGTTCCACCGCTGGACGAAGTTGTGCGCGATGTCGGCTGTCGCTGGGCCGCTGACCTCCGCGTACACGTCGTGGTACTGGTCCTGGCCGCGGTGATCCGGCCGCACCACCGTGTGGGGGTTGAGGTTCATGCCGCCGACGAAGCCGGTGTCGTCGACCAGCCAGCTCTTCTGGTGTTGGGCCATGCCGGGGACCGCGCGGTCCCACCTGGTCGGGACCGGCGAGGGTGCTTCGAGGACGTTCTCGGTCTCGTCCCCCGGGAGCCAGGCGAGCACGCGTACGTCCACCCCTCGGTCCGCGGCGCTCGACAGCAGGTCGAAGAACGTACGGCCGTCGGGCAGCCGGAAGCTGTCCCACAGGAAGCAGACCGTCACCCAGACGCGGTGCTCGGCGGCGTCGACCGCCGCACGGATCCGGCTGAACGTCGGCACGCCATCGACGAGCGGTCGGACGAGGTTGCCCTCGCGGACCGGGTACGACCCCGTGTCGACGAACATCAGTCGTCGTCGTTGCCCGCGGTCGTCGAGCGCTGGATGGTCTCCGCGAGCGCGGCGAGGTGGGCGAGGCGGGCCAGCTCGGAGTCGAGGATCTCCGGTCCGCCCGAACGGCCGACGACCAGCGACTGCTCGCGCCCGCCGACGGGGACGGCCGCCGCGGCGACGTTGCGCCAGCCGTACTCGTCCCAGCTCTCCGGTACGGCCAGCCGGATCGGCTTCTTCAACGGCAGCCAGGGGGCCTGCGACTCGGGCAGGTCCGGCGCGTTGCGAGTCGAGACGGTGACCTCGGCGTTCTCCTCGGCGGCCCCCTGCCGTACGAGCATCGCCCAGTCCGCGCGGAAGACCGCCGGCGCGAGGTCGACCAGCAGCTTCTGCGCGTTCGCCGGCGTGTCCGTCATCGCCTCGACCGCCTCGAGGTCGCGGCGCAGGTCACCGCCGGCGCCGAAGCGGGAGAGCCAGACCACGCGCACGCCCTCGACGGACTGGCAGGCCGAGACCAGCATGTCCGCCCGGCCGCCGATCGGCAGCTCGACCACGAAGTCGTCGACGGCCGTGCCGTCGGATTGTCGCTCGACCACATCGACGGCGACGATGTCGCCGCCCGCCTTGCCTAAGGCCGACGCAACGGTTCCGAGAGCGCCGGGCTGGTCGGGAAGGACGATGCGGAGCAAGTACACCTAGTGATTGTCGCGCGTGGACCCGTTCCACGTCTGCCCGCCCAGGAAGTCAGATTTGTCTCACCCCGTGTACGGCCCCTGTCAGAGGGCGCTCGTAGGCTGCCGATCATGGACTCTCTGCTCACTCGAGGTGCGGTTTCGGCGGCGGCTGGTCGTGACTGGCGGCTGATGCTGGGCGAGCTGCGGACGGTCGTGCCTGTGGACGACCTCGCTGCTGGCTTGGAGACCGCGCGGGCGTTGCTCGACGCCGCGGGCATGCCGGGGGAGCGGCGGCTGCGCCTGGACCTGCGGCCCGGGGTGCTTCTGCTCGTGGTGAGCCCGCCGGACGCGCAGCGGGCGGGGTCGGCGGAGGTGGAGCTGGCCCAGCGCTTGTCGGCGGAGTTCGCCGCTCTCGGGCTGTCGGCGCGGCCCGACCTCGTCGAGCCGCGGTCGATGCAGACGCTGGAGCTCGGCATCGACACGATGGACCGGTCGCTGATCCGCCCGTTCTGGAAGGCGGTGCTCGGCTATGTCGACGAGCCGGGGGACGAGTCGCTGAACGGGCTGGTGGATCCGCTCGGCCAGGGCCCGGCGCTGTGGTTCCAGCACATGGACGAGCCCCGGCCGCAGCGCAACCGGATCCACTTCGACGTCACCGTTCCGCACGACCAGGCCGCCGCCCGCATCGCCGCCGCCCTGGCCGCCGGCGGCACGCTCCTGAACGACAGCGAGGCGCCAGCCTTCTGGGTCCTCGCCGACGCGGACGGCAACGAGGCCTGCGTCTGTACGTGGCAGGGGCGGGACTGAGCCCTAGCTGAGGTCCTGGGCCAGGCCAAGCAGGATGCCTTCGGGGCCGCGGAGGTAGCAGAGCAGGAACATGTCCTCGTACCGAACGACCTCGCCGACGAGCTCGGCTCCGTGCGGCTTCAGGCGGGCGATGGTGTCCTCGAGGTCGTCGACGGCGAACATCACGCGGCCCATGCCCAGGGTGTTGGCTGGAGCGTTCTGCGGCTCGCGGACGATGGGCTCCGGCTTCTGGTAGCTCATCAGCTCGAGCTTGCTCTTGCCGTCCGGAGTCTTCATCATCGCGACGTCGCAGATCTGGCCCTTGAGGCCGACGACGCGGTCGGACCAGTCGCTCTCCACCGTCATCCGGCCTTCCAGCTCCAGGCCGAGCTCGAGATAGAACGCGACAGCGGCGTCGAGGTCGGCGTAGACAACGCCGACGTTGTCCATCCGCTTGACAGTCATGCTGGTTCTCCTTCGTGTGGGTCGTCTCTGCCCGTAGGACGGAGCCGTCCGACCCTTCTCGACATACCCCCGCTAGTTGGCGGCGAGTTCCTGAAGCTCGGCGAGGCTGCCGACCTCGTGCTCCTCGTCATCGTGGACGACGCCACAGCGCTCGTCGTCGGGATCGAGCGGCTTGCCCGCCCAGTGCCGCAGGACCTCCGTCGGCGTGAACCTGTTCGCGAACGCCCAGTCGAGACGACCCCACCACCCCACGGACGCGTTCCCACCACCGGTGTCCAGGGCGGACTCGCGATAGATCACCCCGGCCGCGGAGTCGTCTGTCGCTGCCCACAGCGTAGGCGACGGGCTGCTCGAGCACATAGACGGTCGTGAATCGGACCGGGTCCGTCTGGTCGTGTCGGATAGCTCGCGGGCTCGGAGACCACGCGGAACTCCGGGTCCTCCGACAACGGCCCGCCGCGCGGAATGTCGCTCATGGTCCGCTCCTTCATCTCATCGCGGGGGAAGGATCTTGCCATGGACGTGCCATCTGCCGGTCGCACCGCGTCCCGATCGATCCTGTCGACCAGGTAGCTGAGTCCGCGACCCAACAACAGCTCCCGCTCACCTGGGCACTCGGTGACGCCCTCCATGTAGATCGCGGGTGTCCCCTTGGGGACGGTCGAGGTGCACCCAGACCTGATGATCGAAGGCTGGCGTCGTTCCGATCGATGTGCTGAGGAAGGCGTCGTCCGTGATCGTCCTGCCGGTCGAGTCGTCGACCGGACGGGAGAAGACGCGCGGATCGACGCCGCGGACGACGATGAGGTCCTCGGGGACGGGGACGATCTCCAGGGCCGCGTCGATGTGGCGGATGTGGCTCTCGATCTGTGGGGTCGCCGGGCCGCGACCGCGCAGGTAGCAGTTGATCTCCCTGTAGCAGGTCGCCCCGCCGATCGACTCTCCGCTGTACTCCCTCAGCGCCGCACGCTGCTCCAGCTCGAGGCTGTCCGTCGCCCGGCCCCAGATCGCGAGGCCGTAGTCGTCCGCTTCGGAGTCCTCGAGCTGCTTCGGGCCGCGAGGCCGCAGGTACTCCGCGACCGGGTCGTAGGCCGGTCGGCGAGGGTCCATCGCGCGGGCGTCGGCGAGCGCCTCCAGCCGGCGCAGGTCGGCGCCGGTGGGGTGGGTTTCGCGCAGCTCGCTCACCTGATCGAGCATCGCAGTTTCGCCCGGTTGGTGTCGTTACGTATCCACAGGATCCACAGGGGTCAACCGGACCACGGGGATCGAGCGGCTCGTGCCGGACGCGTAACGCTGGTACCGGCCGTGGTTGACGTCGTTCACGATCTCCCACAGTCGCGCGTACGACGGGTCGGACGGCCACACCTCGGTGGACGTCACCGAGAGCCGCGAAGAGCCCACCTGGATCGACGCGGGGCCGGGTCCACGCAGGTTCAGCAGCCACGCGGGCGGGGCGTCGTGGCCCCAGTTCGAGGCCGTCACCAGGTACGACGAGCCGTCCCGCCCGTACGCCAAAGGCGCCTCGCGCGGCACACCAGAACGACGCCCGACCGTGTGCAGCACCAGCGTCGGCACACCGCCCGCGTTGTGCCCCACCCGACCACCCGACCGGGCGTACAAAGCCGCGTGGACACGAGCCAACAACCGCTGGGGCAACGTCGGAGCCATGGGCACATCCTGAAGGACGGGAAACCCAGTCGGGCCCTGACACACTCGCGACCTAGGATTGCTGAGTCTCGCAAGCGAACAAGGAGAGTGCAGCCGTGCCCGCGATCACTCGCGACGAGGTGGCCCATCTGGCCCGCCTCGCCCGGATCGAGCTCACCGACGACGAGCTCGACCACCTGGCGCCCCAGCTCGACGTCATCCTCACGTCGGTCGCCCAGGTGAGCGAGGTCGCGGCCCAGGACATCCCGCCGACCTCCCACGCGCTCCCGCTGACGAACGTGTTCCGCGAGGACACCATCGTCGAGTGCCTCACCCCGGAGGAGGCCCTGCAGGCGGCCCCCGCGGTCGAGGACGACCGGTTCCGCGTGCCGCGGATCCTCGGCGAGGAGGCCTGATGTCGAACGACCTCACCCGCCGCACCGCGTCCGAGCTCGCCGGGCTCATCAAGAACGGTGAAGCCTCCGCCGTCGAGGTGACCGAGGCTCACCTCGACCGGATCGCCAAGGTCGACGACAAGGTGCACGCGTTCCTGCACCTCGACATCGAGGGCGCCCTCGCGGCCGCCAAGGCCGTCGACGCCAAGCGCAAGGCAGGCGAGGAGCTCGGCCCGCTCGCCGGCGTCCCGCTCGCGCTCAAGGACGTCTTCACGATGAAGGACGTCCCCACCACCTGCGGCAGCCGCATCCTCGAGGGCTGGCGGCCCCCGTACGACTCGACCACGGTCAGCAGGCTCCGCAAGGCCGGCATCGTGATCCTCGGCAAGACCAACATGGACGAGTTCGCGATGGGCTCCTCGACGGAGAACTCCGCGTTCGGCCCGACCCACAACCCGTGGGATCTCGACCGCATCCCCGGCGGCTCCGGCGGCGGCTCGAGCGCGAGCATCACCGCGTACGAGGCTCCGCTCGCGCTCGGCACCGACACCGGCGGCTCGATCCGGCAGCCCGCGTCGGTCACCGGCACCGTCGGCGTGAAGCCGACGTACGGCGGCACCAGCCGGTACGGCGTCGTCGCGATGGCCTCCAGCCTCGACACCCCCGGCCCGTGCGCGCGGAACGCGCTCGACGCCGCGTTGCTGCACGAGGTGATCGCCGGCCACGACCCGATGGACTCCACCTCGATCGACCAGCCCGTCCCGCCCGTCGTCGAGGCCGCGAGGCGCGGCGACGTGCGGGGCATGCGGATCGGCGTGGTCAAGGAACTCGGCGGCGAGGGCTACCAGCCCGGCGTCGAGCTGCGGTTCCGCGAGTCCGTCGAGCTGCTGAGCGAGCTCGGCGCCGAGGTCGTCGAGGTGTCCTGCCCGCACTTCGTGCACGCGCTGCCGACGTACTACCTGATCATGCCGGCCGAGGTGTCCAGCAACCTCGCCCGCTTCGACGGCATGCGGTACGGCCTGCGCACCGCCGACGACGGCACGCGCAGCGCCGAGGAGGTCATGAACGCGACCCGCGAGGCCGGCTTCGGTGCCGAGGCCAAGCGCCGCATCATGATCGGCGCGTACGCGCTCTCCAGCGGTTACTACGACGCCTACTACGGGCAAGCACAGAAGGTGCGTACGCTCATCGCCCGCGACTTCGACCGCGCGTTCGAGCAGGTCGACGTACTGGTCTCACCCACGACGCCGACCACGGCGTTCAAGCTCGGCGAACGCGTCGACGACCCGCTCGCGATGTACAAGGCCGACCTTTGCACGATCCCGTCCAACCTGGCGGGCAACGCGTCCGCCTCGTTCCCCTGCGGCCTCTCGCCGGACGACGGGCTGCCAGTCGGCCTGCACGTCATGGCCCCGGTCATGGCCGACGACCGCGTCTACCGCGTCGGCGGTGCCGTTGAGGCGGCGCTCGTCGAACGGTGGGGACACCCGCTTCTCTCGGAGGCTCCGGAGCTATGAGCAACAAACCCAACATCCAACAGCGCAAGGACGTCCAGGTCCTCATGCTGGGCTTCAGCCTGGTCGGCATCGGCTTCTCGATCCGCCGGCTCGCGAACAACCGCAAGAACACCGACAAGCTCGAGCAGACCGCCGAGGTCCTCGGCCTCCTGGCCAGCATCGTCGCGTTCATCGCGGCCATCCGGAAGATGAAGCGAGGGGACTGAGTGAGCACCGCCACCGCCGCCGACCTGCTCGAGTACGAGGAGGCGCTGGAACGCTTCGACCCGGTGCTCGGCCTCGAGGTGCACGTCGAGCTGAACACCGCGACGAAGATGTTCTGTGGCTGCCCGACCGAGTTCGGCGGCGCACCCAACACCCACGTCTGCCCGGTCTGCCTCGGTCTGCCCGGCTCGCTGCCGGTCGTCAACGGCAAGGCCGTCGAGTCCGCGATCCGCATCGGCCTCGCGCTCGGCTGCGACATCGTCGACTGGTGCCGGTTCGCGCGGAAGAACTACTTCTACCCGGACATGCCGAAGAACTTCCAGATCAGCCAGTACGACGAGCCGATCGCGATCAACGGCAAGGTCGAGGTGGAGGTCGAGGGCAGGACGTTCACGATCGAGATCGAGCGCGCCCACATGGAGGAGGACACCGGCAAGTCGACGCACGTCGGCACCTCCGGTCGCATCCACGGGGCGGACTACTCGACCGTCGACTACAACCGCGCCGGCATCCCGCTGATCGAGATCGTCACCAAGCCGGTCGAGGGCACGGGCGCGCTCGCGCCGCAGGTCGCCCGCGCGTACGTCGGCTACCTTCGTGAGCTGCTCCGCGCGCTCGGTGTCTCCGACGTCCGCATGGAGCAGGGCTCGCTGCGGTGCGACGCGAACGTGTCGCTCCGCCCGCACGGCCGGGCCGAGTACGGGCTGCGTACCGAGACCAAGAACGTGAACTCGCTGCGCAGCATCGAGCGCGCGATGCGGTACGAGATCCGCCGCCAGGCGACGGTGCTCGCCTCCGATGGCAAGGTGACGCAGGAGACGCGGCACTGGCACGAGGACACCGGCATCACCACCTCCGGCCGCAGCAAGGAGGAGGCCGAGGACTACCGGTACTTCCCCGAGCCCGATCTCGTCCCGGTCGCGCCGGCGCGGTCGTGGGTCGAGGAGTTGCGGGCGACGTTGCCCGAGCCGCCGGCCGTACGCCAGAAGCGGCTGTTCGACGCGTGGGGCTTCTCCGAGATGGAGTTCCGCGACATCCTCGGCGCCGGTGCGCTGCACCTGGTCGAGGCGACGGTCGCGGCCGGCACGACGCCGGCGATCGCGCGGAAGTGGTGGCTCGGCGAGATGGCGCGGCGGGCGAACGAGACCGGCACCGAGATCGAGTCGCTCCCGATCACGCCCGAGCAGGTCGCGGCGATCCAGGCCCTCGTCGACGCCGGGAAGATCAACGACAAGTTGGCCCGCGAGGTCTTCGACGGCGTTCTCGCTGGTGAGGGCACGCCCGAGGAGGTCGTGGCCGCGCGCGGCCTTGCCGTGGTGAGCGACGACGGCGCGCTCGGTGCCGCGGTCGACCGTGCGATCGAGGCCAACCCCGAGGTCGCCGAGAAGATCCGCGGCGGCAAGGTCGCGGCGGCCGGCGCGTTGATCGGCGCGGTGATGAAGGAGATGCGCGGCCAGGCCGATGCTGGACGCGTACGTGAGCTGATCCTGGAGAAGCTCGGGGCCGCGTAGGTTTGGCGAGTTCGTTCCGGGCATACTGGCCCTCTCTTGGAGAAACGCGGTCTTTTGCCCACAGAGGAGGACTGGTGGCCGACCCCACCGGACGTCCACCCGGAACGAACCCGCCACCGCCCGGCCATCCGGGTCCGGGGTTCCAACCACCCCCGCAGCAGCCTCCCCCGCAGGGGCCCAATCCCTGGGCGCCCCAGCAGCCGGGACAGCCGGGGCAGCCGCCGTACGGGCCGCCGCCCGGGTATCGGCCGCCTCGGCGAGGCGGGGTCAACCTGTCCTCATCGTGCTGCTCGTCGTCCTCGTGCTGGGTGTGCTGATCGTCGGCGGCATCGTCGCGTTCTCGATGCTCGGCGGTGGGGAGAGCTCGAACGCCGACCAGCGGCCGCAGCCCACCTCGTCGGCGCCGCAGCCGACCGCTTCCGCGACGCCGTCGGCGCCGCGGTCAGCGGCTGAACCGGTCGAGGCGGCGCTCACCAAGCTCGGCTTCGAGTGCTTCACGACGATCGACAAGCCGACGAAGGTGCGTGGTTGCTACTCCAGCACCGAGGGCGCCGACATCGCGGTGAAACTCCAGCTGGACAAGGACGAACTCGTCGGCGCCGCGCACATCGACGGCGACCTGAGTTCGGCTCGACGGGTCAGCGGCATCGCGACGTACACGGAGGTCACCTCTGTCGTCGGGCCGCTCGTCGTGGGCGAGCAGGACGCGGCGAAGCTGCCCAAGCCCGAGGATGGTAGCTCCGGCGAGGTCACGGGTGCCTGGGGGTACGCGTCCTCGAACATCAACGGCTCGTTCGCCGAGTACCGGCTGATGGCCAAGGGCTTCGACATCGTGACGCCCAGCATCGCGGCGCGGATGCCGGACGTCGACCTGCGTAAGGCGCTCGCCGGCAAGGGGTTCGTGTGCGACGACCGGACCTGCTCGACGGAGTTCCCGGACGAGGGGACCGGCTACACCTCGTTCAGCCTGACGTACAACAACATCGCGTGGACGGCGACGCTCAACCAGATGCGGAAGAACGAGGCGCAGGCTCAGCGCCTCGGGTTGCCGCGGTTCAAGGACATCGGCTCGGTCGCGATCGGGCAGACCGACAACGGTGAGTTCGCCGCCTGGCTGGACAAGCACTGGAAGCAGCCGACGCCGCAGTCCGCGGACTTCGGTGGTTTGCATGTCGAGCTGCGGTACGCCGAACCGCTCGGGCCGTCGATCAAGTTCACGCCGGCGAGGTCGTGGTGAACGCGCAGCAGCCGCCGCCGGGGCCGCAGCAGCCGCCTCCGCAGTGGGGCGCGCCGCAGGGCCCGCCGCCGCAGTGGGGTGCGCCGCAGCCGCCGCGTCCTCGGACGACGATGGCGCCAGGCAAGATCGCGCTGATCATCGGGCTCGTGGTCGTGGTGGTCGCGGTCCTCGGTGTCGGTGCGTTCCTCGCGCTCCGGCCGGGTGGGTTGCTGGCCAGCGGTGAGAGCCAGGAGCCCGACCGTTCGAAGCTTCCGAACGCCAAGAACCCCAGCTACTCCTCCACGCCGACGGCCAAGCCCGTCGCCATGGACGGCCTGGTGACGACGCTGAAGGGCGCCGGGCTCGAGTGCTACGACCTGCTGACCGAGCCGGTGCCGGTGAAGTCCTGCTACCGCACCGAGGCCGACGGCGCGGCGAGCAGTGTGCGGCTGGTCGGGTCGAAGGGTGGCGAGATCGTGCTCGCCCGGATCGACACCGAGAAGGTCCGCGGTGCCCGTCCCGGTTCGGCGGAGCGCGGCGACGTCGTCGCACCGCTCAAGGAGCTCGTACCCCTCGTCGCCCCGGCGCTGCTCGGACAGGCGGTGCAGGACGGGTTGCTGGAGGAGTCCGAGGAGATCTACCAGGTCGAGACGGCCTGGGGAACGGGCGAGTGGCGGATCAACCCGGAGGGCCCGTTCGCGGCGTTCGAGAAGGCGGGTACGTACGCGACGCCGTCGAAGGCCGGCTTCGGCAAGGACGCCGTCGACATGGAGAAGCCGATGGCCGCGCTCGGCTACAACTGCGACACGTCGTCGTGCACGAAGGGCTCGCTGACCAGCGGCAACGACACGTACGCCAGCGTCGACTTCTCCACCGACGTAGTCGTACGGATCGAGAACACCGGCAAGCCGGTGACCGACGAGCTCATCCGTCAGACCGCCAAGGACGCGTTGACGCAGGTGCTGGAGGGCCCGGACCTCGAAGCGGCGACCGCCTGGGTCGACGGCCACCTCACCCCCGAGCACGGCTTCATCGAGGGCGACGCCGGCGGCGTCAACCTCCAATTGACGCGCGAGGACGAAGCCGCCGCCCGCCTGGAGATCAACCCGCCGGCCGAGCTCCTCTAGCTGTGTGAAGGAAGGGCACCTTCATTCACACAGCCGGTACCGATCGGTGTGCGGGTCTTTCACCCAAGCCGCGTCACCTCGACCGTGACACCGAAATGCTCCGCCTTAGGTCCCGAGTAGACCCCCGACAGCGGCCGCACGTCGGAGTAGTCGCGCCCACGCGCCAGCAGAACGTGCCGGCTCCCCACCTCGGCAAGGCTCGTCGGGTCGGCGGCAACCCAGTCACCGGCCCAGAACTCCACCCACGCGTGACTCTGCCCAGCCGTCGTCTCCCCGATCTCCGCCCCCACCGTCGGGTGTAGATAGCCCGAGACATAGCGCGCGGGCAGCCCGCACGCGCGCAGCAACGCAAGCGTCACGTGCGCGAAGTCCTGGCACACCCCACGTCCAGCGGCACGCGCTTCCGCCGACGAGGTGTGCACATGCGTCGCGCCAGGCTCGTACCGCAACGTCTCATGGGTCCACGCGGCCGCACGCAGCCCGGCCTCTACCGGCGGCAAGTCCGAGCGCAGAGTGAGCCCGAGCTCGACAAGCTCAGGCTCGGTCGAGACATATCGAGACGCGGCAAGCAACTCGCCGAATCGATCCCGAACAGCGGGCGCAGCCAGGTCCGACCACCCAACGCCGGAAGGCAGCGAGCGCGGCCGGGCTGTTTCTACCAACGACGTCGCCAACACCACGAGCTCCGTATGCGGAACGTGAATGTCGAACGCATCCACCGTCGTACCCCAGTAGTCGATGTATCGCAGCGGCCGGACGGCCGGCGTGATGGCGAGGTCAGACTCCAACGTGCGTTGTCCGTCAAGCGTCGGTGGCGTCAGCCGAGCTTCGTTGTGCGACGCGCGCACCGGCCCCGCGTAGCGATAGCCGGTCCGGTGCCGGACTGCGATCCGCCAGCTCACCCCGCGGGCTCCTCAATGCTCCAGTGCAGCGGCGCGGACCCGACGAACAGCTGCTCCGTCACCTCTTCGCTCACCGTCGACACGGTCCGCTGCAGCCCGTGCAATCGCTCGGGCAGGTCGTCGAGAAGCGAGGCCGCCGACAAGAACTCCAGGTCCGTACGAGCCCGACCAATCGCCCGACGGGCCGGCTCCGTCAGCGCCGACCGCCCCGACGACTCCGGGTCGAGCCGTGCCAACGCCTGCTCGCCCGCACAGAGCGCATGGAAGACCGAACGCGGAAACAGCCTGTCCACCAACAAGAACTCCAGCGCTCGGTGGGCCTCGACACCCTGCTGATAGGTGCGCAGGTACGCGTCGTGGGCCGAGCACGCGCGCAACGTCGACGTCCAGCCCTCGCTTCCACGCCCGGCGCCGATCCGTGCCGCAAGCAGACGGGCCGTCATGTCCACCCGTTCCAGGCTGCGGCCCAACACGAGCACGTCGTGACTGGCATCCCGACTCATGCTCGCCTCGACGTACCCGGCGAACATCGCCGCGCGCTCGCGAACATAGGAGAAGAACGGCGCCGGCCCGAAGTCGCGAGCCGCGACCACCAAGGAAGGGAGGGCGTTGTGGGTCGAGTTCAGGCACTCCCAGATCTCCGCCGACAGCGCTTCCCGAGCGCCCCGCGCGTTCTGCTGCGCGCCGACCAGCGCGCCGACGATCGAGTTGGGCGAGGTCTCGTCGAAGCCGAACATCTCCATCAGGGCATGACTGTCCTGATGGCCGAGCACGCGATCCTCCGGGACGCCCATCACCGTCAGCAGAACGGCGCCGGCACTCGACTCGTACACGCCAGGGTCTTCGAGCACCTCGTGGATGTGCACGTCGAGCAGTCGGGCCGTGTCCTCGGCGCGCTCGACGTACCGGCCGATCCAGAACAGCGCCTCGGCGACTCGGGTCAGCATCCGATCCCACTCACTGCTGCGGCTGCTGGTGTCCAGGGCCGCGGTCGGGAACGGTTCCCCGTACGCCCTGCGCAGGAGACGTCAGCGGCCATTCCCAATCCGGCTCTGCCTCGGGCCGGGACGTCAGCACCCAGGTGTCCTTGGAGCCGCCGCCCTGGCTGGAGTTCACCATCAGGCTTCCCTCGCGCAGCGCCACCCGCGTCAACCCGCCAGGCAGCACCCGGATCTTCTCGCCGTCGTTGACGACGAACGGCCGCAGATCGACATGCCGCGGCAACAACCGATCGCCGAGCAGCGCGGGCGACGTCGACAACAGCACGAGTTCCTGCGCCACCCACGCTCGCGGCTCGGACAGCACGCGCGAGCGCACGGCGGCCAGCTCGGCGTCGGTGGAGCGCGGTCCGATCACGATGCCGCTGCCGCCCGACCCTTCGACCGGCTTGAGCACGAGCTCGTCGAGCCGGGACAAGCATTCTGAGCGAACATCCGGGTCGTCGAGCCGGTACGCACGACGTTGGGCAGCAGCGGCTTCTCGCCCAGGTAGTACTCGATCAGCGCCGGCACGTACGTGTACGTCAGCTTGTCGTCGGCCACGCCGTTGCCGATCGCGTTCGCGATCGTGACGTTGCCTGCGCGGGCGGCGTTGAGGATGCCCGGGCAGCCGACGACGGAATCCGGCCGGAAATGCACCGGGTCGAGGAAGTCGTCGTTGACGCGTCGGTAGACGACATCCACTCGCTGCTGTCCACCCAGGCTACGCATGTACAGAACATGGTCGTGGCAGAAGAGGTCGCTGCCCTCGACGAGCTCGATCCCCATCTTGCGAGCCAGGAAAGCATGCTCGAAATATGCCGCGTTGTGCACGCCGGGAGTGAGCAGGACGACTGTCGGTTGCTCGACGCCGGCCGGCGCCGATCGCCGCAATGCATCGAGCAGGCGACCCGGGTAGGACGCGACCGGTCGCACGCGCTGCTCCAAGAACAGGCTGGGAAACACGCGCGCCATCGTCCGGCGGTTCTCCACGACGTAGGACATGCCGGATGGCACCCGGACGTTGTCCTCGAGCACACGCAGGACACCCGCCTGATCACGGACGAGGTCGATGCCAGCGAGATGGACCCGGACGCCGTTCGGGGGGCGAATACCGTGCGCCTGCCGGCAGTAACTGGCCGACGTGGTCAGCAGCGAACGGGGCACCACCGCGTCCCGTACGACCTCGGCTGGGCCGTACACATCGGTGAGGAACGCTTCGAGCGCACGTACCCGCTGCACAAGACCCGCTTCGACGAGCTCCCACTCCGCCGCGGTGATCAGCCGCGGAATCAGGTCGAGCGGGAACACCCAGTCCTTGCCCGCATGGGAGAACGTGACGCCCTGGTCGCGGAAGCTGCGATCCCCCGCTGCCGCCCGCTTTGCGAGGTCGTCGGGGGTCAACGCTTGCAGGGCGTCGTGCAGCGCACCCATATGCGGGTGCGGCAGCCCTCCCACCTCGAACATCTCGTCGTAAGCTGGGCTGCGAGGGTACCCATCGAGGAGCCCTCCCATGAGAGGAGTCGCACCACCGATCTGTTGCTTTCATGAGTCGTTACGGTTGGGAAACGATGACGATCCACAACGCGGAGACGACGGAGCAAACTCGGCAGATCCGGGTGGGGTGCGAATTCCAGTACACCGCTGAGGTCGAAACCGCCGCAGTCTTCCAGGTCCAGCCGTCCGGGGCTGCACCTACGACCATACTCCGGCAGGTCTGGGAAGCGCGCCCCGCGGCCGATCGGCACGCCTATACCGACCTTTACGGCAACGCCTGCCAACGGCTCAATCTGCCGATAGGCGACACGACCGTGCGCTTCGACGCTGTCGTGACCGTCCCCGACGCAACCGAGGACATCAACCCGGATGCGGCCGAAGTCCCCTCGGCACAGCTGCCTGACGACGTTCTCGTCTACACAATGCCCAGCAGATATTGCCTTCCCGACGTTCTCGGCAACGAGGTATGGCGCCTGTTCGGAGGCGTGAAGCCGGGTTACCAACGAGTGCAGGCGATCTGCGATCACGTCCACAGCCATCTGCGCTTCGCGTACGGGAGTAGCACCGGGATCACGACCGCCGCCGACGCGTATGCCGCAGGTTGGGGCGTCTGCCGTGACTTCGCCCACGTCGCCATCAGCTTCTGCCGAGCGCTGTCGATCCCGGCTCGTTACGTCTTCGGCTACCTCCCCGACGTCGACATCGTGCCGGAGCCGGGGCCAATGGACTTCGCCGCTTGGATCGAGGTCTACCTCGACGACAGATGGTGGACGTTCGACCCGCGCAACAACACGGCCCGCAAAGGACGAGTGCTGATCGGCCGTGGCCGCGACGCGGTCGACGTCGCGATGGTCACGACGTATGGCGGACCGGTGTTGAACACAATGGAAGTTTGGGCGGACGAAACGTCGTAGAGCCGACGATCACGCGTCCACTTGAAGATCGCCGACGTCGGCCGCGGGTCAGCCGAGGCTCACCCGAAGGATCCGGTCGTCTCCGTCACGAGGGTCGCCCCGGCCGTCGGTGTTGCTGGTGGTCAGCCACAGCGTGCCGTCGGGGGCGGCTTCGACCGTACGGAGGCGGCCGTAGTCCGAGCTGAAGAACGCTCGCGGCTCGCCGACCATGGCGCCGTCGCGGATCTGGATGCGCCAGAGGCGTTCGCCACGGAGACCGGCCATCCAGAGGCCGCCGGACGCGTAGGCGAGGCCGGAGGGCGAGGCGTCGGACGTAGGCCACTGCGCGACCGGGTCGACGAAGTCGGGGTTGCCCGCCTGGCCTTCGACCTCGGGCCAGCCGTAGTTGCGGCCGGGCTGGATCAGGTTGAGCTCGTCCCAGGTGTTCTGGCCGAACTCCGCCGCCCACAGCCGGCCGGCCGGGTCGAACGCGAGGCCCTGCACGTTCCGGTGCCCGAGGGAGTAGACCGGCGACCCCGGGAACGGGTTCCCCTCCGCCGGGTCGCCGTCGGGGGTGATCCGGAGGATCTTGCCGCCGAGGGAGTTGCGGTCCTGCGAGTTCTCGCCGTTTCCGCCGTCGCCGGTGCCGACCCAGAGGTTGCCGTCCGGGCCGAACCGCAGCCGGCCGCCGTTGTGGTTGCCGGCCACCGGGATGCCGTCGAGGATCACCTCGGGCGCGCCGAGCGACGTGCCCTCGTAGCGCATGCGGACGATCCGGTTGTCGCTGTCGGCGGAGAAGTACGCGTACACCCAGCGGTCGGTCTCGAACGTCGGCGGCACCGCCAGTCCGAGCAGCCCGCCCTCGCTGGACGGGTTCACGCCGGGTACCTCGCCGACCTCGGTGACCTCGCCGTTGGCGGCGACGTGCTTGATCTTGCCGGTGTCGCGCTCGGCGACCAGCGCCGTACGGTCGGGAAGGAACACCAGCCCCCATGGGGTCGTGATCCCGGTCGCCACGTCACCCGCGACCACAGGATCGGGCACCGACGTCGGCTCCGGCGTGGCGCTCGGTGAGGCAGAGGCGGACGCGGTGGGGGAGGGGTCGGCAGGCGTGGGCGAGGGGCTCTCCGAGGGCGTCCCGGTCGGCGTGGACGCGCCGGCCCGCGGCTCCTCGTCGGCCGTACAAGCGGCGAGTCCCAGAACCAGCGCAGCGCAGGCCGTTCCGGCGATCACACGACGCACAGAGGTCTCCTTCCCGAGGGCGTGAAGATCACGCTAGTGCTGCTACCCGAAAATCACCTGAAATGTTCCAGCCGGACTGCGACCATCCCCGCATGAAGCTGGGGATCTCGCTGCCTGTAGGCCCACTCGACTGCCCCGACGGCCGATCAGCGGCGGTGTGGGCGCACGTCCGTGACATCGCCGAGGTGGCGGAGGCGTCTGGCCTGGACTCGGTGTGGATCGCCGACCACTACGGGATGCTCGAGTCCTGGACCCTGTTGTCCGCCGTGGCCGCGATCACGGCGCGGGTGCGGGTCGGGACGCTCGTGATGTGCTCGACCTTTCGCGATCCGGCCCTGGTGGCGAACATGGCTGCCACCCTCGATCAGGTGTCCGCGGGGCGGCTGATCCTGGGGGTCGGCTGTGGTGGTGACCATCGGGAGCACGTGACGTTCGGGCTCCCGACCGACTATCGCGTGAGCCGATTCGCCGAGTGGCTCGAGCTCGTCGTGCGCCTGCTCAGGGCGGAGACCGTGACCTTCGACGGCGCGTACTACCGGCTGCGTGAGGCGCGGATCGACCCGCCGCCGGTTCGCGCGGTCCCTGTTGTCGTCGCCGCCGGCGGGCCGCGGATGCGAGCCCTCACCGCCACCTGGGCGGACGCCCGCCTGGCGGCCTGGCAGGGTGTGGCCGCCGAGGGCGGGATCGAGCCGTACGTCGGCATCGTGATCCGCGACCCTGAGCAGCCGCCCATCCACGAGCCGGAGCCGTACGCCGTCGAGGGGTCGGTCGAGGAGGTCGCCGCCGTTCTCGCGGAGTACGCGGCGCTCGGGGTCGAGCACCTCATCGTCCTCACCGAGCCGATCAGCATCCGTTCCGTCGAGCGGGTCGCTCAGGCGTGGCGGATCGCGCAGAGCACTACGCTCGGAGATCGTGGACAGCACACCGGATAGCCGCGCCGCCGACCTGGTGCTCGAGGGTGGCGGCGTGAAGGGGATCGCGCTGGTCGGCGCGGTGAACACCCTGAGCCGGGCGGGCTACGGCTTCCGACGGATCGCGGGAACGTCCGCCGGCGCGATCGTCGGCTCGGTCCTCGCCGCCCTCGTCCACGCCGGGGAGCCGCCCGAACGGATCGTCGACATCGCGCGGGGCCTGGAGTACGCGCGGCTGCGGGACCGCGGCAGGGTCGGCCGGGCATTCGCCAAGGTCGGCCTTGGGTCGGTCGTCGACGGATTGTCGCTCGCGTTCGAGGACGGCGTGTTCGAGGGCGAGTACCTGCACGGCTGGCTCACCCGCACGCTCGCCGACCTCGGGGTACGGAAGTTCGGCGATCTCCGCCTCGACGACGACCCGCACGGCTACCGCCTCGTCGTGATGGCGAGCGACGTGTCCCGCCAACGCCTCATCAGGCTGCCCTGGGACTACGCGGACTACGGCCTCGACCCCGACGAGCAGCTCGTCGCGGACGCTGTGCGCGCGTCGACCTCGATCCCCTTCTTCTTCGAGCCGGTGACCATGCGGACCCCGCGTGGGGTGTCGACGCTGGTCGACGGCGGCGTGCTGTCGAACTTCCCGATCACGATCTTCGACCGCACCGACGGCCCCCAGCCGCGCTGGCCGACGTTCGGCGTGAGGCTCTCGTCCCGCGAACGGGACCTCCCGCACACCGAGCCGGTCGCCGGTCCGGTGTCGCTCGCCCTCGCGGTCGCCGAGGCGATGATGGAGGCCTGCGACGCGCGGCACATCGACGAGCCCATGAACCTGGCCCGCTCGATCTTCATCGACACCCTCGGTGTCTCGGCCGTCGACTTCGGCATCACCGAGGAGCAACAAGAACAGCTGCTGGCCGCAGGGGAGAAGGCCGCGACGCGGTTCCTGGCAAGCTGGAACTTTCAAGACTGGTTGAGCAAACCACGAGGAGGAGTGCAGTGAAGGCATTGGTCCCGTTCCCGCTCGACGAGCTCGCACCGTTGCCCGAGGGGCTCGACGTCCAGGTGTGGGACGGCCTCACCGACCCGCCGACCGACCTCGACGACGTGGCGTTCTACACCCCGCGCTACCTCGGCCGCAGGCCCACCCTCGAGCTCATCCACGACCTCCCCGCGCTCCAGGTCCTGCAGGTCCTGACGGCAGGAGTCGACAACCTGAAGCCCTACCTGCGCGACGGCATGACGTTGTGCAACGCGAAGGGCCTGCACGACGCGAGCACCGCCGAGCTCGCGCTCGCGCTGATGCTCGCCTCGCTGCGCGACCTCCCGGACTTCGTTCGCGCACAGGACAAGGGCGAGTGGTCGTTCCGGTTCACGTCCGCGCTGGCGGACAAGACGGTGCTGATCGTCGGGTACGGCGCGGTCGGCGCCGCGATCGAACGGCGCCTCGACGGCTTCGAGTGCAACGTGCTCCGCGTCGCAAGGACAAGACGCGACGGCGTAGCCGGCATGGACGAGCTGCCAGAGCTGCTACCGAGAGCGGACATCGTGGTGTTGATCGTTCCGATGACGGACGAGACGCACGGCATGGTCGACGCGAAGTTCCTTGCCCGCATGAAGGACGGCGCGCTGCTGGTGAACGTCGCGCGCGGCCCCGTCGTCGACACCGACGCGCTCCTCGCCGAGCTGACCAGCCAGAGGCTGAAGGCCGTAGCGGACGTGACCGATCCCGAGCCGCTCCCCGCGGATCACCCGCTGTGGAAGGCGCCCGGGCTCCTCATCAGCCCGCACGTGGGTGGCGCCAGTTCGGCGTTCCACCCACGTGCGGTGAAGCTGGTACGCGAGCAGCTGCACCGGTTCGCGGCTAGCGAGCCGCTGGTGAACGTCGTGACGGGCGCCTACTGAGCACGACGTCGACCGCGAGGAACGCGAGCAGGCTCACGCCGAGCAACGGCAGGAACAGGCCGACGCCGATCGCGACCAGCGCGCCGACGACGAGCGCCCACGCCGGAGCCACGGCAGCGTACCGGCGCGCGGCCGAACGACGAGCCACCGCGCGTCGGCCGCCGGTGCCACCACATCAGGTAGCCCCAGCCGATCATCGCCACGATCGCGCAGGCAAGGAGCAGCAACGCGACCCGGTTGACCCAGCCGAACAGGTTGCCCATGTGAGCCGCGATGCCCCACTTGGACAGCTTGGCCATGAGCGGGAAGTCGGCGAACGCCACCCGGTCGCCGACCGGCCGGCGTTCGACGTCGACCGCGACCGAGTCCGCCTCGATCGGCCAGGTCTGCCTGATCTCCGCGACCGTCCAGGCCTCGCCGGCGAAGACCGGCGCGGTGATCTCGAGCTCGGCCGCGTCGATGCCGGCCGTACGGGCGAGCGCCGCCGCCTGGTCGAAGCCTGCCGCGTCGACCGGTCCGGCCGCGGCGGTCGGCGTACGACCGAGCGACGTGTCGACCGACGGCGCGAGCCAGCCCGCCGCCTCGCGGAGCGCGCCGACGTTGCCGCCGGCGTGGTACGACCAGGTGAGGCCCGTCGCCGAGAGGCCGAGAACGCCTACCAGGATGGCGATCCCGACCGTGCCGTGCCAGCCACGCACCCGCCGCCGGCCGCGGTCCGTACGCCGAGGCAGGACAGCCCGGCGACGGCGAACGCGGTCGACCCACAGCACGAGTCCGCCGAGCCCGATCACCCACAACCAGGACGCGGCCAGCTCGCTGTAGTAGCGGCCGACCGCGCCGAGGTGAAGGTCCTTGTGGAGTTGGGAGATCCAGGTACGCACGGGCAGCGCGCTGCTGTGTCCCTCGACCGGCGCGCTGCCCCGAACGGTGGCGTCGCTCGGGTCGACGAACACGGCGAGGTTCTGGAACCGGTCCATGCCGGGAGCGGTGAACAGGACCTGGGTGGTGTCGCCGTCGTGAGGTGCGGGGCGTACGGCGTCGAGGGTGGAGCCCGGGTCGGCGTACGTACGGGCGGCCTCGACCTGCTCGGCGAGCGGGCGGTCGGACGGTGACGGAGAGGCCGTGCGGAGGTTGGCGTACATGACCGGCTCGACCAGGTGCGCGATCGCGTACAGGGCGCCGGTGAGCGCGGCGGTGAGGATGAACGGCGCCACGAGGACGCCGGCGTAGAAGTGCAGTCGAAGCGCGAACGCGCGGAACCACGGCTGGGTTCGGGCAGGCGCGACACGCTCCCGGATGTCGACAGACATACGGAAGTCCCTTGTTCTGAAGGTGTGTGGGTGAGCTCAGAACGAGGGACGAGGCGGACCGCGCTCGCCGACGGCCTCGGCGACCGCCTGCGCGGAGAGCAGCAACGGTGGTTCGCACGGCCGGACGGCGTGCGGGGTGGCGGGCGTCGCGACGTGCCACTCGAGCGGCTGGAGCAGCCGGCCGAGCAGCCCGCGCAGGACCCAGACGGCGCGTTCGCCCTGGGCGAGCAGCGCGGTGACGACGACCGCCGCGGCGAGGTGTGCGGCGACCATCCCGGCAGACGGGCTGGCGTCCTCGTGCGCGCCGAGGCTGGCGAACACGTGCAGGAAGACCTGCGAAAGCCCCACCACCACGGCGATCTCGCGGGTCGTGGCGTACGTACGGGCGAGGAACACGCAGAACGCCGACAGCAGCAGCCCACCGGCGACGAAGCCGGGGGACAGGTGCAGCCCGCCGCCCGCGAGCACGTGCGCCGTGAGCGAGACCAGCAGGCAGCCCGCGGCGAGCGCGATGCCGCGGACGACGCGCAGCGGGCCCGTCATCTTGCGGAGTCTAGAGGGTGGCCAGGCGGGTTCCCCGCGATCGGGGAACCCGCCCTCAGGTCAATGTCCAGCGACCGTTCCACTGATCTCGTTGGGAGTGGCCGCGAGGGTGACCGAGCCGGCGACCTTGCCGGTGGCGAGGTCGAGCCGGTGCACCTTCTTGGTGGCCGGGTCGGTGACGTAGGCGTCGCCGCCGCGCACGAAGACAGCCGGGCGGGGTTCCTGCCAGTCCATCGGCTCCTTCCAGGTGCCGAGCACGGGCCAGGAGTCGACGATCTTCCCGGCGACCGGATCGACGACGTGCAGTTTGCCGTCGGTGCCGAGGATCAGGCCCTCGCCCCGCGGGCCGCGGGCGAGGGAGCGGAAGCTGTAGCTGACGCCCTTCGGCATCGAGACGATCGTCTGCTTGTGGGCCGCGGTGTCGACGAGGGCGAACTGCTCGGGAAACTCGCGCTCGGCGTCGGGGTCGATCTTGTAGTCGCCGAGCAGGACCGGCGAGCTGTCCGTGCCGGCCTGGCTGCCGGTGGCGCCGTACGCCATCTCGGTCTTGACCTTGACGAACGCGCCGTTCTTGAACAGCAGCACCCCGTCCTGGCAACCGAAGCCGACGACCTCGCCCTGCGCGACGGCCTCCCCGTGCACGCCGGGGCACTCCTGGCTGCGGGCGATCTCCTTGCCGTCCTTGTCGAGCGCGAGCGCACCGGTGCGCGACTCCTCGGTGCCGAGGGTGGTCACCAGGGTGCCGTCGGCGAGCTCGACGGCCACACCGTGGTGCGGCTGCGCGGACTTGTACTGGCGCCCTTGCGGCTTGCCCTTCGCGAGCTCCTTCGGATCGAAGGTGTTCACCTCGCCGGTGCTGTCGGTGAACAGGATCGTCCGGTCGCCATGCCGCACGACGTGGCCCGGCTTGGCGCCCGGGTAGGTGACATCGGTCATCGTGCCGGCGGCGGCGTCGAGGACCTGGAAGCCGGCCTCGGTGGAGACGATGACGTGGGCGTCGTCGCCAGCCGAGCTCACCCGGTTGAAGCCGGGCAGCTTCACGTCGTGCGCCACCTTCAGCGTCTCGCCGTCGAGCAGGTAGATGCCGCCGTCGTACGTGATCGCGACCGGATCGTTCACCGCGGCTGCGGCCGCGGGCGTGGCCGAGGGTTCGGTCGAGGTACCGCTCCCGCCGTTCGCGCCGGACCCGCAGGCGGTGAGCGCCAGCGCGGCCGCCGTCAGCGCGGCGAGACCTTGGATAGCCCGTCGGTTCACTGGCTCCTCCTGTAATGGTTTTGACAATCGTTTTCGTTAACGTATCAGGGTCCGGCCATCAGGCGTTGCCGGAGAGGCCGCGGATGATCGCTTCGGCGTTGAAGCGCATCAGGTCCAGGTAGGTGCCGGCGTCGCCGTCTGGTTCGCTCAGCGACTCGGAGTAGAGCGGTACGACGTTCACCCGGATGCCGCTCTCCGCGGCGAGCACCTCGGCCAGCCGGACCGGCTGCGAGGTGTCCGCGAAGATCGCCGGCACCTGGTGCCTTCTGATCGCGGTGACCAGCGAGGCCAGGTCGGACGAGCTCGGCGACGCCAGCGTCGTGCCGCCCGGGATGATCGCGCCGATCACGGTGAAGTCGTAGCGATCGGCGAGGTAGCCGAAGACGTGGTGGTTGGTGACCAGGACCCGGCGTTCCGGCGGGAGGCCGGCGAAGCGCTCGGCCAGCTCGGCGTCCAGCTCGCCGACCTGCTTCGCGTACGCGTCCGCGCGCTCACGGACGACGGCAGTGTCCACCCCGTCGACCTCTCCGACGATCTCGTCGGCGAGGAGCCGCACGGCGGTGACCACGCGGGCCGGGTCGGTCCAGAAGTGCGGATCGGGCGTGCCCGCCGCGTCGCCGTCCCGGTACTCCATCGGCGCGATCCGCCTGCCCACCTCGAGGGTGCGGACACCCTCGGCCCGCGCCGCCTCCACGTGCTGGAGGACGCCTTCCTCGAGGCCGAGGCCGTTGTAGACGACCAGATCCGCCGTTCGCATGGCGTGTGCCTCGCGGGCCGAGATGCCGAACGAGTGTGGGTCCGCGTTCGGCTTCATCAGTACGCTCACCTCGGCCGCGTCGCCGACGAGCTGGGTGACCACGTCCCCGAGGATGTTCGTGGTCACCACGATGCGCGGCTGGTCCGGAGAACCGCAGGCGACACCGCCCAGCAGGATCGACGTCACGGCGGCGAGCGTGGTCAGCTGCCTGAGAAGCCTCATCGGCCGACCTCCACCATCAGGTCCGGCCGTTCGGCGACCGGCAGGGTGCGGGCCGTGCGTAGCCCGTCGCCGTAGTCGATCTCGTGGATCGCTCGGCCCTTCGGGTCGGGCAGGTAGGCGCGGTGCGCGTCGATGGTCAGGCTGGTGCTCGGCCCGTTCCTTCGCGCGAGGACCTTCCCGGTCTCGAGGTCCAGGCTGAGCAGCTCGCCGGCGGAGGAGAGCGCGAGCACCGTGCTGCCGTCGGCCGGAGACGCCGCTGCCACCAGGTCGTGCCCGGGAGCCGGCAGCTGGCGGAGGGTGGCCTTGGCCGCGTTCACCGACCAGATGCCGCCGGCCCCGGCCACCGCGGCCTCGTTGCCGCGCGGCCGGTACCCGAACGCGCCCGCCGGCACCGGTTGGCGCGGGGAGGTCAGGGCCTTCACGGTGAGCTTTCCTGCCTCGCGTTTGACCCGGACCAGTCGGTCCTCGCAGGCGACGATCGCGCCGCCGCGCAGCACGGCCCAGCCGCGCGGCGCCCGGCAGGGCGTCTCCACGCCGGTCCGTCGGCCGTCGGGGGCCATCGTGACGATGCGGTCCGCCGGTCGGCTGCCGTCGCCGCCGACGGCGACGATCAGTTCGTCGGCGTACGGCACGGCCAGCGGCGTGGAGCTGCCCGAGTCGATCCGGGCCAGCTCGGTGGCCTTCCCCGCCTCCAGTTGTCGGCGGTCGAGGACTCGGATCTGCCCGTCGGCGGTACCGATCGCGGTATGCCCACCGAACCCGGTGATCGTGCGGATCTCCGCGTCGAACGTCAGTGTGCCCAGTGATCTGGCCGGCGCGCGGTAGTAGTGGACGTGGTCGAGGTGGTCCACGGTCCACACCCCGGCGTCGACGACCTCGAGTCGCCGTCCGCCGTCGTCCGCATAGACGAAACGGCCGTCCTCGGTCAGCCGCTGGACGCCGAACGACAGGCGGATCTCCTTCTCGGTGGCGGAGGTGAGATCGAGCAGGCCGAGGCGGGACGAGCCACGCGTCGCGTACGCGACGGTCGCCTGCGGCTCGTCCATCTCCTTCGCGCCGGCGACGAAGCCGTGCGGTGTCGCCTGGACGTCGGGTGTCGATTGCTCCGCCGAGCCGCACGCGGCCAGCGTGAGCGCGGCGGCCAGCGTCGCTACGCCGAAGAGTCTGGAGAGCACGAGAGTCCCTTTCCGTTGCCGCGCTTCGAGGAGGTGGCGAGGGCACGCCCGCCCAGGAGGAGGAAGAACAGGAGCACGGTGACGGCGGCGATCGTGGCGCCGGCGGCGGTCGCCGCGTACCAGGAGACCCAGAGGCCGATCAGGACGGCGACGGCGCCGATTCCGAAGCTGGTGAGCATCACCGCGGCCAGCCGTCGGGCCACCAGCATCGCCGCCGCCGACGGCGCGATGAGCATGCCGAAGGCGAGCAGGGTGCCGACCACACTGAACGCGACCGCCATCGTGATCGTGAGCAGGGCCAGCATGATCAGGTTGGCGAGGTCGGGGCGCAGCCCGAGGGTCCGGGCCTTGCGGGCGTCGAACGTCAGCGCCAGGAACGGGCGGTACCAAGCCGCGGACGCGACGGCGACCACGGCGAGCGCGCCGGTCAGGAGCAGCAGGTCCGGCACGCGGATCGCCAGCACGTCGCCGAACAACAACGCGGTCAGGTCGGTCGCGAAGGATCGCGAGTGCGAGACCACGATCACCCCGACCGAGAGCATCCCGACGAACAGCAGTCCGATGGTGGTGTCGCGCCCGAACTCCCGGCTGTGCCGCAGCGCGTTGACGCCGGCCGCCATGGCGAAGGCGCTCGCGGCGGCCCCGATGACGAGATTGCCGCCCAGGATGGACGCGACGGCGACACCGGGCAGCATCCCGTGGCTCATCGCCTCGCCCAGGAAGGTCATCCCGCGGGCGATCACCCACACCCCGACCAGGGCGCACACGGCGGCCAGTAACACGCCGCCGAGGAGCGCCCGGAGGACGAACGACGCGGTGAACGGTTCGACGAGAAGCGACATCACCTGTGCCACTATAATGCAAATGAAAACGGTTACCGTTTGGAGATATGGTGCTGACCGCTGAACACCTCGGCTTCCGGTACGCCGGCACGCCGGTCCTGCACGACGTGAATCTGAGCGTGGGGGCCGGTTCGATGCTGGCCGTGACCGGGCCGAACGGCTGCGGGAAGAGCACCTTGCTGCAGCTGTTGGCCGGGGTGGACACACCGACCGAGGGCCGCGTCAACCGCGGCCCCGAGATCCGCGTGGCGCTGCTTCCGCAGCGCACGGGCGACATCGACGCGCTGCCACTGACCGTTGCCGAATCCGTCCGGATCGGACGGTTCCACCCCCGCCGGCGCGTGAGCCGCGACGACCATGCCGCCGTGGCCGAGATGATGGAACGCCTGGACATCGCCCACCTCGCGTTGCCGAAGACTGCGCGAGCTCTCCGGCGGGCAACGTCAGCGCACCCTCCTCGCCCAGGCGCTCGTCCAAGAAGCGGACCTCTACGTTCTGGACGAGCCCTGCGCGGCCCTCGACTCGCACAGCCGCGAGCACGTTCATGGCCTGCTCGCCCAGCGCGTCGAGGCCGGCGCGGCAGTCGTTCTCGCCACTCACGACGTCGCCGAGGCGTCGCTCGCCGACCAGACCCTGGAGCTGGGGCCAGCCACCCTTAGGCTCAGGCCATGAGCCAAGACATCAAGCCGCGCAGCCGTGAGGTGACCGACGGACTGGAGCGGGCCGCCGCGCGCGGCATGCTTCGGGCTGTCGGCATGGGAGACGACGACTGGGAGAAGCCGCAGATCGGCGTCGCCTCGTCCTGGAACGAGATCACGCCCTGCAACCTCTCCCTCGACCGGCTCGCCAAGGCCGCGAAGGACGGCGTCCACGCGGCGGGTGGCTACCCGCTGGAGTTCGGCACGATCTCGGTGTCGGACGGCATCGCGATGGGCCACGTCGGCATGCACTTCTCGCTGGTGTCGCGCGAGATCATCGCCGACTCGGTCGAGACGGTGATGGAGGCCGAACGGCTCGACGGCTCCGTACTCCTGGCCGGCTGCGACAAGTCGCTGCCCGGCATGCTCATGGCCGCGGCGCGGCTCGACCTGGCGTCGGTGTTCGTGTACGCGGGCTCGATCCTGCCCGGCCGCGTGGGCGACCGCGAGGTCACGATCATCGACGCGTTCGAGGCCGTCGGCGCCTGCGCGCGGGGCCTCATCACGCGCGAGGAGGTCGACGCGATCGAACGCGCGATCTGCCCGGGCGAGGGCGCGTGCGGCGGCATGTACACCGCGAACACGATGGCGTCTGCTGCCGAGGCTTTGGGGATGGCGCTGCCGGGTTCGGCCGCCCCGCCGGCTACGGACCGCCGCCGCGACGGCATCGCCCGCCGGTCCGGCGAGGCCGTCGTCGAGATGCTGCGCCGCGGCCTGACCGCGCGGAAGATCCTCACGCCGGCCGCGTTCGACAACGCGATCGCCGTCGTCATGGCGCTCGGCGGCTCGACGAACGCCGTACTCCACCTCCTCGCGATCGCGCGCGAGGCCGAGGTCGAGCTGTCTTTGGCCGACTTCAACCGGATCGGCGACCGGGTGCCGCACCTCGGCGACCTCAAGCCGTTCGGCAAGTACGTGATGACCGACGTCGACCGCGTCGGCGGCATCCCGGTCGTGATGAAGGCGCTGCTCGACGCCGGGCTGATCGACGGGTCGTGCATGACGGTCACCGGGAAGACGCTCGCGGAGAATCTCGCCGACATCGCGCCGCCGGACGTCGACGGCACGATCATCCGCGCGATCCGGAACCCGATCCACCGCACCGGTGGCCTGTCGATCCTGCACGGGTCGCTGGCGCCGGAGGGCGCGGTGGTGAAGAGCGCGGGGTTGGACGAGGTCGTGTTCGAGGGCCCGGCGCGGGTCTTCGAACGCGAGCGCGGCGCGCTGGACGCTCTGGAGGACGGCACGATCCAGGCCGGCGACGTCGTGGTGATCCGGTACGAGGGTCCGAAGGGCGGGCCGGGGATGCGCGAGATGCTCGCGATCACCGGCGCGATCAAGGGTGCGGGCCTCGGCAAGTCCGTGCTGCTGTTGACGGATGGGCGCTTCTCGGGCGGGACGACTGGGCTGTGCGTCGGCCACGTCGCGCCCGAGGCGGTGGACGGTGGCGCGATCGGCCTGATCGTCGACGGCGACCTCGTACGGCTGGACATGACCGCGCGGACGCTGGACCTGCTGGTCGACGAGGACGAGCTGGAACGCCGCCGCAAGGACTGGGAGCCGCTGCCGCCGCAGTACAGCCGCGGCGTGCTGGGCAAGTACGCCAAGCTCGTCCAGTCCGCCGCTCACGGGGCGCGGTCTGCGGGTTAGCGCCCCGCTCCCGCGCGGTGACATCCGGGCGAGGTCGACCAGGAAGCCGGCGAAGCTGAGCCCCTCCTCGCCCCGGAAGTCGCGGGTGTCGGTGAGGGGCTTCAGCTTGCCCGTCCCCGGTACGGGGACCAGCTCGCGCAGCCGCTTCGCCGGCACGGCCTTCTCGCCGTAGAAGGCCGCTTCGATCGCGGTGACCTGGCCCGCCACGTTCCCGTGGGAGCTGCCGTGGTGCTCCTCGGTGTGCGTCACGTTCGCCGCCTCGCGCTCGCCGAGCCGGCGCGCCAGCCAGTCGACATCCGGCCGACATCGTCGTCCACGCCACCTCGTCGCCGACGGCGAAGTCGTCGCCGCAGCACTCGAACTGCCAGTCCTGAACGAACACCCGTGCTGCCACCGTCCCAGTATCGCCGGCCGCGCCACCCCTGTTTTGGGTCGGGGGCACCCTGGTCCGAACCTCTTCGCGTGAGGGCCCCGCCTCGAAACGCACGCGTCGCCAGCCAGCGGTGGGCGCTCGCATTGTTCCAGGGATCTCGGCCCCTATGCCGAGATCCCTGGAACAACTCGCCTGACGCGCCCGGCCACCGCCGACTGGAACGTTCTGGCACATTCTCGGCCGCGGCTAGGTGCCAGAACGTTCCAGTTGCGGGATCGGGCGCGGGAGGTGGCCGGATCGGGCGGTGGGGTTGACCGGTGCGTGGCGCGAGCGCTGAGCTTGGCTCAGCTCGGCGGAGGGAGCCCGGCATGGCACGCTCGCGTTCGATCGTTCTCGCGCTGCTCCTGGCGTTCCTGCTCGCTCTGGGCTTCGTGGCCCCAGCCACGGCGGCTCCGAGCCAAGCCCCGCGTCGTCAAGGAGGAGTGGGTTGCCGAACGGCAGCTCGACCTCACCGTCGACTCGCCCGCGCTCGGCCAGGCCGTCAAGGTCCGGCTGCTCACCCCGGACGGCTGGCGCGAAAGGTACGCAGCAGAGCTGGCCGACGTTCTACCTCCTGCACGGCTGCTGCGGCGACTACACCAGCTGGACCGCGCTGACCGACGTCGCGGAGACCAAGGCCCTGCGCAAGACGCTCGTCGTCATGCCCGAGGCCGGCAACGTCGGCTGGTACACCGACTGGTGGAACCAAGGCGACCGCGGCACCCCGAAGTGGGAGACGTTCCACCTGAAGGAGCTCCGCCGGCTGCTCGAGCGCGACTACGGCGCCGGCCACAGGCGCGTGGTCGCCGGCCTGTCGATGGGCGGCTTCGGCGCGCTCAGCTACGCCGCGCGGCACCCGGGCATGTTCCGGGCGGCGGCCAGCTACAGCGGCGTGGTCAACCCGATCCACGACGCCCAGTTCGTCCTCGACCTCAACGCGGCCTTCGGCGAGGACCCGCTCGGGCTCTGGGGCGACCCGGTCGAGCAACGACGGATCTGGAACGCGCACGACCCGCTCCACCTCGCCCGCCAGCTCAGGCATACGCCGGTGTTCCTGGCCAGCGGCAACGGCCAGCCCGGCCCGTTCGACGACCCCGCGAGGCCGGTGGACACGCTCGAGCAGGAGCTCTGGGAGCAGAACGTCCTCGTCGCGCAGCGCCTGAAACAGCTCCATGCCCCGCTCGTCACCGACCTGTACGGCCCCGGCACGCACAGCTGGCCGTACTGGGAACGTGAGCTCCACCGCTCCCTGCCACTCCTCCTAGGGGCGCTCGGCGCGAGATGATGATCTCGGATATCAAGACGGGCGTCCTACCAAACTTGACGAATGGCCACCCGGTCGGAGAACGTTCGGGTGTGCGTTCGTTCCTTCTCGTACTTCGCAAGCGCGCCGGCTAGGCCAGATAGGCCACATGCCAGCGCGCTACCCCTCGCCGCCCGTTCGGGCCGAGGGGTTTTTGTTTGCCAAAGTCGAGAAGAGCCACCCAGCCAGGACAAGGGGCGAAGACCATGACCGAGCAGGTAACCGGCGCTGAGAGCCTGATCAAATCGTTGGAAGCCGCCGGCGTAGACACCGTCTTCGGCATCCCTGGCGGCGCGGTCCTGCCCGCGTACGACCCCCTGCTGGACTCCAAGAAGATCCGGCACTACCTGGTCCGGCACGAGCAGGGCGCGGGCCACGCGGCGAGCGGCTACGCGTACGCCACCGGCCGGCCCGGCGTCTGTATGGCGACCTCCGGCCCGGGCGCCACGAACCTCGTCACTCCCATCGCGGACGCCTACATGGACTCGGTCCCGATGGTCGCGATCACCGGCCAGGTGCCGAGCGCGGCGATCGGCTCCGACGCGTTCCAGGAAGCCGACATCCGCGGCATCACCTTGCCGATCACCAAGCACTCCTATCTGGTGACCGACCCGGCGGAGATCCCGCAGGCGGTCGCCGAAGCGTTCCACATCGCGTCGACCGGGCGACCTGGACCGGTGCTCGTCGACGTGTCCAAGGACGCGATGCAGGCCATGACCACGTTCACCTGGCCTGGCACCGTCGACCTCCCGGGCTACCGGCCGGTCACCCGCCCGCACGCCAAGCAGGTGCGCGAGGCGGCCCGGCTAATCGCTGAGTCCCGCCGACCCGTCCTGTACGTGGGCGGCGGCGTGGTCAGGGCCCGGGCGTCGAAGGAGCTTCGCGTCCTGGCCGAGATGACCGGGATCCCCGTCGTCACTACCTTGATGGCACGGGGTGCGTTCCCAGACAGCCACAAGCTCCACCTGGGAATGCCCGGCATGCACGGCACGGTCGCCGCCGTCGGCTCGTTGCAGAAGTCCGACCTGCTGATCTGCCTCGGCGCGCGGTTCGACGACCGGGTGACCGGCAAGCTCTCCACGTTCGCCCCGCACGCGAAGGTCGTGCACGCGGACGTCGACCCCGCCGAGATCTCCAAGAACCGGACGGCGGACGTGCCGATCGTCGGCGACTGCCGTGAGGTGATCGCGGACCTCGTCGTGGCGATCCAGGCCGAGCACGAGGCCGGCCGGCGCGGCGACTACGCCGCCTGGTGGCGGCTGCTCGACGAGTGGAAGTCGCGCTACCCGCTCGGCTACGACAAGCCGGACGACGGAACGATGGCGCCCCAGCAGGTCATCGAGAAGATCGGCCAGGCCGCCGGCCCGGACGCCTTGTACGTCGCGGGCGTCGGGCAGCACCAGATGTGGGCCGCGCAGTTCATCTCGTACGAGAACCCCGGCTCGTTCATCAACTCCGGTGGCCTCGGCACGATGGGCTACTCCGTTCCCGCCGCGATGGGTGCCAAGGTCGGCGCGCCGGACAAGACGGTGTGGTCGATCGACGGCGACGGCTGCTTCCAGATGACCAACCAGGAGCTCGCGACCTGCGCGCTGGAGGGCATACCGATCAAGGTCGCGGTGATCAACAACTCCAGCCTCGGCATGGTCCGGCAGTGGCAGACGCTCTTCTACGGTGGGCGATACTCCAACACCGACCTGCACCGGCGGGGGTCCGGCGGCGAGCGTCCGGACGCCGTGCCGCGGATCCCGGACTTCGCCAAGCTGGCCGAGGCGTACGGCTGCGTCGGGCTGCGCTGCGAGAAGACCGAGGACATCGACGAGACGATCGAGAAGGCGATGGAGATCAACGACCAGCCGGTCGTGGTCGACTTCGTCGTGCATCGCGACGCGATGGTGTGGCCGATGGTCGCGGCAGGCATGAGCAACGACGACATCAAGATCGCCCGCGACCTCGCGCCGGCGTTCCACAACGACGATCTGTAAGGGATATTGACCAATGTCTCGTCACACGCTGTCTGTCCTTGTGGAGAACAAGCCGAGCGTTCTCGCCCGTGTAGCGGGGTTGTTCTCCCGCCGCGGCTTCAACATCGACTCGCTCGCGGTCGGCCCCACCGAGCATCCGGAGATCTCGCGGATGACGGTCGTCGTGAACGTCGAGGACCTCCCGCTCGAGCAGGTCACCAAGCAGCTGAACAAGCTCGTCAACGTGATCAAGATCGTCGAGCTCGACTCGTCGACGTCGGTGCAGCGCGAGCTCCTGCTGGTGAAGGTGAAGGCCGACATCCAGACGCGGGGCAACGTGCTCGAGGCCGTCGAGCTGTTCCGCGCGAAGGTCGTCGACGTGTCGACCGACTCGATGACGATCGAGGCGACCGGGAGCAAGGACAAGCTGGAGGCGATGCTGCGCGTTCTCGAGCCGTTCGGGATCCGCGAGCTCGTCCAGTCCGGCATGGTCGCGATCGGCCGCGGCGGACGTTCGATCACGGACCGGACGCTCAGGTCACTGGACCGGAGCGCGTAACGTACGTCAGTCGCCCAGGGGCACGTGTCAGATTCAACGAAGGAGTATGACCAGTGGCAGCAGAGCTGTTCTACGACGACGACGCCGACCTGTCGATCGTTCAGGGTCGGAACGTCGCCGTCCTCGGGTACGGCAGCCAGGGCCATGCGCACGCGCTGTCCCTGCGCGACTCCGGTGTCGACGTGCGCGTCGGTCTGCTGGAGGGCTCGAAGAGCCGGCCGAAGGCCGAGGCCGAGGGGCTGCGCGTCGTGACGCCGTCCGAGGCGTGCGAGGAGGCCGACCTGATCGTCGTTCTCGCGCCGGACCCGGCCCAGCGCCGTCTGTACGAGGAGGCGATCGAGCCCAACCTGGTCGACGGCGACGCGCTGTTCTTCGGGCACGGCTTCAACATCCGCTTCGGCTACATCAAGCCGCCGGCGGGCGTCGACGTCGCGATGGTCGCGCCGAAGGGCCCGGGTCACCTGGTCCGTCGCGAGTTCAGCGAGGGCCGCGGCGTACCCGTTCTCGTCGCCGTCGAGCAGGACGCGACCGGCAACGCGTGGCCGTTGACGATGTCGTACGCGAAGGCCATCGGTGGACTGCGCGCCGGCGGCATCAAGACGACTTTCACCGAGGAGACCGAGACGGACCTGTTCGGCGAGCAGGCCGTGCTGTGTGGTGGGCTTTCCGCGCTGATCCAGGCCGGCTTCGAGACGCTGATCGAGGCGGGCTACCAGCCCGAGGTCGCGTACTTCGAGTGCCTGCACGAGCTGAAGCTGATCGTCGACCTGATGTACGAGGGCGGAATCGCCAAGCAGCGCTGGTCGGTCTCCGACACCGCGGAGTACGGCGACTACGTGTCGGGGCCGCGGATCATCGACGCGTCGGTGAAGGCGCGGATGAAGGACGTGCTGAACGACATCCAGGACGGCACGTTCGCGGCGCGCTTCATCGCCGACCAGGACGCGGGCGGCCCGGAGTTCGCGGAGTTCCGCGAGAGAGTCGGAGAAGCACCCGATCGAGGCGACCGGGCGCGACCTCCGCAAGCTGATGGCGTGGGTGAAGTCGCACGACGACGACTACATCGAGGGCACCGCCGCCCGGAGCTGACCGAGTCGTAACCAGGGCGATGGGCCCGGTCCAGTTCTCTTGTGGTTATCCTGAGAGAGCCGGCCGGGCCCATTGTCGTGCTCGGGGGAAGTCCTGAGCCGACCTGGAAGGCCGAGCCGTGCCGAAACCCGTCGTTCTGATCGCGGAAGAACTCTCCCCTGCGACCGTCGAAGCGCTAGGCCCCGACTTCGAGATCCGCCACGCCAACGGCGCCGACCGCGCCGAGCTGCTGGCCGCGATCGCCGAGGTCGACGCGATCCTCATCCGAGTCCGCCACCAAGGTCGACGCCGAAGCGCTCGCCGCCGCGTCGCGCTTGAAGGTCGTCGCCCGCGCTGGTGTCGGGCTCGACAACGTCGACGTGAAGGCCGCGACCCAGGCCGGCGTGATGGTCGTGAACGCCCCGACTGTCCAACATCGTCTCCGCCGCCGAGCACGCCATCGGTCTGCTCCTCGCGGTCGCACGCAACATCCCCGCCGCGAACGCGTCGCTGCGTGCGGGGGAGTGGAAGCGCAGCAAGTACACCGGCACAGAGCTCTACGAGAAGACCATCGGTGTGCTCGGCCTCGGCCGGATCGGTGTGCTCGTCGCGCAGCGGCTGTCCGCGTTCGGCATGAACGTGATCGCGTACGACCCGTACGTCCAGCCCGGACGCGCCGCGCAGATGGGCGTACGCCTCGTACCGCTGCCCGAGCTGCTCGCCGCCGCGGACATGATCACCGTGCACCTGCCGAAGACGCCGGAGACGTTGGGTCTGCTCGGCGAGACCGAGCTGGGACTGGTGAAGCCCGGCGTGCTCGATCGTCAACGCGGCGCGTGGTGGGCTCGTCGACGAGCACGCCTTGTATGTGGCGTTGAAGGAAGGCCGCGTCGCGGGTGCGGGCATCGACGTGTTCGTGACCGAGCCGACCACGGAGTCGCCGCTGTTCGAGCTGGAGAACGTCGTCGTGACGCCGCACCTCGGAGCTTCCACCGAGGAGGCGCAGGAGAAGGCGGGCATCGCGGTCGCACGTTCGGTGCGGCTGGCGTTGGCCGGCGAGCTGGTGCCGGACGCGGTGAACGTGCAGGGTGGCGTGATCGCGGAGGACGTACGGCCGGGGATTCCCCTGACGGAGAAGCTCGGACGGATCTTCACCGCGCTTGCCGGCGAGGTCGCGCAGCAGCTCGACGTCGAGGTGCGCGGCGAGATCACCGAGCACGACGTCAAGGTGCTCGAGCTCGCGGCGTTGAAGGGCGTGTTCACCGACGTCGTCGAGGAGCAGGTCTCGTACGTCAACGCGCCCTTGCTCGCCGCCGAACGTGGCCTCGAGGTGCGGCTCGTGACGGACGGCGACAGCCCCGAGTTTCGCAACCTGGTAACGCTGCGCGGCACGCTCGCGGACGGGCGTCAAGTCTCGGTTGCGGGCACGCTGGTCGGACCCAAGCACCACGAGAAGCTCGTCGAGGTCGACGGTTTCGACATCGAGATCGAGCCCGCGTCGCATATGGCGGTGCTGCGGTACGTCGACCGTCCGGGCATCGTGGGTGTGGTCGGCCGGATCCTCGGCGAGACGAATGTCAACATCGCGGGCATGCAGGTGTCGCGTGACCGCAAGGGCGGCCAGGCGCTGGTCGCGATGACCGTCGACTCGGCGATTCCGCAAGCGGCGTTGGACGAAATCGTGCGTGAGATCGACGCGGTGAACGCCCGCTCGATCGACCTGGAGGACTGAGTCGCTAGCGGCGGGTGGCGATCAGCACACTCGCGTCGGTGGCGACCATGATCTCGGCGGTCGTGAACCGCTCGTCCAGCAACCATTCCTGACGCATCGAGTCGACCCGCCCGTTGTACATCGGCGGCCACGTCTCGCACGGCGTGAAGTCGTCGAGGACGACCATGCCGCCCGGCGTCATGATGTCGCCCGCGACATCCGGACCGGCGCGCTTGGCCTCGCGTACGTCCAGGAACAGCAGCGAGAACGGCGCGTGCTCGGCGAGCTCCTTCCAGTCCGCTTCGAGCACCTCGACCGACTCGTCGCCGGCGAACATCTCCCGTACGGCCGACACCAGCCCGGGGTCGTGCTCGGCGGTCAGCAGGCGGGCGCCGTTCCGCATGCCACTGCGGAGCCAGGCCGAGCCGACGCCGCAGCCCGTACCGGTCTCGGCGAGGACGCCGTCCCGCGTCGCGGCCAGCGACGCGAGCAGCCGGCCGGTCTCGTTCCGGCAGGACGAGACGTACCCACGTTGTCGCGACAGCTGATGGGCGCGCGCGACGACGGGAGGCAGGTGGGGCGGGGCACTCATGCGGGGGAGTGTCGCATATCCACGTTCTGTCTCGGCATGCGAGAAGTTCTGTCTTGAGACAGACAACTACTTGGATGTCCAACTAATGTCGGTCCCATCATGCGGCGAGTAGTCATCCTTCTCAGCCGCGGCGGGGCTCGGTAGGACGGGCCAGCACCCCGTCGCGGAGTCTTCGCGCTGGCCCAAAACCTTCAAGCCAGCAAGGAAGTACCCGAAATGACCGAAGCGCAGCAGCTGGCCAACCAGGCCCTGCAAGAAGCCATGGATCGCCGTGACAACGGTGGCGAGACCGGGCACGAAGACCATTCCGCCCACTAGGGCACTACTCGTCCAACTGTCCGAATGCTAGGACTGCTTGTCCGGCATCCGGACGCCCCGGATATGGTGAACGCATGTCGCGCAACATCCGCCTGGCCGTGATCGGTGGGGACTACATCGGTCCCGAGGTCACCGCCGAGGCCGTGAAGATCCTCCAGGCCGTCGCCCCGTCGTACGACACCACGCTCGAGACGACGGACTACGACCTGGGCGCGAACCGCTATCTCGCGACCGGCGAGGTGCTTCCAGACAAGGTGCTCGCCGAGCTCCGCGACCACGACGCGATCCTGCTCGGCGCGGTCGGCGGCCGCCCCGGCGACCCGAACCTGCCGCCCGGCATCCTCGAGCGCGGGTTGCTGCTGCGGATCAGGTTCGAGTTCGACCACTACGTGAACCTGCGGCCCTCGAAGCTGTTCCCCGGCGTTCCTTCCCCGCTCGCCGGCGAGCGGGAGATCGACTTCGTCGTGGTCCGGGAGGGCACCGAAGGCCTCTACGTCGGCAACGGCGGCGTCGTTCGTAAGGACACCCCGCACGAACTGGCGACCGAGGTCAGCATCAACACCGCGCACGGCGTCGACCGCGTCGTCCGTGACGCGTTCCGCCGCGCGCAGGCGCGGCGCGGGAAGCTCACGCTGGTCCACAAGACCAACGTGCTCGTGCACGCGGGCGGGCTGTGGTCGCGTACGGTCGACCGGGTCTCGCAGGAGTTCCCCGACGTCACCGTCGACTACCTGCACGTCGACGCGGCGACGATCTTCATGGTGACGCAGCCCGAACGGTTCGACGTCATCGTCACCGACAACCTGTTCGGCGACATCATCACCGACCTGGCCGCCGCCGTGACCGGCGGAATCGGCCTCGCGGCGAGCGGAAACATCAACCCCGACGGCACCGCTCCCAGCATGTTCGAGCCCGTACACGGCTCGGCCCCCGACATCGCCGGCACCGGAAAGGCCGACCCCACGGCCGCCATCCTGTCCGCGGCGCTGCTGCTCGAGCACCTCGGGCTCAGCGACGCCGCCCGCCGGATCGAGGACGTCGTGCACGCCGACCTGTCCGCGCGCTCCGCGGGTGTTTTCCGTACGACCGCGGAGATCGGCGACGCGATCGCCAGCCGAGTAGCCACGTAGGGCCGCATCACGTTAGTTGCGGCCCACACCGCCTGCCGGCTTCGGCAGGCGGTGTTTTGTATCTCCATACTTTTCTGTCGACACATTCACGATTGGGTACGGTGCAGCCATGACCGCAAGCCTTGAGTTCGCCCGCCAGCTGACGGACTCGCCGGTGCCGGCCTCGCGGCGCGACGAGATTCTGGCCGACCCTGGGTTCGGCAAGTACTTCACCGACCACATGGTCGAGGCGAGCTGGACGGCTTCGCGCGGCTGGCACGACGCCGTGCTCAAGCCGTACGGTCCGTTGCTCATCGACCCGGCGTCGGCTGTGCTGCATTACGCGCAGGAGATCTTCGAGGGTTTGAAGGCCTATCGCCATCCGGACGGGTCGATCTGGACGTTCCGTCCGGACGCGAACGCGCGGCGCTTCGCGGGGTCGGCCCAGCGGCTCGCGCTGCCTTCGCTGCCTGCTGCCGACTTCGTTGCCGCGCTGGATCTGCTGGTCTCGACCGACGCCGGGTGGGTGCCGTCGGGCGGGGAGAAGAGCCTCTATCTGCGGCCGTTCATGTACGGCTCGGAAGCGTTCATCGGCGTGCGGCCCTCCGCCGAGGTCAAGTTCATCGCCATCGCCTCGCCGGCGGGGCCGTACTTCGCGTCCGGTGTGAAGCCGGTGTCGATCTGGCTCTCGGAGGAGTACACCCGGGCCGCGATCGGCGGGACCGGCGCGGCCAAGTGCGGCGGCAACTACGCGGCCTCGCTGGTGGCGCAACAGGAGGCGATCGCCAACGGGTGCGAGCAGGTCGCGTTCCTGGACGCCGTGGAGCGCCGGTGGGTCGAGGAGCTCGGCGGGATGAACCTGTGGTTCGTCCAGGACGACGGCTCGATCGTGACGCCCGCGCTGACGGGGACGATCTTGGAGGGGATCACGCGCGACGCGATCATCGCGCTGGCTGGTGCTCTGGGCCACAAGGTCGACGAGCGGCGGATCGACGTGGACGAGTGGCGTTCGGGTGTCGAGTCCGGCCGGATCGTGGAGGTTTTCGCCTGCGGTACCGCCGCGGTGATCACGCCGGTCGGATCGCTGAAGTGGCGCGGCGGCGAGATCGTGATGGCCAAGGAAGGCGACGCCACCCCGGTCGCGACCGAGATCCGCTCCCGCCTGCTGGACATCCAGTACGGCCGCGCGGAGGATTCGCACGGCTGGATGCACCGGGTGGCTTAGGACTTGTTGGACGGATCTCGGTCTCTATGCCGAGGTTTGTCTAACAACTCGGAGCTGTCGGGCCGGCGTAGCACGTTCGCGCAGCGGACGCTCGCGGCTCGGGGCCCGCGGCCGCGGTGGCGCCGGTCGGGTCGGACTTGTTGGACGGATCTCGGTCTCTATGCCGACGTTTGTCTAACAACTCGGAGCTGTCGGGCCGGCGAAGGGGATGCGCCGCGTCGGGTCGGACTTGTTGGACGGATCTCGGTCTCTAAGCCGACATCTGTCCAACAACTCGACCATGGCTGGGCGCACGGCCCGGCGGGGCCACGATTCCTCCACAGAATCGAAATCGGCCGAGTTCTCCACAGATGGCACTCGGCGCCGTCGCCAACGCGCGGAATCGGAAACCCTGGAACCAGTCGCCTAAGCCGCGGGTCGGGTCGCACCAGCCCGTGGCCGGCTCGGCCCCACGTGCGCGTGGTTCGGCCGAACCGGGCGACGCCTGGTGGTATGGGAAGGGGAAGGGCGCCCCCACTCGGCGGAGCGACCACTGGGTAGGGCCCGCCCTAGGCGGGCCGGGCAGGTCGTGAGGGTCCTGGCGGCAGCCTAATGGCCGGCGCCGACAGCGGTTGGGGGAGTGGAAGGGGAGCTGCGTGAGGCACCTCACCACGACGGGTAATTCACCAAGTGTTGAGTTCTCTGTTACCTTGGGTTCATGAACAGGACCGCTGCGAGGGCGCGGGCTACGGGCTCGCTGGTACGGACGTTTGCCGAGCTCGACTGCACCTGTCTTGACGATGCGGGCGGCAAGGGGGCGAATCTTGGGGAGCTGGTTCGGGCCGGGCTTCCGGTGCCGCCCGGGTTCGTCGTCACCACCGACGCCTATCGCGAGGTCGCCGCGCAGGCTGGGCTCGAGCCGATCCTCGCGGTCCTGGCGAAAGCGCCGGCCGCCGACATCAAAGAGCTGGCAGAGCTGGGTGAGGGCGCCCGGGCGCGGCTGCGGGCGGCGGCCATCCCCGATGCCACCGCGCAGGCGATCCTCGCCGGCTATCGCGCGCTGGGCGGCGACAACCCACCCGTAGCCGTCCGTTCCTCAGCCACGGCTGAAGATCTTCCCTCCGCAAGCTTCGCCGGCCAGCAGGACACGTATCTCAACATCGTCGGCCCCGACGCGCTCCTCGACGCCGTGAGCCGGTGCTGGGCGAGCCTGTGGACCGACCGCGCGGTCGCGTACCGCGCGACGAACGACGTCGACCACGACACCGTCGCGCTCGCTGTTGTCGTGCAGCAGATGGTCGACGCGGAGGTCGCCGGCGTGCTGTTCACCGCCGACCCCGTCACCGGCCGTCGCAGGCAGGCTGTTATCGACGCGAGTCCGGGCCTCGGCGAGGCCGTCGTCTCCGGCGCCGTCAACCCCGACCACTTCGTCGTCGACACCGCGACCGGCGAGATTCTCGAGCGCAGGTTGGGCGACAAGCGAATCGCGATCCGCTCAACGCCGGGTGGCGGCACCGAGCAGGTCGCGGTCGAGGCGAACGAGGCCTGCCTCACCGACGATCAGGTACGTGCGCTCGCCGAGCTTGGCGACGAGACCGAACGCCACTTCCAAGCCCCGCAAGACACCGAGTGGGCGATCGACGCGGCAGGCAAGCTGTGGTTGACGCAGGCCCGTCCGGTCACGACGCTCTTCCCCTTGCCGGATCCCCTTCCAGAGAAGGCGAAAGGCGACGTCCGCGTCTTCTTCAGCGGCAGCATCGCTCAGGGCCTCACTCGTCCGCTCACGCCGTCCGGCCTTGCCGCGTTCAAGCTCGTCGGCACCTCGGTCGCCGAGCTCGCCGGCATCCCGGTGGAGGACCGGTTGGCCGGACCGCCCGCCGTCGTCATCGCGGGCCAGCGCCTGTTCTTCGACTTCACGCCGATCCTGCGCAACGAGGACGCACGCAGGTTCGTCCCGCGCGTGTTCGACGTGATGGAGGCGCGGTCGGCGGTGATCGCCCGCAGGCTCGCGGACGATCCGCGGTACGCCGCCGAGACGGGCTCCGGCCGCAGGCTGAGGCGCCGGATCCTCCGGATTGCCCTGAAGCTGCGGGCGCCGGGGACGTTGCTCGCCGCCGTCCTCAACCCACGCGCCGGGCATCGGCACGTGGCCCGGCTGACGACGTTGATGGCACAACGTACGGCGGTCCCGCCGAACGCCGGGCCACGCGAACGACTCGACCACGTCGAGCGGATCCTCGGCGAGGTGATGCTCCCGACCGCCATCCGCAGCATGCCGGACGCCGCCGCGGGGTTCCTCATGCTCGGCCTCACGGCCAAGCTGCTCGGCTCCAGGCTGGAGTCCGGCGACCTCGAGGCCGTGCTGCGGAGCGTGCCGCACAACGTCACGACCGAGATGGACCTGGAGCTCTGGCACCTCGCGCAGCGCATCAGGTCCGAGGCGGCGGCCGCCGAGCAGTTCATCCAGTCGACGCCGGCGGAGCTGGCCGAACTCTTCCGCGAGCGAGGGCTGCCGCTGGTCGCGCAGGCCGGACTCGTGGGCTTCCTGAGTACGTACGGGCATCGCGCGGTCGCCGAGATCGACCTCGGCATGCCCCGCTGGAGCGACGACCCGACTCACCTGCTCGGCGTGCTCGCCAACTACCTGCGGCTCGACGACGAGTCGGCGGCGCCGGACCGGATGTTCGAACGGGGCGCGGTGGAGGCCGAGGCGGCGGCGAGAAAACTAGTCGCCAAGGCGGGTTTGGCCAAGCCTGTCGTGCGATTCGCGCTGCGCCGCGTAAGGGCGCTGGCCGGGCTGCGCGAGTACCCGAAGTACCTCATCGTTCTCGCCCTGGCGGCCGCACGCGCTCAGCTCGGGCTGATCGGTCAGAACCTCGCGGCTGCGGGCCGGATCGCGGAAGCGGACGACGTGTTCTTCCTCGACCTCGTCGAGATCCGGGATGCGCTCGGCGGTCAGGACTGCCGTGCGCTCGTCGTCGAGCGGCGGGAGGCGTATGCGTCCGAGCTCAAGCGCCGGCGGATCCCGCGGATGATGCTGTCCGACGGTACCGACCTGGAGGCGCTCGGGACGGCTGCCACCGAGGGCGACCTGGTGGGAACGTCCGCGTCGAGCGGCACGGTGACCGGGATCGCGCGGGTCGTCCTCGACCCGGTCGGCGCCCACCTGGAGCCCGGCGAGATCCTTGTCGCGCCGTCGACGGACCCGGGCTGGACGCCGTTGTTCCTCACGGCGGGCGGCCTGGTGATGGAGATGGGCGGCGCGAACTCCCACGGCGCCGTGGTGGCGCGCGAGTACGGGATCCCGGCGGTGGTCGGCGTGCCGGACGCGACCACGCGGATCACGTCCGGGCAGGAGATCACGGTGGACGGTGCGTCCGGAATCGTCACGATCTCGTCCTGATCCGGTCGCCCGGGGAATGTACGGGATCGCTTCCCGGCTAACGATGTACATGACGAGACCGGTTCGTATTGGAGTCCAGCTCCAACCTCAACACGCCGACTACGCCCAGATCCGCCAGGCGGTCGCCGACCTCGAAGAAGCCGGCGCGGACGTGGTCTACAACTGGGACCACTTCTTCCCGCTGTCCGGGGAGCCCGACGGCCTGCACTTCGAGAGTTGGACGATGCTCGGCGCGTGGGCCGAGGCCACGTCACGCATCGAGATCGGCGCGCTGGTGTCGGCGAACTCGTACCGGAACCCCGACCTGCTGGCGGACATGGCCCGGACCGTCGACCACATCTCCGACGGTCGGCTGATCCTGGGGATCGGGGCCGGCTGGTTCGAGCGTGACTACGACGAGTACGGGTACGAGTTCGGGACGGCCGGGTCGCGCATCGCGTCGCTGGGCGAGTCGATGCCTCGCATCAAGTCGCGCTGGGCGAAGTTGAACCCGGCGCCGAACCGCGACATCCCGGTGCTGATCGGCGGCAGCGGCGAGCGCAAGACGCTGCGGATCGTGGCCGAGCACGCGACGATCTGGCACGGCTTCGGCGACCCCGAGCGGCTGCGCCACCTGACCTCGGTGCTGGACCGCTGGTGCGCGGAGGTTGGCCGGGATCCCTTGGAGATCGAGCGTTCCGTCGCCGTCTCCGACCCGCCCGAGTCCGTCGGTGAGGAGTTCGTGGCCACAGGCGTCACGCATTTCACCATCGCGCAGGGTGGGCCGAAGTACGACCTCGGCTTTGCCCGCGACTGGATCGCCTGGCGCGACGAGTACAACGCCAAGAACGCCTGACCGCAGCGCACTCTGGATCAGGGGCCGCGCCGCTTGGTGCGGCCCCTGATCTACGTACGGAAGCCTTCGAGGGCGAGGTCGAGCTGGCGCTCCCAGGCGTGCGGCGCGAGCTGGACTACGCGGCTCAGTCCGACGATGAGGAGGCCGACGTCCTCCATCGTCACGTCCGCGCGGAGGGCGCCTTCGGTGTGGGCTCGGGCGACGAGGGGGGCGAGGGTGGTGCGGAGGTGTTCTCCGCAGGCGGCGAAGGCGGGCGAGGCGGCGTCGCCGACGGCGAGGCCGTCGAGCAACGTGCGGCGTTCGGCCAGCGTGCTGAGCGTCGCGACGAGGTACGAGCGCAAGGCCGCGTACGCGTCCGCCGAGTCGACGGCTGACGTTCGCTCGGTCCACGCCGCGATGTCCGCCTGCAGAACGGCGACGAGCAGCTCTTCCTTGGTCGGGTAGTGCCGGTACAGCGTGCCGATCCCCACCCCGGCCTGCCGCGCGATCTCCCGCATGTCCACGGCCAGCCCACCCGTGCCGAACGCCTGCGCGGCCGCCTCCAGGACCAGCGACGCGTTCCGCGCCGCGTCCTTCCGCTGCCTCCGAACCGCCGCCATGCCGCTGATCCTACCCATTGCGGAACGAGTGTTCCGCATCTACGCTGTTCCGGAACAGTTGTTCCGAAACAGCGGGGAGTGGGCATGCGGACGATCGTGATCACCGGAGGGACCGACGGCATCGGGCGGGCGCTCGCCGCGCACTACCTGAGAGCAGGGGAGCGCGTCGTCGTGATCGGCAGGAGTCGGCAGAAGTTCGACACGCTCCACGAAGAGGCCGGCGGGGATGCCAGGTTCATCCAGGCTGACCTGTCCCTCGTCAGGGAGATCGAACGCGTCGTCGCCGAGCTGACGGAGTACGAACGCATCGACGCCCTCGTGCTCGCCGCCTCCTACGTTCGCTACGAAAGAGCCGAGACCGAAGAGGGCCTCGAGCACCAGTTCGCGCTGTTCTACCTCGGCCGCGCGCTCCTCGTCACCGGCCTCGAAGACCGCCTCGGCACGGTCGTCAACCTCGTCGTCCCCGGCGCCCCGACGGACGCGATCCAGTGGGACGACCTGCAGACCCGCAACGCCTACCAGTGGAAGCGCGCCAACCTGCAGTTCCGCCGCGCCAACGAGTTGCTCGCGCTCGACCTGCCGGGCAACGTCCGCTACCTCCGTCACAGCCCGGGCTTCGTCAGGACGAGCTTCGCCGGTGACCTCACTGGTCTGGCCCGCATGGCGGTCAACCTCCTCGCGCGAGTGCTGGGAACGCCTGTGGACAAGGCGATTCGCCCCATCGTTGCCCTGATCGACGACGATGACCGCGAGGAGGCCACGAGGCTCAGGCAGGAGACCGAGCGAATCGTCGCCGCAGTGCGCAGTACCGGACGGACTCCTTGACCTCGGGCGAGCGCTTTCCCTAGCGTCGAGGGCTCGGCCAGTACGAGGGGGAGACATGGCAGCGAAGCTTCCACGCCGCGTTCTCGTCGCGGGGCTCGGCGGCGTCGCCGCCCTCGCCGCGTTGAATGGACGCATGACCCCGGCCGACGCCCAGGTGAACGCACAGTCGTACGAGCAGCTCCGCCTCGCCTGGCACGACTTCCTCACCGGCGGCCAGGTCGATCCCGCCGACCCGAGAGTCGCCAAGGCCCTCACGTTGCTCGACAACGATGCGCGCCGCTGGCAGGGCCTGGTCGACAGGAGCGCCGCCCGTGCGCAGGTCTTCACCGACACTACGTTCGCGGGCTCGGCCGGCGTCACCACCACGTACACGCGCCTGGTGACCATGGCGCTCGCGTGGGCGACGAACGGCAGCGCTCTCCACCAGAACGCCGCCGTGCTCGCCGACGTCCTCCAAGGCCTCGCCACCGTCCACGAACGCGTCTACAAGCAGGGCACGGTGGAGTACGGCAACTGGTGGGACTGGGAGATCGGCTCCACCCGCGCGCTCGGTGACGCCTGCACGCTGGTGTACGACCACCTGCCCGCCGCCGACCGGGCGAGCTACCTCCAGGCGATCGACCACTTCGTCCCCGACCCGTACTGGATGTTCCCGCCGGAACGCGGCCCCATCCTCTCCACCGGCGCCAACCGGGTCGACCTCTGCCGAGCGATCGCCGTCCGCGGCATCCTCGGCGAGGCCGACGACCGGATCGCCCGCTCCCGCGACGGCCTGTCCGACGTCTTCGCCTACGTCACGACCGGCGACGGCTTCTACCGCGACGGCTCGTTCGTCCAACACACGTGGGTCCCCTACACCGGAACGTACGGCGTCGTCCTCCTCGACGGCATGTCGAAGCTCATCGCCCTGCTCGCCGGATCCCCTTGGGAGGTGAACGATCCGAACCGCTCGGTCCTCTTCGACTCGGTCGAGCGAACCTTCCAGCCGGTGATCTACGACAACCAGATGCTCGACTTCGTCCGCGGGCGGGCGATCTCGCGGAGCAACGCCCGCGACCACAACGACGCGCACGGCGCGCTCGAGCACCTGCTCAACCTCGCCGACGGCGTCGCTGTCGAGGACCCGGCACGCGCACAGCGCTGGCGCGCGATGGTCAAGGGCTGGATCACCCGCGACACCCACGACGACATCTTCGCCAGCGCGCGCGTCCCGCGGGTGGCGACGTACGCACGCGTGCTCGCCGACGAGTCCGTACCCGCGGCACCGGAGCCGACGACGTTCACCGTCTTCCCAGGCATGGACCGCGTCGTGCATCGCCGTCCTGGTTGGGCATACGCGATCTCGATGGCCAGCAAACGCATCGCGAACTACGAGTCCGGCAACGGCGAGAACGAGCGGGGCTTCCACACCGGCGAGGGCATGACGTACCTCTACAACGCCGACAACGGACAGTACGCCGACGACTTCTGGCCGACCGCCGACCTGTACCGCCTGCCGGGAACGACGATCGACAAGAAGCCGCTGCCGAACAAGGCCGGCGGCGAGTGGGGCGAGGCGCGTCCGGTCGACGCCAGCTGGGTAGGCGGCGTAGCGCTCGGCGAGTTTGGCTCGGCCGGCATGGACGTCGAGGGCATCACGTCGCCGATGCGGGCGAAGAAGTCGTGGTTCTGCCTGGACGAGTACGTCGTCGCGCTCGGCGCCGGCATCACCGGAGCGGGCGGGCACTCGGTCGAGACCGTCGTCGAGAACCGAAACCTCCATGCCGGTGGGACGAACGCGTTCCTGCTCGACGGTGTCCCGCAGCCTCAGGACCTCGGCTGGGCAGTCACCCGAGAAGCCAGCTGGGCACACCTCGAAGGCGTCGGCGGGTACGTCTTCCCCGGCGGCGCGGCCCTCTCGGTGAAGCGTGAGGCCCGGACCGGCCGCTGGCGGGACATCCACCAGACCGGGCCGACCACACCGATCACCCGGCGCTTCCTGACCGCCTGGTTCGACCACGGCGTGGATCCGACGGCGGGGGAGTACGCCTACGTCCTGCTGCCCGGCGCGACGCCAGCACGGACCAGAGCGCTGGCCGAAACCGAAGAGATTCGCATCCTCGCGAACACCAAGGCGGTGCAGGCGATCTCCGTTCCCCGCTTGGGCATTGTCGCCGCGAACTTCTGGGCCGCCGGCTCCGTCGACGAGCTCACGGCGTCCGCGCCGTGTGCGGTGATCATGCGCGAGCACCGCGGAGAGCTGGCCGTTGCCGTCGCCGATCCCGGCCGCGGGAGCGTGAACGTCGAGGTGGGTGTACGACGAGGCGGATATCGTTCCTGGCATGGTGACTCGACCGTCCGCGTCCAAGCCGTCCGGCCGTGGGTCTCGCTCGCCGTCGACACGTCCGACGGCCTCGGCGGCACCCACAGCGTCCGGCTCAGCCGCTGACGGCGGAACGCTCACCCTCCGGCAGCTGAGCCGGGCGACCCTGGCCCGCCAGCTCCTGCTGGACCGGGTGCCGCTGACCGTCGAGGAGGCGCTGCCGAGGCTCGGTGCGTTGCAGGCGCAGCGGCCGGACTCGCCGTTCTTCTCGCTGTGGACGCGGCTGTCCTCGTTCGCCGTGGACGACCTCCAGTCGTTGTTGGAGTCGTACCAGGTCGTGCGGGCGACGCTGCAGCGACGGACACTGCACGTGGTGACGGCCGCCGACTACTTCGACTACGCGGTCTTCACCGAGTGGAGCGGTCGCCGGGACTGGCGCGACCTCGAAGCGCACGTCGATGTCGACGCGGTCATCGAGGCTACGCTGGAGTTCAGTGACGACGAGCCGCGGCTGCTGACGGACTACGTCACGCTGGCGGAGGAACGCTGGCCGCATGCGCTGCACCTGCTGTCGGGCGCGCACAACTACCGCCACCTGCGCACTCATGCCCTGCTGCTGTTGACCCCGGAGTGCTCGCGGTTCGCCGGTCGCCGGCCGGTGGCGTACGTCTCGGCGCGCTCGCGACTGGGCGCGGAGGGCTGGCCGACGGGCGAGGAAGCCCTCCCGCGGTTGGTCCTGCGCTACCTCCGCGCGTTCGGACCCGCCAGCGCGGAGGACGCGATGTCCTGGCTGCGTGAGTCGCGCGTCACCAAGGTACGCGCGGCACTCGCGGAGCTCGGCGACGCGGTGACGACGTTCACCGACGAGGCGGGTCGGACCCTGTACGACGTGGTCGACGGACCACGTCCGGACGGCGAGACGCCCGTGCCGGTGCGGTATCTGCCGCCGTTCGACAGTCTGCTGCTGGCGCACACGGCGAAGTTCCGCACGCGCGTGCTGCCCGAGGGCTATCGCGACCGGATCATCAACAAGGGCAACGGAATGATGGCGCCGACGTTCCTCGTGGACGGTCTCGTCGCGGGGATCTGGTCGGTGACGACGAAGAAGTCCGAAGCCGCGTTGACGGTTCAGCCGTTCGCGAAGCTGAGCCGAGCCGACCGCAAGGCGCTGTTGACGGAGGGCGAGCCGCTCGTTCGGTTCGCCGCCCCGGAGGCGAAGTCACACCAGGTGGTCGTGGAGGATCCCGCGTAGCCCGTCCGGCGACTGGTAGTGGTGCCCGGCCATGCCGATCGCCAACGCTGCTTGGACGTTCGGCAAGGTGTCGTCGACGAACAGGCAGGCTTCGACGTCGGCGCCGGCGAGGTTCGCGGCGTGGCGGTAGATCTCGGCATCGGGTTTGGCGTAGCCGACGCGGGAGCTGTTCACGATCCCGTCGACCGCGTCGAGCAGTCCGAGTCGTTCGAGATCGCTCTCCAGCCGCGAGGTCGCGTTGGAGACCAGCAGAACGGGTGCCGTTCGACGCACGTCGGACAGGATCGCCCGGACCTCCTCGACCACTTCTCCGGCGGAGACGGACCAGGCGGTGACCATGGCCGGACCGTCGGCACCGAGGCTGTCGGCGATGCGTGCGCGCCACTCCTCGTCCGTGCACCGACCGGTGATCGCGGGCAGCAGCAGGTCCGGCGTGAACGCCGCGGCCGCCAACGTCCCCGCCGGCACGCCGAACCGCGCGTCGTACGTGGTCATCGGGAGGTGCCGACGCAGCACACCGTCGATATCGCACAGCACCGCGCCGTACATGTCCTAGAAGCTCCTGCTGCCGCCGGAACGATGGCTCGCGCGCGAGCTCGAACCGCCTCCGCTGGAGCTCGTCCGCGACGACCAACCACCGCCCGACGAACGCCCGCTGCCGCCGCCGTCGGAGTCGTCGTCGTTGTCGTACGACCTGGACGCCATCGAGTTGATCGAGTCGCCGACGTTCGTGCTCCACCTGGTGAAGCGACCGCGCGCACGGTCGGCCGCCCAGCGGTCGCGCATCTCGGTGCCGAGCCGCCGGAGCTTCGGGTCCGGGAACATCCACGAGTTCTCGCCGGCGCTCCAGTAGCCGTCGACGTAGGCGACGATGCGCTCGCCGAGCGTCCAGTACGGGTGGTCGCGGTCGCCGATCTTCACCGTGCGGACCTCGGGCTGCTGGTTCGCCGCGAGCCGCGCGGCGCACGCGGCGCAGATGTCGACCTTGCGTTCCGCGCCCTCCTCGGGCTTCCACTGGGTGCTGTCGGTGCTGGGGCCGTGCCGCGGGTCGAAGAAACACGGCGGCGTCGGCTTCGGGACTGGCTTGCCGGCGCGTACCGCCTCGAGGCAGACGAGCCCGTACCGCGCGGACCCGAGCAGCGTGGTGACCGCCTCGATGTTCGCGTCGGTCTTCGCCCGGTCGAGCCGCTGCCGGGCCTTCTCGATCGCGTCGAGGATCTCCTTGGTGTACTTCGACTGCTGCTCGTCGATGGCTGTCGGCAGCGCCGACACCTGCTGGGAGAGCGCGATGACCTCCTCGGTCAGCAGCGGCTTGACGAGCGCGAGGTGGTCGGCCTCGTCCTGCCGCCGGCGCCGCCGGGCGGCCACCGTGACACCACCCCACCACAGGAAGCCGATGCCGCCGATGCCACCCGCCCACGGCGCGACGTCGATGTACCACGGGTTGTCGACTACCTGGGCGCGCTGGATGAAGCGCTCCAGCATCGTCTCGTAGTACGGCGCGCAGCAGTCGACGGCCTGGTCGACCGCGTTGCCGACGTAGTACGTCGGCCCGCGGTCCGCGCGCTGGACGGCGTGGAAGCCGCGTCCGTCGTCGGAGGAGTCCGCATCGACGAGAACGGCGTACACGCCCTCGACGCCGACCCGGTCGTACAGCTGGTCGGCGATCTCCTCGCCTTCCCAGGCGAGGCGTGAGTAGTACGACTCGCCGGTCGAGATCTGCTCGGCGGGGACCACCGCGATCCGCAGAGGGGCGGCCGCGCTCTTCGCCGCGGCGTCGAGCGCGGCGATCTCCCCGGAGTCGAGGTCGGTGACCTCGGGGTCGACGTAGAGGCCCGGCTCGCCGAGCTTGGCGGCGACCTGGTCGAAGTACGCGTCGACGTCGGCCTGGTCCCGGCTGTCGTCGCCGTCGGCGGCAAGGGCGGCGGCAGGCGCGGCGACCACCAGGAACGCGGCGGTGGCGAGCGCTACGGTCCAGCGTTTCATCTGATCTCCCCCGAGAGACGTTTCGCGCAGGCGGCGCAGACCGGGATCTCCCGGGGCCGGCCGCCCGCCGGCGTGTACATCCAGTCCGTCGTCGACATGCCGTGGGCCGGGTCGAAGAAGCAGTCCACGCGCCGCGGCGGTGCGGGCGTACCGGCGAGGGTCGCCTTGGCGACGGCGAGGCGCCAGCGGCCGTACTCCACGGTCGCGCGCATCGTGCGCAGCGCCGCGTCGTCCGGCTCGCTGTCGGCGAGCCGACCGGCGTCCTGGTAGGCGTCCATCGCGGCTTGGACGTGCGCGGCGACGCTGTCGGTTTCCACACTGACGTCGGAAGCGTCGAGTTCTTCGCCGAACCTCGTGACGTCCTCCAGCGCGAGCTTCCGCCGGTCGTCGACGGAGTCCGCCTCGTCCGGGAGGACCTCGAACGAGGGGCGGTAGAGCGCGGGGCCTTCGTCCTTGCGCCTTCTGACCCGCCACCAGACGAGCAGGCCGACGCCGATGGCGAGCGCGATGCCGGCGCCGATGATCAGCCGGTACGGGATCGTGCGCTCGGGGCCGGGCGCGTCGGGAACACCGAGCCGGGTGAGGACGCCGTCGAGCAGCGCAACCGGCTCGGACCTGGTGTGCTTCGTGAGCTCGTCGGTGAGGATCTCGCCGACCGGCGCGTCCACGCCGACGGCACTGCCCCAGACGACGGCACCGCCGAATACGACCAGGTAGATGCCGTCCTGTTTGCGTGCGTCGACGGCCTGGTCGACGAACGCGCGGGCCGCGGCCTCGCGCGTGCCGCCGGTCTGGTCGGTGAGCGCGGCCGCCGGAACGACGGCGATCAGCACCTTGGGATCGTGCCCCTCGGTGCGGGCGCGGAGTCGTTCGGCGTCTTCCTCGGGGACGAGCGAGCGCATGCTCGCGTCGACGTACACGGTGTTGGTCTGCCAGCCGTCGACGACGGCGTCGACTGCCGGTGTGCTGGCCGGGGCGGCCGAGAGGATCGCGGCGAGAGCCAGCCCGAGTACGGAACGCATCGCCGCACAGCCTGCCTTATGGACCGGTCCAGTTGCCAGCACGCCCTGCTCAGTGCGTGCGGCGGCCCAGTGTGATCATGGCGCGGTAGACCTGGCGGGGTGACATCGGCGGCTGGTCGAGCTCGGTCGCCGCGCTCGCGCGCAGGCCGTCGAGCAGTAGGCCGAGGTGGCGGCGCCAGGCGTAAGGCGCGATCGAGCCGGTGGCCTCGACGATGCGGGTGTTGGCCCAGGTGAGGAACGGCAGGTCCTCGGGTGTGAGGTCTCCGCGCAGCTGGCCGCTGCGTTGGGCGCGTTCGACGAGCTGGACGAGCAAGTCGTACATCCGCTTGCGGGCGTTCTCGGTGCAGACGGCGCGGGGGAGGCGGATCGACATCAGGTCGTTGGTGGCGCGGTTGGCGGCCTCCCGCTCGAGCGTCGCCTCCAGGTAGTAGACGAACCCGTCCCACGGATCGGGCATCGCGAGCGCCTCTTCGCCGATGGTCACGCGGGCCTCGATCTCCTCGGCCAGGACGGCGTCGGCGAGGTCGGCCCGCTCGGGGAAGTGCCGGTAGAGCGTGGCGATGCCCAGGTCGGCGCGGCGCGCGATCTCCTCCAGCGACGCGTTGATCCCCTGCTCGGCGAACACGCCGCGGGCCGTCTCGATCAGGGCGGCGCGGTTGCGCTGGGCGTCCCTTCTGGGCTTGCGCTCCATCTGGTCAGAGTATCCGGGAATACGTAGGATGCCCTCCGCTTTAGAGTGACTACAGATTTATCGCTGCTCTGATGTTGGGACGGGTTGATGAATACGGTTCTGTGGGTGATGCAGTGGGTCTTGGCGGCGGCCTTCCTCGTGTCGGGCACCATGAAGGTCGCGCGCCCGAAGGAGCAGCTGGCGAGCCAGATGGGTTGGGTGAACGACTTCTCCGGCCCGTTGGTGAAGCTGATCGGGTCGCTGGAGATCCTGGCCGCGATCGGGCTGGTCGTCCCGGCGCTGACCGGGATCGCCGTGATCCTCACGCCGTTGGCGGCGGTTGGCCTGGTCCTGCTGATGATCGGCGCTATCGCCACGCACGTCCGGCGCAAGGAGTTCCCGATCGCCGCCGCGAACGTGGTCCTGCTGCTGATCGCCGCCGTGATCGCGTGGGGCCGCTTCGGCCCGTACTCGTTCTGATCCCGCTCCGACGTGGGTTGTCGGGTTGTCTCCACGTCCTGTTGTGAAGACAACCCGACAACGGTGTCCGCCTACGGCCAGACGTCGGCGCGGTCGATGCTGACCGCGGTCCAGCTGGCCGAGCCGTTCTTCGTACCCGTCACGCGGACGCGCAGCGTGTGGCCGCCGGCCGCGAGCTTCGGGCTGAGGTAGTTCAGGTGCTGCCCGACGCGCGGGTCGCCGTGGTAGTCGACGAGCTGTTCGGGTCCGCCGTCGATCGACATCGCGGCGATGCCGTTGCCGGTGTCGCGGACCGAGTAGAGGCCGATCTGCGTACCGGTGAAGCGGAACGTCGCGGTGTGGCCGGCCGTACCGCTCCAGTGGTCGTCGCCCAAGTAGCACTGCACGCCGCAGCTCGAGCCGGAGCTCCAGGCGCCGGAGTACTCGACCTGGTTGTTGCCGGTGCCGATGTCGAAGTCGTTGATCGTCTGCACCGCCGGTCCGGGGTCGCCCGACGGCAGCGGCAGGCTGGCGCCGAGGGCGACCGGGGCGCCGAGGTTCGGGGTGCCGTCGGCGTTCCAGCTGATCTTCTGCGCGCGGGTCGTCCGCCAGTGGTAGTTGTACGCCGACGTGTTCTTGCCGTGGTAGGCGATCCAGTCCTCGGTGCCGTCCGGCGACTTGAAGAAGAAGTGGTGGCCCGGGCCGTATACGCCGGCCGCGTTGTTGCGGGAGAAGCGCGCGCCGCCGTACTGGACCCAGTTGCCAGGCACCATCGGGTTGAGCCCGTTCGCGACCGAGATCATCCAGAGCGAGTAGTCGGGCTTGCCGGTGTCGCAGGTCGAGTAGGTCAGGAACGTTCTGCCGTTGCGGTACAGGAACGTCGGACCCTCGCGGACCTCGCTGCACGTGCCGTTGTTGACGGGGAGAGCGACGCGGCTGCCGGTGGTCGTCCACGGGTTGGACATCGTGGCGATGTAGATCTGCTGCGGTCCGCCGGAGAAGCCGCGGCCGGGGCTGGACCAGGTGAAGTACATCTGGCCGTTGTGCACCATCGGCTCGCCGTCGATCGCGTAGACGCCGTAGTCGGCGAGTTTCCCCTTGTACGTATAGGGACCCATCGGGTCGAGCCCTGCTGACTCGATGACGTGCATCCGGTGGTTGGCGTCGACGCCGTTGCTGGCCGTGTAGTAGATGTACCAATGGCCGTTGAACTGGTACATGCCCGGCGCCCACATCTGCGTGTTGCGGCTCGGGTCGCTGTCCTGCCACACCGTGACGGCGGGCGCGTTGATCAAGGTGGCAAGGCTGTTCGACTTCCAGATCGTGATGCGGTCGCCTTGCGTGGTGGACAGGTAGTAGTTCCCGTTGTAGTGCACCATCGTGGGGTCGGCGCTGTTGTTCAACGGGTTGCGGAACGAGTTCGCTGCCACTGCCGTTCGTCTCTCCTCGATGCTCCCCGCCGTGAGGCCTGCTAGTGCGATGGCAAGGACCAGAACCATACGAAGGCACGACCGAACGCTCACGACGGGCTCCTTCCGGGCGTCGGATGTCGCGATGGCACCTTTGTAACTGGTGTATGCCACGTTGTAGAAGAGTTCGGCAGCAAGCGGCCAGGCCTAGTCGGTCGGGTGAGATCATGCTCGGCATGGGACGGATGTCGACGTGGGAGGACGTGTCCGCGTTCCTCGAGACGCTGCCGTCAGCGGAGTTCTCGCCGCCGGGCGGGCACTTCCCGCGCGGTGTCGTCCGCGTGCAGGGGAAGGTCGTGGCGTATCCCGCCGGTGGTGACCGCGGCTCGCCGCCGGACACGGTCGAGGGGGAGGAGTTCGTGTTCGTGAAGGCTGGGTTGGCGGAGAAGACGGCGTTGCTGGCTTCGGACCCGGTGACGTTCTTCCTCACGCCGCACTACGCCGGGTCGCCCGGGGTGATCGTCCGTCTGCGGACCGTGGAGTCCGCGCAGCTGCGGGAGCTGCTCGTCGAGGCTTGGCGGCTCGTTGCTCCGAAGCGGCTGGTGCGGGAGTACGACGGCTAGGACACGCCCTTGCCGGTCAGCGTCACGTTGTGCGGGCTGCCCGGTGCGTTCGTGGTGAAGGCGAGAGTCGCGCTCTTGTCGCCCTTCGAGGTGGGCTTGAACGTGACGGTGACCTGGCAGCTGGCTCCGGCTGCGAGGCTGCTCGGGCAACCGTTCGTTCGGGCGAACTGGCCGGAGTTGCTGCCGCCGAGCTGGACCTTGCTGATGGTCAGCGGCGCTTGGCCGGTGTTGGTGAGCGTGACCGTTCGCGCGGTGCTCGTCGTGTTGATGCGCTGGTTGCCGAACGCGATGCTGGTCGGCGTCACCGACGCAGCGGGCTGGGCCAGGTAGGTGAAGACGCCGGCGGTCGTCGCTCCGCTCGCGGTGGTCACTCTGACCAGAGCTGAACCGCTGCCCGCCGGCATGGTGCTGGCACAGGAGGTGGCCGAGCAGCTCGTGTTGGTCCCGTCGGTCGAGCCGAACGTGACCTGGCCGCCGGTGAGGTTCGTGCCGGTGAGTGTGACGCGCGTTCCGCCTGCTGCCGGGCCGCTCGTCGGAGTCATCCTGGTGACGGTCGGCGGGTTCGCGCCCTGGTAGGTGAACCTGGCCGTGGCGTTGGGCGCGCTCGTTCCGCCGGCTGTCGTGACTGTCACGTCGACCGTGCCGGTGCCTGGGGGAGCGATGGTGTTGCACTGGGTGGGACCGCAGGAGGTGTTGGTGCCTTCGGTGCTGCCGAACCTGACGGTGCCCATTCCCAGGTTGCTGCCGAGCACGGTGACGTTGGTGCCGCCGGCCTGGAGTCCGCTCTGCGGGCTCAGATGCGTCACGCTCGGGGCGGGGACCGGCGGCGGCGTTCCTTCGTACGCGAACGTCGCGGGGGCGGTGACGCCTCCTGGCGTGAGGACGGTGACGTCGACCGTTCCCTGGCCGGTGGGGCTGGTCGCCGCGCAGGTGGTGGTGCTGCAGGCGATGCCCGTGCCGGGGCTCGTGCCGAAGACGACGAGACCGTTCTCCAGATTGGTGCCGGTCGCCGTGCTCGCCGTGCCGCCCGCGGCCGTTCCTCCGGCTGGGTCTAGAGCGGTGAGACTGGGGGCCGGTTGTGCGGGCGGGGCGGGCAGCTGGCCGCCCGTGTGGGTGACGGCGGCCTGGTTGTTCGCGGTGTTGGTGTCTGCCGCGTTCGCCACCGTCGCTGTCACGGTGCCGGGTTGCCAGTCGGGCCCGGAGCCGACGAAGAGCTTGATCGAGACGTAGCCGCCGGGCGCGATGGGGCTCAGGAAGACGATGTCCTCGTGGCGGCCGTCGGGGAGGGCGTCTGGGTGTAGACGATCGTGGAGCCGACGATGTAGCCGCCGCTGGTCATCAGGCCTTGGGGGAAGTCGACGGTGACGTGCGTGACGCCGGTGACGGGGGCGGTGCCCACGTTCGTCCACATGACGCCGATGTTCCCGCCGGAGCTGGGCCCTTGCGGGAAGTTGCCGGCGATGCTGACCTTGAGATCAGGGCCGGCCGCTGCGAGCGCGGCGCCCGGCGACATCCCGATTGTCGCCGCCCACAACGCCGCGCTCGCCCCAAGTGCCCACCAGGTACGGCGCATGTGGCCCCTCCCCTTGCCCAAGCCCCGCACCCCTTGCCCGCAGTGTCATTGCCCGGCAAGGGCGTGTCCATGACCCACTCGGGCCACTCGCGGAGTGATCACGTGCCTAGGTAAACGCCTGCCTCGTGGATCATTCGTGCCTTGACAGGCGCGAACGGCAACGCCGCCACACGCCACGCGTGAACCCGAGCAGACTTGCCCGTACGACGTTCGCGGCGAGCCGGATCACTCGCCGGCGAGCGGGGTGACTCCGGCGCGGACGAGGCCGTAGGTCACGCCGTCGACGAGGGCTTCCCAGGAGGCTTCGATGATGTTGTGGCCGACTCCGACGGTTTCCCAGGAGTCGACGCCGTTCGAGAGTTCGATGATGACTCTGATCACCGCGTCGGTCCCGTGACCCTGGTCGAGGATCCGTACCCGGTAGTCGATCAGGTCGAGCTTGGCCACCGAGGGGTACGCGCGGCCGATGGCGCCGCGGAGGGCTTCGTCGAGGGCGTTGACCGGCCCGTTCCCCTCACCGGTGACGATCGCGCGCTCGCCACCGGCCAGGACTTTCACGGTCGCCTCGGACACCGCCTCGGCTCCGGGCCGCGAGTCGGTGATCACACGCCACGACTCGACCTCGAAGAACGAGGCACGCTGCCCTTCGACCATTTCCTTCAACAACAGTTCGAACGAAGCGTCGGCGGCCTCGAACGTGTAGCCGCGCGACTCCAGCTCCTTCACCCGGTCGGTGATCCGGGTCAGCAGAGCACGGTCTCCAGCTAGGTCGTAGCCGAGTTCCTTGCCCTTCAGTTCCACGCTTGCCCGGCCCGCCATGTCGGACACGAGCAAACGCATGTCGTTCCCCACCTTCTCCGGCTGGGTGTGCTGGTAGAGATCGGGATCGACCTTGACCGCACTGGCGTGCAGTCCTGCCTTGTGGGCGAATGCGGACGCTCCGACGTACGGCTGACGCGAGTACGGGGGAACGTTGGTGACCTCGGAGACGGCGTGAGCGATGCGGGTGGCGTCCTTGAGCTTCCCGTTCGGAAGCACCGTGCGGCCGCGCTTGAGCTCGAGGTTGGCGACGACCGTGACGAGGTCGGCGTTGCCCGTACGTTCGCCGTATCCGTTGAGGGTTCCTTGCACGTGAGTGGCGCCGGCGTCGACCGCGGCGAGGGTGTTGGCGACCGCGCACCCGGCGTCGTTGTGGCAGTGGATGCCCAGCCTGGCTTGGGTTCCCGCGAGAACGTTCATGACCACCTCGCCGACCTCGTCGGGCAGCATGCCGCCGTTCGTGTCGCAGAGCGCGATCACCTCGGCGCCGGCCTCGGCGGCTGTGCGGACGACCTCGAGCGCGTAGTTCGCGTTGTCCCGGTAGCCGTCGAAGAAGTGCTCGGCGTCGAGGAAGACGCGCTGGCCTTCCGCCCTGAGGTGCTCGACGGTGTCGCGGACCATGCTGAGGTTCTCCTCGAGCGTGGTGCGCAGGGCGAGGTCGACGTGCTTGTCGTGGCTCTTGGCGACGAGGGTGACGACCTGGGCGCCGGACACCCTGAGCGCCTTGACCAGCGGGTCGTCGGCCGCCTTGGCGCCTGCGCGCCTTGTCGCACCGAACGCGGCGAGCGTGGCGTTCTTGAGCTCGAGATCGGTGCGCGCGCGGCGGAAGAACTCGGTGTCCTTGGGGTTCGCGCCCGGCCAGCCACCCTCGATGAAGCCCACGCCCAGGTCGTCCAGATACCGCGCGATCGACAGCTTGTTCTCCACAGACAGGTTGAGCCCCTCTTGCTGGGCTCCGTCGCGAAGCGTCGTGTCGTAGACGTGGAAGGAACTCATGGCTCTCGTGGCTCCTGGGCTTTGGGTTTGGTTGTTGGGTTTCTGCTGTCGGGCAACGAAAAAACCTCCCGTCTGAACAGACGAGAGGTTCGCGCGCTGGACCGATGTTGCCGTCCGGCGCGCCTACGTAATGATGACTGCGTACGAGGGTGTCACGTTCGGCAGTCTGTCACACCGTCCGTCGATCGGGCAACCCGTCCATCATCTGGACGACCCGGCCTGCTTCCAGATCAAGAACGCGGTGTTCGACGTCGTGCGTCTGGTCGCCAAAGTCGCCGAGGATCCAACACTCGCGTCGATCGCGTGGTCGAGGACTTCAAGTCGGCCAACATCGACCTGGTGGTTCGGTGTGACTACTTCCCGGGTGGGATCGGCGAGATGCCGAGACAGACCGCTGAGTCGACGGCGGAAGGGTGAAGCAGCTAGGGCGAGGCCATCGTCTGGAAGGCGCGCCCGACACCCGCCTCAAATGCAACAGGGCGCATGCCTTGGGTGGCATACGCCCTGATCAGAAGACTGCTGGGGTACTAGGACTCGAACCTAGACTAACTGGACCAGAACCAGTCGGGCTGCCAATTACCCTATACCCCATCGGCTCGCCCACGAGGACAAGCACGGCGAGAACGATACCGGAGAGGGAGCGGAGGGCCAAAGCGGGATACCCGCCTCACGCCCCCACGTGCTCCCGGCGCGCGTACCGGATCCGCTCCAGCACTCGTTCCCGTCCCAGGATCTCCAGAGACTCGAAGAGCGGCGGCGACACCCGGCGGCCTGTCACCGCGACGCGGACGGGGGCGAAGGCGAGCTTGGGCTTCAGCCCCAGCCCGTCGACCAACGAAGTACGGAGCGCCGCCTCGATGGACTCGTGCGTAAACGGCGACAGCCGCTCCAGAGCTGCCTCCGCCGCGTCCAGCACCGCGCGCGAGTCCTCGGTCAGTACCCGCGAGGCTGCCTCCGGGTCGACCACGAAGAAGTCGTCCCGCACCAGCAGGAACCGCAGCATCTCCACCGCCTCGGTGAGGTGCCCGATCCGCTCCTGGATCAGCGGCGCGGCCGCGCGGATCACCTCGACCTGCTCCGGCGAAGGTGGCGACGCCACGAGGCGGGCCGTACGAAGGAACGGCACGATCCGCGACACGAAGTCGTCCAGCGACAGCGCCCGGATCTTGTCGCCGTTGATCGAGTCGAGCTTCTTCTCGTCCAACCGTGCCGCCGTCGCCCCGACGCGCTCCAGGGAGAACAACGAGACCAGGTCGGACAGCGTCAGCTCCTCGCGGTCGTCGCCGGGCGACCAGCCCAACAGGGCAAGGTAGTTCGCGACGGCCTCGGGTAGATAGCCCTGGTCGCGGTACCACGAGATGGACGCCGACCCGTACCGCTTCGAGAGCGCCTTCCCGTCCGAGTTCAGCACGTAAGGCTGATGGGTGAACACCGGCAGATCCTCGTCGCGAACGCCCATCGCCCGGTAGATCGCGATCTGCCGCGGCGTCGAGGCGAGCAGGTCGTCACCGCGGACGACGTGGGTGATCCTCATCAGCACGTCGTCGACCGGCGCCGCGAGGTTGTAGAGCGGGTAGCCGTTCGCCCGCAGGAGCACGAAGTCGGGGACGTTCGCGTGGTCGAACGTGATGTCCCCGCGCACCGTGTCGTGCACGATCGTCGAGCCCGGCGGCATCCGGAACCGTACGACCGACGTCCGGCCGTCGACCTCGAACGCCTCGACCTGTTCCTCGGTCAGATCACGGCACCGCCCCGTATACCCGGGCGGCTCGCCCGCCGCGCGCTGCCGTTCGCGCTCGGCGTCGAGCTCCTCCTGCGTGCAGTAGCAGCGGTAGGCGTTCCCATCGGCGAGGAACCGGTCGACCCACTCGCGGTAGATCGGCAGCCGTTCGCTCTGCAGGTACGGGCCGTACGGTCCACCGACGTCCGGGCCCTCGTCCCAGTCGAGGCCCAACCAGCGCAGGCTGTCCATCGCCGACTGGATCGCGTCGTCCGTGACCCGCGCGCGGTCGGTGTCCTCGATGCGCAGCACGAACTCGCCGTTGTTGTGCTTGGCCCAAGCCCAGGAGTAGAGCGCCGTACGTACGTTGCCGACATGCAGATCGCCCGTCGGCGAGGGTGCGAACCTCGTACGCACACTACCCATGCGAGATCACTCTGTTGGTGAGCGTGCCGATGCCCTCGACGGTGACGGAGATCTCGTCGCCGACGTTCATTTCGCCAACGCCAGCAGGGGTTCCGGTGAGGATGACGTCGCCGGGCAGCAGCGTCATCGCCGCGCTGATGTGCGCGATCTGCGTGGGGATGTCGAAGATCATCAGAGCGGTGCTGCCGTTCTGCCTCTCCTCGCCGTTCTGCGTCGTCAGGATCCGCCGATCGGACGGGTCGAGCTCGGTCTCGATCCACGGTCCGAGCGGGCAGAACGTGTCGAAGCCCTTCGCCCGCCACCATTGCTTGTCGCTCTGCTGCAGATCGCGCGCGGTGACGTCGTTGGCGATCGTGTAGCCGTAGATGACCTCGTCGACGCGGTCCTTCGGAACGTGCCGGCAGATGCGGCCGATCACGACGGCGAGCTCGCCCTCGAAGTGCAGACTCGTCGTCTGCGGCGGGTAGACGATGCCGTCGCCGGGACCGACCACGCTGGTGTTGGGCTTGAGGAAGACGAGCGGGTCGGTGGGCACCTCGTTGCCGAGCTCGGCGGCGTGCGCGGCGTAGTTGCGGCCGATCGCGACGACCTTGCTGCGCGGGATGACGGGAGCGACGAGACGGACGTCCTTGAGCGGCACGCGTTCGCCGGTGGGCTGGATCGCCTGGTAGAGGGGATCGCCCTCGAGAACGGCGACGACCTCCGCGCCTTCGTCGCCCTCGACAACGCCGTACTTCGGGTCGTCACCAGTCGTGAACCGTGCGATACGCAAGGGATTCTCCGTCTCAGTTCGCCAGCCTCGGCCGCGCCCTGCAGCCTACCCGGGGCCGCGGTTACCGTTGGATCCGTGGAACGCCCCACCCTCACCCGCCCCACCTGGCTCGCCCACCGCGCCGCCCACGAGGCGCGGATCGACGGCCTGGTGGCGCCGCATCTCGCGCGGCGGCGGACGGGTTCGCGGCATCCGGTGGAGGACTTCCTGTTCACGTACTACTCGCATCGCCCGGCCCAGCTACGGCGGTGGCATCCGGGGTACGGGGTCGTGCTGGCGGATGCGCCGGAGTACGCGTCGGTGCGGGGATACCGGCCGGTCGCCGGCGGTCTGTCCTTGGCGCCGTCGGAGCTCGCCGCGCGGCGCGAGTCGCTGACGTTCGTTCGGTCTGTGCTCGCGGGGACGTTGTCGCGGCCGGCCCAGTTCGGGTGCTTGGGTCTGCACGAGTGGGCGATGGTCTACCGGCAGTCTTCGTCGGACGTACGGCACGAGGCGTACCCGCTGCGGCTGGGCTCGTCGGGGACGGACGCCGTGGTGGAGTCGCATCGGGTGCGGTGCTCGCACTTCGACGCGTACCGCTTCTTCACCGAGCCCGCGCGGCCGTTGAACGCGCTCTCGCCGTCGCGGGCGTCCCAGCCCGTGCTGGAGCAGGGTGGGTGCCTGCACGCGAACATGGATCTGTACAAGTGGGCCTACAAGCTGACGCCGCTCGTGCCGTCGGAGCTGGTGGCGGACTGCTTCGAGCTGGCCCGCGAGATCCGCACGCTGGACATGCGCGCGTCCCCATACGACCTGTCGGCGTTGGGGTACGAGCCGGTGCGGATCGAGACGCCGGAGGGAAAGGCGGAGTACGCCTCCGCCCAGCGCACCTTCGCCGACCACGCCGAACCCCTGCGCCGCCGCCTGCTGGAGCACGTGGAGGCCTTGGCCGATGCCGACTGAGTACGAAGCGAAGGTCCTCGACATCGACCCCGCCGCCACGGCCGCGCGCATCGTCGCGGCCGGTGGCCACCAGGTGGCGGAGCCGGCCCTGCAGCGACGCATCGTCTACGACCTGGAGGCGGGGGACACGAGCCGGTGGATCCGCCTCCGCGACAACGGTCGCGAGGTCACGCTCGCGGTGAAGCAGATCGCCCACGACGGCATCGACGGAACCGACGAGGTCGAGGTGACGGTGTCCAGCTTCGACGCGACGAACGAGCTGCTCGGCCGGCTGGGCCACACCCCGAAGTCGTACCAGGAGAACCGGCGCACCAGCTTCCTCCTCGACGGGGTCCAGCTGGAGATCGACGAGTGGCCGCTGATCCCGCCGTACCTCGAGATCGAGGCCTCCTCGGCAGCCGAGGTCCTGCGCGTGGCGGTGGCGCTCGGCTACGACGAGAGCCAGCTGACGAGCGAGAACACGACGAAGATCTACCGCCGCTACGGGATCGAGCTCGCCGACCACCCCGAGCTCAGGCTCTAGCCGCGGAGGGCTTCGAAGGCTGAGCGGGCGGCGGTGCCGATGGCGAGGTCGATGTCGGCGGCCATCGAGGCTCGCCGGGTGGAGCGGGTCAGTGCCGCGATGGCTATCCGGTCGCCGGAGTCGGCTTCCACCACGCCGATCTCGTGGCGCAGATGCAGGAACGTTCCCGTCTTGCCGCTCACCCGCACGGTGTCCGTACGCAGGTCGCTCGACAGCCGCTGGGTGAACACCTGCAGAGACATCAGGCGTCGCAGCTCCGCACAGGCGGCCGGCTCGGCGATCTCGTCCAGCCACACCTTCTGCAGCAGGTCGACCAGCGCCGAAGCGGTGCCGACGTTGCCGTGGGCGGGGTCGAGCGTCTCGATCGTGTGGTTGCCGGACTCGTCGTCGCGAATCGCCAGCTCCAGCGCGAGCCCGAAGTCCTCACCGGCGACGCCCACCGCGCACTCGTACATCCGCTGCAGGCGATGGCGGATCCGTACGCCGGGACAGTCCCACGCGGCGAGGCTCCGGCCCAGCTCGTCGAGGCCAACCAGGTCGAGCAGCGCGTCGCCGGCGGCGTTGTCGCTGATGCTCAGCATCAGGAAGACGAGGTCGCCGACCGCCACCGTGACCGGGTAGCGGAAGGCGGAGATCCCGGTCGGGCCGATGCTGGCGCCCGGCTCGATCGTCAGCTGCCGTGCGGGATCGATCGCACCCGCGGCCACGCGTTCGAGAACGGCCAACGCCACCGGGAACTTGGCGACCGACGCGAGCGGTACGGGCGTCTCGACGTCGAAGCCGAGCTGCTCGCCGGTGTCGAGGTTGCGGGCGAGGAAGTGCCCGCGCGCGCCGACCCGTTCCCAGTCCGACGCGATCGCCTCGGCCACCGCCAGCAGGTCAGCGCTGCTGGCGACGTACGCCGGTGCGCTCATCCGCGGGCCGCCAACCGCGCGCGGGCGTCGTCGGCACGTCCATCCACCCGTGGAGCCACCGCGGTGACAGCGCCGAGCGCGGCCGCGAGCAACGCGGCCAGCCAGTCGGGCGGCGCGCCGCCGAGCTCGTACCCGCGGTGCAACGACGGATCCGCCAACGGCGCCCAAGCGACGTCATGGCGGCGCGCGAACCGTTCGGTGCACAGCAGCCGCCCGTTCCCCGCGAGGGTCTCGGCCAGCGCCGTCGCGGTCGACGCCGCCGAGCGGAGCTGCGACTCGGGCAGCCCTGCCCGCGCCGCGGCCCGTCGCAACCGGTCGGCGGCGAACGGGACGTCGTCCTCGGCCGACGACAGGATCGCCGGCCCCACCTCGGCAACGGCGCCGCGCCGCGGCCGCAGATCCTCCAGATGAACGAGACGCCCCACCCCACCCGCCAGCCCGAGCGGCACCCGCATCGCTGCCGTCTCCGGCGGAACCCGCAGTACGGCGAACGCGAGCGACCCATCCTCCAAGCCCGCGACGCGTTCGTCGGCAGGTAGCTCGTGCACGCTCACCGCCAGCCCATGGCTCGCCCCGGCGCGGAGCACTCGAGCGAGCGCGACCGGGTCGCAGTCGGGCGGTACGCCGATCGCGCGGACCGCGGTCTCGCGTGCCGAGCGCGCCACCTCGTGCAGGTGCTCGGCCCGGTTCAGGACGTCCTTCGCGTGCGGGAGCAGGAGCTCGCCGAGGGAGGTCGCCTCGATCTGGCGCCGCGACCGGTCGAACAGGTCGCCGCCGAGGTGCCCCTCGAGCGTCTTGATCCGCCGGCTCAGCAGCGGCTGGGCGATGCCGAGCAGCTCGGCCGCGCGGGAGAAGCTGCGCTCCTCGCAGACGGCGACGTACGCCTCGAGGTGCGCGAGCAGGTCCACACCTCCACTCATACCAGAAAGGCATGGATCCTGAAAAATTGTCTCTTGGACATAAGGATCACCGGCTGCTTGCCTGGCGATCATGTCTCTGACCCGTCGTTCCCTCATCGCCGCCGGCCTCGCCGTACCCGTCTTCCTTCCGTCAGCCAAGGCTGACGGGCAGGACCTCGACCCGCGGTTCCGCGAGCTGGAGCAGCGCTACCAGGCCACGCTCGGCGTCTACGCTGTCAACACCCGCACCGGCAAGACCGTCACCTACCAGCACGACAAGCGGATCGCGTTCTGCTCGACGTTCAAGGGCTTCGCCGCCGCCGCCGTCCTCCGCGACCACGACTGCCGCGCGCCGCTCGACAAGCGGGTCTTCTACCCCGCCGCCGACGTGATGAAGAACGCGCCGATCACCGCGCAGCACATCGACACCGGCATGACGATCGCCGAGCTCATCGCCGCGGCGCTGCAGTACAGCGACGGTACGGCCGGCAACCTGCTGCTCCGCGAGATCAGGGGGCCGAAGGGCCTGACCGCGTTCCTGCGTTCGATCGGCGACACGACCACGCGCTCGGACCGGTGGGAGCCCGACCTGTGGACCGCGGTGCCGGGCGACGCGCGCGACACGACGACGCCGGAGGCGCTGGGCCGTACCTACGGGCGCCTCATGGTCGGCCGGGCGCTCCGCCCCCGCGACCGCGAGCGGCTGGTGACCTGGATGAAGGGGAACACGACCAGCGCGAAGCGGTTCCGGGCCGGGCTGCCGGCCGCGTGGACGCTCGCCGACAAGACCGGAACCGGGGACTACGGCGTCGCCAACGACGTGGGCGTCACCTGGACCACGAAGGGGACGCCGCTGCTGCTTTCAGTGATGACGACGAAGACGGAGAAGGACGCCCCGGTCGAGAACGCTCTGGTCGCCGACGCCGCGACCGTCCTCGCTGCCGCGCTCGCGCCGGGTGAGTAGGTCGTCAACGACCGATTGACAGCCCGCACCAAACTGGTGCCGGTCAGGAGCAGGACCGTGGGGTTCCGAAGGCTCGGCCCCCGGGGGAAACGCGAAGGACCAGTGGGGAAGGAGCTCTGCTCCGACCACACTGGTCCTAGGTTCCCTCAGCCCCCGGGGGAATCGCGAAGGACCAGTGGGGAAGGAGCTCTGCTCCGACCACACTGGTCCTAGGTTCCCTCAGCCCCCGGGGGAATCGCGAAGGACCAGTGGGGAAGGAGCTTTGCTCCGACCACACTGGTCCTAGGTTCCGTAGCCCCGACCGGATTCGAACCGGCGCTACCGCCTTGAGAGGGCGGCGTGCTAGGCCGCTACACAACGGGGCCGTGCGAATGAACCTGGAGAACTGTAGCAAGAGCACCCCAGGCGGAGCCAACTGGGTATCGGCCCGTGATCCAGGTCACGGCGCTGGCGCCGCTCTGGCGCGAGCGGGCGAGGGGCTGCCACAACCGGCCCGGACGCTTGCCAAACCTAGTGGTCTCCCGGAGGATGCGGGGAAATCGTTTTCTGGGAACGGAGCAACCGATGTCCTCGAACATCTCGCGACGACTTCTCCTCGGGGGCGCTGCTGGTGCGATCGGCACCGGGATCGCCGGGGGCGCCTGGACCCCGGCCGCCGCAGCGAGCAGGCCTCCGCTGGAGTATCCGCCGGTCTGGGCGGACGGGATCAAGATCACCAAGGTCAAGAATCTCACTGGACCGGACATCACGGGGAAGTTCGGACTCGACTGGGTCGACCTCGGCGCGGTGACGCGCACGCCGGACGGGCGGTCGTTGTATGTCTTCGGCGACAGCTTCAGCGGCGAGAACTGGGGTGACAACTGGCGTTCGCCGACCGCGCTGTGGTCGAAGACGCGTAACCACCTCGAGCGCGGGGTGACGTTCTCCGGCTCGGTGGGCGGCGTGCCGGCGAAGCAGCTGATCCCGTACGAGCACGGCGAGGAGATCTCCACGATCATCCCGTCGGATGTGATCACGATCGGCAACAAGATCTACCTGCACGCCGTGGTCAACCAGGGCTTCGGCAACGTGATCTGGAGCGGCATCTGGGTCTCGTCCGACAACGGCGCGACCTGGAAGGACTCCGGTGCGCGGTTCGACGGGCACGCGCACAACAAGATGCTGAACCTGTGCACGTGGGAGTACGACAACGGCTGGGTGTACGTCTACACGGCCGAGTTCCTGCGCGAGAGCCCGATGATCCTGCACCGCGTCCGGCCGTGGCACCTCACCGATCCCGACAAGTGGGAGCCGTGGGGTCGCGTGGGTAACAAATGGAAGTGGGGCGCCGGGCCGGACACGGTGATCGACGACATCATCGGCGAGATGTCGCTGCGGAAGCTCGGCAAGCGCTGGGTGTTCACGTGGTTCGACGGGCCGAACTACCGGATCAGCGCGATGGTGCTGGATCACCCGACCCAGGACCTGCGCAAGACCGAGCGCGTCACCCTGCTGCACGGGTCGGGCTGGGACAACCAGGACACCAACCACGTGGCGCAGCTGTACGGCAGCTACGTGATCCCCGGGTCGACGATGAACGACCTGCACCTCACCGTCAGCCAGTGGAACACGAACGACAACAGCATCTACCGCGTCATGCAGTACCGCTTCGAACACCTCGGCCACCGCCTCTAGGGCACAGCCGCAGCACGATCAGGGCGCATGCCGCGGGGCATGCGCCCTGTTCAGTGCAGGACGAGCAGGACATGCTGGTTGTCGCCGTGCTGAACGAGGCCAGAACGTTCGAAGCCGAGCTTCTCCAGCAGCTTCACCGATCCGACGTTCTCCACGACCGGGTCCGCGTACAGCGGGCGGACCTTCTCCGCGTCCAGGAACAGCCGCAACGCCTGGGTGCCGATGCCTCGGCCCCAGTACTCCCGGCCGAGCCAGTAGCCGAGGAAGCGGCGGCCGTCGTCCTCGGTCCAGGCGATGGCGTTCCCGGCCAGCGAGCCGTCGGCGAGGATCGCCTGGACGAAGACGTCGGGATGGCCGAGGATCTGGGCCTTCCAGTGCGTCATGAACCGCGACCGCTCCCGTGGCTCGAACTTCGACCGACGGGTGGCCTCCTCGTCGTGCTCCTGCTCGAAAAACGTCTCCAGGTCCGCCTCGACCACGTCGCGCAACCGCACATCCTGTCCCATAACGGCAAGCCTCTCAGCGCCCACCGACAGAGGTCAGGAACGGACGACCAGCACCTGCTCCTGGCGCGGTACGAGCTCGCCGATCACCGGCACGCCGGGCAGCTCGCCCGCCAGCAGCAGGCCGCCGGAGGTCTGCGCGTCGGCCAGCAACAACGCCTCGTCGGACGACACCGCGGACAGGTCGGCGTACGGGGCGACCCACTCCAGGTTGCGCCGCGTCCCGCCGCTCACGTACCCCAAGGCCAGCGACTCCCGCGTGCCCGCCAGGTACGGAACGGCCGAAGCCGACACCACCGCCGAAACCCCACTGGCACGCGCCAGCTTGTACAGGTGCCCGAGCAGCCCGAAGCCGGTCACGTCGGTCGCGCACGAGATCCCCGCCTCCACCGCCGCCTGAGAGGCGGAACGGTTCAAGGCCACCATGCTCGCGACAGCCTCCGGGAACACCTCGCCGGTCGACTTGTGCCGGTTGTTGAGCACGCCGACACCGAGTGGTTTCGTCAACGACAGCGGCAGTCCCGCCCGCCCAGCGTCGTTCCGCAGCAGCCGCGAAGGCGAGGCCACGCCGGTCACCGCCATGCCGTACTTCGGCTCCGGGTCGTCGATGCTGTGCCCGCCCGCGACGTGACAGCCCGCCGCGTGCGCGACAGACACGCCACCACGGAGCACCTCGGCGGCCAACGCGGGAGGCAGCAGCGAACGCGGCCAGCCGAGCAGGTTCACCGCGACGACCGGCTGGCCGCCCATCGCGTAGATGTCCGACAGCGCGTTCGCCGCCGCGATGCGGCCGAAGTCGTACGCGTCGTCCACCACCGGCGTGAAGAAGTCGGCGGTCGCCAACAGCGCAAGGCCGTTCTCGATCCGTACGGCCGCCGCGTCGTCCCCACCGTCGAGCCCCACGAGCAGCTCGCCCGCGGGCGACTGCACAGGACTGACGCCTGCCAGCCCACTGACCAGCTCCTCGAGCTCACCGGGCGGGATCTTGCAGGCGCACCCGCCGCCGCGGGCGTACTGGGTCAGCCGATACTCCATCGTCGCGGACATGGCGCCATCCTTCCGGTCCGTCGTTACGCTCGGAAGGTGGATCGGGTCGCGATGCCGGAGCAGCTCCGGGCGGCGGGCGTCACGGCTCGCGAGCTGGACACGTTCTGGCTCGTCGCGGACCGCTTGCAGAACAGGGCGATCGCCGACCGGCTCACCGTCTCCGAACGTACGGTCGAAAGCCACATCTCGTCCCTGTTGCGCAAACTGGGCGGAACGAACCGGCTCTCGCTCGTCACCATGGCGGACGACCTGCGCGAGCGGCTCGACCGGCGCGACGCCAGCCTGCCGATGCCGCTCTCGTCCTTCGTTGGCCGCGCCGGCGAGCTGAAGGACCTCGCCGCACTGGTCGCCGCGCACCGGCTCGTCACGCTGACCGGACCCGCCGGAGCGGGCAAGACGCGCCTCGCCCTGCAGCTCGCCAGGACCACCGACGCGCTACCGCCGGCGACGCTCGTCGACCTCGCCGCCCTGCCACCCGGGGGAGAGGTCGAACGCGCGTTCACCGACGCGCTCGGTATCGACGTCGAGGGCCGGCCGGCGCGAACGATCCTGCGCGACGCGCTCAGCGAGGGCCGGCACTGGCTGGTCGTCGACAACTGCGAACACGTCGCCGACGCAGTGGCCTCGCTGCTCTCGGTGCTGCTGTCCTCGACCAGGCAGGTCACCGTGCTCGCGACCAGCCACGGGCCTCTTCGGGTGGCGGGCGAGGTCGTGTACGAGGTGCCGCCGCTCGGCCTTCCACCCGAGTCCGCTGAGCAGGCGAACGACGCCGAAGCCGTCAGGCTGTTCGCCGACCGGGCAGCGGCCGCCGCACCAGGGTTCGAGGTCACCCCGGAGAACTCCCACGCCGTCGCGGCGGTCTGCCGCCGGCTCGACGGCCTCCCGCTCGCCATCGAGCTCGCCGCGGCCCGCATCCGTACGTTCTCGCCGGCCGAGCTGCTCGCCCGCCTCGACGACAGGTTCGCGTTCCTGACCGACGGCGCGCGGGGAACGGAGACGAGACACCGCACGCTGGAAGAAGCGCTCCGGTGGAGCTACGAGTTGCTCGACGACGACGAACGGCTCGTGCTCGAACGCTGCTCGGTGTTCGGAGGATCGTTCGACTACGACACCGTCGCGGGCGTCGTCAGCTACGCGCCGTTGACCTCTGCCGAGTTCGACCGCGCGTTCCCCCGTCTGCTGGACCGTTCCCTCGTCGTCTCGCGAAGGCGCGGGCAGGCGACGGAGTATCGACTGCTCGACAGCGTTCGGCATTTCGCCCACCAGCGACTCGCAAGCCGGGAGGGCGCGGAGACCGTACGCGAGCAGCACGCGAGGTACGTCTTCGCCAGAGCTGTCGGGTTGGGCGGCGCCGTGCGCGGGAGCGACCAGCCCACGGCGTTGGCCTGGTTCGACCGACGCTGGGGCGACCTCGTGGCGTCGATGAGCTGGGCGTTCGAGAGCGAGCAGTACGAGCTGGCCTGGACGTTCGTCGCGGGCGTCGGCACGGCCTGGGACGTCGTCGGCGTGCACGGCGTGCTGTTCGACTGGCTGGACAGGCTCCTCGAACGGCCTTTGCCAGCAGGCGAGCTGGGCCAGGCGGCCGCGGTGACGGCGGCCATCGCGTTGTGCCAGCAGAGCTCGGCGAGGTCGATCGAGATCTCCGAGCTCGCCGACCTGGAGACGTCGCCCGCACTGACCTTGCTGGCGCGCGGCTGGGCGGGCGGCCGCGGTCCGAAGGCGGGTGAGGCCGACGCCCGCCGGCAGCTCCGCGAGGCGGCCGACCTGTTCGAGGCGGCCGGCGATCCCTGGCACCAGGCGTTCGCCCTGACCGGCCTGGCCGCCCTCGAGACGAACGCGGCGGCGGCGCTCGCCTGCTGCACGGAGAGCGCGGAGCTGTTCAGGCAGTGCGGCGACCTCGTGAAACGGGCGAACGTGCTGTACCACATGGCGATGCGCGCCATCGAGTGGAACGTCCGCATGGACGAGGTCGGCGGCTGGATCGCCGAGGCTCGCGAGCTCGCGGAGCGCGCGGGCACCCGGCACGAGATCCTGCACGTGGCGATCGTGGACGCCGCGTTCCACCAGGCCCGCGGTGAGTACGATGTCGCGGAGGGACACTTTCGCGAGCTGCTGAGCGAGTTCCGGCGCCTCGACGACCGCCGTTGCGTGTCGCGCTGTCTGCGCGGGTTGGGCCTGGCGGCCACGCGTTCGGGCGACCTGGACGCGGCACGGCGGCACCTGACGGAGGCCGTACGTCTCGCCGCCGAGACTGGTCCGCGTCAGCGCGTGGTCGACGCCCTCGAGCTGCTCGCGAACGTCGAGACCATCGCCGGCCGACCGGATCGTGCTGAGCTCATGGTCAAGGTGGGCTCGGCCGACGACCCGGTGGCCGAGTTGGACACGCTCTTCGCGGCGAACATCGGCCAATAACGTAGCCAGGCTTGGGACTTCGTCCGACAATCGAAAGGGATCGCGGACGGAGGAAGCGTGACGAGGCTGTGGTGGCAGGACCCGTTCCGCATGTTCCAGACCAACCTCCGCGAGATCGACGCCGGGTTCGACGTCGAACGGGTCGTGGACTATCTCGTCGAGTTCGGTGTCAACACCTGGTTGCTCAGCGTCGGCGGGATCCTCTCGAACTATCCGACTGACCTCGACTTCCAGACCCGCAACCCCTACCTCGCCAACCGCGCGTCCGGTGACCTCGTCGGAGACGCCGTCACCGAGGCGAAGCGTCGCGGCATCCGCGTGATGTCCCGGATGGACTTCTCGAAGGTCGACCACCGCCGCGCCGAGCTACATCCCGAGTGGTGCTTCGTCGACGCGGCCGGCGAGCACCAGGTCTACAACAGCCTGACCAGCGTCTGCCCGAGCGGCGACTACTACCAGGAACGGCTGTTCGACGTTCTCACCGAGGTCCTCGACCGCTACGAGGTCGACGGGTTCTTCTGCAACTGGATGTCGTTCAACGAGGTCGACTACAGCCGTACGTATCGCGGTGTGTGCCAATGCGTTTCCTGCGTACGGAAATACGACGGCCAGCTTCCGGTCGACCGATCCTCGCCCGGATACGCGAGCTGGCAACGGTTCACCCGCGGCGTGCTCGACGACCTCACCGGACGGATCCGCGACCACATCGCCGCGCGAAGGCCGGAAGCGCCGCTCGTGCTGGGCGACCGCGCGGACATCGTGTTCCACGAGGCGAACAACGCGGTCGGCCGTCCGCTCTGGCATCACCGCACGAGCGAGGCCGTGAGCCTGGCGAAGACCTACCGGCCGACCGTGCCCGTGCTCACCAACTCGGTCGGGTTCGTCGACATGCCGTACCGGATGGCGGGCGAGGACCCGAGCCACTTCGCGCAGTACCTCACCCAGGCCATCGCCCGCGGCGCCAACCCCTCGACGTACATCATGGGAACGCCGTTCGACAACCCGTACGAGTGCCTCGAGGTCGCCAGCGAGCTCACCAAGTTCCACCGCGACCATCACGAGATCTATCGCGACCTCGTTCCCGCCGCGGAGACGCTGCTGGTGCGGCCGGAGCCGGCGAAGGCCGAGGCGAGGGCGGAGTTCGAGGGGCTCTATCTCGCTTTGCTGCAAGGGCATGTGCCGTTCGACGTCCTCGGCGAGGAGCGGCTGGGCGAGTTCGACCTGGGCCGCTATCGCGCCGTCGTGCTGCCCGATCTCGGTGCGCTAGCGGCCCCGGACGGGCTCGACGCGTACGTCGCCGCCGGCGGTGCGGTCGTCGCGACCGGGCGGACCGAGTCGCAGCTCGCCTGCCTGCCGATCGAGCGGAGGCTGGCGAGGTACGAGTCGGAGGAGTCCACCAGATCCCTTCACCTGAAGGCGAAACACGTCCTGCCGGTGGTCGGCGCGTTCGACGTGGTCGAGCCGCGGGAGGGCGCGGAGACGGACTACCAGGTGCTGTCGCGTGCGCCGTACGGGCCGCCGGAGAAGACCCACGGGCATGTCGTGCTGGACCGCTACGGCCGGATCAGCGCCGCGTACGAACGAGGGCGCGCTGTGCTGCTGCCGTGGACCGTCGGGCGTGGGTTCCGCGAGGTGGGACTGGCCGCGTACCGCGACCTGTTCGTCGACGAGGTCGTCCGCGCCGGAGCGCCGAGGGTCGAGACCGACCTGCCGGAACAGGTCGAGATCATGCTCGGCCGCTCGGCTGCCGGGACGGTGGTCCATCTGCTGAACAGGTCGGGCGACCAGCCACAGCGGTTCGCTCCGCCAACGCCGATCGGCGAAGGCTGGTTGGCGATCGACGGAACGTTCCGCGCGCTCCACGCCGACCGCGTGCTGACGAGCGAGAACGGACGGGTCCAGCTGCCGCCGATCGGCCGGTTCGAGGTGCTGGTGACCACCCGCTAGCGTGACGGGGTGCATGGACAACTCGATGCGGCAGGCACGTTGGTCATCCTCGGCAACGCCCACCTGCGCGGCGTCCCGTGGCGAGAGGCCGGCGCGTTCGGCTTCGCGCACGTCTTCGACTTCCAGCATCACCTGTTCCGGCTGGACGGGAACCTGTCGCAGCCGGTGCACGAGTGGCCGACGCTGCTCACCGCGCAGGGCGTACGGCGATGCTTCCTCCAACTCCGGCCGCCCTCGGTGAGCGACGTCTGGGTGGCGGGCGCGCTGGGCACCGAGGTGCTCTGCCCCACCGATGACGGGTCGATCCGGTTCGAGGTGACGTTCGCTCCCGGACCCGCGGAGGAGCCGAAGATCAAGCAGCTGGTGCTCGGCGACGGGACGCGTGGGCCGGTCGTCGCCGCCCCGCCGAGTCCGCCGCTGGCCAACGCGGCCGCCGAGCTGGACGCCGCCCTCGTCGCCATCTCCGAGGTGGCGACCGGGCTGGGCCTGGTGGATCCGTGGGTGGCCACGTTCACCAGGGCTCGCGACGCGCTGACCACGACGCCGAACCCCGCGCTGCCTGGCTACAGCGAAGAGGCGTCGCGTCTGCACGCCGCCGCGTCGGCCGCCTGGGTGTTCGGCGCGATGGGCAGCTGGAACGACTATGTCCCCATGGCCGGACAGCCCGGCGTGGTGACCGACCGGCTCTACCGAGCCTGCCTGAACGGCTTCACCGCCGCGGTCAACGAGGCGTAGCGAGCGCGAACGACGCCGGATACTTCGGCGGCAGCAGGAGCACGGCCTCGTCGAGCTGGAGGTCGGTGAGGATCGACTCCCAGTGCCGCCGGCACTCGGCCGCGCTGGCCTCGTCGCCGGCCGCGAGCAGAACGCGTTCGAGCTTGGCGATCAGCCGGACGACGTCGAGGGTCCCGGACACGTGATGCCAGACGTCGGCCGAAGCGCGCAGGAACCTGGCGGCGTCAGCCCACCGGCCCTCGGCAGCGGCGAGATCGCCGAGCGCGTGCAACCCGTCCGGGTTGGGAATGGTCTCGGGCGCGTGCAGGTCGAGCACCGGTACGGCGGCCTCGAGCAGCTCGCCGGCCTCGGCGAGACGGCCCGTGTGGATGTGGACGTTCGCCCGTTGGAGCTGGCTGTACGCCGTGCCCAGCTCGTCGCCGTTGGACGCGCAGATCGCGGACATCTCGTCGAGGGCTTCGAGCGCTTCGTCGTGCTGCCCGGCCAGATCGAGGACCTGACTCAAGGCGAGCAGGCTGATGCCGAGCTGCCGAGACGGGCCCTCGGCGCGGGCCGCGACGACGCCCTCGGCGATCAGCGGCAAGCCTTCGGCGATCTTGCCCTGGTCGGTGAGGACGGCGCCGAGCTCCATGCGGAGGCTCTTGCGCATGCCCGGATCCTGATCGGGGACGTCGATCGCCATCGCGCGTTCGAGGAACTCGATCGCCTCGGCAAGTCTGGCAAGACTCTTGGCCGCCCAGGCGCTACGCAGCAACGCTTCCTGCTGGGCGTTGGGGTCCCCGAGCTCGCGGGCGGCCTCGTACTTCTGCGCGGCGATCGCGGGCAGCTCGCTGAACCGGGCGCGTTGGGCGTACGCCGTGAACAGCTCGCCCAGCAAGCGGATCCGCAGGTCGAGGCCGGACCGCTCCGGGGCGAGCCGCAGCGCCGTCTGCATGAGGCGTTCGCGGTCCTGGTCGTAGGCGCGCAACGTGAGGAAGCCCGCGAGCCGCATCGCCAACGTCCCCGCGAGCTCGAAGTCGTGGAGTCCGTGGGCCAGGTCGAACGCGGCGAGCAGGTTGGACAGCTCGACCTCGAACCAGGCCGCCGCGGAGTCGCGGGCGACGTCCGCCGCGCGCACGGGTGCGTCCGGCGCGGACAACCCGCGAGCCGACACCCGTCCGTGCATGAGCTTCCCGTCGGCGATCGAGGCGAGGCCGAGCCAGCCGGCGACGACGCGGCGGAGGACGGCGTCGCGTTCGTCGTACGGCTCCTCGTCGAACGCGTGCTCCCGCGCGAACTCCGCGATCAGGTCGTGCAACCGGTACCTGGCCTGGTCGACGGCGTCGCGGCCGATCGGCTCGATCAGGTGAACGTCGGTGAGCTGGTCGAGCAACCGGCTGGCGTCGGCACCGATCAGCTCCTCGGCCACCCAGAGCGGCCAGCTGTCCATCGGTAGCAGCCCGAGGCGGCGGAACAGTTTGCGGCATGGGGGATCGAGCGACTCGTACGTCAGTGCGATCCCCGCACGGACGTCGATGTCGCCGATGGCGAGCTCGTCGAGCCGCGCCCGTTCGTCGGTGAGCCGTTCCTCCAGCTCGCTGAGCCGCCAGGACGGATTGGCCGCGAGCCGTGCGCCGGCCACGCAGATCGCGAGCGGCAGGAAGCCACACAGCTCGGCGATCGACTCCGCCGCCGACGGTTCGCGACCGGCGCGTTCCGGGCCGACGATCGCGACGAGCAGCCGCGTCGCGTCCGCCGGCAACAGCCGGGCCACCGTCCAGCGTGGCGCGGGAGCGAGCGCGGCGAGGCTGCGGCGTGAGGTGACGAGCAGACCGCAGCCGGAGCCGCTCGGGATCAGCGGGCGGATCTGCTCCTCGTTCGCGGCGTCGTCGAGGACCACGAGAACGCGACGATCGGCGAGCGCGGTGCGATAGCGGGCGGCCCGTTCCTCTTCGCTGGCGGGAATCTGCGAGCCCGCGACGCCGAGCGAACGCAGGAACCGGCCACTGAGCTCGTGGGCGGAGATCGGTGTCTCCTGGCTGCCGCGCAGGTTCGCGAACAGCGTGCCGTCGGGGTAGGTCGCGCCGAGCCGATGCGCGGCGGCGAGCGCCAGCGCCGACTTTCCGACGCCACCCGAGCCGACCAGCAGGGCGATCCTGGTCGGCTCACCGGGTTCGCGTCGCTCGTCGCCGAGCCGGTCGACGAGCTCGTCGAGGACCTTCGTCCGACCTACCAACGCGGCGGTGAGTGCGGGCAGCTCGCGCGGGACGACCTGCCGGACTGGGGCCGGTTCGGCGAGTGGATCGCCGGCGCGGATCTCGCGTTCCAGCCGCCGCAGGTCCGCACCGGGCTGGACGCCGAGGTCGTCGCCGAGCCGGCGAAACGCCTGTTGGTAGGCGTCCAACGCGTCCGCTCGACGGCCGTCCAGAACGAGGGCGCGCATGCGGAGCTCGTAGAGGTACTCGCGATACGGATGCTCCTCGACCAGCAGGGCGAGCGCGTCGAGGACGGCCTGGTGGTGGCCGAGCGCGAGGCGGGACTCGAGCTGGGCGATGGTCTCGGCGAGACGTTCGTCGTGCAGACTCTGGCGAATCGTTCCGGCGAGGTCGTCGCCGATGCCGGCGATCGCTGGTCCGCGCCAGTGGCCGAGGGCGTCGGTCGAAGCGGCGAGAGCGTCCTGGTGGTCGCCCTTCTCGCGGGCGGTGCGGGCACGTTCCGCGTCGCGACGGAAGTCGGTCAGGTCGATCCGGTGGTCGCCGAGCTTGAGCTCGTACCCGAGCGGCCGCGTCTCGATCAGATGCTCGTCGAACGCGTTCAGCCGACGGCGCAGGTTGCGGATCATGTTGTGCACCTGGGCGCGGGCCGACTGCGGTGGGTCGTCGGGCCAGAGCGCGTCGATGAGCCGTTCGACCGGCACGACGCGGTCGGCGCTGAGCGCGAGCAGGGCGAGAACGTACGCCTCGCGGGCGCTGCCGACGGCCACCGACGCACCGTCCGCCTCGACGACGACGGGTCCGAGGATGCCCAACCGCATATGCCGCACCCTACGGGGTCAGCCCTTGGGCTGTGGTGTGGTGCGTATCCAGAGCTCGGCGCCGATGACGTGGCTGACGAACGCGATCCAGAACGCCGGCGCGAAGCTGCCCTGGAAGTCGAGCAGGCCGGTCGAGGAGAAGATCGCGACCCAGATGCGGATCGAGCCCACCCCGAGTCCGATCGCGAACGCGCGGATCATCCATCGTCGATGGTCGACGACTCGATCCTGCTTGATCGCCCGGAACGCCAGCACGAGGCAGACGATCATCCAGATGCTGAAGACGACCGCCGCGGCCGACTCACCGAAACCGCCGAACGCGTACGGGATGCCGAACGCGATCGCGAAGATCGCGCTCAGCAGACCGGCCACCAGCAGGAGCCGCCCGAACCGCCGGTGGAACCAGTAGGCCTTGCTGCGAATCCGGTGGGCGAGCTGAAACGGCGCGCCGATCAGGTAGAGCACACCCGGGGCGATGTGCGCGGCCGCGAGCCACGGGTGTTCGACGTACCGCTTGGCGTACTCGTCGTCGGGGATCGTTCCGGCCTGCAGATGCGGAATGTCCTCGATCATCCGCAAGACGGCGAACGTGAGCACGATGAGGCTGAGGATCAGGATGATCGCCTGGACGATGCTCAGCTTCGCCCGGCCGACCGTCGGCGGCGGTGTCGCGGTGGATGGTGTGGCCATCGATGTGGTTCCCTCCCCGTTCTCGCCCCTCGCGGCGCGGGATCAGCTTGCCAGGCCCGACAGGTCACGTCGAGGTTTTACCGCTCCCACAGCGGGGAGGTCAGGGGTCGATCCCGAAAGGGACAGGAGGTGGATGACATGAGCAACGAAGACAAGGTCGACCACAAGGCCGAAGAGCTGAAGGGCAAGGCCAAGGAGGCCTACGGCAAGGTCACCGACGACGAAGAGGCGGAGACCGAAGGCAAGGCCGACCAGACCAAGGCCAACCTCAAGCAGGCGGCCGACAAGGTCAAGGACGCCTTCAAGGGCTGACCTACGCACGCAAGGCGTGGTTGACGTCTTTACTCGGTAGCCACGTCCAGAAGTGTCTGGCGGACGACCTCGCGGATCAGAGCCGTGGGGTCGTCCGTTCTTCTCATCGCCTCACGTTGGGCTCGCGCACCCGTTCCACGCCGCATGACGTCCGCGACGCGTGCTTGCGTGACCTCGAGCTCGCCCCATTCGGCGAGTACGGGCGTCACCCGTTCGACCAGCTCGGCGATCACGACCGCCGCGGGAGTGGGCTTTCCGTTCTCCGGATGGAGCAGCTGACCCTCGATCCCGTTCCGCGCCGCTGTCCACTTCGCCAGTCGCAGCAGCTCCGGCCGAGGTGGTGCGAACGGTTCCTCGCGTTCCCACGCGGCGATCTCGGTCTCGACCAGCGCTCTCGCCAGCGTGGCCAGCAGGACGGTGTCCTCCCAGCGCAGACAGACATCCGCGATGCGTACCTCCAGCGTGGGATACGTCCGCGAGAGCCGTACGTCGAACCACACCATCCCCTCGTCCCTCAGCACGCCGGAGTCGAGCATCGCGTCCACCACGCGGCGGTACTCCTCGAGCGAGCCGAAGTGCGAGGGCGTTCCCGACGACGGCCAGCGGTCGACGATCTGGGACCGATAGGTCGCGTAGCTGGAGTCGACGCCGTTGAAGTACGGCGAGTTCGCCGACAACGCGAGCAGGACCGGCAGCCACGGGCGCAACCGGTCCAGTGCCGCGACACCTTCCTCGGGCGAGGCGATCTCCACGTGGACGTGGCATCCGCAGACCAGCTGCTCCTGCGCGGTGAGTCCGAAGTGTTCGAAGATATGGAGATAACGCTGCTTCCACGTGACGTCGGTCTTCACCGGAACGGGTGAGGTCGCGATCGCGGCGACGTTCGCTCCCGCGTCCTCGGCGGCCTTCGCCGCCTTGCCTCGCCAGAGCCGAAGCTCGGTGGCGAGCTCGTGGATCGTCGTGCAGGGCTTGGTGTCGAGCTCGAGCTGCTGGCGAAGGAGTTCGGCGTCCAGCCGCGGTTCGTCGGTCATCCGCAGCACGGAGTCCGCGAGCGCTATCGGTCGCCCGGTGTCGGGGGAGACCAGCAGCAGTTCTTCTTCTACGCCAAGTCGTCGTCGCACCCGGGGACGGTGCCCATTCCCGCCCGGCTTACTCGGTGGCGAGGTGGTCGATCGTCGTGCAGGGCTTGGTGTCGAGCTCGAGCTGCTGGCGCAGGCTAGCCACATGGTCCAGCCGCGGTTCGTCGGTCATCCGCAGCACGGAGTCCGCGAGCGCTATGGGTCGCCCGGTGTCGGGGGAGACCAGCAGCAGTTCTTCTTCTACGCCAAGTCGTCGTCGCACCCGGGGACGGTGCCCATTCCCGCCCGGCTTACTCGGTGGCGAGGTGGTCGATCGTCGTGCAGGGCTTGGTGTCGAGCTCGAGCTGCTGGCGCAGGCTAGCCACATGGTCCAGCCGCGGTTCGTCGGTCATCCGCAGCACGGAGTCCGCGAGCGCTATGGGTCGCCCGGTGTCGGGGGAGACCAGCAGCAGTTCTTCTTCTACGCCAAGTCGTCGTCGCACCCGGGGACGGTGCCCATTCCCGCCCGGCTTACTCGGTGGCGAGGTGGTCGATCGTCGTGCAGGGCTTGGTGTCGAGCTCGAGCTGCTGGCGAAGGCTAGCCACGTGGTCCAGCCGCGGTTCGTCGGTCATCCGCAGCACGGAGTCCGCGAGCGCTATGGGTCGCCCGGTGTCGGGGGAGACCAGCAGCAGTTCCTCTTCTACGCCAAGTCGTCGTCGCACCCGGGGACGGTGCCCATTCCCGCCCGGCTTACTCGGCGGCGCGGCGAAGAGCGTCGGAGAGTCGTTCCGCCGCGGCCATCACCGCGGGAGCGTGCATGCGTCCGGGCTGGCGCGACAAACGTTCCAGCGGGCCCGAAACCGACACCGCGGCGACGACCTTGCCCGAAGGGGAACGGACTCCCGCCGACACCGACGCGACGCCCTGCTCGCGTTCGCCGACGCTCTGGGCCCACCCGCGGCGACGTACAGCGGACAACGTCGCGGCCGTGAACTTCGCGCCCTGCAAGCCGCGGTGCAGCCGCTCGGGCTCCTCCCACGCCAGCAGTATTTGCGCCGCCGACCCCGCGTGCATGGTCAACTGCGTCCCCACCGGGATCGTGTCGCGCAGCCCCGTTGGCCTTTCGGCCGCCGCGACGCAGACGCGCAGGTCGCCCTGGCGCCGGAACAACTGTGCGGACTCGCCCGTGATGTCCCGCAGGCGTGCGAGAACGGGCCCCGCGGCAGCCAGCAACCTGTCCTCACCCGCGGCGGCGGCGAGCTCGCCGAGCCGGGGACCGAGGATGAACCGCCCTTGCATGTCGCGCGCAACCAGACGATGGTGTTCGAGAGCAACGGCTAGACGGTGCGCAGTCGGCCGAGCCAGGCCGGTGACCTGGACCAGACCGGCCAAGGTCGCCGGGCCCGCCTCGAGAGCTCCGAGGACGAGTGCCGCCTTGTCCAGTACGCCGACTCCGCTAGAGTTGTCCATGACTCGATATTGCCGTCTCGCATGCCGAGACGCAAGCCCACGGGCCTAGGAAGTTTCCAGTCTGGAGGACGGAACCATGGGGACCACACTGTCCCAGAAAGTGTGGGAGGAGCACGTCGTACGTCGCGCGACGGGGGAGCCAGACCTTCTCTACATCGACCTTCATCTCGTGCACGAGGTGACAAGTCCGCAGGCGTTCGACGGACTTCGACTGGCTGGACGGCCGGTTCGTCGGCCGGACCTGACGATTGCGACCGAGGACCACAACGTTCCGACCCTCGATGTCGACAAGCCGATCGCCGATCTGGTGTCGCGCACGCAGGTCGACACGCTGCGGAAGAACGCCGCGGATTTTGGCATTCGTTTGCACGCCCTCGGCGACGCGGACCAGGGCATCGTGCACATCATCGGGCCGCATCTCGGGCTTACCCAACCGGGCATGACGATCGTCTGCGGTGACTCGCACACGTCCACGCACGGTGCGTTCGGCGCGATCGCGTTCGGCATCGGGACGAGCGAGGTCGAGCACGTTCTCGCGACCCAGACGCTGACCCAGAACACCCCCAAGACCATGGCGGTCACGGTCGACGGCGAGCTCCCCGAGGGCGTCACGCCGAAGGACCTCGTGCTCGCCCTGATCGCGCACGTCGGCACTGGTGGCGGGCAAGGACACATCGTCGAGTACCGGGGCGAAGCGTTCCGCGCGATGTCGATGGAAGGCCGCATGACGGTCTGCAACATGTCCATCGAGTGGGGCGCGAAGGCCGGCCTCGTCGCGCCGGACGAGACCACGTTCGCTTATCTCGAAGGGCGTCCGCACGCTCCGCGCGGCGCGGACTGGGAGAAGGCGCTGGAGTACTGGCGAACGCTGACGACGGACGACGACGCCGAGTTCGACCGCGAGGTCAAGCTCGACGCCGGCGCGATGACGCCGTTCGTCACCTGGGGAACGAACCCCGGTCAGGGCGTTCCGCTCGGTGGCAACGTGCCCAGCCCCGACGACTTCGAGGAAGAGGGCGCACGCGTCTCGGCGGAGAAGGCCTTGGAGTACATGGGTCTGACCGCTGGCACGCCGATGCGCGACGTGCGCGTCGACACGGTCTTCCTTGGCTCGTGCACGAACGGGCGGATCGAGGACCTGCGCGCCGCCGCGGACGTCCTGCGTGGGCGGAAGATCTCCGACAGCCTGCGGATGCTCGTCGTTCCCGGCTCGGGCCGGGTGCGGCTGCAGGCCGAGTCCGAGGGGCTCGACGTCGTCTTCAAGGACGCCGGTGCCGAGTGGCGCGGGGCGGGATGCTCGATGTGCCTGGGCATGAACCCGGACCAGCTCGCCCCCGGTGAGCGCAGCGCGTCGACGTCCAACCGCAACTTCGAAGGACGGCAGGGAAAGGGCGGACGTACCCACCTCGTCTCGCCGCTCGTCGCCGCCGCGACCGCGGTGACCGGTCACCTCGCGTCCCCCGCCGACCTGCCGCGCTCGGTCGCGGTCTGAACGCCAGGAGCTGACATGGACAAGTTCACCGTTCACTCCGGCAAGGCCTTGCCGTTGCGGCGCAACAACGTCGACACCGACCAGATCATCCCGGCGGTCTATCTGAAGCGCGTCACGCGGACGGGCTTCGGCGACGGCTTGTTCGCGGCGTGGAAGAACGACCCGTCGTTCGTGCTGAACCGTCCGGAGCACTCGGGCGCGTCCGTTCTCGTCGCCGGACCGGACTTCGGCACCGGCTCGTCGCGCGAGCACGCCGTATGGGCCTTGATGGACTACGGCTTCCGCGTCGTCATCTCGTCGCGGTTCGGCGACATCTTCCGCGGCAACTCGGGCAAGGCGGGGTTGCTCGCCGCGCTCGTCGACCAGAAGGTCGTCGACCGGCTGTGGGACCTGATCGAAGAGGCGCCGGACACGCAGGTCGTCGTCGACCTGGAGCACAGGACGATCCGCGCTGGCTCGGGAGAGACCGCGGTCAACGACTCGTTCGACATCGACGACTACACGCGTTGGCGGCTGCTCGAGGGACTCGACGACATCGGCATCACGCTGTCGAGCGCCGACGCGATCGACGCGTTCGAGACGAAGCGCTCGCCGCTCCGGCCGACCACGCTGCCGGCACGTACCTGAACCCCAGCACCACCGAGGACGTCCCTGTCGCGAACGCTCGCGGCGGGGACGTTCTCGTTTATGAGGACCTGGAGAGGATGGAGGACGGATGACAGCGGCTTGGGACGGCGAGCTCTACTCGGCGAACACCGCGCACCACCGGGCTTACGACACCGCCGTGCTGGAAGGCGTTTCTGTCCCGGCGAACGGGCGGATCGTCGACGTCGGCTGCGGAGTCGGCGACTTCACCCGTTCGCTCGCGGCCTTGGTGCCGGACGGTTCCGTGCTCGGTGTCGACGCTTCGGCGGAGCAGGTCGCGGCCGCGCGCGCAGCGGGGGAGGGCGAACGGACGACGTTCGCGACCTGCGCCGCTCAACGGCTCGGCGCGGTCGTGCCGGCGGGGTCTGCGGACCTCGTCATCTCGGTCGCCTGTCTGCATTGGGTTCCCTGGGAGGACCATCCAGCGGTGCTGCGGGAGGTCCGTACGGCGCTCAAGCAGGGCGGGATGTTCCGCGCCGAGTTCGGTGGCGCCGGGCAGATCGCCGACGCTCGACGCGTGTTGGACGAGGAGTCGGAACGTCGTGGTGGGCCGGTGAGTCCGTGGACGTTCCCCACCGACGATGACTATCGCGAGCTGTTGGTGGACGCCGGATTCGACCTCGCCTGGGTGCGGTTGCTGCGGCAGCGCCGGTCGATGCCCACCCCCGATGCGTTGCTGGGTTGGCTGCGCAGCCAGGTCGTGATCGCGTACCTGCCGCGGCTCGACCCGTCGGTTGTGATGGACTTCACTGCGGCGGTCGAACGGCGTGTGGTGGAGGAGTTGCGGCGGCCCGATGGCTCGTACGACCAGGACTATGTACGGCTCGACTTGCTCGTTCGGGCAGCTGGCTGACCGTTCTGCCCGCCCTGGCAGGGATGCGGCGCGGACCGCATCGCCACCCTTCTGAGTGTTTCTTCAGCCTCGTCTGGGATAGTTCCGGAGGTGAGTCAGAACCCTCGTGAGGCAAAGGGATTCGAAGAACTCGCGGCTGCCCTCCGGGAAGCGACGAGACGACTCCATACATTACGAGTCGAACCCCCTGTCCGCGATCGTCTGACAAGGAAACTGCTGGCCATCACTCATGCAAGCAAGCACGACCTCGAATCGGCCGCGAAACGCCTGCGAAAGTTCCAGCAGGACCTGGCAGACGCCGAGAACGGGACGTCCTAGGATGAAATCCGAGCGACACAAGGGTTTTTCTTGCGAAGGTGATTGAGAGATGGCGAGAAGTTCCCTAACGTCCTCATGAATCGAGCACATGGCTCGGACATCCAGGTTCACGGAGGGAAGAAGTGAACAAGTCACAGCTCATCGACACGCTTGCGGGCAGGTTCGATGGCAACAAGCGGGACGCGCAGCACGCGCTCGAGTCGGTGCTCGACACCATCACGCGTGCTGTCGCTGGTGGCGAGAAGGTCTCGATCACGGGCTTCGGCGCGTTCGAGAAGCTCGACCGTCCTGCTCGTATGGTCCGCAACCCCGCCACAGGTACGCGGGTGCGCGCCAAGAAGACGTCGGTGCCGAAGTTCCGCGCAGGCGCGAACCTCAAGGCCGTCGTCGCTGGCCAGAAGAAGCTGCCGAAGCTGACGGCTGCCAAGGCTGCCGCGTCCAAGGCCGCTCCGGTCAAGGCCGCCGCGTCCAAGGCTGCTCCGGCGAAGGCCGCTGCGACCAAGGCCGCCAAGGCTCCGGCGAAGTCGCCGGCGAAGCGCGCTGCGGTGAAGGCGACGACCGCGAAGAAGACCGCCACCAAGGCGACGACGACGCGGGCGACGAAGAAGGCCAGCCCGGCCAAGAAGACGGCGAAGCGCGCCGTCAAGAGCTAGACAGCGGACACAGGTTCGCTGAAGTAGGCAAAAGGGCCGGATCCCCGACGGGGATTCCGGCCCTTAGCCATGCTGCCAGTTGGTCAATGGAGCGTATAGATGCTGACGCCGGTGACGCGGAGCTCGGCGCCTTCGCCGGTGGTCTGGAGCTGGACGCGTTGGCCGATGCGCAGATGGCGCACGGTGCTGGTGGCGAACGCGTCGGCGTCGTAGGGGAGTTCGACGCCGTCGTCGAGAAGGACGGTGCCGCTTCGCGTCTGTGTGTCGAACGTGCGCACGGTGCCCTGCATGGTGGTGAAGCCTAACCTCGTACGGTCTCGAGCGCGGCGAGGATCTCGCGAGTGTGCGGACCGACGCCGAGCTGCGCGGCCTCGCGGAGGTCGGGCTCGGTGTCGACATCGCGCCGCACCGTAGGGATGTGGGTGCCGTCGAGCTCGATCGCACCACCGGACAGGTGGGCCAGCCTCGAGGGGCCGCCGAAGGCGGGAACGAAGTCAGCGCCAGGCATCGTGCAGTAGAGCGTCGTTCCGACCGCCGGGGTGTCGGAGGCGAACGAGGTCTCGTGGTCCGTCGCGAGCGTGAGCGCCGTCTCGAGCTCGTGGGGTCGCAGTGCCGGCAGATCGGCCAGCATGGCGGCGATCGGGGCCTTTCCGCGCCGTTCGCGAGCGACCTGCCACCCGTAGACCAGTGCGGGGTTCAGGCCGAGGTCGGGCTCGTCCGGAACGACGATCGCGCCCAGTTCGGTCAGCACGTGCGTCGCGTCGGAGTCGTTGGTCACGATGACGACCTCAGCCACCGCGGGCGAACGAAGCGTCGCGGCGATCGTGTCGAGGCCCATCGCCCGAGCGAGTCCGGGGCGGTGCGGGCCGGCGTAGGAGGCGAGGCGGGACTTGGCGACCGCGTACCGCTTGACCGGGACCACGACGGTCCAACCCTCGTCACGCGAACGGAAGCCAGGCAGATGTCTCACAAGCTCGATCCTCTCAACCTCCGGCAAACTCCCTCTTGGCAAGGTCCTGCTCGACACTGTTATTCCGGCCGTGCACACTAACGGGGATCCTCGCGAGTGCGGGATCGAGGAGGAGGACGACGTTGACGCAGCCCCCGCCCGGATTCGCCTACCGGTTGACCGCGGCCGTGCTTCGGCCGCCGCTCGCGGCGCTGACCAAGCGCGACTGGAAGGGCGGCGAGAACATCCCGGCCGAGGGCGGGGTCATCGTGGTGACGAACCACATCTCGTACATCGACCCGATCGTGTTCGGCCATTTCGTCCACGACCATGGGCGACCGGTCCGCTACTTGGCGAAGGCGAGCCTGTTCGACATTCCGCTGCTGGGGCCGTTCCTCCGCTCCGCCGGGCAGATCCCCGTGCACCGGGAGAAGCGGTCCGCCGGCGACGCGCTCACCGAGGCCTGCGAGGCGATCGAAAGCGGGGAGTCCATCGTCATCTACCCCGAGGGCACGATCACGCGTGACCCCGGCCTGTGGCCGATGGTCGGCAAGACCGGTGCCGTACGTGTCGCGCTGCGCACCGGCGCCGAGATCATCCCGGTCGCACAGTGGGGCGCGCAGCACATCCTGAAGCCGTACGGGAAGGTGCCGAAGTTCCTGCCGCGCAAGACGGTGCACGTCCAAGCTGGTCCTCCGGTCGACCTGTCGCCGTACCGCTCGGGCGACCCGCACCCGTCGGTGTTGAAGAAGGCCACCACCGAGGTGATGGCGCGGATCACCGAGCTGTTGGCCGGGATCCGCGGTGAGAAGCCGCCCGCTGTGCCGTTCGATCCGAGCAAGAGCGGCTTGCCTACGGTCGGAAACCCGAACAAGAAGGCCAAGAAGCGATGACGCGCGTCGCCGTCCTCGGTGCCGGCTCGTGGGGCACCGCGTTCGCTCTCGTCTGTGCCGACGCGTCGGCGGACGTCGTGCTGTGGGCGCGGCGGCCGGAGCTGGCGCAGGCCATCAACGAGCGTGGGGAGAACCCGGACTACCTGCCCGGCATCGCCTTGCCCTCGGGGCTTCGGGCGACCTCGTCGGCGGAGGAGGCGTTGTCGGGCGCGGAGTACGTCGTGCTCGCGATCCCTTCGCAGCAGCTGCGCACGAACCTCGCGCCCTGGTCCGCTCTGCTCGCGCCGGCGTCGGTTCTGGTGAGCCTCGCCAAGGGCGTCGAGCTCGGCACCGCCAAGCGCATGTCGGAGGTGATCGTCGAGGTCGCGGGTGTCGAGGACGATCGGGTCGCGGTCGTGAGCGGGCCCAACCTGGCCAAGGAGGTCGCGCTGCGGCAGCCCGCCGCCTCGGTCGTCGCGTGCCGTGACGCCGGCGTTGCCGAACGCTTGCAGAAGGTCTGCCACTCCTCCGCGTTCCGGCCGTACACGAACTCCGACGTGACCGGCTGCGAGCTCGCCGGCGCGACGAAGAACGTGATCGCCCTGGCCGTCGGGATGGCCGTGGGGCTGGGCTTCGGGGACAACGCGCGCGCTTCGGTGATCACGCGCGGTCTCGCCGAGACCACGCGGCTGGGCGTGACGTTGGGCGCGGACCCGTACACGTTCGCCGGGCTTGCGGGTCTGGGCGATCTGGTGGCGACCTGCTCGTCGCCGTTGTCGCGGAACCGTACGTTCGGGGAGAAGCTCGGGCAGGGCATGTCGGTGGCGGAGATCGCTGGGTCGACGCGTCAGGTCGCCGAGGGCGTGAAGTCGTGCGAGTCGATCCTGGACCTGGCGCGTCGACACGGCGTGGACCTGCCGATCGTGGAGCACGTGGCGTACGTGGTGCGTGGCGAGATGACGCCGGTGGAGATGCTGCGCTCGTTGGTCTCTCGGAGCGCCAAGCCCGAACGCCACGGCTGGTAGGTCTTTACTGGGTGCGGAGGGCTTGGTCGAGGTCCTGCCACAGGTCCTCGACGTCCTCGATGCCGACGTTCAGGCGGACGAGTCCTTCGGGGATCGTCTCGCTTTCGCCGGCCCAGCGGCGGCGGCGTTCCAGAGTGGACTCGATTCCGCCGAGGCTGGTGGCGTACATCCACAGCCGCGTGGACTTCACGAGTCGCTCGGCGCCGTCGGCGCCGCCTCGCACCTCGGCGGCGATGATGCCGCCGAACGCGCCGTTCATCTGGGCCTTGGCGCGTTCGTGGCCCGGATCGCCGGCAGGCCTGGGTACCGGACTCGCTCGATGGCTGGGTGGTTGCTGAGTCTGGTCGCGAGCTCGAGTGCGTTGGCGCTGGCGCGTTCGATGCGGAGGCCGAGCGTGCGCATGCCGCGCAGCGTCAGGTAGGTCTCGAACGGTCCGGCGATCGCGCCGATCGACTTGCGGCGGGCCAGCAGCTGGTCGTACCGCTCGTCGTCCTTGACCACGACGGCGCCGATGATGACGTCGCTGTGGCCGGCGAGGTACTTCGAGCCGGAGTGCACGATCACGTCCGCGCCGAACTCGAACGGCCGTTGCAGCACGGGTGTCGCGAAAGTGTTGTCGACGACGGTGGTCACGTTGGTGGCCTTGGCCGCCGCGCAGAGGGCGGGGAGGTCGGCCACCTCGAGCGCGGGGTTGGTCGGCGACTCGGGCCAGAGCAGGTCCGCGCCTGTCAGGGCTTGGTTGACAGCGTTCGTGTCGGCGATGTCGACGAGGCGGGTCTCCTTGACGCGGCCGGTCCGTTGCAGATCGGCCAGCTGGTGGAGCGTTCCGTGGTAGGCGTGCCTGGGGGCGACGACCGTGGCGCCCGGCTCGAGGAGGTCGAGCACGGTCGCGACGGCGGCGGAGCCGGAGGAGAACGACGAGCGCCTTGCCGCCCTCGAGGGTGCCGAGCGCGGTCTCGAACGCGGCCCAGGTGGGATTCTCGTACCGCCCGTACTCCATTCCGCCCGCACCGTAGGCGGAGGCGAGCACGATCGGCGGGTTCGGGGGAGCGTCGACGCCGGGCTCGGGACGGCCGGCTTTGACGACGAGGGTCGCGGGGGAGAGTTTCGCTTCGCTCATAAGGAGATTCTTGCCGGTAGTCTGCGGAAGGTGAACGACACCGACCAGCCGACTGAGGCCAACCACCGCCCGCGCGTGGCGGTCGTGTTCGGTGGGCGCAGCTCCGAGCACGCGGTTTCGTGCATCACAGCAGGCAATGTGATGCGAGCGATCGACCGTTCCCGGTATGACGTGGTGCCCGTGGGGATCACGATGGACGGGCAGTGGGTGCTGGAGAATGCCGAGCCCTCGCAGCTTGCCCTGTCGGACGGGGCCGACCTGCCGTCGGTGTCCGCGTCGGACGGGCAGGCCGTGGTGCTGCTGGGCTCGTCCTCTGCCGGGTCGCTGGTGACGCTGTCGGCGTCGGAGGTCCCTCGCACGTTGGGCGAGGTGGACGTGGTGTTCTCGTTGCTGCACGGCCCGTTCGGCGAGGACGGAACGATCCAGGGCCTGTTCGAGATGACGGGCACCCGGTACGTGGGCGCCGGCGTGCTGGCGAGCGCGGTCGGGATGGACAAGCACTACATGAAGATGATCTCGCCGGCGCGGGCTGCCGATCGTACCGTACGTCGTGCTCAGCCCGCAGGAGTGGCAGAATGACCCGCGCGGCGTGTGCGGAGGCGGTGGCGGCGCTGGGGTATCCGCTCTTCGTCAAGCCGTGCCCGCGGCGGGTCGAGCCTCGGCATCAGCAAGGTGCTCGGCGCGAGCGAGCTGAGGCCGCCATCGAAGCTGGCCCGAACGTTCGATCCCAAGGTGCTCGTCGAGGCGGCCGTTCGTCCGCACGCGAGATGGAGTGCGGCGTACTGACGTCGCTGACGCCGGGCGCGCCGCCGGACGTCTCTGTGGTGGCGGAGATCGTGATGCACTCTTCGCCGGGAGTTCTATGACTTCAACGCGAAGTACGTGCCCGAGGAGGACGCGAAGCTGGTCGTGCCCGCGGTGATGGAGGAGGCCGAGGCCTCGGCTGTCCGCGAGCTGGCCGCCCAGGCGTTCGCCGCCGTGTCGTGCGAGGGCTTGGCGCGGGTGGACTTCTTCGTGCAGGACGACGGCCGGATCTTGTTGAACGAGATCAACACGATGCCGGGATTTACGCCGATGTCGATGTTCCCGCGAGATGTGGGCGGCGAGCGGGGTGGACTACCCCGAGCTGGTCGACCGGCTGATCCGGCTCGCCCTCGACCGCCCAACCGGCCTGCGCTAGCGCCTCAGTGGGTGATCACCGCTGGCCGGTGATCATGATCTGTTTGATGAAGGCGGATCGGCGTATAGAACCGGTCGGTCTTCATGACCAGGATCATGATCACGGTCATGATCACGGGCGACGGCCACCCCGGGCGGGCGGTCGGGCAGTCATCAGTAGGCGAGTGTGGCATCGCGCGGTGGGCAGAGCTGGCCGTCGGCGCAGCTCCAAGAGTCGGGTCGCCCCGGGGAAAGGGTGGGCAGGCGGAGCCTGCCCTTAACGACCTGCGTCGGGCCGCCGAGAGGCTCCATGTCAACGGGTCAGGTCGCGCAGCGACCTGATCTCTGCGAAGCAGAGACGCGAAGCGCCCTTGACATGGAGGGCGGCCCATAAACTCCCGGGGCGACCCATCAGCTGGCCATCGAGCTGACCACCGCACAGCTCCAACCGACGCACAGCTCGACGCCGGAGTGCTCGTGCCTCGCCCGTGGTGTTGGTGCCTCGCGGAGTGCTCGTCGCCTCGCGGAGTGCTCGTCGCCTCGCCGGGTGGGTGGTGCTCGTCGCCTCGCCGGGTGGGCGGTGCTCATGATCTGTTTGATGAAGGCGGATCGGCCTATAGGGCCGATCGGTCTTCATGATCACGATCATGATCACGGGCGACGGCCACCCCAGCGCGACGCCCCGGGGTGCTGTGGCCTCGCCGGGTGGGTGGTGCTCGTCGCTTCGCAGTGTGGGGGTCTCGTGACCTCGCAGTGCAGGTGGTGCTCGTCGCCTCGCCGGGTGGGCGGTGATCATGATCTGTTTGATGAAGGCGGATCGGCCTATAGAACCGTTCGGTCTTCATGATCACGATCATGATCACCGGGCGCCGGCCACAGCAGCGCGACGCCCGGGGGCTCGTGGGCTCGCGGGCGGCGGTGGGGTGGGGTGGGGTGGGGTGGGGGTTAGACGCACTGGCTCTTGGCGGGCACGTGGGCCTTCACGGCGTCGGCTATGTCCACGAGGGCGTTCGACTCTGGCGCGTACTTCGAGGGGACTGTCAGTTCCACGTTCACGGCACGCCCGATCGTCGTGAAGACATACCCCGGCGACCGCTGCTCCGCGAACCAGCCGACGTCGTTCACCTGCATGCACGACGCCGAGCGGGTCATCGCAGTGGGCCGCGGGACCCCGCAGCGCAGCACCACCGGTGGCGTCCCCCATGCCGCCCCGGCGCCCGCGGGGGACACGGAGCGGGCGGCCAGGGACTCCACCGTCGAAGGCAGCGCGGCCAGGAGCAGCCGACAGGCTGGGGGCGCGCCGGACACCGGCGCGACCGTCACCGGGCCCGGCGAGCAGGAGGCAAGCAGCGCCAAGAAGGCGGCTACGACAACGGCACGCCTCAGATGTGCACCACCGGGCAGGTCAGCGTTCGGGTGATGCCCGTCACGCCTTGGACCTTCGCTACGACCAGGCGGCCGAGCTCGTCCACGTTGCTGGCTTCGGCTCGCACGATCACGTCGTACGGGCCTGTCACGTCCTCGGCGAGCGTCACGCCTTTGATCTGTGCGATCTGTTCCGCCACCTCGGCAGCCTTGCCGACCTCGGTCTGGATCAGGATGTAAGCCTGGACCACCACTGTCGTCCTCCCGGTATCTCGGGACCGCTTCGGAGGCTGCTCCTACGCGGTAGCGTCACGTCGTCTGTACTCGTCCACTGTTCAGGGTGCGGGACACGCTATCGCGCGAGCGTCTGAGAAGGAGGCACCGAGTGAGCCGAACGCTTGCCGACCTCGGCGAGTTCGGGCTGATCCGCCTGCTGCAGGAGCGGCTTCCCAACGGCAAGGACGTCCTTCTCGGGCCCGGTGACGACGCCGCGATCGTGCATGCGATCGACGGGCGCGTCGTCGCCACCACGGACATGTTGGTCGAGGGCCGGCACTTCCGCCGCGACTGGTCGGAGCCGTACGACATCGGCCGCAAGGCGGCCGCGCAGAACCTCGCGGACGTGGCCGCGATGGGCGCGAGACCGACCGCGCTGCTCGTCGCGCTCGGCGCGCCGCCGGAGCTCGAGGTGGACTGGGCGCTCGGGCTGGCCGACGGGCTGCGGGACGAGTGCGAACGTACGGACGCCTCCGTCGCCGGCGGCGACCTCGTCCGCGCGAACAGCATCGTGATCTCCGTCACGGCGCTCGGCAGCCTCGACGGCCGCCCACCGGTCACGCGGGCCGGCGCGCAGGAGGGCGACGTCATCGCCGTCGCGGGGAGACTCGGCTGGTCCGCCGCCGGCCTGGCAGTCCTCGGCAGAGGCTTCCGGTCCCCGAGAGCGGTCGTCGAGGCACACCGTCGCCCGGAGCCGCCGTACGACGCCGGCCCGGAGGCCGCGATGCTCGGCGCGACCTCGCTGATCGACGTCAGCGACGGGCTCATCGGCGACCTCGGTCACATCGCCAAGGCCAGCAACAAGGTGCTCGACCTCGACACGAAAGCCCTCGAGATCCAAGAGCCGCTGCAGGCCGTCGCGGCGGCCATCGGCGTCGATCCACTGGAGTTCGTGCTGACCGGGGGAGAGGACCACGCGCTCGCCGGAACGTTCCCCGCGGGAACGAATTTGCCGGAAAGATGGCGGGTCATCGGGCGCGTCGCGGCAGCTACCGAAGAGCAGCCACCAGGCGTGACGATCAACGGGGAGAAATCCGAAACCGCAGGTCACGACCACTTCCGCTGAGCAAAGCGAAGCGGAAACCGAGAAGGGCCCTCTTCCCTGTCCGAATAGCCCGAAAACTTCTCTGTGCGACACGTGTCCGATCCGTAACTTTGCGACCGGATTGATCGTTGAATGTCCACCCGTGACACGTTGTGATGGCTATTTGACTTTGTGTACACGAATGTCAACTATGTCCGTTGCATCGAGTTCCGTGGGTCGCGCCACATCGGCCAGGTTCCAGGGCCGGCGCTTGGTCGATGTGGCGCCCATCAAGCACCCGATGGACTTCAGCTTCGAAAGGTCCCCACCATGGTCGTACGTCGGATGCGTTCCGGCGTCGTCGCCGCCACGGTGCTCGCGTTCGTTGCGGCACTCGCCCTGGCCACCGCGCCGGGTGCCGTGGCAGAAGACCGGCCCCAACAGTCGACGTTGCCCGCTCTCGAGGCCGTCGAGAAGAGCTATCCCGAGGACGCGGCCGCTCGGGACTTCAACACCGGCCCGGCCGGCTGGTCGTTCGCCCAGGACTACTCCACCGGCTGCTGGGACCGCGGCACCGCCTGCCCGAAGGTCGCCGGCGAGTGGCAGATCGACGGCGGCCAGCTGGGCGAGGGCGACGGCTACCTGAGGTTCCGCGGCAACGCCACGTCCGTCGGCTCGCCGTGGGGCGAGGGCTCGTACGCCGACTGGAGCTCGCCGTGGTTCACCTACGCCAGCCGCGACGCCGAGAGCTGGGCGATCGCGTTCGACTGGAAGTCCAGCAAGACCGACTACACGCTCGGCTGGAACGGGTTGCGGTTCGAGCTCCGTGACGAGGCCAACCGGGTCGTCCGTACGGTGGTCCCCGGTACGGTCGCCGCTCCCACGAGCAGCTGGCGGCAGCTGACCGTCCCGTTCGACGGTCGCGGCGCGTTCCGAACGGGCCAGCGGTACCGGATCCACGCCGTCGCGATCGACTACTCCGGTCCGAGCGCCGCGACGCTCGGCAACCAGGACGTCGACAACGTCACGTTCACGACGAGCACGGCGCCCGGCCCGACGCCGATCGCGCGCTGCGCGGCGGAGCCGGACCTCCCGAGCGGCGTCGCGGACGCCGCGATCGCGTTGCTCTCCGGCAAGCCGGCGAGCGTCTGCCAGGCGAGCGAGCCGCTCCACGACGACGGGCTCCCGGCCGCGAAGCTCGCCGACAAGCTCGCGACAACGCCAGGCATCGAGGACGTCGTCCAGGCCGGCGCCGGCGCGTTCACCGTCGTCGACGTCGCGTCCGGACAAACCGGCGCCTGGGCCGTCGGCCGCGACCCGATCCCGAACGGCTCCCCGCAGCGCTTCTACGCGTGGGTGGGGCGTTCGTCGAACGTCGCCGTGTTCTTCGTGACCTACCAGCCGCAGCAGGCTGTCGACCAGCTGATGAACGGCAACGGCACCATGCCCGGCGCCGCCACCGGAGTGATCCAGGGCCAGCTCGAAGCGGCTGGCGAGGTCCTGGCAGATCCAGTCGGAGAGGTGATGATCGACCCGTCCTGGACGCTCGACAACGCGATCTGGCACGTGGCGACGGCGCTGGCCCGTCAGGGAATGCCGAACGGTGCCCTCCCGATCCCCGCGGGGTCGGACGGCCTGGTCGAGCTCCCCGACGTCGGTGTCCCTGAACTGCCCGCCGCGCGCTGAGCCGCATCAGCTCGTTCGGAGAGGGCAGAGAAGTGGACCCGCGTCCGGCCTCGGGCGTGGGTCCACTGTCGTTGACGAATCCTCGATCGGCCCTGTGGCCAAGTCGGAAGGAGATCACGATGACCGTGCTTGACGTCCCCGCCTCGTCGCATCGCGCGAGCAGTGCTCCCGCCGACCTGCTCTCGACGCCCGTCTGGACCGACGAGGACGTCGCGGCGGCGGACCTGCCGATCATCGACAGCCAGCTCGTCAGCATCGGCGGTGGGTTGGGTTCGTTCGCGCTCGTCGACGTTCTGCGCATCGCCGGCGTCGAGACCGAACGTCTCCGCGTCCTCGGTCCGACGCACTGGCCGGACGACTCGTACCGCTATCTCTGCGAGTCCTCGGGACTGTCGGCGGACGACCGGCTGCGTTCGGGCCGGCGGATCGACAACATCTGGGGCTTCCCGAGCTACGCGCTGCAGTCGGCGTGGCGGGAACGCGACGTCAAGGCGCTCTTGCGTCGGCCGCCGACGGCCGGCCAGGTCAACCAGGGCATCCGGCGCGAGGCCGAGCGGATCGGCTGGTCGGCCGTGCACGCTCCCGGCAGCGTCCGCGTCCTCCGGCGCCGACAGGGCGGCGGCTTCTACTCGCTGCTGGAAGGCGTCGGCGGAGCGCTCGCGTACCGGTCGGAGTTCGTCCACCTCGCGGTCGGCTATCCCGCGCTGCGGTTTCTCCCACAGCTGCGGGAGTTCCGCGCCCACTACGGCGACAACCATCGCTTCGTGCACGTATACGAGCCGCACGAGCACGTCTACCGCACGCTCGTCACCCGCCCCGGCACCGTCATGGTGCGCGGCGTCGATGTCGCCGCGGCGCGGGTGCTGCAGCGGCTCGTCGACGACCGCGAGTCCTCGGACGCGCCGACGCGGATCGTGCACCTGTTCAGCGAAGCGGCGGATCGCGCGAAGTTCCTGCGCGAGTGGAAGCGGTTGCTCGAACGTGGCCTGGACGAGGGCTGGTACGTCGCGCAGGAAGGCCAGCTCGTCGAGGTGCTTCCCGACGTCGACGGCCGGCTGCTCGCGCGCGGCCAGGACGCCGCCGGTGGGCGGTTGAAGCTCGGCGCGGACTTCGTCATCGACGCGACCGGCCTCGACGGCGACGTGTCCGGGCACGAGCTGCTGTCGGACCTGATGTCGGTGTCCGGCGCGGTGCGCGGCCCGCTCGGCAGGCTCTCGGTCAGCCAGCGGTTCGAGGTCGTCGGAACGCGCAACGGCAGCGGGCGCATCTACGCGTCGGGCCCGATCGCGATCAGCGAGCTGGGCAGCCCCGACTCGTTCGGAGGTCTCGTCGGCGCGGCCTGGACGATCTGCGATGAGCTTGCCCAACAGGGATTCTGCGAGCGGATTGGCCTCGGCCGGTCGGTCGCGCAGTGGTTGCGGTGGTTGCGAGGGAGAGCGCTATGACGAGTGGACTAGCCGGCCGCGCTGCCGGCGTTGGCAGTCGTGGCCCCGGCGCGGCCGGACGACATGCCGCGGGCCTGCATCGTTCGCGGGTGCTGGCCGAACCCGAGTCGTGGGAGATCGAGCTGGCTCCCGTTCCGGCCCAGAACGGTGCCCACGTCGGCTACCGGCCCGAGGCCGGGTGGGTCGAGGGAATCCGCTGCCGGAACGGGCACTTCTGCCATCCGGCGGCGCAGTACTGCACGACGTGCGGCTCGTCGATGCTGCAGCTGGCGGCGGTGCGGGTCCTCGACCGCCGGCCGCCGCTCGGCGTACTGGTGGTGGATGACGGCACGATCGTGCCGTTGGACGTCGACCTGGTGATCGGCGCGGATCCGAGCGAGGACGACAGCGTGCGGTTCGGGATCGCGGGCTCGTTGGCGTTGGCGGGCGCTGCTGGGGCGGGGCTCGCCGACGTGCACTGCGACCTTCGGCTGCGCGGGTGGAACGTCCTCATCCGAGACCGGGGCACCGAGGCGGGAACGTTCCTCGGCCAGCCGAACCAGAGCTGGGTGCGGGTGTCGGATCGCGAACGTACGCAGGTGTTGCCGGGCTGTGCGATCAGGATCGGCGGCCGCGAGCTCCGGTTCGAGTCCCGTCACGCTCCCTTGCCGGAGCACGCGGCCGCGTCCGCTTGAGCGCCTCAGGCCCGCAGGCGGCCGTCGTTGTAGCCACCCTGGATCGTCGCCCAGGCTGACCAACCGCCGTTGGCGCCGCCCTCGGTCCAGGACGTCGTGCCGACCCGGTTGTCGTCGGTCGCGGTCGTCAACGTGGGCTTGCCACCGACGACGGACGCGCTGATCCACGCGTTCGGCGCGACCAGCCCGTCGTGGTAGCCGGTGGGGATCGCGAACCACTCGTGCCAGCCGCCGTTGGTCGGGATGTCCGCGGACCAGAACGTCGACATGACGTGCCGATCGGCCGCGATCGCGAACAGCTGCGGTTTGCCGTTGGTGGTCGTCGCGACCAGGCGCGTATTGGGTGCCACGACGCCGTTCGCGTGGCCGGTCGGGATCGCGAACCACTCGTGCCAACCGCCGTTGGTCGGGATGTCCGCGGACCAGAACGTCGAGATCACCTGCCGGTCCGGGGCGATCGCGAACAGCTGCGTGTGGCCGTTCACCGCAGCGACCGTGATCGCGGTGTTGGCCGCGACCTTGCCGTCGGCGTGGCCGGTCGGGATCGCGAACCAGTTCGCCCAACCCCCGTTGGTCGGATTGGACGGCTGCCAGAACGTGGACATCACGTGCCCGTCCGGCGCGACCGTGTAGATCTGGCTCCCCGCTGTGGCCACGGACGCGTTCGCCGCGGTCTTGCCGTCGAAGAAGCCGCCGGCGATGTCGAACCAGCCGTTCCAACCGCCGTTCGTGGGGATCGTCGAGGGTTGGTAGAACGTGGACATCACGTGCCCGTCCGGCGCGATGGCGAACAGCTGCGGGACCTCGGCGTTGACGAACGACGCCGTGACGACCGCGTTCGGTCCGGACTTACCGTCGTAGAAGCCGCCCGCGATGCTCATCCAGTCGTGCCAGCCGCCGTTGCTCGGGATGGCCGCGTCGAAGTACGTCCACAGCACGCGGCCGTCCTGCGCGGTGGTGAACAGCCTGCCGCCGAACTCCGTGACAGCGGCGTTCGCACGCGCCTTGCCGGTCCCGTAGCCGTTCGTGAGAGCGCTCCACGGACGCCAAGCCCCGTTGGCGAACGACGTCGTGATCACGTTGTTGTCGATGCTGACCGCGAACAGCTTCGCGTCGGCCGACGCGGTGACGGCGGAGCGGATCGTCGGCGTGGACGCCGGCGGAGCGACGTTGCCGGGCGCCTTGCCGACGGCGTCGATGATCGGCGCGAACGCGGCGTACGTCCCCGCGGTCCTCGGTGATCCCCACAGGAGCTGGGCGAGCGAACGCTCGGGAGCGTAGAGCTTGTCGGTGATTGTCTGCCAGGAGTCGTTGCCGCTGAACGCCAACCACACATGGAGCTTCGAGCCGGTGATCTTCGGATGGTCGTCGGGGAGGGCGGGGCTGCCGTCGAACTGTCCGAGCCGGAACTGCTCGTAGATCTTGGCGGCGTCGAGCTGGTGTCCTCCAGCCCAGTTGTCGTAGTAGGTGTAGTCGAGGTGGCAGTTCTGCAGCTCGTACCCGTCGGCGATCAGCTGGTGGGCGGGTCGGCCCCAGTGGACCCAGTGCTCGATGACCACATCCCGTTCGACCGGGACGTTGCGCCAGGTGAGGTACGTGTCGTTCCACATCCGCAGCCGCTTGCCCTGCGGCTGGACCAATCCCCTGACGTAGTTGATGAAACCGCTGAACGTGTCGAACGAGCTGGCGTCCGCGCCGTAGTGCGCGCGGGCGTAGGCGAGGAAGTTGCGGTCCCACTCCTGAACGTCCGAGCCGGCGAGGAACTCGTCCGCCGCGGTGTGCCACCACGGCGACGGGATCCCCGGGACGAGCGGCGCGATCTTGTCCCGGGTCCAGGTGTACGCGGCGTCCTTGCCGATGTGCAGGTCGGTGGGACGCCCGGGCACCTGGAGGTCGGGTCGGTTCGGCAGGTCGTAGTCCATGTGCGAGGGGACGCCGAACATCGGTACGGCGGTGAGGTGGTAGCGCCGCGCGTACTCCGCGACCTGCTGCATCTGCGCCAACGGTGCGTTCGGATAGCCGACGGCGAACCAGATCATGTTCAGCTTGAGGTAGGAGAGCTCGCGGATCTGGTGCTGCCAGAACGACAGCGGGACGTTCACCGGGGCGTTGCTGATCAGGAAGCCGCGCTCCTTGTACTTCGGCCAGTCGCGGATCGTTCCCGCCGGGAGGTGGGCGGACCGGCGGAGGAACTGCAGGAACGTACGGGTGCCGAAGAACGCGCCCGTGGCCGCTCGCGCCTGGATGCGGGAGGCTCGAGCCGATCGTCATCAGGTAGCCCTCGGTGCCGAGCTGTGCATCGGTCGAGCCGAGGGTGAGGAAGACGTCGCCTGGTGCCGGGCTCGCGGCCTGGACGGGCGAGTAGCGGATGCCGGTCGTGACGAGCAGGTCGTCGCTGAGGGTGGCCGCGGCCTGCGCGAGCGCGGCCTGGTGCGCGGAGTCGACGACGAGCCGGCTGCGGGAGTCGAACAGGAACGCACCGCTCGCCGGCATCCACTGCTGGGGCGCCGGGATCAGTGGTGCCTCGGGCGCGGCGGCGACCGTGACTGCCGCGCGAGCCGGGTCGGTGCGCAGGCCGGGAAGGGCCGCGCTGGCGGCGAGGACTCCGGTGGACGCGAGAACGGTCCGCCGGGTGGGACGTACGGGCATGGCACCTCCAGGGACGAAGCAACGGATAGGTGCACTGCGGCCGTATCTACGAGTTCCCGTAGATACGACTGGAATAGAGAAGCATGCACGAGTGTGCTTCGAGGTGATGCGAGCGTGCAAGTTGCTTCGAGTTGACAATCACAAAGTTGCATCTTGATGCCAAAAACCGTTCAGGCTGACTCCCGATGACTGAGTCACGGTTTGGTCTCATTTGGATGGAATGCCCTAATTTCCCGAGATGCGGGCATAACTACGTATCGTCATGTCGCGTTGACAAGCCGTGAGGAATGGGATCGAGGCGATCCAGCGTCGGATGGCGAGGCCGTGGCTGCGGGCCATGGGCGTCGTCGTCTACCCGCTGCCTTGGTTGGTCTTCGTTCAGGAGGCCGGCCAGAGCTGGGGGCTGGTACGCGTCGGCGGCTGGACCGCGTTCGCGCTCTATCTGCTGATCGGGATCGCCGAGCTCGCCGTCGTCTGGGGCCAGACGCACGGCCGACAGGTCGGGATGGCGGCCGGGTTCCTGCGCGGCCTCGGCTGGCAGGACAAGGCCCGGCGCCGTCTCGTCCCGGCGACGGTCGCACAGCTGGCCGGGAGACACCGGGCCGCCGAGGCGGATCGGCAGCTCGTCCGGCCGCAGCGATTCGGCCGGCATCGCGCTCCCGGCCGTCATGCCCTCCGCGCCACGACGTCAGTCGCGGGAGGGCATCGCGCCGTCTGAGCTCACGGGGAGTTCAGGCGGCGGCAAAACAAGACCTGCCGGAACAGCTTCACGGGGGAGCTGTTCCGGCAGGTCTTTGTCGTACTGAGGTCCGCGCTTAGCGCGTGACCGCCTCGCGCTTTAGCGCGAGACCTTCCCCGCCTTCAGGCAGGACGTGCAGACGTTGAGGCGCTTCGGCGTGCCCTGGACCGTCGCGCGAACCCGCTGAATGTTCGGGTCGAAACGCCGACGCGTCCGGCGGTGCGAGTGGGACACGTTGTTGCCGAAGCCCGGCCCCTTGCCACAGACATCGCAGACGGCAGCCACTGGAGACACTCCTGAATTGGTTTCATTTCCTACGGTCGCGTGCGCCGACGACAACACGCGCCGCGGGGCAACCTGTTGAGGATATCCGACCCGCGCCACCGAGCGCCAACTGGGGGAACGCCTCGATACCCTTCCAGCCTAGTAGAGGAGGTGATCGTGGGCGACAAACCGGGCGTCGGCCTGCTCCGGCGGTGGTGCCGCGCGGGCCTCGCCGACCTCACCGCGGCGCGGCGCGAGATCGACGTGCTGAACGTCTACCCGATCCCGGACGCGGATACCGGCACCAACCTCCAGCTGACCATGGCCGCGGCCTGCGGCGGCGCGGAGGACGGCGAGCAGGACAGCGTCTCGGCGCTGCTCCGTACGGTCTCCCGCCACGCTCTCCTCGGCGCTCGAGGCAACTCCGGCGTGATCCTGGCCCAGCTGCTCCGTGGTGCCGCGCTGGCGCTCGACGGCAAGGCCGAGCTCGACGGGCCCGACCTGGCGCTGGCGCTGGCCGCGGCGGCCGACGCCGGGTACGTCGCGGTCGAGGTGCCCGCCGAGGGCACGATGCTGACCGTGATCCGCGCGGCCGCCGACGCCGCGAACAAGCGCGCCGCGCAGCCCGAGCCAACGCTGCACGCGGTCGCCCTGGCCGCCGCGACGGCCGCCCGGGAGGCGCTCGCGCATACGCCCGAACAGCTCGAGGTCCTGCGCCGCGCCGGCGTCGTGGACGCGGGCGGTCGTGGCCTCGTCGTCCTGCTCGACGCGCTGGTGTCGGTGCTCTCCGGCGGCCGTGCCGAGGACGTCGTGCCGGCTCCGAGCGCGCCCACGCCGATGCCCGAGGTGCGGCTCGACCCGGACGACCCGGCGTACGAGGTGCTCTACCTGCTCGACGGCCCCGACGAGGCGATACCGCCGCTGCGGTCCGCGCTCGCGCGGCTCGGCAACTCCCTCGTCGTGGTCGGCGGCGACGGCCTGTGGAACGTGCACGTGCACGTCGACGACCCCGGCGCCGCGGTCGAGGCCGGGATCGAGGCGGGTCGGCCGCACCGGATCCGGATTACACATTTCGCGAGCGCCAGCGCCGAGGGCTGCGTGGACGTGCCGGCCGTACGAGGCGTGGTCGCGGTGGCCGCCGGGCCAGGGCTCACCGAGCTGTTCGGCAGTGCCGGCGTCACCGTGGTCGAGGCGGTGCCCGGCCGCCCGTCCTCGGCGACCGAGGTGCTGGCGGCGATCCGTACCGCAGGCACCGCCGAGGTCGTCGTACTGCCGAACGACCCCGACGGCATCGCGATCGCCGAGCAGGCAGCCGCCCGGGCTCGCGACGAGGGACTCCGTGTCGCCGTCGTACCCGCTCGCGCACAGCTGCAGGGCCTCGCGGCCTGCGCCGTGCACGACGCGTCCCGTTCGTTCGACGAGGACGTCGTCGCGATGACCGCCGCCGCTGGGCACACGCGGCACGGCGCGGTGACGGTGGCGACGAGGGACGCGATCACGAGCGCCGGATCGTGCCGTACGGGCGACGTGCTCGGCGTCGTCGAGGGCGACTTCGCGCTGATCGGCTCCGACCTCGCCACGGTGGGCCGCGAGGTGCTCGCGCGCCTGCTCGGCGGCGGGGGCGAGCTGGTGACCGTCGTCACCGGCGCGGACGCGGACCCCGAGCTGGCCGCGGCCGTTCTGGAAGGAATACGCGCGACCCGGCCCGAGGTCGACACGATGGTGTACGACGGAGGGCAGCCCCGTTATCCCCTGCTCATCGGAGTCGAGTGATGGATCCGCAAGGCGTCGACACCGCTCTCAAGGGCGTGCTCGGCGGCAAGGCCGCCAAGGCGCTCGGCGACAAGCTGGACCTGCACACGATCGGCGACCTGCTGCGCCACTATCCGCGCCGCTACGCCAAGCGGGGCGAGCTCACCGACCTCGACGCGCTCGAGGTCGACGAGAACGTCACCGTGCTTGCTGAGGTCGAACGGGTCAACGGCCGCACGATCGACCGCCGCGGCAGCAAGCGCATGCATCTGCTCGAGGTCACGGTCACCGACGGACGAGGACGGCTGACGCTCACGTTCTTCAACCAGGCCTGGCGCGAGCGCGACCTGTCGGTCGGCACGCGCGCGCTCTTCGCCGGGAAGATCGGCGACTTCCGTGGCAAGCGCCAGCTCGCGCACCCCGACTACGTGCTGCTGCACGGCGACGCCGGTGAGGACGCCGACAGCGGCCTGACCCTGATCGCGGACTTCGCCGGCAGGCTGATCCCGATCTACCCGGCCGCCGGCGGCCTGCAGAGCTGGACGATCGCCAGCTGTGTGAAGCTCGCGCTCGAGGCGGCCGGTGACGTGCCCGATCCGATACCCGACGACGTCCGCGCGAGCCGCGGACTGCTGGGCCTGCGGCAGGGCTTCGTCGCGATCCACCGCCCGGAGGAATGGGACGACGTCAACGCGGGGCGGCGGCGGTTCCGGTTCGAGGAGGCGTTCGTCCTGCAGACCGAGCTCGCGCTGCGCCGGCTCGCCGCGCGTTCGCTGCCCGCGAAGCCGCGGGTGCCGAAGGCCGACGGGCTGCTCGCGGCGTTCGACGAACGGTTGCCGTTCCAGCTCACCGAGGGCCAGGTCTCGATCGGCGAGGAGCTCTCGCACGACCTCGCGCAGACGCATCCGATGCAGCGGCTGTTGCAGGGTGAGGTCGGGTCGGGCAAGACCGTGATCGCCGTACGAGCCATGCTCGCCGTCGTCGACGCGGGCGGTCAGGCGGCGATCCTCGCGCCGACCGAGGTGCTCGCACAGCAGCACCACCGTTCGATCACGTCGCTGCTCGGGCCACTCGCCGAACACGGTCTGCTCGGCGGCTCCGACCAGGGGACGCGGGTCGCGCTGCTGACCGGCTCGCAGGGCACGCCCGCTCGGCGGCGGGCGCTGCTGGACGCGGCGTCGGGCGACGCGGGCATCGTGGTCGGGACGCACGCGCTGCTGGAGGACAAGGTCCAGTTCGCCGACCTCGGGCTCGTGGTGGTCGACGAGCAGCACCGGTTCGGCGTCGAGCAGCGCGCGGCGTTGACGCAGAAGGCCGGCGACACCCCGCCGCACGTGTTGGTGATGACCGCGACGCCGATCCCGCGGACCGTCGCGATGACGGTGTTCGGCGACCTCGAGATCTCGACGCTGACCGAGCTGCCGCGCGGTCGTTCGACGATCCAGACCAACGTCGTCCCCGCCGCGGAGAAGCCCGGATGGCTCGACCGGAGCTGGGAACGGGTGCGCGAGGAGGTCTCGAACGGCCGGCAGATCTACATCGTCTGCCCGCGGATCGGGGAGTCCGCGGCGGACGAGGACGCGTCCTCGCCGCCGCCGGAGGACACCGGCTCGAGTCGCCCGCAGGCCGTCGCGGTCATGGACGTCGCGCCGATGCTCGCCGAGGGACCGTTGAACGGGCTGCGGGTCGAGGCGCTGCACGGCCGGCTCGCGCCGGACGTCAAGGACCAGGTGATGCGCCGGTTCGCGGCGGGGGAGATCGACGTGCTCGTCGCGACGACCGTGATCGAGGTGGGCGTCGACGTACCGAACGCGTCGACGATGATCGTGATGGACGCGGACTGGTTCGGCGTCTCCCAGCTGCACCAGCTGCGCGGCCGGGTCGGGCGCGGTCAGTACCCGGGGCTCTGCCTGCTGGTGACGAACGCCGCCGCCGGCACCCCGTCCCGAGAGCGGCTGGACGCGGTGGCCTCGACCACCGACGGCTTCGAGCTCAGCCGCATCGACCTCGAGCAACGCCGCGAAGGCGACGTCCTCGGCGCCGACCAGTCCGGCCGCCGTTCGTCGTTGCGGATGCTCTCGGTGATCAGGGACGAGTCGCTGATCCGCGAGGCCCGCGAGGACGCCTCGGCCATCGCCGAGACCGACCGGACCCTGACCCACCATCCGACGCTCGCGTCCGCGGTCCGTTCATTGCTGGACGACTCGCAGGCCGAGTTCTTGGCGAAAACCTAAACACCGAGAACCTCCCCTGCCAGGTGGGTGCCCTCCACTCGGGCGCGGATCTTGGCGAAGGCGACGTCGCGGGAGATCGACGTGTCGTCGGCGTACGGGGCGAAGCCGCAGTCGTCGGTCGTGCCCAGCCGGGACGGGTCGACGTACTCCGCGGCCAGCAGCACACGGTCGCGGACGAGGCCGGGGGACTCGACGGTCGCGCTGAACGGTGTCGTCACGCCGACGAACACCTGGTGGTGCGGCCGTGCCGACTCCTTCACCGACGCCAGGACGCGACGCGGGTCGGGTTCGCGGGCGAGCTGCAGGTAGAAGCGGCCGACGCCGAGGTTGAACAGCTCCGGGAGGAACTCGGCCGGGTCGACCTCGGACGAGTGCGTCGAGCCCATCGAGTTCCCCGCGCACACGTGCACGCCCAGCCGCCCGCGGTCGGTTTCGGAGAACCGGTCGAGCACCTCGTTGTTGAGCTCGATGAAGCTCTTCAGCATCCCCTTCGACGGGTCCAGCGCCAGCGCGAGCCGCGCCTCGGAGAAGTCGAGCTGCACGCTGTTCGCACCGAATCCCAGGCAGCGCTTGATGTCCGCGGCCGCCTCGTCCACCAGGTCGGCGAGGAACTCCTCGCGCGAGTAGTCCGCGATCCCGTCCTCGGGATAGAGCAGGCTCAGCGCGGACGCGGCGACGACGGCCTGCTTCACCGGCAGGTGCGTGCGCGAGCGCGCCTCGGCGAGATAGGTCGCGGCGAACCGCTCGTACCGGAACGGGCCGGCGGACAGCGTCGGGAACCGCCGGCTGTGCCCGTCGGCGTACGGCACCGTCATCCCGTCGAGCGGCAGGCCGGCGACCGGGTACGTCGTGTGGCTCGGCTTGCTCTGCTCGCCGTCGGTGATCACCGGCGAACCGGTGGCCTCGAAACGTTCGATCGTGTCGCGCATTGCGTCCGCGCACAGCGCGGCGACGTCCTCTTCGCTGAGGCCTCGTCCGACCGCCCAGCGCAGGGCGGTCGGACGGGGGATGCTGCCGATCGGTTCGGTCGCGATCGCCATCTGGTCACCTTCGGTGTTCGTAGAGTCACGAAGAGCGACCAGTGTGACGGAGCCTGTCAGGCGATGGCGAACCGACCCGCCTACACGGGCGCCAAAGCGTCGGTGGCGGCGTTGCTATCTCGGCCCCCGGTGCACCGACGGCGCCGGTGCCCATGGAGTCACCGGCTACAACCCCGTGGCGCCGTCGGTGCCACCCGCCGAGATGGCGACGCCTTATGCCACCGACCGGGGCGCCCCAATCAAGTGGCAGGTGCGACGTTCACGTTGAGCCGGAACAGGTTGGCCGGGTCGACCTCGCGCTTGATCGCCGCGAGCCGGGCCAGCGTGGCCGGCGGGTAGACGTCCCTTACGGAGGCCTCGTCCACCCGGCTGAGGAAGTTGCCGTACGCGCCGACCGTGAGCGGGACCACGTCGTCCCAGAACGCCCGCACGTCCGCTTCCACCGCCTGCTGGGCGTCCGGCGTCCCCAGGCAGACGCCCGACAACATCACCTCGATGTCGCGGTGACCGAACGCCGTGGCGTCGGCGGGCACATCGTTGAGCGCGCCGCCGATCCAGCGGAGCTCGACGGGGAACAGCCCAAGCTTCGCGGGGCGCGTCGTGACGAGGTCGACGAGGTCGTCGCTGAGCGTCCGCACGAACACGTTCCGGATCAACGGTGACCAGCCGGGCGGCGCGGGGAACGGGCCCTCGAGGATGTCCGCGTACGGCATCGCCTTGACCTCGTCGGACAGGACCGGGGCGAGCTGGCGGATCGGCTCGATCGCCTTGGCCGCGGCGTCGGCGTCCGTACCGGCGTAGCAGACCCGGATCATGACCGGCGGCGGTCCGTCCGGCCCGAACGCCGGGAGCAGGTTGATCGTCGAGGTCAGCTCGGGCGGCGCCGCCCGCATCGCCCGCGCCCAGCCCTTCACCACGTCGGCGGCGAGGTCCCGCGGGAACATGATCGGGCCGAAGTGCACGCCGTCCAGGTGGCGCGCCTGGACCTCGAACGCGACGACCACGCCGAAGTTGCCGCCGCCCCCGCGGATCGCCCAGAACAGGTCCGGCCGATCGGTCGCGGACACGCGGACGTGCTCGCCGGACGCCAGCACGAGCTCGGCGGCGAGCAGGTTGTCGATCGACAGCCCGTACTTGCGCACCATCCAGCCGATGCCCGCGCCGAGCAGCAGGCCGCCGACGCCGACCGGCTTGCTGTCGCCGGCGGTGAACGCGAGCCCGTGCGGGGTGAGTGCGTCCGCGACCGCGGCCCAGGTCGCGCCGGCGCCGATGCGGACGGTGCCCTCGGCGGCGTCCAGGACCTCGACGCCGTCGAGCGGCGAGAGGTCGATCACGAGGCCGCCGTCGTTGGTGCTGAAGCCCGCGTTGCTGTGTCCGCCGGAACGGATCGACAGCACGAGGTCGTTGTCGGCCGCGAGCCGGACCGCCTGCTGGACGTCGGCCGGGGAGTGGCAGCGCACGATCGCCGCCGGTTGGCCGGTGCGCGCGAACGTCGTGCTCAGCCGTGCGTAGTCCGGGTCGCCCGTGCGGACCACGGTGCCGGACAGGTTGTCATAGAGGTCGTTCGTCATAGCCCCTCGTTCGTCGAGATGTCGAGTACTTCCAGAAGGGATGACGTAGTAGCGCCCGTCCATGTCACGGCATCGAACACGTGACCGTGCGCGTGGTCCGGCGTGAGCAGCCGGATCGGGCGCATGCCGACGGCCGCGGCCCCGGGGAGCTCGTTGCCGTCACCGTCGCCGACGTACAAGCAGTCGGCGGGCCGGACGCCGAGGCGCTCGCAGGCGAGCAGGAAGATCGCGGGCTCGGGCTTCTTCAGTCCTTCGACGACGGAGAAGACGGTGGCGCCGACGTACGGGGCGACCGCGAGCTCGTGCCACTGCTCCGCGAGCTCGTGCGTGCAGTCGCTGACCACGGCGGTGGGCACACCACGTTCGCGCAATGCTCGCAGCGTCGGGACGGCCTCGGGTCGCAGTTCGAGGAACGCGCGCTGGGTCTCGCGCCTGACCGCGCAGGCCTTCGCGAGCGTCGCGTCGTCGGGCTCTACGCCGCACTCGCGGGCGATCGCGCGGAGCGTCTGGGGGAGGTCGCCGAGCTTGCCGCGGGCCCGTTCCTGCCAGGTGCGCGTCATGGCCGCGGCGTACGCGTCCTCGGCGACGCCGAGCGCTTCGGCGACGAGCACGTGGGCAGCCTGCCGGGCTGTTCGGGTCGCACTGACGGTGAGCGTTCCGTAACAGTCGAAGATCACCGCGGCCCCCACAGGCATGGAGCTTACGATGACCGGCGATGACTCGCATCGTGGCGGGCTTGGCGCGTGGTCGCCAGCTCGCGGTACCGCCAGGGAACACCACCAGGCCGACGTCGGACCGCGTCCGGGAGGCGCTGTTCGCCTCGCTCAGCGCCGACCTCGGCGGGTTCGACGGCCTCGCCGTGGCCGACCTCTACGCCGGCAGCGGCGCGGTCGGGCTGGAGGCGTTGTCGCGCGGCGCGCGGTCGGCGTTGTTCGTCGAGTCCGACCGCCGGGCGGCCGACGTGATCCGGCGGAACATCAAGACGGTCGGGCTGCCGTCGGCTCGGGTGGTGAGCCTGCGGGTCGAACGGGTGGCGGCCGGCGAGCCGCAGGACGGGCCGTACGACGTGGCGTTCCTCGACCCGCCGTACGTGGTGACCGACGCCGCGCTGCACGGGGTGCTCGCTGACCTGCGTGAGCATGGCTGGCTCGGGCCGGAGGCCGTCGTCGTGGTCGAACGCGCGACGCGCGGCGGCGACTTCACGTGGCCCGAGGGGTTCGCCGACGACCGGACGCGCGCTTACGGAGAGACCACGCTCTGGTACGGGCACGCGCTGTAAGGTGCGGGCGTGCATCGCGCAGTGTGCCCCGGCTCGTTCGACCCGGTCACGAACGGCCACCTCGACATCATCGAGCGTGCCGCCCGGTTGTTCGACGAGGTCGTGATCGCGATCGGCGTCAACCCGCGCAAGTCCGGCCTGTTCTCGGTGGACGAACGCGTGGAGATGCTGAACGCGTCGACGTCCTCGCTGCCGAACGTGTCGGTGGCGACGTTCACCGGGCTGCTGGTCGACTTCTGCCGGGAACGCGAGGCGAAGGCGATCGTCAAGGGCGTGCGGGTCGTGGACTTCGAGTACGAGGTCCAGATGGCACAGATGAACCACCGGCTGACGGGCGTCGAGACGGTCCTGCTGCCGACTTCCGCCGAGTACGCTTTTCTTTCCTCGAGCCTCGTCAAGGAGGTCGCGTCGTACGGTGGGGACGTGTCGGGGTTGATGCCGGACGACGTGCTCCGGCGGCTGACCGAGCGCCTTCGCGAAGCTTGATAAGTACGATGCGAGCACAGGGATCTGGAAGGACTGAGGCAGTGGACGTGCAAGGCAAGCTCGACGAGCTGAAGAAGCTGGTCGAGAACGCGCGCACCATGCCGATGTCGGCGTCCTGCGTGATCAACCGCAACGAGCTGCTCGCCGCGGTGGCGGAGATTCAGGAACTGCTGCCCGCCCAGCTGGCGGAGGCACAGGAGCTCGTCACCAACCGCGACGCCTTCATCGAGTCCGGCCGCGCCGAGGCCGCGCGCCTCGTCGAGGACGGCGAGCGCCAGCGGCACGCGCTGGTGCGGGGGACCGACACGTACCGCGAGGCCGAGCGCGAGGCGGGCCAGATCCGTTCGGAGGCCGTCGCCGAGGCGAACGAGCTGCGCCGCGAGACCGACGACTACGTCGACCACAAGCTGGCCTCGTTCGAGATCGCCCTGCAGAAGACGCTGTCGTCCGTCGCCCAGGGCCGCGAGCGCCTCCGCTCCGGCGCCGCTCCGGTCGTCGACGACACCCCGATCGGCTCCCGCAAGGACGTCGACGAGTACGTCGACCACCGCCTCGGCCGCTTCGAGCACTCCCTGTCGAAGACGCTGGAAGCCGTCACCCGAGGCCGCGAACGCCTGGAGAACCGCAGCCAGCTCGGCTACACCGTCGACCCCGACGCACCACCGCTCCCGGGGGAGTGACGCCCACCACGCTCAGCTGGCTGCGCGAGGTCTGGCCGGAGTTCGGCTGGCGCGCCGCCGCGGTGACACCGCGCCGCGGGATCACGCCCTACGAAACTTCGCGCCGCGGGCCCGGTCTGGGACGCTCGACGATCCCCAATGACGCCAGGTGGCGGCGGGCTAGTTCGGCGACCACCTCGGGGTCTCCGCTCCGCCAGGCCGCGGCCGGGTCGCCGTCGTGCCAGCTCAGGGCGCGGGACGGGAGCGTGGTCAACGCCCGCAAGGCCAGCAGGTCGGGTTTGCCGCGCAGCTTCATGGCGGCTCGCGCTCGGAGGGCGAAGCGGACGCGCAGGGGCAGCCAGGTGATCAGCAGGAACATGACGGGGACCGCGATCAGCGCGACCGCGAGCCAGGTCGCCGTGTCCTGAACGACGCCGATCTGGGCGTCGCCCGCACCGGCCAGAGACTCGCCGGCACGGGTGCCTCGCCCGAGCGCGTCGGCCAGCTCGTCCCCGACCACCGGTACTCCGCGCGCCTTGTCGGCGGCGCCGGAGAACGCGTCGCGGATGCCGCCGCCCGCGTCGACCATGCGGTCGCCAGGCGCGCGGAGCGACAGCACGAACTCACGAACCCGCAGCGCCACCCAGACCCACAACCACACCCACCCCGCGGCGAGCAGGTCGGCGATCAGCTGGCGGATGAGCCTGGCCGGACGGTCCGCGTACCACTTCATGCGCGGGATGCTCCCACGCCGGTGGAGCCCCGGATAGACCCGAACAAGACGCGGTTTGAGAGGACTGTCCGACGTCCTGTACTCTCATTAGTCGGTCTCAGTCGAGGCCGATCCAGTCGTGCGTACAGACGAAGGCAGGAACACCCTGAGCACCGCCGACCCCCAGGCGCCGCTCGTGCTCGACACTCGCGAGCTCGGCCGCCGCCCCGGGGCACAACGTAGGGTGCGACGCCAGGTCGAGGCGCCGGCTGGGTTGGGTATCGATGTGCTCGGCGTTCCCGAGGGCAGCGCGATCGAGCTGGACATCCGGCTCGAAGCGGTGGTCGAGGGAGTGCTCGCGACTGCCAAGACGCGAGTGCTGCTGGCCGGTGAGTGCGTACGGTGCCTGGAGCCGATCGAGCGTGAGCTCGACGTGGAGTTCCAGGAGCTGTTCGCCCACGCCGACAGTGACGTCGAGGACGATGAGGCCAGTCGGCTCGAGGGCGACCTGCTCGACCTCGAACCAGAGCTCAGGGACGCGGTGCTGCTCGCGCTGCCGTTCCAGCCGCTGTGCCGGGACGACTGTCCGGGCCTGTGCCCCGCATGTGGCGCGCGCCTGGCAGACGAGCCGGACCATCGGCACGAGGAGAACGTCGACCCACGCTGGTCGGCGCTCGCCGAGCTCAGGCTGGACAACGACGACAACGCTCAGCGCGACTGACAGCGCGATAGACGAAGGAGTACGCCGTGGCCGTTCCGAAGCGGAGGCAGTCCCGGAGCAACACCCGGAGCCGCCGGGCCAACTGGAAGGCGTCGGCGCCCACGCTCGTCACCTGCGCCAACCCGGCCTGCAAGGCCAAGCACCTCCCGCACCGGGCCTGCCCGTCGTGCGGCCAGTACGGCCCGCGTGCCGACAGGCGCCAAGTTCTCGACGTCTGATCGAGGCCATGGACCGCGCAAGCGGAGTGGTGGCGTCGTACGAGGAGCTCAGCGAGCGGCTCGGGCTCACGCTCGACGGCGCGCTGCTCGAACGTGCCCTGACGCATCGTTCGTACGCCTATGAGAACGGTGGGCTGCCCACCAACGAGCGCCTGGAGTTCCTCGGCGACTCCGTTCTCGGGCTGGTCGTGACCGACGCGCTCTTCCGCACTCACCCAGACCTGTCCGAGGGCCAGCTCGCGAAGCTGCGCGCCGCGGTCGTCAACATGCGCGCTCTCGCCGAGGTCGCCCGCGGCCTCGACCTGGGCATCTACCTCCGCCTCGGCAGGGGCGAGGAGGCCACCGGCGGCCGCGACAAGTCCTCGATCCTCGGCGACGCGGTCGAGGCGCTGATCGGCGCCGTCTACCTCGCCGGCGGATTCCCCACCGCGGGGGAGTTCGTGCACCGGCTGTTCGACCCGCTGCTCGAGGCCTCCGCCCGGCTCGGCGCCGGCCTGGACTGGAAGACCAGCCTCCAGGAGCTCACCGCGCGTTCGTCGCTCGGCGTTCCGGAGTACTCGGTCGAAGAAGAGGGCCCGGACCACGAGAAGATCTTCACCGCGCACGTCATCGTCGGCGGCACCGCGTACGGCGAGGGCAAGGGTCGCAGCAAGAAGGAGGCCGAGCAGCAGGCGGCCGAGGCGGCCTGGACCGCGATCCACGCGATGCTCGGCGAGGCGGAGGACGCCTCGGCGTCCGCGCTGGTAGAAGCCCAAGACGACTGACAGAAGCTGTCAGTAGACCCGATTTAGGCTGGCGGTATGCCCGAGCTACCTGAGGTCGAGGTCGTCCGTCGCGGGCTGGAGAAGTTCGCCGTCGGACACCGCATCGACGCCGTCGACGTACGGCACGCGCGTCCCGTCCGGCGGCACCTCGCCGGCCCGACCGACTTCGCCGACCGGCTCGCCGGCCGCCGGATCGAGGCCGCCAAGCGGCGCGGCAAGTACCTCTGGCTGCCGCTCGACTCCGGCGACGCCCTGCTCGGCCACCTGGGCATGAGCGGGCAGTTCCTCGTCCGCCCCAGCGGCGCCCCTGACGAGCTTCACCTGCGCGTTCGCCTCCAGCTGGAGGACAGCGACTACGAGCTCCGCTTCGTCGACCAGCGCATGTTCGGCGGCCTGTCGATCAGCGACGGCGGCGCCGACGTACCACCGGAGATCGCGCACATCGGCCTGGACCCGTTGGACCCGGAGTTCGACACCGAGGCGTTCCGCAAGAACCTCAAACGCCGCAAGACCGGTGTCAAGCGCGCCTTGCTTGATCAGAACCTGATCTCCGGCGTCGGCAACATCTACGCCGACGAGGCGCTCTGGGACGCCAAGCTGCACTACGCGCGGCCGACCGAGACGCTGCGAAAGCCCGAGGTGGAACGGCTGTTGGCCGCTGTTCGCGAGGTCATGATCGCGGCGCTCGACGCGGGCGGCACGTCGTTCGACTCGCTGTACGTCAACGTCAACGGGGAAAGCGGCTACTTCGACAGGTCGCTGCACGTGTACGGACGCGAGCACCAGCCCTGTGATCGTTGCGGGTCGCCGATCCGCCGCGATCCGTTCATGAACCGTTCGTCGTACTCGTGCCCGAAGTGCCAGCCGCGACCGCGACGGGCCCGTTGGTGAGACTCCCCAGCGTCGACGAGGCGCGGGAAATCCTCACAGAGCTTGGAGTTGCGGAGATCGACCGCGACGAGCTGCTCGCCGCGGGCCCGCCCACCACCGACCCGAAGCTGACCGAGCTCCTGCATCGTTGCCACCGGGAGCTGGTCGACGGCATCGGCGGCCTGGGCACGATTCGCGGTTGGCCCAAGCTTGCGGGAAACACCCCACTGGAGAGGTATTTCTACGTCTGGGTGCTGCTGTCCGCGATCCCCGCGTTGCGCGAATTCCATGCCAGGCATGGGATCTGCGAGGACGACACCAGATTGGTGCTTTCGGAGCTTGGTGAGCAACTGACGAATCGGCGGTCCACTATGGGGGAGGGTGGGCTCGCGGCGTACGAGTGGATGACCGTGCATTTCCGCGGCGCGCTCTATCGGGTGGGCCGATTGCTGTACGAACGGCAGAGAATCTGGTTCGACTCGCATGTGGCGAAGGACACATCTCCGAGCAAGGGCGACTGGGCGCTGGGCATTCACATTCCGCGCGGGCGGCTGACTCCGGAGTCTGTCGACGCGTCCATCGCGGCTGCCGAATCGTTCTTCGCGCGGCATTTCCCGGAGGAGCCGTACGCGTACGCCACCTGTGTCTCGTGGGTGCTCGACGAGAACCTCGCGGACTACCTTTCGGCGCATTCGAACATTGTGCGATTTCAGCGAAGGTTTCACGTGGAACCTTCTATCCCCAACCAGAGTGACGAATCTGTGGATGACGCGGAGACCGTGAACGCCGTCTTCCGGCGGCCCTGGCCCGGCATCGAGCAGCTCGACGAGCTGCCTCAGGCCAGCTCGCTGGAGCGCGGAATCGTCGCGCATTTGAAGACCGGCAAACACTGGCACTATCGCTCCGGCTGGTTCGGCTGGCGATCCGTCAGTTGATTCGGACATGGCCATTTTCCATGGAAGCCTGGGCTGACCGAATCGGCAGAGCTACCGTTCGATTACACTCTGTGTAGGTGTCGTCACCTTGACGGCATCCACGTCTGGTGAGACCCTAGAGAGACCGCCAGCACTCCGCCCACATCTGAGTGTTGAATTGCGGCAACTCATCATGTCAGGTCTCTCAATGCGGAGGACCCAGTTATGGCAAAGGCGCTCCTCGGCCACATGGGTGGCCCCGACCCCCGTTTGGTCGCCGAGGTGCGGCGGTTGACAAAGCGAGTATCCGACTTGGAGCAGCACCTGATGCGGCTCCAGTCAGAGAACGACTCCCTCAGCGCCGTTGTGCACGAAGGACATCTGCTCACGATCGACGCACGGGATCACGAGCCGGCGCTTACCTGAGAAACAAGGGAGTCCGGGCTCGCGACGAACAGCCCCGACTCGACGCAGTACAACTGAACCGAACGGGACGCCCTGCAGGAGGCGTCCCGTTTTCGTTGCCCACATGAACTGTTGACGAACCCCAACGGCGAGCCGGCGCCATGATCGCGAACCGTTCCAGGTAGGCTTGCCCATCGGTCTTCCCCGCCGCCCGTTGCAGTCCGCTTGTACGCGCTATGCGAGCGCCCGCGGAAGTGCCCCGTTCGAGGAGTCGCGCTTTGTATCTGAAGAGCCTTACGCTCCGGGGGTTCAAGTCGTTCGCCTCGTCGACCACCCTGCATCTCGAGCCCGGAATCACCGCTGTCGTCGGCCCGAACGGCTCGGGTAAGAGCAACGTCGTCGACGCCATCGCGTGGGTGATGGGCGAGCAGGGCGCGAAGAGCCTGCGCGGCGGCAAGATGGAAGACGTCATCTTCGCCGGGACCACCGGTCGCGCGCCGCTCGGCCGCGCCGAGGTCGTGCTCACCATCGACAACGCCGACGGCGCCCTGCCGATCGACTACGCCGAGGTCACGATCAGCCGGATCATGTTCCGCAACGGCGGCTCGGAGTACTCGATCAACGGCAACACCTGCCGGCTGCTCGACGTTCAGGAACTGCTCTCCGACTCCGGCATCGGCCGCGAGATGCACGTGATCGTCGGCCAGGGCCAGCTCGACACGATCCTCCACGCCACGCCTGAGGACCGCCGCGGCTTCATCGAGGAGGCGGCCGGCGTCCTCAAGCACCGCAAGCGCAAGGAGAAGGCGCTGCGGAAGCTGGACGCGACCGAGGGCAACCTCAACCGGCTGAACGACCTGCTCACCGAGATCCGGCGCCAGCTCAAGCCGCTCGGCAAGCAGGCCGAGGCGGCCCGCAGGGCAGCGACGATCCAGGCCGACGTACGCGACGCCCGCCTGCGCCTGCTCGGGGACGACCTCGTCCAGCTCCGCGGCGAGGTCGCCAAGGAGGTCGCGGACGAGACCGCGCTCCGCGAGCTGCGGACCGAGGTCGAGAAGGGCCTCACCGAGGCCCAGCGCGAGGAGGCCACGCTCGACGAGGCGCTCCGCGAGGACGCGCCGCGCGTCGCCCGTGCCCAGGAGACCTGGTACCGCCTCGCGAGCCTCAAGGAACGTCTCCGCGGCACCGCCAGCCTCGCCACCGAGCGCAGCCGGCACCTCGCCGAGGCGCGCGAGGAGGAACGGTCCGGGCGCGACCCGGACGAGATCGAGGCCGAGGCCGCCCAGGTCCGCTTCGAGGAGGGCACGATCGTCGCGGAGGTCGAGACCTACCGCGAGCTGCTCGACGAGGCCGTCGGCCAGCGCCAGGCATCCGAGCGCGCCCACCAGGAGGAGGAGCGCCGGATCCAGTCGGTCGTCCGTGCCGCCGCCGACCGCCGCGAGGGCCTCGCCCGGCTCGCCGGGCAGGTCAGCTCCGTCCGCAGCCGGGTCGAGGCCCGCCAGAACGAGGTCGAACGCCTCGCCGCCGCCCGCGCCGAGGCCGACACCCGCGCCGACACCTCCGACCGCGAGTTCACCGCGCTGGAGACCCAGGTCGCAGGTCTGGACGCGGGGGAGAAGGGCCTCGACGCCGAGCACGAGACCGCCCGCCAGGCGCTCGACGAGGTCGAGCAGCGCCTCACCGCGCTCCGGGACGAGGAGCAGGGCGCCGACCGCGAGCGCGCCGCGCTGGCGGCCCGCAAGGAGGCGCTCGAGCTCGGTCTGTCCCGCAAGGACGCCGCGAGCGCCCTGCTCGCGGCCAACGAACACGTCTCCGGCCTGCTCGGCTCGGTCGTCGCACTGCTCTCGGTCGAGCCCGGTTGCGAGACCGCGATCGCCGCGGCTCTCGGCCGGGCCGCCGACGCCGTCGCGGTCGACTCGATCGACACCGCCGTCACCGCTCTGCGGCACCTGCGGACGGAGGACCTCGGCCGCGCCGGGCTGCTGCTCGGCGGCGCTCCGGCTGGTCCTGGCGACGACCCGACGAGCTGGCCCGCGCTGCCGTACGGGGCGCGCTACGCCGTCGACGCGGTCTCCGCGCCGCCCGAGCTGCTGCCCGCGCTGGTACGGCTGCTGCGCAAGGTCGCGATCGTCGACGACCTCGACGCGGCCCGTTCGCTCGCCACCTCGCTGCCCGACCTGTCCGCCGTCACCCGCGAGGGCGACGTCCTCGGGGCGCACCTGGCCCACGGCGGCTCGGCCGCGCAGCCGAGCCTCATCGAGGTCCAGGCGGCGGTCGACGACGCCGCCTCGCGGCTGGAGGAGGCCTCGCACCGGGCCGAGCGGCTGAAGTTCGAGCGGGCTCGGGCCGAGGAGCGGCGCAAGGCCTGCGCCGACACGGTCGAGTCGACGCTGACCCGCCTGCACGAGTCCGACGCCCGGCTCGCCGCGGTGGCCGAGCAGCTCGGGCAGTTCGGATCGGCGGCCCGTTCAGCGCGTGCCGAGGCCGACCGGCTCGGCAAGGCGATCGACGAGGCACAGCAGGCGAGCGCGCGGGACCAGGAAGGTCTCGCCGAGCTCGAGCAGCGCCTGCAGGCGGCCGAGGAGAGCCCCGAGGAAGAGCCGTCCACCGACGAGCGTGACCGCCTCGCGGAGGCCAGCACGCTGGCCCGGCAGCGCGAGATGGAGTCGCGGCTGTCGCTGCGTACGGGCGAGGAGCGCGCCAAGGCGCTCACCGCTCGGGCCGAGCAGCTGGAGCGCACGGCGCGCGAGGAGCGGGCGGCGCGCGAGCGTGCCCGCGTACGCCGTGAGCGCCGGGCCCGTGAGGCCACCGTGGCGACGTCCGTGCTCGCCGGTGTCGACCAGGTCCTCGCGCAGCTGGAGCTGTCCCTGGCGGCCGCCGGCCGCGAGCGGCAGGAGGCCGAGCAGGCCCGGACCGCGCGCGAGGCCCAGGTGCAGGCCGTACGCCAACGCGTCCGCGGTCTCGCCGGCCAGCTCGACGAGCTCACCGACTCCGTCCACAAGGACGAGATGCAGCGGGCCGAGCAGCGCATGCGCATCCAGGCGATGGAGGAGCGCGCGATCGAGGAGCTGGGCATGGACCCGGACACCCTGGTCGCCGAGTACGGACCGGACCAGCTGGTCCCCGCCCCGCCGCGGCTGCCGGGCGAGGAGGACCAGCTCGAGCCCGAGCCGAGGCCGTTCATCCGCGCCGAGCAGGAGAAGCGGCTGAAGTCGGCCGAGCGCCAGCTCGCGCTGCTGGGCCGGGTCAACCCGCTGGCGCTGGAAGAGTTCTCCGCGATGGAGGAGCGGCACAAGTTCCTCACCGAGCAGCTGGAAGACCTGCGGAAGACGCGGCGAGACCTGCTGGAGATCGTGCGCGAGGTCGACGACCGGGTGGAGCAGGTGTTCACCTTGGCGTACCAGGACATCGAACGCGAGTTCCAGCACGTGTTCTCGCGGCTGTTCCCGGGCGGCGAGGGCCGGATCTTCCTCACCGACCCGTCGGACATGCTCAACACAGGCGTGGAGGTCGAGGCGCGGCCGCCCGGCAAGAAGATCAAGCGGCTGTCGCTGCTGTCCGGTGGCGAGCGGTCGCTGGTCGCGGTGGCGTTCCTCGTCTCGCTGTTCAAGGCGCGGCCCAGCCCGTTCTACCTGCTGGACGAGGTCGAGGCTGCCCTGGACGACACCAACCTGCACCGGCTGCTGCAGATCTATGAGGAGCTGCGGGAGACCAGCCAGCTGCTCGTCGTGACGCACCAGAAGACCACGATGGAGATCGCCGACGCCCTGTACGGCGTGACCATGCGCGGCGACGGTGTCTCCGCGGTGATCTCGCAGCGACTGCGCGAGGCCGAATCGGCCTAGTTCTGATGGTCGCAGCCCCGGCTCGCTCAGTTTCGCCGCACGCCACGGTCTGTCTCGCGGCGTCCGTGAGTCGTCTTGGGCTCTTCGACGAGCCGGACTGCGACGCCCACTGCACCATGATCAATTAGGGTCGGTTAGCCTTCCCTAATTCATCGTTCGCGTCCCCAACCGCAGGTGGCTATGTCCTACCCCTTCGACACCTGGCTGACGGCGTCGGTGCTCACCGACCCACGTCGGCCGGAGCTCGGCGCGTTCCTGCGCGGGTGGGAGGAGATCTGCGTCGCGACGCCGGCCGTGGCGGCGGCGCTGTGGTGGAAGCAGTACAGCTGGTACGCGACCGTCGCCGCCGTCGAGGGCTGGATGCTCGGGACGGTGCCCGACCTGTTGCCGTCGGCGGTCCCCGTACGGGTCTCGCTTTCCCGCCCGCACGTGATCGTGCGTCCCGGTCCGGCCGAGCCGATCATCGGTGGATCGGCCATGGACTTCGCGAAGTGGTTCCGTCAAGACGTGCTTGACATCCACCTCGCACCGATCGTGGAACGGTTGCACGACCTCACCCGGGTTGGTCGGCGCGTGCTCTGGGGCTCGGTCGCGCACGCGGTCGCGTACCCGCTCGCGGGTGGGTTGCCGGACTACGCGGATGTCCTCGCCGAGATCGGCGCACCGCTGGATGGCCTTGTCTCGTGCGGTGATGCGGGTGAGGTCGAGCGGAACACGTGCTGTTTGGCGTTCCGGATGGGCGAGCCGACGGTCTGCTCGTACTGCCCGATCCGCCGTACGTCCGGTGATGTCGGGCACCTTCGGGTCTCCTCCCTGCGTTAGTACAGCGCCTCGGCCAGTCGAGCGAGCCATGGGATTGCGACGGTAAGGGTCGGCACGATCACGAGCGCCGCCGCCGTCGCGTAGGTCACGGTGGCGAGCAGCGGGTGCGAGCCGGCCGGCCTGGTCATCCGTTGGACGCGTTCCAGCGTCATCGTTCCCGAGGCGGCCAGCGCCGCTGACGGGACCGGCGACTCGGACAGTCGTACGAGGGCACGGGCGACGTGCGTCGCTCCGACCTGGCGGCGGGCCGCGTCGTCGGCGAGCATCTCGACCAGTGCCTGGTTCTGTTCCAGGGCGGTGTTCTCCAGCGCCACGCGTCCTCGGAGGAACTCCGGGAACGCCTCGCGCAGCGCCGCGAACGCCTCGAGTACGAGGTCGTGCCTGGCTCTCAGATGGGCGCGCTCGTGCGCGAGCACGGCCTCGAGCTCATCGTCGTCGAGCGTGGCGAGCGTTCCGGACGAGATCACGACGCGGGCGTCGGTGAGGGACGGCAGGCAGTACGCGATCGGCGTCTGCTCGGCGAGGATCCGCAGCTCCTTGCGTACGTCGTCCGGCGCGGCGACGAGGTCGACGAGGATTCGGTGCCGCCGGCGGCGGGCGCGGGTGTGGATCGCGACCTTCACGCTCGACCAGGCGAGCCGGATCGCGACGACGCACGTGAGCGTCGAGACGGCTGAGTGCAGGATGACCTGTGCGGTCGAGGGGTTCGTTCGGCCGAGGAAGTCCAGGCCGATCGCGAGGCCGGCACCGAGCGCGGCGAGAACGGCGGCGAGCGCCATGCTCTGCCAGAGGCAGATCGCGGCCCGCGGGATCCTCGTGGGCCACTTGCTGCGTGCGAGCAGGACGGGAGCGGGTCCGGTGAGGATCAGCGCCAGTGCGCTCAGCACGACAGGGGTCATGGTTTGTTCTCGAGCTCTTCGAGGGCCTTGCGGATGGCGGCGGCCTCGTCGGGCGTCGCCTGGTCGACGAATCGGACGAGCGCGGCTGTACGGTCCACCTCCGCGCCGGCGCCGTCGAGCGCCTCGCGCATGAGGTCGGCGACGAGCTGGTCCTTGGTCGCGGCGGCCTCGTACCGGTACGCGCGACCGTCCCGAACCCGGTTGACGATGCCCTTCTTCGCGAGCCGGTCGAGCACGGTCATCACGGTCGTGTAGGCCAGGTCTCGTTCGGTCAGTGCCTCGTGCACCTCGCGTACGGTCACCGGGCTGGGAGCCGCCCACACGCGTTCCATCACGTCACGTTCGAGAGTGCCGAGCTGCGCCACGACTCCATCCTACGACGTAGCGTCGTACGCCCTACTATTGCTGGGCGTGAGCGAGCACGGGGTGACGGGGCCGGCGTTGGCGTGGCCGGGCGAGTGGCGGCGCGAGATCGGCCGCGGGAAGTTCTATCCGACGCTGATCGTCGGCTTCGCGGGCTTCATCGGGATCTCGGCTCTGCTGCTGCTCGCCCAGGGCAAGCTGGCCGGCGCGTTCATCGTGCTGGTGATCGCGATCGGGGCCGCGCTGATCGGCGTCGCGCGGTGGCCGCGGAAGCTCCGGGGCGAGTTCACGACCAACTCGGTGGTCGTCAACGGGATGCTGGAGAACGGCGTCCTGATCCCGATGCGCGTGTCCCGAACCGCCGGCGCCGGGCTCGCGGTGCTGTGCCTGCCGTTCATCGGGTTCGGCGTCTGGGGCGCCGCCGTCGCCTACCGCGGGCGCGAGTGGTGGCCTCTCTTGTTCTGCGCGTTCCTGTTCGTGCTCGGGGTGTTCTTCCTCTTCGGCGCCATCGGGACGCTGCGCGCGTCTCGCCAGCAGGCTCGCGGGATTCTGCTGACGCCGCAGCGTGTGGTGCTGACGTACGGCGAGAAGCTCGACCTCGAGTGGTCGGAGATCGCCCACGTCGACGCTCGCACGCTCGGTGTGAACGCGGAGCTGATCCCGCGCACGGTGATGAACCTGATCGTCTTCATCGTGCACGACCTCCGGCGCGTCGAGGAGCTGCCCCGTCAGTTCCGGGCGATCGGCCACAAGGTCGGCGCGAACGCCGTCGGCACCATCGCCGTCGACCGCCTCACCGTGGACCCGTTGCGCGTCCTGTACGCGATGCGCTACTACCTCGCCCACCCCGAGGCCCGCACCGAGCTCGGCACCTCCGCCGCCGTCCAGCGCATCACCCGCGCCGCGTTCTAGACGCCTTCTGACGCACGTACCGGCCGCTGGCCTCCAGATCAGGACAGCGACCGGTACGTACGTCGGGCGGCTACTGGCAGTTCTTGCCGCTACTCACGCGGACCCAGCGTGCCCAGGGCGCGTGCAGGCCCGCCGCGTGCGGCGGGTGATAACCGTGCAGCCTGACGCACGCCGACTCCTTGTAGTCGTAGTTGCACTGGCTCCAGCCGGGGCCGCCAGGTGCGTTGCAGTAGCTGCTGCTACCAGAGGTGGTCTCCGCATGGATGCGGAAGTTCTTCCCGTTGTCCTCGATGTCCTTGACCCACAGGTCGTCGCCGTTCCACTCGAAACAGCCGATCCCGTCCCAGCTCGAGCCGAAGGTCATCTCGAACTTCCAGCACCGCACGTCGCTGGGAAGCTTCTTGGTCCTGAGGATCTTCAACAGATCCTCGGGCGGAGCGATCTCCTCGACAGCACCGTTCCCCACCGGCGCCTGCGCCCCCGTCGGGGCCGTCGCGACCGCCGCGGAAGCCGGAACCGCCGCCGCGATGGCGCCGAGCAAAGCCACTCCCGACAGTACGGCCGCCACCCGTTTCACGAGCTTCATCCGTCCCTCCTTCTCTCGTTGCCACGAGAAGCTAGAGACAGCCGCTATGGATTCGGTATGAGTCCGCTATGCACTGTTCATAACGAGCGCCCACTGGTCGCCGTACGTGCCCGCCTTGACGTTCCCCTGCTCGAGCAGCTCGTGCGGGAATCCCATCGAGACAGCGCTTGCCGCGTCGAGGCGGTCGAGCTGGTCCTGCGGAATCGTGACGTCGCTCGCCGCGAGGTTGTCGCGCAGCTGCTCCTCGCGGGTCGCGCCGACGATGGGCACGACCGTTCCGGGACGACTGCGCAGCCACGCGATCGCCACCTGCGCGGGAGTCCTGCCAAGCTGCTCGGCGATCTCCACGACCAGCCGGATCACCTCCGCGTTATCCTTGCTGTGTTGGAAGGTCTCGGGCGCGACGTCGAGACGGCCGGTCGTGCTTCGCAGGTACCTCCCCGTGAGCCGTCCTTCCGCCAGTGGGCCCCACGCGGTCACGCCGAGCTCGAACGTGCGCGCCATCGGCAGCAGTTCGCGTTCCGGCGTGCGTTCGAGCAGGTTGTAGCGCAGCTGGAGACCGATGAACGGCGACCACCCGCGCAGGTCGGCCAGCGTGTTGGCCTGCGCGACCTCCCAGGCTGGCCAGTCCGAGACGCCGACGTGGAGGACTTTGCCCTTGCGGACCTGGTCATCCAGCGCGCGCATGATCTCGGGTACCGGCGTCCAGGACTCGCGCGTATGCACCCAGAACACATCGAGGTAGTCGGTCTGCAGCCTGCGCAGGCTCGCCTCGAGGGACTGCTCGAGGTTCTTGCGATGGTTGCCGGCCGAGTTGAGGTCGCCCGGCCTGGTCTGCAGCGTGTACTTCGTCGCGAGGACGAACCGTTCGCGGCGGCCCTTCAGCAGGTCGCCGAGGATCTGCTCCGAACGGCCGTCCGCGTAGATGTTCGCGGTGTCGAGGAAGTTGCCGCCCGCCTCGGTGTAGAGGTCGAGCAACCGCGCGGACGTGGTCGCGTCCACTCCCCACCCCGTCTCGCCGAACGTCATCGTGCCCAGGGCGAGCTCCGAGACTCGCAACCCAGACCTTCCCAGCAGGGTGAAACGCATGGTCGTGCCTCCGTACAAGCCGTGCCGGATCGAACGCATCGAGCCTCACAACTGGAGCGCGGTCGAGGTCAAGCCGTGTGAGCGAGCCCACGATGACCGCGATCTACCACCTCTCGTAGTATTCGTCCGCCACGCAATAGGAAGCGAGAAGCAACGCATGGATGTGCTCGAGCTTGCCGTGGCTCCGACCGGTGACTCGATCGCACGACGCTAGGCGAGGGGGATCTTGGCCTGGTGACCGTCCAATGCGGCTGTCCGCGCCTTCGGCGGAAATGGATACAGGTCCTCAACGTGATACCGCTCGCGGTTGTGCGGTGAGTACGACGATGATTGTTTGTGCTGCTGTGGCAACCGCCTGGATCGCATCCCAGTTGATGTTCACATTGAGCCCCCTCGCAAGACTGCCCTGCCTCTTGCCATCGTCGCTGCGGAGGGTCGCCATCGTGGGTCATTCCTGTAACTAGACCTCGTTGAGAGACACACTTGTCTCGCTAAGATTCGTGGCTCACTTCAAGCGTGTGATCTCCCCGTGTCGCTCAGGTTCGCCGCGTTCAGACCGGACCGTTGCCGGGGTGTGAGCGAGCCCACGATGACCACATCTACTACCTCTCGTAGTATTACTACGTCACGTAGTAGAGCCGAGGAGGCGGGCGGCATGGATGTGGTCGAGCTGGCGCGGTGGCAGTTCGCGATCACCACCGTGTACCACTTCTGGTCCGTGCCGATCTCGATCGGCCTGTCCGCGATCGTCGCCGGGCTGCAGACGACGTGGCTGGTCACGAAGAAGGACGACTTCCTTCGCGCTCACCAAGTTCTTCGGCAAGCTCCTCGTCGTCAACTTCGCGCTCGGCGTCGTCACCGGCCTCGTGCAGGAGTTCCAGTTCGGCCTGAACTGGTCCGCGTACTCCCGCTTCGTCGGCGACGTCTTCGGCATCCCGCTCGCGCTCGAGGGACTGCTCGCGTTCTTCCTCGAGTCCACGTTCCTCGGCCTGTGGATCTTCGGCTGGGACCGCCTCCCCAGGGTCGTCCACCTCGCCGCCATCTGGATCGTCGCGATCGGCACCCAGCTCAGCGCGTACGTCATCCTCGCCGCGAACTCGTGGATGCAGCACCCCGTCGGGTACGAGATCGACGGCGACCGCGTCAGGCTCACCGACTTCGTCGCCGTGCTCACCAACGACACCGCGATCTCGGCCGCGCTCCATACGGCTGCCGCGTGCTTCGTCACCGGGGGAGCTCTGGTCGCGGGCATCTCGTTCTGGCACCTGGCGCGCAAGAGCGAGGATCGAGAACGCGTTCCGCAAGAGCGCGCTCATCGGCTCCACCGTCGTGCTCGTCGCCGCGCTTGGCGTCATCGGGACCGGCGACCAGCAGATGAAGCTCGTCGCCGAGCAGCAGCCGATGAAGCTCGCCGCCGCGGAGGCGCTGTTCCAGACCGAGCGGCCGGCCGCGTTCTCGCTCGTCACGATCGGCAACCTCGACGGCACCCGCGAGCTCTGGAGCGTCAAGGCGAGCCACATCCTCTCGTTCCTCGCCACCGGGGACTGGAACGCGGAGATCCAGGGCATCAACGAGCTGCAAGCGCAGTATGTGCGGCAGTTCGGGCCCGGTAGCTACGCGCCGAACATCCCGCTCGCGTTCTGGAGCTTCCGCTTCATGATCGGCTTCGGCGTCCTCGCGGCGCTGCTCGCCCTCGTCGGCATCGCGATCACCTTGCGCAGAAGGCGATGGCTCGCCAATCGCTGGGTCGCTCGCGTCGCCCTGACACTGCCCGTGCTCCCGCTGCTCGCGAACAGCACCGGCTGGATCTTCCGCGAGACCGGCCGTCAACCCTGGCTTGCGTTCGGCCTGTTCAAGACCCAGGACGGCGTCTCGCCAGATACGACCATCGCCGAGGTCGCGCTCTCCCTCGCCGTCTTCACCTTGCTGTACGGGACTCTCGCCGTCATCGAGATCGGCCTCCTCAAGCGCGCCGCAAGACAGCTCCCGCCCACGGAGAAGCCCCAACAAGACGACGACCTCGAACGCCCGATGACGTTCGCCTACTAGGGAAGAGCCATGGACCTCACCACGCTCTGGTTCGGAATCGTCGTGTTCTTCTGGACCGGCTTCTTCGTCCTGGAGGGCTTCGACTTCGGCGTCGGCGTTCTCGCCCGCCTGCTTGGCCGAACCGACCGTGAGCGGGCCGCGTACCTCGAGACGATCGGCCCGCACTGGGACGGCAACGAGGTGTGGCTGGTCGTCGCGATCGGCGCGATGTTCGCCGCATTTCCGGCCTGGTACGCCGAGCTGCTCAGTACGTCCTACCTGCCAGTCGTGCTCGCACTCGTCGGGCTGATCGTGCGCGGCGTCGCGCTCGAGTGGCGCGGCAAGCGCGACGACGCGGTCTGGCGGCGCCGATGCGACCTCGGCATCGCGCTGGGGTCGGCCACGGTCCCACTCGTGCTGGGCGCGGTGCTCGTCGGCGGCGCGACCGGAAACCTCGCGTACGCCATCGCCGGCGGCATCGGACTGCTCGCGCTCTGCCTGGTGCACGGCGCCGCGTTCCTCGCGCTCCGAACGAGCGGCGAGCTGAGAGCCCGGGTCCCGCGCACGCGCCACGACGGCCTGTTCTTCGCCGCGACGAGCCTGGCCGTCGCGGGCGCGATCGTCGCGCTGTTCGTCACCGGCTTTCCGATGGCGATGCCCGACCTCGCGCTCGCCGATGCCGCCGCATCGCCGTACGCGTTGAGGATTCTGTCCTGGATCGGCGCCGGCTGCGTTCCGCTCGTGCTCGCCTACCAAGGGTGGAGCTACTGGGTCTTCCGCCGCCGCGTGGCGACGCCATGAGACCGCTCGACCCGCGGCTGCTCCGATACGCGAAGGCCACCGCCCCGTACGTCGTCGCCTGCGTCCTCGTCGGCGCCGCCACCGCCGGGCTGGTGATCGCGCAGGCCACCCTGCTCGCCGACGCCATCGCGAACGTCACGACGGCCGGGCTCGTCCCGCTCGCCGCGATCGTGCTCGGCCGCGCCCTGCTCGCCTGGGGCCAGGAGGTCGCCGCACACCGCGCTTCCGCCGCCGTCAAGGCGAGCCTGCGCGAGCAGCTGGTACGGAAGGCGCTCGCGCTCGGCCCCCTCTGGTTGGCGAACGAACGCAAGGCCGCCTTGACGACGCTCACCACTCGCGGACTCGACGGACTCGACGGCTACTTCGCCCGCTACCTCCCGCAGCTCGTGCTCGCGGTCGTCGTGCCGGCCAGCATCGTGATCTGGCTGCTCGCCAACGACCTCATCGCCGCGATCACGGTCGCCGTCACGCTGCCACTCGTCCCGGTGTTCATGGCGCTGGTCGGACTGGCCACCAGGGACCGCGCGAACCGCAGCTGGCGCGCGCTCGCCGTCCTCGCACATCACTTCGCGGACGTCGTCGCCGGCCTGCCCACGTTGAAGATCTTCGGCCGCGCCAAGACCCAGGCCGAGGCGATCCGTCGCGTCGGCGCTCAGCATCGGCGCGAGTCGCTGTCGCTGCTGCGGGTCGCGTTCCTGTCCGGACTCGTGCTCGAGCTCGTCGCCACGTTCTCCGTCGCACTCGTCGCGGTCGGCATCGGCGTGCGGCTCGTGGAGGGCCGGCTCGGCCTGGAGACCGCGCTCCTGGTGCTGATCCTCGCGCCCGAGGCGTACGTCCCGCTCCGGCTCGTCGGCGCGCACTTCCACGCCAGCGCGGACGGACTGGCCGCGGCCGACGAGGCGTTCCGCGTTCTCGAGACGTCCGCCTTGCAAACTGTGGGGTTCTGGTACCGACACGCCGGCGTGTCGCGACCAGAACCCCACAGTTTGGGGGCCGGGCTGGTGGTGGAGGGGTTGACCGTGCATTATCCGGGGGCGCCGGAGCCGGTCGTGGAGGACCTGTCGTTCGAGGTCGGACCCGGTGAGCTCGTCGCGCTCGCCGGCCCGAGCGGCGCCGGCAAGTCCAGCGTGTTGAACGCTCTCGTCGCGTCTTGGCGTACGCAGGTCGGCTGGGTGCCGCAACGCCCTTACCTGCTTGACGGTTCGATCGCCGACAACGTCCGTCTCGGCAATCCGACGGGCAGTGTCGAACGGGCCCTGGCCGAGGCGGGTGCGCCGGAGCTCGACCCGGCCACCCAGGTCGGCGAGGGCGGCAGGCGACTCTCCGAGGGCCAGCGGCGACGGGTCGCGTTGGCGCGAGCGCTGATCCGCGACGTGCCCGTGCTGGTGCTGGACGAGCCGACAGCGGGAGTCGACGCCGAGACCGAGGCAGACATCGCCGCGGCGCTGCGGCGTTCCGGTCGTTCCATCTTGCTGGTCACGCATCACCCTGCCCTGCTCGCGCAAGCAGACCGCGTGGTGGAGGTGCGCCCGTGCGCCTACGTCTAGCGTTCGCGGCTCTCGCGGGCACCGCGGCCGCCGGCAGCGCGGTCGCGCTGATCGCCGCCTCCGCGTGGCTGATCTCCCGCGCAGCCGAGCACCCACCGGTGCTCATGCTCATGGTCGCGATCGTCGGCGTCCGCGCGTTCGGTCTCGCCCGCGCCGTCCTCCGGTACGTCGAGCGCCTGCTCGGCCACGACGCCGGCTACCGCTTGTTGGAGGCGCTGCGGACCTCCCTGTACGGCAAGCTCGAACGGCTCGCCCCGAACGGGCTCGACGCGTTCCGTTCCGGCGACCTGCTGGCGAGGCTCGTCGACGACGTGGACCTGCTGCTGGATCTCGTCCTCCGCGTCGCGCTGCCGGTCGTCGTCGCGGGCCTGGTCGGCGCCGGAACCGCTGTCCTGCTTGGCCTTCTGCTTCCCGCGGCCGGTGCCATCGCCGCGGTGGCGGTCGGCCTCGCCCTCGTCGGCGTACCGCTCCTCGTCGCCTGGTCCGCCCGCCGAGCCGAACGCGCCGTCGCGCCGGAACGCGGCCGCCTCAGCGCGGTCACCGCCGAGCTGCTCGACGCCGCCCCCGAGCTCATCGCGTTCGGCGCCACGGAGGGCGCCGTCGACAAGGTCGTCGAGAGCACTCACCGGCTCCAAGCCGCCGAACGCCAGTCGAGCTGGAGCGTCGGCCTCGGCAACGGCCTGCTGACGCTCGTCACCGGCGCGGCGAGCGTCGCCGGCATCGCGGTGGGCGTACCGGCCGTACGCTCCGGCGCCCTCGACACCGTCCTGCTCGCGGTCGTCGTCCTGACCCCGCTGGCGTTGGCGGACGTGTTCGCCTCGCTCGCACCCGCGGCCGCGACGGCAACCCGCGGCCGCACCGCCCTCGCCCGGCTCCGGGAGGTGATGCGGACGAGGGAGCCGGTCCGGGAGCCCGACCGACCGACACCGCTCCCGCGAGCGCCGTACCACCTGCGCGTCGAGAAGCTCCGCGTCCGCTACACCGACGACTGGGTGCTGGACGGTCTCAGCCTCGACCTGCCGCCTGGACGGAAGGTCGCGCTGATCGGCCCGAGCGGCTCGGGCAAGAGCACGCTCGCGCACGCGCTCGTCCGCCTCGTCGAGCCCGGCGGCGGACGGATCACGCTGAACGGCGTCGACCTCACCGCGCTCCAGTCCGACGACGTCCGGCAGATCATCGGCCTGTGCCAGCAGGACACGTACGTCTTCGACACCACCGTCGCCGAGAACGTCCGCCTGGCCAGGCCAGAAGCGACCGACGCCGAAGTCCAGGAAGCCCTCGACCGCGTACGCCTCCCACTCGACGTCGAAGCCCGGGTGGGGGAGCACGGCGAACGCATCTCCGGCGGTGAACGACGCCGCCTCGGTCTCGCGAGGTGCCTGCTCGCACCCAAGCCGATCCTCGTCCTCGACGAGCCCACCGAGCACGTGGAGGACGAGCTGGCCGACGCGCTGCTGAAGGAAGTCCTCGCGACAGCGGGCGATCAGACCGTTCTGGTGATCACGCACCGACCGCTTCCGGCGGGCCTGGTCGACGAAATCGTCGAGCTAGGTAGCGGTTTCTGGGCGATAGGGTCCCGGTAGGGCATCCGGTGAGCGGATGCGATGAAGGGATACGCATGGCAGTGCGTTTCGGAGTCTTCGTTCCCCAGGGTTGGCGGATGGATCTCACCGAGATCGCCGACCCGGTCGAACAGTACGAGGCGATGACGGCGGTCGCCAAGGTCGCCGACGCTGGGCCCTGGGACTCGATCTGGGTGTACGACCACCTGCACACGGTTCCGGAGCCGACGAAGAACACCACGTTCGAGTGCTGGACAGCGACGTCCACGCTCGTCCGCGACACCCAGCGCGTCAACGTCGGCCAGATGGTCGGCTGCAACGGCTACCGGCACCCGTCGATGTACGCGAAGATCGCGTCGACGGTCGACGTCGCCGCCCACGGTCGCCTGTACGCCGGCATCGGCGCCGGCTGGTACGAGCACGAGTGGAAGGCGTACGGCTACGAATGGCCGACGCTGAAGGAGCGGATGGGCGCGTTCCGCGAGGCGGTCGAGATCATCTACAAGATGTGGACCGAGGACGAGCCGGTCTACAACGGCAAGTACTACTCGATCGACAAGCCGTACAACGAGCCCAAGGGCGCGCGCAAACCGCACCCGTCGCTGTGGATCGGCGGTGGCGGCGAGCAGGTCACGCTGAAGCTCGTCGCGATGTACGGCGACGCCTGCAACATCGGCGGCGGCAAGCCCGAGGTGATCACCCAGAAGCTCGGGGTGCTCAAGCAGCACTGCGAGAAGCTGGGCCGCAACTACGACGACATCATCAAGTCGACGAACTTCCTGGTGTTCCCGATCGACAAGGGTGCCGATCCGGAGAAGGCGAGCGCGAAGGCGCGGCAGAGCCTGTCGGTGGAGCAGTTCCAGCGCAACGGCGAGATCACCGAGGTCGACGTCATCGCCGAACGCGTCGAGAAGGCGCTCGAGGCGGGCGCGGACTACGTGAACTTCTACATCCCGGGAGTCGCGTACGACCACGAGCCGGTCCACCGGCTCGCGGAAGCGGTCGTCAAGCGCTTCAGCTAGGTTCGGCCGCATGCTCGCGGCCTGATACGACGCACAAGGCCCGGCCGCCGACGTCCTGCACGTCGGCGGCCTGCCCGATCCCACGCCCCGGTCCTGGGGGTCCGGGTTCGCGTAACGGTGATCCCGCACAGCGACGCGGCGGGCGTGGTCGACGCTGTGGGGACGGAGTCGACGAGCGTCGCATCGGCCAACGGTGTGGGTCCACGGCACGCCGCGTACGCCACCCGCGCGGACCCCGCAGAACTAGGGCGCGGGCGTCGACCGGTGGCCTCGGCCCATCGGGCCTACTCGCGGAGGGTCTCGAACGAAATGGCCTCGTGGTCCTGGACCGCCACCACCCCGACGCTCGGGATCTACTCGGTGCTGGTCCAGGCGACGGACTCGGCGGGTGGCCTCGGCAGCTCAGCGGCTGCGCGCACCTCCGCTAGGCACACCTGGCGGCTGTGCGCGGATGATCAGCCCTCGGCCTCACCGCTCGGCGGACTCGGTGGCCTCGGTGGCCTCGGCGGCGGCGTTCGCGGTGTCTCTGGCTTCGACTTCGGTGAGGGCCCATTGGGCCCACTCCCGGAGGGTCTCGAACGAGCGGCGGCCGTACTCGGCGGCGAAGTGGCCGAAGCTCATTGGCTCGTCCTTCCACTCCGGGCCCGCCAGCTCGAAGATCTTCGCCATCTCCTCCAGCTGCTCGTTCGCGACCTGGAGGTACGCGGTCAGCAGCGTGCGCGCGTCGGACGGCTCGAGCGTTGGGAGCAGGAACAGCCGCAGCACGAACTCGTTCCGCACCCCGCCCGAGTCCGGCCGCGTGAACATCCAGGCGCGCAGCTCGTCCCGGCCCGGGTCGGTGATCGCGTACGTACGTCGCCCGCGCGGGCCCTCCTCGGTCACCTCGATCAGGCCGTCGGCGGCGAGCTTGCCCAGCTCCGGGTAGATCTGGCTGTGCTTCGCGTGCCACGCGTAGTGCTGCAGCGACCCCTCGAACTTCTTGGTCAGGATGTAGCCACTCGCGGCCTCATCCGCGAGCAACCCGAGCAACGCGTATCTCAACGACATCGGACCTGACCTTCCGCAGGGAATCCCTTGGGCATCATTTAAACATGTGCGGATTGACATGTCGAATCCTACATGTCAAAGTCGGCCTCATGACCGACACAGCGACCCCGGCGGAAACCGAGCCGATGTACCTCGACGGGGCGTACGCACCCGTCCCCGACGAGATCGACGCCGTCGATCTGCCCGTTATCGGCGCGCTGCCGCCCGAGCTCAGCGGGCGGTACTTCCGCAACGGTCCCAACCCGATCCCCGGCGACAACCCCGGGCACTGGTTCGCCGGCCACGGCATGGTGCACGGCGTCCGCGTCACCGACGGCCGCGCCGAGTGGTACCGCAACCGGTGGGTCCGGACCAGCCACCTCGCCCACGAGGAGAGGCGTGCGGGCGGCGTACGGGACCTCGCGGTCAACCCCGCGAACACCCACATCATCGAGCACAGCGGCCGACTGCTCGCGCTCTGCGAGGGCGGCTTCCCGTACGAGCTCTCGCCCGAGCTCGACACCGTCGGCCCCGTCGACTTCCGCGGCCGCCTGCAGACGGCGATGACCGCGCACCCGAAGGAAGACGCGGAGACGGGCGAGCTGTTCTTCTTCGGCTACGGCGTCCAGCCGCCGTACGTCACGTACCACCGGCTCTCGGCCAAGGGCGAGCTCGAGCACAGCGTCGAGATCGACGTGCCCGGGCCGACGATGATGCACGACTTCGCGATCACCGAGAACTACGTCGTCTGGCTCGACCTGCCGATCGCCTTCGACTTCGCCCAGGTCGGCAAGGGGATGCCGTTCCAGTGGAGTGACTCGTACGGCGCGCGGCTCGGCCTGATGCGGCGCGACGGAACGGGGCCGGTGCGCTGGTTCGACGTCGAACCGTGTTACGTGTTCCACGTGGGAAACGCACGGGAGGACGCCGAGGGGCGAGTCGTACTCGACGCCGTGCGCTACAGCCGGCGCGCGTGGGACTCGGTCTGGGACGCGACCGGCGGCAACACCCACGTGAACGGGCACGAGCTCACCATGGCCGCGGCCGAGACCGGGTCCAGCGTGCTGTACCGGTGGACGCTCGACCCGGCGACCGGGCGGACTTCCGAAGCCCAGCTGGACGACCGCGGCGTGGAGTTCCCGACGATCGCGGACGCCAAGGTTGGGCGGAATGGCCGCTACCTCTACACCGTCGGTGAGCCCGAGGGACGCGATGGCCACGCCTCGGTCGTCAAGTACGACCTCGCGACCGGGTCCGTCGCCGAGCACGACCTCGGTGCCGACAAGCTGGCCGGTGAGGCCGTCTTCGTCCCCGCCGCCAACGCCACGAACGAGGACGACGGCTGGCTGCTCTCCGTCGTCAGCGACCGCGCCGGGCGCGGCTCGGAACTGCTCGTCCTGGACGCCGCCGACGCCGCCGGCGACCCCGTCGCCACCATCACCCTGCCCCGCCGCGTACCGGTGGGCTTCCACGGATCCTGGATCGCGGACTCGGAGCTCGCATGATGACTGACGAAAAGACCGAGGCGGCGACGAGCTCGCCGCTGCCCGAGCAGAAGCCGGCTCGCCCCGTCGAGCTCCGCGGGATGATCGTCTCGCTGGTGCTCGACATCGGGCTCGCGCTCGGCACGTACTACGGCCTTCGCGCGTTCGGCGTGAGTATGTTCGCCGCCCTGCTGGCGGCGACGGTCGTGGCGGGGATCCGGGTCGTGTACGTGGCGGCGCGCGGACGTTCGTTCGACCCGTTCGCGATCTTCCTGCTCGGCACATTCGGCATCGGCCTGGTGCTCTCGTTCTTCACCGGCGACGCGCGGTTCCTGCTCGCGAAGGACTCCTTCGGCGGCGCGATCGCGGGGCTGTGGTTCCTCGCGTCCTGCTTCATCGGACGGCCGCTGATCTTCTTCGCCTCGAGGCGGTTCCAGGCCCGTACGCCCGAGGCGCAGGTCGAGTGGGACACGAAGTGGCGCGAGAACGCCGGCTTCCGCTCGGTGATGCGCACGATGTCCGCGGTGTGGGGTGCCGGCCTGATCGTCGAGTCCGCGATCAAGCTCGTGCTGGTCTACACGTTCCCGGTCGACGTGATGGTCGCCGTGAGCGCGGTGATGGGGCCGGCGACGTTCGGCCTGCTGATGGTGTGGACCGTCTGGTACGTGATGCGCATCCAGCGCCGCGCCGCCGCCCTCAAAGCCGCCGAAGACGCCAAGGCCACCGAGGCCACCGAGGCCGAGGCCGCGGGCTAGGTGTCCACACCGCCACTCCTAGGTGTCGCCGCCACCGCCGCCCAGGAGCTGGATGACCAGGATCATCGAGGCTCCTAGCTGGTCGACCGTTCCCGCCACGTCCGTCGCCTGGACCAGCACCGAGTAGATCCCGAGCGTCGGGGTTGTGGCCGTCCAGGTGCACGACTTCCGGGTCTCATCCGTGCAGGTGACCTTCGCCTGCACGGTCAGCGGCTTGCCGAGCAGGATCGGCGTGTACTGGACCCGCACCGATGCCACGCCGGACAGGGCGTCTGAGGCGGTGCCCCGGATCGTCCCGCCCAGGTTGATGATTCCCAGCGGCGGCCGGGTGACCGTCGTCTTCGGCATGGTGAGGTCGATGTCGATGCCCTTGACCGTCGTCGAAGCCGAGTTGCCCACCCGGTCCGTCGCGGTCCCGGTGACCGACTGACCCGTGCCGTCCTTCGACAGGACCATGTCCGCTGGGCAGCTCGCCACGCCGGACACCGCGTCGGAGCAGTCGAAGTGCACTGTCACCGGCTTGGTCCGCCACCCTGCCTCGTTCGGAGGCGGCGACACCGTCGCGGTGATCAGCGGCGGTGACGAGTCGATGCCGACGTACGACAAAGCGTGTCCACCGCTGTCGGACGACGCCTCGATCACATGTACGCCGTCGCCCTCGACCATGAACGGCTTGCCCTCGTACGGGAACGGCTGCGCTCCGTCGATGCTCACCATCGCGCCCTCGCCCTTGTCGAGGCCGCCGATCGTGATCGCCGGGCTGCGCGGGTACATGCCCGACTCGGGCTGCGGCGGCAGGAGGTCGATCGAGATGCCGTCGCTGGTCGGCTTGGCCTCCATGCCGACGTAGTCCGTGCCCTTGTTCGAGCTCGTGGCCACGTTGCCGGCGCCGTCGAGCAGCTGCACCGTGTACCCAGGCACGGTCGACGCGCCCGTGAGCGCCGCCGCTCCGGACCAGCGGCCGTTGCCGAGGCTCTGCAGCTCGACCTTCCGCCAGACCCCGTCGCTGCCCTGGTAGAGCACGACGCCGCGGATCACGTCGGTGTCCGTCGTACGGACCGAGAACGTGACGAAGTTGCCGAGGATCGTTCCGCTGACCTGACCGATCGCCGGCGGCGTCCAGTCGTCGGAGTCGGACCGGTAGACGGTGCCCGCGAGGTGGCTGTACAGCCGCTGCGTCGCGACGCCCCCGTCGGCCCACACCTGGCCCGGCATGAGGACGAGCGAGTCGCGCAGACCCTTCGCCGAGACCGTGGCGTTGACCGACTGCAGCTGCGCCGGGAACGCCGCCGAGGTGGCCTGCCGTTCCGGCTCGTTCGTCGACATGTCAATCGTGGGTTGACTGTAGACAGGGTTGACGTTCGGGATGTCCGTCGACGTCTGCTCCTCGATCAGCGCGCCGTGGACGGGCAGGCCGTCGTCGGCGGTGACGTCGAGCGTGACCCGCGGCTGCACGGGACGGAAGTGCGTCACCTGCGGCAGCTGGCCCGCCACGGTCCAGTACTCGCCGCGCGAGCTCTCCTGCCGCTGCGTGTTCGGGTCCTGGTCGAACGGCGCGCTCCGCAGCGTGACCTCCGGCGGCAGCAGCTCCGCCGGCGGCGCCGGCATCGTCGCCTCGGCCTCGCCGCCGTCCGCGCCGATGCGGTACGTCGGGAGCCCGTAGAACACCGTCTGCTGCAGCACCTTCGCGTCGTACACACCGACGACGCCGAGGTCGCCGAAGTACTTCTGCTTGGCGAACAGCAGCGCCTGTCCCGCCGTCACGTCGACACCCGGGTCGGGGTCGACCGTGCTGTCGGTGAGGCCCTGCGCGTAGTGCGTCATGAGCCGCTCGGAGTACGCGACCACGTCGGTGTCGCCGTACCCGAAGCCGGTGTTGCCGGTGAACAGCGCGGAACGTCCGGCGGCGAGCTGTGCCCAGTCACCCAGGCGCTTCTGGTCCGAAGGGCCGGGCGCCGACACCGCGATGTCGGGAACGTTCAAGCCCGCATGGCATCCCATCGTGAACAGCACCGAACCCGCTGCCGGCGTGGCGTCCTCGGCCTCGAGCAGGTCGGCCTGTCCACCCGCGGTGAACTGGTCGGCCGGCAACGCCTGGAAGTGGTTGTAGTGGGCGTTGACCGCGACGAAGCCGTCCGACGGGGAGTTCAGTGCGCCGAGCGCGTCGGCAGCTGTCCAGCTGTCGGTGGTGTTGGTGTTCGTCGTCACCTTGGTGGACAGGGCGGATCCGACGGCCTGGCTGCCGTCGACGAGGAAGTCGTAGCCGTACACCTCGCCGGTGTCAGGTGCCAGGATGCCGTCCGCCGCTTCGTACTGGTCCAGCTGCCCGGAGATCTTCTCCGGCGTCTCGACCAGCCGGCCGAGCGCGACGTCCGGCACGTAGAGGCTGCCGTTCAGCCACGTCTGCGGGTCGAAGTCGCCGTACGGGTCGTCGGACAACGTGAGCCCGTCCGCGAGCGCTCGCGACGTCGCGGTGTCCTTGCCGCCGAACGAGGCGTCGGTGTACTCCTTCTCGTTCGCGATCGACGTCAGGTCGGGGATGCGGCCCATCGGCAGCGCGTCGTCCGCGCCGATGAGCACGATGTTGCGGAGGCCGGTGTACGAGCCGCGCACGTGGTCGACGACCTGGTTGATCGCGCCGACGACGGCGTTCGCCTTGGTCGGCGAGCACGGGTCGGCGTCCCAGTCCGCGTACGCGCCGGAGACGTCGACGGTCGTGTCGCTCTCGACCGGAACGACGACGCCCGCGACGTCCGAACGCGCGGCGTAGGCGTCGAGTTTCGCCAACATGGGTTGGGCAGCCGAGGCTCCGTACAGGTCGCCCATCCGCTTGGCGTTCACCAGGATCAGCGTCTTGGCGGTCGCAGGAATCGGCAGCGACGGGAACGTGCCCGCGCTCCCGCCGCCGACGACCGTGCGCGGCTGGCAGGGGAGCGGGTCGGGACCCGGCTGCACCGACGCGCGGAGGACGTACGGCTTGGCGTCGTGCGCGCCGTTGTAGCCCGACACCTGGAACGTGAACTCGCCACCGGCGTCACTCTCGAGCACCGGAATGGTGACGGACTCGGTCGTGTCGCCGCGCTGGATCGACGTTGCCCGCAAGGGAATGGCGAGCAGGCGCGTGTCCTGCAGACCGTTCGGCGCGACGTCCTCGTTGTCGGTCGCGCTCGTGTCGGACCCGTCGCCGACGGGGGTCGCCCGCAACGGCGTCGCCCGCAGCGGGGTGGCCCGCAACGGCGTCGACGGGATCGCGGCGCTCGGACCGTAGACCACGAGGTCATAGTCGGCCGGGAGGTGCGACAACGAGACCTTGAGCGTGGATCCGGCCTTCGGGGCCTTCAACGTGAACAGGTCGATGTCGTCGACCGAGGAGATGTGCGACGAGTAGAGCGTCTCGGCCTCGATCGCCTTCGCGCCCTTGGGGTCGGCGCCCTCGTCGTGGCTGTCGTCCACGAGCTCCGGCGCGGTCGCGCCCGAGCTCGCCACAGTGCCGGCCGACCGGTCGAGCAGCGTGGCGACCGACGCGGAGGCCTGGTAGCTGCCCATCGTCGACGTCGGCTCGGCCTGGAAGACCAACGTCTCGGCGGTCTTCTCGCCCGGGTAGGCGCCGCCGCAGATGCCGTCGCCGTCGATCTCCGGCGCGAACGTGAGCGTGGAGCCGTCGACGACGGGCTCGGGTACGGAGTTGTCCTGCGCGGCGGCCGCGAGGCGGAGTCCGATCACGCCACCGAGACGCGCCGAGCCCGGCACGTACCGGAAGCCGGGCGCCATCGCGACGGTGAGCTGGAGTCCACGGACCTCGTCGCACTTGATCGAGAAGTCCGTCGTGTACTCGACCAGGTCGTCCTCACGGATCAGCGCGTTGTCGAGGATCGTCTCGATCGGGCCGTCCTCGTACGCGACCTCGGTGCCGACCACGAGACCCGCGAGCAGGTCGCCGAGCCCGAGCTGCGTCAGCCCGCCGGCCGGCAGCAGCGCGAGCAGCGTCGCGACGGTGGCGTCGGGCTTGATCGCGTGCGCCGCTTGGGCCGCTGCGAGCGTCGGGCAGGATGCTGGCGCACAGGTGACGAGCGAGGGGAGGGCGCTGGTCGCGACCGGACCGATCGGCGTCTGGTCGAGCGCGATGTCGGCCAGCAGGATGCTCGCCAGCGGCGCGTCGGTGCCGGAGAGGTCGACCTGCGCGAGGTCGATTTGGGTGGAGTAGTAGGCCGAGAGGTCGTCGCCCGCGAGCTCCAGGTTGAGCAGCGTCGTCGTGGTCGGGTCGACGCCGTTGCCACAGTTGCTCGGCTGCGACGCGAGGAACGCGCACCAACCGCCCGACGGGTCGGGCAGCTTGTCCAGCGGGACACCGCTGAGCAGCAGGGCGCTCAGGCTGGTGGCGCGCAGCGGGCTGTCCTCGAGCGCGACGTCGCCGAGTGTCAGCGCCTCGACCGCGGCCGGGAGCGGGCTCAGCGCGAAGACCTGCTGGAGCGTCACGGTCTGCAGGGGAACGTCGGCGTAGATCGTGCCCTGCAGGACTTCCTGCCAGGTCGTCGCGCGGAGCGGGATCGACGAGAGCTGGACGGGTGCGAGCTCGGTGGCCCGGAGCGGAGTCGCACGCAGGGGCGTCGCCCGCAAGGGGGTGGCACGCAGGGGAGTGGCGCGGAGCGGCGTCGCCCGCAGCGGGCTCGCCTGGAGGTCCGCGGTGTCGCTGACGGACGAGGCCGGCAGGTTGGCCGTCGGCGTCTGCTCGTGACCCGCGGCGTTCGCGGCCGGGCCGGCGGTCAGCGTCACGCTCGAGGCGGACGCCGGCTTGCTCAACGGCTCGATCCGGCCGACCTTGCCGGGGCCGCGTTCGGCGAACCACAGGTCCTTGGCCGCGCCGAGGGCGATGCCGTACGGCTGCGCGTTCGAGGTCGGAACGGAGTAGCGCTGGACCGCACCGGTCGCCGAGAGGCGGAGGATCGCGTTGCCCTTGCCGGTGGTGAACCACATTCCGCCGTCCGGCCCGGCAGTGACCAGTCGCGGCTCGGTCGACGATCCCGACTTCCCCGCGCTCACCGAGTACTCGGTGACGACCGGGTGGTCGCCGGTGGTGATCGTGCCGACCTTGTCCTTGCCGGACTCGCTGAACCACAGCCGGTTGCCGTCGAGGGACGACGCGATGCCGGTGAGGTCCGCGTTGGACGTGGGCACCCGCGTCTCTTGCACCTTGCCGGCGACGAGGCGCCCGATCGCGTTCCGGCCTTGCAGGGTGAACCAGATCCGGCCGTCCGGGCCGAGCGTGATCTCCTGCGGCTTGCCGTTGTCACCGACCGAGTACTCGGTGAACCGTACGTTCGGTCCGCCACCACCCTGGCCGTACCCGCCCTTGGCGATCGTCTCGCCCGGCGGGTCGATGTCGACGCGACCGATCTTGTTCCTGTCCGGGACGGTGTACCAGAGGTACCGGTCGTTCTCCCGGGTGAGGCCGAGCGGCGATCCGTAGCTGGACGGGACCTCGTAGGTGTTGACCTTCCCGGCCGTGGTGATCCGGCCGATGCTGCCGCTGTCGTTGAGCGTGAACCACAGCGCGCCGTCGCCGCCCACCACGATGCGGGACGGGGCCTCGGCGCCGTACGGCAGCTTGAACTTCGTCACCTTGCCGTCGGGCGTGACGCGGTCGATCCGGTCGCCCTCGCGTTGAGCCACCCAGAGGTTGCCGTCGGGGCCGTACGCGACACCCTCCGGTTTGTCCCCGCTGTTCCCTACCGGGTACTCGACGACATTGCCAGGCGCTGCCTGGGACGTCATCGGGAAGCCGATCACCGCGACAACCGCGGCAAGCGCGGCGACAAGGGCGATCGGCATCCGGACCTGGTACCGGATCAGGGTCATCATGTTCCCCCAAGGTGGCGCAAACGGGCATTCCCCCAGAACGCAGGGACCATGACACCACGGGTTGCCGGGATCCGACTCGCTTATGGTGGAGTTTTGTGGGCTGGGGCTGCCGCCCGGTCGGAGTAAGGGCAGTTATGGGAGAGACTTTCGCGCAGGGGGAGTGAAGACTGAGCGGGCCGGATCCGCGACCAGAGGGAACAAGTGAGGCGATGAGGTACGTCGCGCGGCGCCACGCACAGTGGCTGGCCGACGACCCGGGGGGCGCGGCCTGGACGGCCGCCGAAGGAACGTTGGTGTTTGCCGACGTCTCCGGCTTCACGTCGTTGTCCGAACGGCTCGCCCGTCGCGGCCGCGCCGGCGCGGAAGAGCTCACCGATCTGGTCAACCAGGTCGTCGGCGGCATCCTCGGCTGTGCCACACCGCTCGGCGGCGACCTGCTCAAGTACGGCGGCGACGCGCTGCTGTTGATGTTCGAGGGGCCGGACCACGAGGCTCGGGCAGTGGCGGCCGCCGCCGCGATGCAGGCAGAGCTGCGTCGGTTCCGCGACTTTCGTTCTGAGTCGGGGCGCGTCACGTTGAAGATGTCGATCGGCGTCGAAGCGGGACGGATCGACTTGTTCATCGCCGGCGACGACCACCGCGAGCTTCTCGTCGCGGGCCCGACCGCCAGCCGTGTCGTCGATCTGGAAGGCCTCACCCGCGCGGGACAGATCGTGGTCGGACCGCTGGCGGCGAAGGTGCTTCCGTCCCGCAACCGCGGTGCCGCGGTCGGCCCGGCCGGTGCGGTCCTGGTCCGTTCGGCGCCCACGGCGCCAGCCGGCGGAACGCTCGAGCCGGTCACCCCCGCGCAGGACGAACGCGGCATTCCGTTGGCACTTCGGGCCCACCTCGGCCGGGTCGACGGCGAGCACCGGCAGGCCGCTGTCGCGTTCGTCCAGGTACGTGGCCTCGACGGCCTGATCGAACAGGACGGGACGAAGGCCGCCGCCGAGGCGCTGCACGAGATCGTCCTCGCCGTCCAGTCCGCGTGTGCCGACCACGGGGTGACGTTCCTCGGCACCGACGTCGACATCGACGCGGCGAAGTTCATCCTCGTCACCGGCGCCCCGACCACGTTGGCCGACGACGAGGACCGGCTCGTCTCGGCCTGCCGGGCGATCCTCGAAGCCGAGCTGCCGCTGCCGGTACGGATCGGCGCCCACCGCGGGCGGGTCTTCGCGGTCGAGGTCGGCGATGCCGAACGCCGCGTCTACACCGTGCTGGGCGACGCCGTGAACGTCGCCGCCAGGGTGATGACGGCGGCTCCCGTCGGCCGGCTCCTCGCCACGTCGGCGTGCCTGGACCGGGTGGTGGCGTCGTACGCTCGCGAACCGGTCGAGCCGTTCGAGGTGAAGGGAAAGACCGAACCGATCCAGGCCGCGTTGGTCGGTCCGATCGAACGGGTCGCGGAGTCGGTGCTCGCTCCGACCGACGGACCGCTGATAGGCCGGCAGGAGGAGCTGCGGCTGCTGCTCGACGCCGTCGACGGCGCGCGGGCCGGCCAGCGACGCGTCGTCGAGATCCTCGGCGAGCCGGGGATCGGAAAGTCCCGGTTGCTCGCCGAGGTCTGCGCGCAGGTCGGCGATCTGCCGTTGGTGGTCGTCCAGGCCCGGCAGTACGCGTCGACCGAGCCCTACCGCGCCGTCCGCGACCCGCTGCGCTCGCTCCTCGGGCTGCGGGTGACCGATCCGGAGGACCAGGTCGCCAAGGCGCTCGCCGCCAAGGTCCGCGAGTTCGTGCCCGACCTCGAGCCGTTGCTGCCGTTGATCGGTGTCCCGTTCGGTGTGCACCTGCCGGACACCGAGGCAACGGCGGGACTCGCGCCGGACTATCGGCGGTCCCAGCTGAGCGCGGCGACGTTCCGGCTGCTCGGGCGACTGCTTCCCACGTCCGGTGTGTTGGTGATCGAGGACGCGTACTGGCTGGACGACGGGTCGGGGCAGCTGCTCGCGACGTTGATCAGCGCGATGCGCGGCAACCACCACTGGGCGGCGTTCGTCGCCCGCCGCGGCGAGGGCAAGACGCTCGACCTGTCCGACGTACCCGATCTCGTACGACTGGAGCTGCAACCGCTGCCGGCGAAGCACGCGCTCGCGTTGGCCAAGGCCGGTGGCTTCTCCACCGCGGACGCCGAGGCCTTGGTCGAACGCAGCGGCGGCAACCCGCTGTTCCTCCGCGAGCTCGCCGCGGCGGCCGAACGAGGCACCGCTGTCGACGAGCTGCCGGACAACGTCGAGGCCGTGATCGCCGCCCACCTCGACACGCTCGACGTCCGTTCTCGCGACCTGGTCCGGGTGGCGGCGGTGCTCGGCTCGCACTTCCCGACCGATCTGCTGCTGAAGCTCGACGGAGACAGTCGCGAGGTCACGCTCTCCGCACTGCGCCGGCTGCGCGGGATCGTCGACCCGGACGGCACGGACCGGTGCCGGTTCGCGCACGCGATGCTGCGCGAGGGCGCGTACAACGGGCTGTCGTTCCGGCGCCGACGCCAGCTGCACGGCCGCGCGGGCGACCTGATCAAGGCTTACGACGACGACACGGTCGACCGTCGGGCAGCGGCGCTGTCGCTGCACTACCACGCGGCGGCTCGGCACCAGGACAGTTGGCACTGGTCGCGGCTCGCGGGGGAGCAGGCGCAACGGGACGCGGCGCCGGTCGAAGCGGTGGCCCTGTTCAGCCGCGCGATCGACTCGGCCCGTCCGGCCGGCGTGCTCGCGGGTGAGGTCGCGGCGCTGACCGAACGGCTGGGCGATGTCGCCGAGCTCGGCGGGTTGTACGAACGCGCCTCGGAGGCGTACCGCCGGGCCCGCCGGCTGCGCACGGGCGACCAGGTCGCCGCCGGCGACCTGCTGCGCAAGCAGGGCCACGTGGCCGAGCGCGAGGGCAAGTACTCGCTCGCCCTGCGTCTGTACAGCCGTGGCTTCGGCGTGCTGAAGACGGCGGGCGACTCGAATGTCTCCGACCGTGTCAAGGCTGAGTTGACGCTTGCGTACGGTGCCGCGCGGCTGCGGCAGGGGCGCTACTCCGACGCCGTACGTGTCCTCGAGGACGCGGTCGGCCTCGCCGACAAGCTCGGCGACCGCCCGGCGCTGGCGCACGCGTACTACCTGCTCGACTGGGCCCGGACCGACCTCGGCGATCCCGACCCGCGGCTGCGGACGCTCGCGCTTCCTATCTATGAGGAGCTTGAGGACTGGGTGGGACAGGGCAACGTGCTCGTCAACCTCGGCGTCGACGCGTACTACGAGGGTCGCTGGGACGACGCGCTCGACCTGTACCGGCGCAGCCGGGAGGCGTACGAACGGGTCGGCGCCGCGGTGCTGGCCGCGAGTACGAGTAACAACGTGGGCGAGATCCTGTCCGACCAAGGGCATCTGGAGCAGGCCAAGCGGGAGTTCCAAGGCGCGCTCGGGGTGTGGCAGCTCGCCGGGTACTCGATCGGCGTGGGGATCGCGACGTCGAACCTGGGGCGGGCGGCGGCTCGTTCGGGCGACCTGGATTCGGCGGCCGTTCTCTTGGCGCAGGCACGGACGGAGCTGACCCGGATCGGCGCCGACTCGTTGGCGATCGAGGCGGAGGGCCGGGAGGCGGAGCGACTGGTGCTCGTACCCGCCCCGGCGGAGGCACTCGCGGTGGCGTCGGGGGCGCGGGCTCGGGCGGACCAGCCGGTGCAGCGGGCGTTCCTGGACCGGACGATCGGGTGGGCGCTGGCGCAGCAAGGCCAGGTGGCCGAGGCGGTGGCGAAGCTCGAGGAGAGCCTGGAGGCCGCGGTGTCGTCGGGTACGCGCTACGAGGAGGCGCTGACCCGGTTGGCGTTGGCCCGCATCACCTCGGCCGACGACGAGGCTGCGTCGGAGATCCTCACTTCGTTGGGTGTCGTCGCGGTGCCTTCGCCGCCGCTGCCCTAGGACACCTAGTGCAGGACGGCGGCGAGGTAGTTGTCCTGCGCGGTCGGGTCGCTCGCGATGCCCCAGTACTCGACGACCTTGCCGTCTCGGACGGTCATGACCTCGGCGCGCAGGATGTCGAGCTTGCGCCCGGCGTGCTCGCCTCGGACCCGAAGGAAGACGATCGCCCGGTCGTCGTTCACGAGGACCTCCTGCGGCGTGACCCAGAGGCCGGGGATCTGCAGTTGGCGGCGGAACATCGCCAGGCCCTCGTCGCCCTCGAGGTCGCCCGTCAGCGCGTTGTCGCCGCCGAAGTGCCAGCGGGTCTGCTTGGTGAACACGTGCGAGACCTCGTCGATCGCGCCGGCGGCGATGCGGCTGATCGCGGCCCGAAGCCGTTGGGCGTTCGGGTGCTCCTCACCGTTCGAACTGGTCATACAGTCTGCCCCCAGAACTCGTCGACCGCGCGCTGGTCGTTGGCGAGGCCGAACCGCTTGGTCCAGCGGCCCTGGTCGTCGAACTGAATCGCGAGCGCGATCGTGACGTCGAGTGCTTTTCCTTGCCGGTTGCCAAACACCCGGTAGATCACGGCGCTGTAGCGATCGCTCGCGAGAACGTCCTCGATGGTCATGCTCAACGTTCCGTTGGCGAGGCGCTGGGTCTCGCGGAGGTGTTCGATGACGTTCTCCCGTCCGTGGTAATCGCCGCTGAGCACGTGCTGACCGCCGACGTTCCAGACGATGTCGTCGGCGAACCGCGTCGACATGGCCTCGAAGTCGCCCCGCCCGTAGGCGACGAAGGCCGCACGGACATTGATCGCATGGGGGTGTTGCCGCACGTTTAGGGGGTCGTGTGACGCTCCGTTCGGTTACACGGTGCAGTTTTGGCGGTGGCGGTGTAACCGATTGCCGGGCCGTCCGTCTAGGTGCATATCGACGCATTAGCTGCTGACCGCCTGGTCCAGAAGCTCCGCGAGTTCTCCCGTAGCGGCCTGGACGAGGACGAGCGCGCCCTCTTCGCCGTGCTTCTGGCCCCCGGAATCGCCCAGGCCTACGCCCGGGACGACGTGTCGGGCTACGCGGTCACGGAGTGGGACCCACGTACGTTCCCCGAGTCCCTGGCGACCGCCCTCCGCGACTCCGGCGTGATGGTCGTCGGCCTCGACGACTGACTGACTCACCCAGCCCTCGAGCCCAGCTCAGGAGACGGTGCGGCGCATGACGGTGTTTCCGGGGCCCTTGCTACGGACGAACTCGAAGCCGGCGCGCTCGAAGAGGGTCCGGGTGCCGTTGTAGAGGACCGACTTCCGCTTGCCGCCCGCGTCGTGCGGGTATCCCTCGACCACGCCGCCGCCCGCTTCCGCGATCAGGTCGAGGGCACCTTGCAAGACGACCGCCGAGAGGCCACCGCGGCGGTGGCCCTTAGCCACGAAGATGCAGGTGATCCGGTAGTCGGGCAGCACGTCGAGCTCGGCCTCGTACTGCTTGCGGTGGTAGATGTTCGGGAGCTCGGCTGGGCTTCCGTACTCACACCACGCGACCGTCTCGTCCCCGTCGTACACGAGCGCCGCATGGGCCCGCCCCTCGTCGACGAGGCGTCGTTTGAGGGACCGGTTGGCGTCGTAGGTGCGTTCCTTCTCGGCGTTCATGGTGTGGAAATAGGTGCACCAACAGCCGCCGAACACGCCGTTGTGGCGCTCCACCATCGCGGCGAACCCGTCCCAGGTGTCCGCGTCGAGTGGCCTGACGACGTACGTGCTCAGCTGCTGCTCCATGGGCTCAGGATCGCAGCCAATCCGGACGTTCTGCGTCCGAAATGGCTAGGCTCGGCGGACCTTCCGTCCCTCGAGAGGCGTACGTGTCCGACCTCGAGCACGTCCCACCCAGCGGGCGCTCCGATGTGGTCGGCGGCGCGCTGCTGATCGGTGCCGCGCTGGTGGCGCTGGTGTGGGCGAACTCGCCCTGGGCCGGTGGGTACGAGGCGTTCCGGTCGATCTCCTTCGGACCAGAAGCGCTCGACCTCCACCTGTCGCTGCAGGAGTGGGTGGTCGACGGCCTGCTGGCGGTGTTCTTCTTCATCGTCGGCAACGAGCTGAAGCAGGAGCTCGTCCACGGCGAGCTGCGCGACCCGCGCCGGGCGCTGCTGCCGATCGTCGCCGCGATGGGTGGCGTGGTCGTTCCGGCCGGCCTCTTCCTGGCCGTCAACGCCGCCGCCACGGGCGGAGCGGCGGCGGGGTGGGGGATCCCGATGGCCACCGACATCGCGTTCGCCGTGGCGGTCCTGGCGGTGATCGGCAGACACCTGCCCGCCCCGCTGCGCACGTTCCTGCTCACCCTCGCGACCGTCGACGACCTCTGCGCGGTCGTCGTCATCGCCTTCGCCTACACGTCGGGCGTGAGCCTCCTGGCGCTCGGCGGAGCCGCTGCGGGGTTGCTGGTCTTCGGCTGGCTGCAGAACGGCGACGGCCGCGCCGCCACGGCCGTCCGGCGGGGAGTTCCGCGAGGACTGCTCTTCGGTGGCTTGGCCGTACTGATCTGGGCCGCGATGCATGCCAGCGGAGTGCACGCCACGATCGCCGGGGTGGCGATGGGGCTGCTGATGCGTACGACGAAGCGGATGGGCCAGAAGGTCTCGCCCTCGCATTACGCCGAGCTCGTCCTGGGACCGATCTCCAGGGTGCTCGTCCTGCCGGCGTTCGCCCTGCTGGCCGCCGGCGTCTCCTTGGCCGGCGCCACGAACTTCTGGACCAACACGATCACCTGGGGCATCGTCGCCGGCCTGCTCGTGGGCAAGGTCGTCGGGATCTTCGGGGCCTCGTGGCTGACGGCACGCTTCACCTCGGCCCACCTCAACCGCGCGCTGGCGTGGGTGGACATCGCCGGCGTCGGGATCCTGGGCGGGATCGGCTTCACCGTGTCGCTGCTGATCGCCGAGCTGTCGTACGCCGACCCGGGCCACCTCACCGACGCCAAGGCCGCGGTCCTGCTCGCCTCCACCGCCGCCGCGGTCGTGGCCGCGGTGGTCCTCGGCCGACGCAACCGGCACTACCGGGACGAGGGACCGCTTTCTCGGTCCTGACCAGGTCGTCAGCCAAAGACTTGTCCTGTAATGCGACCGCTGGATGTCAGCATCCGGTGTAATACCCCCGAGAGGCTTTCCGCGGGTGGCGGGGGCGATCGAGGAGGGGCGAAGTCTTGGCTGACGAGGTGGGTACGCGCGTCCTTCCAGAGCTTGCTCGGATCGCCTCCGAGCTCGGGCCCGCACTCGCCCCGGCGGCACACAGGGAGCTGCTGACCTCGATCACGGTCGCCGCGCGCCGCCTGTTCCACGCCGAGGCCTGCTCGATCGCGCTGGTCAGCGACGACGAGACCGAGCTCGTCTTCCACGTCGCGACCGGTGGCGCCGAGGAGGACATCGTCGGCATGCGCGTCCCCATCGGCGAGGGCATCGCCGGCTGGGTGGCGCTCGCCGGGCAGCCGCTCGCGATCGAGGACGTCTCCCAGGACCCGAGGTTCGCGGCCGACTTCGCCGCCAGCACGGGGTACGTACCGCGCTCGATCCTCGCCACCCCGATGGAGACCGAACGCCAGATCATCGGCGTCATCGAGGTGCTCGACCGCGACCCCGAGGCCGACGGCAGCGCCGACATGGAGCTGCTCGCGCTGTTCGCCAACCAGGCGGCGCTCGCGATCGAGAACTCCCGCGCGTTCGGCGAGCTCGGCAAGACGCTCTTCCAGGCCGCCGCCCTCGCGAGCGACGACCATGGCGTACGGGCGGCGCTCGACCAGGTCGCGGCCACCGCTGACGGGCCCACTCAGGAGCTGGCCGAGCTGTCCGCGGTCTTCGCCGAGCTGGGCCGGCTGGGCCCCGCCGAGCGCGTGGCCGCGACGCGGCTCGTCCGCCAGTTCCTCGACTACGTTCGCGGGGAGTCGACGTGAAGCCGGCCTGGTCCGCGCAGTTCGACGCGGGCGAGCTCGGTACGACCCAGGCGTTGCCCGTCGACGGCCCGATCACGCGCGAGTGGGCGCTGGACGGCGCGACCGGCGCCGGCGTCAAGGTCGCGGTGGTCGACAGCGGCATCGACGCGAGCCACCCCGCGGTCGGCGCGGTCCAGGGCGGCGTGGTCGTCGGGCTGAACGAGCGCGGCGAGGTCCAGGCCGTCGAGGGCGAGCACGGCGACCTGTTCGGCCACGGCACCGCGTGTGCCGGGATCATCCGCAAGATCGCGCCCGGGTGCGACCTCTACAGCGTCCGCGTACTAGGCAGCCGGCTGTCCGGAAAGGGGCAGGTTTTCGCCGCCGGGCTGCGCTGGGCGATCGAGAACGGGATGCACGTCGTGAACTTGTCGCTAGGGACTGGCAAGCGCGACCACTTCGCAGAACTCCACGATTTGGCCGACGAAGCGTATTTCCGGCAGACCATGCTGGTGTCGGCGGTGAACAATGTCCCTGTGCCCTCCTACCCGTCCCAGTACTCGTCGGTCTTCTCCGTGGCCGCGCATGACCGGACGGATCCGTTCCATTTCGACTACAACCCGACTCCGCCGGTCGAGTTCGGGGCACCCGGGATCGACATCGAGGTCCCGTGGATGCGCGCCTCGACGATCCGCGCGACGGGCAACAGCTTCGCCGCGGCCCACATCAGCGGGATGGTCGCGCTCGTTCTGTCCCGTCATCCGGGACTGACGCCGTTCCACGTCAAGACGGTCCTGCACGCACTCGCCGACAACGCGGCACCGGCCGGAAGGGCCGCGGTCGCGAGTTCGGGGCGCCCGTGACGGACAGCGGCGTCGCCGAGCTCGTACAGGCTGTCCGCGCGGGCGACCAGGACGCCTTTGCCCGTCTCTACCGGGAGAACGTCGGCGCGGTGCACCTCGCCGTACGAGACAACGTGCGCGAGCCGGACAGGGTGGCGGACGCCGTGCAGGAGACGTTCGCCCGTGCGCTCGCGTCGTTGGACAAGCTGCGCGACCCGGACCGGTTCCGCCCATGGCTGTTGTCGATCGCCCGGCACACCGCGGTGGATCTGCGCCGGTCGGCGAGCCGGTACGGAACCGACGAGCTCGAGGACGACGCCATCGTCACCTCCGACGCCGACGACCCCGCCGAGCTCGCGGCGCTACGGGACGTCGCCGGCATGGTGCGCGGTCTGGTCGCCGGACTGTCGCGGCGGGACGCGGTCGCGCTCAACCTCGTGACGCTCGGCTTCGACGTGGCCGACGTGGCGGCGGCGCTCCGGGTGAAGCACGGCGCGGCGAAGGTCGTTCTGCACCGAGCCCGCCGCCGACTCCGTGCGGCGCTCGTGCTCCAGCTCCTGGCCGGAGGTACGGCGACCTGCCCCGAGCTCACGTCGATCTTGGACAAGAGCGGCGTGACCGCGGCGGGTAAGCATGCGGAGACCTGCCCCGAGTGCGAACGTTCCGCACGCAAGGCGGTCTACGGCTGAGTCGCTGAGCCGGGGCCTGTGGCGACGAGTGCCCTTACTCGTCCAGGCCGACGACTCGGACTCCCGCATCGCGCAAGGCCTCGGCGAGGGACTCCGGGAGCGCGGCTGGGCTCCACTCCGTCATCGCGTAACCGCTGACGTCGTCCTCGACATAGGCCTGTGCGACTCCGGGAGCCAACAGGACGGCGAAGAGTGCGCGCTCGTCCTCGTCCAGAGAGGTCTTCGCGAAATCGCGGAGCTTCCGGACCAACCGGGCAGCAGCTTGAGTGTCGATACCTAGATTGTCGCTGTAGGCGCGTTGCGGTTACACCCAGGTCCGCATTTCTCCACACACAGTTTCTGTTGGCGAGCCGTGTAACCGGTCGGGCAGGTGATCGTCTTGCTTATCGACGCCCGCCTGTACCGGGGCGTTGGGGATTCACAGCAACGAGGGTCGGCCGCCTCAGCCCGGCTCTCGCGATGCGGATCCGGGGGGAGTCGAGGGGGAGGGAGCGGGTTCGCGACGCGAGCGAGAAGCGCGTCGCGGACCCGCTTCCCGTTTACGGGTCTTGGTAGAGCATCGATCCGCCGTCTATGGCGTGCCGGATCTGCTCGACAGTCTCTTTAGGGTCGTCGCTATCTGAGGTGAGGACGTGCCTCGGGTCGATCTCGGCCCGGGAGAACTCACGGTGCAGCTGCCGGATCGCGTCGACGTCTCGCAGGCTGTCCTCCTCTGAGCGGGCGAGTGCTCGACGCACGCAGCGCTCCTCGTCCGGCAGCAGGATGACGTAGTGCAGCCTGGCTACGTTCGCGGCGCGAGCGAACGCCTCGATCAGCCACGGCCCGATGACGCCGTCGTAGATGGTGGCGTAGCCACCGGCGACGAACGCGCCCGCCGCTGTGGCGGCGGCGCGGATCACGGTCTCGTTCTGCGCGGCGGCATCGGCCCGCCAGGGGTCGACGTAGCCGGCGCGCAGGAAGCCGAAGAACGCGTCCCCCACCACGAGCACACTGGGCGAAGACGTCTCTGCGAGCAGCCGTGCCACTGTCGACTTCCCCGCGCCCGGTGGTCCGGAGACCACGATCAGCTCGGCCATCCGCCCAGTGTGGCGCTATCCCCGCAGGGCTTCGGCCGGTCCTACGAGGTTGGTGGCGCCGATCGCGGTGGCCCAGCGCGCGACTTCAGTGCCGATCGCGCTCGCCGTCTCCTTGTCGCCGGCCTCCTGTGCGAGCGTGCCGAGCAGCAGTTGCTGCGCCAACGCGCCGGGCACGAAGCCGACCTCCTGGCGAAGCGACGTCGATCGTTCCCACAGCTGCCGTGCCAGGGCGACATCGCCGGCCTCGTTCGCGTGGTCGCCCAGGTGCCGGAGCGGGTACGAAGCCACCAGGTCGTCGCCGGCGCTCTCGGCGAGAGCGAGCGACTCCTCGTAGTGTGCGGGTGCCGCGGCCCGGTCTTCGACCACGTTGTCGGTGATCACGCCGAGCCAGAACATCACCCAGCCACGTCGAGCCGGCGTCGGTGCGCTCTCGGCGAGGGCGGTCGCCGAGGCGGTGAGCGCGGCACCTCGCTCCGCCGTACGGTTGCCGCCGTAGAAGCAGTCGCGGTACTCATGACGCAGCTCGAGCAGGTCGAGCTCCCACGCGAGCGCGGGGTCGTCGTCCAGCTGAGCCCGCGCCTGGGCGACGGCCTCCGGATTCGGGGCGCCGCGCCACCAGCCGCTGTCGACCTCGGCGGAGGCAATGGCCACGGCAAGCCGGGCGGCGTCGTGCGGCGAGGACACCGAGGTCGAACGAAGCAGTGCGATGGCCGCATCCCAACGCGCGGCCAGGACGAGCAAGTCGGCGGCGGACAGGACGGCGTCGAGTGAGCAGGTGGTGGTCATGTCGACGGACGATACTTCACCGGCGAACTATTCGCCAGCGAAGCATTCTCGACGTTGCGCTACCTTCGGATCATGCGGGATTCGATCGACGAACGGGTGGACCGGCTGCATCGGGACTTCCCCGCGTTGGACCCGGTCGTCCAGGCGATCACCGGTCGGATGCTGATGATCGCCCGCGAGCTGGACCGTCGCGCCCAGGCGGGTCTCGACCAGTACGGGCTCGAGCTGTGGGAGTACAAGACGCTCATGGATCTTCGTCGTCGCGGCGAACCGTACGCCGCGACGCCCACCGAGCTCGCCACGTCGTTGCGGATGTCGCCCGCCGCGATGACCAAACGTCTGGACGCGTTGGAACGAGCCGGTTACGTCCAGCGGGCGATGGATCCGCACGATCGGCGGCGCGTCGTGGTGACGTTGACCGCCGAAGGCCGGCAGGCGTACGAGGGCTCGATCGGCGCACAGTCCTCGTCCGAGGAGGAACTGCTCGCCACGTTGACGCCAGCCCAACGAGGCCAGCTCGCGAGCACGCTGCGGAAGCTCGTTCTAGCGCTGGAGCAGCACTAGCCACCGTCTGCGAGTATGGCCGACGTGGAGTTCCTGATCGCTGCCATCGCGCTCGTCGTTGTCGCTGCTGTCGTTGTCGGATTCGTCGTCACCGGACGCCGCCGCAAGTCGCTGCCCGGCTCGGACGCGAAGCCGACGCTGCCCGGAACGGGCATCCGGGACGAGTCGCCCGAGGGCTCGCCGGCCGGGACGACCGCGACGGTCGAGGTGCCGGTCGAGCCGGAGACCACGACCGCCCCGGGGCCAGAGGCCCCAGCGGTGGAGAAGCCGGCACCCGCGCAGGGCAGGCTGGTCAGGCTCCGCGCCAGGTTGGCCCGTTCGCAGACATCTCTCGGCCGCGGCCTGCTCGCCCTGCTCTCCCGGGATCGGCTCGACGAGGACACCTGGGAGGAGATCGAGGACGCGCTCCTCACCGCCGACGTCGGCGTCGCGCCCACCCAGGAGCTGGTCGAACGGCTCCGTACCCGCGTCCGCGTCGAAGGCATCTCCACTCCCCAGCAGGCCCGCGCGATCCTCCGCGAGGAGTTGCTGACGCTCGTCGACCCGGAGATGGACCGTTCGCTGAACGTCGAGCGCGAGGGCCTCAACCCCGCCGTCGTTCTCGTCGTCGGCGTGAACGGGACCGGCAAGACCACGACCGTCGGGCGGCTCGCCAGGATGCTCGTCGCGGAGGACAAGGACGTGATTCTCGGCGCCGCGGACACGTTCCGCGCCGCCGCCGTCGACCAGCTCGTCACCTGGGGCGACCGCGTCGGCGTGCCGACCGTCCGCGGTCCCGAGGGCGGCGACCCGGCGAGCGTGGCGTTCGAGGCGGTGAAGGAGGGCGTCGAGCAGGAGGTCGACACCGTACTGATCGACACCGCGGGCCGCCTGCACACCAAGACGGGCCTGATGGACGAGCTCGGCAAGGTCAAGCGGGTCGTGGAGAAGCAGGCGCCGGTGACCGAGGTGCTGCTGGTGATCGACGCCACGACGGGGCAGAACGGGCTCACCCAGGCGCGCGTGTTCTCCGAGGTCGTGGACGTGACCGGCCTCGTCCTCACCAAGCTCGACGGGACCGCGAAGGGCGGCATCGTGATCGCCGTCCAGCGCGAACTGGGCGTACCCGTGAAGCTCGTGGGACTGGGCGAAGGCCCCGACGACCTCGCCCCGTTCGACCCGCCGGCTTTCGTGGATGCGCTTCTCGGGGACTGAGCACACCTCCCGGGAGTAACGTCAGCCCATGAAGTTCAACCCGCGCGCCCGGCTGGACAGCTCCCAGGTCGAGGACACCCGCGGCCGGCGGATGCCCGGCGGCCGCCTGGCCCTCCCGGTCGGCGGCGGCGTCGGCGGGCTGATCGTGCTGCTCGTCCTCGTGTTCCTGAACGGTGGCCAGCTGCCCTCCGGCCTGGTCGGCGAGCCCGAGCCGGCCCCGGACATCTCCAACGACACCAACCTCGAGGCCGTCTGCAAGACCGGCGAGGACATCGAGGCGAACCGGGACTGCCGGTTCGTGGCCGAGATCAACTCGATCCAGGCGTTCTGGACCGCAGAGTTCACCCAGCAGGGCGACGCGGCGTACCAACCGGCGCTCACGCACTTCTTCACCGACCAGGTCTCGACCGACTGCGGCGCGGCGTCGAGCTCGGTCGGCCCGTTCTACTGCCCGGTCGACGACAAGGTGTACGTGGATCTGGGCTTCTTCGACACCCTCGAGTCCCAGCTCGGCGCCCAGGGGGGCGACTTCGCCGAGGCGTACGTGATCGCGCACGAGTACGGACACCACGTGCAGGACCTGCTCGGCACGATGGAACAGGTCCGCTCGCGCCAGGGCGAGGAGAGCGACGCCGTCCGACTGGAGCTGCAGGCCGACTGCTACGCGGGCATGTGGGCGAAGCACGCGACCGAGGTGAACGCGCCGGGAACCGACCAGCCGTTCATCATCGACCTCACCACCCAGGACATCGCCCTAGCGATCGACGCCGCGGAGGCAGTGGGCGACGACCGCATCCAGTCGAAGGCGCAGGGCCAGGTGACGCCCGAGACCTGGACCCACGGCTCGGCCCAGATGCGCAAGCGCTGGTTCTCCACCGGCTACGAGTCCGGCGAGCTCGAGTCCTGCGACACCTTCGCCGCCCGACAGCTCTAACCGCCGCCACCTCCCCGACCCCATCACGGTCATGATCACGGTCATGATCACGGTCATGATCACGGTGGCCTCCGCCAACGCACTTCACCCACGAGGGGCATTTTCGAGGGGTGGTGGAGGTGCTCAAGCCCTCCGATTGCCGTAACACGTTCGACCTCGGTTGGCTCCGGTCGCGGCCAGGAATCGTTCCAATACCGGCCAGATTGTTGACCGCAAACAGTCTTCCGCGTGATTTTCGAAGTATGGCTTCGAAAACCGCGTTGACGAGGCGTCGGGTGCTCGAGCTCTTGGGGGCCGGAGCGGCGGGATCCGTGGTGCTGGCTGCCTGCGGGCAGAGCAAACAGGCACAGAAGAGCAGAGTCGCCGAGTTCCATGGCGGCACCGACTATGTCGTACCGCCCAAGGGGCACTTCAATCTGCTGACCGGTGTGACCGACGGCATCCTGAGCGACAGCTACTTCGTCGACCTCGTGATCGCACCCAGCGCGATGTACAAGTGGAAAGAGCGCGAGTGGGTGCCGATGCTCGCCGAGAAGTGGAACCTCGACAAGGCCGCCAAAACCTTCACGCTCACACTCAAGCAGGGCCTGAAGTGGAACGACGGGAAACCGATCACCAGCAAGGACGTCCTCTCCACGTTCTGGTGCCTGCGCGTCATGCGCAACGTGTCCTGGGACTACCTGGAGAAGGTCGTGGCACCCGACGAGCAGACCGTCGTGTTCTCGATGAAGCGCCCGTCGACCGTGCTCGAGCGGTACGTCCTCCGCCAGCAGATCGTCAGCGACGCGTCGTACGGCACGTTCGCCACGCAGGCTCAGAAGCTGTTCGACGGCGGCGGCGACCTCGACAGCCCGGAGGGCAAGAAGCTCAACACCGACCTTCAGGCGTTCCGTCCGGAGAAGGCGATCGCGTCGGGCGCGTTCGACTACGACTACAAGTCCATCACGAACGCCCAGCTGACGTTCGTCAAGAACGAGACCGGCTACGGTGCCGACAAGGTCGCGTTCGACAAGGTCGTCGTGTTCAACGGCGAGACCGCCGACATCACGCCGGTCGTCCTCTCCAAGGACGTCGACTACGCGACGCACGGATTCCCGCCGGCAACCGAGAAACAGCTTGGCAGCAAGGGATTCCGCATCATCCGCCCGCCCGTCTACTCCGGCCCGGCGCTGCTGTTCGCCCTGGACAAGGTCGCCGAGTTCAAGGACATCCGGGTCCGGCAAGCGCTCGCCTACGCCATCGACCGGACCGAGAACGGCGAGGTCTCGCTCGGCGAGTCCGGCAAGGGCGTGAAGTTCATGGCCGGCTTCTCCGACAACCTCGTTCCCGAATGGCTCTCGGAGGAGGAGCAGGGCAAGCTCGAGACGTACGACCACGATCCCGACCGTGCGGCCGCGCTGCTGAACGCGGCGGGCTGGAAGAAGGTCGGCAAGTCGTGGCAGAAGCCGGACGGCAAGCCCGCGCAGTACGAGCTGATCTTCCCGGCGGAGTACGTCGACTGGGCCGCCGCCGGCACGAACGTCGGGCAGCAGCTCACGGCGTTCGGCATCGCCATCGAACCCCGCGGCGTCAACCACATCCAGCAGCCGATCGACGTCGACAAGGGCAACTTCCAGCTCGCCATCCAGGGTTGGGGAACGTCCAGCCACCCGCACCCGCACTTCGCGTTCGTCCAGGACCTGTTCACGCACAACATCCCCACCGCGGCGAACAACGGCGGTCGCGGGATGGGCTTCGAGCTCGCGCAGACGACCGAGGCGCTCGGCAAGGTCGACCTGGAGAAGGTCGTCCTCGAGGCCGGCGAGGGCCTGGACGAGGCGCAGCAGAAGAAGAACGTGACGACAGCGTCCATCGCGTTCAACGAGCTGCTGCCGATGCTCCCGCTGTTCGAGCGGTACGGGAACAACCCCGCGCTCGAAGGCGTACGCGTCGACAAATGGCCCGCGGACAGCGACCCGCTGCTGATGAACTCGCCGTACGCTGACAACTTCACGATCATGCTGATGTACTCGGGCGAGCTGAAGCCGGCGGCGACCAGTGGGTGAGAGAGTGCTCGGATTTCCTTCTGACGTTGGCACTTCTCCTCATCCCTGGGCTCGCCGAAGGTTGGCGCCGGTGTTCGGCAGCGGCGGCGTGGTGGCCACGGGTCACCCGCTGGCGAGCTCGGCTGGCCTGGCGGTCCTTCGCGCGGGCGGCAACGCCGTCGACGCGGCGGTCGCCGCTGGCCTGGTGTCGGCCGTCGTGCTGCCGGAGATGTGCGGGCTCGGCGGCGACCTCTTCGCGGTGCTGCACGGACCGACGGGCACGCATTCCGTGCAGGGCAGCGGGATCGCGCCGCGCTCGTTGACTCTGGACCAGCTCCGGGCGGCGGGCTCCGCGCGGAGCCGGGGGCCGTTGTCGGTCGCGGTGCCGGGCATGGTCGACGCGTACTTCACGCTGCTGTCGCAGTTCGGCACGCGCTCGTTCGCCGAGCTGGTGGAGCCGGCGATCGCGTACGCCGACGGGCATCCGATCACGCCGGAACGGATCGTCTACATCGACCGGTTCGCGTCGCTGCTACGCGAGTATCCCTCGTCGGCGGCCGTGTTCCTCCCGGACGGGCGCGTCCCGCTGCCGGGCGAGGTGCTGCGTCAACCCGACCTTGCCTCGACGTTGCGGCTGCTGGCTTCCGGTGGCCGCGACGTGTTCTACCGCGGTGAGATCGCCGAACGGATCGGCACGGCCATGGCCTCGATCGGCGGAGCGCTGTCCGCCGACGACCTCGCCACGCAGGCGACGGAGATCACGACGCCGATCTCGACGACGTACCGCGGGCACACGGTGTACGAGACGTGCCTGCCGAGCCAGGGGCAGATCGTCCTCGAGGCGTTGAACATTCTCGAGTCGTTCGACCTCTCCCTGGGGTCGGCCGAGGCTGTGCACCTGCAGGTCGAGGCGGTGAAGCTGGCGTTCGCCGACCGGCACGCGTACGTCAAGGACCCCGCGTTCGGCCCCAGCCCCGTGGACGAACTGCTGTCGAAGGACTGGGCGGCGCGGCGCGCGGCGTCGATCGGAACGAAGGCGAGCGACGACCTGCCACCGGGCGAGATCGACCGCGGCGACACGAGCTACCTGTGCGTGATCGACGGCAACGGGACGATGGTGTCACTGATCCAGTCCGTCGCCGCGAACTTCGGCAGCGGCATCGTGGCCGGCGACACCGGCGTGGTGCTGAACAACCGCGCATCGGCGTTCTCGTTGGATCCCGCGCATCCGAACGTATTCGAGCCGGGCAAGAAGACCGTGCACACGCTGAACGCCTACCTGGTGGCGGATCCTGGCGGGACGCCGGTCCTGGTGGGCGGAACGCCGGGCGGGGATCGCCAGCCACAGTGGAACGTGCAGTTCCTCACCGGCCTGATCGACGGCGGCTGGGACGTGCAGCAGACGCTGGAGCAGCCGACCTGGATCTCGTCGGTGGGCTCCGGCTCGGCCCGTACGGCGAACGGCTTCACCCTCGACCTCGAAGCCCGCTTCGGCGCGTCCGTCGCGCGGGAGTTGGAGGAGCGCGGCCACCGAGTGACCATCGGCCCCGACTTCACCCCCGAGTCCTCGGTAGGCCAGCAGATCGCCCGCGACCCCACCACCGGAGTCCTCGCCGGCGGAACGGACCCCCGCAGCGAAGGAGCCGTGCTCGCCTTCTAGCCCACCGCCACGTTTCGAATGAGGTCCCTCTGTCGAATAGGCCGGTATTGTCAATGGGTACCATGAAATTCTGGAGTGAGTTCGGGCTCGCGGCCTGATCTGCCGGGGGCTGACGGAGGGGCGGGCGGATCTTGGCCGGCGTCCTCCCGCCGCCCACTCCCGGCCGCCGCACGGCTTCGAGATGTTCCCGGCCGTGGAGAAGAAGCCAACAGATAGCCGACGATGCCCACGCCAATCAGATATCTGGGCGGGACGTTCTTCCTCATTGCGCCATCACTCTTCGCGCTGATCCGATTACTTCAAGCTCAGGATGCCTTGTCGGAGCGCGGGGTGTGGTGAGGATCGCGAAATTCCCGCTGGTAGCCGAGCGCCTACCTAGGCACGACCACTGCGTCCGCGGCGTAGGCCTTGGTGGCTGGTGCGGTGTTCGAGTGCGTGTTGGAGGAGTGTTCGGGCTTCGGCGCCGTAGGCGGCGGCGTTGGCGAGGCGGTTGAAGACGCGGAGGTAGGTGGCGATTTCCGCGCCGTTGGTGATGGTGAGTTCTGCGGTGTAGAGCTCGACGAGGACGGAGTCGGTGTCGTAGATGAAGAAGCCGTGGAGTGGTGGCGTGTGGCATTCGGCGTCGAAGGGGAGGATGCCGAGTCGGATGGTTTGCAGTGTGGTCATGCTGATGAGGTGGCCGAGTTGGCCGGTCATGACGTCGGCGGGGCAGACGAGGGCGCGTGCGACGGCTTCGGTGATGACGAAGTGGAACATCTTGCCTGGCCGGTAGAGGGCTTGTTGGCGTTGCATGCGTGCGGCGACGGCTTCTTCGAGTTCTGCCTCGGAGCGGGGAACGCCGCGGTCCTCGTCGCCTTCGTCTCCTTCGGCGAAGCGGCATTTCGCGTACTCGGCGGTTTGCAGGAGGCCGGGGACGACGGCGGGTTCGAAGTTGCGTGTGAGGGTTGTCGTGTTCTCGATCGCGGCGATGGATTGTTGGCGGCTGGGTAGCCCGGTGCGGAACATGCGTCGGTGCTCGACGTACATCTCTTCGAGCGATCGGAGCGCGGCGGTCAGGTCGGGGATGCGATGTGGCTGGCCGCAGATCTGTGCCCAGGTTTCGAGGTCGGCCGTGGTGGGGGTTTGCTGGCCTTGTTCGATCTTGGAGACCTTGGAGCCGACCCAGCCGGCCTGGGTGGCGAGGGCGCGGCCGGTGAGGTGGGCGTCCTGACGTAGTTCGCGCAGGCGTACGCCTAGTGATTCGCGTGCGCGTTGGAACGAGGACACCCACCCACCTCTTCAGTTGTTCAGTTCTGCTCGTGCTTGGTCTGCTCGTGACTCGCCTCGTGCGTCAGGTATGCGGCGCGGGGTTGGGCGTGGTGGCGTGCGATTTCCCTGTAGTGGTGGAGTTTGACGATCGTGGCCGTGTCGTCGAGGAGTTCGCCGCCGAGGAAGGCGCCGTCGTCGGCGAACCGTAGGGTGCAGGCTCGGTCGCCGTCGATCAGCCAGTAGTCGAAGTCCGGCAGGCCGAGCTTGTCCGCGTGGGATCGTGCGAGGTAGCGGATGTCTTCGCCTGCGGCGACGTTGAGGCGCGAGAGGTGCAGTCCGAGTTGGGTGTACTGGGACCAGGGCTCGGACACCACGCGCACACGTTCCATCTGTGCGCCGAGCACCTTCTTGCGGACAACGAGGCCCAGCCAGTCGTCCAACCAGGACTCGTCGCGAAGCTCTCCGGCCAGGAACGCGTCCAGCTTCTCCTGCGGTGGGCTGGAGTAGGACTCGCGGGTCTCGAGGCGGTAGGCGGTGAACTGGTAGCCCTCGACGAAGGCGCCGAACGCCGCCGGATCCAGCAGGGTCACTGTGCCTCGTGGGAACGGATCAGGTCGACCAGCGCCTGGCTGACGATCACCGCGTCCTCGCGGTCGGCCGGGAAGTTCACGAGTTGCGCGCGGGCGGCGGCGTCGGTGAGCTTGTAACCCTGCACGATGTACCGGCCGTCGTCGGTCTTGTAGAAGCTGGGGCTTCCGGACTTGTCGCTACCCGGGGTGCCGAGGTGGATGAGGTTCTTCGGCTGCTGCATCGGTGACCTCTCGTGAGTGGCGGAGCGACCAGCATCTTCGGCTGCCTGTGACCCCGTCAACATCTCTTCGAGAAAACCGAAGAAAACTTCTTCACAGCCGGTTGGTGCCGCTTCTAGCGTTCCCGGCATCGGAGCCGGAGGAGGGCGAATGCGCGAGCCGGTCACAGAAGACGCGGCGAAGCTGAGCGGCAGCGACAGTGGCGGCGGCAGGGCAGGCATGGACGAGTACGAGCAAGCCGCCCACGAGCGGAAGAGGCTTCTGGACACGCCGTGCGGTTTCTGTGGCCAGGCGCCGGGCTTCTGGTGCGTCGATGCGGGCGGCCGCGAGGTCCGCAACGTGCACCGGCAGCACGTCATTCGCTACAGCCAGTCCCGGGTGAGCCGAGGCCTTCTGCGGGCCCTGCTGGTCAAGGCGCGGCTCCTGTAGACGTCGCGTCCCGGTCACGCTTTCCCACCCGACGTTTCGTGCCCACGATCGCCCCAACGTCGGGAGTGCTTCGCCGGGACCCGACAAAGCTCCCCTCCGTTCCCGCCTGGGGACGGAGGGGAGCCTTCACCACGACCACGCCGGCACGCAGCGCCACGAAGTGCAGCCGGGTGCAGGTTGACCCGCGCTCCGACGCTCCACGCGGAACGCTCCAGAAAGGATCCAGCAATGTCCGAACTCAATCCGCCTGGGGACCATGAAGGCGTTGTGCCCAGCCCGGAGGAACGCGAAGAGCTACGGCGCATCGTCGCTGAGCAGCGTCGTGCTCAGGGCTTGCCACCAACGATCGAGGACGAGGCGACCCTCGCCTTCATGGTACCCAAGTTTAGTAGCGGTAGATCACTACAGGGACGCCCTCATTCGAAACCGGCTGAAGGCCTTGTCGAGGATGGCGATCGCTTCTTCGACGAGGTGGTCCTCGATCACCAGCGGCGGGAGGAAGCGGAGGACGTTGCCGTCGGTGCCGCAGGTCAGGACGAACAGGCCCTCGGCGTGGCAGGCGGCTGCCACGGACTTGGCGGTCGCGGCGGAGGACAGCTCGACCGCGAGCATCGCGCCGCGGCCGCGGACGTCGCCGATCGAGGGGTGGCGGGACGCCATGGTGAGCAGCGCTGGCAACAGCAGGGACTCGAGGTGCCGGGCCCGCCCGGCCAGGTCCAGCGACTCCATCAGCGAGATCGCCGCCAGAGCCGCCGCGCAGGAGACGGGGTTGCCGCCGTACGTTCCGCCCAGCCCACCCGGGTGCACGGCGTCCATCACCGACGCGCGACCCGTCACCCCGGCCAGTGGCAGCCCGCCGCCCAGCGCCTTCGCGGTCGTCACCAGGTCCGGCTCCAAGGACTCGTGCGAGCACGCGAACCACGACCCCGTACGGCAGAAGCCCGTCTGGATCTCGTCCGCCACGAACAACGCCCCGGCAGACGCGCACCAAGCAGCCAACGAAGGTAGGAACCCAGGAGCGGGAACGACGAACCCACCCTCACCCTGGATCGGCTCCACCACCACACACGCGACGTTCGACGCGCCCACCTGCGCCGAGATCAACGCGGCAGAACGCGCCCACGCCTCGGCACCAGACAGCCCGTCCCGGTACGGGTACGACGTCGGCACCCGATAGACCTCCGGCGCGAACGGTCCGAACCCGTGCTTGTACGGCATCGACTTCGCCGTCAATGCCATCGTCAGGTTCGTCCGCCCGTGGTAAGCGTGGTCCAGCACCACCACGGCCGACCGCCCGGTCGCGTACCGGGCGATCTTCACCGCGTTCTCCACGGCCTCGGCGCCGGAGTTGAACAACGCCGACCGCTTCTCGAAAGAACCAGGCGTCAAGCGGTTCAGCTCCTCGCACACCCGCACGTAGAGCTCGTAGGGCGTACACATGAAGCAGGTATGGGTAAACGCCGCCATCTGGGACGACACGGCAGCGACCACAGCAGGCGCCGCGTTCCCCACCGACGAGACGGCGATCCCCGACCCGAAGTCGATCAGCGAGTTCCCGTCCACGTCGACGAGCACCCCGCCACCAGCGGACTCGATGTACGCCGGCAGCACGCTGCTCACCCCGCGCGCCACCGCGTCGGACCGCCGCGCGTGCAAAGCCGCCGAACGAGGCCCCGGCACCGAGGTCACCAACGACCGAGCCTGCGGCACCATCTCACGCCTCGATGTTCGTCATCACGTGCTTGATCCGGGTGTAATCCTCCAGACCGTAGACCGACAGGTCCTTGCCGTAGCCGGAGTGCTTGAACCCACCGTGCGGCATCTCCGCGACCAACGGGATGTGCGTGTTGATCCACACGCACCCGAAGTCCAGCCGCTTCGCCATCCGCATCGCGCGCCCATGGTCCTTCGTCCACACGCTCGACGCGAGGCCGTACTGCACGCCGTTCGCCCAGCGCACGGCCTCGTCCTCGTCGGTGAACCGCTGAACGGTGATCACCGGCCCGAAGATCTCGTCCTGGATCGCCTCGTCGTCCTGCAGGAGACCCGACAGCACGGTGGGGGAGTAGAAGTACCCGCGGTCACCGACCCGCGACCCGCCGATCTGGATCGCGGCATGGTCGGGCAGCCGGGAGACGAACCCGGTCACGCGGTCCAGCTGCGTCGCGTTGTTCAACGGCCCGTACGCGACCTCGGCATCGGACGGCGGCCCGACCTTCGTGTCACGGGCATGTTCGGTCAACGCGGCAACGAAGTCGTCGTAGACCCGCGGCGAAGCGAGCACCCGCGTCGCCGCCGTGCAGTCCTGCCCGGCGTTGAAATACCCGGCGACGGCGATCGCCTCGGCGGCAGCCGCGAGATCGGCGTCGTCGAAGATCACCACCGGAGCCTTGCCACCCAGCTCCAGGTGCACGCGCTTCAGGTCGGTAGCCGCCGATGCGGCGACCTCGGCACCGGCTCGCGGCGACCCGGTGATCGACACCATCGCCGGCGTCGGGTGGTCGATGAGCAGACGGCCGGTGTCCCGTTCGCCACACACCACGTTCAGAACGCCAGGTGGCAGGAACTCGGCACACAGCTCGGCCAGCCACACGGTGCTCGCCGGCGTCGTGTCGCTCGGCTTCAGTACCACGGTGTTACCCGCCGCCAAGGCCGGCGCGAACTTCCAGATAGCCATCATGAACGGGTAGTTCCACGGCGTCACCTGCCCGATGACACCCACCGGCTCACGGCGTACGTACGACGTGTGCCCCGCCAGGTACTCACCCGCCGAACGCCCCTCGAGCAGCCGCGCGGCGCCGGCGAAGAAGCGGATCTGGTCGGTCGACGGTGGCACCTCTTCGTCCAACGTCAGCTGAACGGGCTTCCCCGTGTTCTCCGACTCGACCGCGACCATCTCCGCGGCCCGCGCGTCGATCGCGTCCGCGATCTTCAGCAACGCGCGTTGCCGTTCCGACGGTGTCGTGTCACGCCATGTCTCGAACGCGGAAGCAGCCGCACGGAACGCCCGGTCGACGTCCTCGGCGCCCGAGATCGGCGCGGTCGCGAAGACCTCACCCGTCGACGGGTTGATGATGTCGGAGTATTCACCGGTCACGGGAGCGACGTGCTCGCCGTTCACGAAGTTCGTCAAGGTGCGCTTGCCTGCCATGCATACCCTCCTGGGTTACAGCCGACCCCCGCTGGACGACTCACCGGACAGCTTCTGGGCGAGATAGATCGGTATCACCGACGCGACGATCAGCACCGCGGCGACGACGTTGACGACGGGTGCCTGGTTCGGCCGGAACAGGTTGTTCAGGATCCAGATCGGCAACGTCTGGATGCCGCTGCCCGCGGTGAACGTGGTCACGATGATCTCGTCGAACGACAGAGCGAACGCGAGCAAACCGCCCGCCAGCAAGGCCGAACGCAGCATCGGGAACGTGACGAACCGGAACGTCGTGAACGGGTCCGCGCCCAGGTCCATCGACGCCTCCTCGAGATCTCCACCGAGTCGTCGCAGCCGGGCAATGACGTTGTTGAACACCACCACGATGCAGAACGTCGCGTGTGCGACGACCACCGTCAACATACTCAGGCTGACACCGAGGACGGTACGGAAGGCGTTGTTCAGGGCGATTCCGGTCACGATGCCGGGCAGCGCGATCGGCAGGATCACGGCCAGCGAGATCGTGTCGCGGCCGAAGAAGCGATAGCGCGCGACGGCGAACGAGGCCATCGTCCCGAGCACGAGCGCGACCCCCGTGGCGAGCAGCGCCACCTGCACGCTCGTCCACAACGCGTCCAGCGCGGCGGCGTTGCGGGTCGCGCGCGTCCACCACTCCAACGTGAAGCCGGAAGGCGGCCAGCCGAACGTGCGGTCGGCGTTGAACGAGTTGACGATCACGACGAGCAACGGCACGTACACGACCGCGAGGATCAGCGCCACGGCGACGCCGAGCAGGGCGCGGGCTCGTATCGACAGCGTCATAGGTTCTCCAACGCCCCGGTCCGTCGTACGGCCGCGAGGTAGATCAGCATGATCGCGACCGGGACGAGCGCGACGGCGGCGGCGAACGGGAGGTTGTTCGCCGCGCCGACGTTGTCGTACACCACGTTCCCCAGCAGCTGACGCGCGCCGCCGACGATCCGGACGGCGATGTAGTCGCCGAGCGTCAGCGAGAACGTGAAAATGGATCCGGCGACCACGGCCGGGAACGCCATCGGCAGCACGACCGAGCGGAACGTTCGGCCGGCCTTGGCGCCGAGATCGCCGGAAGCCTCGAGCAGCGAGTTCGGCAGCCGTTCCAGACCCGCGTAGATCGGCAGGATCATGTACGGCAGCCAGAGGTAGGCGAGCGTGACGACGGTCGCGGCGAGCCCGTAGCCGGGGGAGCCGAGGCCGAGCGGTCCGCCGGCCCAGTCGACGACGCCGTCGTTGGCGAAGATCACGCGCCACGCGTACGTCTTGACCAGGTAGCTCGCCCAGAGCGGCATCAGGATCGCGATCACCAGGAACCGTTGGGCTCTCGGCGACGCGATCTTCGCCATGTAGAAGGCGATCGGGAAAGCGATGACCGCGTCGATCACCGTGACGAGCGCGGCGACAGCGACGGTCCGGACCGCGATCGAGCGGTAGACGCTCTCCGTCGCGAGCGTGACGAAGTTGTCGAGCGTCCAGGAGCGGACGATCTGACCGGTGAAGTCGTTCGTCGTCCAGAACGCGGCGACGAACAGCGCGAGCAGCGAGCCGAGGTACGCGACCACCAGCCACACCATCGGCGCGGACAGGAACAACCCGAGCCGCAGCCGCGGGTGCCGGTGGAGAACGGTGGCAGCCCGCCGCCGCGGGCCGGCCTTGCGGGACCGGTCCGTAACGACGTCAGAGACGGCTGCCACCGAGACCTCCTACCCGTTGATGCCTAGCCCTTGATGGCGGTCCAGGCCTGCGTCCAGTCGGAGTAGTCCTTGCACTTCACGTCCGTACGTCCGTCGAGGCACTGCTCGATCGGCGTCGTCCAGTAGTGCACCTTGGAGAAGTACGTCTCGTCATCGGCGTGGAACGTCCTGCAGTGGTTCTTGTCCGCGGTCAACGCGCACGCCTTGCTGTTCGACGGCGCCTCACCGAAGTACTCGGCTACAGCGGCATTCGCCGCGGGGCTGATGATGTGGTCGAGCCACTTGTACGCACAGTTCTTGTGCTTGGACTTCGCGCCCACCATCCACGTGTCCGACCAGCCGGTCGAGCCTTCCTTGGGCAGGATCGCCTGCACCGGCGCCTTCTCCGCCTGTGCGACGTTCACGATGACCTGCCAGGTGGTTCCGATGACCGAGTCGCCGCTCTTGAAGGCCTGGATCTCCTTCAGGTAGTCCGACCAGTACTCACCGACGAGGGTCCGCTGCTTCTCCAGCAGGTCGACCGCCGCCTGGAACTGCTTGTCGTCGAGGGCGTACGGGTCCTTGATCCCGAGATCGGGCTGGGTGTTCATCAGGTACAGCGCGGCGTCGGCGATGTAGATCGGGGAGTCGTACGCCGTCACCTTGCCCTTGTACGGCGACTTCTCGTCGAAGACGGCGCCCCACGTGTCCGGTGCCGGCTTCACCGTGTCGACCCGCCACATCAGCAGGTTCGCGCCACGGCCATGGGGAATCCCGTACATCTGGTCGTCGACGCTGTTGAACGGCTGGTCCTTCAGCCCCGAGAACACGTCCTTGTAGTTCGGTACGAGCTCGGTGTTCACCGGCTCGACGTCCCCCGCCGCGATGAGCCGGAGCGAGGCGTCACCGGAGGCGGACAAGACGTCGTACTCGCCCGTCTTCATCAGGTTGACGGCCTCGTCGGACGTGCCGAAGTACTTCACGTTCACCTGGCAGCCGCTGGCCTTCTCGAACGGCGTCACCCAGTCCACCTTGGGATCGTTCGAGCCGTCCTCGGCGTACCCCGGCCAGGCCAGAACGGTGAGCGCGCCCTCGCCCTCGCCGAGCTCCTTCATCATGTCCAGCTTCGGCGGCGTGAACCCGCTGGGCTGCTCGCCGCCGGTGGTGGGCTGGCCGGCGCCGCCGCTACCGCCACCGTCGTCGCCCGTCGTGCCACAGCTCGCCGCAACAGCGAGCGCTATGGTGGCGAGGCCGATCAGCGTGATGCGATGTTTTCGTTCCCCGAGCATGGTCGTCTCCTCGCTTGCTCAACTGGTGTTGGCAATCTCGAAGTTGTGCTTCCGGTCCCAGACCAGCCGCACCTGGGTATGGCGATAACGCAGGACGTCGGTGGACGACCGCTGCAGGTTCTGCTGCAGCGCGACCAGCCGGCTTCCGGCGTCCAGGTCGACGACGAACCGCGTCGTAGGCCCGGTGTAGACGACCTCGGTCACCGTTCCGGTGGCCGAGCATTCGTCCTCGTTCGGCTCGAGGGACAGCTCCGTGAGGATCCGGATCTTCTCCGGCCGGACGCTGAACGTGCCTCCCGTTCCGATGATCTGTTCCGCGGCCTCACCAGTGAGGAGGTTCGAGGTGCCGACGAACCCCGCGACGAACGGGGTCGCCGGCCGCTCGTACACCTCCGAGGGCGTCCCGACCTGTTCGATCCGGCCGCCCCGCATGACCGCCACGCGGTCGGCCATCGTGAGCGCTTCTTCCTGGTCGTGCGTGACGAACACGAACGTGATGCGGACCTGGCGCTGGATCTGTTTGAGCTCGACCTGCATTTGCTCGCGCAGCTTGAGATCCAGCGCTCCGAGCGGCTCGTCGAGCAGCAGGACGCGCGGGCGGTTGACGAGCGCCCGCGCGAGCGCGACCCGCTGCCGTTGTCCGCCGGACAGCTGGTTTGGGCGGCGTTTGCCCAGGTCCTCCAGGCGAACGATGGCGAGTACCTCCGCAACCCGCTCTTGACGCTCGCGTCGCGCGACCTTCTTCACCCGCAGCCCGTACTCGACGTTCTGTTCGACGCTCATGTGCGGGAACAGCGCGTAGTCCTGGAACACGGTGTTCACGTCGCGGTCGAACGGGGGAACGCGGGTGACGTCCTGCTCACCAAGGAGAATCCGCCCGCCCGTCGGCTGCTCGAAGCCCGCGATCATCCGCAGCACGGTCGTCTTGCCCGAGCCGGACGGGCCGAGCATCGCGAAGAACTCGCCCTCGGCGACCTCGAGGTCGATCCCAGCGACGGCCTCGACCGGTCCGAAGCTCTTGCGCAGCCCTTCGAGTCGGATCGCCTGGACGCGCGACGGCGACGTCTCGCTCGGAGCGTCGGTCGACGCCGGCAGCGTGGTCATCTCGCGCTCCTCCATCAGGCACTCAGCAGCACGTAGCGGAGTTCGGTCAGGTCACGGTGGTCGTGGGTGGCCACGTCGAGCGGGGGAGTCTCGTTGACGAGGACGCCGCCGAAGTCGAGCTCGCGCGCAGCTCGTACGACGAGCTGGACGTCGTGCGTGAACAGCCCGACCTGCTGGCGGATCGCGGCGTCGTTCGCGATCGCGACGGCCTCGTCGAAGTCGTGGTAGCCGACGACGTTCACGACCGGGCCCAGCACCTCGTCCCGCCAGAGGCTCCCCGTCAACGGTGGGTTGACGACGACAGCCGGACGGAGCAGGCCGTCCGCGCCCGAGCCGCCTCCGGTGACGCGGCCTCCGCCCGCCACCGCCTCGGCGATGCGCGTGGTGGTGCGGTCCACCGCGCACTGGTCGATCAGTGGACCTACGTGGGTCTGCTCGAGCATCGGGTCGCCGACGACGAGCGAGCCGGCGGCCTCGCCGAGTCTCCCGACCAGGTCGTCCACCACCTGCTGGTGCGCGATGACCCGTTGGGGCGCTTGGGAGCGCTGGCCCGCGAAGGCGAACCCGTCGCGTGCGACCAGCTCCACGACCCGGGCGAGGTCCGCGTCCGGCTCCACGATCAGTGGCGCGTTCGATCCCAACGACAACGCGACGCGCCTGCCGCCTCCCAAGGTGTGCCCGACCGTCGCGCGTCCGGTGAACGACAGCAGCCGTGGGACGGTGTGAGCCACCAGCGCGGCACCGACCTCGGCGCCCGTACCGGTGACGACCGAGACCCAGTCCGCCGGCAGCCCGGCCTCGACCAGCAGATCCACGAACCGGATCGCGGTCAACGGGGTCCGGACCGACGGCTTCAGCACCACCGGGCAGCCCGCGCCGATCGCCACCGCGAGCTTCCGAGCCACCAGCTCCAGCGGGAGCGGGAACGGCGTGATCACCGCGACCACGCCGACCGGACCGCGAACGGCGAACGCCAGCTGCGCCGAGCCGGGCTGAACGGGAATCCGCTCCGCGTCCCGCAGCCGTGCCGCGGCCGCCGCGAGCCGCAGTCCGTCCACGCTCCGGGTGGTCTCCCGCCGGGCCTCCGCGATCGGCTTCGCGCTCTCCAGCGTGATCGTCCGCGCGTACTCCTCGGCACGGTCGGCCAGCAGCCGGGCGGCCTCGTCGAGCACCTCCGCCCGCCGGCCGAGTGGGAAGTCGTCGCGGCTCAGCGCTTCGGCGGCAGCCGTGCAGGCCAGGTCGACGTGCTCCGCGGAGCAGGCGGGGACGCGCGCGAGCTCCGCGCCGCCGTACGGGTTCACCGTGGGCAGCCAGCGATCGGCCGCCACGCGGTGGCCGCCGATCCGAGTCCGCACCTGATCCAAGCCGACGCTCCTGACTCCGTGTCACGGTTCCGTGGCACTGCGTCCTTGGCCGCAGAAGATAGGCCGATTTGCGACCTTCGACCATGGACCTGTGCACAACGTTCCGCCCGAACACTGTGCGGCCGTACACTCGCCGCGTGGGCCTGACCCTCACCGAGCTGATCGACCTGCCCGACCTCGGGCTCCGGCTGCTGGCCGGCGAGGACGAGGCGCTCGAACGCGAGGTGCGCTGGTGTCACAGCACCGAGCTCGCCGACCCGTCGCCGTGGCTCGCGGGCGGAGAGCTCGTCCTCACGACCGGGCTGAGGCAGCGGACCCCGACCACACAGCAGCGGTTCGTCCGCCGGGTCGCCGCCGCGGGCGCGTCCGGGCTCGGCTTCGGCACCGGCCTCAGCCACGACGTGGTGCCGGCGGCGACCATCGCCGCCGCGGCCGAATGCGGGCTCGGGCTGTTCGACGTCCCGTACGCCACGCCGTTCATCGCGCTCGAACGAGCGGTCGCGGACCGCGTCTACGAGCAGATGTACGGGCGGTTCCAGACGCTGCTGGAGATGCACGACACGTTGTCCAAGACGCTGCTGTCGCGACGAGGGCTGGCCGGGCTGATCCGCGCGCTGCAGCGCATGGTCGACGCGCCGGTGAGCGTGATCGACCGGCACGGTGCCGTGCTCGCGTCCAGTCCGGCCGCGGCGGCGTGGCCGGTCGAGCAGATCGTCCGGCGAGGGGCGGACCTGCCAGCCGGGCTGCACGTACGCGACGTGGTGGTCGACGACGCGTTGATCGCGTACCTCTGCGTCCGCAGGGCCACGCGCGCCGAGGACGTGCTGCCGTACGCCGCCAGCCTGGTCGGGCTCGAGCTCGCCCGCCGGCAGGCCGTGCTCACCGGGCGCCGCGAGCTGGTCGGCCAGGTGCTGGAGGACGTCGTCCGTTCGGTGATCTCACCGACCGAGGCCGAGCGCCGGCTCGCGGCGTACGGCCTCGACCTGGCCGGGGCGCACATCGTCGTGCTCGGCACGGTCTCCGGCGGTGCCGACCGGCTGCGCAACCTGCCTTGGGACATCGACCCGTTCGGCGAAGGTGGCGAGCCCATCGTGACCGCGCTCGTCGGCGACCAGCTGACCGCGATCCTGCCGCCGGGCACGCCCGTCCAGGAGGTGGCGCACATGATGAACGACCACCTCGCCCACGTCGGCGCCGAGCCGCGGGTCGGTGTCGGCGGCAGCTACGGAGGCGTACACGGGCTGCGCTGGAGCTTCTTCGAGGCCCGCGAGGCGCAGGCCCGTGGCCCCGGTGTGAACGACCGCGAGCCGCTCTCGCTGCCCGGCCTGCTGCTCGCCAGCGACGAACTGCCGCTGCGCGACCTCGGCCGCCAGCTGCTGCAGCCGCTCATCGACTTCGACGAGCGCCACGGTGCCGGCCTGGTGGAGACGCTGCGCGCGTACCTGGAGGACGACGGCTCAGTCGCGCAGGTCGCCGAGCGCTTCTACGTCCACCGCAACACGGTCCGCTACCGACTGAACCAGATCGAGAAGCTGACCGGCCGCACCCTCACCTCCACCCAGGACCGCGTGCAGTTCTGGCTCGCGCTGCACGCCGTGCAGATCTAAACCAGTAGCGGCTTGGTGGCACCCAACGGAGAGAATGGGCTCAGGGATCGCCGCGTCGGGCAGACTCGGTACGCGAAAGTAGGGCAATGCCAGGGGACCAGCTGTTCGGCCGACAGGCGGAGCTCGCCGCCGTGCGCTGGCTGCTCGACGCTGCCGCGAACGAGCCGGCGGGCCTCGCGATCGAGGGCGAACCCGGCATCGGCAAGTCCGCGATCATCGGGGCCGCCGTCGCCGAGGCGACCAGGCGCGGGTTCCGGGTGCTGTTCTGCCGGGGCGCTCCGGCCGAGGCGCGGTACGGGTACGCCGGCCTCGCCGACCTGCTCGAGTCGGTGCCCGAGCTGTCCGCCCCCTCGTTCCCGCTGTCCGAGGCGCAACGGCACGCGCTCGCGGTCGCGATGCTCGAGGTCGACGCGACCGGCCCGGTCGACGCCGCGGTGATCGCGAACGCGACCTCGACGGTCCTGCGGCACCTCGCCGGGCAGCAGCCCGTCCTGCTCGCGATCGACGACCTGTCCTGGCTGGACGCGTCGACGCTGACCGCGCTGGCGTTCGCCGTCCGCCGCCTCGCCGGCTGCCCGGTCGCGGTGCTCATCGCCCGCCGACTGGACGCCCCGAACCCGGCCGTCTGGGACCTGCACCGGATGGTCGACACGTTCCGCCAGCTCGAGATCGGCCCGCTGCGGCCGGAGGACCTGCACGAGACGCTGCGGGCCGGGCTCGGCATCCACCTCGGCCGCCCCGCACTGCGCCGCATCCACGCGGCGACCGGCGGCAACCCGCTGTACGCGGTCGAGCTGGTCCGCGCGCTCGGGCCGGACGCCGCGTCGATCGGCTCCGACCCGCTGCCCGTACCCGGCTCGCTGATCGAGATCGTCGCCGACCGGCTCTCGAAGGTGGGCGCCGCCGCCCAGCACGGCGACACCGGGCTGCCGATGTTGTACGCGGTCGCGGCCGCCGCCCGCCCGACCATGAGCCGGCTGACCGAGGTCCTCGGCGACAGCGTCGAGGACCGGCTGGAGTCCGCCCAGGAGGCGGGCGTCGTCCGGATCGTCGACGGCCGGGTCGAGTTCGCCCACCCGCTGCTCGCGTCCGTCGTGCTCGACCGCACATCGCCGGTCCAGCGGCGCGAGATCCACAGCCGGCTCGCCGCCGTCGAGGCCGAGCCGGAGGCACGTGCCCGGCACCTCGCCCTCGCCACGCTCGGGTCGTCGGCGGAGGTCGCGGAGGCGCTCGAGACCGCGGCGAAGCAGGTCGTCGAACGAGGCGGCGCCGCCGCCAACGCGGCCGAGCTGCTCCGCCTCGCGCTCGCCCGTACGCCCGACGCCGACGAGACTGGCTACCTGCGCCGCGCGCACGAGCTCGCGGTCGCCCTGTACGAGGCGGGCGACCTCACCGGCTCGTCGGCCGAGCTCGACGCGTTGATCCCGCGGCTCCCGGACGGGCCGGAGAAGGCTCGCGCGCTGCTCCGCCGCGGCACGATCGTCTGGCTGCAGGAGCCGTCGGAGACCGCCCGGTCGATCACCGCCGAGGCGTTGCCGTACGCGGTCGGCGACGACAGGTTGCTGGGCCAGATCCACGGCCGGCTGGCCGTCTTCTACAACACCGACCGGCACCGCTCGGCCGACCACGCGGCCAAGGCCGTGGAGGCGTTGGAACGTACCGACGCCAAGGAGCTCTACGCCGCCGCACTGTGCAACCTGTTCCACACCGAGGTGCTGCTCGGCCAACCACCGCGCGTCGAGTTCCTCGAGCGGGCGCTCGAGCTGGAGAACCCGCTCGGCTCGCCGGACCAGAGCACGGTGCCCGGCATCTGGTATCTCGCGCTCGACCAGTGGGACGCCGCGCGGAGCCGGTTCGCGACGATGATCGCCCTCGACCGGGCTCGCGGCGACCTGTCCAGCGAGGCCGGCATGCTCGCCCGGCTCGCCGAGGTCGAGCTCGTCGCCGACGACTGGCCGGCCGCGATGCGGATGGCGGACGAGGCGCGGGCGGCTGCCCGCCTGTCCGGCTCCGGTTCGGTCGACCGCGCGGCCGCGATCCGCGCGCAGGTGCTCGCGCACAGCGGCGACCACGCCGCGGCCCGTACGACGTCGTCGGCGGGGCTGGATCGGGCGGAGTCCAAGGGCAACCGGATCGAGGCGATCACCTGGCTGTCGGTGCTCACCTCGATCGCCGCGGCGGAGGGCGACTCGGCGGAGGTCGTGGCGCTCACCGGCCGGTCCGCCGAGCACTACGAGCAGATCGGCACGATCGAGCCGTTGGTGCGGCTCGATCCCTCGCAGGAGCGCGCGTCGGCGCTGGTCGAGGTCGGTGCGCTGGACGAGGCCGCCGCGTTGCTGGACGCGATGGAGGTGCGGCACCGGCGGATTCCGCGTCCGTTCCTCGCCGCCGCACTGGCCCGTGGGCGCGGGTTGCTGCTCGCGGCGCAAGGCGACCTCGACGGTGCCTTGGCCGCGTCCGAGGTCGTGCTGACCGAGGGGCAGAGCTGGCGCCGGTACGACCGGGCGCGCACGTTGCTGGAGCGCGGTCGGCTGCAGCGCCGAGCCCGCCGTACCGGTGCTGCCGCCGAGTCGCTGGAGGAGGCGCTGTCGATCTTCTCGGCGCTCGGTGCGTCGGTGTGGTCGACGGTCGCGCGGGCCGAGCTGGAACGGCTGGGCCGACGCCGTTCGGTCGGTACGGAGCTGACGCCGACCGAGCGCCGGGTGGCCGAGCTGATCGCGACCGGACGGACGAACCGGGAGGTCGCGACCGAGCTGTACATGAGCCCGCGTACCGTCGAGGCGCACGTGACACACATTTATCGCAAGCTCGGCGTACGGACGCGGGCGGAGTTGGGACGGGTGTTCAGCTGACAGCGTTGTCGTTCCGCATGGTCGACCGGGAGGTCGACAGCGAAGCCGCGTTCGCCGCCCTGTTCGGCGGCTCGCCGTACGCGTTCTGGTTGGACAGCTCGCGGGACGGGCGGTACTCGTTCGCCGGGGTTGGGGAAGAGGTCTTGTTCGCGCCGCAGGGCTCGCGGTTCTTGTCGCGGCTCGCTTCGCGGCTGGCCGAGCCGGGACCTTTCGGCGACCTGCCGCCGGAGCTGGCTCTCGGGTACGTCGGGTACTTCGGCTACGAGCTCGAGGCTGCTGACGGGGCTCGCTCCCAGCATCGGTCTCCGCTGCCGGACGCGGTGTTCATCGCGCCGTCGCGGTATCTGGTCGTCGACCACTTCGCCCGGCAGACGTGGGTGGTTTCCGCTGCTTCCGACTGGGTCGACTTCGCCGCGTCGTTCGTCAATGGGCTGCCCGACGCTCCGGTGCTGGAGCCGCTGGTCGGCGGGGGAGTCGACCCCGAGCCGTACCTGGTGCGGCCGCGGGCGACGTACCTGAGCGACGTCGAGGCCTGCCTGGAGTACCTGCGGCGCGGCGAGAGCTACGAGATCTGCCTGACGAACACGGTGGAGCTGCCGTTCGACGGCGATCCGTTCGCGACGTACTGCCGGCAGCGGCGGGCGAACCCGTCGGCGTACTCGGCCTACCTGCGCTTCAGCGACCTGCACGTGCTGTCGTCGTCGCCGGAACGATTCCTGGCCGTTTCGCCTTCGGGGGTTGCCGAATCGCGACCGATCAAGGGGACTTCGCCGCGTTCGTCCGATCCGGACGTCGACGGCTCGTTCGCGAAGGCGCTGCGGTCCAGCCCGAAGACGCGGGCGGAGAACCTGATGATCGTCGACCTGCTGCGCAACGACCTGGGGCGGGTGTGCGAGCCGGGGTCGATCTCCGTGCCGGACTTCCTCGCGGTGGAGTCGTACGCGACCGTGCACCAGCTCGTGTCGACCGTGCGCGGGCAGCTGCGGTCCGGCGTGTCCGCGGTCGACGCCGCCGCGGCCTGCTTCCCGCCGGGGTCGATGACCGGCGCGCCGAAGGTACGGACCATGCAGCTGCTCGACGGTCTGGAGACGCGGGCGCGCGGCATCTACTCGGGTGCGCTGGGCTACTTCGGCCTTGCTGGACAGGCGGATCTGTCCGTGGTGATCCGTACCGCGGTGATCCATCGGGGTCGGCTCACCGCGGGTGCGGGTGGGGCGATCGTGCTCGACTCGGATCCGGAAGAGGAGTACGCGGAGATGCTGCTCAAGGCCGCCGTTCCGCTGCGCGGGCTACAGAGCTAGCCGTTCCTGCAGGAGGTCCTGCTGGGCGGGGTTGTGGGTGAGCTCGAGTGCTCGTTCGTCCGCTGACTTGGCCTCTTCGGGGTGGTCGGCTTCCCTGAGGAGCTGGGCCTTCGTCGCGTGGAAGAGCGGGTAGCGGTCGAGCGCTTCCTCGAGGTCGTCGAGCTCGTCCAACGCTTGCCGGAGGCCGTGGGCGTACTTGACCGCGATCGCGCGGTGCAGGCGCGTCACCGGTGACGGCTGGCAGACGAGCAGGACGTCGTAGAGGACGACGATCTGCGCCCAGTCGGTGTCGGCCCAGGTCGGCGCTTCCGCGTGACAGGCGGCGATCGCTGCCTGGAGCTGGTACGGGCCGGGCTGGTGGTGGCGCCTCGCCGCCTTGGTGAGCAGGCGAATCGCGTCTTCGATCGCGTCGTGATCCCACTTGGTGCGGTCCTGGTGTTCGAGCAGAACGAGCTGTCCGTCGTCGGTGAAGCGGGCCGCCGTACGGGCGCGGTGCAGCCTGATCAACGCGAGCAGGCCGGCGACCTCGGGCTCGTTCGGCAGCAGTCCGGCGAGCATCGCGGTGAGCCACTCGGCGTCGTCGACGAGGTCGCGCGAGTGCGCCCTATCGGCGGTACTGGACAGGTAGCCCTCGTTGAAGAGGAGGTAGATGACGGCGAGAATCTCGTTCAGGCGTTCGGGAATCTCGTTGTCCGGCGGGATGCGGTACGGGATGGCGGCGTTCGTGATCTTCGTCTTGGCGCGGGTGATGCGGCGGGCGACCGTGGTCTCCTGGACGACGAACGCGGCGGCGATCTGCGCGGTGGTGAGGCCGCAGACCACGCGCAGGGTGAGCGCGATCTGGGCTTCCTTGGAGAGCGCGGGGTGGCAGCAGGTGAAGATCAGCCGCAGTCGCTCGTCCGGCGGGGGAGGGGTGGGCCACGCAGCGAGCCGGAGCCGGGCGAGCTTCTGCCGGTAGTTCTGTTCCCTGCGTAGCTGGTCGAGGCCGCGGCGGCGCGCGACGGTGAACAGCCACGCGTCTGGTCTCTCCGGGATGCCGTCGATCGGCCAACGGTGCAAGGCGGTCTCGACCGCGTCCTGGACGAGATCCTCGGCGGCGGAGAAGTCGCCGAGCATGGAGACGAGCGACGCGGCGAGCCGACCCGCGTGGTCGCGTACCGCGCGGGCGAGCTCGTCGGTGACGATGGGCGTCACGGTCAGAACATGGCCGGGCGGATCTCCACGATCGGGCAGCCGGGCCACGTTCGTACCATCCGCAGGGCCTCGTCGAGGTCCTCGACCTCGATCTCCTGGAAACCGCTGACGACCTCCTTGCCCTCCATGAACGGGCCGTCGGTCATGAACGGCTCGGAGCCGTCGAGCCTGATCGTGGTGGCGGTGTTCGGATGCTGCAGCCTGTTGCCGCCCCGCAGCTTGCTGGCGTGCTCGGCCATCCACCGGTGGACGCGCCCGAGTGCCTCGTCCTTCTCCGGCGGGGTCATCGCCTCGAAGTCCTTGGCGAACTGCTCGGTCTCGATGAACATCAGCACGTACTTCATGATCGTCAGTCTCCTCTTCCTGGGTCCCGAGGGAAAGACGATCGGGGAGGGGGCGAATCGGACACTTCCTGGTTCTCGGTGTCCGACCGCTCGCGGTGTGGTGCCATCTCGGCTATGACCGAGCGATCGCAGCGAGCCCCGTGGCTTCCACCCCGCTGGTTCATCCGCCTGGCGTGGCGCGTTCATCGTGGACTGTTCCGCCTGTCCGGCGGTCGAGCCGGTCTGTCCCCGGCGACCTCGACCCACTGGGGAACCCTGCGTCTGACCACGGTGGGGCGGCGCAGCGGCCGCGAGCGCAGCGTGCTTGTCGGCTACTTCGAGGACGGACCGAACGTCGTCACCCTAGCGATGAACGGCTGGGGCGCGCCGGAGCCGGCCTGGTGGCTCAACCTCCAGGCACAACCGGACGTTCTCGCCGAACTGTCCGACGGTCCACGGCTCGTCCACGCCCGCATCGCCGTCGACCCAGAACGATCCCGCCTCTGGGCGAAGTGGCGTACGTACAACGCGAAACTGGACAGCTACGCCACCCGCCGCCCCTCCGAGACCGCCGTCGTCGTCCTCGAACCCCGCACCTAGCCGCTGAGATGCTCATGCAGCATCTGCCAGGTGCCAGCACTGTTGACGATCACGTTCGTCCCGCGACCGCTCCCCGACCGCGGCTGCCCGTCGACGGTTCCGGTCCAGCGGAAGCGGTAGCGGCAGACCGCTGAGCTGTCGGAGTGGGTGACCCATTCGAGGTCTTCGATCCGATAGACCTCGTCGCGGATCGTGGCGAACGTGTCGGCGATGGCAGCGAGAACCGCCTTCCGACCGCGGTGCGACCCGTCGGAGAACCAGTAGACGGCATCCTCGGCGATCAGCGGTGCGAGGCGGCTCAGGTCGTGGCTGTTGGTCGCCTCCTCATAGCCACGGACGAACGCGGTCAGCGCGACCATCGACTCCGACACTGGGCTGGCCCTTCCTCGGCTGCCGTGGCTCAGCGGGCGCGAATTCCGTCCAGGGTGAGCGCGACCAGGCCGGGGACGTCGTCCGCGGTGGGCATCGGGGTGCCGGTGATCGCCCTCAGCAGCATGGTGCCGATCAGGCCCTCCACGGTCGCGCGCACGTCGACGTCGCGTCGGACCTCGCCGCGCGAGACCGCCACGGCGAAGACCTCGCGGGCCTGCTCGAGGTGCTGGTCGAGCGCCGTCCGGTACAGCCGGCCGATGCGTTCGTCGCGGCCCGACTCGCTCGCCGCGATGCGCAGGAACGCGATGCCGCGGGCGTTGCCGAGGAACTCGATCAGGTCGCTGTAGACCTGTGCGAGGTTCGCCTCGATCGTGCCGTCGTGGTCCGGGCGCGGCACGTTGTGGTCGACGAGGTGGGCGAGCGCGTCGTACGCCAGCGCCTCCTTGCTCTCCCAGCGCCGGTAGACGGTCGCCTTGCCCACGTGGGCGCGCAGCGCGACGTCGTCGACGGTCATGCGCTCGAACCCGCGGTCCAGCAGCAGCTCCGCCGCGGCCGCGCGGATGCGGGTGTCGGCCGCGGGATCGCGCGGCCGGCCTCTGCGCGCCGGCGCGGCGGCGGTTTTCACCGTTCTGCCTCCACAAGGTCGGATTCCTCCGAGGATGCCGCATGCCGGCCCGTCCCGCTGCCATCTTCGGAGGTGTGTTCCTCCTCGGCCGGCGGTTCGCCAGCGTGCTTGCCGACCGGCGTCCCGTGATGCGGCAAGAACAGCAACGCGAGGATCCCGCCCGCGAGGACGACGGCGCAGGCGACGATCACGGTGACGTCCATCGCGTGGACGAACCCCTGCTCGGCGGCGTCCACCAGCGCGGCGCCCGCGCCGCCCGGCAGCTCCGAAGCGACGTGGATCGCGCTCTGGATGTTGTCCTGCGCCGCCTCGGCGGCCGTGGGCGGCAGCTGGGCGACGTCGGATGCCATGCGGTTCGCGTAAGCGGAGTTGAGGATCGAGCCCAGTACGGCGACGCCGAGCGCGCCGCCGACCTGGCGTACGGCATCGTTCACCGCCGACCCGACGCCCGCCTTCTCCTTCGGCAGCGAGCCCATCACCGCTTCGGTCGCCGGGCTCATCGCGAACCCCATGCCGAAGCCCATCAGCAGGATCGAGAGCAGCACGCGCCCGTACGACGAGTCGACGCTCGTCCCGGCGATGACCACGAACGAGACCGCCAGCATCGCCAGCCCGGCGACGACCGGGATCTTCTCGCCGACTCGCTGCGCGACCGCCATCGCGAGCGGCGCGCCGAGGGTCAGGCCGAACGCGAGCGGCAGGATCCGGATGCCCGCGCCGAGCGCGTCGTACCCCTGCACGGTCTGCAGGTAGATCGTGAGGAAGAACGCCGACCCCATCAGCGCGAAGAACACCAGCGTGATCGAGATCGTCGGGATCGAGAAGCGGCGGTTCTTGAAGAACCGGATGTCGAGCATCGGATGCTCGACTCTCAGCTCCCACAGGGCGAACGCGACGAGGACCAGGACGGCGGCAGCGAACCCGGCGATCACGAGCGGGTCGGACCAGCCGCGGTCGGGCGCCTCGATGATCGCCCAGACGAGCGCGACGAGGCCGACGACGGAGAGCAGGCCGCCGACGAAGTCGATGCGCGGCGCGTTCACCGCCTTCGACTCGGGCACGATCACGACGCCGAGGACGAACGCGACCGCGGCGACCGGGATGTTGATGACGAACACGCTCGCCCAGGAGAAGTGCTCGAGCAGCCAACCGCCGAGCGCCGGGCCGAGCGCGATGCCGAGGCCGGAGACGCCGGACCAGATGCCGATGGCGGTCTTGCGTTCCTTCGGGTTGGTGAACGCGTTCGTCAGGATCGACAACGTGCTCGGCATGATCACCGCACCGCCGATGCCCATGACCGCGCGGGCCGCGATGAGCTGCTCCGGGGTGGTGCAGAGCGCGCCCCAGACGGAGGCGACGCCGAAGATGCCGAGGCCGAGGAGCAGCCAGCGCTTGCGCCCGTACTTGTCGCCGAACGCGCCGGCGAGCAGGAGGAGGCCGGCGAACACGACCGTGTACGCGTCGACGATCCACTGCAGCTCGCTGGCGGAGGTGTCGAGCTCGCGCTGGAGGGTGGGGAGGGCCACGTTCAGCACGGTGGTGTCGAGCCCGATGATCGCCAGCGCGAGGCAGAGGACGACGAGCGTCGCCCACCGCCGGCGGTGGATCTGGTCGGTGTTGATCACGGAGCGTGTCCCTTCCCTCACTCATTACGAGACTGCTGGGTCTCGATATAGAAGCTACGGGCGGAAGAGGGGTCACGTCAGTGGGATCGGGGCGAATGTGAGTCGTTTCACAAGCGGGCGACAGCGGGCGCTGCGGAAATCGCGCCCGCTGAACCAACCTTCCGTGCGGCCCTGGCGTTGAGGAAGATGCTGGCAGGGGAGCGGAGGGCGACGTGGAGCGATACCCGGGGTTCCGGGAGTTCGTACAGGCGCGCCGCGGCGCGCTGTCGCGCACCGCGTTCTTCCTGGCCGGCGACACGGCCTCCGCGGAGGATCTGCTGCAGGAGGCGCTGACCAAGACGGTCGCGAGGTGGCGGCATGTCTCGTCCGGTGGGAACCCCGAGGCCTACGTCAAGCAGGTCATGCTGAACGAGGTTCGATCTCGCTGGCGCACTCGGCAACGCCGGCAGGTCATCAGCGTCGCGGACGTCCCCGCCAGCCGGGCGACGACGAACACGCCGGCGCCGTGGATCGCACGGCGCTCGCACGGGCGCTGAGACAGCTCGCTCCCCGGCAGCGCGCCGCGTTGTACCTGCGGTTCTACGAAGACCGCAGCCAGGTCGAGATCGCCCGCATGCTCGACTGCTCGGTGGGCACCGTCAAGAGCCAGTTGCACCACGCCCTGGAACGGCTTCGCGCGATCGCACCGGAACTGCTCGCCGACGCCGAGCTGTCGGAGGTTTCACCATGACCGCCAGGAGATCTGGCCTGAAGGACGCGTACGAGGCCGCGGAGGATCATGTTCCCACGTACGGCGACGTGGACCTCGCGATCCGCACCGCACGTCGTCGCGGCTGCGCACCGCCATCGGCGTCCCCCTGGTGGCGGCCGCCGCGGCAGTGGCCATAGCGCTCAGCCTCACCGTCCCGCGCCAGGCGGCCGAGCCGGACCCGCCGGCACGAGGCAGCCGGTGAGCGTGTCGTTCACCGACTGGGTGCCGAACGGCGACGTCGGCGCGCCGGCCAAGCTGGGATCCCTCATCTATCGGGACTGCGCGGCCTGCCCGCTCCGGCTGCTCCGTCCGGACGGGAAGTCGTTCGCGCTGTCCGGTGTGAAACCCGACCTCACGGCCAAGCTGCCCGCCATCGGGATGGAGGGGCTCTACCTGTCCTTGAACGGCAGGTGGCTCGGGGTGCCCAGCGGCACCGCCTACGAGTTCCACGACCTCGCCGTCCCGTGGGACAACAAGGAGAAGCTGCCGAAAGGTCCCCGCGGCTCGCGGTGGGAGCCGGTCGGCGTTGGCCTGACGTTCACCTTCGCCCGTTGGGAAGGCGACCGGGTGACCGCATACGCGTACGCGTACGCGAATCCTCCGGAGAAGCCCGAGGTCTACAAGCTGCCGAAGGAGTACGACCGGCTCCCCGTGCGATCGCCTTTCGACTCCGTGGTCGACGCGGTTCCCGTCGGAGTCGGCGAACGGCTGACCGTGGTCGGATCGGATGCGCTCAGCATTCGCAAGAGCCATGGAGGAGCCGGCTCGCGTTGGGAGGAAGGGTCGCCCGGCGACTTCGGGCCTGGCCTGCGTCCGGACGAGACGTTGGCGGGCCCGCGTGGCGTACCGTCGGTGGCTGACCCCGTCAGTCCTTCCAGTGAGCTCGACCGGACCTGGCTGGTAGCCACGGCGTACGTGGTCCGGGGTGGCGCGCTGGTGCCGAGCGCGGTCCTGCGGCTGGGTTGGGGTGTCCCCGCGCGAAGGATCGACATCCCGGCGGGGTGGAGTCTCCTCGGGACGCTCGACCGAAACCTGGTGGCGATGGGCCATCGGACGGCAGCGGGGCTCGAGGTGGTCGCGTTCGGGTTCGACGGGAAGCGGCGGGTGCTGCACCGGCTCGCTCCCGATGCCGAGGTGCTGTTGCCGGGGGCACGGCGCTAGTCCTTCGCGATCAGGTGGACGACGCCGGCGGGGTTCTTGATCCAGTGGCCTTCGAAGCCTTCCGGTAGCGGCTCGAGCTCGTCGCATGGTTCGATGCCCGCCTCGCGCAGGTGGGTCATGGCGGCGGCGAGGTCGGGGGTGCGGACCTGGAGCCAGACGTCCGGCTGCGCGTAGTTGTCGATCCGGTCCAGCCAGAGGACACACGGGCCGAAGTCGACCTTGTGGACCTGGGCGACGGTCGGCTGGTCGCTCTTCTCCTCGGAGACGGGTAGCTCCAAGACGTCGCGGTAGAACGCTACCGTGGCGTCGTAGTCCGCGGCCGGGATTTTCATCGCGATATTGACGGCACCAGTGAACATGGCCAGCCTCTCAGGTAGATGTGCAACTTGATAGTTGCACATTAAGCACGGGAGAAGCAACCGAGGAGTTGCGCGAGAAGGTCAGGCCCAGTGACGCTGGTCCCACTCGTCGCGGAGCAGTGCCCAGATCTGCAGGTCGTGCCGCTCGCCGCGGTACTCGAACTCCTGCCGCAGCGTGCCCTCGTGCGTCATCCCGAGCCGCCGGGCGACGGCCTGGCTCGGCAGGTTGTCGGGGAAGCAGCGCCACTCGACGCGGTGCAGGCCTCGTACGCCGATCGCCCAGTCGATCATCGCCTGCGACGCCTTCGCGATCAGCCCGCGGCCGCGGGCCTCAGACGCCAGCCACACGCCGAGTTCGCACACGCCATCGGAGGCGTCGAACACGCGGAACAGCACGCCGCCGACCAGCTCGCCATCCAGCCAGATGCTCTCGAGCCGCCCGGTGTCGGCGGCACGGCGGTCGGCGTACCGCTGCAACAGCCGCCGCGCCGACTCCTCGTCGACGACCAGCGGCCTCAAATAAGAATCACCGACCCCAGACCGTGCCAGAGGGAGAGCGCGGTGAACGTCTGGCGCCGGCGACTTGAATGGTCGGGCACTTGCCCTGGTCGCGACCGGCGGCGCGGAAACGACCGTCTCACGGTCCGACGCGGCGCCGATGGCCGTTAGCCAGGCACGTTACGTAGATGTCACACGCCGCCGCATCGCGTCATCGGATCGCAACATGCAGGCGCGTCTCAAGAAACAATGCCGCACCAACCTGGTCGCACGACGATTCGCCGCGACCCGGAGACAGTGCTGTTGCCGGGCGACGGCCCATTTCCTCGGGAGGAGACGCGATGCCCGAGCTCAGTGCGGGCGACACCGCGTGGGTATTGGCAAGTGCTGCCCTCGTTCTGCTCATGACCCCTGGCCTCGCGCTGTTCTACGGCGGCATGGTCCGGGCCAAGGGTGTCCTCAACATGCTCATGATGAACTTCGCGGCGATCGCGATCGTGAGCGTCTTGTGGGTCCTGTACGGCTATTCCATCGCCTTCACCGAGGACATCGGTGGCGGCTTCCTCGGGGGACTCAGCGAGGTCGGGCTCTTCGGCCTCCTCAAGCAAGACTCGCTCATCGCCACGATCCCCACCACGGTGTTCGTGGCCTTCCAGCTGATGTTCGCGATCATCACCGTCGCGCTGATCTCCGGCGCGATCGCGGACCGGGCCAAGTTCTCCGGCTGGGTGCTGTTCGTCGTTCTCTGGGCGACGATCGTGTACTTCCCGGTCGCGCACTGGGTCTTCTACTTCAACGAGGGCAACGGCGGCTGGCTGGGTGACCGGCTCGGCGTGCTCGACTTCGCCGGCGGTACGGCGGTTCACATCAACGCCGGAGCAGCGGGCCTCGCGCTCGCTCTGGTCCTCGGCAGGCGGATCGGCTGGAAGCGGGAGCCGATGCGGCCCCACAACCTGCCGCTCGTGCTGCTCGGCGCCGGCCTGCTGTGGTTCGGCTGGTTCGGCTTCAACGCCGGCTCGGCGGTCGCGGCGAACGGCACCGCGGGCGTCGCGTTCATCAACACCCAGGTCGCCACGGCGGCCGCGGTCATCGGCTGGCTGGTCATCGAGAAGTTCCGCGACGGCAAGCCCACCACGCTCGGTCTCGCGTCCGGTGCCGTCGCCGGCCTGGTCGCGATCACCCCAGCGTGTGCGTCGGTCACCCCGATCGGCGCGATCTTCATCGGTCTCGCCGCCGGTCTGCTCTGTGCGATGGCGGTCGGGCTCAAGTCGAGGTTCAACTTCGACGACTCGCTCGACGTCGTCGGCATCCACCTCGTCGGCGGTCTGGTCGGTTCGCTGCTGATCGGCCTCTTCGCGAGCAGCGCCTCGCCGGCGGGTGTCGCCGGTTTGTTCGACGGCGGCGGTTTCGCCCAGCTGGGCAAGCAGTTCGTCGGTTCATTCGCGGTGCTGATCTACTCGTTCGTCGTCACGTACGTCCTTGGCAAGATCGTCCAGAAGACGATCGGCTTCCGGGTCACCGAGGACGACGAACGTGCGGGCATCGACCTCGCCGAGCACGCGGAGACGGCGTACGACTTCTCCTCTATCGGCGGCGGAACGCGCTCCCACGTGCTCTCGCGGTCCGCGCCCCCGCCGGAGCCCGAGCCTGAGGAAGAGGAAGCTCCGCCAGTCGAGAAGATCGACGACAAGGAAGAGGTGGCACGGTGAAGCTCGTCACCGCGGTGATCAAGCCGCACCGGCTCGACGAGGTGCGCGCCGCGCTCGAGACGTTCGGGGTGAGCGGCATGACGGTGACCGAGGCGAGCGGCTTCGGGCGCCAGAAGGGCCACACCGAGGTCTACCGGGGCGCCGAGTACGAGGTCGACCTCGTTCCGAAGGTGCGGCTGGAGATCCTCGTCGACGACAGCGATGTCGACGACGTCGTCCAGACCGTCACCAAGGCCGCCCACACCGGCAAGATCGGTGACGGCAAGGTCTGGGTCGTCCCGGTCGAGACCGTGGTCCGGGTCCGTACGGGAGAACGCGGCCCGGACGCTCTCGAGTGGTCCGGATCGTCGAAGAAGCCCAAACTGAACATCGGGATGCCGCCCAACAACGGTGGCGTGCGGCGAAACTGAGCGATCCGGATCCACGACCAGAAGGCCCAGCATGAACACGCGTGAGGAACGGACGGAGGCGGCCGACGGTCGCCTCCGTTCCCTTCTCGCGGACGGCCTGAAGAAGGCCGACGTCCCGCCCACCGGCGTCGCCGTCGTGGCGGTCGGCGGGTACGGGCGGGCCGAGCTCTCCGCCGCCAGCGACCTGGACGTGATGCTCGTCCACGACGACCGGCTGCCCGACGTCGGCGCGATCGCCGAGGCCCTCTGGTACCCGCTCTGGGACGACGGCATCGCCCTCGACCACAGCGTCCGCACGCTCGAGGAGACCAGGGACGCCGCGGACCAGGACCTGCGGACGGCGATGTCCGTCCTCGACGCCCGCCACGTCGCCGGCGACCCCAGCCTCACGATCCGCCTGCGAACGACACTGCTCGCCGACTGGCGCCGCGGCGCCCCGCGCAGGCTGCCCGAGCTCGAAGAGAGCTGCCGCGAGCGAGCCGCCCGCGTCGGCGAGCTCTCCTCGCTCCTCGAACCCGACCTCAAAGAAGCCCGCGGCGGCCTCCGCGACGGCGTCGTGCTCCGTGCGCTCGTCGCGACCTGGCTGGTCGAGCTCCCGCACGCCACGCTGGCCCGCCTCAGGGGCGAGCTGCTCGACGTACGGGACGCGCTCCATCTCGTCGGCGGCAAGCGCCCCACCGACCGGCTGCTCGCCGAGCTGCAGCCCGACGTCGCCTCCGCCCTGGGCCTGCCCGACCGGGAGACGCTGCTCAGGCGCGTCTACCAGGCCGGACGGACGCTCGCTCACACCTCCGACATCGCCTGGCGCCGGATCACCCGCGCCCGCGCCGTGAAGACCAACCGCCGCAACCGTTCGCCGATCCGCCCCGGTCCGCTGCTCACGCCGGTCGCGAACGGCGTCGCGATCTCCGACGGCGAGGTCGTCCTCACGCCTGACGCCCGCATCGGCCAGGACGCGCAGCTCCCGCTGCGTGCCGCCGAGGCGGCTGCCGAGCGCGGACTGCTGCTGAACCCGTTCACCGCCGACCGGCTGTCCCGCGAGTTCCTCCCGCTGCCGACGCCCTGGCCGGACGAAGCGCGAAGGCTGTTCTCCGCGCTGCTCGGCACCGCCCAGAACCTGCTGCCGGTCTGGGAGACGCTCGACCAGTCCGGGCTGATCGAGCCGCTGCTGCCGGAGTGGGCGCACGTACGCTGCCGGCCGCAGTACTCGCCCGCCCACCGGCACACCGTCGACCGGCACCTGTTGGAGACCTGCGTGCAGGCGTCGGCGCTCGTACGCCGGGTCGCGAGGCCCGACCTGCTGCTCGTCGCCGCGCTGCTGCACGACGTCGGCAAGGGCCACGACGACGACCACAGCGACGTAGGCGCCGCCCAGATCCGCCACATCGCGACGAGGTGGGGCTTCCCGCCGCGCGACGTCGCCACGTTGTCGCTCCTGGTCCGCCACCACCTGCTGCTCTCCGAGACCGCGACCAGGCGCGACCTGGACGACCCCGCGACGATCAAGCGGGTCGCGATCGCGGTCGGCGACGCCGACACTCTCGACCTGCTCGCCGCGCTGACCGAGGCCGACTGCCGCGCGATCGGCTCGGTCGCGTGGACGCCGTGGCGGGCGGCGTTGCTGGCTCGGCTGGTCGAACGGGTTCGTTCGCGGCTCGAGCGCGGCGCCGTACCCGCTCCGCAGCCACTCGACGCCGCCCAACGCCTGCTCGCCGCCCGCGTCGCCCAGTCCGGCGAGCTCGACATCGTCGTCGAGGCAGGCGCCGGCGGCAGCCGGATCACGGTCGCCGCGCCGGACCGCGTCGGCCTGCTCGCGACCGTCGCCGGCGTGCTCGCGCTCGGCCGCCTGGGCGTCCGTTCCGCCTCGGTCGACACCATCGACGACGCGGGGATCTCCGTCTGGGCCGTCACCGGCGACCCACCAGACCCGGCCGTACTGCGGGAACGGATCGCGACCGCCCTCGCCGGCAGCCTCGACCTCGCCAAGCGGCTCGGCTCGGTCGACGACGCCTACGCGAAACCAGGGGACAGCATCCCGCCACGCGTCCACCTCGTCCCGGGAGCGTCCGCGAACGCCACGGTGATCGAGGTGCACGCGAAGGACCGCCCCGGGCTCTTCTACCGCCTCTGCGCAGTCCTCGCCGCGCACGACTGCTCGGTCCGGTCCGCGCACGTCAGCACTTGGGCCACCGAGGCCGTCGACGTCTTCTACCTGCAACCGCTGGCCGAACCCGACCAGGTGGCGGTCATCCGTGCGTTGGAAGCCTCACTGGCGGCAGGATAGGGATTCCGAGCCGCTGATTGTCGGCGAACGATCCTCGTGCGGTTGCGCAATTCCTCGTACGCAGAAGGATCCGCTGGAGCGAGTGGTCCCGCGAATCCCTTGCCCGGTGCTCGTTCGCGATGAGGCCGCAAACGTCGACGTCAGTCAGTGATGTTCGCGCGCCGACCCCGCGACGTGACTGCGGCCACGGTCGAACGCCGAGCTCGTCGAGATCCCGAATATCACAGTGCCCGCGCTACTGACCGTCCTTGTTGCCGAGGAGGTGGCGGAACTCCTTCGGCAGCTCGAAGTTCTCCTCGCTCTGGCCGTTCGGCTCCGGTTCGACGCCGAAGGCCCCGCCAGGTGCGCCGGACGCGGCGCGCTGGGCTTGCTCGGCGTTCTGCTGGGCGCGCTTCGCGGGGTTGCCCGAACGGGCCTTGCCGCGCTGCTTCTTGCCCTTGCCCTTCTTCTTGCCGCCGCTGCCGCCCATCGCGGCCTGCATGCCGGGCGGGAGGCCGGGCATGCCCGGCAGCCCCTTGCCGCGGGAGAGCTGGCTCATCATCTTGCGGGCTTCGAGGAACCGCTCGACGAGGCGGTTGACGTCGGACACCTCGGTGCCGGAACCGCGCGCGATCCGCATCCGGCGGGAGCCGTTGATCAGCTTCGGGTCGTCGCGCTCGCCCGGCGTCATCGAGCGGATGATCGCCTCGACGCGGTCGAGCTCGCGGTCGTCGAACTGGTCGAGCTGCTCGCGGATGTCGCCCATCCCGGGCAGCATTCCGAGGATCTTCTGCAGTGAGCCCATCTTGCGTACGGACTGCATCTGCGCGAGGAAGTCCTCGAGCGTGAAGCCGCGCTCGCTGCGGATCTTCTCCGCGACCTTCTCGGCCTCGTCGGCGTCGAACGCCTTCTCCGCTTGCTCGATCAGAGTGAGAACGTCGCCCATGCCAAGGATGCGCGAAGCCATCCGGTCGGGGTGGAAGACGTCGAAGTCGTCGAGCTTCTCGCCGTTCGACGCGAACATCACCGGCTTACCGGTGACGTGCCGTACCGAGAGCGCCGCGCCACCGCGGGCGTCGCCGTCGAGCTTGGAGAGAACGACGCCGTCGAAGCCGACGCCGTCGCGGAACGCCTCGGCGGTGGTGACCGCGTCCTGACCGACCATCGCGTCGACGACGAACAGGATCTCGTCCGGCTTCACCGCGTCGCGGATGTCGATGGCCTGCTGCATCATGTCGGCGTCGACACCGAGCCGGCCGGCGGTGTCGACGATCACGACGTCGTGCAGCTGCCGCTTGGCGTGGTCGATGCTCTGCCGCGCCACCGCGACCGGGTCGCCGACGCCGCTGCCGGGCTCGGGCGCGAACACCGCGACGCCGGCCTGCTCGCCGACAACCTTCAGCTGGTCGACCGCGTTCGGGCGCTGCAGGTCGGCCGCCACGAGCATGGGCGTGTGCCCCTGGCCCTTGAGCCAGCGGCCGAGCTTGCCGGCGAGCGTGGTCTTACCGGCGCCCTGGAGGCCGGCGAGCAGGATCACGGTCGGCGGAGTCTTGGCGTACCGGATCGTCCGCGTCTCACCGCCGAGGATCGCGACGAGCTCGTCGTTGACGATCTTGATGACCTGCTCGGCCGGGTTGAGCGCCTGGTGGACGTCGGCGCCGGACGCGCGTTCCTTGACCTGAGCGATGAAGGCGCGCACGACCGGCAGCGCCACGTCCGCCTCGAGCAGGGCGATGCGGATCTCACGCGCGGTCGTGTCGATATCGGCTTCGGTCAGCCGGCCCTTGCCGCGAAGCTTCTTGAACGTCGCTTCTAGGCGGTCGGAAAGCGTGGCGAACAATTCGATCCTCTGTCAGGCGCTCGTGCAGTCTGGTCAGGCTACCTCAGGCGCCGCTTACCACCCGATCCTCGTACTGACCGGTGGTCTCGTCCTTGAGGATGAGCTTCTCCCGGCCGTCCGGGAGCAGCTCGCGCTTGATCACGGTCTTCCCGTCCAACGTCTGGGCGGCCCGGGCGATCCGCTGGACGTCGCCGCCCCGCCACTCCAGCTCGACCGGCTCCCACTTCTTCGACTCCGCCGACCGGTAGCAGGCGTCCATGATCGCGTTGACCACGTACCCGTCGTAGAACGTCTCGACCGGCTGCCGGCCGGTCTCCATCGCCTCGAACATGTCGCCGAACATGTCGAAGTAGCCGTACTCCGCCAGCTCGTCGGCCACCGGGAACAGCCAGCCCGAGTCGGTCTCCGCCTTCTCCGCGACATAGCCCGCGCCGACGCCGGAGGTGAACATCTCGAAGCCTGTCCGCAACGAGTGGTTCGTCCAGATCGTCCCCTCGGTGCCCGCGACCTCGTCGCGCAGGTCCATGCCACCGCGGAACGCCCACGAGACCTCGAACTGGCCGATCGCGCCGCTGGCGAACTTGACCAGCCCGATCGCGTGGTCCTCGGCGTCGATCGGGTGCACGAGCGTGTCGGCCCAGCACATGACCTCGACCGGGCGGTTGTCCTTGCCGACGTACGACCGGGCGATCTCGATGCAGTGGCAGGCCAGGTCGACGATCGCGCCGCCGCCGGCAAGCTCCTTGTCCCAGAACCACGCGCTGTGCGGGCCGGGGTGGGTCTCGCGGGACCGCGCCCAGAGCACGTCGCCGACGGCGCCGGCTCGTACGGCCTCGAGCGCCTTGAGCGTCTTCGGCGTGTAGACGAGGTCCTCGAGATAACCGTGGAAGACGCCCGCGTCCTCGACGATCGCGAGGATGCGCCGCGCCTCCTCGGCGTTGCGGGCGAGGGGCTTGGTGCAGAGGATCGCCTTGCCTGCGGCCGCGGCGAGCGCGATCGCCTCCTCGTGGCGGTGGTTCGGCAGGCCGACGACGACGGTGTCGATGTCGGGGTGCTGGACGGCCTCCTCGAGGCTGGTCGTGGCGACGGGGACGCCGTGCCGTTCGGCGAACGCGTTCGCGCGCTCGGTGCTGCGCGAGTACACGACCTCGACCCGGTCGACGCTGCGCCGCCCATTCAGGCTCGCGGTGTAGAAGTCGCCGATCAGGCCCGTGCCCAGTACGGCAACGCGGTGTCCCTTGGTCACGCGGTTCCTCCCAGTCCATCGGTCCATGCGTGCCACGCATCCTGGGCCACGCCCGGCGCGGCGACAAGGATGCCGCCCCGTTCCGGCATCAACGTGCGTTCGCCGGCGTCGTTCAGAACGATCGCGCCGGCCTCGCTCGCGATGAACGCGCCGGCCAGGTCGTCGATCGGGTTGAAGTTGCCGATCACCGCCGCCGTACCCCGGTCGGCCGCGATGCTCACCAGCGTCATCGCGCTCGAGCCCATCACGCGCATCGTGCAGTGCCGGCTCGCCAGCTGTTCCATGAACGCCGACATGCCTTCCCAGGGGACGTGTGCGGCCCACTCGGTGAGGAAGACGCCGCCGGTGAGCGTGCTGGCTTCCGACGCCTGGACCGGCTGGCCGTTCAGGAACGCGCCGCGACCGCGGGCGGCGGTAAAGATGTCGCGCCTCGACGGGTCGGCGACGACGGCCGCGACGACGCAGTCGGGCCCGGTCGGGGCGTCGGCGAGCGAGAGGGAGAAGGAGAACCAGGGCACGCCGTTGACGAAGTTCGTGGTGCCGTCGACCGGGTCGAGGTACCAGGTCGGCGCGTCGTCTTCGCCTGTCGTGCCGTACTCCTCGCCCACGATCCGGTGGTCAGGGAAGCGCCTGGCGATCTCGGCGCGGACGTGGCGTTCGACGGCCTCGTCGGTCTCGGTCACGAGGTCGGCGGGATCGCGCTTGGTGCGGACGGAGGTCGGCCGGCGGTCGGCGAGGTAGTCGACGGACCAGGCACCGAGCTCTTGGACGAGGGCGTTCGCGTCATCGATCACGTTGGTCTATTTTGCCGCGAGCGACGCCTCCAACGCACGGATGACCGTTACCTGGTCGGGTTCGGCCAGCGCGAGGGAGAAGAAGAACCTAGAGACGCTGGTCCCGGACGTTCACCGCGCTCCTGATCGGCGTGTGAGATGAGTTGCGACGGCCACCCGATATGCCGCCTCGTGAGGTGCGAGGGGGAGAGGTCGACGAGCGTGGCCGGGATGTTCATACCGAGGTCGCTGTCGATGGCTGGCGCGTTCCACGCGTCGTGCATCGCGCCGCCTGCGACGGCTCGCAGCTTCCGGACCATCGCGGAGTACTTTTCGCCGACAGCGGGGGCCTCGATCACGATCCAAGTTTCGTAGTAGGCCAGCCTGGACTGGATCGCGCGGAGTTCGTCGGAGAGGCGGCGACGCTCTTCGGCTGCCTTAGCGGCGTCTCGGCGTCTCACGACGTAGGCCATCTCCCGGTAGTCGGCGTAGGCCTGGAACGCTTCGGCGAAGGTGATGCGGCCGCGGCATCGTCTGGTGCCTCTGCGATCAAACTAGTTGTCACCGCCTTGCCCTTCGCGATGAAGAACATGTGCGCTGCATCCGTTGCGTCGATCACCGACCACCTGGCGGATACGGTGAGATGCGGGACTTTCGCAGCTCTTGTTCCATGATCACGTACAACATGTCGATGGCGAGCTCTCCGAACTCGCCGCGGGCGAGCAACTCCCCACGCACCGACACCATGCCCACCGCCGATCCACCAGGTTTCACCCAACGGGGTAGGCCGTTCCGCTCCTCGACGCGCCATCGCCGCCCTCGGGTTCAGCAAGCTCGGCGTGCCGTGGCGTGTGGCCTGAACTGCGTCCAGCAAGTGAGGGGTGGGAGCCAGAGCGGACTGCGCACCCACGTGTCTCCTCGACCGACGGTCAGTAGCGGGCACTGTCAGCCTCCGGCTGAAGCATGACGTACCGGGAGGAACCGCCTTGTGCAGTTGACGAAAGTCAACCACAGGGCGGCGTTTTCGGAGCAGACTGAAAGGCCACGGGGCCCCTACGAGGGAGCTCCGGTGCCTGAAAATGCGGCCATCGGCCGCGACCATGACGTGCAGCTCCGCCGTGACCTCACCGATGTCAGTGAGCAGCTCGCGGCGACCAACGAGATCCTGGCGGCGCTCGGACGGGGATCCACCGATCCGGACGCCGTTCTCACCACGATCGTCGAGACCGTACGCCGCCTCTGTCGTGCCGACTCCGCGTTCGCGTATCTGCTGGAGAACGGGCAGTTCCGGGTAGCCAAGTCGCTCGGCGTGACGGACGAGGTCGCCGACTATCTCGTTCGGCACCCACCGACGCTCGACCGCGGCGTGCTCATCGGACGCGTCGGCCTCGGCCGCCACACCGAGCAGATCGCCGACGTACTCGCCGACCCGGAGTACGTGCGGATCGACCTGCAGGAGCTGGCCGGCTTCCGGACCACGATCGGCACGCCCATGCTCGTCGACGACGAGGTCGTGGGCGTCATCAACCTGTGGCGCAACGCCGTCGATCCGTTCGACGAGCGCGAGACGGGCGTGCTGGAGACATTCTCCGCCCCGGCGGCGATCGCGATCCGCACGCTCGGCCTCGTCACCACGCTGGCCCGCAAGGTCGAGCAGCTCGAGGCCCTCGCCGAGGTCGGCGAGGCGGTCACGTCCAGCCTCGACGTCGACGAGGTGCTGGCGACGATCGTGATGAACGCCGTCCGCATGTCCGGCGCCGACGGCGGCTCGATCATGCAGTACGTCGAGGAGGACCGCGGCTTCTCCGTCCGCGCCGCGTACGGCACCAACGCCGAGCTGCTCGCCAAGCTCCGCGGCATCCGGATCGACCTCGCGACCACGCTGGTCGGCCGGTCCGCGCTCGAAGGCCGGCCGCTGCAGGAGCCCGACATCACGGCCGTCGACCGCGACCCGCACCTGCAGCTGATGTACGAGGACGGCTGGCGGTCCGTTCTCGTCGCGCCGATGCTGCGCCAGGGCAGGTACGTCGGCGCGTTCGTCGTCCGCCGCAAGACACCCGGCGGCTTCTCCGAGAGCACGGTCGACCTGCTGGAGACGATCGCGAGCCAGTCCGCGCTGGCGATCCACAACGCGGGCCTGTATCGCGAGCTCGAGGTGAAGACGCACGAACTGGAGGTCGCGAGCAAGCACAAGTCGGAGTTCCTCGCGAGCATGTCGCACGAGCTGCGCACACCGTTGAACGCGGTCATCGGTTTCTCCGAGGTGCTGCTGGAGCGCATGTTCGGCGACATCAACGACCGGCAGGAGGAGTACCTGCGCGACATCCGCAACTCCGGCAAGCACCTGCTCGAGCTGCTGAACGAGATCCTCGACCTGTCCAAGGTCGAGGCCGGTCGGATGGAGCTCGAGCCGGTCACGTTCTCGGTCCGCCAAGCGCTCGAGTACGCGCTCGCGATGGTCCGTGAGCGCGCCGCGAACCACGGCATCGAGGCCGTGCTGGTGCTCGGCGACGAGGTCGGCCTGGTCGAGACCGACGAGCTCCGGTTCAAGCAGGTCGTGCTCAACCTGGTCAGCAACGCGGTGAAGTTCACGCCGGACGGCGGCCACGTGACGGTCGAGGCGGCGGTCGACGGGTCGGAGCTCAGGATCAGCGTCACCGACGACGGTCCGGGCATCCCGCTCGAGGACCGCGAGCGGATCTTCGAGTCGTTCCACCAGGGCGGCCGCGGCGCTCCGAAGGAGGAGGGCACGGGACTCGGCCTCACGCTGTCGCGGCGCATCGTCGGGCTGTTCGGCGGCGGGATGTGGCTCGACACCGAGGTCGGTCGCGGCAGCACGTTCGGCTTCACCGTTCCGCTCGTCCTGGACCACGCGCCGGCGCGTCTCCCGGACGCTCCTGCGCGAAGCACGGTGGTCCTGATCGAGGACGACCGGACGTCCGCGGAGCTGTTCTCGGCGTACCTCGAGGGCACCGGCATCGACCTCGTCAAGGTCCGCGACGGCGACGACGGCCTGGCCCGGGTCCGCAAGGTGCACCCCTCGGCGGTGCTGCTCGACCTCCGGCTTCCAGGCATGGACGGCTGGGACGTTCTCTCAGCCCTGCAAGGCGATCCGAGTACGGCGGACATCCCGGTCATCGTCGTCTCGATCGTCGACGAGCGCAGCCGCGGACTCGCGATGGGTGCGCGGGAGTACCTGCTCAAGCCCGTCGGCCGCGACGAGCTGCGCGACGCCCTCGCCCGTACCGGAGCGCTTCCGAAGGAGGTGCGATGAGCCCGCGGATCCTCGTCATCGAGGACAACGCCATGAACCTCAAGTTGGTGCGCGACGTGCTGCAGTACGCCGGCTACGAGGTCGTCTCGGCACGTACGGGGGAGGAGGGCCTCGCCGCCGCGGAACGCTACGAGCCCGACCTCGTCCTGATGGACCTGCAACTGCCCGGAATCGACGGAACCGAAGCGCTCCGGCGACTCCGCGAGAACGAAGGCAACCGAGTCCCCGTGATCGCCGTCACCGCGTTCGCGATGCAGGCCGACCGCGACCGCGCGTTCGAAGCGGGCTTCGACGGCTACCTGGAGAAGCCGATCAGCATCCGTGCGCTGCCCGCGCAAGTTCAGAGTTTCCTCAACGGTGGAAAGCCAAAATGAACGAGACCACGGTGCTGGTCGTCGACGACCAGCCGCAGAACGTACGACTCCTCGACGCCGTGCTCTCACCGCGCGGCTATCGCGTCCTCACGGCCGACTCCGGCATGGCCGCACTGGACCAGCTGGAAACAGAGGACATCGACCTGGTCCTGCTCGACATCGTGATGCCGAAGATGGACGGCTACGAGGTGTGCGAACGGATCCGCGCGAACGAGGCGACCGCGTTCCTCCCGGTCGTGATGATCACCGCCAGCGGCGACCAGGAGAAGCTCCGCGCGCTGCAGAGCGGCGCGGACGACTTCGTCACCAAGCCGTTCAACCAGGCCGAGCTGCTCGCGCGCGTCGCGTCGTTGGCGAAGGTGAAGCGCTACCACGAGACCATCCGCAAGCAGGCCGCCGAGCTCACGGCCTGGAACCGGGAGCTGGAGAGCCGCGTCGAGGCGCAGATCCGCGAGCTCGAACGGGTCGGGCGTCTGCGCCGGTTTCTCTCGCCCCAGTTGACGAGTCTCGTGATCGACTCCGGCGACGAGTCGTTCCTGGAGAGCCATCGGCGGGAGATCGTCGTGGTCTTCTGCGACCTGCGTGGCTTCACCCCGTTCGCCGAGTCGAGCGAGCCGGAGGAGGTGATCGGTGTGATCCGCGAGTACCACGCGGCCCTCGGCGATCTGGTCTTCCGGTTCGAGGGAACGCTGGAACGCTTCACCGGCGACGGGCTGATGGTGTTCTTCAACGACCCGCTGCCGTGCGACGACGCCCCGCAGCGCGCGCTGCGGATGGCGGTCGCGATGCGGACGAGGATCCGTGAGCTGGCCGAGGGCTGGACGCGCCGCGGTCACGACCTGGGCTTCAGTCTCGGGATCTCGCAGGGGTACGCGACGCTCGGGCGGATCGGCTTCGAGGGCCGTTTCGACTACGCGGCGATCGGCAGCGTCACCAACCTCGCCGACCGGCTGTGCTCGGCGGCCAAGCCCTGGCAGATCCTCACCACGCAACGCGTTCTGTCGGAGGCGGACGGCGCCGCGATCGGCGATCCCGTCGGCGAGCTGATGCTGAAGGGATTCAGCCGGCCGGTGAAGACGTACGACGTGAAGGGCCTGGACGAGTCGCGGGTGCCGCGATGACCGGCATGCTGCGCGGCGACGTGTCCGCGAAGCCGCTGACCCTGTCCCAGCTGAACGAGACGGCGCGCTACGAGCGGTTCGACGAGCTGCAGCGACGGATGCCCGACGTCTGGGACGCGATGCGGCTCAACCACGCCGACGAGAGCGTGGTCGTCGTTCCGTCGGTGAGCATCGACCGTGCGGTCGCGTACCCGGGCAGCCTGAGCCAGGCGTACGAGGAGCGACTGCTGTTCCTGCTGCTGTTGCTGCGGCAGCCGCGGCTGCGGATGACGTACGTGACGTCGATGCCGATCGCGCCCGGGATCGTCGAGTACTACCTCGCGCTGCTCCCCGGCGTGATCCCGAGCCACGCGCGGGCCCGCCTCACGCTGGTGTCGGTCGACGACTCGTCGCCCGCGTCGCTGAGCGAGAAGCTGCTCGCCCGGCCGCGGCTGCTCGCCAAGATCGCTGCCACTATCCCCAACGCGCGGCGCTCGCATCTGATCCCGTACAACACCACGACGCTCGAACGCGACATCGCGATCTCGCTCGGCATCCCCATGTACGGCGCCGATCCTCGGCTCGCCGAGCTCGGCACCAAGACCGGCTGCAGGCAGCTGTTCGCCGAGGTCGGCGTGCCGTACCCGCTCGGCTTCGAGAACCTGCACGACGTGGAAGAGGTCGTCGAGGCGATCGGGTCGATGCGACGGACGCGGCCCACGATCGCCGAGGTCATCGTCAAGCTCGACGAGGGCGTGGCGGGCGCGGGCAACGCGACGGTCGACCTGCGCGGGCTGCCGGCACCGGGCTCGGCCGGGGAGCGGGACGTGGTGCGCGAACGCGTGCTCGCCATGCGGCTGGAGGCGCAGGGGACTCCGCTGGAGACGTACCTCGCCAAGCTCACCGAGGGCGGCATCGTCGAGGAACGCATCACCGGGCAGGAGCTGCGCAGCCCGAGTGTGCAGCTGCGGATCACGCCGGACGGGTCGGTCGAGCTGCTGTCCACGCACGACCAGCTGCTCGGCGGACTGACCGGGCAGACGTACCTCGGCTGCGTGTTCCCGGCCGAGCCCGCGTACGCGCGGACGATCGGCACGCACGCGGCCGCGATCGCCGACCACCTGGTGGGGCTGGGCGTGCTCGGCCGGTTCGCGATCGACTTCGTGGTGGCTCGCGAGCGGGACGGCTCGTGGTCGTCGTACGCGATCGAGGTCAACCTGCGCAAGGGCGGGACGACGCACCCGTTCCTCACGCTGCAGTACGTCACCGACGGGCGCTACCACGCGGACACGGCGCTGTTCCTAACCTCGACGGACGCGGAGAAGCATCTGGTCGCGACCGACCACCTCGAGTCGCCCGCGCTGCGGGCGCTGTCGCTCGACGACCTGTTCGACGTGGTCGCGCGGCACGGGCTGCATTTCCACCAGGCGAGGCAGACCGGGATCGTGTTCCACATGATCAGCTGCCTGACCGAGCACGGCCGGGTCGGGCTGACGGCGGTAGGGAACTCCCGGGCGGAGGCGGAGGCCCTGTACGAACGAGCCGGCCGGATCCTGCTCGACGAGGCCGGTGCCGCGCTCGCCGAAGCTCCGTTGGAGTTGCCTGGCTAGCCGCATGGTCGCGCTGGCGCGCTCCGAGCCGGGTGCTTGAACGTGGCCCCTTCCCTCTGGCCGAGAGGCCACGTCACCGGCGGGGTGCGGACCGTCCGGCCAGAGCGAAAGGACCACGGCACCCGGCTAGGCTTTTCCGAATGAGCAACGGGGAGACCCTGCACGTCCGCGGCGTCGTGCTGCCCGAGGGCATCGAGCGCGACCTGTACGTGGTGGAGGGGCGGATCACGTTCGAGCCCGTTCGCCACGCCGTCACGGTCGCGGACCGCGGGTGGGTCGTGCCCGGGCTCGTCGACGCGCACTGCCACATCGGGCTGGACGCGCAGGGCGCGGTCTCGCCGGAGCGGCAGGTGGAGCAGGCGGAGCTGACCCGCGACACCGGGACGCTGCTCGTACGCGACGCGGGCTCGGCGGCCGACACCCGGTGGCTCGACGGGCGGCTCGACCTGCCGCGCATCGTCCGCGCCGGAAGGCACATCGCGCGGCCGCACCGGTACATCCGCAACTACGCGGTCGAGGTCGAGCCCATCGAGCTGGTCGACGCCGTCGCCGAGCAGGCCGTTCGCGGCGACGGCTGGGTGAAGATCGTCGGCGACTGGATCGACCGCGAGCGCGGCGACCTCGCCCCGCTCTGGGAGGGCGACGTGCTGTCGGAGGCGATCACCCGCGCCCACTCGCTGGGTGCTCGCGTGACCGCGCACGTGTTCGGCACCGAGGCGATGCCCGACCTCGTCGCGGCCGGCATCGACTGCCTCGAGCACGGCGTCGGCCTCACGCCCGACCTCATCTCCGCGATGGCCACGCAGGGCACCGCGCTCGTCCCCACCCGCTTGCAGGTCGGGCGATTCCCCGAGTACGCGGCCCGCGGCGAACAGCGCTTCCCGGCGTACGCGAAGCACATGCTCGCGCTGCACGCACGCTCGGACCAGATGCTCGCGGCGGCGTACGAGGCGGGCGTCCCGATCTACGCCGGCACCGACGCGGGCGGCGAGCTGCCACACGGACTGATCGCCGCCGAGATCCAGGCGATGGCGGCGCTGATGTCGCCGTTCGACGCGCTGGCCGCCGGTTCCTGGCGCGCGCGGGAGTGGCTCGGGTTGAACCCGATGCTGTCCGAGGGCGCGCCCGCCGACTTCGTCGTGTACGGCGCCGACCCGCTCGCCGACCTCCGCGTGCTGTCGGCGCCCTCCCGCCTCGTGCTGCGCGGCGCCGTCATCCGCTGAGCGTCCGGCGGAAGAACTCCAGCGCCTGCCAACCGAGCTCCGTCCACGGCTCGTTGCCCCACGGCAGATCCACATCGTCACGCAGGTTGTGGAAGGCGCCCTCGATGAGGTGGGTCGTCACGTCCACCCCGTTCGCGCGCAGCGCGTCGGCGAATCGCTGGGACTGGTCCACCGGCACGGTCTCGTCCAGGGTTCCGTGCACGAGCAGCATCGGCGGCACACCGGCATGAACGTGCGTCAACGGACTCGCCACCCGCCGCAGCTCGGCGGTCGTCTCGCGTGGCCCGCCGAACAGCGGCGTGAGGTAGTCCACCTCCCCGTCCATCGGCATCGTCGCGAAGTCGGTCGGAGCGCACCGCGCGATGGCGGCCTGGACCGCGCTCGACCCGCCGGCCGAGCCGCAGTCACCCTCGAGCTCGCCGCCCGTGATGGCGAGCAACAACGCGAGATGGCCGCCCGCCGAGTCGCCCAGGACACCGATCCGATCGGGATCGATGCCGTACGTGGTGGCGTTCGCCCGCAACCACCGCACGGCCGCCTTCACATCGTGCAACTGCGCGGGGAACGGCGCGCGCCCGCTCAGCCGGTACGACACGTTCGCCACCGCGAACCCGTGCGCGGCGAGCACCGGCCCGATCCACGGATAGAGACCAGCGCTCCGCTCGCCGTTCCGCCAGCCACCGCCGTGCAGATAGACCACGGCAGGCACGCGTTCCGGTCGAGGCGTCGGGAGCAGCAGATCGAGGTACAGCGCACCCTGCCAGACAGGCTCCCCGGGCACAGCGCCGTACTGAACGGCGGCACGAACCTCAACGGCGCAAGGCGCTTCGGGCATCGTCAGCATCATGCCGGCGACGCTAACGAGGCCGATGGGCGAAAAGCCAGAGGCTAGACCTGGACTTCCATCGGCTGATGCAACCGCTCCAGCGGCAGCGTGCTCGCGGCCTCCGGCATCACGACCACCGAGGCGTCCGAACCCTCGCGGGCCAGGGCGGCGTCGACCGCGGCCTGCAGCGTCGGCGCGGAGTGGTGCCGCAACCGGACCTCGGCGTCCAAGGCCAACGGGGCGCCGACCACGATCACGTTCCGCGTCTCGCCCGGCCGCCGCGCGTAGTACTCGCCGCGGATCGTCTTGCACCGATCCGAGATCTCCCGTGGCGACAGGTCCAGGTCGCGCCGATCGTGCTCGACGAACACCCGGTCGAACGTCCACGAAGCCATCTCCCGCTGGAACGCCGAAGGCTCCCGCAGCGGCGTCGAGGAAGGGTTCACGAAGATCGTCGTCCCACCCGGCCGCGTCCCCAACGCCGCCAGCTCCAAGGGTGAGGCGCCGAACGCCCCCGGCCGCAGGTCGCCGGGCGACGCGATCACCACATCCGCCCGTCGCCCGATCGCCGCGCCCCACACGTTCGCGTCGCCCCACGCCACGCCGGCCCGGTGCGCCGCGAGGTAGTGCCCCGCGAACCCGCGGAACGGGTCGCCGTGCCTGTTCACCACGAAGTTCACGATGTACTGCAGCCCGACCAACCCGCCGATGTCGTCGACGTCCTCCCGTGACGGGTTGCCGACGAACGACCCGTACTCACACAGCGGCGAGAAGTTGCACGAGTGGTTCCGCAGCACGGTCAGCCAGTACGACACCGCCGGCGTGATCATCTTCGCGCCGCCCTCGTACCCGTGTGTGATGTGCGGCCCGATCCGCCCCACCGCGATCCGGAAGTCGGCCTCAGCCACCAGCCGGTTGATCCACACCGGCGTACCACGCGTCGACGTCCCCATGTACGTCATCTCGTGCTCGACCGCGTCGTGCGACACGCACCGATACCGGGACCGCACCCACGAGCCCACCTTGCGGGTCAGCTCCTCGTCCGACATGGGCAGATGCACGCCCGACCCGGTCAGCACGGTCACGTCGGAGGTCCGCGCACCCGCCGCCTCCACCGCCGACAACACCGCGGGCAAGACGCGCGACGCCGGTGTCGGCCGGCCCCAGTCGTCGCAGATCACCGCGACGCGCTTGCCTCGCAGGTCGTACGACGACAACGCGGGCGCACCGATCGGCGAGTCCAACGCGGCGGAGACGATCGACTCCCACGACGAGGTCGCCGCGGGGTCCGCACTCCGGACGACCTGCACCTGCGCATCGGGAACGGGGAGATCAGCCTCGACGACACCATCCTGAACGGGCAAAGCGACTCGCATGAAGCACGCTCCTCACACCAATTCGGGCACGGAAGGCGTCCACACCGCCGGATCCCACACGGACGACTGTCGGATCTCCAGCTGCCACGGCAGAACGCGATGGGCGGGTGCCGGGACCCGCCCCGAGATCAGGTCCAGGACGAGCGAGGCCGCCGCGTTGCCGAGCTTCCACGGTGGCGTCCCGATCGTCGTCAGCGCGGGATACATGGTGACCGCGAACGGGTTCGCGCCGTACCCGACAACCGGGATGTCGCGCCCAGGCTCCAACGAGCGTTCACGAATCGCCCGATACACGCCCAGCGCGATGTAGTCGTTGCCCGCGAAGATCGCCGTCGGCGGCCGCTTGGCGTCGAGCAGCGCGGACGCGCCCTCGTACCCGCCCTCGTCCATCGGGAACCGCACCTCGCGCACCAGCCGCGGGTCGTACCGCACGCCGGCCCGCCGCAATGCGCTCCGGTAACCCTCCAGCCGGTCGTCCCAGACGCCGACCTCCGGAGGACCGGGCAGCATGCCGATCCGCGTGTGCCCCATAGACAAGAGGTGATGCGTCGCGGTGTCCGCGCCGGAGATGTCGTCGGCGTACACGCAGCTGGAACGGTCCGGCGGCAAGCGCCGCTTGATGACGACGTAGGGCACGCCAGTCGCGTCCAGCTGCCGCAGGATGTCCTCCTCGAACCGCCGGGTGAGGTGGACCAGAAGGCCCGTCAGCCGGCACACCGTGGGGGACGCCAGCATCGTGGCGAGGTCGCCGTCGCCGACCGGCATCGGATAGACGACCGCGCCCTGCTTGCTCGCCGCCTCGGCCGCGCCGAAGACCATCTCGCCGAAGGCCGCGTCGTTGCGGTGGCCGAACCGGCGTTCGGTCAGCCCGCCGAACAGCAGCCCGAGCGTCGGACCGCGGGTCGGCCGCGAGGCGGCGACGAACGTGCCGCGCCCTCGTTCGCGACGCAGGAACCCTTCGGCCTCGAGGTCGGACAAGGCCCGGCGCACGGTGATCCGGCTGACGCCGTACCGCTCACAAAGTGCTGGTTCGGAGGGAATCGGCTGCTCGGCCGCCCATTCTCCGGCCATGATCCGCCGTTGCAGCAGGTTCTTCAGCTGCGCGTGCAGCGGGACGAAACTGGAGCGGTCGACCGTCATCGGACCTCCTCCCCAACGAACCTTGTCGTGACTCTAGCGCAATTGGTATAACAACCTAACCGCCAGACAGCTGGAGGCCGCATCATGTACTTCAAGGAAGTCGTGGCGAGCCTGTACGCCTGGGATCTCCTCGACGAGAACGTCGATCACGCGCTCGACGTTCTCCAGCAAGAGACGCGGACCAACTCCACCTATCTCGTCGCTTTGATGCACGACGAGAAGCGACCGCTCACCGACTTCTACTACCCGCACAACCCGCGCCGGAAGGTCTACTGGACCGAGGACTCCCGCGCGTACTGGCGGCCGAGTCCCGACGGCTACGAACGGATCAAGCCGCTGCTCTCCGACTCCGACGAGCTCGCCGGTACGGACTGGATGCAGGTCCTCATCGACGCTTCGCGGGCACGCGGCATGAGCGTCGGTGCCGAGCTCTCCCACACCTGGATCGACAAGGAACGGACGCGCACCGAGCTCGCCGACTGCGTGCAGCGCGACGTGTACGGCAAGCCGTTCGACGGCCAGGTCTGCTTCAACAACCCCGACGTCCGCGCGTACGCGAAGGCGCTCTACGTCGACCTCGCGGCGAACTACGACATCGACTACGTGATGACCTGCGTGCGCGGCTTCAACCCCGGCAGGGGAGAGGCGGCCGACGCCGAGCTCGGCAGGCTCGTCGGCACCACGCACGGCGGCTGCTTCTGCGACCACTGCCGGGCCCGGGCCGAGGCGAACGGCATCGACTGGTCCGCGCTGACCGAACGGCTGCGCTGGCTCGCCGACGGGTACGACCGCTTCAATCACAAGCAGAACTTCGACCTCCGCCTGTTGCTCGCGAGCACCGCGAACAGCACGTCCTTGTTGGTCGAACTGCCCGAGCTGTACGCGTTCGTCAAGTTCCGCGCCGACTCGTTGACCGAGTTCTTCGGCGAGGTCCGTACCGCGGTCAAGGACGTCTCGCCGGCGACCGACCTGCGGCTCAACCACTACGCCGGGCACCCTGAGCTGATGGGCCTCGACCTCAAGTCGGTCGCCAAGCAGCTCGACTCGATCCGCAGCTCCGACTACGCCGAGCAGAGTGGCGATCCGGCGCGGATGGAGTGGAAGCGCGGTTACCTGCACAACATCCGGCGCACGGTGGGCCTGGACATGTACTTCCTGTCCGCCGTGTCGCCCCGCCCGAAGGCGACGCCGGAGCTGGTCGAGCAGGGCGTACGCATCTCCGCCGAATGCGGCGCCGACGCGTTGACGATCGGCCACTACGACGGCTCGTGGCTGGACTGCCTGCGAGCGGTCAAGTCCGGGTTGGACAAGGCGGGCATCGAGATCAGGCCGGACCTGCCGATGTGGCAGCGCGCGGCATTGGATGGAAGGGCCGCTGCGGGGACGACCTGACCGACGAGGAGGTCATGTCATGGCAGCAAGTCAGCTCAGCCGACGACTGTTCGTAGGTGGCATGGCGGCGATGGCCGCCGGTTCGGTCGCCGGGTGCATGACCGCCGGCGGTGGCGGCGGTAGCGGCAGCGCCGGCGGTGGTGGCGGCGGTGCCGACAAGTCGATGACGTTCCTGAACGACCTTGCCATCAAGGGGACCCCGTTCGGTACGGCCGTCACCGCCTTCGAGAAGGCGAGCGGCATGAAGGTCACCGTGCAGCCGGTGCCGTCGGAGTACGACACGAAGTTCCGTACGGTGCTCGCGAGCGGCGTGCCGCCGGACCTGGTGAAGATCAACGACGACTACGTCCGCGGCATCTCCAAGACCGGCGGGCTGATGGACCTCACGCCCTACATCGAGAAGGACAAGGTCGACAGCTCGAAGTTCCCGCCCGATCTGTACAACTTCCCCAAGCAGGCCGACGGAAAGCACACGTCCTGGGTGATCGCGCACTCGCCGCGGCTGATGTTCTACAACGTCGACATGTTCAAGGCGGCCGGCGTCGAGCTGCCGCCGACGACCTGGACGGCGGACGGCTGGACCTGGGACGACTTCCTCGCCACGGCCAAGAAGCTGACCATTCCGGGCAAACAGTTCGGTGCCCTCGTCTACCTCGACACCGGCTTCGAGCAGACCTTCACGGTCAACAACGGCGATCCGGACGGGATCTACTCCAAGGACGGGACGACGTTCACGCTCGCGAACGAGAAGAGCGCCGCGGCGATCCAGTGGGCGACGGACCTCACCTGCAAGGAGAAGGTCCAACCAGCGTGGGGAGATCTGCAGAGCACCGACATCGACCTGCAGATGTTCGCCCAGGGCCGGTTGGCGATGATGTACCGGCAGTTCTCCTCGATCCCGTACATAGAGCAGGCTGTCAAGGGCATCACCTGGGACGTCGCGCCGGTGCCGGCCGGACCGGCGGGTCAGCTCACCGAGTCGAGCGTGATCGTGTACTCGATCCCGACCAAGGCGAAGAACCCCGAGGCCGCGTGGGAGCTGCTGAAGTTCCTGACCAGCAAGGAAGGTGGCGAGATCCTGCTCAAGGGCAAGATGTGGCTGCCGATGGACAAGGACGCGTTGGGAGTGCTGTCCGGGCCGCCGCAGCACGTCGAGCTGTTCGCGGAGGCCGTCAAGCACTCGACGTTGCCCAACCAGACCGACAACACGTTGGGTGCGCGACAGGTCTACCGGCCGGCGCTGGACGCGGTCTACAACTGCGAGAAGCCGGCCACCGAGGTGCTCAACCAGGTCAAGGCCCAAGTGGAGAAAACCCTTCTGGGATAGGGCGGACGCTTGAACGCTGTCGCCGAGACGGATGCACGCCGTGGGACCCGGAAACGCCGGGCCCCACGGAAAGGCCTGCTGGGCGGGCGGTTTGGCAAGTACGAGGGCTTCCTCTACATCGCGCCGCTGATCCTGGGCATCGCCGCGTTCCAGCTGTTCCCGATCATCGTCTCGGTCTACATGTCGTTCACCCAGTGGGACGGCATCGCGCCGCCGGAGTTCGTCGGTGTGGGCAACTACACCGAGATGTTCACCGGGGACCCGCTGTTCATCGAGACGCTGCGCAACACGATCATCTTCACGTTGCTCGCGATCCCGTTGACGACCGTGCTCGGATTCTTCCTTGCTCTGTTGTGCAATCGGAAGCTGCGCGGGATCTCGTTGCTCCGGGCCGCGTACTTCGCGCCGTACATCACGAACGTCGTCGCGATCGGCTACATCTGGTACTGGATCTACAACCCTGAGCGCGGGTTGATCAACGGCCTGCTGTCGGGCATCGGCATCGACGGGCCGGCGTGGTTGTCCAGCTCCACCTGGGCTCTGCCGGCGGTCGTGATCGTGAGCGTCTGGCAGGGCGCGGGATATCCGATGGTGATCTTCCTCGCCGGCCTGCAGGCGATCCCGAAGGATCTGTACGAGGCGGCGGAGATCGACGGCGCGAGCTGGTGGAACCAGGTGCGCCGGATCACGCTGCCGCTGCTGACGCCGAGCCTGTTCTTCGTGCTGGTGACGCAGTTCATCACGTCGTTCCAGGTGTTCGGCGTCATCTACATCATGACGCAGGGCGGGCCGGGGCACTCGACCAGCGTGTACATCTACTACCTGTACCAAACGGCGTTCTCGTTCGGAAAGCTCGGCTACGCCTCGGCGATGGCCTGGGTGCTGTTCGTGATCCTCGCGATCGTGACGTACGTCCAATGGCGCATGCAGAAGAGGTGGGTGTTCTATGGCTGAACGTCGCCGCTTCTCCGTCCTGCTCGACATCGTCACGTATGTGTTGATGATCGGGCTCGCGCTCGCGTTCATCATGCCGCTGATCTGGATGGTGGCGTCCTCGCTCAAGGAGGAAGGGCAGGTCCTCACCGTTCCACCGACACTGTGGCCGACGGTGCCGCAGTGGACGAACTACCTGCAGGTGTTCGAGATCATCCCGGTGTTCTTCTGGAACTCGGTGAAGCTCGCGGCGATCAACGTGGTGGGCTTGCTGATCGTCGCCTCGCTGGCGGGCTTCGCGTTCGGGCGGCTGCGCTTTCCGGGCCGCGACCTGCTGTTCCTGTTGGTGCTGGCGACCGCGATGATCCCGGGGATCGCGTACCTGATCCCGCAGTACCTGGTGTTCCGGCAGATCGGCTGGATCGACACCCAGCTGCCGTTGTGGGTGCCGCGGGTGTTCACGCCCGTGTTCGCGACGTTCCTGATGCGGCAGTTCTTCAAGTCGCTGCCGCAGGAGCTGGAGGACGCGGCGCGGGTGGACGGTGCGGGAACGTTCACGATCTTCTGGCGGATCATGCTGCCGCAGACGACGCCGGCTTTGGCCGCGATCGCGATCTTCACGTTCCTGGACTCGTGGAACGACCTGTTCGGGCCGCTGATCTACATCAACTCCGAGGAGCTGCAGACGCTGCCGGTGGCGTTGGCACAGTTCCAGAACGAGTACTTCACCCAGATCACGTTGCTGATGGCCGGTGCGACCGTGGCGGTGCTACCGGTGATCATCGTCTACATCGTGGCGCAGAAGTACTTCATCCAGGGCATCACGATGACCGGGCTCAAGGGGTGAGGTATGCCCTCGCGATGTCGTCCTGGAGGCGTTCGCGCTCCGGGAAGGGGAGGAACGTCGCGTCGACCGCGTTGCGGGTGAGCCGCGCGATGTCGTCGATGCCGTAGCCGAACGCGTCGGCGACGTGCTGGAGCTCCTGGCTCGTGGACGTGTCGCTCATCAGCCGGTTGTCGCTGCTGACGGTGACCGCGAAGCCGAGCTGGTCGAGCCTGCCGATCGGGTGGTCCTCGTAGCTCGCCGCGCCGCCGGTGTGGACGTTCGACGTCGGGCAGAGCTCGAGCGGGATGCGGCGGTCGCGTACGTACGTCGCCAGCGGGCTGAGTCGTTCGCCGTCGATCTCGGCCGCGATGCTGACACCGTGGCCGATTCGCCAAGCACCACAGCGATGGACGGCCTGCGCGATCGGTCGCGGACCGAGCCACTCGCCGGCGTGGATCGTGACCGGCATGCCCGCGTTCGCGAGCAGCTCGAACGCCTCGAGGTGCGCGATCGGCGGGAAGCCGACCTCGGCGCCGGCGATGTCGTACCCCACGACTCCGTTGGCGCGATGGCGCAACGTGAGCTCGGCGATCTCGACGCTACGGGACGTGTGGCGCATCGCGCAGAGCAGCAGGCCCATGCGGATCCTGCCGCCGGACTCCCGTTCGCCGGCGCGGAGTCCCTCCAGGACGGCCTCGACGGTCTCGTCCAGGCTCAGTCCGGCTTCGAGGTGCTGCTCGGGCGCGAACCTCGTCTCGGCGTACACGACGCCGTCGCTCGCGAGGTCGATCGCGGTCTCGGCGGCGACGCGGGCGAGCCCGTCCTTGGTCTGCAACACCGCGCAGGTCTGCGCGAACGTCTCGAGATAGCGCAGCAACGACTTCGAGGTCGCCGCCTCGACGAACCACCGGTGCAGCGCCTTGGTATCGGTCGTCGGCAGCCCGTCGTACCCGGCCTCGGCCGCCAGCTCCACGATCGTCGCCGGCCGCAGCCCGCCATCCAGATGGTCGTGCAGGGCGATCTTCGGCAGCCGTCGCAACATCTCCAGGTCCACGAGGGATCACCCTAAGCGCACCGCGGATAAGGTGGCTCGGCGAACGAGCCGAGGAGGAAGAGGAGGCCATGGAACCGTCTGAGCTCCGGCGCGCGGTGGACGCCGCCGCGGCGACCGCCACCGCGCTCGGCCTCGAGGTCGGCGACGCGGTCGCCGTGCACAACTCCGATCGCATCGCCGTACGCCTGACTCCTTGCGAGGTTCTCGCTCGAGTGGCGTCGGCGAGTTGGCTCGAGGGCATGGAGTACGAGGCGGAGGTCGCCCGCCGCCTCGCCGAGACCGGCAGCCCGATTGGTGAGCTCGAGCCTCGGGTGCAGTCCGCTGTCCAGGTGCGTGACGGGTTCTCGATGACGTTCTGGACGTACTACGAGCCTGTCGTCGCCGACCGGCGAGGCGGCGCGGCACCCGAGCAGCTCGGCTGGTCCTCCGATCTCGTGCCGGCGGAGTACGTGGACGCCCTCCTCAGGCTGCACGCCGGCTTACGCGAGATCGAGCTGGACGCGCCCCACATCGCCGTGCGCGTCGCCGGGTGGACGGCGCTGGTCGACGACCGCGAACGGACTCCCGACCTTCCCGACCGTGACCGCGAGCTGCTGAGCGACACGCTCGGGCGCGCGGCCGCGACGATCCAGGGTTCCGGCGAGCAGCTGCTCCACGGCGAGCCGCATCCGGGGAACGTGCTCAGCACCAGGAAGGGGCCGCTCTTCATCGACCTCGGCACGTGCCAACGCGGGCCGATCGAGTACGACCTCGCCTATCTCCCCGAAGAGATCGCGGAGCTCTATCCGGGCGCCGACCTCGAGCTCGTGCACCAGTTCCGCATTCTCATGTGGGCGGGCGTCGCGGCGATGCGCTGGAACCGCGACGACCAGTACCCCGACCGGGACCACTGGCGCGTCGAGCTGCTCGACCAGCTTCGAGCGGGTCTCGACCGCTCCAGGTGAGAGCCGTCAGCGGGCGAAGGCCTCGGCGTTCTCTTTGGCCCATTGCCGGAACGTTCTCGCCGGGCGGCCGGTGACCTCTTCGACCGTCGGCTGCACGGTGGTCTCGTCGAGCGTCCCGTCGACGAAGAACGAGAAGAACGCGTTCACGTACCGCTCCGGCATCTCGCCGAGCATCCGCGTCCGGGCGTCTTCGTTCGTCTCCGCGTCGAACACCAGCGGCCGGCCGAGCACGTCGGCCAGCACGGCCAGCCGGTCGGCGGGCGTCAACGCCTCGGGGCCGGTCAGCGCGTACGCCTTACCCGCATGCCCGTCCCCGGTCAGTGCCTCGGCCGCGACGGCAGCGATGTCGGCCGGGTCGATCGTCGCGATCGGTACGTCGGCGAACGGCGCGCGTACGACGTCGCCCGCCTGCAGCTGGGGGAGCCACTGGAGCGCGTTCGTCATGAAGCTCACCGGCCGCAGGAACGTCCACGCGAGGCCGGACCGCCGCACCGCCTGCTCGGAGCGGATCATGTACTCCGACACGGCGTTCTCGATGTCCTTCCCGACCGCCGATCCGCCGGACAGCAAGACGATCCGCTCGACTCCGGCTGTCGCCGCCTCGGTCGCGATCTCGTCCGCGTAGCCAGGCATGAGGAACAGCCCGTTCACGCCCTCGAACGCCGGCCGCAGGCTCGACGCGTCGGTCAGGTCGCCCGCGACAGCCGAGACGCCGTCCGGCAGCGGCTTCGACGGATCACGCACGACGGCACGCACCTCGGCGCCGCGCCCGACCAACTGACGAGCGAGCGCGCCGCCGACGTTCCCGGTCGCTCCAGTGACAAGGATCATGGCAGCGTCTTCCGGAAGTGCTGGTCTGCCGCTTCGACGGACATCGCCACCTGCTGCTCCTGGTCGTAGAAGTCGATCTGCGTTCCCTCGGCCCACACGACCTCGTTCGGGCCGGCCAGTGTCGACGCTACCCGCCGCAGGTTGTCGGGCAGGACCGCGTCGTCGCTGTGCACGAACAGCGTCGGCACCGACACCGCGGATGCCGCCGACAGGCCGTCGAACGTCAGCCAGTAGGCCCAGCTGAACTCCGCCATCTCGTTCGCACACGTCGGCACCGCGCCGCGGCCCGGCTCGGCGTAGTAGGGCAGCTCGAACGACATGCCCGCGCGGTCGTTGCCGTTCTCGTACGCGGGCACCGTGCGCACCTCACCGGTCCGTTGGAAGAGCTCGAACGCCTCCGCCGCGCGGGCGAGCCGCATCGCGACGCCCTCCGCGCCGCCGTAGAACGGTGCGATGGTCTCGGCGTCGTGGAACCAGCCGGCGACGCTCGCGAACGAGGCGATCGGCGCACCTCGCGCGATCGCGCGCAGCGCGTACTGTGCCGAGGCGCACACGGCCATAGGCGACCGCGCCAGGGCGGACGTACGACAGGGTCGACACGGTCCGCGCGGCGGCGATGATGTCCTCGATCTTGCGCGCGGGCAGCTCGGCGTTGCGCGGCGTGCCGCCGCTCGCGCCGAAGCCCGCGAAGTCGAACGTGAAGACGGTGTAGCCGCGCTCCGCGAGCCTGGCCGCGTACAGGTCGGCCATCTGCTCCTTCACGGTGAGCCAGGAGCCGGTGATGATCACGGCGGGCTGCCGCTCTGTCAGGTTGTCGACGTTGCGGTGGACGCGCACGGCGAGCGAGGTCTCGCCGTGGAAGAACTGGAACGGGGTGGTCACGCCCGCGAGACTGCCATGCCGCTCCCTACGCCGGGAGGGTCCGATCCTGCTGTCTTCGGTCCTCGCCGGGGAGCAGGCCGAGCTCGCGGCGGAACACCCGGCGGAAGTGGCTGACGTTCGCGAACCCGACCGCGTGCGCCACCTCGACCACGCTGGCGTCGGTCTCTCGCAACTGGGCTCGAGCTCGCTCGACGCGGCGTGCGGTGACGAACTGGTGCGGGGTGAGGCCGGTAGCGGCTCGGAACGCGCGGGCGAAGTGGAACGGGCTGAGCGCGGCCACGCCGGCCAGCTGGTCGAGCGTGATCGTCTCGTGCTGCGCCGAGGCCGTCTCGCCGACCTGCGCGTCGACGTACTCCGCGATCCGGTCGACGAGCCTGCGGTCGAGCGCGCCGACCGGCGGGATCGCATGCCGCGGACCGGGGCCGTACTCCGAGCTCAGGTGCGCGGCCAGCCGGTGCGCGATCGTGCTCGCCTCGACGTCGCCGAGCGGCACTCCGGTGAGGTGTGCCCGGCGGAGCCGATGGGCGATCCCGATGACGACGCCGTCGCGGGCGTCGACCGTGGTCGCGACCTCGCGGCCGGCGAGCAGCTCGGCGTCGAGGTAGATCTCCAGCGCCTCGGTGGGATCCGCGACCTCGGTCCAGGTGATCGCCTCGTCGCCGGTGACGAACACGGCCCCTGGACGTACGTCGGCGCGTTCCGCCCGACCGTCCACCTCACGGACGAGACCCGTGTGCCGGCTGAACGACACCCCGATCTGGTACGGCTTCGTGGTCGTCGCGCCGGGATGCGGCGGGAGCGAGGCGTACTCCGACCGCATCCCCGGCAAGGTCAGCGTCGAGCTCACCGGAACTCCGGGTTCCTCCAATCGTGGCCCGTCGTCTTGGCCGAGACCGTCGCGTCCGTGGTCACGACCGGCGGCGTGGTGATCGACGGCAGCGACACGAGGCCGGCGGCCGGGAGGCGGATCGAGCTGCCGCGCAGGTCGACGTCGATCGTCGCGCCCGTCGTCATCGGCGTACTGAACTCCTCGTCGCTCGCCGTCACCACGAGCCCGAGCACGTGGCCCTTCGGCACGACCGCGTCGTACGCCTGCACCGGCACCTTGACCTCGTACCAGCGGTTCGGCTGCAGCGGTGTCGCCTGCCGCAGCGACGACCGGTGTGCGGCGTCGATCCAGCCGCGGGTCAGCACCGCGTGCGAACGGGTGGCGAAGTCCTCGGCCGTGTCCTTGTAGCAGCCGTCGTCCGTGGCGGTCTGTGCTCCCCAGCACGACTCGGTCGTGAGGTTGTGGATGCCCGAGCCGGGGGACAGGTAGTCGACCCGGTTCGCGGTGCCGTAGTCGACGAGCCGAACGGCGAGGCCCGTCGTGGGCGTCAGGCCGCTGTCGACGCGCACCCGCAGCGTCACCGAAGGCTGGCCAGAGATGCGCAGGTCGTGCCTCAACGCGCCGGAGAGGAACGCCAACCGCCCGGGCGTCGCCGTGTTCGGCGACGCGACCGCCTCGTCCTCGAACAGCCCGGGGTCGTCGGTGAACGTACGGGTGGTCCCGCGCGGTGCCGAGGTCCAGCCGAGCGTGCCCGTCGTTCCATCCCCGTTGCCCAGGCGAACGGTGACGTTGTGCGCGCCGACGGCCGGCCAGCGGGGCTCGTCGACCCACTTGCCGGAGGAGCGCTCGAGCGAGGCCTGCGGCTCACGCATGGCGCCGTTCCGCAGTCCCTGCAGCCAGTAGTCGAACCACTCGTGCAGCGTCTCGACCCACTCCGCGCGGCGGAAGTCGAACGGGTCGACGTGGCCCTGCTGGGCGAGCCAGATCTTGCGCGGCACGCCGTTCTCCGCCAGTTCGGTCCACCACTTCGCGAAGTGCGAGGTCTGCACGTTCAGGTCGTTGACGCCGTGCACGACGAACACGCTCGCGCGGACCTTGCTCGCGTCCGGGAGGTAGTTCCGCTCGGCCCAGTAGTCGTTGTAGTCGCCGGTCTCGTCCTCGCTGCCGGTCACGAGCTCCTGGCGGAGCGCCGCGCAGGCGGCCTCGGGGCGGCCGCCCACGTAGTCGTGCAGGAACGCGTGGTGCCCGGTGCTGCGGACGATGCCGTTGTAGCGGCTGTAGTCGTACCAGCTGGAGATCGCCGAGATCGGCACGATCGTCTCCAGGCCGCGGACGCCGGTGGCGGCGACACCGTTCGCCATCGTGCCGTCCCAGGACTTGCCGATCATGCCGACCTTGCCGGTGGACCAGTTCGCCTTCGCGGGCTTGCCGTCGGCGTACGCGCCGGGCGCTCGTCCGTTCAGCCAGTCGACCGCGGCCTTCGCCCCGAGGACCTCCTCGCGGCCCCCGACGTCGTTGCAGCCGGTCGAGCGGTTCGTGCCGGCGAGGTCGACCTGCGCGATCGCGTACCCGCGCGGGACGAAGTAGTTGTCGTAGTGGAGCGGGTAGCGCGTGACGGTCCCGTCGGGGCCGTACAGCTTCTTCTCCGACTCGTTGCCGCGGCCGCAGCAGACGTAGTACGGCGAGGCGATCATGATCACCGGGACCTTGACGCCCTTGGCGGCGGCCTCGCGCGGGCGGATCAGGTCGACGACGACCTTGTCCTTCGCGCCGTCGCCGTCGTTGTCGAGCGGGGTCGTGACCCAGACGCTCTCGCGGATCGCGTTCGCGTAGTCGTACACGGGAACGGTCTCGGTGCCCTTGACGTGTGGCGGCCCGGCTGCCTGGGCGGCGGGACTCATGACCGCGAACGCCGCTGCGAGGACTGCGACGATGGTGACGAAACGTCTCATCAGGGATCCCCCACTCGACTCGTGCCCGGTCGTAGTGTCGCTGAGCGTATTTCATGGTCGCGCTCCGCGCGACGTGCCGGGCGCGCCTGATCGTGGCCCCTTCCCCCTGGCCGATGGGCCATGTGGTCGGTCGGGTGCGGACCGACCGGCCAGGGCGAAGTGACCACGGCGCCCAGCTGGGGGCTGGGGACGGCGAGTGACCACCTTCCGGCCGGGTCTGGCACAATGGACCGCGCGAGTCCGCAGGGGCGGGAGCCCTCTCACCTTCCAGCCTGCGCGGACCCCCTCCGAGGTGTCGGTGCCGCACCCCACGCGGCAAGCGCCAGCTCACCCGCCTTAAACACACAGGAGACACCACACCCGTGGCCGTCAAAATTCGCCTCAAGCGCATGGGCAAGATCCGCGCGCCGTTCTACCGCATCGTCGTCGCCGACTCCCGGGTCAAGCGGGACGGCAGGACGATCGAGCAGATCGGCCAGTACCACCCGAAGGTCGACCCGAGCGTCATCAAGGTCGACTCCGAGCGCGTGCAGCACTGGCTTTCGGTGGGCGCTCAGCCCAGCGAGCCCGTCCTCCGCCTCCTCAAGGTGACCGGCGACTGGCAGAAGTTCAAGGGCGAGCCCGCACCCGCCGAGGGTGTCAAGGTCGCGCCGGAGAAGGCTCCCAAGCGGACGATGTTCGACCAGGCGCTGCGCGACGCGCACGCCGAGCCGAAGACCGAGGCCGTGAGCCAGAAGAAGACCCGCAAGAAGGCCGAAGACAAGCCGGCGGACAAGCCCGCCGACAAGCCCGCCGACAAGCCCGCCGAAGAGGCACCGGCAGCTGAGGCCAAGGCTGAGGAGCCGGCGGCGGAAGCCCCGGCTGAAAGCGAGTCCTGAGCGTGTTGACCGAAGCGCTGGAGCACCTGGTCCGTGGCGTCGTCGCCCACCCGGACGACGTACGGGTGAAGACCAGGGAGCTCCGGCGCGGTAAGGCCTACGAGGTGCGCGTTCACCCCGACGACTTCGGTCGGGTGATCGGGCGTCGCGGCCGGACCGCGCACGCGATCCGTACCGTGGTCACGGCCTTGGACAAGGGTCGGCACTCCCGCATCGACTTCGTCGAGTCGCGGGCCGCGGCCGGCCGCTGACCGCTCCGTGGAACTCGTCGTCGGACGGGTCGTCCGGGCTCACGGCATTCGCGGTGAGGTCACGGTCAACATCCTGTCCGACCAACCCGAGCTGCGGTTCGTCCCCGGCGCCAAGCTGGTGGCGGGCGCTCGCTCGTTGGTGATCAAGAACCTGCGCTGGCACGGTCCGCGACTCCTCGTCACGTTCGAGGGAGTCGCGGACCGCAATGCTGCCGAGGCGCTGCGCGGGACGTCGCTCGTGGCGGACATCCCGGAGGGCGAGGAGCTCGAGGATCCGGACGAGTTCTTCGACCACCAGCTCGCCGGCCTACGCGTGGAGACCGCCGACGGAGCGCTGGTCGGCGAGGTCTCCGAGGTGCTGCATCTGCCGATGCAGGACGTGCTCGCCGTACGGCTGTCGACTGGGCGCGAGGTGCTGGTGCCGTTCGTCGCCTCGATCGTTCCCTCGGTCGACGTGGCGGGTGGACGGGTCGTCGTCGCGCCGCCGGAGGGCCTCTTCGACGAGGACCTCTCGTGAGGATCGACGTCGTCTCGATCTTCCCTGACTACCTTGCGCCGCTGGGGCTGTCGCTCGTCGGCAAGGCGCGTGCGGCGGGGACTTTGGACGTACGCGTGCACGACCTGCGCTCGTTCACCCATGACAAGCACCGCTCGGTCGACGACACCCCGGTCGGCGGGGGAGCGGGCATGGTCATGCGGCCCGAGCCCTGGGACGAGGCTCTTCGTACCGTCGCTCCCGAGCCCGCGCGGCTGATCGTTCCTACGCCGGCTGGGCGGCCCTTCACTCAGGCTTTGGCTTCGGAGCTTTCGTTGGAGCCGCGGCTGGTGTTCGCCTGCGGGCGCTACGAGGGCATCGACCAGCGCGTCGTCGACGCCGCTCGCGAACGGATGCCCGTCGACGAGGTGTCGATCGGCGACTACGTGCTCGCCGGTGGTGAGGTCGCCGTCCTCGTGATGGTCGAGGCCGTGGCGCGGCTCTTGCCGGGCGTGCTCGGCAACCCGGACTCGCTGGTCGAGGAGTCGCATGTCGACGGGCTGCTCGAGTACCCCGTCTACACCAAGCCCGCTGTGTGGGATGCCCGCGAGGTCCCCCCTGTGCTGCTGTCGGGCCACCACGCGCACATCGTCCGCTGGCGGCGCGACGAGTCGCTGCGTCGTACGGCCCGCAACCGCCCCGATCTCCTCGACCGCCTGCCGGCCGACTCGTTCGACGCCCGCGACCTCGCGATCCTCGCCGAAGAGGGCTGGGCGCCTTAGGCCTTGGCCGGGGCCAGCTGGACCAGCATCGCGCCGGCGAGCAGGACCACGGCACCGGCTATCTGCACGCTGCCGAGGGCTTGGTCGAGCAGGATCCAGGCGAGAACGGCGGCGACCAGCGGTTCGATCAGCGCCAGCACGCTGGCCACAGCCGACGACAGGTGCCGCAGCGCCTGGAACTGGGCCAGGTAGGGCAGCACGGTGGCGAACACGGCCAGACCGAGCAGGAGCAGCCAGACCGGGGCGCCGAGCACTGTGCTCGCTGTCATCCGGTCCCAGGGGAGCGTCCAGGGCGGGCTGACCGCGAGCGCCACCACCGCGCCGATCCCCAGACCTGCTGCCGTGAGCCCGAACGAGTCGTGCCGGCTCGCCCCGTGCTCGCCGAGCAGGAAGAACCCCGCCGCGCAGACCGCCGACGCCAGCCCCGCCAGGACGCCGAGCAGATCGAGCCGTACGCCCTGCCAGACCTCCGCGATCATGGCCAGCCCGGCCACGGCGAGCGCGATGCCCAGCCAGGTCAGTGCGGGGAGCCGGGTGCGGCGCACCACCCGTACCCACAGGGCGACGACCGCGGGCGCCAGGTTGACTAGCACCATGGCGACCCCGACCGGCACCCTGGCCACGGCGACGAAGAAGAACAGCTGGACGCCGACGACGCCGAGCAGGCCGTAGCCGAGCAGCAGCCCCAGGTCGGCCCGCGTGAACCGCAATGCCCTCGGCCGCAGCACAGCCACGGCAGGCAGGAGGAGGAGAGCGGCCAGCGAGATCCGCACCGAAGTCACCGCCGCCGGCGACCAGCCCGCCCCCATCACGGCCTTGGCCAGCGGCCCAGAGGTCGCGAACAGCACCCACGAGCCCAAGCTCAGCCCCGTCGCCCTAGCCCGGGCAGTCGTCCCCTCCAGCACAGCCACGCCCCGCACTCTGCCGCCCACCCAGCACCCTGACCAGCAGGTTTCCACCCACCCGCCACCAGCTCACCGCCGCACCACCCACCGGCTCCGCCCAAGGCAGGCGCTGCGGACTTGTTGGACAGATGTCGGCTTCTATCCCGACATCTCTCCAACAACTCGTGGGCACCCTCAGCCGAGCAGGCTGGTCTGCCACGTGAGCGCCATGACCGTGTCGGACGGACTTGTTGGAGAGATCTCGGCCTCTATCCCGACATCTGTCCAACAACTCGGCTCGGAGCCACCACCGGCCACACCCGTGCCACCCCTGCCCAGCGACACCGAGCATCGCCAGGCGGAGTTGTTGGACAAATCACGACCTCTAGTCTGGGATCTGTCCAACAAGTCCTGCGTCACCACCCAGCTCCACGCCCGCCGGCGAGTTGTTGGAGAGATCTCGGCTTCTATCCCGACATCTGTCCAACAACTCGTGGCTCGGCCCGGTGGGGTCGGCCGATTCGCACGCCGTTGGCGGCGTGTGACACACTAGGTGGCTGGCGCAGCGCTCGCGGTCACCCGCGGGCAGCGTGCCGTCCGGCGGGCCTGCCACAGGGGGAACGCCGAGGCGCGACAGGAGCTGCGCCCAGACCGACCATCCATCCGTGCGAACGAACGCGCGGACGCAACCTGATGGTGACCTGTGGCACCACGAGGAGCAGACATGAACTCCCTCGCCGCGCTCGACGCAGCCTCCCTCCGTGACGACGTCCCGAGCTTCAACGCCGGTGACACCCTCAAGGTCCACGTCAAGGTGGTCGAAGGCAACCGGTCCCGAGTCCAGGTCTTCCAGGGCGTCGTGATCCGCCGCTCCGGCGCCGGCCTGCGCGAGACGTTCACCGTCCGCAAGGTCAGCTTCGGTGTCGGCGTCGAGCGGACCTTCCCGGTCCACAGCCCGATCCTCGACAAGATCGAGGTCGTCACCCGTGGTGACGTACGCCGCGCCAAGCTCTACTACGTCCGTGGCCTTCGCGGTAAGGCCGCGAAGATCAAGGAGAAGCGCGAGACCTCGACGGCGCGCTGACCTCATCCGAGCGGTTCCCCAAGGGAGTAGGGATACTGGGCGACATGACCTCGGAGAGGACGCCGACGTTGGGGACGAGCGAAGAGCCCGACCGTGGCGGAAGTGCTGGAAGCCGCCGCAAGCGGAGCAAGGAACGTTCGTTCTGGAAAGAGCTGCCCATCCTCGTGGTGCTGGCGCTCGGGCTCGCCCTGATCATCAAGACGTTCCTGATCCAGGCGTTCTACATCCCTTCGGAGTCGATGGAGAACACGCTGGTCCCCGGCGATCGCGTGCTCGTCAACAAGCTCGCGTACCGCCTCGGCGACGTGCAGCGCGGCGACGTGATCGTCTTCAACGGCGCCAACTCCTGGGAGCCCGAGGCGATCTTCGAGGAGCCGACGAACGCCGCGGGCAAGGTCGTCCGCTGGGTCGGCGAGCTGTTCGGATTCTCCTCGGTCGGCGAGAAGGACTTCATCAAGCGGGTCATCGGCCTTCCCGGCGACAAGGTCGTCTGTTGCGACAAGAACGAGCGGGTCACGGTCAACGGCCACGCGCTGAGTGAGTCGACCTACCTCTTCCCAGGCGACGCAGCCTCGCAGACCCCGTTCACGATCACGGTGCCGAAGGACCGGCTCTGGGTGATGGGCGACCACCGCGCGGCGTCCGCCGACTCCCGTTCGCACACCGGCGACCCGGGCGGCGGCACGATCCCGATCGACCACGTCATCGGCCGCGCGTTCGTGGTCGTCTGGCCGCTCGACCGGATCACGCTGCTCAACCGGCCGCCCGCGTTCGCCGAGGCCGGCCTCGCGAGTGGTCCGGTGACGATCTCGCCGCAGGTCGCCTCGGGCGCCGTACCCCTCGCCTCGATCGGGTTGCTGCTGCCCGTCGTCGGCTTCCGCCGCTTCCGGCGACGTCGCTGACACCATGCGGGATGTCCGGGCCCCACGAGTGGTGATCCGGCGCGAAGCCGGCCTCTACGCGTACGAACGAGCGCTGCTCCGCGTCGGCATGGCGCCGGTCGCCGGCGTCGACGAAGCGGGCCGTGGCGCCTGCGCCGGCCCGTTGGTCGCCGCCGCGGCGATCCTGCCCGACGGCAAGCGCGGCGAGGTGCCGGGTCTGAACGACTCCAAGCTGCTCACCGAGAAGGCCCGCGAACGCTGCTACGGCGAGGTCACCCGCCGCGCGCTCGCCTGGTCCGTGGTCGTCGTCTCGCCACAGGAGTGCGACCGGCTCGGCATGCACCGCGTCAACATCGAAGCCCTGCGGAGAGCTCTCTTCCGGCTCGAGACGCGCCCGTCGTACGTGCTGTCCGACGGCTTCCCGGTCGACGGCACCGGCGCGCCGGCCCTCGCGGTCTGGAAGGGCGACCGCGTCGCCGCCTGCATCGCGGCCGCCTCGGTGATCGCCAAGGTCACCCGGGACCGGATCATGTGCGAGCTGCACGAGCAGTATCCGGAGTACGACTTCAACATCCACAAGGGCTATTGCACGGCCGAGCACCAGGACGCACTGGAGCGTCACGGTCCGTGCCCAGAGCATCGGCGACGCTGGGTCAACGTCATGAAGGCGATGGGCAACAATGGGGCCGTGGCCGCTGACGTCGAGGCGGCCGTGGACCTGAACGACGGGAGCCTGGTGAGCGAGCAGTGAGCGCTGAGGACCTCGAGAAGTACGAGACCGAGATGGAGCTCCAGCTCTACCGGGAGTACCGCGATGTCGTCAGCATCTTCAAGTACGTGGTCGAGACCGACCGGCGGTTCTACCTCGCCAACAACGTCGATCTGAAGGTCCGGACCGAGGGCGGCGAGACGTACTTCGAGGTGACGATGTCCGACGCCTGGGTGTGGGACATGTACCGCCCCGCCCGGTTTGTGAAGAATGTCAAAGTAGTCACGTTCAAGGACGTCAACGTCGAGGAGCTCGCGAAGAGCGACTTCGACGTTCCCAAGGACGACACGAACTTCGGTAGCTGAAAGCACGGGGGAGTTTCGATGGATCTCGCTACGTTCCAGGCCCAGCAGACGCTGGAGATCCGCCAGCGGATCACGTTCATGGTCAACCGGTACGAGATCTGGGCGGGCGGTCAGATCATGGGCCTGGCCGAGCAGAAGCGGATGACCATGCGCGAGCAGGTCACGTTCTTCGGCGACGAGGGCAAGTCCGTTCCGCTGTTCGGTTTCAAGGCGCAGCAGATCATGGACCTCGGCGCGACGTACGACGTCACCGCGCCGGACGGCGGTGTGATCGGCTCGTTCCGCAAGGACTTCGGCAAGTCGCTGCTGCGCTCGACCTGGCACGTGACGCAGCCGGGCCTCGGCGAATGCACCGGCACCGAGCGCAACCAGGTCATCGCGATCCTGCGCCGGTTCTCCGACTTCGCGTGGCCGTACCACTTCGACTTCAACACCCCGGACGGCCGGCCGATCTTCTCCGTCGAGCGCCAGTGGGCGTTGCGGGACAAGTACGCGGTGACGATCAACGACCCCGCCATCGACCGCCGCCTCGTCGCCGCGATGGCCGTCGCCCTCGACGCCCTGCAGGCTCGCTAGACCGTACCGACGGCGTAGCGGAAGGCGTTCCGCAGCCGGTAGCCGCCACCTGACCTACGGAACGGGCGCGCAGCTGCCAGTAGCGCGGGCGTCAGCTCGGCCATCGTCGCGGCGTCCTCACCGAGCAGGATGCCGCGTACGAGGGTCGCGTCGTCCGGCGCCGCCCACTCCAGGTCGACCGCGCCGTCCTCGACGACCTTCAGCCCGGCCTCCTCGAACGCAGAGGCGAGGCCGCCGGGCTCCCGCAACGGCCCGCCCGGCCGCACGTCCTCCTCGTGCGCCGCCGCGATCGCCGCCTCCAGGACGTCGACGTCGTTGCGCGCGGCCTCGGCCCAGTTCGCGACCGCCACGCGCCCACCCGGCCGCGTCACCCGGCGCAGCTCGGAGAGCCCGTCCTCGGCGAACTGCAGCGCGTTCACCGCCGTCGCCACCTCGAACGAGTCGTCCGGCCACGGGATCTCGTCCAGCGACGCCTCCCGGACCTCCGCTCCCGGCACCCGCAGCCGGGCGAGCGCCGCCATGCCGGGAGCCGGCTCGAGGCCCGCCACCAGGGCGCCCTCCGCCGCGAGGTGGGCGAGCAGCTCGCCACTGCCGCACCCCGCGTCGAGCACCGCCGTACCAGGGCCGATCTTCGCGACGGTCACGAACCGCTGCCACATCGGAAGCGGGAACGACCCCCACAAGGCCGACCACTCCGCGGCGACGTCGGACCAGCGGTCCGGGTCGCCTCCGTCCATCAGCCGAGACCCCAGCTCGCCACGATGTCAGCGGTCTCCGCGGCCTCGTTCGCGTCGAGCTCGCTGACGGGCGGGCGCACTGCCCGTCCGCACAGGCCGAGCTGCGCCAACGCCTCCTTGACGGCCGAGACGTTGTTGGCGTTGCCGCGGCGCATGCGCAGCTTCTCCATCGGTACGAGCCGGTCCCACAACGCCATCGCCGCGACCTGGTCGCCCGAACGGAGCAGCGTCAGCAAGTCCACCGCGAGCGACGGCGCGACGCTCACGAGGCCCGAGGTGAAGCCGCGCGCTCCGGCGAGCCAGAAGAACGGCGCCCACCGTTCGGCCAGCCCGCAGATCCACGCGACCCGGTCCGCGCCGACCGCGCCGATCGCCTCGGACAGCGCGAAGACGTCCGGCACGGCGTACTTCACCGCGACCAGTGACGGCACCTGTTCGGCCAACGCCACAAGGGCCTTCGCGTCCAGTGAAGGATCCCGCACGTACGCCACGATCCCCAACGACGGCGCCGCGTCAGCCACCGCGCGGTGGTAGTCAACCCAGCCTTGCACCGACTGGTACGGGTGTACGGGCTGGTGCACCATCACCGCCGCCGCTCCCGCGAACGAGGCTGCCCGCGCCAGCTCGACGGCGTGGCCGTGCGCGTTTCCGACTCCGGGCACGACGACGGCACGCGACCCCGCGGCCTCGATCGTCAACTCCAACGCGCGTTGCAGCTCGTGGTCGCGCAACGAGTAGAACTCGCTCGTGTTCCCGTTCGGCGTCACCGCGTCGACGCCGGCGTCGACCATGCGCGACACGATGCCGCTGAACGCCTTCTCGTCCAGCTCACCGGCGTCGTCGAACGGTGTCACCGGAATCGCGACCAGCGTACGGAGGCGTTCGACCAGTTCGTGACTCATGCGAGGTCTCCATCGGGGGTGAACGTCATCGGCGACGGCTCGCCGAGCACTGTCAAGGCCGGGTTGGCATCGATCTCCGCGCGCAGAGACGTGCTCACCAGCATCGTCTCCAGGTCGAGCGTGTCCTTCACCCGAACAAGCCGCACAGCAGCGGGATCCGCCACCCCACAACTCCGCATCGCGGACGCGATCACGTCGCGATCGGTCGGCAATACGACCGGCAGCCGAGCGCGCCGGAGCCCGGACAGCCCGGCGGTGAGCCCGTTGACGTACGTCTGCCGCAGGTCGATCTGCCGCACCACCCGCAACGGGATGAGGTCGGCGAGCCCGACGCCGATGCCGTTCCCGTGCGACGGCTCGGTGAGGTGATGAACGGTGACGTTCGTGATCCGCGGCGTCGGCAGCTCGGCGATGCCTGGAATGCCCATCCTGCCAAGGACATTCGGGTCCATGCCGGCGCCGGACTTGTCCTTGCCAAACTCGTCGACCACCAGCACGTCGAGCTCGTCGAACGGCAACCGAGGCAGCAGCTCGAACGCCTCCGCGAGCAGCGCGGCCTCACCAGCGGCGCCGATCCCGTCGGCGGACAGGAACGCGACCTTCGCGACCTGGTGATGCGCGTTCTCCAGGATCGCGACGCCACCGAGCACCTTGCCGGTCGCGGCGAGCGCGCGATACGCCGTGGGAATCCAGGTGCCGAGCTGCACCGGTCCGTGCAGGTGGATCGCCTCGGCGCCGTGCTGCTTGCCGAGCCCGATCGCGGCGATCTTCGCCAGCCCGCTCTCGACCTCCCCGCGGAACGTCGTGTGCGGCTTGATCCGGTTCACCAGCAGGATCGCGTCGGCCGCGGCCGCCCGGGCGTCGACATGCACCTCGGGCCCGCCGGCCAGCTTCTCGATCACCACCGTGTCCATGCCGGACTCGATCGGCGCACCGACGCTGTCCTCGGTGATGCCGAGGCCGTCCAGGATGCCCAGCTGGCCGTCGGCGGTGGCGCCGCCGTGCGAGCCCATCGCCGGGACGACGAACGGCTCGGCGCCGCGGTCGCGCAGCACCGCGACCGCCGTACGCAGGATCGTCGCCAGGTCGGCGATTCCGCGACTCCCGGCGGTGACGCAGACGCGCTTGCCTTCCAGGTCACCGAGTTCGGCGAGCGCGGAACGCGTCGACTCCTCGACGTCGACCACCGCCGGCGCGGCGATGTGCTGGCGAACGGAGATCAGGTCGGGGAACTTCGTATCGAACGCGAGCCCTTCGACGGCGGCGAACGGATCGGTCACGCGATCTCCTCCCGGGGCAGCTTGGTATATCGTACGCCACGTGTCCGAACCTCTGGCAGCGGAGACGGTGGCCGCTCTCCGCCACGTCTCGACCGCGACGCTCACCACCCAACTGCTCGCGCGCGGGCTGCGCAACGCGTTCCTCGTCGGCCTGAGACCGCTCAACCCGAACGCCGCCCGCATGGTGGGCGAGGCGTTCACCCTGCGCTACATCCCGGCGCGCGAGGATCTCGACGTACTGAGCGTGTTCCGGGACCCGGAGCACCCGCAGCGCAAGGCTGTCGAGTCGGTCGGCGAGGGTCAGATCCTCGTGATGGACTGCCGCGGCCAGGCGCGGGCGGCGTCCCTCGGCGCGATCCTCGCGACCCGACTGCTCAAGCGTGGAGCAGCCGGGATCGTGACGGACGGGGCGGTACGCGACTCGCCGGAGTTCGCCCAGCTCGGGCTGCCGACGTACGCAGCCGGAGTCGCCGCGACCACCAACCTCGCCCAGCACCACGCCGTGGACCTGCAGGTGCCGATCGGTTGCGCGGAGGTCCCGGTCTACCCGGGCGACGTGCTCGTCGGCGACCTCGAGGGCGTCGTCGTACTGCCGCGACACCTGGCCGCGGAAGTCGCGGAGGCGGCCGCCGCGCAGGAGCACCTGGAGGAGTTCATCCAGGCGGAGATCGCCGGCGGCGCCGCGCTGCCCGGCACGTACCCGCCGAACGACGACACCCGCGCCCGTTATGCCCAGTGGGCCAAGGAGAATCCGCGTCCTACTTGAGCGGGTCGCCCACCCTGACCGGCGCCACCGGCTGCAGGATCCGCCGCCTCGCTTCTGGCAGCGTCGCCAGCCAGTCCGCGTCGTACACGTACCCGAACCGACTGGCGCCCCAGATCGGGCCGTACCGGTAGATCAGGATCCGCCGTTCGCCCGGGTTGGTCCGGCTCGAGCCGCCGTGGATCAGCCCGTCGACGAACAGCAGGGCGTCGCCGGCGCGGAGGTGGACGGGTACGGCACCGGCCAGCTCGTCCATCCGGTCGCTCCGCCCGTAGTCACCCTCGAGCGGATGCGGGAAGTTCGACTTGTGCGAGCCGGGCACCACCATCGTGGCGCCGTCACCAGGACCGACGTCGGTGAGCGCGACGATGATGTTGACCTGCCCGCACCGGAATCGCCCGTCCTTGAAGCGGAAACTGCCGCGCAGCGCGCCCTGGTAGCCGCCGGAGTGCGCGGGGTGGTGGCCGCCGCTCTCGCGGATCGACGCGATAGTCTCGTCGATGAACAGCCCGGAGACGTAGCTCTCCTCCTCACCGGCGAAGTGGGCGACGAGCTTGACCCAGCTGGGGTGGTCGATCAGCTCCTCGAACGGTTTGCCCGCCGCCACCGCCTGGTGCAGCTCGAAACCGGTGTCCGGCGTGTAGTCGCGCCGTTGGGCGCCGTGGTACCAGGCACCCCACGGGAGGTCGCGCGGGAACGCGTCGAACTCGGCGTTGAGCCGGCCGAGCAGATCCTGGTCGATCGCGTTCTCGAGCACGAGGAAGCCCCGCAGGTCGAACAGGAAGTCGTCCAGCTCGGTCGGGTGTCGGTCGGCCATGGACGTGCCTCTTCTCGTCGGATGTTCTTACGTTCGGTCCCCAGCCTGACCTGGCCACGCGGTGGCGCACAGCCGGCGCAGGGCGCGAATCTGTCGCATATCCTCAAGGTGATGGACGATGGTCGCTCGGACGTACAGACGCTGGGGTTGATGGCGCTCCACGTGGTGGGCGGACGCATGCGGCGGCCGCACCTCCATCCCGAGGTCGAGTTCAACTTCCTGCTGTCCGGCACCGCCCGCTACGTGACCGCCACGGGTCACCTGGACCTGCCGCCCGGTCGGATGCTGGCGTTCTGGGGCGGCTACCCGCACCGGATGCTCACTGCTTCGGGCATCGACATGCTGTGCGCGACCATGCCGCTCAGCGCCGTCACGGGCCAGCCCGTTCTGCGCCGGGCGATGCGGCGCCTGCTGAACGGCGAGTCCCTGGTGGGTACGCGGCAGGAGGGGGCGTCGGACCGCGCGCTGCTGCGTCGCTGGCTGAGCGACCTGCGCGACGAGCCGTCGCAGGAGTACATCGACCTGTGCCTGTTGGAGATGACGGCCCGGCTGGCGCGTCTCGCCGGGAACGGCGGCGCGGTCGGTCGTCCTGCCGCGCCCTCGCGTTCGGCGGATCGACTGCTGGCGGTGGTCGCGGCGGAGTACACCGAACCGCTGACGATCGCCGACATCGCCCGCAAGGCCGGCGTTCACCAGACCTACGCGGCGTTGACGTTCAAGGAGGTGCTGGGCATGCCAATCTGGCGGTACGTGACCAGGCTCCGCGTCGCGCACGCGTGCCGGCTGCTGGAGTCCACCGACTGGAGCGTCGACCAGATCGGCCACGCGAGCGGCTTCCGCAGCCGATCGAGCTTCCACCGCGCGTTCCGCGCCGCGGTCGCGCAGACGCCCGCCGACTACCGAGCCCGTTCGCACTGATCTCCTGACCTACTGACCTACTGGGTGAGCCGGGAGAGCTCCTCTTCCTTCATCCTGGCCTGGATCCGTTCCCGTTCGGGGATGACCCGCTCCCGTGGCGCGGTGGGCTCGAACGCGTACCGTTCGACGCCGAGTCCCTTCAGCACCGCCTGCTCGACCAGCGAGTGCCCGTCCTCGCGGTCGAACCGCATCGGTTCGGTCAACGACACCGCGGGGTTGGTGATGAAGCGCGGCAGGCGGAGCAGGTTCTGGGCCTTGGCGTGCAGGATGAACGGGTGAAGCAGGAACACGTCGCCCACCCGGCCGGTCGCCTCCGCGAAGTCCGTACAGCCGGACGCGATCCCCGCGAAGTCGAAGCCGCCGGGCAGGATCCCCTCGGGGTGCTCGGCGAGGAAGCGCGCGATCGGGCCGACCGAGTCGCACGCGACGAACGTCGCGCCGCCCTGGTGCTGGACGTCCGACCACAGCACGAGCGTGAGCAGGCCTTGCTCAGGTGAGTCGAGGAAGTGCCGGAACCAGTCGCCGTCCTTGTGCCAGCCACTCGACCCCGGACCGGCCGGCGCCCACGGCTCGTCCGCGCCTTGGCCGAGGTTGACGATGAAGCCGTCGCCCCACGCGGGTCCCGGCGCGATGCGGTCCTCGCCGCCGACGAGGTCGCACATCGCGTCCCACGCGCGGGGCGCGAACTCCTTGACCTCTAGCCGCCGGTGTACGGGCATGTGGATCGAGGGTTCGACCCAGGTGGACTGGTCGTCGGGGTCGTAGCCGAGCCGGGTCCAGATCGTGTCGGTGTACTCGGCGGCCGCGTCGGCGGTGAAGCAGTCGTGGATGACGACGTAGCCCTTGTCGAGGAAGTGCTGTGCCTGCTCGTCGGTGAGGACGCGATAGGTCATTTCTTCAACGTACGCGGCAGCTGGTGACCGGATCCAGCCGTTTTCGCAGCACGGACAGCCACTCCCGGACACCGATTCTCCGTGGAAGGATCTTGATCCATGACTGGACTCCGCATCGGTGTCGTCGGCCTGCGGTTCGGCGGCGACTTCGTTCCGATCTACCGCGATCACCCCGATGTCGCCGACGTGGCCATCGCCGACACCGACCCCTCGACGACGGCCCGGGTCGCCGAGCGGCACGGGATCACGTCGACGTTCTCCTCGCTCGAGGAGCTCCTGGACGCGGTCGACGCGGTGCACGTGGCAACGCCGGTGCGGTTCCATGTCGATCACGTTCTCGCCGTTCTGGCGGCCGGCAAGCACTGCGCGAGCGCGGTGCCGATGGCGACCGACTTCGACGGGATCCGGCGCATCATCGCCGCGCAGCAGGCGTCCGGCCGGAACTACATGATGATGGAGACGATGGTCTTCGGACGCGAGTACTTCTTCGTCCGCGACCTGCATGCGCGGGGCGAGCTCGGGCCGTTGTCGTTCCTGCGTGGCATGCACCTGCAGAACCTCGACGGCTTTCCGCGTTACTGGTACGGGTATCCGCCGCTCAAGTACGCCACGCACGCGCTGTCGCCGCTGCTCGCGCTCGCCGACGCTCGGGTGGTGTCGGCTCACGCGCTCGGCTCCGGGCTGCTGACGCCCGAGCGGCGAGGCGACTTCGACAACCCGTTCCCGACCGAGACGGCCTTGTTCCGCCTTGACAAGGACGGGTTGACGGCCGAGGTCACGGTGTCGTTCTTCCAACTGGGGCGGGCGTATCAGGAGGGCTTCCAGGTCTACGGCCGGGAGGCCGGCGTCGAGTGGCCCCAGCTCGAGTCCGAACCGCTCACTGTCTTTCGCCTCGAAGACCCAGAATCCTCGCGTAGGGGTCGAGGCGTGCGCATCGAGCGCCTTCACCCACCTGAGCGCACGGACCTCCTCCCGCCGGAGCTGCACCCGTTCGCCGGCGGGGGCCACAGTGGAGCCCATCCCCACCTGGTGCACGAGTTCGTGCGGAGCATCGTGGAGGAACGTGCCCCGCTGGTCGACGCGCGTACGGCGGCGCGCTGGACGGCGCCCGGTATCGCCGGGCACGAGTCGGCGATGCTCGGTGGTCAGCCGGTCGAGGTGCCCGACTTCTGAAGCCGCGACAGTGAGTGCTCGATGTGCTGCCGGGCAAGGCGTTCCGCGTCCTTCGCGTCGCCGTTCTCGACGGCGGCGAGGATTCCTTCGTGCTCCTCGAACTCCTCGGTCCAGGTCGGCCAGCGCTCCCACAAGAGACTGACGATGCCGAGCGCGGTGAGGTGCTGCAGGTCGTCGAGCTGGGACACGACGATGTCGTTGCCGCACGCGGCGTAGAGCGCTCGGTGGAACCGACGGTTGGTGAGCGACAGCTCGCTGTGGTCGGGCTCGGCGAGCAACGTACGCGCCTCTTCCAGTGCGGCCTTGGCTTCCGCGATCGCCTTGTCCGGTTGGGCCTTCGCGGTCTGGCCGACGGCCCACGGTTCGAGGAGGAGGCGGACCTCGTAGATGCGTTCGAGGTCCTCGACCGCGAGCTTCCGTACGACGACGCCGCGGTTGGGATGGACGGTGACGAGGCCCGTGGAGGCGAGGCTGATCAGTGCCTCGCGGACCGGCGTCTTCGACACTCCGAGCATCTCGGCGAGACGGCGTTCGACGAGGGACGAACCAGGCGCGAGCTGGCCCTGCAGGATCGCGAGCCTGATCGCGTCCACGACCAGGTCCGAACGCGTCGCCGTCTGTCCCAGCGGCGCCAGCGCGGGTGGGTTGCTCATGCTCATGGAATACCTCACCGACTCTCGGGTTCGGCGACGACACCCTCGCGGGCCAGGAAGTCGAAGTCGCAGCCGTCCTCGGCCTGCCCGATGTGCTCGAGGTAGAGCGCGCCGTACCCACGCCCGTACGCCGGCGCGGGTGGTGTCCACGCCTCGCGCCGCCGCCCGAGCTCCTCGTCCGACAACTCCACCGCCAGCCGTCTGGCCGGAACGTCCAAGGTGATCCGATCGCCATCCCGAACCAACGCGAGCGGTCCACCGACCTGGCTCTCCGGCGAGATGTGCAGAACACACGCGCCATAGCTCGTGCCGCTCATCCGCGCGTCCGAGAGCCGCAGCATGTCGCGAACGCCCTGCTTCAGCAGGCGATCCGGGATCGGGAGCATGCCGTACTCGGGCATCCCCGGCCCGCCCTTCGGGCCGGTGCCGCGGAGCACGAGGACGGTGTCCGGCGTGATCGGCAGGCTCTCGTCGTTGATCCTCGCTTGCAGGTCCTTGTAGTTGTCGAACACGACGGCCGGGCCGGTGTGCTGGAGGAACCGCTCGTCCATGGCGGCGTGCTTGATGACGGCGCCGTTCGGGGCGAGGTTGCCGCGGAGGATGGCGACGCCGCCTTCGGGCCAGACGGGCTTGTCCAGTGGGCGAATCACGTCCTCGTCGAACACCTCGGCGCCCTCGATGACCTCGCCGAACGTGTGCCCGGTGGCGGTGAGCCGGTCGAGGTGCAGGACGTCTTTCAGCTGCCAGAGCAGGGCGCGCAGGCCGCCGGCGTAGTAGAAGTCCTCCATCAGGTACGCGCCGGTCGGGCGGAGGTTGGCGAGGACGGGGACCTTTCGGGAGACGGCGTCGAAGTCGTCTAGCGTCAACTTCGCCTTGCTCCGGCGCGCCATCGCGATGAGGTGGATGACCGCGTTCGTCGATCCGCCGAGCGCGAGAACGGTGGCGACGGCGTCGAGGTAGGCGCGTTCGTCCAAGATCTGTGAGGGTTTCCGGTCGTTCCACACCATCTCGACGATGCGGATGCCGCTCGCGGCGGCCATCCGCGCGTGCGCGGAGTCGGCAGCGGGAATGCTGGCGGCGCCGGGGAGCGTCATGCCGAGCGCCTCGGCCGCGGAGGTCATCGTGGACGCCGTACCCATCGTCATGCAGTGACCGGGGGAGCGGGCGATGCCTTCCTCGATCTCGGCCCACTCCTGGTCGCCGATGACACCGGCGCGTTTGTCGGCCCAGAACTTCCACACATCGCTGCCGCTGCCGAGAGTGGTGCCGCGCCAGTTGCCGCGCAGCATCGGGCCGGCGGGGACGAAGATCGCCGGAATGTCCATGCTGGCAGCGCCCATGAGCAGCGCGGGCGTGGTCTTGTCACAGCCGCCCATAAGGACGGCGCCGTCGATGGGGTAGCTGCGGAGGAGCTCTTCGGTCTCCATGGCGAGGAGGTTGCGGTAGAGCATGGTGCTGGGCTTCTGGAACGGTTCGGAGAGGGAGATCGCGGGGAGCTCGACGGGGTAGCCGCCGGCCTGCCAGACGCCGCGCTTGACCTCCTCAGCGCGCTGGCGGAGGTGAGTGTGGCAGGGGTTGATCTCGCTCCAGGTGTTGACGATGCCGATGACAGGCTTGCCGAGATGCTCCTCGGCGCCGATGCCCATCTGCCGGGTGCGGGACCGGTGGCCGAACGCGCGCAGGCCCTCGTCCCCGTACCAGGCGTGGCTGCGCAGTTCTTCAGGCTTCTTCGCGTTCACGAGAGCTCCGAGAGTCGGCGATTCGGGGCGATGATGTCGGGATCGGTACGTACGTCGACGACGCATGGGCGTCCGCAGGCGAGGGCGGTGCGGAGGACGTTCTCGGTGTCGTTCGGCCGGTCCAGCGTGAGGCCGATAGCGCCAAGCCCCCTTGCCCATTGAGCGAGATCGAGCTCGCCGATGTCCACAGCGGCCAGCCGCCCATGCTCACGCGCCTGATGCATGGCGATCGTGCCGTAGAGGCCGTTGCGGAAGACGACGACAACAATCGGAGCATCGAGCCGTACGGCTGTCTCGATCTCCTGGCCGGTCATCAGCACGCCCCCGTCGCCGACGAACGCGACAACCGTGCTCAGCGGCCGATTGACCTTCGCCGCCACCGCAGCCGGCACGGCATACCCCATCGCGCCATTGCACGGTCCCAGCTGCCGATGCCCGTCGGCGAACCCCCAATAGCGGTGATAGAAGGCCGAGAAGTTGCCAGCGTCATTCGTGACAACGGTGTCCTCCGGAACAAGTCGCCGCAACGTGCTCACGACGTGAACCGGATGCACCCCAACCCCCGCAGTCAAATCCCCCGGAACGGAAGCCGCCACCGCAGCCGCATGCCCCTCAACCCAACTCCGCAACCCCACCCCACCCGGCCGACGGCGCGCAACAACCCCCAACCCCCGCCCCACAACCCGCGGCGCCCCACCCCCAGCACGCACCGACCCACCACTCGCGGAGTGCACCGAGCCACCACCTGCGAGGAACGAGCTGCTTCCCGCACCGTCGGACGAGCTCTCTGCTTCGGCGAGGGACGAGCCATCTCCTCTGGCGAGGGACGATCCACTTCCTCCGGCGAGCATCGCGAGCACTGCGGTCGCGTCGAGATCGAGCACTGTCGTCGGGCCACTGTGCCGCGGCAGCGGCAGGTCCCGCCCCACCATCACCACGCGCTGCTCCGGCCGCGGAAACGCATAGTCCTGCGAAGTGATCGCATCCAGCCGAGTCCCCGCGACCACCACCACATCCGCCTCGGCCAACGACCTCGAGACCTCCGCCGGTACCCCCAACCCCAGATGCCCCAAGAACAACGGATGGTCCTCCGCGAACCGGTCCTGCCGCCGAAAAGCCACATACACCCCGACCCCGTGAGCCTCGGCCGCCCGCCGCAGCTCGTCCCGCCCCACCGCACCCGCGATGACCACGGGCCGCTCCGAAGCGTCGAGGATCCGCGCGAGCTCACCAGCTGCCCGTTCGACGACCGCCTCCTCCGGCGCCCGCGGAAGCGACACCTCCGGCGCCGGCCCGTCGTACGGCAAAGCCCAGAAGTCCGCCGGCACCGAGATCGCCACCGGCCCCGGCCGCCCAGCCAGCGCCCGCGACAAGCCCTCCGCGACCAGCGAAGGCACCTCGTCGGCCGACCGCGCCTCCGCCGACCACTTGCAGATCGGCGCGTAGAACGCGGCCAGATCCACCTCCTGGAAGGCCTCGCGCCCAAGTTCGCCCGACTCGACCTGGCCGAGAATCACGAGCATCGGGGTCTGGTCCTGCATCGCGGTGTGGACGCCGATCGAGAGGTTCGCCGCCCCAGGCCCGCGGCTGGCGAGCGCGACCGCCGGCCGGCCGGTGAGCTTGGCCTCCGCCTCGGCCATGAACGCGGCACCGCTCTCGTGCCTGGTCGAGATCAGGGCGATGCGCTGCTCGGTCTCCAACTCGTCGAGCAGCCCGAGAAACGACTCGCCGGGGACGGTGTACGCGTGCCGTACGCCAGCTCTCGCGAGCAGCGCGACGCTCGCCTTCGCGACGCTGTCAGCCATCCGGGCTCCCTCCAGTCGATATCTGGTATACCACGCCGGCCGCTTTGGCGCGTGGCCACGTTTTCGTCCACAAGAGCGCGTTTCGCCGACTTCTCCACAGCTCGCCCGCTGGGTCCTGCTTTGCGCAGCCAAGCCCGGCACCGTGGAGGCATGAAGGAGGTGCCCGATGCACACGAAGGACATGTTGGGAAAGTTCGGCGAGGCCGTCGCGGTGAAGCACCTGAAGGCCGCCGGGTACGAGGTCATCAGCCGCAACTGGCGCTGCGACCTCGGCGAGATCGACATCGTCGCGCGCGACCGAGACACGTTGGTGGTCTGCGAGGTGAAGACGCGGTCAGGGACCGGCTACGGAAGCCCGCTGGAAGCCGTCACCCGCGACAAGGCCGCCCGCCTCAGAACGCTGGCCTCGCGCTACCTGGACCACCACAACCCGCGCATCAAGAAGGTCCGCGTCGACGTGATCGGCGTCCTCTGCAAGCCCGACGAAGCCCCCACCATCCACCACCTCCAGGACGCCGCCTGATGTCCCCGCCCTACTACCGCCACGCCCGTCAAGCCACCCTTGACGCCCCCAAGCGCGCCCAACCTCCAGCCAGTACGGCGATCCCTCGCCCAGCGCCTGCGCCACCACCGACCACCGACGTCCGGAAGGCCGTCCGATGACGACCGCCCGCACTCGTTGTGTCGCGTTGATAGGTATCGAGGGCCACCTCGTCGAGGTCGAGGCGTACCTCGGCGGCGGGCTGCCCTCGTTCGGCATCGTCGGCCTGCCCGACAAGACCCTGAACGAGTCCCGCGACCGCGTCCGAGCGGCAGTCACCAACTCCAACGTCGAATGGCCGTCCCAGAAGATCACCATCGGCCTTTCGCCCGCCACGTTGCCCAAGTCCGGCTCGCACTTCGACATCGCGATCGCCGTCGCCGTCCTCGCCGCGGCCGACTACCTCAAGCAAAAGGCGATCGACGGCATCGTCTTCCTCGGCGAGCTCGGACTCAACGGCCGCGCAAGGTACACCCGCGGCATCCTCCCGTCCGTTCTCGCCGCGGCGAACGCCGGTTACCGCAGGTTCGTCGTCCCCGAGCCGAACGTCGCCGAGGCCAGACTCATCGAAGACGCCGAAGTCCTCGGCATCCGCTCCCTCCGCCAGCTCCTCGCCGTACTCCGCGAGGACGAGCTCCCGGACGAGCCCGCGTACGAAGAGTCCGAGATCCGCCAACACACCCACGGCGTCGTCGCCAGTGCCGGACGGCTCGCCGGTCTCGACCTCGCCGAAGTCGTGGGCCAAGCCATAGCCCGGAAGGCCCTCGAGGTCGCCGCTGCCGGCGGCCACCACGTGTTCTTCACCGGTCCGCCAGGCACCGGAAAGACCATGCTCGCCGAACGTCTCCCCACCCTGCTCCCCGACCTCGATGCCGCACGCTCGTTGGAGGTCTCGGCCATCCACTCCGTCGCCGGCGCCCTCCCACCACAGGCCCCGCTCATCACCCGGCCACCGTTCTGCGACCCCCACCACACGGCCAGCACGTCCGCGATCGTCGGCGGAGGCCTCCGCATTCCGCGACCCGGTTCGATCTCCCTCGCCCACCACGGCGTCCTCTTCCTGGACGAAGCCCCAGAGTTCCGACCCGAGGTGCTCGAAACTCTCCGCCAACCTCTCGAGCACGGCGAGGTCGTCATCGCCAGATCCGAGGGCGCGGCGCGGTTTCCCGCCAGGTTCCAACTCGTTCTCGCCGCCAATCCCTGTCCCTGCGGCAAGTTCGTCGGCAAGGGCATCCACTGCGTCTGCTCCCCGATGGTCCGCCAGCGCTACGCCCAACGCCTCTCGGGCCCGATCCGCGACCGCATCGACATCGTCCAGACCGTCGAACAGGTCTCCCGCGCCGAGATGCTCGCCGACCGCTCGTCCGTCGAGTCCTCCGAGGTCGTCGCCGCCCGCGTCGCCGAGGCCCGCGAACGGCAGGCCCACCGCTACAAGGACACGCCCTGGACGCTGAACGCCAGGTCCCGGGTCATATCCTCCGCCGCACTTGGCCCGCGGAAGAGGGCTCGATGCCCCTGGTCGACAACCAGCTCACCGGCGGCTGGATCACCGCCCGCGGAGCCGACCGGGTACTCAGAATCGCCTGGTCTCTCGCGGATTTGGCCGGCCGTGATCGCCCGACCAGCGATGACGTCATGGTCGCGCTCACCCTGCGCCTCGGCCGCGAACCGTTCGACCCGAGCAAGACCAAGGACATCAGGAGGGTCGGATGACCGAAGTCTCCGACGACGAGCGCCTCGCCCGTGCCGCGCTCACCGGGCTCAGCGAGCCGGGCAACGTCAACCTCTCGCGCTTCGTCGCCGAGCACGGACCCGAGGCCACTCTCCAGGCGATCGAGGACGGCAGCTATCCGGGCAACGCCCTCCGCGATCTCCAAGCCAAATTGGCCGCCAGCGACCCCGGCGCCGACCTCGACCGCGCCGCCAAGGCGGGTGCGTGGCTCGTCTGCCCGGGTGATCCGGAGTGGCCACCGCAGCTCGAAGTCCTCGCCGAGACCGAGTCGACCGAGGGCGCCGGCGGCGTTCCACTCGCCTTGTGGGTACGAGGATCGCTCGAGCTCGGCATGATCACCCAACGCGCCTGCGCCATCGTCGGCGCCCGTTCGGCCACTCAGTACGGCACCCACGTAGCGGAAGAACTCGCAGCCGGGCTTGCCGATCGAGGCATCACGATCGTCTCCGGCGGCGCGTTCGGCATCGATGTCGCAGCCCACCGGGGCGCCCTCGCCGCGAATGGCTACACCGTCGCCGTCCTCGCCTGCGGCGTCGACATCCCGTACCCGCGGGCGCACGCCGCGCTGTTCGACCGCATCGCCGACGAGGGCCTGCTGGTCAGCGAGGTGCCACCCGGTGCGACCCCTCGGCGGCAGCGGTTCCTCGTCCGCAACAGGCTCATCGCCGCCCTGTCCGAAGGAACGGTGGTCGTCGAGGCGGCGCTCCGCAGCGGAGCCCTCAACACCGCCGCCTGGGCCAACCGGTGCCAGCGCGAGGTGATGGCGATCCCCGGCTCGGTCCTCTCCCCGCAGTCAGCTGGCACGAACCAGTTGATCCGCGACGCGGGCGCCGTCCTCGTCACCGACGCCGACGAGATCGCCGAGCAGATAGGCCGCATCGGCGACGATCTCGCGCCGGTGAAGGCGGGGGAGCAGCGGGCGCGCGACGCCCTGGATCGCAGGTCACAGCAGGTGCTGGAGTGCGTTCCCGTCCAGCAGTTCCAGGGCATCGCCCAGCTCGCGGCGGCCGCCGGTGTGCCGGTGGACGAGACGTTGGCCGTGCTCGGTCACCTGCTCCTGCTCGGCTTCGTCGAACACGTTGGCGCAGGCTGGAGGCTGTCCGCCGCCGAACGAACCCGAAACCGGCACGCTTCCACGGTCGAACGGACCGGGAGCTGATCATGTTCTTTCGGTTTGGTTTCGCAGGGTGGTAGGTACTCTTTGGGCGAGGAAAGGTCGCCGAGGAGGTCCGATGGGGTCGCAGCCTCCCTACGATCCGACGATCTCGCTGGAGCCGGAGTCACCGGCGCCAGCACCACCCACACCAGTCCGCAAAACCGGCCGGACGGTGGGGATCTTGCTCACCGTGGTGGGCCTGTTGGTGGTCGGCGGATCGACGCTGCTGTATGTGACAGGTGTGCTCGGAGCGGACAAACCGGACGCTCCGGTGCAGGCGTTCGTCGAGGCGTACGCGCAGCAAGACTGCGATCGACTGTGGACTCAGTTCACCGACCGTGGCAAGCAACAGCTGGTCAGGCAGTCGACGCCCAACCTCCCAGCCCCTGGTGAGGCGAACCCGGAGCTCAAGGAGTCGTACTGCGCGGAGACGTTCTCCGACCCGCTCCCCGTCCAACTGACGTCGACTTCGGTGGACGAAGCGCCTGACCGAGTGAACGCGACCGTACGAGCAACGATCCAGCTGGGTAGCGGCAGCCAGTCCGGCTCGGTCGCCACCACCTCGTTCCAAGTAGCCAAGGTCGCCGGCATCTGGAAGATCGACTCCTGGCGCGGAGGCGGCTCCTTCACCCGCCGCTAGGCTGAACCGATGCCGATCGATCGCCCACCGGAAGCGCCCGACCGGCCGAGCCGGCTGGAGGTCGTCACCCCGCCGGACGCGCTGCCCGATCCGCGTCAGTACGACGGCAAGTACCTGACGCCGGAGATCGAACGGGTCGTCAAGTCGCACAAGGATCGCCCCTCCGACGCCGAGCAGCTGCTCGAAGGAATCGAGGGGCGCAAGCCCTGGACCCTCGACACCCCAGTCGGCAAAGAAGAGACCGCCGGCGACGTCCTCCGCCGCCACCACTTCGGCGAGGACACCGACCAACGCGACCTGCCGCCGGAGACCGTGCGGAAGAACACCGACTACATCGCCACCAAAGGATCCGAGAAATCGCCCTGGCTCAAAGAAGCCACCGAAGCGGACCCCCTAGTCCAGTCCGTCTACGTAGAACGCGACCAGTCCGTAGGCCACGACCTCCAACGCCACGAAGGCTGGCGAGGAGAACAAGGCCAACACGACCGAGCCCTCTACCAACGCGACCCAGCCCACCGGACGGACAGCCCGGAGTACCTCCGCTCGAACGACGCCTACGGCGAGGGCCGCCTCCACAGCTGCTGGGGATACGCCACCCACATCGCCGATCCGGTCGCCTACGCAACGGCATACGCCCGGATCCTCGAACACCCTCGAGTCAAAGAAGCCCTCTCAGCACCCTTCGACCCAGACGATCCGCCGGATGCGATCGAAGGAATCCCGATTGACGAGATCCTCGGTCCCGAGGGCCACACCGCGATCAGCGGTTACGAACTCGTCGGCGACAATATGAAGGCTGCAGCCGTTGAGCGGAAGGAATGGATGAGGGCTGTCCGCGCCGAGATCGACGACGGCCTGACGCTCGATGAAGCTATCGGGGCCGTTCGCTCGACTGCTGCTGAGAGGAATCTCGTCGAGCCATCCGTCCGTCCGATCGGATCGTTCGCTGGGGGCACGATCGACGTACAGTTCTCTCTCAACACCGAAAATGGGTTCGACGTGATGTCGTTCTATGCCAGTCCTGAAAGGGATAGACCGTGAGTGTTCCTGGTCGAATGCGCGATCCCGAGGTGTCGCGGGTCAAGAACCGTGACGAACCGTTCGCGACCCTGGTCTCCTACGCCGGCAAGTTCTTCAATCCTGAGACGACTCCGAGGCACATCAACATCCTGCGGACCGCTGTCCATCGGCCCATCGGGGACCAGAACATCGATGCACGCACGTTTGTCGAGGAGCTCCGGAGAGCACTCTCTGGTGACACCGAAGGTCTACCTGAAGACGCGCTGTTCGACGTGACGCACTACGCCGACGGCGATGACGAGGCGTTCCTCAAGCGCGTCTGGGAGGAGATCTTTCCCGAGGAGCCGCTCCCTACCCGCTCGTCCTCGGAGGGTTGAGCGGTGAAGGTTCCTGGTCGAGTGCGCGACCTCGAGGAGTCGTGGGTCGAGAATCGTGACGAGCCGTTCGCGACCCTGGTCTCCTACGCCGCCACGTTTTTCCATCCTGAGAAGACGCCGCGGTTGGTCGAAGGTCTGCGTACCGCGGTGCACAGAGCGATCGAGGACCAGAACATCGACACGCGCACGTTCGTCAAGGAACTCCGGCAGGCTCTCTCCGGTGACACCGCGGGCCTGCCCGATGAGGCTCTCTGGGAAGCCGCGGAGTACTCCGATGGAACCGATGAGGCGTTCCTCAAGCGCGTCTGGGAAGAGATCTTCCCCGAGGAACCGCTCCCCACCCGCCAGTGATCCAGGACGCTGCGGCGATCGTTGCCCCCGGAAGTGGGCGATGTGGTGCTGACTATGGGGTGCTTGGCATCGACTATGGCCAGTCCCTGCGGGGCGAACGGTTGGTGCGCACGACGCCCGGGTTCAGGTGGTGGATCGAGACCACCGTTCTCGCCCATCTGATCGGGCGCCCGAGTCATGCCATCGCGCGAGGGCTTCGCGAGCAGATCGAGACCGTTCCGCTCAGTGCGCTCAGGGCGGCGATCGCTTATGGCGTGGACGAAGCGGTGGCCGTGCGGTCGGCCGCGATCATGCCGGAGGTCAGCGCTGGCGCGATCGCCACGCATGTCGTCGATGCGCTGTGGGACAGCCTCCTCTACGGCACAGGCACAGTCTGTCCCGCCGGCGACCGGTGGGTTGCCAAGCCGTTCAAGAAGACCATCGGCCTGGACGAACTCCTCGAGCGGGCCACCAAGAGCCCGCAGGCAGCCGCGCGGCTCGAGGAACTCCAATGGAGCTGGGCGAAAGCCCACAGCGCGAGGCGCGTTCACCACATCGTCCTCGGCCATGACGAACCGTCCGCCATCGAGCGCGTCCTCAACACACAGCGCGGCGACCAAGGATGGGCACAAGCCATACAGAACGCCGGCGACCACGGGCAGGTCGATCCCGTCGTCGCCGGCGTTCTCAGCAACCTTCCTTACGCCGAACGCTGATACGCGGCGAAAGCCCGCGTTGACAGCCAGCCGATCACCAACGCGAACGCCAGCAAGAGGCCGCCGCGCGTCAACACCACCGACCAGTCGGGCGAAGCCGACAGCGCCTCACGGGACGCGACCACGGCCCAGTCCACCGGGTTGAACCTCGACACCGACGCCAACCACGACGGCATCAACGCCGGCGCCATCATCACCGACGACAGGAACGTCAACGGCAGCGAGACGAACTGCGAGATCGCGATCAGCGACTCCTGTTTCCGCGCCAACAGCGCCACCGCGTTCGACAGCGACGCGAACGCCGCGCCGAGCAGCACACCCATCAGCACCGTCACCAGCAACCCAGGCACCCCGCCGGGGTACGAAGCCCCAGCCAGCAGCCCGATCAGCACGACGATCACCGCCTGCACAACGGTCGCCGACGACTGGGACACGAGCTGCCCGATCATCAACGCTCCACGGCGCACCGGCGACGTCAGCATCCGGTCCATGATCCCGCGATCGATGTCGGTGATGAAGTTCGATCCACTCCACCCCGCACCCATCAACGCCGTCATGATCACGATGCCCGGCGTCAGGTACGAGATGTACGACCCACCGCCGAACCCGGGCAGCTGCGCGAGGTTCTTGAACAACTGCCCGAACAGCAACAGCCAAATGGCCGGCTGCACCAACGTGAACACGATGTACAAAGGCTGCCGAAGCTGAGCCCGCAGCCACCGTCCCGCGATGAACGAAGAGTGCGCAAGCAACCCACGCGGCCGCGAATGCGAAACCACAGAAGAAGAAATAGAAACAGCGGCAGCCATCACGCGGCCCTCCTCGAGGCAGAATCGTCAGCGAGCTCAGCGGCCGAGAACGACCGCCCGGTGTGCCGCAGATACACGTCGTCCAGCGACGGCCGCGACGTCGTCACCGACGACACCGCGACCCCGCCGTCGTCCAACAGCCCAAGCACGGCAGGCACCGCCGTCGCCCCGCTGTCCACCCGGCACCGCACCACGGAGCCGTCCACGACGACCTCGCGTACCCCCGCCAGCTGCGACAGCAGGGACGCCGCCTGACCGCCCTGCGATGCTCCCGCCAGGTCGATCTGGATCGCATCGCCACGAAGCGAAGCCTTCAACGACTCCGGCGACCCCTCGACCACGACCGCGCCGCGATCCACGATCGCCAGCTGCCCCGCGAGCCGATCGGCCTCCTCCAGGTAGTGCGTCGTCAGCAGAACGGTGAGCCCGTCCTGCCCCGTCAGCTTCTCGATCTCCGCCCACATGTCCGCACGCGCCTCGGGATCGAGGCCGGTCGTCGGCTCGTCCAGGAACAACACCTGTGGTCGATGAACGAGACCGAGCGCGACGTCAAGCTTGCGTTGCATCCCGCCCGAATACCCACGCACGATGCGGTTCGCGGCCTCGCCGAGCCCGAACCGGTCGAGCAACTCGTCCGCCCGGCGCGAAGCCGCCGAGCGCGACAAACCGTAGATCCGCCCCTGCAGAACGAGATTCTCCCGCCCGGTCGCGTCGACATCCGAGCCGGACCTCTGAGACACGTACCCGATCGCGAGCCGCACCGCGTGCTGGGACTTGAGCACGTCGAGCCCCATCACCCGTGCGCTACCGGAGTCGGCGCGCGACAACGTGGTGAGGATCTTCACCGCGGTGGACTTGCCGGCACCGTTCGGTCCGAGCAGGCCGAACACAGTCCCGTGCGGAACGGCGAAGTTCAGCCCGTTCAACGCGCGCACCGGTTCCTTGCCGCGCCCGCTCGGGCCATAGGTCTTGACGAGGTCGTTGGCTTCCAGAGCCAGCCGACCAGAAGGCACAACCATCTACAGACTCCTTCACAAGGTGGTGTGGAAGGAGTCGGCCGTACGAGCCTGGCGTGACCTATCGTGGTCCCTGCGCCTTGGTGTCAGGTTCGTTCGCGGACCGACTCCGAGGATTCCGGCTCCTGGTCGAGGTGTTGCCGCACGTCGACCAGGAGCCCACATCGCGCTTACATGAAGCCCATCCCCTTCAGGTCGCGGAGCCACTCCGCTCCCGGGCCGAAGTTCTTGTCGACATCAGAGGTCGCCTGCTCGAACGTGACGCCGGCGGCCTTCAGCTCGTACGCGCGGCGCCAGAACTCCAGCCCGGGGAGATTGTCTTCCCGCATGTCCTTGACGATCGCCTCGACGAAGTCCCGCTCCGCGCGGACCATCGCCCGGTGGTACTCGTGCTCGATCCAGAACAACCGGGGGAGCAAGGCGGCCTCCGGCTGGTTGGCCTCGGCCTCGAGCTCGTCGAGCGTCGCGGCGAGCTTGGTGACGCGTTGCTCGAGCAGTCCCACAAAACGGTCGGGAGACACCGTCGGGGCCAACGCCAGCGCCGCCTCGAGCTGGGTGAACTCCTTCACCGGGTTGCCGAGCATGTCGGAGATCGTGTCCTCTAGCTCCTTCTCGCCTTCCGGAGTGATCCGATAGACGGTGCGCTCGGGCCGCCGGCCGTCGCGAACGATCTCGTGCTCGGCGATCAGTCCCTGCTTTTCCAGCGACTCGACGACCGAGTACAGCGAGCCGTAGTTGAGCTTGATGCTGCGTTCCTTGCCGCGCTCCTTGAGCGTGGTCGAGATCTCGTACGGATGCCGCGGCTTCTCGATCAGGCTGCCGAGCACGGCGAGGCCCAGCGGGCTGATGGCTCCACGCTTCGGCATGCGGGCTCCCTGCTCGCGGTCAAGTACTCGAAGTCGAGTATTTGTCGACGAGTGTCCGCTGTCAAGTACCCTTACCTGCGAAGCCGGTGCAGGATGTTCACCGCGCTCTCCCTCTGTCACGGCTCCCGCTGGAGTTCTTATTCATGACGCTGACCGACCTGCTCCCGGCTGAACCCGATCCCGACACGCTCTACGACACGTTCGTCACGTGGGCTGCCGGAGAGGGCTTCGAGCTGTACCCGGCGCAGCAGGACGCGCTGATCGAGATCGTCTCCGGGTCGAACGTGATCCTCAGCACCCCGACCGGCTCCGGGAAGAGCCTCGTCGCGACTGGCGCCCACTTCGTCGCCCTAGCCCAGGGCAAGCGCACCTACTACACAGCGCCGATCAAGGCCCTGGTCTCGGAGAAGTTCTTCGCGCTCTGCAAGATCTTCGGCGCCGACCAGGTCGGCATGATGACCGGCGACGCCGCGGTGAACCCGACCGCCCCGATCATCTGCGCGACCGCCGAGATCCTCGCCAACGTCGCGCTCCGCGAGGGCACGTACGCGGACATCGGCCAGGTCGTCATGGACGAATTCCACTTCTACGCCGAGCCCGATCGCGGCTGGGCCTGGCAGGTCCCGCTGCTCGAGCTCCCGGGCGCCCAGTTCCTGCTGATGTCGGCGACGCTCGGCGACGTCACCCCGTTCGAGAAGGACCTCAACCGCCGGACCGGCCGGACGACGGCGGTCGTGGCGTCGGTCGAACGGCCCGTCCCGCTGGAGTACCGGTACGTGCTCACGGCGATGCACGAGACGCTGGAGAGGCTGCTCGCCGAGGGACTGGCGCCGATCTACGTCGTGCACTTCACCCAGGCCTCGGCGGTCGAGCGCGCCCAGGCACTCACCAGCATCAACGTCTGCACGCGTGCGGAGAAGGACGCGATCGCCGAGCTGATCGGCGGCTTCCGGTTCAGCGCCGGCTTCGGCAAGACGCTCTCCCGCGTCATCCGGCACGGCATCGGCATCCACCACGCCGGGATGCTCCCGAAATACCGCCGTCTCGTCGAACAGCTCGCCCAGGCCGGCCTGCTCAAGGTGATCTGCGGCACCGACACGCTCGGGGTCGGCATCAACGTGCCCATCCGTACGGTCGTGTTCACCGCGCTGAGCAAGTACGACGGAGTCAAGACCCGGCACCTGCGAGCGCGCGAGTTCCATCAGATCGCCGGCCGCGCCGGCCGCGCCGGCTACGACACCGCGGGCACCGTCGTCGTCCAGGCACCCGAGCACGTCGTGGAGAACGAACGCGCGATCGCCAAAGCCGGCGACGACCCCAAGAAGAAGCGGAAGATCGTCAAGAAGAAGCCGTCCGGCGATTTCGTCTCCTGGGCGCAGCCGACGTTCGATCGTCTCGTCGCGGCCGAACCCGAACCGCTCACCTCGAGTTTCGCGGTCACGCACTCGATGCTGCTGAACGTCGTCAGCCGTCCGGGCGACGCGTTCGACAGCATGCGGCACCTGCTGACCGACAACCACGAGGACCGTCCGGCGCAGCTCAGGCACATCCGCCGCGCGATCGCGATCTACCGCGCCCTGATCGCCGCCGGTGTCGTCGAGCAGCTGCCGACCCGCGACGAGGACGGGCGGTTCGCCCGGCTCACCGTCGACCTGCAGCTCGACTTCGCGCTCAACCAACCGCTCTCGCCGCTCGCGTTGGCGGCGCTCGAACTGCTCGACAAGGAGTCGCCGACGTACGCGCTCGACGTGCTCTCGGTGATCGAATCCGTGCTGGAGAACCCGCGCCCGGTGCTGTCCGCCCAACTGTCCAAGGCGAAGGGCGAGGCGGTCGCGCAGATGAAGGCCGACGGTCTCGAGTACGAGGAGCGCATGGCGCTGCTCGAGAACGTGACCTATCCGATGCCGCTCAACGACCTGCTCGAGGCGGCGTACGACCTGTACCGGCGCGGGCATCCGTGGGTCGCCGACTACGAGCTCAAGCCGAAGTCGGTCGCCCGCGACATGTTCGAGCGGGCGCTCACGTTCACCGAGTACGTCAGCTTCTACCAGCTCGCGAGGTCCGAGGGACTCGTGCTCCGCTACCTCGCCGACGCGTTCAAGGCGCTGAAGCAGACCGTGCCGGAGTCCGCGCGTACCGAGGAGCTCGTGGACGTCATCGAGTGGCTCGGCGAGCTCGTTCGGCAGGTCGACTCGAGCCTGCTCGACGAGTGGGAGCGGCTCCGGACGCCCGACGGCACCGAGGTCGACGCGGTGCGTCCAGGCGAGGCACCGAAGCTCACCGGCAACGTCCGGGCGTTCAAGGTGCTCGTCCGGAACCACCTGTTCCGCCGCGTCGAGCTGGCCGCGCTCCGGCGGTACGACCAGCTCGGCGAGCTGGACGCCGAGTGGGGCTGGGACGCCGACCGCTGGCGCGAGGCGGTCGAGCCGTACTTCGAGCTGTACGACGTTCTCGGCACGGACGCCGACGCGCGCGGCCCGCACCTGTTGATGATCGAGGAGCGGCCGGACGTGTGGGTGGTGCGGCAGATCTTCGCCGACCCGGAGGGCGACCACGACTGGGGCATCAGCGCCGAGGTCGACCTCGCGGCGTCGAACGAGGCCGGCGAGGCCGTCGTTCGCATCGTCGACGTCAACCAGCTGGGCAGCCTCTAGCCGTACCGAGCGTGGCGCGCTTGCCTCAGCCGCGCCGGCGATGCACCGTCGACTGTGATGCCTGAGGAGCTGCCGGACGGTGCTGCCGAGGTGGTCGCGGAGTTCGCCCGCCACCTGTCGGCCGAACGCAACCTGTCGCGGCACACCGTGCGTGCGTACACGGGAGACCTCGCCAGCCTGTTCGTCCACGCCGGCGTCACCGGGCCGGAGAACCTCGACGAGATCGACATCCATGCCCTCCGCGGTTGGCTCGGCCGCCTCCAGGCCACCGGCAAGGCCCGGACCACCCTCGCCCGTCGCGGTGCGGCGGCCCGTACGTTCACCGCCTGGGCGCATCGCCGCGGCCTGCTCGCGGCCGATCCCGGGCTGCTCCTCGGCACGCCCAAGTCGCACCGCACGCTGCCGCCCGTTCTCCGCCAGAACGAGGCCGCCGACCTCCTGCAAGTCGCCATGGTCGCCGCCGACGACGGCACGCCCGCCGGCGCCCGCGACCGGGCGATCCTCGAACTGCTCTACGCCTGCGGCATCCGGGTCGGCGAGCTCGTCGGGCTCGACGTGGACGACCTGGACTTCGACCGCAACATCGTCCGCGTCATCGGCAAGGGCGACAAGGAACGGTCGGTGCCGTTCGGCCAACCCGCCGCCGCCGCGGTCAAGGACTGGCTCGCCGCCCGTCCCGCGCTCGTCCGGAACGGCAGTGGCCCGGCCCTGTTCCTCGGCGCCCGCGGCGGAAGGCTCGACCAGCGAGCCGTCCGCCGGCTGGTCCACCAGCGCCTCGCCGACGTCCCCGGAGCCCCCGACCTCGGCCCGCACGGTCTCCGGCACTCCACCGCGACCCATCTCCTGGAGGGCGGCGCCGACCTCCGCAGCGTGCAGGAACTCCTCGGCCACGCCTCGCTGGGAACCACGCAGATCTACACCCACGTGTCGACCGAACGCCTTCGCAAGGTCTACCAACAGGCCCACCCCCGCGCCTGACGCGCACCGCGTTACAACGATCCGATGCGGTCGCCGAGGTCGAGTTCGAGCGGACCGCGGGTCTGCAGTCCCAGCGCGAAGAGCGTTGCCATGCGGGTCTGAACGGTGTCCGAGCGGACCAGCTGCTGGAACTGCCGAGCGTCGGCGCGGATCGCGTCCGCGGCGGGCAGGGTCAGCTCGTTGAGGATCTGCTTGGTGGTACGCACCGCGTCCGCGGGGAAGGACGCGATCCGGCGCGCCAGCTTGGCCACGAACGCGTCGAGCTCGGCGTCGGGCAGCGCCCGGTTGATCCAGCCGTACTGTTCGGCCTCCTCGGCGTCGAAGTCCGCCGCACCGAGGATCGCCTCCATGGCCCGGCCCCGGCCCAGCAGCCGGCCGAGGTGCTGCATGCCACCCGCGCCGGGCAACACCCCGAACCCGACCTCCGGCTGCCCCAGCACGGCGTTCTCCCGAGCGGCGAACCGCATGTCGCAGGCCAACGCCAGTTCGCTGCCCGCACCGCGAGCCCGGCCGCGGAGCTTCGCGATGGTCACGACCGGCAGCTCGCTGAGCCGGTGCCACAGCATGCCCAGCGAGGCGTCGTTCGGCCCACCCGCCTTGGCGGCCTCGGCGGTGTACTCCGCGACCTTGGTGAGGTCGACGTGCGGCACGAAGTACTCCGGGTCGGCACTCTCCAGCACCACGACCCGAACGTCCTCCCTGGACTCCAGTTCGCCGAGCAGCGTCACCAGGTCGCGCACCAGCTCCGGGCCGATCAGGTTCATCGGCGGTGCGTCGATCACGACGCTCAACACGCCCTCGTCGGTCTCGGCGACTCTCAGCGTCCCGTACTCGAGCGTCATCGGCGTACTCCCTCGAACCCGACAGGCGACCGCGCCGCGCCCATGCCGGTGAGGCTACGCGCGGAGCGCGCTGGCGGTGGGTGGCGGTCATGCGGACCTCCGCAGCCGTCTCGGACCTCGTCGAGGTCGATGACCGCGCCCGGGGCGGCGGGTGTGCGCGGGGGTGGGGGAGGGGGACTGCCTGGTGGTGGCAACGCGCGGCGGAGCATCGCGCCGGCTACGACCGCTCCCGCGACGGCGCCGGCCGCGGGCGCCGCGAACGGGCCCAACGCGTCCGCCCAGGCCGCGCCGGCTCGCTGCTCCGCGGCCGCGGCGGCGCGGCAACCACCGGTGACGGCGAAGACGCTGCCGAGGCTGGCGACGAGTCCAACGGCAGCAGCCGCGGCGGCCCGAGACCGACCAGCGCGAGCGGGTCCAGATACTTCGCGCCGCGCTTCAGCCCCCAGTGCAAGCAGGTCCGGCCGGTGCAGTGACCACCCGCCTCCACCGTCCCCAGCGCAGCGCCCACAGCGACCCGCGCCTCGACAGACGACAGTCGAAGCCACCGGCTCGTACGTCGTCCGCAGCTCCCCATGCCTCACGACAACGACGCCGCGGCCAGCGAGCACGCCCGCGTACGCCACCTGGCCCGCCCCCGCGGACCGCACGGTCTGCCCCGAAGACGCCGCCAGGTCCACGCCGCGGTGCCCAGCGCCCCAAGGCACTGGCGGCGGATGGAAGCCGCGCAGTATCTCCGGGCGCGGTGACAGCGGCCACTGCCAGGCCTCGGTAGCGGCGGCCGCCGAGGCGGTCCCGGCCCAGAGCCACCACCCCAGCAGGGCCAGGACCAGGACGGCGAGGCGAGTCGATGGATTCGTCATGCGTTGATCTTGGCTACGAACGACACGCAACGGAGTCGTCCGATCGCAAGCTGTGGACAACCGGGAGAAGAAGCGCCCTGTGGACGAAACGACGGCCACCGGAAGCCCACGGAGCGAGTCCAGTAGACTTGCGGAGGTATCCCGACCGCCCAGCAGTGGCCGGGGTGTTCATGCATGACATCACGCACGCTCGCACGCCGCTAGGTAGCGGGCGCATCGACTCGGTCCCAGCACGTTGGGAAGCGGTGCGCGCGGGCGTCAGGGGCGCCGGTCGACCGACCGGAGCCAGGAACCGAGACCAGGAGGTAACGCGGCCATGGCCGTCGTCACCATGCGCCAGCTCCTCGAGAGCGGCGTCCACTTCGGGCACCAGACCAGGCGCTGGAACCCGAAGATGAAGCGGTACATCCTCACCGACCGCAACGGCATCTACATCATCGACCTGCGCCAGTCGCTGGCCTACATCGACCGGGCGTACCAGTTCGTCAAGGAGACCGTCGCCCGCGGCGGTGCGGTGCTGTTCGTCGGTACCAAGAAGCAGGGCCAGGAAGCCATCGCCGAGCAGGCGACGCGCGTTGGCATGCCGTACGTCAACCAGCGCTGGCTGGGCGGCATGCTCACCAACTTCCAGACCGTCTACAAGCGTCTCCAACGGCTCAAGGAGCTCGAGGAGATGGACTTCGACGACGTCGCCGCGTCCGGCCTCACCAAGAAGGAGCTGCTGCAGCTCCGCCGTGAGCGGGACAAGCTGGACCGCACGCTCGGCGGTATCCGCCGCATGCAGCGGATCCCCAGCGCGGTGTGGATCGTCGACACCAAGAAGGAGCACCTCGCCGTCGACGAGGCGAAGAAGCTCGGCATCCCGGTGATCGCGATCCTCGACACGAACTGCGACCCCGACGAGGTCACGTACCCGATCCCCGGCAACGACGACGCGATCCGTTCGGTCGCGCTGCTCACCCGGATCGTCGCCGACGCCGTCGCCGACGGCCTGATGTCGCGCGTCGGTGCCGCTGGCGGCGAGAACGAGCCAGCAGCTGTCGGCGCCGAGCTCGGCGTCGAGGAGCCGCTGCCCGAGTGGGAGCGCGAGCTGCTCGCCCGCGCCGACGCGGAGAAGCCCGTGACCGCATCGGCGAACGGCGAGGCCGCGCAGTCCGCGGCTACGGCGACCGCGACGGCTGTCGCGGACGCGCCGGAAGCCGCACCCGAGGCGCCCGCCGAAGCCCTCGCGACCGAGGCCCCCGCGGCTGAGGCGACCGCCCCCGCCGCTGAGGCTGCTGAGGCGACCGAGGCTCCAGCCGCTGAGGCGACTGAGGCGACCGAGGCCCCCGCGGCTGAGGCGGCCGAGGCCCCTGCCGCTGAGGCGACCGAGGCGCCCGCTGCCGAAGCTCCGGCCGACGAGAAGTAAACCCACCACCACACCGAGGAAAGCGACAAAGAAAGCTGATGAGCACGTTCTCCGCTGCAGACGTCAAGCGGCTCCGGGACGAGACCGGCGCCGGGTTCATGGACTGCAAGAAGGCCCTCGAGGAGGCCGGCGGCGACTTCGACAAGGCCCTGGACGCGCTGAAGGTCCGGGTCCAGGAGAAGGCCGCGAAGCGTGGCGTCGAGCGCGAGGCGTCGAACGGCGCCGTCGTCTCCAAGGACGGCGCCATCCTCGAGCTCAAGTGCGAGACCGACTTCGTCGCGAAGAACGAGAAGTTCCTCGCGCTCGCCGACGAGCTGCTCGATGTCGCGATCGCGAACAAGGTCACCAGCGCCGAGGAGCTGCTCCAGCAGAAGCTCCCCGACGGCCGCGCGGTGACCGAGGGCCTCGGTGCCCTCGCCGCCGTGATCGGCGAGAAGATCGCCATCGGCGGGGTCGCCGTGTACGACGGCACCACGACCACCTACCTGCACCGGCGTGACCCCGGTCTGCCTCCGCAGGTGGGCGTGCTCATCGAGTACGCGGGCCCGGACGAGAGCGCCGCGCGTACGGCCGCGATGCAGATCGCGGCGATGGCACCGCTGTACGTCAAGCGCGAGGACATCCCGGCCGAGGTCGTGGACGCCGAGCGCAAGGAGGCCGAGGACTTCGCCCGCGGTGAGGGCAAGCCGGAGCAGATCCTGCCCAGGATCGTCGAGGGTCGGCTGAAGAAGTTCTACGCCGAGCGCGTCCTCCTGGAGCAGACGTCGGTGCACGACGACAAGAAGACCGTGGGTCAGGTCCTCGAGGCGGCCGGTGTGACCGTCAGCCGGTTCGCCCGGTTCGAGGCCGCCGAGCCCGCCGGTCAGGCCTGACGGGGGCCGAAGCGCAAGACCGAACGGAAGGCCGGGATCATGAGGGAGTGGATTTGACGACTGAAACGATCCCGGCCTTGCCGCCGGCCGACTTCGAGCCGGCGCCGTACCAGCGTGTGGTGCTCAAGCTGTCCGGCGAGGTGTTCGGCGGCGGCAAGCTCGGTGTAGACCCCGAGGTCGTGGCGAACATCGCCAGCCAGGTCGCCGACGTCGTGAAGACCGGCGTCCAGATCGCCGTCGTGGTCGGCGGCGGCAACTACTTCCGCGGCGCCGAGCTGTCCGAGGGCGGCATGGACCACGCCCGCGCCGACTACATGGGCATGCTCGGTACGGTCATGAACTGCCTCGCCCTGCAGGACTTCCTGGAGAAGCGCGGCGTCGACACCCGCGTCCAGACCGCGATCACGATGGGGCAGATCGCCGAGCCGTACATCCCCCGCCGCGCGATCCGGCACCTGGAGAAGGGCCGCGTCGTGATCTTCGGCGCCGGAAGCGGCATGCCGTACTTCACCACCGACACCGTCGGCGCGCAGCGCGCGCTGGAGATCGGTGCCCAGATCCTGCTGAAGGCGACCTCGGTCGACGGCGTGTACGACGCCGACCCGAAGAAGGTGCCGACGGCAACCAAGTTCGAACGGATCAGCTTCGCCGAGTGCCTCCAGCGCGGGTTCCGCGTGGCGGATGCCACCGCGTTCAGCTTGTGCATGGAGCACAACCTGCCGATCATCGTCTTCAACCTCCGCGAGGACGGCAACATCGCGCGTGTCATCCGAGGTGAGAGGATCGGAACACTCGTTTCGGCGGACGGCTGACCCGCCACCCCGAAACGACCGCCGAAGGACAAGGAGAACCCGACCGTGACCATCGACCAGACCCTCGCCGAGGCCGAGCAGAAGATGGGTAAGGCCGTCGAGTTCGCCAAGGAAGACTTCGCCACGATTCGGACCGGACGCGCCCACCCGGCGATGTTCGCGAAGATCGAGGCGGAGTACTACGGCACGCCGACGCCGATCCAGCAGCTCGCCTCGTTCCACATCCCAGAGGCCCGTCTCGTCGTGATCACGCCTTACGACAAGAGCTCGCTGCACGCGATCGAGAAGTCGGTCCGCGACTCCGACCTTGGGGTCAACCCGAACAACGACGGTGCTGTGATCCGCATCGCGCTGCCGGAGCTCACCGAGGAACGTCGCAAGGAGTACGTGAAGCTCGCGCGGAACAAGGCCGAGGAGGGGCGGGTCTCCGTCCGAGGCGTGCGGCGGCACGCCAAGGAGGCGCTCGACAAGCTCTCTCGCGACGGCGACGCCGGCGAGGACGATGTGGCCCGCGCGGAGAAGCGGCTCGAAGGCATCACCCACAAGTACGTCGAGCAGATCGATGAACTGGTCAAGCACAAAGAAGCAGAGATCCTCGAGGTCTAGGGGTCTCCGCGGTGTGGTGCCTGACGGGGTGGCACGGCCCCGGGTCTCGTCGTGCATGACGCCGTGACTGGGGCGCAGAGCTCGCAGGACCCGGACAGAGCTGAAGCGATCGCTCCGCCCGGTGGTACCGACGCGCCCGAGGCGGCTGCGGCGAACGGTGTCCCCGCCGCACCCGTCGCGCCCGTCGCCGACGAGGCCTTGCCGACCACGGAACGTCCCGGCCGCGACCTCGCCGCCGCCATCGGCGTGGGCAGCCTCATGGCCGGCGCGGTCATCGTCTCGCTGCTGGTCTTCAAGGTCGCGTTCGTCGTACTTGTCGTGATCATCGTCGGCATCGGCGTGGTCGAGCTGGCCCAGGCGCTCCGCCCGTCCGGCGTACGACTGCCGCTGATCCCCATGCAGGCCGGCGTGATCGGCATGATCGCGGGCGGGTACATCGGCGGAGCAGGTGTGCTCGCCGCGGCGCTCGGCCTTTGTACGTTGGTGGTCTGCTTCTGGCGCGTCACCGGACCCCGCGAGGGGTTCGTCCGCGACATCACCGCGAGCTTCTTCGTCGCGCTGTACGTACCGTTCCTCGCCGCGTTCGCGATCCTCATGCTGCGGCCCGAGGACGGCGCGTACCGCGTGCTGCTCTTCGCCGCCGTGACCGTCATGTCGGACGTCGGCGGACTCGCGGCGGGCATGCTGTTCGGGCGGCACCCGCTCGCCCCCTCGATCAGCCCGAAGAAGACCTGGGAGGGGCTGGCCGGCTCGGCGGTACTTTGCCTCGCGGTCGGTACGGTGGGCGGCTGGATCCTGTTCGACGGCCACTGGCTGGCCGGCCTCGTGCTGGGCGCGGTCGTGACGCTGACCGCGACGCCCGGCGACCTGGTCGAGTCGGCGCTGAAGCGCGACCTCGGCATCAAGGACATGGGCCACGTCCTGCCCGGCCACGGTGGCGTGATGGACCGGCTCGACTCGCTGCTCCCGTCGGCACTGGTGAGCTGGATCGTGCTGACGCTGATGATCCCGATCGGATGAGGCTGCACCTCGTTCGGCACGGGCGACCGCTCATCACCGAAGGCGTGCCGAACGCGTCCTGGCCGCTCGCGCCCGAGGCCGCCGAGGGTCTGGCGTCGCTGCGTGCGTCGGGGCGGCTCCCGGCCGACGCGGCCTGGTACTCCTCGCCGGAGCCCAAGGCACTCGGCACGGCGGAGGCTCTGGCGTCCGTTCCGGTGACCGTCGTCGACGACCTTCGCGAGATGGAACGTCCGGCCGGCCCGTGGCTCGGCGGCAAGCAGTGGCACGAGATCGTGTCGCGGTCGATGCTCGAGCCGGACGCTCCGGCGCTCCCGGGCTGGGAGACGGGGCGCGCCACGACCGAACGGATCGTCGCAGCGGTCCGCGCGGTGCCGGCCGGGGGCGAGGTCGCGCTGGCCGGCCACGGTACGGCGTTCACGCTCCTCGTCGCCGCCCTCACCCTCGCCCCTCCCGACCTCGACGGCTGGCGCCGGATGGCCATGCCCGACCACCTGGCGTTGGACGTCACAGCCGACGGCGCCGAGGTCGCCCTCGACTGGCACGGCGACTGGGCCTAGGCCCGTGCCGAGCCTCCTGCACAGCATCGCCGTCCCCTTCCTCCGCCTCACGCGCAAGCACCGCTGGGCCTCGGTGGCCGGTCTGCACGCGGCGATCGCCAAGGCGCACGAGCCGGCGCCGCCACCCGAGGGCGCTGTGCGAGACGACTCGCTGGGCTTCCCGATCTACACGGTCACGGCGTCGTCGGGAGGCGGCTCGCATCACCTGCTGTACCTGCACGGCGGCGGGTACGTCTTCGAGATCGCCAAGCAGCACTGGACGCTGATCACCCGCCTGGCCGAGCGCCTCGACGCCACGGTCACCGTCCCGCTGTACCCGAAGGCGCCCAAGCACACATGGCGCGACAGCCTTCCTCCCTTGGCGAAACTCGTCACAGAATCCGTCACGGTGATGGGCGACTCCGCCGGCGGCGGCCTCGCGCTGGCGCTCGTCCACCAGGCGATCGCCGCGGGAGTCGTCCCGCGCCGGGTCGTGCTGATCGCGCCGTTCCTGGATGCCACGGTGTCGTCGCCGGAGTCCGTACGGCTCGACCGGGTCGATCCGTGGCTCGGCGTCGACGGTGGCCGCGAGGCCGGCAGGCTCTGGGCGGGGGACGACGATCCCGCACGGCCGGAGGTCAGCCCGCTGTTCGGCGACCAGGCGAACCTGCCGCCGACGCTGGTGTTCGTCGGCAGCAGGGACTGCCTCGCCCCACAGGCTCGGGACCTCGCCGAACGCGGCGGCCCGGCGGTCGAGCTCGTCGACCAGCCGGACCTCGTCCACGTCTACCCGCTGCTGCCCATCCCCGAAGCACGCGTAGCGATCGACCGGATCGTCAGCTTCGTCCGTACGTGAGCGCGATCTTCATCGTGGCCTCCGGATCGGCGTCGAGCTTCGCGTACGCGGTCGGCGCGTCGGTGAACGGGACGCGCTCGGTGAGCAACTCGTCCACCCGCAGCTGGCCGCCGAACAGCAGGTCGGAAACCGTGGCGGAGATCCGCGGCCGGTTCCACCGTGGGTGGTCGCGGTGCGGGCAGCCCCAGACGCCCATGCTCGACACCAGCTGTGGTCGGTTGTGGTGCCACTCCTCGCCGAGCGCGAGGTCCGTACCAGCGTCGCCGCGGTAGTAGCCGACGCTCACCACGCGCCCGCCCACACCGACCGAGGCGATCGCGGCCTGCAGGCCCCGGTACGTTCCGGAAGTCTCGATCGCCGTATCGACCCCGACGCCGCCGTTCGCCTCCCGGACCGACCAGCCGACCGACTCCTCGACCGCTCGCGGGTCGATCGTGGCAGTGGCGCCGAAGCGTCTCCGCCAGCTCGCGCCGGGCCGCGACCGGGTCGACGCCGATCACTCTGGTGGCGCCGTTCAGCCTTGCCAGCTGGACGATCAGCTGTCCGATCACCCCGAGGCCCGAGACCACGACGGTGTCGCCGAGCTTGACGTTCGCGTCGTGGGTGGCGTTGAGCGCGACTCCGGCGAGGGCGAGGAACACGCCGCGCTCGGGCTTGTCGGTCGGCGGCAGCTTCGTCAGCGGTAGCTCGGCGGTCATCACCCGCTCGACGTCCACGACCAGCTCGTCGGCGTGGCCGTTGGGGGAGTGGACCAGGTCACCCACGCTCAGCGCGGTGACGTCGGGTGCGACCTCGACGATCTCGCTGACGAGCTCGTACCCGATGCCGTGCGGGTACTCGCTGCCCTTCGATCGCGGGCGGAACAGGCGGGCCTCGCGGTCGAAGTCCTTGTCGTGGAACGGCGACGTGCCGCGGTAGAGGTTCAGCTCGGTGCCGTGGCTGATTCCGCTGACGACGCTCCGCAACCGCGCCTGACCCGGCCGCAACGCCGATTGAGGCTCGAGCTCGCGAATCTCCAACGAACGTGGACCGACAAGCGTAAGGACCTGAGGCATCCTTGGTAGCTCCCTTCGAATGGTCCGCCCCGCGATTCGATCCTCTCCGGATTCGTCTGTTGCCGGAGGCCGGATGCCGTGGATTGGGCGGCCAGGATCGGCACCCTTCGAAGAGTAATCCACAGGCAAAAGCAAACTCCCCCGCCGGCGTGGCGGGGGAGTTCTGTGCGTCGTGACGGTACGGTCACTACTCGGCGTTGTAGGCCTCGATGATTGTCGCGGGGATTCGGCCACGGTCACTGATTTCGTATCCGTTTTCCTTGGCCCATTCCCGAATCGCCTGAGTTTGCGCCTTGTCGGCCCTAGCCGAACGCCCACTCCCCACCCGGCGCGCGCCCCGAGCGCTCACCTTGCGTGCAGATCCCACGAAGGGAGCAAGAGCGTCCCGGAAGCGCTTCGCGTTCTTGTCCGCCAGGTCGATCTCGTACAGCACGCCATCGATGCCGAACTCGATCGTCTCGCCCTTGCCGTTCGCCACAGTCGTACCGTCGATATCGTCGATAAGCTGGACGAGGGTACGTTGAGCCATTACCACTCCCACTTCAGTCGTGTGATGGCAAGACAATAGCACTCGATAGCGGAAATGCGATCAACCGGAGCCACATTCTCCGAGTCGGAAGAATGTGATATCGGTCAGGTTCTATTAGTCGGCGGCGGCTTCCCCTGCCAAGACGGGAACGAAGCCGGTGCCGGGGCGGTAGTTGGGCGATTGGTGCCGGAAGTACGTGTTGTAGACCTGGCAGTAGTGCCCGCCCGCCTGCATGAGGGACTGATGAGTGCCCTCCTCGACGATCCGACCGGCCTCGAGCACGATGATCCGGTCGGCGTGCTCGATGGTGGACAACCTGTGTGCGATCACGATCGACGTCCGATCGGCCAGCACGACGTCCAGACCTTCCTGGATCTGCGCCTCGGTCAACGGGTCGACGCTCGCGGTCGCCTCGTCCAGGATCACGATCGCCGGGTCCTGGATCAGCACCCGGGCCAGGGCGACCAGCTGCCGTTGCCCCATCGAGAGGGACTTGCCGTGTTCGCCGACCTCGGTCTCGAGGCCGTCGGGCAGGATCTCCAGCCAGTCGCCGCCGGCGACCTGCCGCGCGGCTATCACCACGTCCTCGTCGGTGGCGTCCGGTCGGGGATAGCGGATGTTGTCGGCCACCGTTCCCGAGAACAGGAACGGGGACTGCGGAACGACCCCGAGCTGGCGCCGGTACTCGGCCAGGTCGAGCGACCGGATGTCCCGGCCGTCGAGCAGGATGTGGCCGCCCTGGAACTCGTAGAACCGGGTGATGAGCTTGCCCAGCGTCGACTTCCCGGCCCCGGTGTGTCCGACCAGCGCGACGGTCTCGCCCGGTCGGATGTGCACGCTGAACTCGTTCAGCACCCGCTGGTCGACCGTGTAGCCGAAGACGACCTGCCGGAACTCGATCTCGCCGCTCAGCCGGCCCACCGGCTGAGGGTCGTGCTGGATCACCCGCGGCGTCGGCGTCGACCAGTGCGAAGACCCGTTCGGCCGCCGAGAGGCCCTGCTGGAACTGCGACCAGAACGACGCGATGCTCGTCAACGGGAACCAGAACAGCGCGACCGCCTGCAGGAACAGGTACCAGTCGCCGGCCGACAGATCGCCGCCGAGCACGGTGGTGCCGCCGACCTGAACGAGTGCGACGGTGCCGAGACCCGCGACGATGAACAGCAGCGGGAAGATGCTGCTGAACACGAACCCCTGCCGGACCGTCACCTGGTAGCTCTGCTCGTTGATCGGGCCGAACTCTTCGTAGACGGTCTGCTCTTGGCGGAAGTTCTTCGCGACCGCGATACCGCTCATCATTTCCTGGACGTTCGCGTTCACCCTCGAAAGCGAACGCTGCGCCTTCCGGGTGGTGTCGCGGGCGATCTTCCGGAAGCCGAGCGCCATCGCCACGATGATCGGCGTGATCGCGAGCGTCAGGAGCGCGAGTCCGACGTCGCGCTGGAACAGCAGCGCGGTGACGAAGACGAGCAACAGCACCTGGCTGAGCAGGTTCATCACCAGCGTGACGACCGTGGCGAAGTCGTCGGTGTCGGAGGTGATCCGGCTGACCACCTTGCCGGACGGCGTCTCGTCGTAGAACGACATGTCCCGCCGCATGACCGCGGCGAACGCGTCCTTCCGCAACGTGATCACGACATCGCCGACGATCCGCGCGGTGAGTGCCTGGCGGACGAAGTTGAAGAACCAGGCGAGCATCCCGGTGACGAGAATGCTGACCACCAGGATCGTGATCGTCGACACCCCTTGCGGGCCCTCGATGTGGTCGAGTCCCCAGCTGATCAGGACCGGGAAGGCCGCCTGCATCAGTGAGGCGAGCACGATCGTCACTGCGACGAGTCCCATGCCCGCCAGGGCTGGCTTGAAGTAGCGGCCGACGCGGCGGACGAGGTCGCCGTCGCTGTACGTACGGTCGTAGTCCTCGGCGTCGAGGCCTTCCATGATGAAGCCCATTTAGCTGACCTCCCCACGGCTGCCGGTCGCGGTGAGTGCGGCGTCTGGTTCCTTGTAGTCGGCCTCGTCGTAGTGCGCGAAGATCCTTCGATAGAGCGAGCAACGACCGAGCAGCTCGTCGTGCGTGCCCTGGTCGATCAGCTCACCGCGGCGGATCAGCAGCACCTTGTCGGCCCAGCGGATCTGCGAAAGCCGGTGGGTGATCAGTAACGTCGTTCGCCCTTGCAGGATGCGCCGGATCGCGCGCTGGATCTCGTCCTCGGTCGCGCTGTCGATCGCACTCGTCGAGTCGTCCAGGATGAGGATGCCGGGGTCGGTCAGCAGCGCGCGGGCGATCGCGAGCCGTTGCCGCTGTCCACCGGAGAGGGTGACGCCGCGCTCGCCGATGACCGTGTCGTAGCCGTCTTCGAGCTGCTGGATGAACTCATGAGCCTGCGCGTCCTTGGCGGCGCGGACGACAGCCTCGGAATGAGCCTGCTGACCAAGGCTGAACGCGATGTTCTCCGACACCGGGCGGGAGAACAGCACGATGTCCTGCTCGATCGTGGAGATCTGGGAGCGGAGCGAGTCCAAGTTCCACTCGCGCAGGTCGACGCCGTCAATGAGGATCTTGCCGCCGGTGACGTCGTACGTCCGGTTGACCAGCTTCGTCATCGTGCTCTTGCCCGAACCGGTCTCACCCACGATCGCGATCGTCTGCCCTGGCTCGGCCCTGAACGAGACGTCGTGTAACACCGGATCGCCGCCCTCGTAGGCGAACGTGACGTGCTGGAACTCGATCTCGCCCCGCACGTCCGCCCGGTGGCCGGACGGGTTCTCGTCCAGCTCGGAGTCCTCCTCCATCAGCGAGATCAGCCGTCGGGCGCTCGCGATGCCGAGCTGGATGAGGGTGAACGTGAACGTCGAGGCGAACGTGGGCCAGCCGAGCATGCCCATCAGCCCCATGTAGGCGACCAGGTCGCCGACCGTGATCGCGCCACCGCGGTAGAGCAGGAGCCCGTGCAGCAGCGCGCCAGCGGTCGCGACCGCGAGTAGCAGGGTGGGCAGGTAGCGGGCCTGGATCACGCCCTGCTCGACGAACGAGTCGCGGTAGAGCTTCGCGTTCTTCTCGAACTTGCCGTGCTCGCGCGGCTCCATCGCGGTCACCTTGACGACCTCGATGCCGCGCACGGCCTCGGTCAGTCCCGCGTTCAGGTCGCCGAACTGCTCGCGCATCCGGGTCGAGACGGGGCCGAGCTTCTTGGTGTAGCCGCGCAGGGCGACGATGAACACGACGGCGAACGCCAGCGGCGAGAGCAGCAGCCGCCAGTCGATCAGTGCGATGAACACCAGCGGCACCAGGCCCTGCAGGATCGAGTCGAACAGCAGGTCGAAGCCGGGGGAGATCATCGAGCTGAGCTGGCGGACGTCGTTCGCCGCGCGGGCCATCAGGTCGCCGATGCGCTGCCGGTTGTGGAACGTCTGGCTCTTGCCCAGCAGGCTGATGTAGAGCTCCTCGCGGCCACCACGCTCGAACCGCTTGGCCAGCACCTCGCTGCACAGCCGGGCCCCGAGGTCGAGCGAGCCGCGGACGACCACGATGCCGAGCAGGAGCAGGACGACGGTGACGAGCATGCCGCGATCGCCGTTCAGGACGGCGTCGAACGCGGTGCCGGTCAGGCCGGGGACGGTCGAGTTGAGAACGATGAAGCCGAGCGAACCGAGCAGGGCACCGACGACGTATTTCTTGTTGCGAAGCTGATGCGACAGGACCCAGCGCAGCGGGCTCCGCCGGTCCGACCTGAACTGGTCGGCGACGGTGAACTCCGAGCGGAGCGTTGCCACGAGGGCCTCCATTGGTGGTTGAGCTGGCGAAGCGCACGATGCCAGACCCCACCGACATGTGCCCTGCGGAACGATCTTCGAGTCGGTCCGACCTTGGTTGTAGCACGTCTACGGCCCCTATTTTCAAGGGGTTTCTTCAGTGTTTCTCACGTTGGCGCAACGTCGCGGGGCACGCATCGGGCACCTGCACGACGTGAGGTAGGTCGATGGTCCTAGGCCTCGCCCGCCCAGCCGGTCCAGCGCTCGACGGCCACCTGGATGACGGGTCCGGACGGGCGGATCTCGGCGTACTGGGGGTACTTCGCGACCAACCGGTCGACCGGCTCCCCGCGCTCGGCCGGGTCCGTCAGGACCCGGGCGGTACCTTCCGCGCGGGCCCACCACAGCCGCGACCAGTCCTCGTCGTAGTGGTCGACGAGCAGGCTGACCTGCGGGTTCGCCTCGATGTGCGTCAGTCTGGCCAGCTGCTGGGTGGACTTCGGCTTGTGGTCGACCGCGGTCACCACCACGTCGCCGGTGAGGGCGAACGTGACCACCACGACGTGCGGACGGCCTCGCTCGTCCACAGTCGCGAGATGGGCCGTTCGCCCTGAGCTGAATCGCCTTCGGACGTCGTCGACAGGAAGCCGCACCCGCCGATCATCGCGGGTCGAGCGCGATGTCGTCGAGTTGGACCCAGCAGTCGGCGCCCGGCGCCCAGAAACCACCGAAGACGGTCACGGTGGTGTTCGTGCCCGAGGCGAAGTCCTTGTTGCCGGGCCTCAGCGCTCCACGGCGCCGCGACCGTACTACCGGGCTGACGCTCGAAGCCGCCGTCGGCGCGACGAGGCCGCCGCGGTAGACCTCGAGCTCGGCGATCGAGATGGACGTCCTCGTCCCGCCTGGCTGGCCTGTGATGCGGACGCCATCGCCGTCGGTCGGGTCGAAGCTGAGCACGAACGTCTTGTTCGGCCCGGCGGCGTTGCTGGTCGGGTTGTCAGGCGTGACACGGAGGCCGGTGACCGGCACGATGCTGCCGAGGGGCGAGACCGCCAGTGAAGCGATCAGGGCGATCAGGCTGTGCCGCGGAGACGATGCGTACGCCCGACAGGCCCGACGCGCCGTCGACATTTGACAAAAGAAGAGCGAGAAATCGATTGCTCGCACGCTACGATGTGTTCGGGCGTGGTGTCAACGGCTCATCGCGGCCGCTTGCTGCAAGCTAATCCCGGCAGCACGGCTAGGTGAGCTGGGCGAGGAGACAGAGGTTCCATGACGACGATCTACGACGTGGCCCGCCAGGCGCAGGTATCGGCCGCGACCGTGTCGCGGGTCCTGAACGGGCGTGCGACCGTCGACCCGGTGCTGGTCGAGCGGGTGCAAGATGCGGTGCGTTCGCTCGGCTATCGGCGCAACGCCGTGGCCCGGAACCTCCGCCGCAGCCGGACCATGCTGTGGGGGCTGATCATCTCCGACATCGGCAACCCGTTCTTCACCGCGCTCGCGCGTGGGGTGGAGGACGTGGCGCAGGCCGAGGGGTACTCGGTGGCCTTGTGCAACTCCGACGAGAACCCGGCGAAGGAGAGCCAGTACATCGGCGTCGTCCTCGACGAGCAGATGGCCGGCGTGATCATCTCGCCGTCGGGGCGTGGCCGCGACGTACGGCTGCTGATCGAGGCGAACACGCCCGTGGTGGCGATCGACCGCGAGCTGCGGGCGGCGACCGTCGACAGCGTGCTGGTCGACAACGAGCACGGTGCCGAGCTCGCGACGTCGCACCTGATCGAGTCGGGTTACCGGCGGATCGCCTGCATCACCGGCCCGAAGCAGCTGTCCACGGCCACCCAGCGGCTGCGCGGCTACAAGCGGGCGCTGGCCGCGGCCGGGCTGCCGATGGACGAGTCGCTGGTGCGGTACTCCGACTATCGCGAGGCCGGCGCGTTCGAGTCGATGGAGTCCCTGCTGGACTCCGAGATCGCCCGGCCCGACGCGGTCTTCGCGGCGAACAACCTCACCACGGTCGGGGCGATGGACTGCCTCGTCAGCCGAGGCGTGAAGGTGCCGGACGAGGTGGGCTTCGTGGGGTTCGACGACATCCCGTGGGCGCACCTGGTGCGGCCGTCGCTGACGACCGTGGCGCAGCCGACGTACGAGCTCGGCCAGACCGCGGCGCGGCTGCTGGTCGAGCGGATCAAGGAGCCCTCCCGCCCTCCCGCTCGGGTGGTGTTGCGTACAGTCCTGCACGAGCGCGACAGCAGTCGCCGGCCGTAGCGCTTTCGAAGAAGAGCGCAGGAGCGCGACCTCGCGGTGATGATGCGCGCGTGTGGTTCTGGCATGCGGGTAAGGGAAATCGTTCGTTCCCGAACCGACTGTGCGGAAGCGGTGACGACCTGCTGATTGGCGCGTCCACGAGCTGATCTTGGTTTGCGCGGGTGTTTCTCGAAGGTCAATGATGCGAGAGCGAGTTCGTCTTCCTTGACGTGACGGTGATTGGTCGAGGCTGCCATGGGGTAGCTGGACCGCTGGATGTCCGTCACTACGGGGGTAGGGATGCTGAAGCAGTTGGAACGAACACGGCAGCGGCGGGCCAAGGCCCAGGGGCCGGGTGCCTCGGCCTTGGCATTCCTGGCCCTCGTGGTCGTCGTCGTAGGCGGCATCGGCGCCATCGTGAGCTGGCTGCTGTGGTCCGGCCTCGGCATCGGCGTAGGCATCATCGGCGGCGTCGCCATCGTCGCCAGCGGCGGCCTCTTCGTCTGGTCCGAGTCCCGCCTAGGCGCCGGCCCGAAGTCACCTGCCACCCCAGCACCCACCGTGCCCGACCCCACCCCCACGCAGCCCGAGCCCTCCGACCACCCGCGCTAGAACGGTCGCCCGCCACCCTCGCCACCAGTTCGCCCTGCGCCCGTCGGGGAGCGGCAGACCGCGGCAGCCGGCTAGGGCTGACCCGTGCGGCCGACGAGCCAGGCGATCAAGTGGCGGAGCTCGGCGGTGAGGAGGTTCGGCTCGAAGTCTCCGCTGCCTGCCGCCGACAGGTAGGCCGCGTCGATGGTGGTGATGATCCACTGCGCGGCGCGGTGAGGGGCGAACGGGAGGTGGCGGCCGTCGCTCGCTAGCCGGCCGAGGAGGGCGACGAGGGTGGTGCGGGTGCGCTCTTCGTCCACGGCGAGGAGCGTCGCGAACGTCGGGTCGCGGTTCGCCTGCAGGATCGCCGCGGCGCTAAGGCCGGGGGCGGTGGGTTCGCCGAGGTCGGCCACGAGGTGGTCGACGAGCAGGTCGAGGCCCTCGTCGGCGGACGCGGTGAGCAGCGCCTCGTCGCAGACGCGTGCGTTGCCGGCCAGTGCCTCGGCGAACATCGCGTGGAAGATGTCGCGCTTGGTCGGGAAGTAGTGGAACAGGGTCCCCGACCCGATCCCGGCGCGGCGGCAGATCCCGGCCGTCGTCGCCCCGTCCACGCCGAAGGCGGCGAACTCCTCCCCGGCCGCGGCCAGGAGCTCGGCGCGTTTGCGAGCATGCTGCTCGGGATTGACCGTACGCATCCCCGCCATCCTACGGAATCCTGGAGCACTCGCTCGACCACGAATCATCCTTTGGTCACGCAGGAAGCGACCAAAGATAGACCAGCTGCTCTGTTAATGTCGCCAGCGTGAGACTTCGCTGGTCGCTTCCCGTCGGACTGTTCCTGCTCGCGCCGTACGTCGGCGAGTTCCTGCTCGGCAACCAGCCCATCACCGCGTTCCCGTACGTCGCGCTGCTGGCGCCGATGTACGGCGGAGGCGCGCTGCTCATCCGCGAGGTCGCACGCCGTACCGGCATCGGCTGGCGCGGGATCATCCTGCTGGCGGCGGCATACGCGCTCGTCGAGGAAGGCCCGATCGACCAGATGCTGTTCAACCCAGCCTACGTCGGGCTCGACAGCTTCGTCGGCCTCGCTCCGATCCCCGGGCTCGACATCAGTGGCTCGCTCCTGCAGGGAACCCTGACCCTGCACACCGTCTGGAGCATTTGCGTCCCGATCGCGATCGTCGAAGCGTTCGACCGCGAGGAGCCGCGCCCCTGGCTGGGCAAGGTCGGGGTTGACGGTTGCAGCCGTCGTCTTCGTGCTCGGCAGTGCGCTGCTGTGGTTCATGCAGTACTCGGAGTTCAGGTTCGTCGGCAGTCTGCTGCAGAACGGCGTCATCGTCGCCCTCGTCGTCGTCCTGATCGCCCTCGCGTTCCGCCTGCCCCGAACCCAGGCGCAAACCTCGGAGCGTGAGGCGCCGCGGCCGCTGCGAGTCGGCCTGGTCGCGTTCGCGCTCACCGGCCTGTACTGGTCGTCCGATCGCTTCGTCGCCGAGCTCGTCGATCCGTGGATCTCCATCCTCTGTTGGGCAATCCTCGCCGCGGGATCCGTCGTCCTGCTCGTCCGCGCCTCACGGCGGACCGGCTGGGGACCGGCGCACCGGCTCGCCGTCGCCGGCGGCTGCCTGCTCACTTACGTCTGGGCCGGCTTCCTGCACGCGAGCTACCTCGACGTTCCGCGCGAGATCAGCCTGATCGGGAACGTCGTGTTCGGCACCGGCGCCGTCGTCCTCCTCGCCCTCGCCGTCCTGACCCAGCGCCGGCACAGTCGCGCGCCGGTCGCCGCCTAAGTCCGCCGGTCGTGCGGTACGAGTTCGGAGGCTGATTGCGGGCACCGCCTACACTGGGCGGAGCCATGAACCAGCCAGTTGAGCTCGTCTTCGCCGCACCGCGCCGAGGGAAGCCGCCCCGTCATCTCGCCGATCTGAGCCCCACCGAGCGCCGCGAGGCGCTGACCGAGCTCGGGCAGCCGGCGTATCGCGCCCGGCAGCTGTCCACGCACTACTTCGCGCGGTACGTCGACGACCCCGCCGAGATGACCGATCTTCCGGCCACCGGACGCGACCAGATCGTCGACGGGCTGCTGCCGAACCTGCTCACCCCCATCCGCACGCTCACCAGCGACGGCGGTACCACCGTCAAGTCGGTGTGGCGCCTGTTCGACGGCGCGCTCGTCGAGTCCGTCCTCATGCGCTACCCCGGTCGCGTCACGATGTGCGTCTCGAGCCAGGCGGGCTGCGGGATGGCCTGCCCGTTCTGTGCCACCGGCCAGGCCGGCCTCACCCGCAACCTGTCCGCCGCCGAGATCGTCGGCCAGGTCGTCGCCGGCTCCCGCATGCTCGCCCGCGGCGAGGTCGAGGGCGGACCGGGCCGGGTGTCGAACATCGTCTTCATGGGCATGGGCGAGCCGATGGCCAACTACCGCACGGTGATCTCCGCCGTTCGCCGATTCACCGACCCCGTCCCGGACGGGCTCGGCATCTCCCAGCGTGGCGTCACCGTCTCGACCGTCGGCCTGGTGCCGCGGATCAAGCAGCTCACCGAAGAGGGCCTGAACGTCACGCTCGCCGTCTCGCTGCACGCGCCCGACGACGAGCTGCGCGACGAGCTCGTTCCGGTCAACACCCGTTGGAAGGTGCGGGAGGTGCTCGACTCCGCGTGGGAGTACGCGGCGCGCACCAAGCGGCGGGTGTCGATCGAGTACGCGCTGATCCGCGACATCAACGACCAGGCCTGGCGGGCCGATCTGCTCGGCGAACTGCTCGCCGGCCAGCTCGTGCACGTCAACCTGATCCCGCTCAACCCCACGCCGGGCTCGAAGTGGACCGCCTCGCGCCCCGAGGACGAGCGCGAGTTCGCCCGTCGCCTCGAGGCGCACGGCGTGCCGGTCACCGTGCGCGACACCCGTGGCCGTGAGATCGACGGCGCCTGCGGTCAGCTCGCCGCCAAGGAAGCGTGACGTACTCCCTCTACGTCGAGGATGGCGGGCTGGCCGATCGGGTGCCGGGCTACCTGCGCGAGACGTACGGCCTGGAGTCCACGAACGTCCTGCTCGTCGAACGGGATTCCGAGTCTCCGTTCGGGTGGGAGCTCACCGTCGCGCCGGCGGTCGGTGGGGTGAGCGAGCTCGAGTTCACGCGCCGGCTCTGCGGGACGCTCGGCGTCCGCGCGCTCATCGACCCGGGCACGCCGTACCCGGACCGATGGGTTCTCGTCACGCGTGACGGCAGCCACGGGTGGGTGCATACGGACGAGGACGGCAGTCTGCGGATCGAGTACGCGCTCGAGCCGATCGCCGGCGAGCTGGACCTGGAGGTCAGGACGCCGCCGGACTGGGCAAGCTGATTCCGCGCACGACGCCGGCCTGGTCGGCGGCGATCAGCATGCCGTCGACGACGACCGGCGTGCTGAACGTGTTGGCCGGTGTGAGCTGCAGGCGGTTCCCGACCGCGCCGGTGGCGAGGTCGAGGCTGGCCAGCAGGCCGGTCGTCGCCACGATCCAGGCGCGGTCGCCCGCGATCACCGGGCCGGCGTTCAACGTCCGTACGCCGAGCTCCGACTTCCAGATCGCGACGCCGGTCGTGGGGGAGACCAGCTGGAACCGGCTGAACTCGTCCACGATCAACAGCCGCTGGTCGTCGAGCGGGATCGACGGCGGGTAGAGCGTGCCACTCGGCACTGTCCAGCGCACGGCGCCGGTCGCCCGGTCGAGCGCGGTCGCGCTGGTGACGGTCGAGACGAGCACCGTGCCGTTCGGCAGCAGCTCGAGTACGTCGTCCCACGGGCCGTAGATGAGGCGGACGTACGCGGTCGTCCGCGTGGTCATCGACGCGGTCCACAGCTCGGTGCCGGTGCGGGCGTCGAACGCGTACGCGTTGCCGTCCCCGCCGCCGGTGTAGACGCGCTCGCCGTCACAGGCGACCCGCCCGGCGAAGAAGCCGTGCAGATTGGCCGACCACACGCGCGCGCCGGTGCGGGCGTCCAGCGCGTACAGCGTCATGCCGGCGGTGAAGATCACGAGCTCGCGGTCGTCGACGTTGGCGGTGAGCGGCATACTGAGTACCGGGGCCGGCGTACGGAATCGCCAAGCCTGCTTGCCATCCCTCGCTCGCAGGGCGTAAAGGTGTCGGTCCGCCGAGGGGACGAAGATCGTTCGACCGTCACCGCTGAACGCCGCGCCGCGGTAGGCGGGGCCGACCTTGGTGTCCCACTCGAGCCGGGCCCGCGTTTCGGTCGGCCGAAACGCCTTCACGGTGCCAGCCGTCGACGCGGCGACGACGAGGTCGCCGTGCGAAGCAAGGGCGCCTTGCACCTTGCCGGCGAGCTTGGTAGTCCACTGGATCGACGGGCCGCCGCCGGGGATGCGGGGCAACGAGAACGTCTCGGTCCGGTCGTACCGGGCATCGGCGGCGTCGGACACCCTTACCTGCAAGCGATGTGGGCCTGGCGGCAACGCGGACACGTCCACCGCGCCGGACCAGGTCGAGCTCGACGCCGTGAGGTCGACCCAGGTGCCGTTGTTGCTGCCGCCGAAGACGTGCTGCGGGTAGACCTGCGCCTGAACGGTCTGGGCTTTCGCGCGGCGAGCAAGGCGAACGGAGACCGGGAGCGAGCCGGCGGCGGCTTGGCCGAGGTCGACGTCGATCGGCTCCAGGTCGGTGTCGTCGCGACCGAGTGGAATCGTTGCCACCTCGCGGCGAGCCGTCGTTCCGTCGGCGTTGATCGTGACGAGCTCGACCTGCAGAGCGTTGCTGAGACGTTCGACCGCGTAGTACCACGGCCCGTCCTTGGTGGCGTCGGCCGCGACCTGGGTGAGCCCGTTGAAGCGCTGGACCTGCTCGGTGTGGATGTGGCCGGCGAAGATCGCGCGAACGGGGTAGGGCGCGATCGTCTCGAAGAACGCGTCCTGGTCGTTGACGTAGTAGTAGTGCGCGCCGAGCGGGAAGTGCAGGAACAACACCGACGGGCGCTGGCCGGCGCGGCGGAGATCGCGGTCGAGCCAGGCGAGGTCCTCGGGGCCGAACAGGCCGGGCTCCTGCAGCAGCTGCGTCGGATCGAGCCCGACGACGTGCAGGCCGCCGACGTCGAACGAGAACGGAGCGGGCCCGAACTTCTCCCGATAGAGCTCGGCGCCGTTCACGTCCCAGCGAACCTCATGGTTGCCGGGTACGTGGCGTACGCGGGGCCGGAGCGAGTCGGGAACGGTGGCGAGGTAGGCGTCGATCTCGTCGGCGGAGCCGTACTCGGTGATGTCGCCGCAGTTGAGCACGAAGTCGGGATCGGAGGCGTCGATGGCCGCGAAGATCCTGGTGAGCAGCGCATGCCGCGCCGGCTCGTCGACGTTGGAGTGTGTGTCGGTGACCACCGCGAACCGCACCCCGCTGGCCGCGGCCGCCGGCTGACTCGCCGCGGCAAGCGCACCGGCCGCACCAAGAGCCAGAAACCCACGCCGTCCCCACGCCTGTCCACTCATGCCCGCGACGCTAACGGCGCTGCCGTACGTGCAACGTGAACAGACCGCAAGCGGCCGGTGAAACGGCGACTTCCGGTCAGCGCTCGACCCGTTCGTCCAAACGCGCGCGGAGCTGGTGAACCTCCTCGGTCAGGCGCTCGACCTCGACCCGGGTGAGCTGGTCCGACACGGTGACGCGCTGGACGAACCACGACGCGAGCGTCGCGGTGACGGTGCCGAGCAGCGCGATCCCGCCGATCATCAGCCCCGCGGCAATGAGCCGGCCGATGTCGGTCGTGGGGACCATGTCGCCGTACCCGACGGTCGTCACCGTGGTCAGCGCCCACCACAACGCGTCGCCGAACGTGGTGATGGAGGCGCCCGGACGACCGCGTTCCACGTCGAGGATGGCGAGCGCCGCGCAGAAGATGAGCAGGCACGCCGATCCGGACACATACACCGCGACCTGTCCGTGCAGCGATCGCGCCGCCCGCCGGTTGAGGACGTCGAGCAACATGACCATCCGCAGCAACCGCAGCGGCCGAAGCAGCGGGAGGACGATGACGAGCAACGTGAGGACGTTGCGCCTGACGAACCGCCACCGATCCTCGGTGATCGCCAGCCGGACGAGGTAGTCGGTCGCGAAGATCGCCCACGTCGCCCAGACGACGGCCGCGCAGAGCGTTCGCGTGCCGGCGGGCAATGCTGGTTGCAGGATGGGCACCGCGTAGGCGGCGAGGAACAGGACGGCGACCGCGGTGAGCGGCCACTCGAGCCGCCGCTCCCAACTGGCCAAGCGAGTCATGCCAGCCAGGCTGCACCGGCAAGTCCGAGGCGGGGGTCGACTTTGCCAGATCGACGCATTACTCCGCGCGGGTGGGGGCTAGCTCGGCGGCTTGGCGGAGGGCTTCGAGCATGCTGCCTTCCTCCGCCGTTCCCGTTCCCGCGATGTCGAAGGCCGTGCCGTGGTCGACCGACGTGCGGATGACCGGCAGGCCCACGGTGATGTTCACGCCGGCGTCCAGGCCCAGCACCTTCACGGGGCAGTGGCCTTGGTCGTGGTACATCGCCACCACCGCGTCGAAGTCGCCGCGGACGGCGCGGAAGAACACGGTGTCGGCGGGGAGCGGGCCCAGCGCGTCGATCCCGGCCGAACGGGCGGCGAGAACGCCGGGGGCGACCTTGGACTCCTCTTCGCCGTTGCCGAACAGGCCGTTCTCGCCCGCGTGCGGGTTGATCCCGCACACCGCGATGCGCGGCGCGGCGATCCCGGACTTCACCAACGTCTCGTGCGCGCGGCGGATCGTACGTTCCACCAACCCCGGCTCGATCTTCGCCACCGCGTCGAGAAGCCCGATGTGCGTCGTGCAGTGAATTACCCGCAACGAGGGCGCCGACAGCATCATCGACACCTCCGGCGTTCCGGTCAGCTCGGCCAGGATCTCGGTGTGCCCGGGGTACACATGCCCGCCCGCGTGCAGGGCTGCTTTGTTCAACGGGGCCGTGCAGATCGCGTCCACCGAGCCGTCCATGGCCAGCGCCACCGCGCGCTCGATGTAGCGGAACGCCGCGTCACCCGCCTCCGGCGACAGCGAACCGAACGGCAGGTCAGCGGGGATCAGGCCCAGGTCGACGCAGTCGACGACCCCTTGCTCGAACGTCGCCGAGTCCGGCCCGTCGACCGTGCGTAACGTCAGTTTGACGCCGGTGATCTCGACCGCGCGGGCGAGCCGCGCGAGATCGCCGATGACGAACGGCCGGCAAGACTCGTACACAGAAGGCCGCGCCAGCGCCTTGACGACGACCTCCGGACCGACGCCGGCGGCGTCTCCCATCGTGATCGCGATGATCGGACGGTTCATCGAACTCCCTCGAGCGCCTCGACTGCACGAACCAGACTGTCAGCATCGCCGAACGTCCCCGCCTTGGTCACCACCGGCCCACGCCACGCACCGGACGCCAGCGACAAGGGCAGGCCGGGTTCGACCTCGGTCACGAGCTCCAACGCGGTCACCCCGAACGCGCGCAACACAGCCGCGGCCGTCTCGCCGCCGGTCGCGACGAGCCCGCCGAGCAGGGACGCGTGGCCGGCGAGCTGCGAGGCCAACCCGGCCACGAGTCGGGGGTCCTCCGCGCCAGGCGGAGCGTCGAGCACGACTATCGGACTCTCACCCGCATCCAACGACGCTGCCAGTCGGGACACCTCGACCGCCGGATGGCCCAGGTCACACAGCCTTGCGACCTGCTCCCGAGCGATGGGGGCCCTACTTCCGACGACGGTCAGGGTCCGTTCGGCCGGTACGAAGGTAGGGGCGTCGGTCCGAACGACGCGCAGAAAGTCGGGAAGCACGCCCGCGAGTCCCGCCGTACCGACCCACACCACGTCGCGACCGAGCGCCACCCCCGCGCGAGCGACAGCGCGGAGATCCTCGGGCGTCGAAGCGTCGCAGACGAGCGCGCGATGACCGGCCGACCGCGCGGCCACCGGGTCAAGGCCGACAACGCACGAGATGCCAGCGGCGTGCAGCAGGTCGGGCAGCGATCCGACGCGCTCCCCGGCAGCGAGCTGCCAGCCGTCCACTGTCGTCCGCCCAGCCGCCGGGAACGCCGGCGCCACCACGGCGAACGCGTCAGGTCCCCAGGTATCCAGCGCCGCGCGCACCTCGGCGCCCGGGTGCCCCCGCAGCAACGAGTCCACCTTCTTGTACAGCGTCGACACGCCCGCCGACCAGGCCGCGGCGACCGCCGACGCCGTACGAGCCGCGGCCGCCGAAGCCGGCAGCCCACGTGTGGCCAGATCGAGCGCCAGAACGTCGTACGCCCCCGACAGCAGAGGTAGCTCCCAGCCGACCGCTGTCCGCAGCCCCGCCCGCCGAAAGCCCACTCCCGTGTCCGCGGCGCCGGTCAGATCGTCGGCCAGAACGGCAACGGAGGGCGCCATGCCCAGCACGTTAGTAGCTGCGTCAGTCGTCCGCCTCGGTGTCGGCGCGCCGGGTGAGCGGGAGGACGTACCAGACGCAGAGGAACAGCAGGCCCATCGCGCCGCTGATGACCCACGCCACCGGGCGTTCCAGCACCAGGTCGAGCACGAGCAGAACCGCGGAGGAGATCGCGAGCCAGAGGGCCACCATGCCGACGTGGGTGAGCCGGTTCGACATCTTGACGATCTCGACCTTGCGGCCGCGCCCGAACAGCACGCGGTGGTACGCGACCGGCGCCATCAGGAAGATGGTCGCGACGCAGCTCAGCATGAGCGTGGTGAAGTAGACGCCCTTCTCGAACCCGTCGGCGGAGGCGAACCGAGGCTGGACAGCCAGGATCAGCAGGAAGCCGAACAGGATCTGCACGCCGGTCTGCAGAACCCGCAGCTCCTGCAGCATCTCGGCGAGGTTCCGGTCGGCGCGCTCGGTCCGCGTCTCCTGCCTGCCGTCCGGTTTCGCGTCGGGGTGGGCGTCCTCGTTCACGCCGGATCTATGCCCACTCCGGGCCACGTCACGCGTCCGCGAGGACGGCGGCGGCCTCGGCGACCGTGTCGACGAGCGTGAGCTGGTTCGCCATCGGACGCCCCTCGCCGAGGTCGGACAGCAGCTGCCAGGCGGGGAACCGTTCGGTCCAGTACGAACGGCCGACCAGCACCATCGGCATCCCCGTGCTCTCGTCGGCGTAGAAGTTCGCGGTCGCGACCGTGAAGATCTCCTGCACCGTCCCGGCCGCTCCCGGCAGGAACGCGACGCCGGCGTTCGAGCGGCCGAGCAGGACGTCCTCGCGGAGGGAGTTCCGGAAGAACTTCGCGACGTCGCTGGCGAACGCGTTCGGCGGCTCATGGCCGTAGTGCCAGGTGGGTACGCCGAGGCTGTGACCGTACGAGTCCGACCATTTCGACCGCACCTCGAACGCGGCCTTCGCCCAGGCGGTCACGTCGTGCTCGAAGTCGGGCTGCCGGCCGAGGATGTCCAGCGCCTCGGCGAGCGCGTCGTCGTCGTGCGGTGCGAGGAACGCGCCGAGGTTGGCCGCCTCCATCGAGCCCGGGCCGCCGCCGGTGGCGACGATGCGGCCAGCGCGGGTGAGCGTACGGCCGAGCCAGGCGGCGTCGGCGAACCTCTCCTCGCCGCGGCGTACGGCGTGCCCGCCCATGATGCCGACGACGTCGCGGCCGGCGATCATCTCCTCGAGCGCATCGGTGATCGCGTGGTCGTGCAGCGCCGACGCCAGCGTCGCGCCGACGGAGTGGTGCGCCTCCTCGTGCCGCGCCCAGGCGTAGATGCGGGCGTCGCAGGTGTTCTCGTACCCGCCCTCGTCGAGGCCGGCGTAGAGCTCGTCGGGAGAGTAGAGGCGGCCGCGGTACGGGTCGAACCCGATGTCCGGCAGCGTCGGGAACACCAGGCCGCCGCGGCGTCTGACCAGGCGTTCGGCCCGTTCGTCCATCACGCAGCCGAGGAACAGGGCGCCGGCGGGATCGAGCTTGGAGAGCGCCTCGGACCGGTCGCTGAGGTCGATCGACTGCAGGTGCCAGCCGCGCATGGAACGGGCGCCGTGAGCTACGAGCGCGTCGAAGTGCTCGAGGCTCTCGACCTCACAGTAGGGGCGCTCGGCGGGCATTGCGTCGGTCTCCTTTCGGGTGTTGCATGATCAACGTTAGAGGGAGGTGGCGCTTCCATGGGGCCATACCGCGAGGCGTACCGGCGGAGTGTCGAGGATCCGGCCGGGTTCTGGGCGGAGCAGGCCGGGCGGGTCAGCTGGTTCCACAAGCCGGCGAACGTCCTCGACGAGAGCCGGCCGCCCTTCTACCGATGGTTCCCCGACGGCGTCCTCAACACCTGCTACAACGCGCTCGACCGCCACGTGGTGTCCGGGCGGGCGGACCAGGCGGCGCTGATCTACGACAGTCCGGTGACCGGTAGTGCGCGCACGTTCACGTACGCGGACCTGCTGGAACGCGTCGCCGCGTTCGCCGGTGGTTTGGTCGCGCTGGGCGTCAGGCCCGGCGACCGGGTCGTGCTGTACATGCCGATGGTGCCCGAGACCGTGATCGCGATGCTGGCGTGCGCCCGGATCGGTGCGGTGCACTCGGTGGTGTTCGGCGGCTTCGCGCCGGTGGAGCTCGCGGCGCGGATCGACGACGCGCAGCCGAAGGTCGTGCTGTCGGCGTCGTGTGGGATCGAGCCCACCCGGGTGGTCGAGTACAAGCCTCTGTTGGATCGGGCGCTGGAACTCGCCACGCATCAGCCGCAGTCGTGCGTGATCCTGCAGCGCGAGCAGGCTGCCGCGTCGCTCGTGGAAGGGCGCGATCTGCCGTGGGCACAGGTGCATCGCGCTGGCGCGAACGATCCGGCGCCCTGCGTTCCCGTCGACGCTCTTGATCCGCTGTACATCCTCTACACGTCGGGCACGACCGGGCGGCCGAAGGGGATCATGCGCGACAACGGCGGGCATGCCGTCGCGCTGCGCTGGTCGATGGACAACGTGTACGGGATCGCGCCGGGCGACGTGTGGTGGGCCGCGTCCGACGTCGGCTGGGTGGTCGGGCACTCGTACATCGTCTATGCGCCGTTGTTGGCTGGGGCGACGACCGTTCTGTACGAGGGCAAGCCGGTGGGGACGCCCGACGCCGGTGCGTTCTGGCGGGTGGTGTCGGATCACCGTGTCAACGCGCTCTTTACAGCACCAACGGCCCTGCGGGCGATCAAGAAGGAGGACCCGTCAGGAACTTTCGTCGGTGACTTCGACCTGTCGTCACTACGAACGTTGTTCCTGGCGGGGGAGCGGCTGGACCCCGACACCTACTCCTGGGCGTCGTCGTTGCTCGGCGTGCCGGTCGTCGACAACTGGTGGCAGACGGAGACGGGCTGGCCGATCTGCTCGAGCCCGCTCGGGCTGGAGGCGTTGCCGTTGAAGCCGGGCTCGCCGTCGGTGCCGGTGCCCGGGTACGACGTGCGCATCCTCGACGAGTCCGGTGCAGAGGTACCGGCCGGCCAGGACGGCGCGATCTGCGTCAAGCTGCCCTTGCCGCCGGGCACGCTGCCTACCCTGTGGAACGACGACGAACGCTACGTCGCGAGCTATCTGGCCCGCTACCCGGGCTACTACCTGTCCGGCGATGGGGGGTATGTCGACGAAGACGGCTACGTCTTCGTGATGGGGCGGACCGACGATGTGATCAACGTGGCGGGCCATCGGCTCTCCACTGGATCGATGGAAGCGGTGCTCGCGCAACATCCGGCGGTGGCGGAGTGCGCGGTGATCGGGGTCGCGGACTCGCTGAAGGGACAGCTGCCGCGGGGCTTCGTCGTGTTGAAGGCCGGCGTATCGGTGCCCGAGGCCGAGCTGGCCGCCGAGCTGGTCGAGTTGGTACGGGAGCAGATCGGGCCGGTGGCGGCGTTCCGTACTGTCTCGGTCGTTCCGGCGTTGCCCAAGACAAGGTCGGGCAAGATCCTCCGCCGCACGATGCGCGAGATCGCCGACGGCGGCACGCCCGCCGTGCCGTCGACGATCGAGGACGCGTCGGTACTGGACAAGATCACCCCCGCCCTCCGCGGCTGAGAACGTGGAACGCCGTTTCCGGACAGCGTCAGTAATTGGCCACCCCGATCGCTTCTACGCGAATTAACTCCGTCGCATAGTTCTTAGCGAGGCAACTGCTCCATTCCAACTGGCGCGAGCAGATGTGGGGGCACTATGTCGTCGCGACGCAGGCTTCGTACGTTCGGTGTGGCAACGCTCGGGGTCATCGCGTTGCTCGCCTCGATGGGACTGGCCAACGCCAGCCCGAACGAGAGCAGGGTTTCCGAACCACAGAAAACGCAACCAGCCAACGTGATCAGCCGGGCGAAGGTCACGCTGATCTCCGGCGACGTCGTCACCGTGCAACGCATGGCCGACGGCAAGCAGGTCGCCACGGCGGCCGCGCGCGACAACAGGCACGACATCGCGTTCAGCACGCAGTACGACCAGGACCACATCTACGTCATCCCCAGCGACGCGATCCCGCTGCTCGCTCAGGGCAAGCTCGACCGCGGCCTGTTCGACGTCACGCAGCTCGTCAAGGACCGCTACGACGACGCGAACGCCACCACCACGCCCGTCATCGTCCAGTACAAGAAGGCCAGCCCCAAGGCCGCGCTCAAAGGCACGAGCAAACGCTTCACGCTCGAGAGCATCAACGCCACCGCCGTGCGCGCCAACAAGCAGGACACCAACACGCTCTGGGAGAGCATCGCCGGGCAACCAGACATCCAGAAGGTCTGGCTCGACGGCCGCGTCCAGGTCACCGACGACGTCAGCAACGAGCAGATCGGCGCACCTGCCGCTTGGCAGGCCGGCTTCGATGGCGCCGGCGTCAAGGTCGCCGTCCTCGACACCGGCATCGACCAGACCCACCCCGACTTCGCCGGCAAGGTCGCGGCCGAGCACAACTTCACCGCCGATCCCAGCGCCACCGACCTGTTCGGCCACGGCACCCACGTCGCCTCGATCGTCGCCGGCTCCGGCGCCGCGTCGGCCGGCAAGTACAAGGGCGTCGCACCCGGTGCCACGCTGCTGAACGGCAAGGTCCTCGACCGCAACGGCAGTGGTACGGACTCCCAGATCATCGAGGGCATGGAGTGGGCCGCCGAGCAGGGCGCCAAGGTCGCGAACCTGAGCCTCGGCACGCACTCGCCGTCAGATGGCACCGACCCGCTCGTCCAGGCCGTCGACAGGATCAGCAAGGAGACCGGCACCCTGTTCGTCATCGCCGCGGACAACATCGGCCCCGGCGACGGCACGATCACCAGCCCTGGTTGGGCAAACGAGGCCCTCACCGTCGGCGCCGTCAACAGCGAGGACGCGCTCGCGAACTTCTCCAGCCGTGGCCCGCGACTCGGCGACTACGGCATCAAGCCGGACCTCACCGCGCCCGGCGTCCAGATCATCGCGGCCCGCGCGGACGGTACGCAGCTCGGCCCGATCGTCGACGAGAGGTACGTCAAGCTCGACGGCACCTCGATGGCAGCCCCGCACACCGCGGCCGCGGCGGCGATCCTCGCGCAGGAGTTCCCGAACTGGACGAACACCCAGCTGAAGGACGCGCTCATCAGCACCGCCAACACGATCCAGGGCAACTCCGTCTACCAGCAAGGCGGCGGCCGGCTCGACGTCGCGCGGGCGTACTCCCAGAAGGTCTACTCGAGCCCCGGCACGCTCAATCTCGGCTTCCTGCCCTGGCCGCACACCAACGACCAGCCGATCACCAAGCCGGTCACGTTCAGCAACGCGAAGGCCGAGCCGGTCACGCTCGACCTCACCCTGCAGGTCTCCGGCAAGGACGGTGCGGCCGCACCCGCCGGCATGTTCACGGTCAGCGCGCCGACGGTGACGATTCCGGCCGGCGGTTCGACCGAGCTCACCGTCGCGGCCGACCCGAGCAAGGGCGACCCCGACCTGTACGGCGGTTACCTCCTCGGCACCGCGGACGGCGTCGAGGTCCACACCTCGGTCGGCCTCTACAAGGAACCCGAGATGTACAACGTCTCCGTCCCCGCCACCGCGCGCGACGGCCGGCAGGCGGACGGCATCAGCCAGGTCGAGCTGTGGGGTCCGAACCTCGGCAGCTTCCAGACCAAGTACTACCGCGGCGGCGTCACGCCGGTCTTCCGCGTGCCGCCGGGTACGTACAGCCTGATGGGCTACATCTTCACGATGGACGAGCCCAACCTGTACGCCACCGAGTCGACCATGGTGGGCAAGCCGGAGTTGACAGTGACCGGCGACGTCACCGTGCCGCTCAGCGCCGTGGGTGCGAAGGAGATCACGACCAAGACGGCGAAGCCGACGGAGCCGTTGATCCTCCAGCTGGCGTACTACCGGAAGGTCGGAGAGCCCTCGTTCTCCAGCTCGTTCACGCTGAGCCCGCCGATCGACCGCGCGTTCGCCGTACCCACCAGCCCAGTCCAGCAAGGGGAGTTCGAGTTCTACGACCGCTGGACGTTGCAGGCACCGACGCTGCAGGCGAAGGTCACGGCGCCGCAACAGATCGCGCTCGACCCGTTCTTCCTCACGAACTCACCCAAGGTGGACGGCAAGCACACGTTGCCGCTCGTCTACGCCGGGTCCGGCAGGCCGGAGGACTTCGTCGGCAAGCCGGTACGCGGGCGCATCGCGCTCGTGCAGCGCACGACCGGCATGACGTTCAACAGCCAGGTCGTCAACGCCGCCAACGCCGGGGCCGCGGCCGCGATCATCTACAACAACCGCCCCGGCCTGTTGCTCGGGTTCGGCGGCAACCCGGGAACGGTCCCGATCCCTGCGTTCACCATCGACCAGGCGCCAGGACAGCTGCTCGTTTCCCTTCTGCAGCAGGGGAACGTCAAGGTGCAGTACTCCGGCACCTCGATCAGCCCCTACCTGTACGAGGTGATCCACCCGAACCCGAACGCGATCGCGGCCAACCAGTCGCACGAGGTCACCAACCAGAACTCGATCCGGCTGAACAGTGACTACTACGCGCACCTGCAGAGCCAGGTCGGGGCGGACGTCATGCACGCGTTCCGGCCGTGGACGGCGTTCGCGTTCGGATTCGCCCGTGAGCTGCCTCGACCGCTGAAGCGCACGGAGTGGGTGTCGACGGGCGACACGAGCTGGTTCCACATCGCCTGGGCCAACTACCCGTTCGACGGCGAGTACGACGGTCTGGTCACGTCGTACGAACCCGGTCCAGCGCGCTCGGAGCGTACGTTCGCGCAGGTCTCGCGACCCGGAATCCCCAAGGGGCTGACGGGTTGGGAGGAGGACGGTGCACCGCCGACGCGCGTGGGCGACGAGTTGGCGATCGCGATGTTCCCGTACTCCGACACGACCCACACGGGTCTCGGGACGGCCGGCGACGTGGCGTCGACGAGGCTCTACCGCGGCAGCAAGCTGTTGGCCGAGGGCGCGTATCCGGTGGGGACGTTCGACGCCGACATCCCGGAGGAGGCGACGTACCGGCTGGTGACGTCGCTACAGCGCAAGCAGGCATGGTCGAAGTACTCGACGGACATCGACACCACGTGGACGTTCAAGTCGGCGCGTCCGGCCGAGGGCGTACGCGCGCCGCTGCCCATGCTGCAGGTGGACTACGACGACCTGAAGCTGGATCTGTGGAACAAGGCATGGGATCGCTCGGAGCTCACGTTCCGTCTGAACGTGGCGAAGGCGAAGTCGATCAAGGCGTGGGTGTCGTTCGACGACGGTGCGACGTGGAAGAAGCCGACGACGTACGGCAGCGGCGACCGGTTGACCGTGAAGGTCGCGCACCCGCCGCTGGCGCGTACGTCGGGTGCGGTGTCGGTACGCGTCCAGGCGACGGACGGTCAAGGGAACGCGATCGACCAGACCGTGATCCGGACCTACGGACTCAAGGCGAAGTGACGGTCTAGCGCAGGCGGCGGCGAGCACGAGGGAGCTCGCCGCCGTCTGGACCCGCCTACGGGTTGCAGCTGACTGCCGGCAGTTCGAGGTTGACGCACTTGTCCTTGTCGGGCCCGCCGTTCCCGAAGTCGCCGAGCGCGGCATGCGGACCGCCGTCGAGGTAGTCGAGCCCGGCCTCGCCGATCAGCGCGTCGTCGCCTCCGCCGCCGAAGAGCTGGTCGGCTCCGGCGCCGCCCCAGATCTCGCTCTTGCCCGGTCCGCCCCGGATGGTGTCGTTGCCGCTGCCGCCCCTGAGGTTCTCGTTCCGGCTGCCGATCTTCGCGCCCGGGCCACCGGGCAGGACCCCCATCGCACCCGACACGGTCGGGAACGTCGCCGTCACTGTGAGCTGGTCGTTGGCGTCACCCAGCTCCACGAAGAGCCCCGTCACCGCGGTGGCTGGACAGGAAGCGGTCTTCGCGCTGGTCTGGACACAGGGCCTGCCGGCGGTGAACGGCGCCGCGGCGTCGGTCACGAGGAGCCAGCCTCCGCTCCTGGCGACCCGGACGTTGTTGGCCGTGCCCGGACCCGCGTCGAAGCGGAGCGTTCCGCTCTGCACGGTGACCCGTCCCGGCGTCGCGGCCGTGGCGGGGCCCGAGAGGGACAACGCGAGGGTGCCGGCGAGGAGCGCGACCGTCACCGAACGTGAGAGCTTGATCTTCATCTGGTACTTCCCCCAACTCGTGTGCAGACGTCGCCGACCATCTGAGCAGGTCTCACCCGCGCTGTCCTCAGTAGTCACTACTGAATTCATGTCGTTCGCAGGGCCAGGTTGGTTACGGTGTGCGCGATGGAGATCCGGGTCCTCGGGCCGGTCCAAGCCTGGGCGGACGGCGACGAGATCGACCTCGGGCCGCGCAAGCGCCGGCACGTGCTCGCGCTGCTGGCACTCGAGCTCGGCCGTCTCGTACCGCTCGATCGCCTCGTGGACTTGCTCTGGGGTACGGACCCGCCGGCCGGCGCGCGACGGGTGATCTTCGCCCACGTCTCGCGGCTCCGGCACACGCTCGCCGAGGCTGGCGCCGAGCGGTACGGCATCGAGATCGCCACCGTCGATCCCGGGTACGCCCTGCACGCCGACCCCGACCGCGTCGACGTGCACCGCTTCCACCGGCTCGTACGGCTGGCGGCGCAGGCCGAGGCGCCGAAGCAACGGGCCGACACCCTCCGCACCGCGCTGGAGCTGTGGCGCGGCGAGCCGCTGGCAGGCATCGACCATCGCGACCTTGCGATCGGCGGCCTCGAGGACGCCCGCCTCGCCGCCGTCGAGGACCGCGTCGAGGCCGACCTCGACACTGGCCGTCACCTCGACCTCGTCGACGAGCTCACCACGCTGCACGCCAGGTACCCGTACCGCGAACGGCTGCTCCGCCAGTTGATGCTCGCGCAGTACCGTTCGGGCGATCCGAAAGGCGCGGTTGACAGCTACGAAAGTCACCGCGTCGCCCTCGCGGACCAGCTCGGACTGGACCTCGGCGCGGAATTGGTACGGCTTCGCGAGCAGATCGAGCGCCGTTCGTCGGAGCTCGACCGCCGAACGGACCAGTCGACAGCGACGAAGGGCAGTCCGAAGGTCGTACCGGCACAACTTCCGGCGACCGTCGGGGGGTTCGTTGGTCGTACGGACCAGCTGAGCATCCTCGACAAAGCGGTCCACGACTCCGCCGTCCTGCTCGTGACCGGCAGCGCGGGCGTGGGCAAGACCGCCTTGACAGTCCGTTGGACGCATCAGCTGCGGCCGCGCTTCCCGGACGGTCAGCTGTTCGTCGACCTGCGCGGCTACTCCGGCGTTCCGCCGATGACACCGCTCGCCGCCCTCGCCTACCTGCTGCCGGCACTCGGCGTCGACGCCGACGAGGTGCCGTTCGAGCTCGACGCGGCGAGCGCGTTGTTCCGAGATCTCCTTGCGGACAGACGGATCGTGCTCGTTCTGGACAACGTCGTGTCCGCCGAGCAGGTACGGCCGCTGCTGCCCGACCGGCCGGGGACGCTCGTCGTCATCACCAGCCGCGACCGGCTCGAGGGGCTGGAGGCCGAACGGATCAGGCTCGACGTTCTCGACGAGGCCGACAGCCTCGAGCTGCTCGCGCGGGTGATCGGCCGCGAACGCCTCGCCACCGAGCCCGAGGCCGCCGCGCGGCTCGCCGAGCTGTGTGCCCAACTCCCGTTGGCGTTGCGGATCGCGGCGGCCAACCTCACCGATGACCCGACCCGCGACCTCGCCGGGTACGTCCGCGAGCTCCAGGTCGGCAACCGGCTCGCCGCGCTGGAGGTCGAAGGGGACGAGGAGACTGCCGTGCGCGCGGCGATCGACCTGTCGTACGGACGCCTCGAAGCCGAGGCACGACGGATGTTCCGGCTGTTCGGGCTCGTCCCCGGCCACGATCTCCCCACCGATGCCGCCGCGGCACTCGCCGGCAGTACGACCGAGCACGTCGGCGCGCTCCTGGCGGCAATTGGCGAACGCGAACCTGCTCGACGAGCACGTACCCGGCAGGTTCAGCGGCCACGACCTGCTCAGGCTGTACGCGCGGGAACGCTCGGCAGGGGAGGAGCCGGCCGCGTTCCAACGCCTCACCGACTGGTACCTCGGCCGCGTCAACGCCGCCGCCGATCTGCTCTATCCACAGCTCCTACGGCTCCCCGAGAACACCGGCGGAGGCTCGGCGTTCCCCGACCCGGTGCACGCCCTCGGCTGGCTCGACCAGGAACGCCGCAACCTGGTCGCGCTCGTCCCCGAGGCCGGCGACCGCGCGTTCCGGCTGTCCGACGCGCTCCGCGGCTTCTTCCTGCATCGCCGGCACGCCGTCGACTGGATCGCGACCGCCCAGGCGGGACGCGCGGCAGCGGAAGCCGCCAGGAACGGGAGAGCGCAGGCGGCCGCCGAGCTCAGCATCGCGCAGGCCCATCGGGCCGTGAACAGGTACGACGAGGCGCTGGAGCACGACCATCGCGCCGAGGTGCTCGCCGCCGAGGCGGGCTGGCGGGAGGGCGAGTCGGCCGCGGTGGGCAACCTCGGCAACACGTACAAGCTGCTCGGCAGGCTGTCCGAGGCCGCCGAGCACTTCACCCGCGCGCTCGCGCTCGACGAGGCGATCGGGCGCGTGGACGGTCTCGCCAACAACCTCGGCAACCTGGGCAGCCTTTACCGCGACCTCGGGCGGCTCGATCTGGCACTCGACTACCAGACCCGGGCGCTCGCCCTGCAGCGCGAGCGCGGAACGCGTGCGGGACAGGCGAACACGCTGTCCAACCTCGGGCACATCCATCTCGACAGTGGCCAGCTCGACGAGGCGCTGGCGCACCTCAGCGCGTCCCTGTTGCTCCGGCGCGAGATCGGCGACCAGCCCGGCGAGGCGGCCTCGCTCGACGGCCTCGCGTCCGTGCATTGCGCGGCGGGCCGGTTCGACGAGGCTCGGACGCACGCGGACGCGGCACTCGAGCTCGCCCGCGACGTCGGCCGGCGCGACTTCGAGGCGGCGGCGCTGAACACCCAGGCCACGATCGAGGCCGCGCAGGGTGCGTTCGCGCGGGCCGTGGAGCTGCACGAGCGCGCGCGGGACCTCGCGCGGGCCATCGGGAACCGCCAGATCGAGGCGAACGTCGGTGTCGCCCTGGCGCGCGCGTTGCTCGGCGCCGGGGACGCGGCGACTGCCCGTACGGTCGCCGAGGGAGCGCTCGCGTTCGCCCGCGCGAACGGTTTCGGCGCGGCCGAGCGCAGGGCCGCCGCGCTGCTGGCCGACCTCGACGGGGACAATGGAGGTATCCCACCCGGTTAGAAGCGGAGCGGCAGCATGAGCAACGGGCACCCGGAGTACGTCCTGGCCCTGTCCTGCCCCGACCGCCTCGGCATCGTGCACACGGTGTCCGGCTTCATGGCCGAGCACGGGTGCAACATCGTCGACAGCCAGCAGTTCAGCGACCGGCTGAACGGGCGCTTCTTCATGCGCGTGCACCTGGAGGCGCTGGAGTCCGGGACCTCGTTGGACTCCTTGCAGGTCGCGTTCGCGCCGATCGGGTCCTCGTTCGAGATGGACTGGCAGTTCCACGACTTCGCGGCTCGGCAGCGCATCCTCGTGCTCGTGTCGAAGCAGGACCACTGCCTGAACGACCTGCTCTACCGTTCGCGGATCGGCGCGATCCCCGCGGACATCGTGGGTGTCGTGTCGAACCACCCCGACACCGAGGCGATGGTCGAGGCGGTCGGCATCCCGTTCCATCACCTCGCGGTGACGCCGGCGACGAAACTCCAACAGGAGCAGCGGATTCTCGAGCTCGTCGACGCTCACCGCGTCGACCTCGTCGTCCTCGCCCGCTACATGCAGGTGCTGTCCGACGATCTGTGCGCGAAGCTCGTCGGTCGGGCGATCAACATCCACCACTCCTTCCTGCCGAGCTTCAAGGGCGCCAAGCCGTACCACCAGGCGTACGAACGCGGCGTGAAGCTGATCGGCGCGACCGCGCACTACGTGACGGCGGTGCTCGACGAGGGGCCGATCATCGAGCAGGAGGTCGCGCGCGTCGACCACTCGCTCGCGCCGTCGCAGCTCGTCGCGGTGGGTCGCGACCTGGAATGTCTGGCTCTTGCTCGTGCGGTGACCTGGCACCTGGAACACCGCGTCATCCTCAATGGCACAAGGACGGTGGTGTTCCGGTGACCGCAGTCGTACTGGACGGCAAGGCGTTCGCGGCGGAGATCAAGGCGGATCTCAAGGAGCGGGTTTCCAAGCTGAGCGAGGCCGGCGTCTCGGTCGGGCTCGGGACGATCCTGGTCGGCGACGACCCCGGCTCGCACGCGTACGTACGCGGCAAGCACCGCGACTGCGCTCAGGTCGGGATCCAGTCTCTTCAGGTCGAGCTGCCGGGGACGGCTACCCAGGCCGAGGTGCTGGCGGAGGTCGGGCGGCTGAACGCGGACCCCGCGTGCACGGGCTTCATCGTGCAGACGCCGTTGCCTCGCGGGATGGACGAGAGCCTGGTGCTGTCGTCGGTCCTGCCGTCGAAGGACGCGGACGGTCTGCACCCGGTCAACCTGGGCTGGCTCGTGCACCACCGGCCGGCGCCGCTGCCTTGTACGCAGCGCGGTGTGGTCGAGCTGCTGCGCCGGTTCGACGTACCGATCGAGGGCGCCGAGGTGTGCGTACTCGGGCGCGGGCTCAACTCGGCGCGTGTGCTCGGACTGATCTTCACGCGTCGTTCGGAGAACGCGACCGTGACGCTGTGCCACACGAAGACCAAGGACCTCGCTTCGCATACGCGTGCCGCCGACATCGTCATCACGGCGGCGGGCTCGCCCGGGCTGCTGACGGCCGACATGATCCGCCCCGGCGCGGCCGTGGTCGACGTGGGCATCACCCGTACCGACGCCGGCCTGGTCGGCGACGTCGACCCGTCCGTCCGCGAGGTCGCCGGCTGGTTCGCGCCGGTCCCGGGCGGCGTGGGCCCGATGACCCGCGCGATGCTCCTGACGAACGTCGTCGAGAGCGCCGAGGGCGTCTACGCGGGCTAGAGCCGCTCGATGTCGTCGAGGGGCCGACCGCGAGCTCGACGAGCCTCTTGGCCAAGCCGTCCTTGTCGCCCTTCGGGGCGGTGACGATCAGCCAGTCGGCTGACGCCCCTAGCGGTCTCGGTTGGGGGAGCGAACGTCAAGGCTGACCGATGTCAAGTGGGCGTTGACGGGGTACGGCGCGTCCCACCACCAGAACGTTCCAGGCTCGAACACGCCGACCACGTCGACCGAGATCTTCCTTGCGGTTGACAGCGTCGGCGACGAGCTGGAACACGCCGCGCCAGTCCCAGCCGATCAGCAGGTCGGGCCGCGTCGCCGCGACCTGCTCCGGGTCGGGCGGGATGAGGCTGGAGGTGATCGTCTCCGGCCTGAGGTCCACCCAGCCGGTGGCGAACGCGCCCGAGAAGACCGGCGTCAGGCCGAGCGCGACCGGCCGGGCGCGACGGGTACGTCGACAGTGCCGCGCGAGTCCGTGATCGTCGGCGTCGGCGCCGCGGGTTCGGTGGTGTTTGAGGGACGATGCCCATACCGTTCTCACGTGAGAATGGCCCACCGAGAAGGAGACAGCTCATGTCCGCGTCCCTCGCACCCCACCTCAGCTTCCGCGAGAACGCGCGGGAGGCGATGACCTTCTATCAGTCGGTGTTCGGCGGCGAGCTCGACGTGACGACCTGGGCTGACGCGCCGATGGGCGAGGCCTCGGAGCTGAAGGGCGACCTCGTCCTGCACAGCCAGCTGACCGTGAACGACCGCATGACGATCATGGCCAGCGACAGCGAGGCCTCGATGCCGTTCAACCCCGGCGACACGTTCACGATGTCGCTCTCGGGCGACGGCGGTGACCACGCACAGCTGAGCGGGTGGTGGGACCGGCTGGTCGACGGCGGAACGATCGTCGAGCCACTCGAACCCGCTCCCTGGGGCGGAACGTTCGGCCGAGTCACCGACCCGTACGGCATCCACTGGGTCTTCAGCATCGCCCCCGCGCAGGACTGACAGGACTGACGACCTCCGAGACGATGTCACATGCGTGAGCGCTTCTCAGCCATGGAGGATTCGGCGGCCAGCCGGTGTGCTTGTTCTCATGAAGACAAAGACAAGTGGCTGGGTGCTGGGCGGCGCCGCGGTGACCATGGGGCTGGTGGCGGGCTTCTTCTTCGACTGGGCCACCTCGATCATGCCGGCCCTGAAGCAGGCTGACGACCGGACGTACGTCGTCGTGATGCAGAAGACCATCACGACGATCAACGGCAGCCCGCTGGTCCTCCTCACGCTCGCGGGCGCGCTCGTGCTGACCGGAGTGGCCGCGATCCTCCAGCGCCGCGTCGGCGCGCGGTCCGCCGTGCGCTGGATTCTCACGGCCCTCGGGCTCTACGTGGCGGCGCTCGCGGTGACGGTCGGGATCCACTTTCCGCTGAACGACACCCTCGAACGCGCCGGCGATCCGGACGCGATCGCGAACCTCGCCGCGCTCCGGGAGAGCACCGAGTCCGCCTGGGTGAACGCCCACCTCGTCCGTACCGTGGCCGTCGTCCTGGCGCTGGCAGCCCTCTGCCGGGCACTGTGGAAGCGGCCCCAGCGCGGCTAGCCGAGCAGCAGAGGAGCGAGGAGCCGGAGCTGTTCCAGTCCCATCGGGTCGCCCGAGCGGGGGAGCGGCTGGAGCGCCACGTGGTCGGCGCCGGCGGCGAGATGCTCGCGCACCCGTGCGGCGACCGACTCCGCCGAGCCCCACGGCACGAGTGCGTCGACCAGCCGGTCACTCCCGCCGCCAGCGAAGTCCGCCTCGACGAACCCCAACCGCAGCAGGTTGTTCAGGTAGTTCGGCATCGCCAGGTAGTACGTCAGAAACTCCCGCCCCAACCCCCGAGCCACTGACGCGGACGACTCCACCACCAACGCCTGCTCGGGAATCAGCGCCCGAGAAGGGCCCAGCAGGTCCCGCGAGAGCTTCGTGTGCTCCGGTGTCACCAGGTACGGCGTCGCCCCATCGGCGTGGTCGCGCGAGAGCTCCAACATCTTCGGCCCCAAAGCCGCCAGGATCCGCGGCGCCGCGACCTCGGGAGCCGGCGCGTCGTACGGCGAGGCGTCCAGCTCGGAAAGGTAGGTACGCATCTTCGCCAGCGGCGACACGTACGTGTGCCCGCGCTGGGCGACGTCCGGAGAGTGGCTCACGCCGAGCCCGAGGACGAACCGCGACGGGTACGCCTCCGCCAACGTCTGCGCGGCGCCGTTCATGGCCGCAGCGTCCCGGCCCCAGATGTTCGCGATCCCCGTTCCCACGACCAGCGTCGAGGTCGCGGCCAGGACCACGGCCGAAGCGCTGAACGGATCGCGAGTCGTCGGAGTGTCCGAGACCCAGAACGAGCCGTACCCCAGGGACTCGACCTCCACCGCCGCCTCTCGCACGGCCGCGGCTGGCGCGAGCCGCACCGGGCCGAGCCAGGCACCGACCTTGCCGAGACGATCGAGAGCAGACATAGCGTTCCTCCAAGATTGATGACCAAGCGGTCAAGAATGAGCCCAACAAAAACTCACCGCAGGCCGTCCAGCGCGGCCTCCGCGACGTCGGCGAGCGTGTCCGGGTCGGGGTTGATCCGAGCGATCTGCCACAACCCCTCGACCACGGTGAAGAGGTAGCGGGCGAGGACGGTCGACGGCCGTGTGGACGTCAACGACCCGTCGGCCTTCGCCAGGTCGACGACCTCCGCGATCCGGGAGATCACCTTGCCCTGGTGGTTCCGAACGACGGCCTTCACCTCGTCGTCCCCCGGCAGCAGCTCGAGCGTCGTGTTCGCGACCAGGCAGCCCCGCCCGTTCGCGGTCAGGTCGGCCACGCAGACCGCCTGCCCCCGGACGTGGGCGCGCAGGCCGTCGAGCGGCCCCGGCGCCCCGGCGAGCGTCTGCTCGAGCTTCTCGAGGGTCTCCGCCGAGGTGTAGCGGAGAACGGCGAGGAACAGCTCGTGCTTGTCCCCAAAAGCCGCGTACAAGCTGCCCTTGTGCAGCCCCGTCGCCGTCGTCAGCTGACTGAGCGTCGTGGCGTGAAAGCCGTGCTCGACGAACTGCTCCTTGATGATCGCGAGCGCATGGTTCGGGTCGAACTCGCGGGGCCTCCCGCGCGGCCGTTCCGTCACGCTCATGGGCCAGACATTACATGACCGCATGGTCAAGAAATAGCTCGCGTGCGGTACGTCACAGTTGCGCCCGGTTCTCCACCGGGCACCCCGTACACGCGCGGGATGAGGGAGACTGGGGCCTGTGCGCGACATCGTGATCCTCGGGTCGACCGGGTCCATCGGGACCCAGGCCGTCGAGGTCGTCCGCGCGCGCCCGGACCGGTTCCGCGTCGTCGGCATCGCCGCCGGTGGTGGGAACGTCGAGCAGCTCGCCCAGCAGGCGCTCGAGCTGGACGTCGAGACCGTCGCGGTCGCGAAGGCGACCGTCGTCCAGGACCTGCAGCTCGCGTTCTACGCCCAGGCGCAGGCGAACGGTTACGCCCAGGGCCAGTACCGCATCCCCAAGATCCTCGCCGGCCCCGACGCCGCTGCCGAGCTCGCCACCGCCCAGGCGGACGTCGTGCTGAACGGCATGACCGGCTCCGTCGGCCTCGCGCCCACGCTCGCCGCCCTCGGCGCCGGACGCACGCTCGCCCTGGCCAACAAGGAGTCGCTGATCGCCGGCGGCCCGCTGGTCAAGAAGGCCGCCAAGCCGGGCCAACTCTTCCCCGTCGACTCCGAGCACACCGCGCTCGCGCAGTGCCTGCGGTCCGGCCAGGAGCACGAGGTCGCCAAGCTCATCGTGACCGCCAGCGGCGGACCGTTCCGCGGCCGCGAGCGCGCCGAGCTCACCGAGGTCACACCCGAGCAGGCGATGGCACACCCGACCTGGAACATGGGTCCGGTCATCACGATCAACTCCGCCACGCTCGTCAACAAGGGCCTGGAAGTGATCGAGGCCCACCTGCTGTTCGACGTGCCGTACGACCGGATCGAGGTCGTCGTCCACCCGCAGTCGGTGATCCACTCGATGGTCGAGTTCTACGACGGGTCCACGATCGCGCAGGCCAGCCCGCCGGACATGAGGCTGGCGATAGCCGTCGCCCTCGGCTGGCCCGACCGCGTGCCGGGTGCCGCGGCTCCGTGCGACTGGACGAAGGCGACCAGCTGGACGTTCGAGCCGCTCGACAACGAGGCGTTCCCCTCCGTTCAGCTCGCCCGCGAGGCGGGGGAGCGCGGCGGGACGGCCCCGGCCGTCTACAACGCGGCGAACGAGGAATGCGTAGCCGCGTTCCAGAACGGGAACCTCCCCTTCCTCGGAATCGTCGACACCGTGGCACAGGTCTTGCTCGAGCAGAACGACGGCACGCCGGGCAACGAGCTGACGCTCGAGCAGGTCCTGGGTGCCGAGGCGTGGGCACGCACGCGTACGAACGAACTCATGACAAGCCCGCACGGGAGGCTGAAGTCCGGATGGACCTGATCGCGATCCTCGGAGCCGTCGTCTTCTTCCTCGGCGTGCTCGCGTCCGTCGCGTTGCACGAGCTGGGGCACATGCTGCCCGCGAAGCTCTTCAACGTCCGCGTGACGCAGTACATGATCGGCTTCGGCAAGACGATCTGGTCGCGCAAGAAGGGCGAGACCGAGTACGGCCTGAAGATCTTCCCGTTCGGCGGCTTCGTCCGGATGATCGGCATGTTCCCCCCGGCCAAGGACGGGCGGCTGCGCAACTCCAGCACGGGACCGTTCCAGACGCTGATCGAGGAGGCCCGTACGGCGTCGGCGGAGGAGACGCCCGAGGGCCAGGAGCACCGCCTCTTCTACACCAAGAAGTCCTGGCAGAAGATCATCATCATGGCCGGCGGGCCGATGATGAACATCGTCCTCGCGGTCGTGCTGTTCGGCATCGTGATGATGGGCTTCGGTGTCAAGGTCGCGACACCGGTCGTGAGCTCGGTCTCCGACTGTGTGATCCCGGCGAGCGAGCAGCGTGAGGTCTGCGAGAACGGCGACCCGGTGTCGCCGGCGAAGGCGGCCGGGCTGCGGAAGGACGACAAGATCCTCTCGTTCAACGGCGTCCAGATCAGCTCGTGGGACCAGGTCTCCGCAGCCATCCGCGACGCCGGCAAGGGCGTCGCGACCATGGTCGTGGAGCGCGACGGCAAGCAGGTCACGCTCAAACCCAACCTGATGGCGGCCGAGCGGTACGACCTCGACGACCCGTCGAAGTTCGTCACGGTCGGCTTCCTCGGCGTCGGCCCGCAGACCGTCAACGAGCGCCAGGGCGTCGGTGCGGTCTTCACCCAGATCGGTCGCTTCACCGGGCTCACCGCGCAGGCCATGCTGCACATTCCCGAGCGGATGGTCGGCGTCGCGCAGGCGGCGTTCGGCGGCGAACGTTCGCAGGACAGCCCGATGAGCGTGATCGGCGCGAGCCGCGTCGCCGGCGAGATCGCGACGCTCGACGAGCCGGTCTCGGACCGGATCGCCGCGTTCGTGCAGTGGCTGGCCGCGCTCAACCTGTTCATCGCGCTGTTCAACTTCATCCCGTTGTTGCCGCTCGACGGCGGCCACATCGCGGGTGCGATCTACGAAGCCATCCGGCGTGGGTTCGCGAAGCTGCGAGGGCGCCCCGACCCCGGATATGTGGATGTCGCCAAGGCGTTGCCGCTGGCATACGCGATGGCGAGCGTCCTCATCGTGATGGGCGTGCTGTTGCTCTACGCCGACATCGTCAACCCCGTCCGCCTGGGCTCCGGATGATCCAGCACGAGACCGAAGGAATCCGCCAGTGACCAGCATCGACCTGGGCATGCCGCCTCTGCCGCCGCCCACGCTCGCTGAACGCCGCAAGACCCGGCAGATCCGGGTCGGCAAGGTGCTCGTCGGGGGCGGCGCGCCGGTGTCCGTTCAGTCGATGACGACCACGCCGACCACCGACGTCAACGCCACCTTGCAGCAGATCGCGGAGCTCACCGCGACCGGCTGTGACATCGTCCGTGTCGCCGTACCCAGCCAGGACGACGCCGACGCGCTGCCCGCGATCGCGAAGAAGTCGCAGATCCCGGTCATCGCCGACATCCACTTCCAGCCCAAGTACGTGTTCGCCGCGATCGACGCGGGCTGCGCGGCCGTACGCGTCAACCCGGGCAATATCCGCAAGTTCGACGACCAGGTCAAGGAGATCGCGAAGGCGGCCTCCGACGCCGGCGTCTCGCTGCGGATCGGCGTGAACGCCGGCTCGCTCGACCCGCGGCTGCTGAAGAAGCACGGCAAGCCGACGCCCGAGGCGCTGGTCGAGTCGGCGCTGTGGGAGGCGTCGCTGTTCGAGGAGCACGGCTTCCACGACTTCAAGATCTCGGTGAAGCACCACGACCCGGTCGTGATGGTGCGGGCGTACGAGCTGCTCTCCGAGCAGTGCGACTACCCGCTGCACCTCGGCGTCACCGAGGCCGGCCCCGCGTTCCAGGGCACGATCAAGTCGGCGGTCGCGTTCGGCGCGCTGCTCTCCAAGGGGATCGGCGACACGATCCGGGTCTCGCTGTCCGCGCCTCCGGCCGAGGAGGTCAAGGTCGGGCTGAAGATCCTGGAGTCGCTCAACCTGCGCGAGCGTCACCTCGAGATCGTGTCCTGCCCGTCCTGTGGGCGCGCCCAGGTCGACGTCTACAAGCTCGCCGACGAGGTGACGGCCGGCCTGGAGGGCATGGAGTTCCCGCTCCGGGTCGCCGTGATGGGCTGCGTCGTGAACGGTCCGGGCGAGGCCCGCGAGGCCGATCTCGGCGTCGCGTCGGGCAATGGCAAGGGTCAGATCTTCGTCAAGGGCGAAGTGGTGAAGACTGTTCCCGAGAGCCAGATCGTCGAGACACTGATCGACGAAGCACTCCGCATTGCCGAAGAGATGAAGCTCGCCGGGGTAGCGTCAGGCACACCTGAGGTCGAGGTTCGCTAGCCGCGTAGACAGGGAGGCGGGATGCTCGGAGCCACGGAGGTCGTCCGGGCGTTGCGTCCGGTGGACCTTGCCGCGGTCCGCGCGGTGCTCGACTCCGATCCGGTCACGAACGTCTTCGTGGACTCGCGCGTCCGCGCCTCGGGCATGGACATGCGCCGGATGGGAGGCCAGCTCTGGGGGTACGAGGAGAACGGCCAGCTCGCCTCGCTGTGCTACGCGGGCGCCAACCTCGTGCCCGTCTCGACCACCCGCGGAGCGGCGCACGCGTTCGCCAACCGGGCCTTGCGGCTGGGCCGGCACTGCTCGTCGGTGTGGGGCACGCGCGAGGCCGTCGAGCCGATGTGGCGGCTGCTCGAGCCGAGCTGGGGACCCGCCCGCGACGTACGCGAGGTGCAGCCGTTCCTCACCATGAGCACCCAGCCGCTGGTGACGCCCGACCCGTTGGTGCGGCCGGTGCGGGCGGACGAGCTCGACCAGCTCTACAACGCGAGCGTGGCGTTCTTCACCGAGGAGCTCGGGATCTCGCCGGAGTCGCGGGACGGCGGCTCGTACTACCGGACGCGCGTCGCGGACCTGATCGGGCGCGGGTACGCGTTCGCGCGGGTCGAGAACGGCGAGATCGTGTTCAAAGCCGAGATCGGGGTGGCGACGCCGAGCGCGTTCCAGATCCAGGGCGTGTGGGTGCGGCCGGACCGGCGCGGCGAGGGCTTGTCGGCTGCCGGGGTGGCGGCCGTGGTGGCGGCGGGGCTGCGGGAGATCGCGCCGGTCGCGACCTTGTACGTCAACGACTTCAACGTGGCGGCACGGCGGGCGTACAGCCGGGTCGGCTTCCGGCCGACGGCGACGTTCATGACGGTCCTCTTCTAGGCCATGGGCTGGCAGTTCTGGGTCGACCGTGGGGGCACGTTCACCGACATCGTCGCCCGGCGCCCGGACGGTTCGCTGGTTACACACAAGCTGCTCTCGGAGAATCCGTCGCGCTATCCCGACGCGGCAGTGGCCGGGATACGTTCCCTGCTTGGGCTTTCTGCCTCTGACTCGGTGCCCTCGGACGACGTCGAGGTCGTCCGGATGGGCACGACGGTCGCGACGAACGCCCTGCTGGAACGGAAGGGCGACCGGACGCTGCTGGTGATCACGCGCGGCTTCGGCGACGCTCTGCGGATCGGCTACCAGAACAGGCCGCGGATCTTCGATCGCCACATCCAGCTGCCTGAGCTGCTGCACGAGCGCGTCGTCGAGGTTGACGAACGGATCACCGCCACCGGCGAGGTTCTGCGTGCGCCCGACCTCGACGCGTTGCGGCCCGAGCTGGAGCGCGCGTACCGCGACGGCATCCGCGCGGTCGCTGTCGTCTGCCTGCACTCGCATCTGTTCCCTTCGCATGAGCAGGCGGTCGGCGAGTTGGCCGCGGAGGTCGGCTTCCCGCAGGTCTCGTTGTCGAGCGAGGCGTCGCCGTTGCTGAAGTTGATCCCGCGCGGCGACACCGCGGTGGTCGACGCGTACCTCTCGCCGATCCTGCGCCGGTACGTACGCCAGGTCGCCGACGAGCTCGCGGGTGTGCGATTGATGTTCATGCAGTCGAACGGCGGGCTCGCCGAGGCCGGGCACTTCCGCGGCAAGGACGCGATCCTGTCCGGGCCGGCGGGCGGAATCGTCGGCATGGTGCGGATGTCCGCCCTTGCGGGGTTCGAGAAGGTCATCGGCTTCGACATGGGCGGGACGTCGACGGACGTGTCGCACTACGCGGGCTCGTACGAACGCGTGTTCAACACCCAGGTCGCGGGCGTGCGGCTGCGGGCGCCGATGCTCGACATCCACACGGTCGCGGCCGGCGGCGGGTCGATCCTGCACTTCGACGGGTCGCGGTACCGGGTCGGTCCGGACTCGGCGGGCGCGTCGCCGGGACCTTCGTGTTATCGCGGTGGCGGGCCGTTGACGGTGACGGACGCGAACGTGATGCTCGGACGCGTCCAACCTGCCTATTTTCCTTCGGTGTTCGGGCCTTCCGGCGATCTCCCGTTGGACGGCGACGTCGTTCGGGAGAAGTTCGCGTCGCTGGCGGAAGAGGTCGGGGACGGGCGGTCGCCGGAGGAGGTCGCCGAGGGGTTCCTGCGGATCGCGGTGGCGAACATGGCGAACGCGGTCAAGAAGATCTCCGTACAGAAGGGACACGACGTCACCGAGTACGTGCTGACGACGTTCGGCGGCGCGGGCGGGCAGCACGCGTGCGCGGTGGCGGACTCGTTGGGGATCCGTACGGTGCTGGTGCCGCCGATGGCGGGAGTCCTGTCCGCGTTGGGGATCGGGCTCGCGGACGTGACGACGATGCGGGAGCAGTCGGTCGAGGCTTCGCTGTCCTCGTCGCTGTCGCGGGTGGCCGAGGTGGCGTCGGAGCTGGAGGCGGCGGCCCGCGAGGAGCTGCTGGCGGAGGACGTTCCGGAGTCGCGCATCGAGGTGACTCGGCGCGTGCACCTGCGCTACGACGGGACGGACACGGCGGTCCCGGTGGCGCTCGGGTCGCTGCGGTCGATGATGGCCGAGTTCGAGGCCGCGTACCGGCGCACGTACTCGTTCCTGATGGACCGCCCCCTGGTCGCCGAGGCCGTCTCGGTCGAGGCGGTGGGACGTACCGAGCAGCCGGATCTCTCGATCGCGCCGGAGTCTGTCGATGCCGACGCCGAGACCGTGCGGATGTACGCGGCTGGCGAGTGGCGGGAGGTTCCGCTGCGACCGCGGACGTCGCTGCGGCCCGGTGACCGGGTGGACGGGCCGGCGATCGTCGCCGAGGACAACGCGACCACGGTCGTCGAGGACGGCTGGTCCGCGACCGTCACCGACGCCGGCAACCTGGTCGTCGAACGGGTGAGGTCCCGCGCCGACGAACGGATCTCGACCGAGGTCGACCCTGTCCTGCTCGAGATCTTCAACAACCTCTTCATGTCGATCGCCGAGCAGATGGGCGCGCGCCTCGAGTCCACGGCGCAGTCGGTGAACATCAAGGAGCGTTTGGACTTCTCCTGCGCGCTGTTCGACCCCGACGGCAACCTCGTCGCGAACGCACCGCACATGCCGGTCCACCTCGGCTCGATGGGCTCGAGCGTGCAGGAGGTCATCCGGCGGCAGGGTGAGGCGATGAAGCCGGGCGACGTGTACGCGGTGAACGACCCGTACCACGGTGGAACGCACCTGCCCGACGTGACCGTGGTGACCCCGGTCTACTCGGAGAACGGCGACGAGGTGCTGTTCTACGTCGCGTCGCGCGGGCACCACGCCGAGATCGGCGGGCTGACACCGGGCTCGATGCCGGCGTTCTCGCGGTCGGTCGAGGAAGAGGGCATCCTCTTCGACAACTGGCTGCTGGTGTCGGATGGTCGGTTCCGCGAGCAGGAAACCCTTGACCTGTTGACGTCCTCGACCTATCCGTCGCGCGCGCCGCAGACGAACCTCGCCGATCTGCGGGCGCAGATCGCGGCGTCGGAGAAGGGCGTCGAGGAAGTGCGCCGGATGATCGAGCACTTTGGGCTCGACGTCGTGCAGGCGTACATGCGGCACGTCCAGGACAACGCCGAGGAGGCCGTGCGGCGGGTTTTGGCAACGCTGGAAGGCGGTTCGTACCGGTACGAGCACGACTCCGGCTCGTGTATCGAGGTGCAAGTACGGGTTGACAACGTCGCGCGGACGGCGGAGCTCGACTTCACCGGGACGTCACCGCAGGTGTCGACGAACTTCAACGCGCCGGCCTCGGTGGCCACGGCCGCGGCGCTGTACGTCTTCCGGACGCTCGTCGACGACGACATCCCCTTGAACGATGGGTGCCTGCGGCCGCTGCGGTTGGTCGTTCCGGCCGGCACGTTCCTGGCGCCGGCGTACCCGGCGGCCGTCGTCGCCGGCAACGTCGAGACCTCGCAAGCTGTCACGGGCGCGCTGTACGCGGCGCTCGGCGTGCAGTCGGAGGGCTCCGGGACGATGAACAACGTGACGTTCGGCAACGCCCGCTATCAGTACTACGAGACGGTCGCCTCGGGATCGGGCGCGGGGGAGGGCTTCGACGGGGCTCCGGTCGTGCAGACGCACATGACGAACTCGCGGCTCACCGACCCGGAGGTGCTGGAGTCGCGGTTCCCGGTGCTGGTGCGGTCGTTCGTCGTCCGGCGCGGCTCCGGTGGTCGCGGTCGCTGGCGCGGTGGGGACGGTGCCGTTCGGCGGCTGGAGTTCCGCGAGGCGATGACGGTGTCGACGTTGTCGTCGCACCGCCGGGTGCCGCCGTACGGGCTGGCCGGCGGATCGCCGGGCGCGCTGGGGCGGAACTACGTGGTGCGCGCAACCGGTGAGGAGGTGTCGATGGCGGGCGCGGACTCGGTGGACGTACGGCCGGGCGATGTGCTGGTGGTCGAGACGCCTGGCGGTGGGGGATACGGGCGGTAGGGTCGAGTGGTGGCTGATCTTTCCGATGTGGTGCGGGTGGGTTCGGGCGACTCCTACCTCGCGGTGGTGTCGACGACGCGGCGGGACGGTTCGGTTCTGTCGACGGTGATCAATGCCGGCGTGGTCGCGCATCCTTCGACCGGAGAACAGGTCGTCGGCGCGGTGCTCGTGGGCGGGGTGCGGAAGATCGCGCACCTGCGCGAGCGGCCGCGGCTCACGGTGGCGTGGCGGTCCGGCTGGTCGTGGGTGACCGCCGAGGGTCCGGCGGAGTTGATCGGGCCGGACGACCCGTACGAAGGCGTGGACGCCGAGCGGCTGCGGCTGTTGCTGCGGGAGACGTTCGCCGGTGCCGGCGGAACGCACGACGACTGGGACGAGTACGACCGCGTCATGGCGGCGGACCGCCGCGTCGTGGTGCTGGTGACGCCGGACCGGATCTACGGCAGCTGAGCCTTGTACGCGGTCGTCGACGTCGAGGGGAACGGGCAACAGCCGCCCGACCTCGTCGAGATCGCGGTGGTGCCGGTGTCCGCTTCGTTGGAGATCGGCGCTTTCCGTTCCTGGCTGGTCCGGCCGCCGCGGCCGATCACCGCGCTGGTGACGTCGAAGGTGCACGGGATCACGAACGCCGACGTGGAGTCCGAGCCTCCGTGGCCCTCGGTGGCGGGCGAGGTCGCGGCGGCGCTGGCCGGTCGGGTGCTGGTGGCGCACAACGCCTCGGTCGAACGTTCCGTCTTAGCCCGCCACCTGCCGGCGTACGTGCCGGCCGAGGTGATCGACACCCTCGCGCTCGCCCGTCGGGTCTGGCCCGAGCTCGCCGCCCACGGCCTCGACGCGCTGATCAAGGCGCGCGGCATCCGGATGGGCACGCGCTACGGCCACCGCCACCGCGCGGGCTACGACGCCCACGCCACCGCGCTGATCTTCCGCCAGCTCCGCACCGACAACCTCACCACGGACCTGGTGGTGCCGGACGACTTGTTGGACGGATTGCGGCTTAGAGGCCGAGATCTGTCCAACAACTCGTAGCGTGGTGCGTGTGTGACCGGCGGTGGGAGGGCCGTCGGCGGGAGTTCGGACTTGTTCCGGGGATGTCGGCCTAGAAGCCGAGATCCCTGGAACAACTCACGGGTCTGGTCGACCAGTCCTGCTCGTTGGACGACGCCCGGCACCGGCAACCTTCCGGCCACCTCCGTCCACAGCTCCCGCGACTTCCCTCACCGAACCGGGGTTTCGCGGGCTCTTGCCACGCTGCACAACCCCAGTTCGGCTAGGGAAGTGCACGATCCTGTGGAGAACCTGCCCGGAATTCACGGCACCCAGGTGACATACCGGCCTATCCGACACAGGGAAGCCCTCATGCGAAACGCACGGCCTCCGCCCCGGCTGGGCGGTCCGTGAACTGTCGCGCCGGCTAGCGTGGGGGCGTGCTCCACCTCCGCGTGACGTCCCCGCCCGATCGCACCGATGCGGTCGTGCGGCTGATCGACGCCTGCCCGGGCACCGCTCACCTCGCCGTGCTCGAGGGTGCCGCCAGACGGCCCAGCCCAGGCGACCTGGTCATCGCGGACATCGCCCGCGAGTCGGTCGACGAGCTGGTCGCGAACCTGCAGGAGCTCGGCATCGACCGGGACGGCGGCATCGCGATCGAGACCCTCGACACCGTCATCTCCCAGGCCGCCGAGAAGGCGGAGGCCGACGCGCCCGGCGAGGGCGCGGACGCCGTGATCTGGGAGGAGGTCGTACGCCGCACCAGCCAGGACTCGATCCTGTCGTGGACGTACGTCGTCTTCCTCTTCCTCGCCACCACGCTCGCCGCCATCGCGGTGATCCTCGACTCCTCGATCCTGGTGATCGGCGCGATGGTCGTCGGCCCGGAGTTCGGTCCGGTCGCCGCGATCGCGGTCGGCCTGGTCCATGGGCGGGTCGGGCTGTTGCGGACGTCGTTCGTCACGCTCGTGGTCGGCTTCGTGATCGCGATCGTCGGTACCACGCTGCTGTGCCTGATCGCCTGGGCCGTCGGCTGGATCGGGCCGGAGGTCTTCGACGGCGAGCGGCCGCTGACCGGGTTCATCTGGCGACCGGACAAATGGTCGTTCGTGGTGGCGTTCATCGCCGGCGTGGCAGGCGTCGTCTCCCTCACCTCCTCCAAGTCCGGCGCGCTCGTCGGCGTGTTCATCTCGGTCACCACCGTTCCCGCGGCCGGTGACTTCGCCCTCGCGCTGGCCTTGGGGAACGGGCGCGAGCTGGGCGGGTCGGCGGCCCAGCTGGGCGTCAACCTCGTCGCGATGGTGCTCGCCGGAGTCCTCACGCTGCTTGCCCAGAAGCTGCTGCGGCAGCCGTTCCAATCCATCAGGGAACGAATCCCCGTGGGGGTCGGCGCGTCGCGCTCGGTATCCTCAGCGGATTCACCCGTTCGTACTGAGGAGAACCAGCCGTGATCTCGCGGATGTCGTCGCTGTTCCTGCGCACCCTGCGTGAGGATCCGGCCGACGCTGAGGTGCCGAGCCACCGGCTCCTGGTACGTGCCGGCTACATCCGCCGGGTCGCGCCCGGCATCTACTCGTGGCTGCCCCTGGGCTGGCGCACCTACCTGAACGTCGAGCGCGTCGTCCGCGAGGAGATGAACGCCGCCGGCTTCCAGGAGGTCCACCTCCCGGCGCTGCTGCCGCGTGAGCCGTACGAGCGCACGAACCGCTGGACCGAGTACGGCGACGACATCTTCCGCCTGCAGGACCGGCGCGGCAACGACTACCTGCTCGGGCCGACGCACGAGGAGATCTTCACGCTGCTGGTGAAGGACCTCTTCTCCTCGTACAAGGACCTTCCGACCTCGATCTACCAGATCCAGTGGAAGTACCGCGACGAGACGCGGCCCCGCGCGGGTCTGCTCCGTGGCCGCGAGTTCTCGATGAAGGACTCGTACTCCTTCGACGTCGACGACATCGGCCTGGAGAAGTCGTACGCGATGCACCGCGACGCGTACATGAAGACATTCGACCGGCTCGGCCTCGACTACGTGATCGTTTCCGCGATGTCGGGCTCGATGGGCGGGTCGATGTCGGAGGAGTTCCTGTCGCCGACCGATGTCGGCGAGGACACGTTCGTACGGTGCAGCACCTGCGACTACGCGGGCAACACCGAGGCCGTCGAGGTGGCGACGCCGGACGCGATCCCGTTCGACGACGCGCCCGCCGCGCACGCGGAGGAGACTCCGAACACGCCGACGATCGAGTCTCTGGTCAGTTTGCTCAACGAGGGTGGCGATCTGGCCCGTTCGGACCGGCCTTGGACCGCGGCCGACACGTTGAAGAACGTAGTGGTCAAGGTCTCGCACCCGGGCGGCGAGACCGAGCTGCTCGCGGTCGGCGTCCCGGGCGACCGGGAGATCGACGAGAAGCGGCTCGGCGCGCAGCTGTACCCGTCGACGTTCGCGACCGTGACCGACGCGGACTTCGAGGCGAATCCCGCGCTGGTGAAGGGCTACATCGGGCCCGAGGCCCTGGGGTCGGAGAAGCCCGCCGGCGTGCGCTACCTCGTCGACCCGCGGGTCGTCGCCGGCACGCGCTGGGTGACGGGTGCGAACGTGGCCGGCAAGCATGTCGTCGACCTCGTCGCGGGCCGCGACTTCCAAGCGGACGGGACGATTCTCGCCGCCGAGGTACGCGAGGGCGATGACTGCCCGCGCTGCGGCAGCCCGCTGACGATCGCGCGAGGGCTGGAGATCGGGCACATCTTCGCCTTGGGACGGAAGTTCGCCGAAGCGCTGGATCTCAAGGTGCTCGACGAGAACGGCAAGCAGATCACGGTCACGATGGGCTCGTACGGCATCGGCGTGAGCCGTGCGCTGGCGGCGATCGCGGAGAACAACCACGACGACAAGGGCCTGATCTGGCCGCGTGAGATCAGCCCGTACGACGTGCACCTCGTCGCGACCGGCAAGGCCGACGAGCCGTTCGAGGTGGCGGAGAAGCTCGCCGCCGAGCTGTGCGCGGAAGGCGTCCGCGTGCTGCTCGACGACCGCCGGGCGGCGAGCGCGGGCGAGAAGTTCAACGACGCGGACCTGATCGGCATCCCGACCATCGTCGTCTGCGGCCGCCGCATCGTCGACGGCCGCGTCGAGGTGAAGGACCGCCGGACCAGCGAGCGGATCGACGTCCCGATCGACGAGGTGGTCCAGCACCTCCTCGAATCCATCCGCGGCTGACGGCCCTCCCACCGCGGGGTGATCATGATCGTGATCATGAAACCTGGGCGGTGATATACGCCCGTTTGGCTTCATGATCACGATCATGATCACGGGGTCGTCAGCGGGCGACGGGCCCGGGGATCGCGTGGAGGTAGGTGCCGGCCCAGTCGATCCGGTCGTGCGTGGGCCTCGTCGGCGGGGCGGGGACGAAGTTGCTGGCGTCGTCGATCGAGCCGCTGCCGTCGTACTTGGCCCGGAGCGGGTACGGGAAGACCGGTCGCGTCCGAATCACGTTGCCCTGTTGGTCGAACGAGGTCGCGACGATCTTCTTCGGCGCGTTCCCGTCGTCCACCCAGTCCAGCAGCGCGGGGAGCGGGTCGAACAGGGCGCCGCCTGGGACCTCGCAGTGCGGCTTGGCCGGCACCATGAACGTCCGCATCCACCGCTGCGTCGACGTCAACCCGCCGTTGCGGGCGACCAACCGGTCGTAGTAGTTGAGCGTTCCGACCGCCGGGATCGCATGGTCGTTCCAGCCGTGCCAGAGAATCAGCTTCCCGCCGGCGCGGCGGAACTCGGACAGGTCGAGCGCGAGCGCGTTGCCCTTCACACCCTCCGGCGTCAGCCGGTGCAGCTCCTGCTGGGTGAAGGCCACCGCCGCCAGGGACGAGTGCGGCTTGCCGATCGGGTAGCCGACGTACTTCAGATAGTTGTCCGGCAACGGAGACAGGAAGTCCTCGCCGTTGGGACCGGGGACGATGCTGTACACCCATGCCAGCTCACTGCCACGGGTCTGCCAGCCTGGATAGAGCCGTACCCCGTGCGCATCGGTCGGTCCCGCATACAGCTTGCGCACCGTCGTGACCTGTGCAGGCGTCAAGCAGGACTGGAGATCCGTGCCGGGAGGGCACTGCAGCCTGACCGGGTCGTACGTGCACGCCCGCGGGTCCTCGAGCTGGCCGTCCACCAGGCCGTCGAGTCCGTCGCACGCCGCCATCACCGCGCCGTTGAGGGCCGGCAGCTTGTCGATCGTCAAGATCGGCTTGCCAGCGGCATCCCTGTTGGCCTTGAGGATCCACGGCATGTAGACGCCGAACAGCGGGCCCATGTAGTTCACCGGCGCGCCGGCGATGATGCCGTCGAAGTCGTGCGGGTAGCGCTGCGCGAGCAGCAGGGCCTCGCGGCCGCCGGTCGAGCAGCCGTTGAAGTAGGACTGCTTCGGCGCCTTGCCGTAGAACGTCGCGATGATGCGCTTCGCGGCTTGGGCGACGACGTGCGGCGCGCGGTAGAAGTAGTCGTTCCGCGCGGCCTGGTCGTTCGCCGCCCAGCGGCCGTCGAAGAGCTCCTGGCCCGGCAGCGGACTGGCGTGGCCGTCGTTCGTCGCGCCGACCGCCAGGTCGTGGCCGGGGCTTCCGCAGGACGGGATCGCGACGTCGCGGACCAGTCCGCAGAGGCCGTCGCAGCCGTACTGGACGTACCGGCCGGTGTACGTGGTGAGCGGCAGCTTCAGCTCGAAGCCGACGGCCGGCGCGACGCGGCCGGTGACCTCGCAGTACGTCGTGCCGTTCGCGGTGACCTCGTTGGCCGCCGTGACCTCGGTCGACACACCGGGATAGCTACGGACGAGGTCGGCACATCGGACGACCGGCGGCACGGTGCCGCCGGAGGCAGCGGCCGGAACGGACAGCAGTCCGCCGACCGCGGCGACGATCACCGCGACGGCCGCGAGCACGCGGCCGATGGTGGAGCGGTTCATGATGACTCCTCAGGGGTGGGCGACTTCTTCGCTTCACCCCTGGCGTCGAACGGCTCACCGCCGAATCGACACAGCTGAAGGAAATCAATGCTGGGAGATCATCCAGACGTGGCCGAACGGGTCGCGCAGCCGGCCGACGCGCCCGTACGGGTGGTCGTCGATCGGGTAGATCACGGTCGCACCGGCCTTCTCCATCGCTGTCCCGACCGCGTCGGCGTCGGCGACGTTCAGCTCCAGGATCACCGGCGAGCCGGCCAGGTCGGCGGGCCCGACGTCCGGAGTGCCGGGCTCCTCGTCCTTCAGCGTGAAGCCGACCTCGCCGAACCGCAGCTCGGCGTGCATGATCTTGCCGTCGTCCTCGTACCTCGAGACCTCCTCGGCCCCGAACGCCTCGACGTAGAAGGCGATGGCCCGGCTCGCGTCGGCGACGATCAAGCGGGCTTGGAGGGTGCTGGGTTGGGTTGTCGTGTCTGTCATGAGCCCAGGATGGGCGCCCGCGCGGCAGCGAGGATTGGAAAAACGTGCCGCGCGGGCTCCCGGGCCTACGGCCGGGCGACCGGACCGGGGACGTGGTACAGGTACTCGCCGAGCCAGTGGATCTTGTCGCGCGTCGGCTTGGCCGGCTTGGCGGCGTAGAAGTTCGCCGGGTCGTCGACCGAGCCGCTGCCGTCGTACTTGGCCCGCAGCGGGTACGGGAACACCGGCCGGGTCCGGGTGACCTTGCCGTCGGCGTCCCTGGCGACCGCGTCGATCCGGTCCGGCGCGTCGTCGCCTTCGACCCAGTCCACCATGGCCTTCGTCGCGTTGAACTCGGTCAGGCCTGACCCGTCGCCGCAGTGGTACAGCGACGGGATCATGAACGTCCGGGCCCACTTCTGGATCGCCTTCGGACCACCGCTGCGCTCGACGAGCCGCTGGTAGTAGTCGAGCGTGCCCGCGGCCGGGATCGCCGGGTCGGCCCAACCGTGCCAGAAGATGATCTTTCCGCCGGACCGCCTGAACTCGTTCAGGTCGAGGCTGAGCGCGTTCCCGCGGGCTCCCTCGGGCGTCAGCCGGGCCAGCTCACGCGCCGTGAACTCGATGTCCTCGACCGACGAGTGCTTGGTGCCGATCGGGTAGCCGAGGTACTTCAGGTACGCGTCGCCGAGGTCACGGGAGATCAGGAACGGCACGCCGGGGATCTCGATGTGCCACGGTGCCCACGCGAGCTCCGAGCCGGGTGTCTGCCCGCCGGGGTAGAGCCGGCGGCCGCGCTTGTCGCTCGGTCCGGCGTACATCTTCCGTGCTGCGTCGACCTGCGTCTTCGTCAGGCAGTCGGGCCCGTCCGCGCCGGCGCACTGCACGACCTTCGGGTCGAAGTGGCACGCGCGCGGTTCGTCGATCTGGTTGTCGACCGCGCCGTCGAGCTTGTCACACGCGGCCATCGCGGCCTGGTGCAGCACGGGCAGGTCGCCGTACGTCAGGATCTCCTTGCCCTGCGCGTCGCGGTTGACCCTGTACTGCCAGGTGAAGTGCATGCCGGCGAGCGCGCTGAAGTACGCGGCCGGCGCACCGGCGACGATGCCGTCGAAGTCGTGCGGGTAGCGCTGGGCGAGCAGCATGGCCTCGCGGCCGCCGTTCGAGCAGCTGCTGAAGTACGAGAACTTCGGTGCCTTGCCGTAGAAGGTCTTGATCAACGCCTTCGACGCGATCGAGACGACGTGCGGTGCGCGGAACTGCCAGTCGTCACGAGCGGCCTGGTTCGTCGCGCCCCACTTGCCGTCCTCCTCGCCCTCCGGCGGCGCCTGGTGGCCGTCGTTGGTCGCGGAGACCGCCATGTCGCCGACCGCGGGTCCGCAGTCGGGGAACGGCGGGCCGAAGTACGTGATCGCACCACACAGTCCGCCGCAGCCGTTCTGGAAGTAGCGGCCCTTGTACGTGTCCGTCGGCAGCTTCAGGTTGAACTCCACCGCCGGGTCGACGTGGCCGGTGACCTCGCAGTGCGCCGGCAAGCCGTTCGCGGCCTCGACGATCTCCGCCTTGGTCACGTGCGTCTTGGCGCCCTTGATCGCGTAGTCGCCCACCAGGCTGGTGCAGCCGCGCTTGGGGAGGATGACGCCGCCCGCCGGAGCGGCGGCGGTGGCCGGCGCGACTCCGATCCCCACGAACGCGACCGCGAGGATGCTCACCGTCGCGAAGAGCCTTCGTACAACCGTTTTGCCAGATTTCACAGAACGTGCCCCCATCGTCACTGGTCGAAAGGTGTCCCAACCAGACAGCACACTAACCCGTATCGTGGGGCCTTAGGGAGTGGTCGTAGCTCGACCTCGAGGAGGTAGTGGAGCGTGGAGTTGGCGGCGTTTCTCGCCTTCGTCTCGGTGTCGGCTGTGGTCATCGTCGTGCCCGGTCCGGACACCGCGATGACGATCCGGAACACGTTGCTGGGTGGGCGCAGGGTCGGCGTCGTGACGGGGCTGGGCGTCTCGCTCGGGCAGCTGGTGTGGACCTTGGCGGCGAGTGTCGGGATCGCCGCACTGCTGGTGGCTTCGGAGCCGGCGTTCCTGGTGGTCAAACTGGTGGGTGCCGCGTACCTGATCGTGCTCGGGCTGCATGCGCTCTACTCGGCCTGGAAGTCGCGAACCGCGGTCGACCTACCGCCGCGCAAGCCGACGTCGGTACGCGGTGGGTTGGCGCAGGGCTTGGTGAGCAACCTGTCGAACCCGAAGATGGCGGTGTTCTTCATGGCGCTGCTGCCTCAGTTCGTGCCGGCGGGTGGGGCGACGTTCGGGTGGTCTGTCCTGCTGGGATTGGTGTTCTGCGCTTTGACGTTCCTGTGGCTGGCCTTGTATGCGTTCGTGGTCGCCAAGGCCGGGACGTTCCTGCGTGCGCCGCGGGTCAAGCGGGTCTTGGACGCGGTGACGGGGACCGTGCTGGTGGGGCTGGGCGTGCGGATCGCGGTGGAGCGGACATGACGACCGAAGTCGTCCTGCCGCCGCGGCCGGAGCTGTCGCCGTTCGTCTCGGCGATCTCGTACTACGCCGGCGATCACGACGGTGGCCTGGAACGGATCGTGCCGAACGGGTCGATGCAGCTGATCGTCAACCTGCACGAGGACGAGTTCCGCAACTACAGCGGGCCGGATCTCGGTGTGGTGCAGCGCTACGCTGGCGCCGTCGTCCAGGGTGCGACGGCACGGCCTGCTGTGATCGACACGGCGCAGCAGCGCGAGCTGATCATGATCATCTTTCGGAACGGTGGTGGCTTCCCGTTCTTCCCGTGCCTGCCTGACCTCGTGGCCGACGATCTCGTCGAGCTCGGCGAGGTCTGGGGTCGGTCCGGGGAGGTGCTGCGTGAGCAGATGCTCGAAACTCCTTCTGTGGAAGGAAAGTTGCGTGCCGTCGAGGCCGCGCTGCTGGCCCAGGCGCAGGGGCCGCTGGTGCCGGATCCCGCGATCGCCGTTGCCCTGAAGGCGCTCGAGGGCGGCGAGACGGTGAGCGCGGTGACGGACCTTTTGGGGATGACGTCGAAGCGGTTCATCCGTACGTTCACCCACCAGGTCGGTCTGTCGCCCAAGCGGTATTCGCGAGTGCGCCGCCTGCAACGGACGCTGGCCTCGATCCCGTACGACCGCCCGGTGGACTGGGCGGAACTGGCCGCAACGCGGGGTTTCTACGACCAGTCCCACCTCATCCACGAGTTCCGCGAGCTCGCCGGCATCCTGCCCACCGCCTATCACCCCCGCTCCCGCGGCGAGCAGAACCACATCCCGGTTGCTTGATCTACATAGGTCGGTCACGCCTCATCTACATAGGTAGACGCCGGCGTCTACCTATGTAGATTAGGCGTGGGGGATGAGGGCTTCCCGGCGGTCGTCGTAGCGCCAGGCCGGGGTGGCACCATCGAGGTGGACGCCGCCGATCCAGCGGTCGATGCCGTTCAGGGCAACGTGATCCGCCCGTTCGGCGAGGACGTCGCGACCCGCATCGGTCAGCTCGACGAACGATGCCGGAAGCCCTCGGCGCTCGCCGCTTGCTCCTCGCCACCCAGCACTAGCAGCGGCATCGCGCCGGAGGCGAGGGTGGAAAGCCGTTCGTAGCAAGGCCAGTCGCCGAGGAACGGGCGCTTCTCCCGGCGCTGCAGCTCGGCGAACGCCTCGCCCGCTGTGGCCGCGCCCGCCTCGATTCCCAGCAGCAGGCGCCGTTCGGTGACCGACAGCCCGTCGGACACCGCCGGGTACTCCTGTAGCATCCGGCCGAACGCGTCCGCTAGGAAGGGCAGTTCGAACGACGTCGTGCGGGCGATCTCCTCCAGCCCACGCGGGTTGTCGTCGGTGAACGCGGCCCAGGCGCGGTTCGCCAGCTCGAGGGTCTCGGCGAGATCGCTTGCTGGCTTGGCTGCCGGTCCCGCAGCTCAGTCGGAGAACGACCGAACTCACCAGGCGTCGCGGACGCCGTCATGATCGTGACATCCGCCGGATCGCAACCCAGCAACGCCAAACGCCGCAGGACATCGACGATCTGCAGTTGGTCGTACAGATCAGACTCGAACCACAGCGTGAACCGACCACCCACGTTCCCCGCGAGCCGGTCGTCACGCGATGCGAAGTCGGCGAGGATCCGTTCGTACTCACCGAACGACTCCCACGCGAGGAAGTGCGCCCGCACGGCCCGCAGCGAGGCGTCCGACATCCCGGCAGGAACGGGCCCGTCGTGCAGGTTGTCCCGCCACGGCAGGATCGGCTCGCCGAACCCCGCCGCCCGGAGCGCGTCGACCGTGGCGTCGCCGTTCGTCACGTGCAGCAGCGACTGACGTCGATCGAGCTGGGAACGGGCGGCCGCGTACGACTCGCCGGTGCGCTCCATCCGGGCGCGCACGCGCTGCTTGAAACCTGCGTCCTTGGTCATGAAAGACCTGTCTCCTCCGGCCCACGCCCGGCGTCCCCCAGCGAAGCCACGCGACAGGCCACAAAGACAGGCGTACGACAGTGCCAACCGAGGTCGGTTCCCCTTTGCCCTCAACGAGATCCAGCTGGAGTGGATCGGCGAAGGTTCGGCGTGGTCGTGCCGCCGAGCCTCACCGTACTCGATCTCAGAGGGCGTAGCCAAGCAGTTGCTCGGTCCGCTGCCGCTCGCACGCCGGATCGGACGACACGAAGTGGTCGCCGTTCCCCAGCATGTAGCACCGATACAGCGGCCGCCGCCCCGCCGCCGGCGACGTGTAGATGTGCCCGACCGGACCGAGCGCGCGCAGCCCCTCGCAGCCCGGGTCCTTGGTCAGCAGGTTGTGGCCGCCGACCTGACACTCGAACAACGGAACAGTCCCGGAAGTTTCGGTCCGCAGCAGCCGCCAGGACTGCTCGGCCGCGAAGCCCGGCGGCAGCAGTCGCGACGACGCCCAATGCCCGCGGGACGCGTTGTAGCCGCGAACGAGCTTCGTGTACGGCAGCTGCTCGAACCCGCACGACAGCTGTGCCGGCGTCAGGTCGTTCCGGTTCATGAGCGCCCACGTCGTCCAACTGGGCTTGGCCGTTCCGTTGTCGTTGCGCAGTCCGAGCCCCAGCCCGCCCGCAACTTCCGCGGGATGGTCGGACATCCGGTGGTAGACGTAGTTGCTGATACCGGGAGTTCCGAGAACGTTCCGGAAACCGTCGCAGATCGCCGTCGCTTGTTTGGCCGGCGACGACGGCGCGAGGCTGTTCACGCCGCTCTCGGTGAGCTGGATGTCCCATGCGTGTGGGCGATTCGGGAACTTCTGCCGCAGCCAGCCCGCGAGCACGCCGATGTTGCCGTACGTCACGTACGGGTAGTCGTCGGCCCCGAACACGTTGCTGCGCAGGTCTTTCGCGTACGGATGGAACGCAACCCGCCATTGACGTGCACCCGCCCGCGCCGCGATACCCGAGATCACCGTCGTCCCGGCGAGCGTCGCCTCGTCAGCGGCGGGCCGCTCCAGCTCCGGCCCGAACTGGTGGTCGAGCGAGATCAGCACCTTCGCGGTCGACTGCTCGGCGACGATCCGGTCGTACGCGGCGTTGTAGTTCGCGCCGAGCTCGTCCAACCACTGCGTGACGTTGCACGGTGTGCCCTGCCCGCAGCCGATGTCGAACCATACGTTCGTATTGACCTCGTTGAGGATCACGAAGTCCGCGACGCGACCGTGGCCGTGCTGGCCGTCGTACCGCTGCGCGAGCATGCCGGCGAAGCGGCCGTAGTCGGCGGGGTCGTTCGGGCTGCAGAAGATCTCGAAGCCCGGCGCGACGGGGGAGCAGGGCTTGCCCTGTCGGGCCCATGCCGGCGTGCCGTAGACGACGCCGGTGACGACGAGTCCGAGGTCGGTCCACGCCTTGATGTCGGCGTCGACGGTCGCCGGGATCGCGAAGCAGCGGCCGTCGTACTCCTGCTCGTTCGCCGCGCAGGGTGCCCGCTTGTCCGAGCCCTGCCACTCCGCCCACAACAGGTTCATCGCCACGCCGCCGGTGTTGTTGCCGGCGATCTCGGCCTTGTTCGCCCAGAAGTCGGGCTGCAGCGCCTTGATCCGGTAGTCGCTCCGAGTCGGGTACGGCAGTGCGGCCTCAGCGTCAGCCGACGCGACCGGCGCCGCGACCGTACCCAGCAACAGAACAGCGGCGAGAACGAGTTTCCAACGTTGACCGCGCGTCATGCCTCGACCGTCGCAGACCCCGACAAGCGCGGTCCACCCGTACGACCGCGATCGGCCGACGTTGGCAGCTACCTGCCGACCGCAGCGGCACTCGGCCTCCGATGGTCCTCGTTCGATCGGCTCGCCTCGCCTGGACGCTTCGAATCACGAGGTCACTGGAACGCGCCACAACCTACCAATTGTTCTGGCATGCTGCCCGCCGAGGCGACGTCACAGGGGAGTGTGGGATGTCAGTACCGGACTATGAGTCCTTGATGAGGCCGGTCCTGGACGCCGTCGCCGACGGACAGGCGACGCACATTCGAGACCTTCGCGCAAGGATCGCATCCGCGTTGAGTCTTGGCGAGGAGGCCTTGGCGTTGACAATTCCGAGCGGCTCGAGGTTGTTTGATAGCAGAGTTCACTGGGCCGTGACCTACCTCGCCCAGGCAGGGGTGGTTCGCCGACCTCGGCGTGGCTATGTGGAGCTTTCGTCGCGAGGGCGGGAGATGCTGGAGTCGAACCTCGCTAGAGTTGACAACAGCCAGCTGAGTCATTATCCGGAGTTTGTCGACTTCCAGACACGTGCTCGAGGAGGTCGGTCGTCGACGGCAGGTTCCAGTGACCTGGTCCGCAACTCGGCCGGTCTCCCAGGCGCGAGCGGCGTGACGCCTCGGGAACAGCTGTCCATCTCCGTTGAGGAGGCAAATGCCGCGGTGGCGACGGAGGTTCTCGAACGAGTACTGACTCAGTCGCCCGAGTTCCTGGAGCGGCTTGTCCTGAGGCTTCTGACAGCGATGGGCTATGGGGGACGGGAAGGCGCCGCAGAACATCTTGGTCGCTCCGGTGATCAGGGCTTGGACGGTGTCATAAGGCAGGATGCCTTGGGCCTCGACCGCGTCTACATACAGGCGAAGCGCTGCGTCCGAACATGCGGTTGGCCGACCCGACATCCAAGCGTTCGTTGGCGCGCTACACGGCGCGCAGGCGGATCGTGGCGTGTTCATCACCACGAGCAGGTTCACGCCTGAGGCTCGCGCCTATGCGGACAGGGTTCCCGCGCGTCTGGTGCTCATGGACGGTGAGCGGCTCGCCGAGTTGATGGTGCTGCACAACGTCGGCGTACAGGACGAGGAGTCGTTCGTCCTCAAGCGCCTCGACGAGGACTTCTTCGACGAAAGCACGAGCTGACCGCCGCGATCGGCCGACGTTGGCAGTCAGCGGCCGACCGCGTAGCCCTGCATGCCGCGGGGGTTGGCGCCGGCGGACAGGACGCCGGTCTCGGGGTCGCGGGCTACGGCGCAGAGGCGGCCCAGCGACCAGGGGCCGCTGCGCTTGACCAGGTGGCCGCGCCGCTCCAGCCGCGAGATCACGTCGTCGCCGAGGCGATCCTCGACTATCAGGCTGCGCGGCTCCATCTGGCGTGGCCAGAACGACGACGGGAAGCTGTTGGTGTGGAACGCCGGGGCGTCGATCGCTTCCTGCAACGAGTGGTCGCCGGCCAGGTAGCGGAGCAGGAACAGCAGCTGCCACTGGTCCTGCTGGTCGCCGCCGGGCGTCCCGCACGCCAGCACCGCGTTGTCGCCCTGCATCACCAGCGTCGGCGACAGCGTCGTACGCGGACGGCGCCGCGGCGCCAACGAGGACGGCAATCCCTCGTCCAGCCAGAACATCTGCGCTCGCGAGCCCAACGGGAAGCCGAGCTCCGGGATCGTCGGCGAGCTCTGCAGCCATCCGCCGGAAGGCGTCGCCGAGATCATGTTGCCCCAGCGGTCCACGATGTCGACGTGGCACGTGTCGCCGCGCGTCACACCGGACGACGACACCGTCGGCTCGCCGGTCGTGCCGGAGAACTCCCACGCCGTGTGCAGCCGGCTCGCGTACGCCTGCGTCAACCGTGGGTTGCGCCCGTCCGGAGCACCCGGTCGCAGGTCACCCGCGGCCAAAGCGCCAACCAGGGCTGAACGTTGACGCGCGTACGCATGCGTCAGCATGGTGTCGATCGGCGTCGGCTCGCTGTCGCCGTACCAGGCCTCGCGGTCCGCCATCGCGAGCTTGATCACCTCGGTGACGAAGTGGATCCCGCGTTCGGACGAGATGTCCAGTGCCTCCGGTGCGCCGAGAGCGGCGAGAATCGCCAACGCCTGCAGGAGAACGGGCCCCTGTCCCCACGGACGGGTCTTCGCGATCGTGTAGCCGTTCCACTCCAGCGTGAGCGGGCTCTCCCAGCTCGCCGACCACGTCGCCAGGTCGTGCCCGGTGATCAGGCCGGCATGTTCGGAGCCGGACGAGTCCTGATGCGGCTTCCGCGAGAACTTGTCGATCGCCTCGGCGACGAAGCCGGCACGCCAGGTACGCCGCGCCCGTTCGATCTCCGCCTCGCGGTCGCCGCCGCCCGACTCGGCCTCGGTCACCAACCGCTGCAATGTCGTCGCATAGGCAGGGTTGGCGAACACCGAGTTCGGCTGCGGCGGCTTGCCGTCCTTCAGCCACAGAGCCGCGGACGTGGGCCAGTGCTCGGTGAACAAGCCCTCCACCGACGCGACCGTGTCGGTGATGCGCGGCACGATCGGATGCCCGGCGACCGCGTACCCGATCGCCGGCTCGAGCACGTCCCGCAGCCGCCACGACCCGTGGTCGCGCAGCAGCAACAGCCACGCGTCGACAGCGCCGGGAACGGTCGCCGCCAACGGACCCGCGCCGGGAACGAGGTCGAGCCCGAGGTCGCGGTAGTGCGCGATCGTCGCGCCCGCCGGAGCCGGGCCCTGACCGCACAGCACGCGCGGCGTCGTGTCGTAGTTGGTCGCGATGATCGCCGGCACCTCGCCACCCGGGCCGTTCAGGTGCGGCTCGACGACGTGCAGGACGAACCCCGCGGCGACGGCGGCATCGAACGCGTTGCCACCACGTTCCAGCACACCCATGGCCGACTGCGACGCAAGCCAATGCGTCGACGACACCATCCCGAAGGTTCCCCGCAACGTCGGTCTGGTCGTGAACGTCATCCCTCGTCCTCGGCTCTCGTCGGCACAACACGCACGTCGGGTCCGCTGCCATCTTCCCCGACGAGATGACACGCCACGCGTCGCCCCGCGACCTCACGAAGCGGGGGTACGTCGGTCTTACACACAGCGATCGCAATGGGACAGCGAGTATGGAATCGGCAGCCCGGCGGCGGTGCGATCGCCGACGGGATGTCACCACCGAGCACCACCCGGGTACGGCCGCGTTGACGTTCCGGGTCGGGAACCGGTGCCGCCGAGAGTAGCGCCTGTGTGTACGGATGCTTCGCCGCGGTGAAAATCTGGTCACGCGGACCGTGCTCGACGAGCTGGCCGAGGTACATCACCGCGACCTCGTCAGCGAGATACTCCACCGCCGAAAGGTCGTGGGTGATGAACAGGCACGCGAAACCCAGGTCTCGTTGCAGATCCGCGAGCAGGTTGAGCACCGACGCCTGAACGGAGACGTCGAGCGCGCTCGTCGGTTCGTCGGCGACGAGCAACGCGGGGGAGGAGGCGAGCGCGCGGGCGATGCTGACGCGTTGACGTTGGCCGCCGGACAGCTCGTGCGGGTATCTGTGGGCGAGCTCTTGGCGGAGGCCGACTCTCTGTAGTGCATCGGCTACTTTTCGTTCGCGATCCTTGCCATCCTTGGCCAGGCCGAGCAGCCGCAGCGGCTCGCCGACGATGCTGCCGACGGAGAGCCGCGGGTCGAGCGAGCCGGCGGGATCCTGGAAGATGATCGCGACATCGCGCCGGTGCGGCCTCAGCGCGCGACGCTTGAGCTTGGTGATGTCGCTGCCGTGCAGCTTGACGGTGCCGCCGGTGGGCTCGAGGAGGCGTACGACACAGCGCCCAACGGTCGACTTGCCCGAGCCGCTCTCGCCCACCAGCGCGACAACCTGGCCGCGCTTGATCGACAACGTAATGCCGTCGACAGCCCGCACCGGACCGAAGTGCATCACGAGGTCCTCGAGCTCCAACACGTGCTCGTTCATGCCGCCACCCCCGCTCGGTCGGAGGTGGTGGCGCGCGACTTTACCCACGAGGGGGGCGTTCGGAGCGCTCGATCGCGGTCGGGAACGCCCCTTTGGTGGGTGAAGTCGCGATGCGGGATGGCGCGGGCCGGTTGGGTAAGGGGAGTGGTCATGCGGGCACCTCCACGGCGGGGTGCCAGCAGGCGACTTCGTGGGAGGTGCGGGTGATCTCCAAGGGGGGTTGGGAGGTGCGGCACAGGGTGTCGGCGGCGGGGCAGCGGTCGGCGAACGTGCACGCGTCGGGCTGCACCGACAGCATCGGCACCAGGCCGGGGATCTCGCGCAGCCGACCCGCCTCCGAGCGCCCCGCTGTCGGGATCGCGCCCAGCAGGGCGGTCGTGTAGTGGTGCCGCGGATGCTTGAACAGCTCGACCACCGGCGCACGCTCCACGACCCGCCCCGCGTACATCACCACGACCCGATCGGCGATGTCCGCCACCACGCCGAGGTCGTGCGTGATCAGCAGCACAGCCGTCCCGAGCCGAGAACGCAGCTCCCGAATCACGTCCAGAACGCCGGCCTGAACGGTCACGTCCAAAGCCGTCGTCGGCTCGTCCGCCACCAGCACCTTCGGATCGCACGCCACCGCCATCGCGATCATCACCCGCTGCCGCATGCCGCCGGACAGCTGGTGCGGGTACTCGTCGACCCGGCGTTCCGGCGACGGAATCCCCACCAGCGTGAGGAGTTCCACCGAACGAGCCCGCGCGGCGCGCCGACCCAGGCGGAAGTGCGTCCGCAGCACCTCGCCGATCTGGCGGCCCACGGTCAGCACCGGGTTGAGCGAGGTCATCGGCTCCTGGAAGACGTACGCGATGTCCTTCCCCCGCACGGGCCGCAACCGCCGCTCGTCCGCACCCACGAGCTCCACCCCGGACAGCAGCACCGACCCCTCGACGGAAGCCGTCTCCGGTAACAGGCCAGCGAGGCTCATCGCCGTCACCGACTTGCCGCAGCCCGATTCCCCAACCAGGGCGACGATCTCGCCCTCCGCCACGTCCAGCGAGACCTGGTCGACGGCGGACACAGTGCCGTCCTCGGTGCTGAACCGCACCGACAGCTCGCGAACGGTGAGAACGGCGGTCATCGGCGGCTCGACTTCGGGTCGAGGGCGTCGCGCAGCCCGTCGCCGAACAGGTTGAACGCCAACGCCACCAGCATGATCGCCAAGCCCGGGATCACCGCGGTCCACGGCGCCCGCGCCGCGTCCTGCTGCGCGTCCGCCAACATCGTGCCCAGCGAAGGCTGCGGCGGCCTGATGCCGAGTCCGAGGAAGGACAGCACCGCCTCGCCGAGAATCGCCACCGGGATGGCGATCGTGGCCTGAACGATGATCGCCGACATCGCGTTCGGCAGGATGTGCCGCACCAGCACCCAGGCGTCGCTCGCCGACGAGACGATCGCCGCCGCGACGAAGTCCAGAGCCTTCAGTCGCAGCGTCTCCGAACGCACGATGCGGATCATGCCCGGGATCTGCGCGATGCCGATCGCGAGCGCCGCATTCGTCAGGCTCGGGCCGCGGATCGCGGCGAGTCCGACGGCCAGGATGAGGAACGGGAACGCGAGCACGAGGTCGGTCACCCGCGAGATCAGCGCGTCCAGCACCTGTGAGTAGCCCGCCGCGAGGCCGAGCGGTACGCCGATCGCCAGCGCGACGACGACGGCGAGAACGCTCGCCTGCAAGGAGGACTGCAGCCCGAACAGGATCCGCGAGAACACGTCGCGGCCGAGGTTGTCGGTGCCGAGGATGAACTCCGCCGAGCCGGGAGGCGCGAAGACCAGGTCGAAGTGCGTCTGGTCCGGTTCGTGCGACGTCAACAGGGGAGCGAAGAGAGCCGCCAGCAAGGCAATCGCGAGCACCACGAAGCCCGCGACCGCGAGCGGGTTGCGGACGAGCCGCCGCAGCACGCGCCGGCCCTGGAACGGGCGCGTTGCGGTCGGCTCGACCACGACGACGGAGTCGGTCATGCCTCTCGCCCCCTCACCCGGATCCGCGGATCGATCACCGAATACAGCAGGTCGACGAGCAGGTTGATCGCGATGTACGCGGTCGCGGTGACGAGCACGACCGCTTGAATCACCGGATAGTCGCGCTGGAACACGGAGTCGATGGTGAGTTTCCCGAACCCGGGCAGGCCGAAGATCCGCTCGGTGACCACCGCGCCGGAGATCAGGGCGCCGAGCTGCAGACCGACGATCGTCACCACCACGATGAGGCTGTTCCGCAACGCGTGTCGCAGGATCACCGCGGACGTCGACAGTCCCTTCGCGCGCGCCGTACGGATGTAGTCGGCTGACAAGGCTTCCAGCATGGACGAACGCGTCTGCCGCATCACCACAGCGGCGAGCCCGGTGCCGATCACCAACGAGGGCAGGACGAGATGGTGCAGGTTGGCGAGCGGGTTCTCGAAGAACGGTACGTACCCACTCGCCGGGAACAACCGGACCGCCACCGCGAGGTAGAGGATCGCCATCAGTCCGAGCCAGAAGTTCGGAATCGACAAGCTGGTCAGGGCAAGCGCGTTCGCGACCCACTCGGTGAGCTTGCCCCGCCGTACGGCAGCCGCGACACCCGTCGCGACGCCGAGCAACGCCGCCACCAGCAACGAGAGGAGCGACAGCTCCAACGTCACCGGCAACGCGGTGGCGAGCAGCTCGGTGACGGGCGTGTCCGTACGGATCGACGTCCCGAGGTCGCCGCGGATGCTGTTCGAGACGAACTTCCAGTACTGCACGAGCAACGGCTCGTCCAGCCCGTACCGCGCGCGGATCGCCGCGAGCGAGGCCGGGTCGCGTTCCTCGCCGGCCAGCGCGAGCGCCGGGTCGCCGGGCAACGCACGGATGCCGAGGAACACCACCATCGTCGCCAGGATCAACGTGACCAGCGACTGCCAGAGCCGGTGCAGCAGGTACGACCGCACGTGTCGCCGGCCTACTTGCGGTGTCCGGCGAACGCCACGCGCAGGATGCCGTCGGAGAAGACGCGCACGCCGCTGAGCTTCTTCGAGACTCCGGTCAGGTTGCGTTGCCGGTACAGGTAGATCAGCGGCTCCTGCTCCTGGATCTTCGCGGTGACCTCGCCGTAGAGCTCCTTGCGGGCTTCGACATCCTGCTCCTGTCGCGCCTTGGTGAGCAGCTCGTCGAGCGCCGGGTCGGAGAAGCCAGCCACGTTCTGGCTCCCGCCCGTACCGACGAAGTTCGTGATGTTCGCGTCCGGGTCGATGCGGCCGGACCAGCCGAGCTGGAGCAGCTCGAAGTCGCCGCGGTCCTGCTGGTCGAGCAGCGAGGAGAACTCGACCGGCTGGATCAGGATGTCGAAGCCGCCCTCCTTCACCATCGCCTGCAGTGCTTGGGCGATGCGCAGACTGTCGGGGTTGTTCGACGTGATCATCTCGATCTTGTACGGCACCGTCACGCCGGCTTCCTGCAGCAGCTGCTTCGCCTTCTCGACGTCCCGGTCCGGGCACTTCTGCGCGGCGTCGCTGCTGAACGGGCTGGCCGGCGAGATCGGCGAGCAGGCCTTGTCGTAAAGACCGCCGAACACCGTCTTGACGAGTCCGTCGCGGTCGACGGCGAGGTCGAACGCCTGCCGGACCTTGACGTCCTTCGCGTGCGGCTTGTCGATCTGCTTGGTCGGTTGGCCGATGCCGTCGGCGTTGCCGATGTTGAACGTGACGCCTTGGTAGCCCAGGCTCCCGGACTCGAGCACCTCGAGCGCGTCCTCGGTGCTGAGCGCGGGGGTGTCCTGCGTGGACAGGGAGTCGGCGACCTGCACGTCACCGGAGCGGAGGTTCGCCGCGCGGATGCTCGCGTCGGTGATGATCCGGTAGACGACGCTGTCGAAGTACACCTTGCTCGCGTCGTAGTAGTTCGAGTCCTTGGCGAGCTCGATCGAGTTCTGCGGCACCCGCTTGACCAGCTTGAACGGGCCGACGCAGATCGGCGCCGAGGAGAACTTGTCGCCGAGTTTGTCCAACTGGGCAGGGCTCATCACCATGCCGGCCCGGTCGGTGAGTGCCGCGAGCAGCGGTGCGAACGGCGTCTCCAGATGGATCACGACGGTCTCGGCGTCGGGGGTGTCGATACCGGTGATCGGGCCGAGCTCGCTCTTGCGGGCGGAGGTCTCGAGCGTGAGGTTGCGCTGCAAGGACTTCTTGACAGCGGCGGAGTCGAACGCGGTGCCGTCACCGAACTTGACGCCTGTACGTACCTTGATCGTCACGGTCTTGCCGTCGGCACTGGCCTCGGGGAGTGCGGCCGCGAGCTGCGGGACGATCTCGGAGTTCTCGTCGAGGTCGTAGAGCTTCTCGCACATCGCGGAGAAGACGTACCGCGAGTACAGCGAACGTGCCTGCGTCGGGTCGAGCTGGTCGGGCTCGGCCGACAGCGCGATGTCGAGACGCCCGCCGGGCTTGATCGCGTTCGGATCCGCCGCGGTGCCGGTCTTGTTGGTCCGTTCGCCGCCGGTCGCGGTGGCGCCGGGCGAGGCCGTGCCGCCCGACCCGCTGCCGGTGTTCTCCTGTCCCACGGGGGAGCAGGCGATCAGACCCAGCAGGAGTCCGGTGGCGGCGAGGCCGGCGATGGCGAGTCGGCGGTGCTTTCGAGGCAGCATGAGGTGGACCTCCCAGACCGAAGGTTGGGACATTCTGGTCTCTGCACGTATGGCTCTGACAAGTGGTTCGGTGCGACAAAATCCATAACGCGGGTGTTACGCCCACTACAGTGCGGGAATGGACGCCTCGATCAGGGCATACTCCGCTGGCGATCAGGCTGCGGTGGCCGAGATTTGTGTTGCAGCGTTGGATATTGAGGCTCCCGGAGATGCGGCCATATTCTTGGCCGTTCTCGGACGTCGTTCCGGGACGTGGCACGTCGCGGTCGTCGACGACACCGTGGTCGGCGTGGTGATCGGGTCCACTTCTTCCGGATCGGTCGGATCCATCGGGCATGTCGAGTTGCTGGCGGTCGCGCCCTCGTTCCAGGGGAACGGGATCGGGCGATCGTTGCTGCGTTCGTTGGAGAACGCGCACCGCGATGCGGGATGCGCCGAGGTGCGCGTGCAGGGCAACCCGCCTTCGTACGTGTGGCCCGGCATCGACACCCGTTACACGGTGGCGATCTGCCTCGTCGAGCGCGACGGGTACGAGCGGTTCAACGACGCACGCGACATGGACGTACCCCTGACTCCCGCGGCCGTCGACACGTCCGCGGACGAAGCGAGGCTGGCGGCAGCCGGAATCGTCGTCCGCCGGCTCGACGTGTCGGACGAGCCGTCGATTCGTCCGTGGCTGGAGGCGTGGGGAGGCAGCTGGAGCGCGGAAGCCCTGCTGACCTTGACCTCTTCGCCGGTCGGCTGCCAGGTCGCGCTGACCTCGGACGGCGAGTGGCTTGGCTTCGCGGCGCACGGCGTGAACCACCCGCGCATCTTCGGCCCGATGGGCACCGCCGAGGCGTCCCGACGGCACGGCATCGGCGCGGTGCTGTTGAAGCGATGTCTGGCCGATCAGCTCGCCGCCGGCCTGCCTGTGTCCGAGATCGGCTGGGTCGGGCCGCACCGCTTCTACGCCCGGGCGCTGGGCGCGAGGTTCAGCCGGATCTTCTGGCTGTACCGGAAAGCGCTTTAGGTATGGAGTTGGCCAGGGACACGGAGCGGGCGATCCTCGGCGTCGAGACCGCCGCGCAGGTGCGCACGTGGGTCGCTCGTCACGTTCGTGACCACCTCGGCGGGACCGTGGAGTCGGTGCTGTTCACCGGCGGCGACATCGGTGCGGTCTTCGGGCTGCGGCTCGACGACGGCCGCGAGGTCGTGCTCAAGGCGTTGCGTCGCGGCGCGAACGAGCGGCGGCTGCGCGCGGTCGTTCGTGCGCAGAACCTGCTCGCGGACGAGGACTTCGGCTGCGCTCGGGTCCTCGACGGCCCGTCGTCGACCGATGGTGTGATCGCGGTCGTCGAGGAACGCCTGACCTGCACCTCGACCGGGAGCGGGCACGACCCGGAGGCGCGTCGCGCGATGGCCACGGCGCTGGCCACGCAGATCGACGCCCTGCGTGGGATGGACGGCTCGGACCTCGTTCAGGGTCAGCCCGCGTGGGCGGACTGGAGCGCCGGTGCCTGGCCGGTGCCCCACGACCCGATCTTCGACTTCACCACCCCGGTGCCCGGCTTCGAGTGGGTCGACGAGCTCGCCGACGCGTCGGCGGCGACGCTGCGGGCAGCCGACCACGCGGGCAGCGTGGTCGGGCACAGCGACTGGGTGTGGCAGAACGTCTGCGTACGCGACGGCTCGTTCGTCGCGGCCTACGACTGGGACAGCCTCGTCTACGGGCCCGAGCCGGCGGTGGTCGGTCAGTGCGCGGGCGCGTTCACGCAGGGCAGCCCCGTGCCTCCCGACGCACCGACGTCGGCGGAGGTCGCGGCGTTCCTCGACGACTACGAACGCGTCCACACCTTCACGCCCGCCGAACGACAGCTCGCCGAGGCGGCGGCCACCTGGGTGCGCTGCTACGCCGCTCGGTGCCAGCTCGACAACCTGCAGCGGCGCGCGATGCAGCCGCCCGCCGGGTCGTTCATCGAGGCTCTCTCGACGTGACCCGAGCACCGACCAGGCTGGCGCCCGTCGTGACGAGGAGCGTGACCACGATGAAGCCGAGCGAGAAGGCGATCCCGATGTGCGGGAGATGCACGCCGAGGATCGAAGCCACGTGGTTGCCCTCCAGCGCCTCGATGATCAGCTTCACGCCGATGAACGCGAGGATCACGGCCAGCCCGTACGACAGGTACATCAGCCGGTCGAGCAGCCCACCAACGAGGAAGTACAGCTGCCGCAGCCCCATCAGCGCGAACGCGTTCGCCGTGAACACGATGAACGTGTCCTGGGTCAGGCCGAAGATCGCCGGGATCGAGTCCAGCGCGAACACCACGTTCGCGACGCCGATCGCCAACACCACCACGACCATCGGCGTCAGCATCCACCGGCCGTCGACCCGCGTGGTGAGCCGGGAGCCGTCGTAGTCGTTGCTCGTCGGCAGGATCCGTCGCATCAGCTTGACGACGGTGCTGTCGTGGAAGTCGGACTCCTCGTCCTTGTTCCGTACGAGGTTGATCGCGGTGTAGATCAACAACGCGCCGAAGATGTAGAAGACGAAGTCGAACGCGCCGATCGCCGCCGCGCCCGCCCAGATGCAGAGCGCGCGGAAGACGAGCGAGAGCGTGATGCCGATCAGCAGGATCTTGTGCTGGTGCTCCGCTGGCACGGCGAACCGGGCGAGCAGGATCACGAACACGAACAGGTTGTCCACCGAGAGGCTGTACTCGGTCACGTACCCGGCGACGAACGACTCCGCGGGAGCGCTGCCGGCGAAGTGCCAGAGCGCCGCGGCGAAGACCAGTGCGAGGGCGACGTACGCCAGCACCCACAGCGACGCCGCCTTGAGGGAGACGGCTCGTGGGCGGCGGCCGACGACGACGAGGTCGAGGATGATGATCGCGAGCAGTCCGCCGACCGTCGCGACCCACACCCACCCCGGGACGCTCACCTCCGCCACTCGTCGACGATGGGCAGCAGGTCCGCCAGCCGTTCGATCACCGCGTCCGGCTCGCCGTCGGTGTGACCGCGTTGAACGTCCGGAATCTCGCTGTGCGGGACGTGGACCGCGCGCATGCCGGCCTCGTGGGCTCCGTGGATGTCGTCGAACAGCCGGTCGCCGACGTACACGCAGCGGCCGGGGTCGGACATGCCGACGGCTTTCATGGCGAGCAGGAAGGCCTCCGGGTGTGGCTTGGTGTGGTCGATCTCACTCGTGTAGACCGCCGCGTCGATCAGATGGAGCACGCCGTCGCGGCGGAAGTAGAGCTCGTGATCGTCTCTCGGCCACACCGTATTGGACAGGACGCCGACGGCGACGCCCCGCTCGCGGAGTGCTGTGAGGAGCGGGATCACGTCCGGGTCGGTCCAGGTGTGCGGCTCCCACCACGTCCTGAACGCCTCGACCGCCCGCTGGTGCCGCTCGCCGCTCGGCTCCAGGCCGGCGGTCCGGATGATCGACTCGAAGTTCGTGCTGCGGTGCTCGTCCCGCGCCTTCTTCCACGCGGCGTCCTCGGCCGCGCCCAGCGCCGCGAAGACGTCCGGCCCGTGTGCGGGGTCGTAGGCCGACGCGTACGCCTGCCACGACCCCGACGGGTCGATCGTGTGCCACGGGGTGAGCGTGCCGCCCCAGTCGAAGATCACCGCGTCCACCGTCATGCTGTCCATCTTGCCAAGTCGGTGCCACAACTCAGCCAGGCTGTCCGACCAGCTCCGGCGTCGCGTCGTCCGCTGTGGCGGGTTTGGCCTGCGGCTGGCTGCTCCGGTGCAGCAGGGCGACGAGGGCGCCGAGGCCGGTGAGGGCCGCGCCGACCAGCACCGCGGGGAACGTCCCGTCGAGGAACGCTTGCGGTGTGTCGAGCGCGCCGTTCGCGCTGAACACCGTGCCGAGTACGGCCACCCCGAACACCGCGCCGACCTCGCGGATGGCGTTGTTCACGCCGGAGGCCTGACCGGCGCGCTCGGGCCGTACGGAGCCCAGGACGGCGCTCGCTGCCGGCGCGAAGACCAGCGCCATGCCGACGCCGGCGAGGACGAACGGGCCGATCAGCTCGGTCCAGGCCATGCCGAGCTCGGAGACGAACGCGATCCAGGTGAGCGCGATCGCCTGCAGCGCGAGCCCGCCGGCCATGAACAGGCGCGGCCCGTACTTCTCCGCCAGCGGCCCGGCGAACGGGGCGACCGCGAGCGTGGCGCCGGTCCAGACGAGCATCCGCAGTCCGGTGTCCAGCGCGTCGTACCCGAACAGGAACTGCATCTGCTGGCTCAGCAGGAAGATCGAGCCGAACGTGCCGAACATCATGAAGAAACCGACGAGGTTCGTGACGACGAAGCCTCTGTTCTGGAAGAGGTTCAGCGGCACCATCGGGCTCAGCGTGCGGCGTTCCCACCAGACGAAGACGGCGAGCAGGACGACGCCGGCGCCGATCGAGCCGACGATCAGTGGGCTGGTCCAACCCTCGGCGTTGCCGCGGACGAGGCCGAACACGACTCCGAGCAGGCCGAGCCCGACGAACGCGAAGCCGGGCAGGTCGAGCGGCGCCTTCTCGCCGTAGCTCTCCTTGATCTGCCGTACGACCGCGGGAATCAGCAGCAGGCCGATCGGCACGTTGATCCAGAACATCCAATGCCAGCTGGCGATCTCGATCACCGCGCCGCCGACGAGCGGGCCCATCGCGACCGCGATGCCGCTGATGGCGGACCAGATGCCGAGCGCGACGCCGCGACGTTCCTTCGGAACTCCGGCCGCGAGCAGGGTCAGCGTGAGCGGGGCGATGATCGCGCCGCCGACGCCCTGCAGCATGCGGGCGCTGATGAGGAGGTCGACGTTCGGCGCGAGTGCCGCGGCCGCACTGGCCGCGGTGAAGAGGGCGAGTCCGGCGATGAACGTGCGCCTGCGGCCGAACCGGTCGCCCAGGCTGGCGGCCGGGATGAGCGCGACGGCGAACGCGAGCGTGTACGCGTTCACGGTCCATTCGAGCGACTCGAGGCTGGCGCCGAGGTCCGCGCGGATCGTCGTGAGACCGACGGTGACGATGAGATTGTCGAGCGTGACCATGAACAGGGCCACGGAGATGGTGACGACGGTGAGCCAGCGCATCCGGCTGGGCGGGGACTCGGTGGTCATGGCTACTGCTCTCTCCCTGGATTTGTTAGTGACCGCTCACTTCCTTGTGAATTTAGTGTTCACTCACTAACCTGTCAACCATGGGTGCTCCTCGACAGTCGTCCGACTCCCGCCGCACGGCGCTGATCGCCGCGGCACTGCCCGCGTTCGCGCAGGCCGGTCTGCACGGGACCGCGGTGAGCGCGGTGACGGATGCGGTGGGGATCACGCAGCCGTACGCGTTCAGCCTGTTCGGCACGAAGAAGGGGCTGTTCCTGGCCGCGGTCGAGCACTGCTTCGACATGGTCGCGGACCTGTTCCGCACCGCGGCCCTGGCCGCTCCGGCGGAGGGTCGGGTGCACGCGATGGCTCGGGCGTACGACGAGCTGCTGCAGGACCGGACCGTGCTGCAGTTCCAGCTGCAGTGCTACGCGTCAGCGGGCGACCCCGAGGTACGCGACGTGGTGGCCCGGCGGATGGCCGGGCTGTTCGACCTGTTCCAGGAGGTCGGCGGGATGTCGGTGGACGAGGCGCGTACGTTCCTCGCGACCGGGATGTTGTGCAACCTGTCGGTGATGCTCGAGCTCCCGCAGCTGCTGCCGAAGGACCTCGGCCACGACTGCTGACCGACCGCGTGGCCGTCGCGCTCGTGGCTTGCGGTTGGATGGTTCGCTCGACCGGTGTCATGACCTGACAGGAGCCACGATTGATCATCCGAGCCGAGTCGTCAGGTGCTCACGCGATCGTCGTCCAGCTGGAAGGTGACGTCGACGTCGAGTCCGCCCGGGAGGTCCGCGAACGGCTGTTCGGCGTGCTGGACGACAGCCCGGATGGAACGAGGCTGATGGTGATCGACCTGTCCCAGGCGGCCTTCCTGGACTCCTCCGGCCTCGGTGCGCTGGTCGCGACCTCGAACCGGGCCCGCGCGCGAGGCTGCCGAGTGTTCCTGGCCGATCCGACGCCCATCGTCACCCGCGTGCTCGAGATGTCGGCGCTCGACAAGGTGTGGCCGATCTACCGCACCGTTCAGGACGCGCTCGCCGACCTCCCGCCAGCCGACCCGGCGTAGGCCGCCCGCTCGCCGAGTGACAGCTCGAACGACCACGTGCCGTGCTGCTTTGGTGTGTACGCGCTGGGCGTCCTCCGCCAGAGCAACCCGAGCGGCCGGAGGTCGATCGCGGACTTCCAGCAGGCGGTGAAGGGCTGGGAGTCCAAGTACGGTGACAAGATCCGTTCGGAGCTGCAGGAAGGTCTGGCGTGACGAAGCTGTACGAGCTGACGTCCCTGCGGAGCAGGGCGGCGACGGCGGAGAACCGTTCGGCAGCCCCCGGCGACGGTGGTCGGGCGGGCGGTGGCCGTAAGGGCGCGCCGTGTCTGTCCCCGCTCGCGCAGGGGGAGACCGCGACGCTGCTCGACCACGAGGGGCCTGGCGTCGTTCGCCATGTGTGGTGCACGATTCCGCCGGGCAACGCCGAACCACCTGCGCAACACGATCCTGCGGATGTACTGGGACGGGCAGGAGCACCCGAGCGTCGAGGTCCCGCTCGGCGACTTCTTCGGCGTCGCGCACGGGCGTCAGGCCGACCTGGGGTCGGCGTTGCTGGCGATGCAGGACGGCAAGGGCTTCAACTGCTGGATCCCGATGCCGTTCCGTACGCACGCGCGCATCACCGTGGAGAACGACTCCGGCTCGGACATCGCGATGTTCTTCTACCAGGTCGACTTCACCGTGGGGGACTCACTCGACGACTCCGCCGGTGCGTTCCACGCGCAGTTCCGGCGGAACAACCCGTGCCCGTTGCACGAGGACTACGTGATCCTCGACGGCGTGGAGGGTCGCGGCGCCTACCTCGGGACGGTGCTCGGCGTGCGTGCGCTGTACCGGGACTGCTGGTGGGGCGAGGGCGAGGTGAAGTTCTTCCTCGACTCCGACGACACGCACCCGACGATCTGCGGCACCGGAGCCGAGGACTACATGGGGTCGGCGTGGAGCCTCGGATCGCGGACCTCACGTGACCGGGCGGCTGCCGCGGAAGGTCGTCGTGGGCACGACGATCTTCGGGCGGAATCCCCATCCAGGGTTGGCCGAACGGGCGGACGAGCTGGTCCGGCTCGTGGACTCCATGGCCGCTGAGTCCGAGCGGCTGGACCTCGTGGTCTTGCCGGAGGCCGTGCTGACTCCGAACGCTCCGCTCGCGCCCGATCGGTCCGTGTCGTTGGACGACCCGGCGGTCCTTCGGTTGCGGGAGGCCGCGCGGAGGCACCGTACGTACGTCCTGCTGGGGTTGGACCTCGCCGAGGACGGCTCGTACGCGAACGCGGCCGTCCTGCTGGACCGGGACGGCGCGGTGGCGGGGATCTCGCGGGCCGAGTTGGTGAGCTCGCCGGGGCGGCGACTGGTCATGTCGAGGAGGTTGCGTCTCCCTACGCCTCCTCAGCTTGGCCACTGTGTCGGGTTGCATGGTCGGCTTCAACCCTGGTGCCGCCCTACGCCATCGGCTTCAGATGCCAGGTCGGACCGGCACCGGTGGAGTTCAAGAGGGCGTGGGGCGGCCGCAGGTTGATTCGTGCCGGCCCTTTAGTGGTCGAGCGGGCGGAAGTAGTGCTGCATTGTCCATCCGGCCACGTGGTGTCCGAGCTGGTTGCCGTCGGTCATCGCTCGGCGGAAGTGGATGCCGAGCCAGATGCGGGCGTTGATTGTTTCCGCGTCCAGGACTTTCGTGCTCTCGAAGTGCCTGGTGATCGACGTTGGTGGGTTCGGCCCTGTCGACGACACGTTGAGGTCGAGCGATCGTTTGCCGAGCAGCCGCCCGAGGACCTCAGTCGTCGCTCCGACGATGCACGCGTGTCCGCTGGTGTAGTCGGGGTACGGGGGTGTCTGGATCAGCGGCGTCCAGGTGGGTTCCGGGTCGGTACGGCGGTTGCCGTCGGTGTCGGCCTCGCGGATCGCGGTGATTGGCCGCCAATACGCGAAGTCGTATTTGGCTCGCCAGCAGGCGATCAGCGCATCTGCCGTCGCCGTGCTGAGGGCGGCGAACGCGCGGGCGCTGCGGACGATTCCGAACCGATGGCGTGTCACGTGATCACTGAGTCCAGCCTGGAACTGCAGGATCGAGCTCGGGGTCCAGAACAATGCGGTCTCGGTCTGCCAGGCGGAACGGGCGGAGCCTTCCTTTTCGCCGTATGCCTTGACCTCCGCGAAGTCGCGCGCATACGCCTTGCTCCGCAGCGAATCGGGGCCCTCGAGCTCGATTTGGGTCGGCGACCTCAAGGCCAGCGGTGTGACGAATCCCAGCCAGGGCACGGCCATCGGGGCCAGACCGTCCGGTGTGGGGCGCCAGACACCGGGCTCCAGCGGCACGTCGAGGGTGATGTTGGCGCCGCGGCCGTCGTTCGTGCGTTTGGTGATGATGACCTGTGCTGCGGTGGCGCCGACGCGTTGGCCCTCGACCTTCCCAATGCCGTCCGGGATCTTCGCGAGCGATGCGACATAGTCCAAGTCGAGTTGGGCTTTGGCCGCTGGGATGTAGTGCACCAGGGTCTGGTATGCGGCGGTGGCGGCGGCCGCCTCGGACGATGCCTTGGCGTGTGGGCGCGGCAGCCGGTTGTAGGGCCGGTACCTGCCCTCGACGGTCACGACCGCGTCGTAGGTCGCGATGTTGACGAAGGCGAAGTAGAGAGCCGACACGGGCACGGGCACAGCTGCATCGGCCATCGTCCGCGCGGCGATGCCGTTCCACGTGGTGATGACGGCCGGGTCCGACCGCACCTCGCCGTGCGCGGCCGTAGCTAACGGTGCAAAGCCGCCGAAAGTGAGCCCTGCTGCCGCGACGGTGACGGCAATACGTGAGTTGCTCTTGGCGTTCATCCAGATCCTCCCTTGGATCGTCGGGTGCGGACGTAGCGCATGATTGACGATTCGGGGCGGGTGTCGCGCCGGGGAAATTCCTAGTCCACCTGAACGGTGCGGTGATCCGACCTAGTGTGGAGAGGTGCTCGTCGGGCGCGACCACGAAATCGGGCGGATCGACCATGTGCTCCGGCAGATGACGACCGGCGAGAGCTGCGTGCTGGTGATCGAAGGTGAGGCAGGAACCGGAAAGACGTCGCTGCTCAACCTCGCCGCTGACCGTGCCGACAGGATGAGCGTGCTCCGAGCATCCGGCGTCGCAGGTGCCGACCAGATGGCGTTCGCCGGCCTGGTCGGACTCCTCCGCCCGATCGCCAGCATGGTCGACGACCTACCCGCACCCCAGGCGGACGCGCTGCGCGTCGTCCTCGGACTGCGGATCGGAAGAGGTGGCGAGCCTTTCCTCCTGGGCGTCGCGCTGCTGGGAATCCTTGCCGCCGCGAGCGAAACCGCACCGGTGCTGGTCCTGGTCGACGACCTGCAATGGATGGACGCACCCAGCGCGCGGGCCTTGCTGTTCGCCCTACGACGGCTCCACGCCGACCGGGTCGGCGCGCTGATCGCCATCCGATCGGACGAGCCCTTGCCCGGCGGAACGGCCGGCCAGTTGCAAGATCTGGAGGTCATGCCGGTCCTGCCTCTCGATGTCCGCGGGGCGATCGAGCTCTTGGCTGAGGAGCACATCGCGGCGCCGGTGGCCATCGAGCTCCACCGGTTGACCGGCGGCAATCCCCTTGCCCTGAAGGAGACAGCGGCGGCGCTGACCCCGAGCCAACGCACAGGTACGACCGCCCCGCCCGACTCGGCCGCGTTGCCGAGGTCGGTGCGGCAGGCGTACGTACGCCAGCTGGCGGTTCTGTCCGCCAACGTCCGGAACGCGTTGCTGGTCGCGGCCGTAGGACGGCTCGACGAGCTCGACCTTCTGCGCCGCGCGTTGCAGGTCCGGGGCCTCGACCTCACCGATCTCGCCGACGCCGAGGACCTTCGACTCCTGCGCATCGTGACCGATGTCGTTCCGCCCAGATACCAGTGGAAGCACCCGCTCGTGCGGGCCGCGATCCTCGAGTCTGCCGAGTCCTTGGCCCGCCGGGCCGCTCATTCTGCTCAAGCCGCCGCTCTCGGCGAAGTCCTCGATCTGTCCTCAAAGACCGCTCCTTCGAGTCGGAGCAGGGCGCGTCGCGCCGCTCGTGCCTGGCATCTGTCGGCGGCAACCGTGGAGGCGGATGACCGAGTAGCCGACGAGCTTGCCGCCGTGGCTGCGGACGCGGCCGACGGGCGTGCCCACTCGGCTGCCGCGGCGGCGTACCACCGGGCCGCCACACTGACTGTCGAGACATCGTCACGCGCCGACCGGCTCGCACTCGCCGCCGAGGCGGCCTGGGCCGCAGGTGACGGGGCGATGACACGCGACATTGTCGAGCATGCGCTCGAACACGCGTCAGGTACGACTCAGGTCCGGCTCGTGCATCTCAGGGGCCTTTACGAGCTCTGGTGGCGATCCTCGCGCGACGCTGTCGAATCGTTGAAGCACGCCTTCCGCCTCGCGCTCCACCTCGATGTCGGCACCGCGATGGAGATCGCGCCAGAACTCGTCTGGGCCGCTATCACCGCGGGCTCACCAGACCTGGACAAGTCCGTATGCGAGTGCGTCGTGCTCGCCGACTCCTTCGCCGACCGCCAAGACCGTCGGCAGTCGGCGTTGGTCACCTGGACGGTGCATGCGGCCAGACACCTATCAGGTGGTAGGGATCTCGTCCGGCCCGTCACCACGACGGAGTTGTCCGCAATGTATGAGGACTTCGAGGTGCTCGCGGGGCGGGAACTGCGTCGTTATGCGTTCTACGTCCTGATGAACAACATGTCTCTCGACCTTCCGAAGGCATGCGCACAAGTCGATCCGCAGATCGCGACGCTACGTGCGGATGGCGAGATCTCGGCGTTGTTGAAGCTCCTGGACGTGCGAGACTACGCGGCGTTCTGCTTGGGCGACTGGGACGGAGCCTGGAGAATGGCCACCGAGGTCCTCGATCTCGCCCAGTTGGCCGGCCAGTCGTACAACGTCGGCGGTGCGTTGGACCTCCTGGGCGAGATCGTCGCCCTGCGTGGAGACGAGGCGTCCTGCGTGCGCACCGTCGAGGCGCGGCGCCTGGTCGCCGAGATAGAAATCGGACTGCCAGATGCCCATCTGGACCGGCCGCTCGCGCTACTCGCGCTCAGCCTCGGACACTACGAACAGGCGGCGACCAGGCTGGACGAGGTCTACTCCGCGGTCGTCGCACGCGGCTGGGCATTACCTGAGCTGGCGGTCCATGTTCCCGACCTGGTCGAGGCCCTGGTGATGAGTGGTCGCCGGGCCGACGCCTCGGCCCGGTTCCGCGACTACCTCGAGGTTGCCAAGACCAACAACAACGATCCCGATCAGAGACCGTCGGCCCTTGTTCAACGACTCCACGGCCTGCTCGCCGCCGACTCAGCTGAAGCTGTCGCCGCGTTCGACGCCGCGCTCCAGGCCCACGCGGAAACACCGATGGACAACCCGTTCCAGCACGCCCGTACCCGACTCCTCTACGGCGAACGACTGCGCCGCGACGGTCAACGCCGCGCCGCTCGCGAACAGCTCCGCAAGGCAGCAGGCACCTTCGAAGAACTCCGCGCGGACCCCTGGGCCCGCCGCGCAAACCGAGAACTCGCCGGCACCGGCGCCAACCGTCGACCACACCGACACGGAGCAGGTGCAGAGTTGACCCCGCAGGAACTGCGGATAGCACTCCTTGTCACCCACGGGCTCACCAACAAGGACATCGCCGCCCAGATGTATCTGTCAACGAAAACCATTGAATTCCACCTCGGCCACATCTACCGCAAACTCGAACTACACTCCCGAACCCAACTCGCCCACCACCTCACCAACCGCCAAACCTAGAAGCCAACGCTCACAGCACACAGGCACACGGCCACACTGCCGGCATCTTCGTAGCCAGTCGGGTCAGCCGGGGAGACGCCTTGATCGCTAAATTGATGCGGGTCCGAGCCGCGCTGCGGACTGGTTGGTGTGGATGGTTCGTCCTCGCTCTGTTGACCGGACCTACTTGGCAGGCATTGACGATGACTGTCGTAGAGCTCATGCTCAGGCTCACCGTAATCGGGCGATCCGCGGCCGGCACCCGACCGACTACCGCAAGGCGCACCCGGTCACGGTGGCGGGCGAACCTTGGTCTGAGGGCGGCGTCTCGGCCGGGGCCGACTTTCCTGTCTTCGCCTGTGACTTCGGGAAGGTCGGAGTGCAGATCTGCTGGGACGTGGCGTACGACGACGGCTGGGCGGCGCTCGCCGCTAGGGGAGCCGAGCTCGTGGCGTTCCCCTCGGCCTCGCCGGCCACGATTCTCCCGGCCGCGTACGCGGCGCGGCATCGCTACTTCGTGGTGTCGAGCACGCCGCGGGACAACGCGACGGTGTACGAGCCGACCGGCCTGGTCGGGGCGCGGATCGTCGACGACGGCGTGCTCGTCTACGAGGTGGATCTGAGTTTCGCCTTGCTGGGTTGGGGCTCCCTCGCTTCGGGGCGGTGCGGCGTTCCGGGACCGATTCGGCGACCGGGTGGGCTACCACTACTCGGCGCGGTCCGCGAGCTCGGCCTGGAACAGATCGGCGCCCAAATCGCCCGCGGGAGCTCGACCTTCATGGCCGCACCGCCACCTTGAGGGCCTCGCGAGCGTCCATGGCGGCGTACGCCTGTGGGGTCTTCTCCAGGCCGACGGTCCGGTCGAAGACTCTCCCCGGCTGGACCGTGCCGTCGAGGACGGCCGGGAGGAGCCGCTCGATGTACGCGCGTGCCGGGGCCGGCCCACCGGTCAGGGTGACGTTCGCTCCGAAGAGGCTGCCGAAGCCGATCGGCGCCTCCTCGTACTGCGGAACCCCGACGCGGCTGATGGTGCCACCAGGACGCACGATGCCGACCGCCTGGTCGTAGGCCGCTCGGTACCCGACGGCCTCGATCACGATCGGGCTGCCGCCGTTGGTGAGATCGCGCACCGCGGCGATGCCCTCGGCGCCCCGTTCGGCGACGACGTCCGTCGCCCCGAAGTCGCGGCCGAGGTCCGTACGTACCTTGTGCCGCCCCATCAGCACGATCAGCTCCGCGCCGAGCTGCCGAGCCGAGAGCACCGCGAGCAGTCCGACCGCGCCGTCGCCGATCACCGTGACGGTGCTGCCCGGGCGCACGCCGCCTCGGGTCGCGGCGTGCCAGCCGGTGCCGTAGACGTCGGACAGCGTGAGGAGCGAGGCGAGCAGCGCGTCGTCGGCGTCCTCGGCGACCGGCGCCTTGACCAGCGTGCCGTCGGCGAGCGGAACCCGGATCGCCTCGGCCTGCCCGCCCGTCGTGCCGATCGCGGGCGAGTTCCAGAATCCGCCGTTCGCGCAGGACGTCTGCAGGCCCGCGCGGCAGAACTCGCACACGCCGCAGGAGACGGCGAACGGAGCGATGACGAAGTCGCCACGGCCGACGCTGGTGACGTCGGAGCCGACCTCCTCGACGACGCCGAGGAACTCGTGGCCCATCGACTTTCCGGCCGGGTTCGCGCGCATCGAGTGGTACGGATGCAGGTCGCTGCCGCACACGCACGCCAGCACGACGCGCACGAGCGCGTCGGTGGGCAGCTGGAGGGTCGGGTCGGGAACGTCGATCACCCGGACGTCGCCCGCCCCGTACAGATAGGTCGCTCGCATGACACCTAGTTCACCGCAAGTCGGCCGGCCGGGGGAGTCCCGCTCGTTCCGGGTACTGCCAGGACCCCTCGTCGGCCCGGCCGGCCAGCGGACTCAAGGCAGGCGCACCAGGGCCTGGACCGGCCAGTGGTCGGACGGCGTCTGGCCGTTGGTGCTCGAGACGTTGATCGCCGCCTTCAGCACGGTCACCTCGGGCGGGGTGAGGATCCAGTCGATCCGCGCGCCGTTGGCCACCGGAACGGGGTTCCAGGAGTTGAACGTCCCGTACGCCGGTGTCACCCGGGACTTGGCCACGTTCCACGTGTCCTTCATCGGCCCGTTCGTGACGAGCGTGTCGTACGACACCGTCGACTCCGCGGCGGTGTTGAAGTCGCCCGTCACGATCGTCGGAACGTCGAACGACAGCACGGTGTCACGCACCACCACGGCCGACTTCTGCCGCGCGACCTCGACCTGGTGGTCGAAGTGCGTGTTGAGGTGCACGAACGTCTTGCCCGTCCGCAGGTCGAGGAACCGCACCCAGGTGATCATGCGCGTGACCGTGTTGCCCCACGTCTTGGAACCCATGACCATCGGGGTATCCGACAGCCAGAAATGGTCGTACGCCATCACCTCGAGGCGGTGCTCGTCGTAGAAGATCGTCATCGCCTCGCCACGGCTGCCGCCCTCGCGGTGCAGGTGGATCCAGTCGTAGTGCGCCGGCAGGTCCTGGCGGATCTGCTTGTCCTGGTGGAACAGCCCTTCCTGCGTACCGAGGATCGTCGGCCGCTCGTCGCGAAGCAGCTTGGCGATCAACGGCCGGCGCTCGGGCCACGAGCGCGGCGACGGGTCGTTGTCGTAGCGGATGTTGAACGACATCACGTGCAGCTGGTCGCCGCGCGCCGGGCCGATGAGGACCGGCCCCGCCGCCGCGGCGGGCGTCGCGGTCGTGCTGGCCACGACCGGGGTCGCGGCGAGGGCGAGCCCGGCGGTGAGCAGGCTGCGGCGTTTCAGATCGTCGGACACAGGTTCTCCCTCGTCGTGTTCGTCGGTCGATCGTCCAGCCTAGAAGGGCGGACCGCTCGGCGAGGTGGCGCGAGGGTGACCAATCGCGGTCTAGCTGGCATGCCATCGGCGCGCCAGCTTCCTGCCAGCGCGCGTCGCCAGACTAGGCGCGTCTGGCGCCTCACCCGGATCGGAGAGGAGCATCCCCATGCGCAAGCTCTGGATCGTTCTGCTTGCCGTCCTCATCGGCAGTTCGGTGCTCGCGGGAACGGCGAACGCCGACGCCGTCAACACGTTCAAGAATCAGGCCACGGTCCGCTGCATCGACGACACGTCGGCGGGCTTCCGTACGTGGACCTGCAATGGCAGCAACGCCCAGAAGTGGAACGTGCACGTCTGGGGCGACGGAACCCGACAGCTGAAGAGCATCAACACCGGCAGGTGCATCGACGACAGCGGGGCGGGCTTCCGTACCTGGACCTGCTTCGCCGGCTCCGACTCGCGTTCGCGCAACCAGAGCTGGTACGTGCACAAGTGGGCCGACGGCACGATCCAGTTCAAGAACCAGGCGACCGGGCGCTGCATGGACGACAGTTCGGCCGGCTTCCGCACCTGGACCTGCTGGCCCGGCTCGGACGCTCGTTCCCGCAACCAGAGCTGGTCCTGACGCCCGCGGGCAAGACCTCGGCTCGCCCGGTCAAGGCGTCCAAGCCGTGCAGCGGTGAACGTGGACGCATGAACCGAACGAACGACTACGTCCTCGACCACGGCACGCGCGTCACCGTCCTCACCACGGGTGAGGAGACCGACGGCCGGCACGACCTCGTCGAGGCCCAGCAAGCCGGCGGCTCGACCACGCCGTTGCATCTCCACACTCGCTACGAGGAACGCCTCTGGGTCATCGAGGGCACCCTCACCGTGTGGGCGGGCGACGACGTGGCCGAGCTGCGGTCCGGCGACTATTACCGCATTCCGATGAACGTCCCGCACGCGATCCGCGCCGGCGTCGCCGGCTGCAGGGCACTCAACATCACCTCGCCGGCCGGCTTCGCCGAGCTCGTCGCCCGTACGGGGACGCCGGCCGCGCTCGCCTCGACCGAGACCGAGCTCGACCTCGAGCTGTTCATGGCCGTGACGACCGAGCTCGGCGACGTCGTTCTCGGGCCGCCCGGCACGCTGCCGAGCGACGTGGGTTAGAGCGAGCGGACGTACGCGACCGCGACCTCCTCCGCCGCCGACCTCGCCTCGACGGCGGAGGTGTCGCGCAGCTGGCGATAAAGCTCGACAGTCGCGTCGAGCGCGCGCAGGCAGGCGTCGCGCTCCGCTGTGGGGACGGTGGCGGCCAGTGCGAGGACGAGGTCGGGCCGGATGCGCTCGATCCTCCGGACGCCGGCCGGGCGGTCGACCCGACCCGCGATCGCCAACGGGGCAAGGGCGGATCCGCGCATCATCGTGAGCGCGTCGACCGCCTCGAACAGCTCGCCGCGGCCGATCTTCGCGCCCACGTAGTGCACCCACACCCAGAAGCGGTCCTCGATCCACTGCGGATCAGCCTGCGGCCATTCCGCGAGACCGTTCGCGAGGCCGTTCGTGACCGCGTCGCCGCGCTCCCACAGCACGACCCCGTCCTCGACCCGGTGGTCGAGGTCGCTCACGCCCACGAACTTCAGGTCGACGTGGCGCGGCGGCGATCCGTACAACGTGATCAGCACGCGCGGCTCCCCGACGTGCTCGCCGGTGAACGCGGTGAGCAGCTCTCCGAGTCCTGCGGCGAACTCCTTCGCCTCGCCGAGCAGGGCGCGATGGGCCTCGTCGGTGCTGACGATCACCAGGTCGAGGTCGGAGTACTCGTCGGTCCCGCCGGTCGCGGCCGAGCCGTTGACGGTGATGCCGAGGATCCGTTCGTCCGCCTCGGCGGCCTTGACCACGGCAGCGGCGAGGTCGGCGAAGGCGTCGGGAATCTGTGCCATGGGCTCCATCATCGTCCTTCGGTCACCTGGAGTTCGATCAGGTCGGCGGCGCGTTCGGCATCGTTCTCCGCGCGCAGCCGCCGCCGGGACAGGGCGCGGAACGGGAACGCCGACCGAGGCCCGGCCGTGCGATTCGCCAACCCCAGAAGGGCTGATCGAGGAACACGCTCACCGCGACCGGCGGGATGCCGGCGGGGGTCACGGTCGCGGTCGTGCCAGCTCCGCCGTGGTGAACGGCCGCGACGCACTGGGGGAGGACCTGCTCGTGGTCGACGTGTCCGCGTTCGAGGTAGAGCTGGTCCGGTGGGTCGACGTCCAGCCGGCGCCGATGAGTCCGCGTACTCCGAGCGTGCGGGTCACCTCGGCGACGTCGGCGAGCATGCGCCGTGGGTCGACGATCGGCATACTGCCGAAGCCGAAGAACACCGGCGGTTCGCCGGAGTCCAACCAGGCTTGGAGATCTGGCTCTACGATCTCCTCGCCGAGCCGTTCCCGGACGTCGGTCGGCAGCAGCGCCGGCCCGGTACGAGTCGCGGGCTGTAGACGTGCAGGCCCGGCGTCGCGTCGATCGACGGCGGCCCTTCCATCCTCGGCGCGCCGAGGTGGTCGCACAGGTCGTCCAGGTTGCCGCGGCTCTGCTTCCACAGCATCGACTCGAACGCGCGGAACGTGGCCCGGTTCGCCCATGGCAGCCGCAGGTCGCGTACGGGGAGTGCCGGGCTCGCCCACTGACCTGTCGACGCCATCGGCGCGAACCAGACGTTCACGCCGGGCACGCCCGTCACCGCGCTCAGCGTCATGCCGCGAAGGGCCATGCCCAGAGTGGACACGACGAGATCGGCGCCTTTCGCCGCGGTGAGGCTCGCTTCGACGATCGACGCGTTGACCCGCCGTTCGTCCGCCGTGACGCGGCGCACCAGGGTGGAGATGCGTCCCTTGGCGAGGATCTCCCGTGCCTCCGCCGAGTGCAGGAAGCGCCCGACGTCGAGGTCGGACGCGACGACGTTCAGCCCGGCGCGGCCCACCCACTCTGCCAAGTCGGCATTGACGCACATCGTCACGGTGTGGCCGCGCTGCTGGAGTGTGGTGCCGATCGCCAACGCGGGTTGGACATCGCCACGGGTGCCGTGCGCGAGCATTGCGATCTTCATGCCGTCGACTCTCGTCGGCGGGAGGCCTTGTGGGGTTGTCCTGTGGTGACAGGGGATTGACCGCGGGTGCCTCAGCCGGCGTACGTCGCGCGGAACTCGGCGGGCGGCAGACCGTACGTGGCCTTGAACGCGCGGGTGAAGTGCGCGGCGTCGCGGAAGCCCCAGCGCGCCCCGATCGCGGACACCGGACGTGCGGCGAGGTCAGGATCGAGGAGGTCGCGGCGGCATTTGTCGAGCCTTCGCCGCCGGATCCAGCCCGCGACGCCGTCGCCGGTGGCCTCGAAGACCCTGTGCAGGTTGCGTACCGACACGTGATGCGCGGCGGCGATGGTCCGCGGGCCGAGCGCCGTGTCGCCGAGGTTTGTCTCGATGAACGCCTTGCACCGCACCAGCAGGGCGTTGTCCCTCGTCCGCGCGGGGACGGCGGCGTGGCGGTCGACCTGGGCTGCCAACCCGACGTTGACGAGGTCGAGGACGGCGTTGCCGATCCGCGCCCCACCTGTCCCGTCGTCGACGTCGAGGTGATCGGGCAACCGGCGGACGAGGCTCGACACCAGCGCGGCCGTCCCGTCGGCGCGGTCGAAGCGGGTGCCGGCGAGGTCCGCCAGCTCGTCGGGCCGGAGCGGGCAGAGGTCTTTGGGGTACGTGACCATCACCGCGCGCCTCGCCGTGTAGACGCAGCGCAGCGGCCGGCCGAGATCGACCAGCCCGACGTCGCCGGGCCGGAACTCCGCCGTGTGGTCATTGTGCTCGCCGACCGCGGTGCCCACGTCCTGCACGTACAGCGCGTAGTGCTGCTGATCGGCACCGGCACCGCGGAGGTGGCGCGTGGTGCGGAACGCCTCACCCGGACCGGAGCGGGACTCGACCACCTGCAGCGGCCCGATGACCCCGTGCACGAACGAGTCGCGGACGTCGGCAGGCTCGTCCAGCCGGACGGTCAGGCCGGGAAACACCGAGCCCACAACGTCGTGCCAGTACGCGTCCCTCGTCCCAGCGGGCTCATCGACGGCGGTCAGTTCGGTGCGCATCCCACCCAGTCTGAGCAGGCGACGGTGCCGATCGCAAGCGACTTAGGTGTTCTGCGGGAAGCCCAGGCTCACGCCGCCGTGGGAGGGGTCGGGCCAGCGGCTGGTGACGACCTTCGAGTGCGTGTAGAAGTGGATGCCGTGCGGCCCGTATGCGTGGGAGTCGCCGAACAGCGAGTCCTTCCAGCCGCCGAACGAGTAGTACGCGACCGGCACCGGGATCGGCACGTTCACGCCGATCATGCCGACCTCGATCTCGTTCTGGAACTGCCGTGCCGCACCGCCGTCCGACGTGAAGATCGCGGTCCCGTTGCCGTACGGGTTCGCGTTCACCATCGCCACAGCCTCGTCGTACGACGAAGCGCGCGCCACCGACAGCACGGGGCCGAAGATCTCGTCGGTGTACACCGACATCGAGGGCGTCACGTGGTCCAGCAGCGAAGGCCCGAGCCAGAACCCGTCCGGCGAACCGTCGATCGGGTGCGAACGACCGTCCACCGCGAGCGATGCGCCCGACGCCACCCCCGCGGACAGGTAGCCAGCGACCCGGTCGCGGTGGGCCGCCGTCACCAGCGGCCCCATCTCGCAGCCCGCACGCCGCCCGTCGCCCACCTTCAGCGACGCCATCCGCGACCGGATCTTGTCCACCAACGCATCGCCCACCGGGTCGACCGCGACGACGACCGAGATCGCCATACACCGTTCGCCGGCCGACCCGAACCCCGCCGACACCGCCGCATCGGCTGCCAGCTCGAGATCGGCGTCCGGCAGCACCACCATGTGGTTCTTCGCGCCGCCGAGCGCCTGCACCCGCTTGCCGTGCCGCGTCCCGGTCTCGTACACATACCGGGCGATCGGTGTCGACCCCACGAACGACACCGCCTTCACCTCCGGATGTGACAGGACCCGATCGACCGCGACCTTGTCGCCGTGAACGACGTTCAGCACGCCGTCGGGCAAGCCCGCTTCGGCGAACAAGGACGCGATGAAGATCGACGCGGACGGGTCTTTCTCCGACGGTTTCAGCACCACCGTGTTGCCGCACGCGATCGCGTTCGGCACGAACCACAGCGGCACCATCGCCGGAAAGTTGAACGGTGAGATCACTCCCACCACACCGACGGGCTGCTCGATCGAGTACACGTCGACCTTCGTCGAGGCGTTCTCGCTGTAGCCGCCCTTCAACAGTTGCGGAATCCCGCACGCGAACTCGACGTTCTCCAACGCCCGCTGGACTTCGCCGGCCGCGTCGGACAACACCTTGCCGTGCTCGGCGGTCACGATCGCCGCCAGGTCACCAGCGCGCGAGCGCAGCAGCTCGCGGAACGCGAACATGATCGACGACCGCCGCGCCAACGACACGTTTCGCCAATCGGTGAAGGCGGAACGGGCCGCCTCGACGGCCTCGTCAACCTCGGCTTGCGTCGCGAAGTCGACCCGCCCCGCGACCGAGCCGGTCGCCGGGTCGAACACCTCGCCGGTACGTTCCGGCACCGGCCCGTCCCACGACTTGCCACCGATCCAGTGCGTGATCCGCGACGTCATCGCGTCAGCTCCTCGTGCGCGTACGCGATCGACTCCCGCAGGATGCCGAGCGCCTCGTCGGCCTCCTCCTCGGTGAGCGTCATCGGCGGCGCGAGCCGCAGCACGTTCCCGTACAGGCCGCCCTTGCCGATCAGCAGCCCGCGCTGCTTGGTCGCCTCGAGCACGAGGGACGCGGCTCGAGCCGACGCGTCGCGGGTGCCGGGCTGCACGAGCTCGACACCGATCATCAGGCCCTTGCCGCGCACCTCGCCGACGAGTGAGTACTGCTCGGCGATCGAGCGCAGCCCGTCGAACAACACCGCGCCCAGCTTGGCCGCCTGAGCCTGCAGGTCGTGGTCGCGGATGTAGTCGAGCACCGCCAGCGCACCGGACGAAGCGATCGGGTTGCCGCCGAACGTCGAGATCGAGTTCGCCGTGAACGCGTCGACCAGCTCCGGCTTGCCGACGAGCCCACCGATCGCGAGCCCGTTCCCGAGCCCCTTCGCGAACGTCATCGCGTCCGGGACGACGTCGTGCGCCGAGATGCCCCAGTAGTGCTCGCCCGTACGACCCCAGCCGGTCTGCACCTCGTCGGAGATGAACAGGATCCCGTACTCGTCGAGCACGGTCTTCATCGCGCCGAAGAAGCCGTCCGGGGGAGTGGCGAACCCGCCGACGCCCTGGATCGGCTCGGCGATCATGCAGGCGACCTCGCCAGCTGTCGTGGTCTCGATGATGTTCCGCAGATCGTCCACGCACGCGGCGATGTAGTCGGCATCGGACAGCGCGCGGAACGGCGAACGGTAGCGGTAGCCGCCGTGCACGTACGACACCTTCACCGGCGACAGCGAAGAGGCCGACCAGCTCCGGTTGCCCGTGATGCCGACGGTCGCGAACGCCCTGCCGTGGTAGGAGTTTCGCAGCGCCAGCACCTCGTTCGAGCGCCGAAGCTGCGTCGCCATCATCAGCGCGGCCTCGTTCGCCTCGGTGCCGGAGTTCGTCAGGAACACCTTGGCGTTGGGAATACCCGAGAGCGAAGCGATGCGTTCGGCGAGCTCGACCTGCTTGCGGATGAGGTACAGCGTCGAGGTGTGCATGACGCCGGTCGAGAGCTGCGAACGGATCGCGTCGGCGACCTCCGCGACGTCGTACCCGAGCGCGTTGGTGAGGATGCCGGCGAAGAAGTCGAGGTACGTACGTCCGTCGCCGTCGGTCACGCGGCGGCCGGACGCGCTGACGAACTCGATCGGCGCGTCGTAGTAGAGGGCGACCCAGTTCGGGAGGACGGCTCGATGGCGGGCCAGCAGCTCCTCGTGCGACATCAAGACCTCCACAGGCGTCGGCTACGCCTTGCAGTCTGGTCTGATAACGGTCCATTCGGCCATGAACAACCTGTACCCGTTTCGCCGCCCTGGGCTTACGTTGTGCACATGTACCCGACGGTGGCCGAGGTCCTCGCCCTCCCCGTGCTGCGGCGCGCCCGTCCGCGCCTGGTGGCCGGTCAGGCCGGCCTCGAACGCCGGGTCCGCTGGGTGCACTCCGCCGAGGTCGCCGACATCGCCCACCTGCTGCGCGGCGGCGAGCTCGTCCTCACCACCGGCATCGCGCTGCCCGAGGACGAGCAGGGGCTCGCGACCTACGTGCGTGAACTCGCGGGCGTGGGCGTCTCCGGCCTGGTCGTCGAGCTCGTACGGCGGTGGGCCTCGGACGTCCCCGACGCGCTCCGCGAGGCCGCTGACCTGCACGGACTGCCACTGGTGGTGCTGGCGAACGAGACCCGGTTCGTGTCCGTCACCGAGGCGGTGATCGGCCTGATCATGGACGCCCAGGTCGCGGAGCTGCGGGCCGCCGAGCTGGTGCACGAGACGTTCACCTCGCTCACCGTGGCGGGTGCCGAGCCGGCCGAGGTGCTGCGCGAGGTGGCCCGTGCGTCCGGCCTGCCGGTCGTGCTCGAGACGCTGGCCCACGACGTGTTGGCGTACGACGCGGCGGGTGAGGAGCCGGCCGAACTGCTGGCCGACTGGGCGAGCCGTTCGGGGCGGGTCTCGGTGTCGGACCGGACGGGGTACGACGAGAAGGCCGGCTGGCTCGTGACCGTGGTCGGGGCGCGCGGCGCGGACTGGGGTCGGTTGGTCCTGCTCTCACCCGATCCGCCCGCGCACCGGCAGGTCGTGGTCGCCGAGAGGGCGGCCTCCGCGCTGGCCGTGCACCGGTTGGTCGCGCGCGACCGGGAGAGCCTCGAACGGCAGACGCACCGGTCGCTGCTCACCGAGCTGCTCGGCTCGGACCCGGTGCCGCCCGATGTGGCCGCGCGCTCGGCCGCCCTCGGCGTCCGGCTCGACGGCCGGCAGCTCGTCGGCATCGCCGTACGGCACCGCGCGCTGACCTCGTCGGCTCCGGCGCTAGCGACCCAGGAGGTGCTGCGCGACCTCGCCGAGGCCACGGCGAGCGCGGCCCGGCGGGTGCAGCTCGCGGCGCTGGTCGGCGTGGTGGACGACACGAGCGTGCGGGCGTTGGTCTCACTGACGCCGCAGCAGGACGTCGACGCGGCGTTGAAGCGGCTGGCGCGCGAGGTGCATCACGTGGCCGCGGCGGCGCCCTCGTCGGTGCCCGTCGTGGTGGCGGCGGGCACGACCGTACGAGGCGTCGGCTCGGCGCGCCGGTCGCTCGCCGAGGCCGCGCACGTGGTGTCGGCGGCGTTGCGGTCACCGGGCACGCGGCTGATCCACCGGCTGGACGACGTACGCCTGCGCGGGCTGCTGCACCTGCTGCGCGAGGACGAACGGGTCAGCGCGTTCGCCGACCGCGAGCTGGGGCCATTGTTGGAACGCGACGCGAGCCAGGGGAGCCGGCTGGTCGAGCTGCTGCGACACCTCTGCGAGCACGGCGGCAACAAGTCCGCCGCCGCGGCCACCGCCCACCTCTCCCGGACCGCGTACTACCAGCAGCTCGGCCGGATCGAACAGGTCCTGGGCGTCTCCCTGGACGACCCCGAGTCGGTCCTCTCGCTGTACGTGGCATTGCTCATACGGGAGTCCGCCAGCTGAGCCTCGCCGCCCAAATCGACCTATGTAGATCTGGCTCGAACGACATATGTAGATTAAGGGGTCTGGGCGGGCAGTTCTCGAGGGTCGAGCGGGCAGGTCGCCCGCTGACAGCCGCCCGGCGTGAGAGGCTCACCGGTGGTCGGGGGCCGGTTCGTACCGGGGGCACGCCGTGACCTAGTCGACTAGACCACAGGAGTGCTCCCTCTCATGAAGCTTCGCCAACCCTTTGTCGTTCTCGCGGCTGCGCTCGCGCTCGTCGGCATCCCGGCCGCTGTCTCGGCCACGCCCGGCAGTGGCGTGACCGGCGTGATCCTCGCCCAGGGCGAGTCCGACGACGGCATCGTCATCCGCGGCCGTGGCACCACCGACGTGGTCGTCCGCGAGATCACCGTCCAGCCCGGCGGCTCGACCGGCTGGCACTACCACGACGGTCAGCTGATCGCCGTCGTCAAGCAGGGCACGTTGACCCGGACCATGGACGACTGTTCGGTCGAGGTCACGCCCGCCGGCGGGTCGTTCGTCGAGCCGCGCGGCCGGAACCACGTCCACATCGGCCGCAACCTCGGCACCGAGCCGGTGATCCTGATGGTGACGTACGTGTTGCCGGAGGGTAAACCGCTTTCGCAAGACGCGCCCAAGCCCGCCAATTGCGACTAACCTCAGGCTCGCAAGCCTGGACAGGGTGTCCAGGCGAGTGGACAACAGTGGACACATCGCCACTGTCCGACCGAGCGGAGCACTCCGAGGATTCAGCGAGACAACGGACCCGGGCGGGTGACATATGACACGCATCGAAATACCCGAGGACGAAACCCAGATCGTCCACCCGGACGGTCGGGTGGAGCTGAACGCGCCTGAGCTGATCGCCGGCACCAAGTACGCGAACGGCGAGCTCGTCCCGACGCCGATCAACGAGCGGCGCTGGACGACGTACAACTACACCGCGCTGTGGATGGGCATGGCCCACAACATCCCCAGCTACCTGCTCGCCTCCGGGCTGGTCGCGCTCGGGATGAACTGGCTGCAGGCGTTCCTCACGATCACGCTGGCGAACGTCATCGTGCTCGTCCCGATGCTGCTGAACAGCCACGCGGGCACGAAGTACGGCATCCCCTTCCCCGTCTTCGCCCGTGCGTTCTACGGCGTACGCGGCGCCAACCTGCCCGCTCTGCTGCGCGCGTTCATCGCGTGCGGTTGGTTCGGCATCCAGACCTGGATCGGTGGCCAGGCGATCCACGCGATCGTCGGCAAGCTCGCCGGTGACGGCTGGGCGAACGCGTCCCCGCTCCTCGGACACCCGTGGACGCTGTGGCTGAGCTTCGCGTTCTTTTGGCTCGTCCAGGTGTTCCTGATCATGCGCGGCATCGACGGTCTGCGCCGGTTCGAGAACTGGGCGGCGCCGCTCGTCACGGTCGCGTTCCTCGCGCTGATGATCTGGGTCGTGATCCAGGCAGGCGGGTTCGGCCCGATCTTCTCCGAGGAGTCCAAGCTCGGTTGGGGTCCCGGCTTCTGGACGATCTTCGCTCCGTCGCTGATGGGCATGATCGCCTTCTGGGCAACGCTGTCGCTGAACATGCCCGACTTCACCCGCTTCTCACAGGGGCAGAAACAGCAAGTACGCGGGCAGATTCTCGGTCTGCCGACGACGATGTCGTTCATCGCGCTGGTCTCGATCGTCACCACGTCCGGCACGATCGTCGTGTACGGCGAGGCGATCTGGGACCCGGTGGCGCTGGCGACTCGGTTCGAGAACCCGGTCGTCGTCATCGTCGGTCTGGTCATGGCGATCCTCGCGACGATGTCCTGCAACGTCGCGGCGAACGTGGTGAGCCCGTCGTACGACTTCTCCAACGCCTTGCCGCGTTGGCTGAACTTCCGTACCGCCGGTCTGGTCACGGCGATCATCGGCGTGCTCATCCAGCCATGGCGGCTGATCACGGACCCGAACGTCTACATCTTCGCGTGGCTGGGCTTCTACGGCGGCGTGCTCGCGTCGATCGCCGGCGTGCTGATCGCCGGGTACTGGTTCGTCAACCGGACGCAGATCTCGCTCGTCGACCTGTACAAGGTCGGCGGCCGGTACTGGTTCGCGGGCGGCTGGAACTGGCGTGCGGTCGTCGCGACGCTCGTCGGCGCGGTGCTCGCGGTCGGCGGCGCGTACGGCGGTCCGTTCCCGGCGGGCGGGCTGATCGGGTTCCTCAAGCCGCTGTACGACTACAGCTGGGCGGTCGGCATCGCGGCGGGCTTCCTGATCTTTCTCATCCTGACGTACGCGGCACCCGTTCGGCGGACCGCTGTCGCACCGGCAAGCGTGGGTTGACACAGAGAGACACCAACGAGGGCACAAGGGAGACAAGGTGGCTGGAATCGTTCGTGCGGGTCTGGTGCAACAGCAGTGGACCGGCGACAAGGACTCGATGATCGCTGGCGCCGTCGAGCACATCCGTACCGCCGCGTCGCAGGGCGCCCAAGTGGTGTGCCTTCAGGAGCTGTTCTACGGACCGTACTTCTGCCAGGTGCAGGACACCGACTACTACTCCTACACCGAGCGGATCCCGGACGGCCCGACGACCAAGCTCATGCAGGAGGTCGCGGAGCAGAACGGCGTCGTGCTGATCGTGCCGATGTACGAACAGGAACAGCCGGGCGTCTACTACAACACGGCCGCGGTGATCGACGCCGACGGGACGTACCTCGGCATGCACCGGAAGAACCACATCCCGCAGGTGAAGGGATTCTGGGAGAAGTTCTACTTCCGTCCCGGCAACCTCGGCTACCCGGTGTTCGACACCGCGGTCGGGCGGATCGGCGTCTACATCTGTTACGAGCGGCACTTCCCGGAGGGCTGGCGGGCGCTCGGTCTCGCCGGCGCGAAGATCGTGTTCAACCCGTCGGCGACGAGCCGCGGTCTGTCGGAGTACCTGTGGCGGCTGGAGCAGCCTGCGGCCGCGGTGGCGAACGAGTACTTCGTCGGCGCGATCAACCGGGTTGGCGTCGAACCCCTTGGTGACAACGACTTCTACGGCCAGTCGTACTTCGTCGACCCGCGCGGCCAGCTGGTCGGCGAGGCGGCGGGGGACACCGCGGACGAGGTGGTCGTGCGCGACCTCGACCTGTCCGTGCTGGACGAGGTCCGCGACCTGTGGGCGTTCTATCGCGATCGTCGGCCGGACTCGTACGACTCGCTCGTGCAGCCGTAGGGAGGCGTGGCGATGACGATCGTGATCAGGAACGGAACTGTGGTCAGCCCGCTGGGCACGTCCCTGTCGGACGTGCTCGTCGACGGCGAGCGGATCGCCGCGGTGGCTTCGGCCGACTCTGGGTTGGCTGAGCAGTGGGCCGCGTCGGCCGATCGGGTGATCGACGCTGCCGGCAAGTACGTCCTGCCTGGCGGCATCGATGCCCATACCCACATGGAGATGCCGTTCGGCGGGACGCACTCGGTCGACACGTTCTCGACCGGGACGACCGCCGCGGCTTGGGGCGGTACGACGACCATCATCGACTTCGCCGTGCAGGCGAAGGGCACTTCGCTGCTCGGCACGATGGAGAAGTGGCACGAGAAGGCCGACGGCAACTGTGCCATCGACTACGGCTTCCACATGATCGTCTCCGACGTCAACGACGGGACGCTCAAGGAGATGGAGGCCTGCATCGACGCGGGCGTCAACAGCTTCAAGATGTTCATGGCGTACCCAGGCGTCTTCTACGCGACCGACGGCGAGATCCTCCGCGCGATGCAGAAGGCGAAGGAGACCGGCGGGACGATCATGATGCATGCCGAGAACGGCATCGCGATCGACCAGCTCGTCGCGCAGGCGTTGGCGGAGGGCCGTTCCGACCCCGTCTACCACGGCATCACGCGGCCGCCGGAGCTCGAGGCGGAGGCGACGTACCGCGCGATCACGCTGGCGAAGGTGACGGGCGCACCGCTCTACATCGTGCACCTGTCGGCGGCGCAGGCGTTGACGGCGGTCGCGAACGCCCGCAACCGTGGGCAGAACGTGTTCGCCGAGACCTGCCCGCAGTACCTCTTCCTGTCGTTGGACGACCTCGGGCGAGACGACTTCGAGGGCTCGAAGTTCGTGTGCTCGCCGCCGTTGCGTCCTCGCGAACACCAGGCCGAGCTGTGGCGGGGCTTGCGGACGAACGACCTGTCCGTGGTGTCAACCGACCATTGCCCGTTCTGTATGAAGGACAAGGAGCTGGGTCGCGGCGACTTCTCCAAGATCCCGAACGGGATTCCTGGCGTCGAGCACCGGATGGACCTGCTGCACCAAGGTGTGCTGGCGGGGGAGATCTCCTTGTCCCGTTGGGTGGAGATCTCGTCTACGACGCCGGCGCGGATGTTCGGGTTGTACCCGCGGAAGGGTGCGATCGCGGCGGGTTCGGACGCCGACATCGTGGTCTACGACCCCGCTGTCAAGCAGACCTTGTCAGTCGAGACGCATCATATGAATGTGGACTACTCGGCGTACGAAGGTCTCAAGATTACCGGTCGGGTCTCGACGGTGCTGTCGCGTGGGTCCGTGGTGATCGACGACGGGGCGTTCCACGGGTCGACGTCGCATGGCGTGTTCCTGGAGCGCGAGCTGAATCAGTACTTGGTCTGACTGGGGGTTTGATGATGGACTTTGGCGTTGTGCTGCAGACGGATCCGCCGGCCCGGGACGTCGTGGAGACGTTGCGGGTGGCGGAGGCGGGCGGCTTCGGCTACGGCTGGACGTTCGACTCGACGATCCTGTGGCAGGAGCCGTTCGTCATCTACTCCCAGGTGCTCGCGGCGACGTCGTCGATGGTGGTCGGGCCGATGGTGACCAACCCGGTGACGCGGGACTGGTCGGTGCTGGCTTCCTCGTTCGCGACGCTGAACGACATGTTCGGCAACCGCACGGTGTGTGGCATGGGGCGCGGTGACTCGGCGCGGCGGGTGATCGGGCTGAAGCCGGCCAACCTGGCGACCGTGCGCGAGTCGATGATCGCGATCAAGGGTCTGGCCGAAGGTCGATCGGTGACGATGAACGACACCGAGGTCCGGATCCCGTGGGTGAAGAACGGCTCGCTGCCGATGTGGCTGGCGGCGTACGGCCCGAAGGCGCTGGCGCTGGTCGGCGAGGTGGCGGACGGTTTCATCTTGCAGTGTGGGGATCCGGACATCGCGCGCTGGACGATCGGCTCCGTGCGTGCGGCGGCTTCGGCCGCTGGTCGGGATCCCGCGTCGATCACGATCTGCGTCGCGGCGCCCGCGTACGTGGGGACGGACCTGCCGCACCAGCGCGACCAGCTGCGCTGGTTCGGCGGCATGGTCGGCAACCACGTGGCCGACCTGGTGTCGCGCTACGGCACGTCCGGCCCGGTGCCCTCGGCGTTGACGGAGTACATCAAGGAACGCGAGGGGTACGACTACAGCCACCACGGCAAGGCTGGCAACCGCTCGACCGACTTCGTCCCCGACCCCATCGTCGACCGCTTCTGCCTGCTGGGCCCTGCGGAGGCTCATGTGGAGCGGCTGCAGGAGCTGAAGGAGCTGGGCGTCGACCAGTTCGCGATCTACCTGATGCACGACGACAAAGAGAAGACCCTCGCCTCCTACAGCCGCGACATCATCCCTCAGCTCGGCTGACCTCGCGGTTGGAGCGGGCGACGGGTCGAAGGACTGCCTGCGCTTCCAGCGGTAGGGCGAGGCAGCTACCTGCCACGGACCTTGTTCGCGTCCCGGCACCCTCTTACGGTGGCTGTGTAATCGATTTCCGCCGCGCCGCTGCCGGGAGGATCGATGTCCACACGCCTTGGGGTCCTCGGCCGAACGCTGGTCGCCATCCTTCTCGCCGGGGTGATGGCGATCGTCACCGCGACCCCCGCGCCGGCGGCGACGGGCACATTGTTGCGGAACGACACCGGTCTCTACCCGCGCGCGGTCCGATTGGAGCACAGCGGGGCGGCGAACGGGCGGGTGCTGGCGAGCGTGGTCACGTTCGGCGGCAGTCCGGTCGACGGGCTCGGCGCGATCTACGAGAGCACCGACGGCGGTGCGACGTTCGCGCAGGTCGGCACCGTCGCCGACCCGGAGGCGAGCGACGGGCGTGGGCTCTGCTGCTCGACGCTGTACGAGCTGCCGCAGCAGATCGGCGCGATGCCCGCGGGCACGTTGCTCTGGGCGGCGTCCGTCCGGGCCGACGCGCGACCGATGGCGATCCGGATCTGGAAGAGCAACGACGTCGGGCGCTCGTGGTCGTACCTGTCGAACTGCGTGACCGCGCCGAACAACCGCGGCACGTGGGAGCCGGAGTTCTCCGTCGCCGCGGACGGACGGCTGGTCTGCCACTACGCGGACGAGACCGACGCCGCGCACAGCCAGAAGCTGATGAAGGTGCGCTCGTCCGACGGCATCACCTGGACCGACCGCAGCGCGTCCGTCGCGAGCTCGACCGCCGGGCACCGGCCGGGCATGCCGGTGGTGCGGAAGCTGCCGGGCGGGCGGTACGTGATGGTGTACGAGATCTGCGGTCTCGGCGGCCAGTACGACTGCGTCGTGCACTGGCGCGACTCGACCGACGGGTGGAACTGGGGAACGCCTACAGCGTTGGGGATTCGGCCACAGACCGTCGACGGCAAGTACTTCACGCACACCCCGACGCTGGCGTGGGCGCCGAGCGAGGGGAACACCAGCGGCAAGCTGCTGCTCGTCGGGCAGATCCTGCAGAACGCGAACGGCTCGGTCGCCGCGGACAACGGGCGAACGGTGCTCGTCAACACCGAGGGCGCGCACGGGAACTGGTACGAGCTCGAGGCTCCGGTCGCGGTGAACAACCCGTTCAACAACTACTGCCCGAACTACAGCTCGCCGCTGTCGCCGTCCGTCGATGGCGCGCGGGTGCTGGAGATCGCGACGGACTACGACGGACCGGTGTGCAAGGCGTACTACGCGACCGGTTCGGCGATCGGCTCGCAGGACGCGGCGGGCATCGTGAGCGGCGCGACGTACCGGGCGGTCGCGGTGATCTCCGGGCACTGCCTCGACGTGTCGGCCGACTCGCGCGTGCCGGGCGGCAACATCCAGCAGTGGACCTGTAACGGGCTCGGGCCGCAGAACTTCATCGTGACGCACCGCGCGGACGGGTGGTACACGTTCGTCGGCCAGAACAGCCGGCTCTGCATGGACGTGGAGAACGGATCACCGGACGCCGGAGCCGACGTACGGCAGTGGACCTGCAACTCCGCGCCGGCGCAGGACTGGCGAATCGTCAACGTGGGCAGGGGCTACTACAAGGTCGTGTCCCGCGCGAGCGGCCACTGCCTCGACGTCGCGGGCGGCTCCACGGCACCCGGAGCGAACGTGGCCCAGTGGTTCTGCAACAACCTCGCCCCGCAGATCTGGCGCTTCGAACGCCGCTAGGGCGATCATGGGCGTCGATGAGGCTGCTGCTGAGTTCTTGGTACCTGACCACCGAAAGCCGCCCGTCGGCGCTGCCCAGCACGTTGCGCACCGGTCGAGCGGGGATCGTCATGAACGCGCTCGACGAGCACGGGCCTTCGCGTACTCGCGACTACCATCGCGAGCGCCACACGCTCGAAAGGTTCGGCTACTCCTGCGACGAGCTCGACCTCCGCGACTACTTCTCCGCGCCGAGGGAGCTTCCCAGCCGTCTAGCCGAGCTCGACCTCGTCTGGTCTCTCGGCGGGAACGCGTTCGTACTCGCCCGCGCGGTGACCCAGGCCGGACTGCGGGACGCGCTTCGCGAACAGGAGCATCGGCCAGAGTTCGCCTATGGCGGCTACTCGGCGGGTGCGTGCGTCGCGGGGCCGGACCTCCAGGGCATCGACCTCATGGACGACGCCACTGTCCTGCCGGACGGGTATCCGCCGACCGCCGCGCCGGAGTGTCTTGGGCTGATCCCGTACCGGATCGTTCCGCACTGGCGATCGGAACACCCGGAGACCGAAGGCGCCGAGCGCGCGACCGCGTTCCTCGCCCGGGCGGGGCTGGCCCACCGATGTCTCCGCGACGGAGACATGGTGAACGTGCTGGAGGCGTAGGTCAGTGCTCGCGGTTAACGACCTTGCCGATCGTCCGCGGGAACTCGGTCTCACTCGACATGGCGAGAAGCCTCAACGGCAACGACTGCCGTAAGGCGTCGACGTGGAACGGGGATCGCACCGGGCACGGATACGGGTTCCCTGAGGTCTCGCCCCTGTGGCGGGCCCTCAGTGTCGACGCTTACGGCAGTCGCTGGTCCTGGTGGGTCAACCGACCCGCGAGCCGAGAGGCAGGTGCTCGGTCATCTCGTCATACCCCTGTCTGAACGGATGCTGCGATCGCACCGATCTGCAGCAGCAGGCCCAACTGGTCGTCGATGCACCAGCTCTCGACGATCCGGCCGTCCGGCCCGAAGCGATCGATGTGGATCAGGTCGTAGGCGACCCGCCGCCCAGACGGCGGGGTCCCTAGATAGACGCCAAGGTGCGTGCCGGACACCGAGATGCGTTGCACCACCCGGTCGCCGTCCGCGATGACGTCCTCGAGATAGCCGTTGATGTCGGGGAACGCGAGCCGCAGCATCGAGACGTACTGCCGCAACCCGTCGACACCGGTCGGCGCCGCCCCAGCGCGGATGTCGTGGAGGGCGTACGCCGGGGAGATCAGCTCCTCCGCGACCGCGAGGTCGCCCTGGTTGAACACCTCCTCGAGCAGCCGTCTGGACCGGGCTCTAAGTTCGTCCGGTGACATCGGCCCCCCTCCCAGGTCGCACCGCCCACCCCCAGCGGTGCGGTTGTGACCATCGTGGTGGCGGCGCGGGCCCGGTCCCAGGACGAGCACTCCCCGAGCACTCCCCGTTTGCCGGACGCGCGGGGAGCCGATGATGGCGAACGAACCCGCCTTCGGCGCGCTGCTCAGGCGGCTGCGCCTCGCGGCCGGCCTCACCCAGGAGGCCCTCGCCGAACATGCGGGCGTCAGTGCGAAGGCGATCTCCGACCTCGAGCGCGACCCCACCCGTACGCCGCGGCTCGACACCGTCACGCTGCTCGCCGACGCGCTCGGAACCGGAACGGACGGCCGCGCGGAGCTGCTCGAGGCCGCGCGGCCCAGCCCGGCGAGCCCGCCGCAGCAGGCCCGGCCGGCGGCGCCGACCACCCGCGCGCTGCCCCGCCCGCTCACCCCGCTGATCGGCCGCGCCGGCGTCGCGTCGGCCGTCACCGAGCTCGTACGAAGAGGCGTCCAGCTCGTCACGCTCACCGGCCCGGGCGGCGTCGGCAAGACCCGCCTCGCGATCGAGGTCGCGACCAGGCTGACGAACGACTTCCCCGACGGCGTCGTGATGGTCGACCTCGCGCCGATCCGCGACCCCGGCCTGGTCCTCAGCGCGATCGCCCAGCGGCTCGGCGTCGACCAGCGCGAGGGCGCCTCCCTCAGCCGGCGACTGAGGGAGACGGTCACCGGCCACCGCACCCTGCTCGTCCTGGACAACTTCGAGCAGCTCGTCGACGCCCGCCTCGACGTCCTCGAGCTCGTCGAGGCCTGCCCCGAGCTGTTCGTGGTCGTGACCAGCCGGATGGCGCTCAGGGTCCGCGGCGAACGTGAGTACCGCGTCGCCCCGCTCGCCGTACCCGACCGCGCCGACTCGGCCGAGGTCTCCGCCGTCGCGCCGGCCGTCGAGCTGTTCGTCGACCGCGTCCGCGCGATGGGCGTCGAGCTCGACCTCGCGGATCCCCGTACGGCACTGACCGTCGCCGAGATCTGCCGGCGGCTCGAGGGGCTGCCGCTCGCGATCGAGCTGGCCTCGTCCCGCGTACCGCTCCTCCCGCCCGCCGCCTTGCTCGAACGGCTCGAGGACCGTCTCCCGCTGCTCGCCGGCGGCCTGCACGACCTCCCAGCGCGGCAGCAGACCATGCGCGACGCGATCGACTGGAGCTACGAGCTGCTCGAGCCCGCCGAGCAGGCGGTGCTCCGGCGCATCTGCGCGTTCCAGGGCGGCTGCACGCTCGAGGCGGCCGAGGCCGTCTGCGACAGCGACGACGTCCTGGACATCGTCAGCGAGCTCGCCCGCAAGAGCCTGCTGACGATGAACGAGGAGGGCCCGAACGGCGAGCTGCGCATCCGCAGCCTGCAGGTGATCTGCGAGTTCGGCCGCGAACGGCTGCTCGCCGAGGGCGAGACCGCCACGATCCGGCGCCGGCACGCGGCGTACTTCCGCGACCTCGCCGACCAGGTGTACGTCGTGTACGGCGGGCAGGCCGGCACCGCCGTCTACGCCCAGCTCGAGCTCGAACACGACAACTTCCGCGCCGCGCTGCGCTGGGCGAAGTCGGACGGTGACGTCGGTACCGCGATCGCGCTCGCCGGCGCGCTGTGGAAGTTCCTGTACGACCGTGGCGACCTCGCCGAGGGCAAGCGCAACCTCGCCGAGGCGTTCGCGATGTCCGGCGTCGAGACCGTCGCGCCAGCGGTTCGGCTCCGCGCGCTCACCGGCGTCGCGATGCACTCGATGGAGCTCGGCGCGTACGACGACGCGGCGGCCGCCTGCGCGGAGGGCGTCACGCTCGCCCGCGACAGCGGCAACGAGCACTGGCTGGTCGTGATCCTGCACGTGCTCGGCATCCTCGAACGACTCCGCGACAACTACGACGCGTCCACCGCCGCGCTCACCGAGGCGTACACGCGAGCCGAGGCCCGCGGTGACCTGGTCTACGCGCGGCTGGCCTGGGGCGGTCTCGCCTGGACGAAGTTCGTGGCCGGCCACCTCGGTGAGGCGGCCGAGCTGGCCGACCGCGGCGTGATCGCCATGCGCGACCTCGGCGACCGACCCGGGCTGGGCGGCGCGCTGCTGATCGCGACGATCGTCGCGTGCTATCGCGGCCGGTACGAGCAGGCCGAGGCGTACGGAGCGGACGGCATCGCGCTCGCCCGTGCGCTCGGCGACACCGGGCGGCTCGCGGAGATCCTCCGCATCGTCGGCATGGTCGCCCACTACTCCGGCGACGAGGCGCGCGCCGACCGGTTGCACGAGGAGGCACTGTCACTGGTCCGAGGGCGCGTCGATGAGCTCGGGGTGGCCGAATCCCTCCAACATCTGGGCATCATGGCCCTGGACCGTGGCGACCACGACAGGGCGTGGTCGGTGTTGGACGAGAGCCTGGGGATCGTCCAGCGGTACGGGGAGCAGTGGGGGATCGCTGTGACGACGAGTCTGCTCGGGCAGCTCGAGGTGGCACGAGGCCGGCATCGGCGCGCCGCTGAGCTGTTCGTGACGAGTGCCGAGATCCACGCCTCGATCGGCAATCCGGTGCATCTGCCGTGGTCCGTGCAGGGGCTGGCACAGCTTGCTCTTGCTCGTGGCGAGGTCGAGCTCGCGGCCCGGTTGGTGGGCGTACGCGAGGCGCTGTTGGCCCGGACGGGGCTGAACGTGCCGCCGCTCGCCCGGCAGTTCTACGAGGAGTCGGTGGACGCCGTCGAGCAGGCACTCGGCAAGGAAGGGTACGCGGCGGCGGTCGCGTCGGTGAGCGAGCTCGGCATCGCGGACCTCGCCGCGGAGACCGTCAGCGCCGCCCAGGCGATGCGGGCATGAGCGTCCCGTTCGGCGCACTGCTGCGGGAGCTTCGGGTCGCGGCCGGGCTCACCCAGGAGGCGCTCGCCGAACGCGCCGCCGTCAGCGCGAAGGCGATCAGCGACCTCGAACGCGACCCCAGCCGGACGCCACGCCTCGACACGGTCAACCTGCTCGCCTCCGCACTGGAGCTGGACGACGAGCAGCGCGGCCGGCTGCGGGCTTCGGCTCGTCCGGGCGGTGCTCAGCCTCTGCCGGCGAACGGTCCCGTCCTGGCGGGGGAAGCGTTGCCGCGGCCGCTGACCCCGTTGATCGGTCGGGCCGGCGTCGCGTCCGCCGTGTCCGAGCTGATCGGGCGCGGTGAGGTCCGGCTGTTGACGTTGACCGGGCCCGGCGGCGTCGGGAAGACGCGGCTGATGGTCGAGGTCGCTTCCCTGGTGGCGGACGAGTTTCCCGACGGCGTCGTCTTCGTCGACCTGTCGCCGCTCACCGACCACACCCTCGTACTGCCGACCGTCGCGCAACGCTTCGGCCTGGACGAACGCGAGGCCGCCGCGCTCGCCGAGCGGCTGCCGGACGTCGAGTCCTCGCGGCAGATCCTGTTGCTGCTCGACAACTTCGAGCAGGTCCTGGATGCGCGCGACGCGATCGTGCCGTTCCTGCAGGCTTACCCCAGCCTCGTCATCGTCGTCACCAGCCGGATCCCGCTGCGGATCCGCGGCGAGCGGGAGTACCGGATCGCGCCGCTCGCCGTACCCGACCGCGCCTCCTCCGCCGAGGTCGCCGCGGCCGCGCCGTCGGTGCGGCTGTTCGTCGAACGTGCACGGTCGATGGGCGCCGACGTCCTCGCGTCGCCGGAGAACGCGCCAGTGGTCGCGGAGATCTGCCGCCGGCTGGACGGCCTGCCGCTCGCGATCGAGCTGGCGGCGGCCCGGGTCAGCGTGCTCCCGCCGCGCGCTCTCTTGGACCGGCTGGATCAGCGGTTGCCCCTGCTCGTTCGCGGGCCGCACGACCTGCCCGCTCGGCAGCAGACCATGCGGGACGCGATCGCGTGGAGCTATGAGCTGTTGGACTCGGCGGAGCAGCAGCTGTTCCGGCGCGTGAGCGTCTTCGCCGGCGGTTGCACGGTCGACGCCGCGCTCGCCGTGGGGGGCGGTGAGCTCGACGTACTCGGCGCGCTCGTCGACAAGAGTCTGTTGCGACACGGCACCGAGCGAGTGACCGCGCTGGAGATGATCCGCGAGTACGGGCTCGAACGGCTGCGGGCGGCCGGCGAGTCGGCCTCGTTTCGGCAGCGGCACGCCGCGTACTTCCTCGCGTTGGCGGAGGGGGAGCGGGACGGCTGGGAGGTCCTCGAACGCGAGCACGACAACCTGCGGGCGGCGCTGCGGTTCGCTCAGGAGTCGCTGGAGGTCGAGCTGGCGGTGCGTTTCTGCGTTGCCTTGTGGACGTTCTGGTTCGACCGCGGCTTCCTCGGCGAGGGGCGGCAGCGGTTGGCGGAGACGTTGTCGTTGCCGGGGCTCGAGGTCGTGTCGCCTGCTCTGCGGGTGGAGGCGCTCGTCGGCGCGGCGATGCTGTCGCTGGACCACGGGGCTTACGACGACGCGCAGCGCTGGAGTGCTCTCGCCCTCGGGCTGGCTCGTTCTTCTGGCTCCGATGCCGACCTGATGAAGGTGCTGAACGTCCAGGGCATGTTGGCGCGGATGCGCGACCGGTACGCGGACGCGTTGGCGGCGTACTCCGAGGCGCTGTCACGTGGCCGAACGGCTCGGCGACCAGGCTTCGACCGGGACGGCGCTGATCGGGCTGGCGACCGTTCGTTACCTGCTCGGGTCGCTTCGTGAGGCGACCCGGCTGGCGTCGCAGAGCCTCGCGGTAATGCGTGCGCTCGACGACCGGCTGGGGATCGCTTCGGCGCTGTTGGGTTTGGCGTTGTTCGCCTCGTACGAGGGGCGGCCGGGGCTGGCGAACGAGTACGGCGCCGAGGCGTTGATGCACTACCGCGCGCTGGGCGACACGGGTCGGGTGGCCGAGGTGCTGCGGGTGCTGGGGACCGCGGCGTACGCGCTCTCCCAGCCGGCGCGGGCTTCTTTGCTGCACGAAGAGGCGCTTGGGCTGCTGCGCGACCGGGGGGACGAGCTCGGGGTCGCGGAGTCGCTGCAGCACGTGGCGATGCTGGCGCTGGACCGCGACGACGTGGCGACCGCGATGCCGGTGCTGCGGGAGTCGTTGGAGATCGTGCTGCGGTTCGACGAACGGTGGAGCATCGCGGTGACGCTGTCGTTCCTCGGGCACGCGGAACTGGGGCGGGGCGATGTGCGGCGGGCCGCGGAGTACTTCGCGGACAGCGCTGTGCGGCTGCAGGGACTGGGGAACCCGCTGCTCGTGCCGTGGTGCCTGGAGGGGATGGCGCACGTGGCCGCCGCGTCGGGGTCGGCTGGCTCGGTCGAACGGGCAGGGGAGCTGCTCGGGGCACGGACGGCCTTGCTGGAACGCATCGGGGCGGTCCTGCCGCCGCTCAACTCGGCGCGCTACGCGGACCTGGTGGCGGACGTCGAGAAGGTGCTGGGAGAGGACGCCTTCGCGGCAGCCCGCACCCGAGGCGCCGCCCTAGTGGCCGCGCACCCGCTGACCGAGGTCCTCACCCCTTGGCTCGCCTAGCCACCGCGGAATCTTCTTACGGTCGTAATAGCACCTGGGATGTGTTACGACCGTAAGAGTCCTGGTTGTCCTACGGCCGTAACACCAAACCCCGGTTGTCCTACCGCCGTAACACCACCCGGGATGTGTGACGACCGTAGGAGAACCTGGCGATCAGCGGGTCGGCGTCGGGGTCGGGGTCGGCGGCGGTGAGGTCGAGGTTGGCGGCGGCTTGGTGGGGAGGACGGCTTCGGCCACTAGGGCAGCCCGCACCCGAGGCGCCGACCTGGTGGCCGCGCACCCGCTGGCCGAGGTTCCTCATCCCTTGGCTCGCCTAGCCACCGCCGGGTCTTCTTGCGGTCGTAATAGCACCTGGGATGTGTTACGACCGTAAGAGTCCTGGTTGTCCTACGGCCGTAACACCAACCCCGGTTGTCCTACCGCCGTAACACCAACCCCGGTTGTCTTACGGTCGTAGCAGCAACCGCCGGTTGTCTTACGGTCGTATCGACACCCGTCGGTTGGTGTGACGACCGTAAGAGAACCTGGCGATCAGCGCGTCGGGGTCGGGGGCGGTGAGGTGGGGGTCGGCGGCGGGTTGGTGGGGGAGATGCGGCGTTCGGGGATGCCGGGGAAGGCGTGCGGCGTACCGCCCCACTGGATTCGGCGGAGTTCGGCGCCGGCCAAGGCCGTTGCTGCTTCGGCTCGGAGCTCCGGCGTGGTCGCGGCCGCCACCAGGTCGCCGTACAGGTCTGCCGACCGTTCCTCCAGCCGGAGCGCCAGCGCCCGGGCCGACGCGCGGTCGGTCACCGCGAACGGCAGCTCGTAGCTGGCCGCGGCCGCCGCGGGTTCGGCGCCGCGGGCTTGGACGCCCGCCGCGAGGGCGTCGCGCAGGACGCGGTGGGCGCCGTACAGGGTCAGCGCGAGGGCCTCCTCCGACTTCCGGCCGAGCCGCGGCCCGAGGACGCCGTACGCCCACATCGAAGCGTGCTCGCCCTCCAGCGCGGCCTGCAGCGCGTCGAGCTCCTGCAGTTCAGTCGGCATCGGCGAGCTCCGAGAGATCCGCGAGAGCGGCGGCGTGCGCGGCGGCGCAGGCGGCGAGGGAGGCGAGCAGCAGCGCGTTGTCGGACGACTTGACCGTCCGCAGCGCCGCGTGGTGAACGACCTGGGCACCTTGTGAGCTCTTGATCAGCGCGGCCAGTGCTGCGGCCTGCTTCGGCGGAACGGTGGGCGAGGCCGGAGACGCCGTCGGCGCAGCAGGCCCGAGCGCTGCGACGTGCTGCTGGTGGCGGGAAGCGTACGGAGCCAAGGCCTTCGCCAGGGCGGGATACTTCCGCCCCGTCGCGACGATCGCGGCGGCGAGCAGACGTTCCGAGGCGAGCGAACGACGCAGCGCCGGCAGGTCCGGATCAGGGGGCGGTGGCGGAGGAGAAGGCGTCGCAGCAGGCGTACGGACGCCCGAAGAAGGGGCCGACGGGGTGCATCCGGCGACGAGGCCGGCAGCGAGCGAACCCGCCAGCAACGTACGGCGGGAGGGGCGGCTCACGGCTCGGGACGTTACCGCATGAGTGGCGATTGAACGACTTTTCGGGCGGCAGGTACGCTTGCCCCTCAAGCTAAAAGGCCTGGTCGGACCAGGCCTTCACAACTTAAGGAGAGGAGGTGCTCGATCGTGCCTAGTACCGCCACCCGCGATCGCGTGGTCGACCTCCTCACTCCGGTCCTTGCCGCCGAGGGTCTCGACCTGGAAGACGTCGAGCTGAAGCCTGCCGGCCGCCGCACCGTCCTCCGCGTGGTCGTCGACGCCGACGGTGGCGTCACGCTCGACCGGATCGCCGAGCTCTCGACCCAGATCGCGAAACTGCTCGACACCGACGACCCGATGGGCGCCGGTTCGTACACCCTCGAAGTCACCTCGCGCGGCGTCGACCGCCCGCTCACGGCCCCACGTCACTGGCGGCGCAACGTCGGTCGGCTGGTCAAGGTGACCGACGCCGACGGCGCGGAGGTCGTCGGCCGGATCGCCGCGGCCGACGAGACCGGCGCCGAGCTCGACGCCGGCGACCCGAAGTCCGCGGCCCCGGGACGGATCACGTTCGACACCGTCGCCAGGGCCAGGATTCAAATCGAGTTCGCGCGACCCTCCGATCGCGCCGACGCCCCCGGAGAGGGGTGACCCGATGGACATCGACATGGCCGTCCTGCGTGCCCTCGAGCGCGAGAAGGACATCCCCGAAGACGCGGTCGTCGAGGCCATCGAGCAGGCACTGCTGATCGCGTACCAGCGCACCGAAGGCGCCCAGTCGCAGGCGCGCGTGCAGCTGGACCGCAAGTCCGGGCACGTGACCGTGCTGGCCCGCGAGGTCGACGACGCCGGCGAGACCGTACGCGAGTACGACGACACCCCGACGGGCTTCGGCCGGATCGCGGCGACGACGGCGAAGCAGGTCATCCTGCAGCGCCTGCGAGACGCCGAAGAGGACCACATGTTCGGCGAGTTCGCCGGCCGTGAGGGCGACATCGTGTCGGGCGTCGTCCAGCAGGGCAAGGACACCCGGCTCGTGTACGTCAGCCTCGGCAAGGTCGAGGGCGTGCTGCCGCCGCAGGAGCAGGTGCCTGGGGAGCGGTACGAGCACGGGCTGCGGCTCAAGTGCTACGTGGTCGCCGTACGCAAGGGCTTCCGCGGGCCGCAGATCACCTTGTCGCGTACGCACCCCAACCTGGTGAAGAAGCTGTTCGCGCTGGAGGTCCCCGAGATCGCCGACGGAACGGTCGAGATCGCGGGCATCGCGCGCGAGGCCGGACACCGTACGAAGATCGCGGTCTACACCCGCAACACCTCGGTCAACGCCAAGGGCGCCTGCATCGGCCCGGTCGGCGCTCGGGTCCGGAACGTGATGACCGAGCTGCACGGCGAGAAGATCGACATCGTGGACTGGTCGGAAGAACCGTCGGAGTTCGTCGCCCACGCCCTGTCGCCGGCGAAGGTGTCGCAGGTCGAGATCGTCGACGCCGAAGCCAAGTCGGCCCGCGTGATCGTGCCGGACTACCAGCTGTCGTTGGCGATCGGCAAGGAAGGGCAGAACGCCCGCTTGGCGGCCCGCCTGACGGGGTGGCGGATCGACATCCGCCCCGACACCGAGCAGCCGACGGCCTCGGCCTCCGCCCAACCGACGACGCCCGCCTGACTCGTCCGGCATGACGGGATTGAGCCGGGCGTCGAGGGGGTAGGGGCCCAGCCGGACGCGACGTCCTCCGGCGGGCCGCGGCCTTGCCCGCCGTAGGACGCGCACCCCAGCTCGTACGCAGCCGCACCGCCTAGGTGCACGGACCTCACTCTGGGTACACTCTTCGAGAGTGACCCGCACGGTTCCGACACAAAACACCCGTCCTCACCCGATGCGGACGTGTGTAGGCTGCCGTGAGCGTGTGGCAAAGCACGACCTGCTTCGTGTCGTTCTGGTCCAAGACAAGCCATCGACGCTCGCCCCCGACCCTCAGGGACGCGCGCCAGGGCGTGGGGCTCATCTTCACCCCACCCAAGTCTGTCTGGACCTCGCCGAGCGTCGACGGGCCTTCACCCGCGCCTTGCGCGCGGACGGGCCGGTAGACCTCGACGCGCTCAGGCGGTACGTCGAAGCAGTTTCAGCCAGCAGCACCACCGAGAAAGAAAGTGGGTCGAGCGGCTCATGAGCACTCGATGAGAACCGAGCGATGAGCACGCACAGGAACTAGCGCCTGGACCCAGGAGGGGCCCGGGCCGGCAAAGGAGAGCAGTGGCAAAGGTCCGGGTATACGAGCTCGCGAAAGAGTTCGGAATCGAGAGCAAGGTCGTCATGGCCAAGCTCCAGGAGCTGGGGGAATTCGTACGTTCCGCGTCGTCGACGGTCGAGCCGCCGGTGGTACGCAAACTGAAGGAACAGTTCTCGGCAGCCGGTGACGGTACCGGCAAGAAGGCCGCCAAGAAGTCGGCGCCGAAGCCGGGTCCGCGTCCCGCACCGGCAGCGCCGGTCGCCGAGGCGCCGGCCGCGAAGGCGGAGGCGGCGCCCGAGGTGGTCGTCGAGCAGCCGGTGGCGAAGAAGGCGCCCGCGAAGCCCGCGGTCGAAAGCGCCATCTTCTCCGAGCAGCCGGCCGCGTCGGCAGCTGTTTCCGAGACAACCGAGGCGCCCGCGGACAAGCCGCGTCCGGCGCCGGGACCGCGTCCCGGCCCGCGTACGCCCGCGGCGCCCGAGCCCGAGCCCGAGGTGCAGCCCGAGCAGCCTGCCGCACGGCAGGAGCCTGCCCAGGACACCCCGCGCGAGAGCGGCCCAGGTGGTGGTAGCGCGCGCCCAGGCCCGCGTCCGAGTACGGACCGGCCGAGCTCGGATCGCCCGAGCGATCGCCGCGACGGCGGTGCCCGTCCCGGTGGTGGCCGTCAAGGTCCGTCGCCCTCACAGGTGCCCGGCCGGCCTCGTCCGGCGGCCCCGCGCAGTGGTGGCGCGCCGCGTCCTGGCAACAACCCGTTCACGTCGACGACCGGCATGCAGGGTCCGTCCAACCGTCGCCCCCCGCGCGACGGCGACGCCCCACGTCCCGACCGCGGCGACCGTCCTGAGCGCAGCGACCGCGGTGACCGCGGTGACCGCGCGGCAGGCGGCGGTGCGGGTACTGGCGTTCCCGGCGTTCCGAGGCCCAACCCGCGCATGATGCCGGGCAAGCCCGACGGCGCTCGTCCCAACCCGGGCATGATGCCCGGCCGTACGGGCGGCGGCGGCGGCGGCGGTCGTGGCGGCCCCGGTGGCGGTCCGGCCGGCCGTGGTGGTCCCGGTGGTGGCGGCGGTGGTCGTCCCGGCGGTCCCGGCGGCGGCCGTGGCGGTCCCGGTGGTGGCGGCGGCGGCGGTCGCGGCGGCTTCGGCGGTCCGCGTCCTGGTGGCGGCGCCGGTGCTCCGACGGGCGCACCCGCGCGTGGCGGTTTCGGTGGTGGCGGCGGTCGGCCTGGTGCTGGCGGTCGTGGTCGTGGCGGTACGGCCGGTGCCTTCGGGCGTCCGGGTGGACCCGCGCGACGTGGCCGGAAGTCGAAGCGTCAGAAGCGCCAAGAGTTCGACAACATGCAGGCCCCGACGATCGGTGGCGTGCGCGTACCGCACGGCGACGGCCAGATCGTCCGCCTGCCCCGTGGTGCGAGCCTGACGGACTTCGCGGAGAAGATCGGTGCCGACTCGGCGTCGCTCGTCACCGTGATGTTCCACCTCGGTGAGATGGTGACCGCGACCCAGTCGGTGAGCGAGGAGACCCTGCAGCTGCTGGGTACAGAGCTCAACTACGACATCCAGGTCGTGTCGCCGGAGGACGAGGACCGCGAGCTGCTCGAGTCCTTCTCGCTGGAGTTCGGCGAGGACGAGGGCGACGAGGAGGACCTGCAGGCCAGGCCGCCGGTCGTGACCGTCATGGGTCACGTCGACCACGGTAAGACGAAGCTGCTGGACGCGATCCGCAACGCCGACCAGGTGGCGCGCGAGGCGGGTGGCATCACCCAGCACATCGGTGCCTACCAGGTGTCGACCGAGGTCGACGGCAACGAACGCAAGATCACGTTGCTCGACACCCCGGGTCACGAGGCGTTCACCGCCATGCGTGCCCGTGGTGCACAGGCCACGGACATCGCGGTGCTCGTGGTCGCGGCCGACGACGGTGTGATGCCGCAGACGATCGAGGCGCTCAACCACGCGAAGGCGGCGGGCGTTCCGATCGTGGTGGCGGTCAACAAGATCGACGTCCCCGACGCCGACCCGTCCAAGGTGCGCGGTCAGCTCACCGAGTACGGCCTGGTGCCCGAGGAGTACGGCGGCGACACCATGTTCGTCGACATCTCCGCGAAGTCGAGGATCAACATCGACGGGCTGCTCGAGGCGATCGTCCTCACCGCCGACGCCGCGTTGGACCTGCGGGCCAACCCGGACCAGCCGGCACAGGGCATCGCGATCGAGGCGCATCTCGACAAGGGGCGTGGCCCGTCGGTGACCATGCTCGTCCAGCGCGGCACGCTCTCGATCGGCGACTCGATCGTGGCGGGTCCGGCGTACGGCCGGGTCCGGGCGCTGCTCGACGAGAAGGGCAACAACCTCGACGTGGCGCTTCCGTCCACGCCGGCGTTGGTGCTCGGTCTGTCCTCGGTACCGCGCGCTGGCGACAACTTCATCGTCGTCGACGACGACCGGATGGCGCGCCAGATCGCGGAGAAGCGCGAGGCGGCTCACCGCAACGCGCAGTTCGCCGGACGCCCGCGCAAGAAGATCAGCCTGGACGACCTGTCCACGTGGATCGACGAGCGCCAGACGCTCAACCTGCTCATCAAGGGTGACGTGTCCGGTTCCGTCGAGGCGCTGGAGGACGCGCTCGCCAAGATCGACATCGGCGACGAGGTCGACATGCGCATCCTCGACCGCGGTGTCGGTGGAGTCACGGAGAACGACGTCAACCTGGCGGCGGTCGACAACGCGATCATCATCGCGTTCAACGTCCGCACCCAGGGTCGTTCGGTCGAACGTCTCGCCGAGCGCGAGGGCGTGGAGATCCGGTACTACTCGGTCATCTACCAGGCCATCGACGAGGTCGAGGCGGCTCTCAAGGGCATGCTCAAGCCGATCTACGAGGAGGCGCAGCTCGGTACCGCCGAGGTGCGGCAGGTCTTCCGTTCCAGCAAGGTCGGTGTCATCGCGGGCTGTCTCGTCACGAGTGGGTCGATCCGCCGCAACTCCAAGGCGCGACTCATGCGCGACGGAGCCGTGGTGGTCGAGTCGACCGACATCTCCTCGCTCCGGCGGGAGAAGGACGACGCGACCGAGGTCCGCGAGGGCTACGAGTGCGGTCTGACCTTGAACAACTTCAGTGACATCAAGGTCGGCGACGTGATCGAGACATTCGAGATGCGGGAGAAGCCCCGCAACTAGTTGGTGCGTCGGCCGCGCCCTCCTCGTTCCGGGGAGGGCGCGGTTTCGCACGATGGTGACCAAGCATGTTCACTGGGACGTTGTGTGTGGATCTGCGCCTCGGCGACGTTCACACGCTGAAGCAGAAACGGTCGGTCATTCGGCCGATCGTCGCGGAGGTCCAGAAGCGGTTCGGCGTGTCCGTTGCCGAGACCGGGCAGCTCGACCTCTACCGTCGAGCGGAGATCGGGGTCGCGGTCGTGAGCGGCGACGGCGGGCAGTGCCGGGACGTTCTCGACGCGGTCGAACGGCTGATCGCCGAACGACCGGAGATCGAGGTCCTGCAGACCCGGCGGCAGCTGTTCTCCGCTGAAGACTGAGGCTTTGTCCGTACCTGAAAGGGATGCAGCATGAACCAGCGGGCGACCCAGCTCGCCGACCGGATCAAGGTCATCGTGGCCGAGATGCTCGAGCGCCGGGTGAAGGATCCGCGTCTGGGCTTCGTGACGGTGACCGAGGCCCGGCTGACCGGCGACCTGCGTGAGGCGACCGTGTTCTACACGGTGCTCGGCTCCCCTGAGGAGATCACCGGCTCGGCTGCCGCGCTGGAGAGCGCGAAGGGTTTGGTCCGTTCGGAGGTGGGCAAGCAGCTGGGGCTGCGGCACACGCCGAGCCTCGCGTTCATTCCCGACGCGGTTCCCGAGACCGCGCAGCACATCGAGGACCTGCTCCGCGCCGCGCGGGCGTCCGACGAGGCGGTCGCGGCGCAGGCGGCGACGGCTGCGTACGCGGGAGAGGCCGACCCGTACAAGGCGCCTCGCGAGGACGAAGATGAGGAATCCGACTCGTAGCGGCCGCATTCTCGCGAGACTGGCCAGACAGCTGAACGCACGGGGGCCGAGTTGACGTGGGAGTAGACGTGACCACCACCGTCGATGGCATCGTCGTCGTGGACAAGCCCGGTGGATGGACCTCGCATGACGTCGTGTCGCGGATCCGTCGCCTCGCCCGAACGCGACGTGTGGGGCACGCCGGCACGCTGGACCCGATGGCGACGGGCGTGCTCGTCCTGGGAGTCGAGCGTGCGACGCGGCTGCTCGGGCATCTCGCGCTGCGCGAGAAGGCATACGAGGCGACCGTGCGGCTGGGCGCCTCGACGGTGACCGACGACGCCGAGGGCGCCGTGCTCGGCGGCGCCTCGCCCGCTGGCCTGTCGCGTGCCGACGTCGAGGCGGGGATCGCCCGGCTGACGGGGGCGATCTCGCAGGTGCCTTCCTCCGTGTCCGCGGTGAAGGTGGCGGGCGAGCGCGCGTACAGGCGGGTCCGGTCGGGCGAGGAGGTCACGCTCGAGGCGCGGCCCGTCGAGGTGGCTCTCTTCGAGCTGGTGTCGATGGCTCCTTCGGGGGAGTTCCTCGACGTGGACGTCCGGGTGGAGTGCTCGAGTGGGACGTACATCCGAGCCCTGGCCCGCGACCTCGGCGCGTCGCTCGGCGTCGGCGGGCACCTGACCGCGCTGCGCCGCACGCGGGTGGGTGCGTACACGCTGTCCGACGCATCGACCATGGAGCAGCTGGACTCTTCGTTCTCCGTGCTGCCGATCGCGACCGTGGCGGCGCAGACGTTCCCTCGGTACGACGTGGACGAGGCGATGGCCCGGCTGGTCGGGTACGGCCAGAAGCTCCCCGACCTCGACCTGGGCGCCTCAGGCCCCGTGGCGATGTTCGCGCCGGACGGCCGCTTCCTCGCGCTGTACGAACTCGCCGGTGACCCACCCATCGCCCGCCCCATAGCCGTCTTCGCCACCTAGAGCACCGCGATCCTGCAGGATGGGCGGGTGAACGGGGAGACGGACGAGCGCCAGGCGGTGGTCGAGGAGACCGAACGCTGGTTCCTCGACCGTGGCTTGCCGCATTTCATCCACCACTACCGCGCTCGCGAGGACATCCTCACACGCGCGGCGCCGGTGCTCGGGTTCGTCTGGCTGGTCAGCCTGGTGTTCGCGTTCGGCGACCGGTTCGAGGGCTGGGCCCAGGCCGGCGTGATCGGCGCGACGTCGGTCGGGCTCGCCGCGATCTGGGTGCTGATCAACGTGGCGCGCAAGCGCAGGCCGTTCGCCTATCCCACCCGCGTCACCGTGCTCGAGCTCGTGATCGGCCTCGCCATCCCGCCGGCCGTCTCGCTGGTCGGCGGCCACACGATCAGGACGGCGCTGATCCTGCTCGGTTCCGAGCTGGTCCTGCTCGGCCTGGTGTACGCGGGCGCCAGCTACGGCATCGTTCCCATCATCGCCTGGGTCGGCGGCCAGGTGACGAGACAGCTCGGCGACGTCACGCGCGTCCTCACCCGTGCGTTGCCGATGCTGCTGCTGTTCACCACGTTCCTGTTCGTCAACACCGAGGTCTGGCAGGTCGCGCACTTCCTGAGGAAGGGCACGCTGATCGGCGTCCTCGCGCTGTTCGCCGTCGTCACAGTGGTGTTCGTCGTCGTGTGGCTCAGCGAGGAGCTCGACCACATCGGCAAGGAACTCGACCACGACGCGATGGTCGACCTCTGCAAGAACACGCCGGTTCGCGGGCACCTCACCGAGGGCGCGGCGGTCATCGAGCCGCTCAGCAAGCGGCAGCGCCTCAACATGGTGCTGGTCCTGGTCGTCAGCCAGCTGATCCAGTCCGTCCTGGTCGCGGCGGCCGTGTTCGGGTTCTTCGTGGTCTTCGGCCTGCTCGCGATCGGCCAGCCGGTACGCGAGGCCTGGCTCGGCGAGGACGACCCGGCCGCGTTGTTCAAGGTCGCGGGGCTGCTGGCGACGTTCTCCGCCCTGTACTTCGCGGTGTACGCGGTCACCGACAGCACGTACCGCGACCAGTTCTACTCCCCGATCCGGCGCCAGCTGGACAAGGCGCTCGCGGTGCGCGCCGCGTACCTCTCGCTGGGCCCGCAGTAGCCGTCGCATGGCACCCTTGAGCCGGAGCATTAGACGTACAGGAGGAACGAGAGCGATGCAGCGCTGGCGAGACGTGACCGAGGTCCCAGGCGATCTCGGACCGTCGGTGGTCACGATCGGTGTGTTCGACGGCGTACACCGCGGCCACCAGCGCGTGATCGGGGAGGTGCTGTCGCGGGCTCGGGCCGCCGGCGCGAAGAGCGTGGTGGTGACGCTCGACCCGAACCCGCTCTCGGTCGTCCGTCCCGATGCGACGCCGCGCAAGGTCGCGAGCCTGGAGCGGCGGCTGGAGCTCTTCGCGGAGCTCGGCGTCGACGGCGTGCTCGTCCTGCCGTTCACCAAGGAGCGCTCGCAGCAGCCGGCGGAGGAGTTCGTCCGCGAGCTCGTCGGGCTGCTGCGTCCGGTCGCGATCGTCGTCGGCGACGACTTCCGCTTCGGCTTCAAGGCGGCGGGCGACGTCGCGCTGCTGACCCGGCTCGGCGTTGAGCTCGGCTTCGAGGTTACGGGGATCACGCGGGGCGCGGGCGACGCGTCGTGGTCGTCGACCGCCGTACGCGAACGGTTGGCCGCCGGTGACGTGGCCGGCGCCGCCGAGGTGTTGGGCCACCCGTTCCGCCTCGACGGTGTGGTCGTGCGCGGCGAACAACGCGGCCGCGAGCTGGGCTTCCCGACCGCCAACGTGCCCGCCGACGCCGCCCTGGCGCTGCCTGCCGACGGCGTCTACGCCGGCTGGCTCATCCGCCGCGACGGCGACGCGACGCCTTTGCCGGCGGCGATCTCGGTGGGAACGAAGCCGCAGTTCGGCGAGCACGAGCTGGTCATCGAGGCGTACGTGCTGGACCGCACCGACCTCGAGCTGTACGACGTGCCGGTGTCGATCGAGTTCACCGAACAGATCCGCGGCCAGGAGGTCTTCGGCTCGATCGACGAGCTGATCGAGACCATGAACCGCGACGTCGACAAGGCCCGCGACGTTCTCAGCTAGGAGGAAGTCCACCGCGCGCGGACTGGCACTGCTCGCGCCGCGACGAGTCTCGTCTGGTTGCACTCCATAACGCGTCGCGTTATGCTTTCTTGGTGTTGCGATCGTTCGCTGACAAGGATACGGAGCGCGTCTGGCGCCGCGAACGATGCCGACGTTTCGATCCGCCAAGTCAACGCGCAGCGCTCCGAAAGCTGACGATGCTCCATGCCGCCGCGACCATCAACGATCTCCGCGTGCCTCCAGGAAACCGTCTGGAGAAGCTGCACGGCGACCGTGCCGGACAGCACCCGATCAGGGTGAACGATCAGTGGCGCGTCTGCTTCTCCTGGACGGACGCAGGTCCTGAGGATGTGGAGATCGTCGACTACCACTGAGGAGACCGAGCAAGAAGGAAGACGTCTGACCGACTATGAGGAGCCCGCTATGACCCGTCGCACCGACCGAACAACTGGCAAGAGTGTCGCGAGCGATCGCTCGACAGGCCCGCGGCGTGTCACGGCCAAGACGAACCGCATCGCGACAGGGATCCCGATCCGTATCGCGGAGCGACCACCGGAGCGGTCCGCCCCTCGTCGGTCAAGCGTGGCAAGGGCAAGGAGGGGGTGAAGGTGACGGACAGCACCTACGCTCACCCAGTCCACCCGGGCGAGATCCTTCTCGAGGAGTTCCTCAAGCCCTTCGGGCTCAGTCAGTACCGGCTCGCGGCCATCATCAACGTGCCGCCGCGGCGGATCAACGAGATCGTCCACGGTACCCGCGCGATCTCGGCGAACACGGCTTTGCGGCTCGCTCGCGCGTTTGGCACCTCCGAGGAGTTCTGGACGAACCTGCAAGCGCACTACGACCTCGAGGTCGAGCGAGACCGGATCGCCGATCAGCTCGCGGCCATCGAGCCGGTGGCCGACGCCTCCTAGCTACTCGGCTTCCCTGAAAGCGCGCGCCGGATCCGGTCAGGGCTGTTTTCCACCTCGTACCCCAGGGCTCACGTAGCGTCCATCGCGAATCGCCAAGCTGGTCGAGACGTCTGGCCCAGAGGGGGAGTGTGCGATGGATCGCCTGTTGAAGGATCTGAGAAGCAGCGAGCTCGATCGGCGGAGGTTCCTGGCGCTGTCGAGCGCGGGGGCGGTGGCGGCGGTGTTCGGGCTCGGCCCGTACACGGCCAAGGAAGCCAGTCCCACGTTCCCAAGCGACCCGTTCAAGCTCGGCGTGGCGTCCGGCGACCCGCTTCCGGACGGTGTCGTGCTCTGGACGCGCCTCGCCCCCGACCCGCTCGCCGAGGGTGGCGCGGGCGGGATGCCGTACGAGAAGGTCGCCGTCCGCTGGGAGATCTCCGAGTACGAGAACTTCCGCAAGCTCACCAAGACCGGCACCGAGTTCGCCTACCCCGAGCTCGCGCACTCCGTCCACGTCGAGGCGACCGGCCTCCAACCCGACCGGTGGTACTTCTACCGCTTCCGCGTCGGCCGGGAGATCAGCCCCGTCGGACGGACCAAGACCGCCCCACTCCCGAACGCCAACTACGCAAGGCTGAACTTCGCGTTCGCCTCCTGTCAGGCCTACCCAGACGGCTTCTGGACCGCCTACGAGCACATGGCCAACGAGGACCTCGACCTCGTCGTCCACCTCGGCGACTACATCTACGAGTACGGCATCCCCACCCACGGCGGCCGCCGCAACCAGCCGGGCAGCGTGCCGGTCTACTTCGCCGCGGAGACGATCACGCTCGACCGCTACCGGCTCCAGCACGCGCTCTACAAGTCCGACCCGAGCCTGCAGGCCGTCCACCGCAACGTCCCCTGGATCGTCACCTGGGACGACCACGAGGTCGAGAACAACTACGCCGCCGGCGTCCCCGAAGCGAGCAGCCAGACGCCGAACCCCGCGGACTTCCTGGTACGAAGGGCGAACGCCTACCGCGCCTACTACGAGCACATGCCGCTGAGGCGCTCGTCGATGCCGCAGGGCCCGGACATGCAGCTCTACCGGCGGCTGAGGTACGGCAACCTCGCCGAGTTCAACGTCCTGGACACGCGGCAGTTCCGCTCCGACCAAGCCGCCGGCGACGGGACCGACCCGCCGAACCCGGAGAGCCTCGACCCGGCCCGTACGATCACCGGCGAAGCGCAGGAGCGCTGGCTGCTGGATGGCCTGGCCGCCTCCACGGCGACGTGGAACGTCCTCGCCAACCAGGTGATCATGGCCCAGCGCGACGTCGCGGACGGCGACGCGAAGGCGTACTCGATGGACCAGTGGGACGGGTATGTCGGCTCGCGTGACCGCGTGCTCGGCTTCATCACCCAGCAGCAGATCCGCAACCCGGTCGTGATCACTGGCGACGTGCACTCGAACTGGGCGGCGAACCTCAAGGCGAACTTCGACGACCCGGCCTCGCGCACGATCGGCGTCGAGTTCATCGGCACGTCGATTTCCTCCGGCGGCGACGGCTCGGACACCTCCGCCGGCGGCGAGCTCGCACTGCGGCAGAACCCGCACTACAGGTTCTTCAACGGCCAGCGCGGCTACGTCAAGTGCGAGGTGACCCCCGACGTGTGGCGGGCCGACTACCGCGTCGTGCCGTTCGTGTACCAGCAAGGCGCGCCGATCTCGACGCGACGGAGCTTCGTGACCGAGGCGGGCAACCCGGGACTGGAGGACGCGTGACGAAGCGGCTCGCTCTCGCTCTGCTGGTGATCGCGGCGGCCCTCGTGCCGGCGGGCGTCGTGGCCGCCGCGCCCGCGTCGGATCTCGTCCTGTCCGCCGACCCCGGACGGCTGGCGCTGCGCCAGTGCACGGCGGCGTTCGTCAGGCTGGGCGTCACCAACCAGTCGACCTCCGCGCGGTACGTCGACGTCGGGATCACCGCGCAGGCGGGCCTGCGGACGAGTCCGCGCGTGTCCTCCTACGTACCAGCCGAAGCCACGGTCTACCTGGACGTCGAGGTGTACGTGGGGGAGGCGGCGGTCGACGGGACGTACAAGGTGCGGTTCGAGGCCCTCGGGACGACCTCGAAGCTGACCGTTCCGGTGGATGTCAGCGCGCCCGCCTCGGCACGCTGCATCCCGCGGTCCACCCAGACGGTGACGGCGACGAGCGAGCAGCTGGAGAACGCGGCCGTGCTGGCGCTGGACGGGCGTACGGCCTCGATCTGGCACACGCACTTCAGCCCGGCCCCGCGCTCGCACCTGCCGCAGTCGATCACGTTCGGCCTGGGCGGCGCGTACGACGTCGCGGAGCTGTCCTACCTGCCCCGCCAGGACGGCGGCCTGAACGGGACGATCACCACCTGGACGGTGTTCGCGAGCGCCGACGGGACCACGTTCGCCCAGGTGGCGGCGGGGACGTGGGCGGGCGATGCGACGCGCAAGTCGGCGACGTTCGACGCCCCGGGCGTCCGTTACCTCCGCCTGCTGGCGACCGTCGGGGTAGCCGACTACGCCTCGGCCGCCGAGATCGTCTTCTACGGCTCGCCCGCCTGACGGCCGTGATCATGAGGGTGATCATGAAGCCAAACCGGCGTATACGGCCGTTCTGGCTTCATGATCACGATCATGATCACCGCGCCTAGCCGATCACGCCCGTCACGATGCGCCGGGGCTCGATCTCGAACATCGAGTCCTCCGGCGGGTCGGCCACGTAGCCGTCGACGAGGTCCGGCGGCAGGTACTTCGAGGCCACCGTTCGCAGCACCTCAGGCGTGAGCGGCACCAGGGACGCCGTGCCCTGCACATTCACGTAGCGAGCCGTGGCGCCCTCGGCCGACTGGATCGACAGCGACAGCTCGCCGCTGCCGTCGCGCCACAGCCGGGCCTTCTTCGTCGAGGCGTCGGTCATCACCACGAACGTCCCGTCGGCGGGCCGGTGGTGGAACCACACCGGCGTCACGTGCGGCGACCAGCCAGGCTCGTCCAGAGCCAGCACCGCCACCAGCGGCTGGGCCAGGAACTCCAAAGCTTCGTCGTCGCTCATTCTGCGTATGTCCACGCCGGTATCCTTACCCCAAGAGCGCCGGAACAGCTCCCGGCCAGGGGTGGATTGGTTACGCAGCGGTATCGGCTGGTACCCTTGCTGCTGCCGTACCGCCGGCCGCGGAACAAGAGTGCCCAGGTGAACCCGCCCTGGCGCGCCGCGCAACGGAAATTCCGGAAGGAGCACTGTGTCGCTCGACGCTGCTACCAAGAAGCAGATCATCACCGAGTACGCAACCGACGAGGGCGACACTGGGTCGCCCGAAGTCCAGGTGGCGCTGCTCTCGCATCGGATCAGGCATCTGACCGAGCACCTCAAGTTCCACAAGCACGACCACCACAGCCGACGCGGCCTGTTGATCCTCAACGGTCAGCGCCGCCGGCTGCTGAACTACCTGATGAAGAACGACATCGCGCGTTACCGGACGCTGATCGAACGTCTCGGTCTCCGCCGATAGCGCTCTTCGGGAGCGGTGCCCACCAGGGCCCCGCTCCCGTTCCATATCGTGAGGCCAGTCCTTTCGACTGGCCTTCGCCCCGTCTGGGTAGACCACTGCGCAGGCGGTTCACAACTGAACAAGCAAGGTAAGTAGGCCAGTACAACCGGAGCGACCCCGCGACCGCAGCGCGAAGCAAGCGGTGCAGCAGCTCGCCGGTCCTCGGTAGTGGCCCCCGGACGGATCACCAGATCCGTGGGCCTCGATCGAAGACCGGCACTCCCCGCCGCGCGGAAGGGCAGTCGCGGCCGCTCCCGAAACAAGAGGAGGGAGCCCTGTGGAGGGTCCCGGTATTCACACTGCAACAGCAACGATCGACAACGGCTCGTTCGGCACCCGTACGGTGCGGTTCGAGACCGGAAGGGTCGCCAAGCAGGCGGCCGGTGCCGTGGTCGCCTATCTCGACGACGACACCATGGTGTTGTCCGCGACGACGGCCGGCAAGCACCCGAAGGAGCACTTCGACTTCTTCCCGCTGACCGTCGACGTCGAGGAGCGCGGGTACGCCGCGGGCAAGATCCCCGGCTCGGTGTTCCGTCGCGAAGGCCGCCCGAGTGAGGACGCGATCCTCACCTGCCGGCTGATCGACCGGCCGCTGCGCCCGTCGTTCGTCAAGGGTCTCCGCAACGAGATCCAGGTCGTCATCACCGTGATGGCGCTCAACCCCGACGCGCTGTACGACGTGCTCGCGATCAACGCCGCTTCGGCGTCGACGCAGATCGCCGGCCTGCCGTTCTCCGGCCCGATCGGCGGCGTCCGCGTCGCGCTGGTCGATGGCCAGTGGGTCGCGTTCCCGCGGCGCAGCGAGATCGAGCGGGCCGTGTTCGACATGGTCGTCGCCGGCCGCGTGACCGACGACGGTGACGTCGCGATCATGATGGTCGAGGCCGAGTCCACCGACTCGACCTGGCAGCTCGTCCAGGACGGCGTTCAGGCGCCGACCGAGGAGATCGTCGCCGAGGGCCTCGAGGCCTCCAAGGCGTTCATCAAGGTCCTGTGCGAGGCGCAGGCCGCGATGGCGGCCGAGGCGTCCAAGCCGACCGGTGAGTTCCCGGTCTACAAGGACTACGAGGACGACGCTCTCGCCGCGGTCGACGGGGCCGTACGCAACGACCTCGCCGAGGCGCTCACGATCGCCGGCAAGGCCGAGCGCGAGTCGAAGCTCGACGAGCTCAAGGCCTCCATGGTCGAGCGGCTCGCGGGTGACTTCGAGGGCCGCGAGAAGGAGCTCAGCGCGGCCTACCGTTCGCTCACCAAGACGCTCGTCCGCGAGCGGGTGCTGCGCGACAAGGTCCGCATGGACGGTCGCGGCCTGGCTGACATCCGGCCGCTGACGGCCGAGATCAACGTCGTCCCGCGCGTCCACGGCTCCGCGCTGTTCGAGCGCGGTGAGACGCAGATCCTCGGCATCACGACGCTGAACATGTTGTCGCTCGAGCGCCGGATCGGCCTCACGCTGGCCGAGGACACGACCAAGCGCTACATGCACAACTACAACTTCCCGCCCTACTCGACCGGTGAGACCGGCCGGGTCGGTTCGCCGAAGCGGCGCGAGATCGGGCACGGCGCACTCGCCGAGCGCGCGCTCGCCCCGGTACTGCCGTCGCGCGAGGAGTTCCCGTACGCCATCCGCCAGGTCTCCGAGGCGCTCGGCTCCAACGGCTCCACCTCGATGGGCTCGGTCTGCGCCTCCACGCTGGGGCTGCTCGCCGCCGGTGTGCCGCTCCGGGCGCCGGTCGCGGGCATCGCGATGGGCCTGATCACCGGTGAGGTCGAAGGCAAGGAGGAGTTCGTCGCGCTGACCGACATCCTCGGCGCCGAGGACGCGTTCGGCGATATGGACTTCAAGGTCGCCGGTACGAAGGACTTCGTGACCGCGCTGCAGCTCGACACCAAGCTCGACGGCATTCCCGCGTCGGTGCTGGCCGCTGCCCTGCAGCAGGCGCGCGACGCGCGTCTCACGATCCTCGGCGTCATGGAGAAGGCGATCTCCGAGCCGGCCGAGATGTCGCTGTTCGCTCCGCGGATCATCACGATGCACATCCCGGTCGACAAGATCGGCGAGGTGATCGGGCCGAAGGGCAAGGTCATCAACCAGATCCAGGAGGACACCGGCGCCCAGATCACGATCGAGGACGACGGCACGATCTTCATCGGTGCCGCAGACGGTGCCATGGCCGAGGCGGCCCGGGCGATCGTCGCCGGGATCGCGACGCCGACGATGCCCGAGGTCGGCGAGCGCTACCTCGGCACCGTGGTCAAGACGACCAACTTCGGTGCGTTCATCTCGCTCGTTCCCGGCAAGGACGGCCTGCTGCACATCTCCAAGCTGCGGGTGCTCGCCGGTGGCAAGCGCGTGGAGAACGTCGAGGACGTGCTCAAGGTCGGTGACAAGCTGCAGGTCGAGATCGGCGAGATCGACGACCGCGGCAAGCTCTCGCTGGTTCCGGTGGTCGAAGAAGGGGCCGGCGAGCAGGAGTGACCACCACATCGCCGGCTCGGCCCGCGGCCCGCAAGGTCTCGACTCGCACGCTGATGACGGAGAACGACGGCGGGCTCGTCCGCCAGACCATTCTCCCGAGCGGCTTGCGGGTCGTGACCGAGGCGATGCCGCAGGTTCGTTCGGTCTCGTTCGGCATCTGGGCGGCCGTCGGGTCTCGTGACGAGACGCCCGCCCTCGCCGGAACGAGCCACTACCTCGAGCACCTGCTGTTCAAGGGCACCAAGCGACGTGCTGCCCTGGATATCTCGGCCGCGCTCGACGGGGTGGGCGGCGAGATGAACGCGTTCACCACGAAGGAGTACACGTGCTACTACGCACGAGTGCTCGACATCGACCTGCCGCTGGCGGTCGACGTGGTGTCGGACATGGTGTCGTCGTCGTTGATCGCCTCGGCCGACGTCGAGAGCGAGCGTGGCGTGATCCTCGAGGAGATCGCCATGCACGACGACGACCCGGGCGATGCGGTCCATGACCTGTTCGCCCAACAGATGTGGGGAGATTCGCCGCTCGGCCGGCCGATCCTCGGCACGGTCGACTCGATCCGGTCGCTGACGCGGACGCAGATCGCCGGCTACTACAAGCGGCGGTACCGTCCGCACGCGCTGGTCGTCGCGGCGGCCGGCAACGTCGAGCACCAGCAGGTCGTTCGCCTCGTCAAGAAGGCGTTGGCGAAGACCGGGCTGCTCGACGTCAGCGACGCCGAGCCGGTGCCCGCGCGGATCGGTGGTCCTGGTCCGGTGCCCGCGCAGGGTGCCGTGACGGTGATGGAGCGCTCGACGGAGCAGGCGAATCTCGTTCTCGGTGTGCCGGGGATCTCGCGTACGGACGACCGTCGGTTCGTGATGGGCGTGCTGAACGCCGCTCTTGGTGGCGGCATGTCTTCGCGGCTCTTCCAGGAGGTTCGTGAGAAGCGCGGGCTGGCGTACTCGGTGTACTCGTTCGCGTCCAACTACGCCGACGCCGGCATCGTCGGCGTCTACGCGGGGTGTCTGCCGAACAAGGTCGACGACGTGCTGTCGATCTGTCGCGACGAGCTGTCGAAGGTGGCCGACTCCGGGATCACCGACGACGAGCTCGCGCGGGGCAAGGGGCAGCTGCGTGGCTCGTTGGTGCTGGGGCTGGAGGACACCGGCTCGCGGATGGGACGGCTGGCCAAGGCCGAGCTGGTCTACGGCGAGCTGTTGTCGGTCGACCAGGTACTGCGGCGGATCGACGGCGTGACGTTGGACGACGTACGTTCGGTGGCGCGGGACATCCTTGACGCGACGCCGACCCTGGCGGTTGTCGGGCCGTTCGCCGATCCGGACCGGTTCGCCGGCGCTCTTCGGTAGGCATCGTGCTGAAGGTCGCCGTCATCGGGGCGTATGGCAAGCTCGGATCCCAAGCCTGCTTGGCGATTGACGCTGCGTCGGATCTGTCGCTGGTGGCGCGAGTCGGGTCGAAGGACTCGCTGCAAGCTGTGGTTGACGCCGGCGCCGACGTGGCGCTGGACGTGACGCGGCCCGATGCGGTGCTGGCGAACGTGTCGTTCTGCTTGTCGCACGGCGTTCCCGTGGTGGTGGGCACGTCTGGGGTGAGCGAGTCGATCCGGTCTTCGGTCGCCGAGCTGCTCGCTGCCGCGCCCTCGCTGGGCGTGATCGTCGCGCCGAACTTCTCGCTCGGCGCCGTGCTGATGATGACGTTCGCCGCGCAGGCGGCCCGGCATTTCGAGTCCGTCGAGGTGGTGGAGCTGCACCACGCGCGGAAGGTGGACGCGCCGTCGGGGACGGCTTCGCGGACGGCTGAGCTTCTTGGTGCTGCTCGTGCCGAGGCCGGGTTCGACTCCGTACCCGACGCGACGGAGAAGTCGCTGGAAGGCGCCCGCGGCGCGGTGGTGTCCGGCGTGCACGTCCACAGCGTGCGGCTGCCCGGCCTGGTCGCCCACCAGGAGGTGCTGTTCGGTGGCACCGGGGAGACACTGACGCTCCGGCACGACTCGATGAGCTACTCCTCGTTCGACTCCGGCATCCTGCTCGCCTTGCGCGCGGTGGTTGACAAGCCCGGGTTGACAGTGGGTCTCGAGCACCTTCTCCTTTCTCGCTGATCCTCCATCCGCTCAGCTGATGAAGTCGACCTCGTAGATCGTGCCCCAGGCCGTGCTGTCGGCGATCGGCGCGCCGCTGGCGTTGGAGAGGGTGATCCTGAGGTTCTCGGTGGGCTCGTGGATGGACTGGTCGTGGAAGACGTCGAGCGTGAACGTCTTGCTGGTCTCGCCGGGCGCGAACGTCAGGTACTTCGTCGTCGGGTAGTAGTCGGCGCCGGCTGACGCGGTGCCCGCCGCGGGGGCGGTCGAGACCTTCACCGTGACCGGGGTGGCGAGGGGCGCGGAGAGGCGGACGGGGAAGTCGAGGTCGTTGTACTCGTTCGCGGGCTTGGCGTCGACGATGCTCAGCCGTGCCGGGTCGTCGTCGAGGACCCAGCCGGTGCCGTACGTGTCGTGGTGCTGGTCGCCGTTGTCGATATGGCCGGACGACGTCGACGTGAGCTTGACCTGGAACCACTCGTTGCTCTCTTGCACGGCGTCCTGCGCGACGGTGACGAAGACGCTGGCGGTGGTCTGGCCCGGCTGGATGGTGACCGTGCTGGTCTTGGCCGTGTAGTCGGCGCCGGCGGTGGCGCTGCCGTTGCTGGTCTGGTAGCCGACGACGACGTTCGTGCTGGGCACGAAGCCGAGCCTGACGGTGAACTTCAGCCAGCCGAGGTCGAGCGCCGAGGCCTTGTACTCCGAACGGGCGTTGTCGTCGATGCTGACGGTGCAGTACCAGCAGTCCGCGGACGCCGGGGTCGCTCCGACCAGTGCGGCGGCGAGGGCGACGAGGACAGCGACGAGGAGTCTTCTGGCGGTGGCGAGCATGCTGCGTTCCCCCTTGGGTGAGTGGTGGTTCTCACCGTGGGGTCGCGGAGCGGGTGGGCGCGTCCGTAGGCGCTACTGCACTTCGTCCTCGGCGAGCGAGCAGTGCAGCCGTACCTGCTTGACCCGGATGCTGCCGTCGCCGGTGAGGTCGAGCTCCCGATGGGCGCCGTCCGGCTCCCAGCCGGCGTCGGTGACGAACGTCCGCATCACGTCGTCGCTGGCGATCACCCACAGCTGCGCGAGCTGGAAACCGTCGGCTCTCAGGGTGTCGACGCATGCGTTGAGCAACCTGGAGCCGTGGCCCTGCCGGGTGCGGTCCGGGTCGACGTGGAACTCCGCGATCGCCCCGTCCTTGCCGGAGTCGGAGTCGGGATCGTCGGCCGGGCCGGTCGTAGCGAAAGCGACGACGGTGCCGTGGTCGAGTGCCACCATCACCCGGTTGCGCGCATCGGGCGGCCGCACGATCGAGTGCTGCCACCGCTCGGTGAACTCGGCCTCCTCGAGAGAGTCCAGCAACCACTGCGGAAAGACGCCCGCATATGCCCGCCGCCACGAGCCGATCTGGATGGCCGCGATCCGAGCGGCATCGGCCGCCCACCCCACCCGCACCTCAGCATCAGCCGTCGGCTTGTCCGAACCAGTCACCGGTCCAGTCTTTCAGGATCGGCCGCGGGCCTTCGCTGGTGGGGCGGTGGACTCCCGGACGACGAGCTCGGGGAGGAGGCGGACCGGGGGGCCAGGGGGTTGTTTGTCCAGTCTGCGCTGGAGAACGTGCCACGCCTGCATGCCCAGATCCACCAGCGGCAGGCGGACCGAGGTCAATGGGGGCCGCAGGAAGCCGGCGCTGGGGATGTCGTCGAAGCCCGCTACCGAGATGTCGTCCGGCACCCGGATGCCCAGCTCACCCAACCGCCCCAACACCCCGAGCGCCACCAGGTCGTTGAAGGCCACGATCGCCGTCGCCCCGGTCTCCAACGCCGAAGGCAGGGCCGCGTAGCCGTCGGCCGACGCCGAGCCGGCCGGGATCACCTCGACCTTCAAGCCCTGGAAGCGTGACAAGGCCAAGCGGCGTTGCTGGTTGGACCACGACGACGCGGGGCCGGCGAGGAAGGCCACCTTCCGGTGCCCCAGGGACGCCAGGTGGGAGGCCAGCAGCCGGGCGCCGGTGATCCAGTCGGCGGCCACGATGCCCAGCTCGGGTGCCCGTACGACCCGGTTCGTGCACACCACCGGGATCCCGCGGTCCACCAGAGACCGCAACGCGGCGGTAGGCATCCGCGGCGAGCACAGGATCAGCCCGTCCGTCAGCCGCGCGAGCTCGTCGGCGAGCCGCACCTCCTCGGCGATCCGCTCGTTCGACTCCGCGACCACGATCCGAAAGCCCGCCGTGCCCGCAGCGAGGCCGATGCCCTTGAGCATGGTGGGGAAGAACGGGTTCGCCAGGTCCGGCACCACGACGCCCACCGCGTGGCTGGTGCCCAGAGCCAAGCCCCGGGCGATCGCGTTCGGGACGTACCCCAGCTTCGCCGTCGTCGCCCGCACCCGCTTGACCAGCGCGGGGTCGACCGTTCCATGGCCGTTGAGGACGCGCGAGACCGTCGCCGGCGACACCCCCGCTGCGCGGGCCACGTCGGCGATCGTGGGCGCGTTGCCGGCAGAGCCCAACCGTCCTCCAACCCGTCAGATCACCGCATGCTATCCGGGCCCGATGGAAAGGTTAGGGATCTTCAGGCGAACGGTGCCGCGCCCGATAGCTCCGGGTCTTCTGCCGGTTGCCGCAGATCTCCATCGAGCACCACGCCCGCGACCTGTTCTTCGAGGCGTCGAAGTAGGCCCACTGGCACGCCTCGGACCGGCACAGCTTGAGCCGTCGCCAGGTGTCGTTGGAACGGCATTCCGCGACCGCCACCAGCAGCAACCCGAGCCCTCCGGCCACGCCCGTCCCGGCCGAGGTGAGGCGGGGGAGCGACTCGTCGAACGCCACTCGCAAGGGCAGCGCCCGGGAAACCTCGTCCAGCGCGGGCACAGGCACCAGCACCCGGTCGTGATGGAACGCGAACGCCTCCCGCAGCCCGTTCCGGATCGCGAGCGCCCGCGTGAAGTCGCCCGACCGCGCCGCTGCATCCGCGGGGACGAGCGCCTGGGAACGCAGCCAAGCGGTCACCTCGGCGGCACCGGACAGCGTCTCGTGGACATCCACGACGCCCGGCTCGGGCTCGTTGAACTGCAGCGTGTTGGCGAACGCGCACAGCAGCTCGGTCGACCCCGTCGCCCCGGCCATCCGTGCGTTCACCTCCCAAGTCTCGACACCACCTAGCATGGTATGTCGGTTCTGCACTCGTGGAGCGGAGGGTCCAACCCGTAGCGTGGCGGCGTGACCTACGACGTGAGCAGGATTCGGGCCAGCTATCCGGCACTCGCCGACGGGAGCGCCTACCTCGACGGAGCCGCGGGCACCCAGGTGCCGCAGAAGGTGATTGACGCGATCGTCGACACGTACCGCGGCGGGATCAGCAACATGGGCGGAACGTTCCCGTCCAGTCACCGTGCGAACGACCTCGACGCCGCCTGCCGGGTGGCCATGGCGGACCTCGTCGGCGGTGTCCCCGAGGGCGTGATCCTCGGCGCGAACATGACCACGCTGACGTACCGCCTGGCGGCCACCCTCGCCGCCACCTGGCGGTCAGGGGATGAGATCGTCGTCTCGAGACTCGATCACGATGCGAACGTACGGCCCTGGGTCCAGGCCGCACAGCACGCCGGCGCCACCCTGCGCTGGGCCGAGTTCGACACCGAGACCGGCGAGCTCGCCGCTGAGCAGTACGACGACCTGCTCACCGAGCGGACCAAGCTCGTCGCGGTCACCGCAGCCAGCAACATCCTCGGCACGCGGCCGGACGTCGCCGCGATCGCGGCGAAGGCACACGCGGTCGGCGCGCTCATGTACGTCGACGGCGTCCACGCCACCCCGCACGGTCCGGTCGACGTCGACGAGCTCGGCGCGGACTTCTACGCCACCAGCGCGTACAAGTGGTCCGGTCCCCACATCGGCACGGTCGTCGCGCGCCCCGCCGTTCTCGAGGGGCTGGCGGTGGACAAGCTCGCGCCGGCGCCGAACGAGGTGCCGGTGCGGTTCGAGACCGGCACCCCGCCGTACGCCGACTTCGCCGCCGCGATCGCCGCTGTCGACCACCTCGCCGCCCTCGATCCGTCCGCGACCGGCTCGCGGCGCGAGCGCGTGCTGGCCTCGATGACGGCGGCGGAGGAACACGAGCAGGCGCTGTTCGCGGACCTGCTGAAGGGGCTCGAGGCGATTCCCGGCGTGACGACGTACGGGCGGCCCGCCCGCCGGACAGCCACCGCCTTCTTCAACCTGGCGGGCATCGCTCCGCGCGACGTCGCGCAGCGGCTGGCCGACCAGAAGGTGAACGTGTGGAGTGGGATCGCGTACGCCTGGGAAGCCACCGCGGTGCTGGGGATTCGCGACACCGGCGGCGCGGTACGGGCCGGTTTGGTCCACTACAACGACGCCTCCGATGTCGACCGCCTGCTCACCGGCCTCGCCGAGATCGCCAAAACGCCCACGCGCGTGGGTTAAATCGTCCTACGCTGACTCGCGGGGTGAGGACGACGAGGGCGGGTGGGCACCATGTCCGAGATCGAGGTCACCGAGAACGGCACCGTGGCTTCCGTCAAGCCTGGCGACGAAGTCGTGCTGCGGCTGCCGGAGAACGCCACGACCGGATACCAGTGGATAGTCGACAGCATCGCTGGTCCGGTCGACGTGGTGTCGTCCGATCTCTCCAGCACGTCCGACCGCCCGGGCGCCGCGAGCGAACGCGTCGTCCGCCTCCGCGCCGCCGGCCCCGGCACCGCGGCGGCAAGGCTCGCGCTCAGCAGGGCTTGGGAGACCGAGCCGGTCGAGCGGTTCGAGGTCCGCCTCGACGTGCGGGCCAACTGACAGGCCATCCAACGGGTCGGGGAGAGGACGACCGGGTCCCGAGAGCGTGGGGGAGGGGGAGGAGCGCCCCCGGGGCCCGGTCGTCTCCACCTGTCGCATCGGCTCGAAACACATGTCGGACACCCGTCCAGAACGTGTTCCAGCTCGCTCCGCGACGAGGGTCCGGCCATACCGATTGCTCGCCCGAGATCGCCGAAGGCGATGGTCGAGTGCCGCATTGCGGCAACGCGACGTGCCGCTCTCGCCTTGCCCACAAGGTCTGAACGCGTGGTGAGCGAGACGACCGAGGCCCCCGGCCCGAGAGCGTGGGGGGAGAGGGGGAGGGGTCGCTCCCGGGCTCGGTCGTCTCAATCCCCCTTGAACAAGGGACGAGGACCGGGTCCCGAGAGAGTTGGGGGGTTGGAACTCTCCCGGGCCCGGTCGCCGCCGGTGGATGGCTCAGGCCACTGTCACGTTCGCGCCATCACCAGAGGTAGATCTCGTAAACCATTCCGTCGGGTTCCTCACGGAAGCTGACCTGGCGCCCCGTCTGCCGGGCCTGCGACGCCAACGACACCAACGCGGTGAAGGCGCCGTCGCGGCCGTTGTAGATCTTCCGCCAACCAAGTCCCCGCACCATCATGAACGCGTTGCGGGTCTGGTCGATCGACCACATCGCGTCGACGTACTGCGACGAACGCCAGATCGCCGTCACCGCCGCCAGATCGGCCTCGGACATCGAGGACGGATCGCGCAGCGTGGGTGGCATCAGGGAGGGCATCGTCGCGGTTTCCGGCGACATCACCACAGTGGCGAGGTCGTTCGGAGCCACCCGGCTCGGCGCCGAGAGACCGGGGAACTCCTCGGTCACAGGAGAAGAAGCCGAAGGGGCCGTGGCGCGAGTGCGAGTCGGTCCGTTCGTGGACCTTGTACGTCCTGCCATCGCAGAGCCCCCTTACCAGGCGTAGATCTGCTTGATCGAACCGTTGTCCTCGAAGAGTCCAACGGGACGTGCGAGGTCCTTCGAAGCGGAGAGCTCCGCGGCCATCGCTTGGTTGGTCGTGACGTTGCCGCCATCGATCTTGAGCCAGCCGCTGGAAGAGGCGTACGCCCACTGGTTGGCGTCGTGCTCGCTACTCCAGAGACCGAGGATCTGTTGGTCGGGCAGCCAGGTCTTCAGGGCGACACCCTGGATGCCGTAGACCTCGAGACCGGCGGGCGACGGGTACGACTCGATGTTGGCCTCGCCGTACGCGATCTTGAAGAACCCGCCGTCTCCCCAGCCCGTTCCCCAACTGTTCTTGGCGATCCAGCATCCAGCCGAGTCGTCGTAGCCGATCAGAACGACACAGTGCCCGCCGGCGACATCGCCGGACAGGTGCCGATAGACGCCGGACCGATAGCTGAAGAAGTCCTGGTACACGATGAAGCACGACGTGACGGATCCGTACGTCGAGATGTACTCCTTCATCGCCGCGGCATTCCCGCCGATGTTGGCGAAACCGGTCGTCTTCGCCAACCGGTTCGGCCAGTCGGCATTGAGGTTCGAGCAGTTCTGGTCGACGTCGGTGTACGGGTAGTAGTCCTCGAACGTGACGCCACTGTTCTGCGTCGACGGCAACAGCCGGTGGACCCACCAACCGGTGCCACACATCGCGCCGTCTGCCCTTCCATAGCAGTAGAAAGCGTGCGCTTCGGACAGGTCGATAGCCAGACCCGGAGCGCGCCGCGTGTAGCGGGCCACGTGCTCCATCGCGGCGACAGTGCCGAAGGCGACACAGGAACCGCAGCCGAGCTGGTCCTTCACGGAGGTCGAATAGTCAATGCCACCGACGTCTCTGAGATCGAACGCGGTCGGTGCACCTACCGTCTCCGCGGTTGCCGCACGTACGGCGGCGGCGCGGATGTCGCGGTCGGCCTCGAGGGCCTCGAGATCGACGTCGGGCAAGGGGACGCCCAGTCGGATGACGCGTTCCCGTTCGGTCAGCGCGGTCATCGTCGTGTACGCCATGTCCCAAGGAGCGCCGTCGCTTTCGAGCGTCGCGCGCAACTGGGTGAGATCGATGGGTTCGTTGACAGGCATGGGCTCCCCCCCATGTGAATTTTCGGATGATGGACAGCGGGATTTATCCATCTCCCGGAGGAGCCCGCGCGAGCGCGGGGGTCCTGATACCGGACGTCATCGACGTCACCTCACCACTACATGGATCCCGGGCCCGCCCTCTGACTACTCCTGTTCACCACTCGCTGCAAGAGCAGCGCGATCAGTAATCGCCAGACGGTGGCGTTGGATCCAAGCAATGAACAAGATTCGTCTTCTGGACAAGCGCTTTCCGTCCCGTCAGAGTGTCGGCAACACACCCATCGAGGGGGGAGCGTCATGTCATCACGTGTGCGTCGGGCCGCGGTGGTCGCAGCGGCCGCGTTGCTCGTTCCCGTCGCTTTCGTACCCATCGCCAACGCGTCCGGCAACCACGGCGACGGCGACAACAACCGACCCCGCGCCGTTGGCTACTACACCCAGTGGAGCAACTACTCGGGCTTTCTCGTGAAGAACGTGCACACGTCGGGCACGGCACGCAAGCTCACCCATCTCAACTACGCGTTCGGCAACGTCTCCGCGGACGGGAAGTGCTTCGAAGCCAACCTGGCTGGGGAGAACGGCGGCGACGCGTGGGCCGACTACCAGCGCCCGTACGGCGCGGAGGAGTCCGTCGACGGCAAGGCCGACGTCGCAGGCCAGCGGCTGAACGGCAACTTCAATCAGCTCCTGAAGCTCAAGAAGAAGCACCCGCGGCTGAAGAACCTGATCTCGCTCGGCGGCTGGACCTGGTCCACGTACTTCTCCGACGCCGCGCTCACCGCACAGTCGCGTCGTACGTTCGTCGCGAGCTGCATCGACCTGTATCTGAAGGGCAACCTGCCGACGCTGGACTCCGCGCAGGGCGGGCCGGGCTCGGGGTACGGCGTCTTCGACGGCATCGACCTCGACTGGGAGTGGCCGTCGACGCCGGGTGAGCCGGGCAACGTCGTCCGTCCGGAGGACAAGAGGAACTTCACGCTGCTGCTCGCCGAGTTCCGCCGCCAGCTCGACGCGTACGGGAAGAAGACCCACAAGCACTACCTGCTGACCTCGTTCCTCGCGGCGAACCCGGCCCAGATCGACGTCGACTACGAGGTGCCGAAGATCTTCAAGTACCTGGACTTCGCGACGCTGCAGGGCTACGACCTGCACGGGACGTGGGAGCCGACGACCAACCACCAGTCCGCGCTGTTCCTGCCCGAGGGCGACACGTCCGACGGCGCGTTCAGCGTCGACCTCGTCGTCGACTCGTACCGCTCGCGCGGGGCGCCGGCGCGGAAGCTGGTCGTGGGTGTGCCGTTCTACGGGCAGGGCTGGACCGGCGTTCCGGACGTGAACCACGGCCTGTTCCAGGAGGGCACGCTCTGCCCGGTCGGGTGCGGCAGCCTGAACTACCGCGACATCAAGGCGTTGCCGGGATTCACGACGTACCGGGATCGCGACGCCGGCTTCGCGTGGCGCTACGACGGGTCGACGTTCTACACGTTCGACGACCCGCAGGTGATGCGCGTGAAGGCGAAGTACGTGCTGCGCGAGCGGCTCGGCGGCGTGATGATCTGGTCGCTGGACGGCGACACGCCTGACGGGGAGTTGATGTCCGCGCTCCACGACGTTCTTCGGTGAGCCGCGTCGGGGGTCTGTCGGCCGCCGGCTCTAGGCTGGCCGGCAGACCCCTGGAAGTGTGCGGTGAAGGAGGACGCGGCCGTGGTGGACGTAGACAAGATCGAGTTCCGGAGCGACGTCACGGTCGAGATCGTGCGCTCCTCCGCCCACGACTCCGACGTCCTCTTCGCCGCCCGCGTCTCGACCAAGGGCGAGCAGTCCCTGGAGGACGTCGAGGGGGACGCGGAACGGTCGAAAGGCCTGATCAACTACCTCGTCCGGAGTCGCCACGGATCCCCCTTCGAACATAATTCGATGACGTTCTACGTGCAGGCGCCGATCTTCGTCTTCCGCGAGCTGCTCCGCCACCGGATCGCGAGCTACAACGAGGAGTCCGGCCGCTACCGCGAGCTGCGGCCCGTCTTCTACGTGCCCGGGAACGACCGGATGCTGGTGCAGGAGGGCAAGCCCGGGCACTACAACTTCGTCGACGGCACGCCCGAGCAGCACAAGCTCGTCGAGGAGGAGACCAAGCGGGTCTGTGAGGAGGCGTACGCCAGCTACCAGCGGATGCTCGAGGCCGGCATCGCCCGCGAGGTCGCCCGGATCGTGCTGCCGCTGACGATCTACTCCTCGCTCTACGTCACGGTCAACGCGCGGTCGCTGATGAACTTCCTCAGCCTGCGCACCAAGCGCGAGGACTCCGCGTTCCCGTCCTACCCGCAGCGCGAGATCGAGATGGTCGCGGAGAAGATGGAGGCCGAGTGGGCGAAGCTCATGCCGGTCACGTACGCCGCCTTCAACAAGAACGGACGCGTAGCCCCATGAGCACGCACCCGGCCCGGCGGTTCTGGGCCACCACCGAGGCGCTGCACGCGATCGTCTACTTCGCGCCCGAGTTCAAGGCGGCCGGCGCCGAGCTCGGGCTCAAGGGCTACTGGATGACGTACTTCGCGTTCCGCGCCGCCCCGATGGGCCCGGTTCCACCCGCCGTGGTGGAGGCGACGTTCGCCAGCTTCCACCCGCGCCTCGTTCGCCGTGCGCTCCCGGACGCCTGGACGCTGACCACGCCGGACCACTGTCTCGAGGCCCGCCTCGACGTCGCGCGCCAGGTGTACGAACAGGCCGGTGTCGACGAGGCCGCGGCGGGGATGGGTGCCGAACGGCTCAGCACCATCGTGCCCGGCCTCGACCTCACCGGCCGCCCGCTCGGCGCCGCGAACGCCGCGCTCGAGCTGCCGGGCGACCCGCTGATGGCGCTCTGGCAGCTCACCTCGACGTTCCGCGAGCACCGCGGCGACGGCCACGTCGCCGCGCTCGTCGCGGGCGGGGTCAGCGGACCGGAGGCGCACGTGCTGCAGACGTACGCCAAGGGCCAGCCGCAGCCAGCCCAGCGCGCCGCCCGCGGCTGGTCGGAGGAGGAATGGAGCGCGGTCGAGACCGAGCTCACCGACCGCGGCCTGCTCGCGGCCGGCGCCCTCTCCGACACCGGCCGCGAGCTGGTCGCGGAGATCGAGAAGCTCACCGACGAGAACGCCTGGGCCGGCGGCCTGGACCAGCTCGGCGAGGAGGGTGTCGACGACCTCGTCCAGGCCCTCCGCCCCGCGGTGAAGGCGGTCGTCGACGCGGGATTGCTCCCGTTCCCCAACCCCGTCGGCCTGCCCAACCCCCTAGAGATCTAGCGCGCCGCTGCGCGCCTGCACGACCGCCGAGACACCCGAGACGAACGCGTCCAGACCGAGGTCCATCTTCCGCCCGTCTCGGAGCCGCAAGGCAATCGAGGAGTTCAGTTCCTCGCGCGCCCCGACGACCGCGATGTACGGCACCTTCCGCAGCTGAGCGGCCCGGATCCGCGCCCCGAGCGACTCGTCGCGGTCGTCGAGCTCCACCCGCAGCCCCGCGTCGAACAGCGACCGCTCGACCGAGGCGCCGTACGACGAGGGCCCGACCGGCACCACGACGACCTGCACCGGCGCGAGCCACGGCGGCATGGCGCCGGCATGGCGTTCGAGCAGGTACGCGGCCATCCGCTCCATCGACGACAACACCGAGCGGTGCACCATCGCGGGCCGCTGCCGCGACCCGTCCGGCGCGATGTACGACAGGTCGAACCGCTCCGGCAGCACCAGGTCGATCTGCACGGTCGACAGGGAGAACTCCTTGCCGGACGCGTCGTACACCTGGATGTCGATCTTCGGGCCGTAGAAGGCGGCCTCGCCCTCCACCCGCTTGGCGTCCATCCCGGCCTGGCTCAGCGCCTCCCACAGCAACGCCTCGGCCTTCTCCCAGCCCTCGTCCGAGCCCGGGTACGACTTGCCCGGCCCGCGGACGGCGACCTGGACGTACGCGGGCGAGATCCCGAGCACCTCGTACGCCTCCTGGATCATCCGCAGCGCCAGCGCCGCCTCCTCGGCCGCCTGGTCGAGGGTGCAGAAGACGTGCCCGTCGTTCAGGGTGATGCCGCGTACCCGCAGCAGGCCCCCGAGCGAGCCGGACCGCTCCTTGCGGAACATCTGGTCGTACTCCGCCAGCCGGAGTGGCAGCTCGCGGTGCGACCGCCCCTTCGAGCCGTACACGAGGATGTGGTGCGGACACAGCACCGGCCGGAGGACGAGCTCGTCGCCGCCGACCGGGAACGGCGGGAAGATGTCCTCGCTGAAGTGCTCCCAGTGGCCGGACCGCACGTACAGCTCCCGTTTACCGACCGGAGGGGTGCGTACGTGCTTGTAGCCGGCTCGGCGCTCGGCGTCGAGCATGTAGCGCTCGAGCTCGGACACCATCGCGGCGCCGTCGGGCAGCCAGAGCGGGAAGCCGGCGCCGGCGAGCTCGTCGGTGGCGTAGATGCCGAGGTCGCGGCCCAGCTGGCGGTGGTCTTGGACGTTCATGATCAAAGCTCCTCGAGAAGGGGTGGAGCGACCCCAGGGCAAAGAAAAACGCCCGGGAGTCACTCCCGGGCGTCGGTGCGGCAGCGTCAGCGAGCCGCTCCGCCGGAAGTGGCGGGCGGCGTCGTCGTGCGCTGCAAGCTGTACATGCCGCAAACCCTACGCCAAAACGAGGCGGAGACGCCAAGCCTTTGAGCAGGTTCGATCACCGCGTGTCGCTGACGGTAGCGTGAGCCCATGGCTCCCACGATTCAGCAAGCCGCCGGGAGGCCAGCGCCGTTCGGGCGCGTCCTCACGGCGATGGTGACCCCGTTCACGGCGGGCGGGGCGCTCGATCTCGACGCCGCTCAGCGGCTGGCTACCTACCTCGTCGACAACGGCAACGACGGACTCGTCGTCTCGGGCACCACCGGGGAGTCGCCCACGACGAGTGACGCCGAGAAGGAGAGCCTGCTCCGCGCCGTTCTCGAGGCAGTCGGCGACCGCGCGACGATCGTCGCCGGCACCGGCACCAACGACACCCGGCACGCGGTCGAGATGACCCAGCAGGCCGAGAAGATCGGCGCGCACGGGATCCTCACCGTCACGCCGTACTACAACAAGCCGCCGCAGGAGGGCCTGCTCGCGCACTTCACCACGATCGCGGACGCGACGAGCCTGCCGGTGATGCTGTACGACATCCCGTTCCGTACGGGTACCCCGATCGCGACCGAGACCATGGTCAAGCTGGCCGAGCACGACCGGATCCAGGGCGTGAAGGACGCCAAGGGCGACCTCGCCGGCATCACCGAGGTGCTGGCCCGTACCGACCTCGCCCTCTACAGCGGATCCGACGAGAACAACCTGGCCCTGCTCGCCATGGGCGCCGTCGGCATCGTCAGCGTGGTCTCCCACGTAGCCAGCCCCGAGTACGCCGCGATGGTCCAAGCGATCGACGCCGGCGACCTGGCGAAGGCACGCGACCTCGACCGCAAGCTGGTGCCCGCGTTCAAGGCGATCATGACCCGAACACAGGGAGCGATCATGGCGAAGGCCGCGCTGGAAGTCACCGGCGTTCTGGCTGACCGGTCCGTACGTTCACCGCTCGTCCCGGCGAACGAGGAACAGATAGCCCAGCTCAGTCAGGATCTGCAGGAGGCCGGGCTGATTCGATGAGTCACCCGCACCCCGAACTAGGCCCGCCCGCCGACCTCACGCCTGGCGGACTCCGCATCATCCCGCTCGGCGGCCTCGGCGAGGTCGGCCGCAACATGACCGTCTTCGAGCACGAGGGCCGGCTGCTCGTCGTCGACTGCGGCGTGCTGTTCCCCGAGGACCACCAGCCCGGCGTCGACCTGATCCTCCCGGACTTCGAGCCGATCCGGGACCGCCTCGACCAGATCGAGGCGATCGTGCTGACGCACGGCCACGAGGACCACATCGGCGGCGTGCCGTACCTGCTGCGCGAACGTCCCGACATCCCGCTCGTCGGCTCGCGCCTGACGCTCGCGCTGATCGAGGCGAAGCTGCGTGAGCACCGGCTGAAGGACGTTCCGCAGGTCGTCGTCCGCGAACGCCAGCGCGCCTCGTTCGGACCGTTCGACCTGGAGTTCGTCGCGGTCAACCACTCGATCCCCGACGCGCTCGCGGTCGCGATCCGTACGGCCGCCGGGCTCGTGCTGCACACCGGCGACTTCAAGATGGACCAGCTGCCGCTGGACGGACGGCTCACCGACCTGCGGGCGTTCTCGCGGCTCGGCGAGGAGGGCGTCGACCTGTTCCTCGTCGACTCGACGAACGCCGAGGTGCCCGGGTTCACCGTCGCCGAGCGCGACATCGGCCCGGTGCTGGACGGCATCTTCGCCCGCGCCGAGCGGCGCGTGATCGTCGCGTGCTTCGCCTCGCACGTCCACCGCGTGCAGCAGGTGATGGACGCGGCCGTCTCGCACGGGCGGAAGGTCGCGTACATCGGCCGCTCGATGGTCCGCAACATGGGCGTCGCGCGGGATCTCGGGTTCCTGCGCGTACCGGAGAACACACTGATCGACCCGAAGGAGCTCGACAACTACCCGGTGGACAGGGTCGTGCTGATCTCGACCGGTTCGCAGGGCGAGCCGCTGTCCGCGCTGTCGCGGATCGCCGGGCGCGACCACCCGCTGATCCGCGTCGAGCCGGGCGACACGGTCGTCCTCGCGTCGTCGCTGATCCCGGGCAACGAGAACGCGGTCTACCGCGTGATCAACGGCCTCACCCGCTGGGGCGCGAACGTCGTCCACCGCGGCAACGCGATGGTGCACGTGTCCGGCCACGCGTCGGCGGGGGAGTTGTTGTACTGCTACAACATCGTCCGCCCGTCGAACGTGATGCCGGTGCACGGCGAGATCCGGCACATGCAGGCGAACGCGGCGCTGGCCAGGCTGACCGGCGTACCGCCGCAGCAGGTCGTGATCGCCGAGGACGGCGTGGTCGTGGACCTCGTCGACGGCGTCGCGCGGATCGTCGGCAAGGTCGAGTGCGGCTACGTGTACGTCGACGGCTCGTCCGTCGGCGACGTGACCGAGGCCTCGCTGAAGGACCGCCGGATCCTCGGCGAGGAGGGCTTCATCTCGGTGATCGTGGTCGTCGACTCGGTGACCGGCAAGATCACCGGCGGCCCCCAGATCCAGGCGCGCGGCTTCGTCGAAGACGACTCAGCCTTCGACCCCGTCCGCCCCCTGATCGTCGACGCCCTCGCCGTGGCAGCGAAGGACGGAGTGGACGGCGCCCACCAGCTCCAACAGGTGATCCGCCGAACAGTCGGCAAATGGGTCAGCGACTCCCACCGCCGCCGCCCGATGATCATCCCCGTGGTGATCGAGGTCTGACGCGAGTGATCATGATCGTGATCATGAAGGCGTAGCCGTCATATACACCGGTTTGCCTTCATGATCACGGACCTGATCACGTGGTCTGGAACGTCGCCATCATGGCCATGTCTTCGTGTTCGAGGTTGTGGCAGTGCGTCAGGTACGGGCCGGTGTAGTCGCTGAAGCGCACGGCCACGTCGACGATCTCCGTTGGCTTCACGTCGACCGTGTCCTTCCACCCCGCGTCCAACGCGCCCGGTCCTTTGCCGCGCCGCGAGATTACTTGGAACGGGTCGAGGTGGACGTGGACTGGGTGGTGTAGGTCCGAGACGAAGCGCCAGATCTCGATGTCGCCCAGCTTCGGGTCCGCGTCCACGCGCTTCGGGTCGTACGAGCGCTGGTTGATCCGCCAGCCCTTGTGGTCCCCGACGTTGCCGCGCTGGAACTTCCACACCCGGGTCCGGACGGCCTTGGCCGGATCGAGCGGCTCCACAGTGCTGAGCCGCGAAGGCACCCGCGCCGAGTCGCGCACCTTATGGGCGACGCGGAAGCGCATCACGTCTACGGTCCCTGGAGCCTCGCCGAGCCCGTTCGTCATCGTCACCGACGTCCCCACCGCGAACGAGGAGAAGTCCACCACCACGTCGAAGCGCTCGCCCGCCGCGATGTCGACGAACGCCCGTTCCGACGGCCGGGAGAGCAGCCCACCGTCGGAGCCGATCTGGACGAACGGCACGGACTTCCCACCGGCATTGAGCATCAGCCGATAGCGCCGCGCGTTCGACGCGTTCAACAATCGGAACCGATAGAGAGCCGTGTCGACCGAGAGCACAGGCCAGGGCGCGCCGTTCACCAGCACGACGTCGCCGAGCAGGCCCTCCATGAAACCGGCGACGATGCCCGGCTCACCGCGCAGCGAAGCATCCGAGCTGGGATACAAGAAGGTCCCGTCGGCGTCGAACGACCTGTCCGTGATCATCAACGGGACCTCGCGCGAGCCCGAAGGCAACGCCAGCGCCAGCTCCGAGTCGTCCCGCACCAGATGGAAGCCCGCCAACCCCCGGTAGACCTGCGGAGCCGTGAAGTCCATCCGGTGGTCGTGGTACCAGAGCGTCGCGGCGCGCTGGTCGGACGGATAGAGGTACGAGCGCTCGCCGGTCGTGAGCTTGCCGAGCATCGCCGGCCGCCCGTCGTGTCCCACCGACGGCCTCCACCCGTCCGAAGGCAGACACAGGTCGATCGCGCTGCCGTCGTGCTCGGCCGGCGTATGCCCGCCGTGCAGGTGCACCGCTGTCGGAACGGGCAGGTCGTTGCGGTGCCGTACGGAGACCTTCCGACCGCTCCGAGCCTCGATCGTCGGGCCGGGAAACACCCCGTCGTACCCGAAGATCCTCGTCTTCAAGCCCGGCAGGATCTCCGCGGTCGCCTCGCGCTGGACGATCTCGTAGTAGTCGGTGGTGCCGTCGGTTCGGACCGGCTTCTTCACCGGCGGGATCGGCAGCGGAACGGTGAACGGCTTCGGCAGCGGTGCCTTGCTGCGCAGCACCTGCCCGGTCTGCCCGTTCAGCATCCCGCAGCCGGCCAGCGACCCGAGCACCGTCGCGGCACCCACAGCTCCGAGGAGCTGGCGTCGCGAGAGACTCATCGGGCAGCCTTCACCCGACGCGTCTTGCGAGCGCCCGACGTGAACGTCCAGACCGCGAAGAACACGTTGATCAACACCACGGTCACCCCGAGCGGGATGTGCACGGCCAGGCTCTGCGAGTAGCCGAAGATCTCCTGCACGAACTCCAGCAGGAACATCCCGATCGGCGCGAACGCCACCCACCAGCGCCCGCGGCCGGCGATCGCGTAGACCAGTCCGGCGACGAACATCGACATCGAGAACAGCGTGACGATGTGGGCGTTCATCTCGTGCAGGCCGAGCGCGTCGACCGAACCGGACAGGTACGAGCCGGCGAGGACCGGCTGCATGACCGTCGCGACGGCGTGCAGGACCGCGAGGATCCGCAAAGCCCACAACGACTTTCGCGGCGCTGTCGCCACGGACGGCGGGGGCGCCGACTCGGTGACGCCGGCAGTTGTTGTCACGACTCCTCCAGTACGGTGCATGATTCGCGGCTGTCGACGACTGTATATGTCGTCTGTCTACATATCCATCGGGAATGACCCCTGAGACCCGTCTCAGGGTCACCCGGGACCGACCCCCAGACCCGCTCCGGAAGCTGTCGCACGTGCCGACCCATCGATAGGCTCGCTACCTATGAAGGCCGACAGCATTCGTGGGCACCTGGATGCGCTGCTCCTCGCCGCGCTCGAGGAGGGACCGCTGCACGGGTACGCGATCATCGAGGCGCTGCAGGCGCGCAGTGGTGGCGTACTCGACCTGCCGACGGGCAGCGTCTACCCGGCGCTGCGCCGGCTCGAGCGGGCCCGCTACGTCAGCGGCAAGTGGAGTACGGTCGGCGGCCGCCGGCGCCGTACGTACCAGCTCACGCGTGCAGGCAAGGAAGCGCTGGCAGGGGAGCGGGCCGAGTGGTCGCAGTTCACCTCCGCCATCAACGGCGTGCTCGGTGGCAACGCATGATCACCACGCAGACCAGCCCGATCACCGCGTACGTGCATGCGGTGCGTCGATCGCTGCACGGTCCGCGGCGGGCGCGCATCGACCTGATCGAGGAGCTCACCGACGGCCTGCGCGACGCCGCCGAAGCGCATCGTCAAGCAGGTTTGACGCGCGTCGAGGCCGAGCAGCGTGCTGTCGTCGAGAGCGGCTCGGTCACCGAGATCGCCGCCGCGTTCCAGCCCGAGCTGGTCGCGAAGCAGGGACGCCGTACGGCGATGCTGCTCGCGCTCGGCATGCCCGGGCTCGTGCTGTTGTGGGACGTGCCGTGGAAGATCGGCGGTTCGTGGGCCGCGGTGACTCCGCACGCGACGCTGGTGCTCTCCGAGATCGTCACCTGGATTGGCATTTCGGTCGGTGTCGCCGGCCTGCTCGCCGTCTTCGGACTCTCGCTCGGTGCCCGGCTCTCGATCTCCGCCGCCGCGGTGACCCGTTCGTTGGGCGTGCTCGGCGCGCTCGCGCTCGGCTTCACGATGGTGGCGTCCATCGGTATGGGTTTCGCCAACCCCAACGAGGCGATGGGCGCGTTCATGTCCTCCTGGATCGGCCTCGTGGTGATGACGGCGACGCTGCTCGCCGTGCCCGCGTTGACGTTCTCCGTGGTCCGTTCGATCAAGGCGGTAGCGGCATGAGCCGCGGGCCGATCGCCGAACACGTTGCCGCTGTCAACTCAGCCTTGCGCGGACCGCGCGGTCGCCGCGCGGACCTGCTGGGCGAGCTGCGCGACGGGCTCGACGACACCGCCGCGGCGTACGTCGCCGCCGGCCTGGCCGCCGACGAGGCGGAACGCCGAGCCGTGGCCGAGTCGGGAACGGTCGCCGACCTCGCACCCGCCTACCAGGCGGAGCTCGCGGCGAACCAGGGCAAGCGTCTGGCGATGCTGCTCGGGCTGATCATGCCGGCCAACTACCTCATCTGGGACCTGCTGTGGCGGCAGGACACCTCGGGCGGCTGGCAGCCGGGTGCGTTCTACCGGTTCCTGTCCGAGACGGTCGACCTGCTGGGCCTGGTGAGCGGCGCCGCCGCGATCGCCGGCCTGCTGATGCTGGTGTGGTTCGCGCGTACCGGCCGCGACACGGACTGGCTCGTCCGCGGCCTGGTCGGCGTCGAAGCCGTCATGATCGCCGGGACGGTCGTGGCGTCCGTCTGGATGAACCTGCTCGACCCCGGACAGACCCAGGCCGCCGTGCAGGCGGTCGGGACGCCGGTCACGGTGGTCGGGTTTCTCACCGTGGTCGCGCTGGTGCTGCAGGCGCGGGCGCTGTGGCGTACGTACTCCGCGATGCCGCGACGCGCCGCCCTGGTGGCGTAACCCGTTCCGGCGGCACGCCTTAAGCTTCGGTGGGTCGTCTGACGGGGAGAGCCAAGCACCGATGACCACACCGAACGAGCCGCCGCAGCAGCCGCCGCGACGGGCGGAGCCTCCGTGGGGACGCCCGCCGCGCCGCGAGCCCGGGGCGCAACCGCCTCCGCCGCTCGAGCAACCGCCAGCGCAGCAGCCACCACCGCCGCAGGGCCCGCCCCCGTGGGCGCCGCGTCAGCAGCCGCCTCCGCCGCACCAGCAGCCTCCGCAAGGCCCGCCCGGGCGGGGACCGATGCGGCCCCCGCCCGGACCGCCGCCGCGGCGGCGTTCGTCGGTGCTCCCGATCGTGATCGCGATCGTGCTCGTCGTGTTGGCGATCGGCGGCGGCGGTACGGCGATCGCGCTCAACTACGACAGGCTGTTCGGGCCCAAGGACCAGCCGACCACCGCGCCCACCTCGGGCTCCTCCGAGCCCAGCCCTGAGCCCAGCGGATCGCCCTCGCCGACCGCGGACGCCTCGGGCAAGATCACCTGGCAGATCGACCAGAAGACGCGCGGCAAGGCGAAGAACACGCTCGCGTTCTGGGTCACCGACGGCCTGGCGATCCACGCGAGCGACTACGACGTGATCGCGTACGACGCCGAGACCGGTAAGCAGGCTTGGCGATTCGCCGCGCCACTGATCGACAAGGGCACCGGCACGCAGAAGGTCTGCGGTGCGGGCTCGACCGTTCAGGACGGCAAGGTCGCGGTCACGTACGGCGCAGGGCTGAAGCAGGGCACGGTCACCTCGTTCACCTGCACCGGCATCGCGCTGCTCGACGTCAAGACCGGCAAGGCAGTCTGGACCGCCGACCTGCGGACGGGCGGGCCGGCGCCGCAGCTCTTCTCGCCGACCGCGCAGGTCGAGATCACCGGGACCAACGTCACGGTCCGGACCACGACCCAGCTCGTCGGGTACGGGCTCGCCGACGGCAAGCGGAAGTGGATCGGCCAGGTGCAGGTACCCGGCCGGCCCGACCGGGTGTGCGTGTGGAACGACCTCCTGCCGAGCCCGGACGGTGGCTACGCGCTCGCGCAGTGCGGCCTCTCCGAGACCCTGTCTGTCGTCGAGATCATCCCCGACAACGGGATCCCCGGACGGACCGACATCCCGAAGGACGTCGCCGGGGTCTCGCCCTGCTGCGGCACGATCGTCTCGTCCTCGCCGCTGGTCGTCGCCGTACGAGCGAACCAGTCGAAGGTTGCCGGCCGCTACCTCGTGTACGACGACCAGAACCGCATGCGGGCGAAGATCATCCGCGGCAAGGCCGCGAGCGACGACCTCAACCACCTGTGGCAGTCGTTCGACAACGGCGGGCACCAGTTCCGGCGGGTCGTCGTCAGCGACCAGGTGCTGGTCGCGCCGACGATGATGGAACGGGACGGCTCGGCGAAGCTGATCGGCTTCGATCTCGTCGACGGGCGCCAGGTCTGGGAGGCCACGCTCGGTAGGGGCGTCGCGCCGGTGATCGTCGGACTTGATGGACAGTCCGTGATCGCGATCGGACGGACAGTGAGCGACCAGGACCCGATGCCGCTCGTCCGCGTGTCGCTGGCGAACGGAAAGGTCACGCCGATAGCGAACGGGTTCGCCGGCAGCGGGCTGAACTACGGGGTCGACGAGAGCCGGCTGATCTGGGCGGATGGCGCTGTGTACGGCGCGGCGTGGTCCATCGCGTCGCACCGCCCCGCCCTGTTCCGGCTCGGTTAGCCCGGCGTGGGAGGCCCGTCCTGGGCCTCGAAATCCCGTACCCTCGTGGACCATGGCGCCCCGTGCGACTTCCCCCGCGCGGCGGACGAACTCGCGTACGACGAGCACGCGCGGTAAGGGCTCGTCGACGACCCGTTCGCGTGCGTCCGGCGCGTCCAGGCGCCCGGCCGCTCGACGTCCGCCGAGTACTGGCCCTGGTGTGATCGGCCGTGCCGTCACGGGCCTCGGCAGCATGATCATCGGCATCTGGCTCGGCATCGCCCACTTCCTCGGCGCCATCGTGCGCAAGATCGGTTCCGGCGCGAAGGAGCTCGATCCCGAGCTCCGCCGCGACGGCGTCGGCCTGCTGCTGATCGGACTTTCGGTGGTCGTCGCCGCCGGTGTCTGGTTCGACCTGCCGGGCACGGTCTTCGCGGGCATCCGTACGGCGCTCGCTGGCAGCGTCGGCATCCTCGGCTGGGCGATTCCGTTGCTGCTGATGCTCGTCGCGTGGCGGACGCTGCGGCATCCGGACAAGAACGGACCCGGCGGACGCCAGGTCATCGGCTGGGTCGCGGTCCTCGGCGGCATCCTCGGCCTCGTGCACATCGCGCACGGCACTCCGCGGCCAGGGCAGAAGGGCGAGACCCTCGCCGACGCCGGGGGAGCGATCGGCTACGTGATGTCGTCGATCCCGTCCGACCTGCTGACGCCGTACGTCGCGGTGCCGCTGCTCGTGCTGCTGTCCTTGTTCGGGCTCTTGGTGATCACCGGGACGCCGATCCACGCGATCCCGGAGCGGGCACGTTCGGCGTGGGCGAAGCTGCTGCACAAGCCGGACGCGACGGACGAGACGTCGGTCGATCCGGACTCCGAAGAGACCGTCACGATCAAGCGCGGCAAGTCCAAGCGCCGCATCGGGTCGATGCGCAAGGCCGGCGAGACCGACGAGGACGGCGGGCCGATCGCGTACGACTCTCCGATCCTCGAGGGTCGTGAGATCGCCAAGCGGGGCAAGAAAGCTCCCGCTCCTGAGCCGGAGCCGGCCGCGGACGTCTCCGCGGACGTTCCAGAGGACGATCCGAAGGCACTCGAACCGCCGCCGCACACGCCGCTGCCACAGCGAGTGGAGCAGCTCGCGCTGTCCGGCGATGTCACGTACGTCCTGCCGGCCAACGAGGTGCTCGCGCCCGGGTCGCCGCACAAGGCGCGCAGCAAGGCGTCCGACGCGATCGTCGAGCGGTTGACCGAGGTGCTGGAGCAGTTCGAGATCGACGCGCAGGTGACGGGCTACACGCGCGGCCCGACCGTGACGCGGTACGAGGTCGAGCTCGGCCCGGCGGTGAAGGTCGAGAAGGTCACCGCGCTGACGAAGAACATCTCGTACGCGGTCGCGTCCGGCGACGTGCGGCTGCTGTCGCCGATCCCGGGCAAGTCGGCCATCGGTGTCGAGATCCCCAACAAGGACAAGGAGATCGTGTCGCTCGGCGACGTTCTCCGGTCCGAGCAACGCGCGCTCGCGACCACCACCCGATGGTGGTCGGGCTCGGCAAGGATGTCGAGGGCGGCTTCGTCGTCGCGAACCTCGCGAAGATGCCTCACCTGCTCGTGGCCGGCGCGACCGGCGCCGGCAAGTCGGGCGTCGTCAACGGGATGATCACCTCGATCCTCATGCGCTCCACGCCGGACGAGGTGCGCATGATCCTCGTCGACCCGAAGCGCGTGGAGCTCAACGCGTACGAGGGAATCCCGCACCTGATCACGCCGATCATCACCGCGCCGAAGAAGGCGGCCGAGGCGCTGGCCTGGGTGGTCTCGGAGATGGACCGGCGCTATGACGACCTCGCCGCGTTCGGGTTCCGGCACATCGACGACTTCAACAAGGCGGTACGTACGGGCAAGGCCACCCCGCCGGTCGGCAGCGAGCGGGTGTTGACGCCGTACCCGTACTTGCTGGTGATCGTCGACGAGCTCGCCGACCTGATGATGGTCGCGCCGCGTGACGTCGAGGACGCGATCGTCCGCATCACCCAGCTCGCGCGCGCCGCCGGCATCCACCTCGTGCTGGCGACGCAGCGCCCGTCGGTCGACGTCGTGACCGGCCTGATCAAGGCGAACATCCCCTCGCGGCTGGCGTTGGCGACGTCGTCGATGACCGACTCGCGGGTCATCCTCGACGGCCCGGGAGCCGAGAAGCTCGTCGGCCAGGGCGACGGCCTCTTCCTGCCGATGGGCGCGTCGAAGCCGATCCGCATCCAGGGCTCGTGGGTCACCGAGGCCGAGATCCACAAGGTCGTCGAGCACTGCAAGACGCAGCTGACCCCCTCGTACCGCGAAGACGTGACGGTCGCGGCCGGTCCGAAGAAGGACCTCGACGACGAGATCGGCGACGACCTCGACCTGGTGATCCAGGCGGCGGAACTGATCGTGTCCACCCAGTTCGGCTCGACATCCATGCTGCAGCGCAAGCTGCGCGTGGGCTTCGCGAAGGCCGGCCGCCTGATGGACATCCTCGAGTCCCGCGGCGTGGTGGGACCTTCGGAAGGCTCCAAGCCCCGCGAGGTGTACGTGAAGGCCGACGACCTCGAAGAGGCCCTCAGCAACCTCCGCGGCGACGGCTAACGGCTCTCGTCGTACGAGAACAGGTCGCCGGGCTGGCAGCCCAGGGCCTCGCACAGCGCTGCCAGCGTCGAGTAGCGGATGGCCTTGGCGCGGTTGTTCTTGAGGATCGAGAGGTTCACCACGGTGATGCCGACCTGGCCGGCGAGTTCGGCCAGGGTGAGGCCGCGGTCGGCGAGGAGCTTGTCGAGGTGGCAGACGATCCGTTCCTGGTCTGGCATCAGACCAGGCCTTCGGTGTCGGCGGTGAGCTGACTGCCCCGTTGGAACGCGCCGGCCACGACGAAGATCAGGGCCGTGATGAGGAACGGCAGGAGCTCCAACGGGATGCTCGAACCGACCCTGTGACCGAGATCGACATGGGAGAGGATCAGCGAGGTCGCCTCACCCTGGATCATCGGCGCGAGGGTTCCGCCGACGAGGACGCACCCCGCGACGACCGCTATCCGTCGCGGGTTTCGGCTGCTGAAGGGCTCGCCGCGGATGATCGTGCCCAGCACCTGGGCGACCATCAGTGCTCCCAGGCCGATCGCGAGCCAGGTCAGCGCGAACCCGGCCTCGCTTGCCAGTCGCAGCTGCCACGGCAGCTCGGCCAGCTGCACCACGATCGGAGCGCTCGTCGCCTCGAAGTAGGCGCCGGTTCCGACCGTCGTCTGGTCGAGCCTGAGCGACGCCTCGACGGTGCCGCCCGGCTGCGTCAGCTGGTTGATCGGCACTCCCACCGCCGCGATGGCCGCGCCCACCGACACCGCGCGGGCGAACCACGTCAGGGCCACGGTCTCCGACCGTCCCATGAACTGCTTCATCTGCATCCCCCAATCTCGGATGAACGTATCGAGAAACGATATGCATATCGAAAGTCGATACGCAAGTCCTACACGGATTTCGCCGCTGCCACGGGAGTACGGGAGGATGGGCCTCGAGATGACCACCACCCCCACCACACCCACGACTGTCGCTGTCGTCACGCTCGGCTGCGCTCGCAACGAGGTCGACTCGGAGGAGCTCGCGGCGCGGCTCGCCGACGGCGGATTCCGCCTGGTCGACGACGCCGCCGACGCTGACGCCGTACTCGTCAACACCTGCGGCTTCGTCGAGACCGCCAAGAAGGACTCCGTCGACCAGCTGCTCGCCGCCGCCGACCTCAAGGAGGACGGCAGGACGCAGGCCGTCGTCGCGGTGGGTTGCATGGCGGAGCGGTACGGCAAGGAGCTCGCCGACGAACTCCCGGAGGCGGACGCCGTCCTCGGCTTCGACGACTACCCGGACATCGCGAGCCGCGTCCAGGCCATCCTGAACGGCGAGCACCACGTGCCGCACACGCCGCGCGACCGGCGCAAGCTGCTGCCGATCTCGCCGGCCGACCGGGCCGCCAGCACCCAGGCCATCCCCGGCCACGCGAACGCCGAGCCCGACCTTCCCGAGGGCGTCGCCCCCGCCGCCGGGCCGCGCGTCCACCGCCGCAGGCTCGGCGCCGGACCGTTGGCGCCGTTGAAGCTCGCGAGCGGCTGCGACCGGCGGTGCACGTTCTGCGCGATCCCGAGGTTCCGCGGCGCGTTCGTCTCCCGCAAGCCCGAAGACATCCTCACCGAGGCGGACTGGCTCGCGCGCCACGGCGTCAAGGAGCTGTTCCTCGTCAGCGAGAACTCCACCTCGTACGGCAAGGACCTCGGCGACCTCCGCCTCCTCGAGCGCCTCCTGCCGGACCTCGCCCAGACGCCGGGGGTGGAGCGCGTCCGCGTCTCGTACCTCCAGCCCGCCGAGATGCGCCCCGGTCTCATCGACGCGATGTGCCAGACCGAGAACGTCGCGCCGTACTTCGACCTCTCGTTCCAGCACGCCAGCAACGCGGTCCTGCGCAAGATGCGGCGGTTCGGCGACACCGAACGCTTCCTCGCGCTGATCGAGCAGATCCGCGCCCAGCAGCCCGAGGCCGGCATCCGCAGCAACGTGATCGTCGGGTTCCCCGGCGAGACCGAGGACGACGTCGAGGAGCTGTGCAGGTTCCTCACCGAGGCTCGCCTGGACGTCGTCGGCGTGTTCGGCTACTCCGACGAGGACGGCACCGAGGCGGCGACGTACGAGGGCAAGCTCGACCAGGACGAGATCGACGCCCGGTACGCCCAACTGACCGAGCTCTGCGAGGAGCTCACCGCGCAGCGCGCCGAGGACCGGATCGGCCAGGAGCTCTCCGTTCTGATCGAAAGCGTCCACGAGGACGGCACGATCGAGGGCCGCGCCGAGCACCAGGGGCCCGACGTCGACGGCACCGTTCGCATCCTCGACACCACGGCAGCAGTCGGCGACCTCGTCCGCGCCCAGGCGATCGATGCGGACGGTGTGGACCTCATCGCGAAGGCGGAGGCAAGCGGGTGACGGACGGACCGGTGGCGCAGCCGAGCACGTGGAACATCGCGAACGGGCTCACGATCCTCCGCGTCCTGCTCGTCCCGCTGTTCGGCTGGTTCCTCCTCCGCGAGGGCGGCGACGACCTCACCATGCGGATCGCCGCGTTCGTGACGTTCGGCATCGCCGCTCTGACCGACAAGTTCGACGGCGAGCTGGCCCGCCGGCGCGGCTTGATCACCGACTTCGGCAAGATCGCGGACCCGATCGCGGACAAGGCGCTGATGGGCATGGCGCTCGTCGGCCTGTCCCTGCTCGGCGAGCTGACCTGGTGGGTCACCGGCGTGATCCTGGTCCGCGAGATCGGCATCACGCTGCTGCGGTTCTGGGTGATCCGGTACGGCGTGATCTCCGCGAGCCCCGGTGGCAAGGCGAAGACGTTGCTGCAGGTGATCGCGATCGCGATGTACCTGTTGCCGTTCGGCGGCTGGTTCCACCTCGGCGCGCAGATCGTGATGGGCGCCGCGGTCGCCCTGACCGTCCTCACCGGCGCCGACTACGTGCTCCGCGCGCTCAAGCTCCGCCGCGGCAAGCCATGAGCGAAGAGCTCGCCCTGTCCTGCTACTCCGCGTTGCTCGCGCGTGGAGAGACAGTCGCGACCGCGGAGTCGCTCACCGGCGGCCTGCTCGGCGGCGCGCTGACCGCGGTGTCGGGGATCTCGGCGGTGTACCGCGGCGGGGTGATCTCGTACGCGGTCGACGTGAAGGCCTCCCTGCTCGGCGTACCGCAGGCGCTGCTGGACCGGTACGGACCCGTTCACCCGGACACAGCGGCCGCGATGGCCACCGGCGTGCGCCGGCTGCTCGGCGCGACGTACGGCCTGTCCACAACCGGCGTCGCCGGCCCGCTGCCGCACGGCGGACAGCCGGCCGGAACCGTGGACATCGCCTGCGTCGGCCCCAGCGGACCCGTGCTGCGACGCCTGCGGCTGGACGGCGATCGGGAACAGATCCGTGCCCGTACGGTCAGCACTGCTCTAGACCTGTTGCGGCTGTACCTTGCGCGGTGATGTCGTCATCAAAGCGCCCGGACGGGTACGGTTGGGGGCAGTCGGTGTGTCGGGCCGCCGGGTCCGGCAGTATGGGTAGACGCTCGCGACGGCGAGCGCACGAGCTGGCGTGAGGGGAGCTGTTCGATGGTCCTGGTTCGTCACCTGCTGGGAGGCGTCCTGCGGCGCCAGCGCATGCGCCAGGGTCGCACCTTGCGTCAGGTGTCCGCGGAGGCTCGGGTGAGCCTCGGCTACATCTCCGAGGTGGAGCGCGGCCAGAAGGAGGCGTCGAGCGAGCTGCTCGCCGCGATCTGCATGGCGCTCGACATCCCGTTGTCTCGCGTGCTGCGCGAGGTGAGCGAGGAGCTGGCGGTCGCGGAGACCCCGGTCACCGTTCCCGACCTGCCCGAGCCCCAGATCCTCACGCCGGCCGGCGTGGGCGTCCGGCCAGCACCGGTCACCCCGGTCCGCTCGGAGCGCTCCGACCGCCACGCCGAGGAAGTCGTCGCCGCGGCCTAACCCGGCCACGCGCTCAAGGTCCACTTTCACGTCGCCGGCCCACGCCATGGGCGTGGTTGTCGCTGCTGGCTAGTCCGCGAGTGAGGCGACCAGCTTCGGGCGGATCTCCTTGGGCCAGTTCCGCTGCACCCCGCGCCGGTCGAGGTAGGTGGCGAACTGGGCGAACGTCGGGGCGCTCGTCAGCAGCACCGTCGGCTGGAGGTTGCGGTTCAGGGCGAAGGCCAGGGCGTGCCCCGCGGACTCGCCGATGTTCCACTCCACCGGGTGGTACCGGTAGCAGCCGTTCGTGATGTGCGTCGTCCCGATCGCCTTGCCGCCCACCAGCACGTTCGTCACCTCGCGCGGCACCAGCGCACCCAGCGGGATCTGGAAGGGGTACGTCGGGATGTGCAGGCCATGCGGGTACGCCGCCGTCGTGTGGATGTCGATCGGGCCTGCCCCGATCCCCACCGACTGCGAGAACGTGTGCGCGGCCTTAGCGCCCGGGAATCGGGCCTGCCGCGCGTCGACGCCCACGTGGTACTCGAGGATCGGCCGGTGCGACAGGATCCGCCGAGACTCGCGGATGTACGGATACAACGCCAGCCCGGTCGAAGAGCCCACCGACGAGGGCGCGAGGAACAGCCGCGACCAGCCGTTGCCCCTCCCGTCCGGACGGGGGTGCGCCCGCTGGAAGTACTCCACCAGCCCACGCGTCTGCTCGTTCCCGCGCTCGACGGTCGCCGCGTACGCGGAAGGATCCGTAGGCCCGGCCGCGGGCAGCAGCAGGTCGACGCAGTCGTTCTCCGGCTGGTTGAGCAGCGTGATGTCGCCGAACCCGCGATCCACGAGGTGCCCCGCATACCGAGCGCGCCGGTATTGCCAGAAGTTGCGCCCCTCGTTCCACAGCCAGTTGCGGCTGGGGTCGAACACGTCGCGACCGTTGCGCCCGAACGTGCGGTAGATCGGCTCGAACTCCTTGAACAGCGGGCTGCGCACCGGCTCACCCAGCCGCGTCGGCGTGTAGCCGACAGCCGCGACCACCGTGAACGCCTGCTGGCACATCGGGTCGGCGTAGTCCCACGGGTTGTGCAGCTCACCCGTCCCGCCGTTGTCGGCGCCGCCCTTCTCGCGACCGACGATGTGCGGGATGTTCGCGAGCGGGAGCAGGTCACCGAGCTCGGTCGCCTCGACGACATACCGCGGCTTGATCACCTGCTCGCCGTTCGGCGTCGCGAACCGCACCTCGGTCACGACCTTGCCCGACCGCGTCGCGCTGATCGGGCGAGAGTTCAGCAGGATCCGCAGCCGGCCGCTGGCGACGTACGGCTCGAACATGCCGCGCAGCACCTCGTGCCAGATGAACGGCTCCAACGACAGCCGCAGCGACCAGTGCTGCCCCGGGTCCAGGTTGGCGGCGTCGCGCGCCTTCTTGGTGACGGGGTAGTAGTCCTTGAAGTACTGCCGCGCCATCTCCCGCATGTCGAGGTAGAGCCGGGTCGCCCCGATGCCCTCCTCGATCCAGCTGTGCTCGTCGGGCGGCACGGCCTGGGAGGTCAGCTGGCCACCGATCCAGCCGGTCGGCTCGGTGAGAACGACGGTCCGCCCGCCCTGCAGCAGAGCGAGCGCGGCAGCGACGCCGCCGGTGCCGCCACCGACCACCAGAACGTCGACGCCCGGCAGCTTCTGCGGCATGGCGGACGCGGCAGCCGAACGGTCGACGCCAAGCGTCGCGACCGCTCCAGCAGCCACGGCAGACCGCAGCACCGAACGTCGAGTGATGGCCATGATCCCCTTCGCCCTCCCGGTAACCCTCCGTGATCCTAAGCCATAAGTAAGGATCCCCTCCAGAAGCCTCGCCAGACCAGGAGCGCGGTGAACACCCTGTACCGGCCTGGCGACGGCAACAGACGTCCCGCGGGTTTCCCCTAGCTCTTTTGAAGCTGGACCCAGTCCTCGGTCAGATCGGCGCTCAGCCACTGCTCTGGACGCACGCTGACGATCAGCGAGGTAGGCCCGAGCGCCTGTCGCACGTACGTGTCGACGAGCGCGGGCGGGAGGTACCGACCGGCGATGGCGACGCCGTCCTCGAACGTCGGGCTCTCGTTCCAGGTCACCGGCCCCTCGACCGTGACGTACCGGTACGGCAGGTCGTCGGTGTGCACAGCCACCGTGACCCGGCCCGACGCCCGCAGCAGCCGGTCCTTCCGGGTGCCGCGATCCATCCACAGGCGGACGTCGCCGCCGGGCGTGTAGTCGTACCAGATCGGCACCGCGAGCGGCGCGCGCGTCGTTCGGGCGATCGTGATCGTCGCGATGCGGTGAGGTTCGGCGAGGAACGCCTCTCGGGCGTCGACTGTCATCGGCATACGCTCCAGCCAACAGCCGTGAACGGAGACGGGCGATGGCTGGACGTCTCCGTTCGATGTCAGGGCGTCTACAGTGAAGGGCATGGACGCGCTGACCGACCTACTCGACCACACCCGCGCACGCGGCGCGTTCGTGGGGCAGACCTACCTCACGCCGCCGTGGTCGTGGCGGTTCGACGCCTGCCCGCCGCTCGCCGTCGTGGCGGTCGTGCGGGGCGGCGCCTGGATCGACGCGGGGGAGGGGCCCGTACGGCTCGACGAGGGCGACCTCGCGCTCGTCCGCGGGTTGGAGCCGTTCGTCATCGCCGACCCTGTCGACACGCCCGTGCAGGTCGTCTTCCAGCCGGACGGAACGTGTCACGACCCCGCCGGCGAGGACATCGGCGCCACGATCCTCAACGGCACTCGCACCTGCGGCGACGGCCCGGACAGCCCGGCCCTCGTCCTGCTCGGCGAGTACAGCATCGGCGGCGAGGTCGACGGCCGGCTGCTCGACGCGCTGCCGCGGCTGATCACCGTACGGGCGGACGAGCTCGTCGACTCACCGCTAGGCCTGGTCGCCGACGAGATCGGCCGCGACGAGCCCGGCCAGCAGGCGCTGTTGGACCGGCTGCTCGACCTGCTGCTGATCCGCGCGCTGCGGGCCTGGTTCGCCCGGCCCGACGCGCGCGAGCCGTCCTGGTACATCGCCCAGAAGGACCCTGTGGTCGGCGAGGCGCTGAGGCTCCTGCACGACGCCCCCGCGCTCCCGTGGACCGTCGGCGAGCTGGCAAGGAAGGTCGGCGCGTCGCGGGCGGCGTTCGCCCGGCGGTTCACCGAGCTCGTCGGCGAGCCGCCTATCGCGTACCTCACCGGCTGGCGCCTCTGCTGCGCCGCCGACCTGCTCACCGGCAGCCAGCACACGGTCGACGTGATCGCGCGGCGCGTGGGCTATGCGAACGCGTACGCGCTCAGCGTCGCGTTCACGCGCCAGTACGGTGTCCGGCCGAGCGACTACCGCCGGTCCAAACGTTCCGGCTGACAGGTCGGGCACCAGAACGTCACCCGCTGCCGTGCCGGCGGCCCCTGCTCGCCGCGCGCGATGAGCGTGGCGCAGCGCCGGCACGCCTCGCCGCCGCGCCCGTACACCCAGTGCGAACGTCCGCGCCGCAGGTCGCCGGTCGTGGACTGCTCGGGGTGCTCGCGATTCGTCCACAGGAGCTGGCGGGCGAGCTTGACCATCCTTTCGAGGTCCTTCACCTCACCGACCGGTGTCCACGGATGCACGCCCCGCAGGAACAGCAGCTCGGCCTTGTAGAGGTTGCCGATCCCGGCGAGATTGCGCTGGTCGAGCAGCGCGTCGCCGACCGCCTGGTCCGGCGCCTCGGCCAACCGACGTACCGCCTCCTCAGGGGACCAGTCGGGCCCGAGCAGGTCGGGACCGAGGTGCCCGACCGCCGTCTCCTCGCGCCCGCTCGGCAACAGCTCGACGACGCGCAGCAGCGAACCGATCGCGGTCCACTCGGCGTTGCCCAGCACGATCCGTACGCGATGGTCACCCGGTCCGGGAACCGTCCGCCCGGCGTGCAGGATCCGCCACGAGCCGTCCATGCCGAGGTGCGTGTGCAACGTGAGGTCGGCCGACGTACGCGTGAGCAGGTGCTTGCCGCGCGACACGACCTCCTTGACCGTCTGCCCTCGCAGGTCGGCGGTCGCGTGCTGCGGCACCCGCAGGTCGGCGAGGGCGAGCTCCCGTCCGGCGAGCGCGCGATGCAGCCGGCGCGCGGTCAGCCAGACGGTGTCACCTTCCGGCATGCCCCAGCCAGCTCCACCAGCCGGGCAGGACGAGCGAGGTGAGCAGCTCGTACCCCAGCGCCGACGGGTGCGCGCCGTCGCCCGCCGCGAGCCCGGCCCGCCACTGCCTGTTCTCGTGCAGTTCCGGCGTCAGCGAGATGAACGCGAGATCCTGTCGGCGGGTGTACTCCTTCAGCACGATCGTGAGCTCGAGCAGCCGCCGGTTGTGGGCGTCGTCGATCACCGCGGGCGGGCCGACGACGAGCAGCGGCAGCTTGTGGTCCTTGGCCCACTTGCTGATGTCGGAGAGCGCGGCGATCGTCTGGACCGCTTCGACGCGGCGCTTGCCGTTCTCCTCCATCGTGTCGTTCACGCCGAACGACACGACGAGCCGGTGGTCGGCCTCGTCTCGGATGCGCCGGCCCACCTCGTCGGGGAGGCGCTCGACAACGTCCTGCGAGGTGTTGCGCCTGACGCCGAGGTTGTACGTCGTGAGCGGGACACGCTCCTTCAGCGACTTCGCCGCCACGCGCCCGACCCAGCCCAGTCCTTCGGGATCACCGACGCCAGCGACATAGGAGTCGCCGAGGAAGCAGATCCGTACGTCGCCCATGCGGTCCATTCTGTCCGAGGCTTGACCTTGACGCTGGCGTGAATGTCGAGCATGGCCTCCTGACGCATGTGATCATCACCGGCGCGGGTACCGGGATCGGCCGCGCCACCGCCCGCGCGTTCGCCTCGTCGGGTGCCGAGGTGCTGGCTGTCGGCCGTCGGCTCGGGCCTCTGGAGGAGACCGCCTCGGGCTTCTCGACCATCCAACCGTTCGCCGTCGACATCACCTCCACCGCTGACCGCGCGCGGATCGCGTCCGCTCTGCCGCAGGTCGACGTCCTCGTGAACAACGCGGCGATCGTGCCTGCCGGACCGCTCGGCTCGATCACGCAAGCTCAGCTTGACGGCGCGTTCGCCACCAATCTCTTCGCGTCGATCCATCTCACCCAGCTGATGCTCCCGTCGTTGACCGCTCGCAAGGGGGGTCGTGAACATCAGTACCGCCTCGGCGGAACAGCAGGCGGCTGCCGGCAAGAGGTTGTTGGAGCGGATCCCGTTGGGGCGGATCGCTCGGCCGGAGGCTTCGTACGCGACGGGATATGTGCTCCCATCGATGGTGGGGGTAGCGTCAGTTAGGTGAAGATCAGCGAGCTCGCGCGCCGTGCGGGGACGACCACGCGTGCGCTGCGCTACTACGAGGAGCAGGGTCTGCTGGGACCTTCGCGCCGGGCGAACGGCTATCGGGAGTACACCGAGCGGGACGTGCGTCGGGTGGCGAACATCCAGTACCTGCTGGGACTCGGCTTCGGTACGGCGGACGCGTTGCTGTTCGCCGACTGCCTGGACGCCGAGTGGCAGCTGGCGGAGGCGGGCTGATGGAGTTCACCGAAGTCGTGATGCGCCGCCGGATGGTGCGTAACTTCGCCGACCGGGCCTGTGGATCCGGAGATCGTGCAGCGGGTGTTGACGAACGCGCTGCACTCTCCGTCGGCGGGCTTCAGCCAGGGTTGGGCGTTCCTGGTGCTGGACACGGCGGAGGCCGTCGCGAAGTTCTGGGGCGCGACGGTGGGGGAGGGTGAGCCGGACCGCTGGATGCGCGGCATGCGGCGCGCGCCGGTGTTGATCATCGCGATGTCCAACAAGTCGGCGTACCTCGATCGCTACGCCGAACCGGACAAGGGCTGGACCGACCGCGACGAGGCGCGCTGGCCGGTGCCGTACTGGCACGTCGACACCGGCATGGCCGCGTTGCTGATGCTGCTGACCGCGACGGACGAAGGCCTGGGCGCCTGCTTCTTCGGCGTACCGCCGGCCAAGCTGTCGTCGTTCCGGTCTGCCTTCTCGGTGCCGTCGGAGTACACGCCGGTGGGCGTGATCGCACTCGGGCACCGGCTGCCGGACACGCTGTCGCCGTCGCTAAAGCGTGGACGCCGTCCGCTTGGGGAAGTGGTCCATCGCGGCGGTTGGTAGCTTCTCGTCGCGGCTCTGTCTCGGCTCGAGGTTGCCGGAGATGTCGGAGCCGCGGATCTTGTCGTGGAGCTTGAGGAGCGCGTCGATCAGCATCTCGGGGCGTGGCGGGCAGCCGGGGATGTACATGTCGACGGGAACGATGTGGTCGACGCCTTGGACGATCGCGTAGTTGTTGAACATCCCGCCGCTGCTGGCGCAGACGCCCATCGCCATGACCCACTTCGGGTTGGGCATCTGGTCGTAGAGCTGCCTCAGTACGGGCCCCATCTTCTGGCTCACGCGCCCGGCGACGATCATCAGATCGGCGGCACGCGGCGTCGCCCGGAACGCGTCGAGCCCCCACCGGCTGAAGTCGTGCTTGGGCCCACCGGCCGCCATCATCTCGAACGCACAGCAGGCCAGGCCGAACGTGAGCGGCATCAGGCTGGCTTTGCGAACGTAGCCGATGAGCTTCTCGGTCTTGGCGAGCAAGACGCCCGAGGGCAGGTGCTCCTCGATCCCCATCAGTACCCCTCCACTGGGACATGGAAGTCGCGCCGCGTGCCCTCGACCGACTGGTCGGTCCAGTATAGACCGACCAGTCGGTTGGTTGACTTCGGGTCGGAACTGGCCGCGAGGGGAGGGTCGGTGGTGGGCGTCGGGTCGGTGGTGAGTGGCGGGCCGGATCGGGGCTCAGGTCCACGCCACCCGTCATCAGACCGTGCGGTCATCCCGCAGACTCACCCCGCGCCCGTGGTGACCGCAGCCAGTCCCGCGCCGGATGAGGCTGGGGTGGCGTGCCCGGTGATCATGATCTGTTTGATGAAGGCGGACCGGTCGTATACGCCGGTTTGGCTTCATGATCACGCTCATGATCACGGCGGAGGGGCTGGGGCTGGGTCGGGAGAGTCACGCGCATGGGGAGTCGGGCGTCGAGCAGGGGTGGCGTCGTTGTCGTCCCCGCCGCCCTTTGGCCGGAGTCGTACGGGTCAAGGGTCGGAGATCGCGAAGCGACGCCATCTCGCGCGAAGCGCCGTCTGTGGCGCCCTTGACGCGTACGGCTCCGGCTAAAACACTGGCGGGCGAGAATGACGCAGCTCGAGTTGGCGAAACTCGGGCTCTTTCTTCTCGAAGATCCCTGAGCATCTGGAGCTCTCGGGTGCGGTGTCGGACTTTGCGCTCTGCGAGGCCTGGGAACTCTCGGGGACTGTGGCGGCGTTCGATTGTGGTGGCCGGTCCGGGGCGCGTCAAGGGCGCCTCTCTGGGGGCGCTTCGCGCGCGGACAGAGGCGTCGCTTCGCGACCGCGGAGCGGCCCTTGACCCGCCCCGGCCCGGCCACCAGCTTCTAGCGCGCCGCCCCCGCCCCCCGGAACAGGTGTCCGGGGAACGGCCGCCTACCCCGAGGTCTGCTGCCGTGCTTGCGTCTCTTGTGGGCCCCCGGCTGCTTGCCGCTCAGATGAAGCCGGGAGTTTCTGTTCGACCCCTGGCTTCTTGTGGCTTGGATGAAGCCGGGAGTTTCCGCCCCACCCCCGGCTTCTTGTGGCTTGGGTGAAGCCGGGTCCTTCCCGTTCCCGGTGATCATGATCGTGATCATGAAGCCAAACCGGCGTATATGACCGGTCCGCCTTCACGATCACGATCATGATCACGCGGCCTGGCTCGTCGGGGCTGGGCTGACCGACTGGTCGGTCGTTGGAGGCTAGGGTGGCGGGGTGGCTAGGCGGGAGGATCGGGATACGCGGCGGCAGCAGATACTGGCTGCCGCGGCCGCTGTCATCGCGCGCAATGGGTATCACCGTGCCCGGATGGACGATGTCGTTGCCGAGGCGGGGCTCTCCAAGGGCGCGATCTACTGGCACTTCAACAGCAAGGACGAGATCGCCATCGCGCTCGTCGACTATCTGTTCGACCTCCAGTTCTGGTCCATCCCCGAGGGCCCCGACGGCGCCACCGTCAGGAACCGGTTCATGGCCCTCGTCGACAATATGGCCGAGCACGCCACCAAGAATCCCGAGTTCGGCACCCTCGCGTTCGAGCTCTACAGCCTCGCGAGACGCCTCCCCGAGATGGCGCAGCTCCTCGAGCAGAACTTCCACCGCACCATCTCCGACGCGACGCAACTTCTCGACGAGGGCATCGAACGAGGCGAGCTCGCGAACGTCGACACCAAGGTCGCGGCCGAGACGCTGGTCGCCATGATCGACGGCATCATCGCGCACTGGACGCTCGCCCCGCCGAACTCCGACCTGCGCGCACGGCTACGAGCCGCCACCGGGCTCGTCTTCGACAGTCTCGCCAAGGCCTGAACGCAAATCCGCGCCAGCAAGGCGCCAGCGCGACGCCAGAGTGAGAAAGCGCTTCCTCGGCCTGCGCTTGACAACTTGTGCAAGCGTTTTCCATTCTTCGGGGGACCACGTCGCGTCCGACGGGGTGTGGGCAACGCTGCCCGCGACAGACGAGAGGGGTCACGCGTTCATGAACGCTCGAGCTCGACGGGCCATCCGCCCCATAGCCACCGCGGTCGCGGTCGCCGCGATGTTCGCCGGCGCCGCTTGCGGCGCACCCGAGGCCCCAGGCGGCGGAGGCACCGGCAACACGGCTGCACCCACCGATGCCGCCAGCGTCCCCGACAAGCCCAGCAAGCCAGTCACGCTCGACATCCTCGACGTCGCCGGCAACCTGCAGTTGACACAGGCGATGATCGACGACTTCGTCGCCAACAACAAGGACGTCGTCAGTCGCGTCACGTACCAGAAGGCAACCGGCCCCGAGACCGCCGGCAAGATCAAGGCCCAGCAGGACGGCGGCAACGTCCAGACCGACCTTGTCCTCACCGGCAACGACGGCCTGTCCGCGGGCATCGACCAGGGCCTCTGGGTCCCGATCGTCAAGGACTTCGGCGACCGGCTCAAGGATCCGATGGCCAACTACCTCGAGCCCGCGGCCGAGATGCAGAAGCTCGCCCAGGATCAGGGCGTCGTCGTCACGTACTACCCGTCCGGCCCGCTGCTCGAGTACGACCCCAAGCAGGTCCCGCAGCCGCCCACCACAGCGCAAGGTCTGCTCGACTGGGCCAAGGCCAACCCGGGCAAGTTCATGTACGCGCGCCCGGCCAACTCCGGTCCCGGCCGCACTCTGCTCATGGGCCTGCCGTACATCCTCGGCGACAAGGATCCCAAGGACCCGGTCAACGGCTGGGAGAAGACCTGGAAGTTCCTCGCCGAGCTGGACAAGTACATCGAGTTCTACCCGTCCGGCACCGCCGACACGATGAAGAACCTCGGCAACGGCTCGGTCGGCATCATCGCCTCCACCACCGGATGGTACGTCAACCCGCGCGTGCTCGGCACCGTGCCCAAGGAGGTCAAGGTCGGCGCGTACGAAGGCTTCACCTGGGTCACCGACGCCCACTACGCGGTGATCCCCAAGGGCGTGAGTGCCGACAACGTCTCCGCGATTCTCCTTCTGCTGCAATGGATGCTGAAGCCCGACCAGCAGGCGAAGGCGTACGACAAGGGCTTCTTCTACCCCGGCCCCGCGATCAAGGACGTCACGATCGACATGGCTCCGGCGGACAGCCAGCAGGCGATCAAGGACTTCGGCGACCCGTCGTTCGAGAAGCTGATCGCCGACAACCCGAAGGCCACACCGCTCGAGGCGAAGGACATGGTTGCCGCTTTCGACAAGTGGGACAGGGAGATCGGCGGATCGAAGGTCAAGAAGCAATGACGCACGCACGGTCCGACGGCTTCCGTCAACTCCGGCTTGCGGCAGTGACGCGAACGTTCGGTCGTCAAACCGCTCTTGACAGCCTCGACCTGGTCATCGACTCGGGCGAGTTCATCGCGCTGCTCGGACCATCGGGCTGTGGCAAGTCGACGGCGCTCAACTGCCTCGCCGGCCTGCTGCCGCTCACCGCCGGAACGATCCACCTCGACGAGAAGCGGATCGACACGCTTCCTCCCGAGGAACGCGGCTTCGGCATGGTGTTCCAGAGCTACGCGCTGTTCCCGCACATGTCCGTACGCAAGAACATCGCGTTCGGTCTGCAGATGCGCAAGACCCCGAAGAACGAGCTCGGCCAACGTGTCGAGAGCGCGATTCGCCTTGTGCAGCTGGAAGAACACGCCGACAAGCTGCCCGCCCAACTCTCCGGCGGGCAGCAGCAACGCGTCGCGATCGCTCGCGCCATCGTGGTCGAGCCCGCGCTCGTCCTGATGGACGAGCCGTTGTCCAACCTGGACGCCAAGCTGCGCCAGGAGATGCGCACGGAGATCCGCCGCATCCACCAGCAGCTCGGGCTGACCACGGTGTACGTCACGCATGACCAGGAGGAGGCGCTCTCGCTCGCCGACCGCCTCGTCGTCCTGCGGGACGGCCGCGTCGAGCAGATCGGGCCGCCGGAGGAGCTCTACACCGAGCCGGCGAACCGATACGTCGCCGGCTTCATGGGCTACCGCAACCTGCTCGAGCTCCACATCGTCGGTGGAACGGGCCAGCGGCTCGAGCTCGAAGGCCACGGGCTCGAGCTGACCGGCATCGATCGCGACAACCTGGCCGGCAAACGCGAAGGAGTCGTGGCGATCCGCCCCGAGGACTTCGTCGTCGGCACGGGCGGCGTCGCGGTCACGGTCGAGGTGGTCGAGTACCAGGGCCGCGAGCTCGCCGTCCAGGTACGCACCGCGGACGGCACCTCGCTCCACCTCCGGACGAACGAGCGGCTGGCCTCCGGCGACCAGATCGCGATCACGGTGCCGCCCGAACGGGTGTTGGTCTTCTCCGCCGACAGCCCCGCCGCGCCGGACGAGGTGGCGGCGTAGTGGCCGAGGTGTCGCTGCGGCATCGGCTCGCTGAACGTGGGGTCGACCGCACGCTGTTCCTGCTGCTGCCGGCGGTCGTGCTGATCGTCGGGCTGTTCCTCTACCCGTTCCTGTACGGGCTGCAGCTGTCGTTCACGCCGAAGACCAGTGGCATCTTCGACAACTATCGGGCCTTCTTCGCCGACCCGTTCCAGAGCGAGACGATCTGGCTCACGCTGCGATTGGCCTTGCCTGCGGCGTTGTTCAACGTGCTCGCCTCGGTGCCGATCGCGTACAAGATGCGCGGCCGGTTCCGGGGCAAGCGGCTGTTGACGGCGATCCTCGTCGTGCCGATCACGCTCGGCACCGTACTCACCGCCGAGGGCTTGCTCACCTATCTCGGCAACGCGGGTTGGATGAACCGCACCCTCGAGGCGGTCGGTCTGATCGACGGTCCGATCCGCTTCGTGCCCGGGTATTGGGGTGTGCTGCTTTCCTTGGTGATCACGGGATTCCCGTTCGCGTTCCTGCTGACGTTGTCGTACCTGTCGGGCATCGACCCGACGCTGGAACGTGCTGCAGCCACGCTCGGCGCGGGGTGGTGGGAGCGGTTCCGGCGCATCACGTTGCCGCTGCTGATGCCGGGCTTGGCGGTGACGTTCTGCCTCGCGTTCGTGCTGGCGTTCTCGGTCTTCCCGTCTGCGGTGATGGTCGGTGAACCCTCGGGGGAGACGCACGTGATCTCGCTTGCGGCGTACCGGGCCGGCTGGGAGCAGTACGACTATCCGCTCGCGTCGGCGATCGCGATGGTGATGGGCGGAGTCGAACTCGCGGTCGTGGGCCTCGTGCTCGCCGTGAGGTCGCGCTTCTACCGCGGCAGCACAGGAGGCAAGGGATGAGAACGTTCCGCGCTTTCAAGGTCTCCTCGGTCCTCGTCTGGGGTGCCGTCGCGTTCTTCCTCGTCAACCTGCTCGCGCTGATCGCGACCGTCGTGGTGAACTCGTTCGCGCGATCGTGGTTCGACTCCTGGTTGCCGACGGAGTACACGCTCGGTCGGTACGCCGAGGCGTGGCAGGAGTTCGGCCTGCTGCAGGTGCTGATCGTCACGGTGATCGTGGCGCTCGCGGTCGTGCTGGTGTCGGTGTTGGTCGGCGTGCCAGCGGCGTATGCCCTTGCCAGACGGAACTTTCCGTTCAAGCGCGTGCTGATGTTGCTGTTCTTGTTGCCGATTCTGATCCCGCCGATCACGTACGGCATCCCGCTCGCGACCGTGCTCTACAAGTTCCACCTCGCGGGCTCGCTGATCGGTGTGATCCTCGTCAACCTGGTGCCGTCGGTGCCGTTCGTGATCATGGTGATGACCCCGTTCATCGAGCAGATCGACCCGCGCCTCGAAGCCGCGGCGCGCATGTGCGGCGCGAAGACGGGCGCGATCTTCGCCCGCATCATCGGCCCGCTGCTCGTTCCGGGCATGCTCGCGGCGTCGATCCTCGTGCTGGTTCGAACGGTCGGCATGTTCGAGCTCACGTTCCTCGTGCAGGGCCCGGACTCGTCCACGCTCGTGGTCGCTCTCTACACGGCGGTCTCGGCGGCGGGCATCCGTTCGCAGCAGGCGGTCGACGCGATGGCCGTGATCTACACGCTCTCCATGGTCGTGCTGCTGGTGGTGGGCCTGCGGTTCATCAACCCGACCCAGCTGGTCAGCGCCGTACGAGAGGAGCCGCGCGACTAGAGTCGGCGCGGTGAAGCGCCAGCACGTCCAGTCGTCGAGCGTCGCGAGTGTCGGCTATGACGCCGACTCGCGAACGCTCGAGCTCAAGTACGTCAGCGGCGACATCTACCACTACTTCGACGTGTCGCCGCTGGTCCACAACGCCCTGCTGACCGCGAAGAGCATCGGGGCGTTCGTGAACAAGCGCATCAAGCCGAGCTACAGCTACGTCCAGATCGCCTGACGGCGCAAACCGGACAGAGCACTTCACGTCTGGTATATCAGATACTAACCTGAGATGGATGGCCAGTGGCGCTGAACGGGCTCAGCAACGGCGCGATCCCGAACTTCGCCGGCTCGCTGTTCGCGTTGTCGAAGATGGTCGTCGAGTCGCGCAAGTGGTCCGGCCGCAACGGATCGCCAGGTACGGCGAGGACCGCGCGAAGGGCCCGGTCTACAAATGGATGATCGGCTGGGGACTGCTCGCCGTCGTGTGGCCTCGGCCTGGTCGCGATCTTCGTGATCGCCGCCGCGATCCAGGGGCTCGCGACGGCCTTCGACATCTAGAGATACCTCAACCAGAGGTACGGCACCGCCAGGGTGATCGTCACAGCGGTGACGACGAGGCCGTACTTGGTGAACTCCCAGAACGAGATCGGCTTGCCCGCTCGTTCGGCCAGGCCGAGCGCGACGACGTTCGCGGACGCGCCGATCGCGGTCGCGTTGCCGCCGAGGTCGGCGCCGATCGCGAGGGCCCACCACAGCACCTGGGCGTGGTCGTTGCCGCCCGCGTTCGCGACGAGCTCCGCGACGATCGGCGACATCGTCGCCACGTAAGGGATGTTGTCGACGATCGCGGACAGCCCCGCCGATCCCCACAGCAACGCCATCGTGGCGAGGCCGAGCTTTCCCTCGACGGCGTCGGAGGCGGCGGTGGCGACTTGGTCGATCACCCCGGTCGACACCAGTCCGCCGACCATCACGAACAGCCCGGCGAAGAACGCGAGCGTCGGCCACTCCACGCCGCGGACGACATCGCCGGGATCCAACCGAGACAGGGCCAACAAGGCCAGCCCGCCGACGATCGCGATCACCGCGGGCTCGAGATGGAGCCAGGTGTGCAGGACGAACGCCAACAAAACGAGGCCAAGCACGACCAGCGACACGACGAGCAGCCGTATGTCGCGGATCGCGTCGCGCTCGCGCAGCTCCATCACCGACGCGGCGCGCTCGGCGTTGTAGCTGAACGCCTTGCGGAAGAGCCAACGGCACAAGGCGACATAGACCACGAGCACGATCGCGATGAACGGTGCCATATGCGCGAGGAAGTCGTTGAACGACAGATCGGCGCGCGAGGCGATGATGATGTTCGGCGGATCGCCCACCAGCGTGGCCGCGCCGCCGATGTTGGAGGCCATCACCTCGGCGATGAGGAACGGCGTCACGGGCACGCCGAGCCGGTCGCAGACCAGGAACGTGACCGGCGCGACGAGCAGCACCGTGGTGACGTTGTCCAACCCAGCTGAGGCGATCGCCGTCACGAGAACGAGGATCACCATCACGCGGAACGGCTGCCCGCGGGCGCGCTTGGCGGACCAGATCGCGAGGTACTCGAACAGGCCGGTGCGTCTGAGCACGGAGACGATCAGCATCATGCCGAGCAGCAGGAACAGCACGTTCCAGTCGATGCCGGCGACCTCGGAGAAGAACGCGTGCTCGGTGTCGGTGATCCCGAGCACCAACATCAGGCAGGCGCCACCGAGCGCCGCGGCGAGGCGGTGGACCCACTCGGTCGCGATCAGGACATAGGCCAAGACGAAGATCGCCACCGCGATCCAGGCGATCGCGGTCATGTCCCCAGCATCCGGTCGAGCAGCGCGTCGAGCGTGACGACGCCGTCGAGGGTGCCGTCCTGCGCGACGACGGCGACGAGCGGGCTGCGGGAACGTGCCATCAGCGCGGCGACCTCGAGCACGGTCGCGTCGTCCTTGACGACGGGCAGCTCGCGCGGCTGCTCGGGCAGGCATTCGCGAACGGTCCGGTTGGCGAGGTCGGCGAGGAACTGGTCCGCGTGCGCCTCGTCGATCACGCGGGCGAGCGTGGGATCGTCCTGGATGTACTGCGGAACGGCGAGCCGGAGCACCTGCGTACCCGGCAGCACGGTCACCGGCTTGTCTCGGGCGTCCACGACGACGAGACCAGGTAGGTCCTGACCAGCGAGCAGACGGGCGGCCTCGATCGCCGGCGTATCCATCCGCACGCTCGGGAACGGAGAGCAGAGATCACCGGCACGCATGGGGGAGTCCTTCCGTCGACACGACAACACGACTCGCCGACCAGACTTCCCGGCACACCAGGAGTGAGCTTACCGGATCAATCGGACACAGAGTTGTTCCAGGGATCTCGGCCTAGACGGCGAGATCCCTGGAACAAGTCGCGTGCGGGCGTGGCTCAGTCGTCGGCCTCGACCCAGTCGAACGTGCGGGTCACGGCCTTCTTCCAGTTCGCGTACTCCTTGTCGCGCTTCGCCGAGTCCATCGACGGCGTCCAGCGCTTGTCCTCCTGCCAGTTCTGCCGCAGGTCGTCCTGGTTCGACCAGTACCCGACCGCCAGCCCCGCCGCGTACGCCGCGCCCAGCGCCGTCGTCTCGGCGACCTGCGGGCGGAACACCGGAACGCCGAGAATGTCGGCCTGGAACTGCATCAGCAGCTCGTTCTGCACCATGCCGCCGTCGACCTTGAGCTCGGTGAGGTCGACACCGGAGTCGGCGTTCATGGCGTCCATGACTTCCTTGCTCTGGAACGCCGTCGCCTCGAGCACCGCACGCGCGATGTGGCCCTTGTTGACGTACCGCGTGAGACCGACGAGCGCGCCGCGCGCGTCGGACCGCCAGTACGGCGCGAAGAGGCCGGAGAACGCCGGGACGAAGTACGCGCCGCCGTTGTCCTCGACCGTCCGGGCGACCTCCTCGATCTCCGGCGCGGAGCCGATCAGGCCGAGGTTGTCCCGCACCCACTGCACGAGAGAGCCGGTGACGGCGATCGAGCCCTCCAGCGCGTACACCGCTGCGTCGTCGCCGATCTTGTAACACACCGTGGTCAGCAGGCCGTTCTCGCTCTTCACCTGCTCGGTGCCGGTGTTGAGGAGCAGGAAGTTGCCCGTGCCGTACGTGTTCTTCGCCGTACCGACGTCGAAGCACACCTGCCCGAACGTCGCCGCCTGCTGGTCGCCGAGGTCGCCGGCGATCTTCACACCGGGCAGCGAGCCGCCCGAACGGCCCTCGCCGTACACCTGCGAGGACGGCCGGATCTCCGGCAGCATCGACATCGGAATGCCCATCTCCGCTGCGATGTCGGCGTCCCACGACAGCGTGGTGAGGTCCATCAGCATCGTCCGCGACGCGTTCGTCACGTCGGTGATGTGCAGACCGCCGTCGACGCCGCCGGTCATGTTCCACAGCAACCAGGTGTCCATGTTGCCGAACAGCAGGTCGCCGCGCTCGGCCGCGTCCTTCGCGCCGTCGACGTTGTCCAGGATCCAACGGACCTTCGGGCCGGAGAAGTACGTCGCGAGCGGCAAGCCCACCTTGTCCTTGTACCGTTCCGCGCCGCCGCCGAGTGCGCCGAGCTGGTCGACGATCCGGTCCGTACGCGTGTCCTGCCAGACGATCGCGTTGTAGACGGGCTTGCCGGTCGAGCGGTCCCACACCAGCGCTGTCTCACGCTGGTTGGTGATTCCCACCGCCGCGATGCTCGTCGAGGTGATGTCCGCCTTGGCGAGCGCGCCCGCGGTGACCTCGCGGGTGTTCGCCCAGATCTCCTCGGCGTTGTGCTCGACCCAGCCGGCGCGCGGGAAGATCTGCTCGTGCTCGAGCTGGTGGACGCTGACCACCCGCCCGGAGTGGTCGAACACCATGCACCTGGTGCTCGTCGTGCCTTGGTCGATCGCTGCCACGTAGTCGGTCATGTCTGCAAGCTCCGGTCAGTGTCGAGTACGGAAAGGGTCAGCCGATCGCGTTCTTGACGATCATCGCGACCAGCCCGGCGACGACACCGCCGACGATAGGCCCGACGACGGGGATCCACGAGTAGCCCCAGTCACTCGGGCCCTTGCCCTTGATCGGCACGACGAGGTGCGCGAGCCGGGGGCCCAGGTCACGAGCCGGGTTGATCGCGTAGCCGGTCGGACCGCCTAGCGATGCGCCGATGCCGACGACCAGCATGGCGACAGCCAACGGGCCCAGGCCGGACGGCGTTCCGGCGAAGAACAGGATCACGAACACCAGGACGAACGTGGCGATGATCTCGGTGACGAGGTTCCACGTCACGTTCCGGTACTGCGGACCGGTGGAGAACACTCCCAGCTTCTCCGCCGCGTTGTCGTGTTGGTCGAAGTGCTGCCGGTACGCCAGCCAGCAGAGCACGCCGCCCAGGAAGCCGCCGAGGAACTCGCCGAGGAAGTAGGCGAGGGTGTTCAGGACGGTGATGTCGACGCCCTTGGCGTACTCGTCGGCGCCGCTCGCGAGGATTCCCAGCGTGACGGCGGGGTTGAGGTGTGCACCACTCTTCGCGGCGACGTACACGCCGGCGAAGACCGCGATGCCCCAACCGAAGTTCACCATCAGGAAACCGCCGCCGCGTCCCTTGGTGTTCGTGAGGAGATGGTTGGCAACGACGCCGCAGCCCAGCAGAGTGAGCAACATCGTGCCGAGTGTCTCCGAGAGGATGATCGTCCCCATGTTCGCCTCCCCTTGTGCCGGACTTCATCGTCCGGGTACGGAGTCGACAGGCGGCCCGGGATGGGCCGTCTCGAAACTCGTATGTGACCCCCTAGTAGATTGATCTTCAACGGCAACTGTCAATAATCCGTAGTGACCAGTTGCGGGAGTGAGGAGCGCGGCCGTGAGAGGTTCTGGGCGACTTGGTCCTGAAGAACGGGCCGAAGCTTGGCGAAAACTGGGCGATCAGACGTTCGACGTTCTGGTCATCGGCGGGGGAGTGACCGGCGCGGGAACGGCGTTGGACGCTGTGACGCGCGGTCTCGACACGGCGCTTGTCGAAAGCCGTGACTTCGCGAGTGGAACGTCGAGCCGTTCGAGCAAGCTGTTCCATGGTGGGTTGCGTTATCTGGAACAGTTCAACTTCCATCTCGTCGCCGAGGCGTTGAAAGAACGCGAGCTGATGCTGACGCGCATCGCGCCGCATCTGGTGAAGCCCGTCCCGTTCCTCTATCCGTTGAAGACACGGATGGTCGAGCGGCCGTACGTAGGATCGGGTCTGATCCTGTACGACACGATGGGGCGCGGGCGGTCCGTTCCGTTGCACCGGCACCTCACCCGACACGGAGCGTTGAAGCTCTGCCCGGGTCTGCGGCAGGACTCTCTGGTCGGCGCGATCAAGTACTACGACGCGCAGGCCGACGACGCGCGGCACACCTTGACGGTGATCCGTACGGCGGCGCGGTACGGCGCGGTGGTGCGCAACTCGTCCGAAGTCATCGGTTTTCTCCGTGAGGGCGAGCGAATCGTCGGCGCGGAGGTGCGTGACGTCGACTCCGGCGAGATCACGACCGTGCGCGCGAAGGTCGTCATCAACTGCACGGGCGTGTGGACCGACGACATCCAGCGGCTCACCGGCGGACGCGGCCGGTTCCGGGTGCGCGCGTCGAAGGGCGTGCACGTTCTCGTTCCGCGCGACCGCATCGCGTCCGAGGTTGGGTTGATCCTCCGAACGGAGAAGTCCGTTCTTTTCGTGATTCCGTGGGGCAATCACTGGATCATCGGGACGACCGACACCGAATGGGAGCTCGACAAGGCGCATCCGGCCGCGAGCCAGGCGGACATCGACTACATCCTCGACCATGTCAACTCCGTCTTGGCAGTGCCGTTGTCGCGGGACGACATTCAAGGTGTGTACGCGGGCCTTCGGCCGCTCTTGGCGGGCGAGTCGGAGAAGACCAGCCAGCTGTCGCGCGAGCACGCGGTGGCGCGGCCGCTGCCGGGGTTGGTGTCGATCGCGGGTGGCAAGTACACGACGTACCGGGTGATGGCGAAGGACGCGGTCGACGCGGCGCGGCCGGACCTCGGGCACATCCCGCCCTCGGTGACCGAACACGTTCCGTTGCTGGGTGCGGAGGGTTACCACGCGCTGGTCAACCAGATCGACGAGCTGTCGGCCGAGTCCGGGCTGCCGGTGTGGCGGATGCAGCGGCTGCTCGACCGTTATGGCTCGATGGTCGACGAGGTGCTCGAGCTGGCCGCTTCGGATCCGTCGTTGTTGGAGGCTTTGGACGGGGCGGGGGAGTACCTGCGGGTCGAGGCTCGGTACGCGGCGACGCACGAGGCGGCCGTGCACCTGGACGACGTCCTGGCGCGGCGGACGCGGGTCTCGATCGAGGAGCCGCACCGCGGCACCGAGAGCGCGGCACCGGTTGCCGCGTTGGTCGCCGATGTGCTGGGCTGGGACGCCGAGCGGGTGCAGAACGAGGTCGAGGTCTACCAGGCGCGGGTGGAGGCCGAGCGTGAGTCACAGACCAAGCCGGACGACCTGACCGCGGATGCCGTGCGGTTGGCTACGCCGGACACGCGGGCTTCGGCGGTCGGGCGGGCGTTCTCCTAGTCGGGGTAGGCGAGGAAGTCGCTGCAGTCGGTGCAGCGGAACAGCACGTACGTCTCGCCTTCACCGGCCTCCTTGGCGGCCTGGGCGGGGTCCGGGCCTTTGGCGGTGAGCTCGTCTTTGGTGAGCCTTCCGTGGTACTCCGCCGCGTCGCCGTGATGGTCCAGCCACTGCGGCCGCTTGTTGCTGTAGAAGCCGGGCGTTCGCTGGCAGACCTCGTCGATGACGTCCAGCGGCACGTCGTCGTCCCACCCCTCCCGCTCGGCGAACGTCACCTCCAGACTCTCCGCCGCGGAGCCGTCGTCGATGCACCACGGACAGACAACGGCCTCGACCTGGTCGACGATCTGCGAGAAGGCCGGCCCGGCGTACCTGAAGCCGCGTACGGCGCAACAGATCTCGCACTCGGCATCGGACCTCACGACACTCCCGGTCGCGAGCGGGTCGGGGTGGTAGCGGAACGTCGGTAGCGGAGTGGCCATGAGCTCGGGAGCCTAATCCGAGAGGGGCCAGCGAAGCATCACGTCACCCCTGATTTCGACCGGTTCACGGCACCCTCGTGAAGCAGGTGTCTGCAAAGCCTGCCGCTGCCCTTCCGCGCGACGTGTCCACAGGGCTGGACCTCCATCTACAGCTGGACGCCTCGGGTGAGGGCTCCGTCGACGACGAGGTTGGTGCCGCTGATGCGGCTGGCGGCGGGGCTGGCGATGAAGACGACGGCGTTCGCGATCTCGTCCGGTGAGCCCATCTTGCCCGTCGGGTTCAGGCCGACGGCCAGCTCGTAGAGGTCGGGGTTGCCGTTCTTGATCCCCTCCCACACGCCGCCCTCGAAGAACGTGTTGCCCGGCGACACCGTGTTGGCTCGAATGCCCTTGGCCGCAAGCTGATACGCGAGGCCCTGCGTGTACTGGACGATCGCGGCCTTGAACGTCCCGTACGGTCCCGCCGCGAAGTCGACCTCGCGACCCGACACGGACGAGATCGTCACGATCGAGCCCGCGGAGCTGCGCTCGAGGTGCGGCAAGGCGGCGTTGACGAGGCGGACCGTGCCCATCATGTCGACGGCGAACGAGGTCTGCCAGTTCGCCTCCTCGTCGGGGATCGCGAGCGCGCTCACGTTCGCCACGACGATGTCGATGCCGCCGAACTCGGCCGCGACGTCGTTCACCCAGTTCGTCACCGCCGCGCCGTCCGCCACGTCCAGCGCACGGCCGAGGGCGGGAACGCCGTGCTGCTTGAGGTCCTGCTCGGTCGCCTCCACGTCGGCCGCGGTCCGGGCGCAGAAGCCCACCGCGGCACCCTCGGCCGCGAAGCCCGCGACGATCGCGCGGCCGATGCCCTTCGTCCCACCCGTGATCAGGGCACGCCGGCCGGACAGCTGCAGATCCATCAGGTTCTCCACTTCGCAGTTCGGCTCGTCGAAGAAGCTCCAACAGAACATCGTGACACCGCCTGAGGGCGGTGGCGTGCGGCGAAACTGAGCGAGCCGAGACTGCGCATGTCAGGCCAGCGAACGGAGGTGATCATGCATGCCACCGTACGCGTTCGGAGGCGGCAGCAGCGACTTCGCGATCTTCACCGCCGAGCTGTAGTTCGCGTCGACCACGTTGGCGATCGGCGCCTTCGCGGTCTGCGACACGACCTGGTAGCCGTCCATCGGGTCGAGCCCGTACAGCTCGCCGAGCCAGGTGATCATCTCGACCTGCGCGATCCGCCACGCGTCCTCGAGCGGGCGGCTCGACCCCACGGCGATCAGCCAGTCGTCATGCTCGATCCGCGGCCACGCCGGCGCGCCGCCCTTCACCAGCTCGACGATCACGGTGACGTTCATCGCGCCCTCGACCGCGGTGCCGCACGCCTCGCCCTCGCCCTGCCGGTAGTGCCCGTCGCCGACCGAGAACAGCGCGCCGGGAACGTTCACGCCGAGGTAGCAGGTCGCGCCGGCCCTCATCTCCGGCGTGTCCATGTTGCCGCCGAACCGTTCGGGGACGAGCGACGACCGCACCTCCCGCGCCGGCGGAGCGACGCCGACGGTGCCGAGCATCGGCTCGGCAGGCAGGTCGAGGCGGAAGTCGCTGCGCGCGGCCTCGAACGTCACGGTGTGCCGCTCGCGGTCGTACTGGTAGACCCAGGTCAGCTCCGGCAGCGCGTCCTGGAGCAGCGCCGTCCGGTCGGTGCCGGTCAGCCCGCCGAAGAACGGGATCAACGTCGACACACCCCAGTCACGCGCGGGCTCCATCGTGACGAAGTGCAGCGCGAGGGTGTCGCCAGGCTCGGCGCCCTCGACGTAGAACGGTCCGGTCTGCGGGTTCACCTGGTTGATGTCGACGCACTGGCTCGGCAGGTCGCTCGACGAGCGGAGCTTGCCTGAGTAGGCGTCCTCACACCACAGCCGCAGCATCGTTCCCGGCTTGATCTTCATGATCGGCTCGACGCCGCCGAACGTCCAGGCGAGTTGCTCGAACGTCGGCGTGAACTCCACGGTGTCCATGCGCGCAACGTCTCACCGTCGCGGCGTGATCGTCAACCGAACGCGGCCGCCAACTCCCGTGCACACGCGGTGCGAAGCGTCTCCGGCACGACGACCCCGCCGGGAAGCATGAGGGGAGGGTCGACCAGCCGGACCGAGGCCTTGCCGTCCTCGACGGCCTGGCTGCAGGAGAACGTGGCGGCCCACGACATCGCGCCTGTCCCCACCTCGACGAGCGTGTCCTCGATCGTCGTCGCCTTCCGGCCGAGCCGCGGCTCGAACCCGGCCTTGCGGCACGCGTCGAGGATCGCGGCGCGGAACAGCGAGTCGCACTCCTCGGCGGGGAGGCGGAGCGGGAGGTCGGCGAGCTGCTCGAGCCGGATCGTGTCCTGCTGGGCGAGGGGGCTGCTCGCCGGGAGGGCGACCGCGACCTGGTCGTGCCAGAGCTCGAACGTCTCGACGCCGCGCTGGGGCGCGATCGCCCGGACGAGCGCGGCATCGAGCTCGCCGGAACGGAGGGCGGCGAGCTGCTGCGCGACCGAACGCGCGTCGAGCTCGACGACGAGTTGGGGGTCGGCGGCGCGAAGTGCCTCGATGCCCTTCTCGATCCGCGGGCCGAGCCCGGGGCTGGTGCCGAACCGCAGCGTGTGGATCGTTCCGGCCTTCAGCTGCGCGGCGACGGCGGTGGCCTGGTCGGCGGCGGCCAGGACGGCGCGCGCCTCGACGAGCATGCGCTCCCCGTCCTCGGTGAGCCGAACGCTGCGCGGGTTGCGGTCGAGCAGCGTGACACCCAGCTGTCGTTCCAGCCTGGCGAGCTGTTGGCTGACGGCGGGCTGGGCAACGTGCAGGCGTTCGGCCGCGCGGCCGAAGTGCAGTTCCTCGGCGACGGCGACGAAGTACCGCAGCTGCCTCAGCTCCATGCCTGCCTCCTACGATCACGATTCCTTATCGCTGCAGAGGTCAACCACGTCTTGGTGCGTGGTCTTCCCGGACGTTGACTGGAATGCATGCGAATCGGAACCTGGCCAGAGCTCACCGGACTGCCCATCGAGGCCGCCCGCGGGGCGTTCGAAGACATAGCGAAGGCAGGATTCAGCACCGCGTGGCTCGGCGAGGTCGGCGCCTGGGACCCGCTCACGCTGCTCGGCGCGATCGGCTCGGTGGCGCCGTCGGTGCGGCTGGGGACGGCGATCGTGCGTACGTACCCGCGGCATCCGCTCGCGCTCGCCGCGCAGGCGCTGACCGTCCAGGCGGTGACCGGCGGGCGGCTGGTGCTCGGCATCGGCCCGAGCCACCAGCCGCTGATCGAGGGGATCTACGGGCTGCCGTTCGCCTCGCCGGGCGCGAACCTGCGCGAGTACGTCACCGTGCTGCGGCCGCTGCTGCGCGGCGAGGAGGTGGACTTCCACGGGCGGTTCTGGACCGCGGTCGGATCGGTTGCCATCCCGGACGTTCCCGCGCCACCCGTGTTCCTGTCGGCGCTCGGTCCGGCGAACCTCAAGCTGGCGGGGGAGCTGGCGGACGGCATCGTCGTGGCCTGGTCCGGGCCGCAGACAGTGGAGGAGTACTTCCTGCCGGCGCTGACCTCGGCGGCCGCGGAGTTCGGACGCCCGACCCCGGAGCTGGTCGCCGGCGCGATGGTGACGGTGACGTCGGACCCGGACGGTGCGCGGGCGTGGGCGAACGAGAACTTCGGCGCCGCGTACGAGCTGCCGAGCTATCGCAAGATCTTCGACCGCGAGGGGCTCAGCTCCGCGGGCGACTCGATCATCGCGGGCGACGAGGCGACGGTCGAGGCGGCCATCCGGCGCTTCGCCGACGTGGGGGTCGACGAGGTGCAGGCGATCCCCGCCGGAACGGCCGAGGACAAGGCCCGGACCGTCGCGTTCCTCGGTTCCCTCGCCAGCCAGTCCGCCTGACCGTCGCAAACTGTGGGGGAGAGGGCTCGAGGGTGGCGTGCGGGGTGGGGATGGGCTAGCCCCGGAGTCTGAGGCCGCGAGGCGTGGTGTGGAAGCCGGCTGAGGCCAGCGCGGTGGCCAGCGGGGTGCGAAGGCCGCCGGGTTGGAGGAGGGCCTCGCCGTCGGCTCGTTCGACGCTGAGCTTGCCGAGTGAGCCGTCCCGCACGCTCAGCGCCAGTGCGTCGACCGCGGGCTGGAGCAGCTCGGAGGCGTCGGACCAGGTGAGGAACGTACGTCCGCCGCGCTCGACATAGACCACCAGCTCGCCGTCGACCAGCACGACCAGGGCGCCAGCCTTGCGGCCGGGCCGGTGCCCGCGCTGGCCCTCCTCGGTCGGTGCCTGGTTGGGCCACGGCAGCGCGGCACCGTACGGATTGGCCGGGTCCGTCGAGGCGAGCACGACCGTCCGCAGCTCGCGTTCGGTCACCGAGTCGGTCTGCGCGCGCAGCCGGTCGACCGCGCCCGGCGCGCCGAACTGGGCGGCGCCGAGACCGGCCACGAAGTAGCCGCGCCGGCATCGGCCGGACTCCTCGAACACCGACAGCACGCGATACGTCGCGGCGAACCCGCCCGGGATCCGTTCGGCCGTCACCGCGCCACGTGTCACCACGCCGTGCCGGTCGAGCAACGCCTCCGCGGTCGCATGGGCTCGGCGGGTCTGGTCGGTCTCCCGCTCCGGCAGCAGCGACCATCGCCCGGCCGCGAGCGGGAGGCCCACCCGGCGAAGGTTCGCTCTCGCCGTACGCATGGCCGACCGCCGCGGCGCGAACCTCGTCCGCGCCGGAGCCGACCGCGACTTGTGCGAGCTCTTCCCACCCGACACCAGCGACCGCAGCGCGGTCATCGTGTCGCCGGTCAGATGCCCCGCCCACACCAGATCCCAGAGCGCGGTCACCAGGTCGTTGTCGTTGGTCGACTCGACCGCGTCGGCCAGCTGGCGGAAGAAGAACCCGCCACCCGGCGCGAGGACGTCGAGCACTCGCTGGTGCAGCTCGCCCGGCTCGAAGTCGGCCACCGGGTCGGGCAACGTGAGGTCGGCGGTGTCGGCGAGGTGCAACGACACCCAGCCGTCCGTTCCGGGCAAGGCGCCATGCCCGGCCCAGACCACCTCGCCGGCCGCGGTGAGCTCGTCCAGCATCGCGGGTTGGTAGTCGGCGACCCTCGAGCCGACGATCAGCCGGTCGAGCGCGGAGGCGGGAACGGCACAGCCGGCGAGCTGCTCGACCACCTGCAACACGCCCTCGGGTCCGCGCAGCCGGCTGCCGACGTTCTGCCACGCGGGCAGGAAGCGGGCGAGAGCCTTCGGGTCGACCGGCTCGACCTCGGAGCGCAACGCCGCCAGCGAACGTCGGCGGATCGTCCGCAGCACACCGGTGTCGCACCACTCGGTGCCCTGGCCACCAGGCCGGAACTCCCCGTCGGTCACCCGGCCTTGCGAAGCCAGCCGGCGCAGCGTGTCGAGCACGACCGCCACGCCCAGCCCGAACCGGCCCGCCACATCGACGGCGAGGAACGGCCCGTGCGTACGGGCATAGCGAGCGATGAGGTCGCCGAGAGGGTCGGCCACCGGGTCGGTGAAGGCCTGCGGGATGCCGACGGGCAGCGGGATGCCGAGCGCGTCCTGCAGCCGGCCGGCGTCCTCGATCGACGCCCACCGCTCCACGCTGCCGACCCGCAGCCGGAGCACGCGGCGGGCGCCCTCGAGGTCGGACAGCCAGTGGCCGGCGCGGTCGGGCTCCAGCGATCGGGCGGCGACCTCGGCCGTGTCGAGGGGTCCGAGCAACCGGAGCAGGTCGGCGACGTCCTCCGGCCCACGTGCGCGGCGCTCCTCGACGAGCCGTTGCAGCTCCAGCTCGGTCTGCTCGACCACGCCCGGGTCGAGCAGGTCGCGCAGCTCGGTGGTGCCGAGCAGCTCGGCGAGCAGCGTCTGGTCCAGTGCGAGCGCGGCGGCCCGGCGCTCGGCGAGCGGGGCGTCGCCCTCGTACATGAACGCCGCGATGTAGCCGAAGGTGAGGCTGCGTGCGAACGGTGAGGGCTCGGTCGACTCGACCTCGACCACCCGCACCTTGCGCGCGGACACGTCGCGGAGCAGCTCGACCAGGCCGGGCAGGTCGTAGACGTCGCGCAGGCACTCGCGAACGGTCTCGAGCACGATCGGGAACGAACCGTACTTGCTCGCCACCGACAGCAGCTGAGCCGACCGCTGCCGCTGCTGCCACAACGGCGAGCGGCGCTTCGGGTCGCGGCGGGGGAGGAGCAGCGCGCGGGCGGCGCACTCGCGGAACCGCGACGCGAACAACGCCGAGCCGCCGACAGCTTCGGTGACCAACTGCTCGATCTCGTCCGGGTCGAACACCACCAGCTCCGCGCCCGGCGGCAGGTCCTCGGTGTCGGGGATGCGCAGCACGATGCCGTCGTCGGCGTGCACGGCCTGGACGTCGATGCCGTACCGCTCCTGCAGCCTGTTGCCGATCGCCAGCGCCCAGGGTGCGTGCAGTGCGGCGCCGAACGGGGTGTGCACGCACAGGCGCCAGTCGCCGAGCTCGTCGCGGAACCGTTCGACCACGATGGTCCGGTCGTCGGGCAGGTGGCCGGTCGCCTGCTTCTGCTCGGCGATGTAGCTCACCAGGTTGTCGGCGGCCCACTCGTCAAGGCCGGCCTCGCGGGCGCGCGCCTTGGCCTTGTCCGGCCCGACCTTGTCGAGCTCACGGACGAAGCCGCCGATCGCCTTGCCCAGCTCGGCCGGTCGGCCGAGCGTGTCGCCCTTCCAGAACGGCAACCTGCCGGGCTGCCCGGGGGCGGGGGAGACGAGCACCCGGTCGTGGGTGATCTCCTCGATCCGCCACGCGGTGGTGCCGAGCGTGAAGACGTCGCCGACGCGGGACTCGTAGACCATCTCCTCGTCGAGCTCGCCGACCCGGGACGCCTTCTCGCCGACGAGGAACACGCCGAACAGGCCGCGGTCGGGGATCGTGCCGCCACTGGTGACCGCGAGCCGCTGGGCCCCGGGCCGGCCGGTGAGCGTGCCGGCGACGCGGTCCCAGACCAGCCGCGGACGGAGCTCGGCGAACTCGTCCGACGGGTAGCGGCCGGCGAGCATGTCCAGCACGGCCTCGTATGCCGAGCGGGGGAGCGTCAGGAACGGGGCGGCCCTGCGCGCGAGGTCGTACAGGTCGTCGACGTCCCAGCTGTCGACGCACGCCGCGGCGACGATCTGCTGGGCGAGGACGTCGAGCGGGTTGGCCGGGACGTGGGTCTCCTCGATCAGCCCAGCCCGCATCCGTTCGGTGACGACCGCGGTCGTGACCAGGTCGCCGCGAAACTTGGGGAAGATGATGCCCTTCGAGACCGCGCCCACCTGGTGGCCGGCGCGGCCGACGCGCTGCAGCCCGCTGGCGACCGACGGCGGTGCCTCGACCTGGACGACGAGGTCGACCGCGCCCATGTCGATGCCGAGCTCGAGACTGCTGGTGGCGACCACGCAAGGCAGGCGGCCCGACTTGAGGTCGTCCTCGATGAGCGCGCGTTGCTCCTTGCTGACCGAACCGTGGTGCGCCCTCGCGAGAATGCCCGCGGCGCCGTGGCTGGCTCCGGACTGCGCCATCACCTGGGCGGGCGGATCGTGGTCGGGGATCGCCTCGCCGTGGGTGCGCTCGTAGCTGATCTCGTTCAGCCGGGCCGTCAGGCGCTCGGCCAGCCGGCGGGAGTTGGCGAAGACGATCGTGGAACGTTGCTGCTCGACCAGGTCGGCGACGCGTTCCTCGACGTGCGGCCAGATCGAGCTGTGCCGCTCGGCTCCGGCGGCCGCGCCCTCCTGGTCGTCGATCGGCTGCCCCAGCTCGGCCATGTCCTCGACGGGAACGATGACCTGCAGATCGAAGACCTTCTCGAACTTCGGGTTGACGATCGTGACCGGCTCGCTGCCGCCGAGGAACCTCGCCACGGTCTCGATCGGGCGGACGGTCGCGGACAGGCCGATGCGCTGGGCCTTCTTCTCGAGCAGAGCGTCGAGGCGTTCGAGGCTGAGCGCGAGGTGGGCGCCGCGCTTGGTGCCGGCGACGGCGTGCACCTCGTCGACGATCACGGTCTCGACGCCGCGGAGGGCCTCGCGGGCCTGGCTGGTGAGGATGAGGAACAGCGACTCGGGTGTGGTGATGAGCACGTCGGCCGGCGTCCTGGCGAACCTGCGTCGCTCGTCCGCGGGGGTGTCGCCCGAACGTGTCGCGACCTGGATGTCGGGCTCGGCCAGGCCGAGGCGTCGCGCCGTGTGCTTGATGCCGGTGAGCGGGGCGCGCAGGTTGCGTTCGACGTCGACCGCGAGGGCCTTGAGCGGCGAGACGTACAGAACGCGGCACCGCTGCGCCTTGTCCTTCGGTGGGGTGGTGGCGAGCTTGTCGAGCGCCCAGAGGAACGCGGCCAGCGTCTTGCCGGAGCCGGTGGGCGCGACCACGAGGGTGTGCTCGCCTCGGCTCACCGCGTCCCAGGCGCCCTGCTGAGCGGGCGTGGGCGCGGCGAACGACGACCGGAACCACTGCGCGGTGGCGGTCGAGAAGCGCTCGAGGACGTCGTTCATGGGTTCATCGTGCCTCGGACCACCGACAAGTCCGTCGGCCGCCAAGCTCAACCCGGACAAAACATCCCGAAGTGGCGACGGAAGCGACCCAGGGACTAGAGGCTCGCATAGGTCGCGTCGACCAGACTCCAGGTGCGTTGGTCGCTGCCTTCGAGCAACTCGGACATGCGGTTGGGGACGTACGCGAACGCCAGCTCATTCTCGGGATCGGCGAACGCGAACGAGCCGGTCGACCCGCCGTGCCCGAACGCACCCTCCTGTGGGACGCGGAACATCGGGCCGCCCGGGAGCATGAAGCCCAGGCCCCAGTCCGTCCTCAGCCGCAGGACTTGATCCTCGCCGCTGGCGTGCGGCTTGCGGGCCTCGTCGACGACCTTGCTGGACAGGAGGCGAGTGCCGTCGACCTCGCCGATGAGCATCGCGAACAGCTTGGCCAGTCCAGCGGCGTTGCCTGTGCCGTCGGCGGATGGGCTCTCGGCGAGGGCGGACCTCGGGTCGTTGGACGAGTCGAAGTCGACCGCGATGCTGGCGAACGTGGCCCGGAACGTCAGCGACGTCGGGTCGTTCAACGCCGCGAACAGCCCGGCGAGCTCCGCTACCTCCTTGCCCAGTGCCTGTTCGCCTGGGTTGGGAGCGGCGATCTCGGCGAGCCTCCCGAGCTCTGTTTCGGGGAGGCCGATGTACGCGTCGATGCCGTATGGGTCGGCGATCTCGCGGGTGAGGAACTGGCCGACGGTGAGACCGGTCGTGCGCCGGATCAGTTCGCTGAGCGCGTGCCCGATCGTCAGCGCGTGATAGCCGTGTGCGGTGCCGGGCGTCCATTCGGGCGTCGCGGCGGCGATGGCTTCCACGACGGGTGTTCCGGCCTCGAGGGTCTCGATCGTGACGGGCGACTTCTCCAACGTGACAACGCCCGCTTGGTGGCTCATCAGCTGGCGGATCGTGATGTCGCCCTTGCCTTCGGCCGCGAACTCCGGCCAGGAGGACGCGACCTTCGCGTCGAGGTCGAGCTGGCCCCTGTCGACGACGAATAGGGTGGCGATAGCGGCGAGTGCCTTGGTCGTGGACGCGATGACCGCGAGGGTGTCGCGTTCCCACGGCTTCGTGCGGGCGATGTCCGCGTGTCCGCCCCAGAGGTCGACCACCAGCTGGCCGTGGTGGTAGGCAGCGACGCTGGCGCCAAGCTCCTTGCCCGCTTGGAAGTTCGCGCGAAAGGCCTCCTTGACGCTGGTGAAGGCGTCGGTCGTTGTTCCGTTGATCATCTCGCCATATCCTCTCTACCGACCGGTCGGTAGAGAGGATATCTACCGACCGGTCGGTAGGCAATGCTGCTAGCCTTCGTTCCATGGCGGCCGTGGCAGAGGACACACCGAGTCGGATCCGGTCCGTGGCGGTGGAACTGTTCGCGACGAAGAGCTACCGCGGTACGTCGATGCGCGAGATCGCCGAGGGCGTGGGCATCACGAAGGCTTCGCTGTACTACCACTTCCGGTCGAAGGCCGAGATCCTCGAGAACGTGCTGGGTCCGCTGCTGGGCCAGCTCGACGAGGTGCTGGTCGTCGCCGGTGGCCGCCGCGGGCTGGCCGCCGTACGTACGCAGGTGCTGGAGGGCTCGGTCGACGCGCTGCTCAGCAACCGCCGCATCCTGGCGCTGTTGTTCCGCGACGCGTCGGTCTACGGCGCGGACGGGCTCGTCCTGGGCAGCCGGGTGATCGCCTGGATGGAGCAGGCGCAGAAGCTCCTCGCCGGCCCGCGCGCCGGCTGGCGCGACCGGGTCCGGGCGACCCAGGCGCTGAGTGCGCTCGCGGACCCGATCAGCCTGTTCCCCGACGTTCCCGACGCCGACCTACGCGCCGAACTCCTCCGCGGCGCGCACGAGCTGCTGGCGACCTAGACGATCCCGCCGGCGTACTCGTACTCGCACTGGAACTCCTCGTCCGGGTGCTCGGCGACGAGAACCCAGATCCCGATGCCCGTTCCCGCCGGGTCGCTGTCGAGGATCGCGGGCGGGCAGCCGATCGAGTCGGCGCTCTGGCGGAGATCGACCGGTACCTCGATCCTGCTGCCCTCGCGGAACGGCTTGCGCTGCTGGAAGTCCGCCGGCCTGTACCGCCGGGTCGCCGCCTCGTAGTCGGCCATGTCCCCTCCCGATGTTCCACGTCCGAGCTCGATTTCGATGCTAGACGTCGTGAACGCGGGTCATGCGGTGTTCGGTCGCTTCGAGCCGTTCGTCGACCTTCGTGCCGCCGTCCAGCTCGAAGCCGAACTTGCGGTAGAAGGTCATCGCGCGGTCGTTGCCGCCGACCACCCAGAGGTACGCCGAGTGGTCGCCGAGCGCCTCGGTGATCAGCTGGTGGGCGAGCCCGGTGCCGTGACGGCTGGCGAGCACGTTGATCGCCATGAGTTCAAGCGGCGTCGGCGGGTCGTCGTCCCGGGCGGGACCGACGGTGATGAAGCCGACGAGCTGGTCGCCCGCGACACCTACGAGGCGGGTCATGGTGTCGTCGGGCTCGGCGAGCATGGCCCGCCAACGGTCGGCCGACCGGGCCGGATCGAGCTCGTCGAGATAGCGCTGCGCGATCAGCCCGCCGTACGCCTCGCGCCAGATCCGCACGTGGATCTCCCCGAGCTGGTCGGCGTCTTCGAGCGTGGGTTGCCGAATCGTGTACTCGATCACGCTCCATTGTCCTGATCATGGTTCTACCCGCAGAACTCGGGCACGAGGCCGTTGAGGTTCTTGATGTAGCGAGCGGTGACCCAGCGGCCGTCGTAGAGCTGGTACCAGCGGTCGTTGCCGTCGACCTCGTCGCCGGTCACCTTGCAGATCGCGTTGAGCTTGGCGCCGTACGCGAGGCTGCCGGCGTTCGTCGCGTCGAGGCTCGGCGTGGTGCGGAGCTTGACCGATGGCTTGGCGGTGACCTGACCGTCGGGCGGACCGAGATTGCAGTAGTGCGGGGCCCTGCCGACGTCCTCGATGTTCCTGGCGGCGGCGTAGCGCCAGGTGTTCGGGCCGGCCTGGATGCGGTACCAGAACCGGTTGCCGTCGACGTCCGGACCTTCGATCTTGCACGCGATCGTGACCTTGGTGCCCTTCTTCAGGACACTCGTCAGCTTCGCGGCCGGTGTCGGGAACGTGCGAACGTTCACCGACGCGGTCGCTTCGCCCTTGTACACCTCGGCATTCGCCGGTTGTGCGACGGCGACCAGGCCGACGACGGGCACCGCGAGTGCCGTAGCGACCATTGCCGCGGTGGTACGCATTGCCTTGCTCATGCTGCTGTCTCCTTACGGGCGGCCCGGTCGAACGCTTGCGAGACGCGTTCGCCCAGGGCGTGGCGGTTGGCGGGGTGCAGGTCGTTCCAGGTCACTCGGACGACCTCGTAGCCGAGCTCTCGCAGCGCGGCCTCGCGTCTTCGTTCGCGCCGCACGACCATGGCGGGGTCCTGGCCGTCGCGGAGGTCGCGGTGGTACGGCGCTCGTCCGTCGAACTCGGCGATCGTGCGGTGCTCGGCGAACAGGAAGTCGCACCGATCCTGGAGCGAACCGATCCCCGGTTGCAGCTCCGGAGCGGGCAGGTCGAGCTCGGCGAACACGACCCGGGCCAACGACTCCCCGGCCGACTCCGACAGCCGGTCCGCGAACGCGACCACCCGCCCGGCGGCTCCGGCGCCACCCCGCCCCCTCAGCCCGTCCAGAGCCTCGAGCAACGAGGCCCAGGGCAGACCGAGCCGGAGCGCCGAGTCCGCGGCGACGACCGCGGAGTCGTACGGACCGACCCGCGCCACGTCGATGACGGTCCGGGCCAGCGAGGTGACCGGCAGCTCGTGGCGCAGCGTGAACTCGCCCGGCATCAGCTGTCCCGCGTGCTCGTGCAGGCCGGCGGCGACCTGAGCGGACTCCAAGTCGGACCGGGTGATGTGGACGCGCGACAGGTTGGGCTGGTGTAACGCCAGTCCCCAGACCGCGGCGGCGGACCAGTGACTGACCACCGCCGGGACATCGAGCTGCAGTATGGCGGCGCGGACCATCAGGACGTGCCGGCCGACAGCGTCGGCGGCGGTCCAGACCGAACGCTCGACGAGAACGTCGGAACGTATTCGGTGCCAGGCCAGCTCTCGTACGTACCGGTCGACGTCAGCGTCGTCGTAGCCGGCGTCGAGCGCCTGCTGGCGGGTGAAAAGGCCGTGCTGGTGAGCGGCGACGACCCCGAGGGTGGAGTGCGGTGGGTTCATGTCCACCACCTTGCGGCAGTGGAAGGGCCACCAGGAGCCGGGCGAGTCGATCTGTGGACAACCCGCCGATTCGGCCGCCTGTGGACGAAACGTGGCCCAGAGCCTAAGCGGCGGCGTTCGCCGACTTGACCTCCACCAGGACCACGTTGACCTCGCCCGCCAGCAACTCCCAGGTGTGGTCGAACGCGTCTTCCTGCCAGACGACCGCACCGGGGTTCAGGTCCACGATCTGCGTCGTCCCGTCCCCGTAGGTCACCTTCTGCCGCCCGGAGCCGAGGTTGACCACGAGCATCGGCAGGTGCGAGTGCATTGCGCTCTTCCATCCTCGAGAGGCGCGGGCCTGGATCACCCGGATGTGCTCGTTCTCGAACAGCACCTGGTGCGCATCGGGATCCACGGTCGTCGCGTGAGAAGTGCTCATGTGAAGGGTCCTGTCTCTAGGCGTCGTCGCGCCACGATAGGCACGTTGAGTTGCTAAAAACAACTGAAGCTGGTGGTAATCTAGGACTCATGCCGACCAGCCGTAGCTACCGGGACTCTTGTGGGATGGCGCGAGCGCTCGACGTGGTCGGGGAACGCTGGGCGTTGCTGCTCGTTCGGGAGCTGCTCTACGTTCCCCAACGCTTCGCCGAGCTACGGCACGCCCTGCCCAACGTGAGCTCGAACCTGCTCGCCGATCGACTACGGGAGCTCGAACAGCACGGCGTGATCCGTCGCCGCAAACTCGCGTCGACGAAGGGTCCGCAGGTCTACAAGCTGACCGAGTGGGGCCGGAAGCTCGAGCCGGTCGTCCTCGCGCTGAGCGAGTGGGGGATCGATGCGCCGAGTCCGCCAGAGCCCACCTCGCTCAGCGCCACGTCGGTGCTGAACTTCCTGCGCATCGGCGTACCCCGAGACAAAGCGGCGCCGCCGGTCGTCGCTCGCCTCGATCTCGACGGCTCCGTCTGGACGGTCTCCGTCGAGGCTGGAGAGGTCCAGGTACGGGGCGGGGAGCCCGCCACCGCCGACATCTCACTTCGGGCGGACCCGAAGACGCTCGGCAGTCTGCTGGCCGACCCCGCCACGCTCGACGGCGCGATCGCCGACGGGAGCGTGGCTCTGGTCGGCGACCGGCTGACCCTCGGCCGGCTGCTCTACGGCGTGGCTAGAGCCTGACTCGCGACCACTTCTGCCCGCCGTCCGTCGTACGGAACAGCTTGCCGTCGAGGTCGAGGACGTAGCCGACCTTCTCGTTGGTGAAGCCCGCGAACGTCGGCTGGCCGAGCTCCTTGATCGGAACCGTCTGCGTCTTGCCCTGGTCGGACAGGAGCTCCACCTGTCCCTGCACCGCGACGATCGTCTGCGACGACGTCCGTGCCCCGACCAACAGGTTGTTGGGCAGCGACTCCTCCGCCTCGACCGGGTCCCACGAACGTCCGGCGTCGTGCGACACGAACACCGACGCCGCCGTGCCGGTCGGGCAGCTCAGCCACACCGAGTCGGCAGTCACCGACAGCGTTCCGCCGGACAGGTCCGGCGAGCAGGGCGAAGCGAACCGGGAGAACTCCGCGCCGCCGTTCGACGAGGCCGCGGTCACGCCCTCGTCGGAGGAACGGTCCGCGATCACCACGATCGAGCCCACCACGGCCAGATCGCTGGGATCGGAGAGCTCCACGTCCAGCTGCGTCCACTTGTCGGAGTCGATCGGCGCACCCCAGGCGGACCACTTGTCGCCTTCCTTCGCCAGCGCGATCGCCCGGCCGGACGCGACCTCCAGTCGCTCGACCTTGCCGGACATCGAGGGGACCTTCGTCCACGTCGAGCCGCCGTTGTGGGTCGCCCACAGCGCGCGACCGTACGCCCAGCCGTTCTCGCCGTCGACCGCGAACCGGATCGAGCTGATCGAGTCGGGCTTCAGCTCGTTCGTGCCGGCGGCGACCGGTGCCTCGATGGTCGCTGTCGGAGTGAACGTCTTGCCGCCGTCGGTGGTCGTCATCACGTCGGCGGTGCCCGTCGTTCCCTTACCCAGCAACCAGAACCTGTCCGGGCCGACCGCGGTGAACGACACCGCGGTGAACTCCGCCGCCATCTCGTTCCGGTACGTGTCCCCGGTGGGCTCCGACGGCTGAGGCGACGGGCCGGCATCGGCTGGACCCTGCGACAGGGCGCTGCCGTCCTTGGTCGACTCCTGGTCGCCCTTGTCGCCGCCCGCCACGGTCACGTTGCCGCCACGGTCCGGCAGGACGTTCGCCAGGTAGCCCACGCCACCGGCGCCGCCGGCCACGACGAGGACGGCAGCGGCCGCCATGCCGATGTTGCGTCGTACGCGGCGCCTCTTGGCGCCCTGATGCACCTTGCGCAACGCGCTGTCGGTATCTGCTTCCACCCGCCAGCTGTCGTCGCTCAGCAGGTGACGGACACGGTCCTCTAGGGGGTCCATGTGGCGTCCTCCTGGTTGGGCAGTTGGTCCCGCAGCTTCGCGAGAGCCTTGAACGTCTGACTCTTGACCGTTCCCACCGAACAGCCGAGCATCTCCGCGACCTGCCGTTCGGACAGGTCCTCGGCGAACCGCAGCACGATCACCGCACGCTGCTTGCGGGGGAGCGCCGACAGGGCGTTCTGCAGCGCCTGGTCGGGGACCTTCATGTCGGCGTCCTCGACCCGGTCCGGCACCTCGTCGGTGAGGTACTCGCGCCGTCGCTTCCGCCAGATGCTGACGTTCCGGTTGACCATGGTCCGCCGGACGTAGCCCTCCGGATCGTCGCGCTGCCGGATCCGCGACCAGGAGTTCAGCGTACGTTCGAGCGCGTCCTGGACCAGGTCCGCCGCGGCGTCCGCGCTGCCGGTCAACATGTGACCGAACCGCAGTAGCTCGGGCATCCGGTTCCGCACGAACGCATCGAACGCCTCCTCCTCATCGCTCCGCACTCGAGTCCTCCCGCCTCGATGGCGGCTGTGACCATGGACGCACAGCCCTTACCAGTAGGTTGCCTGATGCCTACCGTAGGTTGCCGTATCGGGTCCCGAACCTGCGCGAAACGCGCCCTGTAGTGCACAAATAGGCATACCTAGGTACGAAAATATCTCGTACGGTGCCCTCATGCGTGCGCTGATCCTTGCCGGCGGCGCCGGAACGAGGCTGCGACCGATCACGCACACGTCGGCCAAGCAGCTGGTCCCGGTCGCCAACAAACCCGTGCTGTTCTACGGCCTGGAATCGGTTGCCGAGGCGGGGATCACCTCGGTCGGGATCGTGGTGGGGGACACCGCGGACGAGATCCAGGAGGCGGTCGGGGACGGGTCGCGGTTCGGGCTGGAGGTGACGTACCTCTCTCAGGACGCGCCGCGGGGCCTCGCTCACGCCGTGCTCGTCGCGCGGGACTTCCTGGGCGACGAGGACTTCGTCATGTACCTGGGGGACAACTTCATCGTTGGCGGCATCACCTCGTTCGTGGAGGCGTTCCGTGCGACGCGGCCGGACGCGTCGATCCTGCTGCAGCACGTGCCCAACCCGTCCTCGTTCGGCGTCGCCTCGCTGGACGCCTCCGGGCGGGTGGTGCGGCTGGAGGAGAAGCCGAAGGAGCCCGAGAGCGACCTCGCGCTGGTCGGCGTCTATCTGTTCACGCCGGCCATCCACGAGGCCGTCCGCCAGATCGTGCCGTCGGCGCGGGGCGAGTACGAGATCACGCACGCGATCCAGTGGCTGATCGACCGCGGCTGTGACGTGGCATCGACGGTGATCACCGGCTACTGGAAGGACACCGGGAACGTCGCCGACATGCTCGAGGTGAACAGGTCGGTGCTGGAGACGCTCACGCCGTCGATCGCGGGGTCGGTCGACGCGGAGTCGGAGGTCATCGGTCGAGTCGAGCTCGCGCCCGGCGCCGTGGTGGAGCGGTCGCGGATCGTGGGGCCGGCGATCATCGGCGCGGGGACGCGGATCGTGGACTCGTACGTGGGGCCGTTCACCTCGATCCAGCACGACTGCCGGATCGTGGACTCCGAGATCGAGTACTCGATCGTGCTGCACGACTCGTCGATCGAGGGCGTGCGGCGGATCGAGGCGTCGCTCATCGGTCACCATGTGGAGGTCACGCCGTCGCCGCGGATGCCGCGGGCGCACCGGTTCGTGCTCGGCGATCACAGCAAGGTGCAGATCAGCTCATGAAGCTCTTGGTGACAGGTGGCGCGGGGTTCATCGGCTCCGCGTTCGTCCGGTCGTACGCCGGGGCCGAGGTGACGGTGCTGGACAAGCTCACGTACGCGGGCAACCCGGCCAACCTCGACCCGGTGCGTGACCGGATCGCCTTTGTGCAAGGGGATATCTGCGATGCCTCGCTCGTCGATGGGCTCATGCGCGGGCAGGACGCGGTCGTGCACTTCGCGGCGGAGTCCCATGTGGACAGGTCGATTCGCCGTGCGGCGGACTTCGTTCTGACGAACGTGGTGGGGACGCAGACGTTGCTCGACGCCGCCCTGCGGCACGGGGTGGGGCCGTTCGTGCACGTGTCGACCGACGAGGTGTACGGCTCGATCGACGTCGGCTCGTGGCCGGAGACCGATCCGGTGCGGCCGAACTCGCCGTACGCCGCGTCGAAGGCGTCGAGCGACCTGATCGCGCTGTCGTACCACCGCACGCACGGGCTGGACGTGCGCGTGACGCGTTGCGCGAACAACTACGGGCCGTACCAGTACCCGGAGAAGGTCGTCCCGCTGTTCCTCACGACGCTGCTCGACGGCGGGCAGGTGCCGTTGTACGGCGACGGGCTGAACGTGCGCGACTGGCTGCACGTGTCCGACCACTGCGCGGGTCTTGTCGCGGTGCTGGAGGGTGGGCGGCCGGGGGAGATCTACAACCTCGGAGGTGGTCTCGAGCTTTCGAACCGCGAGCTCACGCAGCGGCTGCTCGACGCGTGTGGTCGGGACTGGTCGAGCGTACGGTACGTCGAGGACCGCAAGGGGCATGACCGGCGGTACTCGCTCGACTGGTCGAAGGTCGCCGGTGAGCTGGGTTGGGCACCGCGGGTTTCGTTCGAGGAAGGGCTGGCGGCGACGGTGGCTTGGTACCGGGACAACAGGTGGTGGTGGTCGCGATGACCCGTTGGCTCGTCACCGGCGCGGGTGGGTCGCTCGGCCGCGAGGTCGTCGCCACGGCTCGGCGCTCTCGGTCTGGCTCGAGCGGAGCTCGACATCACCGAGGTGGCCGCGGTGCGGTCCGCGCTCGCCGAACATCGGCCGGAGGTCGTGGTCAACTGCGCGGCCTGGACGAACGTCGACACGGCCGAGACGCACCCGGCGGAGGCTTCGCTCGTCAACGCCGACGGCCCGCTCGTCCTCGCCGCCGCGTGCGCTGCGATTGGTGCGCGGTTGCTGCACGTCTCGACCGACTACGTCTTCTCCGGCTCGGCGGATTCGCCTTATGCCGAAGGCGATCCGACCGGTCCGGTAAACCACTACGGCCGAACCAAGCTCGCCGGCGAGCAGGCCGTCCTGGCCCACGGCGGCACGGTCGTCCGTACCGCCTGGCTCTTCGGCGCGTACCGCGCGAACTTCGTCACCGCGATGATCGAGCAGGAGCGCGAGCGGGAGACCATCGACGTCGTCGCCGACAAGCGCGGCCAACCCACCTGGACCCGCGACGTCGCCGACCACCTCGCCTTCGCGGCGGACCACGGGCCCGGCATCGTCCACCTGACGAACGCGGGCGACGCCACGAGGTACGAGCAGGCCCAGGAGGTCTTCCGCCTGCTGGGCAAGGATCCCGAACGCGTCCGCCCGATCTCGTCCTCGGCCACGTCCGACCGCGCGCCCCGCCCGACCTACACAGTCCTCGCCAACCACCGCCTCCCACCGCTCCAGCACTGGCGAGAGGCGCTACGCGAGTTCCTCGTAGAACCGTAGGCAGTTCTCGTAGGACGGAAGGACACCGGCGGCTTCGGCTTCCGCGAGGGTGGGGGCGGAGGCGTCTTTGTCGGACAGGATCGGTTCGATCTCGGTGGGCCAGGCGATGGCCAGGTCGGGGTCGAACGGGGAGATGGCGTGTTCGCGTTCGGGGGCGTACGGGGTGGAGCAGAGGTAGATCACGGTGGCGTCGTCGGTCAACGCGAGGAAGCCGTGGCCCAGGCCCTCAGCGACGTACACGGACGAGCGGGTCGTCTCGTCCAAGCGGACGAACTCCCAACGCCGGTAGGTCGGAGACCCCGCACGCAAGTCGACCACGACGTCCAGCACCGCTCCGCGCACGCAGGTCACCAGTTTGGCTTGGGAGGGCGGGACGTCGGCGTAGTGGAGGCCGCGCACCACTCCGCGCGACGACACTGAGCAGTTCGCCTGCGCCACCGTGAAGGAATGCCCAACCGCAGCGCGGAATTCCGAGCCGGAGAACCAGACGTTGAACGACCCGCGACCATCCGGGATCACCGGCGAGGAGGAGACGAACGCACCGGGGATGGAGAGCGGTTGCACCTACCTAGACTGCCGCACGCGCCCGCTGGACCGCAGCTCGAATACGGTGCCGCCAGTTGCTCGGCAGCCGGTCGACCACGCGTACGCCGAGGCGCTTCAAACCGGGCCGTGCAATAGCCGCTCGAGCCGCACGGCGGGACAGGTCCGTCACGAGGCCGATCCGGTCGCCGCCGACGAGGTACGCACGCGAGCGCTGGTCGACCTCGAGCTTGCCCAACGGCACCTCAGGCCCCAGCTCGCCGTCCAGCAGCCCGATCACCTGCCACTTGCCGGGCCGCAGCCGCAGCAGCGGGCCGGGGGAGTCGGCCCCCAGGTCGGCGATCAGCCGTGCCCGCGGGCCGGCGGACTCCAGGCGCGCCGGCAGCATCACCGACGTCGCCCGCGACCCGTCGTCCCGGATCACCACCTGCGCCGGCAGGGAGCCGCTCCCGCGCCGCGACACCACGGGCAGGCCGAGCTCCAGCCGCCGCCCGTTCCCCGGACCAGGGATCGCGTGCGCGTGCGTCAGCGCCTGCGCGAGCCCGAGAGCGTGCCGGCCGACGTCGACGCTGAGGCCGCCGCCACCGGTGAAGAACGGGATCACCACCTGCGCGGGCCGCCCCAGCGCGGCCGGCAGCAGCTTGTCGGCCAACGCGTCCGCGGACGACGCCCCAAGCCGGACCCGACGGTCCAGCCCGAGCATCCGCACCTGGACCCACAGGTCCCACGACCCAGGCGGCAGCACCCGCTTGCCCGCCACGCGTTCGGGGTCGAGCGTCGCCTTGCCGCGGAACGTGACCGCACACCGCGTCCCGTCGCCCGCCGACTCGCCCTCGTCCACGTGCAGCTCGAGCTTCGCCGGCACCCACCAGTCGGCGCCGGTCTCGGCGTTCCGCAACGTGATGTCGACCCGGAAGCCGGACAGCTCCTTCGTGACCTCGCCGTCCTCCCAGTCGAGCAGGCCGGCGCTGAACTCGGGGTCGACGAAGTACTGCCCGCCACGCCGCAGCAGCCCCAGCGGGACCGCGTCGGTGCCCTGCGTGAGGACGGTCGACAGCGTCAGCTCCAGCTTGCCGTCGACCCACTCGAGGTCGGTGAGCGTCGCGTGCGCGTCGACGGAGTCCGCCCGCCGGCCCAGCTCGATCAGCGCGTCGACCCGCGTCGCCCGCAGCAGGTCCGAACGCATCCGCGAGATCGCCGGCAGCGCACCCGTCAGCTCGGCGGGGAACAGCTCCGTCGCCGCGCGCTGCAGCTCTGCCAGGAGGGCGTCGTTCCCTTCCTGGATGGGCGGAATCCTGCCGAGCAGCTCAACCCGGTAGACGCGCCGCAGGACCGCGAGGCGCAGCTCGTTCGGGTGCGTACGCGACTCCACGACCTGGACGAGCTCGCGCAACGCGGCGGTGTACTCGAGCGCGTCGACCGCGGGAGCAGCGGGCCGGGCAGGAGCCTGGTAGCACACCTGGTCGCCGAGGATCGAGACGATCTGTGCGGCGAAGTACGAACGGAGCAAGAAGATCTGCCGCGCGAGCGGCCGACCAGCGGACCCGTAGGCCAGCCGCTGCTCGTCCAGGAAAGCCTTCCGGAACAGCTGCCCCGAAGAGACGATCTCGTACAGCGGGAAGTCGTGGATCGTGACCTTGTCGCGTACGCCGTGCACCAGCGTCGCGCCCTCGACCGGATCCGGCGACGACTGCTTGCCGACCACGACGTCGGAGAGGTTGCGGTGGCCGAGCTCGTACAGCTTCGCCAAGGCCTCGCGGGGCAGCGTCGCGCCGGGCTCGACCAGCTGGACGTACTCACCGGAGGCGGCGGCGACACCCGCGTCCCACGCCTCGTCCAGCGGAGCCGAGAGAGGCTGGTCGGGGCCGACGAGGAGGATCTCCAGCTCGTCCGCCGGCAGCGTCTGCGCCCGCAGTGACGCGAGAGTAACTTGCAGGTCAGAGGGGGAATGGCGAGCAGGAACGATGACGCTCACCTTGACCGGCATGACCTTGAACCTCGCAGGAGACGGCTGGCTGACGGGGACGGACGAGTCCATACGAGGCTAACCCGCCGCACGCGTCAGCGCGTGCGCCGGGGACCCCGGACCGTCGTGCATAGTGCCATCGCGGCGGCCAGGGAGCAAAGCCTCAGGGCCATGCCATTCGGACAGGCCCGGGTGGCTGGGCGGACGCACCCCGCACGTTCACTCCTGTGGTCGTCCCGGTATCTTGCCGTGTCCGTCGAGCCGCCGCAGTCACAGAGCAGTGAGGACACGCACCCGTGCCGCCCGCCACCGAACGGGGTCCCGCGTCTCCGCAAGGGCGCACCGCGTCGATCGTCGCGAGCCTGCTCGGCCTCGCCTACGCCGCACTCCTCGTCGGCGCCGTCATCCCCTCGGCCTGGACGTTCCTCGCGGCCGCCGTCTGCTGCGCCGCCCTGGAGATCGCCTGGCGCCGGTTCGCGCCGAGTGACTCGGCGTACGTCGGAAGCCTCGGCGCGGGCGCCGCATGGCGCGCCCTCGGACGCGGCACCGCGCTGATCGTCCTCCTGGTCCGCGCCGACAAGCCCGGCTGGATCCTCGTCGTCGCCGCCGGCCTGCTCGCGCTCCAGCTGCTGCGGCTGGCCGGCTCGGCGCTCGCCGACCTCGTACGCCGGCGTCGCACGATGCCGATCGTCAGCCGCGGTCTCGACCTCGCGCCGGTCCGCGTCCCCGGCGCGCTCCCCACGATCTTCACCCGACACACCGAGGACCTGCTCGCGCTGCCCGACCTGCTCCTCCTCGCCGGAGCCACAGCGGCGGTGTTCACCGGCTCCGTACGCGAGCTGGTCATCGGCGTAGCAGCGGCCGTTTTCCTCGCCCTGGTTGGCGTTTGCGTCCTCGACGTCGCGGCTCTCGCGATGGGACGCGTACCCGCCGAACGCCTCACCGCCGCCATTCACCGCGCGCTCAGCAAGGTCGCGCCGAACGTCGCGGTCTCCTTCGGGGGCGGTCCGGAAACGCTGTACCAGCTGGAGATGTGGGTCGAGACGTTCGAGCACCTGGACGTCCCGACAGTCATCCTCGTCCGCGACAGAGACACCCTGCTCCGGCTCGGCCCGACCCGCGTCCCGGTGCTCTGCGTCGAGAGCAGCCAGACGCTGCGCGAGCTCGACCTCCCCGCCCTGAAGGTCGTCGCGTACGTCGCGCACGACCCCAGCAACGTGGACCTGCTCACCCGTCGCGGCGTCAAGCACGTCTATCTGGGACACGGCGACAGCGACGACCCCGCGCACTGCACGCCGTTCCTCAAGGCCTACGACGAGGTGTGGACGGCCGGGTCGGCCGCTGCCGAACGGTTCCGCGCCGCCGCGCTCGGGCTCGGCGGAGTCGTCGAGATCGGCCACCCCCGTCATCCCGACGCAGACCGGCCCGCCGAGCCGGCCCAGAGCGAGTGGATCACCGTTCTGTACGCCCCGACCTGGGAAGGCGCGGGCGGCGAGCCGTCCCCCTCCTCCGTCGCTGTCTGTGGTCCCGACCTGGTCCGAGCCCTCCTCGACCAGGAGGACGTGCGTGTCCTGTATCGGCCGCACCCCCTGCTCGGCACCCGCGACGAGGCGGCGGGCAAGGCGCACCGCGAGATCGTCGAGCTCCTCGGCGACGCCGCCGTTCCACGACCCGCCGAGATCCCGGACGGCCCCGAAGCGGCCCGTGACGACCTCGACGTCGCACGTTCGGCGGCGGTAACCACGAGGTCAGAACGTGTAGCAGCGTTGGAAGTCTGGGCCCGCAAGCAGCTGACACCAACCGACGAGCGACACCACCGGGTCGTCCCCGGCCCGCCGTTCAGCCTTACCGCCTGCTTCGAGGCGGCGGACGTCCTGCTGTGCGACGTGTCGAGCGTGGTGTCGGACTTCGTGGCGAGCGGCAAACCGTACGGCGTGACGAATCCCGCAGGCGTGGATCCCGCCGCCTTCGCCGTTCGCTACCCTTCGAGCCGCGGCGGTTACCTGGTCGATGCCGATGGTCACGGACTGTCGGGCTTGCTGTCCGCGGGCCGCGGACTCGGCGATCCCGCTGCGGAAGTACGTGTTGCGGTGCGCCTCGAGCTGCTCGGGCCGGAGCAGCCCCCGGCGACGGATCGGCTGCGCGAGCAGGTGGCTCGGGCGGTCGAAGGGGTCACACTCGCCAGCAGTTGATCAGATGGCAAGTGGGCAGGTCGGCGATCGAGGTGTCGGAAGAAGGGTTGACCGTGCTGGACTCGCTCAAGCGTCGTGGCTCGTTGCTGGTCGGCGCCGTGCTGATGGTCGTGACGTACGCCTCCGTGGTCCTCACCTCGGTCCTCGCCAAGCCGCTGCTGTTCACGTTCGCGCTGCTTGCCGCCGTGGCCGCCGATACCTACGTCGACCGCCGGATGCCCACGTTCACCGCCGCTCTCCGGCGCGTCCAGTTCGGGCTCACGCACCGCGCCTTCGTACTCGCGTTCGCGGTGCTGCTGATGGCCGCGATCGTCGGACGGCCGGGGCTGCTCATGTTCGCCGTGCTCGCGGTGGCCGTGGCCGCGGCCCGCGTCGGCTACCTCGTCCTGCTCAAGCTGGTCCGGCGGCGCATCGTTCCGGCCGTCGAGGTCCGCAACCTCCAGCTCCCCACCCGGTTCCTCCCCGTCCAGCTGCCGAGGGTGCTCGAGGACGACGTCAGCCTGCGGCTGCACGCGCTCGGTGCCCTCGCCCTGCTGGGCGGCGTGCTCAGCGTCCAGTGGGACGCGCCCTGGGTGTTCACCGCTCTCGTGCTCGCGTACCTGGTCGTCGTCGGCGGTGCCAGCGTCGTGCTCGTCCGCTGGCTGCTGTGGCTGCGCCGCCAGCCCGGCCGGCAGGAGCTGCTCGACGCGGTGAGCCAGGCGCTGCGGGAACGGCAGACCGAGGTCGTCCTCTACTTCAGTGGCTCGGCGAACGCGACGTACCAGGTCGACATGTGGCTCTCCACGCTGTCGCGGATGCGCCGCCGTGCCGTGGTGCTGGTGCGCGAACGGCACGCGATCAAGCGGCTCGCGCGGACGGACGTGCCTGTGGTCTGCGTGCCGGGCGCCGTCGACCTGATGGGGTTCGCGCTGCCGCAGGTCCAGGTCGCGTTCTACGTCGCGCACAGCAGCAAGAACATCCAGTTCCTGCGCGAGCCGCGGGTGAAGAGCGTGTTCATCGGGCACGGCGACAGCGACAAGGTCGGCAGCTTCAACCCGTTCAGCAAGGCCTACGACCAGATCTGGGTCGCCGGTGCCGGTGGCCGTGACCGGTACGCGCGGGCCAAGGTCGGCGTGCGGGACGACGCGATCGTCGAGGTCGGCCGGCCGCAGCTCGACAGCATCGAACGGCGTACGAAGCGCCCCGTCGCGCACCCGGACCGGCCGCTCACCGTGCTGTACGCGCCGACCTGGGAGGGCTGGAACGACGAGGAGTTCCAGACCTCGCTGACCGAGATGGGCCCGCAGATCGTACGGAAGCTGCTCAACGGTCCCATCCCGGTTCGCCTTGTCTACAAGCCACATCCGCTGACCGGCACCCGCGACGTCGCGGCCCGTGAGGTCGACGAACGGATCCGCGCGCTGATCGCCGCGGCGAACGGCGCGCGCACCGTCCCGCCGTCGGCGCGGGCCCGGCTCGACGCGCTGGAGTCCCGGCTCGGTGCCCTCGACGTGACCGTCGACGAAGAGGCGGCGCTGACCGCGGAGTGGGTGTCGACGTTCTGGTCCGGCCACGCCGGGCACCACCTGGTCGTCACGGAGAAGATGCCGACGCTGTTCGACTGCTTCAACGCCGCGGACCTGCTGATCGCGGACGTGTCGAGCGTGGTCTCCGACTTCATCGCGAGCGGCAAGCCGTACCTCGTGGCGAACCCGAAGGGGCTGCCGGACACCGTGTTCCGCGAGACCTACCCGAGCTCGCGGGCGGCGTACCTGCTGCACCCGGGCGCCGGGGACCTCGAGGAGATCATCGACCGGATCGTCGCGACCGACCCGTTGGCGGCGGAGCGCGACGTGGCCCGCGCGTACCTGCTCGGGCCGGACAAGCCGACGTCGATCGCCCGCTGGGACTCCGCGGTGGACCGGCTGGTCGCCGAGGCCGAGCTGGAGTGGGCGGGCGTGCGCGGGGCGGGTCCGGGCGCGGACCCGGCGCCTCCGCCGGTCGTCGCCGGGCGCCGCTGAGGCCCGCCAAAAGTTGAGTCGAGCCCACTCAACCTTGCTGCTTGCGGTCGAACCTGCGTGAGCTAGACTCAAGTCTCCTGCGTGGACTTGGATGGAGGAACGGGCATGGCTCGAGCGGTCGGTATCGACCTCGGTACGACGAACTCTGTGGTGGCGGTTCTGGAGGGCGGCGAGCCCACGGTCGTGACGAACGCGGAGGGGTCCCGGACGACGCCCAGCGTCGTGGCGTTCGCGAAGAGCGGTGAGGTGCTCGTCGGCGAGGTCGCGAAGCGGCAGGCGGTGACGAACGTCGACCGTACGATCCGCTCCGTCAAGCGCCATATGGGCACGGACTGGAAGCAGCAGATCGACGACAAGTCGTTCACGCCGCAGCAGATCTCGGCATTCATCCTGCAGAAGCTGAAGCGCGACGCCGAGGCGTACCTGGGCGAGCCGGTGACGGATGCGGTGATCACTGTTCCCGCGTACTTCTCCGACGCGCAGCGGCAGGCGACGAAGGAGGCCGGCGAGATCGCTGGCCTGAATGTGCAGCGCATCATCAACGAGCCGACCGCGGCGGCGTTGGCGTACGGTCTGGACAAGGGTTCGGATCAGACGATCCTGGTGTTCGACCTCGGCGGCGGCACGTTCGACGTGTCGCTGTTGGAGATCGGGGACGGCGTGTTCGAGGTCAAGGCGACGAACGGTGACAACCACCTGGGTGGCGATGACTGGGACCAGAAGGTCGTCGACTGGCTGGTGGTGCAGTTCAAGAACAAGCAGGGCATCGACCTGAGCGCCGACAAGATCGCGAAGCAGCGCCTGACCGAGTCGGCGGAGAAGGCGAAGATCGAGCTCTCCAGCGCCAGCGAGTCCAACATCAACCTGCCGTACATCACGCTCGGCGAGTCCGGCCCGCTGCACCTGGAGGAGAAGCTCACCCGGGCGGAGTTCCAGCGGATGACCAGCGATCTCCTCGAGCGCTGCCGTCGTCCGTTCGAGCAGGTGCTGAAGGACGCGGGCATCCCGCTGGACAAGATCGACCACGTGATCCTCGTGGGTGGGTCGACGCGGATGCCGGCCGTTGCCGAGCTCGTCCGCGACCTGACCGGTGGCAAGGAGCCCAACAAGGGCGTCAACCCGGACGAGGTCGTCGCCGTCGGTGCGTCGCTGCAGTCCGGTGTGCTCAGGGGTGAGGTCAAGGACGTCCTGCTGCTCGACGTGACGCCGCTGTCGCTGGGCATCGCGACGGGGCGTTTGGCCAAGGACGGTGGGGTTTTCACCAAGCTGATCGAGCGCAACACGACGATCCCGACGAAGCGTACGGAGATCGTCTCGACAGCTTCGGACAACCAGCCCGCCGTTTTGGTGGAGGTCTACCAGGGCGAGCGGCCGATGGCGGCGGACAACCACCTGCTCGGCAACTTCGAGTTGACAGGCATCGCGCCGGCGCCGCGCGGCGTGCCGAAGATCGAGGTGACGTTCGACATCGACCCGAACGGCATCGTCAACGTGTCGGCGAAGGACACCGCGACCGGACGCGAGCAGCGCATGCAGGTGACCGGCGGCTCGGCGCTGCCGAAGGACGACATCGACAAGATGATCCGCGACGCCGAGCAGTACGCCGAGGACGACCGCAAGCGTCGTGAGGCCGCGGACCTGCGCGACCAGTCGGACCAGCTGGCGTACCAGACGGAGAAGTTCCTTACCGACAACGGCGAAGTCATCCCGGCCGAGGCGAAGGCCGAGGTGACCGAGGACGTCGCGGCGCTGAAGAAGGCGCTGGAGGGCGACGACACCGATGCCCTGAAGGCGGCCTTCGACAAGCTGTCGGCCTCGCGCGAGCGGATGGGCGCGGCGATGTACGCCGCCGCCCAGCAAGGCGGCGGTGCGGAGGGTGCTCCGACGGACGCCCCGACCGACGCTGCCGACGATGGTGTCGTGGAGGGCGAGGTCGTGGAGGACGAGGTCGTGGAGGACGAGACGCCCACCGAGGAGCCGAAGGACAAGCCCGCAAGCTAGGTTCCGCCACGAACGCCCACGACTTGTTGGACAGATCTCGGCCTAGAAGCCGAGATCTGTCCAACAAGTCAGCGGCCACAGTCATTGGCGGGCGTCGCGGACCAGTCTGAGGGCGTTGCCGGTCCCTTCGCGGAACTCGGTCGGTGACATCCCCACGTACCGACGGAACGCCGCGGAGAAGTGCTTGCTGGTGGAGAAGCCGAGCTCGTAGGCAATGGCGGTGATGCTGTACGACCCGTCGGTGAGCAGCTGCTCGGCTCGCTCGATCTTCACCCGCAGGATGTGGTCCTTCGGGCTCGTCCCGAACGTCTTCGTGAACGTCTCGTAGAAGTGCGTCGCCGACATCTGCGAGACGTCCATCAGCTGCGTCACCGAAATGGGCTCCGACAGCCGCCCCTCCATCCACTCCAAGGCCCGGCGGAGCCCGGGGTGCATCGGCGAAGGATCCGCCTCACCCGAGGACCGGCCTCGCGCCAGGTCGATCAACGCGCTCGAGCACAGAGACTGCTGCCAGGCCCGGCTCAGCGCATCGGAGTCGGGCGGTGCGGCAAGCACCCGCGTCAACAGGTCGGAGCTCAACGGCGGAGCGGGCCAGACCGCGCGGGGGGAGTCGACCAGTTGCCGGATCACCCGGGCCAGCACGGGCTCGCCCCCGGACGTGGACGTGTTCAGGAGCAGCCAGAGCAGCTCGCCGCGCGGCTGGACGCCGATCCCCGTGACGTACGTACTGCCCGGCCGGATCCGGATCGCCTCGCCCGGGTCCGCGGTCGTCACGTGGCCGTCGACGAGGAAGTCGAACCGCCCCCGCAACGGCAGGGCCAACACGAGCAGGCGGGCGTGACGTTGTGGCGGCAAGGGGTCGTGGGCCGCGAGGTAGCGGTACCGCCCGACGCTCACGAACGGCCCGAGCCCACGCAGGTCCACGATCGTCCGCTCCGACGTCGACTCCAGATCGGGCACGTCTGAGGGAGCGGGCACCCGGTCGATCATGGCCACCTCCGCGTCGAGAAGGAACACCCGAAAACGTCCGGTGGAGGAATCAGGACGCGCATTCCAGCCTAATCGGACAGGGTGACGCCATGGAGACCGACCAACTGTCCGCGGAAACGGCAGCGCAGGTGGAGGCTCTCGACCGCGACGGCTTCGTCGTTCTCGACAACCTGCTGAGTACGGCCGAGGTCGAGACCTACCGCGCCATCTACGACCGGTTCCTGTCCGGCGAGATCGACGCCGGCAGCAAGCGGAGCGACCTCGGCGCCGGCGCGGAGCCAGCCACCCCAGGCACGGAGAACATCACCCAGATCATGTGGCCCTCCCTGCTCTGCCCCGAGCTGGCGGACCTGCCGCTGCACGCGAGAGGCCTCGAACTGGCTCGCCAGCTGATCGGCCAAGACGCCGAGCTCGACTTCGACATGCTCATCGACAAGGCGCCCAGGACCAACACGGCGACGCCCTGGCACCAGGACGCCGGCTACTGGGTCAACCTGCCCGATGGCCGCGCCGTCTCGATCTGGGTCTCCCTCGACGAGGCGACGCTGGACAGCGGCTGCATGTGGTACGTCCAGGGGTCGCACCGCGGCCCCGTCCGCCCGCACCGGTCCGCCGGCAAGGGCGGAGGCGCCATCGAGTGCGAGGGCTCGGAGGACGAGCCCGGCGCGACGCCCGTACCCCTCCAGTCCCGGCGCGGCGGCGGCGCACGTCGGGAGGACGTTGCACTACTCCCGCGGCAACACCACCAACCGGCACCGACGCGCGTACATCCTGAACTACCGGCCCGCGGCCATGATCGCCCGCGAACGGGAGGTCGGCATGGACCACGGGAAGACCAACAACGAACGCGTCGTCCGGAACACCGAGGCCCAGTGACATGAACCCACTCCGCATCGCGGTGATCGGCGCCGGGTCCCGAGGCGCCTTGTACGCAAGGCTGTTCCGCCGGAGCGGACGGGCGGAGGTCGTCGCCGTCGCGGACCCCGACGAACGCCAGCGCGAGAAGGTCGCCGACGACCACGGCATCGCCCCAGAGCTGCGGTTCGCGGACTGGAAGGACCTGGTCGCCCGCGGCAAGATCGCCGACGCCGTCGTCATCGCCACGCCGGACCGGCAGCATCGCGACCCGGCCGTCGCCTGCGCGGACCTCGGCTACGACATCCTGCTCGAGAAGCCGATGGCACCCACCGAGGCCGACGCCGAACAGATCGCCGCGGCGGCGGAACGCGGCGGCGCCTTCCTGATGGTCTGCCACGTGATGCGCTACACCCCGTACACCAAGGCGATCCGCGAGATCGTACGGTCGGGCGTCCTCGGGAGGATTGCCAGCGTCGAGCACCTCGAGCCCATCGGCTGGTACCACTTCGCCCACTCCTACGTCCGCGGCAACTGGTCCCGCGAGTCCGACTCCAGCTCCATGCTGCTCTCCAAGTCGTGCCACGACATCGACTGGCTGTCGTACGTGATCGGTCAACGTGCGTTGAGAGTCTCGTCGTTCGGATCGCTGTTGGAGTTCCGTCCGGAACGCAAACCCGTCGGCGCCGGCACACGGTGTACGAGCTGTGCCGTCGAGCCGACCTGTACGTACTCGGCGCTGCGCATCTACCACGGTCGTGGGAGCGGCCACTTCGCCGATATCGTGCGGCGAAGCTCCGAGACCGGTGACCTGATGGACGCCCTGCAGACGAGCGAGTACGGCCGCTGCGTCTACGACGGCAGCAACGACGCCGTCGACCATCAGGTCGTCACGATCGAGTACGAGGGCGGCGCGACCGCCTCGTTCACCGCCGTCGCGTTCGCCGACATCCACGGACGGCAGACCAGGATCTTCGGCACCGAAGGCTCCATCGAAGGCGACGGAACGTCCTTCACCGTAAGGCACTTCCAGACCGGCGCGGTCGAGAAGCACACCCCGCGGACCGCCGAGGAGGCCCAGGACCTCGGTGACCACGGTGGCGCGGACGGCGACATCGTGGCCGAGTTCCTCGCGGCGATAACGGGCGACGTCGCGAAGGAAGAGCTGAGCGGACCGGACGCCACGCTCGAGACCCACCGCATCACCTGGGCAGCGGAACGCGCACGACTCGCAGGCACGGTCGTCACAGTGAACGGAGCGGCAGCACCATGAATCGACGCAGCCTCCTCAAAGGCATGACCGGCCTCGGCATCGGCGCGATGCTCGCGGGCTGCTCGAACAAGGGCGGCGGCAAGGGCGGGGAGGGCGACGCGGAGAACGCGGAGATCAGCTTCGGCCTGTGGGACAAGATCGTTGCCGACATGGTGCGCAAGAACCTTCCCGCGTTCACCAAGGCACATCCGGGCATCCGCGTCACCGTTCAGGACACGCCGTGGGACGGGTACTGGTCGAAGCTGCAGACCCAGACGAGCTCCGGCACGGCGCCCGATGTGATCTGGATGAACGGCCCGAACTTCCAGCTGTACGCGGGAAACGGCAACCTGGAACCGCTCGACGGCATGGTCGAGGACAAGTCGCTCGTCCTCGCGAACTTCCCCGCGCCACTCGTCGACCTCTACACGATGGACAGCAAGCTGTACGGCGTTCCGGGCGTCTACAACGCCACCGCACTCTGGTACAACACGGCACTCTTCGACGCGGCCGGGGAAGAGCACCCCAACGAGAGTTGGACGTGGGAGACCGTGCAGAGCACCGCGGACCGGATCAAGAAGGCTAGCAAGGGCGTCTACGGGATCGCGTTCGACCTCGGCAGCGGCGAGGTCAGCTACTACAACACGATCCACCAGGCCGGCGGATTCGTCATCTCCGAGGACAAAGCCAAGTCGGGCTACGACAAACCCGAGACGATCGAGGGGCTGGAGTTCTTCGCGAGCATGATGCGGAAAGGGTCGGCGCCGTCGATCAACCAGCTCACCGACCAGGATCCCGACGACTGGTTCGGCAGCGGCAAGGCCGCGATGCTCTACGGCGGTGCGACCTCCGTGGCCACCCTCGCGGAGTCGCCACAGGCGAAGAACATCAAGCTCGTCCACCTGCCGAAGAAGGCCAACAGCGACTGCGTCGTCCACGGCGTCGCGACCTCCATCAGCGCTTCCTCCAAGAACAAGGCGGCGGCGCGCGTCTTCTGCTCCTGGGTCGCGTCGAAGGAGTTCTCCGAGCTGCTGGGTGGCACCGGTTCGACGATCCCGCCCTTCGCCGGCAGCGAACAGTCCTACCTCGCCGCCCGTCCGGAGTTCGACCTGAAGGTGCTGATCGACGCTGCGAAGACCGGCTACCCGTACCCGTGCTCCAAGAACACCACCGCCTGGTCGAGCCTGGAGCCCAAGGTGCTCGCCGACCTGTGGGCCGGGAAGGTCGACGCGAAGACCGCCGGAACCGAGCTGGCCAAGCAGATGAACGCCCAGCTCGCCAAGGGCTGACGTGCGCAGACAGCACGACGGTTGGGTGCCCTGGGCATTCATCTTCCCTACTGCGTTGGGGATCTCGGCGTTCTACCTGTGGCCCACACTGCAGTCGTTGTACTTCTCGTTCACCGAATGGGGCCCGTTCGGCGGGACGACCTGGATCGGTGCGGAGAACTACCTCAGGCTGGTCCGCGATCCGCAGGTACTGAAGGCACTCGGCAACACCGCGCTCTACACCGCGGTCACGCTGCTCTCGATCCCGCTCGCGATCTGGCTGGCCAGCCTGCTGAACCGGCCGGGTCTGCGCGGCCGGACGCTGTTCCGCATCCTGTTCTTCCTGCCCGTCGTCACGGTGCCGGCCGCGATCGCGATGGTGTGGAAGCTGATGTTCAACGGCGAGTTCGGCGTGATCAACTACGTGCTCTCCCTGGTCGGGATCACCGGTCCGTTCTGGCTGCAGACGCCCGTGGTGAGCATCGTCGCGGTCGCCGTCGTGGGGATCTGGACGACGCTCGGCTTCAACATGATCATCCTCGGTGCCGGGCTGCAGACCATTCCGGACGAGCTGTACGAGGCCGCCGAGCTCGACGGCGCCGGCCCGACGCAGCGGCTGATCAACGTCACCGTGCCGCTGCTCACCCCGAGCATCTTCTTCGTGACGACCATCACCGTGATCGCCTCGTTGAAGGTGTTCGACCTGGTGTTCTTGATGATCGGGCCGACCAATCCCGTGATCGACGACGCGCAGACCCTCGTCTATCTCTTCTACGACGAGGGATTCCTGGTCAACGACAAGGGCTACGCCGCCGCCATAGGAGTGGTCGTCCTGCTCGTGATCGCCGCCGTCACGTTCGTCCAGTTCCGGCTGCAACGCAGATGGGTGCACTATGAGTAGACGCCGGAGTGGCTCGAATCTCGTTGCCTACCTCGTGCTCGGCGTCGGCGGCCTGCTGATGGTGTCGCCGTTCCTCTACCAGCTCTCGGCGTCCCTGATGACCAACGCCGAGGTGACCGAGATACCCAAGCGGCTCCTCCCGGAGACACTGCAGTGGGGGAACTACCCGGCAGCGCTGGCGGCGTTCCCGTTCTGGGACCAGCTGCGGAACACCGTCCTGTTCACGGTCATCCAGACCGTCTGCCAGGTGCTGTTCGCCTCGATGGCGGGCTACGCGTTCGCCCGGCTGAGGTTCGCCGGTGCCAAGCCGATCTTCGCGATTCTGCTGTCCATCTTGATGATTCCCGCCGAGCTGCTGCTGATCAGCCAGTACCAGATCGTGCAGAACCTCGGCCTGCTCAACACCATCGCCGGGCTCGTCGCCCCGGGCATCGTGACCGTCTTCGGGACGTTCATGATGCGCCAGTTCTTCCTCGGCCTTCCGCGCGAGCTGAGCGACGCCGCCAAGATCGACGGCGCGGGACCGGTGACCACGTTCGTCCGCATCATGCTGCCGCTGGCCATGCCTGGCGTGAGCGCGCTGGCCATCATCGTCGCGATCAGCTCGTGGGGCGCGTTCCTCTGGCCGCTGATCGTCGCGACGTACAGCGAGAACATGCCGCTCGCCGTCGGCATCGCCTCGTTCGCCGGCGAGCACGAGACCGACTACCCGCTGATGATGGCGGCGAGCCTGGTCATCATGCTGCCCGTCATGATCTTCTTCGTCGCCCTGCAACGACGTGTGATCGCGGGCCTCGCGTTCTCCGGCATCCGGGGCTGACCTCACCTCGAGAGGAGTCGACCATGGCCGATGCGGCGGACGTACCGACCGTGATCAACGTGTCCGGAACGATGACGGCGCTAGGCGCCTCGATTGCCGGGGCCGAGGTCGCGGCGGCGATGACGCGGATGCTGCCGCGGTTCGTGCGGCTGAGCGAGCTGCACACGCTGGCGGGCGAGGCGATCGCGGCGGCCACCGGTGCGGAGGCGGGGTTCGTGACGGCGTCGGCGAGCGCCGGCATCACCCTCGCCGTCGCCGCGGCGATGACCGGCACCGACCTGAGCCGCGTCGAACAGCTCCCCGACACCGACGGCATGCGCGACCGCGTCGTGCTCCAGGCCGGCCACAACTGCCACTACGGCGCGCCGATCTCGCAGGCGGTACGGCTCGCGGGGGCGAAGGTCGACCTGGTGGGAACGGCGACGCTGGTCGGCGAGCACAACCTCGTCGGCGCGTTGTCCGACCAGACCGCCGCGGGGCTGTTCGTCGTCTCGCATCACGTCGTCGACTACGGCCAGGTCTCGCTCGAACGGTTCTGCGCGCTGTGCCACGAGCGCGGGGTTTCGGTGATCGTGGACGCCGCCTCCGAGTACGACCTCCGAGGCTTCCTGGCCGCGGGAGCCGACCTCGTCGTCTACTCGGCGCACAAGTTCCTCGGCGGTCCCACCGCGGGCATCGTCGCCGGGCGGCGGGACCTCGTACGCGCCTGTGCCCTGCAGAACTCTGGCATCGGGCGCGGCATGAAGGTCGGCAAGGAGTCGATCGCCGGAACGATCGCGGCGTTGGCGGCCTGGGACCGACGCGACGCCGCGGCGATCCGCGCTCGGGAGACGGCGGCGCTGCGGGAGTGGAGCCAGGCGCTCGCGGAGGCGCCCGGCGTCACGGCCCGGATCGTGCCCGACCCGACGAACAACCCGCTCGACCGCCTGCTGGTCTTCGTCGACGCGGCCGAAGCGGGTGTGTCGGCGCGCGACGTGGCGACGGCGCTGGCCGCGGGGGAGCCGGCCGTGATCGTGCGGGACCACGAGATCGCGAACGGCTGGTTCCAGCTCGACCCGTGCAACCTGCACGACGGGCAGGCGACGATCGTCGCGGAGCGGTTGAGGAACGTGTTCGCCCGCTAGTCCTTGGGCTTCTCTTCGGACTCGGACTCGTCGGTGTCCTCGGACTCCGCCTCGTCCTCGGCTTCGTCGTCGTCATCTTCCTCGTCGACGAGCTCGTCGTCGGTGAGCGGGAAGAGCTCGTCCAGCCAGTCCTGCCAGTCTCCGGAGAGCTCGTCGACCGCTTCCTCGTCGGCGACCTCCTCGCCGTACAGGTAGTGGTAGATGCTCACCGTGCACGGCTCGTCGCCGTCGACCGCGAACCGGTGCAGGCCGTTCTCCGTCCGTACGCCGAGCAGCTGGTGCGGGACGACCGCGTCGACCGTGCCGGTGATCGCCTCCGGGCCGTCCGGCTTCAGCTCGATGGATGCCCCCACGGCAAGCTCGCCCTCGACCTCCAGCGCGGCGACCAGCTTCGTCCAGGCCTCCTCCGCGCTCAGGCCCGGGCTCGTGCCGGCGACGGTGGCCGCACCGGGCTCGCCGGGGAAGTGGGTGAGGTACGCGGTCAGGTTGCCGAGGAACAGGTCCCAGCCCTGGTCGTAGCTCGCGAACTCGGCGTCCCACTCGTCGCCGTCCGGGAATCCGGTCTGGACGAACGTGAGCACGCTGGTCTCCGGGACTTCCTCTTCCTCCTCGCCCCAGCCGTCGTCGGCTTCGTCCTCGGCCAGGTTTCGGCCCGGCCTCTTCGGCCTCGGCTTCCTCGGCCTCGGCTGCGGCCGGCTCCTCGGCGGGCTCGGCGTCGTCGGTGTCCTCGCCGTCCTCGGCCGCGTCACCGTTCGCGGAGACCGCCTCGATGCGGAAGTCGTACAGGTAGTCCGGCTGGTCCGGCGTCTCCAGCGGGAACCGCCCGTACGCGAACCGCTCACCCTCCTGCCACACCAGCACCCGGCCGTCCAGCCCCGGCCCGAGACTCACCAGACCACCCTCGCCGGGGAAGATCTCGTGCGGTACGTACCAAGCGGAGATGCCGGGTCCAGTGGCGATCGCCTCCCACACCTGCTCCGGAGTCGCGGGGAGCGCGACCTCCTTCTCGATCCGTCGGGCGTCGTCGTCCACCGGGGCTCCTTCTCCATCGCGGCCGAATGGGAATGGCGCGCTTACGGTACCGACTCCAGCTGGGCAATAGAGTCCGAGGGAGCCGCCCACTTGGAAGGAGCCACCGGTAGTGAACGAACGTGTGCTGGAGACGCCCGAGGTCGATCTCGTCTACGACGTCTACGGTCCTCTGCCGGCCGCGGACGGGCGACCGCCGCTGCTGATGGTCGGCCAACCGATGGACGCGACCGGTTTCGGCACGTTGCGGTCGCACTTCCCCGACCGGACGGTCGTCACGTACGACCCGCGCGGCCTCGGTCGCAGCAAGCGCAAGGACGGGCGGGTGGACCACACGCCGGAGGTGCAGGCGTTCGACCTGCACGCGATCATCACCGAGCTCGGCGTCGGTCCGGTCGAGGTGTTCGGGAGCAGTGGGGGAGCGGTGAGCACGCTCGAGCTGGTGGCGAGCTATCCCGACGACGTGACCGTTCTCGTCGCGCACGAGCCGCCGATCATCCCACTGCTGCCCGACGCCGAGGCGGCGAAGCGGGCTCAGCAGGGCATGTTGGACGCGTACCAGGCCAAGGGCGCCGGGGCGGGCCTGGCCACGTTCATCGCGATGACGTCCTGGCAGGGCGAGTTCACCGAGGCGTACTTCGCGCAGCCCGCGCCGGATCCCGCGGCGTATGGCATGCCGACCGAGGACGACGGCTCGCGGGACGACCCGCTGCTCTCCGACCGGTCGTTGGCGATCACCGACTACCGCCCCGACTCCGCCGCGCTGGCCGCGTGCTCGACGCGGGTGCTGATCGGCATGGGGGAGGAGTCGCGCGGCCTGATGACCGGCCGGACGGCGGAGGCGACGGCGTCGTTCCTCGGTCGAGGAGTGACGATGTTCCCCAGTCACCACGGCGGGTTCGCGGGCGACGAGTTCGGCTACCCGGGCCAACCCGAAGCGTTCGCGCAACGGCTGCGTGAGGTGCTCGACGGTTCAGAGTGACCAACCACGAGCGGTTCGGGTGAGCTCCACGAACCCGAGCCGCTCGTACAACGCGAGCTCCGCCGCGTCGCCCGGCGCGGCGTACGTCAGCAGCCGCTCCACGCGACCCAACGACAGCCACTCGGCTGCCGCGCCGAACAGCCGCGTCGCGATGCCCTTGCGCCGGAACTCCTTCTGGACAAAGAGATTCCCCACGTCCGCCCAGCCCGCCAACCGGGCCAGCCGCTCGCCGTCGGCGAGGCTCTCCACCTCCAGACAGCCCACCTCGGTGCCCTCGAGGACAGCGGTGAAGCGCGTCCCGTTCACGCCCACCGACCGTCGCACGGCCAGTCCGTCCAGCGGGGGGCGCGGCAGGTCGGGGACTCGGGCGAGCAGCACGAGCTCGGTGTCGCCGGTGTGCTTGAAGCCGGCGCGTTCGTAGATCGCGCGAACGTGCGGCCACTGCTCCGGTACGCCGTAGCAGGCCGGCGCGGGCAGCGAGCCGTCCGCGTACCGCACGCGCACCTGCCACCTGGCCAGCTGCGCGAGGCACGCGGCGGCCAGCTGGTCGCCGACCGCGGCGACGTCGGCCCAGGGCGACTCCGGCGCCCAGCAGACCAGCCAGCGGAGCACTCCGGCGCCGCGGTAGTCCTCGCCGACACGCTCGTCCGACCCGTAGCGCTGCAGATGCGCCGCCGCGACCAGGCGTTGCCGCTGGAACGCCACGAGCGTGACGCGTTCGGCGACCCAGGGATCCTCGATGAACTCGGCCGGCTCGCGCTCGAGCTGGTTGAGCACCGTACTCACCGACACCGAGACGCCGGGGACGACGGCCTGGATGTGGGCGTTGACGAGGTGGGTGAGCTGTTCGCGATCGCCGCGATGGAACGGCCGGACCTCGATCGAAGACATGAGCGGACCTCCACGAAACTCTTCGGACCTGGAGGCCGCTACCGGTACGGCACGTCCCGACCCTAACAGCGCGCGGCAGCTTGTGGCCATCGACATTGACCTCAACGGAGGCAATCTGTCAGATATCTGACAGAAGAGATCCAGCGCCGCTGAGGAGCCCTCATGAAGTCGCTGATCCTGCTCACTGCCCTTGTCGTTCCGCTCGCCGTCGCGCCCGCGCAAGCCGCGCCGGAGCCGCAGGCGTTTGTCCAACAGGTGTTGTTCCGACGGGACACGAACGGGTTCGACTGCTACCGCATCCCCGCGATCGTCCGCACCAAGCAGGGCACGCTGCTCGCGTTCGCCGAGGCGCGCCGCGACAACGGGCTGAGCTGGTGCAACGACGCCGGTCACATCGACCTCGTCGTACGCCGTTCGACCGACAACGGCGCGACGTGGGGCCCGGAGATCATGGTCGCGGGCGGTCCCTCCGCTACCCGTGGCAATCCGGTGCCGATCGTCGTCGACGGCGGCCCGAACGACGGCCGCGTCGTGCTGCTCTCGACGCAGAACCCGTTCGGCCAGAGCACGCCGCGCACGCCGTACGTCCAGTACTCCACCAAGGCGCAGGACGGCACCGCCTGGACCGCGCCACGGAGCCTCGCCGACGAGATCGACAAGCCGGACTGGGGTTGGTACGCGACCGGCCCCGTGCACGGCATCCAGCTGAAGCGCGGTGCCCATGCGGGCCGGCTGATCGGCGGGATGAACGCGGACACCCCGAGCGGCACGATCGCCGGGATCGTCTACAGCGACGACGCGGGCGACAGCTGGCACCTCGGCGGGACGCGGCCGGGGGCGAGCGCGAGCATCATCCCGCAGGAGCTCAGCCCGCTCGAGCTGGCGGACGGTCGTATCTACCTCGCCGCGCGCAACCAGGCGACGGGCGCGCAGTGGCCGCGTGCGTACGCGATCAGCGCCGACGGCGGCGCGACGTTGACGGCTCCGTTCGCGTTCGTGCCGAACCTCGCCGCGACGCCGCGGGTGCAGGGCTCGACGCTGCGGCTGCACGCGACCGACGAGGGTGATCGCTACAACCGGATCCTGTTCGCGACGCCGAACGACCCGACGTTCCGCAAGAACTTGACGATCTACTCGTCGTATGACGAATCGGCAAGCTGGGAAGGCGGAAAGCAGATCACCACTGACCGATCTGGGTACTCGGACCTGGTGGAGATCGGCAATGGGCGGGTAGGCGTGCTGTACGAGGCCGGGCTGGAGAGTGGTGACGCTCGCGACGAGATTCGCTTCACGACGTTCACCGAAGCCGACCTCGGGCACCGGGACGGGCGCTGACCGCCGCGGAGCTGACGAGTGTCCGTACGGGCAACGCGACGCCGCCAGGTGCCGAGCTGCGACTGCCGTTCGAGACCATAGGGGGATGAGGACGCCGCTCTATCTCGACGCGCAACGCCGGCTGCGCGAATTCATCCTGGCCGAGAAGCTCGGGCCCGGTGACCCGCTGCCGGCGGAGTCGCGGCTGGCGCAGGAGCTCGGGATCAGCCGGCTGTCGCTGCGTGAGGCGACGAAGAGCCTGCAGACGTTGGGGATTCTGCAGGCTCGGGCAGGCCGTGGGTTGTTCGTGAGCTCGTTCAGCTTCGGCCCGATCCTGGAACAGCTGCCGTACAGCGCGGGCGTGGGCGGCAGCTCGCTGGCGGAGGTCCTGCAGGTCCGCGAGGCGCTCGAGACCGGGCTGGTCGTCGAGGTCGCGCGGCGGATGTCCCCGGAGGACCTGGACGCGCTGGACGCGTTGGTGAGGGAGATGGCGACCGCGTACGCCGCGGGCGACAGCCTCGCCGACGTGGACCGACGGTTCCACGTGACGCTGTTCGCGCCGTTGGGCAATCCGTTGTTGACGGGGCTGATCGAGCTGTTCTGGGACCTGTTTCACAAGCTGGAGAAGGAACTCCCGGCCGGCGACCAGCACTCCGTCGACGTGCACCGCGATCTCGTCGCGGCGTTGCGTTCCGGCGATCCCGGGCAGATGACGCGTGCGGTCAGCGACCACTTCGAGGGGATCCGCCAGTCGCTGGCCTAGGCCGCCTTCTCCTTGGCGGGGAACTCGTGCAGCTTGGCGCTCGCGATGAGCTCCTCGACGATCGGGTCGAGCTCGAGTCTGCGTTCGATCTTCTCCAGCTGCGGCACCTCGGCGCGCGTCTCGGCGAGCGGTGAGGCGAACAGCGTGCAGCAGTCCTCGTCGGGCAGGATCGAGATCTCGGCGGTGCCGATGCGTTTGGCCTCGGCGACGATCTCCGACTTGTCCCAGCCCAGAAGGGGCCGAAGCAACGGGAGCTCGGCGGCGTCCTCGACCGCGACCAGGTTGGCGAGCGTCTGGCTCGACACCTGGCCGAGCGAGTCGCCGGTGATCAACGCGTCGGCGCCGATCTGCTTGGCGAGGTAGGAAGCCGTACGGACCATCAACCTGCGCTGCGCGAGCACCTGCAGATTGCCGGCGCCGGCGGTCGCGAGGGAGCGCTGGGCGTTGCCGAACGAGACGACCCAGAGCCGCGAGCCGCCGCCGCGGAACCTGTCCAGCTTGGTGACGAGCCCGTACGCCTTGTAGATCGACTGTGGGCTGGTGAACGGCATGCCGGAGAAGTGCACGTAGTCGCTCGCGAGGCCGCGGCGCATCGCGCGGTAACCCGCGACGGGGGAGTCGTAGCCGCCGGACAGCAGCGTGAGCGCGCGGCCGTTGACGCCGACCGGGAGGCCGCCCTGGCCGGGCAGCTTCTCGGTGTAGAGCAGGGCTTCGTACCGGTCGACCTCGATGCCCACCTCGACGTCGGGGTTGCTCAGGTCGACCTTGAGGCCGAGCCGCTCGCGGACGTGGTCGCCGACGCGTACGGCGATCGCGTGCGAGTCGGCCTCGAAGCCCTTCCAGCGCCTTCGCGGCCTGAGCGCGAACGTGCTGCCCGGCTCGTACGCGCGCAGCAGGTCGACGGTGCCTCGTTCGATCGCCCGGAGCGTCGGTTTGACCATCGCGGCGCGGTGCACCAGCGCGAGCCCGAGCACGAGCTGGCCGCGCTCGATCAGCACGTCCAGCGGGGCGCCCTGGACCACGAGCACGCCGTTGCGGCGACGGATGGCGATGTCGGGCAGGTCGGCCAGGGTGTTGTGGAGGTTGCGGAGGAGGACCTCCTCGAACCGCCACCTGTTGCGCCCCTTGAGTGCCAGCTCGCCGTACTTGAGCACGACACACGGTTGCATCTTGCGCGTCCTTGTCTAGGCGGGTTCGTACCTATGGTCCGCCCGGTCATCGCGTCGCGCCAGTGCGGTAATACTGGGCTGGTGCGACTGACGGAGTTCTGGCGGCGGATGGACCACCATCTCGGCGCGACCTATGCGCGTACGTGGGCGCGCGATCACGTCATCGCCGAGCTTGGTGAGCGTACCGTCCAGCAGGCTCTGGACGGCGGGACGCCCGCCAAAGAGGTGTGGCGCGCGGTGTGGGGGAGCCTGGGTTTGCCGGCTTCGGAGCGGTAGGCACGACGTTCGGCGTGTCGGATTTCGTTCGAACGCCTGTTCGGCATACTCTGCAGCTGTGGACATCTCGCGGGCCGGCATTTTGTCCACAACCGATCGATTCGCAGCGTTGTCCACAGCTTCTCCGACCGCCGTCAGGGTTGTCGGTGGCTCGGTCTAACGTCGCGGATGTGACGACGAAAAAGACGCGGGCTCCACGACGGGCCCCCGACCCGAACGGGATGGCCAGCATGGCGGCTCAAGATCGCGACAAGGCGCTCGATACCGCGCTCGCCCAAATCGAGCGGCAGTACGGCAAGGGCGCGGTCATGCGTCTCGGCGACGAAGGACGCGCCCCGATCGAGGTGATCCCGACGGGCGCGATCGCGCTCGACGTGGCGCTCGGCATCGGCGGTCTCCCGCGCGGCCGCGTCGTGGAGATCTACGGGCCGGAGTCCTCCGGTAAGACCACGCTCGCGCTGCACGCGGTGGCGAACGCCCAGGCCGGCGGCGGCGTGGCCGGGTTCATCGACGCGGAGCACGCGCTCGACCCGGAGTACGCGAAGAAGCTGGGCGTCGACACCGACGCGCTGCTCGTCTCGCAGCCGGACAGCGGTGAGCAGGCGCTGGAGATCGCGGACATGCTGATCCGTTCCGGCGCGCTCGACATCGTGGTGATCGACTCCGTCGCCGCGCTCGTGCCGCGGGCGGAGATCGACGGCGAGATGGGCGACAGCCACGTCGGTCTGCAGGCCCGGTTGATGAGCCAGGCGCTGCGCAAGCTGACCGGTGCGATCAACTCGTCCAAGACGACGGTGATCTTCATCAACCAGCTGCGTGAGAAGGTCGGCGTGATGTTCGGCTCGCCGGAGACGACGACCGGTGGCAAGGCGTTGAAGTTCTACGCCTCGGTGCGGCTGGACGTGCGCCGGATCGAGACGCTGAAGGACGGCCAGGACGCGGTCGGCAACCGGGTGCGGGTCAAGGTCGTGAAGAACAAGGTGGCCCCGCCGTTCCGGCAGGCCGAGTTCGACGTGCTGTTCGGCGAGGGCATCAGCCGCGAGGGCAGCCTGGTCGACCTCGGCGTGGAGAACGGCATCGTGCGCAAGGCTGGTGCTTGGTACACCTACGAGGGTGACCAGCTCGGGCAGGGCAAGGAGAACGCGCGGAAGTTCCTGAAGGACAACCCCGAGATCGCCAACGAGATCGAGAAGAAGATCAAGGAGAAGCTCGGCATCGGCCCCCGCCTCGACAACCCCGCCGACGCCCCCGCCGACGCGGGCGAGCCGCCGGTCGACTTCTGAGCAGTCCGATGAACGTGCGGCCTGGCGCAGCCACCTCCCCGACTCCCTCCTCGGGCAAGTGGCCCCGCCAGGCCGCGCCCCTTTCCCCGGTGGCCAGACGGGACCTCGCCGAGGCTGCCGCAGCACGCGTGCATGTCGCCGAGGCGACCGCACGCCCGCACCCGCGGGCAGCGAGAGCGGCGACAGCAGAGATCGTCCGCCCCCACCACGTCGACGCGGCCGCATGCCCACGCCGGCGGCCGGCCGCCACCGATGGCGACTCGTCCCGGCCGCGACGCTCCCATGTGCTCGCGGATGCCGCGACGACCTCGCAAGCGCCCACCAACCCAATCCGCCACCTCCGCCTCAGCCTCTGCGATGCCGATGCGGCATCGCGGCCACGGTGGTGGCTGGCCGCCAGCGATGGCGACTCGTCTCGGCTGCGGCACTCCCGAGTGCCCGAGGCTGCCCTGACGATCTCGCCAGCACCCAACCCACCGGCACCAAGCCGCCACTCTCGCGCCGCCGCGGCCGTCGGCCGCCACCCCGCAGCCGGCGGGCCGGGTCGGCTGCCGCCACCGATGGCGGCGATCTCGTCAGCACGCACCAGCCCACCGATACCAATCAGCCACCTTCACCTCCGCGATGCCGATGCGGCATCGCGGCCACGGTGGTGGCTGGCCGCCAGCGATGACCACTCGTCTCGGCTGCGGCACTCCCGCACCTCCTCCCTCCCTCTCAGCTCGGTGGTGGCGTGATGGCTGGCCGTCGTTTCTCCGATCGCAAGGCGCGGACCAAGGCGGCTCCTCCTGACGAGCTCGACGAGAAGCTCCAGTCCGACCCGGCCTCCGTCGCTCGCTCCGTCGTGCTCCGGCAGCTCGCCCTCCAACCTCGCACCCGTGCCGAGCTGGCGAAGGCGCTGGAGCGGAAGGGCGTACCCGACGAGGTGGCGGACGAGGTGCTGAGCCGGTTCAGCGATGTGGGGCTGATCGACGACGCGGCGTTCGCGCAAGCCTGGGTCGAGTCCAGACATGCGGGCCGTGGGCTGGCCAAACGAGCACTCGCCTACGAGCTGAGGAGGCGCGGCGTCGATGACGAGGACGTCAATGAGGCCGTGGATCAGCTCGCTCCGGAGACCGAGCTCGCCACGGCGCGGGCGCTGGTGGCCAAGAAGCTTCGCGGCACGCAGCAGCTCGAGCCGCAGGCGCGGGTGAGGCGGCTGGCGGGGATGCTCGCGCGGAAGGGGTACGCGCCCAGCCTCGCGGTGAGGGTCGTTCGCGAGGCGCTCGCCGGGGAGGACACCGAAGAGCTGCTCGATCATCTCGAGCTCGAGGACGACCGCTAGCCCCGTTCGCGGTGCACCGCCACGCCCAGCACCACGAGGGCGATGCCGGCCAGCTCGGCCCAGGTCGGCACCTGGCGGAGCACGATCACCCCGATCAACGTCGCGGTCGCCGGCAGCAGCGCCAGCAGGAGGGCGAAGGTCGCGCGCGGCAGGCGGGCCATCGCGAGCTGGTCGCACACGTACGGGATCACCGACGAGCAGACTCCCACCGCCACGCCCGCGCCGAGCAGGGCCCAGGACGCGAACGCGGGCAGCGCAGGCGTCAACCCCAACGGCGTCACCACCACGGCGGCCACCAGCATTGCCACGCCCAGCCGGTCGATCCCCGCCCGACCACCATCGGCCGCGAGCCGATGCCCGAGCACGATGTAGAGCACGAACAGCGCGCAGTTCGCGAACGCCAAGGCCACCCCCAACGGCGACCCGGCCCACCGTACGTCCACCAGCAACGCCACCCCGCCGACGGCGAGAACCAGCGCCGCCACGTTCCGCCACGACCGCAGCCCCACCGCCGCCAGCACGATCGGTCCCAGGAACTCCAGCGCCCCGACCGTCGACAGCGGCAACCGCGCGATCGCCAGGTAGAAGCACACGTTCATCGCGCCGAGCACCAGGCCCATCGCCAGCAACAGCCACCGCGACCGCCACGAGGCGGCGGCGAACGCCCGCCAGGGCCGGCGCCACAAGGCGAACACCACCGCCGCGGAAGCGATCCGCAGCCAAGCCACGCCGAGCGCGTCCACCCGCGTGAAGAGCAACACGGCGAACGCCGGCCCGAGGTAGTGGAACACCGCGCTGACCCCGAAGTACGCCTGCGCCGGCACCCGGTGCCGCGTCACCGCCGGAAGATTCACGCCCACCAGCCTCGCTGAACCCGGCAGGCCCAACCATGGCAAGATCGTCATCCCAAGCAGCAACGGCTTCAAGGATCGAAAGCATGGCACGCGAAGACTTACCGAACGACAAGCCAGCCCTCGACGACACCGACCGCAAGATCCTGCAGGAGCTGCAGAACGACCCCCGCCAGTCGATGAGCCAGCTCGCCAAGCAGGTCGGCATCTCCGCCCCCACGGCAGCCCAGCGCACCAGCCGCCTCGAAAGAAGAGGCGTCATCCGCGGCTACCGCGTCGACGTCGACCCCGCTGCCCTCGGTCGACCCGTCGCCGCGTACGTACGGATCAGGCCCGGCCCCGGCCAGCTCCCACGCATCGCCGAGCTCGTCCAGCGCACCGAGGAGGTCGTCGAATGCCACCGGATCACCGGCGAGGACTGCTTCCTGGTCAAGGTCCACGTTCCGACCGTCACCGCGCTGGAGGAGGTCCTGGACAAGTTCCTGCTGCACGGCCAGACCACGACGTCCATCGTGCAGTCCTCACCGGTACCTTGGCGCCAGGTCCCCATCGACTGAGGGCCGAGCAGCTAGGTGGCCGGTCCAGGCTGCGAAACCGTCACGGACGGCGCGCATTCTTGACCGGTTCGTAACCTCCACCTAGCCTCCTAGACACCAGAAGAAATACTCCGCCGCCTGGCGGAGCGTCATCACACCGAAGCAGTAACCACGACAACGCCGAATAAAAACGACAAGCTCATAGCGACCGGGAAGGCTCCTTCCGGGATACGTAGACGTACTTCTCGTTTGGTGAATTCGAGATCGATCACGGACGTTCGCTAGCCGACTAAGGCGAAGGCCGCGGCGGCCGTGTCGACCCCTCCCGGTTACGGTGAGGGGTGCTTGGCGTTGTCGCTCTTCGGACATGACGAGCCCTTGGCCGGGGTTCGACGAAGGGAGCGGCTGATGTCCACGATGGAGGTCGTCGTTTTCATCGTCGGGTTGGGCATTCTCGCCCTGCTCGCAGTGATGGTCATCCAGATGTCGAAATCCAAGTCGATCGGCATGCAGAAGGTCGCCGCCGCCGAGAGCGAGCTGGAAGAGGCCCGTCGCGAGGCCGTACGGATCCGTGCCGACGCCGAGTCCGAGGCGCGCAAGGCCGCCACCGACATCCGGACCACCGCCGACAGCGAGGCCGCCGAAACGCGCAGGACGGCCGACGAGAACGCCTCCGCCACCCTGTCCAGGGCGCGGCTGGCCAGGGACGAGGCCGAACACGAGGTACGGGCCCTTCGCAACGAGGTCCGCGAGCAGCGCATCGACATCGAGCGCCGGGAGAACCGGGTCGCCGAACGGGAGACGCGAGTCGACCAGTCTCAGCGCGACCTGGACGACCGCACCCGCGACCTCACCGAGACCGAGTCGAAGATCGACGCGAAGAAGGCCGAGCTCACCAGCCTGGAGGTCGAGCGCCAGCAGGTGCTCGAACGGACCGCCGGCCTGTCCGCCGATGAGGCGAAGGCCGAGCTCGTCGCCACGATCGAGAACGACGCCAAGCGCCACGCGGCGATCATCGTCCGCGACATCGAGCACACGGCGCAGGAAGAGGGCGAGAAGCGCGCCCGCAAGATCATCACCGCGTCGATCCAGCGGCTGGCGACCGAGCAGACCTCGGAGTCGGTGGTCTCGGTGCTGCACCTGCCGAGCGACGACATGAAGGGGCGCATCATCGGCCGCGAGGGCCGCAACATCCGTACGTTCGAACAGGTCACCGGCGTCAACCTGATCATCGACGACACCCCCGAGGCCGTCCTGCTGTCCTGCTTCGACCCGGTCCGCCGGGAGACCGCGCGGATCGCGCTGGAGAGCCTCGTCCTCGACGGGCGGATCCACCCGCACCGGATCGAGGAGGTCTACGAGCGCAGCAAGGGCGAGGTCGAGGAGCTCTGCATCCGGGCGGGCGAGGACGCGCTCGTCCAGACCGGCCTGACCGACATGCACCCACAGCTCGTGCAGACGCTCGGGACCCTGCGCTACCGGACGTCGTACGGCCAGAACGTGCTCAAGCACCTCATCGAGTCCGCCCACGTGGCCGGCATGATGGCGAGCGAGATCGGTCTGGACCGGCAGCTGATCAAGCGATCGGCGTTGCTGCACGACATCGGCAAGGCGCTGACCCACGAGGTCGAGGGCAGCCACGCGCTGATCGGTGCCGACCTGGCGCGCAAGTACGGCGAGGACGACGACGTCGTGCACGCGATCGAGGCGCACCACAACGAGGTCGAACCACGTACGGTCGAGGCGATCCTCACCCAGGCCGCGGACGCGATCTCCGGCGGCCGCCCGGGCGCGCGGCGCGAGTCGCTGGAGGCGTACGTCAAGCGGCTCGAGCGGCTGGAGGAGATCGCGAACGCGCACGAGGGCGTGGACAAGGTGTTCGCCATGCAGGCCGGCCGCGAGGTCCGCGTGATGGTGGTGCCGGACGTCGTCGACGACATCCAGGCCCAGGTGCTCGCCCGCGACATCGCCAAGCAGGTCGAGGAAGAGCTCACCTACCCCGGCCAGATCCGCGTCACCGTCGTCCGCGAGTCCCGCGCCATCGAAACCGCCCGCTAACCCACCACCGGCGCGACTTCCCTTACCCGAACGGGGTTCTGCATCGTGGCAATGGCCTGCCCAACCCCGGTTCGGCAAGGGAAGTGCGAGCCAGCTGTGGACAGGTGGAGAGGCCGACACGTCGTGAGTGAAGTCGCGACGGGTCGGCTCGACGCCAGGTGCCCCGTTTCGCATGAGGGCGTCCCTGTAGCGATCTCTCGGCGAGTTGTTCCAGTGATCTCGGTCTAGAGGCCGAGATCACTGGAACAACTCACGGACTTCATGGCACTCGGCGGGGGAGGACTGCGGCGTTGGGCGAGTTGTTGGACAAACGTCGGCCTCTAGGCCGACATTCGTCCAACAAGTCGCGAGAACAACGGCTTACGTGGCGTCCGTCCCGTGAAGCGCCGGTCGGTGGTGGCGTCGGGCGAGTTGTTGGACAGATCTCGGCCTAGAAGCCGAGATCTGTCCAACAACTCGCCCGAACCCCACAGTTGGTGAGAGGGGCGGCACGGGGCGGGGGAGCGTTGCGTCGGGGGTGGTTCGGGAGGATCATCCCGAGCATGGGCTGCTCGCGGAGCGCCCACTGCTCGGAGGTGGTTGGCGTGGGCGCTTTCGACATCTCGTTCGCCGGCTCGTTCCTGGTGCTGCTCATCCTCGTGCTGCCGATCGCGATCCCGATCGCGATCGCCGGGTACGTGGCCGACCGGATGGACGCGCGGCAGGACAAGCCGATGCTGCTCCGCAACGGCCTGCTCCGCAGCAGGGCGGGCGCGAGTCACCGCACGTTCCACGACGTCGGTGACTCGTCGGGCGGCTGAAACCAATTAGCCCGTCGCCGCCCCGCCCATGCCCGCGTCGGGGATGTTTGTGACCTGCACGACCGCCCTGCCCTTGCGCCGCTGGCGCGCTTCCAGCCAACCGGCCAGCCGAGACAGCCCGTAGTTGATCGTGATGAAGATCAGCGCGAGCACGATCCCCACGGCCAGGATGTTGTCGTACAGCGGGTTGATCGCGATCCGCCGCGCCACGCTCACCACGTCCGGTGAGGAGATGACCAGACCGAGCGCGGTGTCCTTCAACGCCACCACGCACTGGCTGATGATCGCCGGCAGCATCGTCGAGATCGCCTGCGGTACGAGGATGCGGATCATCACGCCGGACTTGCGCAGCCCGATCGCGTACCCCGCCTCGCCCTGACCGCGTGGCACCGCCATGATGCCCGCCCGGAAGATCTCGGCGAGAACGGAGCCGTTGTACAGCGTCAGCGCGATCACCAGCGCGCCGTATCGCTCGGTGATGTTCCCGAACGCGATGAACAGGAAGATGATCAGCAGCACCAGCGGGATCGCGCGGAAGAACTCCACGATCACGATGCTCGGCCAGCGCAGCCAGCGGTGGTCGGACAGCCGGCCGGCGGCGAAGATCGCGCCGAACACCAGCGCGCACGCGATCGCTACGACGGCCGCGAGCAGCGTCAGGCCGAGGGCTTCGCCGAGCGACCGCAGGATGCCGGGATTCGTGAACGGTGTCCACTTGTCCAACGTGATCTGCTCGCGCTCGTACAACAGCCGGAGGACGAGCCACAGCACGTACGCGATCGCCAAGCCGGCAAGGATGCCACCGATCAGGTTGCGACGCCGTGCCACCGGGCCGGGTACGTCGAACAGCACCGAGCCGGAGGCGACCTTCGGCTGCCGGACGCGCTTGGGCTTCTTCGCCTTCTTCGGATCCGGCTTCGGCGCGGGTTGGGCTGTTTGCTGGCTCATCTGCTCACCGCCCACCTTCGCTCCAGCAGCTGCGCGATGCCGGAGATGACGAACACGATGATCACGTACCCGGCGGCGATTCCGAAGAACAGGAACCACAGCGAACCAGGGAAGTCGCGAACGAGATTGTCCAACTGGTACGTGGCTTCGGTGACTCCGAAGGCCTCGGCGACCGCGGTGTTCTTCGCCAGCGCGATGTAGATGCTCGCGAGCGGCGGGATCACCGTACGGATCGCCTGCGGCAGCACGATGAGGCGGAGGGTCTGGCTGAACGTCATGCCGAGCGAACGGGCCGCCTCGGCCTGGCCGGCCTGCACCGCGTTGACGCCCGAACGTACGGCCTCACAGACGAAAGCCGCCGCGTACAAGGACAACGCGATCACCGCGCGCATGAAGAAGCTCGACTGAACACCGAGCTCGGGTAGCGCCACGACGAAGATGATGAACACCACCACGAGCGGTGTGTTGCGAAAGATCGTGACGTACGCGGTGCCGAACCAGCGAAGCGCCGGCACGGGCGACACCCGAAACGCGCCCAGCACGACCCCGAGGATCGTGGCGATCAGCGCCGACGCGCCGAGCAGCTGCAGCGTCGTTCCGAAAGCAGCCAGAATCTGCGGCAGCTTGTCGATCAGGACGTTCACCGGGGTGTTGCCTCCCCTCGGTCGTCAGGAACTCAGGAACAAGACAAACGGGTGAAACACAACGCTGCCCGGTGCGCACGCGACGCACCGGGCAGCAATGAGCGTTACTGGCAGGGGTCCGCCGCCGGAGGCGTCGGAGCGTCCACGCCGGCCTCGCCAAGGGTCTGGTCGAAGGCCTTCTTCCAGATGCCGTCGTCGACGATCTTCTTGTACGTGTCGGCGAGGTAGGTGCAGAACGCCGTGTCGCCGTGCTTGTAGCCGATGCCGTACCGCTCCTCGGTGAACGGCTCACCCACGACCTTGAGCTTGTCGGGGTCCTGCGAGGCGTACCCGAGCAGGATCGCGCCGTCGGTGGTGACCGCGTCGACCGACTTGTTCTTCAGCTGGGTCACGCACTCGGAGTACGTCGCGAACGGAACGGGCTGCGCACCGTACTTCTCCTCGACCGACTTCAGCGAGGTCGAACCGGTGACGGAGCAGACCTTCTTGCCGCTGAGGTCTTCACCCTTGTTGATCGAGTTGTCGTCCTTGCGAACGAGCAGCTGCTGGCCGGTCACGTAGTACGGACCGAACTGGCCGACCTGACCGCGACGGTCGTCGGTGATCGAGTACGAGGCGATGACGAGGTCCACCGTGCCGGCCTTGAGGAACGGCTCACGGTTCTTCGACACGGTCTCGACGAACTCGATCTTGTCGGGCGCGATACCAAGGCCGGCGGCCATGATCTTGCCCACCTCGACGTCGAAGCCGGTCTCTTCGTCCGTCGCCGGGTCCTTGTAGCCGACGCCGGGCTGGTCGAACTTGATGCCGATCTTGATCGAGCCCGCGTCGGCGAGCTTCTTCATCGTGGTGCCGGCGTCGAAGCTCGGATTGTCGGCGACCTCGAGCAGACTCTCTCCGCCCCCGCCTCCACAGGCGCTGAGCGCGAGTGCGGCAACGGCACCTACGGCGAGGAGCCGCAACCTGGTGTTTCGCATGACGTGCCCTTTCTCCCTCCGTGACTTTCTGCTGTGCGTCACGTCAGTGTTTGAGGATCTTGGATAGGAAGTCCTTCGCCCGTTCGGACCTCGGGTCGGTGAAGAACTCGGCCGGCGCACGTTCTTCGACGATCTGTCCTTCGGCCATGAACACCACGCGGTTGGCGGCGCTTCGAGCGAAACCCATCTCGTGGGTGACGACGACCATGGTCATCCCCGTCTTGGCGAGGTCGATCATGACTTCGAGCACCTCCTTGATCATCTCTGGATCAAGGGCCGAGGTGGGTTCGTCGAACAACATGACTTTCGGATCCATCGCGAGGGCACGTGCGATCGCGACCCGCTGCTGCTGGCCCCCTGACAGCTGGGCGGGGTACTTGCTGGCCTGGTTGGCGACGCCCACTCGGTCGAGCAGGGCCATCGCCTTGTCTTCTGAGTCCTTCTTGGATTGCTTCCGCACCTTGATCGGACCGAGGGTCACGTTGTCCAGGACCGTCTTGTGCTGGAAGAGGTTGAACGACTGGAACACCATCCCGACGTCAGCACGAAGCTGAGCGAGGGCTTTCCCTTCCGCGGGGAGCGGTTTGCCGTCCAGGGTGATCGTCCCTGAGTTGATCGGCTCCAGCCGGTTGATGGCCCGGCACAGCGTGGACTTTCCGGAGCCTGACGGCCCGATCACCACGACAACCTCACCCCGAGTGATGGAGAGGTTGATGTCCTGCAGAACGTGGAGCGAACCGAAGTACTTGTTCACGGCAGAAAGGACCACCAGCGGCTGCCCGTTTCCGGCAGGCGAGGCCGCCTCGAAGCTTGTGGTCGTGTCAGTCATGCACGGGAAGGTACCCGCTCAGTCGACCCTCGCGCGATAAGACCCGCAGTTCTGTAACACCATTGGTTCGAAGTCTTCGGGTGGTCGTGGGACGATCCGCGCCTGGGGATGCCCGATGCGTACGTGTTTGCCCGATGTTCCATCCCGTTCCACGTCGATCCCACCGCTCGGCAGGCTGCGCGTGCTCGTCGGACTGACGCACCGTAACCTTGGTCCTGCCATGACGACCACAGTCCCGGCCCGCACGTACGAGGTCCGTACGTTCGGCTGCCAGATGAACGTCCACGACTCCGAGCGCCTCTCCGGCCTGCTCGAGGACGCGGGCTACGTCCGCGCGCCCTCCGGCGACGCCGCCGACGTGGTCGTGCTCAACACCTGCGCCGTGCGCGAGAACGCCGACAACAAGCTGTACGGCAACCTCGGTTTGCTCGCCCCCAAGAAGGTGGCGCAGCCCGGTATGCAGATCGCGGTCGGCGGCTGCCTCGCGCAGAAGGACAAGGGCGAGATCGTCCGCCGCGCGCCGTGGGTGGACGTCGTCTTCGGGACCCACAACATCGGCTCGTTGCCGGTGCTGCTGGAGCGTGCCCGGGTGGCCGGCGAGGCGCAGGTCGAGATCAAGGACTACCTGGAGACGTTCCCGTCGACGTTGCCGTCGCGGCGGGAGTCGCCGTACGCCGCGTGGGTCGCGGTCAGCGTTGGCTGCAACAACACCTGCACGTTCTGCATCGTGCCGGCGCTGCGTGGCCGGGAGAAGGACCGCCGGCCGGGCGACATCCTCGCCGAGGTCGAGGCGCTCGTCGCCGAGGGCGTGCTCGAGGTGACGCTGCTCGGGCAGAACGTCAACGCGTACGGCGTGGAGTTCGGCGATCGCTTCGCGTTCGGCAAGCTGCTCCGCGCCTGCGGCACGATCGACGGGCTGGAGCGGGTCCGCTTCACCTCGCCGCACCCGCGCGACTTCACCGACGACGTGATCGCGGCGATGGCCGAGACGCCCAACGTGATGCCGCAGCTGCACATGCCGTTGCAGTCCGGCTCCGACGCCGTGCTGCGGGCGATGCGTCGCTCGTACCGGCAGGCGCGCTACCTCGACATCGTGCGCAACGTGCGCGAGGCGATGCCCGATGCGGCGATCACGACGGACATCATCGTGGGCTTCCCGGGCGAGACCGAGGCCGACTTCGAGGAGACCCTGAACGTCATCCGCGAGGCGCGCTTCTCGGCGGCGTTCACGTTCCAGTACTCCAAGCGGCCAGGCACTCCGGCGGCGGAGATGGACGGGCAGATTCCCAAGCAGGTCGTGCAGTCTCGCTACGAGCGGCTGGTCGAGGTCGTCGAAGAGATCGCCTGGTCGGAGAGCAAGCAGTTCGTCGGCCGCGAGGTCGAGCTGCTCGTCGCCGAGGGCGAGGGCCGCAAGGACGCCGCGACGCACCGGCTGTCGGGGCGGGCTCGCGACAACCGGCTCGTGCACTTCACGCCAGGAGACACCGTGGTGCGCCCGGGTGACTTCGTGCGGACGACCGTGACGTACGCCGCGCCGCACCACCTGGTGGCCGACAACCCGCTCCTCGACATCCGCCGGACGCGGGCCGGGGACGCGTGGGAGCTGCGCCAGGCGCGGCCGGCGGAAGAGCCTGTCAAGGGCGTCTTGCTCGGCATGCCTTCCCTGCGCGCTTAGGTCAATCGTTCAAGCAAGGCGCGCTTGTCGGGCTTGCCGCTCGGCGCGACGGGGACGTCGGTCAGGATCGTGAACGTGTGGGGCACGCTCGCCTCGCCGAGCTCTTCGCCGACGTGCTTGGCCAGCTCGGTGAGGTCGATCGTCTTGCCGGCGTTCGGAACGACGAACGCGTGGATCGCCTCGCCCGTACGTTCGTCCGGTGCGCCCACGACGTACGCCTGGTCGACGTCGGGGTGGCTGGCGAGGGCCTGCTCGATCGCGCCGGCGTAGTGGATGACCGCGTTCACGATGACGATGTCGCGTGCCCGGCCGACCAGATGCAGGAAGCCGAGCTCGTCGAAGTCCGCGAGGTCGCGGGTGCGCACCCAGCCGTCCTGGCAGAGCGCGTCGGCGGTCTGCTCGGGATCGTTCCAGTAGCCGTCCATCTGGTACGGGCTGCGCACGTACAGCTCGCCGGCGCGGACCTCGGTCTCCACGAGCGGGTGCGGGCGTCCGATCGACGCGCTGGCAGGCGAGGGCCAGGCTTGGAGCTCGTCGGGCGTGAGAAGCGTGACCAGGCAGACCTCGGTCTGCCCGTAAGCCTGGTAGACGACCGGGCCGAGCCGCTTGGTGGCCGCTTCGAGCCGCTGCGGGGTGATCGGCGAGCCGGAGACCATGACCGACCGGAGCGTGCTGACGTCGAGGCCGTCCCGCTCGACGACGTCGAGGAGCTGGTAGAGCCGCGGCACCGTGCAGAGGATCCCGGTGATGCGGTGCCGTTCGATCGCTTCCTCGAACCTCGTCGAACGGTCGGGGATGACGGCGGTGCCGCCGGTCGCGAGGCAGAACGTGAGGTAGTCCATGATCACCTGGCTGGACAGCGTTCCCATCAGCAGGAACCGCTCGTACCCGGCCGCCAGGCGGGTGACCGTGGGCGTCCAGTTGGCCGGGTTGTACGCCCAGTGCGCGGCGATCGCCCGGTAGCTGTAGGCGCAGCCCTTGGGGTTTCCCGTGCTGCCGCTGGTGAAGAACAGCCAGCCGATGTCGTTCGGTCGCGACTCGACCTCCAGCGTCCCGGTTGGTTCGTGGGTGCGGAGATCTTCCAACGTACGAAGGGGAATCGCGCCGGCGGCCTCGTGGACCTCTTGCGTCGCGATGTCGTCGACGACGACCGCGGCGACGTCCATCGCGAGCATGTGGGCGAGCTGGCGGGGCGTCCAGCCGGGTCGTACGGCGACCACCCGGCAGCCGAGGACGTGCGCGGCGAGCTGGACGGCGAACGCGTCGGGGGAGACGCCGGTGAGGATCGCGACGCCGTCGCCCCTGCCGAGGCCGTGGGCGCGGAGGGCGGCGGCGAACGTTCGGACGGTGTCGTACACCTCGGCTCGGGGGATCGGAATGCCCTCGTACTCGAACGCGGGGCGGTCCGGCCAGCGGGTGAGGGCGTCGAGCAGCGGCTGCGGGTACGGGTCCACGTCTGTTCCCACGTGCGTTTCTCCCCTCGGGTTCAGCGGTGCTGCCACGCTCGGCTGGACCGATGGTTCAGAATGTCATCTGGTCAGGGGGCTAGTGAGTTGGAGGCATGGATGCGCACGACCCTGCGGGATGTCGCTGAGCTTGCCCAGGTGTCCCCGAAGACGGTCTCGAACGTCGTGAACGGGTACATCCACGTGCGCAAGGAGACTCGGGAGCGGGTCGAGCAAGCCATCGCCGAGCTGAACTACCGCCCGAACCTGTCCGCGCGGAGCCTGCGTCAGGGGCGTACCGGCGTGATCGCGCTGGCGGTGCCCGAGCTGGATCAGCCGTACTTCGCCGAGCTCGCCAAGCACTTCGTGGCCGCGGCGGCGGGACATGGGTTGACCGTTCTGGTCGACCAGACCGAGGGCGCGCGGGATCGGGAGCGCCAGGTGATCGGCGGGATTCGCGACCAGCTGATCGACGGTCTGGTGCTGAGCCCGTTGGCTCTGACCGCGGCGGACTTGGACGAACGTACGGACGCGACGCCGATGGTGCTGCTGGGGGAGCGGATCCACCACGGGCCGGCCGACCACGTCGTCATCGACAACGTGAAGGCGGCGCGTGAGGCGACCGAGCACCTGATTTCCCTTGGCCGCAAGCGGATCGGCGCTATCGGCTCGCAGAAGGTCGCCGCGGGTGTGACCGCGCGGCTTCGGCTGCGTGGGTATCACCAGGCGTTGAAGTCGGCTGGCGTCGCGGCGGACAAGAACCTGGTGGCGAGCGCGACCCGCTTCCACCGGGCCGACGGTGCCGAGGCGATGGAGTTCTTGCTGTCCCAGAAGCCGTTGCCGGACGCGGTGTTCTGCTTCTCCGATCTCTTGGCGCTCGGGGCCTTGCGTACGTTGGCGTCGCACGGGATCCGGGTGCCCGAGGACATCGCGGTGATCGGCTTCGACGACATCGAGGACGGGCGCTTCTCGACGCCGACGCTGTCGACGATCTCGCCGGACAAGGAGCAGCTGGCGGCCCAGTCGATCGAGCTGCTGACCGCCCAGCTGAACGGATCGGCCGCGGATCGCGGGCCACAGGAGGTCTACACGGACTACACACTCCAGATCCGCGAGTCCACGATCGGCCGCTAATTCGCTGTACTCCCGGCGGCGCCGCCCGCTGTACTGGCTCGGTGAGCTTCCGCCGTTATGTGTCGATCCCGCCCGGGGACTGGTCGCGGCTTCAGTTCGCGCTGGAGGCTGGCGACCTCCAGGCCAGCGTTCAGGAGCTGCTCGGGCTCGCGTTGCACGACGAGGACGGGGTGCGCGTCCAGGACGAGTGCCTCCGGCTCCTCGACCACCCACGGGTCGAGCTGCGCCAGATGGCCGCCACGGGGCTTGGGCATGTGGCCCGGCTTCACGGGGTGCTGTCCGATCGTGCGGTGGCCGAGCTGCTGTGGCTGGTGGACGATCCGGAGCTCGGCGACTACGTGTCGGGCGCGATGGACGACTACCAGTCGTTCGTCGAACGCGATCGGCCGATGCGGGAGTCGTTCCGTCCGCGCCACTTCGTCGAGCTGTTCCGCCGCGTCGGCCGCCTGGCGCTGCCGGCCGGTGAGCAGGTCGCCCACCTGGAACGCATCGGCGCGGCCCCTCTCGTGGACGCGCTCGCCCTGGACTTCGACGAGAGCATGCGCCTCGTCCCGGAGTTCGGCGACCTCGGCTGGCTGACGTCGAGTGAACTGATGCAGCTGGCCGCCATCGACAACGCGCTGGAGGAGCTGGACGACGACCTCTGGGACGTCGACGCCCTCCGTACCCCCGAGTGGACCGCCGTCCGCGACCTGGCCCAGGAGTTCCTCACCGAAGGCTAGTGATCAACCCGTCGTGAGCCCGCTCAGATAGAGCGCGTCGATCTCGGCGAAGCAGGCGCCCTTGGTGAACTTCAGCGTGTTCGGCCCGGCGTTCAGGGTCACGTCGGCCCCGACCATGGTCCAGTTCTCCCAGCCGAGGTTCTGGTACTCCACGGACGTCGCGGCGCCGCCGTTCACCGAGAGGTTGTGGCTGCAGACCGTGGTCATCCCGTTCCCGCCGCGTACCCGGATCCGGTGCGGGCCGGCCGTGGCGGCCTGGACGGTGAAGGTGACCGAGCTGTCGGCGAAGTCGATCTTGCCGACCTTGGTGCCACCGGACGAGCTCACGTTGTTGGCCAGCCGGACCGCGTTCACCAACGTCGCGTTCGAGGTCTGCTCGGCCTCGTAACGGGTCAGTTCGATGCCGGTCAGTGCCGAGTACCACCGCGCCGCCGCCCTCGACACCGCGCCGTAGCCCGGGTGGAACGGGTCGATCAGGTCGCCCTGGATCAGCGCGCTGCCAGTGTCGGCCAGCCGGACCTTCCGGCCGGCGCCGGCCAGCGACCCGACCAGGCCGGGCAGGAGCTCGTTGAACGCCTGCACCCGCCGGTTGTGGGTGGCGTCGGCGAGCGGCGGCAGCGTGGTGACGATCACCTCGGCATCCGGCGCGGTGCTGGTGATCCGGTTCAGCAGCGCGGTCATCCGGGCGGGCGCACCCGCGGTCGACGCGTCGGTGTACATGTCGTTGGTGCCGATCTGCAGAAGCACGACCTGCGGCTGTTGGGTCTGCAGCCAGCCGATCACGTTGTCGTGGATCTGCTGGATCGTCCAGCCGCCGTGGCCCTCGTGGTCCTTGTCCGGCAACGCCGGGCCGCCGGCCGATCCCTGGCCGACGAAGTCCACCTGCCGGCCGTCCGCGGCCAGCAACTGCCACAGGTCGGTCCGGTACCCACCCTGCGCGCTGTCGGCGCCGGCGGTGTTCGAGTCGCCGAGCGGCATGATCCGCACCGGCGCGGCCAGCTCAACCGGGACAACGGACTGAGCCGACTGATCCGGGGCCGGCCCAGAGTTCGCCAAGCTACCGGCAAGCAGGATCGCGGAACCGCCGACCAGGCCGCTCAGCTTCATGGCCCAGGCTTTCACTTCCGACTTCATCTGGAGTCTCCTGTCCTGCTGGTGCCTTGGAAGGTGAGGACGCGAATCGCCAACGTGTGTGGGGATCCGCGGCGACCGGACGCTATTGCCACGTTGTAAAGCATTAGATCGCAGAGCCGGATGGCCGCCAAGGGGTCAGTCCAGGCAGCTTGTGGCCATGGGCCCTGGCGCGGCGCTGGGGCCTGCGCGATCGCTCCTACTGAAGCGACTCCAGCGCCTTCCACAGCTGTTCGCGCTCCGAGGCGGGCAGGGGTGGGCCGTATGGGTCGAACGCGGCGGAGGCGGGCATGATGCCTTCCCACTCCGCCGTCCACGCCATCCGCTGGACGTATCCCTCCATCGGCTCCCGGAACGTCAACTGCGCAAGGGCGTCCAGCCGCTGGGACGCCGCGACGAAGGCGGTGTGGTCGCCGGCTGTCCAGGCGTCCAGGACGGCGACCGACCAGGACGGCAGGGCCGAGGCGATGCCGACCAACGCCGAGTCGGCGCCCCACATCATCGAGGGGCCGTACATCCGATCCTCGCCCGTCAGCACCAGCGTCGTCGGGGAGGCGGAACGGGCCGCGGCGATGAGGTCCTGGCAGCCCATCGCGTCGTCGAGCAAGGCCAGCTTGACACCGGCAACCCACGGCAGCGAGACGAGCTCGGCGACGGTCGCGGGGGAGTACTGGCATCCCGAAGCACGCGAGTACAACACGAAAACGATCAGCGGCACCTCGACCGAACGTCCCAACAGCTCGTGCAGCTCCACGATCTCGGCGGGCGTAGCACCCGGCACGGGATACACGAGAAGCCCCGAGGCCCCAGCGGCGACCAACGACGAAGCCACCGGCAACGAGGCCTCGAAGGCTCCGCGAGCAGCGGCTACCCCGGCCACCACCGGCAGGCCAGTCGTCGAGCCGAACTCGCCGACCAACCACGCAAGCTCCGAAGCGGGCAACGAAGATCCGCGCCCCGTGTGCGCCCCGACCGCGAGTCCGCCGACGCCCGAAGCGGCTACCGCCGACGCATAGGGAGCCACCGAATCGCGCAGCACCGACCCCGACGACGAGAACGGTGTCAACGTCGCCGCGACGACGCGCCCGCGCAGTCGCGAACGGAGCGCCTCGATTCGGTCCGAATCCTTTTCGGCGTTCACCGTCATGGGACGAGTCTGCACTGGTTCACTGGGGGCATGTCGACTCCGCTCAGGCCTGTTGGGGACGTCGCTCACCATTATTCCGGTCGCGGCCGTAACCTACCTGACATGGATCGTCGCTTGGACCGCACCGGAGGAGGCCAGTAATGGCTCTGCTCACGTTCGGCGTCGTCGGCCCGTCCGACCTCGTCCCACGCGTCGTCGAGGCCGTCGAGACGACGGCTCAGCTGAAGGCGCTGCCGCTACCGTACAAGGGCGAGCAGGAAACCGTCGACATCATCCGCGCCAACGCCGAGGAAGTCGACGCCTGGCTGTTCACCGGTGTCGTGCCGCACGAGATCGCGACCGCTGAGCACGTTGTCGACCTGCCCGCCGAGCACGTCTCGTACTCCGGCGTCACGCTCCTCGCCGCGCTGCTCAAGCTGCTCCGCGCCGGCGCCGACCTGCGCCGCGTCAGCATCGACACGCTGCAGCCGATCGAGGTGGCCGAGACGCTCGACGAGGCGGGACTGCCCGCCGAGACCGCGCTCACGATGGTGTACGAGCCGACCGTCCGCTCCGCCGACGTCGTCGAGTTCCACCGCACCGCGCGCCAACGCGACGGCGCGACGGTCGCGATCACCTGTCTGCGGTCGGCGTACGACGAGCTCCGCAAGGAGATGCCGGTCGTACGTCTGGCACCCGCGCCGCGCGACATCCGCGAGGCCGTCGAGCAGCTCGTGCTGCTCACCCGCAGCCGGCACCACTCCGACGCGCAGGTCGCGATCGGCTTCGTCCAGCTCTCCCGTGCAGACACCGGGCTCGAACGCGACCTCGCCGAGCTCGGCGGCGCGATCGTCGGCATCGACGAGGGCCGCTACCTGCTCGTCACGACGCGCGGTCCCCTCGAGCGCGCGACGGACGACTTCCGCGTCGCCCCGTTCCTCGAACAGCTCGCCGAACGCCACGGCTCCGTCCACGTCGGCCTCGGGCTCGGCCGCTCCGCGGGCGAAGCGGCCGCCCACGCCGCCCGGGCGCTGGCCCGCGCGCGCGTGCAGGGCGACGTCGCCGCGATCCTCGCCGCGCCGCACGACGCGGACATCGTGCTGACCAAGGACCGCGTGACGGAGAAGGGCCCGGTCGACATCGGCCGGCTCGCGCAACGCCTGGGCATGAGCCGTACGACGCTGCAGTCGCTCCGGCGCCTGGTCGACAACGCCGAGGAGCCGCTGGTCACCGCGACCGAGGTGGCCCAGGCTTTCTCGATCCAGGAACGCAGCGCCCGTCGCCTCCTCAAGCGCCTCGAACGCGCCGGCGCCGCCATCCCGGTCGGCACGCTCTCGGAAGGCCAGATGGGCCGCCCGCCGGTGATCTACCGCCTCGACCTCTAGCCCCGTTTCGCATGAGGGCGTCCCTGTATCGAATAGATCGGTATCTCGCCTGGGTGCCATGAACTCCGGGCTGGTTCTCCACGGGATCGTGCACTTCCCTAGCCGATCTGGGGTTGTGCAGCGTGGCAAGAGCCCGCGAAACCCCGGTTCGGTGAGGGAAGTCGCGGGAGCCGTGGACGGAGGTGGCCGGTGCCGGGCGTCGTCCAACGAGCAGGCCGGTATGTCATCTGGACACCATGGACTGTCGACCAGACCGGTGAGTTGTTCCAGGGATCTCGGCTTCTAGGTCGAGATCCCTGGAACAACTCCGAGCTCCCGCCGACGGCTCTCGCACCGCTGGTCACACGCGCACCACGCTAGGAGTTGTTGGACAGATCTCGGCCTCTAAGCCGCAATCCGTCCAACAAGTCGTCCGGCACCACCAGGCCCGGATTCGAATGAGGGACGCCCTCTATCGAATAGATCGCTACAGGGACGCCCTCATTCGAAACGGCGGTGGCTAGCCCATGCGGGCGAGCATGTCCTCGGAGATCTCGTGCTCCAGGGGTAGGCCGGCCGCGTAGCGGGAGATCTCGTCGATCAGCAGCTCGCCGGCGTCGTGGCGGGCGTCCAGCGACGCTCCGGCCTGGTGCGGGACCAGCAGCACGTTGGGCAACGAGCGCAGCGGATGCGCCATGGGCAGCGGTTCCTCGTCGTACACGTCCAGCGCCGCGTCCAACCGGCCCGACGACAGCTCGTCGAGCAACGCGTCGCCGTCGACGAGCCACGCGCGCGCGGTGTTGACCAGCAGCCCGCCGTCCGGCATCAGTGAAAGCTCGCGTCGCCCGATCATGTGGTGCGTCTCCGGCAGGATCGGAGCGTGCAGCGCCACCAGGTCTGACGTACGCAGCAACGAGTCCAGCGACACCGCCGACACTCCCAGCGCGGAGGCCTCCTCGGCGGACAGGAACGGGTCGTACACCACGACCTCAGCACCCAGAGCCAGCACGCGCGAGAGGTAGAAGCGCCCGGTACGCGACGCCCCCACCACGCCGATCCGCACCCGCCCGATCTCCCGCCGCTCCGGCACCGACGTCCGTGCGACCGTCCACGGCGTCCCGTCCCGCATCGAGTGGTCGAACCGGTGCAGCCGATGCAGCAGGGCCAACGTGTGCGCCAACGCCGCGTCCGCCACCGAACGCGCCATAGGCATCCCCGCCTGCGTCACCCGGACCCCACGTGCCCACGACGAAGCGGTCACGAACGGCTTCACCGAAGCGCCGGTGTGAGCCAACAACCCCAGTGACGGAGCGCCGGCGAGCGACGACGACGTCAGCGGGGGAGTGCCCCACGCCGTCACCACCACGTCCGCCGACGCGATCAGCGAACGGTAGACGTCCTCCGACAGCACCGGCCCGTCCGCAGCCGTCACGGCGAACGAAGAGCACAACCGAGCCCACGCGGCAGGCGAGAAGAACACCGACTGCAGCTCCGGCGACGTCGCGACGGCGACGCGCAACGACTCAGCGGAGCCATTCGTCAAGGTGTTCCTCCACGAACTGGTCGTCGGTCAGCTCCGGATACGCGCGGCAGACGTGGTCGATCGCCTCGGCCTGACCCGGCGACAACGCCTCGCCGGGATCCAGACACCAGGTCCCCGCCAGCAGACCCTGCCGCCGCAGCACCTCATGTACCCCGGGGATACAGCCGGCGAACCGGTTCACGGCGTCGAAGATCGCCGCGTTCGCGTCCGTCAGCCGCGGTCCCATCGTGGTCAGCGACCGCAGCGCCCGGTCGTCGCCGGCCCAGGCGCGGCGTACGTCGGACAGCATCCGTACGGCCGCGTCGGTCCACACCGCCCACTGCCCGAGCAGGCCTCCGACGATCCGCCGAGTCACCGGGCCGGACGGTCCCGCCAGCTCGATCGGCGTCAGCAGGTCCGCGACGATGTTGTCGTCGTTCCCCGTGTACAGCGCGACCGAGTCGCCGCGCGACGACTCGGAGATCCCGCGGACGGCGTCCAACGTGCGGTACCGGTCGAACGGCGCGATCTTCGCCCCCACCACGCACGGCAGGTCGGCGAGCGTCCGCCAGAACTCCCGCGAGAGGAAGCGCCCGCCCACGGCCTCCTGCAGGTAGAAGCCGACGACGGGAAGCACCTCGCCGACGACCTTCGCTCGCTGCAGCAGCTCCTGCTCGTCGAGGCCCGACGTCCCCGCCGGACCGAGCAGCACAGCGTGGTAGCCGAGGGACGCGGCCAGCTCCGCCTCGGCCGCGGCCTGAGCGGTGTCGCCGCACGCGCCGGCGATCCGGACGAACGGCCGGCCAGCCAGCGCCTCGTCCATCGTCTCCCGGGCGAGGTCCAGAACGGGCTCGAGCAGACCCACCGAACGGATCCCGAACTGCGTCGTGTGCACACCGACCGCGATACCGCCCGCGCCGGACGCCACGTAGTAGCGCGTCAACGCCCGCTGCCGGCGCTCGTCCAGCTTCCGCTCGGCGGTCAACGCCAGCGGGTGTGCCGGGATCACGCAGCCGGTAGCGAGCAGTTCCGACTCGGCTCTGGGAAGCTCCAAGATCGTCGTCATGTCAGAACCGCCCGTCCCGCCGCTGGAACTTCGTCGGCTTGTCCCACAGCACGCCCCCTGATCGCAGCCAGTCCGCCTGCGCGGCAATGAGATCCGGGGCCAGCAACGGCGGTGGCCCGAACAACGAAAAGCATCGTGAGGCGTTCGACAGCAACGCCGTCGGCGCCTCGGTCCCGACATACATGGGCGACTTGTCGAGCAGTCGCCCGAACTCCGCGGCCACCGCGCGCACCGAGAGCGTCTCGGGTCCGGTGAGGTTGAGCGCGACCGCCGGGCTGTCCGCGTGCAGCAGGGAGCGCAGTGCCACCTCGTTCGCGTACGCCTGCCAGACCACGTTCGCGTGCCCGGTCGTCACGTCGACCGGGTCGCCGTCGCGGACGGAGCGGCCGATGTCGGCCAGCACGCCGTACCGCAGGTCGATGGCGTAGTTGAGCCGGATCAGCGCGACCTTCGTCCCGCGCGACAGCGCGGCGTGCTCGAAGACGCGCTCGCGGCCGAGACACGACATCGCGTACTCGCCGACCGGGTCCATCGGGTCGGTCTCGACCGAGCCGCCGCTGTCGACGGGCACGAGCGGGTACACGTTGCCGGTCGAGAACGCCGCGATCCGCGCGTCGGCATAGCGCCGCGCGACCGTCGCCGGCAGCAGCGCGTTGACCGCCCAGGTCGCCGCCGGCTGCCCGGTGGACCCGAACTTCGCGCCGACCATGTAGACGACGAGCGCCCCTTCGGGCAGCCCGGACAGGTCGGCGTCGGGGCTGAGGTCGAACGTGGCCGTACGTACGCCACGCTCGGTCAGCCGCTTCGCCACGACCTGGTCGGTCCACCGCGACACCGCGATGACCTGCCGATCCGTCTGCCCGGCCGCGTCGAGCGCACGCCGCGCGAGGTGGCAGAGGCTGGGCCCCATCTTGCCGCCGGCGCCGAGGACGACCAGGTCGCCCTCCGTCGAGGCAAGGTCAGAGACGAGAGCCGCGGACGGCTCAGCGAGCCGGTCCTCCAGCTCCTCTTCGGTACCGAACACCAAGGCCCGCCCTTTCTGCTCGTCCCGAGGGCCCAACATGGGTCCAACATAAACGGTCGAGACCGTATCTGAAAGCTCAGGGAGACCGACCGTCAGCAACCGGTCGCGGTTGGCAGTGGAGGAGAGGCTCTGGGTGGGCAGGTGGGCGAGCCTGCCGGCGCCGTGAGCTAGCGTCGTGCAGACAATCTCGACGGTACGTTGTAGGAACGATTCCAGCTGGGCGAACCAGCGCTGTTCGGAGGCCTGATGCATGACGACCGCAGCCTGATCGAGAACCGTCTCGGGCGGGCTCTCCGGCAACGGATCAAGCCGGCGGTGTACGGCGAGAAGGTGCCCCTCGACATCGAGGTGTGGCACGCGCCGGGCGAGCCGGTTTCGGTCGCCGACGCCTTGCAAGCGGACTACAAACCCGTCCAACTCGGCGAGAAGTGGGGCCCGCCGTGGGGGACCAGCTGGTTCCGGCTGACCGGCACCGTTCCGCAGGAGTGGAACGGCAAGCGGGTCGAGGCGGTCGTGGACCTTGGGTTCGGCGGTGGCCCGGGCTTCAGCGCCGAGGGCCTCGCGTACACCCGCGACGGCGACCCGATCAAGGGCCTCAACCCGGACAACATCTACCTGCCGGTCGACGGCCCGGAGTTCCAGGTCTACCTGGAAGCCGCGGCCAACCCGAGCGTGCTGAGCTGGCCGGACTTCGAGCCGACCCAGCTGGGTGACAAGTCGACGGCCGGCACCGAGCCGATGTACTCGATCGCGCGTGCCGAGCTCGCCGTCTTCCACGCCGACGTGTGGAACCTCGTCAACGACATCGAGGTCCTCGAGGGCCTGATGAAGGAGCTGCCGAACGAGCTCCCGCGCAAGTCGGAGATCCTGCGCGCCCTCGACCGCGCGCTCGACGCCCTCGACATCGACGACGTCCCGGGCAGCGCCGCCGCGGCCCGCGCGGAGCTCGCCGTCGTACTCGGCAAGCCGGCGTACGCGAGCGCCCACCAGATCACCGCGGTCGGACACGCGCACATCGACTCCGCGTGGCTGTGGCCGCTGCGCGAGACCGTGCGCAAGGTCGCCCGTACGGTGGCGAACGTCACGTCGCTCGCCGGCAACCACCCCGAGTTCAAGTTCGCGTTCTCCCAAGCCCAGCAGCACGCCTGGATGAAGGACCACCACCCGAAGGTCTGGGACAAGCTGAAGCAGGCCGTCTCCGACGGGTCGATCATCCCGATCGGCAGCATGTGGGTCGAGTCCGACTCGAACATGGTCGGCGGCGAGGCGATGGCGCGGCAGTTCATCCACGGCAAGCGCTTCTTCCTCGACGAGTACGGCGTGGAGACGAAGGTCGTCTGGCTGCCCGACTCGTTCGGGTACTCCGCCGGCATGCCGCAGATCGTCAAGCTGTCCGGCAACGACTACTTCCTCACCCAGAAGATCTCCTGGAACCAGACGAACAAGTTTCCGCACCACACGTTCTGGTGGGAGGGCATCGACGGGACGCGCGTGTTCACGCACTTCCCGCCGGCCGACACCTACAACGGCCAGCTGACCGGGCACGAGCTGGCACACGCGCAGCGCAACTACCAGGACAAGGGTGGCGGCACCCGTTCGCTGCTCCCGTTCGGCCACGGCGACGGCGGTGGCGGCCCCACCCGCGAGATGCTCGCGCGAGCGGAGCGCGTCGCGGACCTGGAGTCATCGCCGAAGGTCGAGATGCAGCACCCGTACGAGTTCTTCCAGGCTGCCGAGGCGGAGTACCCGAACGCCGGCGTGTGGGTCGGTGAGCTCTACCTCGAGCTGCACCGCGCCACGTACACCTCGCAGGCCAAGACCAAGCAGGGCAACCGGCGCAGCGAGCACCTGCTGCGCGAGGCCGAGCTCTGGTCGACGGCCGCGGCCGTCGCCGGGGTGGGCGAGGAGTACCCGTACGAGGACCTGGACCGGATCTGGAAGGCCGTACTGCTGAACCAGTTCCACGACATCCTGCCGGGCAGCTCGATCCACTGGGTGCACCGCGAGGCCGAGGAGACGTACGCGCGGGTCGCGGTCGAGCTCGAGGCGATCATCGCCAAGGCGCAGCAGGCGCTGGCCGGCGAGGGCGACAAGGACATCGCGTTCAACGCCGCGCCGCACCCGCGTCAGGGCGTGCCGGGGCTCGGTGCCGCGAACGTGCACGCCAGCCACACGCCGGGTGTCACGGTGACGCGCGACGGCTCCAACATCATGCTCGAGAACGGGCTGCTCAAGGTCGTCATCGACAACCGCGGCCTGCTCGCCTCGGTGTACGAGATCGAGTCCCAGCGCGAGGCGTTCGCTCCGGGGACCGCGGGCAACCTGCTGCAACTCCACGTCGACACCCCGAACATGTGGGACGCGTGGGATGTCGACCCGTTCTACCGCAAGAACGTCAAGGACATCGTCGACGTCGAGAGCATCGAGGTCGTCTCGGAGGGTCCGAACGAGGCCGCGGTCGCCGTGACGCGTTCGTTCAGCGGCTCGAAGATCACGCAGACGATCCGCGTGCAGGCCGGCGAGTGCCAGGTCAACGTGGACAACGTGATCGACTGGAACGAGACGGAGAAGTTCCTCAAGGTCGCGTTCCCGTTGGACATCCGGGCCGACCGGTCGGCTTCGGAGACGCAGTTCGGACACCTGTTCCGCGAGACCCACGAGAACACGTCGTGGGAGGCGGCCAAGTTCGAGATCTGCGCGCACCGCTGGCTGCACGTCGGCGAGCCCGGCTACGGTCACGCGGTCGTCAACGACTCGAAGTACGGCCACGACGTGAGCCGCGACGTCCGCGAGGACGGCGGCACCACGACGACCGTGCGGCTCTCGCTGCTGCGGGCGCCGAAGGCTCCGGACCCGGTGACCGACCTCGGTGAGCACAAGTTCTCCTACGCGCTCGTGCCGGGTGCGGGGATCGCCGAGGCGGTCGAAGAGGGCTACCGGATCAACCTGCCGGCTCGGGTGGTCAAGGGTGCCCAGGGCGTCGCTCCGCTTGTGTCCATTGACAATCCGGCCGTCGTGGTCGAGGCGGTCAAGGTGGCGGACGACCGTTCGGGCGACGTGATCGTGCGGCTGTACGAGTCGCTCGGCGGTCGCGCGGCGGCCAAGCTGACGGCCTCGTTCGACGTCTCGAAGGTCGAGGAGACCGACCTGCTCGAGCGCCGGCTCGCCGACCGCGAGCTCGTCGACCGCACTGTCAACCTGTCCTTGCGTCCGTTCCAGATCCTCACGCTGAGGTTGTCTCGCTCATGATCGAACGTCGACTGCCCCGATGGTCCGAGCTGCGTCCGCTGATCCGGACTCGCCCGCTCGAGTTGGACGCGACGAAGCGTCGGCTGGCGCGTGCGCACACGATCGCCGATCTGCGCGCGATCGCGAAGCGGCGTACGCCCAAGGGGCCGTTCGACTACACCGATGGCGCGGCCGAGGACGAGATCACGCTTCGTCGTTCTCGGTCGCTCTATCGGCGACTGCAGTTCAACCCCGCGATCCTGCGGGACGTGTCGAAGGTCGACACGTCGGCGATGATCCTCGGCCGGCAGTCGGCGTACCCGTTCGCGTTCGCGCCGACCGGGTTCACGCGGATGATGCAGCACGAGGGCGAGCCGTCGGTCGTGCGGGCGGCGGAGCGCGTCGGGATTCCGTACGCGCTCTCGACGCTGGGCACGTCCACGATCGAGGAGGTCGCCGCGGCGGGGCCCGGTGCGGACAAGTGGTTCCAGCTGTACGTCTGGAACGACCGCGCGCCGGGCAAGGAGCTCATCGAGCGCGCGCTGGGGGCCGGCTACACGACGCTGGTGCTGACGGTCGACGTTCCGGTGGCGGGGGACCGGCACCGAGACGTTCGCAACGGGCTCACGATCCCGCCGTCGTTGACCTTGAAGACGCTGTTCGACATGAGCCTCCACCCGGCGTGGTGGTTCAACGTGCTGACGACGAAGCCGCTCACGTTCGCGTCGATGTCGTCGTTCGACGGCACGGTGGCCGAGCTGATCAACCAGATGTTCGACCCGACGGTGACGTTCTCCGACCTGGAGTGGATGCGCGAGATCTGGCCGGGATCCCTTGTCATCAAGGGGGTTCAGAGCGTCGAGGACGCCAAGCGGGTCGTGGATCTCGGCGCTGACGGCATCGTGATCTCCAACCACGGTGGGCGTCAGCTGGACCGCGCGCCGATCCCGTTGGAGCTGCTGCCGCACGTGGTCGAGGCGGTCGGCGACAAGACCGAGGTGATGCTCGACACCGGCGTTCTGACCGGTGCCGACATCGTCGCGGGGATCGCGCTGGGGGCGTCTGCGGTGCTGGTCGGCCGCGCGTACCTCTACGGCCTGATGGCGGGCGGCGAACTCGGTGTGCAGACGGCGGCGGAGATCCTCGGCTCGGAGATCAGGCGGACGATGCAGCTGCTCGGCGTGAGCAAGGTGTCGGAGCTCGAGCCGTCGCACGTGACGCTGCCCTCCGTCACGTTCTAGCCCCCAGCCGGTGATCATGACCGTGATCATGAAGCCGAACCGGCGTATATGACCGGTCCGCCTTCATGATCACGGACATGATCACGCTGTGAGCGCGGTGTCCAGGCCGGCGAGGACGCGCGGCCAGCCGCTGCCCATGATCGTGCGGGAGAGCTGCGCGGTCGGGCTGTCGGGGTCGAAGCCGCTGTGCGTGAACAGCACCCGCGTGCCCTTGCCCTCCGGCAGCAGCTCCCACGTGACCACCCAGCCGAGGGGATCGTCGCTGCCGGCGTCGTTCCAGCTGTAGCTGAGCCGCTTCGGCTCGTCCGCCTCCAGCACCTCGCAGGCCACGGTGCCGGAGAAGCCGGTCGCGGCGACGGGGCGGGCGCGGAAGGTGAAGCGCTGACCGACCCGCGGCGCGAAGTCGTCCGCCGTCATCAGCCACGTCGCCATCAGCGCCGGCTCGGTCAGCGCGCGCCACACCTTCGCCGGCGGGTGCGGATAGAACTGGTCGAGCTCGATCCGCGTGAAGTCCGTTCCCACCGCTCAGTCCTCGGCCATCTCGTCGAGCGCGCGGCCGAGGTCGCCCATCCGGTCGCGCCAGAACCGTTCGTACGGCGACAGCCAGCTCTGCACCTCGTACAGGGGCACGGGGTTGATCGCGTAGTACCGGTGCCGCCCCTGCCGTTCCTCCGACACCAGACCGGCGTCCTTCAGCACCTTGAGATGCTCCGACACACTCGGCCGCGCCATGTCGAACCGTTCGGCGATCACCTGCACGGTCTGCTCGCCGGACAGCAGGAGATCCAGGATGTCGCGGCGCGTCGGGTTCGCCAGCGCCCCGAACAGGGCGTCGGCGTGCGACGACTTCACGCGCTGCGGCACCCACTCACCCTAGGACGCGGTGGACAGGACGAACGCGTTGCCGTCGGGGTCCTTGACGGTGGCCTGGCGTCCCCATGGCAGGTCCTCGGGGCCGTCCACGTCGCCGCCGGCGGCGCGGATGGCCGCGACGTCGGCGTCGAGGTCGGCGGTGGAGAGGATCACGCCGGCCGAGGAGCCGGCCGAGGCGCCGGGAAACGGTTTGTGCAGCACGATCGCGGTGCCGGACTCGGCGGGCGCGACCTCCAGCCAGCGGTTGTCGCCGGCCTGCAGGTCGGTGCGTACGGCGAACCCGAGCACGTCGACGTAGAAGTCCTTGGCCTGGTCCTGGTCGGAGACGAAGACGGTGATGGTGCGGATCTGCGAGATGTTCATGGCGTCGAGAATAGGTAGGAGATTTCCTACCTGTCAACACCGGGGTCGATCAGGGGCGAAGTCAGGGTGGTCCCTCCGTGCAATCTGGCGCCGCGGTAGGCAGGATGGAGGCATGAAATACGACGCGTTCGTGTGGCTGCCCGTAGCCGGAGGGCTGTCGGCCTTGCTGCTGGTGGCCGCGTTCTTCGCATTCCGCAAGCGGGGCGCGTCGGCGGGGCTGAGGTTGGTCGGTTGGGCCGCGTTGCCGATGGCGATCTGGCTGACCGACCTGTCGCGGTTGCTCTACACCGTGGTCGTCGAGGCGACGCGCTGGGTCGGCGGGCTTCTCATGAGCCCGAAGGTGTGGATCGGCGTCGGCCTGTTCGCGGTGTGGTTCTTCCTGCTCGGCGGTGTCGGCATCGTGCGCCGGCGGCGCAAGGCGAAGGGTGGTGGCGAGGCTTCGTCCAAGGAGGTCGCGACGACCTCCGGTCAGCCCGCCGCGGCGAAGAAGGCCGCGCCGGCCGCGATCGAGAAGGGTCAGCCCAAGGCGAAGGCCAAGAACGACGACGACCCGCTCTCGGGCTTCGAGGACATCGACGAGATCCTCAAGCGCCGCGGCATCTCTTGAGGGGCGCGGCCGCCGTCTGCCCGCATCCGCCCGCGCTCGTTCCGGAGCTCGCGCCGGGAGCGGTGGAGACGTTCGAGCCCTTGCTCGCCGCCTGCGACGAAGCCGTCCGCGCGCTCGTCGAGGGGTCGAACGAGATCGTCTGCGTAGGCTCCGCTTCCGAGCACCAGTGGTGGGACTCCGACGCCGGCGGAACGTTGCGTCCGTACGGTGTCGACGTCCACGCCGGCGGTACGGACGAGAATCTCCCACTGTCGTTGACGATGGGCGCTTGGCTGCTCGATCGTTCCGGCTACGTCGGACCGCGCAGGTACGTCGGTGTGCCGGACGACTGGTCATCCGCGCGCTGCGCTGAGCTCGGGCGCGAGCTGAACGGCGTTGGCCTGTTGGTGATGGGCGACGGTTCGGCGCGACGCGGCGAGAAGGCGCCGGGCTACCTCGACGAACGTGCGGAACCGTTCGACGACGGCGTCGCCGAACTGTTCGCGAACGGGGACTTCGACGGTCTGCTTCGACTCGACCCAGCGACGGCGCGAGAACTGCTCGTCGCGGGGAGGGCGCCCTGGCAGGTACTCGCCGGCGCGGCCGAAGGTGGCACTGTCAAGTCAGACTTGCGCTCGTACGTCGCGCCCTACGGCGTCGCGTACTTCGTTGCTAGCTGGGGCGGCCCGTGACCGTCTTTGTGGCCGCCCCAACGTTACCCGCGGGGATCTAGCGAACTATCAGGCCTGGTCGTCGCGCTTCAGCGAGTCGAGGCCGTCCTTGAGCTTGTCTGCACCCTGGTCGATCTGGTCGCTGTACTTGCCGCCGGTCTTGTCGTCGGCGAAGTCAGCCGCCTTGTCCACGCCCTCGTCGACCTTGTCGCCGTGCTCACCCAGGAGGTCGGCGGCCTTGTCCTTGAGATCTTCGGCCTTGTCCTTGAGGTTGTCGAACATGCTCATCGTCGAGCTCCTTTTTCTAAGAATTGTCGGAACGCTGGAAACTCTCCGACTCACTGCCGGAGTCTGCTCCGTAGCCGCCCGACTCGCCAGTATCGCGGTCGCCGTCTTCACTGAACGTGTCCGAACGGTGTTCACCGCCGTAGCCGCCAGCGTTCTCGCCGGACTCCTGGCCGCCGAACCCGCTGGTCTCGCCACCACTCTCGCCGCCGTAGCTGCTCTCGCCGCTCGACTGCTCGCCGTAGCCGCTGGACTCCTGTTCTGAACCTTCTTGGCCGAAGCCCCCGTTGTCGTCGGAGGGACGGTCGTAACCGCTCTGTTCCGTCATCCCTTCGTCCTCCTTCAGGCCCCGGTAGAGATGGATAGGCTCAGCAGCCCGGGGCGCCACTAGCCGAGCGACTACCCCAGACCATGCGCTTTCACACATATCGGACGGAACTGTTTCTCCCGTGCCATCTCCACCCATCTACGCGGTCGTCGGACCCACCGCGGCAGGCAAATCGGACCTGGCCGTCGCGCTCGCGCACGCCCTCCACGGCGAGATCGTGAACGCCGACTCCATGCAGCTCTATCGAGGCATGGACATCGGCACCGCGAAGCTCACCGAGGCCGAGCGGCAGGGCGTACGCCACCATCTGCTCGACGTTCTCGACATCGCCGAAACCGCCACGGTCGCGGACTTCCAGCGCCGCGCACGCGAGGCGATCGCCGACTGCCAGCAACGGAGCGTGACGCCGATCCTCGTCGGCGGCTCGGCGCTGTACATCCGCGCGGTGCTCGACCGGTTCGAGTTCCCCGGAACGGATCCGAACGTCCGCGCTCGCCTCGAGGACGAGCTCACCGAGCAGGGACCGGGCGCGATGCACGATCGCCTCGCAGCGCTCGATCCTCAAGCAGCACAGCAGATTCTCCCGAGCAATGGGCGTCGCATCGTTCGCGCGCTCGAGGTCGTCGAGCTCACCGGCGAACCGTACGTCGCCCACCTGCCGAGCCACGAGTACGCGTACGACGACGTCCGCCAGCTCGGCCTCGACGTTCCTCGCGACGTGCTCGACAACCGCATCGCGCGGCGTGTGGACTACATGTGGGACGCCGGGCTCGTCGACGAGGTCCGCCGACTCGAGGCCGCCGGACTCCGCGACGGCGTGACGGCGAGCCGTGCGCTCGGGTACTCGCAGGTGTTGCGTTTCCTCGCGGGCGAACTGACCGAGGACGAGGCCCGCGAGGTGACCGTTCGCGCGACGCGCCGGTTCGCGAGGCGGCAGGACTCCTGGTTCCGCCGCGACGACCGCATCGTTTGGCTGCCGTTCGACGCGTCGGACCTACCCGAGCGCGCACTGACCGCGGCCACCCCTTCACGGATGGGCGAGGACGCGGCAGGGTAGGACCCCTCTCAGTTGGGACCTGGAAGGTGTGGGGCGGATGAGGACATTCAAGACGCATGCCGTGGTCGCGGGCGTCGCTGTGCTCGCTCTGACGGGTGCGGGAGTCGCGCCGGCGGCAGCGAGCAAGGCCGAAGCCAAGGTGCCGGAGGCGAAGGGGTACGGCGGTGCGGTCAGCACGGTCGACCTGGACGCGACCAAGGCCGGCATCGAGGTGCTTCGCAAGGGCGGCAACGCGGTCGACGCCGCGGTCGCCGCTGCCGCGACGCTCGGTGTGACCGAGCCGTTCTCCGCCGGTATCGGCGGTGGTGGCTTCTTCGTCTACTACAACGCGCGGTCCGGCAAGGTGTCGACGATCGACGGCCGCGAGACGGCGCCGCGGAGCGCGACCGACAAGCTGTTCGTCGACCCCGCGACCGGCCTGCCGCTCGCGTTCGAGGATGCCCGCGTCAGCGGACTCTCGGTCGGTACGCCCGGCACGCCGCTCACCTGGCAGCGCGCGCTCGACAAGTGGGGCACCTGGTCGATGCGGAAGCTCTTGCAGCCCGCGATCAAGGTCGCGGAGAAGGGCTTCGTGGTCGACAGCACGTTCCAGGCTCAGATCCAGGAGAACATCGACCGGTTCGACGACTTCACGTCCACGCGTGACCTCTACCTGCCGGGCGGCGCGCCGCCCGTGGTCGGCTCGACGTTCACGAACCCCGACCTCGCCGACACGTACCAGCGGCTCGCCAAGTTGGGCATCCGCGACATCTACACCGGCGACCTCGCCGAGGAGTACGTCGACACGGTGCGGAACCCACCGGTCGCGCCGGACGCCGACCGCGTCGTGCGCCCGGGCGACCTGTCGCTGCGGGATCTCGCGAACTACAAGGCTCCGCTGCGCGAGCCGACGCGCGTGAAGTACCACGGGCTCGACGTGTTCAGCATGGGCCCGCCGTCGTCCGGTGGCTCGACGGTCGGCGAGCTCCTCAACATCCTCGAGGCTTCCGACACCCCGGACGAGACGTCTGTGCTGCACGCCTACATCGAGGCGGCGTCGCTGGCGTTCGCGGACCGCAACAGGTACGTCGGAGACTCCGACTTCGTCGACGTACCGCTGCGCCAGCTGCTCTCGCAGGGCTTCGCCGACGAGCGTGCCTGCCTGATCGACCCCGCGCGGGCGCTGGCGAAGCCGCTCGCGCCGGGCGTCCCGGACGGGCAGTACGCGGGCTGCGGCCAGCAGGCGGCGAAGGAGACCGGCAAGCAGAACGACGGCCAGTCGACGACGCACCTCACGGCGTCCGACCGGTGGGGCAACGTGGTGTCGTACACGCTCACGATCGAGGCGACGGGCGGCAGCGGCATGGTCGTTCCGGGCCGCGGCTTCCTGCTCAACAACGAGCTGACCGACTTCAACTTCACGCCGACCCAGGGCACCGCGTTCGACCCGAACCTGCCCGGTCCGAACAAGCGGCCGCGCTCGTCGATGTCGCCGACGATCGTGCTGAAGAACGGCAAGCCGTTCGTCGCGCTCGGCAGCCCTGGCGGCGCGACGATCATCGGCACGGTGTCGCAGACGCTGGTCAACCGGCTCGATCTGGACATGTCGATCCTCGACGCGCTCGCGGCGCCGCGGGTGTCCGCGCGGAACGCGGTGACGCAGGCGGAGCCTTCGTTCATCACCTCGCCGGTGGGGCAGGCGTTGGCGGCGAAGGGGCACGTGTTCAGTTCGGTCGCCGAGATCGGCGCGGCGACCGCGATCGAGTTCGGCCGGCATGGCTTCGTGACGGCCGTCGCCGAGCCGACGCGTCGTGGTGGTGGCTCCGCGATGGTGGCGTGGCCGGTGAAATAGCCTTGATGGCATGAACTGGGTCAAGGGGCACGGCACCGAGAACGACTTCGTGCTGCTCCACGACCCGGACGGCACCGAGTTTTCCGACCTCGACGCCGCGACCGTACGGGCGCTCTGCGACCGCCGGCGCGGCGTCGGGGCGGACGGGGTGCTGCGCGTCGTCCGTACGGACGCGGTGCCCGACGGCGCCGCGTACGTGGACGACGCCGACTGGTTCATGGACTTCCGCAACGCCGACGGCTCGACCGGCGAGATGTGCGGCAACGGCGTTCGCGTGTTCGCCCACTACCTCGCCGAGCTCGGGCTCGTCTCGCGGACGGGCTCGGTGCCGATCGCGACCCGGGCGGGCCTGCGGCCGGTGCGGTTCGAGGCGGACGGGCAGCTGACCGTCGACATGGGCGTGCCGGGATTCCCTGGCCCGGACGGGATCAAGGTCACCGCTTCCGGGCGGTCCTGGCCGGCCGTTTCGGTGGATATGGGCAACCCGCACGTGGTGGCGTGGGTCGACACCCTCGACGACCCGGGCGCGCTGGTCGAGCAGCCGGTGTGGGACCCGCCGAGCGCGTTTCCGGTGGGCGTGAACATCGAGTTCGCCGTACGCCGGGGCCCGCAGCACGTGGCCCTGCGGGTGCACGAGCGCGGTGTGGGGGAAACCCGGTCGTGCGGCACGGGCGCCTGTGCGGTCGCGGCCGTGGCGGCCTCGCTGGACTCTGTCGGCGAAATGGCGGAGGCGTACCAGGTGGACGTTCCCGGGGGATCCCTGACGATCACGTTCCTGCCGAACGGGCACGTGGAGATGACCGGTCCCGCCGTGCTCACGCTCCGTGGCGAGCTGGTTCCCTGAGCCTGGGCGGGGTAGGACTCCTCCCAGAGGATGACCAGGGAGGAGACCTTGGACCGAAGAGGAATGTCGGTGGTCGCGCCTACTGTGAGGGCATGGCCGCGATCAGGTTGCCGGAGCAGCGAGGAGCCTCTCGTGAGGAGCGGCGTGCCGCCGTTGTCCGGACCGTACGGGCACGCCAGGCCGCTCACCGGGCCCGCGAGTCCGCGGCGCAGCGTACGGCCCACCTTCTCCGCTCCGTTGCTTACACAGAGTCCCATTAAGTGGCGTGCATTGCGCTGGCAGTCGTGTCACCATTCTCGGCATGAAGCTGTGAGGGGAATCCGCCGCGTGCCGGCGGTGTTGACGCAACTGGTCCTGCCATCAACTGGAGAGATGTGTCTGTAGATCCCTATCGCACCACCGAATCAAGTTTCCCGTGCCTTTCGAGGAGCCCGACGACCCCGCGACGGGGGAGCTGGATCTCGAAGATCGCCAAGCACTTCGCCGGGTTGCCGGCTTCAGTACCGAGCTCGCGGACATCACCGAGGTCGAGTACCGGCAGCTGCAGCTCGAGCGCGTCGTGCTCGTGGGCGTGTGGACCGAGGGAACCGCTGACGACGCCGAGAACTCGTTGCGTGAGCTGAAGCTGCTCGCGGAGACGGCCGGCTCGGAGGTCCTGGACGGCCTCATCCAGCGGCGCTCGCGGCCCGACCCGGCGACGTACATCGGTCGAGGCAAGGTCGAAGACCTCCGCGACACGGTGCTGGAGAGCGGCGCCGACACCGTCATCTGCGACGGTGAGCTGAGCCCTGCCCAGCTTCGTACGTTGGAAGAACGCACCAAGGTCAAGGTCATCGACCGGACCGCACTGATCCTCGACATCTTCGCCCAACACGCGAAGAGCAAAGAGGGTAAGGCGCAGGTCGAGCTCGCGCAGCTGTCGTACTTCCTTCCACGCTTGCGTGGTTGGGGTGGCAACCTGTCCCGGCAGGGCGGTGGCGCGGGCGGCGGCGGCAACGGCGGCGTGGGCCTGCGTGGTCCTGGTGAGACCAAGCTCGAGATCGACCGGCGGCGGATCCGTACGCGGATGTCCAAGCTGCGCAGGGAAATCGCGGCGATGGGACCGGCTCGCGAGACCAAGCGACTGAACCGTAGGCGCAACAAGGTTCCGTCGGTCGCGATCGCCGGTTACACGAACGCGGGCAAGTCCTCGCTGCTCAACCGGCTCACCGGAGCCGGCGTGCTCGTCGAGGACGCGCTGTTCGCGACGTTGGACCCGACGACGCGCCGGGCGGCGACGCCGGACGGGAAGCTGTTCACGCTGACCGACACAGTGGGCTTCGTACGGCACCTGCCGCACGAGCTCGTCGAGGCGTTCCGTTCCACGCTGGAGGAAGTCGCGCAGGCCGACGTGGTCGTGCACGTGGTCGACGGCTCGAACGCGGACCCCGAGGGTCAGATCTCGGCCGTCCGCGAGGTGCTCGCCGACGCGGGCGCCGGCGACCTGCCGGAGATCATCGCGATCAACAAGGCCGACGTGGCCGACGCTCTGACCATCGCCCGGTTGCGGCGCCACGAGCCCCGTACGGTCGTGGTCTCGGCGAAGACCGGCGAAGGTGTGCCGGAGCTGCTCGCGCTCATCGCCGAGGCCCTGCCCCATCCCGACATCGAGGTCGACGCGCTGGTCCCGTACACACGCGGCGACATCGTGGCCAAGGTGCACGAACGCGGTGAGATCCTCTCGCTGGAACACACCGCCGACGGCACCCGCCTCAAGGCCATGGTCGACCCGGCCCTGGCCGCCGACCTGAACGGCTACCAGGTCGCCTGAACCAGAGCACGTCACTCAGGGCTCCCCGGCAACCTCGCCGGGGAGCCCTAGTGCGTTCAGCACGTCCTGCGCGCAGGACCGCCCGAGCCCTGGATGACCGTTCGGATCCGGGCAGAAGAGCAACGCGCCCATCCGTACCTGCGTGACGACGCCCGACAACGGCGACAACGCGGGTGAGAGCACCAGCCCTCCCAGTCGTCGCACGACCGCGCTGGCGACGACTCCCTTCTCGGCCGACCAGCCCGCCTGATGGCCGTACTCGTCGACCAGTCGCACCGCGGAAGCGGGCAGCTCGCCGAGCTCGTCGAAGGCATGGGCGAGGTCGGCGAGCAGGCCACACAGCCCGTGCGAGAGGCCTCGCCGACGACCCCAGAGCCGAGGCTGTTCGAGATACCTCGCGAGACCGTGCTCGACGAACACCTCGAGCAGGGTGGCGTGGACCGCGTCCACGTCGCGCGGGCTTCGTTCGTCGAGAGCGACGAGAGCCCTGGTCGCCAGGTCCTCCCACTCCGGGGAGCGACGCTGCGCGGGCAGGCTGACCCGGCTGGCGACGTGCAACACCCCATCGCAGGAGCAGCGGCAACGTCGCCCCTTCGACCACTCACACCGTGCACCGTGCGCCATCGCGACCCCGGGATGTGCGGCATTCGACCAGTCCCAGTGAAACACTCCGAGAGACCGGCGGGTAGGGCCGCTAACGGCCGGCGAGCAGATGGTCGCCGAGCTGGGTGCGGCGGTAGAGGACCGCGCGGCCGTCGCGGCGGGAGGAGACGACGCCGGCGGCGTGCAGGGTCTTCAGGTGCACGCTCAACGTCGGTGCGGTGAGGTTGAGCTGGCAGGCCAGCTGCGTCGTCGACATCGGCAGGTCCAGCTGGGCGACGATCGCCGCGCGGGAACGGCCCAACAGGTCCGCCAGCGGGGAGTCCGAGGTCGCGGGCGTCGTCTCCCACAGCCGGCCGATTCCCCTGGGAGAGTAGGAGATCGTCGGCACGTGTGGCGGTGCCGTCACCACGAGGACGTCCGGCCAGGCGAACACGCACGGCACCAGCAGCAGGCCGCGACCTTCGAGTGCCGTCTGGCCGCAGTACGGCTTCGCTATCACCAACGTGTCGTGCCGCAAGCCGACCAGCGGATGCAGGGAACGGAACAACTGGTCCACCCCGCCGGACGTCAGTTCCTCCATCCGGTAAGCAAGATCGGCCTGCAGCAGCCCTCGTATCCGAGACCAGTACGGCTCGACCGCGACCTCCCAGTACGACGCCAGATCGGCGACGATCTCCCCCAGCGCCGACTCTGGTGCGGCGATCAGCCGCTCCAACCTCGGGTGCGGATGCGACTCGGCCAGCATCTCCAGGTCCGCGGCCACCTGCGCGACAGGCGTCGCGGCGACGTCGCGGAGCCCGGCCTCGAACGACGACGACCGCCGCGGCGGCGCCGGTGTCAGGAAGTCGGGGATGTACCCCGTCGCGGGCACGAGCGCGGACAGCAGCTCGAGGTCCAGCGCGGCGAGCCGAGGACGGACGTAGCGCAGCCACGGTCCGTGCAGCCCGTTCGCCGCCGAGCCCGCCAACGTACGCAGGCTGGTCACGGTCTCCCACACCGGCGAGAACGCGAACCTGATCCGGCTGAGGTCACCCGGTGAGAGGTCGAGCTCGATCACACCGTCGAGCGTACGTGACGATTAGAGCAGGATCTAATCGTCGACAGCGATGATCACCGCCGGCAGCCTGGTCGGGTGAGCGAGACGGAGACGCTGAAGCCCGCCCCGCGGCAACGGTTGCCGCGCGCGTTCTGGGCTCTCTGGGCATGCCAACTGATCAACCGGGTCGGCGGATTCGTGCTGCCGTTCCTCGTCCTCTACCTCACCCAGGAACAGCACCTCACCGCCGCGATGGCCGGTGCGGTCGCCGCCGCGGTCGGTGCCGGGTCGGTCGTGTCGAGCCTGCTCGGTGGCTGGATGACCGACCACGTCGGACGGCGGCGGACGCTGGTCGTCGGCTTCCTCGGCACCGCGCTCGCGATGATCGCACTCGGCGCGGTCGACAGCCTGCCGCTGATCTGGGTGGCGGCGTTCCTCGTCGGCGTCACGGCCGACCTGTTCCGCCCGGCCAGCTCCGCGCTGGTCGCCGACCTGCTCGGCCCGGAGGCGCGGGTACGCGCGTACGGCCTGCTGTTCTGGGCGGTCAACCTCGGCTTCTCGATCTCGACCGTGAGCGCCGGCGTGATCGCGAGCTTCGGCTTCGGCCTGCTGTTCTGGCTGAACGCCGCAGCGTGCGTGATCGCCGCTGCCATCATCTGGCGCGTCGTCCCCGAGACCCGGCCGGAGCGCGATCCGGACGTACCGCGACGCGGGTTCCTCGCGGTCGCGCTCAAGGACACCGTGCTGCTGTTGCTGCTCGCGGTCTCGATCCTCTACGCGGGTCTGTACTTCCAGGCGTACTCCAGCCTTCCGCTCGCGATGGCGGCGGAAGGGCTGAGCAACGCCACGTACGGCGTCGTGATCGCCATCAACGGTGCGGTCATCGTTATCGCGCAGCCGTTCCTCATCCGCGTCCTGCCGCGTTTCGACCGCAGCCGGGTGATCGCGGTCTCGATGCTGCTGGTCGGGATCGGCTTGGGCGCCGGGGCGTTCGTCGACAGCGCGGTCGGGTACGGCGCGTCGGTCGCCATCTGGACGGTCGGCGAGATCGGAGTAAGCACCGTGCTGATGGCGTTGTACGCCGACCTCGCGCCGGTCGACCTGCGCGGGCAGTACCTCGGGCTCGCCGGTTTCACCTGGTCGGTCGGCACGATCATCGGACCGCTCACCGGAACCGCCGTCTTCGGGGCGTTCGGCCCGGCCACGCTGTGGATCGGCTGTGCGGTGGTGGGCGCGATCTGCTGCGTCGCCCAGCTGCTCATCGCTCCGTCGCTGCGCCGCCGCGCGCTGGTGACGGCGTGACGCCCCGCGAGGTCCTGCGGGCGATCGCGGCCGCTTGGAACTCCGGTCGCCCCGTGGACGCGGCGGCGTGCTTCACCGAGGACGCGCTCTACCTCGAGCCGCCGGACAAGCAGCGGTACGTCGGGCGCGCGGAACTCGTCGAGTTCTTCGGCCCGGATCCGTTGCGGATGGAGTGGCACGGGATCGCGTACGACGAGGCGACTCAGACGGCGTACGGCGAGTACACGTTCCGCGGCCGCAACCAGTACCACGGCGTCGTCGTCGCGGCCTTCCGCGACGGGCTGGTCGCGTCCTGGCGCGAGTACCAGTATCGGAGCGACCAACCGTTCGCGGACTTCGCCAGCGGTCAGCTGTAGTAGCTCGGCCCCTGCGTGGCCGCCTTCTGCTTGCGGTCGCGGCTCGCCAGCAGCCAGGCGACGAGGACGCCGCCGATGCCGCCGAAGAGGTGGCCTTGGAAGGAGATGCCGTCCTGGGGGAGGAGGCCGCCGAGCAGCGCGCCGCCCCAGACGAGGATCACGCCGACGCCGATCGCGAGCTGGCCGAGCTTGCGGTTGAAGATGCCGCGGACGATCAGGTACGTCGCGTACCCGAACACCAGCCCGCTCGCGCCGATCGTCACCGAGAACGACGGCGAGGTCAGCCAGGTGCCGATGCCCGAGATCAGCGCGACGCCGGCGGTCACCATCAGCAGCCTGTACGCGCCGCCGATCGCGATGAAGATGCCCAGCGTCACCAGCGGGATCGTGTTCGAGATCAGGTGCCCGAACCCGAGGTGCAGGAACGGCGCCGTGACGATCCCGACCAGCCCGTCCATGTCGCGAGCCTCGATGCCGTACGCGTCGAGCCGGTGCCCGAGCGCGGTGTCGATGACCTCGCTGATCCACATCAGGCCCACGAGGATGCCCAGGACCTGCAGACCGCCCACCACCCGCCGGGCAGCCTCGTTCGACTGCCGGCCGGACGGCTGCGGGTAGGAGTACGCGGCGCTCATACCTCTACGATGCCCGACCGGCGCCACTAGGGCGACTCGACGGCCGGTTTCTCACCGTCTTCTTAACGGGCGGCGGTGGCCCTCAGCTCGTGAAACCCAGGCGTGGCCGCCACCCGCAGCACGCCGTCCCACAGCATCGCGGACGCCTCGCCGGTCGGGACCTCGGAGAGCACCGGCCCGAAGAACGCCACCCGCGCGCCGTCCGGGTCGGTCACGGCGACGATCGGCGTCCCGACGTGGTCGCCGACCAGCCCGATGCCGTTGGCGTGGGAGGCGCGCAGCGCCTCGTCGTACGTCTCGGTCGTGCCCGCGTCCGCGAGCTTCCGCGGTAGCCCCGCGAGCGCGAGCGCTTCCGCCAGGTCGCCGATCCAGTCGCCCGAGCCCGCCTCCTTGCTCCACAGGGCCTCGTAGAACCGGCCGAGCGCCGCGGAGCCGTATGTCGCCTGGACAGCGGCGCAGATCCGCGCCGGGATCCACAGGTAGCCCTCCGGGTCGTTCTCGGGATCGTCGTCCCTGCCCTCGTTGAGCACGGACAGGCTCATCACATGCCAGCGCAGCTCGACCGGCCGTACGGCGGCCACTTCGACCAGCCAGCGCGACGTCCGCCAGGTGTACGCGCAGGACGGGTCGAACCAGAGGTCCGCGATCCACCTCGATGCGTCAGCCATGCGCGGAAATCTAGCGGCAACGACCAGAAATGGCACATTAATGTCCCACCAGGTGAGAGATGGTCGGGTCCGTTCGAGGCGTGCGCCACCGGTCCGCCCTGGCGACCTGCGGCCTGGGCCATCGCAGGTGGCAGGGCTACCTCCGTGCACCGCCTGATGACTGGATGGCCTGAGTCCCGGGCAATCGCCCACCTCCCGGCGATCGTCACGGAACCGATCCGGCCGGGTCTTGCCGCGCGCCGGGTGCCCGCTGTCTGTCCAGCTGAAGCTCTACCGTCGTTTCGGATATGCGGATTCATTTCTGAAATCCCGTAGACCTAGGGGCGGCCATGCGTACACGCCATCTGCTCGGCATCCTGCTGGCCCTGGTGGCGGTGATCGCCACCACCGGTCCCACGAACGCGGCCGCCACCACCGAGCGCCGCGTCGAGATCCCTCCTGAGGGCGTGCTCTCCGCGATGACCGGCGGCAACACGGTCGGCGCGATCATCCGCGAGAAGAAGGCGCGCGCCGACGGCTACCTGCACCTCGACACGCCCGCGATGATCAAGACGCTGAAGGCGATGCACGCCAACACGTTCACGTACGGCGTCTGGGACGGCGACCAGGACTGGGACGACCTGCGGCTGGAGTTCGCGCCCGCCGCACAGAAGGCCGGCATCGACATCTGGGTCTACCTCGTGCCGCCGTCGGAGTGCTTCACCAACCCCGCGAAGCACCTGAACGGCAACTGCAGCCGTCCGTACGACCTGGACTTCGTCACCTGGTCGACCGAGATCGCCAAGCTCTCCAAGAAGTACCCGAACATCAAGGCCTGGGCGATCGACGACTTCCTCTCCGGCCCGGGCAACCGCGCGCTGTTCACCAACGAGTACCTCAGCCAGGTCCGCGCCGCGCAGGACGCGATCAACCCGAAGCTCGGCTTCTACGTCACGCTCTACTTCGGCGAGATCGCGCCCGAGAACCTCGAGATCATCGACGGCGTGCTCGACGGCGTCATCTATCCGTACGTCGGCTACAACGCCGACACCAACGACACCGACTGGGTCGAGCGCCGCATCGACTCCGCGCTGCAGACGCTGGAGCCGTACGACCTCGACCTGGTTTTCCTCCAGTACACAGGGCGATTCCTCGACACGGTGATCGAGCCGCACGAGGACACCGTCGCCGCGATCCTGCGCCGCGTGCAGCCGTACATCGAGGACGGGCGCGTGATCGGCGTCATCGCGTACGCCGCGCCCGTGGCGCTGGACGAGCAGCAGGCGAGCTACACCAACCGTGCGCACAGCGGGACCGGGCGGCTGTCGTTCAGCATCAACATGTTCACGGGCACGTCGGCCGGCGACTACGCGGAGGCGAAGCAGGAGGTCCGCGTCGACCCGCGTGCTGCCAAGAAGGAGTTGACGTTCTCCCATCGCGACCCGTTTGGCCCATGGGCGTTGAAGGACTACCAGTTCAAGCAGCTGCTCGTCGACGGTCAGGTCGTGTGGGAGTCCGACATCTCCGCCGACACTGGCTACACGTGGGCGAAGACGACGGTCGACCTCACCGCGGCGCTGGCGGGCAAACAGAAGGCCACGATCGCGTTCCGGCTGTTCCACAAGAACGGTGTCGGCCACTGGCCCACCGACGTGAGCATCGACGACGTCAAGACCCGCGGCCTGACCGTGCGGAACGGCGACTTCGAGAACGCGTCGGCCTGGCAGCTGTCCGAGACCAACGAGGGCTTCCGTACGTTCATCGACCAGTACCGCGCCGACCGCCAGGCAAGAATCATCAACGAGATAGGCAAGGTCTACGCCGACCTCCGCGGCCAGCGGCACCGTACGGTCGAAGCGCCGGCGTGGGCACGGGCGCAGTGGAAGAAGCTGCACACCGGCGGCGACAACGTCGGCGTTCAACGGCAACGGCCGGCTCTCGTTCTCCCAGCCCGAGGGCACCACGTCGCCGGAGGGGGAGACCTGCGCCAGTGCGTGGCAGGACGTCCGCGTGCAGCCCGGTCTGCCGAGGTACGAGATCTCGTTCTGGCACGGCGACACGTGGTCGTTCGGCGGCGAGCACATCCAGCACAAGCAGCTCGTGATCGACGGCGAGGTGCTGTGGAAGCGGTCGACCCGCGACGCGTGGGACTGGTACCAGATCTACGGCTCGGACCACCAGGGCGCGATCGACGTGACCGACTTCGTGAAGGGCAAGAAGCAGGTCCGGTTGGAGTTCCGGATGTGCAACGACAAGGCGTACGGCGAGCTGCTCATGGACGCCACGTTCGACGCCATCCGTACCGCCGGCCTCGACGTCCGCAACCCGGACTTCGAGACCACGTCAGCGTGGCACCTGACCTCGGAGGCACCGCTGACGGCGCGGATCGCGCTCAGCCGGTAGGGACGACGGGCGCTGGCGCGAGCATGACGGCGGGGATCGTCCGGTCGAACGGGATCCCCGCCAGCGCCGCTGCCTCGGTGACGTAGCCGAGCTGGTCGGCGGCGACGACCAGGAGCACCACGTCGTCGTCCGGTACGGCGAGCGCGGCCAGGATCGCGCCCTCGGGCACGGCGGCCGCGAGGGCGGTCAGGTCGGGCGCGATCCCCGACTCCTCGTAGTGCTCGGCGAGGACGACTTGCCTGGGTGTCCACGCCGGAGTGCTCTCGGTCATGGGCTGACCGTAAGGAATGTGGACGTTCCGGGAATCAGGGATTCCCCTCGCGATCACTCCTGCTCATGAGCGCGCCGAGCTCCGCACGCGAGCGGATGCCGAGCTTCCGGTAGATCCGGGTGAGGTTGGCCTCGACCGTCTTCGGGCTGAGGAACAACAGGTCGGCGATCTCCCGGGTCGTCGCGCCGACCGCGGCGGACTTCGCGACCTGTGTCTCGGTGGCCGTGAGCTCGGTCGGCGCCGGCGGCCGGCCGCCGATGCGGTCGCGTTCGGACCTCGCGCGCTCGACCCAGGCGGTCGCGCCCAGCTTCTCGAAGCCGGCGATCGCCGCTTCCAACGCCAGCCGCGCTGCCGCCTTGGCCCGTGCGCGGCGGTGCAGCCGGCCCGCGACGAGCTGCGCGCGGGCCCGGTCGAACGGCGGCAACGGTTCGCCCTTGACGTCCGCGAGTGCCGCCTCGACCAAGGCGGCGCCGTCTCCGGGTGTCCCACGCATGCTGGCGATCAGCCCGTGCCCGACCGCCGCGGCGAGCCGCAGCCGGGCGCGGGGGATGAGCCCGTGGCGTTCCTCCAGCCGCTTGACGTACGCGGCGAGCTCGGCGTCGTCCGCGCCGGAGCCGCTCATGGCCTCGATCTGGTCGAGCTCGATCCGGACGCCGATCGGCTCGACGTGGCCCATCCTGTCCAGCTGGCCGCTGATCTCGCGGTGGTGGTCGGCGGCGGCCACGTACTCGCCGCTGGTGACCTCGGCGGTCGCGAGCAGGCGAAGGCCGACCCGGGCGAGCCAGGTGTCGCCGGCCTCCTCGCCACGTCGCATCACCTCGGCGCCGTAGTCCCGTGCCTCGGCGGAGTCCCCGCGGTAGGCGGCGAGCAGGTGGCCCACGAAGTCGGCCTGTGCCGTCGGTACGTCGAGCTCGCCGGCGAGCGCCCTCGCCTGGTCGACGTAGCGCGCCGCGAGCTCCCAGTCGCCGGCGAGGAACTCGTTGTCGGCGAGGTGCGGCAGCAGTTCGAGCACCGACGCCTCGTCGCCGGCGTCTCGGGCCCGCTCCAGCATCGCGACGTACCTCGCCCGGGCGGCGTCGAAGTCGTCGGTCGCCTTGTACCAGATGCCCACGGTCGTGTTGTGCTGGCGACCGGGCCGGCTCGACTCGAGCGCGAGCCCCTCCTCGAGCATCGACAGGTCCGGACGCCGACCGTTCAGGATCTCGTTGTAGAACGTCTGGAACAGCGCGAACGCGAGCCACTCCTGCTCGTCGGTGCCGCGGAGCAGCTCGATCGCGCGGTGGCCATGGTCGAGCCAGCTGTCCTCCGGCGCCATCACCGTCAGGTGTGCGTGCACCCTGCCCTCGGCGATCGGATGGCCGGCCGCCGCATCGAGAGCCGACGTGGCGTACGACTCCGCGGCAGCCGAGTCGTCGGCGTGCCAGGAGCTGGTGGCGAGCAGCAGGTAGGCCTCGGCTCGGTCGTGACCCAGCGGGAGGACGTCGAGGTGCTTGGTGAGCCAGAGCTGCGCGGCGCCGAGGTCGCCCGACGCGGCGCGGGACTGGCCGGCGAGCAGGATCCTCCTTGGCGCGTTCGCACTGCCTTCGGGCGTCGCCTCGGTGGCCTGCTCGGCGAGGTCGGCGGCGACGTCGAGCGCGCCGCGGCGGCTGGCGAGGCGGGCGGCCTCTTCGAGCGTGGCGGCGAGCTGTTCGTCGGGCTCGACGCTGGCGGCGGCGAGGTGACGGGCTCGCCGTTCGACGTCGGTGACCACGTCGGCGAGGCTTTGGTGCAGCCGGCGGCGTTCGGGGTCGGGGATGCCGGCGCGTACGACGCTCGCGTACACGGGGTGGGTGAACCTGACCTGGCCGCCGCCGAGGCTGATCAGGCCGGCCTCCTCGGCGGCCTGGAGCGCGTCGGCGACGTCCTGCTCGCTGGCCGCGGCGAGGACGTCGAAGCTCGCGGGCGCGGCGAGGGCGGCGAGGCGGAGCGCCTGCGTGGTCTTGGTGTCCAGGCCGGAGAGGCGGTCGGCGATCAGGCCGGTGAGGCTGGACGGTACGGGGAGCTCGCGGCTCGGCGCGGGGAGCTTGGGCAGCGCCGAGATCGCGCGGCCGAGCTCGAGCGTGAACAGCGGGTTGCCGTCCGAGGCGGTCGCGACGGAGGCGAGCAGCTGGCGGGGGAGCGAGAGGCCGAGCTGGTCGCGGAGCAGGTGGTGCAGCGCGCCCGTACGCATGCCGCCGACCGTGATCCGGTGCACGGCTTCCGGCGGGAGGATGCGTTCGATGTCGAGCGCCTCGGTCGGGCCGTGCGAGTGGCGCGGGTCGAAGTCGTGGGGTCGCCTCGCGGCGATCACGACGAGCGGGGCGTCGGTGATGCGTCTCAGGGCGAACCTGAGGACGCGTACCGACGGCGCGTCCAGCCAGCGGACGTTGTCGATCACCAGGACGGTGGGGGAGGTGGACCGGCCGAGCAGGCCTCTCGTCGCGAAGCAGAGTGCGCGCTCGTCGGCGACCTGGTCCGGCTCGTCGTGTCGGAGGAGCGCGATCTCGACGGCCTGGCGCTGGGGAGTCGGGAGGTCGCCCGCGAGCCCGACGACCGGCTCGAGCAGATCGGCCACGGCAGCGTACGTGAGCGTGCTCTCGAGCTCGGTCGGCTGGCAGCTGAGCACCTGGTATCCGCGCTCCCTCGCCAGCTCCGCGGCGGCGTTGAGGAGCGCGGTCTTCCCGATGCCGATGGGCCCGTCGACCACGAGCGCGATGGGCCGCTGCGGAACCTCCGCGAGCAGCCGTTCGCACACGGCCAGCTCGGCGTCCCGTCCGATCAACCCCCGCATGCTTGAGATCATGACATCTCGGCACCTGAACTGGCGCCCGATTTGCGATGATATCGCGCCATGCCAGCGCGGCTGGCTGCGGATCTTTAGGGTGGCTTTAGGGGTACCCCGCCTCCGCATGCCGGCCCGCGGAACGACAGCTCGTCGAGGCACCGGCAGGCCGATGTGCGACTTCACCCACCGGACAGGGGTTCTGCAACGTGGCATTCGCGCGCCAAGCACCGTTTCGGTGGGTGAAGTCGGGCGGCCTTGTGGACAGTGGCCGGGAGGTGGAGCTAGTCCTCGCGGCGGTTGGTGGGCTCGATGCGGCGCAGCATGACGACGGCGAGGACGGCCAGGGCGGCCACGACGACGGCGGTGATGCCGGCGACGGTCTGCATGCCGTCGACGAACGCCTCCCGGGCAGCGTCGAGCAGCGCCGGTCCGGTGTCGGCAGGCAGTCGTCCGGCAACCTCGGTCGCGCTGGCCAACGTGTCCTGGCTGGCCTCGGCGGCTTGCTCGTCGACGCCGGCGGGCATGGTCGCGAGGAGCCGATCGCGATAGACGAACGTGCCGATCGCGCCGAGTGCCGCGATGCCCACCGCGACGCCGAACTCGCCGCTGGTCTCGAGCATCGAGCCGGCCGAGCCCGCCTTGTCCGGCGGTGCCGACGCGACCACGATGTCGGTACTGAGCACCATCGTCGGCGCGACGCCGATATGGACGAGCACGGCGCCGGCGATGAGGAAGCCGAGCCCCGCACCGCCGCCCACGCCGGCGATCACGGCCAGGCCGACCGCCGTGATGGTCAGCCCGGCCGCGGCGACGTACGCCGGACGTAGCCGCCTCGCGATCAACGGCGCGAGGACGGCGACCACCATCTCGCTCACGGCGGCCGGCATCATCCACAGACCGGCGCGCAGCGGCGAGAGGCCGTCGACCAGTTGGAGGTACTGCGCGATGAACACGTACACACCGGCGAGCACCATCATCGCCACGAGCAGCATGCCGAGCGCGGCACTGAACGTGCCTGTGGCGAAGAGCCGTACGTCCAGCAACGGGTTGTCAAGGCGACGTTGACGACGGACGAATCGCCAGCCGAGGATCAGCCCGACGGCGATCGCGAGCAGCGCTGTCGGTCGCGGGCCCTGCTCGGCGAGCTGCTTCAGCCCGTAGATCGCGGGGAGTACGGTGCCGAGCGAGAGCGCGACGCTGACGAGGTCGATTCGGCTTGTGGCGTTGGCGTTTCGTACCTCCGGCAGCACGATCGGGCCGAGGACGAGCAGGAGCACCATCACCGGAACGCCGAGCAGGAAGACCGAACCCCACCAGAACGACTCCAGCAACGCGCCGCCGACGACCGGGCCGAGCACGGTGCCGCCGGAGAAACAAGCGGTCCAGATGCCGAACGCGAGGCCGCGCTCCTTCGGATCGGTGAACAGCTTGCGTACAAGGACGAGCGACGACGGCATCAACGTCGCGGCGGCCACACCGAGCAGCGCGCGGGAGACGATGAGCATCTCGGCCGAGGTCGAGTACGCCGCGAGGACGGAGAGCGCGCCGAACGCGGCCGCCCCGACGAGCATCAGCTTCCGGGCGCCGACGCGGTCGGCGAGGCTGCCCATCGTGACGAGGAAGCCGGCGATGAGGAACCCGTACACGTCGAGGATCCACAGCAGCTCCGCGCCGCTCGGGCGGAGGTGGGCCGCGAGCTGCGGGCCGGCGAGGATCAGCACGCTGTTGTCGAGCGCGAGCAGCAGGATCGGCAGGGCTAGGACGGCGAGGCCCAGCCAGCGCCTCGGGGTACCCGTCTGGACGGGCTGAGCGACGGTCGAGGACATGCGTGCGGTCCCTCCGATTTACGTTACGAGTCGTAACATAACTTAACGGGTAGACTCCAGCCGTGCAACAGCCCAGTGGTCGTCCTCGCGACGTACGGATCGACGCCGCGGTGCTCGACGCGACGCTGGCCGTCCTCGCCGAGACGGGCTACCGGCGGCTCACACTCGAGGAGGTCGCGCGGCGGGCGGGTACGACGAAGCCGGCGATCTACCGCCGCTGGGCCGGGCGCGAACGCCTCGTCCTGGCGGCGTTCGCGCGGGAGCTCGGCGAGATCGACACCCCCGACACCGGCTGCACGATCTGCGACCTCGGCGAGTGCCTGACCGTGTTCATCGGCACGTTCCGCCGGATGCCTCCGGACGTCCTCGGGCCGCTGTACGCCGACTGCTCGGGCACGCCGGAGCTCCGTTCCGAGTTCATGGCGGCCTTGTTCGACCCGCCGCGCTCAGCCGTCACTCGTACGATCACGCGGGCGATCGAGCGCGGCGACCTGCGCGCCGACCTCGACGTCGGGCTGACGCTCGACCTGATCGGCGCGTTCGTGCACTACCGCGTGCTGTTCGCGCACGCCTCGACCGACGTGAACGAGATCGAACACGTCGTCGAGACGCTGCTGCACGGGATCGCCACCGACTACCCGGCGCTGCTCGCCCACAGCCTCGAGCTCGAGGCCGCCGCCCAAGCTCAGCAGACGCACCACCTGCACCGCGCCGCGCCGGCCCGCTGAGGACCCGTCGAGTTGTTGGACAGATCTCGCCTTCTAAGCCGAGATCTGTCCAACAAGTCGGTGGCGTGGGGACGGTTGGCGTTGGGGCGGTGAGTTGTTGGAGAGATGTCGTGTTCTAGCGCGAGATCTGTCCAACAAGTCGGGTAGCCGCCGCTACTGCGAGCGGCCGCCGCCGAGGTGCTCGGCGAGGAAGCGCTCCACCGCGGCGTAGTAGATCTCCCTGTTCTCCGGACGGGCGAGCCCGTGGCCCTCGTCCGGGAACAGCAGGTACTCGTGCGGCAAGCCCTTCGCCTTCAGCGCGTCGACGATCTGCTCGGCCTCCGCCTGCTTCACCCGAGGGTCGTTCGCGCCCTGGGCGACGAGCACCGGGATCGCGATGTCGTCGACGCGCGACAGCGGCGAGCGCTCCCAGAGGAAGTCCTTCTCCGACTCCGGGTCGCCGATCTTGCCGTACATCATGGCGATCATCGGCTTCCAGTACGTCGGCAGCGAGGCCAACAGGGTAAGGAGATTCGACGGTCCGCACATGTCGACCGCGCACCGGAAGACGCCCGGCGTGAACGCCGCGCCGGCGAGAGCCGCGTAGCCGCCGTACGAGCCGCCGTAGATCGCGACGCGGCTCGCGTCGATGCGCCCCATCGACGCGAGGTGGTCGACGGCGTCGAGCAGGTCGGTGTGCATCGCCGCGCCCCACTCCTTGTCGCCGGCGTTACCGAACGCCTTGCCGTAGCCGGTCGAGCCGCGGAAGTTGACCTGCACGCAGGCGTACCCGCGGTTGGCGAGCCACTGTGCCTCGGAGTGGTAGCCCCACTCGTCGCGGTGCCAAGGCCCGCCGTGCACGTTGACGACCGCGGGCAGTGCGCTGGGCTCGACGTTCGGCGGGTACGTCACGTACCCGTGCACCTCGAGCCCGTCGCGCGCGTTGAACGCGAACGGCTCCATCACCGCGAGCTGGTAGCCGTCGAGCTCGGGCCGCTGCCCGAACAGGAACGTGGCCTGCCCGGTGACCTTGTCGAACACGTAGTACCGGCCCGAGCCGTCGGACACGTCGACCGAGATCAGCCAGAGCCGGTCGGTCCGCTCGGTGCGGTTGACGGTGAGGTCGCCGTCGATGCCGATCGCCGCCTCGACCTGCGCCATCGCGGCGGAGTAGCTCGGGTCGAGGAAGATCCGTTCGGCCCGGTCCTTCGCGAACACCACGCCCTGCGGCACCCGGGTCATCGGGTCGAGCTCGACGCCGTCGATGTCGTACGCGGGATCCTGCGCGAGGACGGTCTCGGTGCCGCTGCTCAGGTCGATCGCGACGAGCCGTGCCGCGTTCGCGCCGATCGAGGAGACGAGGAAGAGCGTGCTGCCGTCGCGGGAGAACCCGATCGTGTCGGTCGTGACCGCGTCGTCCGACGGCACCTCGAGCCACGCCTCGGGCTCGTTCGACTGCGGCGAGATCCGGTAGTACGTGATGCCGCCGTCCTCGTTCATCGACGCGCCGCCGCGGACGTCGAGGTTGGTGTCGAGCAGCCAGGTGACGAAGCCGGGGGTGTTCTCGACGACCTTCTCGAGCTCGTCGGTCTCCAGGTCGAGCCGGTAGAGGTCGTGCAGCTCGGGCGTGTCCTTGTTGATGCCGAGGATCATCACGGTGGGGTTCCACCGGTTGTGCCCGAGCACGCGAACCTGCACGCCGTCGAACGGAGTGGGGCAGCGTTCCTCGCCGCTCTCGAGGTCGAGCAGATGCAGCCGCCAGTTCTCGTCCCCGTCGGCGTCCTGCAGGTAGTAGAGGTGCTTGTCGTCGTGCGTGAAGCCATAGACGCGAATGCCCTGGCCCCGATCGTGCGTGACCGCCTTCGCCTGATCGGGCGCGTCGACGGGCCCGACCCAGACGTTGAGCACGCCCTCCTCCGGCGCCAGGAACGCAAGCCACCGCCCGTCGGGAGAGATGGTCGGCATCGCGTACGTCGGGTTCCCGAACAGAACCGAGCGCGGAATCAACGGAACGGCGTCGTAGGTCATGCGTTGAATCCCACCACATCCCGTTGAGAGCCGCCCGGTTGGTTCACAACCCCTGTGGAAGCCACGCGCACGAGCCCGGCAGCACGGCGTTGCAGTCTTCCCAGGTGGCCCAGCCCAACCGGTCCGCGACGCCCGCCAACTCCTCGGGCGTGCGGTGGTTGAGGTGCTGGCCGAGGAGCGGGTCTTCGGGGTAGCTCCGGTAGGCGGGCGTGAGCCATCCGTACAGCCGACTCTTGCTGGCCTCGCCGCGGAAGATCTCCGGGGTGACGAGGACGACGTGGCTTCGGTTTGGACTTCTTCGCACCAAGTGCTCGTTCAGCCTCTCGTTCTGGTCCAGGAGAACGTCGATGGTGCGAGCCAGCTGGTTGCGCGTCGGGTCGTAGGTGATCTGTGTGGACACATCCGACAGCACCTTGGCCTCGAACGCGACCGCGGTGCCCGTCTCGGGAGCGAGCAGCATCGCGTCGACCTTGGTCGAGCCCTCGTGCCTGCCGGAAGCCTCCGCCGCCTCCAGTAGGTAGGGGATCGCGAGCCCTTTGGCGGAGTTCTTCAGCGACTCCCGATAGGACTGCGGTGAGGGCAGGTTCACCTCGAAGTAGAGGAGCAGCTCACCGGTGAGCGCCGACTCCCAGCTGTCGAAGCCGGCAGCCGTCGCGAGGCCGGCTCGCCGGAGCAGCTCTGCGAACAGCTCGACCCGCTGCACACCACTGTCGTGGTGGAACAGCCTCGTCAGCGCCGTAACGATCCAGAACCGCTCGTCCTTCTCCAGCTGTCGTCCACGCCGAGTCTCCGCGGGAGTGGCGCGGCGTCGCTTCGAGCGTCTGAGGTACTCGGCGTTCGCCTCGATGCTCCTCAGGTAGTACTGCAGGTGACGTTCCGGATCTCCGGTCCCGCCGACCGGGGCGAAGTGGGTCGCCAGGATTTCGCGGGTGAGAGGCAGGTAGGTGTCGTGCAAGTCCGACATGGCCCGACGATAGTTCCGTCTGTGGTGGGCGTCAGCGGAACCGCGATGCCCGCAATCCTCGCGAATGCCAGCGGTCGTGGGTGGGACGCGCTTACCGTCGCAGTAGGCACCGACCTCGCCTGCGCTTTCGAGGCGGCTCGGGCCGTGGAGGGTGCGCGCATATCCCCGTAAGGGGGACTCATGACACAGCTTGCCAGTGACGTCCTCGGAACCTTCCGAGCGACGATGGACGGGTCAGTCATCGGCCCGGAGGACGCGGGCTACGACGAGGCGCGGAAGGTCTGGAACGCCGGCATCGATCGCCGGCCCGCCGCGATCGCCTGCTGCAAGAGCGCGGCCGACGTGAGTGCGGCCGTCACGTTCGCCGTCCAGCAGGGCCTGGAGCTCGCTGTCAGAGGTGGCGGGCACAGCATGGGTGGCTCGGGGGTGGTCGACGACGGCCTCGTGGTCGACCTGAGTCAGCTGAACGAGGTTACGGTCGACGCCGAGGCCAAGCGGGCTCGGGTCGGTGGCGGTGCGCTGTTGGGCGACCTCGACGCGGCCGCGCAGGCTCATGGGCTGGCCACACCGGCGGGCCTGGTGAGCCACACCGGTGTGGGCGGCCTGACGCTCGGCGGCGGCATGGGCTGGCTGACGAGGCTGGCCGGACTGAGCATCGACAACCTCCTCTCGGCCGAGATCGTCACGGCGGACGGCCGGATCCTGCGCGCCGACGCCGAGGAGAATCCCGAGCTGTACTGGGCGATCCGCGGTGGCGGCGGGAACTTCGGCGTGGTGACCGAGTTCGAGTTCCGGCTCCATGACGTCGGGCCGCTCGTTCGGTTCGGGATGCTCTTCTGGGGGCTGGACCAGGGAGCCGACGTGCTGAAACTGGCACGCGACGTCATCCCGACCTTACCGCGCGAGGTCAACGTGATCATCGCCGCGGTGAACGCCCCGCCGCTGCCGTTCGTGCCGGAGCAGTTCCACTTCCAGCCCGGCTACGCACTCCTCGTGATCGGCTTCGGCGCGGACGCGGTCCACGACGAAGCGATGGAACGGCTGCGCGAAGCGCTGCCGCCGTCGTTCGAGCACGTCACTCCGATGCCTTACGTGGCGTTGCAGCAGATGCTGGACGAGGCCAACGGCTGGGGGCTCCACGCCTTCGACAAGGCGGTATACCTCGAGGACCTCACGGACGACGCGGTCGCGGTGATCGCCAAGTACATACCGGAGAAGAGCTCCCCGCTGTCGGTGGTGCTGATCTACCGGCTCGACGAGGCGTACTCGGAGGTCGGCGAGGACGAGACGGCGTTCAGCGGCGGTCGTTCGCCCCGCTACAACGCGTTCATCATCGCCCTGTGCCCGACGTCGGACTTGCTGGTGGCGGAACGGGCCTGGGTCCAGTCCTGCTGGGAGGACCTCCATCCGCACGGTCTGGGGGTCGGGGCCTACGTGAACGGGCTGACCGACCCGGACGACGATCGCGTACGGGCGTCCTACGGGCAGGCAAAGTACGACCGGCTGGCCGGGATCAAGCAGACGTACGACCCGGGCAACGTCTTCCATCGCAACGCCAACGTCAAACCCGCCTAGCCGGCCACGCCCTCATTCGAAACGTCGCTCAGCGCATGGCCGTCCGGGGAGCGGCTGGCGCGGTCGAGGCGGTGGTCGATGGGCCAGTCTCGACCACATCGACGTCGTCGACCTGGATCCAGGTAGAGCCGCCGTTCGCCCACTTGCCGGCGAAGACCTCGAACACGGTGTGCGGACCACTGTCGAAGTCGACGGTCAGCTGCGTGTACGCGTCATGCCGCTCGAACTTCTGCTCCTTCCAAGGCCCGCCACCGACCAGGCGCACGCCGAAGTAGGCGTTGTTGTTGTTCGCCGACGTCCGCACCCACCCCGTCAGCCGGTACTTCGTGTGCGGCTTCACGGCGAACTGCTGCTTGACGTCGCTCCACCCCTCCGACGTGTTGGCCCACGCGTTGTTCTTCCCCGTCCGCGCGCCGCCCGCGTCGAAGTCGATGCCCGACCCCGGACCCGTCACCCACGGAGCCTTCTCGCCGTTCAGCTGCCCCTCGAACGACGGCTCGGACAGCAACGACAACGGCCCAGAGCCCTTCGTCAAAGTCGTCCGCATCAGGAACGCGTTGTAAGGCAGCCACTGCGACATCGAGAAGTAGAGCTGGTTCCCCTTGCTCCACGGGTGAATGAAGGACCCATAAAGCGCCGTGAACTGCTGGCCGGTGGCCACGACCTGCTCGCCACTCCAAGGTCCCTGCGGCGACAGCGACTCGCGGAACACGATGTCGGGCTGCCCGTTCAGGCCGCGCGCGTCGTCGATGTACAGCATGATCCAGCGCTTGAGGTACGTGTTGTACTGCACGGAGAGCTCACCGACGTTCGGCACGACGATCGGCGCCGCGATCCACTCCGAGCCCTTCGACCAGCGCGTGCCGGTCCAGTACTCGTACGAAGACTTCTCCAGCACCCGCGAGGACCGCACGCGCGCGACGTGCGCCGAGCCGCCGCGGCCGTTCGGAGTGCCGAACATGTACACGTAGTCGCCCTTGTGCACGAACGAGGCCTGCTGGAACGGGTTGTCCCACCGGCCCGGCGTGTTCACCCAACGGGCGTCGCGCGAGATCTTCCACGTCTGCCCGTTGTTGTCCGAGTACGCGATCGCGCCCTCGTTGGTGAACCAGCGCCCGGGCGGACCCCAGTAGTTGACCGACATGTAGTGGAGGTAGCTGCGCTTGCCGATCGTCACACCCGCGGTCGGGATCGTCGTGTGGACGATGCCGGGCTGCTTCGGACAGTCGAACAGCTCCTTCGCGTGTCCCGGCCGGTCGACCACGAAGTCGTCGAACGACATCCCGTCCGCGAGGTTCTGGTCCGAGCTCCGGCCGAGCACCTGGCAGCGCCAGTCGATCGTCGCCTGGTCGCCCGCTCCGCCGCCGGGGCCCGTCCAGCCGGCGCCGTACGTGTCGCCGAACGCCGCGAACACCTGGCCGCGGCCGTTGTCCCACAAGATGCCCAGATCGGTGGCTTTGACCGACCAGTTCGTGTCGGTCGCGCTCGTCGAGCCCGGCCCGGTGATCTTCGCGAGCTGCTCGGCGGGGGAGACCGTCGTGCTGCCGTTCGAGGCCGCGGCTGGGGTCACAGTCTTGACTTCCTGAGGAACGGCCGCATCGGCGGCGGGGACGCTCGCGCCGACGAGCAGGACGCTCAGCGCGACGAGGCGAAGCTTGGAACGCGGCAGCATGGACGTACCTCCAGATGCTCACCAGGACGAGGATTCGCACAATCTAGAAGAGCCCACCGACGAAAACCCATTGTTTCGGGAAATGGATTTCTCGACGAGTTGGCTGGTGGTCGCCTGTGGACGACTTGTGGACAGGAATCCGGTTATCCACGGGCCCCGTGCGGCGCGTCAGATTGCCGCCAGGATCGGGGTAATCTCGCCGGATGGCCGACCACGATGACAGCGCTTCGGCGCGCGTTCAGGAGATCTTGGCGGCCGCCGTAGAAGAGCTGGGAGGAGCCGAGCGACCGGGCCAGGTAGCGATGGCCGACGCGGTCGCGCGGGCGATGACCGAGCAGGAGCACCTGGTCGTTCAGGCGGGTACGGGTACGGGCAAGTCGCTCGCCTACCTCGTGCCGGCGTTCGCCCGAGTGGAGAAGAGCGAACGGCCGGTCGTGATCGCGACGGCGACGCTGGCGCTGCAGGCGCAGCTCGTCGACCGAGACCTGCCGATGCTCGCCGACGCGGTGGAGAAGAAGCTGGCGCGGCGGCCGTCATACGCGATCTACAAGGGACGCGGCAACTACGCCTGCCTGCAGCGCGTACGCGACGGCGTGCCCGACGACCAGGGCGAGCTGATCCAGGCACAGCCGACCGGCCCGGTGGGGCGGTCGGTGCTCGAGCTGCGCGAGTGGGCCAAGAAGGAGGCGTCGCACGGCGGCGACGGCGACCGTGACCACGCGCCGTCGCACCAGGACCGCGCCTGGTTCCAGGTCGCGGTGAGCGCGCGCGAGTGCATCGGCGCGGACAAATGCCCTTATGGGCTGGAATGTTTCGCCGAGCGCGCCAAGACCAAGGCGATGTCGGCCGACGTTCTCGTCACCAACCACACGCTGCTCGCGATCGACGCGCTGGAGAACTTCCATATCCTCCCCGACTACGACGTCGTCGTGATCGACGAGGCGCACGAGCTGGCCGCGCGGGTGACCGCGTCGGCGTCGGCGGAGCTGTCGCCGGGCGTGGTCGAACGAGCGGCGCGGCGGGCGCGCGCGTTCTGCGACGAGGGTGAGGCCGAGCCGCTCGACGAGGCCGGCGAGGCACTGCGGATGGCGCTCGCTGTCGCCGAGCCGGGTCGGGTCGAGGCGTTGGCGCCCGCGCTGGCCGAGGCGGTGGCGTTGGTACGCGACGGTGCGCGGACGGCGTTCTCCGCGTTCCCGGAGGAGATCAAGGATCAGCCCGAACGCGAGGCCGCGCGCCGGCAGGCGAAGGTGCTCGTCGACCAGATCCGCGACGTCGCCGAGCGCATCGCGACGATCTCGGCGTACGACGTCGTGTGGATCGCCGAACGCGAACGTGGCGGGCCGGAGCTCAGGGTGGCTCCGCTGTCGGTGGCGGGGTTGTTGCGGAACGGGCTGTTCGCGAACAGGACGGCGATCCTGACGTCCGCGACGTTGACCGTGGGCGGCGACTTCGACTCGACGGCCCGCTCGGTCGGGCTGCGGCCGGTCGACCTCGTACCCGAGGGCGACAAGCCCGCGAAGAAGGCGCCGGCGGAGAAGGTCGACGGCGACGTCGTCGAGCCGTTGCCCTGGCGGGCTTTGGATGTGGGCTCGCCGTTCGACTACGGCAAGCAGGCGATCCTGTACGTCGCGCGCAAGCTGCCGCCGCCCGGTCGGGGTGGGATCTCGGAGAAGGTCCTGGACGAGCTGTGCGCGCTGATCGAGGCGGCTGGCGGGCGGACGTTGGGGCTGTTCTCGTCGCGCCGCGCAGCGGAGGAGGCGGCCGGCGCCGTACGCGACAAGCTCGGCGTCACCGTGCTGTGCCAGGGGGAAGGGCAGCTGCCGGAGCTGCAGAAGGCGTTCGTGAAGGAGCCGGAGACGTCGCTGTTCGGGACGTTGTCCCTGTGGCAGGGGCTCGACGTGCCGGGGGACACGTGCCAGCTGGTGGTGATCGACCGCATCCCGTTCCCACGGCCGGACGATCCGCTGATGTCGGCGCGGCAACGTTCGGTGGACGAGGCCGGCGGCAACGGCTTCATGTCGGTGGCGGCGACGCACGCGGGTCTGTTGCTGGCGCAGGGAGTGGGGCGGCTGATCCGCCGTTCGTCCGACCGCGGGGTGGTCGCGGTGCTCGACCCGAGACTGGTGACGGCGCGGTACGGCAACTTCCTGAAGGGCTCACTGCCGCCGATGTGGTTCACCCACGACCGGGAGATCGCGCTGGGAGCGTTGCGGCGGCTGAGAGATACAGCCGCGACATAAGTACGGTCGCCCAGGTACCACTGCCGGGGTCGGGCGGGTACCTGGGCGACCATTTTCCTTGAATGGCTCGCGTTAAGCGGTCACTCCGGGAGCGGGACGGGCAGGTCCGGCACGGAACCACCCAGGCCCAGGCCGGACAGAAGATCCATCACGACACCCAGGACCTGGTCGATCAGATCGGTCAGGAAGGTGGTGTCCAGGCCGCCGGGCAGGCCAGCGGCATCTTCTTCACTGGCCGGCAGCGGAATCGGAAGGTCCGGCAGGCCGAGACCGAGCGATTCGAGCAGGCCCTTGACCAGGTCGAGGATCTGCTTCAACAGGCCGGTCAGGAGGCTGGTGTCGGGCAGTCCGGGAAGCCCTTCGGCCTCAGGGTCACCAGCTTGGGCCGGCAGCGGTACCGGAAGGTCCGGCAGGCCGAGACCGAGCGATTCGAGCAGGCCCTTGACCAGGTCGAGGATCTGCTTCAACAGGCCGGTCAACATGCTGGTGTCCGGAAGCCCGGGCACCGGCAGGTCGGCTTCGGCATTGCTGTCGGCAGCGGTCGCGCCGAAACGCATCGTCGCGGTGCGCTTGCGGTCGATCCGGTTGCTCTCGTCGACGGCCCGGTCGGACAATCTGTTCAGCTTCTTGAGCTGTGCCGGGTCGAGTTTCGACGCGTCGACCTTCGCGAGCTTGTCCCGCAGCTCGCCTTTGTCCAGGTTCAGCATGCGCTCGAGTCGATCGATGCGCTGGATGCTCTTGCTGTCCCGGCCGGAATCTCCGGCGGTGATTGCTGCCGAAGCCGGAATGGCCGCGGCAACGGGCATCGCGATTCCGAGAATGACGGCTGCGATGCGGGTATGGATTTTGGCCATGGTGCTAAGACACCTCCACGCTTGGAAGATCTGCCAGACCACGGGCCCCTCCCATTCCCTGGACCCGGTGATCGCGCGAAGCGGTCTCCTTTCCTCCGAGCAGAGCAGCCCATGGAGGGGGCTGCTCCACTGCGCCCCGTAGTGAAGCCCTAAAACCACACATTCGATCCGAATGGACTTAGTCACTCAGATCGGACGTAATAGACATAGTTCGCAGCAATCTACGGATTGTCAAGATCTCATCGCTCTCCGTATTTGCGCTTAGGCGCACAAACAACAACCGCGCCCACATGACTGCGGGCGCGGTTGCTGTCGGGGAATTCGAGAAGGCTCAGACGCGGCGGAGCACCGCCACGACCTTGCCGAGGATCACCGCGTCGTCGCCGTTGATCGGCTCGTACGCGGGGTTGTGCGGCAGCAGCCAGACGTGGCCGTCGCGCCGGCGGAACGTCTTCACGGTCGCCTCGCCGTCCAGCATCGCCGCCACGATCTCGCCCTGTTCGGCGTTCTGCTGTTGCCGAACGACCACCCAGTCGTCGTCGCAGATCGCCACGTCCACCATCGAGTCGCCGCGCACCTTGAGCATGAACAGCTCGCCGTCGCCGACCAGGTCCCGCGGCAGCGGCATGACCTCCTCGATCGCCTGCTCGGCGAGGATCGGGCCACCGGCGGCGATCCGGCCTACCACCGGCACGTACGTCGGGGTCGGGCGCAGCTCGCCGAGGCCGGTCTCGTCGTACGTCGCGTCGCTCGCCGCCCCGACCGAGCGGCGGGGCTGGTCGTGCGGAGCGAGCACCTCGAGCGCACGCGGCCTGTTCGGGTCGCGGCGCAGGAATCCCTTCTCCTGCAGGACCTTGAGCTGGTGGGCGACCGACGAGGACGAGGTCAGGCCGACCAGGTCACCGATCTCCCGCATCGCCGGTGGATAACCGCGCTTGTCGACGGACTCCCGGATGACCTCGAGGATGCGACGCTGCCGCGGCGTGAGGCCGGAGGCGTCCGGCGGGCCGTCAGGAAGCTCTCGTACCGCGGCGGTCTGGCTGTCCTGGCCCGCGCGCTTCCCCTTCGGCATGGCGATCTCCTTCGGGCAAAGGCCGGCGGTGAGGCCGGCTCGAGGCTGGGCGAGTGGGGCGTTGGTGATCACGTTAGGCCCTGACTAGGACACTTTCAAACATCTGTTCGAACTGGCGTGTCGCGCGACACGCTCGAACAAATATTCGATCGCTCCTTGGGCTTGTCGGTGGCTTGGTGTAGAACTTCGTACAGGCGTTCGATCGAACAATAGTTCGAGCTAGGAGGCGGTAGGAATGGGTGTCACCACGACGACGCGGCCGGCCCGCAGGCGCAACGTGCGGCCCACGGTGGTGCGGTTGCCGGCACCGGAGCGGGTGCGTTCCTGCGCTCTCGCGCCGGAGGAGCGGACGCTCGACTTCTCCGAGCGGCCCGTCCAGCTGACCAAGCGCGGCCGACTCGTGCTGGCTCTCGGCGTCGCGGTCGTCGCCGCGGTGCTGATCGCCCTCGCCGGCCTCGGTGCCCTGAAGATCGCCCCCGCTGCCGACGCGGCCGTGCCGGAGCGGACGGCCACGGTGATGGTCGAGCCGGGCCAGACCCTCTGGCAGATCGCCAAGCAGGCCACCCCTGGCGGAGACGTCCGCGCCACGGTCGACCAGATCATGCGCCTGAACGGGATCAAGGACGCCGGCGCCGTCGAAGCCGGCACCGAGCTGCGCGTCCCGCTGTCTCGCTGACCCGCCGAGTCGCCGAGGTTCGAACGCCCGCCTCCTCGGCCTCCTGAACGGAATCGAATCGAGCCAGCCGCCGAAGAACCGGGCATGACGCTCCGTCGCCTCCTCCTGCCCGTGCTCCTGATCTGCGCCCTGCTCGCCCCGGCCGCCACCAGCGCTGCCGCGCCAGGGATCTTCCCGGAACGGTTTACGCTGACCGTTCGGCTCCTCGACCGCTCCGGTCAGACGGCAGCGGTCCAGCCGACCGTCACGATCTTCAAGCTCGACGACCCCGGCTTCGGCTACCGAGGGGACCCGGGCCGGATCGTGCTCCGGCAAGGCCGCTACGCCGTCCACGCGACCATCCGTACGCCGCGCCCCGGGCTCGAGCCGTCGTACAGCTTCATCTCCCACCCCAGCCTGCGCCTCGATCGGAACACCACGCTCACCCTCGACGCGCGCATCGGCAAGCCCGTCGGACTGAGCTCGGACAACCCGGCGGCACGTGGCGGCACGTACAGCTTCCATCGCTACGCCCGCATCGCCGGCACCACGATCGGCACGTTCGACGAGCTCGACCCGCGCTTCCATCCGACCTACGCCGCGACGGTTCCCGGCTCCGGCTCGGCCACGTTCGCCTACGCCCAGTACCGCCGTGCCGCCGAGCCGCAGCTCGAGCTGCACCTGCGCGGCGCGAACGGCTTCGAGGTCGCCGCGTACGGGTTCCTCGACTCGCCCGTCCCCGAGATCCACGGCACGTTCCAAGCCGTCTACGCCGGCGCCGGAACGACGGCCGAGCTGGCGCGCGTCGACGCACGCGGCAAGCTTGTCGCGATCGAGCTCGTCGAGGGCACGACGTACGCCGAGGCCTTCCGTCGCACCGCGAACATCAAGGCCGCCGGCGGCCGGGTCGCCTACCTCGTGGTCCGGGCGGCCACCGCGAGCGCCCGAGCCGCCGCCGAGGACGAGGACCGTCCCGCGTTGCCCACGCTCGACGGCAACTCGGTCACCGGCCGGCTGTTCCTGGCGCGCGTCAAGGCGGCCGAGCGGACCGTGTCGGTCGTTCTCGACCGGACCCCGACGACCCGGTACGAACTCACCTACGGCGGCGACACCGACCTGAGCAAGGCCCGCGTGCTGCGGCCGCGCACCCGCGACCTCGCCGCCGTCCGCACCACGTACCACGGCGACGCCGCCGATCAGCTGCGCGAGGTCGGCGCCTCGACCACGATCGCCGGCGGCAACGCGTTCCTCACCTATTCGGAGCCGGCGGCGGCACCGCAGACCCGCACCGAGTACTTCACGCCCGGCACCTGGCGGCTGTCCGCCTGCGGGCCGGCCTCGGCGTGCGCGGCCGCCACCCAGCGCCTGGTCAAGGGCAGGGCCAACAGCATCGCCTGGAACAAGGCGGTCGCGGGTCCCACGTTCCGCGGCACCACGGCCGACCGCACGTACGGGGAACGTCCGTGGGCCTGGCGCAAGGACGGCGCGTTCGACCTCGCGCTCCCGATGTTCGGCGACTCCGCCGGACGCCCGCGCGAGGCCCTCCCCGAGATCGGCGACGACGGCTCGATCGCCCTCTACCGCGACGGTGCGCTCGTCGAACGTGTGCCGAGACCGACCGGGGCGCACATCCCTGTCCAGGCTGGGGAATCGACCTATCGGCTGACCGCGGAGGCGACCCGCGCGGCCGCCTGGTGGCCGCTCTCCCGGACCGTCAAGGCGGACTGGACGTTCCGTTCGTCGGCCGCGAACGAAGGCAAGCCCCTTCCCCTGGTGACGGTGCGCTTCGACCCAGCGGTCGACCTCCGCAACCGAGTCCGCGCCGAGCGCCGGATCGCGATCCCCGCGTACGTCGAACGAGCCGGACTCCCGATCCGGACGAAGCAGCTGAGCGTGTGGACGTCGGCCGACGACGGGCGGACCTGGCGGAAGGCGTCGGGTCACCGGACGCCGGCCGGCTGGCGGGTCGACGTACAGACCCCGTCGTCCGGCTTCGTCTCACTGCGAGCGAAAGCGGTCGACGCCGCCGGCAACCGCGTCGAGCAGACGATCGTCCGCGCGTTCGGGGTCGAGACGGAATAGGTTGCGACCCTGCACCGAAGAATTGATGTGGAACGTACCGCCGCCGACGCGGTCGCCGTGCTGACCGACGCCGAGCTGATGGGCGCCGGCGCGGCCGAGTTCGGCGTGCTCTTCGACCGGCACGCACGCGTGCTCTACCAGTACTGCGTGCGCCGCATCGGGCCCGCGGCGGTCGAGGACGCGGTCGCGGACACGTTCCTCATCGCGTACGAACGGCGCGACCGGTTCGACCAGTCTCGCGCGAGCGCGCTGCCCTGGCTGTTCGGCATCGCGACGAACGTGATCCGCCGGCACCGGACCGCCGAGACCCGCTACCAGCGGCTCGTCGCCCGGCTGCCGGCGCCGGTTCCCGAACCGCCCACGGCCGAGCGAGCTGTCGAGCGCGCCGACGCCGAGGCGGGCTTCCGCACGATCGCCGCCGAGCTGGCGCGGATGTCCGCCCGGCACCGCGACGTGCTGTTCCTGTACGCCGCCGGGCTGAGCTACGCCGAGATCGCCGAGGCGCTCGGCATTCCCGCCGGGACGGTGATGTCCCGGCTGCACCGCGCTCGCCAGCGGCTGCGGGCGGCGCACGGAGGTGAGTCATGACCGAGCTCGACTCGCGGCTGCGCGCGTATTACGACGCGGCCGGTGAGCCGGCGCCCGAGGCGCTCGCACGGATCCGCCGCCGCGTCTTCACGCGGCCACGGCGTTCGCCGGCACGGTGGCGCTGGCCGACGCTCGTCTCCGCGGCGGTCGCGTTCGCCGTCCTCGCGTTGGTCGTGCTGACGCGCTCGGTCTCGGTGCCGGCGGACGACGCCCGCGCCACGCTCGAGCTGGTCGCCGTACGGGCGGCAGCCACCGCGCCGGCGGCACTACCCGCGGAGGGCTACGTCTACGTACGCACGCGGCAGCTCGCGGTCGGCTCGGTGTTCGGCGCCGAGGGAGAGGCGCGGTACCAGTCGGAGAGCCTGATCGAGACCTGGGCGCCGGTCGACACGCTGCGCGCCGTACGGATCGACACGATGACCGGCCTCCACGCCCACCCGCTGACCGCCGCCGACGCCGAACGTCTCGACGCGTACGGCTCGACGTACCGAACCGTTCAGAAGCGCTCGACCACCACGCAGACCCAAGCCGAGCTGCCGGTGCGTACGTACCTCGCGGCGATTCCGACCGACCCGGACCAAGTCCTCGCGCGGCTGCGCGCGGAAGTAGAGGCCGGGTACGGCAAGCCGCCCCAGGGCTCGGCCAAGCCGTCCACCGACCAGCGCACGTTCACGCGGATCTGCGACCTGCTCAGCGAGGCCGGCGTCCTGCTGGAGCCGGCGCAACGGGCCGCCCTCTTCCGTGCCGCCGCACTCCTGCCCGGCGTCCGCGAGCTCACCGAGCGTGCGGATCTCGCCGGCCGGTCGGGGACCGCGATCGGGTACGAGCTGCCGAACGGGACCCGCGACGAGCTGATCCTGGACGTCGCGTCGGGTCGCGTTCTCGGCGTGCGGACGGTGGAAACCAGGAGCGGCACGGTCCTCGCCTGGACCTCCTCCGAGCAACGCGTGGTGAACGCGGTCGGCGGTAGGGAATCCGCCAGGTGAAACACGCTCCGTCACCGAATCGGCTCCCGCAAACCACCCCAAAACGCCGGCTCAGGCGGCCTGACCTGCGCCGATGACACGATCCGCGAAACGACACGCGGAAGCTTGCATGCTGGTGTCCGGCGACGTAGATTACCCCTACATCTAGTAGTTACACGGCTGTAAGTCATCCACAGGTAGTTCACAGGCGGAACGCACAAGTGCACAGGTTCTCCCCAGGGAATCCACAGGATTACCCCCAGGAGAGAGTTCGACAGGCACCGCGTCCCGCTCGCGACAACCTCCAGCGATGACACGCAGAGTAACCGCCGAGGAGGTGCGTCGCCCGTGCACTGCCCGTTCTGCCGACACCCTGACAGCCGCGTCGTGGACAGCCGCACCGCCGACGACGGCACGGCGATTCGGCGTCGCAGGCAGTGCCCGGAGTGCGACCGCCGCTTCACCACCGTCGAGCAGGTCACGCTCGCGGTCGTGAAGCGCTGCGGCGTCACCGAGCCGTTCAGCCGGGACAAGGTCGCCTCTGGCGTCCGGAAGGCCTGCAAGGGCCGGCCGGTCGGGGAGGACAAGCTCGCCCTGCTGGCCCAGCGGGTCGAGGAGGACATCCGTTCCACCGGGCTCGCCGAGGTGCCCTCGCAAGAGGTCGGCCTCGCGATCCTGGGACCGCTCCGCGAGCTGGACGAGGTGGCGTACATGCGCTTCGCCAGCGTCTACCGGAGCTTCGGCAGCCTCGACGACTTCGAGACCGAGATCGCCTTGCTGCGTGCGGAGAACGAAGAAACCGTGCCCGAGCCGGCGCCCCGTACGGCGGCGCAGAGCGAGGCACGTCCGACATAGCGCACCACCCACGGGCAGCCGCCGAGGTCTGCCCACCCCACGACGTGTCCCTGGGCCAGCAAGGGGAAGTGCCTGGCCCAGGGACACCAGCCACACAAGGATGAGAAGCAGGGAGTCCAGACATGACGGAGACGGTGAGCGGGCCTCGCGGGGGCGCCAAGGGGCGCTCGGCGACCAAGGGCCTGAAGATCGGCCGGATCTTCACCACTCCAGGCGTTCATCCCTACGACGAGGTGACCTGGGAGCGCCGCGAGGTCCTCCAGCAGAACTGGAAGACGGGCGAGACGGTGTTCCAGCAGAGTGGAGTGGAGTTCCCCGACTTCTGGTCGGTCAACTCCTCCACGATCGTCACCACGAAGTACTTCCGCGGTGCCGTCGGCACCGAGCAGCGGGAGTGGAGCCTGAAGCAGCTCATCGACCGCGTCGTGAAGACGTACCGGCGCGCGGGCGAGGAGTACAACTACTTCGCCAGCCCCGCCGCCGCGGAGACGTTCGAGCACGAGCTCACCTGGATGCTGCTGCACCAGGTGTTCAGCTTCAACTCACCGGTCTGGTTCAACGTCGGCACGCCGTCGCCGCAGCAGGTGAGCGCCTGCTTCATCCTCTCCACCGACGACTCGATGGACTCGATCCTCAACTGGTACAGGGAAGAGGGCCTGATCTTCAAGGGCGGCTCCGGTGCCGGGGTCAACCTCTCCCGCATCCGTTCCAGCCGCGAGCTGCTCTCGTCCGGTGGTACGGCGTCCGGACCGGTCTCGTTCATGCGCGGCGCGGACGCGTCCGCCGGGACGATCAAGTCCGGCGGCGCCACCCGTCGCGCCGCGAAGATGGTCATCCTCGACGTCGACCACCCCGACATCGAGGAGTTCATCGAGACCAAGGCGCGCGAAGAGGACAAGATCCGCGCGCTCCGCGACGCCGGCTTCGACATGGACCTCGGCGGCAAGGACATCGTCTCGGTCCAGTACCAGAACGCGAACAACTCGGTGCGCGTCTCCGACGAGTTCATGCGCGCGTACGAGGACGGCGGCGCGTTCGGCCTGCGTGCTCGCTCGACCGGCGAGATCCTGGACAAGGTCGACGCGAAGGAACTGTTCCGCAAGATCGCGCTCGCCGCGTGGGGCTGCGCCGACCCGGGCATCCAGTACGACGACACGATCAACGACTGGCACACCACGCCGGAGACCGGGCGGATCACCGCGTCCAACCCGTGCAGCGAGTACATGCACCTGGACAACTCCTCCTGCAACCTGGCTTCGCTCAACCTGCTGAAGTTCCTACGCGACGACGACACGTTCGACACCGAGAAGTTCGCCAAGGCCGTCGAGCTGATCATCACCGCGATGGACATCTCGATCTGCTTCGCGGACTTCCCGACCGAGGCGATCGGCGAGACCACGCGGGCGTACCGGCAGCTCGGCATCGGCTACGCCAACCTCGGCGCGCTGCTGATGGCGACCGGCCACGGGTACGACTCCGAGGGCGGCCGCGCGATGGCGGCGGCGATCACCTCGCTGATGAACGGAACCGCGTACAAGCGCTCCGCCGAGCTGGCCGCGATCGTCGGCCCGTACGACGGCTACGCCCGCAACGCCGAGCCGCACAAGCGCGTGATGCGCAAGCACGCCGCGGCGAACGACGCGATCGTCGCGGTCGAGACGCTGGACTCGACCGTTCTCGACGCGGCCTCGAAGGCCTGGGCGGCGGCGCTGGAGACCGGCGAGAAGTACGGCTGGCGGAACGCGCAGGCCTCGGTGCTCGCGCCGACCGGCACCATCGGCCTGATGATGGACTGCGACACGACGGGCATCGAGCCGGACCTCGCGCTGGTGAAGTTCAAGAAGCTCGTCGGCGGCGGCTCGATGCAGATCGTCAACAACACCGTGCCGCGGGCGCTCCGCCGGATGGGTTACCAGGAGGAGCAGGTCGAGGCGATCGTCGAGTACATCTCCGAACACGGTCACGTGGTCGACGCGCCGGGGCTCAAGCAGGAGCACTACGAGGTGTTCGACTGCGCGATGGGCCAGCGCTCGATCCGCCCGATGGGGCACGTGAAGATGATGGCCGCGGTGCAGCCGTTCATCTCCGGTGCGATCTCGAAGACCGTCAACATGCCGGAGACGGCGACGGTCGAGGAAGTCGAGGACATCTACTACCAGGGTTGGAAGCTCGGGCTGAAGGCGCTGGCGATCTACCGCGACAACTGCAAGGTCGGCCAGCCTCTGTCGGACGCTCGCGCGAAGAAGGCTCCCTCTGCGGCAGTGGAGAAGGAAGTCGTCGTCGAGTACCGCCCGAGCAGGCAGCGGCTGCCGAAGTCGCGCCCGTCCCGGACGACCTCGTTCACGGTCGGCGGCGCCGAGGGCTACATGACGGCGGGCTCGTACCCCGACGACGGTCTGGGTGAGGTGTTCCTCAAGCTCGGCAAGCAGGGTTCGACGCTCGCCGGCGTGATGGACGCGTTCTCGATCGCGATCTCGATCGCCTTGCAGTACGGCGTTCCGCTGGAGACGTTCGTCCAGAAGTTCACCAACCTGCGCTTCGAGCCGGCCGGCATGACCGACGACCCGGACGTGCGGATGTCGCAGTCGATCATGGACTACATCTTCCGCCGCTTGGCTTTGGACTACCTGTCCTTCGAGCAGCGCTCGGCGCTGGGGATCTACTCGGCGGACGAGCGGCAGCGGCAGCTCGAGACCGGGTCGTACGAGCCGGTGGTCGAGTCCGTACCGGAGGACACCGGGGACGCCTCGTCGCTGAAGCAAGCCCAGGTTGACGAGACACCCCCCGCCGCCGCCAAGCCCGCGCCGACACAGGCCCACACGTCGACCGAGCTACTGGAAGCCATCACGGGAACAACGGCGGACGCACCGCTCTGCTTCACCTGCGGCACCAAGATGCGCCCCGCCGGCAGCTGCTTCGTCTGCGAAGGCTGCGGCAGCACCAGCGGCTGCAGCTAGCGGGGCGAGGCGGGGAGAGGCCTGTCCGCCAAAGGCGCGGACCCAGGCCTCTCGCCGTGTCACACCGGGGGACGACCCCCGGACCCCCGAGGGAGCCGATTGTCGAGTGAGGCGAGAGCCCGGCCGATTCGGTCGGGCTCTCGCCGCGTTCACACCCAGATCGCGGCGGGGATTCTGTCGCTGAACGTCTCGGGTGGTGCTGGGAGGCTCTCGGCCTTGCCGGCTGCGACGCGGAGTGCGGTCCAGGCCGCGGCCGCGGCGTCGAGGACGTCGTCGGCTCCTGCGGCTCCGGCGTCGCCGAGATCGGTTGGGACTGCGATCCCTGCGCCGGCCAGCAGTGCGCGGCGGTGGGCTTGGCCATTCCAGCTGCGTTTGGAGGAGGTCAGCGGTCCACCGTTGAGCATCGCGAACGTCACCTCGGGATGCACCTCGACCACGCGCATGGCCGCGCCGCGCGGACCCAGCGGTCGACGTCGAGCAGCTTGGTGCGCAATGCCCAAGTCTGCTTGGACAATCCCGGCCCGCCGGCCGCGAGCTGAGCCCGCGCGGCGTCCTCATAGGTGTCGCACTCGATCGCCGCTCGCGTCGGGGACGTGAACACACTCGACGCGAGCCGCCCGATCCGCCGCCGCGCCTCGGCATCCGTGGCGCGCCGGCCGGAGTCCGGGAGGCCGATGGGGATGTCGATAGCCACCACCCGCTGCGTGCCGACGAGCTCACCAATCGTCGGCGCGATCACCGCCCGCTGGAACCGACCCTCCGCGTCGAGCTCGATGCCCACCCACCCCTGCGGGCAGGCATCCACACCAAGAACACTGGGCATCGTCGCACCCGTAGTCGCTGAAGGAAGGAGCGCAGCGTGCGGGTCGTCAGGGTCGGGCTCACTCCCGTCAAGGGGATGGCACATCTGCCGCTGGACAGCGTCGAGCTGGCGCTGGACGGGCCGGTGGGGGATCGGGTGTTCTGCCTGGTCGATCCCGCCACCCGCCGCGTGCTGCGTACCGTCGAGAACGACTTGCTGATGGCCTGTCGGGCTGAGTGGGTCGATCCGGCGCTGACCATCCGCACGCCGATCGGGACCGTCGCCGGTGAGGTCGAGGTCGGCGGCGAGCTGGAGGCGGACTACTGGGGCCGCACCGCGCGGCTGCGGGAGGTTCGCGGGCCGTGGGCCGAGCTGCTGAGCGCGTACGTCGGCCGACCCGTCCTCCTCTGCCGAACGACACCCGGCGAGGTCGTCTGGGCGGGCTCCGTCTCCATCGTCACCACCTCCTCCCTCGCCGAGCTCGCCCGACGCGTGGGCCGCGCGGCCGACGACGGCGCGCGGTTCCGCGCCACGTTGCTCGTCGACACCGGCGACGCCGAACCGTTCGTCGAGGACCGCTGGCAGCAGGTCCAGATCGGCGACGCCGTCCTGCGCGTACGCGGACCGCTGGCCAGATGCGCCGTCGTCGACCGCCATCCAGCCAACGGTGGGCACGACCTGCCCGCCCTCAAAGCCCTTGCCCACGACCGCACCAAGGACTGCGAGATCCTCTTCGGCATCTCCGCCGACGTCGTCCGCCCCGGAATCGTCAGCCGAAGAAGTCCACCAGCACGGGTCGCAACGCCTCCGGCTGACCTAGCACCCCGTGGTCCTGGCCAGCCAAGGTGACGTATCGGGCACCCGAAATGGTGTCGGCCACCGCCTTCGTCCCCTCCCTGAGCCATGGCCACGTCTCGCCGCCGTCGATCGTGAGGACCGGAACGGAGATGGCGGCCAGGCGGCTCGGCACCGCATGGCCCGGGTCGAACAGGGCCTCGTCGTGAGCCAGTGAGTCCGCGAAACGTACGAACCACGCCCACATCTCCGAACCGCGCATCCCGTCGACGGCCTCAGGCGGAAGGCCTACGCCCTCGGTCTGGAACAGCGCCACCGCGTCGTCTCGACGTCCCTCGGCCAACAGGGCCTGCAGTCGCTTGCCGAAGTCCGGAGCGGGTCGCGGCCGCGATCCGTCGACGATGAACGGCGGTTCGTACACCGCGACCCTCGGCACCGGCAGCTGCCGCGTCGCCTCCAGGGCGAGGACCGCGCCGGAGGAGTGTCCGAACAGGTACGCCGAGCCGCCGACCGCCTCGATCAGCACGGCCACGTCCTCGACCTCCGCGTCGCGGCAGCGGCCGAACTCGGCGGGACCACGCCGGACTCGCCCCGGCCGCGGCGATCGAACGTCACCGCCGTGTAGGTCGGCGCCAGCACCTCGGCCAGCCCCGCCACGGTCGTACGGTCGTTGAACGCCCCGCCGATCAGGATCACCGGCGGCCCGTCACCGAGGCGTTCGAACGCGATAGCCGTGCTATCCGCGGACCGGACGGTCTCGAAGTCGCTCATGGAAATCTCCCTTCGTCATGGGAGAGTCGGAGCATCTGATCGAGCTTCGACATCGCGAGCTCAACGCAAGTTCGGCAGCACCTCGGTCGCCGCACGGTCGAGCTGGACGAGCGCGAGCTCGGTGTCGTTCGGCGGTACGAACACCACCGAGTCCGACCCCGACTCGACCAGCGCCCGCACCCCGGTCACGCAGTCGTCCGCCGACCCGGCGATCGCGAGCTGGGCGAGCGCCTCGTCCGGCAACGCCTCGGCCAGCTCCGCCGCGCCACTCGTCGACTCGACCAGTGAGCGGACCCGCGAGGCCAGCTCCTCGTCGTCGAGCTGGAACGGCGAGCGGTACGACAGGCTCGTCGCCGCCTCGAAGCGGGCGTTCGTCCGCGCCGGGTCGAGGTCGAAGTGCCCGAACGTGATCAGCTGGTGCGGGTCCGTACGTCCCGCCGCCTCCCGACCCGCGTCGATGTGCCCGCGCGCCCAGCGTTGGTAGGTCGGCGTCGCCAGCTCCGCGAGCAGCGTCCCGTTGGCGACCTCACCCGACAGGCGCAGCGACTTCTCGCTGCGTACACCCGAGACGATCGGCGGAGCGGTGGCCGGCGGGTGGTCCAACTTCACGTTGTCGAAGTGCACGTACTTGCCGTCCGTCGTCACCGTCTCGCCCGCGAGCAGACGCCCGACCACGTCGATCGTCTCGCGCAGCGCGGCGAGCTGTGAGGGCGGGAACGCGCCGACCTGCCGCATCCAGTCGGTGACCCCGTGACCGAAGCCAGGGATGATCCGGCCGGGGAAGAGGCGCTCGAGGCTCGCGATCTCCATCGCGGCGAGCGCGGCGTTGCGCAGCGACGGCGGGCAGGATGCCGATGCCGATCGTGATCCGTTCGGTCACCGAGGCCGCGACCGCGGCGGCCGAGATCGCGCCGGCGAAGAAGCAGTCCTCGACCACCCACAGCTCGTCGTACCCCAGCTCCTCGACCCGCCTCGCGAAGTCCCGGAGCTCCTCGGGTGGCTTGACACACCGGTACATGACGCCGACGCGCATGAACGTCTCCCTCCAGTCGATGCGACGATCTCACATATGACCGACATCGATGCCGCGACCCTTGTCGACCTTGTCCGAGCCAGCCACGTCCGCCTGCACGAGCTCGTCGACGGGCTCACCGACGCCAAGGCACGCGAACCTTCCGCTTTGCCGGACTGGTCGCGTGGACACGTTCTCACGCACGTCGCGAACCTCGCGGCCGCGTTCGCTCGCGTCACCGAATTCGCCTTGCGTGGCGAGCAGGTCGAGGTCTACGAGGGCGGACGGCCGGCTCGTGCGGCCGCGATCGAGGCGGGCGCTGGTCGACCGGCTTCGGAGTTGGTACGGGCGGTGCTGGAGTCGGACGCGTTGCTGGAACAGGCGTGGGCGAAGGCCGGTCCGGACGACTGGGCGCGACCCGTTCGGTATCGCGACGGCGTGCTGCTGGACACCGTGTGGTGCCGGTGGCGCGAGGCCGGAGGTGCACGCGGTCGACGCGCGCCTGGGGTACGAGCCTTCGCACTGGTCGCCGCAGTTCTGCGCCCACCTGGTGGAGTTCCTGACGCCGCGGGTGCCGGAGGGCGTCGAGCTGATGCTGTCGCCGACGGACGGCGAACGCGCGTTCCTGCTCGGCGGCGGCCGCGAAGTCGAGCTGCGCGGTCACCTCACCGACCTGACCGCCTGGCTGGCGGGCCGGCGACACGGCGCCATCGACGGCGAGCTGGTCGAGCTGAACCCCTGGCCCTAGGCCGCGTCTGTCGGATATCGCCGGGCTCTCCGCCATCCCCGGCCTAACGGACCAGCGTCTCCAGCAGCCTCGCGACCTCGGCGGCCGGGTCGTCAGTGAGGCCGGCGTGGACCGGGCCGGGTTGGACGATCGTGCTGCGGGGCGCGGTGAGCCAGCGGAACCGTTCGCCTCGCGTCTGCGCGGCCGCTGGGCCGGCGTCGGCGTCGCCGCGGCAGACGGCGCAGATCGCGTCGAGCGCCTCGCGAACCGCCTCGACGTCGGCCTCGGCGTCGAGGCAGGTGAGCCGGGCGACGTCGACGTGGACGGCGGCCTCGAGGAAGTCGTGCTGCTGGCAGTAGACGAGGACGCCGACGTTGACGGTCTCCCCGCGTTCGATCCGCGGTACGGCGCGGAGGAGGGCGTAGTCGAAGACGGCTCGGGTCATGGCGTTTTCACCCAGCTGCGTGGGGCTTTCGCGCGTGCGGCGAGGTGGTCGACGTACGCCTGCTTGGTGGTGGCGGGGTCGATCCACTCGTCGGGAACGAGCGCGACGACGTCGTGGAGGAGCTCGTCGGTGACCCTTGGCGCGAGCTCGGCGTCGGCCGCTTCGAGGCCGTCGGTGAACGCTGTCAAGGCGTGGTTGACGTAGTCGTACGGGCGGTTGGCGGACTGCTCGGGCGTTGGCCAGGTGTGCTGGAACAGCAGCGTCGCGCCGTGGTCGATGCAGTAGAGCTCGCGGTGCCAGACGAGCAGGTTGGGGTTGCGCCAGCTGCGGTCCACATTGGTGACGAGTCCGTCGAACCACAGCACGCGCGCGGCCGTCGCCGGGTCGGGCTTCCAGGAGACGCCCTCGTAGCCGAGCGCTCGGGGCAGGAAGTCCATGCCGAGATTGGTACCAGCGCTGGCGTGCAGAACGTCCTGGACCTCGGGATCGGGTTCGTGGCGGCCGATCTGTGGGTCGAGGTTGACGACGACGAGTTCGGGGATCGCGAGGCCGAGGCGGCGGCCGAGCTCGCCGGCGACGACCTCGGCGACGAGTGCCTTGAGGCCTTGGCCGGCGCCGCGGAACTTGACGACGTACGTACCGAGGTCGTCGGCCTCGACCAGGCCGGGGAGAGAGCCGCCTTCGCGCAGCGGGGTGACGTAACGAGTCGCCTCCACGGTCCGCAGCACGGGCGTCAGGCTACCGTCGGGCTTGACGTCCACGTTGCAAGGGAGCACGGATGAAGATCGCGATTGCCGGAGCGCACGGGCAGATTGGGCTGCGGCTGGGGCGGTTGCTCGCCGCGCGCGGCGACTCGGTGGTCGGGTTGGTACGGAACCCGGACCACGTACGCGACCTGGCCGAGGTCGGCGTGGAGGGCGTCGTACTGGACCTCGAGCAGCCGGTGATGGACGAGGTGGCGGAGGCGATCGAGGAGTGCGACGCGGTCGTGTTCGCGGCCGGCGCCGGCCCGGGCAGCGGTGCGGCGCGGAAGGACACGGTCGACCGCGGCGCCGCCTTGCTCCTTGCCGACGCTGCCGGGCTGGCGGGGATCTCGCGCTACCTGCTGGTCTCGTCGATCGGGGTCGACTCGGTCCGCGACGGCGCGACGCCTTCGGGAGCGGACGAGGTGTTCGTGGCGTATCTGCGCGCGAAGCTCGCCGCCGAGGAGGCGCTGCGGACGACCAAGCTGGACTGGACGATCCTGCGCCCCGGTGGCCTCACCAACGACGCCGGAACGGGCCGCGTGACGCTCGCGCCGAGCGTCGACCGCGGCAGCGTGACCCGCGACGACGTGGCCGCCGTCCTCGTCGCCCTGCTGGACGAGCCCCGCTCCGCCGGCCTCGTGCTAGGCCTCACCGGCGGCGGCGTCCCCATCGCCGACGCCGTCGCGGCGGTCGTCGACGGGCGATGAGCGAGTCGAGCCAGACGGTCGTCCGCCTCGACACCGACCTCGCCGTCGCTCAGGTCGCCAACCGAGTGCTCGCTTTCCTGCTGGACCGCCGCATCGTGGTCCGGAACGAGCGTCGCCAGGCGCTGTGGCACCCGAGCGAGTGGGCCCATGGCCCGGCTTGGAGATCGGTGGTGGCACCGGACGAGAGCCCGGACTGGACGAGGCTGGCGAACAATGGCGTCGATGTGATCGTCGAACGCGCACTGCACCATCCCACCGAGAACTACGAGCCTCCGTGGTGTGATCGATGTCGTACGGTCTTCGACGAGATCGAGCACCACGCGGCCGCCGAGGGGTGGATCCTCGGGGAGGAACCGACGCTGACCTGCCACGGATGTGGGTGGTCCGCGCTCGCCGGCGACTGGCCCGCGGAGTGGGCGCTGGCGGTCGGTGCGCCGGCGGTGGAGTTCCACAACTGGCCGCCGCTCACCGAGCGATTCGTCAGCGACCTTCGCGACGTGGTCGGTGGGCGGACGCAGTTCGTTCGCGCGCACTACTGACGTGTGCGACTCGCCGGCTGTGGATAACTTCCGACGGCCAGGTGGTCGGGAGGCGCATTCTTGGGTGAGGAAGCGGTACCGAAGGAGTGCGCGATGCGTTATCCGACCGAGGTGCTCGGAGAGGTCGAGGTCCAGCCGCGGCTCAATGCTGTCGAGGTGGAGTACCTGACGGCGTTCGCGCGGACGCGGCGGTGGTTCAGGCCGCAGGGGCCGTATGTCGTGCTCGGGCCCGATGCGGTCGACACGTACGACGACCTGGCCGCGATCAACCGGCCGTGGCCGGGGGAGCCGAGCCTCGCGTGTGACTGGGTGCCGTGCGACAGCGGGCGGCGGATGTGCTTCAACGGGCGCGAGAGCTTCTGCCAGCCGGCCGACTGGCTGCGCTACCTGGTCGACACGTTCCTCGGCGCGCAGGCGGCGGCACGCCAGAGTGCCGAGCCGGTGTTCGAGCGCTTCACGTTCGACCACGTGCTGAACGGTGTCTTCGCCCTCAGGCGCCGCGACACGGGGCGGTTGTGGCTGATCCAGGTCGACGACAACGTGGTCACCGAGCGGGAGCTGGTCCCGGCCGTCGCTGCCTAGCTGCCGTGCGCCGCGAGGTTGCGCTGGGCACGGCGGGCGGCGAGCGAGGTCGGCGCCTCGCGGATCCGTGCTTCGACTTCCTGCCGGTACGCCTCGATGCCGCGCTCGCCGAGGGGCTCGGCGTAGTCGGCGATGTCGATGCTGAAGTACTGCTGGTCGTCGAAGCTGAACTTCACCAACCACCGCACGAGCTGCAACGGCTTCGGCGGGAGAGCAGCGCAGGCCCGCGCGTGCAGCTCGAGCAGCCGCACGGCGGCCGAGCCGATCGCGCCGGACGCGTCGTCGGCCGTGGACAACAGGCGAACGACCTTCACCAACGTCCGTTGGATGAGCGGCACCGCCTCCGGCCGCTCCGCTTCGACCAGCCCGTCGAGCAGGTCGGCGGCCGCGCCGAGCTGCCGGCCGTAGATCACGGTCGAACGCGCATCCAGCTTGCGCGGGCGGCGAACGAGCTCGTCGAACTGCTCGCCGATCGCGCCGAGATCGCCGACCGCACGAGCGGCGCGGTCCGACAGCCGGGTGGCGAACGCCGGCGCGTCGTCCATGGCCTCGAGCAGGAGGTCGATCAGCTCGTCCTGGCCACGGGTGCGCAAGTACTCCTGCACCGCTGAGCCACGCTCGGCGACCGGCGGACCTTCCTCGCCGGTGATCAACAGCGCGACCGCGACCGTGTGCTTGCAGATGCGGCCGTCCTCGACGGCGATCGGGCACTCGCACGACCAGTCGTCCTTGCTGATCCGCACCCGGTAACGATGCGAACCTTCGACAGTCCCGAAGACGACGCCGCCACCGCGGGCTAGCTCGGTGACGTGCCCGTCCTCGGCATACTTCACGCCGCGCTCGAAGGACGCCGGGTCGGCGTCGACGATGAGCTCCTTCGCGGCATCGAAGCAGGAGGCGGTCATGTGATGAACGTTACGACTCGCCACCGACAACGCGCGACAGGGCTCGCCCTACCGTGGTCGGATGCGGGAAGTGGCGGGGGCCTTCGGGCTGGGCGAGGTGCGCGCGGTGGAGTACCTGCCGAACGGGATGATGAACCGCAACTGGCGCGTCGAGACGTCGAGCGGGACGTACGCGATCAAGCAGCTCCGCGATGTCGAACCCGACCCGGCACGTCGTCAGCACGACACGATCGACCAGCTCGCTGTGGCCGGACTGCCCGTGCCTCGGGTGATCCGGACCGGCGAGGGCGACTCGGTCGTCGAGGTGGACGGACTCGCGTACGCGGCGAGCGGATGGGTGAGCGGAGGCTTCCGCGACGGGACGACGTTGTCGCTCGAGGAGTGCCGCGTACTCGGCTCCCTCCTCGGTCGCGTTCACCACGAGCTCGCGAAGGTGCGGCCGCCCGTGCCGGACCGCATCCGGGTGCGACTGGGCGATCCCGATACCACGCTGGTGGACGTCGAGCGCTATCTCGCCATGATCGCCGCGAAGGACGAGCCGGACGCGTTCGACCGGATCGCGGTCCGTCGTCTGCACGAGGAACGCGAGCTGCTCAGCAGGTACGGCCACCGGCGGCCCGATCCCGAGGTCGGCGCGGGCGGCTGGACCCACGGCGACTTCCAGCACTACAACGTGCTTTGGGACTCCGGACGGGTGAGCGCCGTCCTGGACTGGGACCGGCTACGAGTCGCGCCTCGGGGCTACGAGGTGGCACGAGCGGCTGAGCTGCTGTTCTGGAAGGGTACGAGCTTCGACCTGGAACGGGTCGCGGCGTTCGCCGGCGGGTACCGAACGACCGCGCCGATCTCCACTGCCGATCTCGAAGGCGGACTGCGGGCGCGGTGGTGGAATTTGCTCTGCGGGCTCTGGCCCCTCGATGCGCACTACGACCGGGACGACTCCACCTGCGACCACCTCTTCGACCTGCGCTGCGCGCGGCTCGTCTGGTGGTGCGTGAACGAGGACGAGCTCAAAGCGGCAGCCACAGCTCGGTAGCGGTGGAGTCGACGGAGCAGAAGAGCAGCACGCAGTCGGCGGGGGAGCCGGTCGCGTCGTGGACGGCGCGAGCGTAGAGGCTGAGCTGCGTCGCGTACGCGCGGACGGTCTCCTCGGTGGGAGCCGCGTCGGTCTTGTAGTCGACGATCACCAGCCGGCCGTCGTCCTCGCGGTAGAGCAGATCGACGTACCCCTCCACCAGCACGTCGTCGATGATCGTGCCGACGTAGGTCTCCTTCCAGTGCTCGCGCGTCGCCGCCCGCCCGATCACCGGCGAGGCCGACGCCGAACGGGACATGGCCGCGACGACCACGCTGTGCTCGCCGACGCCCTCGGCGTGGGCCAGCGACTCGGCGATCGGCTCCAAGCCGTCGCCGGTGGCGAGCGAGACGGTCTGCAACACGGCGTGCACGGCCCGGCCCACCGCGGTGCCGTACCGTCCCTTCGCCCACGGCGGCAGCTCGAGGTCACGCGGCTGCTTCGCCAGGCCGGCGATCGCCACCGACGGCAGCTCCACCGGGGCTCGGCCGTGCGCCACGTCCGTTGCCGACACCGCTGCCGGCAAGGTCGACTGGGCGACGGCTCGCGCGTGCTCAACCTGCCACTCGGTCCAGCTCGGGAACGGCACCGGAGTGGCCGCGGCCACCGCCGGCAACGGTGGAGCGACCGACAGCTCGCCCGCACAGGTCCAGGTCTCCTGCTCGGTCGACACGCTCGCCGACGCCAACAGCTCGGCGAGCGAGAGCGACACCTGGTCCCGCGCCGGGTAGCGCCGCGCGGTCCGGTGCAACGAGACCACCAGATGCGACTCGGCCCGGGTGCAGGCCACGTAGAGCAGTCGCAGGTCCTCGGCGTGCTCCAGCTCGCGTTCGACCGCTGCAGCGTCGGCGTACCCGGCCGTCTCCGCATAGCGCGTCACCCGCAGCTGGTACCCGCCCGCCGACCACAACGCCCGCGCCGAGCTGGTCGGCCACCGCGAACCCAGCCCCGACACGATCACCATCGGGAACTGCAGCCCCTTCGCCGCGTGGATCGTCATGATCCGTACGGCGTCCTCGTCGGACTCCGGCAACACCGGCTCGCTCACCCGGGCCGACTCCTCGGCCTGCCGCGCTGCCCACGCCAGATACTCGCGGAGCGTGCCGTGCTCGGCCTCCGACCAGGCCCGCGCCTGGTCGAGCATGTACCTGATCCGTCGCCACGTCTCCCGATGCCGCGGCCGGCCCACCCCGTCGGCGTCGACCGCGAGCTCCAGCTGATGGCGTTCTCGAACGATCCGGTCCAACAGCTCGACCGGTGCGAGCTGCGGCCGCGCCAGCGCGGCCGAGCGCAGCCACGTCATGGACTCGCGTACCGGATCGTCGGGCGGTACGTCGTCTGGAGGCGGCGCGAAGATCGACCACCGGCCGCCGGCTTCCTTCCACCGCCACAGGTCGTCGTCGCCGCACCCGAACAACGTCGAGCGCAACGTCGACACCAGCGCCAGCTGGTCGGTCGGGTCGGCGAGCGCCCGGGCCGCGAGCATCAGGTCGCGCACCTCGCGGGAGGAGTACACGAGCGAGGTCGCGTCGGTCCGGAACGGTATGCCTGCTTGGTCGAACGCGCTCTCCAGCGCCCCGATCGACGTCCGCGTCGGCACCAGGATCGTGATGTCGCCGAGCCGCAACGGGCGGCGCTGCCAGCTGCCGTCGACGCGTTCGTCGACCTGCCAGCCCTCAGCGACCGCGCGCAGGATCGTGCCCGCGACATCCGCCGCCTCCAGCTCGCGCACCCTCTCGGCGTTCGTCTCGACCGGGTGCGCGTCCGGTCCGACGGCGAGAATGGCCGGACCGGCGCCGCTCCAGACCGGGCGACTCGGGTCCGGGTCGAGCCCGACGTACTCCGGCTGGCTGTCCGCGGTCGGCTGGATCAACGCGCCGAACACCGTGTTGATCCAGCTCAGCAGATCGGGAGTGGCGCGGAAGTTCGTGGTCAGGTCGAGCACGCCGCCGAGTCGAGTGCGGGCGGCGAGGAATGCCCCGATGTCCGCGCGGCGGAACCGGTAGATCGACTGCTTCGGATCGCCGACGACGAACAGCGCACCGGGTGGCACCGGCACCTCGCGCCAGTCGGCCGCGTCTCCGTCGGCACCGGCGGCGATCCGAACCGCGAGCTCGATCTGGATCGGGTCGGTGTCCTGGAACTCGTCGAGCAGGATCCGCTGGTACCGCTCCCGCAGATCTGCCCGCACCCGCGCACCGTGCACCGGATCGCGCAGCACTGTGCGGGCCAGAACGAGCAGGTCGTGGAACGTGAGCCGGCCGCTGGTCCTGCGTTCGGTCGCGGCTTGGACGGTGTGCACGGCGATCCGATACGCGACCCGGCGAAGCGCGGCGTCGAGCACCCGCGACCGCTGCGCGAAGGCCGCGCCGCGCAGGTCGGCGAGTGCCTGCCGAAGGGAGGTCAGGTCGGTGTCCGGCCAGTTGCGCCGGGCGCCGTACAGACCGCTGTCAGGTACGGCGCCCAACAGCACGAACCGATCCAGGCTCTGCGCGGCCGCGTCGACGTCGGCGATCCAGGTGCGCAGCCGGGTGAGGCGTTGGGCCAGCTTGTCGTCGACGTCGGCGCAGCGCCCGCCCATCGCCAGCACGTCCTCGGCCTGGTGGCGCAGGAGCTCGAGCGACGCCTCCGGAACAGGACCGGGCTCACCCCGCCGGACGATGTGCTCGTCGACCAGATCCCAGTTCGCGTCGAAGTCCCTTGCCAGGGGGCGCAAATGCCGCTCGAGGTCGATGCCGACCGCGAGCACGAGCCGGAGCGTGGGCGCCAGCTCGGCGTCGTCGAGCAGCGCGACTCGCAGGTCGTGCCAGCGGCGTTCGAAGCCGACCTGCGCGGCGACCTCGTCGACCACCTGCACGAGCGGCGGCAGCCCGGCCTCGATCGGATGCTCGGCGAGGATGCGACCGGCGAACGAGTGCAGCGTGCCGATCGCCGCGCCGTCCAGGTCGTCGAGTGCGACCTCGGCTCGCTCGCCGACGATGCCGTCCTCGCCAGCGAGCTCCTCCAGGCCGACGCGGATCCGGTCGCGAAGCTCGGCGGCGGCCTTCTCGGTGAAGGTCACGGCCGCGAGGTGCTCGACGGGAATGCCGGCGTGCACGACGAGCGCGACGATGCGTTCGACCAGCACCGTGGTCTTGCCCGAACCGGCGCCCGCCTCGATGAACAACGTCGAGCCGAGGTCGGTGGAGATGCGTTCGCGGACGGCCTGGTCGGCCAGCTGCTCAGCCATCGTCGCCCTCGCCTTCGGGATGGACGAGGGCCACGAACGCGGCCAACTCGGGAGCCGTCCGGACCCGCTCCCAGGTCCGCTCGGCGAGGGCGTCGCCGAGGCCGTCGGGATCGCAGTAGACGCAGTGGTAGCCGCCGCTGTCCTTCACCGGGCGGGGCGGGAACAGTCCGGTCCTGATGCCGTCGACGATCACCGTGAGCGCGTCGCGGAGCTCGGCGAGCACGGCCTCGGAGACGAGGTAGCCGCAGACCTCGTACCTGCCGCGGCGCGTGGCGAACCAGTACTCGGAGTGCACCGGGGCGTCGGTCTCGCCGAGCTCGTGCTGCGCCGCGAGCGCGTAGATCGGGAGCTGCAGCCGGTGGCCGTGGTCGATCGGGTTGTCGACGCTGAGCCGGTCGTACGACGAGGCCAGCGGCGCCGGTCTTGTAGTCGGCGACGACGAGGCCGCCGCCGATCGCGCGGTCGACCCGGTCGGCGGTGCCCTTGAGCAGCATCGTGCGTCCGTCGGGCAGGTCGACTGGGATCTCGTTGAACCAGAGCTCGGTCGCCACCGGAGTCAAGCCGCCCTCGGCGCGGCGCCGGTCGTCGTGGCCGAGGAACGTGAGGACGTCGGTGAGGATGTCCTGCCGGTCCTGCTCCCAGAGCAGCGGCGATCCGGTCGCGCCGCGTTGCTCGACCTTCGCGAACTCCTCGGCCGCGATCGTGCGCATCCGTTGCCTGGCGGCCTCGTCCCAGGGGACGTGGGGCGCCGGGACGTCGCCGCCGTCGATCGCCTCCTGTACGAAGCGTTCGTAGATCGCGTGCACCAGCGAACCGCGTTGCAGAGCGCTGATCCGGAGCAGCTCCTCGGGCGTGTCGTTGGGCTGGATCCTCAAGACCTGTTGAAGAAAGTAGCCGTGTGGGCAGGTGGTCCAGGACTCGAGCGCGGTCGGGGAGACCGCGGCCCGCTCGGTCGGGTCGGGGAGACCGGTGACCTCGCGGAGGTTGCCGTCGAATCTGGTGAACGTCGGGCTTCGGCGCGCCCGGGCCACCTCGAGCGAGCGGCGGAACAGCACCCCGTCGACCTTGTCGTCGATCGGCTCGCCCACGGCCGCGGCGGCGACCGCGCTGCGCTGTCGCCACTCCTGGCTGGTGGCCGGACGCCGCAGCGTTTCCACGGCGTGTGCGTGTGAGGGCAGCTCGACGATCGACGTGCTCGGCGTGCGTTGCCAGGTCGTGCCCTGGAGACCTTGGTCGTTGGCGAGCCTCCGCAACGTGGGCAGCAGCCAGCGGGACGGCACGCGCACACCGCCTCGGCGGAGGTCGCCGCGCGGGAACGTGAGCAACGACTCGGCCGCGCCGGCCAGCGCGGCGTGCAGCTGGTCGTGCTGCTTGGCGAGTCGCTGCTTGGCGGTGGGCAGCAGCTCGTCGCGTACGGCCGCACGGGCCCGGTCGGGCAGCAACGGATCCTCGCGTTGCCTGGCCGGCAGCAGGCCCTCGGCGAGGCCGACGACGATCAGCAGGTCGACGTCGAGGCCGGGGCCGTCGCTGATCGGACCGACGAGGACGCCGACGCCGATCTTGCCGACCCGGTCGAGGTCGTCGGCGAGCTCGAGCTCGAGCAGCTCGCGGGCGGCCTGGAGGGTCGCGCCTCCGGCCACGCCGTCGAGGCTGGCGAGGCTGGACAAGAGCGTCGACACCTTGTCGGCCGCGCGGTGTTGCTCGTCGGGGAGGGTGGTCCGTTCGTCGACGCCCAGGACGTGGCGCCAGAGCGACTCGAGACCGGTGGCCAGGTCCTTCCAGGTCGCCGGCTGGCGCAGGGCCTCCAGCCGGTCACGAAGCTCGGTGACGAACGCGAGCAGGTCTTCGGCCGCGGTCGCCAAGCGCTCGTTGCGTTCGATCAGCCACTCGCGTGGCTCGGGCACTTCCCGCTCGAGGGCGGCGGACTCCCTGTACTCCGTGGCGAGGTTGGTGAGTCGGTCCCAGTCGGTGCCGCGGACGACGCCCGCGCGGCGGGACGTTCGTTCGGCCAGGCTGGCTTCGACATTGGTGCCGCGGAACCACAGCGGAACGTCGGAGAGCACGGCCATCAGCTGGTCGCGCCGGAAGTCCTGGTCGGGCAGCGCGAGCAGCCGCAGCAGCGCGCGGGGGAGTGGTCGCTCCGCGGTCGGGCGGACGGCCCGTCCGTGGATGCGGACGTCAGCGGCAGCGAGGTGCTCGTGCAGCAGCCGGGCATACGGGTCGGCGGTGCCGTACAGGATCGCGATGCGGTGGCCCGGTGTGCTGGCCAGCCGGGTGGTGACCTCGCGGACGACCGCGCGCACCTCGTCGTCGGGGTCGGTGGCGTGCAGGACACGGGTCCCGAACGCCTCGGTCGACTCGGGCCGGACCTCGACGACGTCCTCGAGGGTGGCGAGCAGCTCGCGCTCGGGATGGTCGAGCTCGCGCGGGAGGAACGTGACGATGGTGCCGAACCTGGCGAGCTCGTCCGGCCCTAGCGCGCGTGCCTGCTCGGTCGCGGCGTCGAGCAGATCGACAGGATCGAACCAGCCGGTCTGGACGACGGCGCGGATCGCGCGGTGCAGCCGGACGACATCCGCGACGAGCGGGCCACCCGCCGCCGCGAGGTCGTCGACCGCGTGCGGAGGAAGCGTGCGGAGCTCGCGGTGCGCCTTGGCGATGGCCTGCACGGTGCCGAAGTGCTCGGCGACGGTGTCGAACCTTCCCGGCGCGTCGGTGAGCACGCGGCGGACGGCGGTCGCGAGGACCGGATCCGTCAACGGTCTGCGGCCGGCGCGAGCGAGGCGGTCGCCGGCGAGCTGTTCGGCGAGCCTTCGCAGCGTGAGGACGGCGAGGCCGGCGATGCCAGGGCGGCCGGTCCCATTGTCGCGGGCGAGCGCACGGCGGGCGGTCACACCGACCAGCTCGGAGGAGACGATCAGCGTGACCTGCGCGAGCGGCGCGCCCTGCTTGGCGGTGGCGACAGCCCGCCGCAACGCCTCGTACGCCGCGGCCCCGAAGGGCGCCACGATCTGCTGAGCGGTCATCGTCACCTCCCTGGTGATCTAGGTCTTATGGGTAACGCTAGGCCAGCCCACCGACATCTCGAGGTGCTGTCACGTGCTCGTACGGTGAACGTCGTCTCCTCAGCCCGCGCGGCCGAGAAGGGTTTGGCGGGAGCGTTGGCGCGGATAGTCGGACTCCCAGGGAAACCTGCCCTCGTCCGCCGTCACCAGCTGGAGCGCCGGAATGGGCGGAGCGCCAGAGGCTCTGTACATGCCGTTGGCGACCTGGAGATGGGTGGAGGAGTCGGCCACCTGGAGCATCCGGGCCACGCCGGGACCGAACAGCTCGTCGAGCACCTCCGGATCGGTCACGTCGCGGCCGTCGCGCACCGCGGCACCGACCAGGTTGAGGGCCCGGCCGCTGCAGTCCATGCACGAGCCGAACCTGACGACCTCGGGGTGGTCGCGATAGCGCGTCAGACCGACCGTGTACGCGAACGGAGGCTCGCTGACGGGATCGTCCCGGCCGCCGTCGCAGCTGGGATCCGCGCAGACGCCCATGCCGACGAACTGGACGTACCAGCCGTGCTCGAGGATCGCGTTCCGGGCCTGGCTGTAGAACGAGCGTCGCATTCGAATCTCCGTTCGATTGGAAGGTGCGACGAAGACTACAACGGGGCCACCGACAATGCTCAGCGGCGCAGGGCGTCGGCGGGATGGGAGACCGGCGGGCCGAGGAGATCCCAGCCGCCGAACGTCTTGGCGAACGGATACCAGAGCCCGTCCCGCCCGAGGCGGGCCTGCCGGCGGTCGCAGGTGAGGCGGTTGCCCTCCACCCGAATGTCGTTCCCTGGCAGGGCGGAGGCGGCCGCGACCGAGAGCTCGGACATCACGTCGGGCTCGGGACTCCACTCGTCGCGGAGCGCGGCCAGACCGCCGGGACCGGCGTGCCGCCAGGCGATCGCCCAGCCCGTGAGGTCGCGCTGCGAGATCCCCGCCTCGCGAGCCAGCTCGACCAGGCGTGGACCGCCGACGAGAGGCACCGCGCGGCGCGCGAGGTCCTGCTCGCGCGTCAGTTGGAGGCCGCCGTCGCCCGCGCCGGTGGCGAGCTCCCAGGCGCGTGCCGCCGCGTCGGTGGCGAGCGCGGAGATGCCCTCGGCATCGACGCCGGCATCGGGCGGGGGAGCGATGCCGAGCACGGGTGGGCGGCCCGGCCGCGTCGGCGGGAGCAGCGGAGTCGGGATCTGGGCGCGAACGTACGAACGGAACGCCTCCCGCGCCGGCATACCCTCGTCCACCGGCTCGGCCTCGAGCTGGAGGCCGGAGGCAACGGCCCCGACCGAGCCCGTTCGCCGAGTGCGTAACGCCGCGAGCAGCTGGTCCCGCGACCGCCCGCGCAGCTGCAGCAGCGCGAACGGATCCACGTCCAACGCGTCGGCCACGAGATAGCAAACCGCCGCCGAGTGCTTGCACGGATCCGCCCAGTCCGGGCACGAGCACCGCGGCTGCACCTCACCGGCCACCGGTAGCAGGTCCACCCCGGCGGCCTTCGCGTCCTCGACCACCTCGGGTGGCAGCTCCCCGTCGAGCAGAGCGGCGGTCCGTCCCAGCTGCGAGGCGATCAGGTCGATGATCCGGTCCCACTCGTCCTCGTCGAACGCCCGGATCCGCACCGTCACGCCGTACGGCTTCGGCCGGCTGCCCTGCACCTCGGCCCGGACCAGCCCGGGCTCGAAGTCGATCTCCATGACCGTGCCGCGCCGTGCATAGCTCCGCCCGCGCGACAACCGGTTCGGATCCAGGCGCGCGTTGTGCTCGAGCGCGCCGATCCACGCGCGGCTCCACCAGGTCTGCCCGAAGGCACGCCGGCTCCCCGGACCTCGGGCCGGCGGAGGTGTGTGGTCCTCGCCTTCGCGGTCACGGTTCGCCCACCAAGGCTCCTGGCTCACAGCTCCTTCCCCAGTTGGACGAGATCGGCCAGCTCCGCATCGGACAGCTCGGTCAGCCACGCCTCGCCCGACCCCACCACCGCGTCGGCGAGCTCGCGCTTGGTGGCGATCATCGAGGCGATCCGGTCCTCGAGCGTGTTCTCGGTGACCAGCCGGTGCACCTGGACGGGATGGTCCTGGCCGATCCGGTACGCGCGGTCGGTCGCCTGGTCCTCCACCGCTGGGTTCCACCAGCGGTCGTAGTGCACGACGTGCGTCGCCTTCGTGAGCGTGAGCCCGACGCCGCCGGCCTTGAGCGACAGCAGGAATACCGGCGCGCGGCCGTCCTGGAAGTCCGCGACCATCCGTTCGCGCTCCTTGACCGACACACCACCGTGCAGGAACAGCGTCGGGATGCCGCGCGACTCCAGATGCGACTGCAGCAGCCGGCAGAGCTCGACGTACTGGCTGAACACCAGCACGGACTCGTCCTCGGACAGGATCACGTCGAGCAGCTCGTCCAGCGCCGCCAGCTTGCCGGACCGGCCGGGCAGCGGCTCGCGTTGCTTGAGGTACTGCGCGGGGTGGTTGCAGATCTGCTTGAGCGCCGTGAGCAGGCTGAAGATCAGGCCGCGGCGCTCGAGACCCTGGGCTTCCTCGATCTTCGCGAGCGTCTCGGCGACCACCGCCTTGTAGAGCGTCGCCTGCTCGGTGGTGAGCGGAACGATCACGTCGCTCTCGGTCTTCGGCGGCAGCTCCGGCGCGATGCCCGGGTCGACCTTGCGGCGCCGGAGCAGGAACGGCCGGGTGATCCGGGCGAGCCGGCCGGTCGCGTCCTTGTCGTGGTAGCGCTCGATCGGGACCGCGAACTTCGTCCGGAACCGTTCGAGCGAGCCGAGGATGCCGGGCGTCGTCCAGTCGAGCACCGACCACAGCTCCGAGAGTCTGTTCTCCACCGGCGTACCCGTGAGCGCGACGCGCGTCGGGGCCGGGATCGAACGGAGCGCCCGGGCCGTCCGCGAGAGCGGGTTCTTGGCGTGCTGCGCCTCGTCGGCGACGACCAGCCCCCACTGCGTCTCGGCGAGCGTCTCGTGGTCGCGGCGGACGACGCCGTACGTGGTGAGCACGACCTCGTTCGGTGCGAGATCGTCCAGCCGTCGGGTGCCGCCGTGGTAGCGACTGGTCGGCACGTCCGGCGCGAACTTCGCCAGCTCGCGCTGCCAGGTGCCGAGCAGCGTGGTCGGGCAGATCACCAACGTAGGCCCGCGGTCGGGGCGCTCGTGGTGCAGATGCAGATGGAGCGCTATCAGCTGCAGTGTCTTGCCGAGGCCCATGTCGTCGGCGAGGCAGCCGCCGAGGCCGAGCTCGGTGAGGTGGGCCAGCCAGCCGAGACCGCGCAGCTGGTACGGGCGGAGCGTGGCCTGCAGCCCGGGCGGTGGGGCGAGCTCGCGCTGGACGTTCGCGGTGTTCGACAACGCGGCGGCGAGATCGGCGACCGGACCGTCGGCGACGAACTCGACGCGTTCGCCGTCGACCTCGACCTCGCCGGTGAGCGCGGCCGCGAGCGCCTCGGCCGCGGTGAGCCGTCGCTCGCGCCGGCGGCGCAGCTTGGCGAGCACGTCGGGATCGATCCGGACCCACTTGCCGCGCAGGCGTACGAGCGGGCGCTTCGCCTCCGCGAGCGTGGCGATCTCCGCGTCGGTCAGCGGCTCGCCGTCGAGTGTCGGCTGCCACTTGAACTGCAGCAAGTCGGCAAGGACGAACGTGGGCTCGGCGGCGCTCGCGGGCGCGGCGACCGCCTTGGCCTTGACGGTGAGGCCGCCGCCGAACAGGTCGGTCGGCCAGAGCACCTCGATCCCCGCGGACTCCAACGCCTCGGCGCCGTCGGCCAACAGGTCCTCCAGGTCGGCGTCGCCGAGGTCGATGCCGGTCGGCGTCGCGGCCTGCAGGGCCGCGCCGAGCGGTGGCCACGCCCTCGCGCCCCTGCGGAGGCCGAGGAGCAGGTCGGTCTCGGCCTCCTGGCCCAGGCGGGAGAGGACGGCGGCGGGGGCGTTCCAGAGATCGGCGACGTCGACGAGCAGACTCGGGTCGGCGACGCTGCGCAGCTGGAGGGCGCCGCGGAACGCCTGACGCTCGTCCCCGTCGGCTCCTTCGGGCGGCTCGACCCGGAGCACGACGCGGGCGCCGGCTCGTTCGGACCGGACGAGCTCGGCCAGCCAGTCGGTCGAGCCCTCGACCGGGGTCGGTGCGCTCGTGGCGAACGCGCCGGGCACGGCCAGCTCGGCGGCGGAGGTGCGGACGAGCGTGTCGGCGATCGCGTCCCAGAACTGCCTGACCAGGGCTTCCGGCGAGGCGATGCGCACGGGCGTGTCGGTGTTGAGCGGGATCGCGTACGCCTGCGGGGGCATCGCCGCCGCGAGCTCGCGCAGCCAGGACTGGTCGGACTGATCGAGCGGGCCGACGCGCCAGGTCGCGTAGCCGCTCGCGGACTGGGCGGGGCGGAGCCGGCCGCGTGCGACCAGCCTGATGCCGGCGAGGGCGGCCGCCTGCCAGGCTCGGAACGAGTCGGTGACCTGCGCCGGGAACGTGTCAGTGAGCTCGCGGAGCGCCTCGGCGATGCCGAGCTTGCGGGCCGGAACCTTCCCTCGGCTGATGGCCGTGCCGGTCGACCGGACCAGCTCGACGTGGTCGTCCGCGTCCGCCGTGCCGTAGAGCGCGAGCGTGCCCGTCCGCGGTGGATCCGCGGGAACGAAGACGGCTTCGGCGACGGCGCGCATGCTCGTACGGTACGCACGCCCACCGACATCGGCATGGGCGCGCTGGCGCGCTCCGGCTAGCCGCGGCGGCGACCCAGGACGACGGGAGTGCGGCGAGCTCGCGTTCGTACTCCTCCGCGTCGGCTGCCTTGGAGTGCGCGTACATCAACGCGTGCAGGACATCGTCGCGATCCATGCCCTCGTCGAGGAGCCGTTGCGCCGTTGTCCACAGCTGTCTCGGCTCACCTTGCCACAACTTCGAACTTATGATCGAATGCAGTGACCGGTGCTCCTCGGCGTCGGTGAGAGTCGCCAGATACTCCGACGGATGCTCCTCGTCGACCAGGGCCGCCACCTGGTCTTCGTTCGAGGGGTCGAAGTCGGCGTCGGGCATGCGAGCGAACGCGAACGTGCGGCGAGCGAAGACCTCGTCCAGGTCTTCGGTCTCGGGATCGACGTCGCTCAGCAGCCGTTCTACGGCGATGCGTTCCGGACTCCACCGGGACTCGTCGCGGAAGGCCTCGGCCGCGCCGCTCGTCAGTCCGGGCAGTGCGTCGAGGGTCTCGCGCAGAGACAAGGACGAAAGGTCGGTACGGCGCGCGGCGTACCGCACCCACGCAGGGACGACGACATCCAACGACGGGAGGTGTTTGGGGTTCAGCAGTCCAGTACGAGGCAACCAACCCATCAGCAAGAGCTCGAGCTTGGGCGCGCTGACGCGGAGCACCCGGCCGTGGTCGGTCACCCCGAACTCCACCAGCTCGCGGGCGATGTCCGTCGCGGCGTCGCGCGGCAGGTCCTTGCCTTCGGGTGAGGCGAGGAAGTCGTCGATGAGCTCGCGCTGGTCGTCCTCGGACCAGGCGGGGGCGTCGGGGACGACGCCGTCCGGTGGGAGTGAGCGGACGCGGGCCTGAGCGATCAGGCGGAAGCCGGCGAACTTCTCGTGCACGGGAGGGTCGGCGACCGCGTCGGTGAGTTCGAACATCGGCTCGACGAGGGCGCGCACGTAGGCCGGGTCGGGCTGGGTGAGCGTGATCCGTTCGTCGGTTTCGGCCTCCTTGGCGAGGTGCTCGACGAGTCCGGTGCCGTCCTCGACGATCCACGCTTCGGTGACGAGGCCACCGATGGTGTGGTCGAGGAGGAGGAAGAGCGCGTGCGGCGGCTCGTCGGCGTAGCCGAAGCTCAGGACGAGCTGGCTGATGTCGCCGAGCTCGTGCTCCAGCTCGATCGCGGACTGGAAGCGCGCCTGGCCGAGCTGGTCGGCCCAGGAGAGCGCGTCGGTGACGTCGGCCGAGCGGGCCGCGACGAGCGGGTTGGCCAGGTGCGCGCGGGCCTGGTCGGCGACGGGCGGGAGCCCGACGACGGAGATCGCGCGGAGGAACAGGTCGGCGTACGGTGCGCCGACCTCGCTGAGCCGGGTGACGAGCTCGTGGCCAGTTCTGGTCTCGAAGTCCTCGTCGTCTGTCCCGACCTCGGCGTTCTCGGCGTTCCAGAGCGCACCGAGCAGGCCGGAGATGTACGACTCCGCGCCGAGCGGGCCGGAGGTCTTCATGATGTCCGGCGCGAGGTCGAGGACCGCTGTGAGCAGCATCTCGCCGGGGTCGTTCTCTGCTGCGGGCATGGTGTCCTCACGTGACCTGCGCTGCGCCCGGCGGCGGTCCGCGGGGCGCTTGGAGTCGCGGCGACCGCGACTTTTCGGGCTCATGGACGAACGGGCCTCTCAGGTAAACGTCTGATGACTTTGCTGATCTTGTCCGTAGCGGCGGCTAGTCTTGCAGAGACGATGCCGCTGACATCGAGCTTAGGCATCGGAATAGCTCTTGCCAGTCCAGCGCTGCTTGCGAAGTGGCAGTGTCGCCACGCGTCCCGCGTTCTTTCTCGACCTGCCACGGAGTCCTTGTGCGTACCTCCGCCGGAGCTTCCGGCGTGCCCCGGCTGTCCGCTCTCGTCCTGCTGCTCGGGTCGATCATCGCGATCGGTCCGATGTCCATCGACCTGTACCTGCCCGCGTTCCCGGGGCTGATCACGTCCCTTGAGACGACCGAGCCGATGGTGCAGCTCACGCTCACCGCGTGCCTGGTCGGCTTGGCGTCGGGCCAGGCGGTCATCGGACCTCTGTCCGACGCGATCGGGCGGCGGCGCCCGCTGCTGGCGGGCATGGCGTTGTACGCCCTCGCCTCGGTGGCGTGCGCGCTGGCACCGAATGTCGAGGTTCTCACCGCGGGCCGGTTCGTCCAGGGCGTCGCGGCGGCCGCCGGCACGGTGATCTCGCAGGCGCTCGTTCGTGACCTGGTCGAAGGCCCGTACGTCGCCCGGGTGCTGTCCCGCCTGATGCTGGTCATGGGCGTCGCGCCGATCCTCGCCCCGACGATCGGCGGCCAGCTGCTGCTGTTCACGGGGTGGCGCGGCCTGTTCTGGCTGCTCGCCGGGTTCGGCGTCGTGATGACGGCGATCGCGGCGGTGTTCGTCAAGGAGACGTTGCCGGTCGAGCGTCGGCACAGCGGCGGGGTCGCGGACGCGTTGCGCTCGTACCGTTCGTTGCTCCGCGACCGGCGTTACGTCGCGTACGCCGCGCTGTCGATGCTCAGCTTCGTGGCGATCTTCGCGTACGTGTCCGGCTCGCCGTTCGCGTACCAGGAGGTCTACAACCTCTCGCCGCAGACGTTCGGCCTGATGTTCGGCCTCAACGCGGTCGGCCTGGTCGCGGCGAGCCAGCTGAACGCGAAGCTGGTGCTCACGGTCTCGCCGTTCCGGATCCTGGTCCACGCCATCCCGGTCACCGCCCTCGCGGCGCTGGCGCTGCTCGTCACGACGGCCACCGGCTGGTTCGGCCTGCTCGGGTTGGCCGTCCCGCTGGCCGTGCTGGTCACGAGCATCGGGCTGGTGCTGCCGAACGCCGGCGCGCTCGCCCTCAACCGGCACCCGGAGTCGGCGGGAGCCGCGGCCGCGCTGGTCGGGACGATCCAGTTCGTGGTCGGCGCGTTCGCCGGCCCGCTGATCGGCGTGATGGCCAACGGCACCGCGGTCCCGATGGCGCTCGTGATCGCGCTCGGCGCGGTCAGCGCCGCGGTCGTCGCCGGCGCGCTCGTGCTCGGCGACCGCCGACGCAGGCCGCCGTCCGTACCGCTCGCGCGACACGAGAACGCCGACGCGAACCCGCTCCCGGTCGAGCCGGTGCCGCTGCCGCATCAGCCCGAGGGCGACAACTCGGCGACCAGACACGAGGCCGGCGCGGCAGACTAGGCCCGTGCCTACCTGGGTGCTGCACGTCGACCTCGACCAGTTCATCGCGGCGGTCGAGGTGCTGCGGCGCCCGGAGCTGCGCGGCAAACCGGTGATCGTCGGCGGCGACGGCGACCCGACGAAGCGCGCGGTGGTGGCCACGGCTTCGTACGAGGCGCGCGAGTTCGGCGTCGGCTCCGGCACGCCGATGCGAACGGCCGCGAAGAAGATCCCGGACGCGATCTTCCTGCCGAGCGACCCGCCCGCGTACGACGCCGCGTCCGCTGAGGTCATGGCCACGTTGCGGGAGTTCCCAGCCGTGGTCGAGGTGCTCGGCTGGGACGAGGCGTTCATGGGCGTCGAGACCGACGACCCGGAGGCGTTCGCGCGCGACATCAAGGAGGCCGTGCTGGAACGTACGAGCCTCACCTGTGCGGTCGGCATCGGCGACAACAAGCTGCGCGCGAAGCTCGCGACGGGTTTCGGCAAGCCGGGCGGAATCTTCCGGCTGACCGCCGAGAACTGGTGGCAGGTCATGGCGGAACTTCCGACGAACGCGATCTGGGGCATCGGCGCCAAGACCCAGAAGAAGCTGACCGAGCTCGGCGTCAACACCGTGCTCGAGCTGTCGAAGACCGACGCGCACACGCTCGCGGGAAGGCTCGGTCCGACGATGGGGCCGTGGTACCGGCGGATGGCGCGCGGCGAGGACGCGTCGCCAGTGGTCGGGACGCCGTACGTCGCCCGTTCGCGCAGCCGGGAGACGACCTTCCAGCAGGACCTGACCGACTGGGAAGCCGTACGTACGGAGATCGTCGCGCTGTCGCGGCGGGTCACCGACGACGTGCTCGCGGAAGGCCGGCCCGCGGTGCGGGTCGGGGTGAAGGTGCGGTTCGCGCCGTTCTTCACCCACACGCGGAGCGTGACGCTGGCCGGTCCGACGTCGGAGGCCGCCGAGATCGAGGCGGGGGCGCTCGCGGCGTTGGACAAGTTCGAGGTGAAGCAGGAGACGAAGGTGCGGCTACTCGGCGTCCGCGCGGAGTTCCCGACGACGCCCGAGGAGACTGTCGACGGCGGTCGCGAGCAGGAGGAGAACGGCGAGGCGTAACGCGATCCCTTCCTGCATGCCGAAGCGAGCGTTTTCGCCTGTGCTGTAAAGGAGTCCGGCGACCACGCTGGCGGACGCGGTGACCGTGAGGACGAGCGCGGTACCGAGCAGCAGGCGACGCCTTCGCCACGCGCCGGCGGCCAGCGCGGCGAGCAACGTGACGCCCAGACCGCCCAGCAGGACGGGGACGACCACGGTGATCCGCGGGAAGAACGTGAGATCCGCCCACAACGGCAGGGGAGCCTCGACGTGCGCGTACCTCGCGCCGACGAGGGCGCGCGGCATCGTCGACCAGGTCTGTTCGACGAACAGTCCGGGCGCCGCTAACACGTACCGAAGGCCGGACCGGCCCGCGTTCTCCGCACCCCAGTGGCGCAGCTCGGGGCAGGCGCGGTACGCGACGGCGAAGCCGGGCATGTCCCATTTCTTGCCCTGCTCGGCAGCGATGATCCGCTTCATGCCCGGGCAGTCGGGCATACCGAGCTTGGTATGGAAGACGTCCTCGACGCGCGGGTCGGTCAGCACCTGCAGCCGGAGGCGGTAGAGCAGCGTCTCCTCGCGCAGCGTGAGTCCGGTCGCGCTCCAGTCGGAGAACGTCCTGCCGACGGTCGGCGTGATCGCGAGGGACCAGCCGATGCCGGCGATCAGCACGACGGTCGCGATCGCGGTGACGAGGTGGCGCTTCCGTACGGCTCGTACGCCGAGGACGAGCGCGACGACGCCGACGAGGAGAACGAGCTCCGGCCGGACGAACGTCCACGCGAACGCGATCACCACGAGGGCGACGAGCAGCGGGAGCCTGTCGAAGCGCAGCCACAGCAGAACGAGTGCGAGGACGAGCAGGCCGAGGGAGATCGAGAGCGACTCGGAGAGGATCGCGAAGTCCCAGTTGGTGACCTGGGGGAGCAGGCCGAGCGCGAGCACGGTCGTGGTGGCGAGGAGGCGGGCGACGAACGTACGGAGCACGATCGCGAGCGCGACGGCGAGCGCGGTCCAGGCGATCGTGGCGATCAGCCACTGCCCGAACGTGCGGGCGACGTCGTCGGGGAAGAGGGCGTAGAACGCCGGCGCGCCCAAGAGTCGTGGCGCGTGGCCGGTGAACGAGACGGGTACGTAGGACGCGGTGTCGTACGAGGTGAAGACGCTGCCGCCGAACCAGACCTGCAGCCGCGCGGCGACGAACAGCCCGAGCGGGATGGCGAGAACGATCACGGTGGCAACGGCACGCCGGGAGACGGAACGTGCTCCACGCTGAAGCAGCACGGCCTCCTTCCACCCGTTGCCGGCCGCGCGCAACCTTATGCGATCAGTCGCAGACGATGCCGTCGTCGTCCGCGTCGCGGTACCAGCCGTACTCGGCGTCCTCGCCCTCACGGTAGCTGCCGTAGCCGTGGGACCTCGCCTCGACGCACGAGCGGAACTTGGGATCGAGGTCGTCCTGAGAGATCGCCCTGGCGCCGACACCGGCGCCGACCCCGGCAAGGACCAAGACCCCGGCCGCGATCGACCGGGTCCTGAGGAACATCCGGAACCTGCCCTGCCGTCCGTCGGGTCGGCTGGTCTCGCGCTCGATGACGACGTCGGGCGTGGTGTCTGAGGGATCGAACGAGGACATGCGGTCTCCAGTCCCCTTCCCTGGCCACCGATGGTAGGTGCCAAGGAAGGGGTCGATGGGTGGTTCGGTGGAACTCGCCTACTCGCCTACTCGCAGGCGACGCCGTCGTTGTCGCGGTCCAGGCCGGATCGGTAGCCAGGTTCGCCGCGGTAGAGCGGGGCGGCGCCGGCGGCACGAGCCGCCGCACAGTTCGCGTAGTAGACGTCCTCGGGCTCGGGATCGGGCTCCGGCTCGGGTGGCGGCTTGGGCTTGGGCTTCTTCGTCTTCTTCGGCGCGGGCTCGCAGGCCACGCCGTCGTGGTCGCCGTCGAGGCCGGAGCGGTAGCCGGGGTCGTCGCGGTGCAAGGGCGCCTTGCCCGCGGCCCGGACCGCGGCGCAGTTGCCGTAGTACACCGGCTTCGGCTTGGGTTGTGGCTTGGCCTTCGGCTTCGCGAGTGGCGACGGCACCTCGGCGAGCCGGGGCGCGGTGAACGTCGGCGTCGCGCTCGCGGACGGTGTCGGCGTGGGTGTCGGCGTGGGCGTCGGCGTGGGTGTAGCCGACGGGGTCGGCGTCGAGCTGGCCCCTTCTGACGTGGCGGCTGCCGATGGCGCGGGTGCCGCGCCCGGTGTGGTGGTGCTCGGATCCCCACCACCGCTGGCGATTCCGGCGATGACGAGCACGCCGGTCACCGCCCCGGCGACGATCAGCACGCCGCGTCGACGGCGGCGTGGACGTTCGTCCTCCACCCAGAAGTCCCAGCCGTATGGCGCGGGTGGCCACGATGGATCTGGTTTCCAGTCAGACGGCGGCGTCCAGCCAGAAGGTGGTTGCGGCCAGTTCGGAGGCGCGTTGAAGCGCATTGCCATGACGGGTGAACTCCCCCCACGAGAGTGTGAGCCACGATCGTAGGACCGTGAACACCCAGAGCGTGGGCGTTTGCACAAACAGTTACCCGCAGGTCTGTTGCCACCACTCCGGCGGACCCACAGTCGCCGCGGGAGCGGGGTTTCCGTTCGCCACGTTCGCTCCGACGATCAGCATGACGGCGGCCAGGGCGAAGGCGAGACTGACCCGATAGCGACGGCGTTGCACCGCGCCGTCGTCGAGCCAGAACGGCCAACCGTACGGAGCAGGGCGCCAGGAAGGATCGGGCGACCAGCCCGGTGGTGGCGACCACCCGGCGGGCGGCGCGGGCCAGCCCGGAGGCGCGTTGAATCGCATTCCCATGAACCTCAACTCCCCCCACGAGAGCCTGCTTCGATGGTAGATCCGCACCGACCGAAAACGGGTCGCAATCCACCAACATCCCTTGAGATCCTGAATCCACACAGAGGCAACAGAGCCCGACGTCGAGATCCGCACCAAGACCGACGCCAAGAACGCGCTGCACAAGGCGAAACTGCTCCGCGACCTGCTCGACGACTTCACCAAGTCACTCGAAGAGACGCCATCGAGCAGTGGGAAACCAGCGCTGAGCAACGAAAAGAACGGGCCCCGTCTCGCCGAGGGGTGCGAGAAGGGGCCCGTCCGGTGACACCGCGCGCGGCGGGAGAGGTCCACGCGCGCCTCATCGAACGCCTCAGTCGATCAAGCCCTCCGCGATCGAGGTCGCCCGGTCGATCGGGATCGCGAAGCCGATCCCGATGTTCCCGCCGGACTGCCGGCCCAGCGTCGCGATCGCCGTGTTGACCCCGACGACCTGCCCGGCGGAGTTGACCAACGGCCCACCGGAGTTGCCCGGGTTGATCGCCGCGTCGGTCTGGATCACGGTCTGCCGCCGGCCGCTGTCGCCGATCGACGCCTGCCGCGACACCGTACTCACGATGCCCGCGGTGACCGTTCCTTCCAAGCCCAGTGGCGATCCGACCGCCAACACCGTCTCACCGACCCGCAGCTGGGACGACCGGCCCAACGTCGCCGGACGCAGGTTCGACGCCGACGTCCGCAGCACCGCGACGTCGTTCGCCGAGTCCGTGCCGACGATCGTCGCCGAGACCGTACGTTGGTCCGCCAGCACCAGGCTCACCGACGACGCGTTCTCCACCACGTGCGCGTTCGTCAGGACGTTCCCGGAACCGTCCAGCACGAAGCCCGACCCGGTTGCCTGACCCCGACTCGACCGAGCCCGGACCGACACCACGCTCGGCAGCACGGCCGCCGCGGCGTCGGCGACGGTGCCAGGAGCGGCACGAGGAGCGTTCACCTGCGGCAGCTCCACCGCGCTGTCAACCTGAGATTGGCGATCGCGTCCGAGCACTGCCGCCGAGGCCGCACCGCCAACCCCGCCAGCGAGAACGGCCAACGCGATCGTTCCGAGGAATGCCCGCCGCGAGCGTGGCGGGGCATCGACCACGCCCGCGGGGGTCGAGGGCGCCGGCCACTCCGGCGTCGGCGGCGGAGGAACGGCCGAACGAGGCGGCGAGAGGAAGTCCGGGCCACGGACCGGCGTCCCCAGATGTTGGCTCATGTCCACTCCTCCTTCAGGAGATCTAAGGCAGCCGGGCGAACCACAGCAGCGAGAACAGCCCGGCGAGGACGGCCGCCGCCAACGCCACCCCGGCGACGATCGACGTGATCTCACGCGGCTCGGTCGTCCAACCGATCGACGACTCGAGGTCGGAGTAGACGTTGGAGAGTTCGTCGCCGCTCGCCGCCTGGTAGAACGATCCGCCCGTGTCCGAGGCGAGGCCTTCCAACGACGCCTCGTCGGCCGGCACCGCCACCGAACGCCCGTCGAGCTCGATCGAGCCGTCCGCCGTACCGAACGCGATCGTCGACACGGGCACGTTCGCCGTCCGAGCCGCGGCAGCCGCCTCCTCGATGGGCCGACCACTCGTGTTGGCGCCGTCGGAGAGCAGGACGATCCGCGCGGGCGGCGGGTCCTCCGCCGACTGTGCGTCGAGGGTGGAAATGCTTTCCAGGCTGGAGAAAACGGCGTCGCCGATCGCCGTGCTCTCGGTGATCGTGAGCGACTGCAGCGCGGACGCCGTCGCCGCGTGATCCGTGGTAGGCCGGGTCACGATCGTCGCCGTACGGGCGAACGACACCAGCCCGACGTTGAACTTCTCCGGCATGTTCTGCACGAAGTCGACCGCGGCTTGCTTCGCCACATCCAGTCGACTCGGCGAGACGTCCGTCGCCATCATCGAGTTCGACACGTCGAACGCCACGATCACCGTCGCCCGTTCGCGCGGCACCCGTACGTCGGCGACGGGGCGAGCGATCGCCAACGTCAGAACGACAAGCGCCGCGAGGAACGCGAACGCCGGCAGGTGTCGCCGCCAACCGGGGCGCGTCGGCGCGACCCGTTCGAGCATCGGCAGAGTCGCGAACCGCACCGCATAGCGCGAACGGCGTCGTTGCGCGAACACGTACGCGACTACGAGCGCGGCCGCGACCAACAGCAGCCAGAGCCACAGGGGTTGCTGAAACGTCATCGAACGTTGGTCCTTCCTCCGGGCGGCCGCCGCGCAGCCGATCGCCGCCGAGCGGCGGCGAACGAGGCGACATCGCGCACCCAGTCGCGATCGGTACGAAGCAACAGATGGGCAACGCCAGCAGAACGAAACGCCGCCTTCGTCCGCTCGCGATGCGCGCGGGCAGCCGCCGCGTACAGGGAACGCACCTTGCGCCGGCTGGTCTGCACCTCGCGGCGCCGGCCCGTCTCCGGGTCGACGAGCGTCAGCAGGCCGACCTCGGGCAGGTCGAGCTCGCGCGGATCCACGACCTCGACCGCGATCACCTCGTGTCGGGCGGCCAACCTGCGCAGGGGAGTCGCCCACGACGGCGCCTCCGGGTCATCGCCCGGAACCTCGAGGAAATCCGAGGCGATCACCCGAAGGCCCGGTCGCGGGTGGTCCCGATGCAGCCGTCCGATCGCCGCCGCCAGGTTGGTCGCCGGCTGCTCGGCCGGCGGGATCCGCGGCAGGGCGAGCAACGTACGCAGCGTGCTCCGCATCGCCGCACCGCCTGTGCGTGCGGGGATGCGGACGAGTTCGGACCCGTACGCGACCCGCACACCGAGCCGGTTGCCCGGCCGGTCCGCGAGCAGGCCGACCGCCGCGACGATCGCGACCGCGAGGTCGCGCTTCTCCGCCAGCGCCGTGCCGAAGTCCATGCTCGCGGAGCCGTCGACGAGCGCCCACGTCTCGAGCTCCCGTTCGGCGAGCGGCGACCGGACGTGCGGCTCCAGCGAGCGCGCCGTCACGTTCCAGTCCATCCGCCGTACGTCGTCCTGCCCTGGTTGGTACGGCCGCGCCTCGTTCGGCTCCGACCCGGGCCCGGAACGCAGCCCGGTGTAGTCGCCGTGCAGGTAGCCCTCGAGCCGCCGTCGCACCGCGAGCTCCAGGGAACGCAACGCCCGCGACTTGTCGACGAGGCGCGCCGGGTCGTGCGTCATGCCGACCGCATCTCTTCGTCGGACGGAACGATCCGCGGCTGCGCCACCGCGGCGAGCACCCGCTCGACCACCAACCGCGGGTCGACGCCGTCGGCGAGCGCGTCGAACGTGAGCACCAACCGGTGCGCCATCACGTCCACCGCGACGTCGGCCACGTCGATCGGCAGCACGTAGTCTCGCCCACGCAGCAAGGCCAAAGCCCGCCCCGCGGCGACCAGTCCGAGGGTGGCCCGAGGCGAAGCGCCGAACTCGACGAGCTCGGCGACGTCGCCGATCCCGTACAGCTCGGGCTCCCGCGTCGCGTGCACGAGCCGCACCACGTACTCCGCGACCGCGTTGTGCACGAACACCTCGTCGGTCGCGTTCTGCAGATCCGCCACCAGCTCCGGCGACAGCACCGCATGGGCGTGCGGCGGCCGTACGCTCATCCGCTGCAGGATCGAGAGCTCCTCCAACGGGGTCGGGTAGCCGACCGTGATCTTCAGGAGGAACCGGTCGCGCTGAGCTTCGGGCAGCGAGTAGACGCCCTCGGACTCGACCGGGTTCTGCGTCGCGAGCACGAGGAACGGTGTCGGCAGCGGGTTCGTGACGCCGCCGATGCTGACCTGGTGCTCGGCCATCGCCTCGAGCAGCGCCGACTGCACCTTCGCCGGCGCGCGGTTGATCTCGTCAGCGAGTACCAGATGGGCGAACACGGGGCCGAGCTCGATGTCGAACGTCTCGGCCGACGGCCGCCAGATCCGGGTACCCATGATGTCGCCCGGCACGAGGTCCGGCGTGAACTGCAGCCGCGAGAACTTCCCGCCGATGACCTCGGCGAGCGTCCGTACGGCCAGCGTCTTCGCCACGCCGGGAACACCCTCGAGCAGGCAGTGGCCGCGGGCGAGCAGCCCGACGAGCATGCGCTCGACGAGATGGTCCTGCCCGACCACGACGCGCTTCACCTCGAACAATGCGCGTTCCAGCAAGGCCGACTCCGGGATCGGTGTGTCGGTACTGAGGTGGTGCGGCCGCTCCGCACCGGCCGGAGCCGGTGCGGAGCTGAGCCGCGTGTCGTTGACGGTCACGCCCGGCCCGCAGCGTTGGAGCTGTTCGGGGTCTCCGGCTGCGCCGGCGTCTCGGTGCCGCCCTGGCCGTCCTTCTCCGGGCAGTCCCGGTCACCGCGCGGCTGGTTGCCCTCGGTGCCGTTGTCCGGCGTGGTCTCCGGCGTGGTCTCCGGCGTGGTGTCGGTCGAGGTGGCGTCGGAGCCTTCGAGCTGGACGTACGCCGAGTCGCCGGAGCTGTCGCCCGTACCGCTGACCGCGTACGCCACGCCGCCGAGGGTCACGACGCCGGCCGCGCCGGCCAGGCCGACCGTGAGGAGGATGCGGGTCCGTCGGGAGAGTTGTGCCATCGTCGATTTCCTTCCGAGTGGGGGTGTTGCTCGCTCACCACATCAAGAAGGCGCGAAAACGCTCGGAAACCGGATCGAAAGTTCGGCGAAAGCCCAGGCCAGGGATCCGTCGCGGCGCCGTTACCCTCGGCATGTGCGACTGCTCGTAGTGGAAGACGAAGAGGGCTTGGTCAGTGCGCTGCGTACTGGTCTGGCCAGGGCTGGCTATGCCGTGGACGCGGCCGGTACGGGTGCCGACGCGATCGAGAAGCTCGCGACCACGGCGTACGACCTGCTGATCCTCGACATCACGCTGCCCGACATGACCGGCCTGGAAATCTGCCGAAAGTTACGGCGCGGCGAGATCGAGGCGGCGTCGGGGCGCGATCTCCGCGTGCTCATGCTGACCGCTCGAGCGTCGCTGGCCGACCGTGTCCGTGGCCTGGACGAGGGCGCGGACGACTACCTGACGAAGCCGTTCGCGCTCGTCGAGCTGCTCGCCCGCATCCGTGCGCTGCTGCGCCGCGACGTCACCGCGGGCTCCGCGGTGCTCGAGGTGGGTGGGCTCCTGCTCGACAGCGCGCGGCACGCGGCCGCGCGGGACGGGCGCGAGTTGTCGCTGACGCTGAAGGAGTTCGGCGTCCTGCGTTACCTGATGTCGCGACCCGGTCACGTGGTCTCGGCGGAGGAGCTGCTGGAACACGTGTGGGACGAGAACGCCGATCCGTTCACTCAAAGCGTGCGCGTCACGGTGGGGACGCTGCGCCGCAAGCTCACGATCGACGGCGAGGAAGCCTTGCTGGAGACCGTGATCGGACGTGGCTATCGGTTGCGGGTGGAGACATGAACTTGCGTTGGCTGCCGCCGTGGATGCAGACGATCAGGTTCCGGCTGACGGTGGCCTACACGGCCGTGCTGTTCGGCCTTACAGCGTTGGTGCTTGGCGGTGTCTACCTCGCGCTGCGCGCGAACACGGAGATCGCGCCGGAGCTCGATCCCATCACAGTCGCGAAGGGCTACAAGGACGATTACGGCAAGTGGAAGGTCGACAAGACCCAGACGTTCCAGGCGGCCGACATCGAGAACGTCGAGGCGTACATCAACTACCAGACGCTGGACAAGCTCGGCACGTACTCGCTCGCCGCGGCCGGGGTGCTGCTGCTCGTGAGCCTCGGCACGGGCTGGTGGCTGAGCGGGCGAGTGCTACGGCCCGTACGCACGATCACCGCGACCGCGCAGGAGATCACGGCGACCGATCTGTCTCGACGGATCAACCTCAAAGGACCGTGGGACGAACTGCGCCGGCTGTCCGACACCGTGGACGACATGCTCGGCCGGCTCGAGGGCGCGTTCTCGTCGCAACGGCAGCTGGTCGACGACGCCTCGCACGAGTTGAGGAACCCGCTCGCGATCATCCAGGCGAACGTCGACGCCGTCCTCGCGCACGACGACGCGACGCCGGAGGCGAGGACGCAGGCGGCGTCGATCGTGAGTCGCGCGATCGCGCGAATGACCAACCTGGTCGAGGATCTGCTCGCCTCCGCCCGTCGTTCGTCGCCCGCGTTCGTGGACGTCGACATGGACCTGGCGCAGATCGCGAACGAGGCCGCGGAGGAGTACGCGTTGATCGCGGCGTCACGCGACCTGCGACTCGTTCGGCGCCTCTCGCCGGGGCCGACGGCGGCCGGTGATCCGCAGGCGTTACGTCGCGCGGTCGACAACCTGCTGTCGAACGCGGTACGGATGGCGCCGGGGGAGAGCCAGCTGATCCTCGCGGTCGGCAGCAAGGCCGGTTGGGCCTGGATCGCCTTACGGGACGAGGGTCCTGGGATCTCGGAGGAGGACCAGGAGCTGGTGTTCGACCGGTTCTTTCGTTCGGATCGTCGGCCCTCGGCCGGTGCTGGCCGCACCGGTGAGCGGCGGTCGGGGTTGGGGTTGGCGATCGTGCGGCAGATCGTCGAAAGCCACGGCGGTACGGTCGCCGTGCACTCGTCGGTGGGCGTGGGGAGCACGTTCGTGCTGTGGCTGCCGGACCGTTCGCTCTCCGACGCCCACCACCGGCTCGGCACGGTGCCGACGGACGACCCCCTGGGGCCGCGCGTCCTCGTGTAGCTTCTGGCGGCATGACCTCGAGCATCTACAACGTCGCGTTCGACAGCGCTGATCCGTATGCGATCGCCTCGTTCTGGAGCGCGGTGACGGGACGACCGTTGGCCGACGACGACAACCCGGGCGATCCGGTGGCTTCGATCCAGCTGGAGAACGGCGTCAACCTCTACTTCGAGACCGTGCCCGAGAGCAAGACCGTCAAGAACCGGGTGCACCTGTGCATGCGACCCGACCCGGGCAAGACGCGCGACGAGGAAGTCGACCGCATCCTCGCCCTCGGCGCCACCATCGTGGCCGACAGGCGTCGCCCCGAGGAGGACAACCGGGGCTGGGTGGTGTTCGCCGACCCGGAGGGCAACGAGTTCGACATCCTCCACGAAGGCGTCGGCCGGGGCTAGTCCCGCCGGAGAGTTGTTGGACAGAGGTCGCCTTCTATCCCGAGATCTGTCCAACAACTCCGTTGGCAGCTACGAGATCTGTTGCGGTTTCGGTTGCTCGTGCCGGGGAGAGTTGTTGGACAGATGTCGGCTTCTATCCCGAGATCTGTCCAACAAGTGGGCCCGGGGCGCGGTCAGGCAGCGACGGCCAGGGAGGGCATGGCGCCGGTGGAGTGGTGGGTGGAGCTGCTGCACCAGCCGTGCTCGGTGAGCAGGATCAGCTCGCCCGTCCACACGGCGAGCCGGTGGTCGGACAGCCGCCAGCCGGCGAGCCAGCGGCGGTCGTCGACGCAGAGCGACGTCGCGCCCTGGCGGATGACGACGGTGACGAACGAGTGGCGCGGCAGGCCGGCGGTCAGGCGCGGGCCGTACAGACGGCGGGCGCCGGTCCGGATCAGCTTCGCGCAGTCACGAACATCGGCGGGGGCTGGCGACTGTTCGTAAACGATCGTGGTGTCGAGGAGCTGCTGGATCGTGTCAGGGTGTTCGACCAGACCGACGATCACGAGGCCAGGGCGGAGCTCATGCCGACGCGCTATGCCGTCCAGCGTCGCGGCCGGGTCCCGGAGCTCCCAGGGGTTGTGTCCCATGTCACACATGGTGCATCATCCAGCGCGCGAGTGGTAAGTATTTTCCAGAAGTCGTGGCACTCCTGTAATGATTCAACGCTCACTGTGCGCAATCAGTGACGCTGTGTGGTCACGATCCCAGAACGGTGATCACCACGCGCCGGTTCTTCTGCCGGTTCGCCGCCGAGGTGTTCGGGACCGCCGGTGCCGTCTCGCCGAAGCCCTTCGTCGTGATCAGGTCGGCCTTGAAGCCGGCCGACTTGATCAGCCAGTCGGCGACAGCCCGAGCACGTCGCTCGGACAGCCGGAGTCCGTACGTCTCGTCGCCGCGGTCGTCGGTGTGACCCTCGACGCGCAACCGCGCGTTCGGGGTCTTCGCCTTGATCTGTGCCGCGATGTCCCGCAGTGCCGCTTCCGCGTCGCGCCGGATCGCCGACTTGTCGGTGTCGAACAGCACGTTGCCCGGGGCGACGTACGAGACCGCGCCGTTCCCCGTGAAGACGTCGACGTCCGAACGCCCCTTCAGCTTCCGCGACTCCAGCCGGCCGGGGTCGACGTCGATGTCCGGCAGCCGCACCGGCGGGATCCGTACGGTCTCCACCCGCACGCTCGACTGGCTGCCGCCGGGACGGGCCGCGCCGTTGCGCGCGACTCCCTCCCGTACGACTCCCTTCCGCGTCACCGCGGGGAGCTCGCCGTCGTCCTCGACCTGACAGGCCTGCGGCGTGTACGACTCCGGCGCCGAAGCTCCCTCGACGTGCACGGCGGCGAACGTCTTCGCGGGTTGCGAACCGGAAGCGGGCAGCACGCTCTCCGGGATCGTCGCCGGTGGGATCGAGGCCGCGCTGATCCGGACCGCGCCGAGACAACCGCCCGGCGCGTCGTACTGCACGACACAACCGGCGTCGACGACCTGCGACGGGATCGTGAACCCCGGCACCAACGTCGCCCCATCGGGCCCGGTCACGGGCGGTACGACGACCGCCGCCACGACGAGGTCGGGCAGGTCGCGAATGGTGCGTCCAAGACCTTTCGCGCAAGCGGTGTTCACTGTGGGACTCGGTGCCGGAGAGGCTGTGCCCGTTGTGGACGGCGAACCGCTTGGTGACATCGCTGGGTGTGTCGTGCTCGGACTGCTAGCTGACCTGCCAGACTCTGTCGCTGTCGTCGAGGGCCCGCCCAATTCTTCACCCGATGAGCTGCTACAAGCGGCCAATGTCACTGTGGCGGCAATTGCGGCTACACAATGCCACAACGGGCGAGACTCGACGTTCACTGACCAAGTGTCCCACGAGAAGAATGTCCAGCTTCACGGATTACGCGCAGATTAAGCATCGGTTAATCCATCGATATCCATGAACTCGGGGTACGCCTCGACGATATTCTCTCGCGAGTCAAGACACGACCGCATGGGTGTGGGCACCCGGGGAGAGGTAGCCCGCGCACACGACCGGTAGGGGTGGGGATCCCGTGAGTTTCACAAGCGTGGGCGCGAGCATGCCCAAACGCGCTCACCAGAGGGTGTGGTCTCGATGACCGTGCTCATGAGTCAGCCGGACAACGGCTTCAGCTTCGGCAGCATCATCGAGTGGATCAGCTCAATCTCCTTCTCTGGCGAGGATCTCTCGCACTGGCGGGCACTGGTCCCGCTCGCGGTCGCGGGGGTGGTGGTCTGGACGCTGTGGTTGTACCGGTTCACCCTGTCCCGCTTCGCGAGACCGACGGTGAACACGTTCGCCACGACGACCTCGGTCGTCGTCCCCTCGTACCACGAGGATCCGGACATCCTGATCCGCTGCCTGCAGTCGTGGCGCGTGCAGAAGCCGACCGAGATCATCGTGGTCCTCGACGTCGCCGACGAGGAGTGCTGGGACCGGTTGGCGGCGCTGCAGGACCCGTTGCTCAAGGTGATCATGTACAAGCACGCCGGGAAGCGCTCCGCTCTCGGGGTCGGAATTCGCGAAGCGGTCGGCGAGATCCTTGTCTTGACCGATTCCGACACCAGTTGGCAACCGGGTCTGCTCAAGGCTGTCCAACACCCGTTCGCCGACCCTTCGGTCGGTGCGGTGAGTACGCAGCAGAATGTGTACGAACGATCCACCAGCATGTGGCGTCGCATCGCCGACTGGCTGGTGAACCTGCGCTACTACGACTACGTCCCCGCGATGGGACGGGCCGGCGCGGTCGCCTGCGTGTCCGGGCGAACGGGCGCCTACCGGCGCAGCGTCGTGCTGCCCGTGCTCGACAACCTGGAGAACGAGTTCTTCCTCGGCCGGCGCTGTGTCTCCGGTGACGACGGTCGCCTGACCTGGCTCGTCCTGGCCTCCGGCTACAAGACCGTGCACCAGTCGAACGCCCGCGCGCTGTCGATGTTCCCCGACAAGTTCGTCGCGTTCGTCAAGCAGCGCGTGCGGTGGAGCCGGAACTCCTACCGCTGCTACCTCACCGCCCTGTGGAAGGGCTGGCTGTGGCGCGTCCCGTTCGTCACGAAGGTGACCGTGCTGCAGATCCTGCTCACGCCGGTGACGATGGGCATCACGATCGGCTATCTGGTGTTCAGCCGGCTGGAGATGGCCTGGCAGAGCATCGTGCTCGCGGTCGCCTGGCTGATGATCGCGCGCGGCATCCGCGGCATCTCCCATCTGCGCAAGCACCCGTTCGAGATCCTGCTGCTCCCGGTCGTGACGCTGACGGTCATCTTCATCGCGCTGCCGATCAAGCTGTACGCGTTCGTCACGATGAACAAGCAGGGTTGGCTGACCCGGTCCGAGAACACCATCGGCGGCGAGTCGCAGAACGCGGCGTCGCTGCACCGGCGCTCGAGTGCCAAGGACCTGCAGACGGAGCCCGTACGGTGAGCATCCGCCGCCGCGTCACGCGGATCTTCACCCTGATCGTCGTCGTTCTGCTGGCCGGGTTGTTGGTGAACCAGGCCGCGTCCGCGACCGTCCGTACGGACGAGACCCCGGACTCCTCCTCGTCGCCCAAGGCGAAGAAGTCGCCGAAGGCGAAGGCGACGAAGTCCCCGACCAGCAAGGCGACGTCGACCGCGCCGCCGGAGTCCAGCGAGTCCGAGGACCCGAGCTCCGCGGGCGGGTCGACGAGCCACGAACGTGTCATCAAGGCCAAGCCGTACCAGGGCGACCCGGAGAACGAGGCCGCCCTGGTCGCGGACGAGGACCGCCGGCTGACCGAGATCCGTACGGTCGACTCGTTGGCCCGCTGGAGCAAGACCTCGCTCAACACTCCGTACCGGCTCGCGACCGGCTCGGCGTACACGCTCGTGCTCACCCAGCGGAAGAAGGCCTACACGGTCAAGGACCTGCTCGCGCTCGCGCCGCAGACGTTCCTCCGTCAACCGGACGGCTGGTACCTGCTGCAGGAGCACCTCGTCATCCAGGCCGGCGCGACGTTGAACCTGACGGCGTCCGGTGGCCTGAAGCTCCGGCTCGCCAGCGACCCGGACGGCTTCGTCTCGATCGTCAACTACGGCGGCACGCTGAACGTTCAAGGTGCACAGGGCAAACCCACGCGGATCACCAGCTGGGACCGGGAGTCCGACAGCTCCGACCTGCTCACCGATGACGGGCGCGCGTACGTCCGGTCCATCGGCGGTCAGGTCCTGCTGCGGCACGCGCAACTGTCCGACCTGGGCTTCTGGAGCGGCCGTACGGGTGGCCTGTCGCTGACCGGAACGGACCGCCCCAACAGCGGCCAGCTCGACAAGCTCGGCAAGACCATGGACGTCGGCAAGCGAGCGAAGCGGGAACGCGAGGCCGAGGAAGCGGCGAAGAAGAAGGACGAGAAGGACGAGCCGTCGCTCGGCAACGCCGGCAAGTCGTCGCTCAGCGAGGTCCTGCCGACCGGCGACCTTCCGCTCGACGTCGACATCGCCGACCCGGAGTACAGCTACGTGTCCGCGTCCGTCCTGAGCACCACGATCAAGGGCAACGCGTTCGGCCTGTTCGTCGCGAGCGCGAACGGCCTCGAGGTGAAGGACAGCCGCTTCGACAACAGCCTGGTCGACGGCCTGGTCATGCACCGGTACGTGCAGAACGCGGTCGTCGAGTCCGTCTCCGCGAGCGGCAACGCCGGCGATGGGTTCGTACTGTCGCGGGCGACGACCGGCATCGTCCTGTCCGAGATCCAGGCGAGCCGCAACCACCGCAACGGCCTCACCATGTCCGGCCTGCCGCTGGCCGACGGACCGAGCGCGACCGGCTCGAGCCTCGGCAGCTACGGCAACAACAACGTCTCGAACAGCACGTTCGAGGACAACGCACGCTACGGCGTCGAGGTCATCGGCGGGCAGAACGTCGGGGTCAGCGCGAACGACCTGAACGGCGGCGACATGGGTGTCGTCGTCCGTGGCGGAGCCAAGGACGTGTCCGTCGTCGGCAACCGGGTCAGTCTCCCCGCCCGCCAGGGCATCGCGCTCCGCGACGGCGTTTCCGGCGCGGTCGTGTCGGGCAACATCATCGACGGCGGCAACACCAGCGTCTATCTGCGCGACGCGGCGGCAACCGTCAAACGCAACACGCTGACCGACGCGACCATGCATGCGGTCACCCTCGTGGGCAACGTAGGGTCGACGGAGGTGACCGGCAACACCATCAGCGGCCGTGGGCCGAGTGCGATCGACGCCAAGCGGGCCGAGGACCTCAACATGCGACGTTGGGACAACGAGAACAGCTGGAACGACACGACGCCGTTCTTCGTGACCCTGAAGCGGTTCCTGCAGCCGCTGACGGCGATGTGGATCATTCTCGCTGCCCTGTTGCTGTTCACGGCCGCGCGAGGTGCGCGCCGAGTGCGCAGGTTCGTCCATCCGTACGCGGACAAGGCGGCGGTCACCAACGGCATCCCGCACTCGGTGACCCAGGCTGAGGCTCGGTTGTGACGCGACGAGAGTGGACGATCGCTGGAATCTCCGCCGCGGTGGTCGCGGTCCTCGCGCTCGTGATCGCCGCCATGGTGTGGCCGGATCCGCCGCAGCCGCGGGCCGCGGGCAACACGACCACGACCGAGTCGGAGTCGCCGCTGCCGAACCCGTTGCTCACGACGTCGGCGGACCCCGAGCCGGAGACCAGCGATCCTTCGACTCCGGACGGGGGAAAGAAGGACGACGAGAAAGAGGACGACGAGAACGACGACAAGGAGAAGAAGAAGCCCGAGGACGCGCCGCTGCTCGCGGACGCCCCGACGGCAGGCGAGGGTCAGCTGCCCGACTCGCGGCCGGTGACCTGTCCGCAGGCGACCGTCCAGGTGTCCGACGCGAACGGCCTGGAGAAGGCCCTCGAGGAGGCGCGGCCCGGAACGGTCATCGAGCTGGCGGACGGGACGTACGGCGGCAAGTTCGTGACGTCGGTGTCAGGGACGGCGGACCAGCCGATCTTCTTGTGTGGTGGGGCGGGTGCCGTTCTCGACGGCGAGAACATCAAGGGCGGGTACGTCTTCCACCTCAACCACGCGACGCACTGGCGCCTGGTCGGCTTCACCGTCACCAACGGGCAGAAGGGTGTGATGGCCGACGGCACCGTGGGATCGGTCATCCAGGGGTTGACCGTTCACACCATCGGTGACGAGGCGATCCACCTGCGCAACTTCAGTACCGACAACGTCGTTCTGCAGAACAAGATCAGCAAGACCGGCCTCCGCCGCGACAAGTTCGGCGAGGGCGTGTACATCGGTACGGCGGTCAGCAACTGGTGCACGAACACCGACTGCAAGCCGGACCGGAGCGACCGCAACGTCGTCAAGGGCAACGACATGCGCGAGGTCTCCTCCGAGGCGATCGACATCAAGGAGGCGACGACCGGCGGGCTCGTCGAGGGCAACACGTTCGACGGGAAGTCCATCACCGGCGCCGACTCCTGGGTCGACATGAAGGGCAACAACTGGCTGGTCCGGGGCAACACCGGGACGAACTCGCCGCTGGACGGGTTCCAGACGCACCAGATCCTCAAGGGCTGGGGCGACCACAACGTGTTCACCCAGAACGTCGCGACCGTGAACGGTCCGGGGCTCGGATTCGCCCTCCGACCGGCCGAGTCGAACGTCGTGAAATGCGACAACAAGGTCTCGAACGCCGCCGAAGGGGTCAGCAACGAACCCTGTCGATGAACCGTCTCGCTCGGTGGAGCGATACGGTAGGCGACCTTTGCTGCCTGAACTGTTACTCCCTGTAACCGCAAGTCGATGAACGAGCCGTTTGCTGGAGGATTGGATGTCGACCACCGAGGGCGCGAAGCCCCGTCTCACCGTTCTCGGCACCGGGTATCTCGGTGCCACGCACGCGATCTGTATGGCCGTGCTCGGCTTCGAGGTCCTCGGGATGGATGTCGACGAGGCCAAGATCGAGACGCTCCGGTCCGGCCGCGTCCCGTTCTACGAGCCCGGCTTGCCGGAGATGCTGCAGAAGGCGCTCGAGTCGGGCCGGCTGCGGTTCACCACGTCGTACGAGGAGGTCGCCGAGTTCGGCGACGTGCACTTCGTCTGCGTGGGCACGCCGCAGCAGAAGGGCTCGACGGCGGCGGACCTGACGTACGTGGACACGGTCGTGTCGGAGCTCGCTCGTCGGTTGGACCGCCGCGCGCTCATCGTCGGCAAGTCGACGGTCCCGGTGGGGACGGCGGCGCGGCTGACCACATTGGCACAGGCGCTGGCGCCGGCGGGCACGGACGTCGAGCTGGCGTGGAACCCGGAGTTCCTGCGCGAGGGCTTCGCGGTCGAGGACACGATGCGTCCGGACCGCCTGGTGTTCGGCGTGGCGTCGTCCTGGGCGCAGGAACAGCTGTCGGCCGCGTTCGCTCCGATGCTCGCCGCGGACGTGCCGCTGGTCGTGACCGACCTGCCGACGGCGGAGCTCGTGAAGGTGTCGGCGAACTCGTTCCTCGCCACGAAGATCTCGTTCATCAACGCGATGGCCGAGGTGTGCGAGGCGACCGGCGCGGATGTCCAGGACCTCGCGGCGGCGCTGGCGTACGACAACCGCATCGGCGGGCGCTTCCTGCGGCCGGGCCTGGGCTTCGGTGGCGGCTGCCTGCCGAAGGACATCCGCGCGTACATCCACCGCGCCGAGGAGCTGGGGGTCGGGCAGGCCGTCTCGTTCCTGCGTGAGGTCGACGCGATCAACCTGCGCCGCCGGGCCCGTACGGTCGACCTGATCCGCGCGCAGGCCGGCGGCTCGCTGGCCGGCGTGACCGTGTGCGCGCTCGGCGCGGCGTTCAAGCCGAACTCCGACGACATCCGCGACGCCCCGGCGCTGGACGTCGCGCGGCTGCTGCAGGAGGAGGGCGCGATCGTCCGCGTGTACGACCCGCAGGCGATGGACAACGCGCGGCGCGTCTACCCGGACCTGCACTACGCGTCCTCGGTCGCCGAGGCGGCCTCGGGTGCGCAGGTCGTGGCGTTGCTGACCGAATGGGACCACTTCCGCGAGATCGACCCGGTCTGGCTGGGCGAGCTGGTCGCGAAGAAGGCGATCGTCGACGGCCGGCACGCCCTCGACCAGCTCGCCTGGCGCGAGGCGGGCTGGGACTACAAGGCGCTCGGTCGCGCCTAGGGGTTGGTCCTTCGGGCGCGGGCCAGCACCTCGTACCGGTCGCCGCGGTAGAGCGAACGGTCCGACTCGAGCACCGCGCCCGCGGCGTCGCGGGTGGTGCCGGCGATCAGCAGGCAGGGTTGGCCCGGCTCGATCCCCAGCTGCTCGGCGTCGTGGGGGTCCGCGATCACCGCCTGGATGTTCGCGTCGCTCGTCGCCGGTCGTACCGACCACTGCTCCTCGATCGTGTCGAACAGCGACCGGTCCGCCCAGTCGAGCAGCTCCAGGCCGGGGAAGCGGGACGCGTCGACGTCGGTACGTTCCAGCGCCATCGGCATGCCGTCCGCCAACCGCAGCCGTACGAGGTGCAGCACCGGCGCGCCGACCTCGACCTCCATCCGCCCGGCCGTTCGTGCGGTCGCCGGCTCGACCGTCGCCGACAGCACCCGTGAGCCCGGCGTCATCCCGCGGGCCCGCATGTCGCGGCTGAACGACGTCAGCAGGTCGGTGTGCGCGGGCGTCGGCTCCGCCACCACCGTGCCGTGACCGTGCCGGCGGAACAGCACGCCGTCGGTCACCATCCGTTCGATCTCCTGCCGAACTGTCGTCCGCGAGATGCCGAAGTGGTCCGCCAGCACGCGCTCGGACGGCATCAGCGCGCCCGGCCCGCTGCTCTCGGCGAGCTCCTCGAGGATCTTGCGCAGCTGGTACCCCTTGGGTCGCCCCGACTCGATCTCGGTCGTCGACAGCTTGCTGGGATCGATCTCGTGGCGGGTTCTGGGCATGACGCCCATCTTGAACGACGCGCGGCGTTCATGCTCCCCGTACCCCTTCGAGACACGCCAGAGGCTGCCGCACGGTGTCGGTGAACCATGTGATGCTGGGGCCATGGGACGCCACGACGTGCTGCTGGCCCGGGTACCGGAGGAGCTGGCCGAGCACGCCCGCGCGGTGATCGACTGGATGGTCGGGGACGTCATCGAGTTCACCGAGGTCGGCCAGGCCGACGTGCAGCGGCTGTTGTGGATCGACCTGCCGTCGCGCTGGCCCACGCCGTCGACGGAGTGGCTGCGGGTGGCGGAGGCGACCGCGTGGGTGTTCCAGCTGGCCGGTCGGCCGATGCTGGCGGAGCTGGCACGTTCGGACGAGACCGCGGAGATCCTCGCCGCGTACGCGCGGTCGGTCGAGGACGGCCTGTTGGCCGCGAACGCCGCGTACGCGCGAACGGGGACCAACCCGCCCGACACGGACCTGCTGACCTGGGGCCGGCGGCTTTCCGCGGCCGAGGGCAACGCGTACGACGAGCTGCAACGGGTGCTCGAGGCGGCGGTGATCGCGGGGGAGTACGCACCTGGCGGCCCCGGGTGGCGGCAGAAGCAGCGCGCGCTGACCGAGCGGTGGCTGACGTCACCTTCGCAGCTGTTCGAGGGTCTCCTGCCGTTGGAGGTCATCCACACCGAGCGCCGGGAGACCTGGTCGGAGACGGGGGAGCCGACGCGGATCGCGCTGCTCGGGCCGATCGCCGAGCTCCTGGTCGAGGCGCCGGAGGTGCCGGAGGACGAGCCGGCGACGTTGCGGTGGCTGCTCGGGCGGATCGGCGACGGCGTACGGCTGACCCAGCGCGGCTACCTGCCGACCGAGCTGGTGCGGGCGGCGGACGACAGGTTCGGCTGGAGCCCGCCCGGTGTGCGGGCGAGCACCGAGGCCAACCTCGCGCCGTTGCGCGAGCTGCACGAGCTGGCCCGTTCGCAACGGCTGGTGACCAAGCGCCGTACGGACCTGCGCCTCTCGGCGCGCGGCCGCGCCCAGCTGCTGGAGTCGCCGCGGCTGTTCGAGACGGCCTCGGTGGCGTGGCTCGGCAGCCAGCTGTTCGAGATCATGACCAACGAGATCCCGGCCGCCATGTTGCTCGGCCACCCCGCGGACAGCCGGACTCTCTGCGCGGTGGGGTACGAAGCCGTGGCACCCTCGTTCCGCGACCACGACGGCGAGCCGGTGCGGTTCTCCGACACCGAGTCCGTGGTGTGGAGCTGGATCCGCCGGGGTCTGGCGCTCGGCTTCGTCGAGGACCTGCCCCGGGACCTCCGCTACGCCCTCACCGACTCGGGCGAGGCGGCCGCGTTGTGCGCGCTGCGCGCCCGTGCCCACGGCCCTCAGTCCTGAGCCACCTGGGCTCCGGCCGGCGACACCCTCGGCGGCCGGACTCGTCGATCGCCGCACCTTGGATATTGCCCTGAGGCGGGAGTAGATCCGCAAGTTGTGGGAGCGGACGAAAACCTTGATCGAGTCGAGCTGGATTGAGCTGCCGACGGTTGCCCGAGATACCATAGGGGGGTATGGTGCCGATCAAGAGTTGTGATACCCCTCGGGGGTAGATTCGGGACGGGATGGTGAACGGCATGCAGGCCGGTGTCAAGATCGGCGGGTTCGTGGTCGGACTCGCGGCCATGTTCGGGGTCGCGTTCGCGGTGGGTTCCGCGGCGTCGCCGCCGAGCGACAGGGCCGCGGCGCCGAAGCCCACGGTCATGCCGACCTCCGACGGGATGGCGGGGCACGGCGAGGAGGAGCCGGCAGGCGGCGAAGCCGAGGGCGAAGGCCACGGCGGCGAGGGGCATGACGGATCGGCCGAGGCCGCGACGTACATCTCCGGCCTGGCCGCGTCCGAGGCTGGCTACACGCTGGTTCCGGCGAAGACGACGCTCCCGCGCGGCTCGGCCGTCCCGTTCACGTTCACCGTGACCGACCCGAACGGCAAGCCCGTCACCGCGTACACCAAGACCCACGAGAAGGACCTCCACCTCATCGTCGTCCGCCGCGACCTGTCCGGCTTCCAGCACGTGCACCCGACCCGCGCCGCCGACGGATCCTGGTCCGTGAACCTCGACCTACGGACCGCCGGGAGCTGGCGCGTGTTCGCCGACTTCAAGCCGACCGCCACCGGGGAGACCACCACGCTCGGCACCGACGTGACGGTCGCCGGCGACTTCCGGCCGGTGCCGCTGCCCGCCGTCGCGCCGAAGAGCAGCCTCGAGGGCTACGACGTCACGATCGCCGGCCACGCAGTCGCCGGCGAGGAGTCCACGCTGACGTTCACGCTCGGCAAGAACGGCAAGCAGCTCACCGACCTGCAGCCCTACCTGGGCGCGTTCGGCCACCTCGTCTCGCTCCGTGCGAGCGATCTCGCTTACCTGCATACGCATCCGGCCGAGGAGGCGCACGCCGGCGACACGGGCGGTCCGTCGATCGAGTTCGCGACGACGTTCCCCACGCCCGGGACGTACCGGCTGTTCCTCGACTTCCAGCACGCTGGCCAGGTCCACACCGCGGAGTTCACCGTGGAGGTGACCAAGTGAGTACGTCGGTCGAGCTCTCGATCGGCGGCATGACCTGCGCGTCGTGCGCCGCGCGGATCGAGAAGAAGCTGAACAAGCTGGACGGCGTCGTCGCGACCGTCAACTACGCCACGGAGAAGGCGAAGGTGACCTACGACGAGCAGGTCGGCACCGATCGGCTGATCGCCACCGTCGAGGCGACCGGCTACACCGCCGAGCTGCCCAAGCCGCCGGCCGCCGCGCCGGTCGCCGAAGAGAACGACGAGCTGCGCCCGTTGCGCGAACGACTGATCGCGTCGATCGTGCTCGCCTTGCCGATCATCGCGATCGGCATGATCCCGGCGCTGCAGTTCACCTTCTGGCAGTGGCTGTCGTTGACGCTCGCCGCGCCCGTCGTTACCTGGGCGGCCTGGCCGTTCCACAAAGCCACGTTGACGAATCTCCGCCACGGCGCCGCGACGATGGACACGCTGATCTCGCTCGGCGTGGTGGCCGCGACCGCGTGGTCGGTGTACGCGCTGTTCTGGGGCGGCGCCGGCGAACCCGGCATGAAGATGCCGTTCACGCTGATCCCGTCGCGCGGTACGGGCGAGGCCGAGATCTACCTCGAGGTCGCGGCGGGCGTGACCACGTTCCTCCTGCTCGGCCGCTACCTGGAGGCGCGGGCGAAGCGGCGTTCCGGTGCGGCGTTGCGAGCGTTGCTCGACCTCGGCGCGAAGGACGTCGCGGTGCTGCGGAACGGCGTCGAGACGCGGATTCCGATCGCCACGCTGGCGGTGGGCGACGAGTTCGTCGTCCGTCCCGGCGAGAAGATCGCGACCGACGGCGTCGTCGTCTCCGGCAACAGCGCGGTCGATCTGTCCATGTTGACGGGGGAGTCGGTGCCGGTCGAGGTCGGCGTCGACGATGCCGTGGTGGGCGCGACCGTCAACGCTGGTGGGCGATTGGTCGTACGTGCGACCCGCGTCGGCACGGCCACGCAACTCGCGCAGCTGGCGCACCTGGTCGAGGACGCGCAGAACGGCAAGGCCGCCGTGCAGAGGCTCGCGGACCGGGTCTCGGCGGTGTTCGTGCCGATCGTGATCACGCTCGGCGTGGCGACGCTCGGTTTCTGGCTCGGCAGCGGCGCCTCGCCGCAGGTCGCGTTGACCGCCGCGGTCGCGGTCCTGATCATCGCCTGCCCGTGTGCGTTGGGACTCGCGACGCCGACCGCGTTGCTGGTCGGTACGGGACGCGGCGCGCAGCTCGGCGTAGTGATCAAGGGTCCCGAGGTGCTCGAGTCGACGCGGCGCGTGGACACCATCGTGCTGGACAAGACCGGAACGGTGACGAGCGGGCGGATGTCGTTGGTCGACGTGCTGGTCGCGCCGGGCGAGACGCGCGCGGAGGTCCTGCGGTTGGCTGGCGCGCTCGAGCACGCGAGCGAGCACCCGATCGCGCGGGCTGTCGCCGCGGCGGCACTCGCCGAGGGCACGTTGCCGTACGTCGAGGGCTTCCAGAACGTCGAAGGTCTCGGGGTGCAAGGCGTCGTCGACGGTCACGCCGTGATCGTCGGTCGGGTGCGGTTGCTGGAGGAGTGGAGCCAGCAGCTGCCGCCGGAGCTCGCCACCGCGCACGCCGAGGTGGAGGCGTCCGGTCGTACCGCGATCGCCGTCGGCTGGGACGGTCAGGCGCGGGCGATGCTCGTCGTCTCCGACACCGTCAAGCCGACGTCAGCACAGGCCGTCGCCGAGCTGCGCAAGCTGGGCTTGCGCCCGATCCTGCTGACCGGAGACAACGAGACGTTGGCTCGCACGGTTGCGGCGCAGGTCGGGATCGACGAGGTCATCGCCGAGGTCCTGCCCACCGACAAGGTCGACGTGATCAAGCGCCTGCAGTCCGAGGGCAGGGTCGTCGCGATGGTCGGCGACGGCGTGAACGACGCCGCCGCGCTGGCGCAGGCCGATCTCGGGCTCAGCATGGGATCGGGCACCGACGTCGCGATCGAGGCGAGCGACCTCACCCTCGTTCGCGGCGACCTGATGGCCGCGGTGGACGCGATGCGGCTGTCCAGGCACACGTTGCGGATCATCAAGGGCAACCTGTTCTGGGCGTTCGCGTACAACATCGCCGCGCTACCGCTCGCGGCTGCCGGCCTGCTCAACCCATTGCTCGCCGGCGCCGCGATGGCGTTCAGCTCGGTGTTCGTCGTGACGAACAGCCTGCGCTTGCGGCGGTTCAGGTCGTCGGCTTCCTGAGCTCGACGACGTAAGGGCTCTCACGCGTCGCCCCGACCTCGAGGCCGGCGTCAAGCGCGAATTGACGGAACTCGTCGAGCGACCGATTGCGACCGCCGAGGAGCACGACCTCGAGCGTGAGCTGGTCGGCCGCGTGCTCGTCGGGGGAGACGCCTCCCCTGACGAGCACGCGACCGTCGTCGGTCATCGCGGCAGCACAACGCCGGAGAATCGCGACGACCTCCTGGTCCGGCCAGTCGTTGAGGATGCTCGCGAGCACGTAGCAGTCGGCGCCTTCCGGAAGCTCGTCGAAGAAGCTCTGCGCCACGGCGGTGACACGGTCGGCGACGCCGGCTTCTTCGAACACCGCTTGGGATTCCGCGACGGTCTGGGGGAGGTCGACCAGCGTTCCCCGCAGGTGCGGCGCGGCCTTGAGGATCTCGGCGAGCAGCCCGCCGGTGCCGCCGCCGACGTCGACGACGGTGCGTACGGTCTCCCAGTCGGTGAGGCGCGGGTCCGGCCTGCCGTGGCCGACCGTGCCCATCAGCTCGTCGAACGCGTGCCGGATCTTCGGGTTGGCGTCGAGGTCCTCCCAGAACGGGCGGCCGAAACGTTCGACGTACGCGGGCTTTCCGGTGCGTACGGCTTCGAGCAGGGTGCTCCACGAGTGCGCGAACCGGTTACCGAGCCCGTCCAGGTCGCAGGTCAGCTTGAGACCCTCGTCGATCAGCTGCTCGGCGGTGTCGTTCAGCGCGAACTCGCCTGGCTCGGGCTCCTCGAAGACGCCGTTCGCGACGAGGTGCCGCAGGATGCGGCGCAGGAAGATCGGGTCGCAGTCGGCCGCTCGGGCGAGCTCGGTGACGTTCGTCGTGCCTGCCTGGACGCGGTCGGCGATCCGGAGGGTGATGGCGACGTGCACGCACCACGGGGTGGTGAGATCCAGCAGCTGCATGATGTTAGCCATCGCTGTCCTCCGTCATGCTCGAGCGGGCGGGTCCGGAGAGCGCGCCGCCCTCGACCGGGAGCGTGATGCCACTGATCCAGCTCGCGTCGTCGGAGGCGAGGAACGCCACCGCGGCGGCGATGTCTTCGGGCTCGCCGACGCGGCGAAGCGGATAGAGCTGCTGGGCGAACGCTCGCAACTCGGCGTCGCGGCCGTCCCAGTTGCGGGTGCGGATCGTGCCGGGCGCGACGACGTTGAAGCGGACGCCGTCGGGGCCGTACTGGGTGGTGAGGTTCTTCACCAGGTTCTGCAGGCCGGCCTTGGCGGTGGAGTACGCGATGTCGCCGAACGCGGCGATGCCGTTGATCGAGCCGATCGAGACGACGTTGCCCTTGCTGCGCAGCAGATACGGGAGCGCGGCGCGGGTGCAACGGACGGCGCCGAACAGGTTCAGGTCGAGCTGCTGCCGCCAGTGCGCGTCGTCGGCCTCGTCGAACGGGCGGCCGCTGCCCTGTCCAGCGTTGTTGACGAGTACGTCGAGACCGCCGAGCTCCTCGGCGGTGGTGGCGATCGCCGTACCTACGGACTCGTCGTCGGTGACGTCGCAGCGGACCGCGGTGCCGCCGAGCTCGCCCGCCAACGCTTCGGCCGCCGTGAGGTCGAGGTCGGCGAGCGCGACCCTGGCCCCTTCGGCAGCGAGCCGTTCCGCGATGCCCCGCCCAATCCCGTGAGCGGCCCCGGTCACGAGCACCGCCTTGCCCTCGAACCTCCGCATCCTCGACACCCTAAAGGTGCGGGACTGTCGGTGGTCGATCCTAGGGTCGCCGGCATGAAGTACTCCGTGACCACGGGCTCCGCGGGGCCCAGGCTCGATCCGGCGGGGCTTGGTGTCTTGGCTGCCCAGGCGGAGGAGGCTGGCTGGGACGCCTTCTTTCTGGAGGACTACGTCGTCTACCAGGGGCAGGTCGACACTCCGACCTGGGATCCGTGGATCTGCCTCGCCGCGATGGCGGCCGCGACGAAGCGGATCAGGCTCGGAACGACGGTGACGCCGATCCCGCGGCGGCGGCCGGGTCAGCTGGCGATGGAGGCGCTCACCCTCGACCGGCTGTCGAACGGCCGGCTGATCCTCGGCGCCGGCGCGGGCGATCCCTCCGACCCGTTCCTGGCTTGGGAGTCCACGTCCAAGAAGGAGCTCGCCGGACGCCTCGACGCCGGCCTCGTCACGATCGCCAAGCTCTGGAACGGCGAGGAGGTCGACGGCGCGCGGTTGGCGGCTCGGCCGGTGCAGCGCCCGCGGATCCCCATCTGGGTCGGCGGCGACCTGCGCGTCCCGGCCGTACGGCGGCGGGTCCTGCGGTGGGACGGCAGCGCCGCGTACGGGCATTCGGTCGAGAGCGTGCGGGCGCTGGTCAAGGACGCGCCGGCTGGGTTCGACGTCAAGATCGGCGGCGTCACCGACCGGGCCGAGCTCGCCGCCTACGAGGAGGCGGGCGCGACCTGGGCCGGCCGCTGGGTGTCGCCGAACGAACCCGACCAGGTCGAGGAGGTCGTCAGGTTGGGTCCGACGAACGTCTTCTGAGTCGTGCGGCGCGCAGGACGAGGTAGTGCCGCTCCGGCTCGTTCGTGGTCCGAGCGGCTGCCGCCTGATAGTGCCGTACGGCCGTGTCCACGTCCCCGAGCAGCTCGTACAGGTGTCCGCGAACGGCGTCGAGGCGGTAGTGCCCGGCCAGCTCCTCGTCCAACCGAGCCAGCTGCTCGAGGCCGGCCCGAGGGCCGTTCGCCATCGCGGCCGCCACCGCGCGGTTCAGCGCGACCATCGGGTTGTTGGTGAGCTTCGCCAGCAGGCCATACAGGGCGAGGATCTGGGCCCAGTCGGTGTCCTCGGCCCGCGCCGCGGTGTCGTGCTGCGCCGCGATCGTGGCCTGGAGCTGGTACTCGCCGACCCGGCCGCCGGCCATCGCGGTGGTCACGAGTCGCACGCCCTCGGCGATCTTGGCGCGGTCCCAACGCGTGCGGTCCTGCTCCTCGAGCGGAACGAGCCGCCCGTACTCGTCCGTCCGCGCGAGCCGGCGCGCGTCGGTGAGCAGCATCAGCGCGAGCAGCCCGGTGACCTCGGGATCGTCGGGGAGCAATGCGTGCACGTTCCGCGTCAGCCGGATCGCCTCGCCCGACAGGTCGGTGCGATGGAGGGCGGACCCGATACTGGTCGCGTACCCCTCGTTGAAGATCAGGTACAGCACCCGCAGCACCGACTCCAGCCGCTCCCCGAACTCCGATGGCTCCGGCTTCCCGAACGAGGTCCCCGACGACTTGATCCGCTGCTTCGCGCGGCTCACCCGCTGCGCGAGCGTGGCTTCCGGTACGAAGAACGCCTTCGCGATCTCCGCCGTCGTCAGCCCGCCGACCGCCCGCAGCGTGAGCGCCACCGCCGACGCCGGCGTCAGCGAAGGATGGCAGCACATGAACAGCAGCTCGAGCGTGTCGTCCTGCTGCTCGATTCTGCCCTGCGGCACGTCCCGCCAGGCCTCGTTCACCTCGCGCCGCCGGCGCGCGGCCTCGCTACGGAAGGCGTCAGTGACCTTGCGTACCGCGGTCTGGATCAGCCAGCCGCGCGGGTTGTCCGGCATCCCGTCGCGCGGCCAGTGCAGGAACGCCGACAGCAGCGCCTCCTGCACGGCGTCCTCGGCCATGTCGAAGTCGCCGGACCAGCGGACGACAGCGCCGAGGACCTGCGGGCCGAGCTGGCGCAGCAGGTCCTCGATTGCTGGTTCGTCCGTCACAGCTCCGCGCCCGGAAGGCGAAACATCACCTGGCGCACCTCGATGCGTTGCTGGAGCGGTACGCCGTTCGGCCCCGGCGCCGCGGAGACCAGCGCCGCGATCTCCACCGCGCGCTCCTCGGTTTCGACGTCGACCAGCTGGTAGCCGGCGAGCAGTTCCTTGACCTCGGGGAACGGGCCGTCGGTGACGACCGGCGCGTTCTGTCCGTCCGACCGCACCTTCTTCGCGAGCTCGGGACCGGTGAGCGCCTGCATCTCGACCAGTTCGCCATTCTCGATCAGCGCTTGGTTCAGCGCCTGCAGATAGCCCATGTGCGCTTCGATGTCGCTGGGGTCCCACTCGTCCATCGGCGGCGTGTCGAGGTCCCCGTCGTAGGAAGTCAGGATCAGGTAGCGCGTCATCTCGTTCGTCCTCTCAGCTCTGCGCGGCGTTGGCCTGGTAGTCGACGATGATGTCCTCGACCGCCTTGGGGATCGTGGTCTCGAAGTCCAGCAGCTTGACCCAGGTCGGCGTGACCGTGATGAGCGCCATGCTCTTGTAGAGCGCCCGCACGCCGGCCTCCCACTCGGGGAAGACCTCGGCCGGCGTCACCTTCCGTGCACCGTCGACGTACGCCTGCGGGACGCCTTCCACGAACGTCACCTCGACCGTCCCGCGCACCAGCAGGACCTTCGGGGTCCACGGCCGCTGCCGGTCGATCGTCAGCGCGACCCGCGGGTTCTGCTGCAGTGCCTTGACCTTCGCCGACTTCGGGACGGTCGCGATCTCGAGCTTGCCGTCCCGGAACCAGAACCCGACCGGGATCACTCGCGGGAACCCGTCGAGCCCGTTGTACGCGAACCGCGCGGGCTCGTCGCCGGAGAGCAGCTCCTGTGCGTACGGCTTGGCCAGAATGTCGGCGATCTCCTGCTGAGTCAGGTCCTTGGTCATCGTCCCCACCCTCTCGTTCGTGTCCGCGGCCCCTCGTTGGGTGCCATTCGTGAGTCAGACGGTGCCGTCCCTGGATCCTCGACATGCTCAGCGAACTTTTCTGAGAGGGTTTCGCCGTGATCGATCTCGAGCAGGTCAGGCACGCCTGGGAGTCCGCCGATCCCAGCCGGCCCGAACCTACCGTCACGACCTTCGCCGACCTCTTCGAACGGCATCCAGACGACCCGCGCGCCGCGTTCGAGTACGCGTCAGCGTTCGACTTCGCGGGTCGCGAGGCGGAAGCCGCCCCGCTGTACGAGCGGGCGCTCGCGGGTGGGCTCGAGCCCGACATCGAGCGCCAGGCCACGATCCAGTACGCCAGCACGCTCCGGAACCTCGGCCGCGCCGGCGAGGCGGTCGAGATCCTCTACACCGCGGCTCGGCGCTTCCCCGACGACGCCGCGGTCACCGCGTTCCTCGCGCTGGCCCTCGGCAGCGACGGCAACCACCCGGCAGCCGTCCGCGAGCTCCTCGAGCTCGTCCTGGACCGCGTCGACGACCCGAGCCTTCGCCAGTACGCCCGCCCGCTCCGCGCCTACGCGAGAGAGGTATCCCCATAGCGCGCCCGCTGAGGGTGGAGTAAAAACTCCAGAGTGAACGCGCTGCGCAGCCGCACGTATCGGCATCTCGACGTCGTCACGATCGAGCATCGGCTCGACGTCCCGCTCGACCACCGTGCGCCGGACGGGGAGCAGATCGAGGTCTTCGCCCGCGAGCTCGTCAAGGTGGACAAGCTCGATGCGAACCAGCCGCGGTTGCTGTTCCTGCAGGGTGGTCCGGGCGGCAAGGGGCCGAGGCCGGGTCCGTCCGCATGGATCGACCGGGCGCTGGAGGACTACCGCGTCGTCATGCTCGACCAGCGTGGCACCGGCCTGTCGACGCACGCGAACAGGCAGACGCTCGCCCGCCGCGGCGGGCCGGAGGAGCAGGCCGACTATCTCCAGCACTTCCGCGCCGACGCGATCGTCTGGGACTCCGAGGCGCTGCGCAAAGCCCTCGGCGGCGATGCCCCGTGGAGCCTGCTCGGCCAGAGCTACGGCGGCTTCTGCATCATGACGTACCTCTCGTTCGCGCCGGCCGGCGTGAAGGAGGCGTTCGTCACCGGCGGGCTGCCGGCGATCCAGGGCACGGCCGACGCCCTGTACGAGGTGACGTACGACCACATGGTCGAGAAGAGCGAGGCCTACTTCGCCCTGCACCCCTACGACCGCGAGCTGTGCGCGCGGATCGTTCGGCACCTCGCCGAGAACGACGTCCGGCTGCCCACTGGCGAGCGCTTCTCGCCGCGCCGCTTCCAGACCGTCGGGCACGGGCTCGGCATGCGCGGCGAGTTCGACGGCCTGCACTACGTGCTGGAGGAGGCGTTCGTCCCGGGCGTCGACGGCGACGAGCTCTCCGACACGTTCCTCCACGCGGTCGGCCCGGGCCTGAGCTTCGCCGAGGGCCCGCTGTACGCGGTACTGCACGAGTCGATCTACCAGCAAGGATCGGCGAGCCGTTGGTCGGCCGAGCGCGTGTACACCGAACGCAAGGAGTTCCACCTCGACGGCGAGCAGCCGTTCCTGTTCACCGGCGAGGTGATCTACCCGTTCTTCTTCGACGAGGACCCAGCCCTCGTCCCGCTGCGCGAGACGGCGAACCTCCTTGCGCACAAGGAAGACTGGCCCGCCCTGTACGACGTCGAGCAGCTCACCCGCAACGAGGTGCCGGTGTTCGCCGCGGTGTACTACGACGACCTCTACGTCCCCCGCGAGCTCTCGCTCGCGACGGCCAAGGCGGTCAAAAGAGTGACGCCGTGGATCACCAACGAGTACGAGCACGACGGCATCCGGGTGAGCGACGTGCTCGACAAGCTGCTCAAGCTCGCGAAACAGACTCCGTAGCCGGGGGAGGGGTAGCCGCGGGCGCGGGCGAAGCGGGCGGACGGAACACCGCGAACGGGTCGGTGATCTGGATGCTCGCGGCCGCGAAGCGGAACAGCGCCGCCGGCCGTCCGCCACTGGGCCCCGGCGCGACGGTCGCGCCGGTCGGCTCGAGCTGCCCGCGCCGCGACAGCACGCGCTGCAGGTTGGTCGCCGCCACGCGATAGCCGAGCGCCGCCGAGTACACGTCGCGCAGTGCCGACACGGTGAACTCCGGCGGCGCGAGCGCGAACCCGATGTTCGTGTAGGAAAGCTTCGACCGGAGCCGGTCCCGGCCGCGCAGCACGACCGACCGGTGGTCGAACGCGGTGTCCGGCAGCGCGTCGATGGGGAACCACGAGGTGTCGTCCGGGATCACCGGGTCGTTGTCGGAGCGCACCAGCGCGAGGAACGTACTCGCGATCACCCGGTCGCCGGGCACCCGCTCCGGGCCGCTGAACACGGCCAGCTGCTCGACGTGGGAGAGCTGCCGGACGTCGACCTTCTCGGCCAGCTGACGGCGTACGGACGCCTCGATGTCCTCGCTCGCGCCGAGCTGTCCGCCGGGGAGGGACCAGCGGCCGACCTGCGGCTCGCGAGCCCGGCGCCACAGCAGGACCTGCAGTGACCGGGACCGGACTTGGAGCACCGCGGCGAGAACCTCATGCCCCAGTTTGCTCACGCGGTGATAGTATCTCTGACAGTTTTCGATTCATAGACGAAAACCTCGGCGTGGCGGGAAGAGCCCGCGATGACACGGGGTTAGGGGTGGGGAGAGGGCTCGACGGGGAGCCCTGCCAAACCCCTTTGGGTGAGGGAGAGCAGTCGATGACCGCGGTGATCGAACGTACCTCCGGCGGCTACGTCGGGGTGGTGCCGGACGAGGCATGGCGGGAGGAGGTACGCCGACTCGCCCGCGAACGCGACGCGGTGTTGCTCGCGCACAACTACCAGATCCCCGAGATCCAGGACATCGCCGACTTCACCGGCGACTCGCTCGCGCTGAGCCGGATCGCGGCGACGAGCGACGCGTCGACGATCGTGTTCTGCGGCGTGCACTTCATGGCCGAGACGGCCAAGATCCTCAGCCCGGAGAAGACCGTGCTGATCCCCGACGCGCGGGCCGGCTGTTCGCTCGCCGACTCGATCGACGCCGACCAGCTGCGCGCGTGGAAGGCCGAGCACCCGGGCGCCGTCGTGGTGTCGTACGTCAACACGACCGCCGAGGTGAAGGCCGAGACCGACATCTGCTGCACCTCGTCGAACGCGGTCGAGGTCGTGCAGTCCATCCCGGCCGACCGCGAGGTGCTGTTCCTGCCGGACATGTTCCTCGGCGCGCACGTGCGCAGGATCACCGGACGCGAGAACCTGCACGTCTGGGCGGGGGAGTGCCACGTCCACGCCGGCATCAACGGGGACGAGCTCGCCCAGCGCGCCGCGGAGAACCCCGACTCCGACCTGTACATCCACCCCGAGTGCGGGTGCGCGACGTCGGCGCTCTACCTGGCCGGCGCGGGTGCCGTTCCGGCCGACCGGGTGAAGATCCTGTCGACCGGCGGCATGCTCGACGAGGCGCGCGAGACCAAGTCGCGCTCGGTGCTGGTGGCGACGGAGATCGGCATGCTGCACCAACTCCGCAAGGCCGCGCCGGGCGTCGACTTCCGCGCGGTGAACGAACGTGCGTCCTGCCGCTACATGAAGATGATCACGCCAGCCGCGCTGCTGCGCTGCCTGCGCGACGGCGCCGACGAGGTGCACGTCGACCAGGCGATCGCCGCGCGGGCACGCGGTGCCGTCCAGCGGATGGTGGAGATCGGTCAGCCTGGAGGCGGCGAATGACCTGGGAGGCAACCGCCGATCTCGTCGTCGTCGGCACCGGCGTCGCCGGCCTGACCGCCGCGACCGAGGCGAAGCGCCTCGGCCTGAACGTGCTGGTCGTGACGAAGGGCGCCGCGGACGACGGCAACACGCGCTGGGCCCAGGGCGGCATCGCGGTCGCGATGCCGGGCGAGGCGAGCCAGCACGATTCGATCCGCCAGCACATCGACGACACGCTCGTCGCCGGAGCCGGGCTGTGCGACGAGGACGCGGTGACGACGATCCTCGTCGACGGACCCGCCGCGGTGGCGCAGCTCCGGCACGAGGGCGCGGTGTTCGACCCGGGTCCGGACGGGCGGCTCGCCCGTACGCGGGAGGGCGGGCACACCGCGTTCCGCGTCATCCACGCCGGCGGCGACGCGACCGGCGCCGAGGTCGAACGCGCGCTGCTCGCGACCGCTCGCACACACGAGGTGGCGGTGCTCGAACAGACCGTCGCGCTCCAGCTCATGCTCACCGCCGACGGCGCCTGCGCCGGGCTCTTCGTCCTGGATGACGCCGGGATCGGCATGCTCCGGGCACCGGCAGTCCTGCTCGCGACCGGTGGTCTCGGGCAGCTCTACCAGGCGACGTCCAACCCCGACGTCGCCACCGGCGACGGCATCGCGCTCGCCCTCCGTGCGGGCGCGGAGGTCGCGGACCTGGAGTTCGTGCAGTTCCACCCCACCGTTCTGTACACGGGCGCGGGCGCGCACGGCCGCCGCCCGTTGGTGACCGAGGCCGTCCGCGGCGAGGGCGCGTTCCTCGTCGACGGCGCCGGCGCCCGGGTGATGGAAGGCGTGCACCCGCTCGCCGACCTGGCCCCACGCGACGTCGTCTCGGCGGCGATCACCCGCCGGCTGCTGGAGGCCCCCGGCGGCATCGACGACCATGTGTTCCTCGACTCCACGCACCTGACGCGGGCGCACTTCCAGGCACGCTTCCCGACGGTGTTCGCGGCCTGCGCGGCGACGGGCATCGACCCCTCGGTGGACCCGATCCCGGTGGCCCCGGCCGCCCACTTCGGCTGCGGCGGCGTGGTCGCCTCGGTGGACGGGCGGACGACCGTGCCGGGCCTGTACGCCGCCGGCGAGGTCGCGCGCACTGGTCTGCACGGCGCCAACCGGCTGGCCTCGAACAGCCTGCTCGAGGGCCTCGTGGTCGGCGGCCGGGCAGCCCGAGCGGTGGCGTCCGACCGCGCCACCGGGCTGCTAGCCAACCCGCGGCGGGCCGAGGCGCAACGGTGGCCGGTCGTCCCGATCGCCGACCGTGCCGCCCTGCAGCAGGCGATGAGCCGGTACGCCGCGATCGGCCGCGACGCCGTGGGCCTCGCCGAGGTGGGCGCGGTGCTCGACAAGACGTCCGAGGTCGGCGCCCTGCGCTCGCGCCGGGACGTCGAGGACGCGGCGCTCGCGATGACCGCGCGCGTGCTCGCCCTGGCCGCGTCGGAGCGGGAGGAGTCGCGTGGCTGCCACGTTCGCCACGACTTTCCGTCCCGGGACGACGCACGCTGGCGGACGACGATCGCCTACCGGGCGGACGACTCCGGCGCACCGCACGTGGTCTCCCGGTACGAGCTGGCGGGTGTCGCATGATCTCGCCCGCCACTCGCGCCGCGCTCGACAAGTCCGGCCTCGACGTCGATGACGTCCTCCGTGTCGTCAACACGGCGTTGACGGAAGACCTCCGGTACGGCCCGGACGCCACCACCGAAGCGACCGTGCCGGCGGACGCGATCGCGACGGCCGATCTCACCCCGCGCGTCGCGGGCGTGCTGGCCGGCGGACCGGTCGCACTCGCCGTGTTCGACCTGGTGGGGGAGGGCGAGATCGAGGTCGTGTCCCGCCTGGATGACGGGACCCGACTCGTCGCTCACCAACCGGCGTTGGCCGTTCGCGGTCCCGTTCGCTCGTTGCTGACGGCCGAACGGACCGCGCTCAACCTGCTCACCCACCTCTCCGGCGTCGCCACCGTGACCGCCGCATGGGTCGATGCGGTGGACGGGACGGGCTGCGCGATCCGCGACACGCGGAAGACGCTGCCCGGCCTGCGGCTGCTGGAGAAGTACGCGGTCCGCTGCGGTGGCGGCGTCAACCACCGGCTCGGGCTCGGCGATGCCGTGCTGGTGAAGGACAACCACGTCCTCGCCGCCGGCTCGGTCAGTGCCGCCCTGGCGGCCGTCCGCGCACGGGCACCAGAGCTGGCGTGCGAGGTCGAGGTGACGACGCTCGACGAGCTGGACGCCATGCTCGCCGAACGTGCCGAGCTCGTCCTGCTCGACAACTTCACGCCCGCGGACTGCGCGGAGGCGGTCCGTCGCGTCCGCGCCGCCGGAGTGGAGACCCGCCTCGAGGCCTCCGGCGGCCTCACCCTCGACGTCGCCCGGGCGTACGCCGAGACAGGCGTCGACTACCTCGCCGTCGGCGCCCTCACCCACTCCGCCCCCGCCCTCGACCTCGGCATGGACCTGCGCACGTCCTAGCCGAGGGGTGCGATCTCTCTCTGTGCAGTTGTCAAGGTGCGGAGCGTCAGTGCGCTTGGCGACGACCATACCGATTCGAACGTGTATTCGCATGGTTGTTCACCGAGGGCGAACGTCGGTATGGCGGATGCCATAGTGCGGTATGGTCTCGGTATGGCATCCAAGAAGGTGACGATTACGCTGTCGGAGGAGCTGTTGAAGCACTCCCAACAGCTGGCGAAACGTGCGGGGATGCCGCTCTCGACCTGGATCGCTCGAGCAGCCGAGCACCGCGCCCGGATCGAGGACGGCCTGGCCGCGATGGCCGAGTGGGAGGCCGAGGAGGGGCCGATCACTCCTGAGGAACGTGCCTGGGCGCGAGCGGAGATTGCTCGGGCCGAAGCGGAGCTCCTTGGGATCGAGCGTGAGGCGGGGTGAGTGGATGGGCGGATTCGCGCGTGCCCTTCGTCTATGACGCAGGTGCGTTGGTCGCTGCGGAGAAGGGCGACAGAGGGATGTTGGCCGTCCATGAGGAGGCGTTGCGGAGCAGGCGCGAGATCGCGGTTCCCGCGCCGGTCCTGGCCCAGGTCTGGCGAGATGGAGCGCGTCAGGTGCCTTTGACGCACGTGCTGCGTGCTTGCCGGATCGATGAGACGAGTGCGACGCTCGCCAAGGCCGCTGGGGTCCTGCTCGGGGTCAGCCGTACCTCCGACGCGGTCGACGCGATCGTCGTGGCCACGGCGATGGCGCTTCGAGCCATCGTGGTGACGAGCGACGCCGCCGACCTGCGCCGCCTTGCCGAGGCAGCAGCCTTGGGCAAGTTCCGCCTAGCTCTGGTCACTGTCTGACCGATGTGGTGATCCCAGAGCTGTCGGATCGTCATCGCGGTGGTGTGATCGGCTGGAACGCCCGGCGGTACTGAGTCGGGGTCGTGCCCAGGTGGCGGGCGAAGTGCTGGCGGAGGGACAGAGCGGTGCTGAGGCCGCTGGCCTTGGCGACCTCGTCCACGGTCAGGTCGGTGGTCTCCAGCAGCTGTCGCGCCCGGTCCAGCCGCTGGTGGATCAGCCAGCGCAGGGGAGTGGTGCCGGTCTGTTCGCGGAAGCGGCGCAGCAGCGTGCGGGGACTGACGGTGGCGTGGCGGGCGATCTCGGCGAGCGAGAGCTCCTCGCCGAGGCGCGTGCCCAGCCAGGTGAGCGTGGGCTCGAGCGAGCCGTCGGGCGCGGCCGAGTCGGCGTAGCTCAGGTACTGCGCCTGGCCGCCGTCGCGGTGCGGCGGCATCACGATCCGGCGCGCGACGTACGCGGCGGTCGCGGCGCCGTGGTCGCGGCGTACGAGGTGCAGGCAGAGGTCCAGCCCCGCCGCCACCCCGGCCGCCGTCAGCACGGAGCCCTCGTCCACGAACAGCACCGCCGGGTCGACGGTCACGTCGGGGTGCAGCGAAGAGAGCCGTTCGCAGTGCGCCCAGTGCGTCGTCGCGCGCCGGCCGGCGAGCAGGCCCGCCGCGGCCAGGGCGAACGCGCCCGTACAGATCGAAGCGATCCGGGCGCCGCGCGCGTGGGCGGCGCGCAACGCCTCCAGCGCGGCGTCCGACGGCGTGTCCACCGAGGAAGCCGGGACGATCACGGTGTCCGCGTCGGCGAGAGCCGACAGATCGTACGGCGCGACGATCTCGAACGGCGTCTCGAACGACGCCATCGCCGCGACCCGGCCACCACCCTCGGCGCAGACCCGAACGTCGTAGAGCCGCCCGGCCGGGCGGGCCGACTCGAAGACCTGGCAGGCGGTCGCCAGCTCGAACGCGACCACGCCTGGCAGGGCGAGGACGGCGACGCGGTGCATGGCGAGAATCTATCGAACTATGTCGATCTCGCCATTGGCCGCGGCCTCCCTCCGCGGCGAGGCTGGTCGCATGCGAGCACAGGTGTTGATGTACGACGGCATCGCCGAGATGGACGCACTCCTCCCGTTCGACGTCCTCGCGAGAGCGAAGGCGATGGGCGCCGACGTCGAGCCGGCCATGGTCACCGTCGACGGCCAGCAGGAGATCGCCGGCTGCTACGGCACGCGGTTCGGCGGACTCCGGCGGTGGGATCCGGACGAGGCCGACGTCCTGATCGTCGCCGGCGGGTGGGACGTCGAGGTGATCGAGGCGAGCGAGCTCCCCGCGCAGGTGCGGGCGTTCAAGGAACGCGCCGGCGACCGCCTGATCCTCGCGGGTGTCGACTCCGGCGCGCTGATCCTCGGCGCCGCGGGCCTGCTCGAAGGCCGGCCCGCGACCACGCTCGACCGCGACTACGTCTACCTGGCGAAGTGGGCCGAGGTCGTCGAGGCGCGGATCGTCGACGACGGCGACATCGTCACCTCCGGTAGCGGCTGGCTCGCCGGCCTGGACCTCGCGCTCTACCTGCTGGCCGAGCGCTGCGGCGAGTACGAGCTGGCCATCGAGATCGAGCAGTTCATCGGTCACGACCGCCGCGGCACCGTTTGGCGACGCCACTAGCTAGGCTGGGCCGCTGCCGGACGAGGGGAGTTGCAGCGGTGACGGAGTCGCAGCAGGAGACGCAGGGCACCCAGAGCGCTGGGGACGCTCAGGAACGCCTCGACCAGCTGGCCTGGGTGGCGAAGAACGACGACAGCCAGGACAACCTGACCGCGCTCTGGGCTGCGACGTTCGAGCTCGAGCGTTGGTGGTTCGTCCAACGCGGCGAGCCGGACAACCCGCACCCGTTCGTCGGCGTGTTCGACGGCAAGCCGTTCCTGCTCGGGTTCACCTCCGCCAAGCGGGCCAGAAACTTCGCGGTCTCCAACGGCTACGCGAGCGCCGACGGCAGCGCGTTCGTGCTCGCGATGACGCCGGACGACGCCGTCTCCCAGTCCGCGGCGTGGGCGAACGAGGGCATCCACGCGATCACGTTCGACCACGGCATCACCGGCTACTTCGCGCCGCTCGCCAACCTTGAGCCGATCCGCGCCCACGTCCGCGGCACGACGCCCGAGGCGAACGGCGACATGGCGCCCGACCCCGACCCGGTGGTCTAGGCCGCCGCGTCCAGCGCCGGCCCGAGCTCCCTCTCCTCGTAGGAGAAGTGCGCCTCCAGCTGCGACGTCAACGAGGCGAGCTCGACAGACAGGTCGTCGGCGGACAACTCCGAGACCAGCTTGGCGATCCGCTCGTTCAGTTCTAGGACGACCTGGTGCTCGGCCCGCAGCCGGTCGAGCATCGGCCCGAGCTCCGGCCGCTGCGGACCGAGTTCGTCGAACGTCAGCTCCTCGCGGTCGTGGTGTCCATGCAGGTGCGAGCAGAACGTCAGGCAATGCCTCCGCAGCTGCTCGCCCAGCTCCGGCCGAGGCACCCCGACACCGTCCGAACGGCCTGCCAAGTAGTCGGATGGTCGGGCGGGTCAAACGCATGGCCCCTCCCGTCGCGCTGGAGAGCTTCGCGCTGGCTCCGCGACATCGCTCGATGCTTGCGTACCTGGCGTTCGACGGACCGCTCGGCGTCAACGACCTGGCCAACCGCCTCGAGATCGCGCCCGCCACGGTCAGCCTGATGGTGAGCGACCTCAGTCGGCAGGGTGTGATCGAACGACACGAGGATCCGAACGACCGCCGCCGGGCGATCGTCTCGATCGCCGAGGAGCACCGCGAGGCGATCCATCAGTGGTTCGCGGGGAGCGCGGAGGCCTGGCGGCTGGCGTTCGAACCTCTGACGGCCGATCAGCGCAGGATGTTCGTGGAAACGATGCAGGCGTTCACTCAGGAGCTCGGCGACTGACCGGCGACGAGGACCTGCTCGACGGCGAGGGTCGTGGAGCCCGGCTCCCACCGGAACGTCACCAGATCAGCCGAAGCGCCGACCCGCAGGACACCCCGGCCGCCGCAGAACCGCCCCGGCGACGAGGTCGCGAGCCCGACGGCCTGTCCGAGCGAGAACGGGCCGAGCCCCGCCACGTTCGCCACCCCATCGGCCAGCGAACGAGCCGCGCCCGCGAGCAGTCCGGTGGCGCCGTACTCGAGCCGCCCCTCCGACGTCAGCTCGACAGTGCCGCCGACCGGCGTGCGGTAGGTCCCCGGCGCCGAGCCGGCGAGCGCGACCGCGTCCGACACGAGGAAGGAACGGTCCAGCGACTTCGCCCGCAGCATCGCGATCAAGGTCTCGCGGGACAAGTGGTGTCCGTCGGCGATGAAGCCGGCGTTCAGCCGGTCGTCCGCGAGCTGTGCCCACAGGTAGTTCGGATGGCGGGGGAGTACGGCGTGGGCGCCGTTCCCCAGGTGCGTCGACAGCGTCGCCCCCGCGTCCGCGGCGGCGAGGATCTGCGCGGGAGTGGCGTGCGTATGACCGACCGCGACGAGGACCCCGCGGGCGACGAGATCGGCAATGTAGGAAGGTGATTCGTCGAAGTGCGGTGAGAGCGTGACCATGCCGACGAGGTCGCCGCTCGTGCGCTGCCACCGTACGAACTCCGCGACCGACGGCGCCCGGAGGTGCTCCGCAGGGTGGACTCCGCGCGGCCCGTCCTCGCCGGACAGGTACGGGCCCTCCACGTGCGCGTACGGCACGGCATGCGCGATCAACGGATCGGCCGAGCGCGCTGCGACGATCGCCCGAAGAGCAAGGACGATCTGTTCCTCCGAAGCGGTGATCACCGTCGGCACGACAGTCGTCACCCCGACCGAGATCAGCGAGTGCACCATCGCGACGACCGCGGCCGGATCGGGTTCGGCGTTCACGTCATGACCGCGAAACCCGTTGACCTGCAGGTCGATCAACCCCGGCGCGAGCCACACGTCCTCGGCCTCCGGGCCGGGACGGATCGACGAGATCACCCCGTCGGTGATCAGAACGGCAGTCGGACGGCCCGTCGAAGGGTCGCGACCGGTCAGCTCAGTCGAGCTCACTCGCGGAATCCGCGTCGAGGTAGAGCGTGCAGTCGGCGTGCGTACGGAGGATCGTCGACGCGCAATCGGTGGTGATCTCGTCGTGCAAAGTGCGGCGCACCGCCGGAGCCTTCGCGGCGCCCGGAACCATGCAGAACAGCCGATCCGCGTCGAGCAGCCGCGGCACCGTCAGGGTGATCGCGCGAGCCGGCACCGCGTCGAACGTCGGGAAGTGCCCCTCGTCAAGCTGCTGTTGACGCGACACCTGGTCGAGCTCGACCACCTTGACGGCAAGCGGATCGTTGAAGTCGACGTACGGCGGGTCGTTGAACGCGATGTGTCCGTTCACGCCGATCCCCAAGCAGACAGCGTCGATCGGCGCTTCGGCCATCAGGTCCGCGTACTCCTTCGACCGCGCGTCCGCGTCGCCGTCGGTCCGCATCAGGTGGAGCGATCCGACCGGCACGTGGTCGAAGATGACCCGCCGGAGCCAGTTCCCAAACCCCTGCGGCGCGTCCGGGGACAGCCCGAGGTAGTCGTCCATGTGGAACGCGGTGATGCGCGACCAGTCGAGGTCCGGAGCAGTGACGAGAGCCTCCAGCGTCTCCTGCTGGCTCGGCGCGGCGGCGAAGACCACGCGGACGTTCGCCTTGCTGGCAAGGCGTTCCCGCAGGAACGCTGCGATGTCGGCGGCGGCCTCGCGGCCGAGGGCCGCACGGTCGGGGAAGCGGCGAACGTTCACTCGTCGAGCTCCATGGGTAGTCCGAAAGCGGGGAACATGCTGGTGTCGATGAACGAGGTCATCTCCGCGACGAGGTCGCCGTCGAAGCGGAGCAGGCCGATGCCGAACGCGCGGAACACCGTGTCGCTGGGTGCGCGCCGGTAGCTCACGAACGCGGGCTGGCGGTTGGCGAACGTCAGGTGGGAGCGCCATTCGCCCATGTAGTGCGGCGAGTTCGGGTCGTAGCTGCCCGTCGTGATGCCGACGACGGCGGCCTTGTTGTCGTACCACATCGAGAACGGCGGCATGGTCGCGCGCACGTCGTCGGCGAGCAGCTCCGCCAGTGCGTTGATGTCGGAACGTTCATGCGCCTCCATGAACTTCCGTACGGCCTCGCGCTGTCCCGGCGTGAGCTCGGACGTGGCCGACCAGTCGGACCGCTGGGCCGGCAGCTGCTCTTTCAACGTCGCCCGCGCGCGTTGCAGTGCGCTGTTCGCCGACGGGACGGACAGCTCGAGCAGCGCCGCGGTGTCCTTGGCGGACCAGGCGAGCACGTCCCGCAGGATCAGGGTCGCGCGCTGCTTCGGAGGCAGCAGCTGGAGCGCCGCGATGTACGCGATCTCGATCGTCTCCCGCGCGACCACCATCGCGTCCGGCGACTCACCGCCGGGCGCGACCTGGTCGAGCAGCTCGTCCGGGTACGGCTGCAGCCAGGCGACGTCGGTGTTGATCGGGAGGTCGACCTCGGGACCGGACGCCGGCATCAGCTGCGAGGGGAGCGCGCGTCGCTTCAGCCGGTCGAGCGCGTCGAGGCAGGCATTGGTCGCGATCCGGTACAGCCACGTACGCAGCGACGCCCGCCCCTCGAAGTCCGCACGGCCTCGCCAGGCGCGGAGGAACGTCTCCTGGACGAGATCCTCGGCCTCCTCGAACGAGCCGAGCATCCGATAGCAGTGCACCCGCAGCTCGTGCCGGTGTGCGTCGACGAGCTGTTCGAACGTGCCCTCGTCCAGCGCGGTCAGCGTGCCTTCTCCCACGCGGGTCAACCTACCGACTCGGGCGGGCGACGACGACCTTTCGGCTGTTGACCCGCTGGTGCGAAGGCGTGCCTTCTCCCACGCGGGTCAACCTACCGACTCGGGCGGGCGACGACGACCTTTCGGCTGTTGACCCGCTGGTGCGAAGGCGTGCCTTCTCCCACGCGGGTCAACCTACCGACTCGCGGCGGGCGACGACGACCTATCGGCCGATGACCCGCTGGCGCGAAGGCGTGCCTTCTCCCACGCGGGTCAACCTACCGACCCGCGCGGGGGAGCGGCTACGACCTATCGACCCACCACGCGCTCGTGCGACGGCGTGCTCTCGTTCGAGAGGCGGTCCAGGCCACTCACGGCGTACGTGTAGAACTTGCCGGTTTCGGCCGTCGTGTCAACCCACTCTTGCGTCGCCGACCCGTCCGACCGCACGTGCGCGATCAGCCCCGACGCGTCCTTGAAGTCGCACGAAGACAGGTCCCGCTTGCCCTCGAACCGGTAGATCGCGTACGACGTCGCCCGCTTGCTCGACGGCTGCGCGTCGATCCACCGCAGCTCGACCCCGTCCGCGGAGCGCCGCGGCGCGATCAGTGCGGGCTGGCGAGGCGCCGCGCCACCGAGCTGCTCGGCCACCGGAGTGAACGCCGGCCGGCTGTAGTGGTCCGCCACCACAACATCCATCCCGCCGAGCCGGTTGGCCCGGACGTCCTTCGCCGAGAAGAAGATGTCGCCCACCACCAACGGGTACGAACGGTTCAACGTCAGGTGCTTCGACATCTCCGCCGGGTCACCCCAGCCGGGCACCTGCGTCGTCGTTCCCGCCTTGTAGGTCGCCTGCCCGATGATCAGCTGCACGTCCGTCCCGGACACCACGTCCGACCACCACGGCACGAGCTTCTGGTAGTCCGCGACGGTGAAGCCGATGTTCCAGTAGATCTGCGGAGTGATGTAGTCGAGCCACCCCTCGCGCACCCACTTCTTGGTGTCCGCGCCGAGGTCGTCGTAGGTCTGCACGCCACCCTGGGTGTCCGAGCCGGTCGGGTCCGTCGACTTGTTCCGCCAGATCGCGAACGGGCTCACGCCGAACTTCACCCACGGCTTCGCCGCGTGGATCTTGTCGTTCAGCTCCGACATCAGCAGGTCGATGTTGTGCCGCCGCCAGGACAGCTTGTCCGGGAAGCCCGCGCCGTACTCCGCGTACGTCGGGTCGTCGGCGAACACCTGTCCAGCAACGGGATACGGGTAGAAGTAGTCGTCGAAGTGCACGCCGTCGATGTCGTACCGCTTGACCGCGTCCATGATCGCGTCCTCGACGAACGCGCGGACCGCCGGAATGCCCGGGTTGTAGTAGAGCTTCCCGCCGTACGGGAGGATCCACTCCGGGTGCACGCGGCCCGGGTGTGTCGGTACGAGCTGCGCCGGGTCGGTCTGCATGCTCACCCGGTACGGGTTGAACCAGGCGTGGAACTCCAGGTTCCGCTTGTGCGCTTCGGCAACGAAGAACGCGAGCGGGTCGTAGCCGGGGTTCTGTCCTTGGACGCCGGTGATCCACTGCGACCACGGCTCGTACGGCGACGGCCAGAACGCGTCGGCGGTCGGCCGCACCTGGACGATCACCGCGTTGAACTTGCGCGCCACCGCCTCGTCGAGCCAGCGGACGTACTCCGCCTTCTGGTCGGCGACCGGGAGCCCGGGCTTGGACGGCCAGTCGATGTTGACGACGGTCGCGATCCACATCGCCCGGAACTGCTCCTTGGGCACGTCCGGATCCGGCGCCGCGCAACTGCTGGTCATCTGCTCCGTTCTCACCGCTTGGGCGGGTGCGGCGAGAAGGGCCCCAGCCAGACCGGCTGCCGCCAGCACACACAGCGCCTTGGGCAGAAATCCACGCGGATTGGGCATGGCTGGGTCCCTTCTCGTCAACGCTTGGCCGCCTCAGCGTAGTAGACGGAACATATCTACGACACCGATTGGCCCACCACCTTGACCACATCGGCCTCGGCGCCGTCGGGAGCGTCCCGCTTCATCAGCAACAGACCGGTTTGCGACGGCGAGGCCGCCGCGCCGCCGGCCGGAGCCGATACGCCGAGCGTCGTCCGCCCGCCCGCCGCGATCGTGAAGTCGAACAGCGACGGAGCGAACTTCATCGTGCTGGGGGTGAATGTCAGGCCGGTGATCTGGTCGGTGACCGCTCCGGTGAAGTACGAGTCGACACCCTGCACGGTGTAGTCGAACGTCGTCGTCGGGGTGAGGCCCATCGCTGCCAACGGCACTGTCAAGATCGTGTTGGCAGAGTTCAGATCCGCGTCGGTGAAGAAGAACGCGTTCGCGGTCGGCGATCCGACCTGCTGGACCCACACGACGTTCCTGCCGTCGTACTGGCCGGTCGACCCGACCGTCAGGTCGGCGTTGAACACCGACCAGTCGGCCGCTCCGTCCCGGTTCGTGTCGAGCAGGATGCGGAGCTGTCCAGGTGCGCTGGCGTGTTCGTGCTCGCCGAACGTGTTGACGGCGAACTGCATCACGTCGCCGCCGCCGCGGACGCCGGTCGAGCGGAGGTCGACGACCGCGCGGTTCCCGCCGGGCTTGGGGAGCTGGGCGTTCGGGATGCGCGGGCTCTGGCCCATGAGTCCGAACACGGCGAGCTCGCCGGGCTGCCCGCTGCGGGTGACGTTCCGCAGGTTCACCGTCGCGGCACCGTTCCGCAGGCGTACTACCTCGTCGGCCTCGACGTCGGCGTTGCGGTGGGGAAGGACGTGCCAGGGCAGGTGAATCTGCTTGCCGCCGTTGGTCAGCGTCAGGTAGCCGTCGTACTCGTTGGCGGCGAGCAGGCTGCCCGTCGCACCGTTCCCACCGCTGTCGAGACCCCAGTCCGGCAGCTTGTCCGCGTCGATCCGCATCGTGACGGTGAAGGTCGCGGCGCGGTTGCCCTGCACGGTCACCGAGGCCGGTGCGTTGACCTCCACGGCTCCGTTCGCCTCGTCGGCGGCGTAGCGGAACGATGGCGCGATCTTGAACGTACGCGTCTGCGACGAGTAGTTCCGCACCCGAACGGTCTTACGGACGACGACGCCGTCGGCCGCCGGCTGGTAGCCGAACGACAGACCGGCGGTGGGCTCGTCGTCGTCCCACGCCGCGAACGTGCTGTCCACGGCCGCGTCGACCCGGACCTCGCCGGCGCCGATGCGGCTGATCTCCGCGAGCACACCCGGCTGCGTGACCGGGTTGATGAGGATGTTGGTGTCCGCGTTGTTCTGCAGGGCCGCCTTGATCTCGAGCGGCTCGCGGTTGGGGTAGGCCTGCCGCAGCAGCGCGGCCGAGCCGGCGACCATCGGCGACGCGCCGGAGGTGCCGCCGAACGCGGTTTCGCCTGTGCCCGTTCCCGCTTCGGCCGAGACCGACGCGCCGGGCGCGCCGATGTCCGGCTTGATCTCCGTGGCGTAGTTGGGCCCACGTGACGACGTCGCGACCATCGAGCCCTTCAGCGACACGGCGTCCGCCGGGTCGACCGCGGCCGTCACCGGTCCGGAAGCCAAAGCAGCCTTGATCGTCGTGCCGTGCTCCTGGCCGATGATCAACGTCTGCTGGGGATCGAACGTCGCGGGCCCGCCGAAGGAGAACGAAGGCGCCGCGCCGGGCGCGTTGTTAGCGACCAGCACGCCGATCGCCCCCGCGTCCGCCGCGTTGTCGACCTTGATGCTGATCGAGCAGGTGCCGCGGTCGAGCAGCGCGACCTTGCCGGCGAAGAAGCCGGCCGGGTACGCCACGCAGCCCTGCTGGTCGGCCGCGGTCGTGCCGTACTTGACGTCGCCGGTGAAGCCGGTCGTGATCGGTGCCCAGTCGACGACGTTGGTGTTCTTGAAGACGTCGCTGCCGATCCGCAGGACGAAGTGCCGCGCGCTCGGGACGTTCGTCTGCGCGGTGGCGATGATGCCGGGCGTCGAGCCGGGGGAGCCGGTGATGTACGGCTTGTCGCCGGAGTTGCCGGACGAGGTGACGACCACGACGCCCAGCTTGATGGCATTGGCGAGTGCGGCGGAGGAGTCGTCCTCGGGCTGCCCGTACGGCGAACCGAGGGACAGGTTGACCACGTCCGCGGCGTCGCTGACGTCGCCGTCGCCGTTCGGGTCGAGTGCGAACTCGATGCCCTGCAGGATCGCCGGCCCGTCGCAGGAGCTGGCGACCGCGCTGCAGACCTTCGCCAGATAGAGCTTCGCGTCGGGCGCGACGCCGTTGTTGCCGGCGATGATCGACGCGACGTGGCTGCCGTGGCCGCCGGCGCAGGGCGCGGCGATCGCGGACGTACCGCAGTCGATCGGGTCGGGGTCGGGCTCGATCGGACCGTTCGGCCACTTCTCGCCGACGAAGTCGAAGCCGCCGATCACCTTGCTGGTCGGGAACAACCCGTCGGTGGTCGTGGTCTTCGAGTCGGTCACGGAGGTGCCGTACGCGGCCGCGTACGCCTCCGCCGTGCCCGCTCCGCCGAACCGCGCGTGGGTGTAGTCGATGCCGCTGTCGAGCACGGCGACGCGGATCCCCGCACCCGTCAAGCTGGGGTTGCGCTCGTGCAGTGCGGTCGCGCCGATGTACGGAACGGTGTCGGCCAGGTCGAGCTGGTAGTTGTACAGCCGGCGTACGGACTCCACACCAGGCAGGGCGGCGAGCTCGTCCACTTTGGACGCGTCGATGGCGACGACGACCGAGTTGAGCGATTTCTGCAGCCTTGCGCGTTCTCTACCACCGAGTCCCTTGATGGCCGAGCCGATCGTGGACTGCTTGGCCTTCAGGCCGTTGACGTACTGCTGCTGTTGCGACTTCGACAGCGTGTTGCCGCTCGCGACGACCTGCTCGGCGAGCGAGGCGTCGGCGAGACCGACGGTGACGTTGACCGTTCCCTTGGCGGTACGCAGGCTCGGGTCGAGGTCGGCGGACCTGCCGAACGTCGCCGTCACCTTCCCGCCTGGGATGGCCAGCTGGTCACCTAACGACGGCGGCGCGCCGGCCGCGGTGGACGGCAGCAACGTCGCCCCCACCAGCGCGGCGATGGCGCCGCCAGCGAGCAGACGGAACTTGGGTATGCGCATGCGAGGCGATCCCCCCTCGGGCCGTGACGCTGTCCCCTCCGGACAGCTGTCGCCCCCGTGACAGCCGTCCCACCCCGAGCCGGCTGACTGGGCCAGAACGTAATGCCGGCCCCACTCCCGGTCAAGCTCTTCGCCGGCGCAGCGAACGCGCACTGGTTAGCTCTGGCGGGCCTCCTTGGCGATGGCTCGGGCGGCTGACTGCTCTCGGGCGCCGGTCAGCTTCCAGGTGCCGTCGCGTGGGGAGTTCCAGTAGAGGAACAGGGTTGCTCCACGTTCCTTCGCCAGCGCCCAGTCGTCTCGCAGGGTTTGGATGCGGACGGTTTCGCCGCGGGAGTCGTCGATGCCTCGTTCGACGATGCCCCACGGTTTGCCGCTCGGCACGCGGAGCTCCTTCCACCAGCGCTTGAAGCCGCGGTCGTCGCGGATCGGGCCGAAGTCCCAGCCGGGCGAGTACACGTCGATGCCCACCGCGTCCGCTGCCCGGGCGGCGTCGATCCAGCCGGCGTTGGTGCCGACGTTGCCCTTGGCGTTGGTCTCCCACTGGTACGCCATCGCCACGTACCACACCTCGACGCCCGGGTTGGCGGCATGGACGATGGTCACGGTCCGGCGCATCAGCTTCGCGAACGTGGCGCCGGACAGGTTGTCCTCGGGCTCGTGGTAGACGGTGAACCTCGACCCGCTCGGCAGTCCCTTCGCGGTGACGCGTAGCTGGGCGTCGTACTCGCCGTCGAGGAAGCCCTGAACGTCGTTGCCGGGCGGCTTGACCGAGTAGAACTGCCGCTTGGCATCGGTGCGCCGCCACTCCTCGCGGCCGCTCGGCTTGATGGTCGAGTCGAACGACCGCCGGATGGCGAGTTTGCCCCCACCCAGCTGCTGGTTCGTGTCGTCCCACAGCTGTTGAGAGCTGCCCTCGCCGCCGGCGTTCGCGCCGAACCAGGGGAGTAGGGCGGCCGCTGCCGACGATGGGATCGTTCCCACGACGAGCGGAACTGTGGCGACCAGAAGGGCGAGGAGTCGTTTCATCCTGGGCTCCTGTGCTCGTTTTTGGCACGGATTGTCCAGGTAACACCGGGGTGCGGGCACACGCAAGATCTCAACGTTGCACAGCCGGTGGCACCAAGTGGCCTGTGCGCCTTGCGGCGAGTGGCGACGGGAACGCCCGGCAGTCCGCGCGAACGTGCCGGCACGCGCACCAAGAGTGCGGAGCTCACTCGCGGTCAGCGGTTATGAGCTCTGCTGGCGTTTTAACGCGACGGACGGGGCATACTCGATCTTCGTGAGCGAGAAGGAATCCCAGGCCAACCGCGTCGTCGATGCCCTCGTCCAGCACCTGCTGCGCGTAGGCGTGGACGGCGCCGGCAAGCTGCCGTCCGCGGCCGAGGTGGCGCGGCGCGCGTTCGCGAAGACGGGCGAGACGGAAGACTCGATCGACCGGATCGTCTCCAACCACTCCCGGATGGCCGCCGGCGGCGGCTTCGTGACCGGGTTGGGCGGATTCGTGACGCTGCCGGTCGCGCTGCCGGCGAACGTCCTCAGCTTCTACGTCCTGGCCACCCGGATGGTCGGCGCGATCGCCGCGGCGCGCGGGTACGACACGGGGGCGCAGGACGTACGGACCGCGATCCTGCTCACGCTGGCGGGCTCGGACGCGACCGACGTGCTCGCCAAGGCCGGCGTGGCACCCGTTTCGGGCCGCGTGACCGCGATCGCGCTGCGCCGGCTGCCTCCGTCGCTGCTGATGGTCGTCAACAAGGGCGTGGCGTTCCGGATCGTGGTGAAGCTCGGCCAGAAGGGCCTGGCTCGCTTCGGCCGGGCGGTTCCGATCATCGGCGGCCTGATCGGCGGCGTGCTCGACGTGCTGCTGATCCGGCGGATCGCGAAGAAGGCGCGCGAGCAGTTCCCGAAGAGCCCGGAGCTAGCCGGCTGAACGCGCCACGGCGCCCTCGACGACGATCGCGAGGCAGTCGCGGAACAGGTCGTCGACGGTGCGCGCCGGGCCGAAGTACTCGGCGATGCTGGCCACCGTCATCGGGTGCTGCTCGGTGAACGCGTCCAGGTCGAAGCCGGTGACCTCGTTGCTCTCCGGCCGGGGGGACTGCTCGGCGAGGGTGTGGCCGACGGTGAAGTGCTCCACGGTCAGGACGATCAGGCGGGCCTCGTGCAGGGCGACGCCGCGCGCCGCGAGCGTGCCGATGGCGAGCTCGGAGAGCGCGGCCATCTTGACCGAGAGGTGTGCGGCGGAGATGACGCGCGCCCCGTCCTGGTGGGCGAGGAGCGCGCGGCGCAGGCGTACGGCGAGATCGGTGAGCCACTCCTGCCACGGCTGGTCCGCGGCGGGCGCGGTGAGCTCGGGGAACTCCTGCTCGAGGATCCGCTCCGCGATCGCCGTGATCAGCGCCGCCTTGTTCGGCAGGTGCCAGTAGAGGGACGGCTGCTTGACGTCCAGCCGCGCCGCGAGCTTGCGCAGCGTCACGCCCTCGAGGCCGTCGGCGTCCAGTAGCGCGACCGCCTCGGTGACGATCCTTTCCCGATCCATTGCCATCGGTGCAGTCTATCGGTGATAGGTTCTCCCTATCGGCGATAGGGAGGCTCGCATGAAGGCAGCGGTGTTGCACGAGGTCGGCGGGGTGCCTCGGATACGAGGACTTCCCGGACCCGGTGGCGGGCGAGGGCGAGGTGGTCGTCGACGTGGTGGCGGTCGCCGTCGAGAACGTCGACAAGGCGATCGCCGCCGGGACGCACTACGCGAGCTCGCGGTACGTCGAGAACCTGCCGGTGATCCCGGTGTTCGACGGCGTCGGCGCGTTGCCGGACGGGACCGTCGTCGGGTTCGGCAACCCGCGGCTGCCGTACGGAGCGCTCGCGGAGCAGACGGTGGTGTCACGGGAGGCGACCATCCCGATGGCCGACGGGCTCGATCCAGTGGCCGCGACCGTGCTGGGCTCGGCGATGACGGGCATGGCGATCCGGTCCGCCGGCGGGTTCGTTCCGGGCGAGACCGTCCTGATCCAGGGCGCGACGGGCGTCGCCGGTCAGCTCGCGGTCCAGGTCGCGCGGCTGCTCGGCGCTGGGCGGATCGTCGCGACCGGCCGCAACGCCGCCCAGCTGGAAGTGGGCGCTCGGCGCGGACGTGGTCATCAACACGTCTTTGCCCGACGACGAGCTGGCCAACGCGTACGCCGCCGCGCGCGGTGACGGCTACGACGTGGTGCTGGACTATCTCTGGGGACGGCCCACCGAGATTCTCCTGCGTGCGTTGACGCCTGAGTCGTTCGCGTTCGCCAAGCCGACCCGGCTGATCCAGGTCGGCGAGCTGGCCGGGTCGTCGATCGCCTTGCCTGGTGAGGCCTTGCGTACGTCCGGCGTGGAGATCTGCGGCGCGTCCAAGGGCCTCAACGCAGAGTCGATGGGCGAGGCGTTCGCGCAGATCGTCGACTGGTCGCGGTCGGACTCGCTCACGTTCTCGGTCGAACGCGTCCCGCTCAGCGACATCGAGACCGCGTGGCAGCGGACCGACCTGAGCGGGAAGCGCCTCGTCGTCGTTCCCTAAGTCTTACTGGGTGAGTTGGCGATCTGCTCGATCTCGGCCGGCGTGCCGGCCATGATCGTGCGGGCGTGCTGGGTGACGAGCTCGACCGGCCAGTCCCACCACGCGGCGTCGAGCAGGCGCTTGACGTCGGCGTCGTCGAAGCGCTGTCTGATCGGCTTGGCCGGGTTGCCGCCGGCGATCGTGTACGGCGGGAGGTCGTTCACCACCACCGATCCGGCGGCCACGATCGCGCCGTCGCCGATGGTGACGCCGGGCATGACCAGGCACTGGTAGCCGAGCCAGACGTCGTTACCCACAACGGTGTCGCCGCGACTCGGCGCGGACATCACGATATCCATCGTGTCGTCCTGCCAGGTGCCGCCGAAGATCCCGAACGGAAACGTCGAGACGCCGCCAGTGAAGTGGTTCGCGCCGGCCATGATGAACCGCGTGCCGGACGCGATCGCACAGTACTTGCCGATGACGAGCTTCTCGGGGCCGTATCCGTAGAGCACGTTGCTGTTCTCGAAGTCCGTCGGTGCGTCGGGATCGTCGTAGTACGTGTAGTCGCCGACGACGATCTTCTCCGAGGTGATCAGCGGCTTGAGGAACACGACGCGGTCGACGCCGGCCATCGGATGCAGCTGGTCGGGGCTGGGAATGTTGGCCATAGGTCGTCCTCTCAAGCGGCGGCGGCCAGGCGGCCAGCGCGCATTTCTCTTTGTGGGCCAGGGAATCGGCGGCGGAGCAGTCGGTCGTGGGTCACGACCACGACCGCGCCGTTGAAGGTCTGCAGGGCGGTCTCCAGCTCCTCGACCAGGACAGGGGAGAGGTGGTTGGTCGGCTCGTCGAGCAGGAGCAGGTCGACGTCGTCGTCGAGAACGCGCGCGAGCGCGAGCCGTCGCCGTTGTCCGATCGAGAGCGTGCCGACCGGCTTGCGCAGGTCGTCGGTACGGAACAGCCCGAACCGCAACAGCCGTTCGGCGAACTCCTCCCGTGTGCCCGGCCGCCCGCCGGCGAACGTCGCCAGCGCCGAGCGAGGTTGCTCGGTGAACTCGACCTCCTGCCCGAGGTAGCCGATAGACGCGTGTCGCTCGACCTCGCCGCCCTCCGGCGTCAGCGCGCCTGCGAGAACCCGGAGCAAGGTCGTCTTGCCCGCACCGTTCGGTCCGTGGATCAGCAGCCGGTCGCCGGCTTCCAGGACGAGCTCGTCGACCTCCAGGCGCCCGACGATCCGCAGCTGTTTGGCCTGCAGGAGTTGGCCTTCGGACTTGTCCGCGACCAGAGTCGTGCGGAACTCCAGTGGCTCTGGCGGCTTCGGGACCGGGTCGGCGTGCAGCCGGCGGATCCGTTCCTCGGCGTTGCGGACCCGGCTCGAGACCTGATGCTGTACGCGCTGTCCCATGCCGAAGTGGTCCATTTTGTTGCGGTCCTTGATGGGATGATTGTGGCCCACTCTCCGCGCGGTGGTCGCGGCACGTTGCTCCTGCTGCTCGATTTCGGCGCACCATTGCGCGTACGACTGTTCCCAGCGTTGCCGCTCGGCGGCCTTCTCCTTGAGGAATCCCTCGTACCCGTTGCCATAGCGCGTGACCGTGTGGCGGTCGGCATCGATCTCGAGCAGGGCCGTCGTGACGCGTTCGAGGAACATCCGGTCGTGTGACACCGCCACAACCGTGCCGCGATGCGCGCGGAGGTGACTCTCGAGCCAGTCGAGGGCGGCGTCGTCGAGGTGGTTGGTCGGCTCGTCGAGCAGCATGAGCTCCGGCGCGGCGGCGATCAGGCAGGCGAGCGCGAGGCGGGACTGTTCGCCGCCGGAGAGCGTGTTCAGCCTTCTGTGGTGAGGGATGTGGCCGATGCCGAGGCCGTGCATGGCGGCGGCGACACGGGCGTCGGCGTCGTAGCCGCCGCGCAGCTCGAACGTGGCGAGCAGCTCGGCGTACTCGTCGACCTGGTCCTCGCCGACTTCCTGCAGGCGACGTTCGATCGCTCGTAGCTCGGCGAGGGCGCTGTCAATCGCACCTTGCACCGTGGTCTCGGGTGGCAGGTCGACGGTCTGTGCGAGGTGACCGGTGCCATCGGCCGCTACGAGGATCTCACCGTCGTCGGGCCGTTCCTGCCCGGCGATCAAGCGGAGCAAGGTGGACTTGCCGGCACCGTTCTCGCCGACGACTCCGACGTGCTCGCCAGGGGAGATGGTGAGTGACACGTCATCCAGAACGCGTCGATCGGCGTACGTCTTCGAGACGTGCCGCAAGGTCAGTTGGGATCGCATAAAGAGAACTCCCGCAGGGCGTGGAGGGACAGGGGCTCATACCGCTGGTCAGCGGTCGAAGACCTTGCCCATCACGCACCTCCGGGAGCTCGCTAAAGCTACTCAAGTAGCGTTAGCATCCCACGCATGACGGACGAAGGCAAGCCGGTAGGGCGACGGCCGGGCGGGCGGACCGCCCGAGTGCGCGAGGCGGTGATCGCGGCGACGTACGACGAGCTGGCCTCGCGCGGGTACGCGGAGCTCACCGTCGAGCGGGTCGCGCAGCGCTCCGGCGTGCACAAGACGACGCTCTACCGGCGGTGGGGAGGCGTCGACGGCCTGCTCGCCGACGCGCTCGCCTGGTCGAGCGTCGAGCCGTGGGACGTACCGGACACGGGAACGTTCGAGGGCGACCTGCGGTCGCTCGGAGGAGTGCTGATCGACGCGTTCACGCACCCGGAGACGCTGCGGCCGAGCGAGGCGGTGATCTTCGCGGCCGGCCAGTCGCCGCGGGCGGCCGAGGCGCTGACCGCGTTCTACGCCGCTCGGCACGAGCAGGCTGCGGTGATCGTCGCGCGGGCGGTCGCGCGGGGTGAGCTGCCGCCGGACACCGATGTGGTCGAGGCGATCCGCGCGTTCTCGGCGCCGTTCTTCTACCGGTTGGTGATCACGCGCGAGCCGTTGGACGCGCGGGTGGCGGACGTAGCCGTCTCAGCGGTGCTGGCGGCCGCTGCGGCTGGCGTGTTCCGTAGGTAGGTTGTGGGCCATGGCGCGTGCGCGGATTTGTGTCGTTGGCAGTGCGAACATGGACCTCGTCGTGTTCGCCGAGCGGTCACCTTCGATGGGGGAGACGGTGTCGGGGTCGCGGTTCGTGACGATTCCCGGTGGTAAGGGTGCGAACCAGGCGATCGCCGCGTCGCGCGCCGGCGGCTCGGTGCGGATGGTCGGCGCTGTGGGCGCGGACTCGTACGGCGACCAGATCGTGGATGTGCTGGAGGGCGCGGGGGTCGAGACGACGGGCGTCTCCCGGGAGCTGGACGTGTCGACCGGAACGGCGCACATCCTGGTGGAGTCGGGCGGCGACAACTCGATCGTGGTCGTGCCGGGAGCGAACGCTTCGGTGGAGCCGACGTCGCATCAGCTTGCTGGGTTGAACGGGGCGCAGTACGTGCTGCTTCAGCTCGAGCTGCCCTTGGCCACCGTGGAGAAGGCCGCGACGACGGCCCGTTCGCGTGGTGTCAAGGTGGTGTTGACGCCGGCTCCCGCACAGGAGCTGCCTGCTTCCTTGCTGTCCGCGGTGGACGTTCTGGTGCCGAACGAGCACGAGGCTCGCGTGTTGGCGGGACAGCACGACGTGATGTCGGCCGGCGTCGAGCTGCTGGAGAAGGTGCCGGACGTGGTGGTGACGATGGGCTCGCGCGGCTCTTTGTGGCTGTCGCGGTCCGGCGCGCGCGAACACGTTCCCGCCCGTTCGGCGAAGGCCGTCGACACCACGGCGGCCGGCGACACGTTCGTCGGCGCGTTGGTCGTCGCGATGGGAGAGGGCAAGCCCATGCGCGAGGCGTTGGAGTGGGCCACCGCCGCCGCGGCGTTGTCGGTCGAACGCGAGGGAGCCAGCACGTCGATGCCCACCCGCGACGAGATCACCGCCGCCCTGGCTTGAGCAGGTCCCAGAACCTTCTGCGCGGCAGCTCCTTGTGCTCCGCCAACCAGGTGCCGAAGCGGTCGGCGTCGACGCGGGCGCGGGTGCGTTCGTCCTTGGGGTGCTCGGCGGCGTAGCGCTCGAACAGCTCGGCGAACCGATCCCCGACCGCCTCGTGCAGGTCCGGACGGAGTCGTCCGACGATGCGCCTTCGCTTGTTCCGCAGGGTGGTGGTCGCGACGGCGAGGTGGCGCGGGTCGAAGCCGGGTGGTGCTTCACCGTTCGCGAGGACGGCGCGCAGGAGCTGGGCCTGCTGTTCCGCGAGCCGTTCGCGAGCGGTCATCGGCTCACGACCGCGCGGATCGCCGCCAGCTCGGCCGCGAGCTCGGCGTCGGACGGGTAGTCGTCGTCGCGTTCGAGCAGCACGCCGGGCGGATCCGTTCTGTTCCGTAGCTCGGCGAGCAGATCCAGCACCTGCGGGACGATCGGATGCGCGTGCGTGTCGTGGTAGAAGCCGTCCCGTTCGATGCCGCCGCCGACGTGGACGTACGCCAGCCGCTCCCACGGGATCTCGTCCAGGAACTCGGTCGGATCCGTGCCGAGGTTGCGCGCGTTCGCGTACAGGTTGGCGACGTCGATGATCAGCAGGCAGCCGGTACGTTCGGTCAGCTCGTGCAGGAACTGGGCCTCGGTCAGCTCGTTGTCCGGCCAAGCCAACACCGCCGCGACGTTCTCCAGCGCGAACGGGACGCCGACGATGGACTGGGTCAGTTTGACGTTGTCCACCAGCACGTTCAGTGCCTCGCGCGTACGAGGCAGCGGCATCAGGTGTCCGGCGTCGAGCCCGTCCGCGCGGACGAAGCACGCGTGGTCGCTGGCGACCGGCGCACCGAGCTCCTCGGCGACCGCGGCGAGGTGCTCGACCCGCTGGGTGTCGACCGGGTCGGCCCCGCCCAGCGACAGCGAGACCGCGTGCGGGAGGACGGGCAGCCCGAGGCCGGTGAGGGCCTCGGGCAGCTGTCCGACGTGCAGGTTCTCGGCGACGACCTCGACCCAGTCCACCCCCGGTAGCCGGGGGATGGACAGGTCGAGCTCGGGCCGCCAGCCGATGCCGACGCCGAGGTCAGCTACCGCCCCCACCGCAGCCACCCCCTCCGCAGCCGCCGCCTCCTCCACCGCAGCTCGATCCGCCGCTACAGCTCGATCCGCCACCGTCGTGACCGCCGCCGTCGCCGCCTGTGCCGAAGAAGCCACCGCCGCCGGTGGGCGGGAACTCGAGCGCATGCCCGACTGTCTGGTCCGGGTACGCGCCGAGACCGCCGACAGCCACCGCACCGGCGGCGCCTGCGAGGAGCAGCACGCTCTGCTGGCGGCGTGCGTGGGTCAGGGCAACTCGTCCGGTGCTGGTGGTCTGAGCGGGCATGTACCGCTTCGTCGCCTTGACGCTGACGAGGCAGGCGACCACGTTGAGTGCGAGCAGCAACGGCGTCGTCCCGATCGGGCGGCCCAGGACGAGCATCGTGACCAACATCGTGATGCCGGCCGCGAGCAGCGCCACGTACATCCGCAATACCGTGCGGAAGATCGCGCGTGCCTTGCTTCTCGGTGCCACCAGGCCGCGGCGTTCGAGCTCGACGGCCAACGCCTGGACGTGGGCCGAGAGCCGGACCCGCTTGGCGATAGACCACGTCGACCGCCCCGTTGCCGCGGCGGCCACGGCCGCCTCGAGCGGATCGGTCGGCGTCACGCCGGTGGCGAGAACCTTGCCGTCACTGCTCGGACGCAGCACTCCGCGTTCGACCAACCCCGCGATCGCGGTCTCGACCACGCGGGTGTCGCCGCCGGCCAGGTAGGCGAGCTCGTAGACGGTCAACGGCCGTTCGGGGTCGACGGGCGCTCGCTTCGGCAGGTACGCCACGGCGATCCATCCGACGCAGACGACGACCGGCACGGCCAGTAGAACCAGGTAGATCTCCCAAGGACTCATTTGCCCTCCCCTTACCTCCCCGTGTTATGCGGAGCGTAAGGCCGGAGCGCTCGGAACGTCTCGTTGTCTGGCCAGGCAACCTGCCTGCCTGCCTAACGAAGGTGCTCCACCCGGGCGCCGAGGTCCTTGAAATGCTCGCGAACCGCCGCGCGCACGGTGTCGACGTCGCCGGTGCGGAGGGCGTCGACGATGCGGAGGTGGTCGGCGGCTATGCGTTCACGGTCGACCTGCGGTGGCTCGAGCTCGGCCTCGACCTGGTGGTAGATGTCCCAGAAAAGGTCGATCAGCTGCGCCGCGAGCTCGTTCCCCGCCGAGCGGTAGAGCGTCTGGTGGAAGCGGCGGTCGGCGTCGGCCAGGTGCCCCGTGCGCATGGCTTTGGCGGCGGTCTCCAGGTCGGTCAGCAGCGCGTCGTCGACCGCCTTGACCACGTCGTCGAGCAGGCCGAGCTCCAGCAGCTCGCGCGTCTGCACCAGGTCGGCCAGCGCCGCCGGGTCGTCGCGGACGGACAGGCGCGTACGGAACAGCAGGCCAGGCGCGACCGCGGTAAGCGGGGCCTGGCCGACGAACGTGCCGTACCCGTGCCGGATCTCGACGATCCCCAACGTGTGCAGCGCCCGCAGCGCCTCGCGTACGGAGTTGCGGCTCGCGCCCAGGGTCGCCACCAGCTGCGGCTCCGGCGGCATCGCGGCCCCGGTGCTCAGTCCCTGCTCGAAGATCAGATCGATGATGCGGCCCTCGAGCTGCCGTCCGGAACTTGCCATCCCACCGCCCTCAGGATCCCGCTGCGCTTGTCACTGGCACCGGTCTCAGCGTACCGTCCATGGGCGGACATCCCACGTCCAATGTCTGAAGGAGGAGCGGCATGCCCGTTCCGGCGCTGCCGGTCATCCCCTCGGGAGTGATCCCGCCTGTCTGTACGCCACTCACCGCGGACCGCACGCTCGACGTGCCGTCGTTGGAGCGGCTGTGCGCGTTCCTGCTGTCGGCTGACGTTGCCGGGCTGTTCGTCGGCGGCTCGACGGGGGAGGCGGCGTACCTGACCGACGAGCTGCGGTCGCGGGTGCTCGAGGTGGTCGTCGGGGTCGCCGCTGGGCAGGTGCCGGTGTTCGCCGGTGTGATCGACATGACCACGCCGCGGGTGATCTCGCACGCCCGCACGGCGTCGAAGCTGGGAGCTTCGGCGCTGGTCGCGACGGCGCCGTACTACGCGCCGACGCATCCGGTGGAGATCGCTACGCACTTCCGCGAGCTGCGCGCCGCTGTCAACCTGCCGTTGCTCGCGTACGACATTCCTTCCGCTGTGCACACGAAGCTTCCTCCCTCGGTCGTCGCATCGCTGGCCGCAGACGGGACGCTCGACGGAGTCAAGGACTCCAGTGGGTCGATCGACGGGATGCGTGCTGTCCTCGCCGCTGTCGACCGGCCGGACTTCAAGGTGTTCACCGGGTCCGAGACGCTCGCCGATCTTGCTCTGCTGGCTGGGGTGCACGGGATCGTTCCGGGGCTCGGGAACGTCGATCCGCATGGGTACGTGCGGCTCTATTCGCATGCTGTCGCTGGGGATTGGGCCGCTGCTACTGCCGAGCAGCGGCGGTTGACGCGGTTGTTCTCGTTGATCGACGTGGGTTCGGACGCGCGGATGGGTCGCTACTCGTCGGCGATCGGCGCGTTCAAGGCGAGTCTGGTGCATCGCGGGGTGATCGCTGGCGGGACGACGAGTCTGCCGATGGTCCCGTTGAACGAGGCTGAGCGCGCCGTGGTGCGTACGTTCCTCGCCGAGGCCGGGTTGGTGTGAACGTCTTCGTCTCCGGGACGTCGGGCTATCACACGTTCCGGATCCCGGCTCTCGTTCGTTCCGCTACGGGGACGCTGCTCGCCTTCGCCGAGGGCCGGCGCGGCGGTGCTGGGGATGCGGGCGACATCGATCTCCTCCTCCGGCGCTCGTTCGACGGTGGTCGTACGTGGGGACCGCTGCAGGTGGTGAGCCGGCAGGGTACGGACACGGTCGGAAACCCTGCGCCTGTTGTCGATCCGGCTACCGGCGACATCGTGGTGTTGTCGACGCGCAACGCTGGTACGGCGACGGAGGCGGCTCTGCTTCGCGGTTCCGTGCCGGCTGCCGACAGCCGTCGGGTGCTGGTGCAACGCAGCCTTGACGATGGTGCGTCCTGGACGCCGCCTGTCGACCTCACGGACGCGGTGAAGCGTGCGGAATGGCGTTGGTACGCGACCGGGCCTGGTCACGGAATCGCCTTGCACAGCGGGCGATTGGTCGTTCCGGCGAACCACTCGGTAGGCGCCGTCTACGGCGGGCACGTTCTGCTCAGCGACGACGGCGGGTACACGTGGCGGATCGGCGCTGTGGACTCCTCCGACGATGGTGTGCACGCCAACGAGACCACGGTCGCGGTGCTGCCCGACGGGACGCTCTACTTCAACACGCGCAACCAGCACGGGTCTGCCGCTGGCACGCGGGCGCATGCGACGAGTAGTGACGGTGGTGAGTCGTTCGCCCGGCCGTACGCACCGTGTCCGTCGCTCGTCGGTCCGGTCGTGCAGGGCTCGGTGCTGGCGCACGAGGGACGGTTGCTTCTCTCCCTTCCCGTCGACCCGGAGGCGCGCCGGGGGATGGCGGTCCGTTCCAGCGCGGATCGCGGCGCCTCGTGGCGGACGGAGGTCGAGGTGACCGACGGTCCGGCCGCGTACTCGGACCTGGTGGTCCTCGCGACCGGACGCGTCGGACTGCTCTTCGAGACCGGAGGGGACGGTCCCTACGAGCGGATCGAGTTCGTCGAGCTCTTCGTCTAGCTGGCTAGTTTCGCCTTGGTGGCTTCGACATCCATGCCGTGCAGTCGGAGGAGGTTCTCGCCGAGGATCTTGCGCTTGGCCTGTTCGGTGAGCTGCGGGTAGCCGTACACGATCTTGTCCTCACCGCACCAGAAGAGCAGCTTGCCGAGGAGTTCGGCGAACAGTCGCGGTGCACGTACGACGAAGTTGAGGTCGACAGGTACGGCCGCGGCGGGTACGCGGCCTCCTTCCCGCCCGGCGGTTCCGGCGAACGAGCGGCCGAAGAGGTCGGTGAACGGCTCATGGAACGGACACCAACGGCAGTTGCCTGGCAGCAAAACGCCAAGCCGCGAAGGTCGCGAAAGGGACACCATCGGCTCTACCGTGGCAAACATGGACCACGACCTGAACGAGCACCACCGTCGCCAAGTTGGCCGGCCGCGCGTTCTCCTGGGCGTCGCACTGGCCATCATCCTCTCCGTCTTCCTGGGCGCAGCCCCCACCCATGCGGCAACCGAAGCGCCGGCCGCCATCCAAGACTGCGCGCTCGAGTCGCTGCCGCCCGAAGCGGAAGAGACCCTCGATCTGATCTACGAAGGCGGCCCGTTCCCGTACAGACAGGACGGGACGGTTTTCCAGAATCGCGAACGCCTGTTGCCGATCGAGGACACGGGCTACTACCGCGAGTACACCGTTCCCACCCCCGGATCCGACACCCGAGGAGCCCGCCGGCTCGTCGGCGGCGGATTCGAGCCGACCGAGCCGGAGGACCTCTACTACACGAGGGATCACTACGCTTCGTTCTGTCACGTCGTCTGAGGAAGGCCGAGACAGATGATCATCGGGGTGCACGCACTGCTTTACGCGCCGGAAGCCGAAGAGGCCCGAGCCTTCTTTCGGGACGTGCTAGGACTTTCGTCGGTCGATGCCGGCGGCGGCTGGCCGATCTTCGCGCTTCCGCCGACCGAGTTGGGCGTGCACCCCACGTCCGGCGGCCCGTCGCACGAGCTCTACCTGCTGTGCGACGACCTGGACGCCACCATGAAGGACCTGTCGGCGAAGGGCGCCGAGTTCGTCGGCGAAGTCACCGAGGAGCAGTGGGGCCGCGTCGCGACGATCAAGGTGCCGGGCGGCGGCGAGCTCGGGCTGTACCAGGCCTCCCACCCGCTCGCGATCGGGCAGCAGTAGCCATCGCCTCTGTACGTGCTCGGTACGCACGCACCCGTTGACGACCGTGGCGCCGACGCCGAGCCCGACGAAGTGCAGCAGCAACGGCCACCCCTCCGCTTCCACCGCGACGCGCCAGTCGCTGCCGCGCAGCAGTCGTTCGAGCAGGACCCGCAACGGGCGAGGGGCCGGCGGAACGATCAGTTCCAGCCCGGCGACGCCGACGTGCGCGCGGCCGTCGCGTACCCGCGCGAGCGTCTCCGGCCGTGAGGCAGTGACGAACCGGAGGTCCTGCCGTTCCGCGGCGATCACGTCCCCGAGCAGGTAGAGGTACGCGCCTTGCCCGGCGGCCAGAACGAGAGCCTCGGCGGCATGCGTGCCGGTGAGCTCGCTGGCCGAGAAGGCCTTGCACTGCAGGGAGTTGGGCGTCACGCACTTCATCGACGACCGCGCCGATCAGGTGCCGACCTGGGCCGCGGTCAGTGGGGGATCTCTAGGAACGCAGCAGGAACGGATGGCGTAAGCCACACGCCGTTCGCACTAAGACGAAAGTCGTGCCCGGCCCCGTACATCGCACCGGCGCGCACCGTAAGAATGACCGGCTTGCCGCGGCGTGCGCCGACGCGGCGGGCCGTTTCCACGTCGGGGGAGAGATGAACGTCGTGCCGGCGCATTGGAAGGAGCCCGTCCCGCCGAATCTGTGGCAGGAACCGCGCGACCGTGCCGTGGTAGAGCAGCTCGGGCGGTTCGACGGCAGGCAGACCGAGGTCGACGGAGACAGAATGGCCTTGGTTCGCACGGATCCGCTCGCCCTCGAGGACGAAGCGCTGCTTATCGTTCGTCGCGACGATCTGCTCGAGCTCGTCCCGCGTCAGCGGCATGCCGGCCTTGGCGCACGCCGCGAGCAGCTCGCGGACCCCGACCCACCCGCCGGAGTCGAGCGTGAGGCCGATCGCCGCCGGATCGTGCCGTAGGTACTTCGCGAGGAACTTCGACGCGCGGACCACGTTCACGACAACGGAGTCTCGCATTCGGGCTTGTCAGCGGGCTAGCCAGGACGTCTTCCGCGGCACGCAGTCGATAGAGTGGGTTTGGTGATGAGACGTCGCGACTTCCTCGGTATCGCCGGTTCCGCGGCGGGAGCGATGCTGTTTCCCACGGAGGCTGCCGGATCGCCCAGGCAGGTCTACCTGTCCAGCTACACCTCGGGCGGTGGGCCGGGCATCGGGTACGGGACCGTCGACGGCGTTACTGGCAAGCTGAAGTTGACGGGGACGGTGGACGGCGGCGTCGATCCGTCGTTCCTCGCCCTGGCGCCGGGACACAAGGCCTTGTACGCCAACAACGAACTGGTGCCTGATGGGCTCGTGACCGCGCTCGAGGTCGGCGCGTCCGGTCGGCCCGCGCAGCTGAACCAGGAGGTTACCGGGCAAGGTCCGGTGCACGTGCACGTCCATCCGAGCGGCCGGTTCCTGCTCTCGGCGCTGTACACGACCGGGCAGGTCGCCGTGCACTCCATCGGCGCCGATCGTCGGGTGGGCCCGGTGGTCGACTCCGTTCAGCACCCGACGGATCCCGAGCTGGGTAAGCCGATCGTGCACCAGGTGGTCTCAGATCCCAGTGGCGGTTGGGTTCTGGCGTGCGACCTCGGGCTCGACTCGGTGTTCGCGTACCAGGTCGACCTGCACACGGGCCACCTCGGCTCGCAGCGTCGTACCCAGCTGGCCGCCGGTGCGGGGCCGCGGCAGCTGGCGTTCGCGCCGACCGGATCGTTCGCGTACGTGGCGAACGAGCAGGACTCGACGATCACGACCTGCCGGTGGGACGCGTCGCATGGCGTTCTGACGCCGATCCAGACGATCAGTACGTTGCTAGCCGAGCCGCCGACCCGCAACTACCCGGCGGCGGTGGTGGTCTCGCCGGATGGTCGGTTCGTCTACCTATCCAACCGCGGCGACAACAGCATTGCGGTGTTCGCGGTCCGTTCGACGGGTCTGCTGGAACTCGTGGCTACGCCATCGTGCGGTGGGGTGTGGCCGCGCAGCGTCGCGCTGGAGCCGTCCGGGCGGTGGCTATACGTCGGCAACCAGCAGTCCAACCAGGTCGTATGGTTCGGCCGCGACGTTACGACGGGTCAGCTCGGCACCCAGGCGGGTTCGCTCGACTTCACCGCGGTGTCCTGCATCCTGTTCGCCTGACGTTCGGAGGGGGGCGGGTTACTCCGCCACCACCACAGCGAGGGCTCGACGCAGCGCGTCGGCCACAGGTGTGGCGCTGGCGGTGTCGCCAACGCTGAGCTGCCAGCCGATGAGGGCGACGGCCCGAGTCACGAGATCGAGGGCGATCGCTTCGCGCGACACGTTGCCGTGGCCGTCGACGATGGCGTCGAGGTCTCGCGGCTCGTGCCGCATGGCCGCGTCGGCGAGGTCGCTCACGGCGGAGTCGCCCTTCCACAGGCCCCAGTCGATGACGCCGGTGACGTGAAGGTCGTCGTCGACGAAGAAATGTTCTGGCGAGACGTCGCCGTGGCACAGCAGGGGATGCGTGGGTACGGGCGAGGTGTCGAAGAGGTCCATCGCCTGGTCGGCCTCGCCCTCGGTGAGGCCGACGGCCACGAGGTCGGCGCGACGCTCCGGCGTTTGGTGACGGGCGTTGCTGCCGCGCCGGAGCTCCTCCGGGTCGGGCCAGACGCCCGCCTCGTTCGGTCGCCACAGCCCTGGCATCGGGACCGTGTGCAGCACCGCCAGCACTCGGCCCACGTCGCGCATCGCCGCGGTGCGGGACTCGTCGTTCAGCGAAGGGAGCAGTTCGGACAGCTGGCGACCGGAGGCCGCGGCCATCACCATGGCGTCGCGGCCATCGTGGATCGCCTCGACGGTCAGAACCTCGGGTACGGGGACGCCGGCGCGGCGAGCCAGGTCCATCGCCTCGGCCTCGGCGCCTAGCCCGGACTCGCCCGGCTCGCGGATCCGTACGTAGACCGTCGATCCGCCCGCGAGCTCCACGCGGTGGACCTCGTTCTCGTCGCCGCGCACGATCCGCTGGACGTCCACGACGTCGGCACCCGCACCCGTCGCTCGCGCCACGAGGTCGACCAGGGCGAGCCGGGGCAGGCCCTGGTTGGCGTGCCGCTTCGCCAGGAACTCCGATCTCGTCATCGCCGTCATTCACCCACACTCACGCCTCGGATGCGAGGCAATGGCACGATGTGCGCGTGCCACGTTCATTGGATGAGCTCGTCGACCTGCTGGACCTCGAGACGATCGAGGACAACCTGTTCCGCGGTCGGCAGCCGGAGACCGCACTGCAGCGGGTGTTCGGAGGGCAGGTCGCCGGCCAGGCGTTGATGGCGGCCAGCCGGACGATGGACCCCGAGCGGATCGTGCACTCGCTGCACGCGTACTTCCTCCGCCCCGGCGACACGCGGGTGCCGATCGTGTACGACGTCGAACGGCTGCGCGACGGCGGGTCGTTCAGTACGCGGCGTGTCGTGGCTCGCCAGCACGGGCGGACGATCTTCTTCATGTCGGCGTCGTTCCATACGCCAGAGCCGGGGTTCGACCACCAGGACGCGGCGCCGGAGGACGTGCCGAAGCCGGAGGACTGCCCGACGCTCGCCGAGGTGATGGAGCGGGCCACGGGACGGCCGAGCGACGCTTGGGCGGCGGAGTGGGCGGCGTTGGACGTGCGGTACGTCGGCGACTCGCTTCGCGGCGGCGACGAGTCGCTGCGCGATCCCGCCCATCCTGCGCGAGCGCGGGTGTGGATTCGGGCGGCGGGGGAGCTGACCGACGAGACCGCGTTGCACAGCTGCGTGCTCGCGTACGCCAGCGACCTCACGTTGCTGGGCGCGACTTTGGTGCCGCACCGCACGCACATCGGCGCGGGTGACGTCCAGACGGCGTCGCTCGACCACGCGATGTGGTTCCATCGGCCGTTCCGGGCGGACCAATGGTTGCTGTACGACCAGGTCTCGCCGTCGGCGTCGGACGCACGTGGGCTGGCGACGGGCAACCTGTTCGACCTGGACGGGCGACTCGTGGCGTCCGTCGTGCAGGAAGGTTTGATCCGGCAGCTGCGACCAAAGTCGTGAGTGCCCGAGACCTTCGATGAATCGCCCGCGACCTTCGTTGGGGCTTGACTCGACGGTATGACTGCGACCGTTCCCGCGCCGGGTCCGACCAGGTTGGGCGATCGGGTGCTCGCGCCCGACCTCGCTCGCGGGTTCATGCTCTTGTGCATCGCGCTCGCGAACTCCCACTACTTTCTGCAGGGCGGACCGACTTTAGGTGGGTTTCCACGCGGGTTGTCGGGGGTCGATGCGGCGGTGGCGGGGGTCCTTTCGTCGGCGGTGGACGGCCGTTCGTACCCCATGTTCGCGACCTTGTTCGGGTACGGGGTCGCGCACATCTACGCGCGTCAGCAGGCCGCCGGGCGGGAGTGGAAGCCGACGCGCAAGCTGCTCCGGCGGCGCAGTCTGTGGATGATCGCGATCGGCTTGCTGCACGGGCTGTTGCTGTATGTCGGCGACATCATCGCGGCGTACGGGATCCTCGCGTTCCTGCTGGTGCCGGTGCTGCGCTGGAAGGACCGGTGGGTGGCTGGTCTCGCGGGGCTGCTGTTCGTGATCTTGGCGGTGCCGATCGGCGAGAGCGACTCGCTCGCGATCTCGGCGGCCGACTCGGCCGACCCGACGATGGTGCCGGCGACCTTGCTGTCGCAGGTCGTCGAACGGGCGTTGGCGCTGCCACTGGTCGTGCCGTGGGAGCCGGTCGCGCTCGCGTTCCCGTTCCTGATCGGGATCCTCGCGGCGCGGCATCGGGTGCTGGACGAACCCGCAAGGCGCCTCCGCCTGCTGCGTTGGGTGGCGTTCGGCGGCATCGCGATCGGGCTGCTGGGTGGGCTACCGACAGGGCTGATGGTGTCGGGGGTGATCGCGCAGCCGAGCGATGCGACGCTGAACCTGTTCGGCACGCTGCACGACAGCACCGGATACTTCGGCGGCTTCGGCTACGCGGCAGCGATCGCCTTGCTGGCCGTACGTCTCGGCTCGCGGCGCGGTCCCGTGACGCGGGCGATCGCGGCGGTCGGCCAGCGGTCGATGACGTGCTACCTGAGCCAGTCGCTGGTGTGGACGGTCGTCTTCGCCGGGTACGCGCTCGACCTGAGCGCGTCCCTGTCCGTGACCGCGGTGGCCGGCCTCGCGCTGGCGACCTGGCTGGCCACCGTGGTCCTGGCCGACCTCATGCGCCGCCGCGACCTCCGCGGGCCGTTCGAGGTGCTGCTCCGGCGCCTGACGTACCGGACCGGCGCCCAGCGCTAGACAGGCCGACAGTGTTGCCGGACCTGCAGCCGGACGACTTCACTCGCATGGGCGACGGAACTCTGACCTCAGCTGCCGAGGATGCGCTCCACTCGTTCGACCTTCGCGGTGAGCTCACCGGTGTGACCCGGCCGGATGTCGGCCTTCAACACCAGACCCACGCGCGGCGAGTGCGCGGCCACGGCGTCGACGGCGGCCTTCACCACGGCCATCACTTCGTCCCACTCGCCCTCGATGTTGGTGAACATCGCGTTCGTCTCGTTCGGGAGCCCGGACTCGCGCACGATCCGTACGGCCTCCGCGACCGCTTCGCTGACGCCGCCGGTCGAATCGCCGCCGGCCGGACTGATGCTGAATGCCACGATCATGAACCCCACCCTGCCGCCCTCTAACGCTCGGGGCCAATTGCGCCTACGGTAAGACCCGCGCGGGGTCGGCGCGAGGAGGGGATTTGCAGCAGCTGACCGGAGTGGACGCATCGTTCCTGTCGAACGGTGCCCGAACACGGAGCGGGCATGTCGGCACCGTGTGTCTGCTCGATCCCAGCACCGCGAAAGAGCCCCTCACGCTCGACCGCTTCACCCAGGCCATCGAGCCCCGGCTGTTCCTGCTGCCGAACTTCAGGAAGCGCCTCGTCGAGTTGCCGCTCTCGCTCGAACCGGCGTACTTCGTCGACGACGACGAGTTCGACATCGAGTTCCACGTTCGTGAGCTGACCCTGCCGCGACCGGGCAATGACGAGCAGCTCGCCGAGCAGGTCTCGCGACTGCACGCTCGGCCGCTCGACCGGAGCCGCCCGTTGTGGGAGGTGTACCTGGTCAGCGGCCTGTCCGGCGACCGGATCGCGATCTACAGCAAGGTCGACCACGCCGTGCTCGAGGGCAGCGACCGCGACCTGCTCACCGCCGTGCTCGACCTGTCGCCGGAACGGCGCGAGCTGACGCCGCGCCGGCGGTCGCAGTCGCAGTCGCGGTCCGGTACGGGCGGGTTGGGGCAGCTCTTCAAGACCGCGATCTCGGTCGCCAGCCAGTCGTTGCGGGTCGCCCAGCAGACCGCGAACGTGCTCCGGCTCGCGCCGAGCATCGTGTCCGCGGTCGCTCGTTCGGTGACGCGTTCGGTCGAGGAGCCGGCTGCCGAGGAGGTCGGCCGGCGCGCGCCGCGGACCCCGTTCAACGCGGCGATCACGCAACGCCGGCGGTGGGCGTTCTGCTCGGTGCCGCGTACGGACGTCGAACGCATCGAGCGTGCCGCCCAACTCTCCGGCGACGCCGTCGTCCGCGCGCTCGCCGCCGGCGGGCTCCGCCGGTGGCTGGTCGAGCACGAGTCGCTGCCCGCGGCACCCCTCGTCGCGGCGGTGCCCGCCGACGGGCTGTTCGCGCGGCTGCCGACCCAGCACGCCGACCCGAAGGAACGGCTGCACGCCCTCCGCGGCGGCGCCGCCGTGCGGCCGATTCCCGCGAGGCTGCGGACGACGGATCGGATCAACGCGTTCAACCTCGTGCTGTCCACCGCCGCCGGCCCGAACGTGCCGCTGTACCTCGCCGGAGCCGAGCTCACCGGCTACTACCCGGTGCCGGCGATCGCGGACGGGCACGGCCTCACGATCGCCGTGATCCGGCATCGCGACCGCCTGTACTTCGGCATCACCGCCTGCCGCGAGCTCGTCCCCGACGCCGACCGGCTGGCGACGTACATCCGCGACGAGCTCCGCGTACTGAAGAAGGCCGTACGCAAGCCGCTCGAATGGGTCGGCGGCGCCTAGGCCAGCTTCAGCTGCCGCAGCAGGCCGAGGTCGTCCAGCTGGCCCCACCTTTCGACGATCCGGTCGCCCTCGATACGGAAGACGTTCACGCCGCGGAGCGTCAGGGTCTCGCCCGTCCCGGGTACGCCCATCAGCGTGCCCTTGTGCGTGCCGGTGGCGGTGAACCGTTCGACGACGATGTCGCCCTCGGCGACGAACTGCTCGACCGTCGACGTCCAGTCGGGCAACGCCGCACGGAACATCGCCGCCGCTTGGCGCTGCCCCTCCTGGCCGTTCGGCGCGCCGGGGACCGGTGGGTCGTGATCGACGAACGTCGGCGCGAGGTAGCGGTCGACCGCGCCGAGATCGCCCTGGCTGAAGAGCTCCTGGATGAACCGGGAGACGAGCTGCTTGTTCTGTTCGATGTTCGACATGCTCCGTAGCGTCGGCGAATCGGGCGTCCGCTCGTATCCCAGAAAGTTGGGAACTTTCGGGTTCATACTCGAAGGCGTGACCTCGGCGGAGCTGGCGCGGGTGGAACGGGACGTGGTTCGCCTGTGTCACAGCGCCCTCGAGCCCTCCGCGTTGCGCGAACGCCTGCTGCGGACGCTTCGCCGCGCGATGTCGATCGACGCCGCGTTCTTCGCCACGGCCGATCCCGAGACGCTGCTGTTCACCAGCGCGTACGCCGACGAGCCGCTCGGCAGCGCGACCGCGAGGTTCCTCGCGAACGAGTACGGCGGCGACGACCACAACCAGTTCGCCGCGCTCGCGACGGCGCCTACCCACGTCGCCTCGCTCGACGACTCGACCCGGCGCGATCGCTTCGCCAGTCAGCGCTACAGCGAGATCATGCGACCGCTCGGGCTCGGCGACGAGCTGCGGGCGGCGTTCGTCGCCGGTGCCGACTGCTGGGGCTACCTGTGCCTGCACCGCGAGGACGCCGCGGCCGGCTTCTCCCGTGCCGAGGCCGCCCTCGTCGCGCGGATCGGCCCGCACGTCGCGCACGGCCTGCGCCAGGGCGCGTTGCTCGGCACGGTATCCGGCGCGACTCCGCCTCCAGGCGTGCTGGTGCTCTCCGAACGGCTCGAGCTCGTGGCGACCACGCCGGAAGCCTCCGACCTGCTGTCGCTGTTGCCGTCCGCGGGTGGGCTGCCTGTCGCGGTGTACTCCGCCGCGGCGGCCCTGCGTGGCGGCCGGCTGCCCACGGCGCGCGTTCGGGCTGCTGACGGAGGCTGGCTGAACGTGCATGCTTCGTACCTCGCGCCCGACCGGATCGCCGTCGTGGTCGAGCGCGCGTCCCCGCAGGCCACCGCGGCGCTTCTGCTGTCGGCGTACGGGCTCAGCCGCCGCGAACGCGACATCGCCACCCAGGTCATCCGCGGAGCGTCTACGAAGGCGATCTCCGCGGAGCTGCACCTGTCGGAGTACACGGTGCAGGACCACCTCAAGGCGGTGTTCGACAAGGTCGGCGTCCGGAGCCGCCGCGACCTCGTCGCGCTCCTTCTCGGATAGGTGGGGCTTGCATTCGGTACCCGGGTACGGGCTTACCGTCGAGGCATGAGCACAGACTGGGTGGCGTCTTCGTGCACGTTGCCGACGGCGGAGCAGCCGTTGCGGGTCGCGGAGTTCGACCAGCTGTTCGCCGCCGCGGTGCGCGGTGTCGAACGGGTCGGCCCGACTCAGCTGCGGTTGCTGCTGGACGCCTCCGCCGAGGAGGCCGCGAGGGAGCTGACCGACCGGGAGACGAGCTGCTGCTCGTTCTTCACGTTCACGTTCACGCCGGCCGGCGAGGGGCAGGTGCTGTTGGAGACGAGCGTCCCGGCCGCCCACTCCGGCGTGCTGGAAGCGCTCGCCGTCCGGGCCTCGACCGCGGCAGGGCTGCCGGCGTAGCGATGACGTTCTGATCATGAACGTCGGCATCTTCGTCGCCGGATCCCTCGCCTGGGGCGTCGTCGTCGACAAGCGGCGCTACCGTTCCGGACCATGCCGCAGCAGGTGCCGGAGGCGAGACCGTTGGGTCCGGATGTCGAGGGGCAGTGGGTTCGCCGATGGTTGTCGCCGGAGTGGGACCGCGCGGTGGATGGCTGGGTGGCTGCTCGGCTTGCCGAACGTGGTCGCCGAATCTGTGGCGAGCCGGTCACCTATCGGGCTCGCTTCTGGTCCGTGACCCGCTGCCTCCCGACCGCTGAGGGCCTGGTGTGGTTCAAGGAGAACAACCCGGGCCACCGGTTCGAGCCTGGGCTGGTCACCGCGATGGCGCGGCTCACGCCGGACGACGTGGTCGTGCCGATCGCCGTGGATCGCGAACGCGGCTGGCTGCTCGCTGACGACCACGGGGCCACGCTCTCCCATCCCGACGTCGCTGATCAGCCGACGCGGTGCGCCGTGGTCCGCGCGCTGGCTCGTCTCCAATGCACTCTTCTCGGCCGCCTGGAGAGTGCCGATCACCCCGGGATCGTCGGGCTTCCACCGAGCGCCGCAGGTGGCCGCGTACGCGCCATCGCCCAGGAGTGGGCCGCGCTGCCGCCGGGGCATCCGCTCAAGCCCGAGCCGGACCTGCTGGAACGGGCGAAGCTGGCCGCCGACGTCCTGGATCGGCGTGTGGAATCCCTCAGCACCAGCGTTCCCCTCGACCTCGAGCCCAACGACGTGTACCCCGCCAACATCTTCGCCGATCGCTCGACCGGCGCGCTCAGGCTGCGGTTCTTCGACTTCGGCAACGCGCTCTGGGGACACCCGTTCGTCACGCTGCACGGCTTCCTCGACTCGGTGGAGGAATGGACCCGCGCGCCGCTGCCACGTGCAGAACGCGACGCGCTCTACGAGGCCTACCTCGCCGTATGGCGAGAGCACCTCGACGCCGACCCGCAGCGGCTGCGCGCCGACCTCGCCGCCGCCGAGGCGCTGGTCTGGGTGCACCGGCTCGTGTCGTGGGTACGGCTGATCCCGCACGCCGACGCGATCGAACTCCAGACCCGCGCCGAGATCCCACGGAAGTACCTGGCCAGAGTCGCCGCGCTGGCCGGCTAGCCGGGGGTGAGGCCGGCGGTGTGGGCGAGCAGGCCGGCTTGGGTGCGGTTGTCGCAGTCGAGCTTCACCAGGATCCTCGACACGTGGCCCTTCACGGTGGCCTCGGACAGCCGGGTGCGCTCGGCGATCTGGGCGTTCGACATGCCGGCGGCCAAGCCCTCGAGCACGTCGGTCTCCCGGATCGTGAGCTGTGCGACGAGCCTTTTCGCCTGCTGGGCTTGGGAGTTCTCCGCTTCGCCGGCACGGATGAGTCGCTGTGCGGCCGCCGGCGACAGCACGGCGTTGCCGCCCGCCACCACCCGGACGAGGTTGACGAGCTCGTCGGGCGCGGTCGACTTCAGCAGGAAGCCGGCCGCCCCGGCGCGCAGCGCGCGCAACACGTACTCGTCCGCGTCGAACGTGGTCAGCACCACCACCCTCGGCGCGTAGCGCAGCGCGACGATCCGTTCGGTCGCCACGATCCCGTCGACGTCCGGCATCCGCAGATCCATCAGCACGACGTCCGGCTTGTGCCGTACCGCCGCCTCGACCGCCGCCGCGCCGTCGTACACCTCGTCGACCACCACCAGATCCTCGGCGGCAGTGAGGATCGTCCGCAGATGTGTGCACACCATGCGGTCGTCGTCCACGATCAGGACCCGGATCATCAGCGCGCTCCCGCCGCAGAAGTCGGAACGTACGGCGACAACGAAGCCCGTACCTCGAAGCCTCCCTCAGCTGTCGGCTCGGCCGAGAACGTCCCGCCGACCATGCTCACCCGTTCGCGCAGCCCGTCGAGCCCACTCCCCGCACCCACGACGTCGGCATCGCGCGTGCGCGTCGCGGGAGTGTTGCGTACGACGACCTCGACACTGTCGGGCGCATAACGCACGTCGACCGAGACGGACCCGCCGGGAGCGTGCTTCGCCGCGTTCGTCAACGACTCCTGGACTACGCGGAACAAGGTCCGCCACACCGTCGGCGCCACCCCCGAAGCCGAACCGTGCTCCGTCAACGACACCTTGACGCCGGCCGCGACGGAGGAGGCGACCAGGTCCAACAGCGAGTCCTCACTCGGCTGTGCCTCGAGCGGCGCGGAGGGCCCGGACCGCAGCACCCCGACGAGATCGCGCAACTCCTCCAGCGCGTGCGTCCCGGCACTGCGCAGCTCCTCGGCCGCCGAACGTACCGAGGGGTCGGTGGAGCTCACCCGCAGCGCGCCTGCCTGCAGCACCATCAGGTTGATCCGGTGCGTGACGACGTCGTGCATCTCGCCGGCGAGCCGCACCCGTTCGTCCGCCCTTGCCTGCTTGACGAGCACCGCGAGCAGGCGCCGGCGCGCACCGAAGTAGAGGCCGAGCAGGCCGCTCCCGATGATCAGCGCGACGCCCAGGATCCGGTCCTCGGGCATCGTGATCGCCCACACGCCCGCGCCGACCGCCCAGGCCTGCGTGAGCGCCGCGAGCGCGACCCACTTCCACTTGCGCTCGGAATGCGCCGCGACCGCGTACGCCGACGCCATCGACGCGTACGTCGGCGTCAGCACACTCAGCACGGCAACGACCGAAGCCGACGCGAGCGGACGCTTACGGCGCCAGTACAGCGCGGCGGCCGAGACCACGTGCACGGCGACGTAGAACGCCAGCGGCCCATGGATCAGCCGCGACGGCTGCACCGGAAGCATCAGCTCACGCGTGACCCCGACCGCGAGCACGACAGCAACGACCACCAGGTCGAGGGCCGTCGATCGCTTCATGACGCAAACCGTACCCATCCCGAACCCTCGATACCTGCGCAGAACGTCCTGGTCAGACGGGGCGAACCACGACTTTCGGAGGGGATGGGTACGACGTCTTGCGCTTTCGACGGCCGTTGCCGGGGTGGTCGGATGGTGCCCATGACAGAGACGACGCCCCGAACGAGAGTCCATCAACTGGATGCGCTCCGCGGCTTCGCCATGTGCGGCATCGTGTTCATGAACATCCTGCAGATGACCGGGATGCCGCAGCTCACCGGCACGAGCGCGGGGCTGCCGGACGCGACGCTGTTCGGCATGGCGTTCACGAACAGGTTCGCGCCGATCTTCGCGTTCATGTTCGGGCTGAGCTTCGCGCTGTTCCTCGACAGCGCGGGGAAACGGCACGACAAGCCGCGCCTGGTGCTGCTCCGCCGGCTGATCGTGCTCGCGCTCATCGGCCTCGCGCACAGCCTGCTGCAGCCGGGCGAGGTCCTGCGCTGGTACGCGTTCTTCGGCCTGCTCGTCCTGCTGCCCGCCTCGTATCTGTCCCGCCGTTGGCTTCTCGCGCTGGGCGTCCTCCTGCTCGCGGTGCCAGTCGTCCTCGCTGCCCGCGGCTACTTCATCCTCGGCCCGACGCCGATCCCCGGGCTGTTCCTGCTCGGCATGGCGACCTTCCACTACGGCCTCGCCGACACGATCGAGAGACGCGGCCGCCAGCTCCTCGTCGCACTCGGAGCAGGCCTCGTCCTCGCCATCGGAGCCGGCTGGTGGCAGTACGGAGGCGGTCCGCGGAGCCTCAACCGGATGGAGATCGCTGGGCTCGCGTTCGCGTTCGCGTACGCGGTCGGCTTCGTCCTCCTGCTCAGGACGCCGGTCGGTCGCCCGCTCGGCTGGGTGTTCGAGCCGCTCGGCCGGATGGCGTTGACGAACTACCTGCTCGCCACCGTGCTGATCGCGCTCGCCGACCTGCTGATCCACTTCGACCAGCGGCCCGGCGCGTATGGCACGGTCGTCGCGCTCGGCGTCTCGATCGGCCTCGTGCAGGCGGTGCTCAGCCGGCTGTGGCTGCGCGACCACCGCTACGGTCCGGCCGAGTGGCTCTGGCGCTGCCTGACCTGGTGGCAGCGGGTCCCGATGCGCCGAGCCGGGTCAGAAGCCGGCGTCGGTGAGCGGCGGGATGCCGGCCGAGAGCTCGACGACGCGGTCGGGCGGAACGAGCCGCGCCCGGACGGCTCCCGAGGCGAGGCGCCTGGTCAGCGCGTCGAGGGGGAGGGTGCCGTTGGAAGCGAGCAGTAGCACGTTGCCGTACCGGCGGCCGCGCAGCTGCCCGGGCTCGGCGACCAGCGCCACGTCGCTGAAGACCGCGCGCAGGGTGGCCGCCTCGGCACGGGCGATCAGCTGGGTGCTGCGGTCGGCGACGTTCGCGACGTAGATGCCGTCCCGCCCGAGCACGCGGGCGACGTCCTGGACGAACTCCAGGGTGGTCAGGTGCGGCGGTACCTGGTCGCCGTCGAACGCGTCCCGGATCATCACGTCGTACGAGTTCGGCTGGAGGCTGGCGACGCCCTCGCGCGCATCGCCGGCGCGGAGCTTGAACCCCTTCCGTCCTTGGGCGAACGCCTCGCGCATGAGCTCCACGATCACGGGGTCGAGCTCGAACACGACCTGCGGTGAGCGTGGCCGGGTCGCTGCCACGTACCGCGCGAGCGTGCAGCCGGCGCCGCCGAGATGCGCGACGCGCAGCGGCTCGTCCTCCGGCGCGCAGACGTCGAGCAGGTCGCCGATCCAGCGCACGTACTCGAACTCCAGCCGGGTCGGGTCGCCGAGATGGACGTACGAGCTCGGCGCGCCGTTGACGACGACCATCCAGCCGTCCGGATCGTCCCGGTCCGGCGTCAGCTCGATGATGCCGGTCGCCGTCTCGTGCGTACCCGCGTACGCCGCCGGTCCCTCTATTTTGGACTTGGCGGCCCGTACGGTTCGGCTCGGCGGGCGGCGATCGGGCATCCCTGCATGCTCTCGTAGGCTCAGGCGCGTGTCCAAGATCTCCGTACTCGACGCGCCTTCCAACCTCGGCCTGCGGATGCCCGAGCCAGGCGTCATCCCGGGCTGCTACAAGCTCGCCGGTGCCATCCGCGACAACCGGCTGCTCGACCGGATCGGCGCGCACGACGCCGGCGTCGTCGTTCCGCCGCGCTACAACACGTTCGGCTGGGAGCTGGGCGACGGCATCTTCCACAAGGAGGAGCTGCCCGCCTACACGACCAAGCTCGCGGACCGGCTCACGGCGCTGTTCGACGACGGTGACTTCGTCGTGCTGCTGGGTGGCGACTGCAGCATCCTGTTCGGGCCGGCGTTGGCGCTCAAGCGGCGCGGTCGGTACGGGCTCGCGTACTTCGACGGCAGCTCGGACCTGCGGCATCTCGGCATCGAAAAGTACGTCGGCGCGACCGCGGGGGAGGGCCTCGCGATCGTGACCGGTCGCGGCGACGACGTGATCACCAACCTGGAAGGACAGGAGCCGTACGTCCGTGACTCCGACGCCGTCGTGCTCGGCGTACGGGACAACGACTTCTACCTCGACGAGCTCGCCCGGCTCGAGATCCCCGTCTACACGTCGCCGACGATCCAGTCCGAGGGCGGCGAAGCGATCGCGGCGAGGGTGCTGGAGCGGTTCGAGGGGTTGGACGGGTTCTGGGTGCACCTGGACGCCGACGTTCTCGACCCGTCGGTGATGCCGGCCGCGGACGCGCCGGACCCGGGCGGCCTGGACTATCCGGAGCTGGTCGAGGTTCTGCGGCCGCTGTTCGCCTCCGAGCGGTGCGTAGGCGTGAACTTCACGATCTACGACCCGGATCTGGATCCACATGGTTTGATCGGCCGCCAGCTGACGGACACTCTGGTGGACGCGCTGAGCGTGCGAAGCTAGAAGCCACAGCCTGGGAGGTGCGCGTGCCGGGAAAGGGTCGGCTGGCGAAGACCGTCGTCTCGTACGGCGTCAAGTACGGGCCGCTGCTCTACGAGGCCGTCAAGCACGGCCGCGAGCCGGCGCAACGCGCTCTGCAGAAGGCGTTCGCGCGCCAGGTCGACCGGCGCAAGGCCCTCCAGCACGCGGGAACGGTGATCGAGGGCGCGATCCTGCGCGTGTTCCACGACGGCGAGCCGGTCTGGGTGGTGTTCAGCGCCGAGACGCCGATCACGACCTACCCGCCCGTCGAAGCACCGCTCGCGACCGTTCTCCAGCACGCGGATCTCGGCCAACGGATCAGGACCAGCTCCGCGAGGTCACGGCTGCCGAAGCTCCCGAACCTCCAGCTCCCGAACATCCAGCTGCCCAGCCTGCCGAGTCTGCCCATGCCGAAGTTCCCGACCTTCGGCCGCAAGGAACCGGAGCCCGAAAGCGTGATCCTCGCCGAGGCGATCGAAGGAAACACCGCCGAGTTCCTCCTCGCCCTCGGCGACGCCGGCGGTGGCGAGACCCGCAACGACGCTGTGCAGTGGACGATCGGCGGCTCACCGCTCGACTACCACAACGCGGTGGTCGCGGCGGACCTCGCCGAGGCGTCCGCGGACGCGGCGATCCAGGAGTCGATCGAGGCGCTACGGCGCCACGACGTACCCGGCACGTGGCACGTCGGCCCGACCATGCGGCCCGCCGATCTCGGCGAGCGGCTGCTCGCGGCAGGGTTCGCGCACGACGGCACGGAGCCCGGCATGGCCGTCCAGCTGAGCGCGCTGGTCGAGGACGAGCGCTCGCCGGACGGGCTGGTCGTCGCGCCGGTCGAGAACGAGGCCGACCTGGTGACCTGGGCGGCGACGTTGGCGCGTGGGTTCGGCGAGGGCGAACGCGAGGCGACCTGGGTCGCGGACATGTACGGCCGGCTCGGCCTTGGCTCTGGCGAATGGGTCCTGTACCTCGCGACGCTCGACGGCGAGCCGGTCGGCACGACGTCGGTGTTCCTCGGCGCCGGCGTGGCGGGCGTCTACTTCGTGATGACCGTGCCGGAAGCGCGCGGCCGCGGCATCGGCGCCGCAGTGACGATCGCCGGGCTGCAGCAGGCGCGGGAGGCGGGGTACGAGATCGGCGTGCTCACCTCCTCGCCACTTGGGCGCAAGGTGTACGAGCGGATCGGTTTCCGTGAGCACTGCACGATCGACCTTTACACGTGGGGACCTCGTTGATCCAACTCCCCGAGGAGCAGCTCATATGGGACGAAGGCTCGTTGCCGCGGTCGTGTGTGCCGCGGCGGTACTGGTGATGGGAAGCACGGCGCAGGCTGGGGAATGGCATCGCGACGACCCGGTGGCGAAGGCGTTCCGCGACACGACGAGGTCGACGCCCTGGCAGCAGGTGGCGAAGATTTCGTTGCGGTTCCCGACCCATCACCCGCAGGGTTTCGCCTTGGTGGGCGACAAGATCTTCATGTCGACGGTCGAGGTCCTCGAGTGGCCGGTGCGTTACCCGGAGCCGGTCGACGGCTACGACCGTACGCCGGGCAAGGGCATCGGGCACGTTCTCGTTCTCACGCGGCAGGGCGAACTGGTCAAGGACATCAAGCTGGGTGAGGGAATCGTCTATCACCCGGGCGGGATCGACTTCGACGGCAAGTCGGTGTGGGTACCGGTCGCGGAGTATCGCCCGAACAGCAACGCGATCGTCTACCGGCTGGATCCGAAGACGTACCGCGTGTCGGAGGAGTTCCGCGTGCGTGACCACGTCGGCGGTGTCGTCCGCGACCGCTCGACCGGTGACCTCCACGGCGTGTCGTGGGGATCCCGGACGTTGTACTCGTGGACCTCGCACGGCAAGCGGCTGACGAAGGCGGCGAACGAGGACCACCTGCTCGACTACCAGGACTGCGCGTACGTCGGTCACCGCAAGCAGCTCTGCACGGGCGTGACCGGGCTGCCGGACGGCAAGGGCGGGACGTTCGAGCTCGGCGGGCTCGTGCTGCGCGACCTGAGGGACGGGCGGATCCTGCACCAGCTGCCGTTCACCGCGTTCTCCTCTGCTGGGCACGTGATCACGCGTAACCCGGTGGCGCTGGAGGTGGCGGACGGAAAGCTCCGGTTGTTCGCGGCGCCTGACGACGGCGATGCTGCCGCCGGCACCGAGCTGTATGTCTTCGAGGCTCCGCTAGCCTCCTGATGGTCGCAGCTCCGGCCCGCTCAGTTTCGCCGCACGCCACCGTTGGCCGGTTACCTTGCGATGGGTTGTTTGGGCTTCTTCGGCGGGCCGGACTGCGACGGTGCGGCTAGCTCCCAGGGGCGGTGACGGGTGACCTTCGCCCAACTGTCCTTGAACGTCAGCCTTCTGAGTGGGCCGATGCTCGCGCAGAGGCGGAACCAGGCGCGGGGGCCGAACAGCGTGAACGGGTTGCTGGTGAGACCTTGGCGGAGGGTGTCCAGCGCGAGGTCGACGGCCTCGAAACCGTACGTGCGCATCTCGTCCTCGTACCGGCCGATCGCCTCGACGCCTCCTTGGGCGAGCTGGCGGCTGAGGAGGTGGGCGTCGCGGAGTGCGGTGTTGGCGCCGTTGCCGCCGGCCGGTGGCATGGCGTGGATGGCATCGCCGAGAACGGTGATGTTCGACGGTGTCCACGGTGCTGGGCGTTCGGTGGCGAGGAACGGGAACGCGGCGACGGTGTCGGCCGCGCACTCGTCGATCACGCGGCGCAGGTCCGGGTGCCAGGGCGCGATCGCCTTCTGGACAAGGGCCTTCAGCTCCGCGGCGCCGCGCTTGGCGGCGTCGGCGGGGAACTGGTCGGTGCGGGCGACGAACGCGCACAGGACGTAGTCGTCGCCCGTGGGCTCGGGACGTTCGAAGACCGAGGTGAAGAGGAAGGCTGGCTGGCGGGAGAAGACGAGGTTCATGCCTTGTCCGAGCCTTTTCGGCAGCCAGGCTTGGGTTTCGTCGGTCAGGTGGAGCTTGAGGCCGATGCCGAGTGCGCCGACGTCCTCGGTGGTGACGTTCGGGAGGTACTGGGCGCGAACGCGCGAATGCACGCCGTCGGCGCCGACGAGGACGTCCCCGGTGGCGGTGGTGCCGTCGGCGAAGTGGGCGGTCGGTCTGCCGTCCGGGCCGATTTCGTAATGCTGGAAGGTCTTTCCATACCGTACGACGTCGTCGAGGCCGTCCAGCAGAACGCGGCGGAGGGTGCTCCGGTCGACGGGGTAGTCGGCCTCGGTGGGGTCGTCGCCGGGCGGGTACATGATCGCGTCCTCGACCACGACGAGCTCGCCGAGTCGCGAGTCGAGGAACGCGAGCCCGCCGCCGCGTTTGCCGGCGGTGTCGAGGAACGACTTCCACTGCACGTCGGGCAGGCAGGCGTGCAGCGCGCGGCTGCCCGCGGGGTTGATCGCGAGCCGGTACCGATCGACGCGGTCGTCGCGGTGGGCATCGCGGTCGTACACGTCGACGCTGATCCCGTTCTTGCGTAGGCCTTGGGCGAGACAGAGGCCGCCGATGCCGCCTCCGACGATGAGAACGTGCATGTCAGCCTCCGGTGAAGAGATCGCAGAGTTGCTGGACGACGGCCTCGGCGTCCTCGGGTCGGTGCCGGAGCCCCTTGAGCGTGGCCATGACGAGCTCGGCGCTGGCTTCGACGTCGAGGTCGTGTGCCCAGCTGCCGTTGTCGATTCCGTCTTGGAACAGTGCCGCGAGCGCGTACCGCCAGCCCCGCTCGTCGCGTTCGATGGTGTCGCGGAGCTTCTCGTCGCGCAGGGAACGGAGCTCGAGCTCGGCGAGCACGACGAACGTCGCGTGGTTGTGCCGCACGGCGCTCGCGATCCCGGCCAGGTGATGGCGGAGTCGCTCGGCCGGCTCGAGATCAGTGCGCATGGTGCCCTCGAACTGATCGGTGACGTGCTCGAGGACCGCGGCGATCAGCTCGTCCTTCGTGGCGAAGTAGTGGTGGAGGGTCGAATGGTCGATCCCCGCTTCAGCCGCGACGGGCCTGAGCCGCAGCCCCTCGAACCCGCGTTCGGCAATCCCCCTGAACGCGGCCTCGACCAGCGCCAGCCGACGATCGGTCATCGCACCTCCCAACCAAGTGGTTGGTTGAGAGTGAAGCACGCGAGGCGCGGCGGGTCAACCAACTGGTTGGTTGGCGGCCGGATCGACCTATGTAGATTAAGGAAGAGCTGCGCGGAGGCGGGCTAGTCGGCCAGCTCGGGTGGGTCGAGGTGGAAGACCTCGATCAGGGTGCGGCCGGCTTCGAGCTGGGCGACCCAGTCCTGTTCGGCTTCCACGTGGGCCAGCGCGGCCGCCAGCCCGGACACCGCGACCGAGGCGGGCAACACCAGGAGGCCGTCGTCGTCGCCCAGTACGAGGTCGCCGGGCGAGGCCAGGACGCCTGCGAACGAGAGGGGCACGTTCACCGTTCCGCCCGCCAGGCCCGGCGGGCGGCGGGCGCAGACGGAGCGGGCGAAGACCGGGAAGTCCGACCACGACGACAGGGCCGCGGTGTCGCGCACCGCCCCGTCCACCGCCAGGCCGGCCACACCCTTGCGGCGCGCGACGCCGGTGAGGATCTCGCCGGTCACGGCCGCGTCCACCCCCGTGCTCGCGTCGACCAGGAGGACGTCGCCCGCCGCGGCGACCTCGATCGCGTGCGCCACCGCGCCGAAGTCGCCGGGCGCGCACCACGCCGTCACGGCCGGCCCGACCAGACGCTCGGCAGAGCCGAACGGACGCAGCGGCCGCAGGGCGGACGAGGCCACGTACGACGCGCCCAACACGTCGGCGGCGATCGTCGTCGGTACGGTGGCCCAGCCGCGGATGAGCTCAGCGGTCAACGTACGTGGGGCATTCCGGTACACACGGGTCGGCATACCAACGACCCTACGGGATCACAGCGCGGCGAACAGGTCGACCTCGTTGCCGCTCGGGTCGTGCAGGACCGCGTACCGCTGACCCCAGAACGCGTCCCAAGGCTCCTTCTCGCCGTGGTACCCGAGCCCGGTCAGCTCGGCGTAGATCGAGTCGACCTCCGCCGGGCTGGAGCAGATGAACGCGAGCGAGAACCGCGCGCTCCCCGAGCTCGCCTTCCAGTCCGGTGCGAACTTCTGGATCTCCTCGACGGTGTCGAACATGATCCGGACCCCGTCGGTGTTCGTCGGCTCTACGTGGCCGCCCTCCGACTCGGCTTCGGGCGGAAACTCCAGCCCCACCTTGCGGTAGAACTCCAGCGTCTTCGCCAGATCGTCCACGATGACTCCAACGGCGTCGAACTTCGCAGGCATCTCAGCGTCCCTTCTTCAACAACGGTTCGGACACTTGCCAAGCTAGGCCCGGACACCGGACGTGTTCTTGAACAGAACGGTCACCGCCAATGCGACACTGGCGGACGTGCTGCCCACCCCGAACGTCAGGCTGCTCGGCCGGTTCGAGCTCAGCCTGAACGGGAACGTGGTCCAGCTCGACTCCGCCCGCGCCGAGGCACTCCTCGCGTACCTCCTCCTCCACCGCGGCAGCACAACCTCCAGGCAGCGACTCGCCGCGGCGTTCTGGCCCGACTCCACCGAGGCCCAGGCACGCACCAACCTCCGCCACGTCCTCCACACCCTCCGCGCCAAGCTGCCGACGCTCGAGGAGTACGTCGAGATCACCGCCCGCACGATGCGCTGGCGCCCGGACGCCCCGCTGTGGCTGGACGTCGACGCCTTCGAGGAGGCGCAGGACATCGAGCTGTACGGCGGCGACCTGCTCGAAGAAGCCGACGACGAGTGGCTCGAAGCGGACCGCACCAGGCTCCGCCGGACCTACCTCGAAGTGCTCGACACCCAAGCCGAGCGGGCCGAAGCCGACGGCGACCACGCGGCGGGCATAGCCGCGACCGAACGGCTGCTGCGCGCCGAACCACTCCGCGAGGACGCGCACCGCAGGCTGATCCGCCTGTACGACAGCGCGGGCGACAAGGCCCGCGCGGTCGCCGCCTACCACGAGTGCGCTTCCGTGCTCGAGCGCGAGCTCGGCATCCAGCCGTCGCCACCGACGAAGGCCGCGTACGAGGCCGTCCTGGTACGGGAACGAACGACCACCGAGACACCGATCGCGCCGTTCGTCGCCCGCGCCGCCGAACGAGCGCGGCTGGTCGCGACCTGGAAGGAAGCCGAGGCCGGCCGCGCCAGGCTCGTCGTGGTCGGCGGCGACGCCGGCGTCGGCAAGACCAGGCTCGCCGAGGAGTTCCGCGCCTGGTGCGCCCGCCGCGGCGCGGTCGTCGCGGAGGCCCGCTGCTATGCGGCCGAGGGTTCGCTCGCGTACGGAGCCGTGGTCAGCTGGCTGCGGTCGCCCGTGGTCCGCGAACGGATCACGCGCACCGACGGCCACCGCCGTACCGAGCTCGCCCGCATCCTGCCTGAGCTCCTCGCCGACGACCCCGAGGTGGCACGCCCCGCCGAGCTGCCGCCGGCCGAACAGCGGCAGCGCCTGTTCGACGCGGTCGCGAGCGTGCTCGCGCCCACCACACCGACACTGCTCGAGCTGGACGACCTGCAGTACGCCGACGCCGAGACGTGCGCGCTCGTGCACTATCTTCTCCGCGCCAACCCAGCTGCCCGGTTGCTGATTCTCGCGACCGCACGGCAAGAGGAGCTGACGGCCGGCCATCGCGAGCTGCTCGCCAGCCTGGCCGCTCGCGACGACCTCGTCGAGCTCGAGCTCGCCAGCCTCGACCGGACCGAGACGGCCTTACTGGCAAGCAGAATCTCCGGTACCGAGTTCGCCGACGACCAGCTCGGCCAGCTCTTCGACGAGACCGAGGGCAACCCGCTGTTCGTCGTCGAGGCGGTACGCGCCGGCTGGCGTCCGGGCCGCCCGCCGAGTCCCCGCGTGCAGGCCGTGATCGAGGCACGGCTCGACCAGCTGCCGCCGCCGGTTCGCGAGCTGGTCGAGGTCGCCGCCACGATCGGACGCGAGTTCGCGCCCGACGTTCTCGCCGGCGCTGCCGAGCTCGACCAAGACGCGCTGGTCGGAGGTCTCGACGAGCTGTGGCGCCGGCGGCTCGTACGCGAGAGCGGCAACCGGTACGACTTCGCGCACCACCGCATCCGCGAGGTCGCCGCCGCGCGGGTCACGCCGGCACGGCGTCGCCTGCTGCACGGGAGAATCGCCAACGCCCTCGAACGATCCGGCGCCTCGAGCGCGACGATCGCCGCCCACTACGAGCAGGCCGGCGCCGCCGAACAGGCCGTCGCGTTCCTCCGCGGGGCAGCCGACGAGTCGCTGAGACTGCACGCCTATGCGCAGGCCGTCGAACAGCTCGACCGCGCTCTGGCGCTGCTCCAGGACGACCAGAACGAGCTGGCGATCCGCACGGCGCTGCTCGCCCCGCTCGCCGTACTGGACGGGTTCGCCTCGCCTCGGATCGCCGCCCACCAGGCCCGCGCCACCGAGCTGTCCGAGACACCCACGCCCGCGCTGCTGCGGTCGATCGCGCTCAGCGCGTTGAGCGCCTCGGACTTCGACACCGCGGTCCGCGCCGGGCAGCGCCTGGGCGAGACGGGCGACGAGGTCGACGTCGTGGAAGCCTCGTACGTATTGGGCATCTCTGCGTTCTGGCGGGCCGACTTCACTACGGCGAAGGCCGAGTTCGATCGCGTCGTCGAGCTGTACCGGCCAGAGCAGTCTCACGCGCACCTGATCCGCTATGGACAGGATCCCAAGGTCGTCTGCCTTGCCCGCTTGGGAAACACGCTGTTCTTCCTCGGCGAGCCGGGCGAGGCACGCACGGCGCGCGACGCGGCACTCGCGTGGGCAGAGGAGCTCGGCCACCCGTTGACTCGCCAGCTTGGCTTGGTGTTCGGCGCGCTGCTGGCGCTGGACATGGGCGACCTGCCGACGCTGCGCGCGCTGGTCGCGTCGTTCCCCGCCGGCTACGAGCAGGCACCCGTACGGCTGGCGGTCGAGGCGTACCGCGGCTACCTCGCGGTGGTCGACGGTGCCGTCGACGAGGGGCTGGCGGCCGTCGGTTCGGTGGTCGAGGAGGCGGCGGGACACGAGTCCGCGCCCGGTCTGGCAGCGGTCCTCGCCCGGATCCGGCTCGCGAGCGCCGAGGCGGCGGGCAGGGGAGTGGTCGAGGCCGCGGACGCCCTGCTCGCGCTCGGCGGCGCGGCGTGCGTGTTCGAGCCGGAAGCGATCCGCGCTCGCCAAGGCTGAGGAACGCTCGCGGAACGCACCGCCCGCCACGCTCGTCGGTATGAGCCGACTGCTACGACCTGGAGACGACGGCTACGAGCAGGCGCGCCGCGTCTGGAACGGCGCGATCGACCGCCGACCGGCCGCCATCGCCCGCAGCGCCGACGCCGCGGACGTCGCCAACGCGCTCCGGTACGCGCGGGACCAGAGCCTCGACGTCACCGTACGAGGCGGCGGGCACTCCGTCGCCGGGCACGCCGTCCAGGACGGCGCGGTGATGATCGACCTGTCCGCCATGCGCGGCGTCCACGTCGACCCGATCGCTCGTACGGCGACGGTTGGCGGCGGCGCGTTGCTCGGCGACCTCGACCGGGCGACCCAGGAGTACGGGCTCGCGACCACCGGCGGCGTGGTCAGCCACACCGGCGTCGGCGGCCTCACCCTCGGCGGCGGCATCGGCCATCTGATGCGCCGCTTCGGCCTGACAATCGACAACCTGCTGTCCGTCGAGCTCGTTACCGCGAACGGCGACCGGCTCGACGTCGACGCCGAACGCGAACCCGAGCTGTTCTGGGGACTTCGCGGCGGTGGCGGCAACTTCGGCGTCGCCACGAAGTTCACGTACCGACTGCATCTGGTCGGTCCTACCGTGCTCGGCGGGCCGGTGTTCTGGCCACTGACCGATGCCCCGAAGGTGCTCGCCGCGCTCGTCGAGTACGCGGCGGAGGCGCCGGAGGAGCTCGGCCTCGGCTTCACCGTGCGGCACGCGCCGCCGGCTCCGTTCATCGCGGAGGAGTACCACGGCAAGCCGGTCGTCGGCTTGCTGATGGTGTGGACCGGCGACCCCGCGGCGGGGGAGTCCGCGATGGCGCCGCTTCGACGCCTCGGCACGCCGGTGGGCGATGGCGTACGACCGCAGTCGTACGTGGCGATCCAGTCGATGCTCGACGCGGGGAGTCCGCACGGCGCGCACTACTACTGGCGCGCACATCGCCTTCCTACGTTGACGATCGACGATGTCGATACTTTCGTCTCGGCGATGGAGACGTCGACCTCGCCGATGTCGCACATCGTCGGCCTCGCGGTCGGCGGCGCCGCATCGCGCGTCGATGCCGATGCGACGGCGGTCGGTCCGCGCGAGCCCGGATTCGAGGCGAACGTCGTGGCGGCCTGGCAGTCCGGCGAGGACCCGGAGCCGCATCGAAGGTGGGTACGCGCCCAGTCCGAAGCACTGAGGCCTCGCGTCTTCGGTATGTGGTCGCACTTCCTGTCCGACGAGGGGGCGGACGGGGTGCGGTTCGCCTACCAGGGCCGAATGGACCGGCTGACCCTACTGAAGGACCGCTACGACCCCCACAACGTCTTCCGTTTCAACGCCAACATCGAACCTTCTGGAGGGCAGTCATGATCCTTGTTACTGGGGCCACCGGCAATGTCGGGTCGAACGTCGTGCGTCTGCTGCGCGAACGAGGTCAGAAAGTACGGGAGTTCACCCGCGAACTGACCGACCGTGAGGCTGTACGCAATACTTTCGACGGGGTCGACCGCGTCTTTGTCAGCACCCCGAACCACCCCGATCAGGTCATGTGGGAGCGCAACCTGATCGACGCTGCGGCCGCTGCCCAGGTCGAACGGGTGGTGAAGCTCAGTGCGAACGGCGCGGCTATCGGCTCTGACGTGGCGTTCTGGGACGCGCAGGGGCGACTCGAAGCGGATCTGCTCACCACCGGACTGCCGGTGGTCGTGCTGCGTCCGACCACGTACCTGACCAACCTGCTCGCCTCGGCGGAGGCCGTTCGCCAGACCAACAAGCTGTTCCTGCCGGCGGAGGACGCGAAGGTGACGCTGATCGACCCGTTCGACGTCGCGGAGGTCGCGGCCGTCGCGCTGACCGAGGACGGGCACGTCGGGCGGAACTACCTGCTCACCGGGCCTTCGGCCGTGACGTTCCACGAAGTGGCCGCCGAGCTGTCCTCCGCGACGGGTCGGGAGATCGAGTACGTCTCCGTTCCCGACGAGGGAGCGCGCGCGGGAATGCTCCAGTCGGGCGTGCCGCCATGGTTCGCCGACGAGCTGCTGAAGGTGTTCCGCGAGCTCCGACGCGGCGTCGCGTCGACGCCGACCGACGTGGTCCGCGTCCTCACGGGCCGCGAACCACGCACGATCGGCGACTTCTTCCGCGCTCACGCCGCCGCGTTCTGAACCTGTCGGGGAACGAACAGGGCAGCGACGAAGGCAAGGGCCGCGAGCGCCGCGCACACCGCGAGGGCGACGACCACGCCGTCGACCACCATCGCCGGCGAGGCGAAGCTGCCCACCGCGGTGAACACGGCCACCAGGATGGCGACACCGAACACGCCACCGAGCTCCTGCGTGGTGCTGTTGGCGCCCGCGGCCTTGCCGACGAGCTCGTCCTGAACGGCCTTCATGACGACGTTCTGAACGACCGGGATCGTCATGGACGCCCCGACGCCGTTGACGATCAGCCCGACCACCAGCCAGCCGTACGACGTCGTCGTCGACGCCACGACCGCGATCACGGCGAACCCGATCGCGTCCAGCGCGAGGCCGACGACGAGCACCAGGCGATCGCCGAACCGGTCCGCGACGGTGCCCGCAAGCGGTGCGACCACGAGCAGGCAAGCGGTCCACGGAATCAGCCGAACCCCTGCCTCCAGGGGCGAATGTCCCAACCCAGACTGCAAGAACTGGCCGAGAAAGAACACCGAGCCGTACAACGCGCCGAACACCAGGAAGCTCGCGACCGTGCCCGCGGCGAACGCCCGCGACCGGAACAGTCGCAGCGGCAGCATCGGCGCGGGGCTACGGTTTTCCCAACGGACGAAGGCGATCAGCAACGCGGCTCCGATGACCGACGGTCCGAGCACGGCCGGGCTGAACCAGCCGAGTGCGTTCCCGTTCACCAGTCCCCACACCACGCCGAGCGCGCCGGCCGTGACCAGCGCCAGGCCGCGCAGATCCAACGCGGAGTCGGGGCCGTGGCTCTCCTCGATGCGTGCCCAAACGAGCACGATGGTCACCAGGGCGACGGGTAAGTTGATCCAGAAGATCCACTCCCAGCCGAACGCCTGTGCAACGACCCCGCCGATCGGAGGTCCCGCGATCGTGGCGAGGCCGGTGAGTCCCTCGAAAACGCCGAGCGCGCGGCCGCGCTCCGCGGCCGGGAACGCCGCGCTGAGCAACGCCACGGCCAGCGGCATCACGAGGGCGGCACCAGCGCCCTGGGCGGCGCGGGCACCGATCAGCCAGCCGATCGAGGGCGCGAGCGCACAGGCGGCCGAGGCGGCGGCGAAGACGGTGAGCCCGAGCATGAACACGCGCCGTCGCCCGAACCTGTCGCCGAGCGCCGCACCGGTCATGAGCAGCGCGGCGAACGTCAGCCCGTAGGCCGTGACCGTCCACTGCAGCAGCTCGGTCGACGTGGCGAGATCGACCCGAATCGTGTTCAACGCGGTCGAGACGACGAGCAGGTCGAGCGCGACCATGAGCGAGGCGACCGAGGCGATCCCCAGCACCCAGCCACGACGGGCTGTCGGTTTCGTTGTGGTGTCCATGCCCTGTAATGACCCGGGCAGGGCCGTCAACTCATCGCTGGTCGGCGGGAAGCTCTGTCGGCAGGCCGTACGCGGGGAAGATCTCGGCGTCGATGAACGCGGTGATCGCGGAGACCTTCGTGCCGCGCAGCGTGAGCACGTCGATCGCGTGCGGGACGTAAAGATCGCGGTTCGGGTCGTACGCATAGGTTCCGAACGCGAGCTGCCCGTTCGACCAGGTCTGGACGAACTTCCAGCGGACCGTGAGTGGGCCGAGGGGCAGGAACGCGCGGATCGCGGCCAGACCGTCGTACCACTCGGGCTCGGGCGGCATCGAGAACTTCGCGTCCTCGGTCAGCATCGAGACGATCCGCTCGATGTCACCGGCCTCCCACGCGTCGACGTACTGCTTGACGAGGTCACGCAGTATGGAGTCGTCGAGCGACCGCAACGTCACCTGCTGGCTGGGCTCAGTGACGACCTCCTCGACCGCCTTCCGGGCCCGCTGCAAGGCGCTGTTGACAGCCGGAACGGTGGTGTCGAGCGTCTCGGCGACCTCGCGTGCCGAGTAGCCGAGCACCTCGCGGAGCAGCAGGACCGCACGTTGCAGCGCGGGCAGCTGCTGGAGCGCGACGACGAACGCGAGCTCGAGGCTTTCGCGTTGCTCGTAGACGGCTTCCGGCCCGGGCGCCTCCACGGCGGCGGCGCCAGTGGCGAGGGCCGGATACGGCTCCAGCCACAGCACCTCACCGCTGGCGCCGGCGTTGCCGTCGAGGCCGAGCGGAAGGACCCGCTTGGGTCGGCGTTCGATGAACGACAGGCAGACGTTCGTCACGATCTTGTAGAGCCAGGAGCGCACCGAGCTCCGGCCCTCGAACCGCCCCAGCCCACGCCACGCGCGCAGCAGGGCTTCCTGCAAGGCGTCCTCGGCGTCATGAACCGAGCCCAGCATGCGATAGCTGTGGGCGTGCAGCTCGTGCCGGTACGTGTCGACGAGCTCGCGGTACGCGTCCTCGTCGCCGCCACGCGCGGCCGTGAGCAAGGTCGTGTCGGTCATCCCTGTGAACTGTACGTCCTCGGCAGCTCGGCGAGCCGCGCCGCGAGGAAGCGGCGTTCGGGTTCGGTGCGAGCGAGCTCGAGGGCCCGGATGTACGCGCGACGGGCGTCGTCGGGCCGGTCCAGCCGGCGCAGCAGCTCGGCGCGGGTCGAGTGCAGGTACGGGTACGAGTCGAGGTCCAGGCTGTCGACGATCGCGAGCGCGGCGTCGGGCGCTCCGGCCTCGGCGACCGCGACGGCCCGGTTGAGCTCGACGACGGGCGATCTGGTCAGCCGCGAAAGCTCGCCGTAGAGCGCGGCGACCTGTGGCCAGTCGATCTCGGAATCCGCTTGCAGGGAAGCGATCGCCGCCTGCAGGACGTACGGTCCGCGGCCGCCGCGGGCTAGCGCCCAGTCGATGAGCACGCGGCCCTCGGTGATCAGCGTGCCGTCCCACAGCGAACGGTCCTGGTCCGCGAGCCGGACGAGGTCCTCGCCGGCGAAGCGGGCCGCCCGCCGCGCGTGGTGGCACAGCATGAGCGCGAGCAGGGCGCTGACCTCGGGCTCGTCCGGCATCAGGTCGTGCAGGACGCGGCCCAGCCGGATGGCCTCGTCGGACAGGTCGACGGGTCCGCTGTAGCCCTGGTTGAAGATCAGATAGAGGACGGCGAGAACGGCGGCCAACCGTTCCGGCAACGTGTGGTCCGGCGGCACGCTGAACGGGATGCCGGCGCCCTTGATCTTCACCTTCGCGCGGGTCAGGCGGCGCTTCATCGTGTCCGGTGTGACGAGGAACGCGGCGGCGATCTCCTCGGTGCTGAGGCCGCCGAGCGTACGAAGCGTCAACGCCACTTGGGCTTCGCGCGCGAGTGCCGGATGGCAGCAGGTGAAGATCAGCTCGAGACGTTCGTCCAGGATCGCCGTTTCGTCCACGTCGTAAGGGTCTTCGTACACGTTCGGCTCCTGAAGCAACCTCGCCTTGACGGCGAACGTACGCTCCCGCCGGAGCCGGTCGAGCGCCTTGTTCCGCGCCGTCGTGACGAGCCAGCCGCCGGGGTTGGGCGGGACGCCGTCCCGCGGCCAGCGTTCGGCGGCGATGGCGAACGCGTCCTGAGCGGCTTCCTCGGCGACATCGAAGTCGCCGAGGAAGCCGATCAGGCTTGCGAGGACGCGCCCCCACTCCTCGCGGAAGAGACGTTCGATCACATACCCGGCTTTTCCACCAGGGGCCGGACCTCGACCGCACCGCCGAGGCGGGCGGCCGGGATGCGAGAGGCGACCTGGACCGCGACGTCGATGTTGTCCGCCTCGACGATGTAGTAGCCGGCGAACACCTCCTTGGTGTCCGCGAACGGGCCGTCCGTCAGCAGCGCGTCGCCGTCCTGCACCCGGACGGTCGTCGCGGTCTCGGGCCCCTGCAGCTGCCCGCCGTCGACGACACCCGGGATGTCCCGGATCGCCATGTACTCGTCGGAGATCTGCTGCAGCTCCGCCGGCGTCAGCGACGGGTAGATGGCCGGGTTGTCCTGGATCAAAAGTGCGTACCTCATGGTCGGTGCCTCTCCTTCAGACGAAGTGCTGTCGTCCTGGCTACGAACGGCAGACCGCCGAGGGGACAGCGATCCACGAGAAGACTAGAAACTTTCGTGGCCACCCCGCTGCCGTTCGCCCTCAGCCCGCCACCTCGGGCGTGCCGATGTCGGCGAACAGGGCGTTGGCCTCGCGCCGGTGGGCGGCGGCTGTGTCGGGATCGCCGGAACGTTCGAGGGCCTCGGCCAGCACCGCGAGCGTCCGCGCGATCCCCAGCCGGTAGCCCGTGTCGCGGTGCAGCTCGAGCGCCTCGTGGGCGTGCGCGGTGGCGCCGTCCAGGTCGTTCTCCAACAGCAGGACGGCGTGCGCCACCAAGGCTTGGCCGTGCAGGATCTGGTAGCCGATGCTCCGGGCGGCCTCGACCGCGTGCTGGGCGTGCACGAGCGCGGGCTCGGTCCGGCCGAGCCTGCCAAGCGCGACCGCCATCCCGATCAAGGCTTCGGTCTCTGGATGCCGCGCGGACGTCTCCCGCGCGAGCTGCAGCGCCCGCGTGTGCTGGTCGATCGCGGCCTCGTACTCGCCGAGCCGGCGACGGACCACGCCGAGCCGGTTGCGCGTGTACGCCTCGGTGAAGCGGTCGCTCGTTCCCTGCACGAGCTCGAACGCGCGCTGGGCGTGCTCGGCCGCGGTCGCCTGCCGCCCGGCGTCGGAGTGCACGGCCGCCAGCGCGCCGAGCGCCATGCCCTCGCCGTTGACGCTCCCGACCTTCCGGTACAGCGACAGCGCCTCGGCGAGCGTCGACAGCGCCTCGTCGAAGCGGCCGAGGCGGTGGTAGAGCTCGCCGAGGTAGTGCGTGGCGATGGCGAGACCGTGCCGTTCGCCGAGCTCGCGGTAGTAGCGCATCGACTGGGACAGGTAGTCGCCGGCGAGCCGCAGCCGACCCTGCGCGAGGTAGAGCACGCCGAGGTTGCACAGGTTGACCGCCTCGCCGCGCCGCGAGCCGATCGCGCGGTTGACCGCGAGCGCGCGCAGGTGCAGGGCGGCGGACAGGCCGAGCTCGCCGAGCTCGGAGTAGACGACGGCCAGGTTGCCGTACGCGTTCGCCTCACCCTCGCGCCAGCCGGACCGCTCGCTGAGCTCCTGCGCGGCCTCCTGATGCTCGATGACCTGCGGATACTTGTTCAGGCAGAGGTGCGCCATGCCGAGGCCGAAATGTCCGGCCGCCCGCGCGCGAAGGTCGCCCGCGCGCTCGGCCGCGGCCAGTCCCGCCCAAGCGGCGGCGAGCCAGTCGACGGCGTTGCGGCGCAGCCAGAAGTAGCCGCGGAGGGCGTCGGCCAGCAGCCACGCGTAGTGCGGCGGACCGTGGGCGCCGGTGTGCTCGATCGCGGCGCTCAGGTTGGGCAGCTCGGCGTCCAACCAGGCCAGCGCGGCCGCCGGATCGGGGTACTCGGCGTGCAGCGTCGTCGGTACGTGCAGGCGCAGCACCTGCGGATACAGCTGCTTGGCCGCGGCGGCGACCTGGTCGAGGTACCAGTCGTACAGCCGCGTGGTCGCCTCGGACCGGTCGGCGTCGCTGTCCTCGGACTCGGCCCGCTCCGCCGCGTACAGCCGGAGCAGATCGTGGAACACGTACCGGTCGGGCTCGGGCTGGTCGACCAGGTGGGCGCCGGCGAGCCGGTTCAGCAGGGCGACGGCATGCGGAACTGGCAGGTCGGCGAGCGCGGCGGCGGCACCGGCGCTGACGTTCGGGCCGGGGATCAGCCCGAGCCGGCGGAACAGCCGGCGGGCATCGCGATCCAGCGCCTCGTACGAGAGGTCGAACGCCGACCGTACGGCCGACGGCTCGTCGTCGCCGATCTGCAGCGCGTCCAGCCTCCCGCCCGCGACCAGATCCGCGACCTGGTCGGCGATGCTGCCCTGCACGTGGAACGCGAGGTTGGCGGCGGCGATCCGCAGCGCGAGCGGCAGAAGCGCGCAGAGCCGGGCGAGCCTCTCGGCGGCGTGCGGCTCGGCGGCGATGCGTTCGGGGCCGAGAAGCCTTGCCAGCAAGGCCTTCGCATCCTCGGGGTCGAGGACGTCGAGCGTGACGTGCTGGCCGCCTTCGCGGGCGATCAGCCCGCCGAGGCGTTCCCGGCTGGTGACGAGCACGAGGCAGCCCGGCGTACCCGGCAGCAGCGGGCGGACCTGCTCGGCGGTCTTGGCGTTGTCGAGGACGACCAGCACCCGCTTGCCGGCGAGCAGCGTGCGGTAGAGCGCGGCGGCCTGGTCGGGGTCGACCGGGACCTGGTCGGCGGGAACGCCCAGCGCGCGAAGGAACCCGGCGAGCGCGTCGATCGGGCGCATCGGCGGCGAGGAGGAGTAGCCGCGCAGGTTGACGTACAGCTGGCCCTCGGCGAAGCGCTCGCGCACCTGGTGCGCCCACTGCACGGCGACCGTGGTCTTGCCGACGCCGGCGGTGCCGGAGATCACGCCGAGTGCGACCCCGTCGGAGGCGTCGGCGAGCAGCTCGTCCAGCCGCTTGAGCGCGCGGGCGCGGCCGGTGAAGACCGCGGTGCCGGCGGGCAGCTGGGCGGGAACGGTGATGTCGAACGGCTGCGACCTCGCCTCCAGCGGAACAGCCGCCGGCTCATGGTCGATCGGCATGCCCCCGTTGAGGATGTGGCGGTGCAGCTCCTGAACGGAGGCGGAGGGTTCGACGCCGAGCTGATCCACGAGCGTGTCGCGGAGCTCGCGGTACGCGGCGAGCGCGTCGGCCTGCCGGTCCGACCGCGCGAGCGCCATCATCAGCAGGGACCAGAGGCGTTCGCGGAGCGGGTGGGTGCGTACGGACGACCGGAGCTCGGCGGCCACCGCGGTGTGCCGGCCGCGGCGCAGGTCGAGCTCGACCCGTTCCTCCAGAACGGTGAGCCGGCGCTCCTCCAGATGCATGGCCTCGACGCGGCCGGTGTCGGCGGAGATGCCGTCGAGAACGGGGCCTTGCCAGAGGTCGAGGGCCTCGGCGAGGAGGCGGGAGCGTTCCTCCAAGCCGGTTGCCGATTCGTCGCCGTCGAGCGCGTGCGCGGCGCCGACGAGATCCTCGAACCGGTCGCGGTCGAGCTCGCCCGGCCGTACCTCGAGGAGGTAGCCAGGCGGGCGGGTCTGCAGCGGCTGCCGGTCGTCGCTCTGCAGGGCGCGGCGGAGCTGGGCGACACAGCCCTGCAGCAGGCCGCGTGCGGAGGACGGGGCGCGATCGCCCCACAGGTGCTGGACCAGCCGATCGGTGGACACGACCCGGTTGGCATGGAGCAGCAAGATCGCCAAGAGGGCTTGCTGTTGCGGCCCGCCCACGTTGACCGAACGCCCGTCGTCGAGGACCTCGAGAGGTCCGAGAATCCGAAACCGCATACACACCCCCCAGGTGGTCTCGGCACTGCCAGGTTAACAGTCAGCGACCGGTCGGGTCCGGAAAATGGCGATCCTCGATCACTGTCCGCTTACCCGGCTGGGGCCTAGTCCCCAGGAGGCTTACGGAGCCGTTTGAGTTGGCTGCGTTGCTGTTTGCCCTGCAGCCGGCGTTCGACCGAGCCCCTCGTGGGGCGGGTCCGGCGCCTCCGCCGGGGTGGGGGAGCAAACGCCTCTTCGAGCGTGGTGGCGAGTCGGACGAGGGCCGCGCGCCGGTTCGCGAGCTGGGAGCGGTGCTCGGAGGCGGCCACCGTCAGCACGCCGTCGACGAGCCTGCTGCCGAGCCGCTGGACGGCCCGTTCGCGCAGGTTGTCCGGTACGTACGGCGAGCCCGCGAGGTCGAACGAGACGGTCGCCCGCGAGTCGGTGGTGTTGACCGACTGCCCGCCGGGACCGCTCGACCGGGAGAACCGCCAGGTGAGCTCGTCCTCCGGGATCTCGACCGGACCGGCTCGAAAGGACGCCATGTGCTCAGCTGCTGCTTGCGCCGCCCGCGACCGCGGCGCTGACGATCACCGCGGTGGTGGCCGCCTGGACGGCCTCGACCGCCTTGCGGACCGCCTCGGCGGCCCAGGCACTCTCGGCGATCTCCTTGGCACGCTTGCGTACCGCACGGCGGTCCGGCGCGTCGACGACCTTCTGCACCGAGTCGATCGCGGAGAGCATCGCCACGAGCGCGGCCGTCCGCGGGTCGGGCTCCTTGCCGAGCAGCAGCGCGGCGTCCAGCTGGGAACGGACCTCCGCTTCGGACGCAGCGTCGGCCGCGGGCCACCGGGTGGTCGGGAAGAGCCCGAGCACCTTCTCCTCGCGGCGTTCGAGGATGCCTCGGTCGGCGAGCCGTACGAGCAGCCGGTCGCGGAGCCGTTTGGCCAACGTACCAAGGACGTTCTGCGGCTTCTGGCCTTCCTTGTCGTCGATGATCGCGAGCGCGCCGTCGAGGACGTCGTCGCCGAACGGCGATCGGTCCCGCACGACCAGGCGGCCCTTGCGCTCGACGTCGTTCTCGCCGGCGATGTCGACGTGTCCGCTCATCGCGAGCTCGATGAGCACCGCGCCGGCGAGGGCGTGGTCGACCTTCGTACGCTCCACGACCGCCTTTCCGGTCGCGTCGGCGTACAGGAGCAGCAGGAGATCTTCGGCGATGATCATGTGTCCAGGATAGGCCTTGCAGGTGGGGCGTCGGATTGGCGTGGAAGACTCACGGGCATGGCATATCTCGCTGCGGACGACCGCTATGACCGGATCCAGTACCGCCGCTCGGGACGTAGCGGCCTGCACCTGCCGGCCGTCTCCCTCGGACTGTGGCACAACTTCGGCGACGACTTCCCGTTGGAGCGTCAGCGCTCGATTCTGCGCCGGGCTTTCGACCTCGGCATCACGCACTTCGACATCGCCAACAACTACGGCCCGCCCGCGGGCTCGGCGGAGCTGAACTTCGCGAAGCTGTTCCGCGAGGACTTCCTTCCGTACCGTGATGAACTCGTGCTGTCGACGAAGGCGGGCTACTACATGTGGCCCGGCCCGTACGGCGAGTGGGGCTCGCGGAAGTACGTGCTGGGCAGCCTCGACCAGAGCCTGAAGCGGATGGGCGTGGACTACGTCGACATCTTCTACTCGCACCGGTTCGACCCGGACACGCCGCTCGAGGAGACGATGGGCGCGCTCGACACGGCCGTTCGCTCCGGGAAAGCGCTTTATGCCGGCATTTCGTCGTACTCGCCCGAGGCCACCAGGCAGGCGGCGGCGATCCTGCGGGAGATGGGCACGCCGCTGCTCATCCACCAGCCGTCGTACTCGATGCTCAACCGCTGGATCGAGGAGGCGCTGCTCGACGTGCTGGGCGACGAGGGCGTGGGCTGCATCGCGTTCTCCCCACTGGCGCAGGGGATGCTGACGTCGAAGTACCTGAACGGGATCCCCGACGACTCGCGCGCGGCGCAGGGCAAGTCGCTCAACCCGGACCAGCTGAACGAGAAGAACCTCGCGCACATCCGGGCCCTGAACGGCATCGCCGAGCGGCGTGGCCAGACGCTGGCGCAGCTCGCACTGTCATGGGCGCTGCGCGACGCGCGGGTGACGTCGGTCCTGATCGGCGCGAGCAGCGTGGAGCAGCTCCAGGACAACGTCGCGGCGCTCGACGGTCCGGAGTTCACCGACGCCGAGCTGGAGGAGATCGACCAGCACGCGGTCGAGGCGGGCATCAACATCTGGAAGAAGTCCAGCCACGGCGACTGACTGTCCACAACCAGCTGCACTTCACCCATCGAACCGGGGTCTTGCAACGTGGCAAACGGCCGGCGGACCCCGTTCTGGTGGGTGAAGTGGCGGGAGCTGGGGAGAACTCCGGCCGTCGCCGCCCTGCTCGCTGCCGCGCTGACGGGCGGGCGCCGTTCGGTACGGGAGCGGCTCGGTCGCCCGGGTCGGCTTGCGGTGGTACGCGGTCGCGCTGTTCGCCGGCGTGATCTCGGCGCTCGTCGGGTTCGGCGACTGTGGCCGCGGGTGCTGGGCGAGGGCTCGCGCTACCGGTGCTGCTGGTCTCGGTTGTTCTTGGGGTAGTGCACGCCGGTACCGGGCGTTCACCGCCCTCTCCGTCTGGCGTTGCCTGAGCGCGGAGACCCGGTTTGGGCCGGCTCCGGACAGGCTGGTTCACTACCTCGGTGCGTGCCGCCGAACCCGGGGTGGGCCAGCCGTGATCGAGCTGGACGACCTCCGCAAGACCTATCACCTCCCCGGACGGGACGTCGTCGCGCTCGGCGGCGTCGATCTCGAGGTCGCGCCGGGCGAGGTGTACGGCGTCGTCGGCGAGAGCGGTGCCGGCAAGTCCACCTTGCTCCGCTGCGTGAACCTGCTCGAGCGGCCCGACTCGGGCACGGTCACCGTCGCCGGTCAGGACCTCACGTCGCTCCGCGGCGAGGACCTTCGCAAAGCTCGTCAGCAGATCGGCATGATCTTCCAGCACTTCGAGCTGCTCGCCCAACGTACGGTCGCCGCGAACGTCGCGCTGCCGCTCGAGCTCGCCGGCGTGAAGCGGCGCCAGCGCGACCTGCGGGTCGACGAGCTGCTCGACCTCGTCGGCCTTGCGGACAAGGCGTCCGCGTTCCCCGCGCAGCTGTCCGGCGGCCAGAAGCAGCGCGTCGGCATCGCCCGTGCGCTCGCCGCCGGACCCCAGGTGCTGCTGTGCGACGAGGCGACGAGCGCGCTCGATCCCGACACGACGCGTTCGATCCTCGGCCTGCTCCGCGACGTCACCAGCCGGCTCGGCGTGACTGTGTTGTTGATCACGCACGAGTACGAGGTCGTCAAGTCGGTCTGCGACTCGGTCGCCCTGCTCAAGGACGGCAAGGTCGTCGAGAAGGGCCCGATCGCCTCGCTGCTGTCGACCCCGAACTCCGTCATGGCGCACGCCCTGCTGCCGCGCCTTCCCGCGGTGGAGCCGGCGACGAGCGGGGGAGTGATCGCCGACCTCACGTTCCTCGGGGACGCCGCGAACCGGCCGGTGATCACCGAGACCGCGCGTACGTTCGACATCGACATCAGCGTGGTCGCCGGTGCGCTCGAGTCGCTAGCCGGCTTGCGCGTCGGCCGGCTGCGGGTCGAGCTGCTCGGCGCCGCCGAGGCGTGCGAGGGTGCGCTCCAGCGATTCGGCGAGCTGGAGCTCGCGCCGGAGGTCCACCGGGTATGAACAACTGGCAGAGCCTCGTTCCCGAGCTCCTCGACGCGACCGTCGACACGCTCTACATGGTCGGCCTGGCCTCGCTCGTCACGATCGTCGGCGGGCTGCCGCTCGGCGTCCTCCTGCTGCTCACCGACAAGGGCGGGCTGCTCGCCGCGCCCAAGGTGCAGCGGATCCTCGGCGCCGTGGTGAACATCGGCCGCTCGCTGCCGTTCATCGTGCTGCTCGTCGCGGTGATCCCGTTCACACGCTTCGTGGTCGGCACCACGATCGGCAGTACGGCGGCGATCGTTCCGCTGTCGCTGGGCGCGATCCCGTTCTTCGCCCGCCTCGTGGAGACCTCGCTGCGCGACGTCGACCGCGGGTTGGTGGAGGCGGCGCTCGCGATGGGTGCGCGGACCCGCGACGTCGTGGGAACAGTCTATTTGCGTGAGGCGTTGCCAAGTCTTGTGTCCGGACTCACGATCACGATCGTCGCCCTCATCGGCTACAGCGCGATGGCGGGCGTCGTCGGTGGTGGGGGACTGGGCGACCTGGCGATCCGGTACGGCTACCAGCGGTTCGAGACCGATGTGATGGTGGCCACCGTGGTCCTCCTCATCGTGATGGTCCAGCTCGTCCAGATGGCCGGCGACACGATCGCCCGCCGGTTGGACCATCGCTGAAACAGCAAGGAAGGAAATCCTTCAGATGCGCAAGCTCTGGTTGACACTGTCCGCCCTCGTCCTCGCGATCGGCGCGGCGGCGTGCGGCAGCAACGGCGGGTCGGCGGCAGATCCCGAAGCCCCGTTGAAGGTCGGAGTGAACCCGGTCCCGCACGCCGAGATCCTCAAGTACGTCAAGGACAACCTCGCCGCGAAGGCGGGGCTCGAGATCGAGATCGTGGAGTTCAACGACTACGTGCAGCCCAACGTCGCGTTGAAGGAAGAGAAGCTCGACGCGAACTACTTCCAGCACGTGCCGTACCTCGACGAGGAGATCAAGCAGAAGGGGTACGAGTTCACGTTCGTCGCTCCGGTGCACATCGAGCCGCTCGGCCTGTACTCGCGTTCGGTCAAGGACGTCGGCGCCCTTCCCAGCGGGGCGGAGGTCGCGATCCCGAACGACGCGACGAACGGTGGCCGCGCGCTCAACCTGCTGGCGAAGAACGGGCTGCTGACGTTGAAGTCCGGTGCCGGTACGGCCGCGACGCAGCGCGACATCACCGCGAACCCGAAGAGCCTGAAGATCCACGAGCTGGAGGCCGCGCAGCTGCCCCGATCGCTGGAGGACGTCGGTGCCGCTGTCGTGAACGGGAACTACGCGATCGAGGCGGGTTTGAAGCCGGCTTCGGACTCGTTGGTGCTGGAGGACGGCAAGGACAACCCGTACGCGAACGGGCTGGTCGTTCGTACCGGCGACGAGAAGGACCCGCGGATCACCAAGCTCGTGTCGCTGCTGCAGTCTCCTGAGGTGAAGAAGTTCATCGAGGACAAGTACGCGGGTGGCGTGCTGCCAGCCTCCTGAGTCGACACAGCCTAGGACTCGGGGGTGAATCAGGGTTCGTCCCGGAACCCGTTCGAGGCCGTCGGTCGTAGAGTTGGTGTGCACCCAAGGAACGGGAGGAGGTCGACATGCTGCTCAAGATCTTGCTGATCATCGCCGCCATCTGGCTGGTCTTCGCTGTGCTGGGCTTCCTCATCAAGGGAGCGCTCGTGCTCGGGGTCATCGCCCTGATCCTGTTCGCTGCTACCAGCGCGTGGGCGTGGGTCAAGCGGAGCGCGTAACCATCTTTCGACATTGACGATCGGCCGCGACAAACCGTCGCGGCCGATCTTTTCGTTCGACTGCGTTCGACGACGGACCTTCCCTAGCCTCGGTCAGGTCGCGGAAACTTCCCGACCCATTCCTGAGGGGGAATCCCACGTATGCCTTACCGACGTGTGTCCAAAATCTCGTTCGCGGCGGCCCTTGTCGCCGCCCTCGGCTTCAGCGTGTTCACCGCGACCGAGGCGAGTGCGGGCAACCCGTTGCAGTTCGGGCACATCCAGTACAACTCGGCCGGCAAGGACACGACCGGCAACCTCAACGGCGAGTACGTCGTGATCAAGAACACCGGCAGCTACGCGATCAACCTGAAGGGCATGCGGGTCGCGGACAAGCTGGGGCACACCTACGTGTTCCCCTCGTTCGTCGTCGGCAGCAAGCGTGCGGTCACGCTGCACACCGGCAAGGGAACGAACAAGCCGGGGCACGTCTACTGGGGCAATGGCTGGCACATCTGGAACAACGCCAAGCCCGGTGACATCGCGCGGCTGAAGTACGCGTCCCCGTCCAAGGCTGTCTCCGACACGTGCTCGTGGCCCGGAGACAACTCGAAGCAGCTGCCGGGCTACGTGACCTGCAAGCCGTAAGTCGGTGGGGCGGCATAGTGTCGGGCGCATGCTCGACACCATGCCGCTCCGGGACGCCTACCGGACGTTCTTGGACGCCGCCGCCACCGTGGCCGCCTCCGACACCCCGAACCTCCCGCCGTCGGGAGAGTGGAACGCCGACCAGATCGTGGCGCACGTCGCCCTCGTCACCGCGGGCACGCTCGCGACCGTCGCTTCGGTCGCGGCGGGCACCAACGCCGTCTACGACAACCGCCTGACTGCGGATCTCTGGACGATCGAGCGGGTGATCGCGCGCTGCAAGGACAGCGTTGGCTTGCGGGAGCGCGTACGGGCTCAGGGCGAGGCGCTCTGCGCGTTCGGCGGCGCCGCGTTGAGCACCGACGAGCTCTTCACCCCGGTGCCTACGTTGCTGCTGTCGAACGACACCGTGATGGTCGACCAAGCATTGCCGCTGGGCGAGATCGTCAGCGGCCTCGCCACCGGCGAGCTGCCCGGGCACACCAAGCAGATCCTCGCTCTGCTGGGCTAGGCGTCGGCCGATCGCACCCGCAGGAGGGAGGCCTGTCCACGGCGGGCGAGTCGCCTCGCCAGATCCTCCTCGTAGGTGGTCACGAGGATTTGTCTCACCTGCGCGCCAGCGGCCGACATGAGAGATGCGGCGAGTCGGCGGTTTCGGGGGTCGAGATGTTCCAACGGCTCGTCGAGCCAGAGGAACGACGAACGTGTCGACGATCCCAGTACGAGCAGTCGGACGGCGAGGAGCGCGACGACCTTCTCGCCGCTGGAGAGGTACTCGAACGGGATGTCGTCGACCCCGCGCCGCAAGGTCAACCGGCCGTCGGCACCGAGCTGAAGCGCGCCACGGTCGCCGAACACGCGCTTCCAGCGGGCGCGCACCTCGGCGGCCAGCGGGTCGATGCGCTCGGTCAAGAGCTGGTCCGCCGTTTGCCGGGCAACGATGGCGGCCGTGCGCGTCACCGCCGCTCTACGGTGTGCGAGCAGGGACTCCTCCCGTTCCATCGCGGCCGCGCGCTCTGTGGCGAGCTGCTTCTCCAGCCCCGCCTGCGTGGCCCGGGCGGCTGCCACGTGCTCGGACACGTCGTCGTGACGCGTACGCACCGCTTCGACGGCGACGCGTGCGGCGTCGACATCGGTACTTCCGGCGGCTGGCGAGTCGACGGGTGACGGGACCGCTAGCGCTTTCCGAAGGGCGCTACGCACGGCGACGAGGTGCTGGCTCGCCAGCGCGAGCTCCGCCTGGCCGGCGACGCGACCGGACTCCAGTGCTGCCAGGTCCGTGTCATGACCTTGCCGAGCGTGCTCGACATCCTCGTCACTCAGTGGACGTCGGCAGACTGGGCAGCTTCCGGACGCCCCGTCGAGCTCGGCGGCGGCGCTCGTGACCGCCTCGCGACGCCCGGCGACGACGGCGAGTGTCTGGCGAAGCTGGTCGACCGATGCCAGGGCGGACCTCTCGGCATCCTCCAGCGTTCGGACCAGGTCGTCGATCGTCCGCACCTTGCGTACTGATCGGGCGGTCGGCAGGGCGGCCTGCGCGGCGGCGCGGACCTCCTGGAAAGCGGCCTGTGCTGCCGCGGCGCGCTTGCCCGCCTCGACGTCACGGCGCGCCTGTCGCAACTGGTCCTCGGCGTCGTCGAGCTCGTCGCGCAACGCGGCCCGCTGGTCGTGCAGCGCCGCGAGTCGTTGTTGGGCGTCGTCGAGCTGGTCGGTCAGGTCAGCGAGGTCCGCGGTGGCACGCCGTGATGCGGTGCGGAAACTCTTCGCCTCGGCTTCGTACTGGTCGTGCAGCTGCTGCATCCGGTCAGCGACGTCGATGAGGTTGTCGACCCCGAGGACCCGGCCCAGGTGGTCACGTAGGGCGAACGCGCTCAGCTTCTCGTCGTAGACGGCGCTGCTCGGCGCGGTTGTGGTCCTGGCGAGGAAGTCGGCCGATGCCCCGAACGCTTCGGCGAGCACGGCGTTGAGCTTCGCGGCGCCCACGGTCTTTCCAGCGAGCGTCGCAGCGACGTCGGTTCCTCCGCCCGCGTCGACGGCGCGCCGGATGTCGAGCACGCGCTGGTCGGGAAGTTCGACCTCTAGCTCGACACTCGTCTCGTCGGCACCGATGCGGCGTGCCGCGACGGCGTCGACGCCGGAGAGCGGGCCGTACAGCCCCCACGCCGCGGCCTCGATCAACGACGTCTTGCCGACGCCGTTGTCAGCGAGCACGAACGTGAGGCCCGGCGCGATCTCGAGGGACTGCTCCTCGAACGAACGCCAGCCGCGGAGGCGCAGACCGCGGATCACGCGACCTGCCTGATGAGGTGGTCGACCTCGGCGGCGAGGTCGACGGGCTCTCCCGGTCGCGTGGCGGCCGTGATGAGCTCCACGAGACGGTGCTCGTTCCCTACGAGCGACCGGTAGGCGACGGCCTTGTCGCCCTGGTAGCGCCGCTTCGCTTCCCCGGCCAGGACGCGGGTTGCGACGTCCAGCTCGACAGCGCCGACGTCGACGAGGTCGCGCTCTCCATGGTCGAGACCGAACTCGCCCCACTCCGGCGCGCTCGCCTCGAGGATCGCCCGACTCGCAAGGGCGAGGGGCAGGATCGCCGGCACCAGCGAATCCGGGCGGTGGGCGGCTGTCGAGATGGTGGGGTCGACGTCGTAGCGCGTGACCACGCGGGTCAGCAGCTCGTCGGTCCGTACGGCGACCAGCGCCAACAGGTCGACGTTGCTGTCCGCGTCGAACAACGCGCGGAGCGCGTTCTCCGGAAGCCATGGGTCGTCGGTGTCGAGCGGGTGGAACTGCGCGAGCAAGTCGAGGTAGCCGAAGGACAAGAACCCCCTGTCGTCGATGTACGTCTCGACGCGAGGATCGACGTCGGTGAGCAGATCCTGCATCCGGTGCAGGATGGGCGCTTCGACGGGAGGTGCGACGGGCGGCAGCGCGTCGGCGAACTCGGTGCCGGCGAGCAAGGCCTCGAGCGACGGTGCCGACGCCGACGGGTCGATCCACCGACCTGTCTCCATCAGCCGCATCAAGTCCTCGGCCAGCCGCCGGTCGCGCGGGTCGAGATGGTCGAGCGCAGGGCGCGGACTTCCGTGCTCGAGGTGATCTGAGAACGCCGCGAGAACGTCGTCGACGGCGTCGCTGTTTCCCATCATCTCAGCTCCCTTCGTCGCTGACGTTGAGCGTCGGGAAGGACGGGTCCCGTCGAGCGACCTCGTACAGGTTCTTGAGTATGCGACGGCGCTGTTGTCCGGCGGCCTGGCCCGAGATCCCGAGCTGCTCGCCGAGTTCCTTGTCGGTCTTCGTCCTGTAGAAGCCGGTGTGAAAGATCAAGCTCTCCCGTTCCGTCAACGTCTCCCGCGCCAGGCGCAGCAACACCCGGAGCTGCTCAGCAGCGACGAACGCCGTCTCAGGGTCGTTGCCGAGGTAGGTGTCGACGGCGTCGAAGTCCTCGTCGAGCGCCACGAGCGTCACGTCGTCCGGCGCACCCGGCACGGCCCCCCGTTTGCGCCGGCCGCGCGTCGCCTTCGACAGGGCGTCCTTCGCCTTGTTCCGGGCGATCGCGGTGCTGAGCGCCTCCCAGGATGTCCGGACGTTCGCGGGATCCGTCCGCAGCAGAGCGACCAGAGCGTCCTGCAGGACGTCCTTGACGGAACCACCCCCGGGCAGCACCAGCACGACGTCGTCGGCGACCCGCCTGCGGTGCAGCACGAGCTGGATCTGGACGTGCATGTTGTTCTTGATCTTCTCCAACCGGGCGCGATCCCGCAGCAGCGGGTGGCTGCGGGGGACGGGGGTCGCGTGCTCGGCCATCTCGTACACCTTGTCTGCTCCCACGCCGTCCGTGAAAGCCGACATCCAAAAGACGCCAGGCCTTATTTGGTGAAACCCGCGAGTCGACTGTGGTCATCGCCGGGCCGGTACCGGATGTTCACCGCGCTCCTGGTCTGGCGTGGCGTCCGGAGGGGATCCTCTTCGCGCTCTTTCACCGCCACCCGTCCGGCCGACAGCAGGGTAGCCGGGAGCAGACGGCCCCGGCAGGAGAGGAGCCACCGTGAACGACAAGCCCACCGAACTGCGGCCGAGCATCCCGTTCACCATCGACGGCCGGGTCTACCAGACCCGCGTCCCGTGGCAGCCCGTCGCCGAGCTGCTGCACCTGGCCGGCGTCGACCCGATGCTCTACGACCTCGGTGAGCTGCGCGGTCAGCCTCCCGCGCCCAGCCGGTTCGCCGGCGACGAGCTCGTGCAGATCCACCCGGGCGCGCGGTTCGTCACCATCCGCCGGAACGCCGACGTCGCGTGAATAGCGAGCCCGTGGCCGCCTTCGTCGACGGGCTGCGTCGCCTGCGGGCTGGCCCCATAGTGCGCGACGGGCTCGTTGTCTACCGGGTCGAGCCGGTCGACGGCAGGCATGCCGGCGAGCTCGTGGAGACCGCGGTCGAGGTTGCCGAGCTCGCCGGTTGGCCCATGGTCCCGCCGCACTGGATACATCTGCCGTCCGTGGTCGTGCTGCCCGCCACCAACAGCCAGCAGTCGACCAGGTCGGGCTGGCTGCGGCACTCGCGCCAGGTCTACGGCTGGGGCGGCGACGCCGACCCCGCGCGAGCGTGGGTCGCCCACGTCCGCGGCGTCCTGGCCACCGCGCGATGACCCGGCGGACCTCGGTCGCGATGACCGCCGACACCCATGCCGCCCTCGCCGGGGCCCTGCTCCTTGACGGCCGGGAGGATGTCCGCCTCGCGACCTACCGCCCCTCCACTGGCGCGACCCGGCGAACCGCTCTGGTGCGCCGGCTCGTCCCGCCTGAGCCTGGCGAGCGAGCGCTCCGTGGCAACACTTCGCTCACCGGCGGCTACGTGCTTCGCGCCGCCACCCTCGCGCAGGCTGACGGCTGCGGGCTGGTCCTCGCGCACGGCCACCCCGGCGAGCAGGGCTGGCAGGGCGTGAGCGCCGCGGACCGCGACACCGAGGCCGCCTACGCCAACCTCGCCCGAGAGATCACCGGGCTCCCGCTCGTAGGCATGACGCTCGCCGGCGACCAGAGGTGGTCCGCTCGGCATTGGGACCGCGGCACCGACCGCGACATCGAGGCGACGGTTGCGGAGAACGTCCGGGTCCTCGGCGACCGGCTCGTCGTCAGCTGGGACGACGACCTCGTTCCGCCGCCCAGCGTCCGGCGCGGCCAGGTACGCGCCGTCGCCTCGTGGGGCGACCGGATGCACCGCGACCTGACCCGTCGTTCGGTGCTCGTCGTCGGCGCCGGGTCAGTGGGTCTTGACGTCGCGGTGCGGCTGGCGGCGACGGGCGTGACGCGAATCGGGCTGATGGACTTCGACACCATCGAGGAGCGCAACCTCGACCGGCTGATCGGCGCGACCCGGGTCGACGCATGGCTCCGCCGGTCGAAGGTCGACGTGGTCGGCCGGCTCGTCGTCCTCAACGCGACGGCGGCGAGGTTGCGGCTGGAGACCTCGGAACTCAGCGTCTGTGAGCCGGCAGGCCTGGCGGCGGCGCTCGACTTCGACGTGATCTTCAGCTGCGTCGACCGTCCGTGGGCTCGGGCGGTCCTCAACAGCGTGGCGTACGCGCACCTGATCCCGGTCGTCGACGGCGGCATCGGCGTCGACGCCTTCCCCGACGGCGAGGGCATGCGCGGGGCGACTTGGCGCTCGCACGTCGTCCGCCCGGGCCGGCCGTGCCTGGCTTGCAACGGGCAGCTGGACTTGGCTGCCGTGACCGCCGACCGTGCCGGCGATCTCGACGACCCGCGCTACCTCGTCGGCCTCGGCTGCGCCGGCGGCGACCGGGGCGAGAACGTCGCCGCGCTGTCCGTGAGCGCGGCCGCGGGTCTGCTCGCGCAGTACGTCAGCCTCACGGTCGCCCCAGGCGGGCTGGGCGAGCCCGGCCCACTGCGATACCTGCTCAGCACCCACACGCTCGAGCACGTACCGACCCAATCTCGCCCGGCCTGCCCGGTCGAGGCGAGGATCGCCGACGGCGACCCGGCCCTGACACTCGCCGGCACACACCACGTTGCGGAACAGCGCAGGACCGAGCGCCGTGACGCCGAACGCACCTGGGACGTGCGGCTCGGCCGCGCCGCCGACGATCTGCTGCACCGGCTGCGCGCGCGTCTGGTCGCCGTCGCCGAGCACCGGCTGAGCGGGGCCTAGGGCTCGATCTCGCCGGTCTGGAAGCCGATCGTCGCGGTGGCCCTTCGTACGGCGCCGACGGGGGTCTGGGGGACCACGTCGTCGAGGAACGCGTACTGACGGGCCACATGCCCGAGCCCGGGCACCCGCTTGGCGACCTGCCACCACGCGGCGATGTCGGCCCAGCCCGGGGCGGAGAGCGAGCCGCCGAAGTGCTGCACCGACAACGCGGCACAGAGGTTGGCGAACCTCAACCGGTGCAGCAGCGGCCAGCCGGCGAGCGTCGACGTGACGAACCCGGCGGCGAAGACGTCGCCGGCGCCGGTGACGTCCAGCGCCTCGACCGGGAGGGCCGGAACGTCGACCTCCTCGCCGGTCGTGGTGTCGATCGCCAGTGCGCCCTCGCTGCCTCGGGTGATGACGGCGACGGGTACGTGCTTGGCGAGCTCGTGCAGCGCTTCCTGCGGCGTGTCCGTACGGGTGTAGTGCACGGCCTCGGTCGCGTTCGGCAGGAAGACGTCGCAGACCTCGAGCCGGTCGAGCACCTCGGGCCGCCATTGCTCGGTCGGGTCCCAGCCGATGTCGGCGAAGACCAGCGCGCCCTCGGAGTGGGCCTTCGCCGCCCAGTGCTCGGGCTCATGGTCGAGGTCGATGAAGCAGGCCCGCGTCTTCGGCGTACCCGGCCGGTTGCTCGCGATCATGTCGTCGGCCGGGACCGGTGGCTCGTGCGCGTGCGTGATCATGCTGCGGTCGGACTCGTACGCGAGGCTGATCGTGACGGGGGAGTGCCAGTGCGGGAAGCGCCGTGAGGTGGAGAGGTCGACGCCCTCCTGCTCGGCGAGCGTGCGCCAGCAGAAGTCCCCGTACACATCGGCGCCGAACGCCGCGGCGAGGCTCGTTTTGAGGCCGAGCCTGGCGAGCGCGATCGCGAGGTTGGCGATGCCGCCGGGGGAGGAGCCCATGCCGGACGTGTAGATCTCCGTACCGGCGGCGGGTGGGGACGCGAGGCCGGTGAAGATGATGTCGAGGAAGACGGTGCCGGACAGGAAGACGTCGAACGGCGGATCGTCCGCGGTCCGTCTCGCGGTGAGCGGATCGTGCGCCGGACCCCGCCCGACGATGCCGCCGATCTCCCACGGCGTGCTGCTACCCGACCCCTGCCCGTCGGCCACGATTGCTGGCCTCCCTCATCCGTGCCCTGTGTCCCCAGCGCCTTGCTATCCGGCAACCGTAGCCGCATACGACAAATGGCGCGGAGAGATCTCCGCGCCATCGCCCATATGGCTGCAGCCGCCTGCCGGTCTCGCGCACGCGGCGTTGAAGCCTGTGAGCACGCCAACTCCACCAGCATGCCCGGGCCCGGGGCCGAACGCTGGACATACAGATGAAAAGGTCAGAAACGACGAGTGGCGCGGAGGAGATCCTCCGCGCCACCATCCATATCGGTGCAGCTGCCTGGGTGTACTGGCCTCAGGCCGCGTTGGGGCCGACCAAGTCCGCGTCGGCGATCTTGCGTAGGCGGTGCAGCGCGTCCCGCTCGAGCTGGCGCACGCGTTCGCGCGACAGGCCGAACCGGTCGGCGATCTCGGCGAGCTTCCAGGGACGGCCGTCTTCCAGGCCGTACCGCAGGCGGACGATCTGCGCCGACCGGTCGTCCAAGGTCTCGATCAGCGACGAGAGGCGCGAGCTGGACTCGGCCGCGACGACGGTCTCGTCCGGTCCGGGCATCACGTCGCGGGCTACCAGGTCACCGAGGGACGTTTCGCCGTCCTCGTCGACCGTGACGTCGAGCGACACGTGGTCGCGTCCCCAGCTGACCAGCTCCTCGACCCGCTGCTCGGGCACCCCGAGCTGGGCCGCGAGCTCCGCGGTCTCCGGGTCGCGTCCCAGCTGCCGCTCCAGCGACCGGCGGGCCGAACCCAGCGCGTTCAGGTCTTCCACCACGTGCACCGGCAGCCGGACGACACGCGCCTGCTGGGCGATGCCGCGGGTGATGGCCTGCCGGATCCACCACGTGGCGTAGGTGGAGAACTTGAATCCCTTGGTGTAGTCGAACTTCTCGATGGCTCGGATCAGGCCGGTATTACCCTCCTGAACGAGGTCCAGCAACGGCATCCCGGACCGGCCGTACTTCCGCGCTACGGAGACCACCAACCGCAGGTTGGCCTCCAGGAAGTGACGCTTGGCCCGATGCCCAGCTTCTGCGAGCCAGACCAGCTCCTCGTACGTGGCGTTGGCGGGCGCCTTCTTCAGGCCGGCCGAACCCTCGTCGAGCAGCTGCTCGGCGTACAGGCCGGCCTCGATGGCCAGAGAAAGTTCGACCTCCTGAGCCGCATCGAGCAGCGGTGTACGCGAGATCTCGTCGAGGTACCGGCCGACTAGGTCGCGGTCTTCGACGTGATCACTAGCTCGTGTGCGACGAATAGCCAACGTGGCTCCTCCCGGGTCGATCTGCGCGCCTCCTTTATGGGAGGAGCGCTCGTCGTTCCCAACGTGCTACGCACCTGGTCAATTCCCACTTCAGGCCCGAACAGCCGTACCGAAAATGTGGCGCCGGTCACAGATCGTTCGCCGGCTCATGATCGGGCTGTCCGCCCGCGGCCTGATGGATCATCCGAACCGTCTGAACGGTGTCCGCTTCGGCCGCGGTCTTGTCGTCCCGATACCTGAGAACGCGCGCGAACCGCAGGGCCATTCCCCCGGGGTAGCGGGTCGACCCCTGGACGCCGTCGAACGCGATCTCCACGACCTGTTCCGGCCGTACGTACACCGTCCAGCTGTCCCGGTGCGTCTCCAGCTCCTGGAACCGCTCGGTCTGCCACCGCAGCAGCTCGTCGGTCAGCCCCTTGAACGTCTTGCCGAGCATCACGAACTCGCCCGTCGCCTCGTCGCGCGCGCCCAGATGCAGGTTGGACAGCAGCCCTGTCCGCCGGCCGTGGCCCCACTCGACCGCCAGCACGACCAGGTCGAGCGTGTGCCGAGGCTTGACCTTGATCCAGGCGGCGCCGCGGCGGCCGGCGTCGTACGTCGCGTCCAGCGACTTCACCACCACGCCCTCGTGGCCGCGCTGGACGGCGTCGGCGAAGAACGCCTGCGCCTCGTCGACGTCCTCGGTGACCGTCCGCGGCACCCGCAGTGTGTCGGGGACGAGCCGCTCGAGTACCTCCCAGCGTGCCGTGCCCGGCTCGGCCAGCAGGTCGGTCCCGTCGGCGTGCAGGATGTCGAAGAAGAACGTGGACAAAGGGGTCGTCTCGCGCAGCTTCGCGACGTCCGTACGGCTGCCGGTGCGGCTCGCGGTGACCTGGAACGGCTTCGCCCGCCCGGCCGCGTCGAGCGCGATCACCTCGCCGTCGAGGATCACGGTCTTGACCGGCAGCGCGAGCACCACCTCGACCACCTCGGGCAGCCGCGGTGTGATCTCGTCGAGCGTCCGGGTGAAGATCCGTACGTCGTCGCCGTCGCGGTGCACCTGAACGCGGATCCCGTCCAGCTTCCACTCCACCGCGGCCGGTCCGCCGATCTTGTCCAGCGCATCCGCCATCGCGGGAGCGGGGGAGGCGAGCATGGGCTTCAACGGACTGCCGACGGCCAGCGCGAACTGGTCCAGCCCCGCGCCGCCCAGAGCGGCCGCCGCGACGGGCGGGATCGCGCCGGCGACCATCACAGCGCGACGGACCTCCGCGGCCGGCTGTCCACTCGTCCGGATCACCGCGTCGAGCATGATCCCGTCCAGCGCGCCCTGCCGCAGCTCGCCGGTCACGAGACCCATCAGGAACCGCTGCTCCGGGGCCGTGGCCCGCTCGGTGAGCTCGGCCAGCAGCCGCTTGCGCTCGGCCTGCGAGCCGGCGCCCGAGACATTGGAGAGCTGCTCGAAGGCCGTGTCGACCTCGGTGACCGTGATCGACTCGGCGTCCGCCGGCTCGGGCATCGCGCGGAGCGAGGCGTAGCCCACGCCCGTCCGGCGCTGCCGCAGCTCCCCGGCGAGATATCGAACGACCAGCTCTACCTCGGCCGGCGTCTCGGCCATCCCGAGCGCTTCGGCGAGGTGCCCGATCTTCGCCAGGCGCGACGAAGTCCCCGCGACGGCGGCGGACGTACGGACCAGGTCGGCGAACAGCATGGCCGTCATTCTGCCGCTCACCACCGACATCCGGGCAGTACGAAGGGCGGCGCCCGGGGAGTAGCGCCGCCCTTCGTGTGTTGCCACCGCCTCTACCGCAGACTCAGCACCGTCAGTCCGTCCGCGGCAAGCGGTCTTTCTTCTCGGGAACCAACCCGTGAGGGTTGACTCATCGTGGCCAGCCCGGAGGAAGCTGACCGGGATCGTTGGGGTCCTGCTGGTTGGGGTCCTGCTGCTGGTTCGGGTCCTCCGGCTGCGACTGCGGCTGCTTCCCGCCGTCGCTGCCGAGCGTCGCGTCGACGGTCGACGTCTTGCCGCCTCGTACGAACGTGACCGTGACCTTCTCGCCGGGCCGGTGCGAACGGACGGCGGCGATCAGGCTGTCGGCGTCCGCGATCGACCGGCCGCCGAGCTTGGTGACGACGTCGCCGACCTTCAGCCCGGCCTTCTCCGCCGCGCTGCCCGTGGTGATCTCGCCGACCTGCGCGCCGGACGTCTCCGTACCGGTCGACTGGGTCAGCGACACTCCGAGCTGGGCGTGCTCGGCCGTTCCGTCCTTCAGCAGCTCCTGCGCGATCGGCCGGGCCTGGTCGACCGGGATCGCGAAGCCGACCCCGATGTTTCCGCTCTGTCCGCCCTGCGACCCTCCGACGGTCGCGATGGCGGAGTTCACGCCGACCAGCTGCCCGGCCATGTTGACCAGCGCGCCGCCGGAGTTGCCGGGGTTGATCGCGGCGTCGGTCTGGATCGCGTCGATCACGGTGTTCGTACTGGTGTCCTCGGCGTCGCCCGTACGCACCGGCCGGTTCAGCGAGCTCACGATGCCGGACGTCACCGTGCCGGACAGTCCGAGCGGCGAGCCGATCGCGACGACCTGCTGGCCGACCGCGAGCGTCGAGGAGCTGCCGAGCTGGATCGGCGTCAGGCCGGAGACGTCCTGCGCCTTGATCACCGCGAGGTCGGTCGTCGGGTCGAGCCCCACGACCTCGGCCTTCGCGTTCTTGCCGTTGGAGAACGTGACCGAGAGCTCGCCGCCGTTCGCGCCGACCTGCGCCACGTGGTTGTTGGTGAGGATCTGGCCGTCGGCGGAGAGGACGACGCCGCTGCCGCCACCGGTCTGGCCTTGCGCGCTGCGCATCGTGATCGACACGACGCTCGGCAGCACCTTGGCGGCGACCTGCTGGACGCTGCCGGCGGCGGGAACGTTGCCGCTCGGCTGGTTCTGTGCCTGCGGCTGCTGGAGCGCCGTGTTGGCCGGCGCCTCCTGCCGCGGGGCGAACGCGTACGTGGCGGCGGCTCCGGCGCCGCCGCCGATCAGTCCGGCGGCGACCGCGGCGACGACCAGCGCGGCGATGCCGCGCTTGGGCCTCGACGGCCCGCGACCGGGCGGCTGGTGCGGCGGTTGCTGCGGCGGGTGGGGTGGCTGCGGCGGCTGCCCGTACGGGTAGGGCCGGTACGGTCCCGGCTGCGACTGCCCGTACGGCGGCTGCGGCCCGAGGGGGATCGTCGGCGTCTCTGTCATGACAATGAGCCTTCCCGGTGATGCTGAGATGACACTGAGAGGTTCCCGAGAGGGAGCAAAGAAGACGGACTACATCGGGTTGATCGGGCCCGGCGTGCCGGGGATGCGCAAGGAGAGCAGCGCGCCGCCGCTGGGCGCGCGGCCGGCCTGGGCCATGCCGCCGTGTCGGTCCGCGGCCTGCTTGACGATCGCGAGGCCGAGCCCCGAGCCGGGCATCATGCGTGCCTCGGTGGAGCGGTAGAACCGCTCGAACACGTGCGGCAGGTCGGCGTCGTTGATGCCGGGTCCCTGGTCGGTGACCGTGAGCAGACCGCCGCGCAGGTCGACGGTGACGACACCGCCGGGCGGGCTCCACTTGGCCGCGTTGTCGAGCAGGTTGGTGATCGCGCGTTCGAGCAGCTGGACGTCGCCGATCGTGTGCCACGGGGCGAGGTCGACCTTGAACGCGACGCTCGGCGCGCGGAGTCGTACCCGTTCGATCGCACGCCTCGTCACGTCGGCCAGGTTGACCATCCCGCGGGCGGAAGCGGCGGGGTCCTCGCGGGAGAGCTCGACGAGGTCGCCGACGAGCGTGGTGAGCTCGAGCACCTGGGCCCTCACGTCGCGGAGCATCGCGGCGCGGTCTTCGGGCGGGAGGCGGTCCGTGCCCTCGCTCTGAGCGAGCAGGTCGAGGTTGGTACGGAGGCTGGTGAGAGGGGTCCTCAGCTCGTGGCCCGCGTCCGCGACGAGCCGGCGTTGCCGGTTGCGCGCCTCGCCGAGCGCGCCGAGCATCGCGTTGAAGCTGTGCGCGAGCCGGGCGAGTTCGTCGTTGCCCTGTACGGGAATCGGCCGCAGGTCCTCCGTACGAGCGACGTGCTCAGCCGCCGCGGTGAGGCGCCGGACGGGCATGAGCGCGGTACGTGAGATCGCCCATCCACCCCACGCGGCTGTCGCGATCCCGATCCCACCGACGACGAACAGGACGAAGCCGAGCGCACCCAGGATGCCCTTGCTGTCACCGGTCCATTGGGCCATCACGAGTGCTTGGCCGTCCTGGACTGGAACAGCGACGACGCGATATTCCTTGCCCGTGGCTGGGTCGCGCGTGGTCCGGATGCTGTCGGGCGCGAAACCGCCGGCGACCTCGATCTCCGGGACGCCGAAGGGCGGTGCGCCGCGATCCGGCGATGACACGGACTGGCCGAGCTCGTTGACCAGCGCGATCTTGAGGTCGCCGGCGCCCAACGCTTCGGCGGGGATCTCGCGCAGCACCCGGACGTTCGTCAATGGTCCCTCGGACGCGGCGTGAGCCCGCGCGAGCAGGTTGGAGTCCACTTGGTGGAGCAGCGACACCCGTACCGTCACATACGCCGCCAGCGAGATCGCCACCACGAGCAGGCCGACGCCGATCGCGGCGAAGATGCTGACCCGCTTGCGCAGCGGAAGGTTCTGCAGCCGTTGCCTGGCTGTCGCCGACCATTGGTCGATCGAGCTCACGGGGGTGTGTCCCGGAGCACGTACCCGACCCCCCGCACGGTGTGCAGCAGCCGGGGCTCGCCCTCGGCTTCGGTCTTGCGGCGCAGGTATCCGACGTACACCTCGAGCGAGTTCGCCGACGTCGGGAAGTCGAAGCCCCACACCTCTTCGAGGATCTGCGTCCGCTCCAGCACCTGCCGCGGGTGACGCAGGAACAGCTCGAGCAGCGTGAACTCCGTACGCGTCAGGCTGATGTACCGACCGGCGCGCGTCACCTCGCGGGTCGCGGGGTCGAGCACGAGGTCCGCGTACTCCAGCTTCACGCCGTCGGCGGACGGACCGGTGCGCCGGAGCAGCGCGCGGACGCGGGCGAGGAGCTCCTCCAGCGCGAACGGCTTCGCCAGGTAGTCGTCCGCGCCCGCGTCGAGCCCGGCGACCCGGTCGGCGACCGCGTCACGCGCGGTGAGCACGAGGATCGGTACGTCGTTCCCCGACGCGCGCAGCGCGCGACAGGTCGCGATCCCGTCCAGCCGAGGCATCATGACGTCGAGCACGACGGCGTCGGGGTGCCGGCCAGCCACCTGACGAAGGGCCTCCTCGCCGTTCTCGGCGACGTCGACCTCGTAGCCGTTGAACACGAGCGACCGGCGGAGGGAGTCCCGGACCGCCTGATCGTCGTCGACGACAAGAATGCGCACGCGGTCAGTGTGCACGTTCTCCCTGAGGCGATGCTTAACGCCGCGCGATGATGGTCCCGTGGCACCCGAGACCCAGCTGTCGATCAGCGAGTTCGCCCGGCGGACGCGACTGTCGCTGAAGGCGCTGCGGCTGTACGACCAGCTGGGGCTGCTCAAGCCGTCCGAGGTCGCGTCGAACGGCTACCGCATCTACCGGGAGAGCCAGCTCGAGACCGCGCGCATGGTCGCGCTGCTCCGTCGCCTCGACATGCCCCTGGACGTGGTGAAGTCCGTCGTGTCCGCACCTTCTCGCGACGATGCCGCCGACCTGATCGCGTCCTACTGGGACGGCGTGGAGCGGCGGGTCGCCGACCAGCGGGAGCTCGCCACCTACCTGGGCGGCAAGGTCACGGGGGATCCCGGCCGGCAGGCGGCGTACGAGGTGCTGGAACGCGAGGTCCCGGAGCGGGTGGTGCTCAGCGAGCTCCGGCACGTGCGGATCCAGGAGATGGAGACCTGGTTCAACGCCGCCCACCCGGAGCTGATGCGGCAGGCGGAATCGTACGGCGGTGCGACCGGCGCGCCGTACCGGATCTTCCATGGCGCGGTGAGCGAGGACAGCGACGGACCGGTCGAGGTGTGCGTGCCGGTCGCGCGGGACGCGCGATCCGTTCCGGCGAGTCGAGAGGCCTACGTGCGGGTGAAACGGTCGCAGTTCGAGTTCCCGCAGATCCTGGCCGCGTACGAGGCGATCGAGCGCTGGATGTGCGACAACGACCGGCCGTGCGCGGGACCGCCGCGGGAGATCTACGTGGCCGGGCTCGACTACGCGACGGCGCGGCCGGAGGAGATCGTCTGCGAGGTCGCGTTCCCGATCGGCTAGGGATAGCGCGCGATCGCGAAGCCGGCGAGGCCTTCGACGGGCTCGTCCTCGCACTCGAGCGAGTCGACCTTCGCCATCGGCGGGCCCTTGCGGCACCAGGTGAGCATCGCGTCGACTGCTTCCGCCGAGCCCTCGAACACCGCCTCCACCGCGCCGTCGGGCCGGTTACGAACCCAACCAGCCACGCCGCGCTGGGTCGCCGTACGCCGGCAGGTGTCGCGGAAGAACACGCCCTGCACCCGGCCGTGGATGACGACCCGGACCCGTTGCTCGGCCATTCCGGGAGCGTAGCGAGGTGTAGAACCGCGTCGAACTGGGCAAACCGTCCAGCGCGACATTCACGGTTTCGCACAGTAGTTATCCACAGCTGTGGATTCTGGCTGCGGTTACAGATGGTAAGGTGTGGGCCGTTCCATGGCAGACCACGACGAGTTGGGGCGTATGCGGATGTGGCGGGCATTCGTGACCGCGGCGGTGCTGGTGTTGGCGTCAGCCTGCACGGGCACCCCTGAGCCACCCGTGGTCGACACCGGTGACACGCCCGCGACCTCGGAGTCGCCGACCACAGGCTCGACCCCGGCTCCTACGAGTTCGGGGGAGCCGGCGGACGAGTTCGCGCGTCAGTACGTCCGTGCCGCGAACACAGCACTCACCAAGGGTGACGTCAAGCAGCTCCGCGACCTGTCGTTGCCGAGCTGTAGCTCGTGCAAGCAGAACGCCGACGCGATGGAGACGTTCTACTCCAACGGCGGCTCGTACCAGGGCGATCCCAGCTGGCACATCACCGACCTCGGCAAACCAACCGGCACCGACCCGACCACGGTGTCGATGTACGTCGAGGTGAAGCCCCACCAGGTAGTCGCCAAGAAGGGCGCGACACCGAAGCCCAGCCAGAAACGCATCTTTCTGATCGATCTGACTCTCGGCAAGGAGGACGGACGGTGGAAGGTCAGAGACCTCGTCATCAACAGCGGGTAGGCGTCTTCGTCCTGGCGCTGCTGCTCGCGTTCGGCGTCGTTCTGCTGAGCAGCCCCGCCGTGGGTCCGGCTTACGCCGACCGCTGCTGGTTCAACCCGAGCGGCGAGTACGTCTGCGAGGGCAACCCTGGCGACCCGGGCGATCCTGGTGACCCCGGTGACCCCGGCGACCCGGGCAGGCAGCCATACGACGTGTACTACACGCCTGCCTGCATGGCGAACGGTCCGCCCCCTGGTGACCCCAACGCGATGTGCCAGAACGCCACGATGGCCTGCCAGGTGCGGGGCGAAGAGGGCGAGATCATGATGCGCATCTACTACCAGTGGGAGCAGAACGGGCCGTGGGAGCTCCAGGACACCCGCTGCGTGGGTGGCGACGAGGTGCCCGTCCCGGTGATCACGCCGGACCAGGTGCGTGGCTGGCTTGAGAACGGCTGGCTCCCGAAGGCGTCGGTCGCGGTCAACCCGGGTAACGGTCGCACGCTGATCAACTTCCCGACGATCTTCTACGCGGGTGGCGCGACGACGTACAACCAGACCCACCAGGTGCCGGGCGGCAACGTTCGCGTCGAGGCTCGGGCGACGAACTTCGCCTGGACCTGGGGCGACGGTGCGTCGGACAGCACCTCGACGCCTGGTGTCGCGTACTCGCGGGGCACGCCGAAGGACAGCTACGTCACGCACAACTACGTGGAGCTGGGTCAGTACACCGTGGGCGTGCAGGTCACGTGGACGGCGGACTTCTGGATCAACGGTGCCGCCCAGGCGCCACTCACCGTGACGCTCGCCGGCACGCCGTCGGAGCCGGTGACGGTGCTGGAGAAGGAGCAGTTCCTCGGTAAGCGCTGACCGTTTGCGCTCAGGTCAGCGGTGAGTAAGGGGCGAGACCGGGGTCGGCCGCATGGAGGGTGCGGACCGGCCCCGGTCCTGTCTCCGCGGTCTCGAAGCGGATCGTGACCCGGCCCAGTCCGGCGCCCCAGACCCAGCCCCGTCCGTACGTGTCGTGCACGACGTCGTTGCCCGGACACCAGCGGTGGGTGGTCGGCGGCTGTTCCACCGGTTCCTTCGCGGGCTCCTCGGCCCGTTCCTCGTCGTCCTCGGCCTCCTCGAACAGGTCGCCCTGCACCCAGTCCGCCAGGCCGGACACGCCGACGCCGAGGAGGCGGACGCCGGCGGAGGTGTCGACCTCGGTGAGCAGTCGCTTGGCGAGGCGCGTGATCACGCGCGTGTCGTCGGTCGGGCCGGGGAGCGTGGTCGAGCGCGTGTGCGTGGTGAAGTCGAACAGCCTGATCTTCACCGTCACCGTGCGGCCGGACAGCCGTTCGCCGGTGAGGCGTTCGGCGACTCTCGCGGCGATCCGTTCGACGATCAGCGTCAACGTCGTGGGGTCGGCGATGTCGTGGTCGAACGTGTCCTCGACGCTGACCGACTTCGTCTCCCGTTCCGCCACGACCGGCCGGTCGTCCTGGGCCTTGGCCAGCTGGCTGAGGGAACGTCCGACCGCCTGCCCGACCGCCGCGACGACCTCGGCCTCGCCGAGCCGGTCCAGCTCACCGACCGTGTGCACCCCGACACGCCTCAGCCGGTCGGCCGTCGCGGGGCCGACGCCGGGGATGGTGGAGACGGACATCGGGGCGAGCAGCTCGCGTTCGGTGCCGGGCTCGATCACGACGAGGCCGTCTGGCTTGCGGAGGTCGCTCGCGACCTTGGCCATGAACTTCGACGTGCCCGCTCCGACCGATCCGGTGAGGCCGCCGGTGACCTCGTGGACGGCCTGCTTGAGCTCACGGCCGATCCGTTCGACGCCTGCGACGGAGAGGTCTGTGTGCTGCGAGGCGGCCAGGTCGACGAACGCCTCGTCCAACGACAGCGGCTCGACGAGCGGTGACAGCTCGCGGAGGACGGCCATGATCCGGCGGCTGCTGATCCGGTAGGCGTGAAACCTTGGATAGAGGTACGCGGCGTGCGGGCACCTCGCCCGCGCCTCGGCCATGCGCATGGCGGAGCGGACGCCGAACGTACGGGCCTCGTACGAAGCGGTCGACACGACGCCGCGCGGCCCCAACCCGCCCACGATGACCGGCTTGCCGCGCAGCGACGGCTTGTCGCGCTGCTCGACCGCCGCGTAGAACGCGTCCAGGTCGAGGTGCAGCACGCTCGCTTCACTCCGCACTTCTGCATCCTGCCGTGTGGCGCCCATTCGTCCACAGGTCGCCTCTTCGCCGACTTGTCCACAGCTGCGGTCGCTCGCCTGTTTTGAGGTCGTCTCGGGACGCAGGCTTGGCGCATGAACACGACCGAACGCTCCGATGTCACGCTGTTGCGACTCCGCACGCCCGAAGACGTGCTCGCGCAGATCCCTTTCCTGGTTGGCTTTCACCCGAGTCAGAGCCTCGTCGGGCTCGCGCTCGACGAGACGCGGCAACTCGTGTTCTGCTGCCGCCTCGACCTACCGCCGCCCGACTGTCCCGACACGGTGCTTGCGGCCGGGTCGGCCGAGCTCGTGTCGCTGCTGCGGCGGCACGGAACGGACGCGGTGCTGCTCGTCGCGTACTCCGACGACGCGCTGTCGTCGCGGCGGTTCTTCGCTCGCGTTCGGCAGGCCTGCGACCAGGCGACGCTGACGGTTGTCGAGCTGTTGAGAACGGATGGCCGGCGGTACTGGTCGGACCTGTGTCGCGACCCGTGGTGTTGTCCGCCGGAGGGGACTCCGTACGACCTCGCGGTCAGCGCGCTGTCCATGGCCGCGGTCGTCGGGCGGGAGGTGGCGTTCTCCTCGGACAAGTCTGTGGCCGCTTCGCTCGCTCCTGTTCGCGGTGCGGGCGTGGCGGAGGCGACGCGGGCTTTCGTCGCCGAGCTGGGTTCTCGACCAGACGACGAGCTGGTCGAGTGCGGCGTGGCGTACGTCGCGCCGTTGCTGCTCGGCTGGCTCCGCGCGCCGCGCCCGCTGACCGACGACGAGGTCGCGCGGCTGTCGGTGTACTGCGCGAACCGCGAGGTCCGAGACGCCGCCTGGTCGCTGATGCGGCACGAGGCGCCGACCCAGCATCAGGAGTTCTGGCAGGACATCGCGCGCCGCGCCCACCCACCGTACGACGTCGCGCCGTTGTCCCTCTTCGGCTTCGCCGCCTGGCAGTCCGGCGACGGTGCCCTGGCCCGCTTGGCAGTCCAGCGCGCCCTCGCCATCGACCCCGACTACGCGTTGGCCGGCCTGCTCGCCCTGGCCCTCGCCCACGGCATCCGCCCGGCCGACCTACCGCCAGCTAAATTCCTTGACGAGTAGCAAGGGAAAATGGAACAGTGAACAGGGCCATCACGAGGGTCGCCAAGTGGGCGGAGGAGAACGGCTGGACGATGAGCGACGATGCCAGCGGCTACACGCGTTTCCACGCGCCTGATGGCCGATTCGTCGCTACCTATCCAGCGACCCCGAGCAACCCTCGGCGACGGATGATGGACCTGCTCGCGAAGCTTCGAGCCAACGGCTTGGAGTATCCGCCGCCGAACAAGAAGATCCTCCGATCACGGCGAAGGAAAGGACCCTGAGTCATGTGGCGCGTGGAGTTCGGCTATTCCCAGGGCAAGGTGATCCAGGAGGACGAGGCATTCGAACTGGAGAATCGACTCGACGCCATCGATGCCTTTGTGGCATTCAACAGTCTCGAAGGTCTGATGTCGGTGACGATCTACGTGGACACTCCCGACGCCATGGACGCCGCGAGGATCGCCCAGGAGCAGCTGCGCCGTCTGGTCGACATCCCGTACCCGTTGGCGGAGATCACGGTGCAGGATGAACGACTCGCCCAGGAGCGCTCCCCGGACCCGGACGCGTTCGACAACCTCCGGTCTACAGCCGAGGTAGCGGAGATCCTCGGCGTACAGCGGCAGCGGGTGCATCAGCTCAGGGCGAACCCGCTGTTCCCTGACCCTGCGTGGGAGCCGGCCGCCGGCCCGTTCTGGCACAAGGACGACATCGAGGAGTTCCTTGCGAAGTGGGAGCGCAAGCCTGGCCGCCCCCGCAAGGCGCCGAAGGCGAGCTAGCCGACGGCGGCCAGGGGAGTGGGGCGCTCGACTGGTGCGAAGTCGCTCAGCAGGAACCAGTGCGGGAAGGCGCGGCGGGCGGACTCGCTGCCGGTCAGGGTGAGCTGGCCCGAGCGCAGTGCCGCGGACCACGCGAGGTCGCCGCGCCAGACGCGGACCATGGCGCGCAGGCTGCCGGACACGACGACGGCTGTCCCGTACCCCGGGTCGAAGTCGCACAGGTCCGCGCCCGATCGTGACAGCACGATCCACCAACGCGAGCCCGGTGCGGCGTCGGAGAACGCGAACTCCAACACCGTTCGCCGAGCCGGTACCTGGGTGAGGTCGACTCGCCGATGCATGTCCCACAGCAACAGATGTGGGTCGTAGTCGAGCTCCCCGAGTTGCGGCACCCACCGGATTCCCCAACGCCCCAAGGCCATCACGATCGGTTCGAGCTCGCGCCCGGCTTCGGTGAGGAAGTACGCGCCGTCGCGACGTTCGACGATGCCTGCCTTCTCCAGCATGCGGAGCCGTTTCGCCAACAGGGTAGGCGACATCCGCGGCACGCCACGCCGCAGCTTGTTGAACTGACTGCTGCCCGCGAGCAGTTCGCGTAACACCAGCAGGGTCCAACGTTCGGTCAACAGCTCGGTGGCTTTCGCTACCGGACAGAACTGCCCATATAGATCCATGGCCTACTCCTCTGGCCGCGGTCCCCGAAACGCACGGTACAGAAACTGGACTAGTTGCGGGCTCGGTTCGGCCGCAAAGTCTCTGACATAGCCAACGAAGGAGACGACGGCTCCGCCATGCGGAGCGAAAAAGGAGACATCATGACCGACGTACTCACCGTCAAGGACCAGGCCGGCACGCTCATGCAGCAGCTCGCCGGTTACGTAGGACACCGTACGATCGCGATCGGCCTGCGCAACGGACTGTTCCAGACGCTTGCCAACGAACCGGACGGAATGAGCACCGACGACCTGGCGGCAAAACACGGGTTCGACGCGTTCTACCTCGCGGTCTGGGGCCGCGCCGCCATCGGCGCCGGCGTCCTCGACCGCACCGACACCGGCGGCGTACGACTCGCGCCGCACATGGCGACGCTGCTGCTCGACAAGGAGTCCCCCACGTACGTGGGCGGTGTCTTCATCGTCCTCGAGCAGCACGAGCTGCTCACCCGTCTCGAGCAGAACCTCGAGACCGGCGAACGGCTCTGGTGGGACGGCTGCAGCCCCGAGTTCATCGCCGCCGTGAGTGGCACCGGCACCCCGTTCTACCGCCGCCTCGTTCCGGGCGGCCTGGCGAAGGTTCCCGGGCTCGCGGAGCGGCTCGAACAACCTGCCCGCATCCTCGACACCTCCTGCGGCGCCGGCGTCGGACTCGTGCTGCTCGCCCAGCAGTACCCGAACGCGACGATCGTCGGCACGGACGGCGACGCGCACTCGCTGGAGCTGGCGGCCGAACGGATCAAGGCGCACGGCATCGACGACCGCGTCTCGCTCGTGCACAGCCCGCTGGAGGACGTGATGTTCGAGGCGGAGTTCGACCTCGTCACGAACAACATCTCCATGCACGAGTGCCGCGACCTCGACAAGGTCACGGCGAACGTGCACCGCGCGCTGAAGGACGGCGGCCGGTTCGTGATCTCGGACTTCCCGTTCCCCGACACCGACGCGGGCCTGCGTACCGTGCCCGGACGGATCATGTCGGGCATCCAGTACTTCGAGGCGCAGATCGACGATCAGCTGCTGCCGCGGGCGACGTACGACGACCTGTTGGGCCGGCACGGGTTCCGCGAGCTCGGCTGGTTCGAGCTCACGCCCATGCACGCCGTGACGTACGGCGTCCGATAAATCCGGATCCCCCCGGTTCCCCCCGGATCCCCCGAAAGCTCTAAGCCGCGGAGGCGCGGCGGCGTCGCAAGGCGAGCCGCGCCGACTCGGTCGTTCCACCCCACACCCCGTAGGCCTCGGGCACCGACAGAGCGTGGGTCAGGCAGGCTTCACGCACCGGGCACTCCGCGCAGATCTCCACCGCTCGCGACTCGCGGGACTCACGCTGTAAGGGCTTCTCGCCCTCCGGTCCGTAGAAGAGGTCGTTCGACTTCCGCCTGCACGCGGCCTGCTCCTGCCAGGTCCACGAACGCTCGGTCATGATGGTGCGCCGGTCCATGCGGGGGGCACGACGTCGCGGTGTAGACATCCGTACGACCTCCTCTCGTCGCAGTAAGAGACGCCTCTTTTGGGACCTCGGTTGCCCCTCGAAGGAGAAAACTCCGCGACTTTCTGTCCGGTTCCCGAACACGATCAACAGTTCGGGTACGGACAGTGAGGAAACGCGCTACAGACGGTCAGTCGATAGCCCAGGTGTGGACGGGCACGTTCTCCGCCATGTTGTCGGCGTACCGGCGGGTCATCTCCCGCAGCGCGTCCATCCGATCCATCCGGCCGTCGTCGAACAGCCGATGGAACGTCTGCGCCATCCAGGAGGCGCCGTTCTGGCCGGACAGGCAACGCTGCTCGATCAGGCCGAGCAGCCAGTCGCGCTGGGTCGCGTCGACGCCCCACCGGTCCAGGCCCTGGTGGGCGAGCGGGAGCAGCTTGCGCAGCACCAGCTCCGGCGCGGCGATCGTGCCGATGCCCGGCCAGTACAGCTGGGAGTCCATCCCGTCGCGCGAGCCGGCGATGAAGTTCTCCTCCGCCGCGCCGAACGACATCCGCGTCCACACCGGGCGCTCCTCCTCGGCGAGCTGGCGGACCAGACCGAAGTAGAACGCGGCGTTCGCGAGCGTGTCGACGACGGTCGGCCCAGCCGGCAGCACGCGGTTCTCCACGCGCAGGTGCGGCTTGCCGTGCACGACGTCGTACACCGGACGGTTCCAGCGATAGATCGTCCCGTTGTGCAGCCGCAGCTCGTGCAGAGCGGGCGCGCGGCCGCGGTCGAGCATCTCGATCGGGTCCTCGTCCTCGGTCACCGGCAGCAGCGCGGGGAAGTAGCGCGCGTTCTCCTCGAACAGGTCGAAGATCGACGAGATCCACCGTTCGCCGAACCACACGCGTGGCCGTACGCCCTGCGCCTTGAGCTCGTCGGTCCGGGTGTCGATCGCCTGCTGGAACAGCGTGATCCGGGTCTCGCGCCAGAGCTCCTTGCCGAACAGGAACGGCGAGTTCGCGCTGATCGCGGACTGGACGCCGGCGATCGACTGGGCGGCGTTCCAGTACGCGGGGAACGTCTCCGGGCTCACCTGGACATGCAGCTGCGTACTCGTGCAGCAGGCCTCGGGCGTGATCGAGTCCGACGTCATGTTGAGCCGCTCGACGCCGTCGATCGAGATGCGGACGTCCTCGCCGCGCTGGCTGAAGATCTGCTCGTTCAGCAGCTCGTACCGCGGGTTCGCCGACAACGCGTCGAGGGTCATGTGCTCGGTGGTGAGCGTGGGCAGGATGCCGACCATGACGAGGCGCGCGCCGGCCGAACGGGCCTTCGCGTCGGCGCCGTTCAGGTGGTCGCGCAGGTCGTCCTCGAACTCCTTGAACGCGACGCCCCACAGCCGGCGCGGATCGATGTTGATCTCGACGTTGAACTGCGCGAGCTCGGTCTGGAACGCCGGATCGGCGATCGCGTCGAGCACCTCCGCGTTGCGGAGAGCCGGGTCGGCCCGCTCGTCGATCAGGTTGAACTCGATCTCGAGACCCATGTACGGCTGGTCGACGTCGAACATCGACTCCTGCAGCATCCGCGCAACCGCGTCCAGACATCGTCGGACCTTGTGCCGGAAGCGCGTTCGGTCCTCACGAGTAAAAACCCGGTGCTCGACGTCTTTCCCCATCGCGCCCGCCTTGTCCCTCGGCCCTGTTGGGAGGGTCGCATCGATCACACCGTTCGCCAAGGGCCTTCCAGCGATCGGTTGGTGCCATTGCTACCCAGAAGTAGGGCGGATTCTGCCGAACCGGACAGTTACCCTGCGAAGACGCGCTGCGACTGACCGTGGACATTGTCCACTAGCGGTCAGCGACTGGTCAGGCCACCCGCCGACGATTGCGCAGTCGGGGGACCACGGTGCTCGTTCCGGTCGCGACCTCCAGCCAGCCCTCGCGGACGACCACGAGCAGCGGACCGACGTCCCGTTCGGCGATCCCGCAGGCGGCACGCCAGGCGCGCCACCAGGCGAGGTCGTTGGGACTCGGCTCCGCCACGCCCGAGCGGGTCACCACCAACGCGTTCGACGGGTTGCTCGTCCGGCCCAACCCCAGCAACAGCAGATCCACCCGCAGCGCGTGGTCCGGTACGAGGATCCCGCTCTCGCTCACGTGGGTCAGCAGGTTCGGGCCGCGGCCGCCGTTCGGCGCACCCAAGCCGTCCAGCGGCTGCAGGAAGGCCACCGTCGGGAACAGCCGCCGGCGGGTGCGCAGGCGCAGCTCGTGCACGAAGCCGGCGAGCCGGTGGGCGAGGATGGGGGAGACGGCCATGCCGCCACACTCTGCCGCGTCGGGCCGGCGAACGCAGACGGCTGTCCACAGGCCCGCCATCGCTTCGGTACCCTCCGGCCATGGCCGTCATCGTCGTCGGATACGTGGACAAGCCGGAAGGCAAAGCCGCCGCACGCCGGGCGGCCAGCGAGGCACGGATCCGAAAAGCCGACCGGCTGTTGATCGTCATCGTCCAACGCGATCTGGATGCCGTCGACGAGGAGACGCTCGCCGTCGTCCGCGAAGAGCTCGAAGGCACCGGCATCGAGCACGAGGTCCGCGTCCCGGCCAGCGGCCACGAAGCCGCCGAAGAGCTGATCGAGACGGCCGAACGGGAGAACGCCGAGCTCATCGTCATCGGCCTTCGCCGCCGCTCACCCGTCGGCAAGCTCATCCTGGGCAGCAACTCCCAACGCGTCCTCCTCGACGCCACCTGCCCCGTCCTCGCGGTCAAAGCCACCTGACGGAAGCGATGAGTTTCGGTGCCACCGCGGGTCTGTATCGGCATGAGTCCACCGGCGGCGGGCAGAAGGACCCGGCCGTCGCCCTACGTCGTTAAGGTTGCGCCCATGGGTTTTCACCTCGCCGGTAATCCGGAAGCCGACGCCGAGCTCGACCGGAGCGCGTTCTCGTTGCTGACCGGCATGTTGCTCGACCAGCAGGTCCCGATGGAGAAGGCGTTCTCCGGTCCGTACGTACTCGTGCAGCGGCTCGGTGGACCCATCGACGCCGCGATGATCGCCGAGTACGACCCGGAGGAGTTCGCCGCGATCTGCAGCAAGCCACCGGCCATCCACCGGTTCCCCGGCGCGATGGCGGCGCGCGTCCAGGCGCTCGCGCGGCAGCTCGTCGAGGAGTACGACGGCGACGCCGAACGCGTGTGGGCCGAGGCGAAGACCGCCAAGGAGGCGCTGAAGCGGCTGCAGAAGCTGCCCGGGTTCGGCGAGGCCAAGGCGAAGATCTTCCTGGCTCTGCTCGCCAAACAGCTCGACGTGAAGCCCACCGGCTGGAAGGCCGCGACCGCGCCGTACGGCAACGCCGGCTTCCGGTCCGTCGCGGATGTCGTGGACCAGGCCTCCCTGCTCAAGGTCCGGGCGTACAAGAAGGACCAGAAGGCCGCCGCCAAGGCCGCGGCCGCCGCCGGCTAGCCGCCCGCGTCCGCCCACTACCGGAACCGAGCGGGTACCCTAGGAGACTGAGCCAGACCGGCCCCTCACGTGAGGCGCTTCCTCATGTCGCGACCACAGCTGCAAACCGACGCTGAGCGCACATGGGTGACGCGGCGTGTCAGAATGGTCTCTTGTGCTAGTGCCGAGTTCCCGGCCATCCTCACTACCGCAGATCTGACGAGAGGAAGTTCGTGTCGTCCCGCACCTCCCGGAAGACTCAGCTTCTCGAGCACCCTGAGGTCCAGCGGCTCGTCGCATCTGGGCGGCAGCGCGGGCATGTCACCGCGGAGGAGGTGCGTGGGGCCTGCGAGGACAACGGCATCGAGAAGACTCAGTGGGTCGACCTCTTGCGCTATCTCGGCGAGGAGGGTGTGACCGTGTCCGTCGACTCGACCCCATCCCGCAACGAACGCAAGCGCGTCGCCGCTGCCGCATCGAAACGGGCTGCCGCCGCTGTGACGCAGGACGCCACCGTTCCGGCGAAGCGACCGGCGGCCAAGGCGACCGAAGCCGGCGACGGCGACACCGAGCAGACGCCGAAGGCCAAGCTGGCCGCCGCGCCCGAGGTCGCGCCCGCCCCCGTTCCCGCCCCCGTTCGCAGCCGAACGCGAAGAAGACCACCGCGAAGGCCGCGCCGAAGAAGGCCGCGAAGACCGCCGCCGAGCCGAAGCCGGCCGGCGACGGCGAGCCTGAGGCGGACGCCGAGATCGAGCCCGGCGAGGGCGAGCTGGCCGAGGAGGAGGGCTTCGTCCTCTCCGAGGCGGACGAGGCCGACGAGCCCGTCCAGCAGGTCATGGTCGCCGGTGCGACCGCCGACCCGGTCAAGGACTACCTGAAGCAGATCGGCAAGGTCCCGCTGCTGAACGCCGCGCTCGAGGTCGAGCTGGCGAAGCGGATCGAGGCGGGCCTGTTCGCCGAGGAGAAGCTGCACTCCGAGGACGCCCCGCCGACCGGCGACGACCTCACCGTTTTCGAGTGGATCGCCGAGGACGGGCACCGGGCGAAGAACCACCTGCTCGAGGCCAACCTCCGGCTCGTCGTCAGCCTCGCGAAGCGCTACACCGGCCGCGGCATGCTGTTCCTCGACCTGATCCAGGAAGGCAACCTCGGCCTGATCCGCGCGGTCGAGAAGTTCGACTACACCAAGGGCTACAAGTTCTCCACGTACGCCACCTGGTGGATCCGGCAGGCGATCACCCGCGCGATGGCCGACCAGGCCCGCACGATCCGGATCCCGGTCCACATGGTCGAGGTGATCAACAAGCTCGCCCGCGTCCAGCGGCAGATGCTGCAGGACCTCGGGCGCGAACCGACGCCTGACGAGCTCGCCAGAGAGCTCGACATGACGCCGGAGAAGGTCGTCGAGGTGCAGAAGTACGGCCGTGAGCCGATCTCGCTGCACACCCCGCTGGGCGAGGACGGCGACTCGGAGTTCGGCGACCTGATCGAGGACTCCGAGGCGATCGTTCCGGCGGACGCCGTGTCGTTCACGCTGCTGCAGGAGCAGCTGCACGCGGTGCTCGACACGCTGTCCGAACGTGAGGCCGGGGTGGTCTCGATGCGGTTCGGGTTGACCGACGGTCAGCCGAAGACACTGGATGAGATCGGCAAGGTCTACGGCGTGACCCGGGAGCGGATCCGCCAGATCGAGTCGAAAACCATGAGCAAACTCCGCCATCCGAGCAGGTCGCAGGTGTTGCGCGACTATCTGGACTGAGTTGCGGTTGTGCAGGGCCGGTTACAATGAGAGGCAGCAGTCAGAAGGCCTCAAGGCCCCGTACTCCCGCCTCCGCTGGGGTACGGGGTTTCTCGTTAGAGGAGACCCGCGTGGACGTTGAAGAAGCCGAGGTCGAGACGACGGCGGCGGTCGCTGAACCCGACGCCAAAGAGCTCGAGGTCGAGGACGAAGGCTTCGTGCTCTCGGAGGGGGACGACACCGATGAGCCTGAGCAGCAGGTGCTGGTCGCTGGCGCGACGGCGGACGCGGTCAAGGACTACCTGAAGCAGATCGGTAAGGTCCGGCTGCTCGGCGCCGAGCAGGAGGTCGAGCTCGCCAAGCGCATCGAGGCGGGCCTGTTCTCCCAGGAGCGGATCGACGAGATCGAGCACGGCAAGGCCAAGGGCAACGTCAGTGAGCTGGAGTGGGTGGCCGAGGACGGCCGCAAGGCCAAGGACCACCTGCTGGAGGCCAACCTCCGGCTGGTCGTGTCGCTGGCCAAGCGCTACACCGGCCGCGGCATGGGCTTCCTGGACCTGATCCAGGAGGGCAACCTGGGCCTGATCCGTGCGGTCGAGAAGTTCGACTACACCAAGGGCTTCAAGTTCTCCACGTACGCGACGTGGTGGATCCGGCAGGCGATCACGCGTGCCATGGCCGACCAGGCGCGGACCATCCGGATCCCGGTGCACATGGTCGAGGTGATCAACAAGCTCGCCCGGATGCAGCGGCAGATGCTGCAGGACCTGGGACGTGAGCCGACGCCTGAGGAGCTCGCCAAGGAACTCGACATGACGCCGGAGAAGGTCGTCGAGGTGCAGAAGTACGGCCGCGAGCCGATCTCCCTCTCGACGCCGCTCGGCGAGGAGGGCGACTCGGAGTTCGGCGACCTGATCGAGGACTCCGAAGCGATAGTGCCTTCGGAGGCTGTGGGCTTCTTGATGATGCAGGACCAGCTGTCCGGCATCTTGGACACGCTGTCCGAGCGCGAGGCCGGTGTGGTGTCGATGCGGTTCGGGCTGACCGACGGGCAGCCGAAGACGCTGGACGAGATCGGCAAGGTCTACGGGGTGACGCGGGAGCGGATCCGGCAGATCGAGTCGAAGACGATGAGCAAGCTGCGGCACCCGAGTCGTTCGCAGGTGTTGCGCGACTACCTCGACTGACCACGTCGTACGACTCTGTGCGCGCCCCGGCCGATCTGGCCGGGGCGCGCACTGCGTTAAGGCTCGGTTCGCCGTACTCTGACCGCCATGGTGGGGGAGTGGTCCGCTAGGCCGACGATTCGTGCCGCGGACGTCGATCGCGAGTACGCGGCCGGCCTGCTCCGGAACGCCTCCGTCGACGGCCAGCTCACCGCCGAGGAGTTCGAGCAGCGGCTCGGCCAGGCGATGCGGGCGAAGACGCTCGGCGAGCTCGCCATCCTCGTCGGCGACCTGCAGACCCCGACCCAGTCCCGCCAGCTGGTGCAACCGACGGCCGCGCGAGGCGCGGCTCCGCATCGGCGTTCCGCCAGCGGCGGCAGCGGCCGCAAGGTCGCCGCGTTCGTCGCCACGGTCGCGGCGCTGCTGGCCGTCGGCGTGGTCCTCGACGCCGCCGACGACGGCCCGCGGGACAGCAGCGACAGCACCTCGGTCGAGATCCCCGAGGGAGGTCTCCAGCTCGCCGGCACCAGTGCGTACGACCGCAACCTCGCCGACCTCGGCCTGCCCAGCACGCTGCCGATCCCCAGCGGAGCGGACTTCGACGGCGGCACCTCGCTCTCGGCGGGCAACGACGGCAAGCTGACCACGTACCGCTGGCATCTGGAGTACCGCCTCAACTACCCCGACACCCCAGCGGATGCGAGCGCGGTCGCGCAGTTCTACCGCGACACCGTTCACCCGCAGCAGTTCGGCGAGTCCGTCGACCAACAGCTGCCGTCCCGTTCGACGACCGAGCTCCGCTGGGCCGACGCGCTCACCCATCAGGGCGCCGCCGACTACACCCTCCAGCTGCGGGCGACCGACCTGCCGAACGGCGTGCGCGTCGAGCTCGACGTCACGACCGCGATCCAGCCGATGCGCTCCACGCCGGACGTCCCGGGCGCGCTGGCCCCGTTGCTCGAGCGCCAGAACCGCGTCTCCGCCGGCCACCTGAGGTACGAGTCGTCGCGGATCGTCCAGCCGATCAGCGGCGGACCGACGTGCACGGTGGAACAGGAATGGTCCGCCAACGCGTCAGAGTTCCACGCGATCGAGAAAGCCATCAAGGAAGTCGGCGGCCGCGTCGTCGCGCTGGACGGCCGGCAGCACATCACGTTCTCCGAAGTGAGATCCGACTGCGAGGCGCTGGCGTTCTAGGGGAGGGGGTTCGATGCTGGGGGACTGGACTTCACGTCCGACCATCCGTGCGCGCGACGTCGATCGCGAGTACGCGATGGGCCTGCTGCGCAACGCCTCCGTCGACGGCCAGCTGACGTCCGCCGAGTTCGAGCAGCGACTCGCGGTCGCGATGCGCGCGAGGACCCTCGGCGAGCTCGCCGGTCTGATCGGCGATCTGCAGGAGCACCTGCCCAAGCCGACGGCACCCGTGCTGCCGGCGCCGCCCGTCCACCAGGTTTGGACCCCGTTCACACCGACGCCGCACCGGCGTCGCCGCGGCGGTGGCCTGATCGCCGTCCTGGTCGGCGGACTCGCGGTGCTGCTGTTCATGGGCGGCATGAACCAGCTCAGCGGATTCAACGACGGCTTGTCCGGCACCTCGGAGTATGTCCCCAACTGCTTCGACGATCCGAACGGCGAGGACTCGCCCGAATGCGAGGGCGCCGTTCTCGGCAACCCCCTGGACCTGGCGAGCGCCGATCCCGAGGCCGCTATCTACCTCGAGCGACTCGGCATCACGGACGACATCCCGATTCCGAACGACGCCGGTTTCGACGGCCACAACTGGCAGTCCGCCGGCACCGACCAGGCCACTGGCGAGACGACGTACCGCTGGCATCTGGAGTACCTCGTCCCCGACGCCCGCCAGCCCGTCGAGCCGAGCCACGTCGCGGAGTTCTACCGCGACAACCTCCACCTCACCACCGCCAGCGGGTACGACGAGCGCGAGCTCCCCGAGGGCGAAGGGGTGGAGCTGGTCTGGCCAGGAGACGGCACCGGCGATCAGCTCACCGTCCGGACGAGATACACCGCCAAGGGCTCGGTCCGCGTGGTCATCGACCTCACCAACGTCCGGCCGGCTCAGGCCAGGGCCGATGTCGCCGGCGAGCTGGGCGAGGCGCTCCGCAAGGCCAAACTCCCCATCACACAAGGGATGGTCTACCTGCAGTCGCGGGTCAGTCAGCTCGAGACCAACCCGAACTGGTGCACGCTCGAGCAGGTATGGTCGGCGACACCGCAGCAGTACGCGAAGATCCGCACCGAGGTGGACAACGCCAACGTGCGGATTGCCGAGCTAGCCAACGGCAAGCAGCTCACGTACAGTGCGGCGGCCGACTGTGCCGCACTCGCCTTCTAGGGACTCGCCTTGATCAGCGACTGGACCTCCCGTCCGCATGTCCGCGCCCGCGACGTCGACCGTGACTACGCGATGGGCTTGCTCCGCGACGCTTCCGTCGCCAGGCAGCTGAGACCGGAGGAGTTCGACCATCGACTCCGCAAGGCCATGGAGGCCGACACGCTCGGCGAGCTGGCCGGCCTGGTCGTCGACCTGGAGTCGCCGCGCGTTCCTCCGCCTCCGCCCCCGCCGCCGAGGCCCGCGCCCGCGGTGCCGGAGCCCGTTCCGGCGCAGCGGCGTCGCAGTCTGACTCCGGTCGCCGGGATCGTGCTCGCCGGAGTCGTCGTCGGCGTCGGGGCGGTCATGTTCACGGGCGTACTGAACAAAGCGCCGGCGAACATCGCCGACAGCGGCAGTGAACTGGTCGAGACCTCCTGCTTCGAGAACCCGTCCCTGACCTCGCAGTGCCTGGTCGACAATCCGGCAGCGCGGGGAGGACTCTCCACGCTCTACCAGCGTGACCTCGGCCTGCCCACGAGCCTGCCGATCCCGAACCTGGCGGAGTTCGACGGCGGCACGATCTTGTCGGCCAGTACGGAAGGCGCCAAGACCACCTACCGCTGGCACCTCGCGTACAGCCTCCCCGACGTCGACGCGTTCTCGGTGGCCGATCTCTACCGCTACATGGTCAAGCAGGACGACTTCGGGTTCGACTTCGACGAGTCGTCCCCGAACGTCGGCGTCACCGAGCTGAGCTGGAACGACGCGAACGAGCCGCCGGAGCAGGGCCAGCCGGCCGTCCAGTACACGCTGAAGATGAAGGCGACCGACCTGCCGGACAGAGCGCGCGTCGAGCTCGACGTCGCGCGGACGACGTCGGGCGCGGTCAGCCGGGCCGACGTCGCCGGGGCGTACGCCGCGGAGGTCCAGAAGGTGAAGACCGAGACCGTCGACGGGATGCGGTACGTCGGGTCGAACGTCACTCAGCAGAAGGATCCGGCGACCTGCGTGCTGTGGCAGGAGTGGGAGGCGGATCCGGATCAGTTCCAGCGGATCGAGGCCGCCGCCAGGGACCTCGGCGCCGAGGTGACCAAGGCGGGCAGCCACTTCCGCGTACGGTTCAAGGCGATGAAGAACGACTGCGACCTGCCGGGCGTATGAGCGCTGACTGGGCGTCCCGTCCGCACATCCGGGCTCGCGACATCGACCGCGAGTACGCGATGGGCCTGCTGCGGCAGGCCTCGGCGGACGGGCAGCTCGGCTACCAGGAGTTCGAGCAGCGACTCGCCCTCGCGATGCGTGCCCCGACGCTCGGCGAGCTCGCCTCTCTGGTGGGCGATCTCGCGGAGCCGGAACCGCCGGCGGTCCCCGTGCTGCCGGTGGCCCCCTACCCGTACGTCTACGCGCCGGCTCGCGCGGAGCGTCCCAGCCTTCGAACCCGAGCGATCGCGGCGCTCGCCGCCGGCTTGGTCGCGGTGTTGGTCATCGGGCTGCTGGCCACCTCGTTCGGCGCGGTGAGCGGCGGCGGGGTGACCTCGATGCCGGTGGCCGAGCCGGTGCCCGCTCCCGATCCGTGCTTCGGCGTGGCCGCGGGGGACGTCGACCTGGCGCACTGCGTCTCGGCCGGCAACCCGCTGCTGGACGAGGGGCTCTCGGCGCGGGCGGCGGAACGCCAGAAGGACCTCGACCTCCCCGGCAACCTGCCGGTGCCGGCGCGCGCCGAGTTCGTCCGGCCGGGCTGGGTGTCGGCCACGTACAACGAGGACGGCCGGCAGCAGCTCACCCGCCGCTGGCACCTGGAATACCTCGTCGCGTCGTCGCCGGGCGAGCCGGTGAGCGCCGAGCACCTGGCAGAGATCTACCGATCGACGGTGGCGCCGGTGTCGTTCGGGACGCTCAGCGAGTCGACCCCGCACGAGCTGCGGTGGACCGGCGGCACGTACCCGTTGACGGTCTCGATCGGGCCGGAGGGCGAGAACTGGCGAGTGCGGCTGGACGTCTCGGTGGACGAGTCGACCTCGATCATGCGCCCCGACGTCGCCGGCGAGTTCCGGCAGCAGCTGAAAGCCCAGCGGATCGCGACCGTGCCCGGCATGATGTACGAGAGCTCGAAGGTCACCTGGACCGGCGACACGAGCTGCCGGCTGGAACAGGTCTGGTCGGCGACGCCGGACCAGCTCGACCAGATCCGCGAGCAGGCCAGGGGTCTGGACGCGACGATCGAGTCCAAACCCGAGGGCGGCACCCGGGTGGTCTTCCAGTCGGAGCTGCCGCGTTGCACGACGTTCCAGCTCTGAGGGGGGCCCGGGCTGCCGGGGTACCTCCCGACCATCGCCGAGGCCCATTCCGACAACATGGCTTGGCAGTCCGCGGACCGCGCGGTTCGCGGCGGTACGCGGGAGGGTCGGCGAGGGCGTCACGGCCGCGCACGAGGATGGCGAGGTCACGTTCACGACGACGACTCGCCGCATCGCGTTCAACCTCTGAGGCGGGCCGCGAGCTGGGCCTCGTACAGCGAGCCGGGTGTGAGCCCGGCACGGTTCGTGCCCTCGATGTAGCCAGCGGGGTGTTCGAACGGACCGTCTCCGGTGACGATGCCGCTGCAGCCGATCGCGTAGTTCTGGCCGGTCGGCGGTCGCTGCACGACCAGTGTCTTGCCGGCCATGTCGCAGTTCCACGCGACCGAGTGCACCGTCGCCCAGCCGTGCCCGGTGCCGTAGTCGCCACGGTTGTACAGGCCCAGCGTGATGCTGACGGCCGGCGCGACCTCGCGGTGCTTGTCCCAGAGCATGCCCTGGCTCCAGCGCCGGTGGCCCTCGGACGAGGCGAGGCTGCCGACCGACGTTCCACGGAGGAAGACGATCCCGGATGCGCCGCTCGTGCCGTTCGAGATGAACGCGTGCCGCGCCTTCGTCGCATAGCAGTCGCGGAACAGGATGTGCTGCGAGAGACCCTCGGTGTTGAAGTTGTAGCGCAGTCCGCCGGTGACGATCGACGCCGGATCGAGTGCCCTGCAGTCCGAAACGGTCACGCGCGTCGTCTCGTTCGTCTCGACGCCGGCCTTCGCGAAGTGCCGGAACGTACAACCGCGGACCCATCCGTCCTCGAGCCCACGCAGCCGCACCGCGACCCAGGCGTGCGCCTCGTCGACGTCCGGATCGCCGGCGAACTCGATGTGGATGCGCAGGTTCTCCACGCCCGACTCGGTGACCAGCCCGGCCCGATCCCAGGTGTGGATGGTGGTTTGGGCAAGCGATCGGTCGAGGTGGTTGAAGACCGGCGCGTCGACCATGACCCTGTTGCCGTCGACGCCGGTGACGTAGCGGTTGTACGTGATCGGCTGGCTGCCCACCGACCACGGCTCGTCGATCCCGGTCGCGCCGAAGTCGACGGCCTGGAGCCACGCTTCTGTGCAGGGGTGGACGAGGATGACGTTGTCGCCCTCGTGGAACTTGCTGCCGTCGGCGACGTCGAACTCGCGCTCGCCGACCTTGACGAGATCTGACGTGACGTCGGTGCGGGTGTTGGGTTTCTCCCCACGCCATTGGGTATTCGCGCCGCTGCCGACCACGAGCACGTCGCGGTGCGTGGGCGTGTCGCCGGTCGCGCGGATCACCGTGTTGCTCGCCGGATCCTCGTCGTCGCCGACGCCGCGGAGCACGACACCGCTGTGGCGGAGCCGTACGGTGCCGGCGACGTGGTACGTGCCGGCCTCCAACAGCAGCGCGCCGCGGTGCCCGTTCGCGTCCTTGGGCCTTGCACCCACGGCGTCGATGGCCGCCTGGAGGTGCGCGGTGTTGTCGCCCTCGACCGGCCTGATCGTCGCCACCGTGGGCAGGTCGGGCGCCTCATGACCGCCGCCGCGGTAGCCCGCGTGGCTGAAGTCGGGGATCTGGTTCCCGTCCGCGTCTTCCTGGTAGACGATGCGGCCGCGTGAGTTCACCCGCACGAGCCGGGACTGCCACCGGCCGACCGCTTGCGCCGAATGGGCTTCAAGAGTTGACAAGACGAACCCTCCGGCCACGACTCCACTTGCCGCCAAGAGTCGCCTTCGACTCATCGAGTGCGCCATCGACACCTCGCAGGCTTCCGCCAATCACGACCTGGACGGAGCCAGTGTCGGAGCGGAGGACACGCCTGGGCAAGCGGTTGCCAAGAGTTGCCATCAGACCGACCGTGACCGGTACCGAATCGACTTCCCTTACCGAAGCGGGGTTTGGGAAGGTGCTGCCACGTGGCAAAACCCCGGTTCGGCAAGGGAAGTGCGCAGATCTGTGGACGCCGCATCCCTTCGCGACCATGGAACCCGGCTGGGCGGTTTTAGTCGGGGTCACCCTGGTCCCATAGGCACCCCACAGTTCATCTTCGTGCGATCTGAGGGATTCGAATCAGGGCGTCCCTCTGTCGAATAGATCGGTATGTCAGCTGGACACCATGGGCTGTCGACCAGACCCGTGAGTTGTTCCCTGGAACAAGTCCGAGCTCCCACCGACGGCTCTCGCACGCCGGTCACCCGCGCACCACGTTACGAGTTGTTGGACGGATCTCGGCTTCTAAGCCGGTATCTGTCCAACAAGTCGTCCGGCACCACCAGGTCGAAACCGCCGTCAGGTGACGAGGACCGTGATCAGCCAGGTGAGGAACATCGCGACACCGAACGCGAGCTCCACCAGGATCGACACACCCGCGGCCTTCAGGGCGGCCACTGTCGAGGGCCAGGCCGCGTCGTGGGTCTTCAACCGGACCCGTTCCGCGAGGTAGATCCCCACGATGAAGCCCACGAACACACCGACGACCGGGATCACGAAGAAGCCCACGAGCGCGGCGAGGCCGCCGATCCACAACGTGCTGTTCGGGACCCCGGCCTTCGACAGGTCGCGGCCTGGCAAGACGTACTTGACGACCTGACTGACGATCAGCAGCACGCCCGTGATCCCGAGGATCCACCAGCCGACGGCGCTCTGTTCCTCCAACGCCCAGACGAGGATCGCGAGCCAGACCAGGATGATGCCGGGCAGGATCGGAACGACGATGCCGGCCAGCCCGACCGCCATCGCGATGCCCACGAGTACGAGCCCCAGTGTGTTCACGCGGAACACTGTAATGGCGAGGGATTCCCCCGATACGCGAACGCGCCAGGCACGGCAGGATGGGCGCCATGGACTGGAGCGTGGGGGAGTACGAGCTCACCGCGGCGCAGCTGCTGCCGGCGGCGAAGCTCGTCGTGGACCTGGCGGCACCCAAGCCGGGCGAGGTCGTCGTGGACGTCGGCTGCGGGACGGGCAACGCGGCGCTCCTCGCCGCGGCGACCGGCGCGAAGGTGACCGGCGTGGACCCGGCGCCGAGGCTGCTCGAGGTGGCCCGCCAGCGCGCGGCCGCCGAGGGCGCCGATGTGGAGTTCGTGGACGGAACGGCCGAGGCCCTTCCGCTCGGAGACGGGGCCGCGGACCTGGTGATCTCGGTGTTCGGCGTGATGTTCTCGCCCGACGTCCCTTCAGCGGTAGCGGAGCTGGACCGGGTGACCGCGCCGGGCGGGCGGATCCTGGTGACGTCGTTCCCGCCCGAAGGCCCGATGATGCAGGTGATGGGCGCCGCGATGGAGGAGATGGCGCGCGTGCTGCCACCTCCGCCGGTCGCGGAGGAGACGCCGTTCGGCTGGCACGTCGAGGCCGACGTCCGCGCGGCCTTCGAGCCACGCGGGTTCGACGTGACCGTGACCAGGCACCAGCTGCCGATGAGAGCGGTGTCGGTCCAGGCTCACCTCGAACGCCTGGACAGGCATCCGTCCGCGGTAATGGGTCGGGAGGCGATCCCCGCCGCCGTGCGGGACGAGCTGGCCGAACGGATCGGGCGCCGGATGACGGAGGTACTCGAGTCGGTGAACGAGGACCCCGACGCGTTCCAGATCACGAGTACGTTCACGGTCGCGACCATCCGGCGAAGCTGAATCCGTTTGCGGCGGCCAGCCGCGATGCGACAGGCTCCGGAGCATGAGCAGGCTCCCGGACACCGAGCGGTTGACGTTCCGCCGGTTCACCACGGCGGATCTCGAGAACGTCGTGCGCCTCAACGGCGACGCCGAGGTCATGCGCTTTCTCGACGGCGGCCCGCACGCGCGCGCCGAGATCGAAGACAGGGTGCTGCCGGAGCTGATCGCCGACCAGCGAGGAGAACGGTCTCGGCAGGTGGGCGGCAGAAACAAGCGACGGGACGTTCGTGGGCTGGTTCTCCACGCACGCGGTCGTGCCTGACGACGGTCCGATGGAGTTCTGGGCTCCCGCCGACGACCCGACGACCGTCTCGATCGGCTACCGGCTGAGCCGGGCCGCCTGGGGGCAGGGCTACGCGACCGAGGGCGCGAAGGCATTGCTGCGCTGGGCATTCCTCACTCTCAAAGCCAGCGAGGTCGTCGCGTCGACGATGGCGGTCAACGCCGGTTCGCGCAACGTCATGGAGAAGTCCGGCCTGCGCCACGACCGAACGGTGCACATCGACTGGCCCGACCCGCTGCCTGGAACCGAACACGGCGAGGTCGAGTACCGCCTGCGCCGCGACGAGTGGATCACACTCCGCCCAGCCCGCTCGGACGAGGCCGAAGCACTGACCGAGCTCGTGATGCGGTCGAAGGCCCACTGGGGCTACGACGAGGCGTTCATGGCGGCCTGCCGGGAAGAGCTCACCCTGCGCCCCGAGGACCTCGCGCGGCGCCGTGCGTTCGTCGCCACCGCCGGCGACGAGCTCGCGGGCATCGCCACGCTCGACGGCGCGCCGCCCGAAGGCGAGCTCGGCACACTGTTCGTCGACCCCGCCTTCATCGGTCAGGGCTTGGGCAAACGCCTCTACAGGCACGTCACCGCGCTCGCCCGCGCGATGGGCTTCGCGAGGCTGTCGATCGACGCCGACCCCAACGCCGAGCCGTTCTACAAGGCGATGGGTGCCATCAGGGTCGGTAGCACGCCGTCGGGTTCCATCCCGGGGCGCGAAGTTCCGCTGATGCGCGTCGATCTCGCGTCCTAGCCCGGTGTGTCGCCCACCTCGGCCTGCAGGCGGGCGAGCTCCTCGGTAAGCTCCTTCACCACGGTCGCGTACGCCGGATCGTCATACCTGCTGTGAAGTTCGCGTGGATCCCGAACGAGATCGAACAGCTCCCACTCCGGTGGGCGGGTCTCCGAAGACGCACCGGGCTGGCCGAAACCCTCGCCGTAGTAGTAGACGAGCTTGTGCTCCTTCGTCCGTATGCCGTAGTGCGAGCAGACGTTGTGCGAGGTGTCGAGATGCTCCCAGTAGCGGTAGTACACCGACGTCCGCCAGTCGTCCGGCCGTTCGCCGCGCAGCAACGGCAGCAGGCTGTGCCCCTGCATCCGCGAGGTAGCGGGCACGCCGGCGAGGGCGAGGAACGTCTGCGCGAAGTCCACGTTCACCACGAGCTCGTCGCACACCGAGCCGGCGTCCACGACGCCCGGATACCGAACGAGGAAAGGCATCCGCAGCGACTCCTCGTACATGAACCGCTTGTCGTACCACCCATGGTCGCCGAGGAAGAAGCCTTGGTCGGACGTGTAGACGACGAGCGTGTCGTCCGCCAGCCCCTCGCCGGACAGGTAGTCGAGCAGCCGCCCCACGTTGTCGTCCACCGACGCGACGCAGCGCAGGTAGTCCTTCAGGTAGCGCTGGTACGCCCACCGCGCGTGCTCCTCCTCCGACAACCCCGGAGGCGGCGACTCCTTCAGATCGGTCGGCGTCAGGTCGCGCGCCACCCGCATCCGCGCGTTCTCCGCGGCGGACGCACGATGGGAGTAGTCGTCGAAGAACGTCGGCGGCAGCGGAATGTCCTTGTCCGCATAGAGATTCGCGTGCCGTGCATCCGGCTCCCAGGGACGGTGCGGCGCCTTGTGGTGCACCAGCAGGCAGAACGGACGGGTGTCGTCGCGGTCGTCCAGCCAGTCCAGCGCGCTGTCGGTGATGAGGTCCGTGGCGTACCCGCGCCGGACCCGCGAGCCGGAGGGGGAGAGGAACGTCGGATCGTGATACTCGCCCTGGTCCGGCAGCACCTCCCACGTGTCGAAGCCCACCGGGTCGTGGACGCCGCCGTGCCCCAGGTGCCACTTGCCGAACAGTGCCGTCTGGTAGCCGGCGTCCTGCAGCAGCGCGGGAAACGACACCTGCGTGGCGTCGAACGGAGCGGTCAACGTGGTGACCTCGTTGACGTGGTTGTACGTGCCGGTGAGGATCGCCGCCCGGCTCGGCGCGCAGATCGCGTTCGTGCAGAAGGCGTTGTCGAAACGCATTCCCTCGGCACCGAGCCGGTCGATGTGCGGCGTCTCGTTGATCACACTCCCGTAGGCGCTGATCGCGTGCGCGGCGTGGTCGTCGGACATGATGAAGACGATGTTCGGCTGCCGTTCGACCACGCCTCGCGTCACCTCATTGGTAGGAGTTCTGTCAACGCCACTTGGCGTTGAAGCGCTCCAACGACATTACCGGGCGGAGGTTGCGTTCGACCTCGCCCTTGCTGAAGTACTTCCGGACTCGGTCGTTCAACAGCTCGTTGCCGATCGGTCCGATCACCATCGCCTGGTCCAGCGCGAGGTAGCGCTTCGCCGGCGTGTTGCTGCGTACCGCGATCGAGTCGTAGAAGCCGCCCGGCCCGTACGCGTCGAGGTTCCGCTCCAGCTTCCGCAGGTTGTCGACGGCCGCGCGCGGCGCGTACGGCAGCGAGAGGAACGAGGCGTGCGGCGTCACCACACCGTCGCCGAACGTCGGGAACGGCTTCGCCTCACGGCAGCCCTCGAACCCGCGGTCGACGTCGGTCTTCTCCCGGTCGGACGGATAGCCGCCCGGGTCCATGCCCATCTCCTCGACGCCGTACACGCTGTAGCCGCCGAACGGGTCGCTCGCGGGCGAGAAGCCCCAGTAGCCGTACTTCGCCTCGGCCAGCCCGTGCTCGATCTGCCCCTGCACGTAGATCGGGTGGTTCAGGCCCCAGCTCTTCGGCCCCCACTTCTCCTCGGGGACGAACATCGCCGGCATCAGCGCCTCGAACATGTCGCCGCCCCAGGTCGGGACGAACTGCAGCCCGCGGTAGCGGTAGGCGCCCTCGAAGACGGACACGCCGAGGTACGTCGCGTTGCCGCCGACCGGCTTCTGCTCGACCCAGCCCCAGTCGCAGTTGGACGGGAACGTGCGGTTCGGTCCGAAGTACGCGACGGGCGGCATCTGGCCGCGCGAGATGCCGATGTACGTCGCGATGCGCGGCTCGGTGTTGAACGTGTCGTAGGTGAAGCACGTTCGGTAGATGTCGCCGCCCTCGTACGTGCCCTTCTCGACGCACTGGTTCGGCGGCGCGGCGTCGTACGCTCCGCCGCGAAGGAGGCCGCCGCCGACGTTGTGATGCCCGGTCGGGTTCGCGTTGTAGTAGAGCGCGAAGTCCATCTTCTCCAACAGGGCTTGGGCCTTCTTGCCGACCTTGCCGGGCACGGCGTTCCGGACGACCATGAACGACGCCGCCAGCCAGCCGTTGTCGACGCTGGACAGGAACGGGTAGACGGGGTCGCCGGTCTCCGGCCACTCGTGCAGGAGGGCGCCGGTGTGCGGGTCGTACCAGTTGTAGAACATGCCCGACGCCGTGTGGTGCTGCAGCGTCGCGAGCGTGTCCAGCGTCTGGTCGATGCGGCGTTCGGTCTCGTTCTTCCCGATGATGCCGAGGTCGCGCGCGACGACCGCGCTCCACAGGTAGCCGCCGACGTTGGTCGGCGAGGTGTACTTGCTGCGGCTCGCTGCGGACAGGTCGCCACCGATGTTGTCCGCGGGCAGCCCGGTCGCCGGGTCGACCATCGCGACGAACGACTTCCAGGTGTCCTTGGCGTAGCGGTGCAGCGTCTTGTCGTTGCCGCTACCGCCCGAGTCAGCGATCGCGGGTGCGCCGGCGAGCAGGAGAGATGGTACGAGCAGAGCCACTGCGAAGGTTCTCCACCGCATGGGTGTCCTCCTCGAGGTGGGGGCCGCAGCTCGACCGAACGGTGAGCGCGGTGGGCAGGACGTCGAGGCGCGGCGCCGAACCGCCCTCGATCTGTGCGTCGAGCGCGCGAGCGGCGTGGGCGCCGAGCTCGCGCATTGGCTGCCGCATGGTGGTGAGGGCGGGGCGTACGTGGCGGGCGGCCATGATGTCGTCCCAGCCGGTGACGGCGAGCTCTTCGGGTACGGCGATGCCCCGGCGTTCGGCGACCAGCAGCGCGCCGAGCGCGACCTCGTCGTTCGCGCAGACGAGGACGTCCGGGCTTGTCTTCGCGTCGAGGGCCTTTTCGGCCGCTGCCTCGCCCGCGGATTCGTCGAACCCGCAGCGAGTCGGGTCCTTGGGTGGATCGATTCCGTTGCTGGTAAGGGTTTCGCGCAGGCCTTTCCAGCGTTCGGCGACGTCGTACGAGGCGTCCGGGTCGCCGAGGAACGCGAATCGCCTGTGTCCGTGGGCGATCAGGTGCTCGGTGAGTTGCTTCGCTGCCTGCTGGTTCTCGGCGGCGACGGTCGCGAGGTCGTCGAGTCTTGGCCTCGCGAGCAGGACGATCGGCAGCCCGGTGGCAGCGAGCTCCCGTACGGCGGCGTCGTCGATCGTCTGGCCCATGACGACCAACCCGTCCACACGGCCGGCGAGATCCCTGACCTGGTGCTCGACGTTGTCGCGGCCGCGCGTGGCGAGGATGAGCACGGACCGGCCGAGCTCGGCGGCCGCTTCCTCGTACCCGAGCACGACCTCGGCGTAGTACGGTCCGGACAGGTCGGGGAACACGATCCCGTTCGCGGCGTTCCGTCCTTCGGCGAGGCTGCGGGCCGTACGGCTGGGCCGGAAGTTCAGCTCGCGGGCGGCCTGCTGGACCCGTTCCTTGGTGGCGGGCGTCACGAGGTCCGAGCCCCGCAGCGCGCGCGAGACCGTGGCGATCGACACCCCCGCCCGTTCGGCGACGGCGTAGATCGTGGCGGTGCCTGTAAGCGCTTTCATCGTCGCCCGAGAGTATGCGCTGGGAGTGAGGCGGCGAAACCCCGCTGTCAGAACTTGGCCTGATCCTCGATCTCGACCGGCGACCGGCCGCGGAGGAAGTCGAAGTCGCAGCCTTCGGGTGCCTGGCCGACGGTGTCGAGGAACAGCCGGCCGTAGCCACGGGTGTACAGGCGCCGCGGCGGCTGCCAGGCGGCGCGGCGAGCGGCGAGGACTTCGTCGTCGACGAGCAGGTCGAGGCGGCGGTTCTCCAGGTCCAGCTCGATCTCGTCACCGGTCTGGACGAACGCGAGCGGGCCGCCGACCGCGGACTCCGGGGCGACGTGCAGCACGATCGTTCCGTACGCCGTGCCGCTCATCCGCGCGTCGGAGATGCGCACCATGTCGCGTACGCCCTGGGCCAGCAGCTTCTTCGGGATCGGGAAGTTGCCGACCTCCGGCATGCCGGGGCCGCCGATCGGACCGACCGAGCGCAGAACGAGGATGTCGGACGGTTCCACGTCGAGGTCGGCGCTGTCGATCTTCGCGCGCAGGTCGTCGAGGTCTTCGAACACCACGGCTCTCGCGCGATGCTGCAGCAGCTCCGGCGAGGCGGCGGCGTGCTTGATCACCGCGCCGTCGGGCGCCAGCGAGCCGCGGACGATCGCCGTTCCTCCGTGCGGACGGACCGGCTCGTTCCTCCGGCGGATCACGTCGCCGTCGGGCTCGGGCGCGTCCGCGGCGTTCTCCGCCACCGTCTGCCCTGTCACCGTCAGCGCGGTGCCGTCCAGCAGTGGCAGCAGCTCGCGCATCAGCGCGGGAACGCCACCGGCGTGGAAGAACGCCTCCATCTGATGCTTGCCGATCGGCCGGAGGTTGGCGAGCAACGGCGTCCGCTCGCTGATCTCGTCGAACAGGTCGAGCGGGAGGTCGACGTCGCAGCGTCCGGCGATCGCGGGGAGATGCACGACCGCGTTCGTGCTCCCGCCCAGCGCGGAGAACACCGTCAAAGCATTCTCGAAAGCTTTCCGGGTGAGGATCTTCGACGGTCTCAGGTCCTCCGCGACCAGGTCCACGATCCGCCTGCCGGAAGCCTGCGCGAGTCGGAGGCGGCGCGAGTCGACGGCGGGGATCGCTCCGTTCCCCGGCAACGCCATGCCGAGGGCTTCGGTCAACGAGTTCATCGTCGACGCCGTACCCATCACCATGCAGTGCCCGGCCGAGCGAACGATGCCGTCCTCGATCGCCTTGTACGTCGCGTCGTCCAACGTGCCCGCGCGGTTCTCCGCGGTGAGCCGCCGGCAGTCCGTACACGCGCCGAGGCGCTCGCCGTCGTAGTGCCCGTCGAGCATCGGCCCGCCGCTCACCATGATCGCCGGCACGTCCGCGCTCGCGAGGCCCATCAGGGCCGCGGGCGTCGACTTGTCGCAGCCGGACAGCAGGACGACGCCGTCGAGCGGCTGTGCGCGGATCATCTCCTCGGTGTCCATCGCGGCGAGGTTGCGGTGCAGCATCGACGTCGGCGAGAGGTAGATCTCGCCGAGCGAGATCGTCGGGAACTCCAGCGGGGTGCCGCCGGCCTGCAGCACGCCGCGCTTGACCGCCTCGGCGAGCTCGCGGAAGTGGCGGTGGCAGTTGTTCAGCTCCGAGAACGTGTTGCAGATGCCGATGATCGGCCGCTCGAGCTCGTCGTCGGAAAGGCCCATCGACTTCGTGAACGCCCGATGGATGAACCCGGACACGCCGGGCTCGGAGAAGAAGTTCGTACCGCGGCGGGCCGTCACTCGTCCGTGGCCTCGACCAGCCGGCGGTACGCACCCTCGAGATGCGTCTCGGTCGCGGCTTCCGCCGCGTCGGCGTCTCCGGCCGCGAGCAGGTCGCGCAGCTCGGTGTGCTCGCGGAACGCGATCTCGTTGAAGTCGTGCCGTGCGATGTTCCGCGTGTAGAGGAACGCGTAGACCTGGCTGCGGATCTGCTCCCACGCGCGCAGCAGGCGGCGGTGGTCGGCGGCCTGGTAGACGACGTCGTGGAACGCGACGTCCAGGGCGGCAGCGTCGCGTGCGGTGTAGTCGTCGCGGAGCTGGCGCATCTGCTCGAGTACGTCGTCCAGCGCGGCGAAGTGCTCGGGCCTCGCTCGTTCGGCGGCCCGCTTGGTGGCGAGCTTCTCCAGCGCGAGCCGCAGCGTATAGACCTCTTCGATGTCCGCGCGCGACAGCTCGGCGACCTGCGCGCCGCGGTGTCTGCGGAGGACGACGAGGCCTTCGCGTTCGAGCTGGGCGAGCGCCTCACGTACGGGCCCGCGGCTCACCTGGAGCGCTTCGGCGAGCTCGGCCTCGCGGAGGTGCTGGCCGGGGGCGAACTGACCTTGGGCGATGGTCTCGCGGAGCCGGTCGGCCACGGTCTCGGCGAGCGCGGGGGTCGAGGCGGGTACCAACGGCGTCTCCGGAAACGGCGAGCTCAATCCGTTGTCCTCCTCCATGTCGCCCCGTATCGCCCCCATGCGCCCTATGATTGTCAACAATCAACTATTGACATGCAAGGGCGCCGAGCTGATGCTACCCGCAGAAGGTCGTGGTCCAGTTGAGGAGTGACGTGGGGGCAACTGCCGTGCAGCCCGGTGTCTGGGGCGTGCTGGCCACTCCGTTCTCGCGTGACGGCTCCGCGTTGGACGAGGAGTCGCTGGACCGCGAGGTGCGATGGTACGTCGAACGCGGCGTGACCGGGCTCACCGCGCTCGGTGTGTTCGGCGAGGCGGCCTCGCTTTCCCTTGCCGAGCGGCGGCGCGTCGTGGAGATCGTCGTCGCGGCGCGTGGGTCGCTTCCTGTGGTGGTCGGTGTTACGGCGCTCGACACCGCCGGCGCGATCGCGGAGATCCGGAACTTCGTCGACGTCGCCGGTGAGGGGCTCGCCGCCGCGATGGTGCAGGTCAACTCGTCGAACCCTGGCTCGCTCGTTCCGCATCTCGAGGGCATCAACCGGTCGACCGGGGTGTCTCTCGTGCTGCAGGACTATCCGGCGATCTCTGGTGTCCGGATCACACCGGCCGACCTGGTGATGGCGGTCGAGTGGCTGTCCTCGGTGGTCGCGGTGAAGTCCGAGTCGTCGCCTTCGCCTGCCGCGATGGCTGTGCTGGCTTCCGGGCTGCAGGTGCCTGTCTTCGGCGGGCTCGGCGGGACTTGTCTGCTGGACGAGCTGTCGCTCGGTGCGGCTGGTGCGATGACGGGGTTCTCGTTGCCAGAGGGCCTGGTCGAGGTGGTCGCGGCGTACCAGTCGGGCGGGTACGAGGCGGCGCGGGCCGCTTGGTTGCCGTACCTCCCGCTGGTGAACTTCGAGTTCCAGCAGGGCATCGCGCTGGCGATCCGCAAGGAGAGCCTGCGGCTGCGCGGTGTCCTCACCAGCGCCGCCGTACGTACGCCGGCTCAGCCGCTACCCGACGCGTTGCGCGGCCTGCTCGCCACCCACCTGGCGCAGACGCCGCACGGCGACGAGGTCGTGGACGCGGTTTCTGCTTCCGCTTAGTTGATCTCGACGTTCTTCGCGGCTTCGAACCTTCGGGTGACGTCGGCCCAGTTGGCGACGTTCCGCCAGGCGTCGACGTAGTCGGCCTTGACGTTGCGGTATTGCAGGTAGAACGCGTGCTCCCACATGTCGAGCATGAGCAGGGGGTAGCTGCCGGCGGCAAGGTTGCCCTGGTGATCGTAGAGCTGCTCCAGGCGTCGTTCGCGCCCTTGACGTACGTGGCGTGGTGCTTGGAGCGATGGAGCTCCATGATCTCGCCAGAGATGTGCGGCTCGAGCGCCGCGTAGTCGTACGGAAGGTCGGGCAACGCGTACGGGTTCGACCTCGCGGGTACTCCCTTGCTGCGAGGACATATTTATTGCGATCTACTCGCAATAAGCATCTCACGCCAGTCCCGCCTGCCACACCCCAGATGAGGGCGAAGACTATGAGTGCTCTAGCGACCAAAAGTCTTCGCGCTAGTCCATCTCAGCTCTACATAGGTCGGTCAACTAACCGACGTATGTAGATCAACGGTCGCGACGACGAGACCCGATGTCACACCAGTCCCAGCCGCCACAGCCAACGAGCGGAGAAGCAACCGCCAGGGGCCCGCTCCCCACTCGGCCCGACCTGCGCTGAGGGCAGCAAAACGCCGGTCGCTCCGTCGTTGGAGGACCGGCGTTCGGTGGTGCTGGTCAGAGGGTCGGCAGATGTCGGCGGTTAGTTGTCCTCGGCGACCTTGATCCGACCCAGACGTTCCGTCTCGTCCTGGATCTCGATGGCTACCTCGCGGAGCTTGGACTCGTGCTCGCGCCCATGGTGCGCGCAGAACAGCAGCTCACCGCCGGTGGGGAGGCAGACCCGAATATAGGCCTGGGCCCCACAGCGGTCGCACCTGTCCGCGGCCGAGAGCGGTGTAGCAACTGCGGTGTTCACGTCGTCTTCTCTCCGATCGTCAGTGTCACGACCACAACAACATCAAACCAGGTACGACCTAATCCCGCCCACGGCGTCTGTGGACAACTTTCTTGCTCTCATGACGTATGTGCCCTCCTAACGGTTTCCACATGCGCCCTCCTGCGCTGAGGTTTGACCGACTCGTAACCAGGAAGAGACATTTCGCCAACGGCGTAACGTGTGGGACATCACACCCCGGCCCCGTCCGAAGACAGAGACGGCGTGGGACCACGAGCCTGTCGGACCCGCTAGGTAGCCTGGGACGTACGCATGGACGAATCACCTTGCGTCACGGCGTGACCACGGAAAGGAACCGCGTTGGCAACCCGGTCCGCAGACCTCGACCACTCTGGCTACACCGCCCGGCACCTCACGGTGCTCGAAGGGCTCGAGGCTGTCCGGAAGCGACCCGGCATGTACATCGGCTCGACCGACACGCGCGGCTTGATGCAGTGCTTGTGGGAGCCGATCGACAACGCGGTCGACGAGGCGCTGGCCGGCGCGTGCAAGCGCATCGACGTGATCTTGCACGAGGACGGTTCCGCGGAGGTACGAGACGACGGCCGCGGCATCCCGGTCGACATCGAGCCGCGCACCAAGCTGTCCGGCGTCGAGGTCGTGTTCACCCGGTTGCATGCCGGCGGCAAGTTCGGCGGCATCTCCTACACCGCGTCCGGCGGTCTGCACGGCGTCGGTGCGAGCGTGATCAACGCACTGTCCACCCGGCTCGACGTCGAGGTCGACCGCAGCCCCGCTACGTGGGCGATGAGCTTCCGCCGCGGCGTGCCCGGGGTGTTCGACGCCGACGGCCCGAGCGCCGGGTTCAGCAAGAAATCCGGCCTGGAGAAGGTCGGCCGTGCGAAGAAGGGCGCGACCGGCACGCGGGTACGGTTCTGGCCCGACCGGCAGATCTTCACCAAGGACGCGCACTTCGTCTACGACGAGCTCGTCACCCGCGCCCGGCAGACGTCGTTCCTCGTTCCAGGCTTGGAGGTCGTGGTCCGCGACCTCCGCGACGACGAGCCCAAGGAGGAGACGTTCAAGCACGACGGCGGCATCGCGGAGTACATCGAGTTCCTCGCCCCCGACGAGGCCGTCACGAACGTGATCCGCATGCAGGGCTCGACCAAGTTCACCGAGACGGTGCCAGTGCTCGACGACAAGGGGCACATGTCGACCCAGGACGTCGAGCGTGACCTCGAGGTCGACATCGCGGCGCGCTGGGGGACGGGGTACGAGACCGAGGTTCGCTCGTTCGTCAACGTGATCTCGACGTCGAAGGGCGGCACGCACGTCCAGGGCTTCGAACGAGCGCTGACGCGGACGTTCAACGAGACGATGAAGAGCCTGCGCGTCCTGCGTGCCAACGAGGACGACGTCACCAAGGACGACATCCAGGAAGGCCTCACCGCGGTCGTGACGGTACGACTCGCCGAGCCGCAGTTCGAGGGCCAGACCAAGGAGATCCTCGGTACGCCCGCCGCCACGCGGATCGTCGGCAACATCGTGCGCAAGGAGCTGGGCACCTACCTGGCCTCGACCAAGCGCGGCGAGAAGCCGTTCGCTCGCGCGGTGATGGACAAGATCGTGTCCGCCGCACGGGCGCGCATCGCCGCACGGCAGCACCGCGACGCGCAGCGGCGGAAGAACGCGCTCGAATCCTCAGCCCTGCCTGCCAAACTGGCCGACTGCCGATCGACCGACGTCGACCGCACCGAGCTGTTCATCGTGGAGGGTGACTCCGCGCTCGGCACCGCGAAGCTCGCGCGCAACTCGGAGTTCCAAGCCCTGTTGCCGATTCGCGGCAAGATCCTGAACGTGCAGAAGGCCTCCGTCTCCGACATGCTCAAGAACGCCGAGTGCGCGTCGATCATCCAGGTCGTCGGGGCGGGCTCGGGCCGTACGTTCGATCTCGACGCGGCGCGCTACGGCAAGATCATCTTCATGGCCGACGCCGACTCCGACGGCGCTCACATCCGTTGCCTGCTTGCGACTTTGTTCTGGCGGTACATGCGGCCGCTCGTCGAGGCCGGCCGCATCTACTCCGCGGTCCCGCCGCTGCACCGGATCGAGCTGTCCAACCCGAAGAAGGGCCAGGACAAGTACGTCTACACCTACACCGACGCGGAGCTCCAGCGCACGCTCGTGCAGTACGAGAAGCGCAACATCAAGACCAAGGACAATCCGCAACGGTACAAGGGTCTTGGCGAGATGGACGCCGACCAGCTGGCCGAGACCACGGTTGACCCGCGGCACCGTACGCTCCGCCGGCTCACCGCCACCGGGGCAGAGGAAGCCGAGCGCGTCTTCGAGCTGCTGATGGGCAACGAGGTCGCTCCGCGCAAGGAGTTCATCGTCGCCGGCGCCTACGAGCTCGACGACTCTCGCATCGACGCATAGTCGGAATTACCGAGCTTTACCCAGAAATCCCGACATAGGTGTTTTAAGTACCTCCAGCTGGTTACGTTCAGGACACGGTAAGGCACTCAACGTGACCGGGAGGTAGAGATGCCTCGGACGTGGTGGAAGAGAACTGGCGCCGCGATGGTGGCGCTCGCGATGGCCGGAGCCTTGACGACCGGCGTGGCGCATGCAGAAGCGAAGCCCGCGATACCCATGGACCAAGCTGGGCCGTTGGCGCTTCGATCCGATGACAACCTGTGCTTGACGTTTGTCGTCGCGGACAAGATTCCTACGGCGGTGATGGCTCCTTGCGTGCCATCGCCGATCTCGATGCTCCAGGAGTGGACGCTTACCGCCGACGGTCAGCTGAAGGTCAGCCTGAGCGACGGCCTGCTCGAGCCGCTGCCGCTCGGCGCCTGCCTCGACACCGCGGCGGACCTGGTTCCAGTGGAGCTGCCGGCAGAGACGCCGGTGCTGGTTCTCCCATGTCGTAAGGGAACTGGGCAGCAGTGGACGTATGACGAAGCGACCGGCTCGCTCGTCAACAAGGCGAACGAGCTGGCCCTGAGCCCGATCCTCGGCGCGGACGTCGTGGGTGCGCCGGTGACCACGCGGATGCCGAACAAGACCGATGACACGCAGGGTTGGGACCAGGTCGAGGCGCCCGGTCTCGGTCTCGGTGGCTCGATCACGTTCCTGATGAACCTCATCTACGGACTGCTCGACATCGACCTCGATGTCAGCCTGTGTGAGGACGTCCTGGCGCAGGTCTCGGTGAAGGTGACCATTCCGCCGGAGCTCTGGGAGCTGCCGGCCGCCATGGTCGACCAGGTTCCGGGTGCCCCCACCCTCGAGGAGGTCAAGGCACGGCGGTGACCGTCAGATCACCTCGATGCGAACGTCGGCGTCTGTCGAGACGTCGACGTTCGCATGTGCGTCGACGGTCACGTCGAGGCGATGTCCGGCGAGATGCAGACCGACGACGCGCAGCGGCCACCAGGACGAGAACGCCGGGCTCGGGCTGAGCCGCAGCACCCCGTTCGGTACGTCTGGATCGAGGCCGAGAGCGGCGGCGACGATAGCGATCGTGCCGGCGGCGGACCAGGCCTGCGGACGGCACGACGGGGGATAGACGAGCAGCGGTTCGCCGTCGAACGCGCTCGTTCCGCCATACAGCTCCGGGATTCGGTCGTCGAACGCCCTTGCCACAGAGACGATCCCGTTCGCCAGACCGGCCGCTGTCAAGGCGTGCTTGTCACGCACCAGACCGGTCACCGCGATCGCGGTGTCGTGCGGCCAGATCGAGCCGGTGTGGTAGCCGAGCGGGTTGAATCCCGTTGCTGTACTTGTCATCGTGCGAAGCCCGCGGCCAGTGTCCATGTCCCGGCCGCGCAGCCGGTCGGCGATGTGCGCGATCTCCGCCTCGTCGAGCAGGCCGGTGCCGAGCAGGTGGCCGAGGTTGGAGGTCATGGTCGCGACGGGACGTTTGTCGCCGTCGAGCGCGATGGCGGGGAACGGGCCGTGCTCGTCGCTCACCCAGAACGCCGACCGGAACCTGTCTCGCATCCCCGCGGCCCACTCGCGCAGGGTGTCAACCCCGGGTTGCGCCAGCGCCTCGAGCAGCGCAGCGCCCTTGACCACAGCCTCGTACGCATAGGCCTGCGCCTCGCACAGCGCGATCGGCGCCTTGGCCAGCTCGCCGGTCGGCCATTGGACTCCGTCGTGCGAGTCTTTCCAACCCTGGTTGGACAAACCCGTACCCAGACGGTCGATGTACTCGAGGAACCCGTCGCCGTCGGTGTCCGCCGGCCCGGTGATCCAGCCCAACGCGCCGCGCAGCGCCGGCAGGAACTCGTCCGCCGGCATGCCCCAGCGCCACGCGTCGTACAGCAGCGACACCCACAACGCGGTGGCGTCGATCGTGCCGTAGTAGACCGGTGGGAGAACGTGTCCCTCGCCGAGGCGTACGGGCGTGCCGCGCACCTCGTGCAGGATCTTGCCGGGCTGCTCGCCGGTCGTCTCGTCGTCGCGACGGCCCTGCCGGCGGGCCAGCGTGGCCAACGTTCCGCGCGCCAGCTCGGTGCCGAGGGGGAGGAGCATCCGCGCGGCCCACACGGAGTCGCGGCCGAACAGCGTGAAGAACCAGGGACTGCCGGCGGCGAGGAACGGGTCGCCGGCGTCCGCGAGCACGAGGCTCTCGAGGTCGGCGAGGCTGCGGTCGACGAGCCGTCCGAGGTCGCTGTCCGCCGCGGTGACGGTTGCTCTGGACCACGGCGCTTCGGCGGGCTCGAAGCCGGCCGAGACGCCGGCGGTCCCGGTGACGTCGAGCTCGACGGAGACGCTGCTCTTGGCCGGCACCTCGAGCTGCCAGACCAGCCGCGCCTCGTTGCCCTCCAGCGCGACCTCAGACGCGGCCGGGAACGAGAGCGAGACCCGGCTCTCACCGTTGGTCCACTCGACGACGGTGCCCGCGAGCGAAGGGGACACCAGCGGCACCTCGACGTCCTGCCGGATGTCGGACATGCTCGCCAGGTCGCTGGCGGCGCGCACGCCGAGCACGACGGTCTTCGGCTCGGTGGCGATGCTGCGCACGGTGAGGCGTTCGGTCAGTCCGTCGCCACGGACGACCCGGGTCCGCTCGACCGCGAAGACGTGGTCCGGGCCTGCCTCCGGAAGCAGACCCACGAACGTCGCCGAGGCGGCCGCGGGAGCCGACGCGCCGATCAGGACCGGCTCGGCCTTGTCCACGAACACCTCGAGGCGGGACAGCAGCCGGATGTCGTGGAGCAGCAGGCCTTGGATCCCTCCGGTCCGAATCTGGCCGTCGGCCTCGGACAGGGCGACAGCGGGCGCCGAGAGGCAGCTGACGAGGTCATGAAGGAAGGAAGCGCTCATCGAATAACAACTCTAGTCAAGATCAGCTTCAGGGGTTTACGCGGCGGCGCCGATCGGGCACTCTCAGCACAACTCGTAGGGAGGCCATATGTCCGAGTCCGTCACTGCACCGTCGCAGCCTGGCTCGCAGCCGGAGCTCAAGCGCGTCATCGGTCCCAAGCTACTGCTGTTCTTCGTCGTTGGCGACATCCTGGGTACCGGCATCTACGCCTTGACCGGGACGGTCGCGGGCAAGGTGGGTGGCGCGGCCTGGCTGTCGTTCGGTCTCGCGTTCATCGTCGCCCTGTTCACCGCGACGGCGTACCTGGAGCTCGTCGGCAAGTATCCGAAGGCAGCCGGCGCGGCGCTCTATACGCACAAGGCGTTCGGCATCCACCTGCTGACGTTCATGGTCGCGTTCACGGTGATGTCGTCCGGCCTCACGTCGGCCGCGGCGGCTTCCCGGGCGTTCGGCGGAACCTATCTCCAGCAGCTCGTCGGGAAGTTCAGTGAGGGAACGACGATCCTCGTCGCGATCGCCTTCCTGCTCGTGCTGGCCGCGATCAACTTCCGTGGCGTCGCGGAGTCGGTCTACCTGAACGTGATCCTCACCTGCGTCGAGCTGTCCGGTCTGCTCATCATCATCGTGTTCGGGTTCATCGCGTTCGCCGAGGGCGTCGCCGACGCGAGCAAGGCGTTCGAGTTCAACGAGGGCAACACGTTCAACATCGTCATCGGCGGTGCGGCACTCGCGTTCTTCGCCATGGTCGGGTTCGAGGACTCGGTCAACATGGCGGAGGAGACGAACGACCCGCCGCGGACCTTCCCGCGCGCGTTGTTCGTGGGCATTCTCATCACCGGCGTCATCTACATGCTGGTGGCGTTCTTCGCGACCGCGATCGTGCCGCTGGACGTGCTCGGCGAGTCGACCGGTCCGCTGCTGGAGATCGTCAAGATCGCCGCAGCCGGCTTCCCGCTCTGGCTGTTCGCGTTGATCGCGCTGTTCGCCGTGACGAACTCCGCCCTGATCAACCTGATGATGGCTTCGCGGCTGATCTACGGGATGGCGAACCAGCAGGTCATCCCGCGCTGGCTCGGCTCGGTGCACCCGTTCCGGCGTACGCCGTGGGTGGCGATCATCTTCACCACCGTGCTGGCGATGGGGCTCACGACCACGAGCCAGATCGCGGTGCTCGGTGGTACGACCTCGCTGTTGCTGCTCGCCGTCTTCGCGTTGGTCAACACCGCCGTGCTGATCCTGCGGCGGGACACGGTGTCGCACTACCACTTCAAGGCGCCGACGATCTTCCCGATCCTGGGCATCATCTGCTGCGTCTACCTGATCATCCCCGGGTTGTCGGGGCGTCCGTCGATCCAGTACGTCGTCGCCGGCGTCCTGTTGGGGATCGGTCTGATCCTGTGGTTGGTGACGTGGATCCTGCACGGTCGGAAGACGACGACCATCGACCCGACGCAGCTGTCGGAGGAGCCCGAGCTTCCTCCGGAGATGCGCCGCTAGCTCAGCAGTTGCAACGCTGCTTCTGAAGGCGACCCCGGTTCGGCGGAGTACAGCAACATCCGCTGGCCGGGGTCGTCTGGCAGTTCCAGGGACTCCTCGTCGACGGTGACGACGCCCACGGTCGGGTGGTGGAGGTCGTGCCGGCCGAAGGCGCAGCTGCGGACCTGGTGCTTGGACCACAGCGACGCGAACTCGTCGCTGCGCATCGAGAGGTCGCCGACCAGCTCGGCCAGGGCTGGGTCGTCGGCGTGCTGTCCGGCGAGATAGCGCAAGCAGGCAACGGTTTCGCGGGCCTGTCGTCCCCAGTCGACGAACAGCTCGCGTACGTGCGGGTCGAAGAACGTCATCCGCGCGAGGTTCGGACATTCCTCGAACGGGAGATGCGCGGCGAGGAGCAGGTGCGCGCGACGGTTCCACGCGAGGACGTCCATTCGCCGACCGATCACCAGCGCTGGAACGTTCAACGCCTCGACGAGCTGTCCGACGCCGGGACGGAGCCGCCGCTCGGGTCGTGGGCGGCGCCGAGCAGGGGGCGTGGGCCGGGCCAGGTCGAGCAGGTGCACCCGTTCGTGCTCGTCCAGTCGCAGCGCCCGGGCGATCGCGTCCAGTACGGCATCCGACGCGTTCTGGCTCAGGCCCTGCTCGAGCCTTGTGTAGTACGCCGGGCTCACGCCGGCCAGCTGTGCGAGCTCCTCGCGCCGCAGCCCGGGGACCCGGCGCCGCCCGAAGTCGGCGAGCCCGACGTCCTCCGGACGCAACTGCGCCCGGCGCGTACGCAGGAACTCTCCCAGCGACGTGCTCGTCTCCACCCCACCAGTATCGCCGGCTCCGTGTCGCGGAGCCTGACCCTGCGAGTAGTACGAACAGCAAGCGCTGGTTGCCATACGGCCGCCCCAGCACGCTGGAGCGCATGGACCTCCACCTCACCGACAAGACAGCGCTCGTCACCGGATCGACGCAGGGCATCGGCTTCGCCGTCGCCACCGGCCTCGCCCGGGAGGGCGTCACCGTCATCCTCAACGGCCGCGGCGAAGCGCGCCTCGCCGACGCGCACCAGCGCCTGCTCGACCTCGTCCCGGGCGCCGTTGTCCGTACGGTCGCCGCCGACGTCACGACCGCCGAGGGCAGCCGGGCGTTGACGGACGCCGAACCCGACGTCGACATCCTCGTCAACAACGTCGCGATCTCCGGCTTCGCCGCGTTTCCGGACGTGACCGACGAGGAGTGGACGCGCTACTTCGACACGAACGTGCTGAGCACGATCCGACTCACCCGCCATTACCTCACTGGAATGCTTTCTCGAAAGCAAGGTCGAATGCTTTTCATCTCCGCCCGCCGTCACCAGCGACGCGGACATGCTGCCGTACGCGATGACGAAGAGCGCCCTGCTCACCGTCGCTCGCGGCATCGCCGAGCTGACGAAGGGGAGCGAGGTCACTGTCAACTCCGTGTTGGCGGGGCCGGTGGCGACCGAGGGTGCGCTCGAGTTCATCCGCCAATCCGCCGAAGAACAAGGCCGTTCGGCCGCGGAGCTCGAGGCCGCGTACTTCGACGAGTTCCGCCCGACCTCACTGCTGCGCCGGCCCGCGACGCCGGAGGAGGTGGCGAGCCTGGTCGTCCACCTCAGCAGCCCGCTCGCCGTGTCGACCAACGGCGCCGCCGTCCACGCCGAGGGCGGGACCATTCGGACGATCGGCTAGGCCGTACCGGCGACGCGGGAGAGCAGCACGCCCCGCGTCGCCGAACCGGTCTTGGCGAGGATCGCCTTCACATGGTCGTTGACGGTGTGCTCCGACAGGACGAACACGCGCGCGAGCTGTCGGGTGTCGGCGCCGGTGCAGAGGGCCGCGAGCACCTCACGTTCGCGGCCGCTGAGCCCGTACGCGAGCGCGAACACCTCCAACCGCTCGGTTGGTGTGCAGGTCTCGATGCTCACCGCGATGTCGCCGCCCTCGGTGAGGTGGGAGGCCCGCAGCGTCACCCAACGACCGCCGCCGAGGTGCACGCGCGACCACGCGGGCATGCTCGCGCTGACGAGGGCCGCCGCGACGTTGTAGGCCGCGGCCGGGATCGCCGGGATCGGGTCGTCCGGTGGGTTGAGCCTTCGCAGCGTCTCCATGGCGGCCGAGGTCTGCTGGCGTACCTGGAGATCCGGACTCAGCACGAGGACGGACGGCCCGTCGTGCGATGTCGTCGGTCCGGAGACGAACGTCCTCGCCTGCGCCCGCCGGAGTCCCTCGGTCACCGGCCGAACGAGTGAGCCGAGCGTCGCTCGCTCGGCCGGTTCGAACGGCGTCTTACGCCACAGATCCAGCCAAGCCCAGCAGCCGAAACGGTCGTGGAACACCAGCGTCGCCACGTCGACGATCGCCGGGTCGTGCCACGTCGCGCCCGTGTCGCGGAGGAACCGCACCGATGTCCCGGCGTCCATCACAGTGGTCCAGCGCGTCTCGTCCGCGCGGTAGCGCCACCCGATCAGCCCGGGCAGCTCCGACCACGACAGCCCGGGGACGTCGGCCAGGGGAGAGGTGCCCACCCGGGTGACGGGATCGGTCAACACCCAGACCTGCGCATCGAACGGCACCGCGCGGCGCACCTCGGCCAGCACCCGCTCGCGCAACGCCTTCGCGTCGAGCGTGCCTGCGCAGAGCCGTTCGACTCGATCGAGCACGCCTCGAGACTAGGGGACCTGGACGGTCCGTTCGCGGTCGTTCGCGACATCGGTAGGTGTCACCTCTGTCGGGATCCCCAGCATTGGGGATGGTCCCGGTCGGCTCCGGCGGAGCAGGCTGCGAGGCATGTTCACACTCCACGTTCAGAACGAGGTCGCGTCCTTCCCCGCTTGGAAAGACGCCTTCGACCGCTACGACCGCGCGCGCCGGGACCATCGGGTGCTCGCGTACCGGGTCACCCAACCGGCCGACGACGAGCACGTCGTCTACATCGAGCTCGACTTCGACACCCGCGAGGACGCCACGGGCTTCGTCGCGGTGCTGGAGAAGATCTGGCAGACGCCGCTCTCGCACGACGTCAGCGCCAGCCACGCCGCGCCGGAGCTCCGGGAGATCCGCGTCCAGCACTCGCTCGCCGAGGCCTGACGTTTCGTCTCCAGCCGAAACTCTGGGTCCGCGCCCCGGCGGGCGTCAGGCTTTTCGGCGTGAGCACTTACGGCGACGTCTTCCGGCGGAGAGAGTTCCGCAACCTCTGGATCAGCAGCGCGCTCGGCAACGCGGCGGCGACGATGACCAGCCTCACCCTGGCCACGCTCGTCCATGAGCAGACCGGCTCGGCGCTGCTGAGCGCGCTGATCATGTTCGGCCCGTTGCTCGCGCAGATGCTCGGCGCGACCACGTTGATGTCCGCCGCCGACACCGCGAGCCCGCGTCCGATTCTGGTCGTGCTCGCCCTCGTCACCACCACCTCGGCCGTGGTGCAAGCGGCGGTTGACATGCCGCCGATGGTGCGACTGCTCGTCACGCTCGCGGTCGCGTACTGCCTGTCGATCGGCGCCGGCGTTCGTTGGGGCTTGCTGAACGAGGTCCTGCCGCACGAGGACTTCGTGCTCGGCCGTTCGGCGATGAACCTCTCCGTCGGCGCCATGCAGATCCTCGGCTTCGGCGTGGCCGGCATCCTGCTGCAAATTTTGCAGCCCACACAGGTGTTCTGGCTGGCCGCGGTGCTGTCGTTCGCCGCCGTTCCCGTGCTGCGGTTCGGTCTGACGAAGCGGCCGCCGCGGCGGACGGCCGCGACGAGCCTGCGCGAGACGTGGCGCGGAAACCGCGCGCTCCTCGCGCACCGCAACACCCGCGTGCTCATCCTCGCACTCTGCTTGCCGAACGGCCTGATCGTCGGGTGCGAGGCGCTGTTCGTTCCGTACGCCGGCGACGCTGCGGGCATCCTGTTCGCCGCGGGTGCGGCCGGGATGATGTTCGGTGACCTCGCGGCCGGTCGGCTGCTCGGTCTGAACAGGCGCCGGCGCTGGAATCCCGCGATGCGACTCCTGCTCGCGGTGCCGTTTCTCCCGTTCCTGTTGACACTTCCGGTGTGGCTCGCCGCCGCGCTCGTGGCGATCGGCAGCGTGGGGTACGCGGCATCGCTCGCGCAGCAGGAGGTACTGGTGAACGTGACCCCGCCGGAGCTGCGCGGCCAGGTCCTCGGTCTGGAGTCCGCGTTGCGGATGACGACGTTCGGTGTCTGCGCGGTCGCGGCGGGTGCCGCCGCCGACCTCGCGAACCCCGGCCTGATCATGACGATCTGCGCCGTCGCCTCACTCGTCGTGTCGGGCCTGTTGCTCCGCCCGCTGTCGCGCATCGTCGCGGTCACGGAGCCGGCCGAGAAGGAGCTCGTCGAAGCTGCTGAGAAGATTCTTTGAACCGGTTGGCGCGGTGGGTGCGTGTGCCTGGTGCTGAAACGCCAGGAACCGATGAGGAGAAGCACCATGACTCGTACCCGCATCGCCGCCGTTGTCGCCGCTGCCGTGAGCGTTGGACTGCTCTCCGGGTGTGGCTTGAACCTTCCGAACGCGCTGTCGGCGCAGAACAAGCCCGCGGTGTCGCAGGGCGCCCAGGCCGCGCCGGCCACCGGCACGACCAAGGTGCAAACGGCCGCGGTCGTCGGCCTGGGTGACGTCCTGACCGACCAGAACGGGATGACGCTCTACCTGTTCACCAAGGACAAGAAGAACTCCGGCACCTCCGCCTGTGAGGGCGACTGCGCCGAGCTGTGGCCGCCGCTGCTGGTCGAGGGCGGGGTCAAGTTCGAAGGGGTCGACGACAGGCTGCTGGGGACCGCGAAGCGCGCCGACGGAAGCACGCAGGTGACCGTGGGCGGTTCGCCCGTCTACCGGTACGCCAAGGACACGCAGCCCGGTGACGCAAAGGGCCACGGGGTCGGCGGTGTCTGGTTCGCGCTCGGCAAGACCGGTACGGCGATGGGCGAGCTGCCCGACCTCGAGGTGCCCGGCGAGCAGCCGGAGGAGCAGCAGGAACAGCCCCAGCCCGAGCAGCCGCAAGAGCAGCCCCAAGAGCAGCCCCAGCAGGAAGAGCCCCAGCAGGAGGAGCCGCAGGACCAGGCGCGGCCCGAGCCGTCGACCGACACGAAGGTCTCCGTCGCGACGATCGACGGTCTCGGCAAGGTCCTCACCGACCAGAACGGCATGACGCTCTACCTGTTCACCAAGGACAAGAAGAACTCCGGCACCTCCGTCTGCGACGGGGACTGCGCCGAGCTGTGGCCCGCACTGCTGGCCGAGGGCAACGTCCAGCTCGAGGGCGTGGACGAGAAGCTGCTGGGTACGGCCGAGCGGTCCGACGGCAGCAAGCAGGTGACGGTCGGCGGCTGGCCGGTCTACCGCTACGCCAAGGACAAGGCCCCCGGTGATGCGACCGGACACGGTGTCGGCGGCGTGTGGTTCACCATCGAGCCGAACGGCTGCAAGGTCAGCCCGGACAAGGCCCCGACGAACAAGCCGTCCGAGAACGACAGCGACGACAACAGCAACAGCGACAACAGCACCGACGATGAGTCCACCGGTAGCGACGGCTACACGTACTAGGCCCTCGCTAGACTCTCGACGGTCCGGACCACTTTCTGAAGGAGTCGACCCGATGGCCTTCTTGAGCCGCAAGCGTGACGCGGCCGCGGACGAAGCGCTCATCAGGTCCCTCTACGAAGAGCACGGGAGAGCAGTACTCGCGTACGCCACCCGACTCACCGGCGACCGGGCTGCCGCCGAGGACGTCGTCCAGGAGACGCTCGTCCGGGCCTGGCGGCATCCCGAGTCGCTGACGAACGGCAAGGGCTCGGTACGCGGGTGGCTGCTCACCGTGGCGCGCAACATCATCACCGACCGCCATCGCCGGCGAGCGGCCCGCCCGCAAGAGGTCGAGGGCCACGAGAACGTCCCGGCGGTCGAGGCCGATCACGCGGACCTCGTGGTCGACCAGGTGGTCGTCGGGACGCGCTGAGAAGCTGTCACCGGAACACCGAGAAGTGCTCACCGAGATCTACTACCGCGGAGCCACCGTCACCGAGGCCGCCCAGGCGCTGGGCGTACCGCCAGGAACCGTGAAATCCCGCACGTACTACGCCCTTCGGGTGCTTCGAGACCGGGCGCTCGCGGGGCGTCCCGTCACCGCGGAGGAGGTGGCCAGATGACTCAGCACGACCAGACTCAGCACGACCCAGAGGCGCTTGGGGCGTATGTGCTCGGAGCGCTCGACCCGGCAGACGTTCCCGCGCTGGAGCGGCACCTGGCGACCTGCCCGCAGTGCCAAGGCGAGTACGCGGCCATGCAGGAGGGTCGGATGGCGCTGCACGAGCTTCCGCCGGAGGCGCTGCTGGACGGGCCTCCGGACGGCGGCGACCTGCTGCTGCAGCGGACGTTGCGGACCGTACGGACCGAACGCGGCAAGACCGTACAGCGGCGGACCCTGGCCATCGCCCTCGCCGCGGCCGCGGTGGTGGTCGTCGGCGTCGGGGGAGGGGTCGTGGTGGGTCGGACCACCGCGCCGGACAAGCCCCTCGCGCAGTCGACCGCGACCCCGGTGCCGGGGACGAGGGAGGTCCAGGCCACCGACGCCGCGACTGGCGCGAGCATGGATCTGACGGTCGTGCCCGCGGCGGGCTGGGTGCGCATCACCGCGAACGTCGCCGGCATCCCGAAGGGCGAACGGTGCCGCATCTACGTCGTCGGCCGGGACGGCGAGCGGGAGCTGGTGGGGAGCTGGCTCGTTTCTGAGGCGGGCGCTGCGAAGGGAACGGTGCTTGCTGGTCAGGCTCTGATCGCGCCTGATCAGGTTGCGGGGGTTGAGGTGGAGAACTACTCCGGCCGGAAGTTCGTGCGGGCTAACGTCTAGCCGCCGCCGGCTCGCTGGCTGGGGTTGGCTCGGGGCGATGGTGGGTTTGGGCCTGCTGGTTTCTCGGGCTGGTTGGCTGTGGTCGGCTCTCGGTGTGGTGTCCCTGGGCTGCTCCCGCTCTCGTCGACCAGCGCCCATCTCCGCCAGCGCCGCATCTCCGCCAGCGCCGCATCTCCGTCAGCTCATCCATCCGTGCCACTTCACCCACCGGGCCGTCACTTCACCCACTGGGCCGTCACTTCACCCACTGGGCCGGCGCCATCACCTCGAAGGGGTGGCTGTTTCTGTTGCTTGTGCTGTTGCTGTGCACAGCTCTCTGAGTTTTGGGAACTCCCGTGGGCTGTTGCGGCGGTTGAGTGTGGTGGCCGGTCCGGGGCGCGTCAAGGGCGCCGTTTCGGGGCGCTTCGCGGACGGAAACGACGTCACTTCGCGATCTTCGACCCTTGACCCGCCCCGGCCCGGCCACCAGTTTCTTTTCTCGCCGCCCCACCCCCGGAACAGTGTCCGGGGGAGGCCTCTTGCCCCGATGTTTGCGGCCGTGTCGCGCTCTCTTGTGGGCCCCTGGCTCCTTGTGGTGCTGGTGGAGCCGGGTCCTTCCGCCCCACCCCAGGCTTCTTGTGGTGTCGATGAAGCCGGGACATTCCGTTCCCGGTGATCATGATTGTGATCGTGAAGCGAAACCGGCGTATATGACCGGTCCGCCTTCACGATCACAATCATGATCACGCGGGCCGGGATGCTCGACAACGAGACTGCCCTCCGCCAACATCAGGCTCGTCGGCTGGAGCTCATTCGTGAAGCTGACTCCCGCGACCTCGGTGTCGCCGTGGGTGCCGCCAACACGCAGCAGTGGGTTGCTGGCTTGCTCCACCTTCCTACCGCTGAGGGGGCTAGTCGAGCGGTCCCGACACCGCGGCGATCGGTTGGCTGGCCGGAAGGCCGGAGCCGTCACGCTTGCCCGTCGGCTCGGGCAGCTCGACCGCGGCACCGCTCGCCGCTGCGGCTTTCGCCGGCGCTGGGCCGGCCCAGGCCAGTTGCAGGAGGTCCTCGCCGCGCAGGAAGCGGTGGCACCGTACGCCGCCGGTGGCGCGGCCCTTCGGCGGGTACTCCGTGTACGGGGCCACCTTGACCGAGCCCGCGTCCGTTCCCGGCAGTGCCGAGTCCGAGCCGGCGACCGTCACCACGACCGCGTCCCGAGCACCGTCAAAGGCGCCGAAGAATACCACGAGTGCCTTACCTGTAAGGCGAATCCCCGCCATGCCACCGGCCGTACGTCCCTGCGGCCGCACTGCCGACGCCGAGAAGCGCAGCAGCTGCCCGTCGGTCGTGACGAACACGAGGTCTTCCTCGCCGGTCCGAAGCTCCGTCGCGCCGACCACCGCGTCGCCGTCCCTGAGCCCGATGACCTCCCACGAGTCGCGGTTGGACAGGTGGTCCGGGACGACCCGCTTCACCACGCCCTGCGCCGTTCCCAACGCGAGGCCGGGGGAGTCCGGCTCGAGCGTGGTGAGGCACAACGGACGTTCGCCGCTCTCCAGCGACACGAACTCCGAGACCGGCGCGCCGCCCTGCAGGTTGGGGGCGTTCGCGGTCGGTGGCAAAGCCGGCATGTCCAACACCCCAAGGCGAATCAGCCGCCCCTGGCTGGTCACGACACCGATCTGGCCGCGCGCGGTGGCGCGTACGGCAGACAGCACGACGTCGTGCTTCGCCCGCTCGCCCTCGACGCCCAACGGCTCCGCGTCGGTCGTCCGCGCCAGCAGTCCGGTCGACGACAGCAGCACCCAGCACGGGTCGTCCGCGACCTCGAGCGGCACCGCGCTCGACACGACCTGACCGGCCGACTCGAGCAGAATCGTCTTACGGGGCGTGCCATACGCCTTCGCCACGTCGGCGAGCTCGTCGGACACGATGCCCTTGAGCAGGTTCTCGTCGGCGAGGATGCCGCGCAGCTCGTCGATCGTCCGCTGCAGCTCGTCCTTCTCCTTCTCCAGCTCGATTCTGGAGAACTTCGTCAGCCGCCGCAGCTGCATGTCGAGGATGTACTGCGCCTGCACGTCGGAGAGGTCGAAGACCTCCATCAGGCGGCTCTTCGCGATCGTCGCGTCGTCGCTCGAACGGACGATCTGGATGACCTCGTCGATGTCGATGATCGCGATCAACAGACCGTCGACGAGGTGCAACCGGTCCGTCGCCTTGCCGAGCCGGAACTCGGTCCGCCGCCGGACGACGTCGTACCGATGCGCGAGATAGACCTCGAGCAGCTCCTTCAACCCGAGCGTCCGCGGCTGCCCGTCGACCAGCGCGACGTTGTTGATGTTGAACGACTCTTCCATCGGCGTGACCTTGAAGAGCTGTTCGAGCAATGCCTCGGGGTGGAATCCGTTCTTGATCTCGATGACCAGCTGCATGCCGCGCTCGCGGTCGGTGAGGTCCTTGAGGTCGGCGATGCCCTGCAGTTTCTTGCTCTGGACGAGAGTCTTGATCCGTTCGATGACGCGTTCCGGACCGACGTTGTACGGCAGCTCGGTGACCACGATGCCCTTACGGCGTGGGGTGACCGAGTCGATCCGGGTGGTCGCGCGCATCTTGAACGCGCCGCGCCCGGTCTCGTACGCGTCCCGGATCCCGTCCAGCCCGACGATCTTGCCGCCCGTCGGCAGGTCGGGTCCGGGGATGAAGCGCATCAGGTCGTCGAGCGTCGCTTCCGGCTTCTTGACCAGGTGGCGCAACGCCTGCACGACCTCGATCAGGTTGTGCGGCGCCATGTTCGTCGCCATGCCGACCGCGATGCCCGCGGCGCCGTTGACCAGCAGGTTGGGGATCGCTGCCGGCAGGACGACCGGCTCGCTCTCCTTCGCGTCGTAGTTGGGCTTCCAGTCGACGGTGTTCTCTTCGAGGGACCCGACCATCGCGAGCGCCGGCGGCGCCAACCGGCACTCGGAGTACCGCATCGCGGCCGGTCCGTCGTCCGGCGAGCCGAAGTTTCCGTGCCCGTCGATGTACGGAACGCGCATCACCCACGGCTGCACCATCCGCACCAGCGCGTCGTAGATCGCGCCGTCGCCGTGCGGGTGCAACTTACCCATGACCTCACCGACGACCCGCGCGCTCTTCACATGCGCACGATCGGGGCGCAGCCCCATGTCGGACATCGTGTAGAGGATGCGCCGCTGGACCGGCTTGAGCCCGTCCCGCGCGTCCGGCAGCGCGCGGGCATAGATCACCGAGTAGGCGTACTCGAGGAAGCTCTTGCGCATCTCCTCGCCGACGTCGGTGTCGACGATCTGCTCTTCGAAGTCCTCGGGTAGCTCTGCGGTCGTCTTGCGGCGCGGCATCCTCGTCCAACACTCCTTGTTACGCGGGTCAGGTGCGGCCCGCCCATTGTCCCTGGCGGGTGCCCGGGGCGGCGGTACGAAACGCTGACGTCTGGGTCATCGGGCGAGCGCGGGTGCCCGATATGTCCCGAACACGTGACGCTCGGCAACCGACCACGCGGTGGTCGTCAGCAGATACATGGCGGCGGCGAGCGGAACGAACGCGGCGGCCACGACCGTGCCGAACGGAGCCAGCCGGGACAACGTCCCCATCATGCCCTGCATCGAGCGCGCCAGCTCCGGCGACACGGTGTCGGGCATAGCCGAAGGAGTCAGCGCCATGGCCTGCTGGGCCTGCTTCGACGACCACCACGCCACCGCGGCGAGCAGGACGAACAGCGCGCCGAACACGAGCAGGTCGGGCGGGAGCAGGCCGGTCGCGAGGTCGGCGAGCCACTTGTCGCCGAGCGGCACGCCGAGCAGCGTGTGGGTGAGCAGCAGGTTGGCCTGCCCGTTCACGGTCGGCGAGAGGAACAGCCGGTACATGACCATGAAGACCGGCGCCTGCGCGAGCAGCGGGAGGAAGCCCGCGAACTGCGAGGTCTGGTGGTGCTGGCGGAGGTCGTTCAGCTCCTTCTTGAGCCGGGCGGGGGAGTTCTTGAACTGCTTGCGGAGCTCGAGTTCTCTCGGTCGCATGGCGAGGCGGGTCTTGGTGGCTCGCGCCGCGCGGTAGCTGAGCGGGAGGAGCAGCAGTCGTACGGCAATCGTGACCAGCACGATCGCGCCGGCGGTGGAGGCGTCGCCAAGGATGGGGTGCAGCACATCGCCGACGGCCGCGACCACACGGGAGGCGACATCGACGGCAGGGTCGAGGAAGGTGAGCACGGTGGTGGTGCCTTTCGAGAGCAGAGATCGGTCGGGGCGTTAGAAGCAGGAACGCCCGGACGGTGCTCTCGGACGCGGCCTTCCGGCGGCGTCGGGATCGGTCTGCGGAACGAGCACGGTCGTCTCGATGCGACGGCGGTCGAGCGTGACGACGCGTTGGGTGCGGCTGACGACCACGGTGGCCCGTGCGGCGCCGCGAACGGAGCCGAGCACGAGCATGCCGACGAGGACCGCCGCCGAGAGGGCGAGCAAGCCGGTCGGAGTGGCCAACAGCTCGAGCACGACCTCAGCATAGCCGGGTCCCGTAGTCTATTCGTGTAGACGGTCAGCTCAGGAGGGCTCGTGGTCAAGCGGGACGAGGTGGCACGGCGCGCAGGGGTGTCGGCCGCGGTGGTCAGCTACGTGATGAACAACGGTCCTCGGCCGGTCGCCGACGCGACCCGGCAGCGCGTCCTGGCCGCGGTGGAGGAGCTCGGCTATCGGCCGAACGGTGTCGCCCGCGCGCTCCGGGCCCGGCGTACGTGGTCGATCGGGCTGGTCGTGCCCGACAACTCGAATCCGTTCTTCGCGCAGCTCGCACACGCGATCGAGGACGAGACGTTCGCCCGGGGGTACTCGCTGCTGGTCGGCAACGCGTCCGGCGACTCCGCCCGGGTGGAGAGCTACCTACGAACGTTCCAGGACCGGCAGGTCGATGGTCTGATCGTGGTGACGAACGGCCCGACGGACGACCTGACCCGGACCTACGAAGGTCGGGTGCCGCTGGTGGTCGTGGTCGACCAACCGGTCCGCGGACTAGCCGCTTCGACGGTGAAGGTGGACAACTCGGAGGGGGCACGGCTCGCGACGGAGCATCTCGTGTCGCACGGCTTCACCCGGATCGCCTGCGTCGCGGGTCTGCGGGAGAGCGAGCCGAGCCAGGAACGGTTCGTGGGTTGGCAGGCGGCCATGAAGGATGCCGGCCTAGCGGCGCCGGACTCGCTGGTCCGGTGGGCCGAGTTCAACCTCGCCGGCGGCCGTTCGGCCGGACACTCGCTGCTCGGCGGCAAGAACCGGCCGGAGGCGATCTTCTGCGCGACCGACCTGCAGGCGATCGGCGTCCTGCGTGCCGCCGCGGACATCGGTGTGTCGGTGCCGGACGAGCTGGCGGTGATCGGCTTCGACGGCATCGAGGAAGCCTCGTACACCGTTCCCCGCTTGGCGACCGTCGCCCAGCCGGTCGGCGACATGGCCCGGCGTTCGGTGGAGCTGCTGCTCCGCTCGGGCGACGAGACCAAGGAGGAGGTCCACGAGATCTTCCCGCTCTCGTTGGTCCGCCGCGGAACGTGCGGCTGCCCGGACACTGACGGCTAGGCCGGCCACTCCGCCAGGAGCTGCCCGTCGGCGCGCAGGATCCAGGCGGTTCCGTCCTCCGCCAGCACGAGATCGGTGACCCGCTCGACCTTGGGGAACGTTCCCTCGCCCTTGTGCAGCCGCAGCAGCTGGCTCGGCTGACCCGGGGCCGATCGAACCAGGACGCCCGCCTGGCTGTCGTAGTCGACCGTCCATGGACCGCTCCGCCACCGCCTCTCCTCGTCCCGAACGACCGGCGCCTTCGGCGGAACGGAGTCCAGGTCGACCGAGCGCACCCGATCCTCGCCGGGGCGGAGTCGCGCGACCTGGTGCGGCAGCGACACCCAGACCGCTCCGTCGCGGGCGACGTACACGCTGGTGGTGAACCCGTTGTGCGCGACCGGCGGCAGCGCGAACGCCGTCGTCGTCCCGGACTCGAGGCTGACCCGCCAGAGTCGATCATCGCCCACTCTGCTGAGCTCGGCGAACCACAGCACGTTCCTGGTCGAGTCGTAGGCCAGCTCGTACGCGGCGCTCGACAGCCGCGCGATGATCGCCGGTTCGACGATCTTGGCCTCCGTCGGCATCGGCGCCCACGCACGGGCCGGCAGCTCGGTGCTCGTTCTGCCGCACGCGGTCGCCACCGCGAGCAGCGCGCCGACGCAGGCGATCCAACCTCTCCACATGAGCGATCACCCTCCCCACCTGTCTAGACGACGCGACGCGGCGTGAAGTTGGCGCCCTCGGCGATCGAGGTCTTGACCGCTCTATCTACACGAGTAGACTCCGTTGCAATTCGAGTTGCGTGGGAGTGTGCGATGCGTCTACGAGCGCTCGCGATCGCCGTTCTGGCGGTCGCGCTCACCGCGGCCTGCGGTGGGAACGGCAACGGCAGCGGGGACAGCGGCGGCAGGGTCACGTTGAACTTCGTCGGGCCCGAGGTGCCCGCGACGTTCCAACCGGTCATCGCCGCGTTCGAGAAGGACCATCCGACGATCAAGGTCAAGTACACGTCGGTCCCGTTCGACCAGCTCAACAGCGTGCTGCAGCAACGCCTCGGCGCGAAGGACACCGGCATCGACGTCTACACGGTCGACCAGTCCCGCATCGCCTCGTACGCGGCCCGCGGCTTCCTCGTCGACCTCACCGAGCACGCGCAGGAGGTCAAGGACGCCGCTCTCGCGCCGCAGTACGACATCTCGACCTGGAACGAGAAGCTCTGGGGGATGCCGATCTGGACCTCCGAGCAGTACCTCTTCTACAACAAGGCGCTGCTCGCCAAGGCCGGCGTCACCCCGCCCGGCAGCGACGAGAACGAGCGATGGACCTGGGAGCGGGTCACCGACGCCGCTCGCAAGGCCAAGGCCGCCGGCGCGACCTGGGGACTGCTGTTCGACCAGACCGACCGCTACTACCAGCTCCAACCGCTCCCGGAGTCCAAGGGCGGCGGCCCGGGCATCACCGGCGACGAGCTGCTCCAACCCGACCTCACCAACGAGGGCTGGGTGAGCGCGATGACCTGGTACGGCGGTCTGTTCAAGGACGGCGTCTCGCCGCGCGGCGTCGACACCGCGCAGATGAACCCGCTGTTCGCCGCCGGCAAGGCCGCGTTCTTCGTCGGCGGACCTTGGGCGCTCACCGCGTTCCGCGACGCCCACAAGGCGAAGAAGCTCGACTACGGCGTCGCGCCGCACCCGTTCTTCGAGGGCGGCAAGGTCGCCACGCCGACCGACTCGTGGTCGTGGGGGATCAACCCGGCTTCGAAGAACCAGCAAGCGGCGTTGGAGTTCCTCCGCTTCGCCAGCGTGTCGGACCAGGGCAACCTCGCCACGATCGCCAAGGTCTTCATCGCGCCGGCCAACAAGGAGGCGTTCGACAACTACGCCAAGCAGCTCGACGCGTTCGACCCACCCGTGACCGACGGCGCCGGCAAGCTCATGTTGTACGAGCTCAACAACACCGTCGTCCACCGGCCGCGGTCGGTCGGGTACGTGCAGTTCGAGGACGTCATGCTCAAGGCGTTCGCGGACATCCGCAACGGCGCCGAGCCGAAGCGGCGCCTCCAGACCGCGTCCACCGAGCTCGTGGCCGCGTGGGATCGGCTCAAGTGACCCGAACGGACACAGCGCCGCGCCAAGAGGCTCACGTGCCAGTGCGACCGGCCGCGAGGGCGCGCAAGAGGCTGCGCGACCAACAGGGGCTCGTCGCGCTCGCGTTCGTCGCACCCGGCGCGATCGCGCTGATCCTGCTGCGCGTCGTCCCCGCCGTCGACGCGTTCCTCGACAGCCTGCAACGGACCAGCGTCCTGAAGCAGACGACGAGCTGGGTCGGCCTGCAGAACTACCTCGACCTGCTCGGCGACCCCGGCTTCCGGCAGACCGTCAAGGTCACCGCACTGTTCAGCCTGGTGGTCAACCCGATCCAGATCTTCGTCGCGCTGCTCGTCGCTTTGCTGCTGCACAAGGCGTTGCCGGGCGGACGGGTCTGGCGGGCGTTCGTGTTCATCCCCGTCGCCGTTCCCGCGGCGGTGTCGACGATCATCTGGGGCATCGCGTTCCAGCCGAACGGGCTGATCAACGCGTTCCTCTCCGTCGTGGGCATCGAGAAGCAGCCGTTCCTCACCTCGCCGCAGCAGGCGATGTGGTCGGTGCTCGTGATGCTGTCCTGGATCGGCGTCGGCTACTGGATGATCTTCCTCATCGCCGGGCTGCAGGACATCCCCTCGTCTTACTACGAAGCGGCCCGGGTCGACGGTGCCGGAACGTGGCGAACGTTCGTCAACATCACCTTGCCCCTGCTCCGGCGCCCGCTCGCGTTCGTGCTCGTCGCGGACACCGTGTCGAACTTCCTCGTGTTCGCGCCGATCCAGATCCTCACCAACGGCGGGCCGGAGAACACCACGCGGCTGGTGATGTTCGACATCTACAACAAGGCCTACCAGGTGGGCGATGTGAACCTCGCGCAGGCCGAGGTCGTGCTGCTCGTCCTGGTGATGGCGGCGATCGTCAGCGTGCAGTTCTGGCTGCTTGCCCCTCATTGGTCGAGTCCGGCTCGCTCAGTTACGCGGAGAATCGCGCAACGCATTGTCGGTCAGCGGCATGACCGACGTGCGGGGAGCTTCTTCGACGAGCCGGACTCGACAGGCCGGCTCGGAGTCGACTGATGCCCACCGTCAAACTGGGGTTGCGTACGGCGCTCGCCGCGGTCATCGCGATCCTGTTCATCCTGCCGCTGCTGTGGGTGCTGACCAGCTCGCTCAACCCCGGCAACGACTTCCTCCGCTACCTGTCGCCGCTGTCGGTCGAGAGCTTCGTCCCGCTGCGTCCGAACTTCGCGAACTACGCCAACCTCGTTCAGGGTGACTTCGGCCGCGCGATCCTCAACTCGCTCTGGGTCTGCTTCGTGACCGTTGTGGTCGGGTTGGCGATCTGCGCGTCAACGGCGTTCGGCCTGTCGGCGTTGCGATTTCGCGGTGCCGGCATCGTTTTCGGCGTCGTCGTGCTGAGCTTCCTCATCCCGTTCGACGCGATCGCGATCCCGCTCGCGAACCTGTTCCGCGACTGGGGACTGCAGAACACCTACACCGGGCTCATCCTGCCGGGGATCGGCAACGGGTTCACGATCTTCCTGCTCCGACAGTTCTTTCTCGCGATTCCGCGCGAACTGGTCGAGGCGGCCCGCGTCGACGGCATGGGCTGGTGGGGTGTGTTCACGCGCATCTACCTGCCGCTGTCCCGGCCGGCTCTGGTCGGTGCCGGGCTGACGTTGTTCCTGTTCCAGTGGCAGGCGTACATGTGGCCGCTGCTGATCGGGACCGAGCCAGCCAAGCAGCTCGCGCCGATCGCGCTCGCGAACCTGCACGGACAGTTCACGGTCGACTTCGGCCAGATCTTCGCCGGATCGTTGGTGCTCACGCTCGTACCGATGATCCTCATGCTGCGCTTCCAACGCCACTTCACCCAATCCATGACGACGACCGGCCTGAAGGACTGACGGGGATGCAACTCATCATCGACACCGACCCGGGAATGGGCACGCTCGACACCGATCCAGAGGACAGCCTCGCGCTCGCCCTCGCCGCGTACTCGCCCGAGGTCGAGCTCCGCCTCGTCACGGTCGTGCAGGGCAACGTTCCCGTCCATCACGGGTACGCGAACGCCGCGCACGTTCTGCAGCTGGTCGGGCGCGAGGACGTACCGGTCAAGCCTGGCGCGCGCCAACCGCTCGTACCCGGACGGAGGCCAGGACCCCTTGCCTGGTTGGCCGAACGAGGGGCCGCCGACCGCCTGATCCCCGCCGCGGATCTGGACGAGGTCCCCACCGACGCCGCCGCGGCGTTGGTGGCTTCCGTCGAGACGTCGCCCGAGCCGGTGACGCTGGTGGCGATCGGCCCGCTGACGAACGTCGCGAACGCGTTGTCGATGCGACCCGAGATCGCCGGACGGATCGGGCGGCTCGTGGTGATGGGTGGTGCGTACGAGGTCCCGGGCAACATCACGCCGACCGCCGAGTTCAACTTCTGGATGGACCCGGAGGCCGCGCAAGCCGTCCTTGACGCCGGTCTGCATCCGACGTTGGTCGGCCTCGACGTCTGCCATCGCACGAGGTTGACCAAGGCGGACGTGGGGGACGAGCACGACACCGAGTTCGGCAAGTTCGTCGAGGCGTCGTGCGCCTCGTGGTTCCACGACCTCGAGGGTGCCGGTGACGTCGGGCTGCACCTGTTCGACTCACTCGCGGTCGCGGCGGCTCTTCAGCCCGAGCTGCTGCGGACCGTTCCCGCCTGGGTCGCGGTGGAGACGGCCGGCGACCTCACCGCGGGAACGAGCGTCGCGTACCTGCCCGGCGCCAACAGCGCCTGGACCCGTCCTTCCGACGCGACGAACGCGGACGTCGCCGTCGAGGTCGACCTGGAGAAGTTCCAAGCCCTGTTCGCCGAACGCGTGCTCGCCCATCTCTAGCCACTCGGCACTAGTCAAGGGAGACAGGTCATGCTAGGACAGTTGCTCGTGGCAGGTGCCCTCATCGGCTCACTCGGCTCGTCCAGCTCGTCCGGTGCCGAGCCGCCGAAACTGGTGTACGACGCGCCCGCGGGCATCTACGCGTACGGGCCGAGCGTGATCGACGAGGGCTCGACGCGGTGGATGTGGACGTGCCACAACCAGGACCCGCGGGTGATCCGCGACCACGTCTACTACACGAAGTTCGTCGGCGGCTCGATCGTGACCGATCGCTCCGTGCTCCAGGCGAGTGCTGCTGGTTGGGACTCGTTCCACACCTGCGATCCGAGCGTGGTCGCGGGCTCGTTCCGGTACGGCGGGCATCGGTACGGGTACGCGATGTTCTATCTGGGCAACGATCTCGACGCCTCCGCGCACAACCAGGTCGGCGTCGCGTTCGCCGACTCGCTCGACGGGCCGTGGCGGAAGCTGCCCGACCCGGTGGTGCGGTTCGACAACGTGGCGCAGTGGGGGGTGGGCCAGCCTTCGGTGTTGACGCTCGCGCCGGGGACCGGGCGGGTCGAGCTGTTCTACACGCAGGGCGACACGTCGACGCGCGCGTTCCATCGTTCGGTGGACCTGTCGAACGTCGACGCGATGGTGGTCGGCGAGCCGACCGAGCTGACGACGGCCGGGCTGACGGGGACCGACGGGGGAGCGGACTGGCTGAACAACTACGACCTCGCGTACGAGCCGCGGTCGCGGCGGTTCGTCGTTGTGCGCGAGCAGCATCCGTACCCGCCCGAGGGCGACAACCCGTGGTGGATCGGCCGCGCGGTGCAGATCGCGAGCATCGACGCCCAGACGTTGCTACGCGGCGAGGGAACGTGGCGCGTCGAGGGCGTGATCTCGCCGGAGCGGACAGGCTTCGCCCGCAACCACAACGCCGGCCTCGTCCGGACGAAGAACGGCTGGCTGCCGCGCCCCGACCGCACGACGGTCGTCTTCACCGACTCGTGCGCCGGCCCGACGTGCGACTCGCTGTACGAGTACGACCTGTGGCAGCTCGACCAGCGCCTGTCCCGCTAGCCTCCACACTGGGCTACCGATCGCAGGCGTGTGAGAAGGCGGCATCAGATGACCCGGCTCGATGACTGGAGACAGCTAGCTGAATCACTGGCATTGACGTTGCGCGACCGGGGCTTCATCAAGAATCCGCTGCTCTACAAGGCATTCGCTGAGACTCCACGGCATGTGTTCGTGCCTCGTTTCCGCGACTACAGCCAGCCAGAACGCTGGGTCACTGACGGCGACCCGGACTGGCTGGATGCCGTCTACGCCGACGAGCCACTCGTCACGCAGGTCAAACCGGAGGCAGACAACCCGGACGCCGAGTGGCCGACCAGCTCGTCGTCCATGCCGTCGTTGATGGCCGACATGATCGAAGAGCTGGACACCGCACCGGGCATGGACGTTCTGGAGATCGGGACTGGCACCGGCTACAACGCGGCGATCCTGTGCCACCTGCTCGGCGACCAGCACGTGACCACCATCGACATCGACCCCGACCTTGTCCGCGACGCTCGTAAGCGGCTGGCCGGGCTGGATCACCGCCCCGCTTTCTCGGCTGCCGAACAAGCCTATGACCGGGTGCTCGTGACGCATGCGGTGACCGACGTCCCGTACGAGTGGGTGCGGTGGAGCCGTCCGGGCGGCGTGATCCTGACCGATCTGCGTTCCCGGGAGCACAGCGAGACAGGCGTATGGGCGAAGCTGACAGTCGCCGACGACGGGCGGACGGCCAGCGGACGACTGATGCCGTCACGTGGATCGTTCATGGGTGCCCGGCGGAGTCCTGAGTATGCCGACGCCGGCCACCGTCTCGTCCTCGGCGAGGAGGAGGTACGGCTACGTGCCGAGCAGATGCGCAAGCGGGACAGCCGTATCGCCCCGGACGTGCTGGAGGTGATCGCATTCGGGCTGCTGGTGTGGCGCGCGGCCCCCGGTGTCAACTGGTGGGCGACCGACGACCAGTACGGGCTGGAGGCGCCGGGCGGACTCTGGGCGAACGTGAAGTGTGACGGGTCCGTCCTCTACGGCGGACCAGCCGATCTGTGGGCGGTAGTCGAGGCCACCCACGCGGCGTGGGACGCGGATGGGCGCCCGGACCTGGACGCCCTGGCCGTCACTGTCACCCCCCGATGGGCGAACACGGATCGGATTGCGATGACGCGCTAGGCCTTGCGGGCCCAGAACAGGGAGTGGCCGCTATCGCCTTCGGGGACGAACTCTTCGAGTTCGATCTGCAAGCCCGCTTGCTCGAACCACTGCCGGTAGGTGTCGCGGTCGGCGTGGCTCCACCACATGGTGGCGTTGCCGCCGAGCCAGCGGTCCTCGGTGCCGGTCCACGCGCTGTGCCCGGTGGAGGCGAGCAGGATGGCGCCGGGCTTGAGCCAGCGGGCGATCTTGGCGATCAGGCCGGGCTGTTCGTCCAGCGGGACGTGGATGAGGGCGAACAGGCTGACGACGGCGTCCAGGCTGTCGGCCGGCAGCTCGAGCACGGTCGCGTCCTCGCGGAGGAACGTGGCGCCGGGAACGAGCGCGCGGGCTCGTTCGACCTGCACGTCGCTGATGTCCACGCCCGTCACCTGGTGCCCCGCGGCGTCGAGCAGCTGCGAGACCGGAATCCCGTTGCCACACCCTAGATCCAGCACCGTCGCCTGCCGCGGCAACCGCCGGTCCAGCGCCTCGACCCAGCGCGGGTAGTTGCCGTCGGTTTTGCTGTCACCGCGATACAGCTGGGAGAGCTCGTTGTAGCCCTCTCGTACGACGCGCTTCGGATCCATGCCCGCAAGCTACTCACGCCTGCCCAGCCGACGTCCAGCGATTTCCCTCGACGGACCCGGCAAGATGGACGCATGAGCGAGCTGGGGGAGATCTACACCGACGTGGAGCGCGGGGTGTTTCCGCCGCCTGACGGGAGCGTGCGGTTCGTGCCGCCGCCGTCGGCGCGGGACAGCGTGGTGGTCGCGTTCACGGCGCACTTCGTCGTCGCCGCGGACGTCGACGAGGCGTGGGCTCGGCAGTATCTGCCGGACGGCGACTTCACGGCGCCGACGAACCCGCCGTTCCTGTACGCGCTGGAGCAGAAGCTCGGCCGGCAGGTCGGTTGCCTCGACCTCGCCCTGCTCGCGCCCCGCCTGCCCGGCACGCCCGACCTAGAACTCGACCGGGTCGAGACCGTCGACCACGCCAGGGTCGAGCGCAGCCTCGAGCACCGCGACGACGTACGGACGTATCGCACCGATGGCGCTGTGGTGACGGTCGGGCGCGGCCTCGCCGGGAGGTGGGAGGCCGCGTTCGAGGTCGATCCGACCTACCGGGGCAGGGGATTGGGCCGCCGCGTGATCGAGGCGGCCCGCCACTACATTCCGGATGGCGCGAGCCTGTGGTGCCAGGTCTCGCCGGGCAACGCGGCCTCGCTCCGAGCCGTGCTCGCGGCCGGGTTCCAGCCGGTCGGCTCGGAGGCGATCCTCACCGCCTCGTCCTGACCAGATCGATGAACCGCCGCCAGGCGATCTTCGGCACGAGCTTCTTCTGATCCTCCGGCATGCGCTCGTCCATGAGCTGCTTGCCGAGCTTCCGTACGGCCTCCGACGCCTTGCTCCAATGCCCGGCGGAGAACGGCGGCTGCGGGTCGTACTCGATCGTCAGCTGGATCGCCTCGGCCCGTTCGCGCCCGGCGATCTCACCGGCCAGCCACAGGGCCAGGTCGATGCCCGCCGACACCCCCGCGGCGGTCACGATCTTCCCGGAACGAACGATCCGCTGGTCCGGTTGCGCCTTCGCGCCCATGATCTTGAGCACGCCCATCTTGTACCAGTGCGTCGTCGCCGGAAGGCCCTTCAGCAACCCGGCCGCACCGAGGATCAGCGCGCCCGTACACACCGAAGCCGTCCACGTCGACGTCTCGTGCACCCGACGCAGCCAGTCGAGCGTCTCGTCGTCGAGCATCTGCTCCGGCGTCCGCATACCGCCCGGCACGATCAGCACGTCGGTCGACGAGATCTCGTCGATCGAGTACGGAGCTCCCAACAGCAGCGCGTCGCCCTCGGTCGTGACCGGCCCGGCCTCCCGGGCCACGAAGCACACCTCGGTGTCGGGCAGCCGCGACAGCACCTCGTAGGGCCCGACCGCGTCGAGCGCGGTCACGCCCTGGTAGAGCAGGATCGTGACCCTCATCCCGTTGCCAGCAGGGTGAAAGCCGCCGTACGCACCACGCCGCCGTGCTGGAAGTCGAGGAACGCGCGGTACGTCCCCGGCCCCGGAGCGACCGCGTGGAAGGAGATCTCCGGCCCCGGCGGCGTGACGCCGTCACCGGGCTCGCCGTGCGGGTGCACGTGCACGTACGCCAGATCGCCCAACCGGAGCAGGACCAGGTGACCGTACGCGCCGAGGTACGGCTCGAGGTCGGACACCAGCTCACCGGCTCGCCGAACGGTCAACGTCAGATGCCCGCCGTCGCCGGTCGCCAGCTCGCCGGCGATCGAGATCTCGTAGTCGTCGACGGTGAACGCGGGCTCGATCGCCGGCACCTCACCGGGCTCGTAGTCGCCCGCGAGAGCCAGGTCGGAGCCGAGCGTGATCGTCGAGCCCAAACCCGTGGGCTGGATGTCGGTGAACGCCCGATACGCCCCTGCGTAAGGGAGTTCGATCGAAATCGACCAGGTCCCGTCCGCGTCGAGCTCGGGATGAACGTGCCAGAAGTGGGTCAACTCTCGCCGCGCGATGATCAGGTGCAGCTCACGGTCGTGGATCGACGTGAACTCCGTCACCGGCTTGCCGTCGGGGCCGAGGATCTGGAAGCGGAGCTGCTGTTCGCCCGGTTTCAGGAGCGTGTTCTCGAATGCCAGTGTGTAGCCGTCCTGCGAGATGCGGAGGCCGCCAGGGAAGCCGTCGCCGCCATGATGTGCGTGCTGCGCGTGGTGCTCGTGCATGGTCATGGGTGCACCCTGGCAGCAGGGTCATGGCGGGACAATGGCGCTTCCCTGGCGTGGCAGTTCTCCGGGGCTGCAGGTCAGGCAGCCTGTGCGCAGGGCACCCCGTCGCAGTCCGTACGGACCGGCAGCTCGGTCACCGTGGCGACCTTGGCCTCCGGCTCGGTGTCCAGCGGGTGCGCGATCTCGTCCTGCGGCAGCTTCGCCACCACGATCGCGACGACCGCGAGCAGGAGCGGCACGACCCCGGCGATGAGGAAGACCGTCGAGAGGCCGATCGCCTTGCTCACCGGGCCCGCCATCGCGATCGACACCGGCATGAAGACGAGCGACACGAAGAAGTCGAGGCTGGAGACGCGGCCGAGCAGCGCGGGCGGGACGCGACGCTGGAGCAGCGTCCCCCAGATCACCATCGGCGCGGAGAACAGGGCGCCGACCACGAACACCGCACTGGCGATCACCCAGACGTCCGTCGCCACGCCGACGAGGACCAGCGGAAGGCAGCCGATGCCCCACATGCTCACCATCACGGTCAGGTAGCGGCGCGGCAGCTTCATCGACGCCATGGCCAGCGACCCGAGGGAGCCACCGACACCGAACGCGGCCAGCACGATCGCGTGGTCGCCAGGGCCGCCACCAGCGCGGTCCTTGAGCAGGAACGGGATCAGCACCTCGATCGGGCCCATGATGAGGAGGATCAGCACGGCCGCGAACAGGATCGTCGACGCCAGCCAGGCCGTACGGGTCATGTACCGCACGCCCTCGCGCAGGTCGGTCAGCAGCGCGCCGGCGGAGTGGCCCTCCTGCGCCCGGCTCAGCTCGACCGGCTTCAGCGCGACGAGGCAGAGCAGCCCGGCCAGCTCGAACACCGCGACCAGGGCGATCGCCGCGGCGGGCGACGCGGCGGCGACCACCGCGCTCGCGAGCGCCGGGCCGGCGACCTGGCCGATCACCGGACGCATCGCGCCTTCGAGGCCGTTGACCGCCAGCAGGTCCTCTTCCGGAACGATCATCGGCAGGAGCGCTGAGTAGGCGGGGAACGTGAACCCGTTCCCGACGCCGATGACGAACGCCACGATGGCCAGCATCCACACCTGCAGGAGCCCGGTGAGGGCCAGCGTGGCGACCGTACCGATCGTCGCGAGGCGGACCGCGGTCACCACGACGAGGATGCGGCGCTGCGGGATCCGGTCGGCGATCACTCCGCCCAGCAGGCTGGCGGCGATCATGCCGACCGCGCCGGACGTCGAGACGAGGGACAGCTCAGCGGCGCCGCCGCCCCAGGCGATGACCTGCCAGACCAGGGCGATGATCCAGACGCCGCCGGCGACGAGGGCGAAGACGACCGAGCCGTTCAGCAGCCGGTACTGGCGGTTGCGGAACGGGCGCAGCGGCCCACGGAGCCAGCGCACGGCCCGGTCCTGCGTGGGGGTTTCGGTCTGGATGCTCATGTGCGGCGTCCTGTCTCCAAGCTGGCGAGTGGTTCGTCAGCAGAAGAGACGGGACGCCGCACCAAAACTCATCGGTCGGGTTACAACGGAATGCGCAGAACCGTTCCGCCGCCCGCACATACACCACAGTTGGTCACGTACGCAGCGCCACCGCGCAACGCCACGCCACCCGGCATGATCAGCCCGGAGTGGACGACCGTCTGCTTGCCGTTCTTGCCGACGCGGATCAGCGAGCCGCTGCCGGCCGGGTCCTGCAGGCCGTTCGAGTTGATCTCCAGCACGTACATCCGGCCGCGGTTGTCGAACGCGAGGTCGATGATGTTCGTGAAGCCCTTGGCGAACACCTTCGCCTTGCCGTTCTTCACCCGCCAGATCTGCGCGCCGTCGACCGGGAACGGGAACCCGGTCAGCTCGGACACGTAGAACGCGCCGTCCGGACCCTTGGTGACGCTGGTCGGGACCGGGTCCATCGAGAACGTTCCCGGCGGGAACGGCACGGGGACCACGCGCTCGGGGAAGACCGCGATCGCCTTGGACTTGCCGTCGCGTAACCGGACGATCGCGTTGGCACCCGCGTCGGCGACGTAGACGTCACCGCTGCGGACCAGCAGACCGTTCGGGTTCGAGTCGGGCAGGTCGCCGTCAGGGTTCGCCTTGGCCTCGAACGCGCCGAGGTCGGCGACCTGCTTGACCTTGCCGCTGCCGCTGAGCCGCTGCAGCGTGGCGAGCTTCTTGCCCGCTGCCGGCAGCTGCGCACGCATGGCCGGGTCGCCGCCGAGGCCGACCGTGAAGTACAGGTCACCCCAACGGAAGCCCACGTCCGACGGTCCGATCGCACCGGAGCCGTCCGGCGCCGCCGTCGACGGCATGCCGGTGACGACGCGCTTCTGTTTACCGTTCCGGACGCGGGTGATGGCGCCGGACGTTCCGAAACAGGCGTCACCCTCCGGGCCTTCGAAGCACGGTCCCGCTCCACCCTTACCGGCTTCGGCAACGTAGAGCGTCCCGTTTCTGTCGAACCCGAGCCCGCGCGGGTTGTCCAACCCCGACGCGACCGTGCGTACACCCCCCTTTCCTCCGGCCGTCGCCACCACCGGCGTCAACGCGACCATCGCGGCCGCTGTCGCCAGACCGGTGGAAACCGCCACTAACCTGCGCAGCCCTATGCGCGAAATACCCATGGTTCCAACCCCTCTCCTTCGTGGGGAGTGTCGTCGCGTTTAGGGGGTAGGGCTATAGCCCTTACGTACTAGGCCTTTCAGACCTTCAGGTCCGGGAAGTCCTCTTCCCAATACTCTTGGGGGGCTCGTTCGGTCCTTTCGGCCTCCGCGGTGCGCAGTTCGACGCGGCGGATCTTGCCGGAGATCGTCTTTGGTAGGTCTCCGAACTCCAATCGTCTTACCCGCTTGTACGGAGCCAGCTGCTCGCGGGCGTGCCGCAGGATGTCGAACGCCAGCTCGCGGGACGGCTCCGCGCCACCGGTCAGGACCACGTACGCCTTGGGCACGGCCAGTCGCACCGGATCGGGTGCTGGCACGACCGCGGCCTCGGCGACCGACGGGTGCTCGATCAGCACGCTCTCGAGCTCGAACGGCGAGATCCGGTAGTCGCTCGCCTTGAACACGTCGTCCGAACGGCCCACGTACGTGATGAATCCGTCCTCGTCGACCGACGCGACGTCGCCCGTGTGGTAGAAACCGCCCGACATCGCCTCCGACGTACGCGAGGCGTCGTCGCGGTAGCCCGTCATCAGGCCGGTCGGCCGGCGGGAGAGGTCGATGCAGATCTCGCCTTCCGTTCCGGCCTCGCCGCTGATCGGGTCGACCAGTGCGATCGGGTAGCCGGGCAAGGGCCGGCCCATCGAGCCGAGCCGCAGCTCCTGCCCAGGAGGGTTGCCGATCTGCGCGGTCGTCTCCGTCTGCCCGTACCCGTCGCGGATCGTCAACCCCCACTTGGCGCGGACCTGTTCGATGACCTCCGGGTTGAGCGGCTCGCCGGCGCTGGCCAGCTCACGGACCCCGAGCTGGTAGGCGGAGAGGTCCTGCTGGATGAGCATGCGCCACACGGTGGGCGGCGCGCAGAACGTCGTGACCTCGCAGCGCCGCATCACGTCCAGCAGTGCTTGGGCATCGAACCGCGGCGAGTCGAACACGAGGATGCATGCGCCCGCGTTCCAGGGCGCGAAGAACGAGCTCCAGGCGTGCTTCGCCCAGCCGGGGGAGGAGACGTTGAGGTGGATGTCGCCTGGGCGCAGGCCGATCCAGTACATCGTCGAGAGGTGTCCGACCGGGTAGCTCTGATGGGTGTGCTCGACCAGCTTCGGTAGTGCGGTCGTGCCAGACGTGAAGTAGAGCAGCAGGGGGTCTCGTGCGTTCGTCGTACCGTCCGGGACGAAAGTCGTTTCCGCCTTGTCCGCGTCGCCGTACTCAGTCCAACCATTGGCCGTCCCGATGACCGTTCGGGTCCAGTCGCCGGTGATGCCTTCGAACTTCTGGACCTGGTCCTCGGAGGTGGCGACGTGCCGTACGGCGCCGCGGTTGATCCGGTCGACGAGGTCGTTCGGCTGGAGGAGGGTGGTCGCGGGGATGACGACCGCGCCGAGCTTGCAGGCGGCGAGCATGGTCTCCCAGAGCGGGACGATGTTCGCGAGCACGAGCAGGATGCGGTCGCCGCGCTGAACGCCCTGTGCACGAAGGAAGTTCGCGACCTGGTTGGACCTTGCCGACAGCTCGGCGAACGTGAGAGCGCGTTCGGTTCCGTCCGTACCGACGAGCCAGAGCGCTCGCTCGTCGGGCCGCTCGCCGGCGAGGACGTCGAACCAGTCCAGCGCCCAGTTGAACCTGTCGAGCTCGGGCCACTTGAAGTCCCGGTACGCGGTCGCGTAGTCGTCGCTGTGCTCGAGCAGGAAGTCGCGGGCGGCGCGGAAGGCCTCGGTCGACGCGGTCATGGATCGCACGATTCCACCGCCCGCGTGCATGGTCAACAACCGACGGCAGCGGTGCCCTTTCGGGTCATCTCGAGGCGATCGAGGTCAGTTCGAAGTACTGGTCGCGGGGCTCGTGACGTGCCGCGGCCGCACCGGAGGGGCCGCGTTTCGGCTTGCGGGGCTCGCGGACGCCGCCGAAGTCGCCACCCTCGCTCGGAGGCGGTGGCTGGCCGCCCTTCCTGGGCGCGCCGGCGAACACGCGTTGCCGGAGCCGGGAGAAGATGCTCCGGCGCCGCCGGTTGGGCGGTGGGCGCCGGGGCGAACGAGAGGGCATCGTCCCTACTTTCGTCGAAGGAGGCCGCGGCCGTACTTCTTGTGCACGGCCTGCTTGGTCACGCCGAGTGCCGCGGCGATCAGATGCCAGGACACGCCGAGGTTCCGAGCCCGGCGGACCTGGATCTCCGTCTCCGCCTCCAGCGCGTTCCGCGCCCGCGCGATCTCCACCAGCGCCGGCAACGGGTCCTGGGCTCGTAGCGACTCGACCAGAACATCAGTCATGCGTGTCAACCTACGTTGACCACGTCGTCCTGTCAACCAAGGTTGACGTGCCCGGCCCGGTGATCGCGCTCCTGCTGGCCACGGTGAGGTCCTGGCGGGCGAAGAACTTGGCGACGTACGTCACGGCCTCGAGGTCGCGCGCACGCTCGGTGCCCAACGACCGGCAGATGTCCTGAGCGTGCACGATCGCCTCACCCACCAGGCGGCCGGTGGGCCGAGCGGCGCTTCCGGTGCGGGATCGTCGCCCGAATGCGGCGAGCGTCTCAGCGGGAGTATGTCCCCCGGTGGGCGGCCAGCTGACGGTCGTTGTGCAGGTCGAAGTCGAAGCGGGCGGGGAGCACGCTCATACCCATGTGACCGCCCGAGAGCGGCGGGAATCATCGCTCGTCAGTGGTGGTCGAGGCGCCGGACGAACCAGTCCGTACGTGAGCCGAGGTCCGCGGGGCCGACGCGGACCGCGGCGCCGAGGACGGCGGCTTCGGTCGGGCCGGCGAGGACGGGGGTCAGCTCGGCCGAGAGCACCTCGGGGATGTCGTACGCCAGCCGCGAGATCCGGTGCAGCAGGTCCTCGATCCGGCTGACGTCCACGTGGTCGCCGCCCGAATGCCCGAACAGCAGCGGGGCGGCGCGGACCTCGCGGACCATGTTCGACGCGTCGACGTCGGTCAGCGGCGGGATCCGGAACGCCTGGTCGCCGAGCAGCTCGGTCGCGACGCCCGCCAGCCCGAACCAGACGATCGGCCCGAACATCGGGTCCTCCGCGCAGGCCACCACGACGGGCACGCCCTGCCCGGCCATCTTCTGGACCACGAACCGCGCCTCGGAAGGGTCGCCGATCGTCGCGGACAGGATCGTCCACGCGGAGCGCATCTCGCCCTCCGACGCGATGTTCCGCCACACGTCGGCGAGATCCGGACGCTGGCGCAGGTGCGGGGCCGCGCCCTTCAGTACGACGTCCCAGCCGAGCTTCTCCGCGACCACCACGGCGTCGTCGACCGACGACACGGGATGCACCTGCCAGACGTCGATCCCATAGCAGGCAAGGAGTTCGCGCATGCACGACTCGCTGAGGATCGCGCCTTCCGGGTGATCGATGAGCACGTTCTCGATGATCGCCCGCGCGCGTTCGGTGTCGACGTCCTCGTACACCGGGATCCGCCCGCGCGGCCGCGCCCGCCACTCGGCGTACCGGGTGACCTTCGCGAGCGCGCGTACGGCGACGTCGGGCGAGGCGTACGACGGCACCGAGCCGTGCACCGCGACGCCCTGCTCGTCGACGCGCCGGAGCGGCTCGGGGACGCCTTGGGTGCCGAGGAACGTCGTCACGACGGGCTTCACCGAGTCCGCCGTCGCCCGCGCGATCGCGTGGGCGACCTCGGTGCCGTCGACGTCGAGCGGGGACACGTACACGACCACGACGGCGTCGACGCCGTCGTCGCCGACCATGTCCGCGACGGCTCGTTCCAGCTCGTCCGCGCTCACGTCGCTGAGGAACGCGGCGGGCTGGCGGGCGACGGCCATGCCGGTCTCGACCGCCGCGTCGGCGGCGAGCATGCCCAGCGCGTCGGAGTTGCCGACGATGCCGAGGCGGGAGCCGTCCGGCAACGGCTGGTACGCGAGCACCTGCGCGACGTCGAGCATCTGGTCGAGCGTGTCGACCAGCATGACGCCGGCCTGCGCGAACATCGCGTCAACCGCGGCTTGCGGTACGGACGCGGCGTGGACGGAGTGGCCCAGCGGCACGCCCTGGGTGAAGCGGCCGGACCGCACGGCGACGACCGGCTTGGCGACGGACAGCCTCCGCGCGATGCGGTTGAACTTGCGCGGGTTGCCGACCGACTCGAGGTAGAGCAGGACGACGTCGGTGGCGGCGTCCTCCTCCCAGTACTGCATGAGATCGTTCCCAGAAACGTCCGCGCGGTTGCCGGCGGACACGAACGTCGAGAGCCCGAGGCCGCGACTGGCGACGGTCTGCAGGATCACGGTGCCGAGCGCGCCGGACTGGCAGAAGAAGCCGACCTTGCCGCGTGCCGGAACGACGGGCGAGAGCGAGGCGTTGAGCGCGTACGCGGGATCGGTGTTGATCACGCCGAGCGCCGCCGGGCCGACCACGCGGAGGCCGTGCGCGTGCGCGACGCGAACGAGCTCGTGCTGGCGCTTCTTGCCCTCGCGCCCGGTCTCGGCGAACCCGCTCGAGACGACCAGCAGGGCGTGGACGTTCTTGGCCGCGGCCTCGAGGACGATCTCGTTCACGGACTCGGCGGGTACGGCGACGACGGCCAGGTCGATCTCGCCGGGGATGTCGAGCAGGCTGCCGTACGCCGGCACGCCCGCGACCGCCCGCGCGGTGGGGTTGACGGCGTAGACCGGGCCGGTGAAGCCGCCGAGGACGAGGTTGCGTACGAACGCTGTGCCGACCTTGTCCCGCGACCGGCTGGCGCCGACGACCGCGACGGAGCTGGGCGTGAGGATCCGTTCGACCGAACGAGCCTCCGCGCGGTGCTCGCGGGCGGTCATGACGCGGATGCTCGTGTCGGTGGGCTCGATCTCCAGCTCGAGCTGGACGACGCCGTCCTCGAACCCGCCGGACACCTTGTAGCCGGCGTCCTTGAAGACCGTGACCATCTTGCGGTTCTCGGGCAGGACCTCGGCGATGAACTTGCCCACCCCGTTCTCCCGCGCGGCCTGGGCGAGATGCTCGAGCAGCACGCTCCCCACGCCTCGGCCCTGGTGGGAGTCCTCGACCAGGAACGCGACCTCCGCCTCGTCCTCGGCCACCCGGTCGTAGCGCCCGACGGCGATCATCTCGTCCGCGACCGTGAGGATCATCCCGACCCGGTCGGTGTGGTCGACCTGGGTGAACCGGTCGACGTCGCGACGGGACAGCTTGGGGTAGGGGGCGAAGAAGCGGAGGTACTTGGACTGGTCGGAGACGCGGCTGTAGAACGCGACCAGCCGGTCGGCGTCGTCGGAGCGGATGGGTCGGAGGACCGCGGTGCCACCGTCGCGCAGAACGACGTCGGCCTCCCAGTGCGCCGGGTACGGCAGGTCCGTCACGTAGAGAGGCTATCGACTGAAGACGAATTATCGCTGTTCCTGGAGCGCGGGGTGGGGCGCCAGACCAGCTGGCGCCCCACCGGCGTCACCGTCAGCCGACCGGCACCTGCACCGCACCCGACGCGGGCACCGAGTACGACGTGCCGTTGACCACCAGCGTGCCGATCCCCGGAGGACCGTAGACCAGGACCTTCGACGGCGCCTGCCGCCACGTTCCCCGCCAGGTCAGCGTGACCTGCGAGGCCCCGGTCTTCCGGAACGTCAGGTCCACCGGCCCGTGCACCGTCGGCATCTTCAGGAACCGCGTGTCCCGGCCCGTCGACAGCCACGCCAGCGGGCACAGCCGCAGCAGGTGGAGCTCGCCGTCCACGATCGAGTCGTCCACCACCGCGTGCCGCACCAGCCACGCTCCCGTCGCCGCCACTGACGGGAGGGAGCACATGCCGGTCCGGTGCTCGAACGGGATGTACGTCTGCGGCGAGATCGCGCCGGCCAGCTGGGAGTACATGCCCTCGAGGAAGCGGGCCCGATCCCTCAGCTGCCAGGAGTGGAACACGTTCCAGCTGTAGATCGGCTCGCACGTCGACATCTCGTGGATCAGCGCGGGCCTGTCCAGCGCGTTCTTCCGGCTGCCGTCCCCGTACGCCGCGGCGTTCGGGCCGACGCGGAAGTAGTCGCAGAACTTGACCATCCGCTGGTCGCTCGCGTCCATCAGCCCCGCCCATACCAGCACCATCGCGCCGACGTCGAGCAGCGTGATCTCGCCGAAACCGCCCGGCTGGCTGGTCGTGAGGTTCTCCGAGTAGATCGGGTAGAGGTTGCCGTCCGGGTGCCGCCACTTCGGCCGGCTGGCGTTGAAGCTCTCGAACGCCGCCAGGAACCGCGTCCTGAACGTCGCCGCCAGGTCGGCGAACTCGGTCGCCCGAGCGTGATTCTCCTTACGCAGCAGGCGAACCGTCGTCGTGAGGCCCTTGTAGAGCCACGCCATGTTCCACACCGACACGGTCTCGTGCCCCTCGTCGGTGGAGACCGCCGGCGGCGGCAGCCCCGCGACGCCGGGGTGGCCGGTGAGAGCGCACGCGGTCTTGATGAAGTCGCAGGCTTTCACCAACGAGGGCAGCCAGTTCGTGATGAACGGACGGTCGCCGGTCATCAGGGCGTGCGTCGAGGCCGCGACCATGACCGCGCCGTGGTCGGTGAGCCAGTTGACCGCCTTGAGCCCGTTCGGCGTGCCGTAGTACCCGGGGTTCGAGGCCGGGTACGCGACACCGGGCGGCGGCGTCGTGCCCTGGCCGGTCCGGTACAGCTCGAGGTGCCGGGCGACGCTCTCGTGCTGCCCGAGCAGGTCCATGAACATGTGGCTGGACATCGACGTCGGCGTCGTCCACAGCACGTCGTAGCCGTAGGAGCCGGTGAGGTACGTGTACTGGCTGGACCCCGGGATCTTCTCCGCCACGATGTCGGTGAACTGCACGTTCCGCCGCAGCGCCTCGTTGACGTGCTGCTCGGGCGTGTCGACGACAGCCGCGGTGGACGGCTGCCTCGACCAGTACGTGTCGGACTGCGCGAGCGCGGCCTCGTACCCGAGCTCGCACTCCTCGGTCAGTACGGCCTCGTTCTGCGACACGCACGACAGCACGATGTCGGTGTGCGCTCCGACGACCGCGTCGAGCTCGACGCCGATGTGGAAGATGTACTTCGAGGTGTCCGGCTGCGCCCAGGTCGGCTGCGGCCCGGTGGTGAAGATCGCGCCGTACGGTCCGGTCGGCTGCCAGATCTTGAACCCGCGCCGACCGCCGCCGAGGGTGACGGGCGCCGTCCAGCCGCCGTCGAGGTTCTTCGCGAGGTCGGGAAGCCCCGTCAGCACGACGCCGTCCTGGAACGTGTACGGGTACTGGTGGCTGATGTAGGGGCGGGCGACCCGGATCGCGACGCCCACTCGCGGGGCCGTGGGCCGGTCGGCGGCGATGACGGAGAGCCGGATCCAGGCGAACAGCGGTTCCTGGCCGGTGGCCACCTCACCCCCGCCGCGCAGGTGCGCGAACACCGTCTGGCGGATCGTGACGCCGTTGCGCTGCGCCCAGTCCGTCTGCAGTACCGGCGTGGGGTTGGCGGCCCAGCTCTGCTGGCCGTACCCGTAGTGGCCGTAGTCCTCGCGGTAGAGGTAGAAGTTGCCGCTCATCGGCTGGTGGTAGCGGAAGGTCGGTGGCTTGAACCAGCCGCCGTACGGCGTGATGTCGAGCTGCATGCCCTGGTGCTCGAACGGCAGCACGCCCTGGGTGACCCGGCCGAGCGGGCAGGGCGCGGCGATCACGGTGCCGTTGTACAGAACGTTGAACCGGAACAGGTGGTCCTTCCACCCGATCGGGTGGGTGACGTTGCGAGGGTTCGGCCACCAGGCCCTGGCGACATCGAGGTCGGGCTCGCCCGACGGGCCGACGATGGCGAGCGGCTCGGCGGGCGCTGCCGCGGCAGGGGGTGCCGTGCCGACACCTCCCGCCAGGGCGGCGGTACCCCCGAGGGCGACGAAGCTACGACGAGAAAGACGGTCCATGGCACGGCTCCCGGCGCGAAGAGAACTGCAGCGGACACGCGGCAACTCTACGAAATAATGGAGACATCTCTCTATATTCGCAAGAATTCATCGAGGGCAGCTTGGTGCCAGACACGACGACGCCCCGGCCGGAACTTCTCCCGGCCGGGGCGGTTCGTTTGAGCTACGGCCTACAGGTCGGCGAGCTTGACGATCTTGCCGTCCTTGACCGAGGCGTACGCGCCGAGGATCACCTTCAGCACGTTGACGCCCTCGACCTCGGTGTTGATCGGCCGGCGGCCCTCGTTGACGCAGTCGACGAAGTCGTTGATCTCGGCGGCGAACCCGTCGACGGCGTCGAACTCGTGCGTCGCGGTCTCACCGTCGATGAGCGTGGTCAGCGACTTGCCGTCCGACCACAGGTTGCCCTTCTCCGCCACGACCGAGAACCGCTCGGTCGTCGACGCGGGCACGTACGCCCAGCTGGTCACGATGTTGCCGACCGAGCCGTCGGCGAACCGGATCAGCACCTGCGCCGAGTCCTCGCCCTGCATCTCCAGGCGGTGCCGCGACGTCATCGCCACGACCTCCGTCGGAACGTCGGTCGCGAGGTGCAGCAGCATGTACGTCGGGTGGTAGCCCGTGTCGATCAGCTCACCGCCGCCGGCGGTGTCGAGCGAACCGCGCCAGCCCATGTCCTTGTTCAGGCCGCCGTTGAAGAACGAGTCCGTCGTACGGAGCTCGAACACCTTGCCGAGCGCGCCGGACTGGATCAGCTCGCGCGCCTTCGCGATCGGCGGCGAGAACAGCTGGTTGTGCGCGCACATCAGCGTGACGCCGCTCTCCTTGATGGCCGCGGTGACCTTGTCGGCCTCCGCGGTCGTGATGCAGAGCGGCTTCTCGCAGAGGATGTGCTTGCCCGCGTTGGCCGCCGCGATGATCGCGTCGGCATGCAGGTGGTGGGGGAGACAGATGTCGACCGCCTGGATGTCGGCGTTCGCGATCATCTCCTTGTAGTCGGAGAAGATCTGCGCCCCACCGAGCTGGTCCGCGCGCCGCTTGGCGTTCTCCTCGACGACGTCGGCGACGGCGGTGACCTTCGCCTTGTCGGGGATCTGCAGATACCCTTTCACGTGGGGGTTGGCGATTCCGCCGCAGCCGATGAGCCCGACGTTAACGGTCATGGAACTTGTCCTTCCTTCGTTACTTACTGAGCCAGGCTGTCGAGGCGCACCGGCGCGCCGTTCTGGACAGACAGGTTGGCGGCTTCCATCAGCCGGGTGAGGTCGACGGCGAGTGCGATGTTCTCGGTCGCGGTCGTGCCGTCGTTGATGTGTCCGACCCACTGGTCGAACGCCATGGGCGCGCGGTCGGGGAGCGGGAGCTCGACGAAGCTCTCGCCGTCCTTCTGCTGGGGGCTGCGGACGAGCAGCTTGGCGTCGGGCGTACCGAACAGCAGGCTGCCCTCCGTGCCGTGCACCTCGACGCTGAACGGCGAGTACCGGTTGACGAAACCGGCTTCGACGACGCTGATCGCGCCGTTCGGGTACTGCAGGACGGCGACGGCGTTGTCGTCGACTTCGCGACCTGTGACGTGGCCGTACGTCGCGCTCACGGTCTCCGGCAGCCCGCCCTGGAAGATCCGGGCGAGGTACATCGGGTGGCAGCCGAGGTCGACGAGCGCGCCACCGCCGGTCTGCTCCGCGTTGTAGAAGTGCCCGGGCAGCCAGCCTTCGCCGATCGCGCCGTTGTGCGAGAGGCGTGTGCGCGTGAGGGTGATGTCGCCGAGCTGGCCGCTGGCGAGGACCTCGTTGATCGCGAGCGTGTACGGGTCGTACACGCGGGGGAGCGAGACGGTCAGCTTGACGCCGGCCGCGTCGACGGCGGCCAGGATCTCGTTCGCCTCGTGCAGCGTGAGGGCGAGCACCTTCTCGGTGAAGATGTGCTTGCCGGCCCGCGCGGCGGCGACCATGACGTCGCGGTGCACGTTCGTCGGCGTGTCCACGATGACGCCGTCCACGTCCTCGCGGGCGAGAACGTCGGCCAGCTGCTCGTGGAACTCGGCGCCGAGCTCGGCGGCCTTCACGCGCCCGCGCTCGGGGTCCTCATCCCAGGCGGCGACGATCTCCACTTCGGGGTGTTGGGTGGCCTGACGTGCGTAGTCGCGGGCATGGACGTGCCAGAAGCTGAGCATGGCGACGCGGATCATCGAGCGCGGTCCCTCGGGGTCGGGGTGGAAACATCTGATGTGGTTACGTTCCCATTCTTTCTTCGGCGCCGCAAAAAGCGTGCCGCCAGGGTCCGCAACCGGCCGTCAGAGCGCTCGGGGCGAGGCGACGCGAGGTGATCATGAGCGTGATCATGAAGCGGGAACGGTCATATACGCCGGTTTGGCTTCATGATCACGATCATGATCACGGGGGTCAGCGGGTGGCGGCCTTCTTGGCGGTCCGCTTCGCGGTCGTCTTCTTGGCCGTCGTCTTCTTTGCCACGGTCTTCTTGGTCGCCGTCTTCTTTGCCGTGGCCGATTTGCTGGCCGCGACCTTCTTGGTCGCGGCGCGCCGGCCGTTCGGGACGCCTTCCGTGGGCAGCACGTGCTGGAGGAACTGGCCGGTGTAGCTGGCCTCGTTGGCCACCACGGACTCCGGAGTGCCCTCCGCGACCAGCATGCCGCCGCGGTTGCCGCCCTCGGGGCCGAGGTCGATGATCCAGTCCGCGGTCTTGATCACGTCGAGGTTGTGCTCGATCACGATCACCGTGTTGCCCTGGTCGACCAACGCCGACAGCACGATGAGCAGCTTGCGGATGTCCTCGAAGTGCAGACCGGTGGTCGGCTCGTCCAGCACGTACAGCGTCCGCCCGGTCGACCGCTTCTGCAGCTCCGACGCGAGCTTCACCCGCTGCGCCTCGCCGCCGGACAGCGTCGGCGCCGGCTGACCTAGCCGTACGTAGCCCAGCCCGACCTCGACCAACGTCTTCAGGTGCCGCGAGATCGCCGGGATCGCCGCGAAGAACTCGTTGGCCTCCTCGATCGGCATGTCGAGGATCTCGGAGATCGACTTGCCCTTGTAGTGCACCTCGAGCGTCTCGCGGTTGTACCGCGCACCGTGGCAGACCTCGCACGGCACATAGACGTCCGGCAGGAAGTTCATCTCGATCTTGATCGTGCCGTCGCCGGAGCACGCCTCGCAGCGGCCGCCCTTGACGTTGAACGAGAACCGCCCCTGCAGGTAGCCGCGCACCTTCGCCTCGGGCGTGTCCGCGAACAGCTTGCGCATGTGGTCGAACACGCCGGTGTACGTCGCCGGGTTGGAGCGGGGCGTCCGGCCGATCGGCGACTGGTCGACGTGGATGATCTTGTCGACCTGGTCGGTGCCGGTGATCTTCTGGTGGTGCCCCGGCACGTCCTTGGCGCCGTAGATCTGCTTCGCCAGCGACTTGTAGAGGATGTCGTTGACCAAGGTCGACTTCCCCGACCCGGAGACCCCGGTCACGGCGACGAAGCAGCCGAGCGGGAAGTCGACGGTGACGTCCTTGAGGTTGTGCTCGTACGCCCTGTGCACCGTGACCTTGCGGCTGGGCGTCGGTGGGCGCCGGATCGCGGGGAGCGGGATCTCGCGGCGGCCGGACAGATACGCGCCGGTGATCGAGTCGGGGTGCTTGAGCAGCCCGTCCAACGTGCCCGAGTGCACGACCTGACCGCCGTGCTCACCGGCGCCCGGACCGATGTCGACGACCCAGTCGGCGGTCTTGATCGTCTCCTCGTCATGCTCGACGACGATCAACGTGTTGCCGATGTTCCGCAGCCGGATCAGCGTCTCGATCAGCCGGTGGTTGTCCCGCTGGTGCAGGCCGATCGACGGCTCGTCGAGGACGTACAGCACGCCCACCAGTCCCGAGCCGATCTGGGTCGCGAGCCGGATCCGCTGCGCCTCGCCGCCGGACAGCGAGCCGGACGGACGGTCCAACGTCAGGTAGTCGAGGCCGACGTCGAGCAGGAACCGCAGCCGCTCGCCGATCTCCTTCAGCACCCGCTCGGCGATCTGCTTCTCCCGCGCGGACAGGTCGAGCTCGATCAGCGACGCGGCGATGTCGGAGATCGGCAGCGACGTCCAGTCGGCGATCGACTTTCCGCCCAGCGTGACCGAGAGCGAGATCGGCTTCAGCCGGGTGCCCTGACAGGTCGGGCAGTCGACCTCGCGCATGTAACCCTCGAAGCGCTCCCGGCTCGTGTCCGACTCCGCCTCGGCGTGCCGGCGCTGGACGTAGGAGATCACGCCCTCGTAGGCCGTGTAGTACGAGCGGACCCGGCCGTAGCGGTTCTTGTAGCGCACGTGCACCTGGTCGGGATGCCCGAACAGCAGGGCCTTCTTCGCCTTCGCCGGCAGCTTCTCGAACGGGGTGTCGGTCTTGAACCCGAGCGTGTCCGCGAGTGCGGTGATCAGCCGCCCGAAGTAGTCGGAGAACTGCGGCCCGGACCACGGGGTCAGCGCGCCCTCGTCCAACGACTTGGCCGGGTCGGGCACGATCAGGTCGGGGTCGACCTCCATCTTCGTGCCGAGCCCGGTGCAGGCCGGGCAGGCACCGTACGGCGAGTTGAAGGAGAACGAGCGCGGCTCCAGCTCCTCGAACGAGAGCTCGTCGTACGGGCAGTACAGGTGCTCGGACCAGACCCGCTCCCGCTGCGGGTCCTTGTCCGGCAGGTCGACGAAGTCGAGCGTGACCAGCCCACCACCGAGGTGCAGCGCCGTCTCGATCGAGTCGGTCAGCCGCTGCTTCGCGGTGCTCTTGACCTGCAGCCGGTCGACGACGACCTCGATCGTGTGCTTCTTCTGCTTGTCGAGCTTCGGCACCTCGCCGATCGGGTAGACCTCGCCGTCGACGCGCGCCCGGGAGTACCCCTGCGTGCTCAGCTGCCGGAACATGTCGAGGTACTCGCCCTTGCGCCCGCGCACGACCGGCGCCAACACCTGGAACCTGGCGCCCTCCTCCAGCTCGAGGATGCTGTCGACGATCTGCTGCGGGGTCTGCCGGGCGATCGGGCGGCCGCACTCGGGACAGTGCGGGTGGCCGATCCGCGCGTAGAGCAGCCGGAGGTAGTCGTAGACCTCGGTGATCGTGCCGACGGTCGACCTCGGGTTGCGCGAGGTCGACTTCTGGTCGATCGAGACCGCGGGTGAGAGGCCCTCGATGAAGTCGACGTCCGGCTTGTCCATCTGACCGAGGAACTGGCGCGCGTACGCCGACAGCGACTCGACGTACCGGCGCTGACCCTCGGCGAAGATCGTGTCGAAGGCCAGGCTGGACTTGCCAGAGCCGCTGAGACCGGTGAAGACGATCAGGGAGTCGCGCGGCAGCTCGAGAGACACGTCCTTGAGGTTGTGCTCTCGGGCACCTCGGATGATGAGCTGGTCGGCCACGTCGGCAGTTCCGTCCTGGGCTGTGCGGTGCGGGTCAGGGCTTCCTGGACACGCCGGTAGGGACCCGGAGACTCCAGGGTTCACGATGCTAACCGGGGCCACCGACAAGTCCGATCGGCGGCGGAGAAGGACCCTTTGCAACGGTACGTGAGAGGCCCGCATTCCCGCCGGTCGACGGGTTCGGCTGTCTCGGCATGCGGACGTAGGCCCGGGTGCTAGGGAGGTCACATCCGCGCGAGCCACGGGTGATCGGGCTGCGTCAAGGTGATCGCCTCCCGCAGCCAACGCCGGTCCTGGGCAGCCAGCACTGGCCACGCGGCGTCGAAGTCCGCCTGGTCCTTCGCGCGGAGGCCACGCGCCTTGTGCAGCAGCTGGATCTCCGGTCGCAGGTAGGGGATCCCGTCCCGCGTCCAGACGATCTCGTCGATCGGGCGAGTGATCCGGGAGTCGCGCTTGAACACCCACCGGTCCCCGGTCACGTTCATCAGAACGATGTCGTACTCCCAGGGATCCGCTCCGCTGGCGCGGGCCCACACGTTCTCGCAGCTGTCCGGCAGCTGGACGTCGTCGGCGCCGGGAAGGAGGACACGCATGACCTCCTGATCCGCCGCCCACAGGTCGATCCGTCCCGCCAGGTGGCGGCGCAGGAGGGGAAGCTCGTGCCGGGGAATGCTGGGGTCCAGGTCGCCGTGCGGCCGTGCGACGCCGGTGAAGGCCTCGATGGCCCACCCGCCGGCGATCCACCAACGCCCGGGGTACCCGGCGAACAGCTCCGCGGCGTCCGCTGGCGTCCGATCCCGCCAGGGACCGTAGAGGCGGTGGATCTCGTCCTGGCTCATCGCTCCGAGTGCCACGCCTGGACGCTATCGCGCGTCAGGGCTTCGTGTAGACCTGCAGGACGACCCCGGATCGGAACGACGTGCAGTCGGCCAGGGCCAGGCCGTGGGGCGTCAGGCCGTCGGGCATGAGGTTGCGACCGCGGCTGCTGAGCACGGGGTACACGAACAGCCGGTACTCGTCCACGAGGTCGGCGCGCATGAGGGCGTGCACCACGCTGATGCTCCCGGTCACCCCCAGCTCGCCGCCGTCGCCGTGGGCTTTGAGGACGGCGACCTCGTCCTCCAGCCGACCCGAGAGCACCGCGCTGTTCGACCAGCCCGGATCGGTCATCGTCTTGGACGCGACGTACTTCGGCACCCGGTTCAGGTGGTCCGTGCTGCCCGACGCGTCGTCGGTCTGGTGCGGCCAGTAGCCGCGGAAGTCCTCGAACGTCTTCCGTCCCAGCAGCAGGGCCTCCTCACGCACCATCTGGTCGTGCATCACGGCGAACAGATCGTCGGAGTCGTCCTGGTCGGAGGGGTCGAACCAGTCGTCGACGAACTCGATGACCCCGTTCGCGCTGATGTTCTCGGTCACGAGAGCCGGCGCTGGTCGGGCATGGCGGAAACCTTTCCTCAGGGATATCGGACCTGACATAGACCCGCTGAGATCGAGGAGCTCATCGCGGCCCGTAGGGTCGGGATCATGACGACGCCTTTCGACACCGCTGTCACCGACGAGCTGTTGTCCACGACCCGTTCGGTCCGCAAGCGGCTCGACCTGGACCGACCCGTCGAGCGCGAGGTGATCTTCGACTGCCTGCGGCTCGCCGTGCAGGCGCCGACCGGCGGGAACAGGCAGGGTTGGCGCTGGATCGTCGTCACCGACGAGGCCAAGCGGGCCCGGCTCGGCGACCTGTACCGCCGTGGCGGCGCCGCGTACTACGAGCGGATCCGGGCGGCGGGCTTCGAACCCACCGCGGACGCCAACCAGCAGGCCAACCGCGTGCGTACGTCGTCGGAGTACCTGCTCGAGATCATCGACCGCGTGCCCGTTCTCGTCATCCCGTGCATCGAGGGCCGGATCAAGAACGTCGAGGACGGCGCCGGCTTCTTCGGCTCGATCCACCCGGCTGTGTGGAACTTCCAGCTCGCGCTGCGTTCGCGCGGCCTCGGCTCGACGTTCACCACGTTCCACCTGGCGTTCGAGCAGGAGGCCGCCGAGATCCTCGGCATCCCGGACAACGTGACGCAGGCCGCCATGCTGCCGGTCGCGTACACGAAGGGCACCGGCTTCAAGCCGGCCGAGCGCCCGCCGATCGAGTCGATCACCTCGTGGAACAGCTGGGGAACGACTAGCTGATCACCGCGCCGTTGCGCTTGAGCGTGCGCATCACCGGGGCCGACTCGAGGGTGGCGATCGCGTCGAGCGACGCGACCCGCTCGGTCAGGTAACGGGCGAGCTCGTCCGAGCGGCGGCAGTGCACGGTCGCCATCAGGTTGGTCGGGCCGGTGGTGATCGCGGCGAACGAGACCTCGGGATGCTCGGCCAGCGCCCTCGCCGTGTCGGCCAGGGCGGACGGGCGGACCGACAGCCACAGCCTCGCCTCGGCGGTGAAACCCAACGTCGCCGGGGCGATGTCCACGTCGTACATCAGGACGCCCTCGCGCCGGAGCTGCTCCAGCCGGCGCCGTACGGTCGACTCCGACCAGCCCGAGGCCATCGCCAGTTCGGTATGCGAGGACCGGCCGTCGACGGCCAGCCGGTCGAGGATCGCGCGGTCGCCGTCCGCGAGCTCGACGACGTCGGGGGAGGGCTCGGGCGGCTCCGGCCGGAGCCCCTTCGCCTTGGACTCCGGCAGGAACGCGAGCCCGGGCCAGCCCATCGGGTCGGCGTACGAGCCGAGGACGGCGTGCGCGGTGATGCCGAGCACCCGGGTCGTCCGGGGCAGCTTCGTCAGCAGCAGCGTGTCGCGGTCCTCGGCACTGCGGGGCTGCAGGTTGCAGGAGAGCTCGGTGCCGCCGGACAGGATGTGCACCCAGAACGTGTCGTCGCGGCGGGTCAGCGCGGCGGCGATCGGCAGCGCGGCGTCCGGCGTGCAGCGGATCCGTACCGTCCAGGACGTGTAGCCGAGGCGCGTCCCGTTGACCGCGCCGACGACCCGGAGGAGTCCGGCCTCGCGCAGCCGCCGGTAGCGCCGGGCGACGGTGTGCTCGGAGACGTTCAGCGCGGCGGCGATCGCGCTGAACGGAGCACGCCCGTCGAGCTGGAGCGCGTGCACCAGCCCGCGGTCGACGTCGTCGAGGGATTCCACCAGAGCAGGGTAGCTCCGTGACAGATATCGCCTCATCGCCCGTCACGGCCGGCGGATCGCGCTCGCCAGCCAGAACCTTGCTTCGAGAATCTCTTTGGAAGGAATCCTCGATGCGCAAGTGGCTGCCGTTGCTGGCGATCTGCCTCGGCTCGTTCATGCTCATCCTCGACACGACGGTCGTCACCGTCGCGGTCCCGGACATCGCCCACGACCTGACCGCCTCGCTGCCGCAGCTGCAGTGGGTGCTGAACGTCTACACGCTCGTCCTCGCCGCGCTCACGCTCGCCGCGGGCTCACTCGCCGACCTGGTCGGGCGGCGCCGGGTCTATCTCGGCGCGCTCACCGTGTTCGCCGTCGGCTCGCTCGGCAGCGGGCTGGCGACGTCCGCCGGGATGCTGATCGCGATGCGCGGCGTGCAGGGCGTCGGCGCGGCCGCGGTGTTCGCGACCGGGATGGCGTTGCTCGCGGCGCGGTACGAGGGCCGCGACCGTGGCACGGCGCTCGGCACGCTCACCGCGGTGCTCGGGATGGCCGGCGCGCTCGGCCTGCTCGCCGGGGGAGTGCTCACGCAGTTCCTCGGCTGGCGGGCGATCTTCCTGGTGAACGTGCCGCTCTGCCTCGTCACCGGCTGGTTGGCGGCTCGTTCGTTCGCCGCCGATGCGCCCGCCGGCGGCACGCGGCTCGACCTGCGCGAGGCGGCCCAGCTGCTGGGGCGGCCGGCGTTCCTCGCCCTGCTGGTGGCGGTCGCCGCGCCGAGCCTGATGTTCGCGGCGCCGGTGTACGCGTCGATCTGGCTGCAGTCCGGCCTCGGGCTGAGCCCGGTCGGAGCTGGGCTGGTGATGATGCCGATGGCAGCGGTGGCGTTCGTGACCTCGATGCTCGTCGGCCGGAGGCTGCATCGGCTCCCGGCAGCGCCGCTGATCACGTCCGCCCTGGTGGTGGCCGCGATCGGCTGCGGCCTCGTACGGCTGCTCGCGCAGGACGGCTGGCCGGGACTCGTCCCCGGCCTGGTGCTCATGGGAGTGGGCGTCGGCGTCACTGGCCCGGCGGTGAGCTCGGCCCTGCTCGACGCGGTGCCGAAGGAACGAGCGGGGCTGGCGTCCGGCCTGATGGCGACGTTCCGCCAGCTCGACCAAGCCCGGGTGCCGTCCTCGGCCTGGCGTTCGTCGCGCCCACCAGCGCCAGCGTCGGAGCGGTCTACCTGATCACCGGCACGGTCCTGCTGGCCTCCGGGCTGGTCGTCGCCGTCGCCCACCGACAGCGCCGACCAGCCCGTGTCTAGGCCGCCCTACTCGGCAGGCGTCTCGCCGAGGTCGGCCAGGGCTTGCTTGACCTTCGCCACCTCGGCCTCGAGCTCGCGCAACCGAGCCTCGTGCTGCTCGCGCGCGTCGCTGATCACGGTGTCGATCGCCTTGGCGACGTCCGGGTGGAGCTCCTGCGCGGCCCGCGACACGGCGGCCGCGGGGATGGACAGGCCGCTGACGACGCGGGTCGTGCCGTGCACGAGGTCGGCCTGCCAGCTGCCGTCGAGCGTGCCGGTCACGGTGAGGATCAGCTCGACCGTCCGGGTCTTCTTGGCGGTGTTCTTCGGCCGCCCGCGCTTGGGCTTGTCGGCCTGCTCCTCGGCGGCCTCCACCGCATCGGTGGGCTCGGCGGATTCAGCGGGCGCAGCTGTTTCCTCGATGGCCTCAGCCGTCATCTCGTTCCCTTCGGGGGTCGTGTCCACGAGCGGACATCGTAGAACACGTGTTCGATCGAAGGGGGGTCAAGACACGCCGGTTACTTCGATCCCCGTGGGGGCAGAATCGGCAGCGGCTCGGCCCGGCCGACGATGAACGCGTACGTCGCCGCGCCCACCAGAGCCACCACGCCGGCGACGGCGAACGACGGCGAGTAGTTGCCGTTGTCGACGTCGAGCAGCCAGCCCATGATGAACGGGCTGATGATGCCGGCGATGTTCGACGCGAAGTTCTGGATGCCGCCGATCGACCCGACGTGATGCGAGCTCGGCGCGAGGTAGACCGACGGAGCCATCGCGGCGAAGAAGATCACCGAGTCGCCGAGCAGCCCGCCGACCATGACGATCTTCCGAATGCGCGTCACGTCCGCACCACGCTGGAACAGCGTGCACCACTTGATCTGCGCGGCCTCGCTGTCGTCGGTCTCGTCGATGCGAGCGCTGTTCTCCAACAGGTACTGGCGTTCTTGCTCGTTCGCGCGCGGATGCTTCGTCGGGTCGCGGTAGATCGCGTACCAGATCACTGCCCACACGACACCCAGCAAGCGAAGCCCCGCTCATGTTTCGGGAACCACCGCGAGCTCGCACCACAGTGCCGCGAAGATCAACCCCTTCTACGCGTTCGTCAGCTCCAGATCGAGGTGCCGCTCTTCGCCGTCGTGCTCGCCATACCGCCCTCCCGGCAAGGTCATACCCGGAAGGGCGCGATGAACGCCGAACGGAAGAGACTCAGCCGGCCGGGTTGGCGCCGGCGGCGAGCTGTGCGGTGAACTCCTCGGTCTCCCGCAGGTGGTCGTCCATCAGCTGCGCGGCCGACTTCCGCGACTTGCGGCGCACCGCGTTCATGATCTTCGTGTGGTAGTCGATGGCCCGTTCGGACAGCTCCGAGGAGTCCTCGACCGTACGCCGGCGAACGCGACGCAGCGCCGGGTCCACCGAGTGGAACAAGGTCATCGCGAACGTGTTGCCCGCGGCTTGCATCAAGGCGTCGTGAAAGTCCACGTCGGCCGAGGAGAACTCGTCCAGATCGCGCGAGGCCCATGCCGCCTTCATCCGCGAGACGGCGTCCTCCATGCGGTCCAGGTCCTCGTCCGAACGACGCACGGCCGCCAGATCGGCGATCCCGCGCTCGACGATCCGCCGCAGCTCGGTCAGCTCGTGCGCCAACACGTATCCCTGCTCGGTCGCGGCGCGCGCGTTCAGCAACGTCGAGTCGAACTGCGCCCAGGTCTCCGGCGGGTTGACGAACGTCCCGCGCCCCTGCTGCACGCGAACGACCCCGCGCTGCCGCAGCTCCTTGATCGCCTCGCGCAAAGTCAGCCGACTCACGCCGGCGCGTTCGGCCAGAACCGGCTCCGGTGGCAACCGACTGTCCGACGGATAGACGCCGGACACAACGTCCTCGAGGAGCTGCTCGGCAACCTGTTCCGCCAGCCCAGATCGGCGAACGGCCGCGAGCCGGCTCGCCGGCGCCGCACCCGAAGCGGCAGCCGATCGGGTCGTCTTCTGGTCGGTCATCGCCCACAGAGTAGGCGAGGGTCTACCACCGATGGTGGAACACCCCCGGAGCGGCGGGGTACGATCGACTGACGAAACATCAGATGTTTCGCTCCGGCAGGCCCCGGAAGGACGGCGCACCCGCATGGCACACCCGCAGCTCTCCGAGTCAATCCTCCGGCTGCACGCCGACGACAACGTGGTCATCGCGATGCGCGACATCGAGCCCGGGACGTACGAGACCGGCTCTGGCCAGCTCGTCGTGCAGGATCCCGTTCCGCGCGGACACAAGCTGTCGACGCACGACATCGCCGAGGGCGAACCCGTGCGCAAGTACGGCCAGGTGATCGGCTTCGCGAGTACGCCGATCACACCCGGACGCCACATGCACACGCACAACACCGCGTTCCACATGTTCGAGCGCGAGTACGAGTTCGGCGTCGACGTACGGCCGACCGAGTACATCCCCGAGCCCGAGCGCGCCACGTTCGAAGGCATCGTGCGCCCCGACGGTCGCGTCGCGACCCGCAACTATCTCGGCATCCTCACGACGGTCAACTGCTCGGCGACCGCCGCGAAGCTGATCGCCGAACGGTTCAAGTGGAGCGGCCTCGAGGACTTCGCGAACGTCGACGGCGTCGTCGCGCTCACCCACGACACCGGCTGCGGCATGGCGGGGGAGGGGAGCGAGGGCTTCGACGTTCTCCGCCGCACGCTCACCGGCTACGCCAACCACCCGAACTTCGCCGGCTTCCTCGTGCTCGGTCTCGGCTGCGAGGTCAACCAGGTCTCGACGCTCGTCGCGGACTGGAACATCCCGGACCACAAGCTCACCGTGCCGATGACGATCCAGGAGCTCGGCGGGACGAGGAAGACCGTCGCCGAGGGCCTCCGCCAGATCGAGCAGATGCTCCCGGTCGTGGACAAGATCGAGCGCACTCCGGTGCAGGCGAGCGAGCTCGTCCTCGCGATGGAGTGCGGCGGCTCCGACGGCAACTCCGGCATCACCGCCAACCCCGCGCTCGGCGTCGCCGCCGACCTGCTCGCCCGCCACGGCGGCGCCGCGGTCTTCGGCGAGACGCCGGAGATCTACGGAGCCGAGCACCTGCTCGACGCGCCGGGCGATCTCGACGGAGGTCGGCGAGAAGCTCGTCGAGCGGATCCGTTGGTGGGAGGGGTACACCGAGAAGCACGGCGGCTCGATCGACAACAACCCGTCGCCCGGCAACAAGGAGGGCGGCCTCACGACGATCTACGAGAAGTCGCTCGGCGCCGTCGGCGAAGGGCGGGCAGAGCAACCTCGACGACGTCGTGCAGTTCGCGGAGCAGGTGACCGCCAAGGGCCTCACGTTCATGGACACGCCGGGCTACGACCCGGTCAGCGCGACCGGCATGGTCGCCGGCGGTGCGCAGGTGCTGTGCTTCACGACCGGCCGCGGATCGGCGTTCGGCTGCAAGCCGACGCCGTGCATCAAGGTGGCGACGAACACGCCGATGTACGACCGCATGATCGACGACATGGACATCAACTGCGGTGTGATCGCCGACGGTGGCGCGAGCATCGAAGAGGTCGGCGAGCAGATCTTCCGACTGGTTCTCGACGTCGCGTCGGGGAAGAAGACCCGCAGCGAAGAGCTGGGATATGGGGACGAGGAGTTCGTGCCATGGCAGCTGGGCGCAGTGATGTGAGCACCACGAATCTCGGTCCGTTCGAACGCGTACGGGAGATCAAGCCCGAGGCGCCGTTCCCGACCCTCCTTCCGGTGCGGCAGTCGTACGACATCTCCGTGGAGGAGGACGTCGTCGCGGCGACGCGGCGTGAGCTCGAACCGTTGCGCGGGCGGATCACGCGGGGCGCGCGCATCGCCGTCACCGCGGGCAGTCGCGGCATCCACGACGCCGCGACCGTCGTCGGCGCCGCTTGCGACTGGCTGAAGGAGCTGGGCGCGCAGCCGTTCGTCGTTCCGGCGATGGGCTCGCACGGCGGCGCGACCGCCGAGGGACAGCTCGCGGTGTTGGCTTCGTACGGGATTACCGAACAGGCGTTGGGCGTTCCGGTCCTCGCGACGATGGAGACCGTGGTTCTCGACCGGCTGCCGAACGGCCCGGAGGTGCATCTGGACAAGAACGCCCACGAGGCCGACGGCATCCTGCTCGTCAACCGGATCAAGCTGCACACCGACTTCCACGGCGAGATCGAGAGTGGCCTCGCGAAGATCGCGGCGATCGGCCTCGGCAAGCAGAAGGGCGCCGAGGGCATCCACGCGTACGGCTCGGCGGCGCTGGCGGAGTGGCTGCCCGCGGTGGCTCGGCGGATCATCGAGACCGGCAAGGTGCTCGGTGGGTTGGCGATCCTGGAGAACGCGCACGAGCACACCGCCAAGATCGCGTACGTTCCCGCCGAGGGCATCGGCGGTCCGGCCGAGACCGCGTTGCTGCGCGAGGCGGGTGAGCTGCTCGGGCGGCTGCCGTTCGACCAGCTCGACGTGCTGTGCATCGACGAGATGGGCAAGGACAAGTCCGGCGCGGGCATGGACACGAACGTCATCGGGCGGATGTGGGTGCCCGGCGCGGGCGAGCCCGAGAGCCCGTCGATCACGTGCGTGACGGTGCACGCGATCTCGAAGGCGTCGTACGGCAACGCGGCCGGCATCGGGCTCGCGGACTACGTGCCGTTCCGGGTGCTGGAAGAGATCGACATGTACGCGCTGTACGTGAACTCGCTGACGTCGGGCACCGGCGGGATCCGGCGTACGAAGCTCCCGATGGCGCTGCCCACCGACCGGGACACGATCGCGGCGGCCGTGCTGATGTGCGGGCGGCCGGACCCGGAGAACGTACGGCTGGTGCGGATGCGGGACACCCTCGACACGGTCAACCTGCTGGTCGCGGAGAGCATGCGCGCCGAGGTCGAGGCGCATCCGAACCTCTCCATCGTCGGCGACCCGGTCAAGCCCATCTGGGCCGACGGCGACGCGCTGCCGGCGTGGCCCGACGAGCTCGCCCCCGTCTAGGCCGCCGGCGTGCGGATCACCGACCTCGTCGTCACACCGATCGCGTTCGCCGACCCGCCGCTGCTGAACTCCACCGGCGTGCACGAGCCGCTGGCACTGCGGACCGTCGTGCAGCTGGTCGTCGACGGCGGTGTCGTCGGACTGGGTGAGGGATCCGGCGAGGTCGACGTGCTCGACCGGCTGGAGGCCGTCCGTACGGCGATCGTCGGACGCAGCGTCTTCGAGACCGGCCTGATCGAGTCGATCGTCTCCACGACGCTCGGTCCGGACGTCGCGCCGATGCGGAAGCGCCGCGTCTTCTCGATCCTCGAGGTGGCCTGTCTCGACGCCCAGGGCAAACTGCTCGGCGTCCCGGTGACCGACCTGCTCGGTGGCGCGGTCCGTTCCTGGGTCCCGTACAGCGCGTACCTGTTCTACAAGTGGGCCGGGCATCCCGGCGCCGAGCCGGACGAGTGGGGCGCGGCGTTGGATCCTGCCGGACTCGTCGCGCAAGCTCGGCGGATGGTCGAGCTCTTCGGCTTCGGCTCGCTGAAGCTGAAGGGCGGCGTGTTCCCGCCCGACGCGGAGATCGCGGCGATCCGTGCGATGGCCGAGGCGTTCCCGGGTGTGCCGCTGCGGATAGACCCGAACGGCGCGTGGTCGGTCGAGACGTCGCACCGGGTCGCGCGGGAGCTGTCCGGTGTCCTGGAGTACCTCGAGGACCCGGTCCTGGGCATGGACGCGATGGCCGAGGTGGCGGCGCGGGCGTCGATGCCCTTGGCGACGAACATGTGCGTGGTCAGCGTCGAGACGTTCGCCGAGGCGGTGACCAAGCATCCGGTCGGCGTGGTGCTGTCCGACCATCACTACTGGGGCGGACTGCGGCACACCCGTGAGCTCGGTGCGCTCTGCGACACGTTCGGGCTGGCGATGTCGATGCACTCGAACTCGCACCTGGGGATCTCGTTGGCCGCGATGACGCACGTGGCGGCCGTGACACCGAACCTGGCGTACGCGTGCGACACGCACTACCCGTGGAACCGGCACGAAGACGTGGTCCGGCCCGGCGTGCTGCGGTTCGTCGACGGCGCGGTGCCGGTGCCGACCGGGCCCGGCCTCGGCGTCGAGCTCGATCCGGACGCGCTGGAGCGGCTGCACCGGCAGTACGCGGACTCCGGTCGCCGTACTCGGGCGGACACCGCCTATATGCGGCGCGTCCAGCCCGACTACGACCCGACGTTGCCGAGGTTCTGACTCCGGGACGACCGAAAATCGGGCGAAAGCCGGCCGATCCGTGGTGAACCAGTTCGTGCTCGGCTCCGTTGTGACCGGGTGAGCCGTACCCCACGACTGGAGGATCCATGACGCTCGACCCGCAGAACCCGATGACCCGACGCCGCATTCTCAGCGGTGTGGTCGTCGCCGGAGCGGCGGCGCCAATTCTCGCCGCCTGTGGCAGCGGCGAGGACCCCGAATCGGCGCCGACGACCAGCTCCGACCCCACCACCCCAGCCAGCGAGGACCCGACGAGCGAGGCGCCCGCACCGAGCGACAGCGCGTCCGAGACGCCGGCGGACGGCGGCGGCACGAACGCCGAGGTGGTCGCGAAGACCGCGGACGTCCCGGTCGGCAGCGGCTTCATCAACAAGGACGCGCACGTCGTCGTCACCCAGCCGACGGCCGGCGAGTACAAGGGCTTCACCAGCGTCTGCACCCACCGCCAGTGTGACGTCTCGAACTTCGTCGGCGGCAAGATCCGCTGCGGCTGCCACGAGAGCATGTACAGCATCGAGGACGGCTCGGTCCAGGGCGGTCCCGCGCCGGCCCCGCTGGCGGCGATCGCGGTGAAGATGGACGGCGCCAACATCGTCAAGGCCTGAGACGAGCCACCGGCACCACCGCGGTCGGTTGTCCGTGGTGGTGCCTAAGCTCGAACCGTGGCAGATCCCGCGACCTATCGACCGGCCTCCGGCTCGATACCCGAGCAGCCCGGCGTCTACAGATTCCTCGACGCCAAGGGCCGGGTCATCTACGTCGGCAAGGCCAAGAGCCTGCGCGCCCGGTTGAACTCGTACTTCCAGGATCTCGTCCGCGCTCATGCCGCGCACCCAGGCGATGGTGCCAGACGGCGGCCAAGGTCGAGTGGACCATCGTCAGCACCGAGGTCGAGGCCCTCCAGCTCGAGTACACCTGGATCAAGGAGTTCGACCCCCGCTTCAACGTCAAGTACCGCGACGACAAGAGCTATCCCTGGCTCGCCGTCACGATCTCCGAGGACTACCCGCGGCTGCAGGTGATGCGCGGCGCCAAGAAGAAGGGCGTGCGCTACTTCGGTCCGTACTCCCACGCGTGGGCGATCCGCGAGACGCTCGACCTCCTGCTCCGCGTCTTCCCCGCGCGTACGTGCTCGAGCGGCGTCTTCAAGCGCGCCGGCCAGGTGGGGCGGCCCTGTCTGCTCGGCTACATCGGCAAGTGCTCCGCCCCGTGCGTCGGCCGGGTCAGCATGGACGAGCACCGCGACATCGTCGAGGACTTCTGCGACTTCATGGCCGGCCACGACCGCCGCGTACATGAAGCGGATCGAACGCGAGATGCGCGAGGCCTCCAGCCAGCTGGAGTTCGAGAAGGCGGCGCGTCTCCGCGACGACCTCAAGGCGATGGAACGCGCGTTGGAGAAGAGTCGCGGTCGTTCTCCCCGACGGCACCGACGCCGACGTGATCGCGCTCGCCGAGGACCAGCTCGAGGCCGCGGTCCAGGTCTTCCACGTACGCGGCGGACGGGTCCGCGGCCAGCGCGGCTGGGTCGTCGACAAGGTCGAGGACGTCGACACCGGCGAGCTCGTCGAACGGTTCGATCATCCAGCTGTACGACGCCGAGACGCAGCGACGGCGTACCGCGCGAGGTCCTCGTTCCGCAGCTGCCGCAGGACGCCGAAGCCGTGCAGGAATGGCTCACCGAGAAGCGCGGCAGCAACGTCGAGCCTCCGCGTCCCGCAACGCGGCGACAAGCGTGCGCTCATGCGAGACCGTCGAACGCAACGCCACCGCAGTCGCTCGCGCTGCACAAGACCCAGCGGGCCAGCGACCTCACGACGCGCAGCAAGCGTTGCTCGCAGGAGATCCAGGACGCGCTCGGGCTCGACGAGGCCCCGTTGCGGATCGAGTGCTACGACGTCTCCAACCTGCAGGGCACGGATGTCGTCGCCTCGATGGTCGTGTTCGAGGACGGCCTGCCGCGCAAGAGCGACTACCGCCGGTTCATCATCAAGATCCGTCGGGACGGACGAGGCGCGACGACGTCGGCGCGATCCACGAGGTGATCAGCCGACGGTTCCGCCGCTTCCTCGACGAGACGTTCCGAGACCGGCGAGCTCGACAACGAGCCGGACGAGAACTCGACGCCCGGTGGGCCGAGCGCGATCGACCCGAGACCGGCCGGCCGAAGAAGTTCGCGTACGCACCGGGCCTGTCGTCGTCGACGGCGGCGCCGCCCCAGGTCGCCGCCGCGCAACGCGCGCTCGACGAGCTCGGCATCGACGACGTCGCGCTCGTGCGGGCTCGCCAAGCGGCTCGAGGAGGTCTGGATGCCCGGCGAGGAGGACCCGGTGATCATGCCCCGGACGAGCGAGGGGCTCTACCTGCTGCAGCGGGTCCGGGACGAGGCGCACCGGTTCGCGATCACGTTCCACCGGCAGCAAGCGGTCGAAGGCGATGATCGACGAGCGCGCTCGACGGCGTGCCAGGCCTGGGGGAGACCCGGCGCAAGGCACTGCTCCGGCGGTTCGGCTCGCTCAAGCGGCTTCGGCGGCCGACCATCGACGAGATGGCCGAGGTGCCCGGCATCGGGCGCACGGACCGCCGAGGCGGTGGTCGCGGCGCTCCGAGCGGGCGCGCCGTGCCTGCCGGCGATCAACACGGCGACCGGCGAGATCCTGGACGACGACAGCGAAGCGAGACGGACCCGGCCGACCGCTCCGCACCCAGCGAAGGCATCATGCGGGCAGGAAGCCGATCGAACGGGAGTAAGAGGGGTATGACCGAAGGCCCGCCTCCGGAGCTCGTCCTGGTCTCCGGCATGTCCGGCGCCGGGCGGAGCACGGCAGCCGACGTCGCTGGAGGACCTCGGCTGGTTCGTCGTCGACAACCTGCCGCCCGGCCTGCTGCCGACGATCGTCGAGCTGCTCGGCCGGCGGTGGCGGTCGCGGTGACCCGGATCGCGGTCGTCGGTCGACGTACGCAGCCGGCTCGTTCTTCGCCGACGCTGCAGCGGCGCGCTGGACGCAGCTGCGAGCCCGCGGCGGCTGGCACGCGCGTGTGCTGTTCCTCGAGGCGAGCGACGACGTGCTGGTCCGCCGGTACGAGAGCGTGCGCCGGCCGCATCCGCTGCAGGGCGACGGCCGGGTTCTCGACGGCATCGCGCGCGAACGCGAGCTGGTCGCGCGACCTGCGCGGCGACGCCGACCTCGTCATCGACACGTCCACGCTGCAACATCCACGAGCTCGCGCGCCAAGATCGTCAGCCGCGTTCGGCGGCGAGGACGACCCGGCGCTGCGGGCGACGCTCGTCTCGTTCGGCTACAAGTACGGCATCCCCGTCGACGCCGACCTCGTGGTCGACTGCCGGTTCCTGCCCAACCCGCACTGGGTCGCGGAGCTGCGCGGCCAGACGGGCCTCGACGAAGAGGTCCGCGACTACGTGCTGAAGCCAGGACGGCGCGAAGGAGTTCCTCGACCAGTACGAACGGCTCGTCCAGCTGCTCGCGACCGGCTACCTGCGCGAGGGCAAGCGGTACGTCACGATCGCCGTCGGCTGCACCGGCGGCAAGCACCGCAGCGTCGCGATGGCCGAGGAGCTCGGCGGCCGGCTGCGTCCGCGCGGCATCGACAACCTCGTCGTCCACCGCGACCTGGGTCGCGAATGAGTGACGCCAGCGTGTTCGTCGCGGGCTCGGACCCGAGGTCGTCGCACTCGGCGGCGGGCACGGGCTCGCCGCGTCGCTGTCCGCGCTGCGCAAGCGTGACCGAGCAGCTCACCGCGGTCGTGACCGTCGCCGACGACGGTGGCTCGAGCGGCCGGCTGCGCCGGAGCTCGGCGTGCTGCCGCCGGGCGACCTGCGGATGGCGCTCGCGGCGCTGTGCGGCGACGACGAGTGGGGCCGACGTGGGCCGAGGTCGTCCAGCACCGCTTCGACAGCAAGGGCGAGCTGCCGGGCACGCGGTCGGCAACCTGCTGATCGTCGCGCTGTGGGAGCTGCTCGGTCAGCACGTCGACGGACTCGACTGGGTCGGCGCGGTTGCTCGGGCGCGCGGGCGCGTGCTGCCGATGTCGTCGGTGCCGTTGCAGATCCAGGCCGAGGTGATCGGACTCGACCCGGCCGACCCCACCGCGGTGTCGATCGTGCGCGGTCAGGTCGACGGTCGCGATCACGACCGGCGAGGTGCTGAGCGTCGCGTTGGTGCCGAACGACCCACCCGCTTGCGTCGAAGCCGTCGAAGCGGTTCGCGACGCCGACGGCATCGTGCTCGGACCGGGCTCGTGGTTCACCAGCGTGCTGCCGCATCTGATGGTTCCGGAACTGGCCGCGGCTCTGCACGAGACCAAGGCGCGCCGCGTCGCTCACCCTCAACCTCGCGCCACAGGTCGGGGGAGACGCGAGACTTCTCGCCGGAGACACATCTCGAGGTTCTCGCGGCACACGCACCAGATCTTCGTATCGACGTGGTGCATCGCCGACGATGCGTTCGTCGCGGACCAGCCCGACTCGCTGCCGCGGCGGCGACCATGGGCGCGGAGCTCGTGGTCGCCGACGTTGCTCGTGACGATGGGTCACCACGTCACGATCCCGCACGGCTGGCCGAGGTCTACGCCAAGGTTCTGGGCGACTAGCACCGCTCATCACCAGCGTGAAGTACGTTCCGTTCCCACAATGTGACCGTCTGCTGAACGAATTCCCAACCCACACTGAGAAACGATCTTTGGGACGTGGCAGGATCGTCCCCATGGCGATGACGGCGCAGGTTAAGGCAGAGCTCACGAGCACGACGGTGACGAAGCCCTGCTGTCGAAAGGCCGAGGTTTCAGCGACCCTCCGCTTCGCCGGAGGGTTACACATTGTGAGCGGCCGGATCGTGATCGAGGCAGAGCTCGACACCGGTGCTTCGGCCCGCCGGTTGCGCAAGGACATCGCCGAGGTGTTTGGCCACGTCAGCGACGTTCTGGTGGTCGCGCCGGGTGGTCTGCGCAAGAGCAACCGGTACGTCGTCCGGGTCGTCAAGGAAGGTGAGGCGCTCGCCAGGCAAACCGGTTTGCTCGACATGCGCGGTCGTCCCGTACGTGGTCTGCCGCCACAGGTCGTCAACGGTTCCTCGTGCGACGCGGTCGCCGCTTGGCGCGGTGCGTTCCTCGCTCATGGGTCGCTGACGGAGCCCGGCCGGTCGTCCGCGCTGGAGGTGACCTGCCCCGGACCGGAAGCCGCGCTGGCCCTGGTCGGCGCCGCTCGCCGCATGGGCATCTCCGCGAAGGCGCGCGAGGTACGCGGCGTCGACCGCGTGGTGATCCGCGACGGCGACGCGATCGGGCGCTGCTCACCCGGCTCGGCGCGCACGAGAGTCTGCTCGCCTGGGAAGAGCGCCGGATGCGCCGCGAGGTACGTGCGACCGCGAACCGGCTGGCGAACTTCGACGACGCCAACCTCCGCCGTTCCGCCCGCGCCGCGGTCGCCGCCGGCGCGCGGGTCGAGCGAGCGCTGGAGATCCTCGGCGACGAGGTGCCCGACCACCTGAAGCTCGCCGGCTCGTTGCGGCTGGAGCACAAGCAGGCGAGTCTCGAAGAGCTCGGCCAGCTCCACGATCCGCCGTTGACGAAGGACGCCATCGCCGGCCGGATACGCCGCCTGCTCGCGATGGCGGACAAGAAGGCGCAGGACCAGGGCATCCCTGGCACCGAGGCCAATCTGACCGCGGACATGCTCAACGCCTGACCGGTTCAAGGTCCGTTCCACGTCCCCGGTAAGGTCGAGGGGAGCGGAAGTATGCGCGCGGGCAAGGATGCCCCTCGCTTCCGTTCACCTGATGAACGACCGCAACGACCCACACGAGGGGGCGTCCCGTGACTATCCGTGTAGGCATCAACGGCTTCGGCCGGATTGGCCGCAACTTCTTCCGCGCAGTTCTCGCGCAGGGCGGCTCTGACGTCGAGATCGTCGGCGTCAACGACCTCACGAGCAACGACGTGCTAGCTCATATGCTCAAGTACGACTCGGTGCTCGGCCGGCTCGACGCCGAGGTCAGCCACGACGACGACAGCCTCACCGTCAACGGGAAGTCGTTCAGCGCCATCTCCGAGACCGACCCGGCCAAGCTGCCGTGGAAGGACCTCGGCGCCGACGTCGTGATCGAGTCGACCGGCCGCTTCACCAAGGCCGAGGACGCCCGCAAGCACGTCGAGGCCGGCGCTCGCAAGGTGATCATCTCCGCGCCCGCGACCGACGAGGACATCACGATCGTCCTCGGCGTCAACGAGGACAAGTACGACGCCGAGAAGCACACGATCATCTCCAACGCGTCGTGCACGACGAACTGCGTCGCGCCGATGGCCAAGGTGCTGCTCGACAACTTCGGCATCAACCGCGGCATGATGACGACGATCCACGCGTACACGACCGAGCAGCAGCTCCTCGACCAGATCGCGGTCACCCGCAAGGGTTCGGTCAACCTGCGCCGCGCCCGCGCCGCCGCGATCAACATCATCCCGACGACGACCGGCGCCGCGAAGGCCGTCAGCCTGGTGATCCCCGAGCTCAAGGGCAAGGTCGACGGCATGGCGTTCCGCGTGCCCGTTCCGACCGGCTCGGTGACCGACCTCGTGGTCGAGCTCGGCCGCGAGACGACCAAGGAAGAGGTCAACGCCGCGTTCAAGGCCGCGGCCGAGGGCCCGCTCAAGGACCTCCTGGTCTACACCGAGGACGAGATCGTCTCCTCCGACATCGTCAACACGCCGGCGAGCTGCACGCTCGACGCCGGCCTGACGATGGTGCAGGGCAACCAGGTCAAGGTCGTCGGCTGGTACGACAACGAGTGGGGCTACTCCAACCGCCTCGTCGACCTCGCCCGTCTCGTCGGCCGGTGAAGGGGCTCGACGACCTGGGGGACCTGCGCGGGAAGCACGTCCTCGTACGGTCCGACCTGAACGTTCCGCTCGACGGCGACAAGATCACCGACGACGGCCGGATCCGGGCCAGTGTTCCTACGCTTCGCGCGTTGGCCGAGAAGGGTGCGCGGGTCATCGTGACCGCGCACCTCGGCCGGCCGAAGGGTGGTCCGGACCCGCAGTTCTCGTTGCGTCCGGTGGCCGCTCGGCTGGGTGAGCTGCTGGGCGACCTATAGCCTGGTCTATCGCACCCAAGGCGAACTCGTGCGGGTCCTGGCCGTAGCCCATGATCGCCGCCGAGCCGGCTACTGGCTGGTCGTACCGAAGACTGACTTCCCGCTCTCGTCTCCTACGCCGTGCGCCG
>CAVXLQ010000004.1:0-649473 GCA_963762635.1 uncultured Actinomycetota bacterium
CGGCACGATCCACGGGTGCCCGGTCTGGAAACCTTCCAGCTCCGCGTACGTCAAGTTCCGCCAGCTCTGCGGTGGGCAACGCGGAAGCCGTCAGCCGCAGTCGCGGTCAGCGTCGCCGACAGCTCACGCAGCAGATGTCCGGTCGTGTCGCCCAACATTCCCAACCCACGATGGGAGTCAGCACGAAACGCAACGCGTCCGTCGCCTCCTCCTCGGCGGAGTCGCCCACGGCGCGGGTGATCGACAGCGGGTCGACGAACCACGAGTCGTACGAGCCGCGCGACGCCGTGAACCGGTAGACCACCCGGTCCGGCAGGTCGAGCCGGTACCTGCCGCCGCCCTCCGGCGAGGGCGTCAGCAGCTCCTCGTAGGAGAACTCCCCGATCGCCTTGGCCAGCAAGGCGCGCCCCGCGGCACGCCGGCGTCCGCGGTGAGCTCAGCGGGTACGGGCAGCGACACGAGCGGCCTCCTGGAGCTGGTCGGTGGATGACGGGACACCAAACGTGGTGAACGCGGTCTGGTCGGGCAGCCGGTAGCAGGTGGTGCCGGCGATCGCGTTCAGGATCACCGCGGCCCGGTGCGCGCCAAGCCCGAGGTCGGGGGTGCCGACGCCGTGGGTGTGCAGCTCGGCGTTCTGAACGTACAGGTCGCCGGTGACCTGCGGTGCGGTGGCGACGCGGTAGTCGGCGTCGATGCGGTAGCGGCCGGCATCGTCGAGCTCGAGCAGGCTCTCGTCGAGGAAGTCCGGCTGCCGTGCGGAGTAGCCGGTCGCGAGGATCACGGCGTCGGTACTGACGACGAGCTCTTGATCCTGGTCGGGCTGGTGGCACCGGAGCTCTACACCGTTTCCGGAACGACGCGAGGCGACCACCGCGACATTCGGCAGCAGCGTCGCCTGCGGCGAGGCCCCACCGACGCTGCGCTCGTACAGCAGGTCGTAGATCGCCGCGATAGTCTCGGCCGAGATGGCCTTGTACAGCTGCCATTGTTCCGGAACGAGTCGGTCCCGGACGGGCTCGAGCGAGACTGCGGAAGTACTGCGTGTAGGCGGGAGTGAAGTGCTCCAGCCCGAGCTTCGAGTACTCCATCGGCGCGAACGCCGGTGCCTGCGTCAGCCACCGCAGTTGCCGTCCGGCGGGCAGATTGCGAAGCAGGTCGAGGAAAACCTCTGCCCCCGACTGCCCCGAGCCGACGACGGTCACGTCGCCGGTACCCGCAAGCTCGGATTGACGGTGCAGGTACTCACCGGAGTGGAAGACGCCGCGGCCGACGACCGGGGCGAATGCTTCCGGAACTACCGGTTGTGTTCCGACGCCGAGGACGACGTTCTTCGCCCGGACCCGCTCGGCGCCGTCCGCGGTGACGAACTCGACCTCGTACGCGCCGTCCCAGCGCACCGAGGTGACGCTCGCGCCGAACGTGCAAGACGGCAGCCGCTCGCTCACCCACCGGCAGTAGTCGTCGTACTCGCGCCGCAACACGTGCATGCGCTCGGCGAAGTAGAACGCGAACATCCGGTCGTGCGCCCGCAGGTAGTTGAGGAACGACCACTGGCTGGTCGGGTCGACGAGGGTGACCAGGTCGGCGAGGACCGGGACCTGCAACATTGCGTCGTCGAGCAGCAGCCCCGGATGCCACGACCACTCCCGTTTGCTCTCCAGGAAGCGGGCGGACAGGCCGTCGACCGGATCGGCCAGGGCGGCGAGTGAGAGGTTGAACGGTCCGAGGCCCACACCTACCACGTCGTAGGTGCTGGATTCAGTCATGCGGTTCCCTTGTCTTGATCATGAGGGCGGCGCGTTTGGTCGGCAGGTCGAGGTCGGCGGTACGGACGAAGCCCGCGCGCTCGAACGCGGCGATCGACCGGACGTTGCGCACATCCGGCTCCGCGACCACCCGCGAGACTTCCGGACGCAGTCCGAGAATCGTGCCCGCGACGGCCCGCAACAGCTGGGCCCCGAGCCCGCGCCCCCGAAAGTCGCTCGGTCCGAGCAACAGATGGATCCCGGCGTCATGAGGACGAGCGTCATAGTGCTGGGCGAGTGGGTCCTGATCGGCCCAGTACAGCTCCCAATAGCTCATCGGCGTGCCGTCGAGCGAGCCGATATAGGGCTTGGTGTGCGTCGCGTTGCGCAGTTCGGTGAGGTAGGCGACCGTGCGTTCGGGCGGACCGTCGAGCTGCCAGAACTCCGCGACGTCCGGGTCGTTCATCCACGCCGCCAGCAGCTCGTAGTCGTCGGTGCCGGCGCGGCTGAGCCCGAACTTGCTGTCGAGCAGCATGTACCAGTCAGACCAGCGTCGATCGTCGCTCATCGGTCCATTGTCCACAGGGGGTTCGCGAGGTACACGTAGACCGACTGCGTGGAGACCGGGCCGACGAGCTCGTCCATGCCGTGCAGGCGAGTGAGCAGATTCGCTTTGGTCCGCAGGACCGGAGCGCGGAGGATCGGAGCGTCGCGATCCTCGACGAACTGCCGGGCGAGCCCGAGCAGCGTACGTTCCTCGATCAGGCCCTGCGACCCGAACGCACCCACCAGCCCGAGCAGGTTGTTGATGCCGAGGTAGTAGCCGAGACGCTCCTCGGCGACGTCGTCGGGAACGGTCGTGTCGGACGCCACGCCGACGTCGGGCAGCAGCTTCTCCAGCTCGTCGATCCGGGTCTGCGCGAAGTAGTAGCCCTGGTTGTCGCGGTACCGGCCGCCGGCAGGCCAACCGTCAGAGTCCAACACCACAAGGGTATTCTGCTGGTGGGCTTCGAGCGCGATTCCGTACGTCCGGTAGAGCCAGAGCACGGGGTCGATCACGGCTTGCAGGTAGCGGGCGAACCAGACCGCCGCGACGTCGGTGAGTGATCCGCCGGTAGTTTCGGCCAGCTTCCGGACAAGGCGGGTGAGTCTCGACGGGCCGGGCTGTTCGGAGATCAGACCCGCGACGCACCAGACGTCGTCGTTCGGGCCGAACGGGTTGGCGCGCAGCATCGCGTCGAGGCCGACCGGCCCGTCGAGCGCGATCCAGGCCGGGTCGCGCACGATGTCGAAGCCGGGATGCGCGGTCTGCCAAGCCTCGCCGATGCCGGCCTCCAGCAGTCGGTGCACCTCGACGCCGCGGTGGAGCTCCTTGCGGAGGTTCTCCCTACGGGAGTTGGTGATTCTCAAGCCCAGGGAGAGCTTCAGCATGACCGGAGCGTCGGGTCGGTAGACCGTACGGAGCGACGAAGTCGGATACCACGGCTGGCCGGACGGTCCGAGGTCGCGGATCCTCCCGGCGGCCAGCAGCTCGGCGAACGCCGGCCTACCGGAAAGGTCGCGCGCCTGCCACGGATGGGCGGGGACGAGCACCGTGCCGTCCGGTGCGTCACGGTCGGCGAACTCGGCGACGATCGCCTCGGCCGACCGTTCCAGCGCCGAGTCGGACGAGACCAGGTCGGCGTCGACGGCGAACCAGTGCAACGGGAACGAGCCCCGCAGTTCGGGAGAGAACGCCGAACTCTCCAGGTCTGTGAGGGATTCGCGGCTCTTCGGCGTGGGATGCAGTGGATGGCCGAGGATCAGCGCCTGTTCGCCCTCGAGGAACGGCGTGGTGCCGGCGGGGGCGTCGGGATGCGCGCGCCGGTGCGCGACGTGGTCGGTGACGCGGCGTACCGAATCCAACGCTCGCATGACGAGCTCGCTGCCGGCGTGCGGAGGTACACCGCGAAGGAACGCGCCCTCGCGGGCGATCAGCGCGGCGAGAGTCGCGGCATCGCCAGGGCGGTCGTCGATGCGTACCTCGGCGAACCGGTGCCAGCCGCTCGCCGACCAGTGCGCGATCGTCGCCTCGACCCGCGTACCCGACAGGTCGAGCGTGAGCAGGTCGCCGTCCCTGCGGGCGATGTCGGTCTCGCGAAGCCAGCACCGCAGCAGGTTCTCCATCGCCGCGTGGTCGGCCACGCTGGCGGGACTTTCGTCGCTCAGCGCTCCTCCTCCGCGCCGGCTGCCACGACCGCGTCGAGGACAGCGTCGATGTCGTCGGTTCGCGCGTGCGGGTTGAGCAACGTGAGCTTGAGCCACGTACGGCCGCCGAGCTCGGTCCGGCCGACGACCACGCGGCCCTGCTCGAGCAGCCGTCGCCGCAAGGCGGCGTTGACAGTATCGGAACCGGCGTAGCGGAACACGACCGTGGTCAGGACCGGATGGGCGGCCAGCTCCAGGCTCGGATGCTCGGTGACGCGTACGGCGGCGTAGTCGGCGAGCTCGTGGCAGCGTTCGACCAGGGTGCCGAGGCCTTGCCGGCCGAGGGCGCGCAGCGTCACCGCGATCTTGACGGCGTCGGCTCGCCTTGTCGTACGGAGCGATTGACCAAGCAAGCTTGGGTATCCGGCTTCCTCGTCATCCGCGGGATTGAGGTACGCGGCGCGTTGGGTCAGCGGTTCGAACACCGCCCTGTCGCGGACGAGGAACACGCCGGCCGGTACGGGTTGCCACCCGAGCTTGTGCAGGTCGAGCGACACCGAGTCCGCCCGTTCGATGCCCTGGAGCAGCGGTGCCATCCGGTCGGAGAACAGGGCGCCACCGCCGTACGCCGCGTCGACATGCAGCCAAGCGTTGCGCTCCCGGGCGAGGTCCGCGATCGCGTCGACGGGGTCGATCGCCCCGAGATCGGTCGTGCCCGCGGTGGCGACGACGACCGGCGCGACGTCGCCGGCCTGGTCCAGCGCTGCCGCGAGCTTGCCGAGGTCGAGGCGGGACGACTCGTCGACGTCGAGGTCGACCACGGCCTGCGGATCGAGTCCGAGGAATCCGGCGTTCCGGGCGATCGAGAAGTGCGCCATCCGCGAGCAGAACACCCGGACCGGCTTCGTCGCGTGGTCGCGCGCGAGCAGCAGGCCCATCAGGTTGGACTCGGTGCCGCCCGAGGTGATCACGCCGCCGGCCTGCGACGGGTCGTAGCCGACCATCCGCGCCAGCTGGGTGATGACCTCGCCCTCGAGCGCGGTCGACGCCGGTGCCTGGTCCCACGAGTCGAGCGACTGGTTCAACGCGCTCGCGACGAGGTCGGCCGCGACCGCGATCGCCAACGGAGGGCAGTGCAGGTGTCCGGCGCAGCGCGGGTCGGCCGGATCGGCCGAACCAGCCGTGACCACGCGCGCGACGTCGGCGAGAGCCTCGCTCGGCGTGCCGCCGGTCATCGCCGCGGCGACCGCCTTGGCGACGGCCTCGGGACCGCCCGCGGGCAGCGGGCCGCCACGTTCGGCGGCGCCAATCGTCAACCCAGTAAGGGCTACCGCGACGTAGCTGGCCAGCTCGTCGACGTTGCCGGCGAGCTCGGAGCCGAGGGGCAACCGGTCGTTCACCGTGCTCGTTCCGCGGCCGTCCATGCGGCGACGAGCCGCTCGAGTACGGAGGTCGCCTCGACGTCGGACATCACCAACGGCGGGAGCAGCCGAACGACCGCGTCGTCGCGCCCGCCGAGCTCGACGATCAGTCCGCGCTCGAGGCATTCGGTCCGTACCTGTTGGGAAATCGCGGGATCCGTCGCTTCGACGCCGATCATCAGGCCGCGTCCGCGGACGTCGCCGATAGTTTCGAACGGCAAGGTCGAAAGCTCGGCCAGCAACCAGTCGCCGAGCTTCTCGGCGCGTTCGTCGAGTCGATGCTCCGCAACGTATCGCAGTGTCGCCGCGCCGGCAGCCATCGCGAGCTGGTTGCCGCGGAACGTCCCGGTGTGCGCGCCGGCCGCCCAACCGTCCAGTGCGGCGTCGTACACGATCACCGCGAGCGGCAGGCCTCCGCCGATCGCCTTGGACAGCACGAGAACGTCCGGTGCGACGCCGCTGTGGTCGACCGCCCAGAACGCACCGGTGCGACCGACACCGGTCTGCACCTCGTCGACTATCAGCGGAATCCCTTGCTGGCTTGTGATGTCGCGCATCGAGCGCATCCACTCGTTCGGCGCGGGGATCACGCCACCCTCGCCTTGCACCGCCTCGAGGATCATCGCCGCGGGTGTCGCGACGCCACCGTTCGGGTCCTCGAGCAGCTGCCGTACGTAATGCGCGCCGACCCGCGCGGTGTCGTCGCCGCCGAGGCCGAACGGGCAGCGATAGGCGTAGGGGTACGGAAGTTGCGTGACCTCGCCGGTTGTGACGACGTTCTCTCTGACCGCCACGTTGCCGGTGGTGGCGAGCGCGCCGGCGGTCATGCCGTGGTAGGCGCCGGTGAAGGCGAGCACTCCGCGCCGTCCGGTCGAGGTCTGGGTCAGCTTCAGCGCCGCCTCGACGGCGTCCGCGCCGGTCGGGCCACAGAAGTGGATGCGGCCGTTCTGCTTGAGGTTCGGCGGCAGCAGGTCGAAGAGGGTGTCGACGAACGCGTCCTTCACCGGCGTCGCGAGGTCGAGGGTCGCGAGTGGGGCGCCGTCGTCGAGGACCTTGCGGATCGCGTTCACCACGACCGGATGGTTGTGGCCGAGGGCGAGACTTCCGGCGCCGGAGAGGCAGTCGAGGTACGTGCGCCCGTCCGCGCCGGTGATCGTCATGCCGCTGGCTTGCACCGGAACTATCGGAAAGGACCGCGCGTACGTCCGTGCCGACGACTCGCGCCGGCTCTGACGTGCGAGCACCTTGGCGCTGTCCGTGATCACGGTCGGCATCGAGCTCCCTACCTCCGGTCAACTCAGGTTAGGCTCGCCTTATCAAGGTCAGCGTAGTCCGAGTCGGCCGTCGGTGTAACCCGGGGTGATCAACGACGCGCGTACCGCACGGTGAGTCGTCCGAACTCCATCTCACCGGAGATCTTGATCCGCACGCCGTCGGTAGGCCGGTCCACCGGAGGCCGGTCGACCGGCTGCTTCCACTCGCACCGCAGATCGTTCAGTTCGACGACGGCGTTGCGCGGAACGGTGATCCTGGCCTTGCCGAAGCGCAACCGGAGGACGAGCTGGATCGCCGGGTGCTCGATGATCGCGCTGGACAGGTCGAGGTCGACCTTGCCGAACTCGGACTCGATCTCGAACATCCTCGGCGCCCGCCACGTCCCGAGGCGCTGGATCCGTCCGGCCTTCGCGGCGATCCGGACGGTGCGGTCTTCTTCGATCGCCGGCAGCGAGGCGAGGATCGGCGCCAGCTCGTTGCTCGTGGTCGCGGTCAGCGCCTGCTGGAGATGGTCCTCCAGCTCGTCGTGCGACAGCTCGCCCGAGGCGTACGCCTCCTGGAGCCGGCTCACCGTCTGGTCGCGCTCGTGCTGGGTGATGCGCTTGGGGGCGTCGTCCGGCATGCCGCGAATCTTGTCACGGGCGCACCCCGCTGCGGCATGGCCGCGCTCCGCCACTGCGTCATGGTCGCGCTCCGCGCGACGAGCCGGGTGCATTTGCACGCGGCGCCTTCCTCCCCGGCCAACCGATTCCGTTGCCGGGTCTGGTGCGGGTGGGAGGCCGGGGAGGAAAGCACCGCGGCACCCGGCTAGATTCGCCTGCCATGCCGACCGGGCGGGAGCGGGGCGAACCACGCCATGTCGCCGCGCCCGCTGTCGAGCTCGCGCAGGCCGGAGACGAGGACGCGTTCCGCTGGCTGTACCGCGACGTGCATCCCGGCATGCTCCGCTACTTGCGTGTCCTGGTTGGCGATCGGGACGTCGAGGACGTCGCGTCCGAGGCCTGGTTGCAGATCGTTCGCGACCTCGGTTCGTTCCGCGGGGACGACGAGGCGTTCCGCGGCTGGGCCGTCTCGATCGGCCGGAACCGCGCGCTCGACCACCTGCGGCGCGTGCGCCGGCGGCCGATCGCGGACGCCGAGCTGAGTCAGCTCCCGGAGCCGCCCGCCGGCGAGGACACCGCGACGCTGGCGCTCGACGCGGTCTCGACGGACGCCGCGCTCGCGCTGATCGCGACGCTTCCGCCGGATCAGGCGGAGGCGATTCTGCTCCGCGTCATGGTCGGGCTGGACGCCGCGGCGGCGGGCAAGGTGCTCGGCAAGCGGGCGGGTGCCGTACGGGCCGCCGCTCACCGCGGGCTGCGCCGGTTGGCCTCCGTTCTCGAAGGACAGGGCGGAACTATCGCCTGCGCCACGCCCGGAACCTCAGCGCGCGTGACAGTTTCGCTCGACCCGACGCTTACCGAGATGAGATGAGTGGGATGGGTCGTCGCCGGATCTCCCGCGCCCGGGCAGCCGAGCTGCTGTCCGGGCGCGGTTCGGCGACCCCGGATCCGCTCGCGTCGGTACTTTCGGCCGCCGCCGCGCCGGCTCGTTCGGACGAGCTGGCGAGCGAGGACTCGGCGGTGGCGGCGTTCCACCGTTCGCGGCTCTCGCCCGCTCCGACTCCTGCTCCGCGCCGGCGACTCGCGCTGGTCAAGGTCGCCGGGTTCGTGCTCGCCGGGCTGAGCCTCGGCGGCGTGGCGTTCGCGGCGACCGGGATCCTGCCCAGCCGCCCAACCTCTCCGCCGCCCGCTCCGGCGCCGTCCGCGACGTCGTCGGGGCCGGGAGTCACGCGTACGGAAGGGGTCGCGCCGAAGCCGTCGACCTCGCCGTCCGACTCCCCGACGAAGCGGCCTCAACCCGCGCCCAAGCCCTTGCCGACCAGGCCACCCGAGCCCACGCCGGAGCCAGAGCCGCTGCCGACGCGTACCGGAAAGCCTCGGCCGTGGCCGGTCCCGACCACCTGGCCGGTGCCGACGGAGCTGCCGATTCCGAGCCCGATTCCGCTGCCGACACGGTTCCCGACGACCTTTCCCGACTTTCCTGGCGAATAGGCCGTAACACTCTCAAGGCCACGAACGCTGTCGAAAGGGTAGGGCGCGAAACCAGCGCCGCAGCCGATCGAGAGTGAGGAACCAGCACCGTGCGAATCCGACACCTCGTCCGCAACATCGTGGTCGCGGGAACCGTCATGAGCGCGTTGGTGCTCAGCGGCGGCGTCAGCCAGGCCGTCGAGCCGCCGCTGCCTGACCTGCCGATCCCGACCGACGGCCTTCCGTTGCCGGAAGTTCCGGACCTGCCGGGACTGCCGGGCGAGCTGCCCGACCTGCCGGGACTGCCGAACATCCCCGATCTGCCGTTGCCGAACGGCAGCGACTCGGACAAGCCGGCGCCGGGGCCGAAGTCCGACCTCCCCGATGCGCCCTCTCCGTGCTCCGAGCCGCCGTCGGTCGACGTCGACCAGGGCGACCCGGCGTTCACGACGATCACGATCAGCTTCGTCTGCGAGTCGGAGAAGTCGTTCCACAAGGTGATCACCGCCGAGGTGGCCGGCCAGACGCTGCTCGAGATCGACACCCAGACCGTGACCGCCAGCTACGGCGCGCACTCGACCACGCTCCGGGTGCCGAAGGCGTCGATCTGCGTGACCGACCTGTCCACCGACTCGAAGAAGTGCCTGCCTTAACTGTTGGAAATCGCAAGCTGGGTGTCCCGGTGTCGATGGCACCGCCACCGGGGCGCCCTTAAGTTTCGCTAAGCCGGCGGAATGTTCTGGTTGCCGCGGAACAGGTTGGTCGGGTCGTAGCGGCGCTTGATCGTCGCCAACCGTTGGAACGTCTCCGCGCCATACGCCTCGCGGACGCGGTCGGGGCCCTCGTTGCCGAGGTGGTTGACGTACACCCCGACCGAGTCGGCCTTGATGCGCTCGAACGTCCCGTCGGCCCAGATGCGGTGGCGGGTGGCGAGCTCGTCGGGGTTCTCCCAGAACGCGCAGAGCTCGACGTGATAGCTGGCCTGGCGATGGGCGAAGGCGGTGCCGTTCGTCGCAACTTTCGCGATGGCGCCGCCGAGCGGGATGATCACGATCGCGCCGTTCGGTGAGGTGGGGTTGAGCCCGTACTCGGTGAGTGTTCCGATCGTTGTTTCGGAAAGTTGGCTGAGCATTCTCGAACGGAGGTAGGCCGGGCGCGGCGCGGCCATGCCGTCGAAGAGGCGCTGGAGCTCGAGGTACTCGTTCGGGCCGATCAGGTCGACGGCTGGCGGGCCGTACGCCTGCAGCCGTGCGAGCGCGGCCTTGCCCTCGCCGGTCGGGCGCAGGCAGGCCGCGGCGATCGCGAGAGCGGGCTTGCCGCGCATGTCCTGGGGAACGAACGGGGCCTCGGGCGCAGTGATGAACGCGGCCAGCGCGGTGACGTCGTCGGGCGCGCTTTCGGTGAAATCACGGAAGTTGCGCAGCGTTTCCTCGGCGTGCTCGGCGCGGTACAGGAGCATCCCGCCGAGCGGGTCGGTGACCTCATGCAGGCGGTACGTAAATTCCGTGACGATGCCGAAATTTCCGCCTCCGCCGCGGATCGCCCAGAACAGGTCCTGGTTCTCTTCGTCACTGGCTCTCAGTGCTTCGCCGGTGGCGAGGACGATCTCTACGCCCAGCAGGTTGTCGATGGCGAGGCCGTGTTCGCGGGACAGCCAGCCGATACCGCCGCCGAGAGTGAACCCGGCGATGCCGACGGTCGTGACGTGTCCACCTGGCGTAGCGAGTCCGTGCGCTTGGGTACGTTCGTCGAGCTCGCCCCAGGTGAGGCCGGGGCCTGCTTTCACCGATCTCCGAGTGGTGTCGATCTCGATCTCGCGCAGGGCGCGGAGGTCGATCACGATGCCGCCGTCGCAGCTGCCGAACCCCGCATAGCTGTGCCCGCCTCCCCGTACCGCGAGGGGGAGGGCCGACGTCTTGGCCAGACGTACGGCTTGCTGGACGTCTCTCTGGGTTCTGCAGCGGGCGATCAGCGCTGGGTGGCGGTCGATCGCCTCGTTCCAGATCTTGCGCGCCTCGTCGTACTCCGGCATGCCGGGTGTGACGAGCTCCCCCTGGAATGGGCCTATTTCGGACGTGAGGTCGTGCATCAGATCCCCCTGAATGCTGGCGTACACCTGGGAAAGGTGTACGTGGGCAGGCTTGACGCCTGATGGGAAACCGCTGGGCAGGTGCTAGGAAGGCAGCCCCGTGGGCTCCGCTTCGAAGACGCGGATCGTGGCCTTGCCGGCGGCCGTCCGCTCGAGCGTCTCGTCGAGCTGTGCCATGTGGCCGCTGGCGATGTGGGCCCTGAGGGCGTCGAGATCGCGCCATTCCTCGACCGCGGTGAACTCGTCCGGATCGGTGAGGCTCTGGAGGTACGCGTAGTGCAGGCAGCCCTCGTCCCGGGCGTTCGTCGCTCTCTGCATCGCCTCGAGCGCCTCAGCCGTCTCTCGGCGGTGCTCCGGCCTGGACCTCAGGATGGCGTGGACCACGATCATGTCCTCGAGCGTAGGTCGTCGTCGGCCTCATGCGGAGTTTCGCGTTGAAACGTGGGGGTTTCCCGGATCTAAGCCGGGGGTGGTTCAATCGACAGCGATGATCACCCTTCCTGAGGCGCCGCGGTTGTTGGCGCCGTCCACCGCGGTCAAGACTTCGTACCTCACCGGCGAGCAGGCGGACTGCCTGGCCCGCGGCACCGAAACCGACTGGCTCGGCCCCGCGAGCGAGGACTTCGACGGCTTCGTGGCCGCACGCGTCGGGGTCAAGGAACGCTGGAACGTTCCGTCCACGGTCTACTGGTACCAGGCCGGCGAGCACTACCTCGGCACGCTCGTCATCCGTCACGAGCTCACCGACGCGCTGGTCGTCGAGGGCGGCCACATCGGCTACCACGTGGTCGCGCCATGGCAGCGGCAAGGACATGCGACCCGCATGCTCGGTGCCGGGCTCGCCCACGCACGGGACCTCGGCCTCAGCCGCGTGCTGCTCACCTGCGATCCCGACAACGTGCCGTCGCTCCGGGTCATCGCCGCCAACGGCGGCAAGCAGGACGAGACCCTCGCCCACGAGCTGCGCTTCTGGATCGACTGCTAGCTCGTTCCTCGTTCGTTCCGAAGGGTGAGCTGGTCGAGGATGGTGTCGTCGCCCTTGAACGGCTCGGTCGCACGTGGCCAGTGCACGATGACGTCGGTGAAGCCGAGCTCCTCGGCGCGGCCGACTTCGTTCTCGAAGTGGTCGACGCTGGAGAGCGCGAGGGTGCCGGAGCTGTCGAGGGCCAGGTAGCGGTCGACCGTCTTGGGGTCGCGGCCTGCCTGGCTCAGCACGTCGGTGAGCTGGTCGGCCTGCTGCTTGACGCCGTTCCACCAGTCCTCGCCTTGCTCGCCCGCGCGCGGGCCGGTCGTGACCCAGCCCTGCCCGTACTCGGCGACGAGCCGCATCGAGCGCGGCCCGCTGGCGGCGACGACGAACGGAAGGCGCGGCTCCTCGATGCAGCCGGGGAGCGTACGTGCGTCGACGGCTCGGTAGAACTCGCCGTCGTAGTCGACGTGGTCTTCGGCGAGGAGCTTGTCGAGCAGCTCGAGGAACTCGCCGAGTCTGGTGACGCGCTTGCCGGGTGTGAGGACGTCGTTCCCGAGCACGGTCGCGTCCACGCCGATGCCGCCGGCGCCGAACCCGAGAACGAAGCGGCCGTTGGAGATGTCGTCGAGGGAGAGCAGTTCGCGGACGAACGAGACGGGGTGGCGGAAGTTTGGCGAGGCGACGAACGTGCCCAACTTGATGCGCTCCGTGGCGATGGCGGCCGCGGTGAGAGTCGGGACGGTGCCGAACCAAGGCCCATCGGCAAGCGTCCGCCAGGCGAGGTGGTCGAACGTCCAAGCGTGGTCGAAGCCGAGCTCCTCCGCTCTCCGCCACATCGGTTCGGCGTCTCGCCACCGGAACTCGGGCAGAATCGTCAAGCCATAGCGCATAGCGCCCAACGTAGGGCACCCCGACGACGGTCCATCCCAGCTGGCCACAGCCCACGCCTAGCGGGGAATGTTCGTTCCTATTGCGACGGGTAGCCGGCCAGGGACGATGGGTGGGCTCTCGGTCGGCCGGGCGAGGAGGCCTCGTGTTCGCATCTCGATCACTGCTGCGCTGGACGGTCCCGCTGGCGATGGCGGCGGCGACGTTCGCGGTCGGGCCGACGTCACCGGTCGCGGCTGAGATCTGCGTCGGCGTGAACGTTCCACTGAACGGCAACATCCAGGCCGCCATCGACGCGCATCCGGCCGGCACCACGTACTGCCTCGTCGCCGGCACCTACCGGCTCTCCGCCGCGCTGCGGCTCAAGACCGGCGACACCCTCTGGGGCGCGGGCCCGTCCCCCACCAGCGGCACCATGCTCTCCGGCGCCCGCGTGCTGACCGGCTGGACCGCGTCCGGCGCCAACTGGTACGTCACCGGCGCCCTCCCCGCCGCGTACGCCGACGGCGGCAAGTGCGAGGTGCTCAGCACCAATCTGTGCCAGAAGCGCGAGGACGTCTTCCGCAACAGCACCCAGCTGCTCAGGGTCGCGACGCTCGCCGAGGTCGGGCCGGGCAAGTTCTTCGCCGACTACGCGGCCAACCGCGTGTTCGTTCGTGACAACCCCGCCGGGGTCACGATGCAGATCGGCCGCACCCCGCAAGCCATCGCCGTCGCGGGTGCGACCAACGTGGTCGTTCGCGGTCTCGGCGTACGGTACTTCGCCTCACCCAGCCAGGTCGGCGCCATCGAGCTCGGTGCGGGCTGGCGCGTGTTCAGCGTGGAGACCAGCTACAACCACGCGCTGGGCTTCAGGTTCCTTGGCAACAACGCGTCCTTCACCGCGGGCCGCACCTCGTACAACGGCCAGCTCGGCGGCGGCGTGAACGGTGGCCGCAACTTCACGATCGCGAACGTCGAGGTCGACCACAACAACGCGCAGGCGCTGTACTGGGTGAGCGACTGGGAGTCCGGCGGCATCAAGGTCACGAACGGCGCAACCGGCGTCGTCGACCAGGCTCTCGTGCACGACAACTTCGGCATCGGCCTGTGGGCCGACGGCCAGGCCGGCGACCCGGCGGTGGCGAACTCGTTGCGGTTCACGAACTCGCAGATCCTCCGCAACTCCGCCGACGGCGTGCGCTTCGAGATCAGCTACAACGGCAAGATCTCCGGCAACACCGTGAACGACAACGGCTGCGACCTGAAGGGCCGCCGCGGTCCGCAGAACCCGGCCGGCCTCCCGGACGGCGCGGGCATCGACGTGAACTCCTCGATCAGCGTCGCGGTGTCCGACAACACCGTGAGCCGCAACCACAACGCCATCGGCGGGCAGGAACGCTGGGGGCGCGAACTCCACCTGCAGCACCTTCGGGTCGTGAACAACACGATCGACAGCACCAAGTGCGCGAACGGCTTCGGCCTCGCGCTGACCGGCGTCGTGAGCGACCAGAAGCCGGACAAGCTGCCGTACTGGGGCCACGCGTTCGACGCGACAGGTGACAACAAGTTCATCGGCAACGACTACAAGATCCCCGCGGCCGACGGTGGGCTGAACGCCCCGCGGTACGCGTGGGCGGGTCGGTACTGGGACAAGTGGACGACGTGGATCGGCGCCGACGCCCAAGACGTCGGCGGAACGGCCGTCCCGATTCCCTGACGAATTCCTTCTGTGCTTGAGTAAACGCCAGCCTGGCGTGGTGGCCAGGGGGTGCTGGGTGGCCAGCTTTTCGTCCTCAAGTGGCGATTCCGGGAAGTTCTCCCCAGATCTCGGCCGGCCACCCTGCCTGCCTAGGCGGTCCGGTCGACCCGATACTGGCCCGGTGGGTACAGGTGGCGGTCGGGTCGTTGATCACGGTGCCGCCACTGGTCGGGATCTCGCTGGCGACGACCGGCTCGCCGATCCCGTACGTCCCACCGCTCGGCCACGCGGCGATCGTCCTGCTATCCATGACGATTCCCACCCGCCTAGCCCTCCGTACCGCCGCCCCATCGACGCCATCACCACCGGCGCGTAGTGGCCAGCTTTTCATCCACAGGAGCCGATTCCGGGAAGTTCTCCACAGATCCTCGGCACCCGGCCCGCAGACCTCGCCGAAGCCCGAAGCTGGGGTCAGCGCATTTTCAGCGGTGGGCCTTGGGTCGCTCCAGCCCGCCGCCGGCTCGACCCTGCCTAGGCAGTCCGGTCGACCCGATGCTGGCCCGGTGGGAGTAGGTGGGGGACAGGCTTTGATCGCGGTGCCGCCACTGGTCGGGATCTCACTGGCGAGAACCGGCTCGCCGATCCCGTACGTCCTGCCGCTCGGCTACGCGGCAATCGTCCTGCTATCCATGACGATTCCCGCCCTCTAGCCCTCTGTACCCGCCCTATGGACGCCATCGCCACCAGCGCGCGGAGGCCAGCTTTTCATCCCCAGGTCGCGATTCCGGGAAGTTCTCCACAGATCCTCGGCACCCGCCCCGCCGACCTCGCCGAAGCCCGAAGCTGGGATCAGCGCATTTTCAGCGGTGGGCCTTGGGTCGCTCCAGCCCGCCGCCGGCTCGACCCTGCCTAGGCAGTCCGGTCGACCCGATGCTGGCCCGGTGGGTACAGGTGGGGGACAGGCTTTGATCGCGGTGCCGCCACTGGTCGGGATCTCGCCGGCGACAACCGGCTCACCGATCCCCTACGTCCCACCACTTGGCTACGCGGCAGTCGTTCTAACAGCGGTCGTGCTGTTTGGCCTGCTGTGCATGACGATTCCCGCCCGCCTAGCCCTCTGTACCCGCCTCATCGACGCCATCACCACCGCCGTGTAGGGGCCAGCCTTTCATCCCCAGGTCGCGATTCCGGGAAGTTCTCCACAGATCCTCGGCACCCGCCCCGCCGACCTCGTCGAAGCCCGAAGCTGGAGTCAGCACATTTCAGCGGTGGGCCTTGGGTCGCTCCAGCCCACCGCCGGCTCGACCCTGCCCGAGGCAGTCCGGTCGACCCGATGCTGGCCCGGTGGGTATAGGTGGGGGACAGGCCTCTCGCCCGGCGGAGCGACCATTGGGGACAGCCCGCCCTCTGGGCGGGGCGCGTGCGCCGGCGATTGTACGGCTGAGTCTAGAGGCTGGTGAGAGCTGGAGCGAGTGTCAAGGCCGGGTTGACGGTCGGCATTACGGGCCGAGCGGGGGGCCACGAGTTGCGGCTGGGGGCGGGGAGGGGGGTGGTCGGGTGGCGGCTGAGCCGTGCCTAGCACCGGCTGGGAAGGCCCCGCCTGGCGGTGGGGCGGAGACCGTGGCCGGTCGGACGATGGGCCGGGTGAAGTCGTGGTCGGGCCGGGTGGCAGGTGAGGCGGGTCGGGGAGGTGGGTGAGGCGGGCCGGGTGGTGGGTGAGGCGGGTTGGGTGGTGGGCCGGGGTTGGTCAGGGTGCGGATCGGTGGGGTTGGGGTGGGCGGTCGTAGAGTCGGGGTGGGCTAAACGTCAGATGTCTTGGGGAAGGGTTGCCGGCATGACAGCAGTCGAGCGGGAGGGGGCGGTCGTTGCGGCCGTGCCCAAGGGGTCGTTCATCGGCGGGGAGTGGCGGGATGCCGCGGGTGGGCGGGAGCTGAAGGTGGAGGATCCCTCGACCGGCGAAGTCCTCTGTGCCGTCGCGGACGCCAGCCCCGAGGACGGGCAACTGGCGCTGGACGCGGCGGCCGCCAAGCAGCAGGAGTGGGGGCGGACCCCGCCGAGGGCAAGGTCGGAGATTCTCTACCGCGCGTTCGAGCTGCTCAAAGAGCGCCAGGAAGACCTCGCCCTCCTCATGACACTCGAGATGGGCAAGCCGCTCGCCGAAGCGCGCGGCGAGATCCTCTATGCCGCCGAGTTCTTCCGGTGGTTCGCGGAGGAAGCCGTCCGCATCCAGGGCAGCTACCTCCCGAGCCCCGACGGCAAGAGCCGCTTCCTCGTCATGAAGCAGCCCGTCGGCACCACCCTCCTCATCACGCCCTGGAACTTCCCCATGGCCATGGGTACGAGAAAGATCGGCCCCGCCATCGCGGCCGGGTGCACGATGGTGGCCAAGCCCGCCCCGCAGACCCCGCTCAGCATGCTCGCCCTCGCCGCGATTCTCGACGAGGCCGGCCTCCCCAAGGGCGTCCTGAACGTCATCCCCACCTCCGACGCCGGCCCCGTCATGGAACCCCTCATCAAGGACCGCCGCACCCGCAAGCTCTCCTTCACCGGCTCCACCCCCGTCGGCAAGGCCCTCCTCGCCCAAAGTTCCGAGCAGGTACTGAAAGTCTCGCTCGAACTCGGCGGCAACGCCCCCTTCATCGTCTTCGACGACGCCGACCTCGACCGTGCCGTCGAGGGCGCGATGCTCGCCAAGATGCGGAACGTCGGCGAGGCTTGTACGGCCGCCAACCGCTTCTTCGTCCACCAAGACGTCGCCGACGACTTCGCCGCCAGGCTTGCCGAACGGATGGGCGCCCTCAAGATCGGTCGCGGCACCGAGGAGGGCGTCGAGATCGGGCCGCTCGTCGACGCCGCCGCGGTCAAGAAAGTCTCAACCCTGGTTGACGATGCGCGGCAACGTGGCGCCAGGACCATCCTGGACGGAGGGCCACAGGACGGCAAGGGCCACTTCTACCAGCCCATTGTCCTCGCCGACGTTCCCCAGGACGCTCGCATGGGCACCGAGGAGATCTTCGGTCCCGTCGCCCCCATCACCACGTTCCAAGACGAGGACGACGTCGTCGCCCGCGCCAACAGCACCGACTTCGGGCTGATCTCCTACGTCTTCAGCCAGGACATCGACCGCGCCCTCCGCATAGCCGAACGGATGGAGAGCGGCCTCGTCGGCCTCAACTCCGGCCTGATCTCCAACCCAGCAGCGCCATTCGGCGGCGTCAAGCAGTCCGGGCTCGGACGCGAAGGCGGCCTGATCGGCATCGACGAGTTCGTCGAGACCAAGTACGTGGGGATTCCGGTGAGATGACACGTCACCGAATCGCGGTCATTCCGGGCGACGGCATCGGCGTCGAGGTCACCCAGGAGGCCATCCGCGTGGTCGACGCGGTCGCCGACGTCGAGTGGACCACGTTCGACTGGAGCTGTCAAAGCTACCTTGACACTGGAAAGATGATGCCCGACGACGGCCTCGAGCAGCTCAGGCCGTTCGACGCCATCCTGCTCGGCGCCGTCGGCTACCCTGGCGTTCCGGACCACATCTCCCTGTGGGGCTTGCTGATTCCGATCCGACGAGCGTTCGACCAGTACGTCAACGTCCGTCCCGTCAAGCTCCTCCCCGGCGTCCAGTCGCCCCTCCGCGACCGCACCGCCGAGGACCTCGAGATGATCGTCGTCCGCGAGAACTCCGAAGGCGAATACTCCAACGTCGGCGGCCGCCAAGGCCTCGGCGACTACGAGATGGCCTTGCAGACGGCGGTTTTCACCAGGCACGGCGTCGAACGCGTCGTCCGGTACGCCTTCGAGCTCGCCAGACAACAGCAGCTCCCCGTCTGCTCCGCCACCAAGTCCAACGGCATCGTCCACACGATGCCGTTCTGGGACGAGGTCTTCCAGGGCGTCGCCAAGGAGTACGAGGACGTTCAAAGCGAGCAGTGCCTCGCCGACGCCCTCGCAGCCCGCATGGTGATGGCACCGCAGACGCTCGGCATCGTGGTCGCCTCCAACCTGTTCGGCGATCTCCTCAGCGACCTCTCCGCCGCGGTCGCCGGGGGTCTGGGCATCGCCCCCGCCGCCAACCTCAACCCGCAACGCACAGCGCCCTCGATGTTCGAGGCCGTCCACGGTTCGGCTCCGGACATCGCAGGCAAGGGAATCGCCAACCCCGTAGCGCAAATCCTCACCGCCGCGATGATGCTCGACCACCTCGGCGAGACCCAGGCGGCAATGGCGATCGAGCAAGCCATCGAACGAGCACTCGCAGACCCAGGGGCAAGGACGCCCGACCTCGGAGGTTCCGCCACGACCAGAGGGAGCGCGGACGCGATCATCGCGGCACTGGAGAGGTCCGGCTCGTCGAAGAAGCGGAGCCCCCGCACCCGTGAAGAGAACCTGTGAGGCGAAGTGAAACTGAGCGAGCCGGAGCCTCGACCAGAAGAGATTCCGTGACATGTCAGATCCAAGCGACACGAAGAAGAAGCAGTCACGCCTCCGCGGCATGGTCATGGACACCAGGCCACTCCGTTACGCGCCGTACCGGCGGCTCTGGACGTCCTCGATCATCACGGCGGTCGGCAGCCAGCTGACCGCGGTCGCGGTACCGCTGCAGATCTACGACATGACCCATTCCTCGGCGTACATCGGCCTGTCCGCCGTGTTCGCGCTCGTCCCGCTGGTGATTTTCGGCTTGTGGGGTGGGGCCATCGCCGACGCGGTCGACCGCCGCAAGCTCATGCTCGTCACCAACACGGGCATCGCGGTCACCAGCCTGCTGTTCTTCGTGCAGGCCGCGATGGGCCTGAACTCGATCTGGCTGCTGTTCATCCTTCTCGCCTTCCAGCAGGCGTGCGCCGGCGCCAACCAGCCGGCCAGAAGCGCCTCCATCCCGCGACTCGTCCCGCTCGAGCTCCTGCCGGCGGCGAACGCGATGGGCTCGACCGTCTTCCAGGGCGGCGCGATCGTCGGACCGCTGCTCGCCGGCGCGCTCATCCCGGTCGTCGGCCTGTCCACGATGTACCTCGTCGACGCGATCGCGCTCACCGCCACGCTCTGGGCGGTCTGGCGGCTGCCCCCGATCCCGCCGCTCGGCACGGCGGCGCGACGCGCTGGCATCCGCGAGATCTTCCACGGTTTCGCCTACCTGGTAAAGCAGAAGATCGTGCTGGTGGGCTTCCTCGCCGACATCATCGCGATGGTCTTCGGCATGCCCCGCGCACTGTTTCCGCAGATCGCGACAGAAACTTTCGGCGATCCAGCGAGCGGCGGCCTCGCGATCGGCTTTCTGTACGCCGCGATCCCCGTCGGCGCGCTGATCGGCGGACTGCTTTCCGGAACATTCTCGAGAATCCGAAGACACGGCGCCGCGGTGGCTGTCGCGGTCGGTGTCTGGGGCGCCGCGATGATCGGGTTCGGCCTGTCGAACGTGCTGTGGCTCGCCGTGTTCTTCCTCGCCATCGGCGGCGCGGCCGACTTGGTCAGCATGGTGTTCCGCGGAACGATCATGCAGCAGGCCGCGACCGACGAGATGCGCGGCCGCCTGCAGGGCACGCACACCGTCGTGGTCGTCGGTGGGCCGCGACTCGCCGACATGCTGCATGGCGGCATCGGCGCCGCGGCCGGAACGACCATCGCCGTCAGTGGCGGAGGTGTCCTCGTCGTCGTCGCGATGGCCGCGACCCTGCTGCTGTTCCCGATCTTCTGGCGCTACCGGGCGGCCGATCCGGTCAAGGAGTGACCAGGCGGAGCAACTGCTCCACGCACCAGTCGCGGAACTCCGGCGACGCCGGGTCGCGGTCGACGATTCCCCGCACGTGTTGCGGAAGTGCGATCGGCGCGAACGTCAAGGCGTACGACAGCAGCAGCAGGAACGCGGGGTCGACCGCACTCGTGACCTCGCCGTCGCGCTGCCGGAGCGCCATCCGCTCGACGGCGGCGCGCAGGCCCTGACCGAGCTGCTCGTCGGGCGCGCCGGCGTCGGAGCCCAGCGCGTTCCACACCACGAGCCGGGCCCAGTCGGGGTTGTCCGCCACCACGTCGAGGTACGTCGTCACCGACTCGGCATAGCTGCTGGGCTGGCCGGCGCGCTCGGCCTCCTGTGCACGCCAGCGCGCACGAAGCTCGTCCAGCACCCCCTGCTTCCCGCCGAAGTAGTACGAGATCAACTGCTGGTTGACACCGGCTCGCTCGGCGATGGACGCCGTCCGCGCGCCGGCGTAGCCCTTCGCGCCGAACTCCGCCAGCGCCGCCCGCAGGATCGCCTCGCGGGTCTGCTCGGCCGCTCGTCCGCGCTCGTCGGCGGACGGCGCGCGTCGGGGACGAGTCGCCATGACACCGGACGATAGCGAGTCAATCAATCAGTTGACAAGTGTCATGCAAACGATTGACACTCGGAGTCATGAGCGAAGCAGTGGTCTTCACCGAGTACGGCCCACCCGAGGTGCTCCACGTCGTCGACCTCGACCCGAGGGAACCCGGCCCACGGCAGGTCCTATCCGCGTGAGAGCAGCCGGCGTGCAGCCGTTCGACAACCTGTTCCGCAGCGGCGCGACCAAGGGCTACGTGCCCGCGACCTTCCCGCAGCAGACCGGCAACGAGCTCGCCGGCATCGTCGAAAGTATCGGTTCGGAGGTGACCGAGTTCCGAGAAGGCGACGAGGTGCTCGGCTGGGTGGCGCTGGCCGCGTTCGCCGAACACGCGTTGGTCAACGTCGACCAGCTCGTCGCCAAGCCCAAGGCGATGCCATGGGCAGAGGCCGGCGCGCTGTCCGCCTCCGGGCAGACCGCGCACACCGCCCTCGAGCACCTCGGCGTGGCCAAGGGCGAGACGGTCCTCATCCACGCCGCGGCGGGCGGAGTCGGCAGCATGGCGGTGCAGATCGACATAGCCCAGGGCGCGAACGTGATCGGCACCGCGAGCGAACGCAACCACGACTTCCTCCGCGGCCTCGGCGCGACCCCAGTCGCGTACGGCGACAACCTGGTCGAGAACGTCAAGCCAGTCGACGCCGTCCTCGACGCGATCGGCACCGACCAGTCGCTCGCCCAGTCGGTCAAGCTGGGCAAAGACCCGAGCCGGATCGGCACGGTCGCGTTCAACCCGCAAGCCGCACAGCTCGGCGTCCGTCAGCTGAGCACCGACCGGTCGACGAAGCGCCTCCAGCAGCTCGTCGACCTGTACGAGGCCGGCGCACTCCGCGTGTACGTCCAAAGCACCTACGCCCTCCACCAAGCACCCGAAGCCCACCGCGAGGTCGAAACCGGCCACGTCCGCGGCAAGGTGGTCCTGATGCCCTGACAGCGACGACACTGGCGAGCATGGCCGATGCCGCTGATCTCTCCGCGACCGAACTCCTCGCCGCGTACGCGAACCGAGAGCTGTCACCCGTCGAGGCCACCCAGGCCGCGCTCGCCAGAATCGAGGCCAAGAACCAAGAGCTGAACGCGTTCTGCCTCATCGACGCAGACGGCGCGCTCGAAGCAGCGAGAGAGTCCGAACGACGTTGGCAGCAAGGCGAACCAGACGGTCTGCTCGACGGCGTACCCACCGCGATCAAGGACATCGTCCTCACCCGCGACTGGCCCACGCTGAGAGGCTCCCGCACCATCGACCCCGCTGGGCCATGGGAAGAGGACGCCCCGACCGTCGCAAGACTGCGTGAACACAAGGCGATCTTCGTCGGCAAGACCACCACGCCGGAGCTCGGCTGGAAGGGCGTCACCGACAGCCCGCTCACCGGCATCACCAGAAACCCGCACGACCCCACCAAGACACCCGGCGGCAGCAGCGGCGGCAGCGCGGTCGCCGTCCAGACCGGCATGGCCGCGCTCGCGATCGGCACCGACGGCGGCGGCTCGATCCGCATCCCGGCCGGCTTCACCGGTGTCGTAGGGCTGAAACCCACGTTCGGAAGGGTGCCGATCTACCCGCCGTCGGCGTTCGGCACGCTCTCCCACGCCGGCCCGATGGCCCGCACAGTCGAGGACGCCGCGCTGATGCTCGACGTGCTGAGCAGGCCGGACCCGCGCGACTGGTCCGGCCTGCCGCCGACCACCGGCAGCTATCTCGACGCGCTCACCGACGGCGTCGAAGGCATGCGGATCGCGTTCAGCCCCACGCTCGGCTACGTCAAGCTCGACCCGCGGGTCGAGGCGCACGTACGCAAGGCCGCCCGACTCTTCGAAGAACGAGGAGCCGACGTCGACGAGATCGACCCCGGTTTCGCCAACCCCCTAAGGGCGTTCGAGGTCCTGTGGTACGCCGGTGCCGCGGCAAGCGTCGCCCCCATGACCGCAGAGCAACGCGAGCACATAGACCCAGGCCTCGCCGACATCGCCCAACAAGGCAGCGCGATCACCGCGCTCGACTACCTCGCAGCCACCAAGGAGCGCACCGACTTGGGCGAACGTATGGGCCGCTTCCACCAGACGTACGACCTGCTGCTCACCCCCACGCTCCCGATCACCGCCTTCGACGCCGGCCGAGAGTCGCCCAACGGCGAGAGGTGGATGACCTGGACCCCGTTCACCTACCCGTTCAACCTCACTCAGCAGCCGGCCGCCTCCGTCCCGTGCGGCGAAGACGACCACGGCCTCCCCATCGGCCTGCAGATCGTCGGCCCCCGCCATGCCGAGCGCCAGGTACTCGCGGCAGCAGCGGTCTTCCGCGAAAGCGCCGGAACGAGTACGGTGCGTACCGCTGCGTCTCCGTAGCGTGACCATGGGGGAGGGCCCATGCGCCGACTCGTCGTCGCCGCCACCGCATCCGTCGCCGTCGCGGCCGGGCTGATCACCGCTCCGACCGCCGTCGCGGGCACGTATGCCAAGACAGCGGTCACGATCCAGACGCACGTAGGCCCGAACGACGCCACGAGCTGCAAGATCGAGGCCGACCTCTACGTCCCCGACACCGCCACGACGCAGCACAAGCAGCCCGCGATCCTCACCACCCACGGCTTCGGCGGCAGCAAGGCCGACCAGGAGCCGTTCGCGCGCATGCTCGCCCAGCGCGACTACGTGGTGCTCGCGTACTCGGGCCTCGGCTTCGGCGGCAGCCAGTGCAAGATCCACCTCGACGACCCCGACTGGGACGGCAAGGCCGCGAGCCAGCTCGTCGACTACCTCGCGGGCCTCGACGTCGTCGCACTCGACGCGGAAGGCGACCCGAAGGTCGGCATGTTCGGCGGCTCGTACGGCGGTGCCGTGCAGTTCGCGGCGGCCAAGGACGACCAGCGGATCGACGCGCTGATCCCGGTGATCACCTGGAACAACCTCGAGTACGCGCTCGACCCGAACAACGCCGACTTCGAGGAAGGCGTCACGCCCGACACGTACGGCGTCTTCAAGCGCGTCTGGGCCGATCTGTTCGCGGTGTTCGGCGCGCTACGCGGGCTCGAGTACGGTCTCGGCGACCCGCGCAGGCTGGTCGGCTGCCCGAACTTCGTCGACCAGGTCTGCCCGACGATCATCCAGGCGAACGTGCTCGGGTACGCCACAGCGGAAGGCCGTGCACTCCTCAGACACGCCTCGGTCGCCTCGTTCATCGACGAGATCAAGACGCCCACGTTGCTGATCCAGGGCCAGGACGACACGTTGTTCAACCTGCAAGAGGCGATCGCGACGTACCGCGGCCTCAAGGACAACGGCACGCCCGTACGGATGATCTGGCAGTCCTGGGGCCACTCCGGCGCGGCTCCCGCGGAAGGCGAGTTCGACCCAAGCATGACACGCGATCCCGAGACCACCTACCTCGGTCGCCGCGTGCTCGACTGGTTCGCTCGCTGGCTCCGCGACGACGGCTCCAAGCAGCTCGGACCGGAGGTCGCGTACTTCCGCGACTGGATCCAGTACGACGGCTCGCAGCCGGCCGGAGCCGAACCTGCTTACGGGACAGCGAATCAGTACCCAGTCGGCAGCACGCAGAAGCTCTACCTCTCCGGCAACCGCACGTTGACACCGGACGGGAACGCGATCGTCGCAGGCAAGCAGACCTACGCCAATCTCCCCGCGGGCGTGCCGTCGTCGTACTCCGAGCTGCCGCCGTTCGACCTCGACGTAGCCCCGTTCGACCTGCCCGGCTCGGCGGTGGCCTGGACCACGGCACCCCTCAAGGAGAACGTCCACACCGTCGGCGTCCCCACCCTCGACGTCAAGGTCACCTCGCCGGTCGCCTCGCTCACCCAGCTGGGCGGAACGGGCGGCCAGCTCGTCGTGTTCGCCAAGATCTACGACGTCGCGCCCGACGGCAGGTCAGCCTCGTCGACCGGCTCGTCTCACCGGCACGGGTCCCTGACGTGAACCAACCGGTCCGCATCGAGCTCCCCGGCGTCGTCCACCGCTACGCACAGGGACATCGCATCCGGGTAGTACTGGCGGCGAGCGACTCCGCGTACGGCGGCAACCTCTCCGTTCTCCCCGTGACCGTGAAGACCGCGGTCGGCTCGGTCCCGGTGCTCACGCTGCCGGTGTCCGGAGACGGCCGCGTGGGCTGAGTCTTCAGCCCGGCGAGCGAATGAGGTCGCCCTTCGTTCACCTTCGACCCCAAGGCTGACGCGTGCGGGGGTAGGTCAGCCATGCATCGAGGGAGGGGTCGCCCAGATGGGCCATCACCACACGCACGACCACGATCACCCGCACAGCCACGACAGCGTCGAGCCGTCCGAGGTCACCGACGCCGGTGTTCCGGACGAAGAGCTGTCGAAGTCCGCGCTCTCGCGCCGCAACCTGCTCCGCAGCGCGGGGCTGCTCGGAACGGGTGCGGCCGCGTCGTCCGTGCTCGCCGCGCCGAGCACCGCGTCGGCCGACACCAGCGCCACCTCGAGCGGCGAGCGCCGCGCCGGTTACCTGTGGCTCGCGGGTGACCACCACATCCACACGCAGCACTCCAGCGACGCGATGTACCGCGTGATCGACCAGGTCCGGCACGGCAACGCGTACGGCCTGGACTGGATGGTGATCACCGACCACGGCGGCGCCACCCACGCGCGCATCGGCGTCGACAAGGTCAACCCGGACATCCGCGCGGCCCGCGAGGAGATCCGCGACACGCTCGTCTTCCAGGGCCTGGAGTGGAACATCCCCGGCGCCGAGCACGCCACCGTGTTCGTGCACCCGGGCCGCAACGAGGTCAGCGTGCTCAAGCAGTTCGAGAACGACTACGACGGCTCGGTCAAGAACGCGGTCGACAACTCGCCGGCGAACGAGGCGCTCGCGATCGCCGGCCTCACGTTCCTCAAGAAGCAGGTCGACAAGGGTCGCGTCGACGACGCGCTGTTCCTCGCCAACCACCCGGCTCGCCGGGGCGTCGACTCACCGCACGAGATCCGCGCGTGGCGCGACGCGGCGCCGGGCATCGCGATCGGTTTCGAGGGCGCGCCCGGCCACCAGGCCGCGGGCATCCCGGAGCCGAACGGCGGCGGCGGTGGTCGCGGCTCCTACGAGGGCAGCCCGAGCGCGAACTCGTTCCCCGGCTACCCGCTGGAGAGCTACCGCACCTGGGGTGGTTTCGACTGGATGACCTCGACGGTCGGTGGCCTGTGGGACAGCCTGCTGGCCGAGGGCAAGCCGTGGTCGATCAGCGCGAACTCCGACTGCCACGTTGTCTGGGCGGACACCTCCGAGCGTGGTCCGGACAGCAACTTCGACCTGAACGGCCGCTACAACGACCCCGTTCACAACGGCACGATCAACGTGGGCGCGGGCGACTTCTGGCCGGGCCTGTACAGCCGGACGAACGTCGGCGCCTCGCGGCAGAGCTACGCCGCGGTGATGGCCGGCATGCGCGCCGGCCGGATCTGGGTCGACCACGGTCACCTGATCGACGGGATCGACGTCCAGGTGCGCCGGGCCGGGCATGGTCCGTCGGGCGCGACGATCGGTGGTGTGCTTCGCGTGAAGCGTGGTGCGGCGGTCGAGCTGGTCGTGACGATCGACCTCGCGCAGCAGCCGAACTGGGCGCAGTTCGTCCCTCGCCTCGCACGGGTGGACGTGGTCCGCGGTGACGTGACCGGCAAGGCGAGCGACCGCGACACGTTCTCGGCGCCGACGGCGCGGGTGACGAGCTCGTTCGAGGTGCCGAGCGGCAACGCGAAGCGGTTCTCGTTCAAGCTCTCGCTGGGCAAGATCGAGAAGTCGGGGTACGTGCGGTTGCGCGGCACGGACGGCAAGCGCTCGGCGACGGGTCTGAACGGTGCCGCGGTAGACGCCCACGGTCCGGCGCTCGATGTCATGGGCGACGCCGACCCGTGGAACGACCTGTGGTTCTACACCAACCCGGTCTGGGTGGTCGTCGACTGATGAGCAACGTGGTCGGCATCGACGCCGGCTCCGCGACCGTCCAGGACGCCGAGCACCTTCTGGGTCGCCTCCTCGAGGAGGTGCTCGGCCGGACGTCCGCGATGGTGGCCTGCACGCATTTCGTCCGGGGCGAGAGGCCGCACGTCGCGCTGTCGGTGACGGGGGTCGACAGCGCGGCGTTGGCCGATCTCGGACTCGGGATCGCCTTCCAGGACAGGCGGTTCGGGCCGCCGGAGCTCGCGTCGGGTGCCGCGTTGGCGGCCGCTGCCCACGAGGCGGGCAGCGGCCGGGCGGTGATCTATCCCGGTGTGTCGGGGTTGGTCGGCACCCGTTCGGCCGACGAGGTGCTGCGCGAGTCGGCGATCGAGGAGATCCAGGTGATGGGCGGCGGCGTCGCCGAGCTCGTGCACACAAGGGACTTCGTGCGGCCGGAGTACCTGAACGGGCGGCTCGTGCTGCTGACCCAGCCGGCTCACGGTGGCGGCGTGGTGCCGTTCGAGGTTCGGAACCCGACACCCTGCTGTGCTGATCACTGACCCGGCCTCCAGAATGGCGGAGTGACCTCCTTCGATCCTCCAGAACGTCGCTTGGTCGTTCTCGACACCGACATCGGATCGGATGTCGACGACGTGATCGCGCTCGCGATGTTGCTCGGGTCGCCCGAGGTCGATCTGCTCGGGGTGACGACGGTTTACGGGGACACTCTGACGCGGGCACGGATCGCGTCGCGGCTCGCGCGGCTGGCCGGACGTACGGATGTCCGCGTGGTGCCGGGCGAGCGCGAGACACTGAGCGGGCTTCCCGCCTGGTGGGCCGGGCATGAGGGCGCGTCGTTCGCCGACCTGGACTCCGAGCCCGTTTCGTCAACGCCCACAGCGAAGTCGTTCCTGGCGAGGACCGCGGAGAAGTACGCCGGCGAGCTCGACCTGGTGGCGATCGGCCCGTTGACGAACATCGCGGCGACGATCCGCGAGTACCCGAGCTTCGTCGACGAGGTCCGCCGGCTGTACGTGATGGGCGGGCGCTTCGACACCGGGACGGAGGCCGAGCACAACTTCAAGTCCGACCCCGAGGCCGCGGCAGTCGTCTTCGAGTCCGGCATCTCCACCACGGTGGTGGGGCTGGAGATCACCACGCAGGTACGGATGGATGCCGAGCAGCTCGGCTGGATCGCCGGCGCCGGCCCACTGGGCGAGGCGGTCGAGTCCGAGGTGCGCGGCTGGTGGGCGTTCACCGACAAGCAGTGGAACCACCCGCACGATGCCCTTGCGGTGTTGGCGATGCTCTCGCCCGGCCTGTTCGCCGCGCTGCCCGGAACGGTGAAGGTGGACCGGAACGGCGCGACGCCGGGCGTGAGCCGGGCGACGGACCACCCGGACAGTTCGACCCGGATCGTCATCGAGGTCGACGTTCCCGAGGTGCTCCAGGAGATCGTCGACCGCATCGACGCCGCCGGCCAGGGTTTCGAATGAGGGCGTCCCTCTAGCGATCTATTCGAAAGAGGGACGCCCTCATTCGAAACGGTTTGGCGTGCCGGGAGGTGGGCCGGCTGAGGTCAGCACTCTTGCCCTCGTCATTCCGACGTCGTAATGTCCCTCCAACGGGGGAGAGATGTCTCCGGTATTTCAGATGATCGAGGTGCTCCTCGCGGAGAGGTGAGGTCATGCGTTCGCGTGTCCGGAAGATCGTCATCGGCATCGCAGTGGCGGCGTTGCTCGCGCTTCCCCTGTCCCTCAGCGGCAACGCGTCGGCGGCGGAGGAGGGAACCGCCGACGTGTCGGGCCGCGTCGTCGACGCGAGCGGCAAGCCCGTCGCCGCGGCGAGCGTGCACGCGGCCCGGACCGACCGGTTCACGCTGACCGACAGCGCCGGCCGGTACGAACTCACCGACGTGCCCGACTCGAGCGCGTCGATCGTCGCGGCGAAGGAGGGGTACGCGTTCGCCCAGACCGTCCGCGACGGGCAGCGGCAGGTCACCGTACGGCTGCCGCGCCAGTCAACGGCACCGCGCGGTGAGTACCCTCGGCCGGACGCGGACCGGCGCCCGTTCACCAACAACGCGTGGCAGAGTCTCAACGGTGCCTGGTCGTTCGACTTCGACCCGAGTAACAAGGGCGAGGGCGAACGCTGGTTCGCGCCGGATCACCAGCTGGGCAAGGCGATTCGCGTCCCGTTCCCGTACGAGTCGCTCGCCGCGTTCGGCGAGGAGGGGTACGCGACCGACGACCTCTACCGCGGCGGGTTCGCCGACTACGTGGGCACGGTCTGGTACAAGCGCACGTTCACCGTTCCCCGGAGCTTCCAGGGCAGCGACACCAGGCTGCGCATCGGCGCGACGAACTGGGGTGCCGCGGTCTGGCTCGACGGCGAGCTGGTCAAGCCGTACGACGAGACCGGCGACACCGAGCTCACCATCGACCTCGGCACGCTCGCACCGGGCTCGACGCACACGCTCGCGGTGAAGGTCGTCTCGACGAACGTCGACGACCAGAGCTCGCCGATCCCGATGGGCCGGCGCGACCGGTTCACCAACTCCGGCGGCATCTGGCAGTCGGTGTGGATCGAGCCGGTCGAGGCCGCGACGCTCGCCACGCCGCGCGTCTCGCCGCGGCTCACGTTCACCGGCACGAAGCGCACGCCGGACTCCGCCGCCGCGGTCGTCGACGTCTCCGCGACCGGCGGCACCACGGCCGTCGTCACGGTCCGCGACCCGAAGGGCAAGCCGGTCGGAACGAGGACCGCGCAGCTCGCCGAAGGCAAGGCCCAGGTGACGCTGCCGGTCGCCGACCCGAAGCTGTGGGACATCAAGCAGCCGAACCTCTACACCGCCGACGTCGTGCTGAAGAACGGCGGAAGGACCGTCGACGGTGTGCGCACCACGTTCGGCCTCCGCAAGATCGAACGCAAGGCCGCACCCGGATCGAACGGCGACTACCAGTACCTCTGGCTCAACAACCGCCCGATCCTCCTTCGCGGCGCGCTCGACCAGGGCTTCAACCCCTGGGGCATCGCGACGCCGACCGGGGAGGTCACGGGCGCCGACTTCTCCACGGGTACGAAGGAAAACCCCGGCCGAGGCTCGATCCTCTACGATCTGAAGGAGGCTCAGCGGCAGGGCATGAACCTCGTCCGCGCACACGTGCGCGTGGCCGAGCCCGCGTACTACCACTGGGCGGACAAGCTCGGTCTGCTGATCTGGTTCGAGATGCCCAGTCCCGGACGGAGCTCGTTCAACGACCGTGCGAAGACGCTGTTCGAGAGCCTGCTGCGCTCCTCGCTGAAGATCCACCGGAACCACCCGTCGATCGTCATCTGGGCGCTCTACAACGAGGGCTGGGGCGTCGCACTCGGGCCAAATCCCCTGCAGCCACAGACGATTCCGTTCATCAAGGACATGGCCGCGCTGGTCCGCAGCGAGTTCGAGAATGTTCTCGTCGACGACAACTCCGCCTGCTGCGAGAACGGGCACACCTCAGCGACCGACATCAACGACATCCACGCCGGCCTGGCCGGGTTCGAAGGCCTCAAGCCGTACCTCGACGAGTTCAGTTCGCTGCTGAAGCCCGGCTCGAAGCGCAACTTCGACGAGGGGGTGCAGGAGGGGCAGCCATGGGTGATGAGCGAGATGGCGTTCAACAGCGGCCAGCAGCTCGACAACATCGCGCTGATGCGGTCGAACCCGAAGATCGCCGGCTACATCGGCGTGCAGATCGCCGACCAGGAGGACGAGACGGTCAGCCCGTTCACCTACGACCGGCAGGCCCGCGGCGCGCAGTTCGTCGACCACACCGGACGTGAACGCGACATCGACTTCGTCCACGGCGACGACCATCTGTCCCTCGGCAAGGCGAGTGCGGCGACCATCCAACCTGGCGCTAATGTCCAGCTGCCCTTGACGTTCAGCCACTTCAGCGACCTTGACCTGCGTGGCGCGACGCTGCGGTGGAAGGTCGCGGGGATCGACCGCGACACCGGGAGATGGGTGGACCCCGGCGTCGGTGGCTCGCGAGCCTTGGCGACGACGAGGTACGCGGTCACCGACGCCGGCTCGGTCGACGTCACGGTGCCGGAGAACCTGCGTGTCGGGTACGTGTGGGCGTGGGTGCAGGCGGGTTCGAAGACCGTCGCCGAGACGTACCTGTCGTTCGACACACCCGCCGAGGCCGGAGTGTTCGACCCGCAGAAGCCAATGGTGTCGGAGTGGACCGGCGGCACGAAGGTGAAGGCCTCGATGCAGACCGGGCTCGGCAAGGGCGCGTTCGAGTACTCCGCGCAGGTTCCGGAGGCGGCCCGCGACGGCGGCACGCTCGTGTTCGAGGCGTCGTCGGCTGAGGCGCCGACGTTGATCGACCCGATCCACGCGACCGGGATGCGCAAGCACCCCACGACGTTGACGGTCACGGTCGAGGGCAAGCAGCTCGAGCAGGTCGTGCTGCCTGACGACCCGTGGTACCCGCTCGGCATCGCGACGCGTTCGCACACCGGCGCGGGTGGGGGCGGCGAGTACGGCTACCGCGTCGCCGTTCCGTTGCCGAAGAGTCTCGTTGCTGGGAAGGAGAAAGTCACCGTTCGGCTCGGATCCTCCGGCGGCGGGCTGCGGGTGTTCGGCGCGGGCTCGGGCATGGAGGGCGCGCCGCCGCGGATCGTTCCCGGTCGCGTGTCGTCGACGGTGCCCGGTCCGACGTCGAACATCGACGACCGTCCTGGCGTCGCGTACGCGCCCGCCGCGTTGGACGACGCGAACGGTGGCACGGCGGTCGTGTCGATCACCAACGACACGAAGCGCACCGTCGAGAACGCCTCGGTGCGGCTCGTCGGTCCGGCCGGCTGGACCGCGACGCCGATCGGGTCGGTGAACGTCGGCCGCCTGAGGTCGACGGACTTCGCCCAGGTGGCGTTCAAGATCCAGGCTCCGGCGAACGTCGTTCCGGGAACCGTCGCGAACTTCACGGCGACCTCGGTGTGGACCGATGCGAGCGGGCGGCACGCCGTGCAGATCCCGGGTCAGCAGGAGGTGACGTTCGACCCCTCGGCGTTCCCGGTCGTGGGTGTGGACGACGCGTTCGACACGGACACGTCGGCGGACTACAACACGTTCCTGCCGACCAGCCACGAGATCCTGCCCGAGTTGACGTTCGGCGACGGCCTGCTGAAGGCGAACGCGTTGCCCGCGTACTTCACGATGGTCACGCACAAGACCGCCGGGCCGCGGTCGCCGGGTGCGTTGGTGATGATCCAGCCGGATCACTTCGTGGGTCAGAGTCCGGTGATGGACGGGTTCTTCATGGGCCTGGTGAAGGACTCGAAGAACTACATCACCGCGTGGACGGGCGAGAACGGCGTCGGCGGCCTCGACGTCATGGTCGACGGCGTGTTGCACGGCTACTGCTGCGGCGGCGGCCCGGCGATCACGAAGGGCTCGCAGTGGGCGATCGCGTTCGACGGCAACGCGATCACGACGTGGACGAACCCGGGAACGGGCTGGACGCGGGTGCTGACCACGTCGACGCTCGGCGCGATCGACCTGACGGAGCCGGGCGTGATCCAGCAGTACCGCTACGCGGTCGGCTTCCGTGGCGAGAACGGCGAGCAGGCCATCCAACACCTCACCGGACGCAGCTTCCCCGCCCCCTGACCGTCCGACTGGCCGTGATCATGAGCGTGATCATGAAGCTGGACCGGCGAATATCACCTGTCTGGCTTCATGATCACCATCATGATCACGGCCGTGGGGGGCGGGTCAGCCGGCGGCTCGCTGCTCGAGGCGGATGGTGGACTGGGCCGAGACGCCGTTGACGTTGACGTTCAGGGTGATCGTCGCGGCCTTGCGGGCCTTGAAGACGCCGGTCGCGGGGTCGAACGTCGCCACGTGGTACGGCTTCACCTCGCTCGGATCCGAACCCACGTACACGTTCGGCGAAGCGGACCAGTCGGCCGTCACCGGGTAGGCCACCGGCACCGACCTCGTGCCCTGCGTCAACGTCGCCTTGACGACGTCGGTTTCGTGCACTCGCACGGTGGAAGGAGCCGCTACCGCGAGGGTGTCGACGTGCGGACGGACCTCCGTACGTAGCCACGACGAGCCCGCGTCGGGCGACACGCCCCACATCGACCAGCCGGTGAACCCGCCGTCCGTCGGGAGTGTGGACGGGTTCTTGCCGGAGTTGCCGTTGATGAAGAACGGCACCCCGTCGGTGTGCGACGCGAAGAACGTGCCGACGTGCGCCCCGATGAACGCAGCGCCCTTGCCCGACGTCTTCTGGAAGTCGGCCAGCCACTGCTTGATCGTCGCCGCTTCCTTCCGGTCGGACAGCTCGCTCGCCTTCACCAGCGTCGGGTCGTCCGGCGGAACGTGGAACGCCAGCACGACGTTCTTCACCGCACTGTCGGCCGCCGCGCGTTCCAACTCGGCCCGCAGCTTCGGCAGCTGCGTCCAGTCGCTCACCCGGAAGTTGATCCGCGACGTGTCGAGCGTGATGAACCGCGTTCCCTTGTGGTCGAACACCCGTTGCGTGTCACCGAACGCGGCGCGGAAGTTGTCAATCGCCGCGCCCATCACCTCGTGGTTGCCGGGCACGTAGTAGTACGGCAACGTCCCGCCGAGCTCTTCGTCGAGAATGCGCTTGGCCAGTTGGAAGTCCGCCACCGACGCCTCGTCGACGAGGTCGCCGTTGATGATCAGGAAGTCCGGGTTCGCGGCCTTGAGCTCGCGCAACGTCCGCCGCGCGTTCTTCACCAGGTCGCTGTCCGGGTTGCGTGCCACGAACTGCGCGTCCGACATCACCGCGAACTTCCACGACGCTCCGCCGACCGTGCCGTCCTGCACGATGACCGGGTCCTGCACCTTCGCCGACGAAGGTACCTCGATCGAGGGCGGCACGATCGCCGTCAGCTCGTCGATCACCACATCTCCCTGGTACTGCGCCTCCGGCTTCGTCTCGGCGTTGTAGATCCGCGCCAGCTTGACCGGATACGCCACCCCGGCCGGCACCGGGAACACCAGCTGCTGCCAGCCCGTCCCGGTCAGGAAGCCGGCACGGAACGCGGGCAACGTCGTGCCCTGGCTGTCGATCACCTGCAGGCTTGCCCATTCGCCCTTGCCGGTGGAGTTCGCCCAGAGGCGGATCTCCCGCGGCTGGCCCGGGAACACCAGGTCTCCCGGCGGCCGCGTGCCGCCCGTACGGGTCTCCGTCGCCTGGGTGAAGTCGTACGTCAGCCGCAGTCCGTTCCCGATCTTGCCCGGCGCGGACGACACCGTTCCGGTAGCGCGCTCGCCGAAGAACGTCCACTGCGAGGCGTTCTCGAAGTCCGCGACCGTGACCTCGGCGAGCCCGACCGTCAGGGGCAAGTTCAGCTTGACGCCGTGCACGTCGACCGTGACCAGCGTCGAGGCGTTGTCCTTCAACGCGGTCGCGGTGAACAGCCCGTTCGCCGTGGGCGTGATCTTCGCGACCGACGCGTCGTAGGAGAGCTTGATGTCCGGATGCTCAATGGGGGCTGAGAATCCGTCCTTGTCCAGACCCACCACGCCGAACGTCGCCGTCTGGCCGGCGCTGACGATCGCGACCTGTGGCGTCGTCGTCTCGACCCGCGCGAGCTGTCCGAGAACGGTGAGGTCGAGCTCGCCCTCGACGTTCCGGTCGTACGCCTCGACCTCGGCTTCGCCGGGCTGCAGTCCTCGGAAGACGCCGTCACGGCTGACCGTTCCGTGCCGGCCGTCCTCGACCCGCCACTTCGGCGAGCTCAAGGCCGGACCGTACGTCTCGTCGTAGCCAGCTGCCCGCAGCGTCCGCACCAGACCGGGGAACGCGCGCTCCGGCCTGGCCAGGCCGACCCGCGACGAACCCGCCGCGCCCTTGGCCTCGAGCTGCGGCTCGACCCAGAGGCCCTTGAGCTTTCCGCTGCCCTGCGGGGCGAACAGCGCCAGCCCGTTCGGGTCGTTGCGCTCCGCGCCGTCCGACGGGACGTTCTCCACGACCGAGGTCGTCGAACCCGGCTCGCGCGCGACCATCGTGGTCGAGCCGCCGCCGTCCAGGTTCAGCGCGTTGTACGCGCCCAGCTCGATCATCATCTGCGCGAGCTCGTCGAGCCCGAGGCCCGTGGAGAAGGCGGGCTGCCGGCCGTCCGCGGTGAGCAGGAACATCTTAGTTCCCTCGCGGTTGAAGCCGATCGCGGTCCGCGGCGCCTGCGGGACGTTGTCGCCGGCGCTCGCGTTCTGCGCGACACCGTTCACGACCAGCAGCTGGCGACCGTTGATCGCGGCCTGGATCTGCGCGCCGCTCGCGGTCCGCGCCTGGTAGTCGATGCTGATCGGGTCGCCGACCTGCAACGCGGCAAGGGTGTCCGCGCCGGCGTCCTCGCCGACGAGTACGAACCCGTTCGCCGGGACCTCGCCGGCGATCGGCGGCGTCCGGATCGCGCTCACCAAGCCGCCGACGACCTCGACCTCGGTGGCGCGGGCGGCGCCCTGCGTCGCGCGGCAGCGGCAGTACGTTCCCCACAACGGCGTGAAGACCTCGATGCCGCCGGACGCGAGGTTCGGCTTGTTGACGCCGGCCAGCGGAACGGTTTGCGTGGGCAGCTTGATCGTGCCCTCGAAGAACACCTCGCCGATCGCTCCGATCCCGTCCGGTGTGAAGATCGCGGACGACTTGCGCCAGCGCGGGTCCTCGTCCGGCGACTGGATCAGCTTGCCGCTCTGGATGCCGACGCCGAGCGCGGCGTTGGAGTTGTTGATGTCGAAGAAGTCACCGTTCACCGCGGCGACGGCCTTGACCCGGTTGGCCTGCGTCGAGATCGGCTCGCCGGCCGCGACGCGGCCCGGGAACAGGTAGTCGACCTTCGTGCCCTTGGTCAGGTCGACGGTGAGCGAGTCGCCCTGCAGCCAGTTCGGCGTGCCGTTGTAGCCGTCCGGCCCGTACCGATCGAACTCACGGAACGTGACGCCCGGCGCGATGGGCCGGGACTGGTCGTACGTCTCGAGGCGTGGCTCGAACGCCGTTGTCGACGGCTCCGCGGCGGCCGGCCTGGCCGGCCCGGGCACGGCGGCGCCGAGGGCGACCATCGCCCCCGCGGCCAACGCGGCGGTGAGCACGCGGAGGCGAATGGTCGGTCTACGCATGAAACTTTCCCTCCCGGTGGGGCGCCTCCCCCGGACGCTGCCAGCAAAGCTCTGCAGCGCAGTAAACCCCGAACGTGTTAGTCGTTTCCAGACCTGTTGGCGTCTAGAGAGGAAACTTCCGGTTTCAGACGAGCTTCCTCAGATGGTGAGGCAGGCGCGGCCCCTGTCGTTGCCCCAGGCTGTCGGGAAGAAGCAGAGCTCCTGACCGGGGGTTCCGTGCACCTCGATGTCGTCGAATATCGGAACCTCGCCGGGCCCGCGCCGCCCGTCAGCGGCGCGCTCGATCTCGCGGCCGTCGAGCTCCCAGCGCCAGCCGAGGTCGGTGGCGACCGGGCAGTTCAGCCGTGCGTCGCCGAAGTACCAGCCGTTGCCGATCGGGTCGACGGTCGCCCAGACGAACGAGCACTCGTCGGACGTTCCGGGCGGGTCGTCCGCAGCTGCCGCCGGCAGTGCGCTCGCGAGAACGGCGACCGTAGCGACGGCGAGCGCCGCGAGGATCTTGATGCGTTTCACTGTGCCTCCCCCTGTGAACGAAACGGCTTTCGTGAGGAGCACACCTGGTCGCGTGATCTTCTGTCAACGAGTCGGCCGGAAGCGGCAGAGACTTTCGAGCGCCGTTTCGACGCCGTTCGCTCAAGGTTGGAAGATGGGGCCGTGGACGATCTTCGGTGGCTGGGCGATCCGGTCGTGGATGCGGGTGTCGACGAGCGCTCGTTCAGGCTCGAGCGCGCCGGCCACACCGTCCCCGGCGTCCTGTGGTCGCCCGCCCGCGTCGACGGTCCCGCACCGCTCGTCCTGATGGGTCACGGCGGCAGCGGGCATAAGCGGGGCGACCGGCAACGAAGCCTGGGCCAACACTTCGCCGCCTCGAACGTCGTGGCCGTCGCGATCGACGGGCCGTACCACGGCGATCGGGTGCCCGAACCGGTCGGAGCCCGCGAGTACCAGGAACGCATGGCGGCCGTGGGGATCGAGCAGGTCACGGACTCGATGGTCGACGACTGGACCGCGACGCTGGACGTTCTCGACGCGCTCGACCTCGTCGACGGCGAACGGGTCGGCTACCTCGGCCTGTCGATGGGGACGCGGTTCGGGCTCCCGTTCGTGGCGCGGGCGAACCGCCGGCTGCGCTGTGCGGTATTCGGCAAGTACGGGCTGGTCCAGCCTGCCTCGATGCCGGCCGCGATCGATATGGCCCACCGGTTCCGTGGCGACGCCCCCGCCATCACGCTGCCCGTGCTGTTTCACGTTCAGTGGGACGACGAGCTCTTCCCCCGCGCCGGTCAGTTCGACCTATTCGAGCTGCTCGGGTCGCGAGACAAGCAGCTCGTCGCGTTCCCCGGGCCGCACGGGACGACAGCCCCGGTGGCTGTCACCGCCTGGTGCGACTTCATTGCCAGGCGCCTCGGCGGGTGAAGAATGGGCGCGTGGGTTCTTATGTGGTGACAGGGGCGTCGAGTGGGATCGGGTCGGCGATCGTGGCCGGTTTGCGCGAACGTGGGCACGTCGTGCATCCCGTCGTACGGAAGCCGGCCGACGGTGCGATCGTGCTCGACCTCGCCGAGCCGGCGACGTTCGAGGCAGGGCTGCCGGCGTTCGAACGGCTCGACGGGCTCGTGCACTGTGCCGCGGTGGGCGATCTCGCCCGCATCGCGGAGATGACGCTCGAGCTGTGGCAACGGACGTTGACGGTCAACGTGATCGCGGTCGGTGAGCTGACCCGGCTGCTGCTTCCCGCGCTGCGGCAGGGAGGAGGGCACGTGCTGTTCGTCGGCGCGAACCGGTCGATCCACGGCTGGCCGACCTGGGGTGCGCACGCCGCGAGCAAGGAGGCGATGCGCTTCCTCGCCGACGCGCTGCGTGCCGAGGAGCCGGACCTCAAGGTGACGACCGTCTACCCGCGCGGCACCGACACCCCGTTGCTGCGCAAGCTGCAGGAGCAGGCCGGTCGTCCGTACGACCCGTCACGCTTCCTCACGCCCGAAGCCGTAGCCGAGGTCATCGTCGACGCCCTGCTCACCCGGCGGGAGCTGAAGGACGTTCACCTGTAGTCAGGTGCTCGTGGAAGAACCTGTCGATCCGCTTCCACGCGTCGGCGGCCGCGGTCGGCTCGGGACCGACGCCGGCGATGCGCATGATCGGGCGCAGGAGCTTCGGGCCGGTCTCGGCGTCGTTGAGGAACGAGTGGCCGGCCTTCGGGTACAGCTTCACGTCGTGTACGACGCTGCGAGGCGTGAGCTCGTTCTCCAGCTGGCCGGCCACCTTGGCCAGCTGGTCGCGCTCGCCGTACGACGCGACGATCGGGCACGCGCCCTCGAGGACCGACAGGTCGCGCGGCATCATCCCGTAGTTCACCGACGACGCGTCGAACCCCTTCGACGCCGTCAGCAGCGCGAAGCCGCCGCCCATGCAGAAGCCGATGACGCCGATCTTGCCGGTGCAGTCCGGGCTCTCCAGCAGGTACTGCCTCGCGGCCTCGATGTCGGCGAACTGCTTTCCGGAGCCGCGGGTCAACGCGCGGAACGCCGAGATCATGCACCGCACCTTGCCGCCACCCGCGCTGAACAGATCCACGGCCAGCGTGAGGAACCCGGCCTCGGCGAGCCGCTCCGCCTGGCGGCGCATCACGTCGTCGTACCCGAGCGCCTCGTGCACCATCACCACCCCCGGCCACGGCCCGTCGCCCTCCGGGCGGACGAGGTCGCCACGCAGCGGTTGCGACCCGCCGAGCGGCGCGGCGTGCAGGGTGAGCTCGATCATCGCGGCTCCAGAACGTTGGTCGGCTGGCCGGCTACGTACGCGCGGATCGCGTCGGCCGCGGCGCCGTACCACTGCTGGTAGGTGTTCATCGTGACGTAGCCGAGGTGCGGCGTGAGCACGGTGTTGGTCAGGTTCCGCAGCGGGTGGTCCGCGGGGAGCGGCTCCTCGTCGTACACGTCGAGGCCAGCGCCGGCGATCCTGTTGTCCGCGAGCGCCTCGACGAGCGCGGCGGTGTCGACGATCGGGCCGCGGGAGGTGTTGACGAGGTACGCGCCGGGCTTCATCGCGTTGAGCTCGTCCGCTCCCACCAGGCCGCGGGACCGGTCGCTCAGCACGTAGTGGACGCTCACGATGTCGGAACGTTCGAACAGCTCCAGCTTCTCCACCCTCGTGACGCCTGCCTCGGCGGCAGCTTCGTCGGTGAGGTTCTGGCTCCAGGCCAGGACCTCGACGCCGAACGCGCGCGCCACCGGCACCATCGCCCTGCCGAGCCGGCCGAGGCCGACCAGCCCGAGCGTGGCGCCGGCCAGGTCGGTACCGATCGTCTGCTGCCACGAGCCCTCGCGCAACGCCCGATCCTCGCGCGGGATGTTCCGGGTGAGGCTGAGGATCAGACCCCACGCGATCTCGATCGTCGCCGCGCCGCTGCCAGGCGTGCCGCAGACGGTGATGCCGAGGTCGCGGGCGGCCGCGAGGTCGATCGAGGCGTTCCGCATGCCGGTGGTGACGACGAGCTTCAGCTTCGGCAGCCGCTCCAGGACGGTGCGCGGGAGCGGCGTACGTTCGCGCATGACGACCACGGCCTCGAACTCCGCGAGCCGCTCGACCAGCTCGTCGCCGGTCACGTGGTCGTGGAAGAACCGCACGTCAGGCGGCCATTCGGCCAGTCCCTCGGCGACGGTCTGGTAGTCATCGAGAACGGCAACTGTGAGCACCTTGCCATTCCTACCGCATGCGCAGGCATTCCGAGGTCATTCGGTCTACCGGTTGATCGACGTCAGCCCTTGACGGAGCCGATCGTCAGGTTGTCGAGGAGGTGCTTTCGGCCGGCGATGAACAGGATGATGATCGGCACGGTGACCAGGAACGAGCCGGCGAGGATCATGCCGTACTCGGTGGCGTAGAAGCCGACCAGGTTCGCGAGGCCGACCGGGTACGTCTGGCGCTCGGGGCTGCGCAGCACGATGGAGGGCCAGAGGAAGTCGTTCCACGAGCCGAGGAACGTCAACACCGCGAGGACGGACAGGGCGCCGCGCGCCAGCGGCACGCCCATCGTGAGGAAGATGCGGAACTCCGACGCGCCGTCGATCCGCGCCGCCTGCACCATCTCGTCGGGCACGGCGAGCATCGCTTGGCGTATGAAGAACGCGCCGAACGCGCTCGCTCCGCTCGGCAGGATCACGCCCTGGAACGTGTCCAGCCACTGCAGCGACACCATCATCGTGAACAGCGGCACCAGTGCGACCTGCACCGGCAGCGTCAAGGTCGTGAGCAGAACGACGAACAGGACGTTCCGCAACGGGAACTCGTACTTCGCGAAGCCCCACCCCACCGACGCCGACACCGCGACGACGAGCAGCGTGGTGAGGAACGAGATCACGAAGCTGTTGCCGACCTGGCGGCCGAACGGGATGAGCTCGTCGCTGAACAGCCGGGTGAAGTGCTCCCAGGTCGGCACGCGCGGCAGCAGTCGCAACGGGAGCTCGAAGATCTCGCCCGGCTTCTTGATCGAGCCGGTCGCGAGGTAGACGTACGGCAGCGCGGTGACGGCGACCGCGGCCAGCAGGGCGAGATGGGCGGCGATCCGGGCCGGCGTCCAGCGCCTCCCCGTTGCGCCTTGGCCTTGCGGGCTTGGCGGAACGTCACCGCGAACGCTGGCAGGGCTCTTCACCGAGGTGCTCACGAAGCCTCCTTTCGGAAGAAGCCCTGCGCCCACATCTGCAACAGGCTGAGCGCGATGATGATCACGGTGATCGCATAGCCGATCGCGGCGCCGTAGCCGAGGTCGAGGTTCGTGAACGCCGTTTGGTACAAGAACATCGTCAGCGTGTAGCCGGCGCGGCCCGGGCCGCCGTTGTCGCCGACGAGCGCGACGGGCTGCGCGAACAGCTGGTACGAGCCGATGATCGCGAACGTGACGACGAAGACCATCGTGGGCCGCAGCAGCGGCAGCGTGATGTAGCGGAACCGCTGCCACGCGTTCGCGCCGTCGACCGTCGCCGCTTCGTGCAGTCCGGGATCCTGGTTCTGCAGGCCGACCATGAAGTACAGCGCGTTCAGGCCGGTGTACTGCCAGATGCCGAGGATGATGATGCTCGGCATGATCAGATGCGGATCAGAAAGCCAAGCCAGCTTGGGCAAACCGAGCGGCGCGAGCAGCCAGTTGTTGAGCAGCCCGTACTCCTGGTCGAACACCAGCCGGAAGACGATCGCGACCACGATGCCGGAGATCGCGTTCGGCAGGAAGAACGAGAGCCGGAAGAACTCCCTGATCAGCAAGCCCTTCGTCCGCAGGAGCAGCGCGAGGCTCAGCGCCAGCGGCACGATCAGGAGGATGCTGCCGAGCGCGTAGTACGTGGTGTTGAACAGGCCGGTGTAGAAGTTCGGGTCCGCGATCAGCGTGGCGTAGTTGTCGAGCCCGGCGAACGTGGCCGAGGTGTCGACGCCTCGTTCGGTGGTGAAGCTCATCTGCAGCGAGCGCAGCGTCGGCAGGCCGAAGAACACGCCGAACAGCAGGAAGAACGGCGCGATGAAGAAGTACGGGGTCCAGCGCGGCTTGATGCGGCTGCGCGTGCGTCGGTCAGCCAACGGTGCCGCCCTTCTCCTGCTTCGCCCGGATGACGTCGGCGGCGCGGCCGAACACCTCTTGCGGTGTCGCGCGGCGCTGGTAGACGTCGAGGATGTACGGCGTGAGCTCCTGCCCGGTCAGCTGCGGGCGGTACGGACTCTGGTACTCCGGCGGAACGTCCTTACCCAGCTGCGAGTACAGCTCGCCGATGTCCTGGCCGGCGAAGAACGGGATCGGGTCGTGCATCGCGGGATCGTCCCAGGCGGGAATGAACGGCGGGTACAGGTTGATCGCCTTGTAGCGCGCGACCACGGCCGGCACGCGGAGCATCGCGAACTCCATGAACTGCCACGCCAGCTCTTGCCTCTTGCTCGTCTTCAGGATCGTCGAGGCCGGTACCGCCGGCGCAGCTGACCCTTCGCCCGCCGGGTTCGAACGCCGGCAGCGGGCACGCGGCCCACTTGCCCACGAAGTCGTCGGCGGTGCTGGCGATCGTGCCCGCGTACCAGTCCGGAACGTACAGCGACGTGAGATGCCCGGCGCGGAACTCCGCCCACACCGCCGGGGTCGCGCCCTCGGTGAGCCAGCCCGGCGGTGAGGCGAAGACGCCCTTGCGTTCCTGGTCGAGCATCCAGTTCATGGTGTCGAGAGAGAGCTCGCCGTCGATAGCGACGTTGCCGTCGGCGTCGAAGTAGTCGCCGCCGCGCTGCCGCAGCACCCAGTCGTGCGTCGGGATCGGAAGCGCGCTGGTGCCGGGTGGCAGGACCTCGAGCGCCGCCTCGCTGAACTCGTCCCAGGTCTCGAGCGTGCCCGGGTCGACGCCGGCCTTCTCCCACGGCTCGCGCAGGTAGAACAGCGTGACGGGGGTGAGCGCGTGCTCGATCCCGTAGACGGCGCCCTTCCAGCTGTAAAGTGCTTGCCTGGCCTCGACGAGCTGCTTGTCGTACCCCTTGTCGCGCAAGGTCGAGCTGAGGTCGACGAACGGGACCGAACGGCCGATGAGGAAGCTGCCGAACGCGCCCTGCTCGATGTCGCACAGATCAGGGGCGTTGAGACCGCCGGCCTTGAGATTGATCAACAGCTGTTCGAAGATCGTGCCGCCGGCGATCAGGCTGACCTTGACCTTGCGTCCGGTCTTCTGCTCGAACTCCTTGGCCATCTGCTCGAACCAGCCGGCGTGCGTCGAGGCGAACGTCCACAGCTCGAGGTCGGCGCCCGACGACGCCGCGGTGGGCTGCGTACAACCGGCCGCGGCCGCCCCGATGGCCGCGCCGGCGGCTCCCTTGAGGAGGGTACGCCTGTCGAATCGCGGTGTGGGCTGGCTCACACCACCCCAGCATTCTCAGGTAGGCGGGATCAAGCCATGTCCAGGCCGCGCCAGAAACCTATCCGATCGTGACATCGGCACTAGATGGTCTGGTAGTAGATCAGCTCGCCGGACTCGCCCGGCGCGGCGCCCTCACTCGGGACGAACAGCGTGACGAGGATGGCGGGTTGGCCGTTCGATGCCCTGAGCGAGGTGATGGTGGGGTTGGCGAACGCCGTACTGCCGCCGTCGGTGTGGATCGTGGTCTGGTCGGCGTTGCCTGTCTGGTAGTCGTAGACGAACGTACGCCACGAGCCGAAGTCGCCCTTGACGAACTGGCCCTCGAACAGGCCGAAGCTGAAACCCTTGTAGAACACCTGGTCACGGTCGCCGATGTTTCCGCCGACTCCCCAATGCAGCAAGGCGTTGTCGACGTTCGGTTGTGCGCTCGTGGACCAGGAGTTGAAGTTGGTGAGGCGGCCGCGTTGTTGCCGATCCCGGTCACAGTTCCACCAGTAGTGCGCGCCGACGTCGATCACGGAGTGGTCGATGTCGGGGGAGAGCGTGACGGAGTAGATGTTCGGGGTACCTTCCGCGCAGGACGAGAGCCTGCGGGGCGCGTCGAAGCTTCGGGCGACATTGCCGGCGAGAAGCGCGTTCTTGTCGGCGTAGTAGCGGAACGCGAGGTGGTTGTTGCCGCCACCGGCGTTCTCCTGCTCCCACGCGAGAACGAATCCGCCGTTGCTGGCTTGCACGATCGTGGGCTGGCTCGCGGGACCGGTGACGCTGCCGGCGAGCTCGCGTACCCAGTGCCAGTTGAGCAGATCGGTCGAAGTGGCGAGGTTGACCTTGAACTCGCCGTTGCTCAGGTGGTGAGAGACGGCGCAGTATCCGATTGTCGCGGCTTCGGCTCACTGCAGTTTCGCTGCGCCGACTGGGAGGTGCCGAGGTTCCTAGGGGCTTCGCTCCTTTGTGAGCCGAACCGCGAGGGTGCCGCCGGAGCTGTCCTGGATGATCTTCGCCGTGTCCATGACATGACCCGCGTCGTCACGCGCGTTGTAGCGTTTCGCCGTTGCTTGGTTGACGTTCTCGACGATGCCGCGCAGCTCGGCCCGCGCCTGATCCGACGGCGCCGCCTGCGCGGGAGTCGCCGTCAGCGCCAACGCCGTTGCCAACCCGAGCGTGGTGAGTACGCGTCCGAACCTGGCCATCGCGAGCCTCCCGTCACCGGTATCAGGACGGGAGCCAGGCTAAGCCTTAGTGGGACTCGCGGGGAACCTTGTGGCCGCGGCTGCCCTGCAGGAAGTCGAAGTCCGCGCCTTGCGGGGCTTGGAGAACGTGCTCGACGTACAGCCAGGCGTAGCCGCTGGTGTACTCCGGGTCCTTCGGCTTCCACTCCGAACGACGACGCTCGATCTCCTCGTCGCTCACGTTCATCATGATGCTGCGCGCCGGGACGTCGAGGGTGATCGTGTCGCCGGTCTTGACGAGGGCGAGCGGACCGCCGAGCGCTGCCTCTGGCGCGACGTGCAGGACGACGGTGCCGTAGCCGGTGCCGCTCATCCGGCCGTCGCAGATGCGGACCATGTCGGTGATGCCGGCCTTCAACAGCTTGGTGGGGATGGGCACGTTCGACACCTCGGGCATGCCCGGGTAGCCCTTCGGGCCGGCGTACCGGATCACCAGCACATCGGAGGGATCGACGTCCATGTCGGGGTCGTCGCAGACCGCGTGGTACTCCTCCGGCGAGTCGAACACGAGCGCGCGGCCGGTGTGCTGGAGCAGCTCCGGCGTAGCGGCGGACTGCTTGATCACGGCGCCGTTCGGGGCCAGATTCCCATGCAGGATTGCCGTTCCGGTGCCCGCGTCCTGGTACGGCTCGGTGAACGTACGGATCACCTCGCCGTTCCAGCACTCGGCGTCGGCGACGTTCGCGCCGATGCTCTGGCCGGTCACGGTGATCTGCTCGGTGTTGAGGAAGCCGGCGTCGGCGAGCTCCTTGTGCACGACGGGAAGCCCGCCGGCGTAGCAGAAGTCCTCCATCAGGAACCGGCCGGACGGCATCAGGTCGACGAGCGTGGGAATCGGCCGCGCGAGCTCGTCGAACTCGTTCAGCTCGAGCTCGACGCCGAGCCTGCCGGCGATGGCGAGCAGGTGGATGATCGCGTTCGTGCTGCCGCCGATCGCGGCGTTCGTACGGATGGCGTTCTCGAACGCGGCACGCGTCATGATCTGGCTGGGGCGGAGGTCCTCGACGACCATGTCGACGATGCGCTTGCCGGCCCGTTCGGCGGTCTCGTACCGGCGCGCGTCGACGGCCGGCCAGGTCGCGCTGCCAGGGAGCTGCATGCCGAGCGCCTCGGCCATGCAAGCCATGGTTGACGCGGTGCCCATCGTCATGCAGTGACCGTTCGACCTGGACATGCAGCCCTCGGCGTACGTGAGGTCCGCCTCGGTCATCACGCCGGTCTTGAGGTCCTCTTCGAACTTCCACACGTGCGTGCCGGAGCCGACGTCCTGGCCCTTGTACTTGCCGTTCAGCATGGGGCCGCCGGTGACCATGATCGCCGGGATGTCGACCGACGCGGCGCCCATCAGCAGGCCGGGCGTGGTCTTGTCGCAGCCGGAGAGGAGAACGACACCGTCGAGCGGGTTGGAGCGGATGAGCTCCTCGGACTCCATCGCGAGCAGGTTGCGGTAGAACATCGCGGTCGGGCGCATCAGCGTCTCGCCCGTCGCGAGGGCGGGGAACTCGAGCGGGAACGCGCCCATCTGCCAGACGCCGCGCTTGACCGCCTCGGCCACCCGGTGCAGGTGGGCGTTGCAGGGAGCGAGCTCCGACCAGGTGGTCGCGATGCCGATCACCGGCCGCCCGTCGAACACGTCGGGGCCGAACCCCTGGTTGCGCATCCACGACCGGTGCGCCATCCCCGATCGTCCAGTGGCGCCGAACCACGCGTGGCTACGACGAGGAGTCAGGTTCTTCACAGCCATGCGGCTCAGCATAGACATCTGACGAATCCCCGCGCACTGCTGTCAGGTTGTGGCCGGGCGCCCCGGCCGCCCGGCCACAACCTGGAGCGATCAGTAGACAGTGACCCCGTACGCCTGCGCGGCCTCGGTGACCGGCTGGAAGAACGTCGTTCCGCCGGAGGTGCAGTTACCGCTGCCGCCGGAGGTCAGGCCGATGGCCTTGTTGCCGTCGTACAGCGGGCCGCCCGAGTCTCCGGGCTCGGCGCAGACCGTGGTCTGGATCAGCCCGCCGACGATGTCGCCGCCGCCGTAGTTGACCGTGGCGTTGAGGCCGGTGACCGTGCCGGAGTGCGTGCCCGTGGTCGAGCCGGTACGCGTGACGTTCTCACCGACGAACGCGTCCGCCGCGGTGTAGCCGCCCGGGTGGTCGAGCGCCGGGTTGTCGTACCGCACGAGCGCGTAGTCGTCGCCAGGGAAGCTGTAGTCGACGGTCGGACCGATCAGCGTGGACTCGCTGGGGTCCGCGTACCAGGTGCTCACGACCTCGCCGCAGTGACCGGCGGTGAGGAAGTAGTACGTGCTGCCCTGCTGGACGTTGAAGCCGAGCGAGCATCGATAGCCGTTGCCGTGGATGGCGTCCCCGGCCGCGAGCAACGGCTTGAACTCGCCCTTCGTACGCTTGATCGTGAGCATGTCGGCGTCGTCGCCCGCGCTGCGCTTGACCTCGGCGAGCTCCTCCGCTGAGACGGTGCTGTCGGCGGTGACGACGACCTTGCCGGACTTCGCGTCGTTGTACCAGGCGATGCCGTCGACTCCCGAGCTCTTCACCGACGAGTTGACGGCGGAGAGCTCTGACGCGGCGTCCTGCGCCGGTGGCGCCGCTGTTGCTGACCCGGCGACGCTGGACGCGGCGACCACGCCTACAGCGACGACCAGGAATCGTGCGGTCTTGGTGATCCGGTGCCGAAATGAGGCTCTGACGTCCCTCACGGCTCCTCCAAAGGGAGTGGGTTGACCCTGACTCCCCCCTCGATCCGGTCTAAGCGACTGCTCGGTAACATCGCAAGGAACCGACCACATGCGGCCAGGTCTGGAAGCCGATGTTTATCCGTGTGGCGGCTGGTCTTCGCCCAGGTCAGGCGGGCCCGGTGGACTCGCGGAGGACCAGACGGCATGGCAACGTGTGTAGGCCGTGGGTGAGCTGTCCCTCGATCGCGTCGAGCAGATGCCGCCCGGCGACCTGTCCCAGTTCGTACAGGTTCATGTCGACGGTCGTCAGGGGCGGTCGGCACCCTTCGGCCATCGGGCCCCAGTTGTCGAAGCCGATCAGCGCGACGTCGTCGGGGATCCTTCTGCCGCGTTCTCTCAGCGTCTCGGCGACGCCGCGGGCGATCTGGTCGCTGCCGCAGAAGATCGCGTCGACGTCGGGCGCGGAGCGGAGCAGGATGTCGGCGCCCTGGCGGCCCCACTGCTCGGTCCACTCGCCGTACCGCACCTCGCCTCCGGCGAACTCCAGCCCCTTGGTGGCCAGCACCGACTGCGCGCCCTCGGCGCGTTGGCGTGCCGCCAGAAAACTTTGCGGGCCGGTGATGTGGCCGATCTCCGTACGCCCGGTCGCCAGCAGGTGCTGAACGGCCAGCGCTCCACCACCCGCGTCGTCCGGGATCACCGACACGTCGGACGGGTCGGCGGACTGCAGCATCGCGTACACGACCGGTACCGGCAGGTCGTGCCCGATACTCGGCCGCGGCTCGATCCGGCGGCCGGTCACGATGATGCCGTCGACCCTTCTGGCCAACAGGCGCTGCAGATGGTGCCGTTCGCGGATCGGGTCGTCGCGCGTGTCCGCCATGAACACCGACACCTGTCCGGCCGACAGCGCGTCCTCCGCGCCGAGCATGACCGGGATCGAGAAGCGGCCGAAACTGTCGCTGGTGATCAGGCCGACGGTGAACGTACGACCGGCAAGGAGTCCCCGCGCCAGGTCGTTCGGCCGGAAGCCCAGCTCCTGCGCGGCCGCCGCCACGCGCGCCCTGGTCGCTGCCTTGAGCTGGCCGCGCCCGTTCAGCGCCTTGGACGCCGTCCCCACCGAGACGCCGGCCTTCGCGGCCACGTCCCTGATCGTGGCGACGCGTCCGTCCGCGTACGAATCCGACAACGCTTTTCCTCCTCGGAAACACCCGTCCGATCCGGCCTAGCCTAGCCCCGCTCACCAACCGCGCAGTTCATTTCCGATCTCGGCCGCTTCCCTTGACGCTCGCCGGTCGGCGCTCCTAACGTGCGGGAAGGAAAACCTATTCCGAGTGTTTCCGAGCCCGCCGAGGGAGCTCGACGATGACGACGGAAGCCCAGGTCAGCGGACCCGCTGTGCCCACGAGTAGCGCGAAAGCCGCACTCCGGCCGCTCGGAGTCCGTGACGTCACGATCCAGGCCGGCCCGTTGGCCCGCTGGCAGCAGCTGAACGGGCAGACCAGCATCCCCCTCGGGCTGAAGCAGCTCGAGGCCGCCGGCAACCTGCACAACCTCCGCCTCGCCGCCGGAACCGCGCAGGGCGAGTTCCGCGGTCCGCGGTTCATGGACTCCGATGTCTACAAGCAGCTCGAGGCCGTGGCCTGGGCGCTCGCCGCGCACCCTGACGACGACCTTCTCGCGTTCGTCGACGAGGTCGCCGAGCTGCTGGAGAAAGCCCAACGGGACAACGGATATCTCAACTCCTACTACCAGGTCGTCAAGCCGGACGAGGTGTACGACCACCTCGAGTACAGCCACGAAATGTACTGCGCCGGCCACCTCATCCAGGCCGCCGTCGCCGCGGCCCGCGCGGGTGCGGCGCCGAAGCTGCTGGAGGTCGCGCGTCGGTTCGCCGACCACCTCGTCGACGAGTTCCTCACCAAGGGCAACCCCGGCGTCGACGGGCACCCCGAGATCGAGACCGCGCTGGTCGAGCTCTACCGCCTCACTGGCGAACGGCCGTACCTCGACCTCGCGACCAAGCTGATCGACGAGCGGGGCAAGGGCGGGATCGTCAGCAGCGGCATGGGCGCGCACTACCTGCAGGACCACCTGCCCGTACGCGAGGCCGACACCGCCGTCGGGCATGCCGTTCGCCAGCTCTACCTCGATGCCGGTGTCGTCGACGTCTATCTCGAGACCGGCGACGAGTCGCTGCTGGAGTGCTCGGTCCGCCGCTGGGAGGACATGGTCGCCTCGAAGACGTACCTCACCGGGGCGCTCGGGTCACGGCACTCGCACGAGGCGTTCGGCGACCGGTACGAGCTGCCGCCGGATCGTGCGTACGCCGAGACCTGTGCCGCGATCGCGAGCATCCACTGGAGCTGGCGGCTGCTGCTCGCGACCGGCGAGGCGCGGTACGCCGACCTGATCGAACGCACGCTGTACAACGCGTTTGCCGGCTCGACCTCGGCGGACGGCGAACGGTTCTTCTACGTCAACCCGCTGCAGCGTCGTGCCGACCACCTCGAGGGCGACGACCCGGGACGCCGCAACCCCTGGTTCAGCTGTGCGTGCTGCCCGCCGAACATCATGCGGCTGGTCGCCACGTTCGGGCACTACGTCGCGACGACCTCTGACGCCGGTGTGCAGCTGCACCAGTTCGTCTCCGGCACCATCCAGGCTGGCGAGGCCAAGCTCAGCGTCGAGACCGACTACCCGTGGAGCGGGACGGTCCGGATCACCGTCGACGAGACGCCTGCTGGCGAGTGGACGCTCGCCGTGCGCATTCCCCAGTGGGACAGGGCAAACGACGCCGGAACGTACCGTACGTTCACCCGCGTCTGGCTGCCCGGCGACGAGATCACCGTCGAGGTCGACCTCACGCCGCGGATCACGCATCCGAACCGCCGCATCGACGCCGTCCGCGGCTCGGTCGCGGTCGAACGAGGGCCGCTCGTGTACTGCTTCGAGCAGGTCGACCAGCCGGTCGACCTCGAGAACCTCGTTCTCGCGCCGGACGCCGAGCTGCGCGTGGTCGACGCCGACAGCCTCGAAGGTGTCGGTCGGACCGTGCGCGTCGAGGTCGGCGCGGGCGCTGTGACACACGAGAGCAGTGCTTGGCCGTACTCCACGTCGCGCAACGGCGGCTTGACAGCCGAACCCGTCACCGCGACTGCGATCCCGTATTTCCAGTGGGACAACCGCGACGGGCGCGCCATGCGGGTGTGGCTGCCGCTCGCGTGAGGAGGTCGTCATGGTGAACCGACGTGACCTGCTCCGGCTGGGTGGCCTCGCCGCCCTCGGTGCTACCGCCGCGCCGCTGCTGTCCGCCTGCCAGGGCGGCAGTGGCGGTGGTTCGGGCGGTGGCGGTGCGCAGCTGCAGTTCATGTACTGGGGTTCGACGTTCGAGCAGAAGGCGATCAACGCCATGCTCGACAAGTTCGAGAAGGACCACGAGGGCAGTACGGTCCGGCCGATCTACACGCCGGAGGAGTACGACACGAAGATGAACACGCTGGTCGCGAGCAAGCGGCCGCCGGACGTGGCGTACATGGGCTCGGCCATCGGGTATCGCCTCGCCGACCAGGGGAAGCTCGTCAACCTGTTCGACCACTTCGACAAGTACCCCGGGCTCGCGGAGCGCCTGCCCGGCACGTACTTCTGGTACGGCAAGGACAAGACGTTCGGCACGCAGACCGCCAACGAGGTCATGCTGCTCTGGTACAACAAGAAGTCGCTCGACGACGCTGGCGTGGAGCACCCGCCGGCCTCTGCGGACAAGGCGTGGACGTGGGACCAGCTGGTCGAGAACGCGCACAAGCTGACCGTCGACCGCGAGGGGAAGCATCCAGACGAGTCCGGCTTCGATCCCAAGCAGATCAAGCAGTTCGGCGTCAGCGTCAACATCGAGTTCCCCGGCATGTGGTACGGACTGCTGCGCAGCAACGGGGTCGATGTCGTCGACGAGTCCGGGAAGAAATGCCTGCTGGACACGCCCGAGGCGATCGAGGTCTTCCAGAACCTGCAGGACCTGATCTACAAGTACCACGTCGCGCCCACACCCGCCCAGACCGGCGGCGACAGTGCGCCGCCGTCGAACGTGCAGCTGCAGACGCGCCGGATCGCGATGGTGTTCGACGGCCAGTGGATTCTGCTCGACATGTCGCAGAGCGACCTCGACTACGGGATCGGGGTGCTGCCGACGTACCAGGAGCCGATGACCGCGTCGATGGGTGGGGCCTCGGTGATCTTCTCCGAGAGCAAGTATCCGGAGGAGGCCGTCGAGCTCTTCATGTATCACAACGATCCGGCCCATGTGGACCTGTACTCGAACGGGTTGTGGATGCCGTTGGAGCGGAAGTACTACACAGAGCCGGAGTTCATCGCGAAGTGGGCGGAGAACGACGTTCACCCACCCGAGTTCAAGACCGCGGTCATCGACTACACGGTCAACAACTCCGCCGCGGTGTTCGGCCAGCGCCTGAAGAACATGGACAAGATCGACACGATCCTCACTCCCGCGCTGCAGCAGATCCAGACCGGCAAGCGCCCCGCGGCCGACGTCCTGAAGGAGCTGACGCCGAAGATCGACAAACTCCTGCTGGGCTGGAACCCGACACAAGAGCTGTGACCCACACCGCGAGAGGAGCGCGCCGATGGCCACACGCCAACGCCTGTCCGGCCAGACCAGGCTGGAACGCAGGTGGGGCGTTCTCATGGCGCTGCCCGCGATCCTCGGCTTCGTCATCTTCACGATCGGGCCGATGCTGGCGTCGTTCTTCTTCAGCCTGACCGACTGGACCATCGGAGCCAGCCCGAACTTCGTCGGAGCCGACAACTACACCCGGCTCGTCGACGACGAGCTGTTCTGGAAGTCCCTCAGCGTCACGACGTACTACACGCTGGGCTCGGTCCCGTTGATCCTCATCGTCGGGTTCTTCCTTGCCCTGTTACTGAACCAGCGCGTCCGCGGCCTCTCGTTCTGGCGGACGATCTACTACGTCCCGACCCTCGTCCCCGCGATCGCCAACGCGATCCTGTGGCTCTGGATCTTCAACCCGGACTTCGGCCTGCTCAACTCGGTCCTGCGTCAGGGCGGACTGCCCACCTCGCAGTGGATCTACAGCGAGACCGCCGTCATCCCGTCGCTGGTCATCATGAGCACCTGGGGCTTCGGCAACGCGATGGTGATCTTCCTCGCCGGTCTGCAGGGCGTGCCTCGGCATCTGTACGAGGCCGTGTCGATCGACGGCGGCGGCACGTGGGCTCGGTTCCGGTTCGTCACACTTCCGATGATGACGCCGACGATCTTCTACAACCTCGTGGTCGGCGTGATCGGAACCTTCCAGGTCTTCAACCAGGCTTACGTGATGACGCAGGGTGGGCCGAACAACGCCAGCCTGTTCTACATCTTCTACCTCTACCGGACCGCCTTCACCGAGAGCGAGATGGGCTACGCGAGCGCGCTGGCGTGGGCGCTGTTCATGGTGATCATGGTCGTCACGTTCCTGCTGTTCCAGAACGCCAGACGCTGGGTCTACTACGAGATGGCGGGCGCCCGATGAGCGCGTCGACGGCGACCACCCCGCGCGGCCGGGTCGCGCCGACCGCCGGTCTCGGCAGCCCGCGGAGCGCGCAACGCAAGAAGGCCGGCCGGATCCTGCTCTACGCGGCGCTGGTGGTCGGCGCGATCCCGACCGTCGTCCCGTTCGTCTGGCTGATCCGCAGCGCGCTGATGACCGACAACCAGATCTTCATCGCGCCGCCCGAGTGGATCCCGAGACCGTTCGCGTGGGCGAACTTCCCCGAGGCGCTGACCGCCCAGCCGTTCCTCGCGTACTTCATCAACACGATGGTCATCGAGGTCGTCGTCGTGCTCGGTACGGTCCTGACCTGCTCGATCGCGGCGTTCAGCTTCGCGCGACTGCGCTGGCGCGGCCGTAACTTGGTGTTCGGCATCCTGCTGACCAGCGTGATGTTGCCGTACGCGGTGACGCTGATCCCGACGTTCGTCATGTGGCGCGAGCTCGGCGCGCTCAACACGATCGCCCCGCTGACCGTCCCCGCGTGGTTCGCCGGCGCCGGTGGCGGCGTGTTCAACGTGTTCCTGCTGCGACAGTTCTTCCTCACGATCCCGTTCGAGCTGGACGAGGCCGCGTACATCGACGGCGCGTCGCCGTGGAAGGTGTTCTGGACGATCGTGCTGCCGCTTTCGAGGCCGGCGCTGATCGTCGTCACGATCTTCACGTTCATCGGCGTGTGGAACGACTTCCTCGGCCCGCTGCTCTACCTGAACGACGAGACCAAGTACACGTTGGCGCTCGGGCTCGCGTCGTTCCAGAGCGTCTACACCGCCCAGTGGGGTTACCTGATGGCGGCGTCGGCGGCAGTGATCGCGCCGATCATCGCGCTGTTCTTCTTCCTGCAGCGCTACTTCATCGAGGGAGTCACGCTGACCGGCATCAAGAACTGAAACGTCGACGCGGGGATCTCATGGATCGTAGGGCATTCTTGGGCGGCGGGATCGCTGTCGTAGCAGGAGGAATCGTCTTGTCGCAAACACGGCCGGCGCTCGGCGCCGGTTCCACGTGCATGCCAAGTCACGCACCACTCGCGCCGGTTGCGCTCGGCGCCGGTTCCACGTACGTGCCCCACCGTGCACCGCTGGCGCCCGCGGCGTTCGCGAAACTGCCGCCGGGCAGCATCAAGCCGCGCGGCTGGCTCCGTCAGCAACTCCAGCTGCAGCTCGAGGGACTGAACGGGCGCATGCCGGACCTCTCGGACTACCTGGTGTACGAGACGAACGGCTGGGTGGACGCGGACAAGGCGGCGTGGGAGGAGCTGCCGTACTGGCTGCGCGGCTTCGGCGACCTCGGCTACGTGACCGGTGACGAACGCGTGCTGGCGCTGACGCGCAAGTGGGTCGAGGGAATCCTCGCGACGCAGGCACCGGACGGCTTCTTCGGCTCGTCGCGGCTGCGGACATCGCTCGAGGGCGGTCCAGACTTCTGGCCGCACATGCCGTTGCTGAACGTGCTGCGGTCGTTCGCCGAGTACCACGACGACGAACGGATCGTCCCGTTCCTCACGAACTACTTCCGCTTCCAGAACGCCCAGCCGGCGGAGGTGTTCGGGCGCAGCTGGGGCTCGTTCCGCTGCGGCGACAACCTCGACAGCATCTTCTGGCTCTACAACCGGACCGGCGACGAGTGGCTGCTCGACCTTGCGCACAAGGTGCATCAGGGCTCGGCGGACTACGTGAGCGGGATCCCGAACTGGCACAACGTCAACCTGGCACAGGGATTCCGGGAGCCCTTGCAGTACGGCGTTCTCGCGTCCGACCCCGCGCTGCGAGCGGCGACGTACCGCAACTACGACACGATCATGGGGCGGTACGGCCAGTTTCCGGGCGGCGGCTTCGCGGGCGACGAGAACTCGCGACCGGGATACGACGATCCGCGGCAGGGCTTCGAGACCTGCGGGATCGTCGAGTTCATGCACTCGTTCGAGCTGCTGACCCGCCTCACCGGCGATCCGGTGTGGGCGGACCGGTGCGAGGAGCTCGCGTTCAACTCGCTGCCGGCCTCGTTGGATCCGGACGGGAAACTGATCCACTACGTCACGTGCGCGAACTGCGTGCAGCTGGACGACGCGCTGAAGACGCGAGGTCAGTTCGAGAACTATTTCCCCTTGCTGGCTTATCTTCCGGGCATCCACAACGAGCCGGTCGCCTATCGGTGCTGCCCGCACAACTACGGGATGGGCTGGCCGTACTTCGCCGAGGAGCTGTGGCTCTCGACGCCCGATGGCGGTCTGTGCGCTTCGATGTACGCGGCCTCGGAGGTGTCGGCGGTCGTCGCCGACGGGGTGCCGGTGCGGGTTGTCGCGGACACCGAGTATCCGTTCCTGGAGACGGTCGATCTCGTCGTGACGCCCGAGCGCGAGGTCGATTTCCCCTTGTATCTGAGGATTCCTGGCTGGTGCGACGAGGCTTCGGTGCGGGTGAACGGCGCAGCGGTGCCGGTCGAGGCTCTGGCTGGGTCGTACGCGAAGGTGGCGCGGACGTGGGCCGCCGGCGACCGGGTGAGCCTGCGGCTCCCGATGCGTCCGTCGGTGCGCACGTGGGCTGCTCAAGGCGACGCGGTGTCGGTGGACCGCGGGCCGTTGACGTACTCGTTGGCGATCGAGGAGCGGTGGGAGTCGTACGCGGGCACCGAGCCGACGCCGGGGTTGCAGGTGTTCGCGGAGTCGGCGTGGAACTACGGGCTCGCGCTGACCTCCGGCCCAGACGCGGGTCGGGGCGTGCGGGCGCGGCAGCGGCGCCGGTCGACCGAGGGCGTCAACCCGTTCACGCCCGCGGGAACGCCGGTGGAGCTGTCCGTGCGGGCGCGGCGGATCCCCGGCTGGCAGGCCGACCCGGAGGGTGTCGTCCGGCCGTTGCAGCAGTCGCCAGTGCGGTCGACCGAGCCCGAGACCGAGGTGACGCTGATCCCGATGGGCGCCGCGCGGCTGCGGATCACCACGTTCCCGCGCCTCGGCGACGGGCCCGAGTGGCAGGTGCCCGACCTGGCGACCGCGTCGCACTGCTGGCGAGCGGACTCGGTGGATGCGCTGAACGACGGGGCTGAGCCGTCGTCGTCGAGCGACCACACCATTCCGCGGCTGACGTGGTGGGACCACGTCGGGACGGCAGAGTGGGTGCAGTACTCCTTCGCCGCGCCCCGTGTGGTGTCCGGCGTGTCCGTGTACTGGTTCGACGACACCGGCCGCGGCGCCTGCCGCGTCCCCGCCAGCTGGCGCGTGCTCTCGCTGGCTGGTGACTCGTGGGTCCCCGTGACGGGTGCCTCGGCGTACGGCGTGGCGAAGGACCGCTACAACGACGTGACGTTCACCCCGCTGACCACCAGCGCCCTGCGCATCGAGGTCCAGCTCCAACCAGGAGTCTCTGGCGGCATCCTGGAGTGGAAGGTCAGCTCGTAAGAGTGATGCCAGCGCGCTGCGGCCCGTTGCCGGCCAGGCTGGTGTGTCCTGACCGGCAACGTGCGCAGGGCTCTCGAACTGGCACGGGTCAGTAGACGCGTATGCCATGGATCGCTTCGAACTCACGTACTCGTTCGAAGTAGGTTCGCTGCTGGCTGCATGGGGCCCTGACATTGCCGCCGGAGAGGATGCCGAGCGCCGCTTCTCCAGAATGGAGGGGCCCACCGCTGTCGCCGCGGCGCGCACACGCTGTGGTTTCCGTGACTCCATAGACGGTGCCCTCAGGGTATTTCACATACGTCAGCGGCTTCGTCACGCGGCCACAGGTATATCCGGTGGTGCTACCGCTCTTGCAGACGAACTCGCCCTGCTGAGCGTCTCGGGAATGAGTGATGTCCTGCACGGTCCCGTCGAACCGGGCAATGACTCCAGGCTTGGGGATCGAGGAGTCTGAATACTTGACGATCCCAATGTCTCTGGACGGAAACATGCTGGTGACACGGAACCCGAGTTGGCCGTTGCGATAGGGATGTTCGTACCACCAGACACTCGAGTTCGTGCAATGGCCAGCGGTGAAGAAGTAGTAGTGGCCGTCCTTACGTGCGTTGAAACCCAAAGAGCACCGCCCGTCGTCGACACCGGTACTCGTCTCGGGGAAGATCGCCACACCGCCGCCGATCGCCTTCTCGATCGTTCCCGGCAGCGGAGTCAGCTGGATCGCATCTCCGAAGGGTTCGGTGAGCGTGCGAATCGCAGCCAGCTCATGGTCGGTGACAGTGCTGTCGTACGAGACCTCGACCACGTTCGTCGCCGGATCCACGCCCCAGGAAGTACCGGTGGGCATCTGGTCGGCATCGATCTGCGAGGCGATGCCTTGAAGCGCCGCGGTGTCATAGCTCGCGGCCGCGGCGCTGTCCTTGGCGGCGATCACCGAAACTGCTGTGGCGAGCGCGGCGAGCGCCACGAGCGCACCTCTGGAAATGTCCTTCATAAGAGAGTCTCTCCACTAGATCGGTCGGACCAAGCGGTCCGTCGCGTACTAGACGAATCGCCAACGCTGCAACGGCTGGTTGAAGTCGCAGGCAGCGGTTCGGATCGTGCCGACTGGATACTCCATGAGGCAGTGATTGGTCTTGAAGTTCAGGATGATCGGGAGTCCTCCGTTGGCGGGTACGTATACGCGCCATGCCTGGTAAACCCCGCCGTTGCAGTCGAGCATGTAGACGGCGCCCGCGCTGTTCGAGTCGAGGCACCGGCCGGAGCCGACGCCCTTGATGGTGGTGACGCGGCCCTGTTGGATGACTCCGGACCACTTCCACACCTGGTAGGAACTCGTCTTGCAATCGGGTGCGCCGACCCAGCCGGTGCTGCCAGTGCCGTGGTGGCCTTCGACGCAGTTGCTCGTGTAGGCGTTGATCATGCGGTGGTACGCGGATGCGGTCGGTCCAACTGGGGCGGGTACCGACGCGGCCGCGACCGGCGCTGTCATCAGCAGGGCCGCTGCCGCAAGCACGACAGCCCAAAGCCGGCTTCTTCGAAACATGATTTCCCCTTCGGTGTCGGACGCGAAGGCCCGCGCAGACCGGAGGACGAGTCTGTTCGGATGGCACGCGGCCCCTCGTTCGCACATCGCTTGATGGACGAAGGCTGCTGGAGACGCGTTACCAGTCACCTACCATTCACCTACCACGCCGGCGTAAACTTCGGCCCGGACCGCTTCGAGCGGCCGGCGAGGGGTGGTGGGGCAGTGCGGACGGGGCCCAGCTATCTGCTCCTCGGACCCGTCGAGGTCAGGGTCGCAGACCGACTGGTTCCCCTCCGCCGACGCCAGGAGCGCCTGCTGCTTGCCGTCCTCCTTCTCGACGTCAACCGACCTGTGCCGACAACGCGGCTGGTCGATCTGATGTGGCCCAACGACGTTCCTGGTCAGCCGGTACGCACCCTGCAGGTCTACGCATCCCGGATCCGCAAGGTACTCAACGAGGGGGTTCCGCGGCCACCCGAGCTCGTCGGTGAGCTCGACCACTTCGCGCTCTACGCCGACCCGGAAGACTGCGACGTTCACTGTTTCGACTCACTCGTGCGTACCGCGAGGAACCTCACAGACCCCCTCCGCCAGGCCGAGACGTTGCGGAGGGCGCTGGCCTTGTGGCGGGGCCCGGCGCTCGCCGACGCCGCGCCCGAGCAGCTACGTGACCGACTCTGCCGCGGCCTGACCGAGTCCTACGACGCCGCGGTCGAGCTCAGGATCGAGGCTGACCTGGCCGCGGGACGGCACGCCGAGCTCCTTCCCGAGCTGGCCGAGCTGGCCGCCCGCCATCCCACCAGGGAGCCTGTCGCCGCCGCACGGATGTTGGCGCTGTACCGAAGCGGGCGCCGGGCCGATGCGCTCGAGGCCTACCTCGAGCTCGCGGCCCGCCTGGCCGACGAGCTCGGCGTCGATCCCAGTCCCTCCCTGCACGACCGGTACGTGGCGATGCTGCGCTCCGATCCCACGCTGGACCAGGAACCGCCACTGTCCGAGACGGCTCCGACAGGCCCTGCCGAGCTGCCGACCGATGTCGTCGGCTTCGTCGGGCGAACCGAGGCGATGGCTCGCCTCGACAAGCTGCGCACCAGTACGGCCGCCGTGGACGTCGGTGTCATCTCGGGCACCGCAGGCGTTGGCAAGACCACTCTCGCCGTCCATTGGGCACATCAGGCGGCCGACCAGTACCCCGACGGACAGCTGTACGTGAACCTGCGGGGATTCGACTCCGCCGGGGAGGCGAAGAGCCCAGCCGTGGTCGTCCGTGGGCTTCCTCAGCGCGCTAGGCGTACCGGCGCAGGAGATCCCGGACGACCTTGATGCCCAGCTCGGCAAGTACCGCACGTTGCTCTCGAAGAAGCGCGTACTGATCCTGCTCGACAACGCGCGCGACAGCGACCAGGTGCGCCCGCTGCTGCCGGGCGCGTCTGGATGCCTCGTGCTGGTGACCAGTCGCCACCAACTCACCGCGTTGGCGGCCACCGTTGGCGCCCGGTTGTTCTCGCTCGAGATCCTCACCCGTGAAGAGGCCCACGAGCTGCTGGCCGCTCGCCTCGGCATGGAACGGGTGCTCGCCGAACCCGACGCGGTCGAGCAGATCCTCACCCGGTGCGCCCGCCTTCCGTTGGCGTTGGCGGTGGCGGCGGCACGCGCGGCGGCACAGCCGACGTTCACCCTCACTGAGCTGGCACGGCAGCTCGGGAGCCTGAACGCCATGCGGGGTGGAGACTCCGCCACAGATGTTCGAGCGGTGTTCTCCTGGTCCTACAGCCTTCTGACTCCGCCGGCTGCGCGGCTGTTCCGACTCCTGGGCCTGCACCGTGGACCGGAGACGTCGGTAGAGGCGGCCGCAAGCCTCGCGGCCGTACCGCCGGAGGAGGCGCGGACACTGCTGTCGGAGCTGGCGTCGAACCACCTGCTCACCGAGAGCCTTCCCGGCCGCTTCGCCTGCCACGACCTTCTGCGTGCATACGCGTCAGACCTCGTACGGACAACGGAGTCCGACCAAGAACGCGACGCCGCCACGCACCGCTTGCTGGATCACTTCGTGCATACCGCCTACAACGCCGACCGACTGCTCTACCCGTCGCGTGACTCGATCCGGTTGGCCGCGCCCGTTCCCGGCGTCACGCTGACGAACCTGGTTGACGTCGACCAAGCACTGGCCTGGTTCTCCGCGGAGCAGATGGTTCTCCTCACGGCCGTCGACCAGGTGAGTGGCTACGACACCCACGTCTGGCAACTGGCCTGGGCGCTGACGACGTTTCTCGACCGACACGGTCACTGGCACGACTGGATCGCCGTCGAGCGGGCCGCGGTCGCCGCCACCCGTCGGCTGGCCGACCCGGCAATCCAGGGCAACGCACACAAACGTCTGGCCCACGCCCACACTCGCCTGGGCACCATCGACGATGCTCGTGCCCATCTCCAGTGCGCACTGGAATTGTTCCGTGAGGCCGGCGACCTCGTCGGGCAGGCGTACACCTACCGCACTCTCACGAACGTGGCGGAGCGGCAAGGTCGATACGTCGATGCCCTCAACTACGCTCGCCAAGCTCACGACCTGCACCAGGCAGGCGACAACAAGCGGGGACAGGCCAGTGCACTCAACGGCATCGGTTGGTACTACGCCCTGCTCGGAGAGCATCAGCAGGCTCTCGTCCACTGTCAACAGGCGCTGGGCATGCTCCAGCAACTTGGCGATCGGGATGCGGAAGCAGCCACCTGGGACAGCCTCGGCTATGTCCATCACCAACTCGGTGATCACACCCAGGCCGCCACCTGCTACTCGCAAGCGCTCCGCTTGCTGCGCGCCTTCGGTGGCCACCGTTTCGCCGAGGCCGACGTTCTGAACCACCTAGGCGACACGTATCAGTCCTCCCACCGCATCGAGGACGCTGCACGAGCCTGGCAACAAGCGTTGGTCATTCTCGAGGAGCTCGATCATCCCGACGCCGCTTCGGTCCGGCGCAAACTTGCCGTCTAGAGAAGCCTGAACGAACCGATCGCGACGCTGCCAGCGGGTTCAGCTCGTGAGGGCGCCGTAGTACGTGTCGAGCCACTCCTGCTGCCCGGCGAGGAGTACCGCGGGCTTGGGATGTAGTGGCTCCCAGCGGAGGTGGAACTCGAACATCCCGTTCTCCAGCTGCTTCCACTCGTCGGGTGACGGTTGCGTCGTACGGAAGTGGTAGAACGCGCGTTCTTGCTTGCTGGCAAGGGCATCCGACGGTACCCAGCCTTCGAAGCGGGCGTACTCCAGGCCGTTCGGCGTATCGAGATCGCGTTCGGCATAGACGATCCGCGAGTAGCCGTCAACGGCATCGACGACGTTCACGCGGATGTTGCGGAAGGCCCAGCTCGTCTTCGCGCCGCCCGGCGTCGTTCGCAGGTACTCCTCGCGCAGCAGGGCGGCGGTTCCGGTCGGCAGGTCGAGCGGCTGCGTACCGAGCGATGCGACAAGCTCAAGCCCCACGAGGCCGGTCTCTTCACCGGCCTCGCGGATCGCCGCCGCCTCGAACGCCTCGCCGGGCTCGACCGTTCCCGCGGGCACCTGCACGCCCGAGCCGGCGTGCCAGAACACGAGCAGCTCGCGATCCGGCCCGTCGCCCCGGGTGACGAACGACGTGACCTTCCTCTGCACCGACACTGCTACGGCAGCGTCAACTTGCCGTTGACGCGACGGACGATGCCGAGCGGGTTGTCGTCCTGCAGCGCCTCGGGCAGCAGCTCCTGCGGCATGCTCTGGTACGACACCGGCCGCAGGAAGCGCCGGATCGCCGACGTTCCGACCGAAGTGTGGATCGACGCTGTCGTCGCCGGCCACGGACCGCCGTGCTGCATCGCGTACGTCACCGACACGCCCGTCGGCCAGCCGTTGAACAGCAGCCGGCCGGCACGGTCCCGCAGCACCGCGAGCAACGAGTGGAGCGTGTCCGCTTCCTCCGGCTCGGCGTGGATCGTCGCCGTGAGGTTGCCGCCGAACGCCTTCGCCGCTTCCTCGAGCTCGTCCGCGCTGGAGTACTCGACGAGGATGGACGTCGGCCCGAAGCACTCCTCCAGCAAGGTGTCGGCGTTCGCCAGCAGGTTCGTCAACGTGGTCTTGACGAGGGTCGGCGCGACCGTAAGCCCATCCTGTACGGAAGCCTCGACGACCGACTCCACCCCGGCGACGCCGGTCAGCTTCGCCAGCACCTCGTCGTACCCGTCGCGGATGCGCGGGTTCAGCAGCGGCGCCGCGTCGAGGGCTCCGACCGTGCTGACGATCAGCTCGTCGAGCCCGTGCCCCGCCGGTACGAACAGCAGCCCGGGCTTGGTGCAGAACTGGCCGACGCCCATCGTGTACGAGCCGATGTACCCGGTCGCGATCTCCTCGCCGCGCGCCTTGATCGCGCCCGGCGTGACGAACACGGGGTTGATGCTGCCCAGCTCGCCATAGAACGGGATCGGCTCCGGCCGCGACGACGCGAGATCGAAGAGCGCGCGCCCGCCGGGGATGGACCCGGTGAACGAGCCCGCCTTCACCCGCGGGTCGAGCAGCGCGGTCTTGCCGTTCTCCGTACCGACGACGACGTCGAGCGTTCCCTCCGGAGCGCCAGCGGAAGCGAGCGCGGCCTTGGCGATCTCGCCGACCCGCTGCGAGAGCCGCGGGTGGCCGGAGTGCGCCTTCACGATCACCGGGCAGCCCGAAGCGAGCGCCGACGCGGTGTCGCCGCCGCAGACCGAGAACGCGAACGGGAAGTTGCTCGCCGAGAACATGACGATCGGGCCGAGCGGAACGAGGTAGCGCCGCAGGTCCGGCCGCGGCCCCATGCCCCAGTCCGGGTCGGCGTGGTCGATCGTGGCCTCGAGGTACGAGCCCTCGTTCAGCACCTCGTCGAACAACCGCAGCTGGAACGTCGTCCGCGTCAGCTCGCCGCGCAGCCGCTGCTCGGTGAGGTGCGACTCCTCGATCGCGAGCGGCACGAGCTCGTCGGCCGCCGCGTCGAGCGCGTCGGCGACGGCGCGCAGCAGCGCGCCTCGCTCGGCCGGGCGCAGATCGCCGAGCGGCTTCGCGGCCGCCGCGGCGTTCTCGAGGATCGCGGCGAGGGCGTCGGGCGTGGTCGGTTCGGTGGTCATCGGGCGGCCTCCCGGGCGAACGGATCGGAGAGTGCGGTGACGAGCCAGGCGAGCGGGTCCTTGCCGACGACGACGCGGTTCGTCAGCGTGCCGACCTCGGCGATGGAGATCGAGACGACGTCGCCGTCCTGCAGCGTGAACGACAGCTCGGGGATGATGCCCGTGCCGGTCGAGAGGATCGCGCCGTCGGGGAACGCGTCACCACGGAACAGGTAGTCGACGAGCTCGTCGGGCGTACGGTGCATGCGCGCGGTGCTGGTCTCGCCGCCCCACGCCTTGGCGCCGTCGCGTTCGACCTCGAGCGTGATCGCGAGGTCCAGCGGGTCGGCGACCTCCCAGGCCGGGACGATGCCGGTGGAGATCGCGGCACTGCCGGCGTAGATCTTGGCCTGGGGGAGGTAGAGCGGGTTCTCGCCCTCGATCGAGCGCGAGCTCATGTCGTTGCAGACGACGTACCCGACGATCTCTCCTGCGCTGTTGGCGACGACGCCGAACTCGGGCTCGGGCACGTCGAGGCCGGAGTCGGCCCGGATCGCGACCGGCTCGCCGTCGGTGACGACGCGCCAGGCGACGGCCTTGAGGAACAGCTCCGGCCGCGCGGCGTCGTAGACACGTTCGTAGACCGACTTCTCGGTGGTCTCCTCGACGCGGGCGTCCCTCGAGCGCTCGTACGTGACGCCGGACGCCCACAGCTCGGTCCTGCCGTCGATCGGCGACAGGACGAACGGGTCGGCGACCAGGTCACCGGGCTTGTCGAGCGTCTCGCGCAGGTCGTCCTGCGGACGGCGGAGGAGCTCGGCGACCTCGTCGACAGGGAGCTGCCGGACGCCCTCCTCGGTACGTACCCCCACCTTGACGCGACGATCCGTACGGTCGGCGTAGCGGACGATCTCCACGGGCATGCCCCCTCGGGTCCACGAGACATCAGATGAATTCGGCTCGCCTCTCCCAGTGTAGGGATGTCGATTGCTGGCCGTACCCCGGCGCCTGGCACGCTGGCCGTATGTGGTGGCGCGACCTGCTGATCGGTGTGGGGGTCGCGGTCGTGGTGACGTGGGTGGTGCTGGTGGTCGCGCTGCTCGTGCTCCGGCCGAAGGGTGACGTTCTCAAGGAGTCGCTCCGCCTGCTGCCTGATGTGCTGCGGTTGCTCCGGCGGTTGGCGGGGGACAAGGGGTTGCCGCGGGGGGTGCGGGTGCGGCTGGGGTTGGTGCTCGTCTATCTCGCGATTCCGATCGATCTCATTCCGGACTTCATCCCCGTTCTCGGGTATGCCGACGACGCGATCCTGGTGCTGGCCGTCCTCCGGAGCACGGTGCGGCGGGCGGGGATCGAGGCGGTGCGGGGCCACTGGCCGGGGACCGACGACGGGTTCGAGGTGCTTCGGCGGCTGACCGGGATCTGAGGCCGGAACCGGAAACGACAGGCCGCGACCGACAAGTGCAACGTTACACTTGTGCAACGTTACACAAGGAGCGCCCAGGGAGAGCTGTGCCGAGGGAAGTCACCATCCGCGACGTGGCCAGCGCCGCGAAGGTGTCGCCGAGTACGGTGTCCAACCTGCTCAACGGGCGCGACGGCCGGATGCGCAAGCGCACCAGGCAACGCGTCGAACGGGCCATCGACGAGCTCGGCTACCGGCCCAGCCGGGTCGCCAGGCAGCTGCGGACGGGTCGTGCCGAGCTGGTCGGGCTCGTCGTCCCGAGCGTCGCGAACCCGTTCTGGGGCGGCTTCGCCCGCGTCCTCGAGGCCGAGGCGCTGAGCCACGGTCTGCAGGTCCTGCTCTGCAACTCCGAACGCGACCCCGAACGCGAGCGCAGCTACGTCGACGAGCTCTGGGCCAGCGGTGTCCGGGCCGTCGTGCTCGCCACCAGCCTGCCGAGCCTCGACCACCTCGAGGCCGTCATGAGCAAGGGCCTCAACCTCGTCGCGTTCGACCGCGAACGCCAACCGCGCGACCCCGAAGGCCTGCACAGCATCAGCGTCGACAACTTCGAGGGCGGCCGCATCGCCACGCAGCACCTCGTCGACCTCGGCCACGAACGGATCGGCTTCCTCTCCGGCGCCATCGCCACCGTCAGCCGCAAGCGCCGCCTCGCCGGCTACCAACAGGCGCTCAGGGACGCCGGGCTGAAGTACACCTCCGGCTTGGTCTGGGCCGACGAGAGCGCCGGCTTCGGCGACGTCGTCAGCGCCCAGCTGGGCCACGACGGCATGGCCGCACTGCTCGCCAGGAAGCAACCACCGACCGCGGTCGTCACCATCAACGACATGTACGCGATGGGCGCGTGCTCCGCCCTCCGCGACGCCGGGACGCCCGCCCCGGAGGTCTCCGTCGTCGGCTTCGACGACCTCGTGCTCGCGCCGCTGTTCAACCCGCCGCTCACCACCGTTCGCCAACCGCTGGAGGAGATGGCGCGCTTCGCCATGGACGTGATCCGCGGCGTCACCACCGAACCACCGCCCCAGACCATCCTCGCGCCGAAGCTGATCATCCGCGGCTCGACGACGCTGCGCCCCACGATCGAGTCCAGCTCGCTCAGTTACGCGGAGAAACGCTCACGGACCGTCCGTCAGCGGCATGACCGACGTCCGGGGAGCTTCTTCGGCGAGCTGGACTCGACTAGACGGGAGACCTAGCCAGTGCGGAACGTGTTGTTCACGAAGCTCTTCGGGGACCGTCCCATCGACGAGATCGGCCAGGTCGCGAACGACCTCGCCTTCGACGGCATCGATCTCCTGATCCGCAACGGTTTCGCGGTAGCTCCCGACGAGGCTGGCACGCAGCTCCCGGAGGCGGTCGAGAGGCTCGAGCAGCTTGGGCAGTCCGTGCCGATGGCCACGACCGACCTCACCGACCCGCAGGCGTTCCCCGCCGCTCGGGTCCTGCAGGCGTGCTCCGACGCGGGCATCGGCGTGGTCCGGCTCGGCTACTGGAAGTACGACGGGAGCAGGCCGTACGAGCAGGTGCGCGACGAGGCACGTAAGCACCTCGACGAGCTCACCGCCCTTGCGGAGAAGGCGAACGTCACGCTCGCGATCCAGCTGCACGGCGGCACGATCCACGCGTCCGGAGCCTCGACGCGCGTGCTGCTGGAGGATCGCGACCCGCTGCGCATCGCCGCCTACCCCGACCCGGGCAACCAGACCGTGCAGAGCGGCCGCGAGGACTGGCGTCTCACGCTCGACCTGCTCAAGCCGTGGCTCGCCGCCGTCGGTGTCAAGAACGGCGGCTGGTTCCCTGCCAGCGTTGACGAAACCGGCCAGCGGCGGTGGGAGTCCGACTGGCTCGGGCTCGCCGACGGCATGGTGCCGTGGACGGACATCCTCGGCCACCTCGACGCGAGCGAGTTCGACGGGCTGCTGACGTTCCACAGTCACTATGAGCTGCCGTACGGGCAGGTGCTCGACCAGACCCGCACGGATCTCCGCTTCGTGCAGCGTGTGCTGGAGGCGGCCCGATGAGCCTTGCTGGCAAGGTCGTTCTCGTCGCCGGCGCGAGCAGCGGGATGGGTCACGCGACGGCCGCCGCGTCCGCGGCCGCAGGCGCGAAGGTCGCGCTGTTCGCCCGCCGCGAGCAGGAGCTCGCGGAGTTGGCGAAGGAGATCGACGCGACGTTCGTCGTCGGCGACGCTACGGATCAGGCGCTGGCCGACCGAGCGGTGCGACAAGCGGTCGACAGGTACGGCCGGCTCGACGTTCTCGTCAACTGTGTCGGCACCAACGTCAAGCAGCGCGCTCTCACCGACCTCACGCCGGACGGCTGGCGTTCGCTGATCTCGGTCAACCTGGACGCCGCGTACGTGCTCACCCAGGCCGTTCTGCCGACGTTCCGCGCGCAGCGGGCCGGGCTGCTGATCCACGTCTCATCGGTCGCCGCCAAGCGGCCCGACCGCTCCGGCGTCGGCTACCAAGCCAGCAAGGCCGGAGTCGCCGCGCTCGCGTTCGGCACGATGGAAGAGGAACGTGCGAACGGCGTTCGCGTCACCGTGATCTACCCCGGCCTCACCGACACCGCGCTCGTCGAGCAGCGGCCCGTTCCTCCCACGGAGGAGGAGCTGGCCAAGGCGCTGCAGCCCGAGGACATCGCCGAGCTCTGCCTCGCGACGATGAGCCTGCCCGACCGCGCGCACGTGTCGGAGATCGTCGTTTATCCCAGCCAGCTCTGACCTTCGGAGGACCCGTTCATGCCCGTTGTCACTGTCCTGTTGACGGAAGCGACCAAGCAGCTGGTGTTCTCCGAGGAGACCGCCCGGCGGCTCGCCGGACTCGCCGACGTCCGGTACGCGGAGGGCCCGGCCGACAGCTGGGACCTGACCGCGCTGCTGGACGGTGCCGTCGCGTGCGTCACGGGCTGGGGGACGCCGCGGCTCGAGCAGTCCGTGCTGGACGCCTCGCCCGGGCTGCGGCTGATCGCGCACACCGCGGGCAGCATCCGCAACCTGCTGCCGCAGGACGCGGTCGGGCGGCAGGTACGGGTCGCGCAGGCCGCGGCGGTGATCGCGGAATCCGTTGCGGAGTTGGTGATTCTGCAAATGCTGTCGAGCCTCCGCGAGCTGCACATGCTGGATAGCGGGCTGAAGAACGGCAAGACCTGGACCGAGCTGCGGACCGCGTTCCCCGGGCGGCTGCTCGGCTCGCAGGTCGTCGGACTGGTCGGCGCGAGTCGGACGGGCCGCGCCGTGCTCAAGCTGTTGAAGCCGTTCGGCTGCGAGATCCTGGTGACGGATCCCCTGCTCTCGGCCGAAGGGGCGGCGCAGCTGGGCGTCGAGCTCGTCGACCTCGACACGTTGTTGCGGCGCTCCGATGTGGTCTCGTTGCACGTACCGCTGCTGCCCGAGACCGAGGACATGATCGGCGCCCGCGAGCTCGGTTTACTCAAGGACGGCGCGCTGTTCGTCAACAGTGCGAGGGGAAAGCTCGTCGACGGTGACGCACTTCTCGCCGAGCTGCGCAACGGAAGGATCCGCGCCGCCCTCGACGTGTTCCCGGCCGAGCCGTTGCCGGAGGACAGCGAGTGGCGACAGCTGGCGGAGCCGATCATCTCGCCGCACAGCGCGGGGCACACGATCGAGAGCCACCGGATCCAGGGCGCGGAGATGGTGGGTGAGGTCGAGCGCCTCCTCGGCGGAGAACCCCTGCGGTACGAGGTCTCCGCCGAGTCGGTCGCCGTCCTCGCCTAGCCGCCGGTCGCGCCGTTCGAATCCCACAGTTTGAGGGCATCTGGTGTGATGGCGGGTCTCTTCGATAGAGGGACTCCGCATTCGAACCGGACCTGGTGGTGCCGGACGACTTGTTGGACAGATACCGACTTAGAGGCCGAGATCTGTCCAACAACTCGTAGCGTGGTGCGCGTGTGACCGGCGGTGCGAGAGCCGTCGGCGGGAGCTCGGACTTGTTCCAGGGATCTCGACCTAGAAGCCGAGATCCCTGGAACAACTCACCGGTCTGGTCGACCGGCCAGGCCCGTGGCGGCCTAGCCGCCGGTCGCGAGTTTCTGTACCTGTTGGATGATCGTGATCACGCCGAGGACGCCGAAGAACGCGGCCGACACGATCACCACGACCGTTCGGAACAGCTTGATCCGGAGCTCCGGTGGCAGCGCCTTCTTGTTCATGTAGACGAGCAGCCCGCCGTAGATCGCCATCTGCATGCCGGCCATGCACGAGGAGATCACCAGCATCACCAACGGCTGTTGGGTGAACACCAGCAGGATGAGGCAGCCGAACGCCGCCATGCCCCAGACCAGCCAGAAGTAGATCCGGCTCTCCGACACGTCCGAGCCGCGCAGGTACACGGTCGCGACGACGTCGGAGGCCAGCCGGCTGGTGTAGTCGAGGATGCCCAGCGTCGCGGCGAACAGCGAGAACGCGCCGATCACCCAGAACAGGTAGCCGAACCAGGGCCCCACCGTGTTCTGCAGCACCTCGCCCTCGATCTTCAGGAAGCTGATGCTGTTCTCCAGCCCCTCCTGGCCGAAGACCGTCGAGAACGCCAGCATCGACATGAACACGATCGTGAACACCGTGACGAGGACGAACGTCGAAGCCTGCTCGATGTTCGCGAACCGCCACCACGCCTGCCAGCGCGACATCGCCTGTGGCGTCGGCTCGAACACGTACCCCACCGAAGGCGCGGCTTCGGCCTTCCCGGTCACCGGGCTGACCAGTCGCGGTACGTACTTGCCCATCCCGAAGCTCTTGTCGCGGATCCAGTTGCTCTGGCAGAGGTTCTGCCCGCCACCGGCGCCGGCGTACGCGATCGCGCCGAGCATCAACGCGAAGCCCAGCTCGCTCGGCAGCCGCCCGTGCAGGACGGAGTTGCCGAGCTCCCGCCAGGCGTCGCCGTTGATCGCGTAGATGATCGAGATCACGATGAACAGCACGATCGCGCCGACCTTGACGACGATGACCCGCTCCAGCGCGGTGTAGACGATCGGCGCCAGCGTGAGGATCGCCGCGCAGGCGATGAGGATGCCGATCGCGATGAACTGAGGCTTGCCCCCGGTGATGTAGGTGATCATCGTCGCCGAGCTCGTCGCCCACCCCGGCCACATGTTGCCGAGGTACGTCATCACGGCGAAGACGAGCCCCCAGTGCTTCCAGTACCGGCTGAAGCCGGTCAGCGCCGTCTCGCCGGTCGCCAGTGTGTAGCGCTCGATCTCCATGTTCAGGAACCACTGGACGCCGACACCGATCACGGCGCCCCACAGGAAGATGAGCCCTACCTGGGAGGCGATGTACGGCCACAGGATGAACTCGCCGGACGCGAGGCCGACGCCCGCGCCGACGAGTCCCGGGCCGATGATCCGCATCCACCCGGTCGGAGCCGGTGGAAGCTCCCGGATCTCGACGCCGGGAAGGTTCCGGGTGTTGAGCGTGGGAGTGAAGGCCGCACCACCACTCGCACTCTGGTCTACTGCCATGCGCAGGTCCTCCCGATTACGTTGTCGGGTGGCGCTGGAGATGAGTGGCCTCAGTGAAGCGGCTTGGCCTCGGGTGGTCAAGACCACCTTGGCGGTGTGCCGTCAGGTGGAACTTCCCGTCGTAGGCGGCGGCGATGCCCTCAGCTCGCCGGTTTCGGTCGTTCACCGCGCTCTCCGTCTGGAGCAGCCTCAGGCCGGTGATCCTTGTTTGTGCGGTCAGGTGCTGAAGCCGTGGGATGGGAAAGCGCTGCCCAGCTCACGCCGGCGCGTTGGGCGGCGACGTACGCGACGGCGTCGGCGTAGCTGGCGACGACCACGGTCGACGGCAGCGCGAGGACGTCCGCGCCGATCCCGACCGTCGTGGCGTTGCCGCGTACGGCGACCAGCGGAACGCCGAAGTCCGCGGCCGCGATAGCGGGAGGCCCACCAGCACAGGAGAACGGGACGATCACGGCGGTCAGGTCGGCAACGCCGATGCCGGCCGCCACCAGCGGCGTGAAGCGCAAACCCTGAAGCACGCAAGGAAGTCCGGTGCCTGAGGCAACCTCTGCCGCCGCGCGAGGGTCGATGACCTCGTCGCGCTGGCCGACGCCCTCGACGTACGCCGGCGCGTGCGCGCACGGCAGCCCGGTCTGCCAGGTGACCGCCCGAGAGATCAGCGCCTCGATCGCGCCGACCGGGTTGGGTCCATGGCCGTCGTAGTGCGCGTACACCGCCTCCGAGCCCGCGCCGGTGATCGCCGTGACGACGGCGACGACCTCGGCGCCGGCGCGGACGACCGCGTCCATCGCGGCGAACAACACCTCGGGGTTGTCGACCGTCCCGATGAAATGGCCGACGGCCGATCGCTCGGTCACGTACGCGCCACCTTCTCGGCGCACGCCGCGTAAGCGACGATGTCGACGCCGCCGACCGTGCGCATCGCGTTGATCGCGTTGTCCAGCCTGCGCCGCAACGGTGGCGCGAGCTCGTCGAGGACCACACCGACCCTGGGAGGACGTGGACGGCGAGCGAGCCGGACGCGGCCGGCGAAGAACTCGTCGAGCGTGAGCCCGTCGACGTAGAGCGAGCGGTCGCCGCCGGTGTAGAAGTCGGCGGCGTTCACGACGTTCGGGTGCACGATCACGGTGTCCGCGACCGACTCGAGCACCCGCGACCACGGCCCGGCGTCGCCGAGGAAGCCGCCGACGTCCGCGCCGACCCCGGTGGGGACGACCATCGCGACGTGGGTCCCCGGCGTTCCCACCGTTCCGTCGACCGCGCGGGCGATCGACCGCGCCGGCCCGGCGTCCTCGGCGGTGGCGAGCTCGAGCGTGAACGTACGGTCGGTCGACGCGACGATGCCCCAACGGAGGACGTGCGACCCGCTGGCCTCGGCCTTGGCGACCTCGGCGCGAGCGAGGTCGAGCACCGGCTCGGCGGGCGTCCGTACGACCTCGATCAGCCTGGTCGCGAGTCTCATGGCTCGCCGGCCTCGGCCTCGAACGCCGCGAGGCTCTTGCTCCCGCTGCGCAGCGCGTCGACGATCTCCTTGAACTTCCTTGCCTGCTGAGGGTTCCGGAAGTACCAGTGCGCGGTCAGCTTGTTCTCGTCGCCGAACGTCAGCGTCGTGCCGATGACCTCGCCGTCGTCGACCATGGTGAAGTCGTCGCTCACGTCCGCGGGGAAGCGGAAGAACGGGTCGGCGTCCTTGATGTACACGTAGATAGAGACGTTCCGCACGCGACTTTGGCGCCGCATTTCTTCGATGGCGTCCTGGGTGATCTCCTCGCGGCGGTTATAGACGAAGATCCGTTCGACCTTGGCCTTGCCGGTGGCGTGCGCGGCGAGGAGCCGGTCGCCGAGCGTGCTCCGCCAGGTGGCCTGGTACGCGCTCGCGCTGGTGGAGACGACGTTGGTCTGGGCACTGCGGTAGAGGTCGAGCAGCAGCCGGTGGTACTCCTCGCCGCGGGTACGGAACGTGCCGTCGCGCCACTCGCTGACGCGGTCGCGGAAGCCGGCGAGGTGGCGGTAGATCATCTTGCTGAACACGTCGTTGTCGATCTTGAGCGCGCTCTGCAGCCCGACGCTGACCTCCCGCAGCGCGGAGTCGAAGCGCGCGTCGCCGGGCTGGATCGCGACGGAGTCGCGGACCTGCTCGAGTTTCGGGCCGAGCTGCTGAACGGTCTTGGCCACCGTGTCGAGCTGCTGCTGATTGGTATCGAGGTTCTCCTGCAAGTTCCGGAGCTGGCGATACCGTTCGAACGCGAGCTGACCGCCGACGAGGCCGAGCAGCAGCAGCGTGATCGCCGGGATCTTCTCCCGCAGACCACCGGCGCTGGTGGGGTCGAGCACGTCGAACATGTCGAGAACGGCGATCACGATGCCGCCCAGAACGACGGCCGCGACGGTGAGGATCTCGAGCACGTCGAGCCAGCGCCGCCCCGTGGGTTTGGACTGGTCGTCCTGCCCGTTCGCTGTCGTCACGTTCTCGCGCCGCCCCTCCGCAGGCCGATGAACTGGTGTCCAGGATGCTCCCGACACCCGTCGCGCGCTGTCAAACACCGGGAGCTGTCCGTGGCGCTGATTTCCGTATCTGGTCTTTGACGCAAGGAGCGTTGTGCGAGGATCCTCCCCCATGGGGGAGCGGTTCAGCCGCCGTCGTGTGTTGGCCGGCGCTGGCGGACTGGTGCTTTTCGGCTTCGGCGGTGTCACCCGAGCCGCGCCTCAGCCTGCGGTCACCGAGACGGACTTGATCGTCTACGGCGCCACGGCGGCCGGGATCGTCGCGGCGGTCCAGCTGCGCCGGATGGGCGGCTCCGTGCTGGTGATCGAGCCGTCCGAGCATCTCGGCGGCATGACCACGAGCGGGCTCGGCGCGACCGATACCGGGACGACTGGGGCGATCGGGGGCATCGCGGGCGAGTTCTACCGCCGGATCCACGCGAAGTACGAGGGCAACGTGGTGACGCCGACCTCGCCGGCGCGCTACACGTTCGAGCCTCGGGTCGCCCACGAGGTGCTGACCGAGCTGATGGCCGAGGCCGGCGTGCCCGTCGTCTTCGGCGCCCGGCTGTCGGCGGTCGTGAAGTCGGGGCCTCGGCTCACGCACCTGGTGACGGAGGGCGGCAAGGCGTACCGCGGCCGGATGTTCGTCGACGCCACCTACGAGGGCGACCTGCTGGCGAAGGCCGGCGTCGCGTACACGACCGGGCGCGAGGGCAACGCCAAGTACGAGGAGACGCTGAACGGCGTCCAGCTGCGGGACAAGCACCAGTTCGTCCACCGCGTCGACGCCTCCGGCGTCCCTGGGGTCACGAAGGCCCTCGCGCCGAACGGCACAGCGGACGACAAGATCCAGGCGTACTGCTACCGGATGTGCCTCACCCGAGCGCCGGACCGCATCCCGTTCGCCAGGCCGGACGGCTACGAGGTGGGGCGGTACGAGCTGCTCGCCCGCTATCTCGAGGCCGGCTGGCGAGGCCCGTTCTTCACCACCCACGGAGTCGGCGGCGGCAAGACCGACTCCAACAACCTCGGCGCGTTCTCGACCGACGCCATCGGCCTCAGCCACGGCTACCCGACCGGCTCGCACCAAGTGCGGCAGCGCATCGTCGACGACCACCGCACCTACCAGCAGGGTCTGCTGTGGTTCCTGGCGAACGACCGCCGCGTGCCGGAGCCGATCCGCACCGCCACCGGCCTCTGGGGCCTGGCCAGGAACGAGTTCGAGGCGACCGGTGGCTGGCCGCCGCAGCTGTACGTCCGCGAGGCGCGCCGGATGGTCTCGTCGTACGTGATGACCGAGCACAACTGCACCGGCGCGGAGAAGGCGTACGACTCGGTGGGTCTCGCCTCGTACGCGATGGACTCGCACAACTGCCAGCGGGTGATCGTGGACGGCGCCGTCCGCAACGAGGGCGACGTGCAGGTGGCGGTGCCGGAGCCGTACCGGATCAGCTACCGCTCGATCATCCCCGTCGGGACGCAGTGCGCGAACCTGCTGGTGCCGGTCGCGCTCTCCGCCTCGCACATCGCGTACGGGTCGCTGCGGATGGAGCCGGTGTTCATGCTCCTGGCCCAGTCCGCGGCCACCGCCGCGCGGCAGGCGCTCGACGCGGGGACGACCGTGCAGCGGATCTCCCTGCCGAAGCTGCAGGCGCGGCTGCGGGCGGATGGGCAGCTGCTCGACTGGCAGGCGGTGCAGGTCGTCGTCGACAACCGGTCTGCCGATGTCAACGCGGGTGGGACGTGGGCGGCTCGCGCTTCGGCCGCCGGCTTCGTCGGCACCGACTACCTGGTGGACGGCGCTCCGAAGGGTCCGACGCGGCTGCGCTTCCGGCCGCGGCTGCCTGTCGACGGGACGTACGAGGTCGCGCTGCGCTGGACCGCTTCGGCCAACCGGGCGAGCAACGTGCCCGTCGACGTCGCGCACGCCGACGGGCTCTCGACGCGTTCGGTCAACCAGCGCAGGCAGGGCGGCGAGTGGGTCCCGGTCGGCAGCTACCGCTTCGCGGCGGGAGCGGCCGGCAGCGTGGTGATCCGTACGGACGGCACGAACGGCGTCGTGATCGCGGACGCGGTGCGGTTCACCCGCGTCTGAGTCCTAGGCTGAAGGACGTGGAGCTCTCTCAGGCGCTCGAAGACTGCCCGGCGATCGCGATCCTGCGCGCGTCCTCGGCCGACCGCTTCGCCGAGGTCACCGAGGTGCTGGTGGACGCCGGACTGCGCGCGGTCGAGTACACGCTGACCACGCCCGGCGTGCTCGACGCCCTCACGTCGTACGCGAAGCGGGAGCCCGGCGTCGCTCTGGGCGCGGGCACGGTGACGACAGCGGAGGAAGCGCGGCAAGCGGTGGACGCGGGCGCTACCTACTTGATCACGCCGGCGGTCTTTCCGGAGGTGCTCGAGGAAGGGGCGCGGCTCGGGGTGCCGGTGCTGCCGGGGGCTTTGACGCCGACGGAGATCGTGACGGCCTGGCGTGGGGGAGCGGCGCTGGTGAAGCTGTTCCCGGCGTCGCTCGGCGGTGTCTCGTACCTGAAGGCGGTCCGGGCGCCGCTGCCGGACATCCCGTTGGTGCCGACCGGCGGCGTCGACCCGGCGAACGCGGGGGAGTGGCTGGCCGCCGGCGCCACGGCCGTCGCTGTGGGCGGCCCGCTGGTCGGCGACGCGTGTTCGCCGTCCGGCGACCTTGGCGCGTTGGCCGAACGGGCCCGCGTCCTGGTGGCGAGCGTGCGCCGTGGCTGACGTCGTCACCCTGGGCGAGACGATGGCGCTCGTCGCGGCGACCGGGACGGGACCGTTCGCGGTGGGCTCGCCGGCGCGGATCTCGTTCGCCGGCGCGGAGTCGAACGTCGCGATCGGGCTCGCGCGGCTCGGGCACTCGACGGCCTGGATCGGACGACTGGGCGACGACCCGCTCGGGCGGCTCGTCGCGGACGCGCTCCGGGGCGAGGGCGTGGACGTGTCCGCCGTTCGTCTCGTGGACGAGGCGCCGACCGGGCTGATCCTGCGCGAACACCGCACGGCCGACCGGGTGCGCGTCAGCTACTACCGCAAGGGCCTCGCCGGCTCGCTGCTCGAGCCCGCCGACGTTCCGGGCGAGGCCGTGCGCGGCGCCAAGATCCTGCACGTCACCGGCATAACGCCGGCCCTGTCCGAGTCCTGCCGATCCGCGGTGCGGCACGCCGTCGAGGTCGCGCGAGAGGCCGGCGTACGCGTCTCGCTCGACCTCAACTACCGCGCCAGCCTGTGGTCGCGCTCGGACGCCGCGGCCGAGCTGGCGGAGCTGGTGAAACTGGCCGACCTGGTCTTCGCCGGCACCGACGAGGCGGCGCTGGTCGTGTCGGGCGGGTGGAACGAGCAGGTGGCGGAGCAGGTCGCCGCGCTCGGTCCGCGCGAGGTCGTGCTGAAGCTCGCCGCCGAGGGCGCGATGTCGTACGTCGACGGCTCGGCCACGACCGCACCCGGCCTGTCCGTCACCAGCGTCGATCCCGTCGGCGCCGGGGACGCGTTCGTCGCCGGCTACCTCTCGGCGCTGCTGGACGACCTGCCGCCGCTCGAACGACTGAGACGCGGCAACGCCTGCGGCGCCTTCGCCGTTTCGGTCGCCGGCGACTGGGAAGGCCTGCCCAGACGGGACGAACTGGCCACCTTGGCCGAGTCCGACAACGTGGGGCGCTGACGGGAATCCGCTTTCCCTAGGATGGAGCTCGTGGTCGACGTCACCGAATACTTCGCCAGGACTCGACTCGTGCCGGTGGTCGTGCTCGACGACGCCGCCGCGCGCCGACCCGCTGGCCGACGCGCTGGTCGCGGGCGGGCTGCAGGTGCGCCGAGGTCACCTTCCGCACCGCCGCCGCGGCCGACGCCATCAAGGCGCATGGCGGCGCACCCGGCGACCTGCTCGGTCGGCGCCGGCACCGTGCTCACCGCCGGAGCAGGTCGACCAGGCGGTCGACGGCCGGCGCCCGGTTCGTCGTCAGCCCCGGCTTCAGCCCGCGCCGTGGTCGCGCACTGCCAGGAGCTCGGCGTGCCGGTGTTCCCCGGCGTGGCCACCGCCACCGAGATCCAGATGGCGCTCGACGCGGGCCTCGACACGGTGAAGTTCTTCCCGGCCGAGCAGCTCGGCGGCGCCGGCGATGGTCAAGGCGCTGGCCGCGCCGTTCCGGGGCGTGCGGTTCATCCCCACCGGCGGGGTCACCACCGCCAACCTCGCCGACTACCTGGCGCTGCCGGCCGTGCTCGCGGTCGGCGGCACCTGGATGGTCGCGCCCGACCTGCTCGACGGCCGGCGACTGGGCCGAGGTCACCCGCCGCACGCCGCGGCGGTCGCCGCTCGCCGAAGGGGCGACGCACGATGACCTGAGCTCCGCCCCGCCGAGCGAGTGCCGCTACGACCTGGTGTCGCTCGGCGAGGTCATGCTGCGCCTCGACCCGGGCGAGGGCCGGGTCCGCACCGCCCGCGACGTTCCGGGCCTGGGAGGGCGGCGGCGAGTACAACGTCGCCCGCGGCCTGCGCCGCTGCTTCGGCCTGCGCACCGCGGTGGTCACCGCGTTCGCCGACAACGAGGTCGGCCGGCTGCTCGAGGACCTGATCCTGCAGGGCGGCGTCGACACCACGTTCGTCAAGTGGGTGCCGTACGACGGCATCGGCCGCACCGTGCGCAACGGGCTCAACTTCACCGAGCGCGGCTTCGGCGTGCGCGGCGCCGTCGGCGACGTCCGACCGCGGCCACACCGCCGCCAGCCAGCTGCGAGCCCGACGACGTCGACTGGGACCACCTGTTCGGCGACGCTCGGCGTGCGCTGGCTGCACACCGGCGGCATCTACGCCGCGCTGTCCGACACCACCGCCGGACGTGATCGAGGCGGCGATGGCCGCGGCGCACCGGCACGGCACGATCGTCTCGTACGACCTGAACTACCGGCCCAGCCTGTGGAAGGCGATCGGCGGCCAGGAGCGGGCGCAGGAGGTCAACCGCGCGGCTCGCCCGGCTACGTCGACGTGATGATCGGCAACGAGGAGGACTTCACCGCCTGCGCTCGGCTTCGAGGTGCCCGACACCGACGAGAACCTCACCGACACTGGACGTCGGCGAACTTCCAGCGGATGATCGAGCGAGGTCGACCAAGGAGTACCCGAACTTCAAGGTCGTCGCGACGACGCTGCGCGACGGTGCGCAGCGCGACCGTCAACGACTGGGGCGCGATCGCCTGGTCGGCGGACGGCGGCTTCGTCCGAGGCGACGCACCGCCCGAAGCTGGAGATCCTCGACCGCGTCGGCGGCGGCGACAGCTTCGCCTCCGGCCTGATCTACGGCCTGCTCGACGAGGCGGCGACCTCGCGACCGCGGTCGAGTACGGCGCCGCCCACGGCGCGCTGGCGATGACCACGCCGGGCGACACCTCGATGGCCACCCTCAAGGAGGTCGAGGCCCTCGTCGGCGGAGCGGGCGCCCGCGTCCAGCGCTAGCGCGGAACGCTCACCGGGAGGGCGTGCTCGCACCAGACGGTCTTGCCCCGTTGGGTTCTGCGCCAGCCCCAGTCGGTCGACAGCAGGCGGACGAGCTGCAAACCACGGCCACCTTCGTCGTCGACTTCGGCGGTCACCTCGCGAGGCGGTACGGCCGTTCCGTCATGCACGTCGACGATCACCGCGCGCTCACTTTGGCGGAGCTGCAAGCGAACGGGAGGACGCCCGTGGCGTAGGGCGTTCGTGACGAGCTCGTCCGCTGTCAACACGATGTTGTCGAGCAGGTCGCCGGAAATTCCCCACTGCTGCAGGGTTCCCTCCACCTGGGCCCGCGCGATCGGCACGGCTTGGACGTCGTTCGGCAACGTCACCGAAAGCTCGCCGCTCGTCGGCTCGTCCGAAACGGTACGGGCCCGAGCGAACAGGACCGCGACGTCGTCGTCGTAGTCCTCCAACGGCTTGAGGTCGTTCACGATCGCGTCGGCCATCGACTCCAGGTCACCCGAAGCGCCGGCCAACGTCTCGATCAGCTTGTCGATCCCCGCGTCAATGTCACGTTGACGGTGCTCCACCAGTCCGTCGGTGTAGAAGACAGCCAACGTCCCTGGGGTGAACGGCACCACGTGCTCCGGCGCCGCGTACGAGCCCACGCCGAGCGGGAGGCCGATCTCGTGGTCCAGCCGTCGTACTCGACCAGGCCGATCCACAAGCAGCAAAGGCAAATGTCCCGCGGACGCGTACGTCAACGACCCGCGCCGGGAGTCGAACACCGCGTACACGCAGGTGACGATCTCCGCCTCGCCGAGGTCCAACACCACGCCGTCGATCAGCTCCAGCATCTGCTTCGGCGGCAGATCTTGTCGTGCGTACGCGCGAATCGCCGTCCGCAGCTGGCCCATGAACGCGGCCGCCTGCAGCCCGCGGCCCATCACGTCGCCGATCACCAACGCGGTCCGCCCGGGCGTGATCTCGATGACGTCGTACCAGTCGCCGCCGACCTCGGTGTCCCGCGTCCCCGGCTTGTACCGGATCGCGATCTCGAGATCCTTCGGATCCAGCGGCCCCTGCGGCAGCAGCGAACGCTGCAACGTCAACGCCGCCTGCCGCTGCTGGCGCTCCACCTCCTCCAGCTCCCGCAAGCTCTGCTGGGCTTGGCGATACAGCTGCGCGTTGTCGATGGCCTGCGCGGCCCGTGTCGACACCTGCTGGAGCAGCGCGACGTCCTCCTCGACCGTCGACGTACGGCCTTCCTGTCCGGGGCCCTGCAGCGTGAGCACGCCGATCACGCGTCCGCGGGTGATCAGCGGCAACGTCACGAAGCTGCTTCCGCCGGTCGCCTCGAGCACGACCTTGCGCGCCTTCGGGTCGTCGTACATGTCGACGAGGATGGCTTCCGTGGTCTCCGGGATCACGACCGGCCGACCGGTCCGCACGGCCTGGATCGCCGGATGGTCCTCGCGCTGCGACCCGGACAGGTCGAGCATCTCCTGCACCAGGTTGGTCCGGAACCGCTCGTCCTCGCGTACGTGCACGCGGTTGAGCCGCCGCCCGTCCCACATGTCGAGGATGCAGAACCGCCCGAACTCCGGAACGACCAGGTCGGCGACGGTCTCCAGCGCCATGCCGACGTCGAGCGTCGAGGCGAGCCGGCTGCCGGCGAGCGCGACGAACGCGAGCCGGTCGCGGACCCGTTCGAGCTCCTTGCGGGCCAGCTGCTCGGCCTCGAGCAGCGCGGCCCGTTCGTCCTCGACGCGCCGCCGCGCGGTCACGTCGACCACCGCGAGCCCCGCGCCGAACGGTGTCGCCGTGCCCGGCTGCCAGGGGTAGAAGTTGCACAGCCAGGTGCCCTCGGGCGCGCCCGGCGTCGCGGACATCGCCCGCAGCTCCTGGCCGACGACGGGCCGGCCGAGGCGGGTGACGCGCCACAGGTTCGGTACGAGCGTGTCGGCGAGCTCCGGCACGGCCTCCTCAGGCCGCTTGCCGAGGTGCTCGGCGATCGGCCTGCCGGTCATCCGCGCCAGCGCCTCGTTCACCCGGACGAACCGCAGCTCGCTGTCGAAGAACGCCAAGCCCACGGGCGAAGCGGTCATCAGGGCGTCCAGCAGGCTCGCGGTCTCCGAGACCATCCGCGCGGTCGTGACCTCTTCGATCGCGAACATCACGTTGCCCGCGGGCTCGACCGTCCGTGCCCGCACCGCGCAGACGATGGACTCGCCGTCGCGGCGGAACAGCGGGTAGTGGCCCTCCCAGGTGCCCTCGTCCCGGATCAGCGCGAAGCCTCGGACGGTCTCGTCCGGGTCGGCCGTCGCGATGCCGAGCGTCGAGGCGTCCTGGCCGATCACCTCGTCGGCGGACCAGCCGAGCAGGCTTTCCGCGGCGTCGTTCCACATCCGGATCCGACCGGCGCCGTCCACGACGACGACCGCGCACGGGACGAGGTGCAGCATCGCCGACAGCAGCTCGCTGTCCGGCGTCTGCGGACGCACCGTCACTCCGACCCACCCCTCGCTACACGTGTGAGTCCTCAGTGTGGCTGATCGAGGCGGTTTCTGAAGGCGTCATAGCGAGATCTCACGTTCGCCATCGCTTTCGCGTCGCCCGGATCGGGGCGTACGACGTCCGCTGGGCGGTCCACGGCGAGGTCCAACGCCTGGGCCGCGGCGCCTCGGGCGCCGACCTCGGGGTCGGAGGCGAGCAGGACCGGGCGGTCCAGCGTGGCGGCGAACGTACGCCGCCACCAGGGCGACGCGTGCGTCGCGCCGCCGCCGAGGACGACCTCCAGCTGGCGACCGAACGTCTTCTCCAGCAGCTCCGCCGCGCGGGCCACCTCGATCGCCACGCCCTCGAGCGTCGCCGCGAGGAACTCCTCCGCCGAGGTCTCCAGCGACAGCCCCTGGACGAACCCCGACCCGGCCGGGGCCGATCCGGGCGGCCGGCTGCCGGCGTGCAGGGGTACGGACAGCAGCCCGCTCCGCCCCGGCGCGATAGTCGGCTCCGCGTCCTTGTCCAGGGCCAGCAGCTTGACGGCCCAGGCGTGCAGCACGCCGCCGCCGGAGAACGCGACGCCGGTGACCAGGCGTTCGGCGTCGACGCGGTAGCGCCAGGCGCCCCAGGGCAGGTCCGGCGTCTCGTCGCCGGCGTGCACGACGCGGAGTGCGGCCGACGTGCCGACCGTGACCGCGAGCGCGTCGGACGTGGCGCAGCCAGTACCGAGGTTCGAGGCGGCGCCGTCGCCGAGGACGGGACGCCAGTCAGCCGAGGCGAGCGCGGGCCAACGCGCGGCCCACGTCGGCGCGAGCCGACCGGGATCGTCGGAGATCGCCGGCACCTCGTTCTCGGCCAGGCCGGCGATCGACAGCGCTTCGGCGTCCCAGTGCCCCGCGCCGACATCGAGCAGGCCCGTGCCCGAGGCGACCGACAGCGAGGTGGTGTCGTCGCCGAGCAGCACGCTGCGTACGTAGTCCGGCAGTCCCCGGAACCGCACCGAAGCACCCACCGACGACCGGAGGAACGGCGCCTTAGCCGTCCAATAGAGCGGGTGCACCCACGCGCCCGTCCGCCGGTGGAACGCCTCCACATCTGCCGGCGCCGATGGCGAAGGCGCCCGCGTGTCGAGCCAGGTCAGAACGGGCGACGCCGGCCGGCCGTCCGCATCCACGGCCAGCACCGAGTGCCACTGCGACGACGTCGCCACGACGGAGACTCCGTCGAGCGACCTGGCCGCGGAGAGCTCGTCGAGGCACTCCACCAGCCCCGACACGTACGCGTCCGGGTCGACCTCGGCGCGACCGTCCTCGTCCTGTTGCGGCTCGACCGCACGCCGCGCCAGCAGACCGGGCAGCGGAGCGGCGGACGCGTCGCAAACCAGCGCGCGTACGGAGGACGTTCCGAGGTCGAGTGCCAGCACCCGACCTCCGGTCACAGCTCGGGCCTTCCGGCCAGCTTCTCGAGGAACGTGTTGGCCCACCGGTCGACATCGTGCTCGGCCAGGTACCTACGCATCGCCCGCATCTTCCGGCTCGCCTCCCGCGGCTCGACGCGGACGGCCTGCAGCAACGCCTGCTTCAGCCCGTCGACGTCATACGGATTCACGAGCAAAGCCTGCCGCAACTCGTCCGCCGCGCCGGCGAACTCGGACAGGATCAGCGTGCCGGTGTTGTCGTACCGGCAGGCGATGAACTCCTTCGCGACCAGGTTCATCCCGTCGCGCAAGGGCGTCACGACCATCACGTCGGCCGCTCGATAGAGCGCCGCGAGCTCGGTGCGGACGAAGGAGTTGTGCAGGTACGTCATCGCCGGCCGCCCGATGCGTCCGTGCGCGCCGTTGACGCGGCCGACGAGCAGCTCGACGTCGTTCCGCAGCGCCTTGTACTCCTCGACGCGCTCCCGGCTCGGCGTCGCGACCTGGAGGAACGTCGCCTCCTCCGGGCTCAGCTCGCCCTCGTTCAGCAGCTCGAAGAACGCCTTGATCCGTTCGCCGATGCCCTTGGTGTAGTCGAGCCGGTCGATGCCGAGGAACACCTTGTCCGGGTTGCCGATCTCGTCGCGGATCTCCTGCGCCCTGGCTTCTGTCTCGGGCCGGCGTGCGATCTCCTCGAGCTCGGCCATGTCGATCGAGATCGGGAACGAGCCGGCCCGCACGATCCGCCCGTCGGCGAGGATCGCCCGGTCGGCCTGGGTCTGGTGGCCGAGCATCCGGCGGGTCAGCCGGAGGAAGTTCGCCGCGGCACCAGGCCGTTGGAAGCCGACCAGGTCGGCGCCGAGCAGTCCGCGCAGGATCTGGCGCCGCCAGGGCAGCCGGGCGAACAGCTCGTTCGGCGGGAACGGGATGTGCAGGAAGAACCCGATCCGCAGGTCCGGGCGCAGCGTGCGCAGCATCTCGGGGACGAGCTGCAGCTGGTAGTCGTGCACCCAGACGACGGCGCCCTCGTCGGCGACCTCCGCGGCAGCACGCGCGAACCGTTCGTTGACCTTCGTGTAGGCGTCCCACCACTCGCGATGGAACATGGGCTGCGCGATCACGTCGTGGTAGAGCGGCCACAGCGTCGCGTTGGAGAAGCCCTCGTAGTACTCCTCGACGTCGTCGCTGGTCAGCCGCATCGGGATGAGGTGCATGCCGGCCTCGTCGAACGGCTCCAGCTGCTCGTCGCCGTCGTCGGAGCTGCCGGACCAGCCGATCCACGCGCCCTTGTTGGCCCGCATGACGGGCTCGAGCGCGGTGACGAGGCCGCCGGGGCTGCGGCGCCACCGTACGGTGCCGTCCGGGTCGGTCGTCTGGTCCACGGGGAGCCGGTTGGCCACGACGACGAACGCGCTCCTCCTGGCCGGCCCGCGTTTGGGCTTGTCGGGGGCATCTCCAGTCGTCATCGCACGTCCTCGTCGTTCGGGTACCGGACACCGATCTGGTCCCGGACGGAGTCGAGAACGTCCATCACCGCGAGCGTGTCCGCGTGGGTGACGAGCGGGCTCTCGACGAGTCCTGCGGACAGGCACCGAGCCACCTCGAGTGCCTCGTACGTGTAGCCGACTCCCAGGAGCTCGACCGTCACCGGCTCTGGGTCCTTACCCGGCCGGTGCACGACGAACCGGTTGGTGTCGTGGAAGCTGCGGTCGAGCTCGACCCAGCCCTCCGTGCCGGCGAACGTCGCCTGGCCGGGCAAAGTGGCGTCGAGGCTGCCGACGCAGGTCGCGACGGCGCCGCTCTCGTACCCGAGCAGCACGCCGACCGAGCTGTCGACGCCGGTAGGCGCCTTGGTCGCGGTGGCGTGGACGGAGTCGGGTGCGCCGAGCAGGTGATGGGCGAACGCGATCGGGTAGACGCCGACGTCGAGCAGCGCGCCGCCGGCGAGCTCGGGAGCGAAGAGTCTGCCCTTGGGGTCGTAGTCGGCGACGAACCCGAGCTCGGCCTTCACGTGCCGCGGCTCGCCGAGGTCGCCGCTGTTGACCAGGTCCTTCAGGCGCAGGTGGAGCGGGTTGCAGCGCATCCACATGGCTTCCATGAGGAACGTGTCGTTGCTGCGCGCGAGGTCGATGAGCTCCTTGGCCTCTTTGGCGTTGACCGTGAAGGCCTTCTCGCAGAGGACGGCCTTGCCCCGCTCGAGCGCGTACCGCGTGGTCTCGAGGTGGTCGGAGTGCGGCGTCGCGACGTACACGACGTCGACGTCCGGGTCGTCCGCGACCTCCTGGTAGCTGCCGTACGCGTTCGGCACCGTCCAGTGCAGCGCGAACCGCTCGGCCCGGCGCTTGCTGCGCGACCCGACCGCGACGACTTCGTGGTCGGGTAGCAGGCCGAGATCTTTTGTGAAGACGCCGGCGATATTGCCGGTAGCGACGACTCCCCAGCGGATCCGCCGCGACATCGGCGCCCCTTTCTGCCCCCGGTTGTTCTGCTTCCCTGTGCCCTGGTGTCCCCTGCCACGCTACCCGGCGGTCAGGACGACGAACCGGCGCCAATTTGTGATCGACCGGTACCGGCCTGTGATCGTTCATGCTGTGGACATGGGAAGTTCGGTCCTATGGGCACAAACCCTCCGATGACGCATCCGTTGCTCTCGCCAGGCGTGGTCCAGGCGGTGGAACGTTCCGCGTCCTCGCATCTCGGGCGGCCGTGGGTCGTGGCTGGCTTCACCGATCTGAACTCCCGCGCGTCGCACCCTTCGGGGATCTTGCGGGGGAAGCCGTTCTCGGTCTTCGCGAAGCTGGCTGACGCCTCCGGTGTGGTGCAGTTCACAGCCGAGCTGCGCGGCCACGAGCTGATCCGACCGGCCGTTCCCACGCCCACGCCGATCGGCGACGGCATCGTCTCGCTCGACACCGGTGCCCTGCTCCTGCTGGAGGCGCTGCCCGAGTCGCCGGCACGTACCGCCGACGACTGGCGGTCCATCGGCCGCACGCTGGCCGCCCTCCACGCCGTCCACGGCGCGACCTTCGGGCTGGCGGCGTTCGACGGCTTCTTCGGGCCGCTGCCGCAGTCCAACCTTCCTGCCCAGGTGTGGTCCGACTTCTACGCCGAGCGCCGGGTGCTGCCGAACCTGCGGTCGGCGGTGGACAGCGGGCACCTCCCGGTCTCCCTTGGGGGCGAGGTGGAACGGCTGGTGGACCGGCTGCCGTCACTGTGCGGCCCCGAGCCGCTTCCCGCCCTGCTGCATGGCGACGCGCAGCAGAACAACTTCCTCACCACCGCTGCCGACGTCTTCGTGATCGACCCCTGCCCGTACTTCGGCCACCCCGAGCTGGACCTGGCGTTGCTCGACTACTTCGAACCGGTACCGCCAGCGGTCTTCGACGGCTACCGCGACCACCGCCCAATCTACCCCGGCTTCGAAGAACGGCGCGAGCTCTGGCGCCTCTACGCCTACCTCGCCGTCGTAACCGTCGACAGCACCTCAGAGTTCGGCCGCCCCTTCCTCAACCGCCTCGCCGCCGCCGTCGCGCAGTACTCCTAACCCGCCTGCGCTGAGCGGAGGCCGCGGGTGAGCGCGCCGAGGAGTGCTCTGCGTCGAGCCGGATCACGCGGCCAAGCAGGTCCGCCGCGAAGCTCCAGCTCGCGACTCAGGCGGTCGAGGTCGCCGGGCCATCGCACGAGGAGTTCCCGCAGCCGTTTGGCGCCGATGGTGGTCGCGATATCGATGCCTAGGAGGTGAGCAGCCGCAAGCGGCACGTCGACGCCTTCGGCCTCGAGGATCGCGTTGCCTCTTGGGGTCTCGTAGAGCTGATCCTGGATGTGTGCGGACTCGGCGTACCAATGCAGGATCAGCGCGAGATCCGCCGCGTCCTTGACCTCGCCCCACTCGGATCGATCGAGCCACGCGGCGAGTTTGGCCGCGGCGAAGCCCGCGACGGTGGGGAGCCGAACCACCAATGAAGGTGAGAGGGCGAGCGGAAGCGAAGCATTGAAGATCTCCTCGAATGCCCAGACGCTCAGCTTCTCGCCCCGAGTCGGTGGTTCAACGACTCCTTCTGGATTCTCCACGTCGCCGAAGGGCAGCAGGTCCACGTCGATGTTGGAGATGCGAAAGCGGATGCCGGTTTCGCCCACGCGTGGCACCGAAGCGATGACGTCTCGGTAGGCGTCCCACGAAGCCAGGGCGAGCGCCAGGTCGATGTCGCGCGTCGCGGTCGTCGCGAACTGGTGTCCGAGAGCGGCGTGGTGGATGTCCCGGCACCACGCGCCGACGATCATGACGTCATCCGCGGAGAGTGCGTCTGCCGACTCAAGTGTTGTCTCGACGACCAGAGCGATCGGGTGGAGGAAGTCGTCAGGCGTTTTACTCAGATCGAGCAAAGCGGGTCCTCCATTCCTTAGCTACACCGCGGACCCGAGGGTTGGCGCTGCTCACCAGGTCGGCGTAGACCAGCGGCGACGGCGCGTCGCGCAAGCCCGTAAGGGGAGCGTCGCTCCCGTCTGGGGCGTGCCAGAACTTTCGACGGATGAAGATGTTCGGGTTGTCGCTGGCACGCCATCGGTTCTCGATTGCCAGGCGCGGGTCGAGTTCTTCGACATAGAGCGTCAGCGTCGCGGGCCGAAGGAGCTCGAGAGCCGTGCTTGCGCTTTCACCGCTCACGAACACCGCATCGTCGGGATCGACCTTCGTGAAGTGCGAGAGTTCGCCGCCGTACTCCGCGAGCCTGATTCGCTCCGCGAGTCTGGTCGGGAACGCCGCAGCCCACAGGTCGAGCAGGTCCGTCTGTCCGTGGCGGCCTTGGGCAGGCCCGTGGCCCGCCTCGGCTAGCAGGTGCAACGTGTTGTTGGCCTGGCCCACCGAGACTCCGGCCGCGTGGGCAAGGTCTCTTTGTGGGCCCTTCCAGAGCTGCGGCCACGCCAGCAGCGCGAACAGGACCTTGGCACGCCCCGTGCTGAACAAGTCGCCGGATACTCGAGCTCTCGTTCCTGGCGGGTTCGATCGGCCCCGGATGTCGACGAGGAGATCGCCGAAGTGGATCCACGCATTGCCCGCCGTGTCGAGATATTGCGTCTCGGCTCGGCGGAACCCATCGGCTGTTCGGGGCGCGACGTACGTGGTGAAGACCAGCAGCGGATGGCCTACGTCGACGGACGTTGCCTCGGTCAAGCGGATCGCCTGCCCGTAGAGGAGCGTGTAGGTCTGCTCGGAGCGTCCTCGGACGAGTCGCACAGTTGCTCGTCGAACACCGGCGAGGCTGGCGCCTCCCGGAGCTCGCGCAGCGCGATACCGAGCTGGTCGAGTTGCTGGCGAAATTGGAACAGCAGGTCGTCCATCGTCGCTTCCGTTCAGTTTTCAGGCTTGTTCAGTATAACTGAACAGCGACGAAAAATGAACGCGGGGTTCTCGCGTGTCGACCTAACCCGCCTGGGCGGGGCGGAAGGCGGGGAGGAGTTGATCGCCGAGGTTCAGGAGCTGTTCGACCGCGTACCCCAACCGGAGCAGGGTTGGTTCGCTCCAGGCTGTGCCCACGAAGGCCACGCCGACTGGGAGGCCGTCGACCATGCCGGACGGGACGGTGAGGATCGGGTAGCCGGCGACGGCGGAGGGCTTCGTGCAGCTGCCGTTGACGTGGTCGCCGTTCACCAGGTCGATCTTCCAGGCGGGTGGGTACGACGGCATGACCAGCGCGTCGACGCCGTGCTTGCGCAGGGCCGCGTCGATGCCCTCGGAACGGCCGAGGCGGCGGCACTCCGCGAGCGCGTGCAGGTAGCCCGGGTCGTCCAAGTCGGGCGCGTCGACGGACTGCTCGAACGCCTCCTGGCCGAAGTGCACGAGCTCCTTGTCGGCGTGGTCGCTGTTGAACGCGATCAGGTCCGCGAGGGTCTTCGGCCCGTCCGGGCCGCGCGTCGCGAGGTACGCGGCGATGCCGGCCTTGAACTCCGAGCGCAGCACCGCGAGCTCGTGGTCGACCTCGAACAGCTCCTCCAGCGACGGCAGGTCCGCGTCGTCCACGACCTCGACACCGTGCGCGGCGAGCAACCGCACCGCTGCCTCCGCGGCGGAGTCGGCCTGCGGGCTGTAGCCCCACAGCTTCTTCCGCGGCAGCCCGATCCGCAGCCCGGCCACCTCGCCGGAGCAGAACGCCGTGTAGTCCGCCGAGGCCCGGCGGTCGGGGGCGAGGGTCGCGGGATCCGTCGCCGACGTCACGGCCAGGACGCCGAGCATGCGCGCAGCGTCCAGAACGGTCCGCGTCATCGGGCCCGGAGTGTCCTGGCTGTGCGAGATCGGGACGACGCCCGTACGCGGGATCAGGCCGACCGTCGGCTTCAGCCCGACGATGCCGTTCAATGCGGCCGGGCAGGCGATCGAGCCGTCGGTCTCGGTCCCCACCGCCATCGGCGCCAGGCCGGCGGCCACGGCGACGCCGGAGCCCGAGGACGAGCCGCCGGCGGACCGGTCGAGCGCGTGGGGGTTCACGCAGAGGCCGCCGACCGCGCTCCAGCCGGAGGAGGAGTGCGTGGAACGGAAGTTCGCCCACTCCGACAGGTTCGCCTTGCCGACCACGATCGCCCCCGCCTCCCGGAGCCGCGCGACGAGCGGCGCGTCCGCGTCGGGAAGGTCCGAGGTGAGCGCGTACGACCCGGCGGTGGTGGGCAGGTCGGCGGTGTCCACGTTGTCCTTGACCAGGACCGGTACGCCGTGGAGAGGGCCCCTTATGTACCCTTTTGCCCGTTCGGCATCGCGCTCCGAGGCGAGCCGCTCGGCAGCCGGGCTCACCTCGATCACCGAGCGCAGCAGGGGGCCGGAACGGTCCAGCTCCGCGATCCGTTGGAGCGACGTGGCGACCGCCTCGACCGCGCTCGGTCCGGTGGGTTCGTGCGTCACATGTCGGAGCGTGCCTCTACGGTGGGGGTGCTGACCAGGAAATGGCAGAAGCTTGGTCAGTACCGGACAGTGACCGCTTGAGAGCAGATGGCGAGGTCGAATGACATCGATGGGATTCGCCCCCTACGATGGTCGCGACCTCCCGGCAACGGAGGGTGGGTCAGAGAAGGAGGATGGCGAATCGATGACTGCGGCCAACGTCGTGACCTCGCTCCATGCCGTTCGTCCCGCCGAGGATCTGTCCGAGCGTGACCAGGACATCCTCAGCTTCGAGCGGCTGTGGTGGAAGTACGCCGGCGCCAAGGAACAGGCCATCCGCGACAAGTTCGGGATGTCGGCGACCCGCTACTACCAGGTCCTGAACGCCCTCATCGACCGCCACGACGCGCTCGCGCACGACCCGCTGCTGGTCAAGCGGTTGCGCCGGCTCCGCTCGGTCCGGCAGCGCACCCGAGCCGCCCGCCGGCTCGGCATCGAGGTTTGACCGCCCCTCGCGACCTTCCGCAGCCGCGGACCCCGGCCGGTGAGGCCGGCCTCGCGGCCCTGCTGGCGAACCCAGCTCGCGCGCTCCTCGCCTTCGACTTCGACGGCGTGCTCTCCCCGATCGTCGACGACCCCGCCAACGCCTCGGCGCATCCCGGCGCCATCGCCGCCCTGGCTCGCCTCGCGCCCCACGTCGGCGCGCTCGCGATCGTCACCGGCCGCCCCGTCGCCCAGGTGCTCTCCCTCGGCCGTTTCACCGACGAACCCGCGCTGTCCGGACTGCTCGTCGCCGGTCACTACGGCCTGGAACGGTGGTCCGCCGCCACCGGCGAGGTCACCTCGCCGGAGCCGTTCCCGGGCGTAGCGGCGGTCCGGCAGGCCCTCCCGGGTGTGCTCGCGGACCTCGCGGCTCCCGCCGGCACGGCCGTGGAGGACAAGGGCCACTCGGTCGCGGTGCACTTCCGCAACACCCCCTCGCCGACGGCCGCCCAGGAGCTGCTCACCGAGCCGCTGACGACGCTGGCCCGTTCGCACGGCCTCGCGGTCCAGCCCGGCCGGATGGTGGTCGAGCTGAGGCCGCCCGACATGGACAAGGGCGCGGCCCTCGACGCCCTCGTGCTCGAGGTCGGCGCCGAGGTGGTCACGTTCAGCGGCGACGACCTCGGCGACCTTCCCGCGTACGACGCGGTCGACGACCTCCGCGAAGGCGGCCTGCCCGGCCTGCTGATCTGCTCCGCGTCCGCCGAGGTGACGGCGCTGTCCGACCGCGCCGACCTCGTCCTCGACGGCCCCGCCGGCGTCGTCGCCTTCCTGGAGACCCTCGCCAGCCGCTGGGGCTGAGCCCGCGCCTTCGGTTGGCTTTCGCCTTCCTCGTTCATGCTCCGAAAGTGATTCGGGTGCTCGTCCTCCTGGCCGCGCTCCTCGCTGCTGGCTGCAGCGACGAGGCGGCCAAGGCGACGGGTGGCGGAGCGCCGGCCGAGGTCGGCCCCAGGGACCCGGCTCCGGAGTCCCCGTCCACTACTCCGGAGCCGGCCGCCGACCTGCTGCCCAACCTGCGCAGCCTCCCGGCCGAACGGATCTCGGTCCGGCGCACCGGCGGCGGCGGCCGCGAGCTGCGGTTCGCCGGGATCCTCGCGAACGTCGGCCCCGGCCCGCTCGTCGTTCGCCCCGACCACCGCGGCCCCTGCCGCGTGGGCCAGCGGCACGCGTCGCAGGTCGTGTACGCAGACGCGAACGGCAACGCCGTGTACGACGTCCGCGTGGACGGCGAGGCGTACCAGCTCCGCGCCGGCTGCATGCTGGACCATCCGACGCACAAGCACTGGCACTTCGACGCGATGGCCCGCTACTCCCTGCAAGCCCCCGGCGAGGACCGCCCGATCGTCGAGAACGACAAGGTCAGCTTCTGCCTCCGCGACAGCCGCCGGGCTCCCGTCGAGGCGACCCATCCGCAGCGCTACCGGCAGTGCACGCGGGACACCGTGCAGGGCATCTCGGTCGGCTGGTCCGACGTCTACCGCCCGTCCCTCCCCGGGCAGGAGCTGCCGCTGCCCGACAACCTCGCCGACGCGACGTACTGCCTGGTGACCGAGGCCGACCCCGACCGGCTGCTCAGGGAGTCGAACGAGAACGACAACACAGCAGTCGTCGGCGTACGGATCACGTCGGCGGGCGCCGAGCTCGTCGCCGCCCCAGCGGCCTGCGCCTAGTCGTGCGACAGGTCGGCCAAGGCCTCGAGCTGCTCGGCCAGCCACATCGACGGCGGGTGCGCGGACGCCGCACTCGCGAGCCGGTTGGAGCGCTTCCGCCGTTCCTCGTCCGTCATCACCAGCGCCGCGTGCAGAGCATCCGCGGTGCCCTCGATGTCGAACGGGTTGATCACCAGCGCCGCGTCCGCAAGCTCCGCGACGGCACCAGCCTCGCGCGACAACACGAGCGCGCAGCCGTGGTCGGAGACGACCGGCACCTCCTTCGCGACGAGGTTCATCCCGTCGCGGACCGGGTTGACGATGACCACGTCCGCCATCCGGTACGCCGCCAGCGAGCGCGCGATGTCGTCGTCCACCGCGAGGATCAGCGGATCCCAGTCCGGCGACCCGAACTCGTCGACGATCTCCTTCGCGACCCGCTGCACCGACGCCGTGTACTCCCGGTACTCCGGCAGGTCGTGCCGCGACGGGTACGCGAACGCCAGGTGCATGACCCGGCCCTGCCACTCCGGGTGCCGCCGCAGCAGGTCCCGGTACGCGAGCAGGCCCCGCACGATGTTCTTCGACAGCTCGGTGCGATCCACGCGCAGGATCAGCCGCCGCCCGCCGACCTGCGTACGCAACGCCGACATCCGCGCGTGCACGTCCGGCCGGTCGGCACGGGCGCGGAACGCGTCGGCGTCGATGCCCAACGGGTGCACGCCGAGCTCGGTTCGGCGACCGGCGTACTCGACCGTTCCCTGCGCGAGGTCGACCTTCGCGCCGAGCACCGTCTCGCAGCAGGCGAGGAACGCCTGCGCCCAGCGCGCGGTCAGGAAGCCGACATGGTCGGACGCGAGCAGTCCTTCGAGAACGGCGACCGCGACGTCGTCGGGCAGGACCCGGAAGTAGTCGGGCGGCGCCCACGGCGTGTGGCTGAAGTGAGCGATCGCGAGGTCGGGTCGACGTTCGCGGATCAGCTGCGGCGCGAGGCTCAGGTGGTAGTCCTGCACGATCACGCGGGCGTTCGGCGCCGCCTCCTCGGCGACGGCCTCGGCGAACGAGGTGTTGTAGTCGACGTACGACGACCACTCGCGCCGGAACCGACCGTCGAAGATCGGAATCCCCGCGGTGTCGTAGAGCATGTGGTGCACGAACCACAGCACCGAGTTCGCGATGCCGTTGTACGCGCGGAGGAACGTCACCGGCTCGATGTCGAGCATGCGGATCGGCACGGCGCCGGTCTCGTGCCCGGCCAGGTCCAGCCGGCCGTCGGGCGCGGACCGTGCGGCGAGCCGGTCGGCCTCGGACAGCGCGGCGCACACCCACAGCGCGTTCGCCTGCGCGGGAACGGCGGACAGCGCGGACACGAGGCCGCCGCCTCCACCCAGGCGCCCGCGCAGCGCGCCGTCGTCGTCGATGCGGAACGTGACCGGACCGCGGTTGGAGGCAAGGATGACCTCGGTCTCGCCCGTCACCGGGGAGACGTCGTCGGAGTGGTCGCCACTTGCCATGCGCACGAGCCTAAGCCCTTACGTTGGGTTCGTTAATCCGGCCGACATCGGGCCTCGCGTCCATCACTCGATGATGCCGAACGCGCACCGTCACCGTCGACGTTTCCCCGAGTTGCTCGCGTAGGATCCGGCGTCGTGGAGCAGGTAACCACCCCGAACCCCCCACCGGCCGGCCGCGCGCCGGCCGCTCCGAGGCTGCGCCGGCTACGTTTCGTTGTCGCTGTGGTGATCTTGGTCGAGCTCGTCGCTCTGGTCTTCGCCATCGGCCTGACGGGCGGATTCCGTACGACGCCGGCCAGGTCGTTGCCGCGCGCCGAGCAGGGCGAGCCGGTGTCGAACGGGCGGTTCGAGTTCCGCCTGCTGCGGGCCTGGACCGAAACCAAGGATCCGATGAGCAATCCCGAGTACGCGCAGGCCGGGCAGTTTCTCGTTCTGGAGATGGATCTTCGGCTCACCGTCAAGGAGAGCTTGCAGTACGGCGGCGACATCCAGGAGTGCTTGCGGCTTCGATTCTCCAACGGGTACGTGATGGATGGCGAGTCGTCGAAGTCGCACGAGGAACGGAAAGGCGTGGTTCTCGCCGGCGACCGATCCCCGGTGAGTTTGCATCCTGGCCTGCCCGAACGCGTACTCGCCGTGTACGAACTACCCGCGAGCCAGCCGTTCCCGTCCCAGCTCGACGTGGTGATCTACCGGCAGGAGTACAAGCCCGGCTTCTTCTCCGAGCAACGCGGCTGGCGGTCCGCGCTGGACGATCCCGAGATCGTGTCGATCCACCTGCCCGTCGCGCGAGGTGTGGGATGAGGCGGATCGGCTCGGTCGCGTTGGGGTTGCTGCTGCTCGTCGCCGTGCTGTTCGTCACCCGGACGGCGCCGACGTACGAGCAGCAGATGGGCAACATCGCGACGTCCGGGCGGATCGGCGAGCTCATCGATACCCGCGGCTTCAAGCTCCGCGTCGAGCGTGTCCGGGTGACGAAGCAGGTGAAGCTGGCCTCACTGTTGGACCCAGAACCCTTTACCACCAAGGGGATCTGGGTGGTCATCGTCGCGACGCTGATCGGTGACTGGAAGGGGACGCCCTACAGCAACACGCGGCTGATCACGCCGGACGGCCGGATCTACCACACGTCGCGGCGGTTGCTCAGCGTCGACCTGCTCACCGAGGACAGCTCCACCGAGCCGGGCATTCCGCGGCGCGGTGTGATCCTCTTCGAGATCCCGCCGGACGCGCTCGAGGGCTCGGTTCTCCATGTGGCCAAGGGATTCGAGTCGCGCCTGGGTCCGGAGGCCGTCGTCGATCTGCGGTTGTCCTCCGCCGAGGCGCGACGCCTTGTGGATGACGCGTCACCTAGTTTGACGCTGCCGAAGACAGGGCTGGGCGAGTGATGGTCCGACTGCCTGCCGGCAAACGGTTGCTGTATCTGCTCGCGGTGATCGTCCTGGTGCCGTTGACGTTCGCGTTGGAGTACGTGTTCTCCAAGCAGGAGATCGGCGACCGGGACCTGCGTCCGCCGATCGTCGCTCGCGGCGACACTCCCGTGGAGTTCGCGGGTAGTCGATGGCGGCTCGCGTCGATCCGGCCGGGACCGGCGAAGGAGGGCGCGAAGCTGCCCGCCGGCACCACGTTGGTGTTCGTCACCGTCGAGGTGACACCGACGAATGCGGCTGCTGGCAAGAAGATCGAGTACTGCACGTTCCAGGTGACGAACGACGAGGGCGACGTCTGGACCTCCTCGTTCGGGCTCGCCGCGACCGGCGGCGCGGCGAGGGCTTGCACGGTCGAGGTGAACGACGAACGTGCGCCCATCCCCGCCGGGAGGACGGTGTCCGTGCTGACGACGTACCTCGTGCCTACCGGGGAGGCGGCGAAGCTACGAGCGGTGCTGTCGGTGGTGGGGGCGAGGCAGCAGGTGGAGTTCCACCGCTGAGGCGAAGTCGCCTGCGCCGAGCACGTTCCAGCCCGAGCTCGAACGCCGCGGCCAGCAACGCGATGCGCAGAATCTCGTGCAGTCCTTGCTGAACGAAGTGCAGCGGCGTCAGCCAGGGCCACCACCAGTCGAACGGATGCGGCCCGACGACACGCACCGCGAGGACCTCGAGCCACTCGGTGCCGGCGTCGATCACCATGTAGCACAGGCAGTACGTGAGGTAGAAGATCGGACCGGCGGTGAGGACGAAGCGCACGCCGTTCGCGAGCGGCGTCCACTTGTCGCGGACCTCGCGGCTGAACAGCTCGGTGACGCGTTGCACCGGGCGCGGCAACCGTTCGAACGCGCGGCCCACCGACTGGAACCTGCTGTTGGCGATCACGTCCGCGTCGCGGTCCATCTTCTCGCCGAACACCACCGCGGCGATCGTGAGCCAGAGCAGCGGCTGGAGCAAACCGTCCTTGACGGTGGGGAAGGAGGGCTGCAGAGCGGCCCAGGCGTTCGCGAACCAGGTGAGATCGGGAACGACGGCGACGACGGTCTCGCGCAGCGTCTCCCAGAGCATGCGCTGGGCGATCCAGTCGTACGCGTTGGCGACGATCGCGGAGACGGAGATGACGGCGAAGAACATCCAGTTGGCCTCGAACAGCGCGGTGCTGAGCCCGAGTACGCGCCCGCCGCGGCGGTTGTAGAGCGTCTCGAGCCCGGCGCGGATCAGCCACGAGCCGAGCGCGATCAGCAACGGGATGCCGGTGGCGCTCTCGGTGATGTCGACGGCGTTGAGGCCGGCGTCGAGGCTCTGGTTGATCGCGTGCGTGCCCCAGGTGCGCACCTCGTCGACGAACAGTCCCCACGCGCCGTAGAAGACGAGGAACGGCAGGATCGTCTCGGCGATCGCGTCGACGATCGGCGGTGAGGTCTCGACGCGCGGCTGCTCCTGGACGGGCCGCGGCCGCGGCTGCCGTCGTACGCCGCCGAACGGGGTGAGCCCCGGCCGCACGGCGTGCAGCATCATGATCGTGCTGGCGAGCATGATCAACACGCTGATCGACAGGCCGGCGAACCCGAGCCACTTGTTGTGCAGCGCGAGCAGCGCGGCGCCCCGGAGGACGAGGTCGTGCGCGAGGTAGCCGGCGGTGAACCAGAACAACAGGGGCACCCAGAAGCGCCCGACCAGCCCCAGTGTGCGGCCCGGCAGACTGAGCATGATCGCTCCGCGCATCGTGCGGGATCGTATCGCCCACCCTCGCCCCGACCTCGCCGGTCTGCGTCCGTCCGCGACGGTGGAGTGCACGCTGGCGGGCGACTGCCTCGCCGCGGTGGCCGGTGATCATGATCGTGATCATGAAGCCAAACCGGTGCTATGCGCCGTTCCGCCTTCATGATCACGATCATGATCACCCGTTCGCGGTCGGAGGGTCCGCCGAGCTTCCGCGCGCGCGTGCTCCTCAGGACGCAGCCGACCGGACCGTAGGCTCCCTCGGGTGACCGAGTACCTCGACGCCGTCCGCGAGTCGTACGACACCGTTGCCGCTGCCTACGACGAGCAGGTCGAAGGGCCGATGGCGCAGGACCCGCTGATGCGCGCCATGTTCGGCGCGTTCGCCGAGCTCGCGCGGGGCAAGGTCGCGGACGTCGGCTGCGGCCCGGGCAAGATCACCGCGTACCTGCACGAGCTCGGCCTCGACGCGTACGGCATCGACCTCTCGCCGAACATGATCGAGCTCGCGCGCGCCGCCCATCCCCAGCTCAGGTTCGAGGTCGGCACGATGACCGCGCTCGACGTCGCGGACGGCGAGCTCGGCGGCGTCCTCGCGCACTTCAGCACCCACCACACCCCGCCCGAGCACCTCCCGCGGGTCTACGCCGAGCTGCACCGCGCGCTCGGGCCCGGCGGCCACCTCATGCTCTGGACGCACACCGGCGACAACGAGCGCCGCCAGCCGACGCAGGCGTACGGCGGCCACCCGGTGACGTACGAGTCGCATCGCCTCCCCGCCGAACGCCTCGCCGACCTGCTCGTAGCAGCGGGCTTCCGCATCAAGGCCACGCTCATCGAGCCGCCGCCGCGACCGAACGCCTGCTTCGTCGCCGTCAAGGTGTAAAGCGGACTTGACAGGGAAGAGCCTGTAAAGCAAGCTTGACAGCGTGCGGAACGACGTCAGGGCACTCAGGCTCGCCAAGGACCTGTCCCAAGGCGACCTGGCCACCGTTCTCGACGTCTCCCGCCAGACCGTGAACGCGATCGAGACCGGGCGCTACAGCCCGTCGTTGCCGCTGGCGATCAAGCTGGCGCGCTTCTTCGGGATGAGCGTCGAGGAGGTCTTCCATGTCGACGAAGACGACTAACGCTCGCCGCTGGACCGTTCCAGCGCTCGCCGTGGCCATCGGCATCGCCATGTTCGTGGTGGTGGGCCTGGTCCGCGACGACCTCGAGGTCGGCCTCGTGATGCTCGCGATCATGGTCGGGTACGCCGTCGTCCTCGTCGTCTTCCGGCGTGCCGAGCCGATCGCGATGCTCGGCGAGGAGGGCGGCGACGAACGGCGCCGGCTGCTTCAGCTCCGCGCGGCCAGCTTCACGACGAACGTTCTCGCGCTCGTCATCGTCGGCGGCTTCTTCGTGGAGATCGTCCGTGGCGAGGATGGCGAGCCGTGGAGCTGGCTCGGTCTCATCGGCGGCCTGTGCTTCGCCGGCTCGCTGTTCTTCTACAGCCGGCGTAGCTGACCGCAACTTTCCAATCAGATAAGGGGATTCCCTATGTATGCCTGGCTGCGGCATGCCCGCACGCTGCTCCTCGTCCTCACTCTCGGTGTCGTCGGCGCGTCGGCGTACGCGACACCGGCTGCCGCGAAATCCGCTCCAGCGTTGGAGAAAGTCCTCGCCGCCGGCTTTCCCGGAGCCGTCGCTGCGGACCGCGAGGGCCGTGAGGTCGACACGACGGCGGCGGGCCTCGCCGACCTGCGGAACGGCCGCACGGCTCGTGCCGGCGACCGGTACCGGATCGGCAGCATCACCAAGCCGATGGTGTCGACCGTCGTTCTCCAGCTCGTCGCCGAGCGTCAACTCTCGCTTGACACCCGCGTGGCCAAGCTGCTCCCCGGCCTCGGGCTGGACGAGCGCATCACCGTACGGCACCTGCTGCAGCAGACGAGCGGGTTCCACACCGACACGTACGTCTTCCAGCCGCCGCGTTCGCTGGACTCCAACCGGTACCGCCACTTCACTCCGCGCGAGCTCGTCAAGATCGCCTTGACGAACCCCGAGCCGCGGGCCACTCCAGACACGAAGTGGGAGTACTCCAACACCAACTACGTCCTTGCCGGCATGGTCGTCGAACGCGTCACCGGCAACCGCGTCGAGAAGGAGCTGGAACGCCGCATCTTCCGGCCGCTCCACCTGAAGGACACCTCGCTCCCCGTAGCCAGCACGTACATCCGCGGCCGGCACCTGCACGGCTACCTCCAGGACGAGGCCGGCAAGGCCACGCTCGACTACACCGACTACAACATGAGCTGGGCCTGGACCGCTGGCGCGGTGGTCTCCACGGTCGCCGACGAGACCGCGTTCCTGCGTGGGCTGTTCACCGGCAAGCTGCTGCCCAAGCCGTTGCTCGCGAAGATGATGGACGACAGCGAGTTCGGGTACGGGCTCGGCCTGTACGCGATGCCCGCGCCGTGTGTGCCCGGCGGCAAGGTCTGGGGCCACAACGGCCAGGTCTTCGGCTACCAGAGCGCGGTGTTCAGCAGGCCGGACGGCAAGCGGCAGATCGCCGTCGGGGCCAACGCCTGGATCCTCAACGACGAGGGCACTGGCCTGCACCCGATCGTCGACCAGACGGCCGCCGGGTCCTTCTGCCCGAATAGCGGACAGTCGTCTCGAATGATGAGCCACTTGCTCGCGCGCTGACCAGGCTCCGTTAGTCTCTCGACAACAACTGAATACCGAGCAACTCATCCAGAGGGGCAGAGGGACCGGCCCAGTGAAGCCCCGGCAACCGGCCAGCCGCCGACGTGTATGTCTCGTCTTCGAGGCCCGCGGCGGACACGGTGCCAAATCCGGCCCGCCCGCAGCAGCGGCGTGGGAAAGATGAGAGGAAGGCCTCTGAGATGACCTCGACACTGAGCAGCGACACCACCACGACGCCCGCCGAGCACACGCCGCGCGAGGGTGCGTTCGGCAACGCGACCGAGCTTCGATGTCGCGAGTGCGGGAGCACGATCCCGCTGGGCGCGCACTACGCGTGCCTGGAGTGCTTCGGCCCGCTGGAGGTGGCGTACGAGTACCCCGCCATCACCCGCGAGCAGATCGAGGCGGGACCGCGCAACATCTGGCGGTACGCGCCGCTGCTGCCCGTACCCGCCGACGTGGCGTCGTTCCCCAACACCGAACCCGGACTGACCCGGCTCGTCCGCGCGGGCAACCTCGCGACCGAGCTGGGTCTTTCCACGCTCTGGGTGAAGGACGACTCCGGCAATCCCACGCACTCGTTCAAGGATCGCGTCGTCGCCGTCGCGCTGACCGCGGCGCGCGAGCTCGGTTTCCAGGTGCTCGCCTGCCCGTCGACCGGCAACCTCGCGAACGCCGTCGCGGCCGCTGCCGCGCGGGCCGGCATCCGCAGCGTCGTGCTCGTTCCGCAGCAACCTCGAGCAGCAGAAGATCCTTACCACTGCCGTGTACGGCGGCACGCTGGTCGCGGTCGAGGGCACGTACGACGACATCAACCGGCTCGCGAGCGAGATCGCCGGCGAGGAAGAGGGGTGGGCGTTCGTCAACGTGAACGTCCGTCCGTACTACGCCGAGGGTTCGAAGACGCTCGCGTACGAGGTCGCCGAACAACTCGGCTGGCGGCTGCCCGACCAGATCGTCGTCCCGGTCGCCTCCGGCGCGCAGCTGGTGAAGATCGACAAGGGCATCCGCGAGCTGATCGAGCTCGGCCTGGTCGAGGCAACCGGTGAAGATCTTCGGCGCGCAGGCGACCGGCTGTGCTCGCCGTCGCCACCGCGTTCAAGGCGGGCGACGACATGGTCGCGCCCGGTTCGCCCAGCCACATTGGCGAAATCGCTCGCGATCGGCAACCCGGCGGACGGTCCGTACGTGCTCGACGTCTGTCGCCGTACGGGCGGCGCGGTCGAGGACGTAGTCCGACGAGCAGGTCGTCGACGGCATCACGTTGCTCGCCCGGACCGAAGGCATCTTCGGCGAGACCGCGGGCGGCGTCACGATCGCGACGTTGCGGAAGCTGATCGAGACCGGGCAGCTCGACCCGTCGCTCGAGACCGTCGTGATCAACTCCGGCGACGGGCTGAAGACGCTCGACGCCGTCGCGGATCGGGTAGGACCAAAGGCCACAATCCGCCCAACGTACGAGGCATTCACCGAAGCGGGGCTGGCATGAGCGTGAAGGTACGCATCCCGACGATCCTGCGCACGTACACCGGCGGCGCGTCCGAAGTGACCGCCGACGGCGCGACGCTCGCGGACGTGCTGGAGTCGTTGGAGGGCGCATATCCCGGCATCCGGGCAAGAGTGCTCGACGACGCGGGAAAGCTGCGCAGGTTCGTCAACGTGTACGTGGGTGAGGAGGACGTGCGCTTCGCGTCGGGCCTGTCGACGCCCACTCCGGACGGTGCACAGGTCTCGGTGATCCCCGCGGTCGCCGGCGGCTGAGTTTCCTTTTCGGAGTGAATTGCAAGGGTGATCGGAAAGCGGTTCCTGAATCATCGCCATCACGCTCTGGAACTGTCCGATTTCGGACGGCGACGATCGTCGTTTCCCCTGCAGAATAAGTCGGTCTCGGCTGAATTCGGGCGGTTCCGACGTCTCCCCATGGCGGCTTGTGTGGGCTAATGTCAGCCCTGGTCGGCATGACCGTACGCACAGCCGCCCACACGGTGGGTTGTCATTGCGTGCGGAGAAATTCGCAACGCTTCCCCTCGGGGACGGGCGCGAGTACGACCTTCTGGCCCGCGCCGGGCGGGCTAGAAACCCGCTGGGCCTTGAGGGAGTAGGTCATGACGCAAGGCACCGTCAAGTGGTTCAACGCCGAGAAGGGGTACGGCTTCATCGCGGTCGATGGCGGCAACGATGTGTTCGTCCACTACTCGAAGATTCAGATGGATGGGTACAAGTCTCTCGCCGACGGGCAAACCGTCGAGTTCGAGGTCGTGGAGGGGCCGAAGGGTCTCGAAGCGCACGACGTCAAGCCTGTCTGATCGCGGTGTGATGTAGCGGCGTAGAACCAAGAACAAGGCCCGGGTGGTTCGCACCCGGGCCTTGTTGTGTCTTGGCGGCTCAGCTCGCCGTGTGGCTGCAGGGATCGGGGCGTGCGGTGGGCTTGAGCTGGTTGTTGATCGCGTTGTTGCCCTCGTACAGGCTGTAGAACCGCCGCAGCGTCTCGGAGTCGCCGACGTTCGACGTCCAGAACAGCCAACCGGAGAAGCCGCGAATGCAGCTCCCGACCTGGAGCTCGCGCATGCGGGCGGCCGCGACCGTGAGGTTGTTCTGGTAGAACGCCTTGTCCGCGCCGAACTCCCCGACGATCACCGTTCCCTTCACCTGGCTCCACTCGATCGTCTCGAGGTTGCGCGCGAGGGTGTACGGGTCGTTGATGCCGGGCTTGTTGGCCGGATACATATGGACGTCCAGGAACGACAGTCGCGACCAGGCCGTGAGCGAACGAGGCCGCGCGGGATAGCGGTAGTCACCCGGCTTGCATGGCGCCTCGGTGCAGTAGAACGGCATCCCCTGCGGCCCGGGCTTGTGCACCGCGCCGAACGTGAAGACGCCCATCGTCACCAGCGCCGCCGGGTCGATCGCGTGCACCGCGTCGACCATCCGGTTCGCGTACTCGACGAACGCCGCGTCCGCCGACTGCTGGCGCTGGGTCGGGTCGGCCATGTCGTACGTGACGCCGTTGAGCGGGGTCACCTTGCCCGACAGCTTGTTGTAGGGCGCCTTGTCGCCGACGACGTACGCCTCGTTGTCGGACTGGAACGCGAGCACGGTCGACATCAGTTCGGCGCCGACGCGTTGCTTCAAGCCTGCCGCGAAATTCTTCAGGTAGGTGGACTTCGCGAGCACGTAGCTCGGGTGCAGGTAGTTGAGGTTGCGGCCGTCCATGTTGACGGCCTTGCGGTCCACGTTGCCGACGAGGTCGAAGTAGTACTTGCTCTGCGGGAACAGGTCGAGGGAGAACATCACGCGGACCTGGTACTTGGTGGCGAGCTTGACGAAGCTCGCGACGTTGTCCAGATAGGGGCCGTAGTACGGAGTGGTGTCGGTCATGCCGCGGCCGATGCCGTGCGGCTTCTTGTGCGTGTCGGCGTCGGTGACGTTGCCGTGGTCGACGAACACGCGGACCGTGTTGTAGCCGTCGTCGTGGAGCCGCTTGAGGGTCCGTTCCGCTTCGGAGTTCGTGTAGCGGCCCGGCTCGAACGTCGAGTGGTGTGCCGAGGGCGTCTCGGTGAGCCGTACGAAGTTGGCGCCTCGGGGGAGGAACCTCTTGCCCGTTCCGACCTCCTGGAGTGCGCCGTACTGCTTGCCTGCCGGCGTGACCGACTCCAGTCGGGGGAGGGCGGAGAGGCCCGGCACGCCGGCGTCCGGCGTCTGAGCGAGGGCGGCGGGTGCGAGCGCCACGACCAGGGCGCCGGCCGCGAGCAGGTGGATCGTTCGCCACATCGTGGGGTGCGTCCCGTTCTGTTCGGATTGTCCGTTCGGGGCCCTACTCTGCTGCATTTCGCTGGCGGGCCGCTGGCGCGCCGTTCACGAGCGCGCAAGCTCGGTCGAGCTTGCACTCTCCCCAGGCGAGTGCTAAACAACAGTTAGCACTCGAAGGTCGCGAGTGATAACAGCAGAGGGTTGGTTCGGCGAGGTTTCGGCGGTGAGCCGGGCCGTCCGTCGCGGGCGTCGAGCCACCACACGACATCCACCCGACTGGGGGAGGATCCAGCTACATGCCCAAGATCATCTCGTTCAACGAGGAAGCCCGGCGCGGCCTCGAGCGGGGTATGAACATCCTCGCTGACGCCGTCAAGGTGACGCTCGGTCCCAAGGGCCGCAACGTCGTCCTCGAGAAGAAGTGGGGTGCGCCGACGATCACGAACGACGGCGTCTCCATCGCGAAGGAGATCGAGCTCGAAGACCCGTGGGAGAAGATCGGGGCCGAGCTCGTCAAAGAGGTAGCCAAGAAGACCGACGACGTCGCGGGTGACGGTACGACCACCGCCACCGTGCTCGCCCAGGCGCTCGTTCGCGAGGGTCTGCGTAACGTCGCCGCCGGCGCCAACCCGATCGCGCTCAAGCGCGGCATCGAGAAGGCCGTCGAGGCTGTCGCCGAGCAGCTGCAGAACCTGTCCAAGGATGTCGAGACCAAGGAGCAGATCGCGTCGACCGCGTCGATCTCCGCGGCCGACACCAGCGTGGGCGAGATCATCGCCGACGCGATGGACAAGGTCGGCAAGGAAGGCGTCATCACCGTCGAGGAGAGCAACACCTTCGGGCTCGAGCTCGAGCTCACCGAGGGTATGCGCTTCGACAAGGGCTACCTGTCCGGTTACTTCTGGACCGACGCTGAGCGCATGGAGGCCGTCCTCGACGAGCCGTACATCCTCATCGTCAACTCCAAGATCTCTGCGGTGAAGGACCTGCTTCCGGTCCTGGAGAAGGTCATGCAGGGCGGCAAGCCGCTGCTGATCATCGCCGAGGACGTCGAGGGCGAGGCTCTGGCCACGCTCGTCGTCAACAAGGTCCGTGGCACGTTCAAGTCGGTCGCCGTCAAGGCTCCTGGCTTCGGCGACCGCCGCAAGGCCATGCTGACCGACATCGCGGTTCTCACCGGTGGACAGGTCATCTCCGAGGAGCTCGGCCTCAAGCTCGAGAACTCCTCGCTCGACCTGCTCGGCCGGGCGCGCAAGATCACGGTGACCAAGGACGAGACCACCATCGTCGAGGGTGCCGGTGACCCGGAGCAGATCGCTGGTCGGGTCGCGCAGATCCGTGCCGAGATCGAGAAGAGCGACTCCGACTACGACCGTGAGAAGCTGCAGGAGCGTCTGGCGAAGCTCGCCGGCGGTGTTGCGGTGATCAAGGTCGGCGCTGCGACCGAGGTCGAGCTCAAGGAGCGCAAGCACCGCATCGAGGACGCCGTTCGCAACGCGAAGGCGGCCGTCGAGGAGGGCATCGTCGCCGGTGGCGGCGTGGCCCTGCTGCTCGCGGGCCTCGCGGCCTTCGAGAAGCTCGAGCTCGAGGGTGACGAGGCGACCGGCGCCAACATCGTGAAGGTCGCGATCGAGGCTCCGCTGAAGCAGATCGCGATCAACGCCGGCCTCGAGGGTGGCGTCGTCGCGGAGAAGGTGCGGCAGCTGCCCGCGGGTCACGGCCTCAACGCCGCGACCGGCGAGTACGTCGACCTCGTCGCGGCCGGCATCGTCGAGCCCGCGAAGGTCACCCGTTCGGCGCTGCAGAACGCCGCGTCGATCGCCGGCCTGTTCCTGACCACGGAAGCCGTGGTCGCGGACAAGCCCGAGAAGGAGAAGGCCCCGGCGGGCGCGCCCGACGGCGGCGGCATGGACTTCTAGTCCTTGTCTGTTTCTCTCTAGCACTACGCGGAGGGGCGGTCCCGATTCGTCGGGACCGCCCCTTTCGCTTGTCCACCGGTTACGTTGACCACGTTCCGCAAGCAGCGGCGCAACGAACGACGCGAGGTTGAACGGGCAAGGCTGGCGGCAGTCTGCCTACGCTCGACATGTTGTCCCGGCTGGCCCGCGCGACCGATACGCCGCTCCATCTCGGCGCTCCCGGCGTCGTCGACGTCAAACTCGGCGGCGCGGCCTGACGCTCGTGCTCGGCGCTACTGGGGTGAGCAGGCGGCCAGCTTCTCGGGGGTGTCGGCCTTCTCGACGCACTCGGTGTACTTCGTCACGTCGCCGAGCTTGTTCTCCACGACGTTCATGAAGACCGCGATCACGACCCAGGGCACGATGATCGCGATCACACTGAGCACGCCGCCGATGATGGCGACGACGGGGTTGTTGGCCGATCCCCTGCGTACGTTGACGAAACCCACGATCGCGAGCACGACGCCGATGGCGCCGAGCACGACGGACACGTAGCCGACGATCGGAATCCAGCACAGCAGCAGGGCGATGATGCCGAGGATCAACGCGCCCAGCCCCACACCGTTCTGGAACTGCGGCGCCTGCGGCGGCACCGGCTGCTGGAACATGGCGTACGGCTGCGGCGGAGGCGGGGTCTGGTCGGTCACCGCAGCAGGATGCACCGACCAGACGCCGAACGGGCGGCCTTCCCACGGAGGCCGCCCGTTCGGCGAGAAGCTCTGCCCTTTCGGGCGCGAACCTGGCTCAGGTCAGCAGCCCTCGGTGCCTCCCCACTGCTTGAGGTTGTCTCTGTCGACCCGGGACAGCGGTATCGGTGACTGGACGTTCTCTGGCCAGGTCGCGGGCGGGTCGAACACGAGGTCGGGATCGGTGGCCGCCTGCCGCTGGTGTGCCCAGGAGTAGCCGCCGGTCATCGGACCACCGTCCCCGTTGCCCTTAGGCTCTGCTCTCTCCTTGTGGCTGGGCCTGGTCGCGCCAGGTCGTGGGCTGGGCAGCACCTTGGGGGTCGGGGACGCACGCTCCCCCTTGGGCGCCAGGTTCACCCCGCTCACGCTGTTGTACCCCTCTTCGATGGCGTCCACCGCGACGAGATAGCCAGGTGACTCGGCCGATGCCGGGGTCCGCAGGTCCCGCGCGATCCGGCCCCGGTAGTAGAGAATCGGGTCGTTCGAGGTGTGGGTCGAGTACCGGCAGCCGTCGACATTGGGCGGCCACTGCTTCGGCGGGAAGTACCCCAGGGTCACCCTGACCTGCTGGATGTAGTCGTTGCCGGTGTCGAGGTTGTAGACCGCCAGCCAGCTGGTCGCCTCGTTCATCCGCGACCTGGGCAACGGCTCGCGTTCGTCCCAGCGGAACGCCTTGATCTCTTTCAGCTTGAGCTCGTCGTTGCGGGGCATGTTCGCTCGGAGAAGCTCGTCGATCCGCTCGTCCGGCGTCTGGCCCAGCGAGCGGAGCAGGCCGGCGGGGTCGAACGACACCCTTCCGTGCGTCACCACGGGCAGCCCGACCACGGCGAGAGCCACTGCTACCGCGGTCGCCGCCGCGCCCATCGCCATCCATCGCCGGTTGCGCACTCGCCGGCCGCGTGCCACCAGCTCCGGTGCCGTGATACCCATCGGCGGTTCGTTGTTCCTGACGAACGAATGCAGGTCTTCCTTCACTCTCGTCTCATCCATGGCTCAGCCCTTCTGGGTTCGGCGCCGGCTCGAGCATCGAACGCAGCGATGCGAGGGCGCGCGAGGTCTGGCTCTTCACCGTTCCCTCGGCGATGTCCATCATCCCCGCGACCTCGGCGACGGGCAGGTCGTCCAGGAACCGCAGGACGACGATCGCGCGCTGCCGCGTCGGCAGTTTCGCCAACGCTGTCGAGAGATCCAGGCGATCGTCTGCGGCGATCTGCGTGGTCTCCCGGGAGAACGGCTCCGCCGTGATGTACTCGCGTCCCCACTTGCGCCGCCCGTTGAGGAAGAGGTTCAGGATGATGCGGCGCGTGTACGCCTCCGCCGACTCCGCACGGACGTTGCCCCACTTCGCATAGAGCTTGACGAACGCGGCCTGCGTCAACTCCTCGGCCGCGCCCCAGTCGCCACACAGTCCGTACGCCGTGCGACGTAAGGCAGCGCCGCGTGCGGAGAAGAACTCCGCATACTCGGCGTCCCGTTCCCGTCTTCGCATCGAACTCCCCTCACTGTTCTGATGCCTGTAACTACCCGCGAGCCGGTCGGGAGGTTCGCAGCCGCAGCCAAGGGATTTCGTCCGGGACGACTCAGCACTCTCCCCGATGCGCCGTGCCACGCCGCTCCGGCACGGTCGGGAGATGCACCCTCGTCGTCAGGCAGTCATCGCCTCGCTGAGCATTCTCGCCGCCATCGCCCTCGGTCTGCTCGTTCGCGCCCGTCCGCCCGGCATCGACGCGTGGGCGATCGAACGGTTCTTCGTCACCGAGGACAGCGGGCTCGGACGGCTGGCCACCGCGGTCAGCGGGGTCGGAACGATCGCCGCACTCGCCCTCCTGGTCGCCGTGCTGGTCGCCGGACGCGCCGGGCTGACCGGATCCGACCTGCTCAGGTACGCCGCGGTCCTCGTCGCGGGTCTCGCGCCGATGGCCGCTCAGTACCTGTTCCAGCGCGAAGGGCCACCGCAGCAACCTGACTGGACGTACCCGAGTGGTCACGCCACGGTCGTCACAGCCCTTGTCCTGTTGGCTCTTCTCGCGGCGCGACGAACGCGGACGGTCGTTCTCCTCACGGGCGTTGGCGTTCTGTTCGCGGTGGGAGCCAGCCGCATCGCGCTGGCGGAGCACTATCCGACCGACCTGCTGGGTGGCGTCCTCGCCTCCCTTGGGCTCGGTCTCCTGGTCGCCGCCGCACTGCGCGTCTCCCCGCGGACATAGGGTGGACCGGTGCGTGTAGTGACGTTCAACGCCTTCGCGTCCGCCTACCAACTCGTCCACGGCTGGGCGCGGCGCGCCGGGCACGAGCTCGTCCTGCTCGTCACGCCGGAGAGCGTCGACGACCGGTACGGGTCCGGGCCGACGCTCCGCGACCAGATTCCGGCGACGCAGGAGATCCTCGCGACCAACAAGCTCCGCACGGTCGCCGCGCCGGCGATCGAGGAGCTCGCGCCGGATCTGGTCGTCTCCGTGACGTTCCCGCTGCGGATTCCCGTCGAGGTGACGCGGATCCCGAAGTTCGGCGCGTTGAACGTCCACCCGTCGCCGCTCCCGCTCGGCCGCGGACCGAACCCGCAACGCACCATCTACGAAGGCGAACGGCTGCTCGGCGCCACCGCGCACCGGATCGCCCCGGAGTTCGACGCCGGCGAGATCCTCGCGCAGCGCACCCGCCCGTGGCGTGACGGCGCCACGACCGACGACGTGCTGCGCGCCTGGTACGAGATGGTGGCCGAGGTTCTCGCCGAGGGCGCCGCGCGCGCAGCCGCGGGGGAGCAGGGCGCGCCGCAGGACGAGGGGGTGGCGACGTACGCGGGCAAGTTCACCGACGAGGAGCGCTGGCTGTCGTTCGCCGAACCCGCGAATGTCGTTCAGCGCAAGGCCGTTGCGCTCAACCTCCTCGCCGCCACCGCGCGCATACGGCTGCCGGACGGTGAGTTCCTGGCCGACGACGTACGGGCAAGCGGCGAGCCGACCGACGCCGCGCCCGGCACCGTTGTCGCCCGGTCGGGCGACCGCGTGGCCGTGGCCAGTTCCGACGGCGTCGTCGAGCTGACGATTCATCCAGCAGGATGGACGAGTGCAGAACGCTGACCCTGACTCCACGGCCCGCGTGGCCGCGACCCTCCAGGCACATCCGCTGATCGACGGACACAACGACCTGCCGTGGATGGCGCGCTCGCGTGCCTTCTACGACTTCGACGCGGTCGACATCGCGCAGCCCCAGCCGGAGCTGAACACCGACATCGAACGGCTGCGGGCCGGCGGCGTCGGCGGCCAGTTCTGGTCGGTGTACGTGCCGAGCCGGCTGAGCGGCGACGACGCGGTGTCCGCGACGCTCGAGCAGATCGACGCCGTCCACGCGATGGTGCGCAGGTACCCCGACACGTTCGGGCTCGCGACGACCGCGGACGACGTCGAACGGGTCTTCGCCTCCGGCCGCATCGCCTCGCTGATGGGCATGGAGGGTGGCCACTCGATCAACAACTCGATGGCGACCCTGCGGACAATGTACGAGCTCGGTGCGCGGTACATGACGCTGACCCACAACGACAACAACGACTGGGCGGACTCGGCGACCGACAAGCCGCGGCGCGGCGGGCTGTCGCCGTTCGGCGTCGAGGTCGTACGCGAGATGAACCGGCTCGGCATGCTCGTCGACCTCTCGCACGTGTCGGCGGACACGATGCGCGACGCGCTGCGGGCGACCGAGGCGCCGGTGATCTTCTCGCACTCGTCGGCGCGTGCGGTGGTCGACATCCCGCGGAACGTGCCGGACGGCGTGCTCGCTTCCCTGCCGGCGAACGGCGGCGTCTGCATGGTGACGTTCGTCCCGGAGTTCGTCGCGCCGGCTTGCGGCGCGTGGATGTTGGCCGCCCAGGAGGCGGCCCGCGTCGAGGGCCTGGATCCGCACGACCTGTCGGCGTACTTCGCGTTCACGGAGAAGTGGCAGGCGCAGAACCCGAAGCCGAGCGCGACGATCGCCGACGTGGTGGCCCACGTCGAGCACGTACGCGAGGTCGCCGGCATCGACCACGTCGGGCTCGGCGGCGACTACGACGGCACGGACACGTTCCCCGAGGGCATGGAGGACGTGTCCGGCTACCCGCGGCTGCTGGCCGCGCTGGTGGACCGCGGCTGGTCGGACGAGGACATCGCCAAGCTGGCAGGCGGAAACGTCCTGCGCGCCCTGCGCGGCGCCGAGGACGTCGCGCGCGATCTCCAACAGCGCAAGGCGCCTTCGCTCGCGCGCTGCGCGCCCGACGGCGAGGTGCTCAGCTCGTCGTACGTTGCGTCAAGCTGAACCAGTTGCCCGAGTCGTCGCGGAGCAGGGCTTCCTTGCCGTAGAACTGCTCCTGCGGCGCTTGGGTGAACTCCACGCCGCGCGCCTTGAGCTCCTCGTACTCCTTGTCGATGTCGTCGGTCTCGAGGACGCCGACCCCGAACGCGCCGGACGTGACGAGCTGGCGGACGAGCGCTGCCTGCTCCTCGTTCCACGGTCCGCCCGGCGCGATGTGCATGAGCGAGATCTCCAGGTCTGGCTGGCCCTTCGGCCCGACCGTGAGCCAGCGCATGCCCTCGCCGTAGCTGGCGTCGGTGCGGACCTCGAACCCGAGCTTGTTGACGTAGAAGTCGTGCGCCGAGTCCTGGTCGAGCACGTAGACGCTGGTGTGCGTGAGACGTTGAATCATGCGTCGCAGGCTATGCCCTCGCGGGGCTGGCGTGCGTCTCCGATCTTGCGCTACGCGGCTTCGCGGGCCCAGCCGTTGGTGAAGCAGAGCGGGACGAACCGCGGTGTCCAGAGCTTCGCGTTCCGCGGCACCGCGATGAGGACCGGGCGGATGCTGCGGCGGAAGTCCGACGGGGTGCGGCCGACGAGCTCGGCGAACCGGCGCGAGAACGTACCCACGCTGGAGTACCCGACCTGCAGGCAGATCTCGAGCACGGTCAGATCCGTGGCGGCGAGCAGAGCCTTCGCGCGGTCGATCCGGTACCGGGTGACGAACGTGTGCGGGGTCTCCCCGTACGCACGGGCGAACAGCCGGTGGAAGTGGAACGGGGACATGCAAGCGATCGCCGCGGCCTGCTCGAGCAGGACCGGTCCGGAGTCCGCCTCGGCACGCAGGAACTCGCGCGCCTGCTCCAGCCAGACGAGCGTTCCCCGGTCTACGAGCGGTCGCTCCACGGACAGAACGGTACCGCGATTCCCTACAACGGTGGTTCGAGAACGCCGATCGTGAAGGGCGCCCGCGCCCGGCCGAGGCGGTCGGCACCGAACTGGGAGTTGACCAGCAGGATCCGTCCTTCGGCCTCGGCCAGCGTGGTCGGCGAGTCGTCGTGCGGGCGTTCCCATCGGCCCAGCAGGCGGCCGGCGTCGGGATCCACCGCGGTGAGCCAGTAGCGGACCGACCCGTCCGGCTCGTCGGTGTTGTCGCAGACGTAGAGCGTGCGGCCGACGTACGCGAGGCCGTCGCCGTTGACCGCTTCGTCGAGCGTGATCCGTACGGCGGTCCTCGTGGCGAGGTCGACCCGCCAGAGGACGCCGGCGCCCTGGGCGGCGACGATCAGGGCCCGGCCGTCCGGGGTCGCGACGATGCCGTTCAGGAAGTCGGTGAACGGCTTGGTGCTCGCCCCGAACTCGCCGAGGTCCAGCCAGCGCTCGGGCTGGCCGAGCGCGTCGCCGACCTCGAACCGCCAGATCAGCGGCTCGCCCGAGTCGGTGACGTACGCGTAGCCGTCGTGCACGGTCACGTCGTTCAGCCCGGCCTCCGCGACCGGCACGCGGCGCGTCCCGCACGCGTTGCCGGTCTCGGTGTCGAACGCGTACAGGCACCCGCTCGTCCAGCCGCAGACCAGCAGCCGCCCGTGACCGTCGACCGCCATCCCGACGGCACGTTCCCGGCCGTCGACGCCGGCCTGCTGCCACACCTCGAGCTGTGGCTCGCCGAACTCGCCGCGGTAGATCGCCCCGCTCCGGGCACCCGAGACGTAGAACGTCCGCCCGTCCGGGCCGACCGCGATGCCCTCCGGGAACACCTGGTCACCCGGCAGCTCGTACGCCGCGATCACAGCTTGCCCAGCGGCGAGACGGCCATGCCGGAACGTTCGCACACCCACTGCGGATCCGGGCCGAGCTCGGGGTTGATCCGCAGCTCGTGCGCCTCGACGAGGTCGCAGGCCTTGCACAGCGGCCAGCGGCCGATCGTGTCGAGGAGCGCGTCCTGCACGTCCTGGGCGACCTGGCCGGCCACGTAGGCCGCACCCTCGGGCCACTCCTGCACCCACCAGCGCCGTTCGGCCACCGCGTCCTCGAGGATCGACACGGCGCGCGGGTCGGCGAAGGCGCAGCTGGTGAGGTCGTGCAGCACCAGCGCGCGGGCCGCGAGGAGCGGGTCGTCGGACGTCACGGGGTCGATCCTGGCACTCTTGGAGCCATGACCGCGTCGGGCTCGTCAGCGAATCCGGAGCCTATCCCGGACAGCCGGGCCCTGCTCGAGATCATCGCGCTCGGCCCCGCCGACGCCGAGGCCGCCGAGGAAGGCGGCGCCGATCGGCTCGAGGTCTGCGACACGATGGACCAGGACGGGCTCGCGCCCGATCCCAAGACCGTCGCCGCGATCCGTCGCCGCTGCTCGGTGCCGATGCGGGTCATGCTCCGACTCTCCGACGGCTTCACCACCTCGCCTCCCGAACTCGGCCGCCTGGCCGCGCTGGCCAAGCAGTACGCCGATGCGGGCGCGGACGGGTTCGTTCTCGGCTTCCTCAGCCTGTCGACCGAGGTCGACATCGTTGCCACCTCCAGCTTGCTGGACGGAATCCACCATGCCATCGGCATGCAACTTCCGTGGACGTTCCACCGCGCCATCGACCACGCGCTCGAGTCCGACCTGGCCTGGAACGTCGTCCGCGACGTGCCCGGCCTCGACGCCGTCCTCACCGCGGGCTCGGTCCGAGGCGTCGAGTCCGGCCTCGACGAGCTCGTCCGCCGGGCCCGCGCTGGCGACGCCTCGCTCGTCCTCGCGGGTGGCGGCCTGCGCGCCGAACACGTGCCCTGGCTCGCGCAGGCCGGGGTCCGTTCGTTCCACGTGGGCAGCTCGGTCCGCCCGGACGGCTCGTGGAAGGCGTACGTCGACGCGAAGTACGTCCGCGCCTGGCGCAAGCTCGTCGACGAGGAAGTCGCCCGCGCCGCGGACGTGCCGCGGTGACGGTGTACGTCGACCCGCCCGCCTGGCCAGCCCACGGCCGGCTGTGGTCGCACCTCGTGAGCGACTCGTCGTATGAGGAGCTGCACACGTTCGCCCGGGAGCTGGGCATCCCCGAGCGCGGCTTTGACCGCGACCACTACGACGTCCCGCAGGAGCGCTACGACGAGATCGTCGCCGCCGGCGCCGTCCCGGCCTCCAGCCGTGAGCTCGTCGTCCGCCTGCACCAATCCGGCCTCCGCCGGCGCAAGCGCTCCCGCCGCGCCTGACCGGGCCGCCGAGAAATCCTCGAGGATTTCCGCGCGACGGTGTCGGATCGCGGGCCCGGCGTTCGTAGCAGGGGTGAACGCCGTCCGGCACGCCCGAGGAGCAGCCCCATGGAATCCGTCGCTCGCCACCTGAAGCGGCTCGTGGATCCGATCCACGAGGTCACCTACGGCTCCGACGAGCCGACCGAGGCCCTGATGGCGCTCGGTCACCGGAACTACTGGGACGGCTACTTCGCCGGCCGCGCCGCGCCGCTTGGCCGCTACGTCCCGGCCGAGGTGGTGGACGCGGTCTTCTACAACTTCGCCCCCGGCGAAGTCGCCCGCCACATCCCGCGCGTCTGGGACACCGCCTCCCCCGAGGCAGCACTCGCCGCTCGGGAGCGGGGCAGCGCCGCGGCGCTGCGCCGGATCTACGGCGACCTCGCCGACAGCGAAGGCCTGGCACGCGCCGCCGACCTCGCCACCAAGGCGGCGGTCGGCGCCCCGACCGAGGGCCGGATCCTGTACGCGGCGCTCCGCACCCTCCCGATCCCGGAGGAACCCGTGGCGAAGCTCTGGCACGCCGCCACCCTGCTCCGGGAGCACCGCGGCGACGGCCACATCGCCGCGCTGGTCGGCGCGGGCATCGGCGGCACCGAGGCCCACGTGCTCCTCGCGCTCTTCGAGGGCATGCCGGCGAACACGTTCGGCCGGATCCACCATCTCCCCGCCGCGCAGCTCGACGCGGTGATCGACGGGATGCGCGCCCGTGGCCTCGTCGGCGACGACGGCTGGCTCACCGACACCGGCCGCAAGACCAAGGAGCAGATCGAGGCACTGACCGACGAGCTCTCCGCGCCCACGTTCGCCAGCCTGACGAAGAGCGAGCTCGACCAGCTCCTCACCGACCTCGAGGTCCTGGACAAGGCGGCCCAGCCGCCAGCCCCAGGTAGGAGCTAGCCCTCAGGCCATCCGGAGCAGCGCCACCTCGGTCGTCAGGTTGCGCCGCGCCCGTTCCTCCCACAGCGCATGCCCGGTCGGAGTCCGGAACAGCGCGCCATGGGACAGCAGGCTCTCCAGCACGTTCAGCCGCCCATGCCGGAACGCTTCCTCGGTGACGAAGGCGTACTCCGCACGTACGCCAGACGCATACCGTGCGTACCGTTCCGGCTCGGACGCCAGCACCGCGAGGTCGGCGTCACTCAGCACCGCCCCGTCCACATCCGAGGCCGCTGGGTCATGTTCAGTTGTCAAGCGAACGAGCGCGGCAACACGCGATACCCGCGACTCCGCGACGCCGGCCCCGGGAAGGACCGACTCCGCAAGTTGTGCCGATTCCTCCTCGTTGTGCTTGCTGTGCGGGTCGTAGATCGCGTCATGGAACCATGCCGCCAGCCTTACCGCATCCGGGTCGGTGGCATGCCTGTGGAGAAGGTCGACAGCGACCAGAACCTCGGCCAGATGCTCGGTGTCGTGGTAGCGCCGATGCGCCTCGCCGTACCGTTCAAGCAGGTCCCGCCCGACCTCGTCGGCACCGGGAAGCAAACGCGTCCAGCGCTCGAACAGGGTTGTCCACAGCTCCGTCACCCCGCCATTTTCCGTTGTCGGTAAGGCGAGGCAGAATCCAGCCCATGCAGTTCGGCGTACTCGGACCACTCCAGGTGCGGTCCGCCACCGGCGACGAGGTCGCGGTGAGCGGGCCACGTCCGCGTGCCCTCCTCGTCCTGCTGGCGCTCGACGCCGGCCGCGTCGTGAGCATCGACCAGCTCATCGCCGGCCAGTACGGCGACGACCCACCCGCGGGCGCCACGAACGCCTTGCAGGCACAGGTCTCCCGGCTCCGGCGCGACCTTCCCGACGGCCTCGTCGAGTTCCATGGCACCGGCTATCGGCTCGCGGTCGACCCCGACGACGTCGACGTGCACCGGTTCGAACGACTGGTCCGCGAAGGCCACCGGCTGCTCTCCGCCGGCGCACACGCCAAGGCCGTCACCACCCTGCGGGAGGCGCTCGACCTCTGGCGCGGCCAGCCGCTCGCCGACCTGCCGAACGCCGAGGCCCAGGCGACCAGGCTCGAAGAGACGCGCCTCGCCGCCCTCGAAGATCTCGTCGAGGCCGAGCTCGCGTTGCCCGAGGGCACGTCCGTCGCCGAGCTGCGGCGCCTCGTCGACGAGCACCCGTTGCGCGAACGGCTGCGCGGCCAGCTGATGCGCGCGCTCCAGCTCGCCGGCCGCCAGGCCGAGGCGCTGGAGGAGTACGAAGCGGCGCGCAGCCTTCTCGCCGACGAGCTCGGCGTCGACCCGTCACCCGAGCTGGCCGCGATCCACCTCGCGATCCTCCGCGCCGACACAGCCGCGAAGCCGACGAGGTGCGGCCTGCCCGCCCAGCTCACCAGCTTCGTCGGCCGCGAAGCCGAGCTCGCGCGACTGGCCGAGCTGCCCAGGCTGGTCACGCTCGTCGGCCCAGGCGGCACCGGCAAGACCCGGCTCGCGATCGAGGTGGCACGGCGATCCGGTCGCGAGGTGTGCTTCGCCGACCTGGCGCCTCTGCACGACGACAACGAGGACCAGCTGGCCGCCACCGTGCTCGCCGCGCTCGGCCTCCGCGAGGCGGGCTTCGAGCCGGCCGGCGTCGACCCCGTACGCAAGCTGACCGCCGCACTCGACCACGGTCTGCTGCTCGTCCTCGACAACTGCGAGCAGGTCGTCGAAGCGGCCGCCGGCCTCGTCCGCACCCTGCTCGACGCCTGCCCCCACCTGCACGTCCTCGCGACCAGCCGCGAGGCCCTAGGCCTGACCGGTGAGACCCTGCTCCCGCTCGGGCCGCTGGCCGCCGACCCCGCCGTGCGCCTGTTCGAGGACCGGGCGGCCGCCGTTCGCCCCGGCTACGCGCTCGCCGACCACGCCGCCGACGTGGCGAAGCTCTGCGCCGCGCTCGACGGCCTCCCGCTCGCGATCGAGCTCGCCGTCGCACGACTGCGCGAGTTCGACGTGACAGAGCTCGCCGCGAGGCTGGACGAGCACGGCCGGTTCCGCCTGCTGTCCCGTGGCGACCGGACGGCAGCCGCCCGGCACCAGACACTCGCCGCCGTGATCGAGTGGAGCTGGGACCTGCTCACCGAAGAGCAACGCCTGCTCGCCGGCCGGTTCGCGGTCTTCACCGGCGGCGCGACGCTCGCCGCGGTCGAGGCGGTCTGCGACGTCCAGGACGCCGACCTGCTGCTCGCCGACCTCGTCGACAAGTCGATCGTCCGGAGCGACGGATCCCGTTACCGGATGCTCGAGACGATCCGGCTCTTCTGCGCCGAACGGCTCACCGACGACGTCCGCCAGGCCCATGCCCGCTCCTACCTTTCGCTGGCCCAGCAGGCGGATCCTTACCTGCGACGGTCCGAGCAGCTCGACTGGCTCGCCACGTTGACGGCCGAGCACGACAACCTGATGGCCGCGCTCCGGTTCGCCGCGACCCACGACCCCGAGACCGGCTACCGGTTGATCGCCGCGCTGGCCGCGTACCTCTGGCTGTCTGGACGCCGAAGCCAGGCCGGCGCCGCGGCCGCCACATTGCTCGAGCACGATCCGCCCGAAGGCCTCGACGAGGAGTACGTCGCCTGCGTCGTGCACGCGATCCCGGCCGCCGCGCCCGAGCACTGGGACCGGGCTAGGGCGGTCATGCGCGGCTTCGACCGGCCACTCGAGCACCCGTTCGGCGCGGCGATCTGGGGCATGACCGCTGGCCCACCGGACGAGGACGACCAAGGGGTGCCGGCTCTGCTGGGCTCCGATCCGTGGAACACCGCACTCGGTCGGCTGAGTAAGGCGCTGTTCCAGCTGCTCGACGGCCGACCGGCCGCGGGCGAACGCGTGCTGGTCGAGGTGGCCGCGACGTTCGAGAGCCTCGGCGAACGCTGGGGAAGCGCCCAGGCGCTGGACTTCCTCGCCCAGGCGGCCGGCTGGCGGGGTGAGTGGCAGCGCGCGCACGGCTACTGGGCGACGGCGCTGCGAGCGTTCGAGGAGCTCGGCGCGCTGGAGGAGTGCGCCGACCTGCTCTGTCACAGCGGCGACGCGTGGCTGCGTCAAAAGGAGCTCGCCGCCGCCGCCGCCGACTTCACCCGCGCCGCCGAGCTGTCCGCGAAGGCCGGAGCCCGCACCCCACCCCACGCGTTGCTCGGACTCGCCGAGGTGGCGAGGTGCCGCGACGATCCGGAGGCCGCACGCGAGTGGCTGGCCCAGGCGTCCGCGGTCGTCGAGGCAGGCGGCTTCCGCTTCGCCTCGATGCGAGCGCGCTTGTTCACCGCGCTCGGCCGGCACACCGAAGCGGTCGAGGCGGCGCGGACGTCACCGTTCAGCGCCGACGTGGCGGACGCGACCGAGGGGCTGGCCACCGAGGTCGTCGCGGCCGGAGAGGGGGACCGTGCGGCCCTGCTGCTCGGCGTCGCCGTCGCCCTGCGCGGCACCGCCGTGGCCGGCGATCCGCGGGTCGCGAGGGTCACCGAGGAGGCGCGCGAGCTCATCGGCGCGGAGGCGTTCGCGGTCGCGTACGCCCGCGGCGCCGAGCTCGACAAGGAGCGGGCACTGACAGTCGTGGAGGGCTCGACGCGATAGCTGTCAGTCAGGCGTCACCGATCCGTCAGCGCCGCCCGCGACGCTACTCGACATGAAGAACGCCACCGTCCTCATCTCCGGCGCCAGCATCGCCGGCCCCGCTCTCGCTCTCTGGCTGGCCCGCTCCGGATGCACCGTCACCGTCGTCGAACGGTCGTCCGGCCCGCGTTCCGGCGGTCAGGCGGTCGACTTCAAGGGCGCGACCCACCACAAGGTCCTCGAGCGGATGGGCATCCTCGACGACGTCCTCAGTCTGCAGACCGGCGGCCACGACCAGACCGTGATCGACGCGAACGAGAAGAAGCTCACCGTCATCCCGGGCGAGTTCACCGGCGGCGACATCGAGATCCGGCGCGGCGACCTGGGCCAGCTGATGTACGAGAAGACCAAGGACCAGTGCGAGTACGTGTTCGGCGACTCGATCACCTCGCTGACCGAGACAGCGAACGGCGTGCACGTCACCTTCGAGCGCGGCGCGCCCCGCACCTTCGACCTGGTGGTCGGCGCCGACGGCATCCACTCCAACGTGCGCCGGCTCGCGTTCGGGCCCGAGCGCGACTACGTCAAGCACCTCGACCACTACTACGCGATCGCCCAGCTCGGCACCGCCGGCAAGGCCCTGATGTACAACGAGCCCGGCCGCATGGTCGCGGTAGGAGGCCCGAAGGCCGAGGCGTTCTTCGTCTTCAAGTCGGAGCAGCTGGAGTACGACCGCTACGACAGCGACCAGATGAAGAAGATCCTGCTCGACGCCTACCGCGACAACAAGGGCTGGCGGATCCCCGAGCTGCTCGCGAGGGTCCCCGCGTCCGACGACTTCTACCTCGACGCGCTCGCCCGCGTCGACATGGAGCACTACGCGAAGGGACGCATCGTCCTGCTGGGCGACGCCGCGTACGGCAACACCCTCGGCGGCTTCGGCACCGGTCTCGCGATCGTCGGCGCGTACGTCCTCGCCGGCGAGCTCGTCGAAGCCGGGGGCGACCACGTGCGCGCGTTCGCCGAGTACGAGCGGCAGCTGCTCCAGTACTCCAAGATCGCCAAGCAGGCGAGCGCCGGTGCGTTCATGGCGCCGCCGACCCGCTGGAAGATGTGGCTGCGCAACCTCACCTTCCGGTCGCGCTTCCTCCTGAAGGCGATGCTGAAGCTGACCGACAGGTTCGCGACCGACATCGAGCTCAAGGACTACTCAACCCAGTAAGGGGATCCGGGCAGCATGAGCACCGAGGACCTTGCGTTCGGTCGTGGTGAGCGGCTCCCGGCCGGTGGCCTTGAGGATCCAGGCGGCGTCGTTCCACGGGGGCTTGGTGACGTTCTCGCCGAGCAGCTCGTCGAGGGTCCGGACGGTCAGCTCGGTGGCCGCCGGCCGGGGGAGAGCGCGGTCGGGCAGCTCGAGGAGCAGGTCGAGATGGTGGACGGTCACCTCGACGGCGAGCGTGCCGAGCAGGTCGGAGACGGTGAGAACGTGGCCCTGGGTGCTGATCCGGTCCGTGCCGGGCGTGCCGTTCGCGAGCTGCAGGACCGCGCTCGCGGTGCCCTGCCAGTGCCGCGCGAGGACGGTCGGGTCGACGTACGCGGCGGAGCTGATCCGGACGAACCGCGCATGAGTCGTGGCGAACGGAGCGTTCTCCGGCTGCATCCAGTTCCGCCAGTAGCTGACGTGGTCGAGATCCGGCGCGTTCCGCGCCGGAGTCCCGAACGCCACCAGCGCGCGCTGCGCGTCGAGCAGAACGTGGAACAAGACGTCCGCCACCGTCCAGCCCGAACACCGGCTGGCTCGGGCGAAGTCGGCCTCGGCCAACGAGGTGACCACCTGCTCCAACCCGCCGTACGCGTCCGCCAACGCGGAGCGAGCAACCCGCTGATGCAACGACCCCATGCCGCCCAGTCTCGCGGACGGGTCGGGTCAGGCGGCCAGTTGGGTCGGCAGGGGTTCGGCGTGGAGGACGGTCAGGGAGGTGACCGCTCGGGTCAGGCAGACGTACAAACGACGCAGGCCGGTGATCTCGTCGGGCTCGGCGGCCACGATCTCGGCCGGCTCGAGGACCAGCACGTGGTCGAACTCGAGACCCTTCGCCAACGAGGCCGGCACCACGTCGAGGTGGGCTTCCACGTCGTTCTCGTCGCCCAGCACCGCGTACGAGATCGCGGCGTCGTCGAGCAGCTTGCGCAGCGTACGGATCCGCGCGTCGGCGACGATCAGGCCGACCGAGCCCGGCCGTTCGACCACGTCTCGGATGTCCGCGACGATCCCCGCGCCGAGCTTGGGGAGCGAACGGATCACCAGGTCACCCCGCGAGCGCCGGACCGACGACGGCGGTGCCAGCGACGGGGCGATCGAGGGCAGCAGGCGGGCGGCGAACTCGATCACGTCCGCTGGCACGCGGAACCCGCGCGTCAGCTCCTCCAGGTGCGCCTCCGGCTTCCCCAGATGCGTCAGCGCCGTCGGCCAGTCCTTCACCGCCCACGGGCGTCGTGCCCTGCGCGAGGTCGCCGAGAATGGTCGCCGACCCGGTCGTGCAGCGCCGCCCCACCGCGCGCAGCTGCATCGGCGACAGATCCTGCGCCTCGTCCAGAACTACGTGCCCCAAGCTCGGCGTCCGGTCGACCACGTCGCCGATCTCGTCGAGCAGCACCGCATCGGCGACCGACCACTTCGCGGCGCCCGGCGTCTTCGGCGCCTTCGCCCAGAGCAGCATCGCCTGCTCCTCCTCGCTCAACACCCCGTCGGCGTGCTCGGCGAGGAACGACGGCTCGGAGAACAGCCGGAACAGCAGCCGCGCCGGGTCCACCGCGGGCCAGAGCGCGTCGACGTACGTCTTCACCGGCCGGCTGCGCGCCACCGCGTCCTGCACGCGGTCGTCCGGCGAGTCCCCGTCGGCCTCCATCCGCAGCAGCACCCGGTGCGCGAGCGACTGCGGCAGCATGTTCCGCCCGGCGCCGTAGCGCACGCCCCGTGAGCGGATCCCCTCGATGCTCTCCGCGACCTCGTACGTGGGAACGCGGAACCGCCGAGCCCCGCGCGGCACCAGCAACCCCTCGGTTGGCGTCCCGACGTGCGACCAGACCGCCCGGCGCAGGACCTCCGCGAGCCGCGCATCGCCCTTGAGCGTGGCGACGTCGGCGGCATCGACCCCGCGGATCCGACCGCGACCGACGAGCTCGGCGACCGTCGTCTGCTTCGCGTCGATCTCGCCGAGCGCCGGCAGCACGTCGCCGATGTAGCGGAGGAACGAGTCGTTCGGCCCGACCACCAGGACGCCCTGCCGGCTGAGCTGGTCGCGGTGCGCGTACAGCAGGAAGGCCGCGCGGTGCAGCCCGACCGCGGTCTTGCCGGTGCCCGGCGCGCCCTGCACGGCGACCGTTCCGGACAGGTCGGCGCGAACGATGTCGTCCTGCTCGGGCTGGATCGTCGCGACGATGTCGCGCATCGGCCCGACGCGCGGGCGCTCGATCTCGGCCTCGAGGATCGCGCTCGCGTGGTCGGCGCTGTCGGTCACGTCGCCGAGGCGTTCGTCCTCGTACGCGGTCAGCTCGCCGTGCTGGAAGCCGAACCGCCGGCGGAGATCCACGCCCAGCGGCTCGGCCTTGCTCGCGCGGTAGAACGGGCGGGACACGTTCGCGCGCCAGTCGACGACCATCGGGTCGCCCTGGGAGTCGGAGACGTGGCGGCGGCCGACGTAGTACTGCTCCTGCTGGGCGAGGCCGTAGGGGCCCTGGCCGGGCAGGTAGTCGAGGCGGCCGAAGAACAGCGCGATGCTCGGGTCGTCGGCCAGCGCCTTCGCGCGCCAGTAGAGGTTCGCTCTGAGGAACTCGGTGGAGACAGGGTCGCCGCCGTCGGCCCGCATCGACTCGGTGCGCTCCCGCATGGCACGGAGGGCGTCGCGGGAGTCGGCGAGGTGGGTGCGTTCGGCGGCGAGGTCCGGATCGGGGGGAGTTGTCGTCTCGTAGGTGGGCATGGCGAGACCTCCGAAGTGCCGGGAAGGGCCGAGCAACGTAACACAGACCGCCGGCACGTTCGAACAGATTTACCCGCCTACAACCACGAGGGGCAGCGCGGGACCTTCGGGTTGAAGCCGGGCCGCCCCGGGCTCAGCACGTACGCGTCGGACACCCAGGTGCCGTTGTCGAGCTTGTTCCACACCGCGGTCGAGCGCACCTTCTCCGCGGTGCGTTGACACACCACGAACGCCAGGCCGCCGGCGGGGATCACGCCGCGCGCCTTCCCCGTCGTCGACGGTCCTTCGCGCATGCGCAGCCCGTCGCCGGTGATCGGGTAAGGGTAGGTGCAGAACGGGATCGGACGTGTCAAGCCGGTCTTGCTCTTGGTCGTGACGTACGTGTCGCTCACGTAGGTGCCGTCGGCCAGCTTGTTCCACACCGGCGAGTCCTTGACCTTCTCGCCGTACGCCTGGCACATCACCTTCAGCTCAGCGCCGGGCGCGAACGTCTTCACCTCGTCGTACGAAGTCCCTGGCCCGGTCCGGGCGCGCAGCGTCGACGACCCCACCACGTTGAAGCGGTAGATCACCGAACCCAGCGTCGCGTCGACCACGTTGCTGTCGATGTTGATCCGCTTGCCGCCCCAGCTCTCGGTGTGCGGGCCGCGATACTGCTTGACGCGTTGGTGCACCGCCCACTTGCTGTCGGAGACGTAGCGCTCGTCCCAGATCGTGTTCTTGTTGTCCCAGCGCGCGGTCCAGATCACATCGGGAATCGCCAACGTGGGCGAGTCATGGTGCTGCGCGAGGTTCTTGATGCCCGAGCTCGCGCTGGAGTAGACGCCGGACAGGTAGCCCAGATCGTGCAGCTGCTTGGTCCACTCGCGGAGGAACGTCAGCACCGCGCCCTTGCAGGACTTCTTGCGGTCGTCGTACCCCTCCATGTCGTTGTAGAGCGTGCTTCCGGCGTACAGACCGAACTTCTCCGCCTTCTTCACCGCGTCCTTGGCGGCGTCGCGGCCCTGCTTGCCGGCCTTCGCCGGGTTGATCGCGCCCATCCCGTCCTGGAACGCGCACGGGGCTTGGCGGCCGACGTAGATCGGCAGCAATCGCCAACCCTGTTTGGAGACTGACCGCACCCAGTCGGCGTCGAGGTTGCCGTCGCCGCAGGCACGGTTGAGGCCGCCGATGTAGATGCCGACCACGCGGTACGACGACTTCAGCCAGGCCGTCATCGTGGCCTTCGACGGTGCCGTACAGGTGTCGAAGCCCTGCCCGCCGAACCGCGTGGACGTACTCGCCGGGCCGGTCAGGGCCCTGTCAACCAGGCCTTGCGCCGAGCCGAGGAGATCCTTTCGAGGGAGCGCGCGAGTGGGGCCGTCGTACCTTGCGCTGTTGACGATCGCGTCGACGCGGGTGGGGTCCTCGGCGTACGTCGCCGTCACCGACAGCGCGGTGCCGGAGAGGGTGAAGCTCGCCGCGTTCTCGTCGCTCTCGTCGGACTTGGTCGCGACCGACGGCGTCTCGCCGACCTTCGCGAGCGCGCCAGCGGTCCCGAGGCTGGCGGCGGCCTTGGCGGGCTCGAGCAGAACGGCGTCCGCGCGGCCGATCGCGCGCGCCGGGCAGTCCTGGTCGGCGCCGGGCTCGCCGAGGTAGACGGCGTTCCGGTCGAACCGTACGCAGGTGTCCGGATGCGCGTCGAGATCGTGGACGGGCCAGTCGGCGGGGACGACGAGCCGAAGGTCGCGGTACTCCACGACGCGGGTCTTGGGTCCGATCGCCGAAGTGTCCGGCTCGGGCAGGCCCGGCTGCAGGTCGGCGAGGCCGAACGGTGAGGTGACGATCATCGAGACGACCGCGGCCGTGACACCGAGGACCACGACCCCGATCCACCCCCGCCGGCGCCGGCGGGGGCGGAAGCCCGGTCCGTGGGGTCGGGTGGTGGATCGAACGGTCACGGTACGAACCTCCAGAACCCCGACATCTCGCGGTGGTCCGAGCCGTTCGTAGCGCTATCGCCACTGTCCGCTACAGACCAGTGTGCGAAATCTTGACACATTAACCACATACGCACCAGATGCAACAACCGACACACTAGTAACAACAACGGTGTAATTCGATCACGCTGCGATAAGAGCCAGGAAGGCCGTGCGGACCCAGTCGCCGTAGCCCTCGGGCGTCCAGCCGCGCTGGCGGACCAACAGGTCGTAGAGGTGCGGCGAGTTCAGCGTCCAGATCGTGTCCCGGATCTCGGCTAGCCGCGCGGTGGAGACGTCGCCGAGCCGGTCGGCAACGGTCGCCGCCCGGAAGTCCAAGCTCAGATGGCGAACGCCGAGGCCGCGGTCCGCGGCGACGCCCGCATCATCACCAGCCACCAGTTCGCGCCGGGCTCACTGCCAGCGGGGAAGGTCGCGATCGCGGAACGCCTGACCGCCGAGGTCGGCGGCGACCCGATCGTCGTCGAGGCCGCGGACGACCACGAGGTGTATCTCGGCCAGCCCGACGTCCTCGCGGACGCCCTCGGCTGAGCAAGCTCCCGCCGGAGCGAAGTGCCCTGATCCCCTCTGGTTCGGCGGGTCCGGGGGCCGATCCGACTGACCGCGGGTCGGCCCCGACAAGCTCTCCTAGCTCGGCAGGTCGTCGGTGAGCACGTCGTCCGCGTCGACGATGCGGTACGCGTAGCCCTGCTCGGCGAGGAACCGCTGCCGGTGCGCCGCGAAGTCCTGGTCGACCGTGTCCCGCGCCACCACCGAGTAGAAGCGCGCCGCCCTCGCGTCGTGCTTCGGCCGCAACAACCGGCCGAGGCGCTGCGCTTCTTCCTGCCGCGAGCCGAAAGTTCCGGACACCTGGATCGCCACCGAGGCCTCGGGCAGGTCGACGGAGAAGTTCGCGACCTTCGACACCACCAGCAGGTCGATCTCGCCGGAACGGAAGCCCTCGAACAGCCGCTGCCGTTCGCGCACGGTCGTCTCGCCCTTGATGATCGGCACGTCCAGCCGTTCGGCGAGGTCGTCGAGCTGGTCGATGTACTGCCCGATGATCAACGTGTGCTCGCCGCGGTGCTGCCGCGCGAGCCGTTCGACCACGCGGGCCTTCGTCTCGGTCGACGCCGCGAGCCGGTACCGCTCCTCTGGCTCGGCCGTCGCGTACGCGAACCGCTCCGCGTCCGTCAGCGTCACCCGCACCTCGACGCAGTCCGCCGGCGCGATCCAGCCCTGCGCCTCGATGTCCTTCCATGGCGCGTCGTAACGTTTCGGCCCGATCAGCGAGAACACGTCACCCTCGCGGCCGTCCTCGCGCACCAGCGTCGCGGTCAGACCGAGCCGGCGCCTGGCCTGCAGGTCGGCGGTCATCCGGAAGATCGGCGCGGGCAGCAGGTGCACCTCGTCGTACAGCACGAGTCCCCAGTCGCGCGCGCCGAACAGCTCGAGGTGCGCGTACTCGCCCTTCCGCTTCGTCGTCATGACCTGGTACGTCGCGATCGTGACCGGCCGGATCTCCTTGCGCGCGCCGGAGTACTCGCCGATCTCGTCCTCGGTCAGCGAGGTCCGCTTGATCAGCTCGTCCTTCCACTGCCGCGCCGCGACGGTGTTCGTCACGAGAATCAACGTGGTCGCCTGCGCGTGCGCCATCGCGGCCGCGCCGACGATCGTTTTCCCCGCCCCACAAGGCAGAACGACGACGCCGGAGCCGCCGTGCCAGAACGACTCCGCGGCCATCTTCTGGTACGGGCGCAGCGACCAGCCGTCCTCGGCCAGCGCGATCGGGTGTGCCTCGCCGTCGACGTACCCGGCCGCGTCCTCGGCCGGCCAGCCGAGCTTCAGCAGCACCTGCTTGACGTGGCCGCGTTCCGACGGGTGCACGGCGACCGTGTCCGGGTCGACGCGCACGCCGATGAGCGGCTTGAGCTTCGCGCTCTTCACGACCTCTTCGAGCACCGGGCGGTCGGTGGTGATGAGGACGAGGCCGTGCTGCGGGTGGTTCTCCAGCCGCAGTCGCCCGTACCGCGCCATCGTGTCGGCGACGTCGACGAGCAGCGCGTGCGGAACGGCGTAGCGCGAGTACTTCAGCAAGGTGTCGACGACCTGCTCGGCGTCGTGACCGGCGGCGCGCGCGTTCCAGAGTCCGAGTGGTGTCAGGCGGTACGTGTGGACGTGCTCGGGCGCGCGTTCGAGCTCGGCGAACGGTGCGATCGCCTTGCGGGCGTCGTCGGCGTCGGCGTGGCCGACCTCGAGCAACAGGGTCTTGTCGGACTGGACGATAAGCGGGCCGTCGTTCACTCAAGCTCCGATGAGGGGGTGAATCTGGAAGAAGGCAGACTCCTAGTGTCCAGCCTCGCGCAAGCCGGCGCCCACCCCGACCTCCACGCGTGCCGCTCGGCGCCTCGCGCGGAACGCCGCGACGTTCGCGCGGGACGAACAGCGCTCGGAGCAGTACCGCCGCGAACGATTGGGTGACGTGTCAACGAAAACGTTCGTGCACGGCGTCGCCTGACACACGCCGAACCGGTCCGCGCCGAGGTCGCAGAGCACGATCGCCATCCCCATCAGGCCCTCGGCCGCGATGGTCTCCGAGACCGAGGACTCGCGCTCGGCGACGTGCAGGTGCCAGGTCGTCGAGTCGTGTCCGGAGATGAACGGCGACACGGGATGTCGCACCATCAGCTCGTTCAGCCGCTGCACCATCTGCCGTTCCTCGTCGGGCCGCTCGTGGGCGACCACGCCGCTCTCGAAGACCGGCCGGAGCTCGCGTTGGAGCTTGCGCAGTGCGACGACGTCTCGGGTCGTGACCCGCTCGGCCAGCCATGGGCGGCTTTCCAGCAGGGACCGCAGGTCATCCTCGTCCTCGAGGGGCGCGTTGATCAACTCGGCGGCCCACTCTGCGTAACGGAGAAAGTCCACTTGTGCACCTTACAGCGAGAACGCTAGCGTGTAACCACCATCAATGTGGTACTGACTCTTACGGAGGGCGAATTGTCGGCAGATTGGGAACAGATCCAGCGCGGTTGGGACGAGCAGCAGACGGCCTATATGCCCGATCGGGAGGAACGCTTCGCGGCGATGCTCGACGCGGTGGAGGCGCTCTGCGGTCCGAAGCCGCGGGTGCTGGACCTGGCCTGCGGGACGGGATCGATCACGCGCCGGCTGCTCGCGCGGCTGCCCGACGCGACCAGCGTGGCGCTCGACCTCGACCCGGCGCTGCTGAAGATCGCGGCGGGAACGTTCGACGGCGACGCGCGCGTGCAGGTGGTCGCGGCCGACCTCGCCCTGCCGGGGTGGCGTGACGTGGTCGACGAGGCGGGCGGCGAGTTCGACGCGGTGCTCACCGCGACGGCGTTGCACTGGCTGCCCGAGGATCGGGTGCGGAAGCTGTACGCCGAGTTCGGCGCGCTGCTGCGGCCCGGCGGCGTGTTCGTCAACGCCGACAGCATGGCCGACGAGGGGCTGAGCGGGGCGAGCGAGCGGATCGACGAGTGGCTTCGCGTTCGTCGCGAGGCGCTCTACGCCAACGCGGGCGTGCTCTCGTGGGAGGCGTGGTGGGACGAGCTGCGCCGCGACCCGGAGTTCACCGAGGTGGTGGCCCAGCGCGACGCACTCTTCGCGGGCGGCGACCACACGGCGTCCCTGCCCACCTCGCAGGCACACCAGGAGTTCTTGCGGGCTGGCGGATTCGCCGAGGTCGGCGTGATCTGGCGCGGCCTCACCGATGCCGCGGTGCTGGGCGTGCGCTGATCACTGGCAGGGCTTCACCGAAGGGGCCGGCGCGGGAAAGGTTGCACGGGGGAAGGCGAAGCGGGCTCCCCGGGAGCGACCGAGGAGCCCGCGTCTATGGGATGGTGCTGGCTACCTGTTGCAGTACTGGGCCTTCCTCCACTTCTCGCTCCACTTGACGTAGTGAGCGGTGACGAAACGCCCGTCCTCGAGCTGGTACCAGTTCGGGTTGCCGCCGACCTTCGGGCCGTTCACCATGCAGATGATGTTCACCGCGCGACCGTGCTTCGCCGTACCCACGAGCTTCGACTTGTTCGTCGGCCCCTGCCGCAGACTGACCGACGGCTTCTTGGTGACGTGGCCGATACCGAACTGCTTGGGCTGGCACCAGTCCGGAGCCTTGCCGATGTTCTTGACGTAGCGAGCCGGCACGTTCCCGCCGCCCAGGACCTTGTACCAGAGGCGATTCCCGTCGACCGGGACAGCCTTGACCTTGCAGCCGAACTGGATGACGGCGCCGTTCTTGAGCCGTCCCAGGTCCTTTCCGTAGGTCGTGGGGTGCATGCGGATGGTGAGCGTCTTGGCGATGACTTCGCCCTTGTACATATCGGTGTTGCCGGCCTGGGCGCTGGTGGTGGCGATCAGGCTGACGGCCGGAACGGCGACGGCAGTGGCGATGGCGAGTGCGGCGACGCGGACGCGGCGGTGCTTGAACATCTCTCGGACTCCTTTGGTCCCCCCGGCTCACCTCCACTTGGTGAGCGCTTCTGCCTAAAGAGATGCGGACCCGTCCGGAAAAGTTGGTGGAAAGGAGAAAGTCCCTTGGCCATTTCTTGGCCAAGGGACTTTGCTGCTTTTGGAACGAATTCTACTTGCAGAACTCCGGCACGAGACCGTTGATGTTCTTCGCGTAACGAGCGGGGACCCAGCGGCCGTCGAAGAGCTGGTACCAGCGCGGGTTGCCGTCGACCTTGGTGCCGTTCACCTTGCAGATCGTGTGGAACTCGGCGCCGTACTTGAGCGTGCCGGCGCTCTTCGCCTTGGTGCTCGGGGCGGTGCGCATGATCACCGAGGGCTTGGCGACGACCTTGCTGTCAGGGAAGCCGAGCTTGCACTCTTGCGGCGCCTTGCCCACGTTCTTGACGTACCGGGCGGCGACCCAACCGTAAGCGGGGTTGCCCTTTCGCTCGAAGAGATACCAACGCCGGTTGCCGTCGACGTTCGGTCCATTGACCTTGCACTGGATCTCGAACGTCGTGCCCTTCTTGAGGCTGTCGATCTTCTTGGCCGCCGCGGTGGGGTACTTGCGCACGTTGACCTGTGCGATGGTCTTCCCCTTGTACGTGGCGCTGACGCTAGGCGTCTCGGCATTCGCCGACGTCGCGACAAAGCCAACCGCGGGAACGGCGATGACGGTGGCAATGGCGAGCGCTGCGGCGCGGAATCGACGATTCTTGAACATTTCTCGGTCTCCCAGGACCCCGGCTCACCCCCTCTGGTGAGCGCTTCTCTTAGAGAGACGCGCGTTAGGCAGGAAAGGTTGGCCAAAAGGGAAAGTCCCCCGACCATCGCGGCCGAGGGACTCTCGTTGTTGCGTTATGCCTACTTGCTGCAGAACTCCGGTACGAGGCCGTTGATGTTCTTCACGTAGCGAGCGGTGACCCAGCGGCCGTCGTAGAGCTGGTACCAGCGGTCGTTGCCGGCGACCTCTTGGCCGGTCACCTTGCAGATCGCGTTGAGCTTGGCGCCGTACTTGAGGCTGCCGGCGCTCTTCGCGTTGGTGCTCGGCTCCGTGCGGAGCTTGACGGACGGCTTGGCGGTGACCTGACCGTCGGCGGGGCCGAGGGTGCAGTAGTGCGGGGCCTTGCCGACGTTCTCGATGTAGCGAGCGGCGGCGTAGCGCCAGGTGGTCTTGCCGGTCTGGATGCGGTACCAGAGCCTGTTGCCGTCCACGTCCGGCCCCGCGATCTTGCACGCGATCGTGAGCTCGGTGCCCTTCTTCAAGGTGCCGGTCAGCCTGGCGGCTGGTGTCGGGAACGAGCGAACGTTCAACGACGCGGTCGTCTCGCCCTTGTACACCTCGGCATTCGCCGGCTGTGCGATGGCGACCATGCCGATGACCGGAACGACGAGAGCCGTGGCGATCGTCACGGCGGTGGCACGCATGCGACTGCTTACGCGCATCGGGATCCCTCCCCAGGAAAGAAGCGACGCTGAGTGCGTCACACCAATAGAGATGCGGCCGCGCCCAGATCCGTTGCCCACCACCGCGTCACGTTTCCGCATCGGCCTTCCTGGTTGACGCACCCAAGCTGTCAGGGTTAGCCTGACAGGACGTCAGGACGAGCCTGACAAGGTCCGAGGGAGGCAAGAGCCGTGACCGAGGCGAAGACCGAGAAGGCGCCGAGCTACCTGCAGTGCTCGTTCTGTGGCAAGAACCAGGACCAGGTGCTGAAGCTCGTAGCCGGCCCCGGGGTGTTCATCTGCAACGAGTGCATCGGGCTCGCGGAGGGCATCGTCGCGCAGGAGATGGTGGAGGAGCCGCTGCCCTCCATCGACGACAAGACCGACGAGGAGCTGCTCGACAGCATGGTCCGCCTGGACAAGTCCCGCAGGCAGGTCGAGCGCGTCGTCGAGCAGCACGTCAGGACACTCAGAGAACGCGGCGTCACGTGGACGCGCATCGGGGCGGCGTTCGGGATCAGCCGGCAGAGCGCCTGGGAACGCTTCTCCGGCGAGGAGTAGGACTCAGTCCACCGGAGCGGCACCGGTGATCCGGTGCAGCGCGAACGTCCGCGAAGTCCCCACAGCGTGGTCGAAGGCCGTCAGCTGGCCGCCGTCGATGCGCACCGGGTCGACGATCCGGTCCGACGCCCCGCCGTGCTGGTCCACGTACCCCATCCACACCGAGAAGCCCCCGGCCACCGCGGCCTTCAGCACCTCGACCGCCTCGGTCGAAGCCGTACGAGGCATCCGCCCGATCACCGCACCGGCCGGCCGCGCCGAACGAGCCCGATCCCCCGCGCGCAACGCCCGCACAGCGGCGACGAACACCGCGGGATCCGGCGCGGACACCCCAGAACGAGGCCGCCGTTCCGGAGCACGCCCCGAACGAGGCGCCGACAACAGCAACGCACCGTCCGGCGTCTCCGGAACCGGCGCATAACCCAACGCCCGCAGGTCGTCCAGGACGACCTTGACCGGCTGCGGCGACGTGAGAACGGTTTGCGCCAGCCGCCGCAACCGCAACGGCGCCGTCCGCCTGTCCGCGACCAACGTCGACAGCAACGTCTCGTCATCGCACCGCAGATAGCAAGAAGCCGTACCCACCCGCAGATGCCCGTGCCGCCGCGCGACGTCGTCGATCAGGTACGTCAACGGCTGCGGCACCGGCGTCGTCGAGTGCAACGCCAGCAACTCGTGCAGGTCCGAGGCCGACCGCCCCGAGTCCAACGCCCGCCGGACCGACTCGGGCGTGAACCGGTAGACGGTCGCACCGCCATGCGACTCCGCATCGGCGAGTTCCGCCAACGAGCGCGCGAGATCCGGCCGCAACGGTCCCGGCGCTACCGCCGTCAGGTCGGCCTGCAGCAGGACGTGGTCGACCGGCTCCGGCAACAACGGCAACAGAGCGCCAGCAACATCCCCAGCAGCGGCAAGCGCCCGACCATGAGCGCTCAACGCGGACAACCCCGTCACACCGAGCAGAGCAGCCTCGGCCAAAGTCCAGCGAACGAGATCCTCCACGAACGGGTTCGTCCGTCGCGGCCGCCGCCACCGCACCGCCGAGAGCACCGTCTCCGTCGACAACCCCGTCCCGGGAACGGCGGAAGCCAAAGTGTCAAGAACGAGTTGACGCAGCTCTGGAGCAACCTTCCGATCCAGCTCCGGCGACAAGACGGACCGAAGCCGATCGCGTTCGTCGCGGCTCCCCGCCAATGCGGCGATCCGCGTCGACCCGAACCAGGCGGAAGCCAGGACAGCCCACCGGCGCGGAGGATCCTGCGCCAACCAAGCGTCGTAGGCAGGAGTAGGAAGCCACGTCTCGTCCTCGGCGGGCCCGACCAGCCCCGCCGAGTACGCGCACTCCAGCAGCAGCGCCGCCTCGGCCTCCTCCACGCCAAGACGAGCGGAAGCCCGCCGCAGGTCGCGCACGCCGAGCCCGCCGGTCTTGAGCACCGCGGGCGGCGACGACCCCCAGTCGTCCAGCAGGGCCTCGACCCGGCGCACCACCTCGAGCGTCGTCCCCGCGGCCGTACGGTCGATCAGCGACGGCTCCCGCGACGACCCCTCGAGCGCCGGCGGCACCAGCTCCGAGGACGGCGACAGCTGCCCGCCCCGCAGATGTAGAGCGACCTCGCGCGGCAGGATCACCGTTCGCCCGTCGATCGCCGCCAGCAGCCCGCGGGCGAGCAACGCCTCGACCGGGTTGCGGGCAGTCTCCACGGTCAGCGCGCGGTCGGCCCGCGCCAGTTCGGCGACGGGCGGTCCGGCGGCCATCCGTTCGGCGATCTGCCGCGCCTCCGGCCCGGCCTCGTCGAGCAGGCCCTCGATCACGGCGCTGTCGCCGAGCTTCTCCGCCAAGGCCAGCCGAGCGGGGCCAGCGGACGCCAGCGCGACCGAAGCCGGCGGCCCCAGCCCAGCCGGGTACGGCCCGAAGATCTCCGCCAGCACCGGCGGCACCGCCAGGTCGGAGTCCGGCCCGTAGACCAAGGCCAGCGACCGCAACGACGAGAGCAACGTACGAACAGGCACCCCAGTCGACCCAAGGAGAGAGTCGACCGAGGAGACCGACGTAGCCTCCCGCCGCCCGGTGAGCAGCACCAAAGCCAGCACGGCGGTCAGCGCACGACGGTCCAGCCGGTCCAGAACGCGCACCACCGAGCTGCGCGTGACGGCGCGCAGCGCGACCTGGTCGAGGTCGGGCGGCAGCGGCGTCACCAGGTCCGGGCGGGCCTCGAACACGGCCACGAGCTCCTCGTCGGAGAGCGCGCGGAACGTCTCGGCCAGCGAAGCCGGGCGCACAGGGGAGGGAGGCATCCCCTCAAAGGTAGAGCGCCGTGCCGACCGCTACCGCACGTGGTCGCGAGACGACCCGATCCGTCTTGCCAACCGAGCCGACCGGGTCTACCTTGAGACGGACCGGACCGTCTCGCCACTCAGCCTGCTCACAGGGCACTCCTGCTACCAATCAATCGACCAAGCAGGCGAGAACGAGGCGAGCCACAAGGGAGTGCGGAGTACTCCGCAATCTGTAATAGTGTGCCAAGCGCAACCAGGGGACCCCGGTACGCCCCTGAGGACAGCCCAGGGTCGCTTTGGGCCGTTCCCGGATGTGCCGGGAGCGCACGCTCGGCAGGGTGGGTACCAGCGCGAAACAGGGCACCAGGAGAAGAAGGAGGGGGCATGCCGATCTCCGGCACGCTGACCGAGATCCACGCGACTTTGCTCGGGCTGTCGCCCGTTCTGGTCGCCCTGCTCGCCTGCCTTGCTGTGTCGATCGAGACGTCGTTGTTCGTCGGCCTGCTGATTCCCGGCGACCTGATGCTGCTGGTCGCCGGCACCACCGCGACCACGCCGATGAGGCTCGTGAGCCTCATCGCCGCAGGCATCGCGGGCTCGTTGATCGGCGAGGCCGTCGGGTACTGGATCGGCCACCGTTACGGCCACCGGATCCGGCACAGCAGGCTCGGCCGCAAGGTCGGGGAGCCGCTTTGGCGGCGCACCGAAGGCTTCATGAACCGCTTCGGACCGCGCGCCATCGTGCTCGCCAGATTTATGCCGGGTATCCATGCGGTGGTCCCAGTCGTTACAGGATCCGTGCGCTATCCGTTCCGCCAGTTCTTCCGGTGGGCGTTCGTCGCGGCGGTCGGCTGGTCGATCGTCTATGTCGGCGTGGGCGCGCTGGCCGGTGCGCATCTGCACCAGGTCCAGGGATCCCTCGGGCTGATCGGATACGTCGTACTCGCGGGGATCGCGTTGGTGGTCCTCGGTAAGAAGCTGGCAAACAAGTGGGCGCCGACGGATTTTCCTGCGACCATGCCGGGTTCGGAAAGGAAAGAGATGAACGCGCAGCCGGTGCTGGCGGCGCAGAGCCCGATGGGGGGAGACCGGTGACCACGCTGTCGCAGTACACGCCGGTCGAACGTGCCCAGGCGGCGAACGCCCAGCCGGCCACCATCGAGCGCGAGCGCGCCCAAGCGGTGCCCGAAGCTGCCGTAGCGCCCCAAGCGCGCGAGCAGGAACGTTCGGTCAAGTTCGGCTGGAAGCTCCAGCACCTGCTGCTGCTCGCGGTCGCGATCGGCGCGGTGAGCTGGCTCGCCTACCAGAACAGGCACCTGATCGACCTGAACGTGTGGAAGAGCCAGCTGCACTGGGGCTGGGCAGCGCTCGCCCTCGTCGGCTCGGCGCTCACGCTGTTCGGCAACGCCTGGAACCTGATCGGCGCCAGCCCGATCAAGCTGCGCTTCTGGCCCACGACCGGCGCCCAGACGGCGGGTACGCTCGCCCGGCTGATCTCGCCGGCGGCGGTCGGCGCGGCCGCGGTGAACGTCCAGTACCTCCGCAAGGCCGGCGTCGGCAACGTCGCCTCGGTCGGCGTCGTCTCGGTGGCTCAGTCGGTGCAGCTCGTGATGGGCCTGATCCTGCTGCCGCCGATCGCCATCCTCGCTGGTCAGGACCTGTTCGAGCTCGGTGGGCTCGGCGGCCCGATCGCGATGATCGTCGCCGGGGTGATCCTCCTCCTCGCGCTGGCCGGTGCGATCGTGCTCCGTCGTTCGCCCGTCCTGCAGGCCCGCGTCAAGGTGTTCTGGAACGAGCTCACCCGCTCGATCCGCGCGATGGCGAAGAACCCGCGCAAGGCGGCGCTGTCCGTGGCCGGATCCATCGTCATCACGGTCGGCTTGGTCGGCGCGCTGTGGTCCTCGGTGCACGCGTTCGGCGGCGAGCTCGGACTGCTCGGCGCCGCGTGTGTGCTGCTGATCGGCAGCACGGCCGGCAACGCGATCCCGATCCCGGGCGGATTGGGAACGGTCGACGCCGCGCTCGTCGCGACGCTCGGCGCGGCCGGTGTCTCGCTCGGTGTCGCGATCCCGGCGGTCGGTCTGTTCCGGCTCGCGACGCTGTGGCTGCAGCTGCCAGTGGGGCTGTACTGCCTCACCGCGCTACGGCGGCGCGGCCAGCTGTAGTCCAGCGATCCGGTCGCAGCCGACCCTGAGCAGCTTTCAGGGTCGGCTGCGCCCAAAGATGGGCGATCGAGCGACCTCTGAGGTATTGCGTACCCGCCTGGATTGGGGGTAGGCGACGAGTGACGCCAACCCAGACCTAGGAGGACGACGATGGCGAAGGTCGCCTTCATCATGGACAACATCTTCGAGGACAGTGAGTTCCAGGTCCCGTACGACAAGGTGCGCGAAGCCGGCCACGAGGCCGTGATCGTCGGCATGGAAGCCGGCAAGGAGCTCACCGGCAAGAACGGCACCAAGGCCACGGTCGACAAGGGCTCGAGCGAGGTCTCGGCGGACGAGTTCGACGCGATCGTCGTTCCCGGCGGGTACTCGCCGGACAAGGTGCGTACGGACGAGAAGCTCGTCGCCCTCACCCGAGCGGCGCACGAGGCGAACAAGCCGATCGCCGCGATCTGCCACGCGGGCTGGATGCTTGTCGAGGCGGACATCGTGCGCGGCAGGACCGTCACCTCGTTCAAGTCGATCAAGACCGACCTGAAGAACGCCGGCGCGAACTGGGTCGACGAGGAGGTCGTCGAGGACGGCAACCTGATCACCTCCAGGACGCCTGCCGACCTGCCCGCGTTCGTCTCCGCGCTCCTGAATCAGCTGAAGTAGCCGCCGTTTCACCTGCCGGTCCGGTCGCCCTGCGGCCGGGCCGGTTGATCTTTGCCCCGATTCGGGCGTGATCGTCCTTCCCACTTGCGCTCAGAGGCGTAGAATTCTTACTCTGTTCACAATGCAGCAAGGCTTCCCGCATTTTGGGAACGCCACGCACCGAGGAATGTGCTCGCGTCGGTGCACCAAGAGGCGCACGATGGGTAGTGGACTCAGCATCAAAGGCGAGTTGAGGACAGAGAAATGACCCGCAACGCAGCAGGAGCAACAGCAGGACAGGCCGTACCGCATCTGGTCGTCGTCCCAGGAGCGGGAGCCGGGTCGGGCATCAACGCCACCCGACGGCTGGCAGATTTCGTGTCCCACCTCGACGCCGTCAGCACTCCGCACGCCGTCGTTCACCAGGCCAAGCGCACCTTGCTCGACTGGGCCGGCGTCGCGCTCGCTGGCAGCCAGACCGAGGCGGCGCGGATCGCGTACGACGTGGGCCTCTCCCTGGCCGGACCCGGCGACAGCCCGGTCATCGGCCGTGCCGGCACGCTGACCCGCCCGTTCGCCGCCCTCGCCAACGGGGTGGCGTCCCACGCGTTGGACTACGACGACACGTTCGACCCCGACCGGACCTCGGTGCACGGCAGCGCGCCCGTGTGGCCCGCGGTGCTCGCGACCGGACATGCGCGCTCGCTGGCGGGGATCGAGACGCTGCTCGCGTTCGTCGCCGGGTTCGAGGTCGAGATCCGGGTCGCGCTCGCCGCCGGCGTCCTGCACGACGCGCTCGGCTGGCACGTCACCGGAACCGTCGGGCACCTTGGTGCGGCGGCCGCGACCGCTCGGGCCCTCGGGCTCGACACCGCCGGCGTCGTGTCGGCGCTCGGCAGCGCGGGCACGCAGGCAGCCGGGCTGAAGGCCGTGTACGGAACGATGGGCAAGGCGCTGCACCCAGGCAAGGCCGCGATGGACGGGCTGCTGGCGGCGCACCTCGCCGAGCACGGTTACACCTCCTCCGAGGACATCCTCGAAGCCCACCGCGGCTTCCTCGACGTGTTGGCGCACGGCGCCGACCCGTCGCGAGCGATCGTCGAGCTCGGCTCCCGTTGGTTGCTGCTCGAGGACGGCTTCAAGGCGTACGCCTGCGGCACGCTGACGCACCCGGTGATCGACGCGCTTCTGCAGCTGCGGCGCCGGTACGGGTTCACGGCGGACGACGTCGAGCGCGTCGACATCAAGGCACACGACTACGTGATCTCGACGACCGGCAACGCGCGACCGAAGAACGGGCTCGAAGGCCGCTTCAGCATCAACCACTGCGTCGCGGTGGCGTTGCTGGACGGCGCCGCTCGACTGTCGCAGTTCACCGACGAACGCGTCGCAGCCTCCGATGTCGCGCTGGTGCGGGACCGCGTTTCGGTAACAGTGGAACCGGGTTGGGACAAGGACTCCGCCCTTGTCAAGCTGAGGTTGCGCGACGGCCGGGTCCTGCTGCAGGTGACCGATCACAACCGCGGAACGCCGGACAACCCGATGAGCGACGACGAGCTGACGGAGAAGTTCCTCGACCTCGCATCGGGCGTCCTGTCGCCGACGCGGGCGCGCGAGGTGGCGTCACTCGTGTGGCGGTTCGAGCAGCTCGCCGACGTACGAGAGTTCACGCACGCGCTACGCGGAGACGCGTAGCCGACGAACGCGCGGTCGTGGCCGTTGGTCGCCCCGGGCCACGAACGCGTTTGGCGGGACCGGGCAACCTCTTGCCCGGCCCCGCCGTCCTAGGTGGCATGAGGCACATTCTGATCGTCGCAGCCGTGGCCGCTCTCGCGAGCGCCTGCGGGACGAACGTCGCAGTGACTTCGCCGCCCGCTACGGCTCCTGAAGCCGAGCTCTACGGGAAGACGTTCCTGTCCACCAAGGTGACAGTCGACGGGAAGAATCACGCGCTCGTCGAGGGCACCCGGATCTCGCTGTCGTTCGAGAAGAACAAGCTGTCGGCACTCGCCGGCTGTAACGGAACGGGCGGTGACGTCAAGCTCAATGGCGGCGTCATCGATCTGACTCCCGGGCCGTCGACGATGATGGCTTGCGAGCCCGATCTGATGAAGCAGAGCGAGTGGTTCGCCAAGATCCTGGCGACCAAGCCTGCTTGGAAGTTGTCCGACGGAACGCTCACGGTCACCTCGGACCAGACCGTGCTCACGTTCCTGGACAAGAAGCAGGCGATGCCCGACATCGGCCTCGAGGACTCACGGTGGAGCCTCGAGTCGATCATCACTGGCGAGGCCATGTCGTCGTCTGCGGGTGCCTCGAAGGCGTACCTGGAGTTCCGGGACGGCAAGGTGAGCGGGTTCGACGGGTGCAACCAGCTCGGCGGTCCGGCGAAGGTCTCCAACGGCAAGGTCGTGCTCGGCGACATCACGACCACGTTGAAGGCCTGCGCGGAGGGCACGGAGGTCGGAACGGCGTTCGGCAAGGTCATGACGAAAGGCACTCTGACGGTCGTGATCGACGCCGACCGCGCGACGCTGACCACCGCGGATGGCAAGAACGGGCTGGTGCTGCGCGGCTCCTACGGGCGGCCCGCGCGGTGACGGGGGTCGGGGCCGGGCAACCTCCTGCCCGGCCCTACCGTCCTAGGACTATGAGAATCGGACTGCTCGCACTCGCGCTCGGTGTCTTGACGCTGGCGGCCTCCGCCTGCGGAGACCAGACCGCACAGACCACGCCCGGCGGCTCCGGTTCGGACGACTCGCAGCTGAAGGGTCGTACGTTCCTGTCGTCGTCGGTGACGTCGAACGGCAAGCCGTACCCGCTGGTCAGCGGCACCCAGATCTCGCTGTGGTTCCCCGAGGACGGCCGGCTGGTGGCGAACGCCGGCTGCAACACGATCAGCGGGGACAAGGCTCAGCTCGCGGACGGCAAGCTCTCCGTGGCGGGACTCGGGATGACCGAGATGGGCTGCGACGCACCGCGGCACAAGCAGGACGAGTGGCTCGTCGGCCTGCTCGAGGCCGGACCGACGTGGAAGCTGAACGAGGCCACGTTGACGTTGACCTCGGGCGAGAACGTTCTCACGTTGGTCGACAAGAAGGTCGCGCAGCCGGATCTGCCTGTCGAAGGCACGAAGTGGACGGTCAACACGATCTTCACCGGCGATGTGGCCTCGAACACCGCGGGAATGGACAAGGCGTTCCTGGTCTTCACTGACGGCAAGGTGACCGGCTCGACGGGCTGCAACCGGCTGACCGGGACCGCGAAGATCTCCGGCTCGGAGATCACGTTCGGGCCGATCGCCACGACGAAGATGGCGTGTGCGGATCCGATGACGCAGGTCGAACGGTCCGTCCTGCTCGTGCTGAAGGGTACGGTGCCGTTCAGCATCGACTCGAGCTCGCTGACGCTCAACCACCCGAAGGGCGCGAACGGACTCGGCCTCACCGGCACCGCCCAGTAGTGAGCGGTGCCGGCGCTGCCTTGACCTAGCGGACTCCGTAAGCCCGCTTGACGGTCTGCTCGACCGCGTTGCCCTTGCTGTCGGTCGCCGCGACCTTCAGCGTCACGTACCCGCCCTTGGCGATGCGGTTGTCGACCGAGGCGATCCAGCCCTTGCCCGACTTCCGCACCGGCACGGAGACGAACGTCTCGCCGTCGTCCTTCGAGGCCCACGCCTCGACCGACTTCAGCGATCCAGGCGAGTAGTCCGGCTGCCCGGCGAACGTGAGCTTCACCGGGTACGAGGCGACCGCGGGCGTCAGGTTGAACGCGTCCACGTCCACGTCGTAGTCCGGCAGCAGCAGTGGCAGCGCGGCGACCTTCTCACCGCCCGGGTTGCCGGACGTGAACGAGAACTTCGTCCGCGTGGCAAGGGAGAGCCGCCAGTTCGGGTACGTCTCGCTGCCGGCGAAGTACCGTTCGGTCACCAGGTCGAGCACGTACCGCCCTGGCGTCGCTGGCACCGGCACCTGGCCGAACGCCACCGGAGACCAGCCGATCTCCTTGCCATCGCGGTACAGATGGAAGCCGCCGACGTCACCGAACCCGGCAGGCCAGCCGAAGTGGTCGGGCTCGGCGTCCTGCCAGTTCGGGAACTCGAAGCCCATCAGGTTGGCCTGTCGTTCGGCGACATGGAGCTTCTCGCCGTAGGCGTCCTGGCGGATCCCGGTCTGCATCGGGTGCTTGTACCAGGTCGTCTCGTCCTTCTGGCCGGGTTGGTAGGAGCGCACGCGGTCCTGCATGATCGCGCCCCAATTGGGGTTCGCGTCGGCGAACTGCTTCCACTCGGTGTCGCCCGGCGTGTAGTACGACGTCCGCTTCTGCGGCACCCGGACGAAGTTGCCGACGCCGGGGTAGAACGTCGACAGCGGATCCCATGGCCGGAACGCGGCCACGAAGTCGGCGTAGCCGTTCGCCTTGAGGCGTGGGGCAAACCACGTCTCGTCCATCCGGCCGAGATCGCTCGTACGCACGCGGTGCTGCTGCGACCACTCCGCTCGTTCGCGGTCGAAGAACGCGAGGTTGTAGACGTACGGGCTGTCGGCGACCGCTGTCCAGCTGAGGTTGACAGCACCCGCCGCGAGCCGCTCGCGCAGCATCGTCGCGTCGGTCGGGCTCAGGGTGAGGCCGGGAGCCTGCTTGATCTCCTCGACTCCGGAGTTCCAGCGTCTGCCGGCTCCCCAGGTCCAGCGTCCGGGCGCGTCCCGGCTGACGAGCACACCCACGGCACCAACGGCAGCGGCGTCGGAGAGCAGGGCGTTCATGCGTTCGCGATCGGCGTCGGACGGATCGGGAACGTGCACGAGCGCGAGCTTTCCGCGCACGCCTGCCTTGGCGAGGTCCTCGGGTGAGCCGCTCTTCGCGTCGATGAGCGGCACCGTCTTCTTGCCGTCGAGCAGGTCGTCCCCGCGCATGATCTCGGGTGAGATCGCCGGGCCACCGGCGACCCGCATCGACAACGAGGGCGCGAGCATCCGCAGATACTTGCCGAGCTCGAAGTGCCCGCGCCTTGCCCGCTGACGGTCTGGGACCGCGTAGTACTGCTTGATGTACTCGGTCCCGATGTAGCTGCCGCTGATCGACCAGCCCTTGTCCCAGCGGCCGTACGCCAGGCTTCCGCCCTGTTGCTCGAGTGGGCGGTCTGCGTCAACGGTGACTTGACGGCCCTGTCGAGCATCCAGGACGAGGGTCTGGTCGCGGTCGATCTGGATCTCCGGTGCGCCGGCGTAGGTGACCGAGTGGATCATCGTGCCGTCTTTGTCCGTCGTCGGGATCATCGACGCGATCGCATACGTACCCGCACGGACGCGGAACGTCTGGTCCTCCGAGGAGTACGCCCGCCACCCCGACACGTTGTCGAGTCCGAACACGTCGAGGAAGCCCATCCCCTCCGCGGGCACCCCTCCGTTCCGGTCGACGCGCTTGACGGTGAGGTCGACGCTCTTCGGCTCGAGCCAGAACGCCACCGGCGTCGTGACCGCCGAGCCGTCCGAACCGCGAGCGACCAGGCGGCCACCGAACCTGCCGTATGCCCTGGCGTTGACGGGCTTTCGCGGGTCGATGGTGACGGGAACGATTGCCGAACCGTTCGCCGGCACTGTCAACCACGACTTGCCGAGGCGAGCCATGCCCAACGGTGCGGGGCGATCGTCGTTGCCCGTCATCGAGAGCGAGAGCCGCAGCTGGACCGGCTTGCTCCCGAAGTTGTGGTAGGTGACGTTCTTCGTTACTGGCTTGGCTGCCGTCTGCGGCCAGCTGAACGACGCGACGTCGACAGCGCCCGGTCCGTACACCGTCGCCTTGATCGCGCGGGAGACGTCGACGATGCCCGCGCCCTGCTGGAACGGCAGCCCACCCGGTCCTGGTTGGGCCGTCGAGATCAGCATCGCCTTGAGCTGTTGGGCATTGAGCTCGGGTCGCCTTGCCGCGAGAATCGCCGCGGCTCCCGCGACGTGCGGGCTGGCCATCGACGTACCGCTCATCGGCGCGTACGGAACGTCGCCGTACGTGTCGTAGTTGGCGGCCATGATGCCGACGCCGGGCGCCGCGATCTCCGGCTTGAGGACGTGGCTTCCGGGCGCCGGCCCCTTGGCGGAGAAGTCCGCCGTACGACCGTCCCGGTCGACCGCGCCGACGGTGAGAACACCGGGAACACAGCCGGGCGAGGTGATGCCCTCGTCGACGTAGGTGTTGCCCGCGGCGACGACGAAGAGTGTTTTGTCCTGTGCCGCAAGGAGTTTCGTCGTCTCCGACAGCGGGTCGATGCAGTCGCTCGGGTCCCGCGTGCCAAGGCTCATGTTGACGACATCGGCGTTCTGGGCGATCGCCCACTCCATGCCGGCGATGATCCAGGACTCCTGGCCACCGCTGTACGCGAGCACCCGGCCGATCAGGAGATCCGCGCCGGGCGCTACCCCCTTGCGCCCGGCACGGCCGCTCCCGCCAACGATCGAGGCGACATGAGTGCCATGACCGTCCTCGTCGTGAGTATTCGGTTGATCGGTGAAGTTCTTGCTCGCCTTCACCCGTCCGACCAGGTCGGCGTGCTTCTCGTCGTACCCGCCGTCCAGGACCGCGACGCGTGCGCCCTTGCCGGTGTAGCCGGCGGCCCAGGCCTTCGTCGCACCGATCTGCTTGGTGCTCCGGTCGAGGCTGCCGCGTACCTTGCCGTCCAGCCACAGCTTGCCGATCGCCGCGTCGCGGTTGCGGGGCCTGCTGAACTCCTGCCAGAACGCTGCCGCGCTCTTCTTGTCGACAGTCAGCACTGCCGCACCGATCGTCGTCAAGGTCGCGGTCCGCCGTGCGGCACGGGGAGTGGCGCCCGGATCGCTGGCGATCAACGGGATGCGAGGAGTGCTCTGGTCGTCGTACCCCTGCTCGATCAGCCCGGTGACGTTGAACAAACGCTCGTCAAGCCGGCCTCTCGCGAGCAGCGGGGCGGCCGAAGCCGGGACGATGTAGACGTCGTCCTTGACCCGCCGGGTGAGGTAGCCACCGGGATCGGGCTGGGCGGAGACGACGACGGCGGACTTTCGCCCGTTGGGATCGGTGCTGACCGCCACCCGGTCGCCGGTCACCAGGGTGACGGTGGCGGCGGTGGAGGCGTTCGATCCGATGATGGATGGGGTCTTTGCCGGTACTCCGGCGGCGGCGGATGGCACAACGGTCGCAGCGGAAAGCAGCAGAACCGACGCGACCGCCGATGTCACGGCACGCATGGATGTCACCCTCACAGATGCGAACGGCGTATGGATACGTCCGGTGTCGGTCGGTTATGCGACATGGCCGATACTCGTCAGACGGGTTTGAGCTGTGTTTCGCGACCAGGAGGTGGGGGCTTGTTCGAGGCGCTCGGCCTCGACGCCGACGAGGAGCGGGTGTACCTCGCGCTCGTTCCGGTACCTGGCGCGACGGCTTCGGAACTCTCGGTGGAGCTGGGCTTGTCGGCCGGTGATGCCGAGCGGCTGCTGAAGCGCATCGAGTCGCACGGGTTGGCGGCCCGTTCCGGAACGAGCGGCCGATACGTTGCGGCGCCGCCGACGGTCGCTCTCGGGGCTCTGCTGGCGCTGGCGCGGGACTCGCTGTGGCGGGCCGAGCAGGGGACGGCGGCGCTGTCCGAGCAGTATCGGGCGGCCTCGGCGGCTCGTACGGTCGGCGACCTGGTCGAGGTGGTGAGCGGCCCGGACGCCGTACGGCACCGGTTCACCCAGCTGCAGCAGGCGGCCGAGTCGGAGCTGCTGGCGTTCGTGACCGCGCCGACCCGGCTCGTGCACTGGTCGGACAACCCCGCCGAGCGCGACGCCGCGCGGCGAGGGGTGCGGATGCGCCTGATCGTCGAACGTGAGCTGCTCGAGGAGCCCGGCGCTATGGACGACGCCGAGCGGTCGATGGCGGCCGGCGAGGAGATCCGGATCGCGGAGTCGCTGCCGATCAAGCTCGTGCTGGCCGACCGGACGATGGCGCTGGTGCCGTTGCGCCCGAACGCGGCCGAGGGCGCGGTGGTCGTGCACACGAGCATGCTGCTGGACGCTTTGGTGGCCCTCTTCGACGCCTGCTGGGAGCGCGCGATTCCCCTGCGGCTCCGTTCGTCTGCGTCGCCCGGTGACGCGCCCGCGTTGGTGACGGACCTGGACGTAAAGGTTCTGTCGCTGCTGCTGACGGGCATGACGGACGAGGCGGTGGCGAAGCAGCTCGACCTCTCCGCCCGCACCATCCAGCGCCGCATCCGCCAGCTGATGGACCTCGCCGGCGCCCGGACGCGGTTGCAGCTCGGCTGGCACGCCTCCCGCTCCGGCTGGCTGTAGCCCCGGCCAAGATCGGCCAGTTCTCCCACGTCCCATGTCCGCGTCGTCCACTGTGAGTGCGGCGATCCTCGGGGCGGCACCGGTCTGTACGGCGTCGGCCGCGCGACCGACGCGCTGGCAGTGGGGCCCGTACCCGTTCCAACTCGGCGTCGCGTCCGGCGACCCACTCCCGTCAGCGCCGTACTTTGGACCCGCCCGCGGCCAGGCGGCCGCGACGCCGGAGCTCGCGCACTCCGTCCACGTCGACGTTCGCGGGCTCCAGCCGGGGCGTGAGTACTCCTACCGCTTCCGCGCCGGGCGCGAGCTCAGCCCGGTCGGCCGGACGAAGACCGCACCGGCGCCGGGCACGCCAATGCGCGAGATGACGTTCGCCTTCACGTCGTGCCAGCACTTCGAGGAGGGTGCGCGAGCCGTTCGACCTCCGCGAGTACCGCCTGCGGTACGCCCAGTGCCGCACCGACACCGACCTCGCCGAGGCGCATCGGCTGCTGCCGTGGATCTTCACCTATGACGACCACGAGGTGGACAACAACTGGGCAGCCGACATCTCCGAGCACTACCCGACGGTCAGCAAGGAGGAACTCGTCGCGACGTCGGTCGCGCCCGGCGGCAACGGCAACGCCGGGAGTACGTGGGTGACGCGGATCCTCGCCGAGAATCCGCACATCAAGTACGTGGGAGCAGCGTGGGTACGTGCGCGCGCGAATCTCCCAGCAGGAATGGCGTTCCGACCTGCGCGTCATCCCCGTCGTCACCACGCCGGACGGCGACGCGGTGACCGGCGCGTCGTTCGTGGTGGAGGCAGGTAAGCGCGGGCTACAAGTGGCCTCATCGTTTACAGCGATGCAACGTTGCGGCTAGCGTCGGTCGCCGGACTCGTCCTTGGGAGAACGGGGTGTCGACGATGTTGCGACGCGTGCTCTTCGCTGGAGTGGTGGCCGGGGCGCTGGTGATCACGCCGTACGCTTCGGCGATGGCCTCCTCTGATCAGCAGACGACCGCCGGGCAACCGCTTGCCGACGTGTGCAACGTGCACTGCGACCGGCGTGATCCCGCGCTCGCACAGGGCGATCGGGTCGCGGCGCAGGCGACGGTGTTCGGCAGGCAGATCGTGCTGCACGTGTCCGACGCGGACAACATGGCGTGGGCGAGCATCGACAACGGCGACCCCGGCGACGAGGTATGGCTGGACCGTTCGTGGGACGGCGGGCGTACGTGGTCCGACGGGAGCAAGCTCGGTGACACGACGATCCCGGCCGGGCGACGAGGCTGGCGTACGTTGATGTTCAATGTCGACAACCCTTCCGGACGCCAGGTCGGCGCGTTGCGGGCCTGCGGCAAGGCGGGAAACCGAGCGGACATCGCTTGCACGACGTGGCGTCGTTCGACGGTCAACGCGAGCAACCGGCTGCACGCCGGGGCGACCGCGTTGATGATGGACTACAACTTCTCGAACGGGCTGTGGCGGACGACCGGGTGGTGGAACTCGGCGAATGCCCTTACCTCGTTGCTCGACTACAGCAAGCAGACCGGTTCGACGACGTACCGGTATGCGATCGCGAACACCTTCGACAAGAACCGTGGCAACAACTTCACCAACGAGTACATGGACGACACCGGTTGGTGGGGCCTCGCGTGGGTGCGCGCGTACGACCTGACGGGGGAGCAACGCTACCTTGACATGGCGAAGATCGACGCGGACTACATGTGGTCGCACAAGGACTCGCACTGCGGCGGTGGCGTGTGGTGGCGGGACGACCACAACTACAAGAACGCCGTGACGAACGAGCTTTTCATCAAGCTGGCAGCGTCATTGCACAACCGCCTACCGGGCGACACGGTGTATCTGTCGCGGGCGAACGAGATCTGGACGTGGTTCAAGGCTTCCGGGATGATCAACTCGTCGAACCTGGTGAACGACGGGCTGGACAACTCGACGTGCCGGAACAACGGGCAGGAGACGTGGACGTACAACCAGGGAATCATCCTTGGTGGGTTGGTCGAACTGCATCGCGCGTCGGGTGACAACGCGCTCTTGACGCAGGCGCGAGCGATCGCCGACGCGACCGTGGCGAGCACGCGACTCTCTCCTGGTGGGGTGCTACGGGAGCCTTGCGAGGCTGGTGACTGCGGTGGCGACGGGCCATCGTTCAAGGGCGTGTTCGCGCGGAACCTCGGAGAGCTGAACCGCTACGTTTCGGGCAACCCGTACGGGACGTACCTGGATCGGCAGGCGGACTCGATGTACGCGAACAACCGGACGTCGCTGGACCAGTACGGGTTGAAGTGGGCGGGTCCGTTCGACAAGACCGACGGCGCGCGTCAGCACAGCGCCTTGGATGCACTGACGGCGGCCGACGGCTAGATCCTGAGCTTCGTCGGGGTGACGACGATGGCCTCGGAGAAGAGCTGGCCGAACTGCTCGGGCGTGTCGAAGAGGGCGCCGATGCGCTCGGTGTACTTGGCGAGGTAGGCGTCCTCCTCGTGCGCGGGCGGCTCGTCGTGGACGTGTTGTGCGGTGCCCTCGATGCGCACGATGTTGCGCCCGATGTCGGTGACATCGAGCGTGAAGCTCACCTTCGGATTGGCGCGCAGGTTGCTGAGCTTCTGCTTGCTGGGCCTGCTGTAGATGAGGATGGTCTCGTCGGCTTCGCGAAACAGGAACCACAGCGGCACGCTGACCGGCTGTCCATCGGGTCGGACGGTGGTGAGCCAAGCCATCAGATTGTGCCGGAGCCGATCCTCGACCCGCAGCCGGTCAGCCGGCTCGAGCTGTGACGTGAGCTTCATGACCGGATGAACATCGGCTGGGCCGGGATTTCTTCCGCGGTCAGGCGTTCAGGTACCGAAGTACGGCCAGTACCCGGCGGTGGCCAGAGTCGTCGGGGTGCAGGTCGAGCTTGGTGAAGATGTTTCGAATGTGCTTGCTGACAGCGGTTTCCGTCACCACCAGCTGCCCGGCGATGGCGGAGTTCCCCTGCCCCTCGGCCATCAGAGACAGCACTTCCCGTTCCCGAGGCGTCAACGTACGCAGGGGATCCGAGGCCTTCCGCCGCACCATCAGCTGCGACACCACCTCCGGATCCATCACCGTCCCGCCGTCCACCACTCGCCGCAGCGCGTCGAGGAACTTCTCGACCTTCCCCACCCGCTCCTTCAGCAGGTACCCCACTGCCCCAGCGCCGCTCGCCAGCAGCTCCGACGCATAGCGGTCCTCGACATACGCGGACAGCACCAGGATCGGCAAGCCCGGATGCAACGTCCGCGCCTCGATCGCCGCCTTCAGCCCCTCGTCGCGGAAGGACGGCGGCATCCGTACATCGACGATCGCCGCGTCCGGGCGGTCCGCCGCCACCGCCGAGAGGAAGTCCTCGGGATTGTCGACCGAAGCCACGACCTCGATGCCCTCGCTCGCCAACAGCAGCTTCAGGCCTTCGCGCAGCAGCGCGTCGTCCTCCGCGATCACGACCCGCATGGCAGCTCCACTGTCAACGTCGTCGGTCCACCCGAAGGCGAGACTAGCGAGAACACGCCGTCGAACGCCTCCACCCGGCGGCGGATTCCGGCCAGTCCCGACCCCGCCGACTCCACCGCGCCGCCGTGGCCGTCGTCCGTCACCGTGATCAGCATCCCGACGTCCGAACTGTCCAGCCGCACCGACGCCTGCGTCGCGCCGCTGTGCTTCGCCACGTTCGTCAACGCCTCCGCGATCACGAAGTACGCGGCCGACTCCACCGCGGCCGGGGCGCGCGGCACCAGGCCCTCCTCGAGCGTGCACGGAATCGGGCAGCGGGCCACCAGCGCCGCGGCGGCTCCGTCCAGTCCGCGCTCGGTGAGGATCGGCGGGTAGATGCTCCGCACCACCTCGCGCAGCTCGGCCAGCGCGTCCGTCGCCGCGTCCTGCGCCCGCAGCACCATCGGCAGCGCGTTCTCCGGATCGCGCCGCAGCGCGCGTTCGGCGATCCCGAGCTGCATGACGACCGCGACGATCCGGTTCTGCGTACCGTCGTGCAGGTCCCGTTCGATCCGCCGCAGCTCGTTCCCGTGCGCCTCCAACGCGGCCGCCCGGGTCGCGGTAAGTTCCGCGACCCGCGCCGAAAGTTGCGCCCCTTTCGCCGGCGAGAGCAAAAGTTTCGCCAATCGGGCGTGCGCGTTCGCAAGTTTCGGAACGAGAACGAGCGCGATCGCCAGGTACGCGAGCCCGATCGGGATCATGGCCAACGCACGCGGCCACGACGTGATCTCGAAAAACGAGTCGGCCGGCTCGTTCTCCGGAAGCGCCCACCAGTAGAACGGGATCGTCAGCGCGTTCAGCGCACCGAGGAGCAGGCCGATGCCGAAGATCGACATCGCCAGACCAGCGGACAGGTGGACGCCGATCCAGCCGAGGTCGCGACGCGTCGCCGGATCGGCCAAGATCGTTCCGGCTCGCGCGAGCAGCGATCCCTCGACCGGGCGGTAGGCCTCGTTGATCGGAGCTCCGAGGTAGCTGCCCCACTTCGCCCGATCGCGCCGCATCAGCCGTCGTACCAGGCCCATGACTGTCGGCAGGCCCAGGACGCCGAACCCCGCGAACGAGGTCAGCACGAAGAACAGCGCGACCACGAACACGAACATGTAGCCGAACCCGGTCACGATCGAGCTCGCCAGGTAGCTGAGGGCGCGCAGCCACTCGCGGCGCGAGACTACCCAGCGACGAAGATCCACACCCCCATTCTCCGCTAGTGCGTCCCTCCAGGCGGTACAGCTGCCTATACCTCCGATGGAGCGGCCGGCAGGATCGTTCGGGAGGGCCGTTCGGACGAGGCTTTCAGGCATGGCGAACCTGATGAGCACGACGGCCGAGCGGGCGACCGGACTCGCGGTCCGGCTGGACTCGGTCACCAAGGTGTACGGAACGGGCGCGAGCGCGGTCACGGCGCTCCGCGAGGTCAGCATCGGGCTGCCGGTGGGCAGCTTTACGGCCGTGATGGGTCCGTCCGGCTCGGGCAAGAGCACGTTCCTGCACTGCGCCGCCGGGCTCGACCGCCCGACGAACGGCGAGATCTGGCTCGGCGACCTCGCGCTCGCCGGGATGCGCGAGGGCGCGCTGACCAAGATCCGTCGCGAACGGATCGGGTTCGTCTTCCAGGCCTACAACTTGCTGCAGGCGTTGACCGTCGAGCAGAACATGACGCTTCCGCTGCGGCTCGCGAACGTCCGCGTGGACCGTGCCTGGTTGGCCGAGGTCGCTGCCAATGTCGGGTTGACGGAGCACCTCGACCGGCGGCCGAGCCAGTTGTCCGGTGGCCAGCAGCAACGAGTCGCGATCGCGCGGGCGCTCGTGACCCGGCCCGACGCCGTGTTCGCCGACGAGCCGACCGGAGCGCTGGACACGCGAACCGCCCGGCAGATCCTGCAGCTGCTGCGAGATGTCGTCGACAGGCTTGGACAAACGGTCCTGATGGTGACACACGACCCGGTCGCTGCCTCGTACGCCGACTCCGTGGTCTTCCTTGCGGACGGCCGCATCGCCGGCGAAGAGCACCGGCCGACAGCTGAGCTCATCGCTGAGCGCATGACGCATCTCGGGGAGTGGTAGACGATGTTCGATCTCGCGAAGCAGACGATCCGGGCTCGCAAGGGCGGCTTCGCGGCCGCGTTCATCGCCCTGTTCTGCGGCGCCGCGCTGGTGACGGCCTGCGGCATGCTCTTCGAGTCCGTGTTGCGGGGTGGGGTTGCGCCGGAGCGGTACGCCTCCGCGACCGTCGTGGTCGGCGCTCAGCAGAGCATTCCGGTGAAGGAGGACGCCGACCGGTACCTCGCCGAACGCGTGCCGTTGCCGGCGAGCCAGGTCGAGAAGGTCGCCGCGGTCGCGGGTGTCGAACGGGCGATCGGCGACGTCAGCGTTCCGATCACGATGGTCGCCGGCGGGAAGCTCGTTCCGGCCGACCGTCCGATCGTCGCTCACGGCCAGGACTCGTTGCCGCTGGGCGAGTACGGCCTGCAGGCGGGTGCCGAGGCGCGAGCGTCGAACGAGGTGGTGCTCGATCTCGCGACGGCGAAGGCCGCGGGCGTGACCGTCGGCGACTCGGTGCAGCTCGCCGCCGGCTCGGTGCCGAGGTCGTACTCCGTCGTCGGAGTCACGGACCAGGTCGGCGAGAAGAGCCGGCAAGCGAACGTCTGGCTCGCCGACGCGGCTGCCCGTCAGCTCACCGGCCGTCCCCAGCAGGTCGACGCCATCGGTGTTGTCGGGACGCCGGGCATGTCGCCCAAGGAGCTGGCTGAGCGGATCGAGCATGCGCTCGGCGAGCAGGTCGTGACGTACATCGGGCATCGGCGCGGCGACGTGGAGTTCCTCGACGCCGGTCGGTCGCGGTCGGAGCTGACGATGCTGTCGATCTCGTTCGCCGGCTCCGTGCCGATGATCGCGATGATGGTCGTCGCGAGCACGCTGACGTTGGCGATTCAGCAACGGCGTAGGGAGTTCGCGCTGCTGCGAGCGATCGGTGCGACGCCGCGTCAGGTGCGGCAGATGATCGCTTCGGAGCTGTGGCTGGTGTCGTTGCTCGCCGGTGGGCTGGGCAGCGTTCCGGGGGTCGCGGTGGGATACCTGCTGCGGAACGGGTTCGCCGCGGGTGGGCTGATTCCGCCGGACTTCCAGGTCGCGTGGAGCCCGCTGCCGATGCTGGCCGCGGCGCTGATGATGGTGGCGACGGCACAGCTCTCGGGACTCATCGCCGGGCGGCGTCCGGCTCGGTTGCGGCCGGTCGACGCGTTCGGCGAGGCGGCGGTGGAGCCTCGTACGTTCAGTCGCAAGCGGCTCGTGATCGGGCTGGCGCTCGGCCTCGTGAGCGTGGCGGCGTCGGCTTTGCCGATGCTGATCAAGGGCGAGGCGGCGGCCGGCGGAGTGGGCAGCACGATCCTGCTGTTGGTCGTCGCGGTGATCGTGCTCGGACCGAAGATCGCGTCGGTGTCGACGTCGTTGCTCGGGCCGGTCGTGCGGCGGTTCTCTGGAGCGAGTGGATATTTAGCGTCAGTGCAAACTTCGACTAACTCTCGCCGGCTGGGTGCGGCGATTACCCCACTGGTGTTGGCGATCTCGTTCGTCTCGGTGCAGATCTTCATGCAGACGACGACCGCCGCGGCTGCGATGGCGCAGGCCCGCGAGGGAACGGTGGCGGACTTCGTGGTCAGCGGTTCCGCCGGCATGTCGCCGTCGGTGGTGTCTTCGGTGCGCGAGGTGCCGGGCGTGGGAGCGGCGACGCCGATGGTGACGACGCAGGTGATCGCGCGGTACGACTTCGCGGACAGCGTCGAGGTCCAGCCGTTCGGGGCGCAGGGGATCGATCCGCGGCAGCTGTCGGAGACGCTCGACCTGTCGGTGACGTCCGGGGAACTGTCCTCCCTGGGCGCCGGCGCGGTGGCTCTGAGCGAGTGGGCGGCGGGAACGTTGGGCGCTCGTGTCGGCGACAAGCTGTCCTTGACACTGGGCGACGGGACGCCGTTCGCGCCGCGGGTGGTGGCGATCTATCAACGGGGGTTGGGGTTCGGTGACTTTACGATGGCTCGGGACGTCGTACTCCCGCACGTTACGTCGGGGCGCGACTCGGCTGTACTGGTGCGGGTGGCGCCGGGTGCTTCTCGTTCGGAGGTGGGTGCGGCGCTGGGTGCACTGGTTGCGACGTACCCGGGTCTCGTGGTCGCGGATCAGACGGCACTGCGGGCGAATCTGCAGCAGGACTTGAAGGCACAGTCGTGGGGCAACCTGCTCGGAACGGCCGTGGTGCTGGGATATCTGGCGATCGCGATCGCGAACACGCTGGTGCTGGCGACAGCGGACCGAGCGCGCGAGTTCGCCCTGCTGCGGCTGGTGGGTGCCTCACGGCGGCAGGTGGCGCGGATGATCCGCACGGAGGCGTCCGTCGTCGGTGCTGATCGCGGTGGTGGTCGGGTCGTTGATCACGGTGCCGCCACTGATCGGGATCTCGCTGGCGACGACCGGCTCCCCGATCCCGTACGTCCCACCGCTCGGCTACGCGGCGATCGTCCTAGCAGCCGTGCTATTCGGCCTGCTCTCCATGACGATTCCCACCCGCCTAGCCCTCCGCACCCGCCCCATCGACGCCATCACCACCGGCGCGTAGTGGCCAGCTTTCCCTCCACAGAAGGCGATTTGGCGAAGTTCTCCCCAGATCTCGGCTAAGGCGACCCGCCCTGCCTAGGCGGTCCGGCCGACCCGATGCTGGCCCGATGGGGCCAGGCTTTGATCGCGGTGCCGCCACTGATCGGGATCTCGCTGGCAACGACCCGCTCCCCGATCCCGTACGTCCCACCACTCGGCTACGCGGCGATCGTCCTGCTATCCATGACGATCCCGGCCCGCTTAGCCCTCCGTACCCCCGCCCCATCGACGCCATCACCAACCGGCGCGTAGTGGCCAGCTTTTCCTCCACAGAGGGCGCTTTCGGGAAGTTCTCCACAGATCCTCGGCGCCCGGCCCGCAGACCTCGCCTGATCCCGGATTCTGGGGTCAGCGCATTTTCAGCGGTGGGCCTCGGGTCGCTCCAGCCCGCCGCCGGCTCGACCCTGCCCGTTGGCAGTCCGGTCGACCCGATGCTGGCCCGGTGGGTATAGGTGGGGGACAGGCCTCTCGCCCGGCGGAGCGACCATTGGGGACAGCCCGCCCCCTGGGCGGGGCGCGGGCGCGGAGAGATGGGTCGATGGGCTGATGGTCAGAGGAAGCTGGATCGGACAGTGGCAGGAGGGTCGAGCAGTGCTGGCGGCACTGGAGCGCATCGATGTTCAGCTGAAACCTCCAGGCAGAGGAGAGCGGTGCCTGACACCAAAGTTGTCACGAGCGTCGTCGACCGGACCCTCAGCACCCTCGAGGCCGGCCACCGCGGGCTGTTGGTGGCCAAGCGTAAGGAGACGGGTGCGTAGGGTGAGCCGCGTAGGCTCGGGGGGTGGCTGCTGAGCTTGTTGTGGGGTTCGACCTGGATATGACGCTGATCGACTCTCGCCCCGGGATCGCCGCGGTGTGGGAGGCGGTCTCGCAGGAGACTGGTGTCTTCATCGACAGTCAGCTCGTCGTCTCCCGGCTCGGTCCACCGCTCGCCGTCGAGGCCGCGCACTGGTTTCCGGAGCACGAGATCCCGGACGTCGTTGCCCGCTACCGCGCCCTTTACCCCGACCACGCGATCGACAAGGTCGCGCTGATTCCTGGCGCGCAGGAGGCGTTCGAGGCCGTACGGAGGCACGGCGGGAAGGTCATCGTCGTCACGGCCAAGAACGAGCCGCACGCGCGCAGGCATCTCGAGCACCTCGGCCTGCATGCGGACGAGGTTGTCGGCGACGTTTGGGCGGAGCAGAAGGGCGAAGCGCTCAAGGAACGGAATGCGAGCATCTTCGTCGGCGACCATCTCGGTGACATCGTCGGTGCTAAGACGGCCAACGCGATCTCGGTCGCGGTTCCCAGCGGCCCCATCGGTATGGACGAGCTCCGCGCGGCCGGCGCCGATGTCGTGCTCGCGGACCTGGCCGACTTCCCGTACTGGCTGGACGAGCACATCCTCGCCAGCAGGCTGGAACACCTCGAGAAGAGCCTGCAGGAAGCCGGCTCCGTCCTCGTCGCGTTCTCCGGCGGCGCCGACTCCGCGTTCCTCCTCGCCGCTGCCGTACGAGCGGTCGGGCCCGACAAGGTCGCCGCCGCCACCGCGATCTCCGCCAGCCTCGCCGAGGCCGAGCTCGCCCCCGCGAAGCAGTTCGCCACAGACCTCGGCGTCCAGCACTTCACGCCCAACACCGACGAAATGTCGAGCGAGGGCTACCGGGCGAACGCCGGCGACCGTTGCTACTTCTGCAAGGCCGAGTTGCTGGACACCTTGGGGCCGCTGGCCACGCAGCTCGGCCTCGCGTACGTCGCGACGGGGACGAACGCCGACGATGCCCGGGCTGGGTTCCGGCCCGGCATCCGCGCGGCGCACGAGCGCGGGGCAGCGACGCCGCTCAAGGACGCCGGCCTGACCAAACAGCAGATCCGCGAAGCCTCGCGCAGATGGGGCCTCGCCACCTGGGACAAGCCCGCCGCGGCCTGCCTGTCCAGCCGCATCGCGTACGGACTGCATATCACCCCCGCTCGCCTCGCCCGCGTCGACCAGGCCGAGGCCGCACTCCGCGCCGCCCTGCACGACGAGGGCGTCCACGTCACCAACCTGCGCGTCCGCGACGTCGGCGACACCGCTCGCGTCGAGATCGACAAGGAGCTCGTCGAGCGCGTGGCCGAATCGGACACTGTCCTGGAAGCGGTCCTCGCGGCAGGGTTCGACACCGTTGAGGTCGATCCGCGCGGGTTCCGGTCGGGTTCGATGAACGAGATGCTGACCGATCCAGAACGTTATCGGTAGAGGTCCAGCGCGCGGACGTCTAGGCTGGGGAGCGGCCCCCGTCCTCGGGGGTCGCATTGCGTCAGGTTCGATCGAGCGAGGTTTCAGTGCCGGCAGGCAAGGTCAAGTGGTACGACACGGACAAGGGTTTCGGCTTCCTCACCAAGGATGAGGGAGGCGACGTCTATGTCAGGGCTGCCGCATTGCCGGCGGGAGTGACCGCGCTCAAGGCCGGACAGCGCGTGGAGTTCGGCATCGTCGCGGGACGCAAGGGCGACCAGGCTCTGTCGGTGCGGGTGTTGGAAGCGCCGCCGAGCGTGGCCAAGGCGATGCGCAAGACGCCGGACGAGATGATCATGATCGTCGAGGACCTGATCAAGCTTCTTGATGGCCTGGAGACGACGTACCGGCGGAACCGTCATCCGGAGAGCCGGACGTCGAAGCAGGTGTCGACTGTCCTGCGGGCTTTGGCGAACGAGCTCGAGTCTTAGGTCTCAGCACGAGCAGCAGCGCGCCGAGCAGGACCGCCGCGAACAGGCCGAGGCCGAGCTGGGGGATCAGCGGCAGCACGATGCCGATGCCGCCGCCGATGACCCAGGCCAGCTGGAGCAGGGTTTCCGACCGTGCGAAAACGCTGGTGCGTACGTGCTCCGGTACGTCACGTTGGATCAACGCGTCCAGCGACAGCTTGCCCATCTGCTGTGCCAAACCGGCCGCCAACGCCACCAGCGCGATCGTGATCAGCCCGTAGAACGCGGCGGCGAGAACGGCGAGCGCGCAGGTGATGCCGAGCAGTGCGCGTACGACGACCTCGGGGCTGCGCGCCCGCGTCAACGCCCCGGCGGTCGTACCCGCGAGCGCGCCGACGCCGGCCGCCCCCGCGACCACGCCGATCTGCAGCGCGGTCGGGATGGTCGACAGCGGATGCTCGCGCAGCAGGAACGCCATGAACATGATCAGGAAGCCGGCGAACGCACGGAACGCCGCGTTCGCTCGTAGCGCGAGCACGACCGAAGTCGGAACCCCGCGCAACGTCCGGCCGATGTCGGCGACGCCCACGCCCTCCTCGCCCTCGGACGAGTCGACCCGGGCGGGCAGCCTGATCGCGAGAACGGTGCCGACGATGAACACCACGAAACCGAACCGCAGCGCCCAGTCCGGCCCGATCGCGGCGAGCGCGGCCGCGATGCCGGCGCCGATGCCGGTGCCGATCGTGCCGGCGAGCGAGATCCGGGAGTTCGCCGTGACGAGCTCGACCTGATCGGGGAGTAATCGCGGTAAGGCCGCGGCGCGCGTCACGCCGTACGCCTTCGAGCCGACCAGGCAGCCCAGCGCGAGCGCGTACATGTACGGCTCTTCGGTGATGACCGCGCCGGCGAGCACCCAGCAGAAGAAGCCGCGCGCCGCCATCGTCGAGCCGATCGCCCAGCGCCGGCCGCGGCGGAACCGGTCGAGGAACGGGCCGATCAGCGGCGCGACGATCGCGAACGGCGCCATCGTGATCAGCAGGTAGAGCGCGACCCTGCCGCGGGCCTCGGCGGAGGGAACGGTGAAGAACAGCGTGCCGGCGAGCCCGACCATCACGCACGCGTCGCCGGCCATGTTGATCGCGTGCATCTCGATCAGCTTCGCGAGGCCCGTCTCGCCCATGCCCTGGGCGTGCGTGACCTTGCGGACCATGCGGGCGGTGCCCTTGGCCGCTCCGGTGGAAGCGCCGGCGATCTTGCTGCCGGCGGTCTTCATCGCCCTGGTCGCGGTGCTGAAGCGCCCGCCGTTCCCGTTCGACTCGGCCTTCTCCTCCGCCGGCTGCGGCTGCTCAGGCGGGCCTTCGGGCTGTGGCTCGGGGCGCGGAGGCGGCGTGGGCGGGCCAGTTCCGCCCGCCCGCCGAGCGGCCCTACGGCCGGGCGGTCCCAGAGGTTGGCCGCGTCGGCGCGACTCGCTGCTGGGCTCCACCCTTCAATCCTGCCTACTGCGGAGCCCGCTGTCTTCAGGGAGGTCCCCCGTTGCTGTCACGTGTCTTGCGCACGCGTGACAGAATCACACCCCGTGAGTACCGCAGTCAGGCGCACCGCCAAGTCCATGAGGCTCGATGCTGCCTGCGCGGAAGCGGTGGAGCAGGCCCGCGAGGCCGCCCTCGAAGCCGCAGGCAAGGATGAGCTCGGCCCGCACCTGGGCTGCGTGGCCGACGGCGAACGCGTCGTCACGCACTACTTCGCCAGCCAGAACGCCGCCTACCAGGGCTGGCGCTGGGCGGTCACGGTCGCCCGTGCACCGCGACAGAAGCACGTCACGGTCGACGAGGTCGTGCTGCTCCCCGGAGACGAGGCCGTGCTGGCGCCGGCGTGGGTGCCGTGGTCGGAGCGCGTACGTCCGGGCGACCTCGGTCCCGGCGACCTGCTGCCGACGACCGGCGACGACCCGCGCCTCGTACCCGGCTACACCGAGGCTCCCGCCGACCCTGAGGAAGTGCGGAGGGTTGCCGACGAGCTCGGCCTCGGCCGTATCCGCGTGCTGTCGCCGGAGGGCCGCGACGACGCGGTGTTCCGCTGGTACGCCGGGGACAGCGGGCCCGAGTCGCCGATCGCCCAGGCGGCGCCGGGGCACTGCTCGACCTGCGGGTTCATCGTGCGGATGGCCGGCGAGCTGGGAACGGTCTTCGGCGTCTGCGCGAACGAGTACGCGCCGAGCGACGGCAAGGTCGTCTCCCTCGACCACGGCTGTGGCGCGCACAGCGAAGCGGTGCCGTACGAGGAAGCGCGTCAGCCGGTCGACCTGCCCAGCCACGTGCTGGACACGCTCGGCTTCGACGACATCGAGCGCCTGTAGCCCCTGGTCGCTGCTTGACCGACCTATGTAGATCAGTCGCCGTGCGTGATCGACCTATGTAGATCAAGGCTGTCCGTTAGCCGACCTATGTAGATCAAGCGGCGGTGGGGACGTCCGGCGGCGGGGGTGTGCTCGGCGTCTCCGTACGCTCGCGGGCGCGGCGGACGTGGGCGGCGCGACGGCGGCAGTACTCGAAGCCGATAACGCCTAGACCGAAGCCCGCCAGGGCGGTCCAGAGCCACCAGCCGTCGCCCTGGGCCTGGAGGCGGCCGTAGAACGGCAGCAGCGCGAGGAACGCGACCAGCCAGACGACTGCTCCGACTCCCAACGTCCGGACGCCGTCCACGTCCAATGGCTCCACGTGTGCCTGTTCGAGCAAACGAGGGGGCGACTTCTCCGACACACATCGAGCATATCTGTCCAGGTCACCCCATGGTCTGGCATTCTGCGCACGAGATCCGCTGGGGATCGAGGGCACGGACCCATGAAGGGGACCGAGAATGGCCGAGTCAGGCACCCGGAAAGTCGCCGCCGACGCCCGCCCGTCAGGCGGTGCGCTCGATCGGTACTTCAAGATCACCGAGCGCGGCTCGACGGTCGGCCGCGAGATCCGTGGTGGTCTTGTGACGTTCTTCACGATGGCGTACATCATCGTGCTGAACCCCCTCATCATCGGCACCGGCAAGGACGCGACCGGCGCCTTCCTCGGCGGCGGGGCCGCACCGAACCTCGCACAGGTCGCGGCCGTCACCGCCCTCGTCGCCGGCCTGCTGACGATCCTGATGGGCGTCGTCGCCAACTTCCCGCTCGCGCTCGCGACCGGCCTCGGTCTGAACGCGTTCGTCGCGTTCAGCATCGCGACCCAGATGACCTGGGCCGACGCGATGGGCCTGGTCGTGATCGAGGGTGTGATCATCCTCGTGCTCGTGCTCACCGGGTTCCGAACGGCGGTCTTCCGCGCCGTCCCGCGTGAGCTGAAGATCGCCATCTCCGTCGGCATCGGGTTGTTCATCGCGTTCATCGGGTTCGTCGACGCGGGCTTCGTCCGCCGCGCGGCTGCGCCGCCGGTGCCGGTCCAGTTCGGGGTCGACGGGTTCCTCGGCGGCTGGCCGGTCGTCGTGTTCATCGTGGGACTCATCGCCATCGCGATCATGCTGGTGCTGCGCGTCAAGGGCGCATTGCTGATCGGCATCCTGGGCGCCACGGCGCTCGCGATCATCATCGAGGCGATCGCGAAGATCGGGCCGTCGGTCTCCGGCGACCAGACCAACCCGAAGGGCTGGGGACTGAACGTTCCCGCGCTGCCGGACCGCTGGATCGAGATGCCGGACTTCTCGCTGGTGGGCCACTTCAGCCTGCTGGGCTCGTTCGAACGGATCGGCGTCGTCTCCGCGCTGCTGATCGTGTTCACGCTGATGCTCGCGGACTTCTTCGACACGATGGGCACGATGACGGCGATCGGCGCCGAGGCCGGGTTGCTCGACAAGGGTGGGAATCCGCCGCACACACAGCGGATTCTCATCGTCGACTCGATCGCCGCAGCGGCGGGTGGCGCCGCCTCGGTGTCGTCGAACACCTCCTACATCGAGTCCGCGTCCGGTGTCGGCGAGGGCGCGCGGACCGGTCTCGCGTCGGTGGTGACAGGGCTGTGCTTCTTGCTGGCAACGGTGTTCGCGCCGATCGTCGAGATCATCCCGTACGAGGCCGCCACGCCCGCGTTGATCGTGGTCGGGTTCTTGATGATGACGCAGGTCAAGGACATCCCGTGGGATCGCATCGAGGTCGCGCTGCCCGCGTTCCTGACGATCGTGCTGATGCCGTTCACGTACTCGATCACGGTCGGCATCGGGGCCGGCTTCGTGTCGTACGTGATCCTGCGCGCGGTGCGCGGCAAGGCGCGCGACGTGCACCCGCTGCTATGGGCGGTCGCGGTGCTCTTCGTCGTCTACTTCGCGATCGACCCGATCAAGCAGCTGCTCGGGGTGTCGTAGGGTTCCGAGCGTGAACGACTTCCTGTCCGAGCTGTTCTCGCTCTCCGGCCGGGTGGCGGTCGTCACCGGTGGCTCGTCGGGCATCGGGCGCGCGATCGCCCTCGGACTCGGGCAGGCCGGCGCGTCCGTGGTCGTCGTCGCGCGGCAGGAACCGGCGCTGCGCGAGACCGTCGACGAGCTGCCGAAGGGCGCGTACGTCGTCGCCGACCTGTCCTCGCGTACGGCGCTGGCCGCTGCTTGCGAGGCGATCGTCGAGCCGTTCGGCCCGCCGGACGTGCTCGTGCACGCGGCCGGGCTGAACCTGCGCCCGCCGTTCGCCGAGCAGCCGGTCGAGCAGTGGGATCAGACGATGGCGATCAACCTGGACGCGGCGTACCTGCTCGGGCAGGCCTTCGGTCCCGGCATGGCCGAGCGCGGCTGGGGACGCATCATCAACATCGGCTCGCAGCAGTCGGTCCGCGCGTTCGGCAACAGCGGCGCGTACGGCGTCTCGAAGGCCGCGACGCTGGGGCTGACGCGTTCGCAGGCCGAGGCATGGTCTTCGTCGGGCGTGTGCTGCAACGCGATCGTGCCAGGCTTCGTCAAGACGCCGTTGACGCAGGAGACGTTCGCCAACCCCGAACGCGTCGTTCAGCTGGCGGCGCGCACGATGATGGGCAGGAACGGTCTCGCCGAGGACTTCGTCGGCGCGGCGATCTTCCTGGCCAGCGACGCGAGCGCGTACGTCACCGGGCAGGCGATCTTCGTCGACGGAGGCTTCTCGGTCTACTAGGCCGTGTCTGGCAAAGATCGCCTGCCGCGCGACACCCCGCATCCCGCCTGACCGCGGTCCAGGTCGTCACCCATATAACCAATATGAATTCCTACTGCACCACGCCCAGCCGGGCGCGGTGCGCCGCGCGGGCCCTTCCTTCGGAAGGCCGGCGCTATTTGCCAGACACGACCTAGGCATCAACCCGTCGCGACACTGACCTGGTCGCGGAACGCCGTCACCACCTCCTCGTCCCCCTGGACGGTGAGAGGCTCGCGCGGACCGCGGCCCCAGATCCAGCGCACGAGATCGGACGGGTCACCCGAGACCTGCGCGTCGGGCGTACGTCCGGCGTCGTCCGGAAGCACGACGATCGAGGTCTCCTCGAACGCGACCGACCAGGACCGCTCGCTCGTCGCGAGCTCGACCATCTGGCCGGCGAGCGGCTTGGCGAGCGGCTCGTCGGACCAGTCGCCGGCGAGCATCACCCGCAACGCCTCGTCGATCCCGTCGGCCGCCAGCTCGGCGTCGATCGGGGTCACCTGGGCGGCGGCCAGCTCGACGTCGACGCGATGGATCGCGGTCTCCTGCGCCATCCGTCGGAACCAGAAGCCGACGGTCTGGTCGGGCTCGTACCAGGTGTACGAGGGAGCGGCCGGGCCTCGGGTGAGGAACTCCGACCGCATCGCCTCGTACGCCTCGGTGAACGCCTCGAGCGGGTCGCGCTCGGGCAGCTCCGGTGGCCACGGGTCGGGCCGCGCCTGCTGCCGCATGCATTCGACCTTGTGCAGGTAGACGAACGCGACGTGCTCTACAACGTCGCGGACCGTCCAGTCCGGGCACGACGGAACCGCGGCAGCAGGGACTTCTCGCGCCACGGCCGCGAGGCGGTCGGCGTCGGCCGCGAGAGTCTCGAGGTACCGGTTGAACTCCATGGCCGTACCTTGTCAGGCTCCACCGACAAGGCTTGCGGAATCGGGTCCGGCGCGGCCTCGGGACCGCGCGGCGTGGGAACCGCACCGTTCGGCGGTGTGGGCTCGCCATCCTCGGGCTCGAACAGGTGGACGTGTGGCCGCGGCAGCATGTGCGCCCGGAGGCGGAGGCCATGGTGGCGCTTGACCAGCCAGGCAGCGACCAACGTGCCGAGGACGGACATCGCGCCGCCGCCGATCAGCGTCCAGCGGGCACCGAACGCCTCCGCGACCCAGCCGACGATCGGGGCGCCGAGGGGCGTGCTGCCGATGAAGACCATCGCGTACAGGGCCATCACCCGGCCGCGCATCTCCGGCGTGACCGACAGCTGCATGGTCGCGTTCGCCGAGGTGATCATCGTCATCGAGGCGATGCCGACGACGGGGAGCGTGATCGCGAACAGGAGATAGGTCGGCATGACGCCGGACACGATCTCGACGAGGCCGAACAGGATGGCCGCGCCGATGATCATCCGCTGCCGTGGCCTGCCGCCCCGGCGTGCGGCGAGCAGGGCGCCGGCGAGGGAGCCGATCGCCATGATCGAGCCGAGGACGCCGTACTCGGCCGAGCCCTTCCCGAACACCTCGGTCGCCATCAGCAGGCTGGTGAGCTGGAAGTTCAGGCCGAAGCAGCCGACGAAGAAGACGACCGCGAGAATCAGCAGCAGGTCTGGGCGGCCGCGGACGTAGCGCAGGCCGTCGCGCACCATGCCCTTCTTGCGCGGTGCCGGCTCGGGGGTGCTGAGCTCGCTGGCGCGCATCCGCGACAGCGCCCAGATCGGTCCGAGGTAGGTGACCGCGTTGATCGCGATGACGACGCCCGGGTCGAAGACGATCAGCATGAAGCCGGCGATCGCCGGGCCGACGATCCGCGCCGCGTTGAAGCTGGCGGAGTTGAGGCCGACGGCGTTCGTCACGTCGTCCTTGCCGACCATCTCGATGACGAACGACTGCCTGGCGGGGTTGTCGATCGCGCTGAACACGCCGAGCAGGAAGGAAAGCACGTACACGTGCCAGACCTGGGCGACACCGGTCAGCGAGAGGACGGCCAACATCGCCGCGGTGACGCCCATGCCGGCTTGGGTGATCTGGAGGACCTTGCGCTTGGGGAAGCGGTCCGCGATCAGCCCGGCCCAGGGGGCGAGGAGGAGGAACGGGAGGAACTGCAGGCCGGTAGTGATACCCACCGCCGTGCCACTACCTGAGAGCTGGAGGACGAGCCAGTCCTGGGCAACTCTTTGAAGCCATGTACCGACGTTGCTGGAAAGCGATCCTGCTGCGTATAAGCGGTAGTTGCGGTTCCGAAGTGAACGGAACGTCGCACTCACGATGAAGCCAACCTCTCCAGGATCGGTGCGGCAGCGCGCAGGATCTCTTTCTCTTGGGGTGTGAGCTCACGCATGCGTTTCGCTAGCCAGGCATCGCGGCGCTTGCGGTCCTCGGCGAGCAGGCGGCGGCCCTCATCTGCGAGCCGCACGACGACCTGCCGACCATCGGTCGGGTGCGGCTCGCGCACGACCAGGCCGATGATCTCGAGGTGCGATACCGTCCGCGTCATCGAGGGCGGTTGAACCTTCTCGTACGCGGCGAGCTCGCCAATCGTCAACAGGCTATGCCGATTCAACGTCGACATGACGGCCAGTTGGTTGGCGGAGAGCTGGTTGTCCTCGGCCACCTGGTTGCGCAGGCGGCGGGCCAGTCGCATCACCGAAAGTCTCAGGGTGCTCGCGAGCCCAGGATCTGAGCGCACGAGCATGGGAGACATGTCTTTAGCCTACCTCATTAGCTTGGCTAAGGAAAATTCTTTGGCAACCGCTTGCCGATGCTTGCGGGGTTGGATGTGGAAGCGATGCCAGGTGTGGCGGGTGTGATCACCGGGGGCCAGTGGGGTGCGGGTCTTCGAGTGGTGCGCGAGAGAGCTCGGTGGAGGCGAGGGCGGGCCAGGCGGCGCGATTGGCACTTGCTTACTCTTGTTACTGTAAGTAAAGTTAGGGCGTGGCAACCAGACGTCCTCAGGTGAGTAATCGGCCGTTGCTCGATACGCGGACCGATGCTGATCTGTTTGTAGGCCGGGAGCTCGAGCTCAATCGGCTCGCTCGTGCGGTGGAGCTGGGGCTCAACGCGCTGGTGGTGGGCGCTGCCGGGGTGGGCAAGACGTCGTTGGTGAGGCAGCTCGCCTATCGGCTCCGCGCCAGCGGGCGGGCGGTGCATCACCTCGCCGCGAGTTCCGTTGACGACGTGCTCGACCAGCTCGAGCAGCTCCGCGCAGACACTAGCCAGGTCGTCCTGCTGGACGAGCCCGAGCTCGACCTCGCGACGGCACTGTTCGGGCGGCTGCGGGACGAGCTGTGGCAGTTGCCGTTCACCTGGATCGTCGCTGTCGAGCCGCCGGCCGCCGTCGTTCTCGGGAAGCCGCCCATCGACGCGTTCTTCGAGATCCGCCTCGAGATCGACCCGCTCGCGCCCGGTGAGCTGCGGAACATGCTCGATCGGCGCCTCCCCAAGGGCGCCCTGCCGGACGCCGTCCTGGCCGAGCTGGTCGATGACGACGAGCCCCGCCGGGTGCTCGATGCCGCGAGGCAGCTGCTGACCGGGGCCAGCTGGCCAGAGCTCAAGGAGGCACGCGCGCAGCGGGACACGGCCGTCGGCAAGCTCAGTCGCCCCGAACGCGAGGCCATCCGCGCCCTCGAGTCCGTCGGTGGCGCTGCCAGTGCGTCCGATCGGGACCTGCTCGACGCCCTCGGCTGGACGAGGGCGCGCGCCGTCCAGGTGCTCGGCACGCTCGCCGACGCCGGCATCCTCATCGCCGAGTCGGTCCGCGGGAACGGCGCCGGCCGCCCTCGCAAGGTCTACCGACTCGCCCTGCCCTGACCGGATCCGATCGGTCATTGGGCCCCACGTCGACGGCTGACGTCACCGTCCTGCGCGCCTTCGCGTGCCGTACGGGGGTGGACGGGGCGGGCCACCCTTCTGCGACGAGCCGGCGCCAGGCGCGTATGGTCAAGACGGTGAGTTCGGCAGATCTCCTTGCACTGTGGGAAGGGCACGCGTTCGATCCGGCACCTGCCCTTGACGAGCTGTACCGCTATCACGTTCCGTTCGACGAGCTCGTCGGCCAGCCGGTGTGCGAAAAGCCACTGGGGCAGGCGATTCGGCGTGGTGAGCAGGTCGCGCTCGTGGGTGGCAGCGGCAGCGGGAAGTCCAGCGTCATTGGCCATGTGCTCGGTCCGCTCGTCGAAGGCCTTGCCCCGTTGCCGATTCCCGTCGCCGTCGAACGTCCCGAGGTCGCGAGGGATCCGGTCGAGTTCGCCGGGCACGTCGTCCGTACTGTCGCCCGGTACGTCCAGCACGCTCATCCGCGCGACGCCTCCAGGACCAAGGAGCTCGTCGACCACTCCACGCCCGTCGCCGGCGCGGAGCATCGGTTCCGCCGGATCGGCGGCGGCATCGGCTGGCTGGAGGCGAAGGTCGAGCTGGCCGTCGAGCTGGGTACGGTCACGCAGCCGCTGCCCCGCCCGAGCAGCGAGGTCCTCGACCAGGCGCGGGCGATCCTGGACCTGATCAGCGCGCACGACCTGAGGCCGGTGCTGGTGTTCGACGACACCGACAAGTGGTTCGGCGCCGCGTTTCCGAACGTCGATGACCTGATCGAAGGCTTCTTCGGCCGCGTGGTCAGGCTGCTCGCCGAGGAGCTGGCAGCGCCCACCGTTCTCGCGGTGCACAACAGCTACCTGCACCATCCCGCGTACCAGCACACGGCCGGGTTCATCGAGACCACGATCAGGGTCCCGCGTATCCCCGACGCCGCGGCGCTCGCCAAGCTGCTGGCGCACCGCGCCGCCGAGCACGGCGTCGGCCCCGACGTACCGCTGCTCGACGACGACGCGCTCGCCACCCTGTTCCGGCACTACACGCGCGGCGGGACGTCGGACATCCGCCGGCGGGTGCTGTTCGTCGTCCACACCGCGCTCGCCCTGGCCTGGGACGAGGGCGCGGAGACCATCGACCTCGGCCACCTCGAGCTCGCGATCGCCGAGACCTCGCCCGAGGACCCGAAGGCCTAGGCCGTGCGGCTGTTCGCGGCGCTCGTCCCTCCCGAGCCCGTTCTCACCTCGTTGTCGAACGTCGTCGCGCCGCTCCGCGAGAGCGGCGAGGCCTACCGCTGGACCGGCCCGGAGCAGTGGCACCTGACGCTCGCGTTCTTCGGCGAGGTCGCGGACGACACCCGGCTGGAGCTGGAACGCCGCCTGGCCCGCGCCGCCGCGCGCCACCAGCCGGTCACCCTCGCGCTCGCCGGAGGCGGCGGCTTCGGGTCGGCGAAGAGCGCTCGGGTGCTCTGGGTCGGCGTCCAAGGCGACGTCCAACCCCTGCGTGACCTGGCCCGATCGGTCGCGGCCGGCGCCCGCCGGGCCGGGATCGAGCTGAACGAGACCAGGTACAAACCGCACCTCACGCTCGCCCGCCTCCGCACGCCGACCGACGTACGAACGACGGTCGAAGCGCTCGCGGCGTACGCGAGCCCCGCCTGGACGGCGACCAAGGTCGAGCTCGTACGGTCCCATCTCGCTCAGGGAGCCGGAGGTCGCGCGCGGTACGAGACGATCGCCTCGTGGCGCCTCGGTCGCTAGAGAGTCGGTGGCGGCGTTGTGATGCCGACGGCAACGCGCCAACGGCGCCATCCACCGTTCGGGGACGCTTCGCGGAAACCTCGCGCCGTTGCTCCGCGGTGTCTCGGTATCGCGACGCCTCATGCCACCGACCGGGGCGACCAACAGACAATGCCGAGTAGGGTCTAGGACCGTGAACCCGAAGCATCGCCGGCTGATCATCCCCGGTGTGCTGGGCATCCTGCTGCTGATCGTGGTCCTCGCCGCGTTGTTGTGACGGTCCGGTGACGTCTGCCCGCGGACGTGTGCGTATCCGGGCGTTCCGAGCGAGGATTCCAGTGTGACCCCCACGCTTCCCCGGGCCGCGCTGGCTGGCGTCCTCGCCGCCGGCGCAGGTCTTGGCGCGGCCGAGCTCGTCGCCGGGCTGTTCAGCGTCCGGGAAACCCCGATCGTGGCCGTCGGCGCCGCGTTCATCGACCTCGTGCCGCCGTGGATGAAGGATCTCGCGATCCAGCTGTTCGGGACGAACGACAAGGTCTTCCTGATCATCGTGATCGTCGTGCTGCTCGGCGCCCTCGCCATCGGGGCCGGCATCATCGCGGCGTTCCGGCGCGGCCTCGGGCTGGTCCTGTTGGTCGTACTCGCCGCCGTCGCCACGCTGGCCGCCGCCACCAGGCCTGGCTCCGGCGTCACGAACGTGCTGCCCTCGCTCGCGGCCGGTCTGGTCTCGGTGGTCGTGCTGCCGTTCCTGCTCGACCGGTTCGTCCCCGCGCGCGAGTCGGACACCGGCCGGCGCGAGCTGCTGCTGAACGCGGGCGCCGTCGCGCTCGGCTCGGTCCTCGCCGCCGGTGCCGGGCGGCTCTGGCTCGGGCGGCGGCTCGGCCTCGAGGACGCCCGCGAGGCGCTCAACCTGCCCAGCCCGCCGACCCTTCAGTCGCCCGCGGTCGCCGAGCTCGGGATCAAGGGGCTGTCGACCTGGCGGACGCCGAACGACACGTTCTACCGGATCGACACCGCGCTGTCGGTGCCCCTCGTCGACCCGAACGAGTGGCGCCTCAAGGTGCACGGCATGGTCGAGAAGCCGATCGAGCTGTCGCTCGCTGACCTGCTGAAGCGGCCGGTCGTGCACAGCTGGGTCACGCTCGCGTGCGTCTCGAACGAGGTCGGCGGCGACCTGATCGGCAACGCGCAGTGGTCCGGAGTCAAGATCTCGGAGGTGCTCCGCGAGGCAGGCCCGCTCGCCGGCGCGGATGCGGTGAAGTCGACGTCGGTGGACGGCTGGACCTGCGGGACGCCGCTGGCGGTGCTGACCGACGAGCGCGAGGCGCTGCTCGCGTTCCAGATGAACGGCGCGCCGCTGCCGTTGGAGCACGGCTTCCCGGTGCGGATGGTGGTTCCCGGGCTGTACGGGTACGTGTCGGCGACGAAGTGGGTCGTGGACATCGAGGTCACACGGTTCGACCGGTTCGACGCGTACTGGACGCCGCGCGGCTGGGACGAGCAGGCGCCGATCAAGACCCAGTCGCGGATCGACGTACCCCGGTCGAACGCCACCGTTCCGGCTGGCGATGTCGTGGTCGCGGGCGTCGCGTGGGCACAGCACCGGGGGATCGAGAAGGTCGAGGTGCGCGTGGACGAGGGCGCGTGGCAGGCCGCGCGTCTGGCCGGCGAGCCGACCGTGGACTCGTGGCGCCAGTGGACCTGGCAGTGGACCGGCGCGCGGCCGGGCTCGTACAAGCTCCAGGTCCGTGCGACCGACGCCGAGGGCGACACCCAGACCGACGACCTCGCCCCACCCGCCCCGAACGGCGCCTCCGGCTGGCACACGGTGTCGGTGAAGGTCAACTAGCAGACGCTCCGGACCACTAGGGTCCGGGACGTGGAGATCGTGCTGGCGATCGCTTCGGCTTTCGCGTATGGGATCTCGGACTTCGGCGGCGGCGTGCTTTCCAAGCGGATGCACGTCTTCGTCGTGTTCCTGATCTCGCAGGTGGTCGGCCTCGTGCTGCTGCTCGTTGCCGTCGCCGTCCTGTGGGATCCGCTGTCGTGGGCCGGCGTCGCGTGGGGTGCCGCGGCGGGCGTCGCGGGTGTGGTGGGGACGTCGCTGCTCTACCAGGGCCTCGCGATCGGGCGGATGAGCGTCGTCGCTCCCATCACCGGGGTGGTCGGCGCCGGGGTTCCGGTGGCGTTCGGGCTCGCGATCGGCGAGCAGCCCGCCCCGCTGGCGCTCGCGGGCATGGCGCTCGGGCTCGTCGCCGTCGTCGTCATCACCCGGTCGCCGGAACAGACGCCCGCGAAGAGCTCACGCCAGTCCGTCCTCTACGCCCTGGGAGCCGGCCTCGGCTTCGGTACGTTCTACGTCCTGCTCCAACGTTCGCCAGCGGACTCCGGCCTCTGGCCGATGCTCGGCACCCGCGTCTCGCTGGTCGTCCTGCTCGTCGCGATCGTCGCCGTCCTCCGCCTCCCGCCCAAGCCGGAACGCGCACAGCTCCCCAGCCTGATCGGTCTCGGAATCGTCAACCTGGCGGCGGATCTGCTGTTTCTGCTCGCCACGAGGCAGGGCATGCTCTCGATCGTCGCCGTCCTGACCTCGCTCTACCCCGCGGTCACGATCGGCCTGGCCGCGGGCTTCCTGCACGAACGGGTCGCCCGCATCCAGCTCGTAGGACTGCTGGCCGCGGGCGTCGCGATCGTCCTCATCGCACTGTCGTAGGTCTGTGGCAAGGTCGCGGCCATGGAAGCATCCGACGTCATGCGCCGCCTCGCGACGGTGATCGACGAACACGCCTGGGACCAGCTCCCCGCTCTCCTGCACGAGGACTTCACCTGTCGTTACGTCCACACCGGCCAACGGTTCGACGCGCAGAGCTGGATCCGGTTCAACGCGGACTACCCAGGGTTCCAGCGGTTCGTCCTCGAGGACTGCGTCGGCACCGCCGACCGGGCGGTCGGACGCGCCCACGTCACCGGCACGCAGAACGGGGAGCTGCGGCACTTCGAGGTCGCCACGTTCCTCACCGTTCGCGACGACCTCATCGTCGAGATGACCGAGGTCTGGACCGACGTGGAGAGCGCCTAGCCGACCGGCGGGATGTTGTTGTTCAGGCGGAACAGGTTCGACGGGTCGTACCGCTTCTTCAGCGCCACCAGGCGGCGGTAGTGCTCCTCGGTGAAGCCGGCGACGGTGCGCTCGGGCTCGGCCTCGAGGAAGTTCAGCGGCACCAGTCCCGAGCCGTACGGCTTCATCGCCGCCGCCAGGCCGGCGTTGAACTGCGAGATCGCCACGTACGCCTCCGGCGACGCCAGGACCGAGATCGCGTGCAGCTGGAACTCGCCGGACCAGTGCCCCAGTCCCTGCCGGTCAGCGGCCGGACGTACGCCGCCGCCGAGGTGGCGCAGTTCGAGCTGCAGGAACGGCACCGACACCCCCGGTCCGGCAACCGCGAGCAGCGCGTCGAGAGCCTCGTCCGACAGGGAACGGACCATCTCGGCGTGCCCCTTCACCGGGAGCGGGTCGGTGGGCTCCATGCCGATCGCGTCCAACGCCTCCAACGGCAGCGCGCCCAACGAGTCGAAGGCCGGCTCGCCCACCGCGGAGCGCAGCGGCGCGACCAGTGCCTCCCCGACAGCGGCAGAGCCGATGATCCCGACGCGAACGATCACGACCGACTGCCCCTGCAACGGCGGCGGCACGGTCGGCATCGCCGGGATGTGGGTGAGAGACACCGAGGTGGTCGCGTGCGGAGGCAGCGCGCGGGCCCAGTCGCGGTACGCCACGAAGACCTCGCGAGCCTGCGCGAGAGGAAACACCAGGATCCCGCCGAAGAACGCCTCCACCGGGAACAGCCGCAGCGTCAGCGACGTGACGACACCGAGGTTGCCGGCGCTGCCCTTCAAGCCCCAGAACAGGTCCGGCTCGTTCGCCTCGGAGGCCGCATGGAGCACACCATCGGCCGTGACAACCGAAGCCGCGACGATGCTGTCCGTCGCCAGCCCGTACTGCCGGACCAGCCACCCTGTCCCGCCGCCGAGCGAGTAGCCGACCGCACCGACGTGCGTCGACGAGCCGGTCAGCGGCATCAGCCTGTACGGCGCGGTCTTCGCGACGACCTCGCTCCAGGCGACGCCCGGCTCGACCGTCACGGTCCGCGCGTCGGCGTCGACCGAGATCGCGCGGAGCCTGCTGGTGTTGATCAACAGCCCGCCGTCGTTCGCCTTCGCGATCCCGTGGCCGGTCGCCTGGACGCTGACCGCGAGGCCGCGCAGGGACGCGAGCTGGACCGCGGCGACGATGTCGTCGGCGCACTCCGGCGCCACGATCACCGCCGGATGTTGGTCGATGTCGATGTGGAACGGCGTGCGGAGCGCGTCGTACGCGTCGTCCAGCGGCCCAACGGTCTTGCCGGCCAGCTGCGCGCGGATCTCTTCGATGGTGGTGACCATGCCTTCGAGGCTCGCATCGCGAGAGCAACGAGGAATCCGGGAAACCCCTCGATAACGTGGGCTTCGATGAGCGATCTGGAGCAGGCATCCCGCGTCCGACCTTCCGCCCGGCAGCTGGCGTGGCAGCGACAGGAGCTGTTGGCGTTCGTACATTTCGGGCCGAACACATTCACCGGCCTCGAATGGGGCACAGGGCTGGAGGATCCGTCCGTCTTCGCCCCTTCTGAGCTGGACTGTTCGCAATGGATGCGGGCGTTGCGCGACGGCGGGTTCGAGGGCGTGATCCTGACCGCCAAGCACCACGACGGCTTCTGCCTGTGGCCGAGCAAGTGGGTCGACCACAAGATCGCCGAGGGAGACGTCGTACGGGAGGCGGCCGATGCCGCACGAGCGCACGGGCTCGGGTTCGGCGTCTACCTGTCACCCGCGGACCTCTACCAGGCCGAGCGCGGCTGCTATGGCAACGGCAGCCCTGCCGTCGAGTCGGAGATCGCGCCGGGCTTCAGCTATGTCGTCGACGACTACAACCGCTACTACCTGAACCAGCTGTACGAGTTGCTCACCGAGTACGGCCCGATCGCCGAGGTCTGGCTGGACGGCGCGAACCCCACCAAAGCCGCGCAGTCCTACGCCTACGACGACTGGTTCGACCTGGTCCGGCGGCTCGCTCCGGACGCGACGATCGCGATCGGCGGACCGGACGTGCGGTGGGTGGGCAACGAGGACGGGTACGCGCGGGAGACCGAGTGGAGCGTGGTCCCGTTCGCCGGCGGGCGGATGGTCGCCGAGGAGACGGCTGCCGAGGTGGCTGGCGCGGAGCAGCTGGGCGCCGCCGATGAGCTGCGCTGGTACCCGGCCGAGGTCGACGTCTCGATCAGGCCGGGGTGGTTCTACCACGCCGAGGAGGACGCGGAGGTCAAGTCCCTCGCGAAGCTGATGGAGATCTACCGCTGCTCGGTCGGGCGGAACTCCCTTCTGCTGTTGAACATTCCGCCGGATCGTCGAGGTCTGTTCGCGGAGCCCGACGTCGCGCGGTTGGCGGAGTTCGGCGCGACCGTACGGGACGTGTACGGGAACGGTGTCAGCGAGACGTTCAACGTGGTCGGCCTGTCCGAGGACATCACGAACGGCCAGCAGGTCGAGGCGTTCGCGGTCGACGCGCTCGTCGACGGGTCGTGGCGGGAGATCGCGACCGGGACGACGGTCGGGTACCGCCGGCTGCTCCCGTTGGACGAGCCGCTGACGGCGACGGACGTACGGGTACGGGTGCTGGCCTCGCGCGCGCCCGCGGAGGTGGCAGTGTCCCTGCACCTCGATCCGCTTGTAGGCTCGCAAGCGTGAGTGATCGCGCCGTCCTCGTCACCGGTGCCTCGCGCGGCGTCGGAAGCGCGGTGGCCCGGGCGTTCGCCGCGCTCGGCGACCGCGTGGTCGTGCACTACGGCGGCTCGCATGCGGCGGCCGAGGCCGTGCTGGAATCGCTCCCAGGAACGGGCCACGTCGCGCTGCAGGCCGACCTCGCCTCGCCGGAAGCCGTCCAGACGTTGGTCGACGAGGCCGTGAAAGCCCTTGGTGGGTTGGACGTTCTCGTCAACAACGCTGGCATCTACGAGCTGCACAAGATCGAGGAAGTCTCGTACGAGGAGTGGCAGGCCGCCTGGCAACGTACGTTGGCGGTCAACCTGCTCGGCCCGGCGAACCTCATCTGGTGCGCCGCCCGCTACCTCCCGAGAGGCGGGCGGATCGTCAACGTGTCCTCGCGCGGCGCGTTCCGCGGCGAGCCGCGCCAACCCGCGTACGGCGCCAGCAAGGCCGGACTGAACTCCCTCGGCCAGTCGATGGCTCGCGCCCTCGGCCCGCGCGGCATCGCGGTGGCGACGGTCGCGCCCGGCTACATCGACACCGACATGGCCGCCGACGTCATCCACGGCCCGGAGGCCGAGGACATCCGCGCCCAGAGCCCGCTCGGCCGCGTCTCGACGCCCGAGGAGGTGGCGGCCGCGGTCGTCTACCTCGCGTCTCCGGAGGCGGAGTTCGCATCCGGCGCGATCCTCGACCTCAACGGGGCCTCGCACCTGCGCTAGCTGATCCGGTAGCCCACTCCGGGTGTCGTCGCGATCACGGGAGGCGCGCCGAGCTTGCGCCGCAACCGGCCGACGGTCACGGCGACGGTGTTGGTGAACGGGTCCGCGTACTCGTCCCACACCTGCTCGAGCAGAGCCTCGGCGGACAGGAAGCCGGGGCTGGCCCGAAGCAACGCCTCCAGCACCGCGAACTCCTTCACCGACAGGTCGAGCAGGCGCCCGTCGCGGAGGGCGGACCGCCGTACCGGGTCCAGCTCGATCCCGGCCGCCTGCAACGTGCGCGGGCGCGCGTCGGGCTTGCGGCGTGCCAACGCGCGGATGCGCAGGACCAGCTCGGGGAAGTGGAACGGCTTGCCCAGGTAGTCGTCCGCGCCCAACGTCAACCCGCTGACCCGATCGCCGGGCGCGCTCGCCGCGGTCAGCATCAACACCATCGGGCGTTCGGCACGGTCGGTGATCAGCTGGCAGAGCAGATCGCCATGCAGACCAGGAAGATCGCGGTCCAGGACCACCACGTCGTGCGTCGCGAGCCCCAGCTTCGCGGCTGCGGCGAGCCCGTCGTACGCGAGGTCGACGGCCATGCCCTGGTCGCCGAGCCCTTCCGCGATGACCTCCGCGAGCGCGTGGTCGTCTTCGACGAGGAGGATCCTCATACCGCGACCGCCACCTTCGCGGCCGGCAGCGTGACCGACACCCGCAGGCCGCCTTCCGGTCGAGCGACCAGCGCGACTCGACCGCCGTGGGCGGCGGCGACCGCGGCCACGATGGACAGACCCAGTCCCGACGAGCCGGTACGTTCGTCGCCGAGCCGCTCGAACGGCTGGGTGAGCCGGTCGACCTCGCGCTGGTCGAACACGCGCCCGCCGGTCTCCACGACCAACACCGTGTTCTCGCGGGCAGAGCCGGTGATCGTGATCCAGCCGCCGTTCTCGTTGTGGGTAACGGCATTGTCGACGACGTTCCCCACCAGCCGAGTGAGCAACGTCGGGCTGCCGGAGGCCGTCATGTCCGGTGGCAGGTCCACGGTGACGTTCAGTCGCTTCCGTTCCGTGTCGGCGGATCGTTCGCGCAAGGCCGCGCCGACGAGGTCGCCGAGGTCGACCGCGGCGGCGTCCGCGAACGCGCCATGCTGCGCTCGCGCGAGGACGAGGAGGCCGTCGAGGAGGTGGTCGACGCGATCCAGCTGGGTACGCATGCGGTTCGCGAGCGCGACCGTAGAGGCGGCCGGGTCGGGCTTGGCCACCGCGACGTCCAACGACGCGCGCATCGTCGCCAGCGGCGTCCGTAGCTCGTGCGAGGCGTTCGCGGCGAACCGGCGCTGAGCGGCGAACGACGACTCGAGTCGGGCGAGCAACTCGTCGATGGTGTCGGCGAGATCCTTGACCTCGTCGTCCGGACCGACGACCGCCAGTCGCTGATCGAGGTTGTCGGCGGAGATGCGCTGGGTGGCGCCGGTGATCAGCCGCAGCGGCCGCAGGACGCGCCTGGCGAGGATGCGGCCGACCAGCAACGAGACTCCCGCGAGAACGACCAGCGCGACGAGCGAGCCGGCCAGCAGCTGGCGGGACTGCTGTGTGTGGATCGTGTCGAGCTGCTCCTCCAGCGCGCGGATGCGTAGCTGCGCGGCGTCGAGGCCGCCTTGCGGCGGCTGGGTGCCCGCCGGAGAGGTCTGGCTCATGCTGCCGTCGAAGATCAGGAACGTCAGGCCCAGGAGCCCGACGCCTGAGCCGAGGAACACGGCCGCGTACAGGATCGTGAACCGTACTCCGACGGTCCCGCGGCGCAGGCTGATCATGCGTACAGCATGCCCGCGTCGACCTAACAACGGCATGACACAACTGGTTCGGGCCGTGTTAGGCGCCGATCTCTAGAACTCACGGCATGTCGACCTCTGAGTTCCTCCGGCGCGGCCGCGTGATCGCCCTGGTCATCGCCTCCCTCGCCATCATCGCGTTCGGCCTGCTGTACAGCTTCGGGATGCGGACGTCGTGTGACCCCGGCCCCTGCCCGCCCGGATCGGCGGTGAGCGACAAGTTCTGGTTCCTGCATCGCGACCTGGGCCCGGAGGGCAGCATCACGGTCCGGCTGGCGTCGATGACGGGAACGATCACGTACCCGCCGCCGAACCACGACGAGATCGTCTCCGGTCTGGTGCCGTGGGCGAAGGCCGGGATCATCGTCAAGGACGGCTTGCGCGCGGGCTCGCCGTACGCGGCGGTCATGCGAACCGGCAGCCACGGTGTGCGATTCCAGTACGACTACGACCAGGACGTCGCCGGGAGAACGGGCGACTGGCTGCGGCTGACCCGTTCGGGCGACACGATCACGGGGTTCTCGTCGACCGACGGGAAGCAGTGGCAGAAGGTAGGGACGGCGAAGCTCGCAGGGCTGCCGGACACGGTGCGGGTCGGCCTGTTCGCCGCATCGCCGGGCGACCTCACGCTGGTGAAGGTCGGGCTGGGCGGCGCCATCCCGGAGTCCCGGTTCACCCAGGCCGTCGGCGTCTTCGACCACGTCACCGTCGAGGGCTCGGCCGGCGGCTGGCAGAGCGACCCGGTGGGCGGCGAGATGAACCACACCGACTGGGAGAAGCACCACAACCCGTCGGGAGCGGTGCAGAAGGACGGCGTGATCACGGTGAGCGGCACCGGTGACATCGGCCCGGTGAGCGAGGGGTTCGCGCCCACGGTGAACTTCCTGCTGCTCGGTCTCGTGGTGGCGCTGGTCGTCGTGCTCGTGGTCGCCGCCCGCGCCCCGTACGGACCGGTGCTCGTCGGGGCGGCCGGGTTCGTCACCGGCCTGGTCGGAGTCGGGGTGGTTCTCCCTGTGGGCCTGGCGATTCTGGCGAGCAAGGACGTTCCCGTGCCGCCGCTGCCTTTGCTGACCGGCGTCCGGGTGGTCCTCGGTGCCGCGGTGGCCCTCGGGCTGTGTGCCGTGTTCGCGAACGGGCTCGGTGCGTGGCTGCGTCGCCGCTGGCTGGCGATCGTCGTCGCGGTGACGTTGGTGGCAGTGCCGTACGCCCTGACCGCGTTGCCGTTGCTGCCCGACTCCGTCGCCGACTGGCTGCTGCGCCTCACGCCGGCCGCGGGCTTCGCCGTCCTGCAAACGGCGGTGGAGTATCCGCAGGTGACCGCGCACTACGCGCCGTCGTCCGGGTACTTCCCGCTCCCGTGGTGGGCCGGGCTCACCGTGCTCGCCGCCTACGCGCTCGCGGTTATGGCAGCGTCAGGATCTGTGGGCCGTCGGCGGTGATCGCCACGGTGTGCTCGACGTGGGCGGCCCGGGTGCCGTCGCTGGTGACCATCGACCAGCCGTCCTCGGCCATCCGGTAGTTGTCCCGGCCGCCGGCCATGAACATGGGCTCGATCGCGATCACCAGGCCGGGGCGCAGCTTGAGGCCGCGGCCGGCGCGGCCTTCGTTCGGTACGGACGGGTCCTCGTGCATCGCGTGCCCGATGCCGTGGCCGCCGAAGCCGGCGGGCAGCCCGTACCCGGCGGCGCGCCCGATCGTGCCGATCGCGTGGGAGATGTCGCCGAGCCTTCCTCCGGGGCGTGCTCTCGCGATGCCGGCGGCGAGGGCCTCCTCGGCCTTGGCGATCAGCTCGAGGTCCGCTGCCGCGGCGGTGCCCACGACGAAGCTGATCGCCGCGTCGCCGTGGTAGCCGCCCAGCTCGGCGCCGAAGTCGATGCCGAGGAGGTCGCCGTCGCGGAGCTCGTAGTCGCCGGGGATCCCGTGCACGACCACGTCGTTGACCGACGCGCAGATCACGCCCGGGAACGGGGTCGGCGCCCAGCGCGGGTGGTAGTTGAGGAACGACGACGTCGCGCCGGCGTCCTTCAGGACGCGTACGGCCACCTCGTCGAGCTCGCGCAGCGAGACGCCGACGTCGGCCGCGTCCTCGCACGCTTGGAGCGCGGTCGCCACGACCCGGCCCGACTCGCGCATCTTGGCGATCTGGGCGGCCGTCTTCAGGTCGACCATCACGAACTCCTCGCGGCGTTGGCTCGTCCCATAGTTGTACCGGTATTAGTATCGCATTCATGGTGCGACAACCGCTCGGCCCAGAGGACCACGCCAGGGGAGCCCGCCTCGGCGAGGCGCTGCGTCTCGCCCGCGGCGACCGCAGCATGGTCGAGGTCGCGGCGCGCGCCGGTGTCTCGGTCGAGACACTGCGCAAGATCGAGCACGGCCGCGTGCCGACGCCGGCGTTCTTTACGGTGGTCGCGTTGGCGACCGTGTTGGACGTTCCCCTCGAACGCCTCGGCCAACTCCACGCGCCCGAGTCCAGCGAGCCGCGACTCACGGCCTAGCAGCGCGCGGATCGGTCCTGGGTCCGTCTGGGGCGGGGGCACCCTCGTCCCATAGCCCGGCCATCGCACCAGCTGCCCACAGTTGATCTTCGTGCGGTCTGAAGGAGCTTGGGTCGGGGGCACCCTGGTCCCGTAGGCCGGTACGTCACCTGGGTGCCATGAACTCCGGGCGGGTTCTCCCCAGGATCGTGCACGTCCCTCGCCGGACTGGGGTTGTGCGGCGTGGCAAGTGCCCGCGAGACCCCGGTTCGGTGAGGGATGTCGCGGGAGCTGCGGACGGTGGTGGACGGTGGTGGCCGGAGGTGGACGGGTGCTGGGCGTCGTCAAACGAGCAGGCCGGTCGACCAGACCGGTGAGTTGTTCCAGGGATCTCGGCTTCTAGGTCGAGATCCCTGGAACAAGTCCGAGCTCCCGCCGACGGCTCTCCCACCCGCTGGTCACCCGCGCACCACGCGACGAGTTGTTGGACAGATCTCGGCCTCTAAGCCGGTATCTGTCCAACAAGTCGTCCGGCACCACCAGGTCCGGTTCGAATGGGGAGTCCCCTCTTTCGAAGAGGTCGGGACGAGGGTGCCCCCGACCCAGTCAGGCCGTGCAGAGGCGGGCGTACGCCGTCGGCGACATCCCCACCCTGCTGGTGAAGTCGCGAACGAAGTGCGCCTGGTCGCTGTAGCCCAGGCGGTGCGCCAACGCTGCCCAGTCGACCTGCGCGCCGGTGGCGGCCGCGTCGGTCGCCTCGTGCATCCGGTACTGCCGGATCACCCACTTCGGTGCGGCGCCGACGTACTCGTGGAACAGCCGCTGCAACCCCCGCATCGGCAGCCCGAGGGCGGTGGCGAGGTCGTCGACGCGGTGCAGGTCCCGCGTCGTCGCGACCAGGTCGACCGCGTGGGTGGCGAGGTCGACGGACGGATCGTGCGGCGGAAGTCGTTCGATCAGGAAGGCCTCGATCTCGGCGATGGCCTCGCCGGTCTCGGCCGCGACCACGCGTTCGGCCAGCTCGGCACCGGCCGGACCGAAGTGGTCGGCGATGTCGACGAACTCGTCGGTGATCGTCGAGATCGGCGCACCCAGGTAGCCGCGGAAGCCGCCGGGCCGGAACATCACGCCGATCACCCGACCGGTGTCGGCGAGCTGTTCGGTGAACAGGCCGCGTACGACGCCCGCGATCCGCGCGCGACCCGGGACGAACGTCAGGTTGACGCGCGGATGGGGAAGCACGTTCTGGCGGTGTGGCTGCTCGCCGCGCAGGTCCCAGGTCGTGATCCAGTAGCGCTCGATGACGCCCGCGAGCGGCTCGCTCGGGTCGCGGCGCGCGACCGAGAAGCTTCGTTCGGCCTTGTGCGGTTGGAGAATCCCGCGGCCGAGGTTGACCATGGCTCCGAGTCTAGTTGTCGCGTTTGTTCAAGACGGGTTCCAGCAGAGCTGCTGTGATGAGCGGCATGAGTCTGCCCGAGCTGATGAGGACGGCCGCCGACGCTGCGAACGAGATCGTGCGAAGCGTCCAGCCGTCCCAGTTGTCGTTGCCCACGCCCTGCGCTGAGTGGGACGTTCGTACGTTGATCAACCACCTGTTCACCTGGTCCGCCCACGCGTCGGAGCTGGTCGCGCGCAAGCTGCCCCTCGACGAGGCGGCGCTGGCGGCGACGGACTACGTGACCGACGACTGGGCGAAGGCGTACGCGGAGCAGCTCGACAAGACCGTCGCGGCGTGGGCGGCACCGGGCGCGACCGAGGGCATGGCCGCGATGGGCAGCGGCCCGTTCCCGGCGGCCGAGCTCGCGAAGATGTTCCTCGGCGAGCTCGTCCTGCATGGCTGGGACCTGGCCCGGGCGACCGGGCAAGATCTGCGGGTCGACGAGGAGGTCGCCGAGGCGGCGCTGGAGATCAGCGGCCAGCTGGCGGGGCAGGCGCGGGAGATGGGCCTGTTCGGAGAGCCCGTCGCGACGGACGCCGCCGCCTCGACTTTCGACCGCGTCCTCGCCGTCACCGGCCGCGATCCTGGGTGGCACGCCGGGTAACCTCGCGGGGTGAAGCGCGCACTGGTGTGGTTGTGGAGACGGCTCCGCCCGTTCCAGTGGCGCATCTTGTGGACCATGAACGCGACGTTCATGGTCGGCGTCTCCGGCGTGATCCGCAACGAGCAAGGCCAGGTCCTGCTGCTCAAACACCGCCTCTGGGCGGCCCGCGGCGGCGACTGGGGCGTGCCGACGGGGTACGCGAAGCGGCGCGAGAAGCTCGAGGACACGGTCGTGCGCGAGGTACTCGAGGAGACCGGCCTCGAGGTGCGGACGGGTTCGCTGATCCGGCTGCGGAGCGGCTTCCGGTTCCGCATCGAGGTGGCGTACGAGGCGCACGTCGTCGGCGGGACGTTGAAGCTGGACCCGTTCGAGATCGTCGACGCGAAGTGGTTCGACCCGGACGAGCTACCGGAGGGCACGCGGCACGCGCACCGGACGCTCGTCGATCAGGTGGCACGGTCCCACTCCTGAACGCCCGCCGGCTCGATCAGCCGGAAGTCGGGCGTCTGCTCGAGCGCCGCCTCCTCGCCGCCCGGGACGTACGTGACGATCAGCCGCAGCGGGCGCCATGAGGTGTTGAGCGTGGAGTGGAACGCGGCCATCGGAACGTGGACCGCGTCGCCCTCCTTGATCGGGAACGGATCTCCGTCGTCGACCATCTGCAGGCCCTCGCCGGAGATCACGTAGATGACCTCTTCGGCGGTCGGATGGTTGTGCCTCGCGTGCCCGCGGCCTGGGTTGACGATCACCTCACCGAGGGACTGCGAGGCGCCCGGAATCAGCCGCGGCGTGACGAACCACTTGGTCGACCCCCACTCGAACGTCATCGTCGCCAGTTCGTCCGGGCGCACTCGCATGTTCGTCCTCCTGAGGTGGTAGGTCCAGCTGGGGACCCGCTTCTCCATCATCGGTCAGAGGCGCGCGGCGCCTGCTGGTCCTAGCATGACGTTCCATGCCTATGACATTGCGCCTCGCGGTGCGCCGCGACGGCGTCCGCATCGGCATCGGTACGAGCGGGCCGGGGATCGACCCGGACGGCTACTACCTACGCCTCACGAACCGTGCCGACGCCGCGGCTCACCAGGCGTAGGCCTCGGGCGCGGTGCCGCCCGGGCCGGGGAAGAGCTCGTCGAGACGCTCGAGCACCTTGTCGCCGAGCTTGATGTCCGGGACGTGGAGCGCCGTCGTGAACTGCTCCATCGTCCGCGGCCCGATGATCGGCGCGGTCACGCCGGGCTGGTGGAGCAGCCAGGCGAGGGCGAGGTTCGCGGCGGTTTCGCCGAGCTCAGCGGCGAGGTCCTCGAAGGACTGGATCTGGTCGCGGTGCTCCTCGACGTAGGTTGCCGCGCGGCCGCCGGTCGAGCGGCTCTTGTCCGCCTTCGCGAGGATGCCGCCGAGCACGCCTCCGTGCAGGGGAGACCACGGGATGACACCGATCCCATACTCGCGGGCCGCGGGCAGCACCTCGAGCTCGATGGACCGTTCGACCAGGTTGTAGAGCGACTGCTCCGACACCAGGCCGAGGAAGTTGCGCCGCTTGGCGATCTCCGAAGCCTGGGCCAGATGCCAGCCGGCGAAGTTGCTCGAGCCGACGTAGAGCACCTTGCCCTGCGCCACGAGCGTCTCCATCGCCTGCCAGACCTCGTCCCAAGGCGTATCCCGGTCGATGTGGTGCATCTGGTACAGGTCGATCCGGTCGGTCTGCAGCCGGCGGAGCGAGTCCTCGGCATGCCGGATGATGTTGTACGCGGACACGCCCTTCGCGTCGGGGCGGTCGTCCATGGCGCCGTAGACCTTGGTGGCGATCACCGTACGATCGCGGCGCGACTTGTCGGCGGCGAACCAGCGGCCGATGATCTCCTCGGTGAGTCCGCGGTTCTCCCAGCCGTACACGTTGGCGGTGTCGGCGAAGTTGACGCCGGCGTCCAGTGCCGCGTCGAGGATCGCGTGCGACTCCTCTTCCGGGGTGACGGGGCCGAAGTTCATCGTGCCGAGACAGAGTTTGCTGACCAGAAGGCCGGTGCGGCCGAGATGCGTGTACTCCATGTCTTCCGACCCTCCTGCGAGAATGCGGTTTCTGCAAGGCGGTGACCACACTGAATCCTACGGTCGCAGCCCCGGCTCGCGAAGTTTCGCTGCGTCTGTCGGTCATTGTCCGGCGTGCAGATCGGGCTGCTTGCAGCCGAGCCGGACTGCGACGAGGTTGGCAGGTTTCGGCAAAGCCGTGCATACTGAGCCACATGTCTCACGGACAGCGAGCTATCTGCGCCGAGCTGGGCTAGTCAGCCCCTCGGTCCGGCTCGGCGTGTGCCTGCGTCCTTCACTGATCCGTTTCGTCTTGTGAGGCTCCCGTGCGTTCCGTCGAGATTCGTCGTACGTTCCTGTCCTATTTCCAGAGCAAGGGCCATCGGCTCCTGCCCTCGTCGTCGCTCGTCAGCGACGACCCGACCATGCTGCTCACGACCGCGGGAATGGTGCAGTTCAAGCCGTACTTCCTCGGTGAGGACAAACCACCGCACTCGCGGTTGACCACGCTGCAGAAGTGCATTCGCACCGTCGATATCGACAACATCGGCGAGACCGACCGACATACGACGTTCTTCGAGATGCTCGGCAACTTCTCGTTCGGCGACTACGACAAGCCGGACGTGATGCCTTGGGCGTACGAGCTGTTGACCTCGCACTACGGGCTCGATCCGTCCCGACTGTGGGCGACGGTCTATCTCGACGACGAGGAGTCCGTCGGGCTGTGGCAGGAGATCGGCATCCCGTTGTCGCGCATCCAACGGCTGGGGATGGTCGACAACTACTGGTCGACCGGCGGGCCTGGTCCGTGCGGTCCGGACTCCGAAATCTTCTACGACCGTGGGGAAAAGTACGGTCCCGAGGGTGGTCCGGCGGTCAACCCCGAGCGCTACCTCGAGGTGTGGAACCTCGTGTTCATGCGGCACCTTCGTGGCGCGGGCGGAACCGACGACGACTTCCCGATCGTGGGGGACCTGCCGGTGCGCTGCGTGGAGTCGGGGCTCGGCGTCGACCGGCTGGCGGTGGTCCTGCAGGGAGTCGACAACGTCCACGAGGTCGATCTCCTCGCACCAACTTTAGAGCGAGTCCAATCTTTGACCGGCTGCGATTATGCGTCCGGCGACAAGCGGACGCGGGCGTCGATTCGGGTGATCGCGGACCACGTTCGCGCGGGTACGTTGCTGATCGGCGACGGCGTGCTGCCTTCGAACGAGGGTCGCGGGTACGTGCTGCGCCGGCTGTTGCGACGTGCGGTGCACCGCGGCCGGCTGCTCGGTCGGGCGACGCCGTTCCTCGCGGAGCTCGCGTCGACGGTCGTGGACAACGTGGGCGAGCAGTGGCCCGAGCTGCGCACGAACGCGGAGCTGGTCGCGCAGGCGATGGCGCACGAGGAGGAGGCGTTCGACCGTACGCTGCGGCAGGGATCGCGGCTGCTGGAGACCACGGTCACCAAGACCCAGTCGGAGTCGGGAACGTCGTTGCCCGGCGGGACGGTCTTCCAGCTGCACGACACGTTCGGGTTCCCGCTGGACCTGACGATCGAGATCGCGCGCGAGGCGGGGCTGTCGGTCGACACGGATCGCGTCGAGGAGCTCATGGAGGAGCAGCGGCGGCGCGGGCAGTCGGCGCGGGCGACCTCGTCGAATTCGCAACGGCGTAAGGCGTATGCGGATCTGTTGATGGAACACGGCCGCACCACGTTCGTGGGCTACGACTCGTTGGTCGGTGACGGCAACGTCGTCTCCGTACTGCCCGTCGAGGACGGTCGGGTGGAGCTGGTGCTCGACCGGACGCCGATGTACGCGGAGTCGGGCGGCCAGGTGGGTGACACCGGACTCGTGCGGACCTCGGACGGCGGCGAGCTTAGGGTGACCGATACCCGTTATGGCGTTGACGGTTTGTACGTCCACGTGGCGGAGGTCGTCCGGGGAGAGGTGCTTCCGGGCGACTCCGTCGAGGTGCTCGTGGACGGCGAGAGGCGGGCGGCTGTCGCGCGTTCGCACAGCTCGACGCACGTTCTGCACGCGACGCTCCGAGAAGCGCTGGGGGAGCACGTTCGGCAGCACGGCTCGCTGGTCGCGCCGGGCCGGTTGCGGTTCGACTTCAGCAGCTTCGAGCCGGTGTCGCCGGAGCAGCTCGCGCACGTGGAGTCCGTCGTCAACTCGCGCTTGCTCGCGGATCCGGAGGTCCGGGTCTGGGAGGCGTCGCGCTCGGAGGCGCAGGCGGCGGGTGCGATGGCGTTGTTCGGCGAGAAGTACGGCGAGGTCGTACGCATCGTCGACATCGGCGACTTCTCCCGCGAGCTGTGCGGCGGCACGCACGTCGGGCACGGCAGCCAGGCGGGCCCGGTGCGGTTGGTGTCGGAGTCGTCGATCGGTTCCGGCTTGCGGCGGCTGGAGGCGCTGACCGGGTTGGACGCGCTGCGGCACGCGGATCACGAGCGCCAGGTGCTGTCCTCGGTGGCGTCGCTGTTGGGCGGCGTACGTTCGGACCAGGTGCTCGACCGGCTGAGCGAGCGCCTCTCGGCGCTGGCGTCGGCGGAACGTTCGCTGCGAGAGCTGCGCGAACGCGAGCTGGTCGAGCTCGCGCGCGGACTGGCGTCGACCGCGGTCGACGGCCTCGTGGTGGCGCGGGTCTCGCAGCCTCTCGACGCGCTGCGCGGCCTGGTCGACCACGTCCTGCGGCTGCTCCCGAAGCCGGGTGCGGTCCTGCTCGGCGCGGTGGGCGACGGCAAGGCGCAGCTGGTGCTCGGCATCAACACCGACGCGGTCGCGCGCGACCTGTTGACCGAGGCGGGCCGCCTCATCGGCGGCGGCGCGGGCGGGCACGGCCAGGTCGCGATCGCGGGCGGCCGCAAGCTCGAGAACCTGGACCAGGCGCTCGAGCTCGCGACCACCCGCATCCGCGCGGTGCTCTAGCCGACCTTGTCGATGAGGAAGCTCGGTCGCGGCCACTCGTAGCTGATGGAGAAGTGCTGTGCCAGAGCGCCGCCGGCTTGGCGAACGAGGAACCGTTCGACTTCGCCACGAAGACATTCCCCGAGCCACCGGCGAACGTGATCGCGTCGAACTTCCCGTCGCCGTCGAAGTCACCCAGCCCGGGTGACTCGGCGTTGAACGCGAACGAGTCGTGCCAGAGCGCGCCGTTCCCCACGAACCGCGTGCCGTCGGACAGCGCCGCGTACACGTCGCCGGCCGCGCCTCGCGTGAACGTGACGATGTCGTCGCGCCCGTCCCCGTTGACGTCGCCGACTCCGGGGAGCTCCGACCCGGGCGCGAAGCGGTCGTGCCAGATCTCGCCCGTTCCGACGAACCTCGACCCGTTCGACAGCGCCACGTACACGTAGGACGGGAACTGCGCGTTGCGCGTGAACGTCGCGATGTCGTCCATCCCGTCGCCGTTGAAGTCGCCGATCGCTGGCACCTCGACGTTCAGCGCGAAGAAGTCGTGCCACTTCACGCTGGTGCCGACGAACGCCGACCCGTTCGACAGCGCCACGAAGACGTCACCCGCGGCGCCGCGCGTGAACGTCACGATGTCGGTCTTGCCGTCGCCGTTGAAGTCACCGACGGCCGGGATCTCGCCACCAGGAGCGAAGAAGTCGTGCCACTTGACGCCGGGCCCGAAGCCCTCACCGGACGAGTTCGCCAACGCCACATAGACATCGGCCAGCGTGTTCGGGCCGCGGGTGAAGGTGATGATGTCGCGCTCGCCCGTCCCCGTTGACGTCGCCGGTGAACGGGAGCTCCTGGCCGACGGCGAAACCGTCGTGCCAGCGCGCGCCGTCCTCGACGAACCTCGTGCCGTCGGACCGCGACACGTACACGTCCGCGACCTCGCCTCGGGTGAACGCGACCGCGTCGTCGCGTCCGTCGTTGTCGACGTCGCTCGTCGTCCGCGCCCGTACGGTCGCCGTCACCTCGTTCGACGCCGCACCGGCGAGTCCGCTGCGGCTCACCGCCACCACGCGGTAGAAGCGCGTGGCCCCCTTCGGCAACGGGCCATGGCGATACCGCGTCCCGCTCACCGTCGCGACGAGGTTGGCCGGGGTGATCGCGACGTTGGCCGAAGCCGACGCGTACACCCGGTAGCCGATGACGCCGACGTCGTCGGTCGCCGCGTTCCACGTCAGCGGGACAGCGTGCACCCGCCCGGGTGAGGAGAGCGCGAGCCCGGTCACCGCCGTCGGCGGTGTGGTGTCGACGAACGCGGGCATCACGTTGTCCGCGGTGTACGTACTCGCCGTCCACGCCGGCGCGCCCGCGGTCGGCGTCAGGGTCACTGTCAAGCTGGACTTGCCTGCGGTCAACGACGACGGCAGCGTGAGCTCGTCGGCCAACCAGCGTTGGCCGCCGTTGCTCAACGCCTGTAGCCATCTTCCGGCGTCGACGTTGTCGACGCGCACCGCGACGGACTGGCCAGCGGCCTGCTGGTCGCTGGTGCGGCGCAGCCGGACGCCCTGGTTGGCGGGATCGACCGCCACCCTGAAGGTGACCGCCGCGCCCGTCGAACGGACCTGTCCGGTGACGGGTACGTCGTCGTCATCGCCCTCGTACACACTCGTCAACGCGTACTGGTTCGCCGCGCCCGACTCGGTGTAGGTGTGCGCGGTCCGGCTCGCGGCGTCGCCGACGTCGAGCGTGTCGGTCCGCTTCGTCGAGAACGTTGGCTGCGTGTACAGGAAGGCGGTCGAGCTGTAGGTGGCCGCCCAGTCGTTGACCGGCCCGTGCTCGATGCCGAACCGCAGCGCGGTCGTGTAGTCGATCGCGTCACCGATCTGCAGCCGGTACGTCGCGTCGCACTCCGCGAGGCAGCCCGCGCCGCCGATGCGGTGGCCGGTGTTGCCGGTGAAGACGCCGCCGTAGAGGCCGCGGTTGAAGTACCAGCCGGACTCGTAGTAGTCCTCGGTGCCCGTCCCGTACAGGCTCGGGGTCAGCGCGTCGTCGACATGGACGCGTTCGTCGCCCTCGAGGTAGCCGCGGTTCTGGGCCGGGTTGCGCATGGTTGCCGACACCCCGACGAAGCGGCCGCGTCCGGAGCGGTCGGCGTAGGTCCAGTCCTCGCCGGCGCGGACGTCGGCGCGGTGGTACTCGGTGGTGAAGTGGGCGGCGTCGCCGGTGGGTGCCAACGCGGCGGTCCACTGGGCGTTCGGGGCCGAGGTGAGCTCGGCCTGTACGCCGTTGATGGCGGCGCCGGTGGTGTTGGCGAGCGTGATCGTCGCGTTGGTCGCGTACGGCATCGGCCACCAGCTCGTGTACCAACCGCCGGCCACGGCGTCCATGCCGACCATGAGGCTCCGGACGTTGAACTCTCCCAAGCCCGCAAGGAAGAACTCGCCCACAGGTGCGTCGATGCTGGGCCGGCCGTCGAACGTGGCGCGCAGCCTGAGGCCCTCGAGGTTCGTGACGGTCGCGGCCGCGTCGGGGATGCGCAGGCGCAGCGAGGTGATCGCGGCGGGGCCGTCGAGGGTGGCGAGCGTGGCCTGTCCGTTCGCCGGGACGTTGACCGTGGCGCTGGTCGTCGTCGCGCCGGGCTGCGCGGGCTTGGGATCGGCGGTGCCCGCGGCGAGCAGCTTGGCGATGACGTCGTTCGCCGGGTCGGTCCGGTCGAACGTGGTGACGCCGACAGCGTCGGCGAACGAGCGGTAGGTGACGTGGTAGTAGACGGGGTCGCCGGTCGTCGTGACGCGCATCGAGCTGCGGAACGGCATCGGCACCTTGATCGTCACGCCGCCCGACGTCTGGTCGGCGTTGGTGACGAGCGGGAACCGGAACGGTGCGCCGAGCGCGCCGTTCACGACGTCTTGCAGGCTGCGGTCGACGATCGTCGCGCCGTCGAGCTCGATGATGATCCGCCCGGTCGCGGTGACGTTGCCGCTGTCGCGGGTGAACCAGATCGACTGCACCTCACCGGCGCCGGCGTGCTCGGCGATCACGCAGCCGGCGGTGCTGCGGCGCAGGCAGAACGAGCTGCCGTCGCCGTTCCCGCCCGCGCGGTCGAAGCTGGAGAACTGCCTGGTCTGCGCTCCGGGTGCGAGGAACGGGAGCCGGTCGAGCCGGCGGTAGATGTCCCAGCCGATCGGGCCCTTGTCGTTCGCGGCCTGGATGCCGACGTCTGGTTCGGCCTGGGCGGTCGACTGGCTCACCACGAGCAGAGCGGTCAGGAGGAGCAGGGCAAGGCAGGACGAGATGCGACGCATGGCAGCACGCTCCTGTGCGGTGGTCACTGCACGACAACGACGCCGGGAAATCGTTTTCACGACAGTATGGTCCGCCGGAGAAAGCTGTCAACGAAGGTCCAGACCATTGGCCGCTTGCTGTCTCGTCCCCACCCGCTGCGACTTCACCTACCGAACCGGGGTTCTGCAACGTGGCAAGCGCCCCGCGAACCCCGTTTCGGTAGGTGAAGTGCGTTCCGCCTGTGGACAGCGCTCGCGTCGATGGAAGGACTTGCCATAAAGTGATATCACTATGCTACTCTCCTGACATCGAATCAGAGAGAGGCAGCGAAATGACCAACGTCGATATGCCGAAGCCCCAGGTCCGGGAGCGCGTCGCGCACGGAACGAGCGGGTGGCCGATGTTCCTCGCCCTGCTGGTGCTGGTCATCGGCGGCCTGGTCCTGCTCATCGTCGGACTCGCCCAGGCCACCCCGGCCTGGATCATCCTCGGCCCCGTCGCCGTGGTGCTGGGCACCTTTCTGGGGGCAGGGCTGACCGCGGTCTCGCCCGGCGAGGCGCGCGTCGTGCAGCTGCTCGGCCGCTACACCGGCACCGTCCGCACCGACGGCCTGCGCTGGGTCAACCCCCTGACCCGCAGGCGGAAGGTCAGCACCAGGATCCGCAACCACGAGACCGGTGTGACCAAGGTCAACGACGCCGACGGCAACCCGATCGAGATCGCCGCGGTCGTCGTCTGGCAGGTCGCCGACACCGCCCAGGCGGTCTTCGAGGTCGACGACTTCGTCGCGTTCGTCGCCATGCAGAGCGAGACGGCCGTACGTCACATCGCCAACAGCTACCCGTACGACGCGCACGGCGAGGACCAGCTCTCCATCCGCGACAACGCCGACGAGATCACCGAGAAGCTGTCCGCCGAGATCGCGGCCCGCGTCGAGAGCGCCGGCGTGAAGGTGATCGAGTCGAGGATCACGCATCTGGCGTACGCACAGGAGATCGCCCACGCGATGCTCCGTCGCCAGCAGGCCAGCGCCGTCGTGGCCGCGAGGACCCGCATCGTCGAAGGCGCGGTCGGCATGGTCGAGCTCGCCCTCAACCGCCTCGCCGAGCACCAGGTCGTCGAGCTCGACGAGGAACGCAAGGCCGCCATGGTCAGCAACCTGCTCGTCGTCCTGTGTGGTGATCGCGACACCCAGCCGGTCGTCAACACGGGCACGCTCTACCAGTAGGTCATAGAGCCGATGCCGGCCGAACGTAAGAAAATCCTGCTCCGCTTGGATCCCGCGGTCCACGACGCCCTCGCGCGCTGGGCCAGCGACGAGCTGCGGAGCACCAACGCCCAGATCGAGTTCCTGCTACGCCGCGCACTCTCCGAGGCCGGGCGCCTGCCCGGCGAGGTCGGCCAGATGCGCCCCCGCGGACGACCGCGAAAGGAGTAACGACAGTGGACCTTCCCGCCAACCTTCACGGCCGGCTCTACCTGCTGGCGTACGACCGCCAGAAGCGTCGCATCCGCGGCGGCGGGCACTTCGGCTACGCCCTACGGGCGGCCGCGCTGGCCGACCTCTATCTCCGCGGGCACCTGGCCGACGAGAACGGCAAGGTGCACACCGCGATCGCCCCGAAGCCTACGGATCCGATCCTGAAGAGCCTCCTCGAGCAGATCGGGGCCTCCAAGCCCCGCACCTGGGGTCACTGGGTCACCAAGACCGCGGGGAAGACGCCTCGCGAGGTACGTGACCAGCTCGAACGCTCGCTCTGGCTGTCCGTCGAGCCGCGCCGCATCCTCGGCATCATCCCCGCCGACGAGGTCGGCCTGCGCCAAGAGCACCAGGTGGCGCGGCTCCTGACCGAGCTCAACAGCGTCCTCCGCGGCGGCCAGCTGGTCGCTCGGATCGACAAGCGGCAAGCCGCGCTCGTCGCGCTCGCCGCGACCGCGGAGCTGCCCACCGTGGTGGCTCGCACGGACCGGCGTCAGTACAAGACGCGCATCCGCGAGTTCTCCGACCACACCGGACCGGCGATTCTCGCACTACGTAAGGCGATCGAGGCCTCCAACGCAGCCGCCTACAGCGCCGGCTGAGAAAGGACCAGTGATGACGACGACCGTCGAAGTACCGAAGGTGCCAGCGACCTCGACCACTCCGCGGGCCCTGGCGCCGGACCTCGCCCGAGGCGGCATGCTGCTCGCCATCGCGCTCGCCCACGCGCCTCTGTTCGTGACCGACGCCGACCGCGGGCCGGGTTGGCTCAACGGCTTCATCGACGTCTTCAACATGCTTTTGGTCAACAACCACGCGCGGCCGATGTTCGCCTTCCTGTTCGGGTACGCGCTCGTCCAGCTGATGAATCGCCAACTGGCCAAGGGCGAAGACTGGGTTCCCACCCGGAAGCTGCTCCGGCGCCGCGGCTGGTGGCTGGTCGCCATCGGGTTCGTGCACCTGGCCGTCATCGCCCCGATGGACATCCTCGCCGCGTACGGACTGTCCGCGGTCCTGCTCGTCGGCTTCCTGCGGGCCAAGGACTCCGTCCTGCTGTGGGTGGCGGGCATCGCGCTGGTGCCGGCGACGTTCGTCGCCGGTTGGCCGATGTGGTTCGCGCTGGACAAGGACGCCTCCACCGCCAAGCTCGGCAGCGTCGCCGCGGGTTCGCAGGGAGTGTTCGAGCTGTTCGTCGGCCGCGTCACGAGCTTCCTGCCGGCACTGATCGTCGGGGTCCTCCTCGTGATCCCTGGTGTCCTGATCGGCATGTGGGCCGCGCGGCGCCGTCTGCTCGAGGAGCCGGCCCGCAACCGTACGTTCCTCGTCCGCGCGACGGTGGTCACGGCCGCGCTCTCGACGATCGGCGCGCTGCCGTACATCCTCGTCGACCTCGACGTCGTGAACGCGAGCGGAACGGCCTTGTGGGTAGCGGCTTTCGTCCAACCGCTCACCGGATACCTCGGCGGGATCGCGCTTGCCGGTGCCATCGCCCTGGTCGCGATCGCGGCCGCCCGACGGCAGGGCCGCCTGACGACCGCGATCCAGGCGCTCGGTCAGCGTTCGATGAGCATGTACCTGTTCCAGTCCGTCGTGTTCGTCGCGGTGTTCTTCCCGTACGGGTTGGGACTTCAGGACAACCTCGGCCTCGCCGGGGCGACGGGGATCGCCCTCGCGACCTGGGTGGCGTCGATCCTCCTCGCGGAGCTGATGCGCAAGGCGAACTACCGTGGCCCGGCGGAGATTCTCCTGCGCAGGTTGGCCTATCGCGATCGGCGTACGGTCGCGAAGTAGGCGAACACCGCGGTCGCCAGCGCCAGCACCGCCTCGGCGGCGAGCACCGCCACCGTCGCCGACTTCCACCCCGGCGCACCTACCGGTCCCGAGGCGAACTGGAAGAACAGCATGCCCAGCAGGCCGACGCCCACCGCGATCCCGGCCTGCTGGGTCGTCGTCAGGACGCCGCTCGCGAACCCGGCCCGGTCGACCGGGATCTGCGCGAGGATGGCACCGATGATCGGCACCATCACCAGGCCTTGGCCGAAGCCGAGCGGCACCAGCGTCGGAGCGAGCGTGAGCCAGCTGAGGCCGTCGTACCCGACCAGTGTCTGCACCGTGACCGCGACGTACGTGACGGTCATCAGCAGGGCGCCGGCGACGATGGCGCGGCCGCCGTACCTGGCGATGAGCCTCGGCACCGCGAGCGACGCGGCCAGGAAGCCGATGGCGTACGGGCCGAGCGCGGTCGCCGCTGCGAGCGCGGAGAAGCCGAGCCCGTCCTGCAACGAGAGTCCGATGGTGAGGAAGAACCCGCCGATGCCGATGCAGAACAGGGCCAGCGTCGCCAGTCCGCGGCGGAACGCGACCAGCTCGAACAGCGACGGCGGCAACAACGGGTGCCCGCCGCGCTTTTCCTGTGCACGTTGACTGATCACGAACCACGCGGCGACGAACGGCATCGCTGCCAGCACGACGACGCACCACAATGGCCAACCCGAGCTGGCGCCGACCGACAGTGGAACGAGCAGCATCGCGAGCGTCAGCGTGAGCAGCAGAGCGCCGCGTACGTCGACAGGTCGGCTTTGGCCGCTGGTCTCGGGGACGAGCTTGGAGGCGGTGAACGCGACGGCGAGTCCGATCGGCGCGAACGCGATGAACAGCACGCGCCAGCCGAGCCTCTCGTGCAACGCCACCGCACCGCCGCCGAGCATTTGACCAATCACACAAGCAAGTCCGAGCGTCGCGCCGAAGTAGCCGAGCGCTCGTTGTCTCCGTTCGCCGGTGAAGACGGCCTGGACCGTTCCGAGAACCTGGGGAACGAACAGGCCGGCCGCTGCTCCCTGGACGAGTCTTCCGATGGCGAGCGTCCACCCGTCGACGGCGAACCCGCAGGCCGCCGAGGCGATGGCGAAGCCGATCATGCCGATGGCGAAGAGTTTGCGACGCCCGTACCGGTCGCCGAGGCGGCCGCCGGCGACCAGCATGCCCGCGTACGTGACGCTGTAGCCGGCCGTGATGAGCTGCAGCATCGCGTTGTTGGCCTGCAGCGAGTGCCCGATCGAGGGCAAGGCGACGTTGACAACGAAGAAGTTGGAGACGGCCATGAACGAGCCGAGCAGGATCACCGGCAGCGCCAGCCAAGGCACGGCTCGATCCTGGGGCGGAGCTGAGGTCCGGCCGAGCGCCAGACTGGGAGTCGAGGTCACGACTGCCAGGATCCGACGGCTCGTAGCCTGGTACCAGAGCGTATTTATCCTGGTACTCGTTCTACCTGGCACCCGGACCAGAAGCGAGCCATCCTAGAAGCATGACGATGCGGGAGGCCCGCCACTCCGAGATCGCCGAGTTCCTGCGGGCGCGGCGCGAACGGCTCCGGCCGGAGGTCGTCGGCCTGCCTCCCGGCGGGCGTCGCCGTACGCCTGGCCTGCGCCGCGAGGAGGTCGCGCAGCTCGCCGGTGTCGGCGTCACCTGGTACACCTGGCTCGAGCAGGGCCGGTCGGTGAACGCGTCGCTGTCGGTGCTCGAGGCGATCTCCCGTGCGCTGCAGCTGGACCTGAACGAGCACGCCCACCTGCTCACGTTGGCGGGCCACGTCGTTCGGCCGACGGGATTTCGGAGGCAGGCTCCGCTGGATCCCTCCGTTCGCCGCGTCTTCGACGCGATCGCACCCATGCCCGCCTGCGTGGTCTCGCCCTGCCACACCGTGATCATTTCGAACGAGACGTCGCGCAAGCTGATGGGCGACATCGACGTGTTGCCGCCGGAGCGGCGCAACACGATGTGGCTGCTGTTCACCGAGCCGCACTGGCGAAAGCTCATGCTGGACTGGGAGCGTGAGGCCTCGCACTCGATCGCTCTCTACCGTGGTGCGATGGCCGAGCACGTCGGCGAACCGCAGTGGCAGGAGATCGTCGACGAACTTTCGGAAACCTCCGAAGAGTTCCGGGACATGTGGGCGGCGCACCATGTCGCCATGTCGACGAGCCGGGTGAAGTCGTTCCTGCATCCCGACATCGGGCTGATCCGGCTCACCACGACACCGTTCTGGCTCGCGCCGACGACGGGGACGCGGATGATCACGTACGCGCCGACAGACGAGGACGCCGAGGCGGCGTTGGAGCGGCTGATCCGGTCGACCGAGGCGCCGTTCTCCGACTGGTCCGCGGCGGCGCGCGGCTTGCACCTCGAACCCAGCCGGTAACCGCTTTCCGATAGGGTGCGTGGTGGTCGTTTCTCTCGTTCTTTCGAAGGGATGAGCATGCCGTCGACGAGTCTGCCCACCGTTCCGTTCGGCCGTACCGGCATGGACATCACCCGCGTCGGGTTCGGCGCCTGGGCGATCGGCGGAGGGGACTGGTCGTTCGGCTGGGGTGACCAGGAGGACGAGTCGTCGATCGCCGCGATCCGGCACGCGGTCTCGGCCGGGGTGAACTGGATCGACACGGCGGCGGTGTACGGGCTCGGGCACTCCGAGGAGGTCGTCCGGCGGGCATTGGAGCCGTTCTCGGACGCGGATCGTCCGTACGTGTTCACCAAGTGCGGCCTGGTGTGGGACGAGTCCGACCGGCAGAAGGTGGCGTCGCGGATCGGGTCGGTCGCCAGCCTGCGGCGCGACGCCGAGGACTCGCTGCGGCGCCTCGGTGTGGAGCAGATCGACTTGATGCAGCTGCACTGGCCCGCGGAGGATGGGACCCCACTGGAGGAGTACTGGCAGACGCTGCTGGATCTCAAGGCCGAGGGCAAGTTCCGCGCGGTGGGCCTGTCGAACCACTCGGCTGACCGGCTGGAGATCGCGGAGAAGTTGGGGCACGTCGACACCCTGCAGCCGCCGTTCTCGGCGATCCGGCGCGAGGTCGGAGAGCACGAGCTGCCCTGGTGCGCGTCGCACGAGACCGGCGTGATCGTGTACAGCCCCATGCAGGCCGGCCTGTTGACCGGTCGCTTCACCGAGGAGCGCGCGGCCTCGCTGCCCTCGAACGACTGGCGCTCGCGGCACGCGGAGTTCACCGGAGCGAAGCTGAAGGCCAACCTCTCGCTGGCCTCGGCGTTCGGGCCGGTGGCGGAGCGGCACGGAGTGTCCGTCGCCGCGGCCTCGGTGGGCTGGGTGCTGGCCTGGCCCGGAGTGACGGGCGCGATCGTAGGAGCGCGGAACGCCGAGCAGGTGGACGGCTGGATCGGCGCGGCCTCCCTGTCGCTGACCGACGCGGACCTGGAAGACATCGCCGCGGCCATCACCTCCACCGGCGCCGGAGCAGGTCCCGCCCACCCCTAACCCCGGTGATCATGATCGAGATCATGAAGCCGGACCGGTCATATACGCCTGTTTCCCTTCATGATCACGATCATGATCACCGGGCAGCGGTGGGGGCTTGGGGTTAGGTGGCTCCGTCGAGGAGAGCTCGGGCGCGGGTTGGGCCGCCCTTGATGCGGCCGGCGAGGGAGAGGACGATGAGGCCGTGGGTCTGGGCCCAGAACAGCTCGGTCGCGTCGTCGAGGTTCGGGATTCCCAACTGGGCTTGGGCGACGGCGTGCCTGAGTAGCTCGAAGCAGCGGCGGGCTGGCTCGGGGGTTTCGGCGGTGCCGAAGGGGACGTCGACGAGGTTGTGCATCAGCAGGTAGAGGCGGGGGTGGGCGTTCGCGAAGTCCCACATCGCTGACGCCGCGCCGCCGCGGGTGGGGCCGGCGGTTTCGAGGAGGTCGGCGAGCTCGGCGAAGCCGGACGTCAGCACCCCGACCAGCAACTCCCGCTTGCTCGCGAAGTACTCGTACACGACCGGCGCCGTGTAGCCCACGCGCTCGGCGACCTGGCGCATCGTCACCGGCTCGTAGCCGCCGGCCTGCTCGGCCAGCTCCCGTGCGGCCGCCAGGATGTCGGTCCGCAGTTGCTCGCGGGCAGCCGCGCGTTGGCGGTCGTCGCCCTTGATCCGTGGCATCCGTCGTTCGTCTCCCTCGATTTCTACCCATGGTAGACAACCGTGTTACGGTAGAAATCTACCATCGGTAGAAAACGAGGAGGGCAGCAATGCGAGTACTTGTCACAGGCGTGTCCGGAACGATCGGCAGCGCGGTCGCGCGGGCGCTGGAACGGCATGGCCACGAGGTGGTCGGCGTGGATCGCAAGGTCGCGGACCTGTTCGACCCCGCGGCGCTCGCCGGACCAGCGAGGGACGTGGACGGCGCCGTACACGCCGCGTCGAGCAACGACGCGAGGGCCGGCGAGCTGGACCGAACGGTGCTGGACGCCCTGTTCGCGGCGTTCCATGGCACCGACCGGCCGATCGTGTACACGAGCGGCCTCTGGCTGCACGGTGACACCGGGACGACGCCGGCGACCGAGGACTCGCCGTTCGCGCCGCCGCTCGTGGTGTCGTGGCGACCCGAGCTGGACAAGCTGGTCGGCGCGGCCGCCGACCGTGGCGTCCGCACGGTACGGATCAGGCCGGCGATCGTGTACGGCTACGGCCGGGGGTATCCGGCGACGCTGCTGACGCCGAACGAGGGAGTGGTGCGCTACGTCGGCGACGGCCAGAACCGATGGGCGACCGTGCACGCCGACGACCTGGGAGACCTGTACGTGAAGGCGTTGGAAGCGGCGCCCGCCGGCGCGGTGTACCTGGGCGGCGCCGCGGACCGTTCGGAGCGCGTACGAGACTTCGCCGAGGCCGTTGCCACTAGAGCGGGAGCACGTACGGAGAGCTGGGACCCGACCGAGGCCGAACAGGTCTGGGGCCCGATGGTGGAAGCGTTCCTGCTCGACCAGGTCGCCTCGGGCGAACGAGCCGCGCAAGAGCTCGGCTGGCTTCCGACTCGCCCGTCGATCCTCGAGGAGCTCTAAGCGGCAGAAGCCGGCTCCGCGGCAGCCTGCCGAGCTGCGTACTTCGCGAAGGCCCGCTTGGTCAGAATCGTGACGGCGTACGCGGCCAGGCCGGCAGTGACCGGCAGCGACGCCGGCGCGAAGTAGATCGCCGCCGTGGCGAGAGCGAAGACGCCGAGGCCCAACAGTGTGGTGCCGACGTACCCCGCGGCGAACAGGGCGGAGTTGCGCAACGTCCGCCGCCAAGGCGAGGGGTACGTCGTCATCACCGGGAACAGGAACACCATCGTGCCGGCGAGCCCGATCGTGAGGACGACGGCCACCACGAGCACGACGGTCCGCAGCGGCGCGTTCTCGGCCCGAAGCCCGAAAGTTACGTCGACCGCGAGGATCACCGCGACGACCTCGAGGATCACGCCGATCCCGAGCGCCTGCCAGAAGTGCTGCTTGAAAGCACCCCAGAACGTCGACCAGACCGGGGGCGGGCCGTCGAGCGTCCAACTCGTCATCACGGCGTACATCGCGGTCGTCGCCGGGACGATCGTGATGATCGGGACGCAGGCGAGCGCCCACAGCAGTCCCGCCACGCCAATGGCGAGGATCGCCTCGAACGGTCGCGTCCAGCGGTTCATCCGGTCCCTTCCCACGTGCACGTCCTTGCGCCCCATCCTCTCCTTGGCGTCAACCAGGCCATTGCGGGGTCGCCGGTTGCCGCCTAGTTTCGGGATTCTCGTACGTCACTTCCGCTGGAGGTCCGCATGACCGGTCCGTTGTCGGTTCTCGTCGCAGCACTGGCCGACGGGTCGATCGAGGTGGTGGACCTGACGTCGCCCCTGTCCGCGTCGACGCCGGTGATCCAGCTGCCGCCGGAGTTCGGGCAGACCGCGCCGTTCGCGCTCGAGGAGATCAGCCGGTACGACGACCGCGGGCCGGCCTGGTACTGGAACAACTTCACCAGCGGCGAGCACACCGGCACCCACTTCGACGCGCCGAACCACTGGGTCACGGGCAAGGACCTCGCCGACGTGGCATCGGTTCCAGCCAGCCGGCTGATCGCGCCGGCGGTGGTGCTCGACTTCACCGCCGAGGTCGCGAAGGACCCCGACTTCCTCGTCGAGGTCGACCACATCCGGACGTGGGAGGCGGCGAACGTCCCGCTGCCCGCCGGCGGTTGGCTGCTCGTCCGTACCGGATGGGACGCGCGTTCGGGGTCGCAGCAGGAGTTCCTCAACGCCGACGAGACCGGCCAGCACACGCCGGGACTGTCGCCGGAGTGCGCGCGCTGGGTCGCGCAGGAGTCGCCTGTGCTCGGCATGGGTGTGGAGACGGTCGGTACGGATGCGGGGCGGGCGCACTCGTTCGATCCGCCGTTCCCGTGCCACTCGTACCTGATGGGCAGTGACAAGTACGGGTTGACGCAGCTGCGGAACCTCGCCGCGCTGCCGCCGACGGGTGCGGTGGTCATCGCGGGACCGCTGCCGATCGTCGGCGGGTCCGGCTCGCCGGCGCGAGTGCTCGCGCTGGTCGAGCGCTGATGGACGTCGCCTCCGCGGTCGGGCGTGCGCTGGTCGCGGCGGGCGTCCCGCAGGTGTTCGGCGTCATCGGGTCGGGCAACTTCCACGTGACGAACGCGATGGTGGCCGCTGGTGCGCGCTTCGTTGCGGCACGGCACGAGGGCGGCGCGGCGACGATGGCGGACGCGTACGCCCGGATGAGCGGGACCGTTGCCGCCGTTTCTGTCCACCAGGGTTGCGGGTTGACGAACGCGATGACCGGGATCGCGGAGGCGGCGAAGAGCCGTACGCCGCTGGTCGTCGTGGCGGCGGAAGTTACGGAGCCGAAGTCGAACTTCTACGTCGACCAGGAGGCGCTCGCGCGTTCGGTGGGTGCGGTGCCGGTACGGGTCACGTCGGCGGAGGCGGCCGTGGAGGCGGTGGCTCTGGCCGTCCGGGAACGGCGGACCGTGGTGCTGAACCTGCCGCTTCGCGAACAGGCGTTGGAAGTTCCGGCCGATGACCCGGTCGTTCCGCTGGTTCCGGAACGGGTAGCGGTAGTTCCGGACGACGCCGAGCTGGCCGCTCTCGTGCGCGTGCTGCGACGTGCGGAACGACCGGTGTTCGTCGCGGGTCGTGGAGCGCGCCGGGCTCGGTATGCCCTCGAGCAGTTGGCGGAGCGAGGTGGAGCGCTGCTGGCGACCTCGGCCGTCGCGCACGGCCTGTTCCACGGCAACCCGTGGTCGCTCGGCATCTCCGGAGGTTTCGCGTCACCCCGTACGGCCGAGCTGATCCGTGGCGCCGACGTGATCGTGGGCTGGGGCTGCGCGCTGAACATGTGGACGATGCGGCACGGCCAGCTGATCGGCCCCGACGCGAAAGTGGTGCAGATCGACGACGAAACTTCCGCGCTCGGTGCGCATCGCGAGCTGGCGCTGGGAGTGACCGGCGACGTCGCGCTCACCGCCGAGAGGGCGCTCGAAACTTTCGGCGAGGCTCGGCAGGGCTACCGAACGGAAGAGGTCGGGAGCACCCGCTGGCGCGACGTCCCGTTCGACGACACGAGCACCGCGGACCGGATCGACCCACGCACGTTGAGCATCGCGCTCGACGACCTACTGCCGGCCGAGCGCGTGGTGGCCGTCGACTCCGGCAACTTCATGGGCTATCCGAGCGCGTACCTCGAGGTGCCGGACGAGTACGGCTTCTGCTTCACCCAGGCGTTCCAGTCGATCGGGCTGGGCCTCGCGACCGCGATCGGCGCGGCTCTGGCGCAGCCGCACAGGCTCCCCGTCGCGGCCGTCGGCGACGGCGGTCTGCTGATGAGTGCGGCCGAGCTCGACACCGTACGCAGGCTCGGGCTGCCGATGGCGGTGGTCGTGTACAACGACGAGGCGTACGGCGCGGAGGTGCACCACTTCGGGCCGGGCGGGCATCCGCTCGACACGGTGACGTTCCCGCCGACCGACCTCGCCGCCATCGGGCGCGGCTACGGCTTCGAGGCGGTGACCGTACGGACGATCGACGACCTGGGCGCGGTGAAGACCTGGCTGGACGGACCCCGCTCAGCCCCGATGCTCGTCGACGCCAAGGTCGTGGCGGCCCCGTCCTGGTGGCTGGAGGAGGCTTTCCGCGGGCACTAGGCAGGGCGCTCGCAGAGGAGTCCTTGATCGTCGAGCTGGCGCTCGATGGCCTCGTAGTGGGCGATCTTGTAGTCGAGGTTCTCCAGGTTCTCGGTCAGCGCCTCGAGCTGGGCGCGCATCACCGAGCGGTGCTCGAGCAGGATCTCCTTGCGGGCACGGGCGGTCGCCGTACCGCCGGCGCGCAGGGCCGCGTACTCCTGGATCCGCCGGACCGGCATGCCCGTCGACCGCAGCCGGGTCACGAAGATCAGCCACTCGACGTCGTTGTCGGAGTACACCCGCCGGCCGCCCGCGTCGCGTTGCGGCGGCTCGACCAGGCCAGCCTTCTCGTAGTAGCGCAGCGTGTCGATGGACAGCCCCGTACGAGCCGAGGCCTCCGCGATCGCGAGTCGAGCCGTCATGCCCAAAACCGTACGACCTGGAGTCCACTCCAGGTCAATTGGCTATAGCCAGCGACCTGGCAACCCGGGAAGGATCGAAGGCAACGAAGGGAGCACGCATGCCCACGGTGGCACTGGTCGGCACGCTCGACACGAAGGGCACCGAGTACGCGTTCGTCCGCGACCGCCTGCACCAGGCCGGCGTCGACACGCTCGTCGTCGACACCGGCGTCCAAGGCGCCCCGACCATCGAGGCCGACGTCAGCCGCGCGGACGTCGCGACCCGGGCCGGCGAGGACGTCCAGGAGCTGGCCAGCGCGAACGACCGGGGCAAGGCCGTCACCGCGATGGCGAACGGCGCCGCCAAGGTCCTCGCCCAGCTGCACGCCGACGGCAAGATCGATGGCGCCCTCGCGCTCGGCGGAACCGGCGGCACCTCGATCGCCGCGCAGGCGTTCCGGCAGCTTCCGCTCGGCATGCCCAAGCTGATCGTCTCCACCGCCGCGTCCGGCGACACCCGGGCGTACGTCGGCGAGACCGACCTCGTGCTCATGCCCAGCGTCACCGACGTCGCCGGCGTCAACCGGCTCTCGGCGCGGATCCTCGCGAACGCCGCGGCCGCCATCGCCGGCATGGTGTCGACGCCCGCCCCGGAGACGAACGACGACCGCAGGCTCGTCGCCGCCAGCATGTTCGGCGTCACCACGCCCGCTGTCACGACGGCGAAGGCGCACCTGGAGACGCTGGACTACGAGGTCCTCGTCTTCCATATGACCGGAGTCGGCGGCCGCACGCTCGAGTCGCTCGCGAACGACGGCTGGCTGGCCGGCGTTCTCGACCTCACCACGACCGAGCTGGCCGACGAGCTCGTCGGCGGCGTCTTCTCCGCCGGACCCGAACGGCTCACCGCCGCTGCCGGCAAGGGGATCCCGCAGGTCGTCTCGGTCGGAGCGCTCGACATGGTCAACTTCGGCCCCCGCGAGACCGTTCCGACCGCAGTTCGAGGGCCGCAACCTCTACGTCCACAACCCCAGCGTCACGCTCATGCGCACGACTCCCGAGGAGTGCGCCGAGCTCGGCAAGCGCCTCGCGACAAGAGTGTCCACGACCACTGGCAAGGCGACGGTCTTCCTGCCGTTGCAAGGCGTCTCCGCGATCGCCACCGAGGGCGGCCCGTTCTACGACAAGGCCGCCGACGACGCGCTGTTCGACGCGATCCGCGCGAACCTCGACCGTGACAGGGTCGAACTGGTCGAGCTCGACCTCGCCATCAACGACCCGCAGTTCGCCATCGCGACGGCCGACAAGCTGCACGAGTACGTCACCGCAGGAGTAACCGCATGAGCCGCATCGAACGAGCCGAGATTCTCCAACGCCTGAAGGAGAAAGTCGCCGCTGGTCGACCGATCGTCGGAGGAGGTGCCGGCACCGGGCTGTCCGCCAAGTGCGAGGAGCAGGGCGGCATCGACCTCATCGTTCTCTACAACTCCGGCCGCTACCGGATGGCCGGCCGCGGGTCGCTCGCCGGCCTGCTCGCGTACGGCAACGCGAACGAGATCGTCGTCGAGATGGCGAGCGAGGTCCTGCCCGTCGTCGAGCACACGCCCGTTCTCGCCGGCGTGAACGGCACGGACCCGTTCTACGACCCCGACGTCTTCCTGCCGGAGCTGAAGCGGATCGGCTTCTCCGGCGTACAGAACTTCCCGACCGTCGGCCTCATCGACGGCACGTTCCGCGCCAACCTCGAAGAGACCGGCATGGGCTACGCGCACGAGGTCGACCTGATCAGGAAGTCCCGCGAGCACGACCTGCTGACGACGCCGTACGTGTTCTCCGAGGAGGACGCGGTCGCGATGGCCGAGGCCGGCGCGGACGTCATCGTCTGCCACTTCGGCCTCACCACCGGCGGTTCGATCGGCGCCGAGACCGCGCGCACCCTCGACGACTGCGTCGAACTGACCACCGCCTGGTCGGCCGCCGCGCGCGCCGTCCGCGACGACGTTCTGGTGCTCTGCCACGGCGGCCCGGTCGCCGAGCCAGCGGACGCGAAGTATGTCCTGGAACGTGCCAAAGGCGTGCACGGCTTCTACGGTGCCTCGTCGATGGAACGGCTCCCGGTGGAGCGCGCGATCACCGAGCAGGTACGCGCGTTCGTCGACCTGTAGCCGCATGACGGACAATGGAGGGCATGCCTGAAGCCCTCGCGCCGGCCCTGGACCGGATCAAGGCGCTCGTTCTGGACGACGAGCGCCTCGTCCGTGCTGTCGCCGCCGGCCGCCGGAAGGGCGAGCAGCCGAGCTGGCGCCGGGCCGAGCTGCGGTACGTCGAGCTGAAGTCCGGCCGGCACCTGCAGCTGACGACGTACGACCAGACCCAGGCGTTCGCGTCCAACGTCCCCGCCGGCGAGCAGGAGCAGGCGATCGACGCGCTGCTGACCGAGCCGTTCGGCAACTGGCACGTCGAGACGACCGAGCAGACCGTCCAGCTCCGCGTCACGAAGAAGGGCGAGGCCCAGGTCCACACCGCGGCCGCCCAGGCGACGGCCACGCGCGAGCACGACCGGCAGAAGGACCGGGTCATCCAGGCAGACGAGCCGTTCCTGCACGCGATCGGCATCACCGACGCGCACGGCCAGGTCAAGCCCACGCGGAAGGACAAGTACCGGCAGGTCGAGGAGTTCGTCCGCAACCTCGACCAAGCGCTGGAGGACGCGCGAGCGACCGGCCAGCTCCGGACCCCGTCCGACGAGCAGCCGTGGCGGGTGGTCGACCTCGGTTGTGGCAACGCCTACCTCACGTTCGCCGCCTACAGCCACCTGAGCAAGCGGTACCCGATCGAGCTGACCGGCATCGACGTCAAGGAACAGGCCCGCGAACGTAACACCAAGCTGGCCGCGGACCTGGGCTGGTCAGGCGCGATGCGCTTCGAACAGGGCGAGATCGCCAGCGCCGAGGTCGCGGAGCGGCCGGACATCGTGCTCGCCCTGCACGCCTGCGACACCGCGACCGACGACGCAATCGCCCGGGCGGTCCGCTGGCAGGCCGCGCTCGTCCTCGCGGCGCCCTGCTGCCACCACGACCTGCAGCGTCAGCTCAAGCTGGGCCAGCCGCCCGCCCCCTATGCCCTCGTCGCGCGTAATCCCATCCTTCGTGAGAGGCTGGCCGACATGCTCACCGACGCTCTGCGCGCCGCGGTGCTGCGACTGCTCGGCTACCGCGTCGACGTCGTGGAGTTCGTCGACTCCGCCCATACCCCGCGCAACCTGCTCCTGCGCGCGGTCCGGACCGAGGCCGACCCGGCGCCGGGGACCGTCCGCGATTTCGGTGAGCTCACCGCGGCGTGGGGGGTGCGTCCCGCCCTCGCCCGACTCCTGGAGCCCGAGCTCGGGGAGGTCCGACAGCCGTGAACGTCCGTACGTTCGCCGCGGCTCTCGTGGCCGCCGGCCTCGCGGCGCTGGTCGCCGCGCCTGTCGTCGCGCTGGCTGATCCCGCGCCCGACCCCGAGCCGACCAGCAGCGCGTTCACGCTGGACGACGAGCGCATCACCGAGTCCAGCGGGCTCGCGGCGAGCAACGAGCACAAGGGCACGTACTACACGATCAACGACTCCGACAATCAGGCGTACGTCTTCGCGATCGACGGCGAGACCGGCGACGTCCAGGCCGCGTTGAGGTTCCGGCAGATCGAGAACCGCGACTGGGAGGCGATCGCGCCGGGTCCCGAGGGTCGGATCTGGATCGGCGACATCGGCGACAACGAGCGCAACCAGGAGTCGATCACCGTCTACCGGTTCCGCGAGCCGGAGACGCTCGAGGACCAGCGGATGCGGTACGTGAGCTACAGCCTCGAGTACCCCGATGGCGCGCACGACGCCGAGGCGCTGCTCGTTCACCCGAAGACCGGACGCCTGTACGTCGTCACCAAGGGCCTCGCCGGCACCGCGATCTACGAGGCGCCCGAGGAACTGTCGACGGACGGCAACAACGAGCTGGAGCGGTACGCCGACGCTCCGGCCGCGGTCACCGACGGCGCGTTCACGCCGGACGGCTCGAAGATCGTCCTGCGTACGTACGGTGCCGCGTGGCTCTACACGTGGGGCGACTCGAAGCCGAAGCTCTCCCGGAAGATCGCGCTGCCGACGCAGAAGCAGGGCGAGTCGCTCGCGGTCAGCCCCGACGGCAAGCAGATCCTGGTCGGGTCGGAGGGCGAGGGGAGCCAGGTCTACGCGGTCTCGCTCGCCGCGCCTGCCAAGCCGTCACCGAAGCCCACCCCCAAGCCGACCGCCACGGCCACGGCCGCGCCAGGTGCGGGCGCCGCGGACAAGGGGACGGACAAGTCGCTGCTCGCCGGCGTCCCGTGGTGGGTGCCGGTGCTGGTGCTCGTCGTGGCTCTGGCCGCGGCGGCCGCCGCGTTCCCGGCCAAGCGCGTGCCGGCACGGCTTCCGGCCCGTCCGGGACCCGCGGCGGTGCCGGTGGAGAACCGCGACCCCGACTGGGACGACGAGCCTCCGCCGATGGCCAGGCCTTTGTATCGGGACGATCCGGTGGTGCCCGAGCAGCCGCCTGCCCCGGTGGCGCGGCCGCTCTACCGCGGCGATGCGTACGAGCCCGCGCAGGACGCGCCGCCTGCGCCGCAGCGGACGCGGCGGCCGCTGTTCCGGGACGAGCAGGTCGACGACGATCCGCCGCCGCTCACCGACCCGTACCGGCAGCCCGACCCGTACCGGCGCGAGCGCTACCAGCCCGCGGACCCGTACGACCACGAGCAGGACCCGTACCCGCAGGACCCGTACCGCCGCGACCCGGAGCCCGAGCCCGACCCCTGGCGGGTCGAGCCGCCCATCCGCGAGCCTCGTCGGCGCGACGACTCCGCCGACCGGGACCCATACCGTCGCGAGGAATACCCGCCCGAGCCCTACCGCTAGAGCTTCTCGATCACGTAGTCCACGCAGGCCGTGAGGGCCTCGACGTCGGCGGGGTCCACGGCAGGGTACATGGCGACGCGGAGCTGGTTGCGGCCGAGCTTGCGGTACGGCTCGACATCGACGACCCCGTTCGCGCGCAGCACCTTGGCCACGGCGGCGGCGTCGATCGTGTCGTCGAAGTCGATCGTGCCGACGACCAGCGAGCGCGCCGACGGGTCGACGACGTACGGCGTCGCGTACGACGACTTCTCCGCCCAGGTGTACAGCCGGCTCGAGGAGTCGGTGGTCCGCTCGACCACGCCGCGCAGGCCGCCGATCGACAGCATCCAGTCCAACTGCTCGGCCATCAGGACGAGGGTCGCGAGCGCGGGGGTGTTGTACGTCTGGTTCTTCCGCGAGTTGTCGATCGCGGTCGGCAGGTCGAGGAACGCGGGCACGTACCGGTCCGTCGCCGCGACCTCGTCCACGCGGGCGAGCGCGGCGGGGGACATCAGCGCGATCCACAGGCCGCCGTCGGAGCCGAAGTTCTTCTGCGGCGCGAAGTAGTAGACGTCGGTCTCGGCGACGTCGACCGGCAGGCCGCCCGCACCAGAGGTCGCGTCGACGAGCACGAGCGCGTCGTCGTCCGCGCCGGGCACGCGGCGGATGGGGGCCATCACGCCGGTCGAGGTCTCGTTGTGCGGCCAGGCGTACGCGTCCACGCCAGCCTCGGCGAACACCGACGGGAGCATGCCGGGCTCGGCGTTGATCACGGTCGGCTCGTCCAGGAACGGGGCCGACTTCGTCGCCGCGGCGAACTTCGCGGAGAACTCGCCGAACGACAGGTGCAGCGACTTCGAACGAACGATGTTGTGCGCCGCGATGTCCCAGAACGCCGTCGCGCCGCCGTTGCCGAGCACGACCTCGTAGCCGTCCGGCAGCTGGAAGAAGTCGGAGAGCCCGGTCCGGAGCCGCCCGACCAGGTTCTTGACCGGCGCCTGGCGGTGCGAGGTGCCGAGCAGGCTTCGGCCCGCTTCGGTCAGTGCGGCCACGGCCTCGGGACGGACCTTGGACGGCCCCGACCCGAACCGGCCGTCGGCAGGCAGCAGGTCGGCAGGGATGGTGAGGTTCTCGGTCACGACACGGCCTTCGACTGGAGGTGGCGGCAGCGGACTCCGACGACGATGTCAGCTTCGCCATTGTCGCAACCCGAGATCAACCTCCGGCGGTCCGGGTGGCCCGGAACACCTCGACATGGTCGAGTCTTTGCCGTTCGCCGTCGCCGAACACGTCCCGCATCGCGCCGACGATCCGGTCGAGGACGTCGTCGGGTAGCGCGAGGCCCTTGGCGACCCGGCTCGGCTGGCGGCCGCCGTGCCAGGCGACGACGAGGCGCCCGCCGGGCTTCAGGACGCGGTGCAGCTCGGTGAAGCCGGCTTCGAGGTCGGACCACATCGGGACGTTGTTCACCGAGGCGACCGCGTCGAACGTTCGGTCGGGGAAGCTCGTCGCCTCGGCCGTTCCGACCCGGAGGTCGACGTCGGCGGTTTGGACGGTTTTGCGCGCTCTCCTCGTCGCCATCTCCCGCATCTCGGGCGACGGGTCGACGCCCGAGACCTGGCCGCCGGCGCGGAGGAAGTACTCGACGAGCACGCCCGGCCCGTACCCGACCTCGAGCACGCGCTCCGCTTCCCGGATGGCGACCGCGTCGAACACCTCGCGCTGCTCGGCCAGGTTGCCGCGGCCCATGAACCAACCCATCAGCTTCGCCCAGCGCCCGGTCGGCAGGGCAAACCCGGTGAGCGGGCGGTCCAACAGCCACGACTTCGGTGCGTTCTCGCTCATGTCGATCACGTTCCCACTTCAAGCCGACTTGAAGTCAAGCATCGGCGTAGGGTCTTCCAGATGCCTCTGACTGTCGCGATCACCGGCGCCGCCGGCGGGATCGGCACCACCGTACGGAACGGGCTCGACCGCTCGCGGTTCGCGCTCCGGCTGCTCGACCAGGTCCCGCCCGCGGAGCCCGACCCGCGCGACGAGGTGCACGTGTTCGACCTGCGCTCCCTGTCCTCGACGCGCGAGGTGCTGCGCGGGGTCGATGCCGTCCTCCACCTCGCCGCGTACCCGGACGAGAAGAGCTTCGAGGAGATCCACCAGAGCAACGTCGTCACTACGCACTCGGTCTACGAGGCTGCCCGGTTGGAGGGAGTGCGGCGCGTGGTCTTCGCCTCGAGCGTGCACGTGACGGGCTTCTACCCGTGGGGCCGCCTGACGTCGCCCGCCGACCGGCCGCGGCCCGACACGTTCTACGCGCTGAGCAAGGTGTGGGGCGAGAACCTCGGCAGCATGTACGCCGACCGGTACGGCATCTCGGTGGTGAACCTGCGCATCGTCGGCTTCGCCGTCGACCCGTACGACCCCGCGTTCCTCTGGGGCTGGCTCAGCCCAGGGGACACCGTCCGCCTCGCGACAGCCGCCCTGACGGCACCGGACGTCAGCCTCGTCACCCTCTACGGCGTCTCCCGCAACCAGCGGCGCTTCTACACCGAGGACGGCTGGTCGGAGATCGGCTACGACCCCCAGGACAACGCGGAGCAGTTCGCCCCCCGCTGGCCCGACGCGACCCCCCATCCCCTTGCCGGCATGGGCTTCACGGACTCCGACTACTTCGGCTGAGCTCGCTTGGCCAGCACTTAGACCAGCCCGGTCCGAATGGGTTAGCGGTTCTAGGGCGCTGGACCCATCCAGCAATCTTGCTCAGGGTCGCGCAGCTGAGTGTTGCTAACCGCCGTCGACATGTCCAGGTGCGTATCCGTGGCGACGCACGATGAGTGTGCGTCGTACACCGGCGTCGATCATCGCCTGGCTTCGGTGCCGGCCGTTGATGTAGGCGTTCACCCTCCATTCGCGGTCCACGGGCTCGAGGATGGCGATGTCGTCGTGCAGGAGCACTTTCAACGCCTGGCGTTCCCACGGGGTCAGGTCGTCGGATCGTGAGCGCCGCAGGATCTGGTGCTTCTGTTCGCTGAGGTCATCGACGCCCTCTGCATGGAGTTCTTCGAGGTACCGGATCGCGGTCTCGCACACTCTGTGCCAGTCACCTCCGTGGAACCAGCAACAGTCGTTCCCGCCGTGCAGGGGTCTCCGTTGCCGCCACCAGCGGTAGCCAGGCAGACGCCACCGCATGCAGACCTCGCGCCCGCGGTCGAATGGTTGCCAGCGCGATGGCGAGGGCATCTCGGCGACTCGCACGACCTCGTACCAAGCGCGCTCGATCCAGGCCTCGGCGTCTCCATCGATTGGCTTGCTCATCGCGCTAGTCGCCTCTTGGGTCACGCTTGGGCTTGGCCGTACTCAGCTGGACGACCGTCGCTCCCGTCAACAGCACGGCGGCGCCGAGGATCTGGATCGCGGTCAGGGCTTGGCCGAGCAGCACCCAGGCCGCGACCGTTGCTACGACGGGTTCGCAGAGGGCGAGGACACTCACGACGTTCGAGGGCAGGTACTGCATCGCGGCGATGCTCAGCAGGTACGCCATCACCGTGCTCACCACGGCCATCAGCACCAGGAGGAGCCAGACCGGCAGCACCCAGTGGCCGAACGGCGTCGTCTCGACCAACGCCTCGAGGGGGAACGTCCACGGCGGCGCCAGCAGCCAGATTGCCAGGCCGCCGACGACCATGCCCCACGTCACCAGGCCGAGCGGCGAGGTCGAGGAGACGCCACGTTCGCCCAGCAGGAAGTACGCCGCCGCGGTGAACGCCGTACCGACGCCGAACAGCAACCCCAGCGCGTCGAACGCCAGCCCCTGCCACACCTGCGCCACCAGCGCGAGGCCCGTCAGAGCGAGCGCCGTGCCGAGCCACGCCCGCCAGGGCAGGACCGTACGGCGGACGAACCGCACCCACAGCGCCACCAGGATCGGCGCCGTGAACTCCAGCAGCATCGCGATCCCGATCGGGATCCGCGCGACGGCCGCGAAGTACAGCAGCTGAACGATCCCCACGCCGAACAGCCCGTACGCGGCGACCAGCCCCCAACTCTGACGCGGAATCCGCAACGCCGAAGGACGGAACACCGCGACGCCCACCAGCAGCAGAACCGCCGCCGTGGTGATCCGCGCGCTCGCCACGTGCTGAGCCGAGACCCCGGCACCCATGATCGCCTTGGCGAACGGCCCAGAAGTCCCGAAGCAAACCGACGCGACCAGGATCAGCACGGTCCCGCGGCGCCGATGCCGCTCGGTCAGAGCCGGCCGAGGGGCGAGCCTGGCCTCGAGTTCGCTGGTCACCCTTGCAGTCTGCCGGGCCGTGGCAACACCTCGCGGTAGCGTCCATCGGTTGGCACAATGCGCTCTGTGAACGGCGGCCAGAGCTACGTGGAGCGGCCTCCCGTTCCGTTGCTCACGGGGTGGGTCTCGGCCGTGTGGATCCAGCAGATCGGGCCCGCGGCGCCGCCGTACGTCCAGCGCAACCTCCCGCACGGCGGCATGGAGCTCACCTGCGTGCTCGGCGAGCTGCCGCGGCTGGCGGGCCCGCTGACCACGCTCGCCATCGACGTCCTGGCCCCCGGCGCCACACTGATCGGCGTGCGTCTGCGCCCCGGCACGGCCGCCCTGCTCGGCCTCAGCGCGCTCGAGCTCGTCGACCAGCACGTCGACTGGGACCCCGACCACCTCGGCGAACGCCTCGCCCTGACGACCTCGCCCGACGAAGCCCTCGACCTCCTGCAGACAGAGCTGGTCGGAAGGCTCGCGGACACCCCGGCGCGCGACCCGCTGATCGGCCCGCTCATCCACCACCTTCAGCCCTGGCAGGACGGAACGGTGGGCACGCTGCGTGAGGTGCTGTACGTCTCCGAGCGCCAGCTGCGCCGCAGATGCCTCGCGGCCACCGGGTTCGCGCCGAAGACCCTGCACATGATGCTGCGCTTCCAGGGCTTCCTCGCGGTCGCCCAGCAGGCCATCGCGGCCGGCGGCGTCCCGGGCGAGGACTGGCTGGCGCGGATCGCGGACGACCTGGGGTACGCCGACCAGTCGCACCTGCACCGCGAGTGCGTCCGCCTCACCGGCCTCCCGGCACGGGCGTACCTCGGCGCGGTCGAGTCGGCCTGCGCCTGCGGGCACGACCACTCGGCGTCGTACGTGCCGATCCTGCGGTCGCGTGCGGAGCGCGCTGGCTAGCGCTCGTTCCCGGCGCGGAGCCAGGCGACGTAGTCCTCGACGCCGCGCGAGATGTCGTACTCGGGCGCGTACCCGACGTCCTCGCCGATCCGCGTCACGTCCAGGTACGTGTTCCGGCGCGCCTTCCGACCCGGCGTCAACGGAACCTGGGCGCCCGGCACGGCTCGTTCCACCGCGGCGGCGACCTCGGCATTCGTCGTCACGCGGCCCGAACCGACGTTGTACGCACGGTGATTCAGGCTGTCCGCGAGCTGCAGCGACGCGATGCCGCGGGCCAGGTCCTTCACGTAGCAGAGGTCGGTGCCGTCCTCCGCGTACGGCGGCTCGCCGGCCGGCGCTTCACCGCGCACCGCGGCGTGCACGAAGCGCGGCAGCGCGAAGTACGGCGACGCGGGGTCGACGAGCGGCCCCCAAGCCGTGGAGATCCGCAGGTGCACGACGTCGAGCTCGTCGGCGTCCGCGACCACCGACGAGAGCAGCTCGGCGACCCGCTTGAACGTCCCGAGCGGCCCGCCGCGCGTGGTCGGCGGCAGTGGAACCTCCTCGCCGAACGGCAGCTCCGGCACTCCGACGTACACGCCGATCGAGCTGGCCAGGCTCAGCCGCCGGATGCCCCAAGCGCGGGCGGCGGCGAGAACGTTGAACAGCAGTTGGGTGTTCGCCTCGAGGAAGTCGAGCGCGCCGGGCGGCTGAGCCGACGCGAGATGCACGATCCCGGTGATCTCGTGCCGCTCACCCAACGCGAGCAGAGCGGCCCGGTCTCCGGCGTCGACCTGCTCCACCACCACCCGATCGTCGGTGAGGAACGAAGGCAGCGGCGCCGGCCGGCGGCTGACCAGCACGCACGACTCACCGCGGTCGAGCAGCGCCCGAGCCGTATGCGTGCCGATGAACCCGAGGCCGCCAGTGACGAGGATCATGCCGCCGACGCTAGCGGTCGTGCGTTCGCAGCCAGTCGACGTAGTCCGGTACGGCGCGCTCGACGTCGTACTCCGGCAGGAACCCGGTGTCCGTTCGAAGCCTCGTGAGGTCCTGGTAGTTGTCCGGCGGCCGGTCCGGGTCGCGGCCGGACGGGAGTGTGAGGTCGGCGCCCGGAACGGCGGCGTTGATCGCGTCGACGACCTCGCCGAACCGCACCAGCCCGCCGCCGGAGACGTTGTAGATGCGGTGGTTCAAGCGCTCGGCGACCATCAGCAGCGCGATCGCCCGGCCACAGTCCTTCACGTACAGCAGGTCGGCCGCGTCGTCGGCGTACGCGGGCGGGCGGGGCGGCGTGAGGTCGGCATCCTCGCCCCAGACCGTCGCGGAGATCAGGCGGGGCAGCGGGGTGAACGGGTTGTCGGGCTCGTTCAGTGGCCCGAAGATCGTGCCGATCCGCAGGCTCACCGTCTCGAACCCAGCATGGTCTCCGGCCAACGCCGCCCACAGCTCCGCGGTCTTCTTGAACACCAGGATCTGGTGCGGCGCGATCACCGGCAGCGGCAGTTCCTCGCGCAGAGGGGACTCGGCCACCCCGGCGTACGCGCCGATCGTGCTCGCGAACGCGAACCGCCGTACGCCCCACGCCGTCGCCGCCTCGAGCGCGTTGAGCAGGCCGAGGGCGTCGGCGCGGAGGTACGCGACCGGGTCGGGCAGGTTGAACGGGGCCGCGGCGAGATGCACGATGCCGGTGATCTCGTGCCGCTTCCCGAGGTCGAGGAACGCGGCCTCGTCGGTGGTGTCGAGCGGCTCGACGACGACCCGGCCGTCTTCCTCGCCGGCGAGGTACTCGGGGAGGTGGGTGGACCGGTACGCGGTGAGGACGACCGACTCGCCCAGGTCCAGCAGTGCCCGCGCGGTGTGCGAGCCGATCGAGCCGAGGCCGCCAGTGACGAGAATCATCGGGGGAAGAACACCCCCGCCGACTCGACCTCGACGAGGAAGGCGACCCGGTCCTCGCGGACGGGGTACGGGATGCCGAGGTACTTGGTCGAGAGCCGGTCGACGATCGCCCAGCCCTCGTCGCCGTCGACGACCTTGACGACGCGGCCGCGCAGGTAGGCGCTGTCGTTCGGCGCGTCGGCGTCGGTGAGGGAGATCGCCACCCGCGGGTCGCGGGCGATGTTCTTGCCCTTGACCGAGTCCGCCGAGCTCTGGAACGCGACGTACTCGCCCTCCAGGTCGACCCACACCGGAACGCTGTGCGGCGCGCCGTCGGCCATCAGCGTGGCGAGGTGGGCCCGGCTCGGTGCTTGGAGGAGACGTACGACGTCCTCGGACAGGTGGGTCATTGCGGCCTCACTTCACGACGGCGAACAGCAGGTGGGTGGTGGTCGGGGCCTCGATCACGCGCTTCCGCTCGAGCTGGACCTGGCCGCCGAGGTGCTCGAACAGCCGCGTTCCACCGTTCAGCAGCACGGGCGCGAGGTGGATCCAGATCTCGTCGAGCAGTCCGGCCACGATGGCCTGCTGGACGGCACTCGCGCCATGCAGGCCGACCGTCTTGCCGCCGGCGGCCGCTTCGGCCTGGGCGACCGCGCTCTCGATCCCGTCGCTGACGAACGTGAACAGGCCGGGTGGGTGCGCCGACTGGTCTACCGGCGGCTCGTGGGTGAGCACGAAGCACGGCGCCTTACCGACGGGCCCACCGTCGGTCCAGCGCCCGAGGTCGTACCCGACGCGACCCATGACGACCGCGCCGACCTCGTCGACCATCTCGTCGAGCAGGCGCGCGGAGTCGGGGTTGCCGTCGAGCCAGCCGAACAGCACGCCGCCGCCCTCACCCAGCTGCTCCTCGTGCGTCGGGTTCGGACCGGTGACATATCCGTCGAGGGACATCGAGATGCCCGACAAGACCTTGGCCATGCGCGTCTCCTTCCTGGTGGAAGGTGACGCTAGCGATCACGGGAGCGGGACGCTTGAAGAAATCGGCCATCGTGGCCGACTGCTTATGACCTTCTCGCAGTTCGCCGTCGGGTTTTCCCCACCACCTCCTGGACAGATTCTGGGAAAGCTCTGGGTACGAACGACACCTCAGGAAAAGGCCGTTTCTCCTTGCTAACCTGATAAGGCGAAGGGATAAGCCAGGGGGAGAACATGCGGTTTCGAATTCTCGGACCGCTCGAGGTCGAGGACGACGACGGTCGGCTCATCACCATCGGGGGGCCACAGCTGCGCGGGCTGCTGGGCGTGCTTCTGCTGCACCCGAACAGGGTCGTCTCCAGCGACCGCCTCGTCGAGCACGTATGGGGCGGCGACTCTCCCACCACGGCCCGCGGCCTCCTGCAAGGACGAATCGCCCACCTGAGAAGGGCGATCCAGCAGCACGACAGGCAACCGCTCGCGACCCGCGCGCCCGGCTACCAGCTCGAGGTACGTCCGGGCGAGCGTGATCTCGACACCTTCGACGACCTCGTCCGGGCAGCGAGCGACGACACCGAACACCAGGCCACGAGATCCGAACGTCTCGACGAGGCTCTCGCTCTCTGGCGCGGTCCCGTCCTGGACGGCGTCGCGATGGACGGCTGGCGCGCCGAGCTCGCCCATCTCGAGGAACGCCGCCTCGACGTTCTCGAGCAACGCGTCGAGCTCGATCTCGCGCTGGGCAGGCACGCGGCCCTCGTCGGCGAGCTCCAGACTCACACGCACCAGCATCCGCTCAGGGAACGCCTCTGGGGCCAGCTGCTCGTCGCCCTCGCCGGCGCCGGACGTACGGCCGACGCTCTCGCCGCCTACCGCGAGCTGCGCAGAACGTTCGTCGACCAGCTCGGCACCGAACCGTCACCGGCCGTCCAGCAGATCCACCAGCGCGTCCTCACCGGCGACATCGCCTCTGCCGGCGTCGCGCCACAGACGCCGAAGACGGCAAGGCCCACCGTCGGAAACCAGACGATTCCCGCCCAACTCCCCGCGGCGACCGGCGCGTTCTCCGGCCGGGCCGAGGCGTTCGCCTGGCTGGAAAGCCTCCTGGCGGCCGGCACCGGCGACGGTTCTACGATCGGCGTCCTCTCCGGCACGGCCGGCGTCGGCAAGACCACGCTCGCCGTTCGCTGGGCGCACCGCGTACGGGCCAGGTTCCCCGACGGCCAGCTCTACCTGAACCTGCGCGGGTACGCGGTCGAGCCGCCCGTTCGGGTGATCGACGCGCTCGCCGGTTTCCTGCAGGCGTTGGGAGTTCCGGGCGAACAGATCCCGACCGACGTCGGGGCCGCGACCGCCCGTTACCAGGCCGCGATCGCCGGCCGGCGCCTGATGATCGTGCTCGACAACGTACGGACGGCCGAGCAGGTCCGCCCGCTACTTCCCGAAGGACCGGACGGCGGGGGTTGCCTCGTGCTCGTCACGAGCCGCGGCCGCCTTACCGGCTTGGTCTCTCGCGAAGGCGCGCGCCAGCTCAAGCTCGACGTGTTCGAGCCGGCGGAGGCGAACGAGCTGTTGGCCAAGCTGCTCGGCCCCGATCGGATCGCCGCGGAGCCCGAGGCCGCCGCCGAGCTGGCGCGGCAGTGCGCGATGTTGCCGCTGGCGTTGCGCATCGCCGCCGCCAACCTCTGCTCGGCCAGTGTCGCGTCGATCACCCACCAGGTCGCCAGCCTCGCCGCCGACAACCGGCTGGACGTCCTGCAGACCGGCGACGATCAGTCCGCCGCGGTGCGCGGAACGTTCGATCTCTCTTACGACACGCTGGATTCGTCCTCCCGCAGGCTGTTCCGCCACCTCGGCCTGGCGCCCGGCGCGGACGTCACCGCGGGCTCTGCCGCCGCGCTCGCCGGGATCGACGAAGGGCGCGCGAGCGCGCTGCTGGAAAGGCTCGCCAACGCGAGCCTGGTCGAGGAGACGACGGCCGGACGGTACGCGTCACACGACCTGCTCCGCGCGTACGCGAAGGACCGCGCCAACGACGAGGAGACCGTCAGCGAACGCAGGCAGGCGATCGAGCGCCTCCTCGCGTGGTACCTCGACGTGGTCGACGGCGCCGCGAGGGCGCTCTACCCGCAACTCCTCAGGCTGCACGAGGGAACCGCGTTCGAGCACGCCGACCGGGTCGAGGCGTGGCGCTGGCTCGACTCCGAACGCGCCGCCCTCATCGCGGCCGTCGAACGCGCGTACGAGCTGGAGCTCTACGAACCCGCCTGGCTGCTCGCCGACTCCCTGCGGGGCTACTTCTACCTCCGCCGCATGGTCGTCGACTGGTTGAAGGTCGCTGAGCTGGGCCTCGCGGCGGCGGAGGCCGCCGGCAGCCCGATCGGTCGCGCCGCGGGCCACGCGAGCATCGGGCTCGCCCAGCTCTGCGCGAACAACTACTGGCAGGCGCTTTCCCACCAGCGCACCGCGCTCGACCTGTACGAGCAGGCGAACTGGCAAGTGGGCAAGGCGCACGCGCTCACCAACCTCGCTGTCGTCCAACAGGAGCTCGGCGAGCTCGAGCGCGCCGTCGAACGTCACGAGCAGGCCCTCGCGATCAACACCGAGAGCGGCGCGGGGCACGCCGCCACCATGAACCTTTACAACCTCGGACAGCTCAACACCCTACGAGGGCGGTTGGACGAGGCCGTCGAGTGGCTCGAAACCGCGAGCCGCCGTCCGTCCGACGTCAACAGCATTCGCAACCGGGCTTTGGGAGCGAACAGGCTCGGCGACGCCTTCCGCTACCTCGGCCGGTTCGACGACGCGCTCAACGCGCTCGCCGACTCGCTCGCCCTCTGGGGCGAGCTCGACAACCACCACGGCCAGGGCATCGCGCATGGTTCGACCGCGGCGGTGCATTGCGACATAGGAGATCTCGACGCCGCGTACGATCATGCCAAGCGCGCCTTGACACTGCTCGGCGGCGTGGGCGACCGCGGCACCGAGGCGTTTGCGCGGAACAGGCTCGGCGAGGTCCTGCGCAGGTTGGGCAGGACCGACGAGGCGCTCCACCTGCACGAGAGGGCCGTACGGCTCGCGCGCGACATCTCCGCGCGTTTCCACGAGGCCGACAGCCTGATCTGTCTCGCTGATGCCCTCCGCGAGCATGGCGACCCGGCGACGGCGGCGGAGCGTGCCGCCGAGGCGAGTGCTCTGGCGGGACGGATCGGCTACCGGATCCTCGAGGGCAACGCCGAGGTCTCGCTCGCTTCCGCTTGCCTGCGGGCCGATCGTGGCGAGGACGCGCTCCTGGCGGCCGAGCGGGCCGGTGCCCTGCACGCCGCGACCGGTCACCGGCTCGGAGCGGTACGGGCACTGCTGCTGCGAGGCTACGCACTGCGCCAGCTCGGCCGGCACGGTGAGGCGGCCGACGACTGGCAACGGGCGTACGAGGTCGCCGGTGCGCTCGGTATCCCCGAGCAGGGCGAGGCGCTCGCGCTGATGCGGTCGGAGCCGACGACGTCGGGCTAAGCTTGAGGCTGGCTCTGGTCAGGGGGTGGCCGTGCGGTTTCGGATTCTCGGGCCGCTCGAGGTTTTCGACAACGAGCGGCAGGTGTCGATCGGAGGACCGCAGCAACGAGGACTGCTCGCGGTGCTATTGCTCAACGCCAACCGTGTCGTGTCCGCGGAACGCCTGGTCGAGTACCTGTGGGGTGAGCAACCACCGCAAACCGCCCGTGGCCTCTTGCAGGGTTGTGTTGCCGGGCTTCGTCGCGTGCTCAAGACGACGGATGCGTTCGGCACCCGCCAGCCACTGGTCAGCAGGGCGCCCGGCTACCTGATCGACGTCCGGGTGGGCGAGCTCGACCTTGCCAGCTTCGAAGAACTGGTCGCGAAGGCTTCGGCCGTCGCCGCCGATTCCGTTGTGGGGTTAAAAGAACGCTCGGCGCTGCTGACTCAGGCGCTGGACCTGTGGCGCGGGCCGGTCGTCGACGGCATCAACCTCGACCCGGTACGAGTCGAGGCCGCGCACCTGGAGGAGCGCCGGCTCGCGGCGTTGGAGGAACGCATCGAGGTCGAGCTGCGCCTCGACCGCCAGGTCGCGTTGATCGGCGAGTTGCGCGGCCACGTACGTACCTATCCGCTGCGCGAACGCTTCTGGGCCCTGCTGATCCGGGCGCTCGCCGGCGCCGGCAGGCAGGCCGACGCGCTGGCCGCGTACGCCGAGCTGCGCGCGAACCTCGTCGACGAGCTCGGCATGGAGCCGTCCGCCACGGTGCAGGAGCTGCACCGCCAGATCGTGGCCGGGCCGCCGCCGACCGCTCGGTCGCGCCGGGACGAGCAGCCGCGCGGCACCGTCCCCGCCCAGCTGCCGGCGCAGACGAGCGCGTTCACCGGTCGGTCGGATGCCCTGCGTACGTTGGACGGACTGCTGTCCGATGCCGACGACGGGGTCGCGATCGGCGTGATCTCCGGGACACCCGGTGTCGGGAAGACCACGCTCGCCGTGCACTGGGCGCATCGCGTCCGCGACCGCTTCCAGGACGGTCAGCTGTACGTGAACCTGCGCGGGTTCGAGACCGCGCCGCCGGTGCGGCCGATCGACGCGCTCGCCGGATTCCTCCGGGCGCTCGGGGTGCGTCCCGACCAGGTGCCGGTCGACGTGGACCAAGCCTCGGCGCTCTACCGTTCCATGCTTGCCGGTAAGCGGGTTCTCGTCGTTCTCGACAACGCCCGTAGTGCGGAACAGGCCCGACCGCTCCTCCCTGGCAACCCGGGCTGTGCGGTGATCGTCACCAGCCGGCAACGGCTCGGTGGCCTGATCGCTCGTGAGGGTGGGCAGTTGGTGCCGCTGGACGTGCTGAGCGAGCTCGAGGCTCAGGAGTTGTTGGCCGAGCTGCTCGGGTCAGAGCGGACGGCCGGCGAGGCCTCGTCGGCGGCCGAGCTCGTCCGGCTCTGCGCGAACCTGCCGTTGGCGCTGCGCATCTCCGCTGCCGGCCTTGCCGTTCATCCCGAGCAGAGCATCGCGTCGTACGTCGACCATCTGCAGGAGAGCGGGCAGCTGGACGCGCTGCGGCTCGGCGACGACGAGGACGTGGCGGTCCGCGGCGCATTCGATCTGTCGTACGAAGGGCTGGATCCGCAAGCTCGCAAGCTGTTCCGGCTCCTCGGCCTGGTCCCTGGACCGGACGTCACACTCGATGCTGCCGCCGCGCTGCTCGGCAGCGATCCTGCCGAGGCTCGGGCTTTGCTGAAGCAGCTCGCCGCGGCACATCTGGTCGGCGAGGTCGGCCTCGGTCGCTACTCGTTCCACGACCTGTTGCGCCTGTACGCCGAGGATCGTGCGGTCGCGGAGGACACCGACTCGCAACGAGCGTTTGCGGTCGACCGGCTCTACGGCTGGTATCTCGACGCGGTCGGCGCGGCCGCCAGTCTGTTGTATCCGTTGGTGCTTCGGCTGCAGGTACGGGAGTCGCCACGCTCGACGCACGCCGACGCCGCGGCGGCGTTGAGCTGGCTGGACGCCGAACGTACGAACCTGGTGGCGGCGGTCGTGCACGCCGCCGCCCGCGGCGTACGGCCCGCGTCGGCCTGGCTGCTCGCGGACGCCGTCCGCGGGTACTTCTGGCTGCGGCGGCACAGCGTCGACTGGCTCGCGGTCGCGCAAGCCGCGCAGGACCTCGCGGAGGAGGCCGGCGACTTCCACGCTCAGGCCGCGGCGCACTTCAGCCTCGGCATGGCGTACCTGTCGCTGAACCAGTACGCCGACGCGATCGAGCATCAGCAACGTGCGTTCAGCCTCAGCCGCAAGGCGAACTGGCAAGCAGGACAGGTGAACGCGCTCACCAACCTCGGCCTCGTCCACTTCGAGCGCGGCGACCTCGAGCTGGCCGCGGCGCATCACGTTCAGGCGCTGTCGATCAACCGGCGGCTGGGATCGATCCGTGGTGAGGGCTTCAACCTCAAAAACCTCGGCCACATCGCGCTCGTGCGCGGCGAGCTGGCGGAGGCGCGGGAGCATCTCGAGCAGGCGTTGCGACATCACGACAAGATCGACGACCTGCACGGGCGCGCGGCCGACCACACCCACCTCGGCGAGCTGCACCACCTGCTGGGCTCGCTCGGCGAGGCGCGGTCCGCGCTCACCGAGGCGGTCGACCTCAACCGGCAGGTCGGAAACGTCAACGGAGAAGGCCGTGCGCTCGGCCTGATGGCCCTGTTGGAGTCCGACCTCGGCGCGCACGAGGTCGCGCTCGACCATGCCGAGCGGGCGGTCGCGCTGGTCAAGGGGACGAGTGATCGCTACACCGAGGCTGGTGTGCTCAACGTTCTCGGCACCGTTCGGCTGCGGATGGACGCCTCGCGGCTGGCGCTCGGCCAGCACCTGTCGGCGCGGCACCTCGCGGCCGAGACGTCGGCCCGCTACCCGGAAACGGTAAGCCAGCTTGGCCTCGCGATCGCGTACCAGCGGCTCGGCGATCTCAAGGAGGGGCTCGCGCACGGCCTGCAGGCCACGACGAGCGCGCACCACTTCGGCTTCGGCATCCTCGAGGGCGACGCCCACCTCGCCCTGTGTGAGATCCGGCTCGAGGCCGGCGAACACTCGCACGCGATCGCCCACGGCGAGCTGGCGCTGCGGCAGCATCTGGGAACGGGCTACCGCATCGGCCAGATCCGCGCCCTGATCGTCCTCGGCCGGGCCCTCCGCCAATCCGGCGACCGCATCGCCGCCGCCGAGCGCTGGCGGGAGGCCCAGACCCGGTGCGAGGGCCTCGACCTCCCCGAGCAGCGGATCCTCCGCGATCTGATGGCAGCTCCCTGATGCCCGGCGACCTCCTCGGGTTTGCGGCAGCGATTGCCGCGAGCGTGCCCGGCGCCTCGGTGTGCCAGGTACGCCGGATCGGTGGTGGCGCGGTTGCCGAGACGTTTGCGGTCGACACCACCGACGGGGCTGTCGTCGTCAAGCGCTACCCGCGTCGGCGCACCGAAGTGGTCCGGTTCGAGTGGGAACGGCTCAGCTTCGTGCAGCGGGTGGACGCTCCGGTGCCGCAGCCGCTCGCCCTCGATGCCGAGGGCCGGTGGTTCGGCATGCCAGCACTCGCCATGACCGGGCTCGCCGGGCGCCCGAACGTCCTTCCTCGCGACGTCGATGGGTGGCTCGAGCAGCTCGCGTCCGCACTCGCGGCCATCCACGCCACCGACCCCACCGGCGCCAGTGGCCCGCTCGTGCGTCCGTCGGCGGTCGAGACCTGGCGGTCGCCGAAGCTACGACGTCCGAGCGCGTTGGTCGACCGAACGGTCGCGGCGATCCAGCGCCATCTCCCTAGCGTGTCCTGGCAGCCGATCCTGATTCACGGCGACTTCCACCCCGGCCAAACGTTGTGGTGTGACGGCCGGCTCACCGGCATCGCGGACTGGAGCGAGTCCCGGCTCGGCCCCGGGGCGTACGACCTCGCCTACTGCCGGGCCGACGTCGCTCTCCTTCTCGACCGCGCCGCCGCCGACCGCCTGACGCACCACTACGCCGCCCTCACCGGCACGACACCGGCGGACCTCCCGGGCTTCGACCTGATCTGCGGACTCCAGGCCCTCCGCAAAGGAGCACGCATGCTCAGCGCCTACCGGCAGCTGGGGCGCGCTGACACTTCTCGGCAGTTCGCGGAGCGGGCGACGGCGTTCCTCCACCACGCGCTCGCCGAGCTGGGTTAGGCCGCTGGGTCGCGCTCGGAGCAGCTGGTCTAGCGCAGGCAGCTAGCTGCCACGGTGGTGGCGGCGGAAAGTCTTGACGAAAATCGGTGCGCGGGATAACGATTTCTGGCGGATCTAGTTCAACGTTGGACCGGCACCATTCCCGCATGGACCTTGCGATGCCCAGGAGGGGGACGCATGTCCAAAATCACCCAGTTCCAGCCTGACTCGACCCGCCCACCCGCACCTTCACGCCGCGCGGTGGTGGGTGGGGCGCTCGCGGCACTGACCGCCCTCGCCACGGGGGCGGAGATCTTCCGGGGCGGCCCCGCCTACGCAGCCCCGCCGCCCGCGCCGAGCTTCTGCGCTCAGGTCGACGGCTACCAGCCATACGTCGGCCAGAGCCTGTGCTTCGGCACGCCGCAAGCCGGCGTCGTCGACATCCGTGACCTGCTGCGCGCCCAGTACGGTCGCGCGGACCTCGGCATCGTGCGCGCCTGCGGTAGCGGTGGGCAGAGCGAGCACAAGGAGGGCCGCGCGCTCGACTATCCGTTCAACGTCAACAACGCCGGCGAACGCGCGCAGGCCGACGAGCTGCTCGCCTGGCTGCTCGCCAACGGCCACGAGCTCGCGCGCCGCATGGGCATCATGTACATGATCTGGAACCGCCGGATCTGGTACGCGTACAACAACCCGAGCACCTGGCACGCGTACAGCGGCCCCAACCCGCACACCGACCACATCCACTTCAGCTTCGGCTGGCCCGGGGCCGCACTGGTTCTGGGATCCGAATTCCCAAGTGAACTTGGTCGAATGGGGTCGGCAAGGGTTCCAGGGACAGCCGAACGGGTTCGCCTATCACGATCAGCAGCACGTCTTCGCGCGCTCGCCGAACAACACGTTGGCGCACTGGTGGACACCTCAGGGCGGCGTCGCCTACGCCGACTGGGGCGGCGAATGCCTGAGCAACCCCATCTCCTACTGGTGGCGACCGTACGACCAACAGCACATCTTCGCCAAGGGGCTCAACAACTCGCTGTACCACTGGTTCTGGGATCCCGGCGACCAGCAGGTGCACCGGGTCGAGTGGGGCCGCCAAGGCTTCCAGGGCAACCCGGCCGGTCTCACCTGGCACGACCAGCAGCACGTCTTCGCCCGTTCGCCGAACAACACGCTCGCGCACTGGTGGTGGACCCCGCAAGGCGGAGTCGCGTACGCCGACTGGGGCGGCTCCTGCCTGTCCGACCCGATGGCGTACGTCTGGTCGCCCTACAGCCAGCAGCACATCTTCGCCAAGGGCGAGGGTGGTGCGATGTACCACTGGTTCTGGGATCCCTCGAACGGCCAGGTCCAGCGGGTCGAATGGGGTCGGCAAGGCTTCCAGGGCAACCCGAGCGGCTACGCGTACCACGACCAGCAACACGTCATCGCGAGGTCGCCGAACAACACGTTGGCGCACTGGTGGTGGACGCCGCAGGGCGGCGTCGCGTACGCCGACTGGGGCGGCCAGTGCTACAGCGACCCCGCGTCGTTCGTGTTCGGGCCCTACAACCAGCAACACATCTTCGCCAAGGCCGCGAACGGTGAGCTGTTCCACTGGTTCTGGGATCCCGGCACGATGCAGGTGTCCGCCGGCAGCTGGGGCGGCCAGATCGCCTAGGTACGACGAACGCCGCGCGGTTGGCCAACGGTCATGGGCCAACCACGCGGCCCTCGTTGAGGCGGACCAACGTCGGGAGGCGCTCGATCGTGGCCTCGCGGTGCGCGATCACGATCAGCACGCGGTCCGAACGGAGCCGGTCGAGCGCGATCTCGATCCTGGCCGCTGTCTCCGGGTCGATGTCGGCCGTCGCCTCGTCCAGGATCAGCACCGCGGGGTCGACGAGGGCGGCGCGGATGAGGCCGATCAGCTGGCGCTCGCCGGCGGACAGCGACTCGCCGCGCGAGCCGAGCTCCGTGTCCAGCCCGGAAGGCAGCCGCGAGACCCAGCTGTCCAGCTCGAGCGCCGAGACCGCGCGCGCGACGTCGGAGCGGCCCGGTTCGTCCGGCACCAGCGCGAGGTTGTCCGCCAACGTTCCGGCCACCACGTGCACCTGCTGGGGAACGAGAACGATCCGGCGCCGCAGCACGTCGACCGGGATGTCTGTCACGTCGAGGCCAGCGAAGCGAACGGTCCCGCGGTCCGGCACGTACAGCCCGGTGAGGATCTTCGCGAGCGTGCTCTTTCCCGAGCCCGTTCGCCCCGCAAGCCCGGTCCGCGTGCCCGGCGTGAAGCGGACCGAGATGTCGTGCAGGACCTCGACGTTCGGCACGTACGAGTAGCTGACGCCGTGAGCGACGAGCTCCCCGCGCGGAGGGACCGCCTCATCCTCGGCGCGAGCCGAAGGCAGGCCGGTGCGGGTGACGTTCAGCAGGTTCAGCAGCCGGGCCAGGTTGACGCGCGTGCTCTGCATCTGGCTCACCAACTCGACGACCTGGGTGAGCGACTCGAACAGGTTCCGGCTCGCGAGGACGAACACGACGACCGTCCCGACCGTGATCTCGCCGCGGACCGCGAGCCAACCCGCGAACAGCAGCAGCGCCGCCATCGTCAGGCCCTCGACCAGCGCGACGAGATGGAGCCGGTTCTCGACGCGGACAAGGTTCCTTACCGCGTTGAGGAACGAGTCCGAGTCCCGTTGCGCGCGCTTGATCCAGCTGTCCGTCGAGCCGGTCTGGAGCAGCATCTCCCGTGCCGCGAGGCCTTCGGTGAACGTCGCGACGACGGTGGCCTCGGCCGCGGCCTCGCTGCCGTACGCGTCGCCCGCGTCCTTGCTGAACCAGCGCGAGATCACCACCATCGGCACGGTGAAGACGCCGATCACGACGAGCGCGAGGATCGGCGAGTACGTGCACAGCACGATCGCGGTCAGCACGCTCGTCGCCACCGCGCCCACCAGGTCGGGCAGATCCTGCCGGATGAAGCCGGCCATGTCGGTGATCTCGCCGGTCGTACGACGCAGCAGATCGCCGGACCGATGAGCCTCGATGAACCGCAGCGGCGCCGCCGCGAGGTGCCGGATCGCGCGCTCGCGCAGGTCGCGGACGAACCGTTCGCCCGCGCGGGTGAGAGCGATTTCCGCGTTGCGGAGCAGCAACATCCGCGCGACCACGAGTCCGGCGAACAAGCCGACGCCGACCCACAGCCGCTGCCCGTTCTTGTCGACGAGCGCGTCGGTCGCGAACCCGACCGCGGGCGCCATCATCACGACCGCGAACGTGGACACCAGGCTGAGCAGCACGGCCGCGGTGACGATGCCGCGATGCGCCCGCAGATACGGCCAAGCCGCGCGGAAGGTCCCCGCTCGTCGACGGCTTCGGCTCGAGCGTCTGGACATCAGGCATGCTGAGCCGCCTCCTCGCGGGCAGGGCCGACCTCGTCGGGAAGCGTCAACGTCACAAGACGATCCGCCACGTCAAGGACCGCTTGACGGTGGGTCGCGAACACGATCGCTGTGTCGTGCGCATGGGCGCGGAGTCGTTCGAGGATCTTGCGTTCGGTGGTCACGTCGACCGCCGACGTCGCGTCGTCCAGCAACAGCACGTCGCACTTCTGCAGCAGGCTCCGCGCGAGCGCGAGCCGCTGCACCTGGCCTCCGGACAGCGTCGTACCGCGTTCGCCGACCTCGGTCTCGTACCCCTCGGGGAACTCGGCGATGTCCTCGGCGATCGTCGTGATCTCGCACGCCCATTGGAGCTCCTCGTCGCTGAGCGTCCGACCGAGGCGGAGGTTGTCCGCGATCGTTCCGGACAACAGCAACGGGCGTTGGGGAACGAGTGTGATCCGTAGCCTCGCGGCGTCCGGCGTGACGGACGCGAGGTCGATCCCTGCGTACGTCGCCCGGCCCTCGGTCGGCCGCAGCGCCCGGGACAACACTCGGAGCAACGTCGACTTGCCCGAACCGGTCGGCCCCGTGACGGCGACGAGCTCGCCCGGTCCGGCGGAGAGGCTGACCGGGTCGAGGATGCGCCGCCCGTCCGTGGTGACCGAGACGCCGTGCGCCTCGATGCGGCCGCCGGCGGGACGTCGTCGACGGCGTCGGGCGCGAGTTCGGTGCGTAGGTTGAGGATCTCGACGATCCGGCCAGCCGACACGAGGGCCTGCGCCCGCTGGTCGAGCCGCTGGACCAGCACCGCGACGGCGATCGTCACCGTCGTCATCCAGGAGATGAACGCGACCAGACCACCGATCGTCATCGACCCGTTCAGTACCGCCATGCCACCGACGCCGACTCCGGCCGCGATCGCGAGGCGGGGGATCATCGGGACCTGCGACGCCCAGTTCGCCGCGATCCGCGCGGTGTTGTGGGTCTTGTCGGTCACGACCGCGCTGTGCTCGTCGTGCCGGCGTACGAGGGCGGTCTCGCCGCCGATGCCGCGGACGGCGACCGTCGCGGAGAGCAGTTCCTCGACCGCGTTCGCCCGTGCGCTGTGCGCGTTCGCCAGCTCGCCGGTCGCGACGCCGAACTGCTTCGGGTACACGAGGTTGAGCACGACGAGGAACGGGACCGCGGCGCCGGCGACCAGCAGCAGCACGGGCTCGAGCGTCCCGATCGCGGTGCCGACGAGCACGAACGTCGTGATCACCTGCGCCCAGAGCGACAACCCGTAGATCCAGAAGTGCAGCAGGTCAGCGTCGCGCGTCGCCCGCATGGACAGGTCACCGTGGCCGAACTTGTCCAGTGCCTGCGCGTCGAGCCGGAGCGCGTGGTCGAGGATGCGCATCCGCAGCTTGTTGCCGACGCTGTCCGCGGCGATCCGCATCGTGACGCCGCGGATGATCTCGCCGACCATGAGGACTACGCCGAAGCCGACGACGACCAGCGCCCAACGCAGCGTCGTCTGCCAATCGCCTTGGGTGATGCCCTCGTCGAGCGCCTTGGCCACGCACCACGGGATCGCGATGTACGCCGTCTGCAGCGCGACCGAGGCGGCCAGACCGACCGCGATCCGCCGCCCCTCCTGGCGCACGCACCAGCGCAGCAGCGCCTTGTTGTCTTGAGAGCTCATCTCCCCGCCCAGATGCATCTACTACTTGCGCAAACGATTCCAGGTTAGGCTAGCCTCACCATCGTTCACTTAGGCAACTCAGGGAGGGGCCGGTGCCGGCCACCGTCGATATCGTCGCGGCGCTGTCCAGGCGACGGCTGCTCGCGGGAGGCCTCGTCCCGGTCAAGGTGCCGGCAGCGAGCGTCGGCGACTACGTCGACCCGAACCCGGAGAAGGTCGCCGCCACCAACCCGGACCTGATCCTGTGCACGATCGACACCGAGCGGCCGATGTACGACAAGCTCACCGGGATCGCGCCGACCGTGGTGATCTCGTTCGAGGGCCTGTCGCTGAAGGACGTCACGACGAAGATCGGCACCGCGCTCGGCCGCTCGCCGCACGCTCGGGACCTGCTGCGGACGTACGACACGAAGGCCGCGGGGATCCGGCAGCGGCACGCCGCCGCGCTCGCCGACCTGCGGTTCGCGTTCGCCTCCCCGACCGGGTCCGGCGCGTGGTGGCTGTACGGGCCTGAGTGGACCGATCTGACCGTGCTGCGGGTGGCGGGTGCGCAGCTGATGCCCGCCGCGGCTTCGCTGAAGGAGCAGACGCAGGAGTACTCGTTCGAGCGCCTCGACCTGCTCGCCGACGCCGACGTCCTGCTCGTGACGTCGGGGCCGGACGGGAAGATCGCGCCGGAGAACGCCGAGCTGACCAAGACCGCGATGTGGAAACGGCTGCCGGCGGTGCGAGCCGGGCGCGTGTTCCCGATCCCGTACGGCACGTCCTCGCCTGGCACGGCGTTCACGCTGCTCGACGCGTTCGATCGGTTGTTGGGCACGCTGGCGTGACGTACTTCGGATGCGCCGCCTTGTCCCAGGAGGCCGGCGAGCAGCGGTTCGGCAAGGCCGGCATGACGCGCGGCTGGATCCTGGTCGAGCACTCGGGGCCGTGGGTGCGCGATGCGTTCACGAACCACCCGCTCGGCTTGGCCTTGCTGGAACGGGCTCGCGGGTCGCAGGTGAAGGTGCTCGCGATCCGCCGTCACGGCCGCTCCGCACGTTCGGTGAGTGAACCGGTCGCGTTCGTCGCGTCGTCCACCGCCGGTTGGGTGGAACGGATCCCGTACAACGCGTTGGAGACCCTCGATCCCGCGGTGGCGTTGGCGGATTCGCCGCCCGGGCTGAGTGCTCCGCATTCCGAGCCGATCTACCTGGTGTGTACGCACGGCAGCAAGGACGCGTGTTGCGCCGTGCGCGGCCGGCCCCTGGCGGCGGCGCTCGCCGCGCTGCGGCCGGACGAGACGTGGGAGTGCTCGCACCTCGGCGGCGACCGGTTCGCGCCGAACCTCGTCTGCCTTCCGCACGGCCTGTTCTACGGCCACGTCGGTCCGATCGATGCCGGTGGCGTGGTCGAGGCGTACGAGCGCGGCGAGCTGGCGATGCCCTTCCTGCGTGGGCGATCCGGCACACCGGAGGAGGGGCAGGCGGCGGACTTCCTCCTGCGCGAGCGGATCGGCCTACGCGACATAGACGCGCTGAGCTTCGTCGGCTCGGTCGAGGTGTCGGAGGACCTGTTCGACGTGGACCTGTCGGTCCGCGGCGCGGTCACGCGGGTGCGCGTACGGTGCCGCGACGACGGCAACGAGCCGCGGGCGCTGACCTGTTCGGCGGTGGAGCGCCGCGACTCGTGGAGCTGGGAGCTCGAGGCTGCCGCAGAATTGGTGGGGTGAACCACTCCACGGAGCTGCTGCCGATCGGCGAGGCCGCTCGGCGCCTGGGCATGGCCACGTCGGCGTTGCGGTACTACGAGTCGCGTTCCCTCGTCGAGCCGGCGTCGCGCGTCGGTGGGCGGCGCCTGTACGGGCGGGCCGAGCTGCGGAAGATCGCGTTCATCCAGATGGGCCGGCGGGTCGGCGTCGGGCTGGACCAGCTGTCGACCGTTCTCGCCCACGGCGGTCCGGGCTGGCCGGAGCTGGTGGACGAGCACCTGCGCTGGTTGGACGAGCGGATCGGCTGGGCCCGCGACGCCCGGCAGGCCCTCGTGCACGCGCGATCGTGCCCGCACGAGCGCCCGTGGGAGAACTGCGCGTACATGGTGGCGACACTCGACGCCTGGGTGGACTCGGCTGCGACATCTGCCTCGCCGATGCCTTTAGGGTCTGGTGGCGTGGAAGAACCGCCTCATCGCTGGCCCGATCCCGACCTCGCCGGCCTGCGCCGCAGCTACGAGCGCGGCGCGCTCTCGGAGGAGGCCGTCGCGCCGGATCCGCTGGACCAGTTCCGGCGGTGGCTGCACGACGCGCTGATCTTCGGCGTTTCCGAGCCGAACGCGATGGTGCTGGCGACCGCGTCCGCCGACGGTGCGCCATCGGCGCGGACTGTGCTGTTGAAGGGCGTGACGGCGGACGGGTTCGCGTTCTTCACGAACTACGAGTCCGGGAAGGCATCGGACTTGGCGTCGAACCCGCAGGCCGCGCTGGTGTTTCCGTGGCATGCGATGGAACGTCAGGTGCGGGTGACCGGTGCCGTTGCCCGGCTGCCTTCGGAGGAGTCGCTCGCGTACTTCCAGACGCGGCCGCGGGACAGCCAGCTGTCGGCCTGGGCGAGCCCGCAGTCGACGGTGGTGTCGGGGCGGCGGGAGCTGGACGCCTCGTACGCGGCTGTCGAGTCGCGCTTTCCGGAGGGGTCGGACGTGCCGCTGCCCTCGTTCTGGGGCGGGTATCGGGTCCGGCCTTCGGCCGTGGAGTTCTGGCAGGGGCGGCACGGACGGCTGCATGATCGCCTGCGGTACCGGCTCGAAGCCGGCGAGTGGAAGATCGAGCGCCTCGCGCCCTGAGCTGGTTCCGGGCATGGGACGACCCGCGGGCTTGGTGTTGTGCTGGTGGGACTAAGTTCCAGCGCCCGCGGGTCGGGTGGCTACCAGGTTTTCGCCGGCCGCTGTCCTCTCACTCACCTTGCGACGAGTGGGGGGCGGAGCCGGTGGTCCGGCGGTCTGTCCCTTGGTAAGGACGGCAGCTAACGGGTAGCCACCTCACGAGTCCCAGAAGAATGCATCTGCTGGACCACCTCCTTTCACGTGTACTTGAAACTTACTGGGAGGTGGCAAACGCGGCAACGCTAATTTCTAGGACTGGTCAATGGTGCTTCGCACATCGACGGGCTGGAGTCGGATGAGCACGCGCTGGCGGCTGCGGTCCTGGTAGTCCGTACCGAGGTAGCGGTTCGACAGCCGGTCGATGCTCGCCTCGCCGCCGGGCTCGTCGGTCTCGATGAGCGTGGCTCGTACGACCACCCGGCGCCACATGTTGGTCGGGTCGACGAACAGCAGCTCGGCCTTGCCGTCGCGTTCGATGTGGCCGAGCCAGTCCGAGCCGCGCCAGCTGTTCAGCCAGAACTCGCCGTCGCGGTACTCGTACCAAGCCGTCGTGAGCTTCGCGGTCCCGTCCTTGCGGGTCGTGCCCACGGTGACCGGGATCTTCTCCTCGAGGAAAGCGGCCGTGGCCGCGGAGATCTCTGAAGTAGCTGACATGCATAAAGAATGCATGCATAATAAATACATGTCCAACAACGCGTCTCAGTCCTCGGACAGTGTCCCGAGCGCGCTGGTGACGGTGGAGTACGTGATGTTCGCGGCGCACTACCTGCGGACGACGGGGAACGCACAGCTGGCCGAGGCGCGTACGTCCGTGCCCCGGACCCGGCTGCTCACAGCACTGCGCGGCGACGAGCCCCGGCGCATGGGTGACGTCGCGGCCATCCTCGGCGTCACGGGTCGGACGTTGACCGTTCTCACCGACGCGTTGGAGTCCGAAGGCCTGCTGACCCGGCTGCCCGACCGCGAGGACCGTCGAGCCACGCTCTTGGCGCTCACCGACGCGGGTCGGGAGCAGCTGACCTGCTCGCACCAGCTGCGGATGGACACGAGCGAACAGGTCCTCGAGCACCTCACCGGTGCGGAACGCCAGACGCTCGTCCGTCTCCTCGGCAAGCTCACCGGAGGCCGCACCCCCGACTGCTGCTGAGGTTCGCCGGTCGTCGTCGGGCTTAGCATGGAAAGCGCTCGCCATGCCCCCGCGGTCGGCCGGAGGGCCCATGTGGAACGAAGTTCCCCTGAGGCACGAGCCTCTGTCCGTCTACGTCCCCTCGATGCTCGCGCGGATCTTCCGCAACAGCTTCGGCATCTGGATCGTCATCGAGGCGGGTCTGGGCCTCGAGGCGACGGGCTCGTTCGGCGCGAGGGTGCTCACCGCGCTCGTTGCCGGAGTCGTCGCGAGCTTGCTCGGCGCGTTGGCCGGCGTCCGCGATGAAGAGGGTGGGTACACGTTCCTCGCGGTGGTGTTCCATCCCCTCGCGCTCGCGGTGGGGCTGCTGGTCCTCACGCCCGTCGGCGGGCTCTTCGGCGCCACGATCGCCTGGGGCTCTTGGTGGATGCTGATCGTCGCCACGCTGGCGGCGGTCGCGGTGGCGTTCCAGGTCGGGCGGGTCGCCCAGACAGTGGCGAACGGTGGTGGTCCCGTGCTCGACGAGGCGATCGCGTTCGGGGGAGCGTTGCTCGCGTTCGGTGGACTGTGGCTCGCCGACCTGGTGCTCGGCGGGGTGTCGCTGGCCGGCTCGCTGGCCGAGCAGCTGGCGACTCTCGCCGTTCTGGCCGCGCTGTTCCGGATCGGCGGCAGCCACGTGCTCTACTTCTTCGGCCTGCCGTTCCTGGTGTTCCTGCTGCCGCTCCTGCTCAGTGGGCTCAAGCTGTGGCTCCTCGGGTTCGTCGGGCAATGGACGGCGGCGGCGTTCTCGATCGACGGGTTCTGGACCCTCGTCCTCGCCGCCCTCATCGTCACGGCCGCGACCGCGCCGATCTGGCTCTTCGAGCAGTGGCGGCACGACCGCTTGCAAGAGGAGCAGCTGTACGAGGAACACCTCGCGATGAATCGGTCCATGCAGGCGCAAAGCCTCAACACGCTCGGCTGGGGGCTCGACGCGGCCCGCCGCGCCTCCATGGCCGCCGAAGAGTGGCGCCGAGGTCGCTAGTCGAGTCCGGCTCGTCGAAGAAGCTCCCCGCGCATCGGTCATGCAACTGACAGGCGGACGACTCACCACTTCCGCGAAACTGAGCGAGCCGGGGCTCGACCAATGGGTGGCTAGACAATCATGACCTTCACGCCGGCCTCCTCGAACTTGCGCACGGCGTCGTCGGGGATGCCGGCGTCGGTGATCAGGACGTCGATCTCCTCCGTACGCCGGATGCGCGCGAACGCCTGGCCGCCGATCTTCGAGCTGTCCGCCACCACCACGACCTGGCGGGCGCGGGAGGCCATCAGCTGGTTGATGTTCGCCTCGCCCTCGTGATGCGCAGACGCGCCCATGATCGGGTCGATCGCGTCGACGCCGAGGATCGCGATGTCCAGCGAGACGCCTTCGAGGATGTGCGTCGCGAGCGGGCCGGCGAGCTCGTACGACTGCGGCCGCGCGACGCCGCCGGTCACGACGATCTTCACGTGCGGGCGGACCGTCAGCTCGTTCGCGATGTTCACCGCGTTCGTCACCAGCGTCACGGCGCGGCGGCCGCCGGCGCCCGGACGCAGGTCGGTCCGCGTCGCGATCGCGCGCGCCACCTCGGTGGCCGTCGTGCCGCCGTTGAGGCCGACCACCATGCCGGTGCCGACCAGCTCCGCCGCGGCCTTGCCGATCCGCTGTTTCTCGGTCGCCTGCCGCGCGGTCTTGTAGCGGAGCGGCAGGTCGTACGCCACACTGTGGGCGACCGCGCCGCCTCGGGTACGAGTGAGGAACTGCTGCTGTGCGAGGTGGTCGAGGTCGCGCCGGATCGTCGCGGTCGAGACCTCGAGCTCGGAGGCGAGCGTGTCGACGTCGATCCGACCGCGTTCCGCGACGAGCTCCAGGATGGCGTTCAGCCGTTCGTACCGATTCATCCGTCACCGTCCCGGCCCGCGTACTGCTCGAAGCTGCGCATGCAGCTGGAGAACCGATCATAGAGTGTGCGCATTCTGCACCATCCGAACTCGCCGCGCACTGGACCGAACCGGCCAAGCGTGCGAGCAGTATGACCGGAAGTGCACATCCATGCTCAATTTCGGACTAGACCAATCACTAACGAACTCTCGGGTGCACTATGCTCTGGCCCATCAGTGCCAGCCCACCGAGGGGGAGGGATCCCGTGCAGTTCGCCACCGAGGAGATCGCCAGCCAGCCGACGAGTTGGCGCCGGGCCATCGACCTGGCCGCCGCCAGCGCCGACGTTCTTCCGCGGAAGGGGGAACGCATCGCCGTGGTCGGCTGTGGCACCTCGTGGTTCATGGCCCAGGCGTACGCCACGCTGCGCGAGCGCGCCGGCCTCGGTGAGACCGACGCGTTCGCCGCGTCCGAGCTGCCGCGCGGCCGTGCGTACGACCGCGTCGTCGCGCTGACCAGATCCGGCACGACCACCGAGGTGCTCGGCGTCCTGCGCGACCTCAAGGGGAGCGTGCCGACGCTCGGGATCACCGCCGACCCGACGACTCCGGTGATGGAGCTCGCCGACCAGAACGTCGTGCTGGACTTCGCCGACGAGCGCTCGGTCGTGCAGACGCGGTTCGCCACCTCCGCGCTGGCGTTGCTGCGTACGCACCTTGGCGAGGACCTCACGCAAGCGCTCGCCGACGTCGAGCAGACCGTCAAGGAGCCCTTGCCCGACGGTGCGACGAGCAAGCGGCAGTTCACCTATCTCGGCTCCGGCTGGACGATCGGGCTGGCCAACGAGGCCGCGCTGAAGATGCGCGAGGCGTCGCTGTCCTGGACCGAGGCGTACCCCGCGATGGAGTACCGTCATGGGCCTATGAGCATCACCGACGAGCACTCGGTCGTGTGGTTCCTCGGGGAGCCGCCGGCCGGTCTCGCCGAGGATGTCGAACGCATCGGCGCGCTCGTCGTCCACGTTCCGGGCCGGGACCCGATGGCCGAGCTCGTTCGCATCCAGCGGCTCGCGATCGAGATCGGCGCTTCGAAGGGCCTCGACCCCGACCAGCCTCGTCACCTCACCCGCTCCGTGATCCTGCCAACCTCTGCTTGACAAGGATTTCCTGTGGCTGACTGCGTCGTCGCCCTCGACGTCGGCGGTACGTCGATGAAGGGTGCGCTGGTCGATGCCTCGCGCACCGTACGGTTCCAGCGCACCTATCCGACTCCCGTTGCCGACGGTCCCGATGCCGTGGTGCGTGCCATCGGCGACGCCATGGCCGATGTCGCCGCGCAGGCTGCCTCCTTGGGGTTGAACGCGCCGGTCGCTGCCGGGCTCGTCGTGCCTGGCACGGTGGACGAAGCGGGAGGCGTCGCGGTCAACGCCGCCAACATCGGCTGGCATGCGGTGCCGCTGGTCTCGCTGATGTCGTCACGGCTTGGCGTGCCGGTCGCCTTGAGCCACGACGTTCGCGGCGGCGGGCTCGCCGAGAGCACGATGGGCGCCGCGGCGGGTGCGCGGAACTCCCTGTTCCTCGCACTGGGCACCGGCATCGCCGCGTGCTGCATCGTCGACGGCAACACGCTCTCGGCCAGCGGGTATGCCGGTGAGGCTGGACACGTGGTGGTCGAGCCCGGTGGCGAGCCGTGTCCTTGTGGGCAGCGTGGCTGTTTGGAGCGGGTGTCTTCGGCGGCGGCCATCGCCCGTCGGTACTCCCAACGTTCCGGAACTTCTGTGGCCGGAGCAGCGGAAGTTGCGGCGTTGGTGCGTGCTGGCGATCTGGTCGCTGTGGCTGTGTGGGACGAGGCTGTGGAGGCACTCGTTCGCGTTCTCACGATGTGCGTCACGATGCTGGGGCCGGAGATCGTCGTTCTCGGTGGCGGACTGGCCGAGGCGCAGGACCTGCTGATGGATCCAGTCGCGACAGCGTTGGACAAATCCCTTTCCTTTCAACGGCATCCGCGCGTCGTTCGGGCCACGCTCGGCGACCAGGCGGGCTGCCTCGGAGCCGCGCTGCTGGCGTGGCGAACGGTGGAGGCGGCGTGACTGTCTACGGGAACGGCAAGATCGTCACGCCGGACGGGGTGCTCGATCCGGGCTTCGTCGAGGTTGTCGGCGATCGCCTCGTTGCCGTGGGCGCAGGGGCGCCGCAAGGTGAGGTTGACGTCGACCTCGCGGGGCGGGTTGTCGTTCCTGGGTTCGTCGACATTCACACGCACGGTGGCGGCGGGTACTCGTACCCGGATGGCGATCCGGAGAAGGCGGCGCGGGCTGCCTTGTTCCACCGTTCGCATGGGACCACGACGACGATCGCGAGTCTGGTGACGGCGCCGGCGGAGGTGCTGGAACGGCAGATCGGCGCGCTCGTCGAGATCGCGAAGGACGGGCTGATCGCCGGCATCCACCTCGAGGGGCCGTGGATCTCGGTCGAACGCCGCGGCGCGCACGACCCGAACCTGGTCCGACCGCCGACGCGGGACGAGGTCGGGCGGATGCTCTCGCTCGGCGACGGGCACGTACGGATGGTGACGCTGGCCCCGGAACTTTCGGGCGGGCTCGACGCCATCCGCCAGGTGCTGGATGCCTCCGCGGTCGTGGCGGTCGGGCACAGCGATGCCTCGTACGACGTGGTCCGTTCGGCGATCGACGCGGGCGCGACGGTGGCGACGCACCTGTTCAACGGGATGCCGCCGGTGCACCATCGCAAGCCCGGGCCGGTGGTCGCGCTGCTGGAGGACCCGCGCGCGACGGTGGAGCTGATCGCCGACGGACATCACCTGCATCCGGGCGTGATCGCGGTCGCTGTCAACGCTGCCGGCCCGGATCGCGTTGCATTGGTGACGGACGCGATGACGGCGGCGGGGATGAGCGATGGGACGTACCACCTCGGCGATCGCGAGGTCGTCGTCGAGAACGGGCTGGTGATGTTGCCCAGCAGCGGCACGATCGCGGGGAGCACGCTGACGATGGATGGCGCTTTCCGGTTCGCCGTTCAGCGGGCGGGGCTGTCGCTCGTGGACGCGGCGAAGTGTGCTGCGACGACGCCGGCGCGGGTGTTTGGTCTGTCCGACGTGGGTGCGTTGGTCGCTGGGCTGCGGGCGGACCTGGTGATCCTTTCTCCGGAGCTGGAGCGCGTGGCGGTCATGCAGGGTGGAGAATTCGTGTACGAGGAAGGGCTGCGCTGACATGCCGCTCACGCCCACCGGAGACATCGTTCGCGCGGCCGCCTCGGCGGGGCGCGGCGTCGGTGCGTTCAACGTGATCCAGCTCGAGCACGCCTCCGCCCTTGTCGCCGGCGCGGAGTCCGCCGGGGCGCCGGTGATCCTGCAGATCAGCGAGAACGCCGTGAAGTACCACGGCACGCTTGGAGCCGATCGCCCTTGCCACGTTGGCCGTTGCGCGTGGCGGATCGGTGCCGGTGGCAGTGCATCTCGACCACGCGACTCAGGTCTCGTTGGTGCACGAGGCGGTGGAGCTGGGCTTCGGGTCGGTGATGTTCGACGGCTCGGCGTTGCCGTACGACGACAACGTGGCGTTGACACGCGAGGTGGTGGACTACTGTCACTCGCGTGATGTGTTTGTCGAAGCAGAGCTGGGAGAAGTAGGCGGCAAGGACGGCGTCCACGCGCCGGGAGCGCGAACGGATCCCGCCGAGGCAGAGGCCTTCGTGCAGGCAACGGGAATCGACGCGCTGGCGATCGCGGTGGGAACCTCGCACGCGATGCTGGAGAAGACGGCATCCCTCGACCTCGACCTGATCGCCCGCCACCGTTCGACCGTCTCCGTGCCGCTGGTGCTGCACGGCTCGTCGGGGGTGCCGGACGAGGACCTGACGCGAGCTGTCAAAGCGGGCATGACGAAAGTCAACATCGCGACAGCGTTGAACCAAGCGTTCACCGGAGCCGTGCGAGCGTACCTCGAAGCGAACCCCAAGGTCGTCGACACCCGCAAGTACCTAGCCCCCGGCCGCAAAGCCGTAGCCACCGAAGTCACCCGCCTGCTGGGAGTCCTGGGCGCCTAACCGCCTGTGGCGGAGTGGTTGTCGGCTGGGGTCGATCCACTCGGGCGGTAAGAACTCGGGAAGGCCATCTGCTGCGATGCGGACCTGCCACGCACCCTGGTGGATCAACCGGTGGTGGTAGCCGCAGAGCAGGACGCCGTTGTCGAGGGTGGTCGGTCCGCCTTTGCTCCAGGGGACGATGTGATGCGCATGACACCACGACGGTGGCCGGTCACATCCGGGGAACGCGCAGCCCTGGTCCCGTAGCTCGAGGAGTCGGCGGAGCTTCTTCTGGAACAACCGCTCTTGCTTGTCGCTGAGGAGCGTGACGCGGCCGGGCTGGTGCTCGGGCTTGAAGAGGAACGTCTTGTCCGCCTCGCACATCAGCTCTTCGACCTGCTTGCGGGACAGCTCGATCCCGGTGCCGAGGGTCCGCCCGCCGGTGTTGGTGAGGGTGACGACGAGTTGGGTGGGGTTGCCGCCGTGAGAGGGGACGAGTTGCTCGGCCAACAACCGATGAACTGCCTCACCAAGAGCGTCGGCGTAGCGCTGTTCAGGGGTGCGAGCATCGCGGCCGTCAGGCCCTGGCTGCGGAGCAGCCAACGGGTCCAACACCAGCTTGAGCTCCTCCCCGACCACCTTCGGGAGCCGGGCGAAGACCTGGTAGGTGCCGGTGGTCTCGTCCCAGCTCATGCGGAAGGATTTGTCCCGCTCGGCGCGGGCCTCTTCCTGCTGCAGCTTCTTCTCCAGGATCTGGTCGGCGAGGTCGGGCGCGACGCGTTCGAGGACGTGGTTGCCGAGTCGCTTGAGGGTGACGGGGTCGAAGGTGCTGGCCTGCTCGATCAGAGTGCCTTCGACCTGGGCCCGCAGCTGCGGTGTCGAGAGGTCGGAGGGGAGCAGGTGCACGGCCCGGGAGATGACCCGGGCGTGCTCGAGAGAGATGCCCCCGGCCAGCATCGCCGCCGCGGTGGTGGGAAGCTCGGCATCGAGATGACGGGCGAGCTTCACCAACCCACCAGCCTCAGCAGTGGTGATGTGCAGCAGGCCGGCGACCCACTGCTGCGTGTTCGCGGCACCCGCGGCGACACCAGCGTTGCGGGCGTCGGCCTCGCGGACGAGCTCGACCCGACGAGCCTGGAGTTGGTTGAGCTCGGTGGCGTTGTCGAGGAGCGCGGCGGCGAGTTCGGAGTCAGGAATCGACCACGCCGGCTTGGCGAGCAGCGGTTCCGTGGTCGACTCCATAGACTGATTCTACCACGAGAATCACCAACAGGCTAAGGGAAACCCCGGCTTCACCAGCACCACAAGAAGCCAGGGGCCCCACAAGAAACCGCAACACGGCAGCAAACCTCGGGCCAAGAGGCCTTCCCCCGGACACTGTTCCGGGGGTGGGGCGGCGAGAAAAGAAACTGGTGGCCGGGCCGGGGCGGGTCAAGGGCCGCACAGCGGTCGCGAAGCGACGTCGTTTCCGTCCGCGAAGCGCCCCGAAACGGCGCCCTTGACGCGCCCCGGCCCGGCCACCACAATCAACCGCCGCAACAGTCCACGGGAGCTCCCAAACTCAGAGAGCTGTGCACAGCAACAGCACAAGCAGAAGAAGCAGCTCCCCACCAACGCGGAGACGGCGTCGGCCCAGTGGGTGAAGTGCCGGCCCAGTGGGTGAAGTGGCGGAGCGGCGTAGTGAGGGTGACACGGATGGATGAGCGGGCGGAGATGGGGGTGGCAGACACCGCGGATGGGTGCGGGCAGGCGCCGCGAGACGGTCCACCCGCGACGGCTCGACGAGACGGCTCGCACGCGACAGGGCGAGCCGCGAAGGTGATGCAGGGTGGCCAGGTCCAGGGGTGGCGAGGTGGCTGTCGCCACCGCGACGAGGCGGCTCGCACGCGACAGGGCGAGCCGCGAAGGTGATGCAGTACGGCCAGGTCCAGGGGTGGCGAGATGGCCGTCGCCACCGCGACGAGGCGGCTCGCACGCGACAGGGCGAGCCGCGAAGGTGATGCAGTGCGGCCATGTCGAGGGATGGCGAGCTGGTGCTGGCCACCGACGAGTGGTGACCGGGCCACGTGTGGGGATGGCCGCTGCGGCAGTGCGCGCCGCGGTGACCGTGGTGCGACATCGATGGGGCGGCGGTGATGACCGGGCCGCGCCGCGGTGCGCGCCGCGGTGCCCGCCGCGGTGACCGTGGTGCGACATCGATGGGGCGGCGGTGACGACCGGGCGCGTCGCGGTGTGCGGCGCGGGAGGAAGCGTGGGCGCCATAGGCCCAGCCCAGCCAGCACCGCGAGTGGCTTGCTGCCGCAGCGCGCCCGCGAGGGCTAGCTCGTCGAGGGATGGGGTCTGAGGCCGTAGACCGCCCGGTGGATTGCCGGCCGGATCCGGCGCGGTAGTCGGACCATTCCAGCTGACGCGCCGCAAGCCGCCGCCCGCCTCACCCACCCCGCCAAGGGCACCCCAGCGGAAACATCTGACCACCTTGGCCGCCACCCAGGCCCGGCTTGCTAGGCGCCAACCCCGCCGCTAGGCTGGAAAGCGTTTTCCACCCCCCAGGAAGGGGTGACGGCGGCTAGAGGGGAACGCATGACCACGCGGCACATCGGGGTCGTCATGAACGGCGTGACCGGACGGATGGGCTACAACCAGCATCTGGTCCGCTCCATTCTGGCCATCCGCGACAACGGCGGCCTCGAGCTCAGGGACGGCTCCCGCCTCGTTCCCGAGCCCGTTCTCGTCGGCCGGAGCGAACAGAAGCTCGCCGACATCGCCGCCAGGCATGGGCTCACCGCGTGGACGACCGATCTGGACACCGCCCTGTCCGACCCGTCCGCGGAGATCTACTTCGACGCCCAGACCACGCAGGTACGGGAGAAGGCCGTGCTCAAGGCGATCGCCGCCGGCAAGCACGTCTACTGCGAGAAGCCGACCTCCGACTCGTTCGCCGGCGCGCTCGACCTCGCGCGCGCCGCGCGGGAGGCGGGCGTGAAGAACGGCGCCGTGATGGACAAGATCTACCTGCCTGGCTTGCGGAAGCTGAAGCGCCTAGTCGACGGCGGGTTCTTCGGCCGCATTCTCACCGTGCGCTGCGAGTTCGGCTACTGGGTGTACGAGGGCGACTGGCAGCCCGCGCAACGCCCCAGCTGGAACTATCGGGCCGAGGACGGCGGCGGCATCACGCTCGACATGTTCAGCCACTGGAACTACGTGCTCGAGCACCTGGCCGGACGCGTCGAAGCCGTGACGAACCGGTCGTTCATCCACCACCCGCGCCGCTGGGACGAGAACGGGCAGCCGTACGAGGCGACCGCCGAGGATGCCGCGTACGCGATCTTCGAGCTCGCCGGCGGCGCCGTCGCGCAGTTCAACTCCTCGTGGACCGTCCGCGTCTACCGCGACGAGCTCGTCGAGTTCCAGGTCGACGGCACCGAGGGCTCGGCCGTCGCCGGCCTGCGCGACTGCAGGATCCAGCACCGCGGCGCGACGCCGAAGCCCGTCTGGAACCCGGACCTGCCGGCGACCGAAAGGTTCCGGGACCAGTGGCTGGAAGTTCCGGACAACCAGATCTTCGACAACGGCTTCAAGACGCAGTGGGAGGAGTTCCTGCTGCACGTGGTCGAGGACACGCCGTACCAGCACGACTTCCTCGCGGCGTCGCGCGGCGTGCAGCTCGCCGAGCTCGGCATCCGGTCGAACGCGGAGGGCCGTCGGATCGAGGTGCCCGAGGTCGAGCTGTGACGCAGGGGCTGGAACGGCTGTCGCTCAACCAGAAGACGACCAACACCTGGTCGGTCGCCGAGGCCGTCGACGGTTGCGTACGTGCCGGCATCCCCGCGATCGGCCTCTGGCGCGAGCCCGTCCAAGCCGTCGGCGTCCAGGCCGCCGCGAAGCTCGTGAAGAACGCCGGCCTCCGGGTGTCCTCGCTCTGCCGCGGCGGCTTCCTCACCGCGTCCGACCAGGACGAACGCACAGCAGCACTCGACGACAACCGTCTGGCGATCGACGAAGCAGCAGAGCTCGGAGCCCCCTGCCTGGTCCTCGTCGTCGGCGGCCTCCCAGCGAACGACAAGGACCTGGCCGGCGCACGCCAGCGGGTCGCCGACGCGGTGGCCGAGCTCGAGCCGTACGCCAAACAGCGCGGCGTCAAGCTCGCCCTCGAGCCGCTCCACCCCATGTACTGCGCCGACCGCGCCGTCCTCTCGACGCTGGCCCAGGCGCTCGACCTCGCCCGTACGTTCGACGACGTCGGCGTCGCCGTCGACACCTTCCACCTCTGGTGGGACCCGAACGTCGCTCAGGAGATCGCCCGGGCAGGGGAGCGGATCCTGACGTACCAGGTCTGCGACTTCCTCGTCCCGATGCCGGCCGACAACCTGCTCGCCCGCGGCATGATGGGCGACGGCGTGATCGACTTCGCGCCCATGACGAAGGCCGTCGCCGCCACCGGCTACGCGGGCGACGTCGAGGTGGAGATCTTCAACGCCGACGTGTGGGCGGCCGATCCGGACGAGGTCGTGGCCACGATGTGTCAGCGCTACCTGGAACTCGTCGCGCCGAGCTTGTAGGCGGCAGGCGAGGTTTGACAGCATCAAGCAGATGAACGTCGTGGTGATCGAGTCGACCTTCCGCGGGCCCAGCCGCAGCGGGAACGGTGGCTACTCGGCAGGTCTGCTCGCGTCCACCGCCTACCCCGAGGGCACGGCCGTCGAGGTGACGCTCCGGCAGCCGCCGCCGCTGGACACGCCGTTGGACGTGGTCGACGGCGAGCTGAGGGACAAGGACGCCACGATCGCCACGTCCAAGCAGGTCGAGTTCGACGACGACCCGATCGACCCGGTGTCGTTCGACGAGGCACTGCGGGCCGAAGCGAGCTACGGCGGCCTCGCGGGCCATCCGTTCCCGTACTGCTTCGGCTGCGGTACGAGCCGCACCGACGGCGACGGCCTCTGCCTGCGGCCCGGTCCGCTGGGCGACGGGCGGGCGGCGTGCACATGGGTGCCGCACGCCGCGTTCGCGGCCGGCGACGGCCCGTCCGTCCCGGTCGTCTGGGCGGCGCTGGACTGCTCCGGCGGCTGGACCGCGGACGTCACCGGCCGCCCGTGCGTGCTCGGGCGCATGACCGCGCAGATCGACGCGCTGCCGGTGACCGGCGAGCGCTGTGTCGTGATGGGCCGCCTGCTCGGCGAGGACGGCCGGAAGCTGTTCACCGCGTCGACGTTGTACGACGAGACCGGCCGCGTCCTCGGAAGGGCCAAGCACGTCTGGATCACCGTGGACCCGTCCGCGTTCGAATAGGCTCCCGCGCATGGACCTGCGCCCCGCCACGCCCGACGATGCCGAGACCGTCGCCGACATCTGGTACCGCGGCTGGCAGGACGGGCACCTCGGCAACGTCCCCGACGAGCTGGTCGCCATCCGTACCGAGGAGACGTTCCACACCCGCGCCTCGGACCGCGTCGGCGACACCACCGTCGCGACCGTGGACGGCGCGGTGGCGGGCTTCGTCATGGTGGTCGACGACGAGGTCGAGCAGGTGTACGTCGACACCGCCCACCGCGGCTCGGGCGTCGCGACCACGCTGCTGGCCGAGGCCGAACGTCGGGTCAAGCGCGAACGGCCACGACCAGGCCTGGCTGGCCGTCGCCGGCGGCAACGCGAGAGCGCGGCGGTTCTACGAACGTCAAGGCTGGAAGGACGAAGGCTCCTTCGACTATCCCGCCGTCACGGAGCAGGGCACCTTTCCGGTGCCCTGCCACCGCTACGTCAAGCTGGTCTAGCTACTTCAGCGCGCCGGCGGTGAGGCCTTCCTCGACGCGGCGCTGGAAGACGATGTAGACCGCGAGCACCGGGACCATCGCGATGATCAGGCCCGCGAACATCTCCGCCACCGAGGTCGGACTGGACTCGTACCGCATCTTCAACGCCAGGTCGGCCAAACCCTGTGTCAGCAGCAGGTTGGAGCCCTGATCGTCCTTCTGCGGGTTCAACACCACCGGCAGCAGGTACTGGTTCCACTGCCCCAGGAAGTTGAACACACCGATGGAGATCAAGCCCGGCTTGGCCAACGGCAGCATGATCTGGAAGAACGTCCGGAAGTGCCCCGCGCCGTCGATGAACGCCGATTCCGCCAGCTCCTTCGGCAGCGACTGGAAGAACGCCGTCAGGAAGAACACCGAGAACGGCAGCGAGAACGCCACGTACACGACGATCAGGCCCTGCAGGTTCTGGAACAGCCCCAGCGACTGCGTCACCTTGAACAGCGGGACGATCGCCAGGAACAGCGGGAACGTCATGCCAGCAAGAAAGACGTAGTACACGATCCGGCTGCCCGGGAACTGGTACCGCGCCAGCACGTACGCCGCCATCGACGACAGCAGCAACGTGAACAGCACGCCGAACACGACGACGATCACGGTGTTGAGGAAGAACTGGCCGATGTTCGCCGTCTCCCACGCCCGTGCGTACGTGCCGAACTGCCACTTCGCCGGCAGCGCGAACGGGGAGGAGAAGATCTCGGTGTTGTTCTTGAACGACGACAGCAGCACCCAGAGCATCGGCAGCAGGACGAGCAACGCCCAAGCCACCAGGAAGATCTGCGGCACGCCATCGGACAGGATGCGGGCGCCACCGAAGCGGCGCGTACCCACGGCTTCGAGGCCGGGCTCGGACGACGGCTCGGGGGGTGGTTCCGTCGGAGGAGCGGCGGTCGGCATGGTGGTCATTGACTGTCTCCGTCCGTCACTCAGTACTCGATCTTCTCGCGTCGTGTGACCCGGAACGTCACGACCGCGAGAATCAGGGAGAAGATCAACAGCATCGTCGCCATCGCCGACGCGTAGCCGAACAGCGAGTTGCCCTGGAACGCCGTGCGGTAGAGCTGCGTCGCCATGACGTCCGCGCCGCTGTCGGCGGACAGGCCGTTCCGCGCCATGACCGAGAGCAGGCCGAACATGTCGAGCGTGCCGATGCCGATGAAGACCATCGCCGTCTGGACGTGCCCCCACAGCAACGGCAGCGTCATGTTGAAGAACATCCGCGAACGGCTCGCACCGTCGATCGCGGCCGCCTCGAACAGCTCACGCGGAATCTGCTGCATGCCCGCGATGAACAGCACCATGAAGAAACCGACGCCGGCCCAGATCGACACGAACGCGATCGCCCACAGAATGAAGCCCTGGTTGCCGAGTGGTCCATTCGGAATGATCGACAACATGTCGATCCCGATCCAGCCCAGGAACTTCTCCAGCAGTCCACCCTGCGGTGCGTAGATGAACTGGAACATGATCGCGATGATCACGACCGGAAGCACCTGTGGGAAGAAGTAGACGACGCGGTAGAACTTCGAGCCCGCGAGACCGGAACGGGCACCACCCGTTCCGCCTCGCGTGAGCAATGCGGCAAGGACCAACGAGAACGCCAATGTCACGACCGGAACGACCACCAACAACTTCACGTTGTTGAGGACCGCGTGCCACCACTCGGCGTCCTGGAAAAGGCTGATGTAGTTCTGCAGACCGACGTAGTTGAACGTCGGAGTCAACCCGGTCCAGTCCGTCAGCGATATCTGGATGCCCTGGATGAACGGCGAAAGCACGAACACCAGATACAGGGCGAGTGGCGGAGCCAGGAACGTGATGATGAACGGCCATCGTCCCTTGCGCATGGTCGACCGTCCTTACCTTGAGAGCTTCTTGATCTTCGGGTCCTTCTTGACGCGGTCCGCGATCTTCTGCGCCCGCTCCACGAACCCGTTGGCGTCCATCTTGCCGGTGAGCAACTGGCCCATCGCGCCTTCGATGTCGTCCTTCATCGGCACGTACCAGGCCGCGTACTTCCACGGCGCGATCCGCTCCTGCGCCTGCGCGGCGTTGTACGCCTCCAGCGAAGACTTGAGCACGGTGTCGATGTCCTGGTCGTCGTGCGCGCCCTTGACCACGGTCAGCGTGTACGTGAGCTTGGCGAACTCCTGCGCGCCCTTCTTGGAGAGCATGAGGCGCAGGTACTCGAGGCCACCGTTCACGTTCTTCGCCTTGCTGGGAACGACGAACGCCTCGGTCGTGCCGTACGGGATCGCCTCGTACTTGAGCTTGTCAGTCGCGGGATCCAGCGACGGCGTCGGCTGGATCGCCATCTTGAAGTCCGCGGGCAACTGCGAGCCGATCTCGCTCTTCAGCCACGAGCCACACGGGATGATCGCGGCCTTGCCCTGCGCCCAGGCGGCCTGCGCCTGAACATGGGTCAGGCTCGCCGTGCCGGGCAGGATGTAGCCCTTGGACTTCAGCTCGAAGAACGCCTCGGCGACCGCCTTGACCGAGTCCTGCTGCCAGGCGCCGTCCTCGAGGTTGTCGATGTTCTTGCCGATGTCGTTGCCACCGTGCTTGGTCACCATCGCCGAGAAGACGGTGACCATGTAGCCGGGGTACTGGCCCTGGTACGTCCACAACGGAAGCCCGGCGGCCTTCGTCTTCGCGCCGAGCGCCATCAGGTCGGCCCAGGTCTTCGGCGTCTCCCAGCCGTTCTTCTCGAACACCGCGGCGTTGTGCCAGATCCCGCTGATGTTCAGCGCGTACGGGACGCCGTACGCCTTGCCCTCGATGGTGAGCTGGTCCAGCGTCCCGTCGACCAGGGTGTCGCGGATCTTCTTGCCCTCGAAGTCGAACGAGGGCGCGTCGAGGAACCGGTCGTCGATCACCGTGAGCTGGCCGGTGGTCGCGAGCGTCGTGGTGTCGAGCGACTGCGCGCCGGAGTTGTCGACGACGTCCGGCGGGCTGCCCTGCACGAAGCGCGGCTGCAGCTGCGGCGTGATGTCCTGCGTACCCGTGTGCTTGACCTTCGCGTCCGGGTACTGCTCCATGTACAGCTTCTCGTGGAACTTGGCGTAGTCGTCGCTGAAGCCGCCCTTGAAGATGACCACGTCGAGTGGCGCCTTCGGGTCGACGCCGAACGGGTTCTCCGCACTCTCCGACACCGCGGGAGTCGGCTTGTTCTCCGTGCCTGTGGGCGTTCCGCCGCTACCGGTCGCACACGCGGCCAGTACTGCCGGGCTGCCCGCTACCGCGCCTAGTGCCGCTGCCGACCGGAGGAATCCCCTGCGGCCGAGCCGGCTCGACACTTGGTCCTCGCTCATTGCCCCCAACTCTCATTTGATGGATGAATCAGTGAGCGAAGTCTGCTCCAAGCGCCAGAGCGGACCGCAGGGATGTCCCTGCGGTCCCGCCCGGTGCAGCCTGCACTTCGTTCACGGCCTCATTGTGTTTCAGCGTTGGAACTTCTTGATCTTCGGGTCCTTCTTGACCGCGTCGGCCTTCTTCTGGGCCCGCGCGATGAAGCCGGCGGCGTCGAGGTTGCCGGTGAGCAGCTGGCCCATCGCGCCCTCGACCTCGTCCTTGAGCGAGACGTACCAACCGGAGTACTTGACCGGGTCGAGCCGCTCGACCTTCAGCGCCGCCTGGTGCACCTCGAGCGACGACTCGAGCACGGAGTCGAGCTCCTGGTCGTCGTGCGCGCCGTTGACGACGGTGAGCGTGTACGTGAGCTTGGCGAACTCCTGCGCGCCCTTCTTGGAGAGCATGATGCGCAGGTACTCCAGGCCGCCAGGACCGTTCTTCGCCTTGGCGGGAACGATGAACGTCTCACCCGGGCTCCACGGCACCGCGTCGTACGGCAGCTTGTCGCTCGCGCTGACCGACGGCGTCGGCTGGATCGCCATCTTGAAGTCCGCCGGGAGCTGCGACCCGAGCTCGCTCTTCAACCACGAACCACAGGGGATCATCGCGGCCTTGTGCTGCGCCCACGCCGCCTGCGACTGGATGTGGGTGAGGCCAGCGGTGCCCGGGAGGATGTAGCCCTTGGTCTTGAGCTCGAAGAACTTCTCGGCGACGACCTTCACCGCGTCCTGCGACCAGGCGCCGTCCTCGAGGTTGTCGACGTTCTTCAGCACCTCGTTGCCGCCGAGCTTCTGCACCATCGGCCAGAACACCGAGACCATGTAGCCGGGGTACTGACCCTGGTACGTCCACAGCGGGATCTTCGCGGCCTTGGTCTTCTCGCCGAGAGCCATCAGGTCGTCCCAGGTCTTCGCCGGCTCCCAGCCGTTCTTCTCGAACAGCGCGGCGTCGTGCCAGAGGCCGTTGATGTTCAACGCGTACGGCAGTCCGTACGACTTGCCCTCGATCTCGGCCGGGACGAGCGCCCCGTCGATGAGCGTGTCGCCGATGGTCTTGCCCTCGAAGTCGAACGAGGGGGCCTTGGTGAAGTTCTCGCCGATCTCCATGAGCTGGCCCTGCGTGGCGAGCGTCGTGTAGTCCATCGCCTGCGCGCCGGAGTTGTCGATGACGTCCGGCGGGCTGCCCTGCACGAAGCGCGGCTGCAGCTGGGGAGTGATGTCCTGCGTACCCGTGTGCTTGACGTCGGCGTCGGGGTACGCCTCCTTGTACATCTTCTCGTGGAACTTCGCGTACTCGTCGGAGAAGCCGCCCTTGAAGATGACGACGTCGAGCGGTGCCTTCGGGTCGACGCCGAACGGGTTCTTCTCATCCGCGGAGACCGCCGGCGAGGGGTTGTTGTTCGATGCGGGCGGGTTGCCGCCGCCGGTCGCACAGGCGGCCAGCGTCGCTGGTGCGCCCGCAGCGGCTCCGAGGATGGCCGCCCTGCGAAGGAAGTCCCGGCGTTCAATGCTCATGGCGTGCCTCCATACGCGATTCCCAGTCACAGGTCGTGGAGTGGGACTGGGCCGTCGGTACGTCTTCCCGAGATCAGCCCTACTGACCCCGTGACGCCGTGCCGAGAGCCTTCGAGTGGTCCGCAGGCTGCGGAGTGGGCGTAGCGTAATGCGAGATCTTGGTCGTAACAAGGCCCGTTCACGCAGGATCGCGCACTCTTAACCGATGCGTGACACGGCTCGCCTCGTGACGTCGTTAGGCCCTGCTGCGGCTGCCTATACGGCATGCTTGACACGATAGAGGTCGGCCGGCTAGGCCGTTGGAAACTTACCGCCCTGTCCGCTGTTGGTCCAGTTTTTTCCGCGCGACGAGAAGGAGAGGTCGCGATGAGCGCTCCCGAGGTAGTGACGCTGGGCGATGTCGCGCGCCGGGCGGGAGTCTCGCTGGCGACCGCTTCTCGAGTCCTGAACGGCAGTACGCGGCGCGTCAACGAAGAGTTGCGCACGCTCGTTCACGACGCCGCCGCGGAGCTCGGCTACACGCCGAACCTGCACGCGCAGGCCGTTGCCCGCGGCACCTCGTCGACGGTCGGGCTGATCGTGCACGACATCGGCGACCCGTACTTCTCCGCGATCGCGTCGGGCGTCATGCGCGTAGCGGACGACCGGGGACTGATCGTCACGTTGGGGACGACCTCGCGCAATCCGAACCGTGAGGTGCAGTACGTCGCGATGATGCGCGCTCAGCGGGCTCGCGCGGTGATCCTCGCCGGCTCGCGGGTCGCCGATCGCGAGCAGACCGAACGGCTGGCGGCCGAGGTCACCGCGTTCCGGCGCGGCGGCGGACGGGTCGCGGCGGTGTCGCAGCAGAAGCTGCCGGCCGACACGGTGCTGCCGGAGAACCGTGCTGGCGCGCGGGAGCTGGCGACCCGGTTGGCGGAGCTCGGGCACAAGCGTTTCGGGGTGTTGGCGGGCCCGCGCACCATACTTACCGCGCGCGACCGGCTGACGGGGTTCCGTTCCGGGCTGGCCGACGCGGGGCTTGCGTTGGACCCGGAAGCGGTGATCGAGGGACCGTTCACCCGCGACGGCGGGTATCAGGCGGCGCGCGAGCTGCTGGAACGCAAGCTGGGCGTGACCTGCGTGTTCGCGGTGAACGACGTGATGGCGGTCGGCGCGATGGCCGCCTGCCGCGAGCAGGGCGTGTCCGTTCCGGGCGACCTGTCGATGGCGGGCTTCGACGACATCGAGACGTTGCGCGACCTCGTTCCTCCGTTGACGACGGTGCGGCTGCCGTTGGAGGAGATGGGGATGCGAGCGGCCGAGCTTGCCTTGGATCTCGAGCCGCCGGACCGGGATCGGTTGATCCGCATCCGCGGCGAGGTCGTGCTGCGGGAGAGCACCCGCAAGATCCGTTCGCGAGGCTAGAAGACCCCTCCGCCGGCGGCGAGGTTCTGGCCGGTGACCCAGCGGGCTTCCTCGGTGGCGAGGAACACCGCGACGGCGGCGACGTCCTCCGGTTGGCCGACCCGGGCGAACGGCGACATGCCGGCGGCGACCTCGCGGTCGCGATCCGGCAACAGGTCGGTGTCGGTGAAGCCGGGTGAGATCGCGTTGACCGTGATGCCGCGTGGCCCGAGCTCACGGGACAGCACCCGGACGAACTGCTCGACCGCTCCCTTGGTCCCGAGGTAGACCGACGTCTCGGTGAAGAACATCTTCGTACCACCGGTCGACGTCGCGATGATCCGGCCACCGTCGCGCAACCGCTTCGCCGCCTCCTGCATGGTGAAGAACGCGCTCTTCGCGTTCGCGGCGAAGAGCCGGTCGAACTCGTCCTCGGTGAAGTCCACGAACGGTTTGATGATCACGTCCGAGGCGTTGGCGACCACGATGTCCAGCGGTCCGAGCTTCGCTTCTGCCTGGTCGAACGTCGCCGCGACCTCGCTCGGCCGGGCCAGGTCGGCCTGGATCGCGACGGCGACGCCGCCGCTGTCACGGATCTGGTCGACGACCTCGGCGGCGAGCTTCGCGTTCTTCAGATAGCCGACGGCGACCTTCGCACCTCGGCCGGCGAGGCCGATCGCGATCGCTCGCCCGATGCCGCGCGAGGCGCCGGTGACGAGGGCGGACTTGCCGGAAAGGTCGTGGTTCTCAGCCATAATTCCCACCGTACGTGGGGGATGCGGTGGTGCAAGTTGGCGCCGAGGCATTGTGCGTCCCGGGGTGGGCTCGTAGGTTTCCGCGCATGCCTTCTCGCTCCCTCGTCGCGGCCGCCGTCGTCGCGCTGCTGCTGTCGTCCGGCTGCCAGGGTGAGGAGGCTCCCTCCGCGGCGCTCGGCCCGGTGGCGTCGCAGCCGACGGTGAGTCCCACGGCATCGCCGTCGCCGTCGCGAACGATCGAGACCTCGACCCCGACGGCCAAGCCCACGCCGACGGCGAAGCGCACGCCGACGGCGAAGCCCACGCCCAAGCCCACCAAGCGGAAGCCCGCACCCGCGCCGGAGCCCGAGAGTCCGAAGCCCACCCAGAAGCCGACTCCCAAGCCCGACCCGAAACCCACCCAGAAGCCCACGTCCGCACCGAAACCCGACGTCACGGTCTACGGCCGGCAAGAGCTCGTCACCGAGCTCAACCAGCGCCGCGAGGCGCTGGGGCTGGAGCCGGTCAGGTACCGCGACTCGACCGCGGACAAGGCCGAGGCGTGCGCGACCAAGAACGTGCTCGAGGGTACGTTCGAGCACTGCGGCTACGAGGCCCTGTTCGGCGGCACGGGGAGCAAGCGGTGGTCCGTGGAGACGATGCTCGACACCTGGTTCGACAGCCCGCCGCACCGCCGGATGCTCACCGATCCGAAGGTGAAGTACGCCGGAGGTGCGGCGGTCGTCAAGGGCAACCGGACGGTCGCGGCGATCGCGCTCGATTTCGAGTAGCCTGCCGCCAGCGTGGCGCCAGCGGTGGACAGCATGCTTGGTGCCGTTGACGGCTCTTGATCACGGGGAGCTAGGGGTTCGCTGGGGTGGACGTTCTCGTTGTGGGTGCTGGCCAGGCCGGGCTAGCCATCGGATATCACCTGCGTCGGCTCGGGCTGGAAGTACTGCTCGTCGAGGCCGGCGCGGAAATCGGACAGGTGTGGCGATCGCGGTGGAACTCGCTGCGGCTGTTCACGCCCGCTCAGTACTCGGGTCTGCCCGGGTTGCCGTTCCCCGCGCCGGACGACAGCCATGTCGGGCGCGACGAGGTGGCGAACTATCTGGCGACGTACGCCAAGCACGCCGAGCTGCCCATCCGCTTCGGCGCCCGGGTGACTTCGCTGAGCCGGTTGGACAGCGGCTTCTCGGTGGAGCTCGCCGATGGCGAACGGTTGCCGGCGAGGCAGGTCGTGGTCGCGACCGGTGCGTACGCGACGCCGTACGTCCCGCTCGAGCTCACCGTCGGCGTGCCGAACGTCCACACCTCCGCCTATCGCTCGCCCGCCGAACTGCCCGGCGACCGGGTGCTGATCGTCGGCGGCGGCAACTCCGGCATGCAGATCGCCGACGAGCTCGCCCAGGCCGGCCGGCAGGTCACCCTCGCCGAGGGGCACCAGAACCGCGCGATCCCGCAACGGCTGCTCGGCCGCGACATCTTCTGGTGGCTGACCAGGCTCGGCGTGATGCGGGCGCCGGTCGAAGGACGGCTGGGGCAGCGGATGAAGGCCGGCGACGGAACGGTGATCGGCACGCGCCGTAAGGACCTCGTCGGTCGCGGCGTGGCGTTCCGTCCGCGGCTGGTGGCGACGGACGGCGCGAGGGTCCGGTTCGACGACGGCGCGGCGGCCGAGGTGGACGCGGTGGTGTGGGCGACCGGGTTCCGGCACGACGACTCGTGGGTCGCGGTACCCGAGGCACTGGACGACCGCGGCGTTATCCGGCAGCGGCAGGGCGTCGTCGACGGCGTACCCGGCCTCTACACGATCGGCCGACCCTGGCAGCGCAACATCGGCTCGAGCCTGCTGGGCTTCGTCCAGTACGACGCCGCCCTGCTCGCCGAGACCATCCTGGCCGAGCGCCGCTGACGGCAGAGCGGTTGTTCTCGCGACTTGTCGGACGATCCCCGACCTAGAAGTCGGGGATCGTCCAACAAGTCCGACCGGCAGCACCGCGGGCCACCTCGACACCACCCGCACCGCCACGTTTCGTGCGACTTGTTCGACGGATCTCGGCCTCTAAGCCGAGATCCCTCGAACAAGTCCGAGCGCCCATCCGCCGGACGGGAGGAAGGAGCGCACCTCCAATCCTGGCCGAGCGCCGCTGACGGCAATCGGACGGCAACGCTTGGAAAGCGGTTGCCAAGACGGCTAGCCTCGGGTCCATGGTTGACGCTCCGCGCCCGTTCGTGCTGCTCTCGATGGAACCCCGCCACCTCCCGCGGCTGTTCGACGACGCCGCGAGGGCGCGGCTCCAGCGGGTCGCGGACGTCGACCTGTCCGACGAGGCGGTCGTCACCGACTTCACCGCGCAAGGCGTCGCCGAACGGTTGAAGGACGCCGAGATCCTGCTCACCGGTTGGGGAAGCCAGCCGATCGACGAGGCAGTCCTCGCGAATGCCCCGAGCCTGAAGGCGATCGTGCACTCCGCGGGCTCGGTCAAGGCCATCGTCACCGACGCGTGCTGGCAACGTGGACTCCCGGTCTCGAACGCCGTCGCCGCCAACGCGACCCCGGTCGCGGAGTACACGGTCGCGATGATTGTCCTTGCGAACAAGCACGTTCTGCCGATCCGCGACGCCTACCGGTCCCAGACCGTCAAGCAGGACTGGGCTGCCGTCTATCCGACGATCGGCAACTACGGTCAGGTGATCGGTATCGTCGGCGCGAGCCACGTCGGCCGCGAGGTGCTCCGACTGCTCGCCGGCTATGACTTCGAGCTGCTGCTCTCCGACCCGACGCTCACCGCTGCGGAAGCCGAAGAGCTGGGCGCTCAGCTCGTCGACCTCGACGAGCTGGTCGCACGTTCCGACGTCGTCAGCATCCACGCGCCCGACCTCCCGGCGACGTACCACCTGTTCGACCAGCGACGCCTCGCCGCGCTCAAGGACCAAGCCACGCTGATCAACACCTCGCGCGGCAAGCTGATCGACACTCGGGCGCTCACCGAGGAGGTGGCGACCGGGCGGCTGAACGTCATCCTCGACGTCACCGATCCCGAGCCGCTGCCGCCGGACTCGAAGCTGTTCCAGCTGCCGAACGTGTTCCTCACCCCGCACATCGCCGGCTCGACCGGCGTGGAGGTCCGTCGGATGGGTGAGCTCGCCGTCGCCGAGATCGAGCGGTACGTCCGCGGCGAGCCGTTCGCCCACCCCGTCGACGGTGCACGTCTCGGCCTACTCGCCTAGGAGGTACGGATGATCCGTGCAGTGCTCGTGGCTCTCGCGCTCGTTCTGTTCGTTCCCACGAGCAGGCGCAGGCGCAGGCCGGCGGCCCGGTGCGGGTCGACTCGCTCGCCGAGCTACAGCAGGCGATCGACGCGGCCCAGCCCGGCGCGACGATCGAGGTGGCCGACGGTACGTACGTCGCCGACAGCCCGATCGCGATCACCGGCAAGTCCGGCCTCACGATCACCGCCGCGAAGGTCGGCAAGGCGGAGATCACCGGGCCGCGCGGCTTCACGTTCAGCGGCTCGCACCACGTCGTGCTGCGCGGCTTCAAGCTCACGACCACGCAGACGTTGCGCGTACCGAGCGACTCCACGCACATCCGGATCACCCGCAACCACTTCGAGCTGACGACAGCGGCCGACGGCGACCATTGGCTCGGTGTGGACGGCGACGACGCGGAGATCGACCACAACACGTTCGCGAACAAGACCAACCTCGGCGTCTATCTGCCGATCTCCGGGCCGGACGGCAAGATCGCGCAACGGACGTGGATCCACCACAACTACTTCTTCAACCACCAGTTCACCGGCGACAACGGCGGCGAGCCGATCCGCCTCGGGCTCAGCTCCAAGCAGCTGCTGACGGCGAACGCGGTCGTCGAGTACAACCTGTTCGACAAGGTCGACGGCGATCCCGAGGCGATCTCGGTGAAGTCGTCGGACAACCTGATCCGCAACAACACGATCATCCGGAGCGAGGGCTCGATCGTGCTGCGGCACGGCAACCGGAACCGGGTCGAGGGCAACCTGATGTTCGGCGGCAAGTCGGGCATCCGCTTCTACGGCAACGACCACGTGATCGTGAACAACCAGGTCCGCGACAGCGCCGGCAGCGGGATCGTGATCGGCAGTGGCAGCGTCATCGACGACACCACGAGCACGGGCAACGACCGGCCTGACCGCGTGCTCATCGCGTTCAACACCTTGGTCGGGAACGCCGTCTCCATCACCGGCGAGGGCAACCGGCCGTTCGAGCCGCACGACTGCGTCGTCGCCAACAACGCGGTCGTGGGGTCGGGGACTCAGCTCGTGACGATGCCTCGTGGCGAGGTCGGCTTCCGGTGGGAGGGCAATTTGCTGTCCGGCGCTCCTGGTGGCGACCTGCCCGCTTCGGGGTACCGGGCTGTGGACCCGAAGCTGGTTTCCGACTCGTACGGGATCTACCGACCTTCGGGAAAGAGCCCGGCCATCGACGCGGCTATCGGCTCGTACCCGATGGTGTCGCTGGACGTCGACGGGCTCGCGCGGATGGGCGCGAAGGACGTCGGCGCGGACGAGCGGCGACCAGGTGGGCCGCGGCGGCACCCCTTGACGACGGCCGACGTCGGACCGCTCGCCCCGTAACCAGCGATTTCTGCGTAGTCTCCGGAGATGGGTAGAGGAGATCGACGTCGTGTGCGGTGGGTAAAGGAGCGGACCAAGGCGAAGCGTCTTCGGGACCGTCGCAAGGCCGACGAGCGCGGTGCGACGCGTAAGGGTGACAGCAAGGCCTGACCTCTTACGCCGAGCGCGTAGAGCAGCGTGCCTGCGTTGTCGGTGGGTACGCGTATCCTGGTGCCCCAGAGCGGGCTTGCTTCGACACCAGGGGAGCGCAGCGGCGTGAGCGTAAGCGATCTCATCGACACCACCGAGATGTACCTCAAGACCGTCTTCGAGCTTGAGGAAGAGGGCATCGTCCCTCTGCGCGCACGCATCGCCGAGCGCCTGCACCAGTCCGGACCGACGGTGTCGCAGACGGTCGCGCGCATGGAGCGCGACGGACTGCTGACCGTCGAGGGCGACCGGCACCTGGAGCTGTCCCCCGAGGGACGGACGCTGGCGATGCGCGTGATGCGGAAGCACCGGCTGGCCGAGCGGCTGCTGGTCGACGTGATCGGGTTGGACTGGGAGCTGGTGCACGCCGAGGCCTGTCGGTGGGAGCACGTGATCTCCGAGGACGTCGAGCGCCGGCTGGTTCAGGTGCTGGGGCATCCGACCGAGTCGCCGTACGGGGACCCGATCCCGGGGCTGGACGAGCTCGGCGAGGCTCAGGCCGAGGACTTCATGGACGGCGTCGAACGGCTGGACAAGGTGCTGATCGACGTCGGGCGGGACGAGGCGAAGGTCGTGATCCGGCGGATCTCCGAGCCGTTGCAGACCGAGCCCGAGCTGCTCGAGGTGTTTCGGCTGGCCGGGGTTTTGCCTGGCCGTACGGTCACCGTGTCGACCTCTGGTGGCCGGGTGACGCTGGCCGGTGGCGAGGGCGGCAACGCGGAGATCTCGGAGAGCGACGCGGCGCACGTCTTCGTGAAGCTGCCTTAGCTCTTGGCTTTCTCGAGGTAGGCGAGGATCTCCGTCGTTCCGGCGGCGCCTTGCCAGCCGAGGCGTTGGTCGAGCTGCTCGCCGATCCTGTTGTCCTGCCAGATCGCTTGGAGCGCGGGCCTGAGGCGTTCGTCGGTGCCGAACGTCGCCGCGAGCTCCTGCCAGCGGTGGGCAAGGGCCTTGACCTGCTCGTCCTCGGCGGGCGTGCCGTCGTGTAGGTGCTGTCTGAGCTGGGTGAAGAGGTCGATCCACTCCGCCTTGAGCGCCTCGACCTTCGCCGTGCCCAGGGACGTGGCGCTTTCAGTCATCGCTGTCTGCTGAGCCTTGGTCAGGTGGCGGTCGAGGTCGACCCGGAGTGGTTCGAGCGTGGAGAGGAACTGCTCCGGCTCGGGCATGACCGAGCCGGCGAGCTGGTCCAGCATCGCCCGTACCCGCTGCTTGGACCCCTCGATCCGGCTGGTCTGCCGCTCGAGGTCCGCCAGCTGGGCGGTCAGCACCAACCCGATCTCGTCGTAGTAATGCAGCGTCCGCACAGTGACCCCACTGGCCCTCGCTAGCTGCCCGATGCTCCACCGCCGCCCGCTCACGTTCCCCACCGTAGGACCTGACGCGACGTGAGGTTCAACCGTCAGGAACGAGCCACGCGGGCCGCGAGCCCATCGAGCACCAGGTCGAGCCGGCGTTCGAACACCGCGTCCGGATCGGGGAAGTCCTCGGCGTCGACGATCACCCGTTCGAGGAACGGATACCGCTTGGTCGCGAGCACGCCCTCGATGTATGGCCCCATGCTCGCGCGCCACTGGTCCTCGCTCAGCCCTGTCCGCCGACGTGCCTCCTGCTCGGCGAGCTCCGCCTGGGTGAAGCCGAGCACGAACGACGACATCGTCGACACCAGGTCGAGCTTGCCGTCGATGTCGAGGCCCACGCCGTCGACCGAGGCGAGCACGCGCTCGGTGTTCGCCAGCCCGTTGGGCCCGAACGAGGGCCGCGCGTACCTGAGCGCGACCGACCAGGGGTGCGCGTGCATCATCGCCCGGTTCGTGTGCGCTTCCGCCGCGAGGTCGCGGCGCCAGTCGCCGCTGAGCCGGTCCGCCGACCCGAAGTCGCCGATGATCGCGTCGATCATGAGGTCGAGGAGCTCGTCGCGGGTGGCGACGTACCGGTAGAGCGTCATCGTTCCGGCGCCGAGCTCGGAGGCGACGCGTCGCATCGAGACGGCCTCGATGCCGTCCGCGTCCGCGAGCGCGATCGCCGCGCGGGCGATCTGGTCGTGCGTGAGCGAGGGGCGCGGGCCGCGGCCGCTGTGCTCGATCCGTTGCCAGATGAACGCGGCGACCTCTTCCTCGCGCCTCTCCTTCCGCGGGTCTCCCGCCATCGGTCCTCCCTCGGGGTATTGCGGACAGTGTACGCAGTGCGTACGGTGTACCCAATGCGACCGCGTACACCGTACCCAGAAAGGGGTGATCGAGATGATCTCCGCGCACGGCCTTCGCAAACGCTTCAAAGGCGCCGAGGCGCTCCGCGGCGTCGACCTCACGGTGCCGGCCGGCACCGTCTGCGGCCTGCTCGGCCCGAACGGCGCCGGCAAGACCACCGTGGTCCGGATCCTCGCCACGCTGCTCCGACCGGACGCCGGCACCGCGACCGTCGCCGGGCTCGACGTCGTTCGCGACGCCGGCAAGGTCCGCTACCGGATCGGACTCGCCGGCCAGCACTCGGCTGTGGACGAGAAGCTGACCGGCCGTGAGAACCTCCGCATGTTCGGCCGGCTCTACCACCTCGGCGGACGCGCCGCCCGGCGTCGGGCGGACGAGCTGCTCGCGGACTTCGGTCTCGCCGACGCGGCGGACCGCGTGGTCGGTACGTACTCCGGCGGTATGCGCCGGCGCCTCGACCTCGCCGCGAGCTTGATCATCGCGCCCGCGGTGCTGTTCCTCGACGAGCCGACCACCGGCCTCGACCCGCGCAGCCGCGGCGAGGTCTGGACCGCGATCCGCGCGCTCGTGGCGGGCGGGACGACCGTGCTGTTGACCACGCAGTACCTCGACGAGGCCGACCAGCTCGCCGACCAGATCGTCGTGCTCGACGCCGGCCGGGTGATCGCCGCGGGGACGTCGTCGGACCTGAAGGGCCAAATCGGCGGCGACCGGCTCGAGGTCGTGGTGACCGTTCCGGACGCGCTCGCCGCGGCCGCGGCGGCCGTTCGGCGCGCCACCGGCTCCGAGCCCGCTCTGGCACCGGCCGCGCGCCGGTTGACCGTACCCGCGCTGGCCGGCACCGCCGACCTGACGGCCGCTGTGCGCGAGCTCGACCAGGCCGGCGTCGCGACCGACGACATCGGGCTGCGCAGGCCGACGCTCGACGACGTGTTCCTGCGCATCACCGGACATGCCACCGCCGCCACCTCCGCCGAGGGCGAGGCCGCGTGATGACCGCGCTCGGCTGGACCCTCCACGACGGTTGGACGTTGGCGCGGCGCGAGTTCACCCAGCTCCGCCACGAGCCCGGCCAGCTGCTCGGCGCGGTGATCTTCCCGGGAATGATGGTGCTGCTGTTCGGCTACGTGTTCGGCAGCGCGATCTCCGTACCCGGCGGCAACTACCGCGAGTACCTCATGCCTGGCCTGTTCGCGATGACCGCGCTGGTCGGGGTGATGGCGTGCGCGCTGATGGTGTCGAAGGACGTCGCCGAGGGCGTCATGGACCGGTTCCAGTCGATGCCGATGGCGCGGTCGGCCGTTCCGCTGGGGCGGGCCGCGTCCGACGTCCTGACCGCCTGCCTCGGCGTGGTGGTGATGGTGGCGATCGGCCTGCTGGTCGGCTGGCGGATACGGCACGGACTGGGTCCGGCGGTCGGCGCGTTCGGGCTGATCCTGCTGCTCCGGTTCGCGACGAGCTGGATCGGCATCTACGTCGGGATGTCGGTCAAGCCGGAGACGGCCGACGCCTTCGTCCCGATGGTGTTTCCGGTGTCGATGTTGTCGAACACGTTCGTCCCGACGGACGGCATGCCCGGCTGGCTGAAGGTCGTCGTGGACTGGAACCCGGTGTCGTCGCTCGTCGCGGCGTGCCGGGAGCTGTTCGGCAACCCGGTAGTCATGGCGGCCGACCCCAGCTTCCCGATGCGCCATCCGATCGCGATGACCCTCGCCTGGTCCATCGCTCTGCTGGCGGTGTTCGTACCCCTGGCGACCTGGCGCTTCCGTCGAACGACCCGCTAGGGCAGCAGGCGGTACTCGTTGCTGATGCGGGCCAGCTCGCGGCGGCCCTCGTTGTCGAAGCTCGCCAAGGCCTCGAGCTCGGCGAACAGCTCCTCGTACGCCGTCACATCGACCTGTTCGGTGAACGGCACGGGCGTCGGCTGGGTCTCGACGACGACCGCGGACGAGTCGTACAGGCGGAACGCGTGCGAGCAGAACACCTCGACCGCGCGCGTCCACGGGATCACCCCGACGCGCACGTTGGGGCGGCGCGAGGCCTCGATGATCCAGTCCAGCTGCTCGAACATCACCGTCGGGCTGCTCACCTGCCAGCGCAGCGCGCCCTCGGTCATGATCAGCACGAAGCTCTTGGCTGGCGGCAAAGAGCTCGACCCGGCCGCCTCCGACGAAGAGTCGGCCGGGTCGAACCCGCCTGTGGTGATGGCCCGCGCGTACGCGGCCGTCTGCAGGACATCCACCACCATGCCCGGCTGGAAGTCCCGCAACAAGGTCGCGGCGGACTCCAATCGGCCCAGGCGTTGTCGCAGCTTGCCCGCGGCCCGCGGCAGAACGACCCGCGCCCGCTGGCTTTCCTCCCGTACCTCCGAGGCGGCCGCGAGCAGCGCGGCGCGCTCCGGCGCCGGCGCCGCGTAGACCTCGCACAGCTTGCGAACGTCGTCGACGGACGGGAGGAGTTGGCAGGTCTCGATCTTGGACAGCTTCGACTGGGACATACCGGCCCTGCGTCCGGCCTCCGTCCCACCGAGGCCCGACCTGGTGCGTAGTCCGCGCAGCGTCTGGCTGAGACGGACGTGCTCCTGGGCGGTACGCGTGATCACCGGAACGCTTGGCACCGCCCCTCAGCCGGCAGCCGCGCCGGCCGCTGCCTCGGATGCAGCCGGGCCGCCCACCGCGCACCCGGACGGTGGCGCTCGCTGTGCGATCCGTTGTCCCCGTCGTTGTCCCGGAACGCCCAGCGCTCCGTCTCGTCCCTGAGCCCTGGGCAGAACCGGTCCTCCGGATACCCGCCACCGACCGCAGTGAGCATGTGCCACATCCCCGTTTGTTCCTCTGCTTACTGACCGCGATGATCATGACACGATTCGTAGTCTGATGGAATTCACGACACGCTTTGCATGATCAATTCCAGTTGGACTGGAATTGTCGAAAGCAGGTCGACGCAGGTGTGGACGTTCTCGCGGTCAGTCGCGGAGGAGCTTCGCCACCTGGTCTCGCTCGGCGACCAGCTCGTCGGTGGTCACGCGCAGCCGTTCCAGAGCCTCAGGCGAATGCGACACCCCCGGGACCACTGACCAGGTCCCATCGACCGAGACGGCGACGGGGTAGCTGAAGACCAGGCCCTCTGGCACGCCGTACTCGCCGCGGCTCACCACGCCGAGCGAGGTCCAGTCGCCGGCCGGCGTACCGAACGACAACGCGCGGACGGAGTCGACGACGGCCGCCGCGGCCGATCCCACCGACGAGTGGCCGCGGGCCGCGATGATCGCCGCGCCGCGTTCCTGGACCAGCGAGAGGAACGACGACCGCAGCCAGGTGTCGTCGCCGATCACGACCGGTGCCGGGCGGCCGCTGATCAGGGCGTTGAACGCGTCCGGGTACTGCGTCGACGAGTGGTTCCCCCAGATCGCCAGCCGACTGACCTCGCGCACCGGCAGGCCGGCTCGGAGCGCGAGCTGGGCCTTCGCGCGGTTCTCGTCCAGCCGCGTCATCGCGAACCACCGCGCGTCCGGGATCTCCGGCGCCTGCGCCCGCGCGATCAGGCAGTTCGTGTTGCACGGGTTGCCGACCACGAGCACGCGGACGTCCGGCGCCGCATGCGCCGCCAAAGCGCGGCCCTGCGGTACGAAGACCGAGGCGTTCGCCTCCAGCAGATCCCCGCGCGACTGTCCGGCACGCCGCGGCGACGAACCCAGCAACAGCGCCCACGACGCGCCGTCGAAGGCCACGGAAGGCGACGACGTGACGACGACATCGGCCAGCAGCGGGAACGCGGAGTCCAACAGCTCCATCGCCACGCCCTCGAGCGCCGGCAGGGCTGCCGGCACCTCCAGCAGTCGCAACACCACGCGCACGGAAGGGCCGAACACCTCACCGGAAGCGAGGCGGAAGAGGAGGGCGCCACCCACGTTCCCGGCCGCTCCGGTGACAGCGACCTGCACGGTCTCAGACATGCGCGAACGGTAGACAACCACCCGTCACCCCAGCCATGGCCGAGGTCACAAAGTGCGCAGCATCACGTCAGCCGGAGGCGAGGGGCTCGGCTCGCTCTCGTCCTGCGGGTCGGGGGAAGGCTCCGGCGACGACTCCGACGAGGGTTCCGACGACGGCTCGGGCGAGGGCTCATCCGACTCGGTCGGCTCCGGCGATGGCCCAGGCGACTCCGACTCCGATTCCGACGCCGAAGGCTCAGGCGCCGGCAGGCTCGCCGTCGGCCCAGGCTCGGGCCGGCTCGGCGTCGGTCCAGGCGACGCCACGGAGTCAGGCGTCGACACACCGCCCGGCTCACCGGACGACGACGGCGACGAGGGGGACGAGGGCGAGCGAGGCCCCGGCGACCGCACCTCGCCCACCTGAGCAGGTGCCGAACGCGAAGGAGCCGGCGCCACCTCAGGTTGCCGAACGGTCCCGGCATCGGGCCCCGGCCACTCAGCCACCAGGTACGCCGCCGCCCCCACCACCGCCAACGCGACCCCCACCGCGGCGAGCGCGTACGTGGGAGCCCGCCGCGCCGGAGAAGCGGGCCCGACGAGCGCCGCCTCGACGTCAGCCCGCATAGCCGCGGCCGACGGATACCGCTCCGAAGGATCCTTCGCCAGCGCCCGCAACACCACCGACGCGTAGTGCGGAGGAAGCGACGGATCCACGGCCAGAGGCGACGAGACGGGCTCGCGAACGTGCATATAGGCGACAGAGACCGGCGACGACCCCACGAAAGGCGGCCGCCCGGTCAACAGCTCGTACAGCAGACACCCCGTCGAGTAGACGTCGCTCCGCCCGTCGACCGACGACCCCAGCGCCTGCTCCGGCGAGAGATACTGCGCCGTCCCGATCACTTCCGACGTAGCCGTCAGCTCCGCCGCGGGGCCGGCGACGGCGCGAGCGATGCCGAAGTCCATCACCTTGACGGTGTCGGCGTCGGTGAGCATCACGTTGCCCGGCTTGATGTCACGGTGCACGATGCCGGCGCGATGGCTGCACTCGAGCGCGTCGAGGACGTCCGCCACCACCCGCATCGCGTGCTCCGGCGTGAGGCGCTCACCGGCAGCGATCAGGTCGCGCAGCGAGAGGCCCTCGACGTACTCCATGACCACGTACGGCAGCTCGATCCCGTCGCGCTCGTCGGACCCGGCGTCGTACACCTCGACGATGCCCGGATGGTCCAGCCCCGCGATCGCCCGCGCCTCGCGCCGCAGTCGCTCGGGGAACGTACGGTCCGTCGCCAGGTCCGACCGCAGCACCTTGACCGCGACGACGCGGTCCAGCCGCCGGTCGACGGCCCGCCACACCTCGGCCGTGCCGCCCTGCCCGATGATCGTCTGGAGGTCGTACCGTCCACTCAGCACCTTGGATTCCTGTCCAGCTCACCAACGGTAAAACGGCCAGCGGCTCTGATGTGCGGATTCTCATCTGCCGCGCGGGGTCCGCTAGGGTCCCCAGCGTGATGGACGGCGGCCGCACGGGAGAGGTCGTCGACGCCCTGCTCGCGGACTTCCGCTTCTCCGGCGTCGCGGCCGTCGTGCGCGTGCTCGGCCTCGACCCCCAGCGGGAACGAAGGATCCACGCGCTCGCCGAGGCCGGCGAACGGCTGCTCGACCTGGACGCCGAGGACTTCGACGTCATCGCCGCGAGCGGCGTTCTCCCGCACGGCGTCGTCGAGAACGTGCGGAACGCGCAGTTCCCTCGCACCCCGAACGCCAAGCAGCGTGGATCGCTGAGCTCGATCGTCCCCCTCTACGAGCTCATGCTCGAGGCCCTCGACGTCCGCTGGCGCCGCCGCGAACCCATCCACGTCGTGGTGCTCCTCCACCTCGTCGCCGAGTATTTGCCCTTGCTGGCTTGGGAAAAGCAGCTCGGGAACGCCGGGGACCCGTCGAAGCTGGCCGCGTTCGCCAAGGTCACCGGCAGCAAGTGGGGCACCGACGACCGTACGTGCGACCACACCGCCAACCAACGCAGCGGCGCAGCCCGCGTCGCCCACGCGTCCCGGGGCGACGTCGAGAGCTGGACGGTCTACCTCGACCGCTTCCACAGCCGCGTCTCCGAAGCGCTCGGCAGATGCGCCTCGCATCCCGACGGCGGCCGCCCCACGCTCGAGGGCGTCTGCCGCAGACCGTGCACCCTGTGGACCCAGCTCGACGACCACACCCGCCACGACCTCAGCGCACGAGTCCACCTCGCGCGGATGTACGCGGAGAGCCCCGTCGTCGCGCTCCGCCACCACGCGCCCGTCGGCCACTTCTTCGGCGTCCCGGCCCCGAACGAGATCGCCGACACCTGGCAGCGCAGCTGGGAACGGCTGATCCGTCCCTGGTCCGGCGACCGCAACCCGCTCATCGCGACCGCCCACAACGAGCACAAGGAAGCGCTCCCCGGCATGAAAGCCCTGGTCACGGCGGTAGCCGGCCGGCCGGTCGAGGCCGGTACGACGCTCGCCGGCATCCGCGACGCGATCGGCCAAGAGCTCGGACGATGACCTGGCCCGAGTACCTCGAGGACTTCCACGCCCGCACCGCCGGCCAGACCGAGGACGTGCTCGGCCGCTGCCGAGCCGGTGACCTCACGCCGTACAGCTGGCTGATCCGCCCCATCATCGGCCGAGCGAGCCGTGTCCTCGACCTCGCCTGCGGCAGCGCCGCGGCCGCGGGTCTCCTGGCAACCGAGCCCGCCGAGACGAGCAAGCTCATCGTCGGCGTCGACCGATCGGCAGCCGAGCTCGCGGTCGGCAAGGAACGCCACCAGGTCCCCCTGGTCAGAGCTGACGCGACCCACCTGCCGTTCGCCGACGGAGCCTTCGACGCCGTCGTCTGTTCGATGGGCCTGATGGTCGTCCAGCCGTTGCCGACGGTGCTCGAAGAGGTGGCAAGGGTCATCCGCGAGAACGGCCTGCTCGTCGCGACCGTCGCCAGCCCGCTCCCGCTGAGGCGGGCCGACCTGATGCTGCTCGGTCAGCTCACCGCACGCCTGCGCACGACCCCGCGCTTCCCGGGAGGCGGCGAGCTGGGCGGCATCGGCTCCGCCCTCGCCGAGGCGGGCTTCGACGTGCTCGAGGACGGCCGCGAACGCTTCGCCTTCACCGTCCGAACGGAGGCAGACGCAGCCCTGCTCCTCGGCAGCCTCTACCTCCCCGACACGACCGAGGATCGCCGAGACAACGCCGCCCAGTGGCTGGCCGAACAGGCCCAGAGCAAGAACGGCGTCGAGGTGGCGATCCCGATCAGACGCATCGTCGCGATGCGCAACCGCTAGGAAGAAACGGCGGCCCGTCGCGTACGCCGAGGACGAGCGACCCGAGGCTGGCTCGACGACCGCACGATCAGTTCCGGCTGGAACTGGATCTGCCGGTGCCGATGCGCCCCGTCCCGCCGTGTCTCTTCCAACAACAGCTCGGCGGCGGCGCGACCGATCTGGTACCGCGGCTGCCGCACCGACGTCAGCGGCGTCGCCAACACAGCGGCGAACTCCACGTCGTCGTACCCGACCACAGCCACGTCCTCCGGCACCCGAATGCCGTGCCGCATCAGTCCGCGCAACACACCAAGCGCCGTGAGGTCGTTCACGCAGGCGATAGCGGTGACCGGATCCGGCAGCTCGAGCAGTTCTTCCAACGCACGTTCGCCTCCGTCGGCGTTCTGCGTCTCGACGATGATCTCGACCAACGACGACGTCGCCGGCAATCCCGCGGAACGAAGCGCTTTCCGAACGCCCTTGCGCCGATCCGCGCACTGTCGAATCTTGCTCGGTCCATTGACGAACGCGATCCGCTGATGACCCATCTCGACCAGATGCGTCGCCGCCAGCTCGCCGCCCTTGACGTCGTCGACCGACACCGAGCACATGTCCGGACTCGGACTGGTGCGGTCGATCAACACGACGGACGTCCCACGCGCACGCGTCGCGTCCAGCCAGGACAGATCGGCCTCGGCGGGGCTGACGAGCACGCCCTGGACGCCCTGTTCCTCCAACAGCCGCAGATAGCGTTCTTCCTTGGAGCGTTGCTCATCCGAACTCGCGAGGATCAGGATCCGATCGTCCTCGGCCAGCCGGTCCTCGACGCCACGAGCAACGTCGGTGAAGAACGGGTTGGAGATGTCGAGCACGATCGCGCCGATCGCCTGGCTCGTTCCCGCTCGCAGCTGGCGGGCTGACCCGTTCCGGACGAATCCGAGCGAGCGAATGGCGTCCTCGACGCGCGTTCGAGTGCCCTCCGCCACGAGTGACGGCTTGTTGAGAACGTTCGACACCGTTCCCACGGAAACGCCAGCCAGCTCAGCGACATCGCGAATGCTGCGGCGGCGCTGCGCTGCCTCCATGGGAGTGGCGTTCCTTTCGACTGTCGCCGACACGCGGCACCTCCCCTACCCGCCCCACCGAGTTCGCATCAGGATAGATCTCTTGACACCAAATTTCCCGGACCCTAGCTTCGAACGGCGCCATCCTTGAAAGGTTTCACCGCCGCTATTGTCACCCCGGATCGAGGCTGTCCGTTTTGCCTTGTCCGGATGCGGTCGCAAGCGTCTTCGTAGCGAACAGGAGAACGGGAGCCGAGGTGTCGATCCCCGCCGATCTTCCTCAGTCATGGGAACCTCTCCGACCGTACGACTTGCGCACCGAACGTGAGCGCAATCCACTGGGATTGGACGAACGAATTCCACTGTTTGGCTGGAAGCTGGCCGGTAGTGGCCGTGACCGATCCCAGCGCGGCTACCGAATTCGCGTCGTTTCCGAAGGTGATCCGCGCGTCGATTCGTCGAACGCGGTCTGGGACTCCGGTGTTGTCGAAAGCAACGATTCCGTCGACGTCCCGTACGCGGGCGACGCGCTGACCTCGCGCACGCGCTACAGCTGGTCGGTTCTCGTCACCGACGAGTCGGCCGCCGACTCGGACTGGGCGGAGCCCGCGCGGTTCGAGACCGCGTTGTTCGACGCGGACGACTGGCAGGGCGCCGAGTGGATCGTCTCGCCGACCGAGCCGGGCGCCGAGGCCGCGCGCAACCTCGACTGGGTCGGCGGTCGTCACGTCGAACGGATCTGGCTGCCCGCGGGAGACTTCCTCGAGGCGGCCGACTCGCTCGTCGAACAGGTCTTCTTCCGCGGCCAGGTGAAGCTCGAGCAGAAGCCCACCAGAGCACGGCTGCTCGCCGACGCGGACGCCGAGCTACACGCGTTCGTCAACGGCACCGAGGTTCCCGCCGACGGCAGCGCGGACGATCGCGTCACCGCCGCGCTTCTCGAAGGCGACAACGTCGTGGCGATCGCGGTCACGCCGGGCGACACGCCTGCCGCGCTCGCCGCCTCACTCGACATCACGTTCGCCGACGGCACGAAGGCCGGCCTCGTCACCGACGGCACCTGGCTCGCGTCGGCCACCGACAGCAAGAACGAGGCGGACTGGAAGCTCGCCGAGTCCTTCGGCCACCACGGCACGGCGCCGCACGGTCGCTCACCGCTGACCTACCGGCCAAGTCCCTATCTCCGTAAGGAATTCGGGCTCGCCACTGGTGTGCGCAGCGCGAGACTGTACGTGACAGCGCTGGGCGTGTACGAGGCGCGCATCAACGGCCACCGCGTCGGCAACGACCAGCTCACGCCGAGCTGGACGGACTACGCCACGAGGCTGCCGTACCAGACCTACGACGTCACCGAGCTCCTGCACGAGGGCGGCAACGTCGTCGGCGCGGTGCTCGCCGACGGCTGGTACGCGGGCAACGTGTGCTGGTTCGGCACGTTCCAGTACGGCGACAAGCGCGCCTTGCTCGCCCGGCTGGAGATTGAGCACGAGGACGGTGGCCGCACCGTCGTCGCCACCGACGGCTCCTGGCACGTCGGCGAAGGCGAGACGCGGTACGCCGACCTGCAGAACGGCGAGGTCGTCGACGCGCGAGCCGAACCACAGGGCTGGGACGAGCCCGGCTTCGACGCCGGCGCCTGGGCGCAAGCCCGGGTTGACACGCCGAGCCACGGCCCGCTCGGGGCGCAGATCGCCCCGCCCATCCGCGTGGAGCACGAGCTCCCCGCGGAGGCGATGCACGTACGCGAGGACGGCCGCATCCTCGTCGACTTCGGCCAGAACCTCGTCGGCTGGGTACGGCTCGACCTGCGCGGCGAAGCCGGTCATCGCGTCATGCTGCGGCACGCCGAGGCCCTCGACCACAACGGCGAGCTCTACATCGAGGCGCTGCGTGGCGCCCGCGCCACGGACGAGTACGTCCTGCGCGGCGACGCCGGCGGCGAGACGTTCGAGCCCCGTTTCACCGTGCACGGCTTCAGGTTCTGCGAGATCGTCAACCACCCAGGAGAATTGCGCCTGCAGGACATCACGGCACGCGTCGCGCATGCGGCGATGGAGCCGATCGGCGAGCACAGCAACTCCCACGAGCACCTCACCAAGCTGCAGCAGAACATCGTCTGGGGTCAGCGCGGCAACTTCCTCGCTGTGCCGACCGACTGCCCGCAGCGCGACGAACGCCTCGGCTGGACTGGCGATGCGCAGGTGTTCGCGTCGACCGCCGCGTTCAACTACGACGTACGTGGCTTCCTGCGCAAGTGGATGTACGACCTGCGCGACTCGCAGTACGAGGACGGCGCGGTCCCGCACGTCGCCCCCGACGTCCTCACCCGAGACGGCCGTGCGAACGAGGCGGGTGCGGCCGGCTGGGCCGACGCGGTCGCGATCGTGCCGCTGGAGCTGTACCGCGCGTACGGCGACCGCCGGGTCGTCGAGGAGTCGCTCGAGGCGGTCGACAAGTGGCTCGGCTTCCTCGAGGAGAACAGCGACGGATTCATCCGCCCCAACGCGGGATTCGCGGACTGGCTCGCGTTCACTCAGACACCCAGGGATCTCGTCGCCACAGCATTCTTCGCCTACGCGGCGAGATGCGGCGCCGAGCTCGCCCGCGAGATCGGGCGAACGGTGGAGGCCCAGCGGTTCGAGACGCAGTACGCCAACGTCCGTGCGGCGTTCCGCGCGCGGTACGTCCGCGGCGGCGGCAAGGTGGTGTCCGGCACCCAGACGGCGTACGTGCTCGCGCTGCACTTCGACCTGCTCGACGAGCACGAGCAAGGCCGTGCGGTCCAGGCCCTCGTCGACAACATCGCGGCGCGGAACTGGCACCTGTCGACCGGCTTCCTCGGCACGCCGTATCTGCTGCAGGTGTTGACGAGATTCGGCCGCGAGGACATCGCGTACCGCCTGCTGCTGCAGGACACGATGCCGTCCTGGCTCTATCCGGTCGTGCACGGCGAGGCGACGACGATGTGGGAGCGCTGGGACTCCTGGAGCGACTCGCACGGCTTCCAGGATCCGGGCATGACTTCGTTCAACCACTACGCGTACGGCGCCGTGGGGGAGTGGATCTACCGCGAGCTCGGCGGTCTCGCCCCCGGCGCGCCCGGCTACCGCCATGTGGTGATCCGGCCGCGACTCACGGCGAGCATCAGCTGGTCGAAGACCTCGCTGGAGACGCCGTACGGTCCGGTCTCGGTCAACTGGAGCACGACAGGCGGGGAGTTCGCCCTGCAGGTCTCGCTACCGGCCAACACCACCGGAGAAGTGTGGCTACCTGGCCAGGAACCGGTGCGAATCGGATCGGGTGAATACACCTTCGGCTGACAGGTTCGGCCTTCCCCGGTAGGTTGCCCGCAGTCAGGGACCTGCTGGGAGGGCACACATGAGGACTGTCCGGATAGCCGCGCTCGCCGGCGCGGTGCTGTTGGCGATCTCCGCGGCGGCCGCGGGTACGTCCGCCGCGAGCTCGCCCAAGCGCGACCCGAAAGCCATCGAGGTCCAGGTCCTCGCGATCAACGACTTCCACGGCAACCTCGCGCCGCCATCGGGCTCGTCGGGCGTGGTGAACGGCACGCCAGCCGGCGGCGCCGAGTACCTCGCGACCCACCTGCGCAACCTCCGGTCGCAGGCGAAGGCGAAGAAGCAGTACACGACGACGGTCGCCGCCGGCGACCTGATCGGCGCCTCGCCGCTGCTCTCGGCCGCGTTCCACGACGAGCCGACGATCGAGGCCATGAACAAGATGGGCCTGCAGGCCGCCTCGGTCGGCAACCACGAGTTCGACGAGGGCTGGCGCGAGCTGCTCCGCATGCAGAAGGGCGGCTGTCTCCCCGACGGCGACGGCGCGAACAACCAGAACTCCTGCCCCGACCCCAAGGCCAAGTTCAAGGGCGCGAAGTTCCAGTACCTGTCCGCGAACGTGTTCAACGAGAAGACCGGCCGGACCATCCTGCCGTCGTACGAGATCGAAAGGTTCGGCAGCACGCGCGTCGCCTTCATCGGCATGACGCTCGAGGACACGCCGAACATCGTCACGAAGGCCGGCGTCGAGGGCCTCGACTTCACCGACGAGGTGGAGACCGCGAACGCGCTCGTCCGTGGCCTGAAGCGCAAGGGCGTCGAGTCGATCGTCGTGCTGCTGCACGAGGGCGGCCTGCCCGCCGACCCGACGCAGTACAACGCGTGCCCGGGCATCTCCGGCGCGATCACCGACATCGCGAAGAACCTCGACCCGGAGATCGACGCGATCATCAGCGGACACACGCACCAGGGCTACAACTGCACGCTCGCCGACCCGGCCGGCAACCCGCGGCTGGTGACGAGCGCCTCGTCGTTCGGGCGGCTTACCACCGAGGTGACGCTGACGATCGACAAGCGTTCGCGTGACGTCGTTCGCGCGAAGTCGTCCGCGACGAACCGGATCGTGACTCGCGACGTGCCGAAGGCAGCGGATGTCACGACGCTGGTCGACAAGTACACGACGCTCGTCGCGCCGATCCAGAACAAGGTGATTGGCGCCACCACCGGCACGATCCCTCGTTTGAACGACGACTCGCTCGAGTCGCCGCTGGGCAACCTGATCGCGGACTCGCAGAAGGCCGACCCGTCCACGGTGGTGGACGGCAAGGTGCCCGAGATCGCTTTCATGAACCCGGGCGGAATCCGCGCCGACCTGATCGCCGCGGCGGACGGCTCGATCACGTACGGCGCCGCGTTCACCGTGCAGCCGTTCAACAACTACGTGGTCTCGATGGACCTCACCGGCGCCCAGCTGCAGACGCTGCTCGAGCAGCAGTGGTCGGGGCGGAACGGTGGCGTGCCGGGCAACTGGAAGGTGCTGCAGGTCTCCGGCATCACCTACACGTGGGACAAGGCCGCGCTGGAGGGCTCGAAGGTCGTACCGGGCTCGATCCAGGTGAACGGTGCGGCGCTCGACCCGGCGCGGACGTACCGGGTGGTCGTGAACAGCTTCCTCTCCGACGGCGGCGACGGCTTCGCGGTGCTGGCCGAGGGGACGAACAAGTTCTTCGGCGGGCTCGACATCGACTCGCTGGCGACGTACCTGGCCGCGCACAACCCGTACACGCCGGGGCCGACCGACCGGATCGACCTGCCGACAGCTCCGTAGGTAATTCCGAGCACGCGCCCGGGTGTTGTGGCTACCATGCCGACAACGCCCGGGCGTTCTCATCAGGAGGTACCGATGCCAGCCAGCCACCGCACTCCGCTCTACGGTGCCGTGGCGACCTGTCGCATCCGCTGATCCCGCCGTCTCCGGCGCCGTAGGGACACGTCCCTACCAGCTTCAGGAGACCTGCTTTGCCTCCGTATCCGCTCTATCTGGCCATTCGAGGCGCGGCCGCGTTCGCCGGTACGACGGCGTGGACGCTCGTGATCCTCTACCAAATCCAGTCCGCCGGTCTGAACCCGCTCCAGCTCGTGCTCGTCGGCACGGTCATGGAGATCACCTGCTTCCTCGCGCAGGTGCCGACCGGCATCATCGCCGACCTCTACAGCCGGCGGTTGTCGATCATCGTCGGGTACGTGCTCGTCGGTGCCGGCATCATGATCCAGGCGATCCCCGAGTTCGGCGTGATCCTGCTCGGGAACGTCGTCTGGGGCATCGGCATCACCTGCATCGAGGGCGCCGAGGAGGCCTGGGCCACCGACGAGATCGGTGAGGAACGCGCCGGCCACGTCTTCACCCGTGGGGCGCAGGTCGGGCAGCTGGCGACCGTGCTCGGTATCGGCGCGTCGGTGGGCTTGGCGAGCATCCAGCTCAACCTGCCGCTGATCGTGGGCGGCGCCATCCCGGTCATGCTCGGGCTGGTGCTGATCGCGGTGATGCCGGAACGGCACTTCCACCGGGTTCCGGCGCAGGACCGGACGACGTTCCACGCGATGCGGGACCAGCTCGTCGAGGGCGGCCGCGCGGTCCGTACGCGACCGGTGCTGCTCGCTCTGCTCGGCGCGATGTTCTTCCTCGGGCTCAGCAGCGAGGGCATCGACCGGCTGTCGCAGGCTCACCTGCTGGAGAGCTTCACGTTCCCGTCGATCGGCACACCGGAGATCTGGTTCGGCGCGATGGGGATCGTGGCGATGCTCGGGTCGGTCGTGCTGACCGAGGTCGTGCGGCGCCGGGTCGACGTGCTGAAGCCGCGGCGGGTCGGGCAGCTGCTCATCGTGCTGCAGACCGGGTCGGCAGCGGCGGTGCTCGCCTTCGCGCTCGCCGGCCAGTTCTGGCTCGCGGTCGCGTGCTCGCTGGTCGCCGGGCTGCTGGGCGGCGTGGCCGGTCCGCTCTACACCACGTGGGTGGTGTCCCAGTCGGAGTCCCGCACCCGGGCCACGGTGTTCTCGCTGGTGGGACAGGCGAACGCGGCCGGGCAGGTGCTCGGCGGACCTCCGGTGGGCTGGATCGGGACCCGGTTCTCGATCCGCTGGGCCCTCGGGGCGGCCGGGTTGGTCGTCGTGCCGGCGATCGCGCTGTACGGCGTCGCGGTGCGCCGGCAGCGTCGTACCGTCGCCGATGAGCCACCCGTGCCAGAATCGGTGTAAGGGAGCGCTCCCAGGGAGGGACATGATGACCAAGCAGCCGACGATCGAGGAGGTCGCGGCGTTGGCCGGCGTGTCCCGGGGGACGGCTTCACGGGTGATCAACGACGCGCCGTACGTGAGTGCCGCGGCGCGGGCAGCCGTGCAACGGGCGGTCAAGGAGCTCGGCTACGTGCCGAACCAGGCCGCCCGTTCGCTCGTCACCCGCAAGCACGACGCGGTGGCGTTGGTGGCGTCGGAGTGGGACGAACGGCTGTTCTACGACCCGTTCTTCGCCGAGGTCGTGCTCGGTGTCAACTCCGCCTTGTCAGAGGCCGATCTGGATCTGGTGCTCGTCGTCGGAACCACCGAGCGGCAGCGCGAACGGTTCGCGCAGCGGCTGCGGGCGCGGACGTACGACGGGCTGATGTTGCTGTCCCTGCACGGAGTTGAGCGGCTGCACGCGTTGGTGGAGGCCAGCGGTGTGCCGGCGGTCTTCTGCGGTCGGCCGCTGGGTGCGACGCCCGCGCACTACGTGGACTCCGACAACCGGGGTGGTGCGCGGCTGGCTTCCGAGCATCTGGTGCGGCTCGGGCGGCGCCGAATCGCCACCATTACGGGGACGTTGGACAAGCAAGTCGGAGTTGACAGGCACGCCGGGTTCGCCGACGGGCTGCTCGCGGCCGGCCTGTCGCCCTCGCTGATGGCGGAGGGTGACTTCTCGGAGGCCAGCGGCGCCGCGGCGATGGCCTCGTTGTTGGACGCGCACCCGGACCTGGACGCGGTCTTCGTGGCGGGGGACTCGATGGCTGTGGGTGCCTTGGGCGTCCTGCGTGCCCGTGGGCTTTCGGTGCCTGCGGACGTGGCGGTCGTCGGCTTCGACGACCTCCCCCGTGCCGCGCTGACCTCGCCGTCGCTGACCACGGTCCGGCAGGAGGTGCGCGGGCTGGGAGCGGAGCTCGCGCGTACGTTGCTCGGTCTGATGCGCGGCGACGAGGTCCAGTCGCTGATTCTCCCTACCAGCTTGGTGATCCGCGACTCCGCCTAGTCCAACCTTTTCGTTAATCTACATAGGTCGGCTAACAAGTCGACCTATGTAGATTAACGGCCCTCGATGAGGCGGATGGCGAGGTCGGGGCTGAACGTTCCGGCCGGTACGCCCGGTGCGATGCCGCACTGGCCGTCGGAGTCTCCCGGCACCTTCACCCAGAGCTGCACCTCGGGCCCGCCTCCGACCTGCGACGGCACGCCGAGGCGGCGGCCGGCGGGGTTGCACCACTCGCCGTTCGACCCGTTCCCGTTGCGACTCGTGTCGACCGCGAACGGCTTGGTGTACCCGTACCGGCTCGACAGCGACCCGTTGATCGCGTTGCCCTTCGAGACGTTCTCGCCGGTCGTGTAGTAGTTCGACACGTTCAGCACGAACCCATGGGCATTGCGCACTCCGCCGCCCTCGAGCCGCTGCGCCATGACGTCGGCGGCGATCCAGTTGGCGTGTGCCGCGTCGACGTACACCCAGGTGTTCGGCGACTGGTCGCGCAGCTGCTCGGTCGCGTAGCGGATCAGGTCGAGGCGGATCTGTCGCTCGGAATCGTTAGGCAGGCAGTCGATTTGGGCGAGTGCGTCCGGCTCGATGATCACGATCGCCGGCCGGTTGCCGATGCCGCCGGCGAACTCGGCGATCCAGGTCCGGTACGCCGCGGGACTGCCCGCGCCACCGCCGGAGTGGCCGCCGCAGTCGCGGCCGGGGACGTTGTACGCGACGAGGACCGGCAGCTTGTCGGCGTTGTCCGCGGCGCCGACGTACGCGCCGGTCGCGGTGCCGATGTTGCCACTCCAGTTGCCGAACCAGCGCGCACCAGCCTTGCTGGCAATGGCGTCGCGGATCCGCGCGGCCCGCGAGTCGGCGCCGTTGTCGCGCACCCACACGGCCGGGTTGGAGTTCGGGTCGACGTAGAAGCCGTTGGTCAGGTCGAAGGGGTTGCCGGCGAGTACGACCCGCGCGGAGGCGGGCGCGGCCAACAAGGCGGCGAGCAGGCCAGCGGCCGCGGCGAGCAGGATCCCGGTGCGCACAACCTTCATCGAATCCTCCTGGACGGGAAGTGACCGACTGGGAGCGCTCCCAATCACGCACGGTACCAAACCGGACACTGCGGTGGCTAGGCCCGCAACTCCCAGGATGCTTTGAGACGCGGCCCAGGCTGCTCGCACACCGGTGAGCGATACCTGAGCCATGACAGAGACAGTGACCCGGCCAGGCCAGGCGCCGCTGCCGGATGTGGTGACCGCGACGATCGAGGTGATCGTCCCGGTCTACAACGAGGAACGCTCGCTCCCGGGCTGCGTCGAGGTGCTCGAGCAGTATCTGCGTACGAGGCTGCCGTTCGCCTGGACGATCACCGTCGTCGACAACGCGAGCACCGACGAGACACTCCACGTCGCGGAGGAGCTGGCCGACCGGTTCCAGAACGTTCGCGTCATCCACCTCGACCGCAAAGGGCGCGGCCACGCGCTCAAGACCGCCTGGAGTTGGAGCGACGCGGACGTCGTCGCGTACATGGACGTCGATCTCTCCACCGGGCTTGACGGTCTGCTCCCGTTGGTCGCGCCGCTCGTCAACGGTCACTCCGATCTCGCGATCGGCACCAGGCTCGCTCCGGGCGCGCGAACGATCCGCGGACCGCGACGCGAGCTGATCTCCCGCGGCTACAACCAGCTGATCCGCTGGGTGCATGGCAGCAAGTTCACCGATGCGCAGTGTGGGTTCAAGGCCGCGCGGACGGAGGCGATCCGCCCGCTGCTCGACCGGATCGAGGACGACGGCTGGTTCTTCGACACCGAACTGCTGCTGATCGCCGAGCACAACGGGCTGCGCATCCACGAGGTGCCGGTCGACTGGGTCGAGGACACCGACAGCCGGGTCGCGCTGGTGAGCACCGCGTGGGACGACGTTCGCGGCCTCGTACGCGTCGCCCGCGCGAAGGCGAACGGCAAGGCCCGCTTGCCGAATCTTCCGCAACGGCCCGATCCCGTGATCGCGCATCCGAACGGGTCGACGGCCGAACGTCGCGAAGGCGGACTGTCCTGGCAGCTGGTCTCGTTCGCGACGATCGGTGCGATCTCGACCGCGATGACCCTCGTCCTGTACGCGGTCCTGCGTAGCTGGTTTCCTGTCCTGGCGGCCAACCTCGTCGCGCTGATCGTCAGCACGCTGTTCAACACAGAGGCGAACAGGCGGCTCACGTTCCTCGGGCGCTCGGGCGTGAGTCGTGCGAACCCGGCTCGGATCCACCTGCAGGGGTTCGTGGTCTTCGGGCTGTACTACGCGTTCACGTCCGGCGCGCTGCTCGCCCTGCACGCGGCGGTCGCGGCGCCGTCCCGCTGGCTCGAGCTCGGCGTGCTCCTCGCTGCCTCGGCCATCGGCACGGTCGGCCGCTTCGTCGCTCTGCGTTCCTGGGTGTTTCGCAGAGATGTTTGACGAAGCTTCAGGAAGCTCCCAGGATTCTCTCAGCTTGGACAGCGACGCTGCCGAGGTGACTGCTTCCACCCAGCCCAGCTCGGGAACGGTGCTCGTCGTCGACGACGAGCCGAACATCCTCGAGCTGTTGTCCGCCGCGCTCCGCCTGTCCGGCTTCGAGGTCCACGCCGCGGACAACGGCGCCACGGCGTTGAAGGTCGCCGGCGACCACAAGCTCGACATCGTCGTCATCGACGTGATGCTGCCCGACTACGACGGGTTTCAGCTGGCCCAACGGCTGCGCAAGGACCACCAGCGCCTGCCGGTCCTCTTTCTCACCGCGCGCGACGCGCTCGAGGATCGCATCGCCGGTCTCACGGTCGGCGGCGACGACTACGTGACGAAGCCGTTCTCGCTCGAGGAGCTCGTCCTTCGGCTGCGGGCGATTCTGCGTCGCACGCACCGTCAACCCGACCTTGACGACGACGGGCGTGCTACGTTACGCCGACCTCGAGCTGGACGAAGATGCCCACGAGGTATGGCGAAGCGGCCGTTCGATCCAGCTCTCGCCGACCGAGTTCAACCTGCTGCGCTATCTGCTGATCAACTCCGAGAAGGTCGTCAGCAAGTCGCAGATCCTCGACCGCGTGTGGAACTACCAGTTCGGTGGCGACAGCCGCATCGTCGAGTCGTACATCAGCTACCTGCGCCGCAAGATCGACACCGAGGACCCGCCGCTGATCCACACGATCCGCGGCGTCGGGTACAGCCTGCGCCGCCCGCGCGGGGCGGTGCGGAGCCGTGCTCAGGCGGGCTAGCCAGCCGAAGACCAGCGTCGTGCGCCGGCCGTGGACGCTGCGGATGCGGCTGGTCGTGGCGCTGCTCGCGGTCGCGGCGGTCGGGCTGACGGCCGTCGGCGGCGTGAGCCTGCTGCTCCTGCGGCAGTCGCTGATCGACCGGATCGACACCCAGCTGCGGACCAGCATCGGGCCAATGCTCGACAACCCGAACCGAGGCGAAGGCCGGCCGGGTCCGCCGCGTGGGGCGCCCGGTGACTTCCGGGTGGCGCGGTACGCGGCGGACGGCGCCAAGCTGCCCGGCGGGTACGAGGGCCCGGACGGCGACACCACCGCTCCCGACCTGCCGACGTTCGACGCGGCGGCCGTTCTCCAACACGACGGCGAGCCGTTCGACGTCTCGGATGTCAACGGTGGCAGCGATTGGCGCTCGCTGTCCGGGATCGGCGTCGACGGGAACGTCGTCGTGGTGTCGATGTCACTCGGGACCACGGACGCGACGGTCTCTCGGCTGCTCGGCATCGAGGGTGCTGTCGGGCTGGGCGTCCTGCTCCTCGTCGGGGTGGTGTCGACGGGCGTCGTACGGGTGGGGATGCGCCCGCTCAGCCGGATCGAGGAGACCGCCGAGGCGATCGCCGCCGGCAACCTGGAGCGGCGCATCGAGAGCACCGACCGGCACACCGAGACCGGCCGGCTCGGCGCCGCGTTGAACACGATGCTCGGCCGGATCACGTCCGCGCTGCGGCAGCGGCAGGTCTCGGAGGACCGGCTGCGCCGGTTCGTCGGCGACGCGTCGCACGAGCTGCGTACACCGTTGACCTCGATCCGCGGCTTCGCCGAGCTCTATCGCAGCGGTGGCGCGCCGGAGCGCAAGGACGTCGACCGGATGATGGAGCGGATCGAGAGCGAGGCGATTCGGATGGGCTCGCTGGTCGAGGACCTGTTGCTGTTGGCGCGGCTCGACCACGAACGCCCGCTCGACCTTGCTGAGGTGGATTTGGTCTCACTCGCCGCCGACGCGGTCCACGACGCCGCGGCCTCGGCGCCGGACCACCCGGTGGCTCTCGAGGCGCCGGCCGAGGCCGTACGGATCATCGCGGACTCGGACCGGCTGCGGCAGGTGCTGGCGAACCTGCTGGCCAACGCCGTACGCCACACGCCTGCCGGGACGCCGATCTCTGTGCGGGTCGGACTGGTGAAGTTCACTGCCCAGCCCACGGCCGCTGTGTCGGGGGCCGAGCTGGCGCCGGGCACGCGGGTCGCGGTGCTGGAGGTGGACGACAACGGGCCGGGTGTTCCGCTGGAGCAGGCGCACCGGGTGTTCGACCGCTTCTACCGCGTCGACTCCGGCCGCTCCCGCGACCGCGGCGGCGCGGGCCTCGGACTGGCCATCACCTCGGCCCTGGTCGAGGCCCACAGCGGCCGCATCGAGCTGACGACGCGGCCCGGCCTGGGTGCGACGTTCCGCGTCCTCCTGCCCGTGGACGCCGGCTAAGGCGCGACCTGGGCTGCCGCGCCCGGGCCTGGTTCGACGTCGAGCTGGTCGGCGTGCATGGGGCCGCCGCAGACCGAGCAGGTGGGCTCGACGTGGCTGATCTGGCCGCACGCGTGGTGGCGGTAGAGGATCGGCGGCCCGGCCTCGCCCGCGGTCCACTTGTCGCCCCAGCGGACCATGGTCATCAGCAGGTCGCAGAGCTCGATGCCCTTGTCCGTAAGGCGATACTCGTGCCGTACCGGTCGTTCCGAGTACGCCACCTTCGCCAACACTCCCTGCTCGACCAGCCACTTCAGCCGTTCGGTGAGGACCTTGCGCGAGATTCCCAGCTCGCTCTGGAGCTGCTCGAAGCGGCCGATCCCGACGTACACGTCGCGCAGGATCAACGGCGACCACGGTTCGCCGATCACGTCGAGCGTCCGCGCGATCGAGCACGCCATATCGGCAAACCTGGTCCGCTGCATTCTCCCAGCCTAGCAAGGAGAGTTCCTTGAGGGAACTAACTCTGCTACGGTCGAAGGGAAGTCAATCCCCTGAAGGATGGAGTGACGCGATGCACCGCCCGCCCGTGGTGTCCATCGAGGAGTGGCAGGAAGCCCGAGACGCCCTTCTGGTCAAGGAGAAGGAGCTCACCCATGCCTTGGACGCGTTGGCGGCCGAACGGCGCCGGCTGCCGATGGTCCGGCTGAAGACCGACTACCGGTTCATCGCGCCGGACGGCGAGGTCGTCGGCTGGGAAGGGCTGTTCGACGGCAAGCGACAGCTCGTCGTCTACCACTTCATGCAGGGTCCCGGTCAGGACTGGCTGTGCGGCGGCTGTACGTCGTTCACCGACAACCTCGGCGCGTACGTGCAACCGCACCTCAACGTCCGCGACACCAGGCTGATTCTCCTGGCGACGGCGCCGCAGGACGAGCTCGAGAAGCTGCGGGAGCGGATGGGCTGGACCTTGCCCTGGTACTCCGCGTTCGGCAACGACCTCTACGCCGACCTCGAGCTGGGTGAGGGCTTCGGCCTGAGCGTGCTGTTGCGCGACGACTCGAGCGGGAACGAAGAGGTGTTCCGTACGTACTACACGAACGGCCGCGGCGTGGACCGGCTCCGCACCGACCTCAACCTGTTCGACCTGACGCCGTACGGCCGCCAGGAGGAGTGGGAGGACTCGCCCGCCGGCTGGCCGCAGGACCCGACGATGAGCAAGGTGCAACCCCGCAACGAGCAAGGAGTCGTCGACGTATGATCGGCGACCGCGTCGTGGTGATCGGCGGCACCTCGGGGATCGGTCGCGAGGTCGCCCGCCAGGCCCTCGCGGCCGGAGCCTCCGTGCTGGTCACGGGCCGCGACCCCGGCCGCCTCGCCGCCGCCGCCGCGGAGTTCGAAACGGCCGAGCTGGACGCCCACGACGAGCGAGCGCTCGAGGCGTTCTTCGGCACGGTCGGAGCGGTCGACCACGTCGTGTCGCTCGTCGGCGACTCGATGTCCGGCGGCTTCCTGACCACGACGCCCGACACGATGAGACACGTGCTGGACTCGAAGTTCGTCACCAACTGGCTGATCGGCCGGCACGCGAGCTCCGTGCTCCGGCCGGGCGGGAGCCTGACGTTCACCAGCGGTACGGGCGGCCACCCGCACGAGGTTTCGGCAACGTACGTGGCGAACGCGGGCATCGAGGCGCTCGTCCAAGGGCTGGCATACGAGCTCGCGCCAGACGCTCGGGTGAACGCGGTGGCCCCGACCTTCCTGGGTACGCGGACCGGGTTCTGGCGCGACGTCCCCGGTCTGGCCGAGCTGGAGTCGGGCTTCGCTCAGAAGGTGCCGCTGCGGCGCATCGCTGACGTCGAAGAGGTCGCCGCCGCGTACCTGCACCTGCTCACCAACCGCTACATCACCGGCCAGGTCCTCGCCGTCGACGGCGGCGTCATGCTCAGCTAGCCCCGCCGGGTACGGCAACTTCAGTGACTGCCGTGGACGACGGCGTGGCCTTTGCCTCGGCCGATCATCCACTTGTTCACCGGCAACGTGACGACGAACGCGATCGCCAGCGAGATCGCCAGCGCTGCCCAGAACAGCGATGCTCGCCAATCCCGCGTCCATCGCACCCGGGATCGCGACGATCACGCTGTTGTCGACGATCTCCATCACCAGGATCGAGACAGTGTCCGCGGCCAGCGCGATGCGGAGCGCGTCCCGGAAGCTCACGCCGCCGCGTACGACTCCGCGCATCGTCAGTGCGTAGCCGAAGACGAACGCCAACGCGATCGAGAGCACGATCGTGGCGGCGTTGTGCAGGTCCAGCCAGGTGCCGATCACCATGCCGAGGACCTCGCCGATCGCACAACCGGTGAGGCAGTGCAGCGTGGCGGAGGCTGCCATCGCCCAGGAGGCGGGCGCCCGCGTGGGGGTGTGGTGGTGCGCACTCATGCGACCACCGTACCCCCGCCGGGTATCGCCGTGCTCTAGAAGGACACGCGGTCAAGGCTGTCGGCGCGGAGCACGGACTCCTGCTGGAACGCCTTCTTGTAGTCCTTGCGGATCTGCTCGATCTCCTTGTTCGCGCCGCGATCGTCCAACGGGTACAGCAGGATCACGACGAACGACTGCTCCTCCACCGGCCCGGTCGACCCGTTCCACTGGCCCTCGCCGCTGAGCTGGGTGAGGCCGTCGGGGAACCGCGGCGTGACGTACTTGTCGACGAACGTGTCGAACTGCGCCGGGGTGACCGGCGGCTTGTCCAGGCGGGACGAGCCGAAGTAGAGCTCGGTCCGCCGGAAGATGTCGCCGGGTCGGGTGTCGGGCAGCGAGTACGACGCGGTGCTGCCACCCACCGAAGCCGCCGGCGTGATCGGCTGGTCCGGAACCAGGGTCGGGGCCACGGTGAAGGCCAGCGCGGTGACCACCCCGCCGACCGCCAGCGCGATCGGCGTCTTGCGCTTCGACAGGGCCGCTCTGACGTTGATCTCGTTCATGGTTCCCGACGCTAGGTCCGCCCGCCGGGCGCCAACATCCGTCGAATCCCTCGCTATTGGGCACTTCGGCGGTCTGCCGGCCGTCACGGTCCGGACCGGCTACAGTGAGTCCGGGATCAGGGCATGCCGTCTGGACATGCGCGCAGTTCGAGCTGCGCTTCACCGGGAGGGAACCGGCCCCTGATGCCCGCCGACGTCGCCTTCGCGATCACTCAGCAGTCGTGCCAGGACGGGCCGACGTACGTTCCGTCGCACGACGCCTGGATCTTCTGTCGGTACGCCGACGTGGTCGCTGGCCTCCGCGCGTTCCGTACGCCGCATCCCTCGAGCGACCTCGCCGCGCAGGCGTTCGTCCGGTTCGACACCGCCGCGTTACGCAACCGGGTGCGGCACGCCTGCGAGCACGCTCTGGAGCGGGTACGGAACGAGCACCGGCTGGACGTCGTGCGCGACTATGCCGTGGCCGTGACCTCGACGGTGGTGCCGGAGCTGTTCGGCATCTGCTCCAACGACCGCGAGCGGTTTCTCCAATGGTGCAAGGCGATTCACCGCGCACGGCTGCAGGTCGACGACTCGCCGAGCATGGGACGGGTCGGCGTCGAGGCCTCCCGTGAGCTCACCGACTACCTGGGCCGACTCATCGCCGACCGGCGTACCGAGCCCCGCGACGACCTCCTCGGCGCGCTCGTCACGGCGGCGGCGGACACCGCGAACGACGAGGCCATCCTCGACTGCGTCGTGCCGCTCGCGATCGCGGGCACCGAGACGACCACGGACCTCCTCGGCCTCGGTGTGCTCGCCCTGCTGGAGAACCCCGAGCAGTTCCATCTGCTCCGCGGCAGCCCGGACCTGGCGCCGGCCGCGGTCGAGGAGCTGTTGCGGTACTGCGCCCCGGTGCAGGTGACCCCGCGCCGCGCCGCGTCCGCGATGGTCGTCGCCGGGGTGCAGATCACCGAGGGCCAGCTGGTGATGCTCGGTCTCGCGGCCGCCAACCGCGACCCCGCGGTGTTCAGCGTGCCGGACGAGCTCGACCTCGCACGTACGGACAACCGCCATCTCGCGTTCGGCCTGGGTGGGCTCGACCGCCTCGGCGCGCCGCTCGTCCGGCTGCAGGCCGAGATCGCCCTGCAAACCTTGCTGCGACGGCTGCCGTATCTCGAGCTCGCCGACCGCGACCACCGCTACCAGGAGGTCCCGACGCTGCGCGGCCTGCGTGCGCTGCCGGTCAAGTTCTAGGCCGTGAGGCGCTCGGCGACGTCGCGGTAGCGGCTCGCGGTGATCAGGTGGACGCCGTCGAACGCGCCGCTCTCGCGGATGGCCTCGATCTGCGCGCAGGCCGCCTCGACGCCCGCCAGCGGATCGACGGCCACGCGTTCGATCAGCGACGGTGGGATCTCGATGTCCGGGATCGAGGCCGCCAGCGAACGGGCCATGCGCGCGCTCGCGAGCACCATCACGCCCGCGTACACCGGGCAGGAGAGCGCTTGCCGTTCCCGCCACGCTACGGCCGAGTCGACCGAGAAGTCGACCTGAGCGAACACGAAGTCCGCCGACCGTTTCCAGGCGGGCAAGGCCGAACGCGTCGAAGCCGCCACTCCGACCGTGAACGCCGGCCCGTCCCACTCGCGAACGTGGGAGAGCATCGACCGCACGGTCAGGTCGCCGCCTCGATTGCCCGCGGTCGGCTTGTCGCCGTACACGAACAGGAACCGCTCGACGTCGTACGCCGCGGCGGTGAGCAGGTCGCGCCGGAAGCCGAGCAAGTTGCGGTCGCGCGCGTTCAGGCACGCGATCCCGGTCGCGCCCGCCGCCTGGATCTCGTGCGCGACCGCCACCGAGGAGATCGTGGCGCGGCCGATGTGGTTGTCAGGCGCGAGGAACGTGTCGGCGAACGGCGCCATCACCTCGATCTGCCGCCGGATGCGGGCGAGGTCCGGGCGGGTGGGAGGCTCGATCTCGCAGACGAGCTCGAACGCGTTCGTGGACATGATGTCCACGATACGGGCAGGTCAGGCGTTCCGCAGCCGCAGGAACTCCGTCACGCCGATCCGGCCCAGCGCCACCCGAACGATCCCGGGCATCGCCCGCCGCTCCGGGTCGCGGTACAGCTCCGGCGAGGTCAGTTGGTAGAGCTTCCGGCGGTAGGTGAGGGAGCAGCCGCCGGCGGCGAGGACGTTCTTCACCCAGTCGGTGTTCGGCCCGTACGTGAGCGCGATGACGAAGCCGCCGGGCGCGGGGAACACGTTCAGCGGTGTCTGGAGCGCCCGCCCGGACTTCCGGCCGGTATGCCGGAGCACGCCGAACCAGGGCATCCACGGCGCGATCAGAGCGGTGAGCCGATTCGTCACGTGCCGGTTGAACCTCGCCAGCCGCATCGGGAGGACCATCGCGCGCCCCTAACTCTCCGCTCGCTGAATTAACCGTTAAGACCATACCGCGCGGCGCAATCTGGCCATACCCCGGCGTTGCCTGCTCCAGAATGGGCGCCTACGGTCGTCAGACGAGTCGTCCGAGAACGAGTCGTCCGGAGGTTGCGACACAGTGGACACCCAAGCGCGTCGAGCGCTCGTCGTGCGCGGAGGCTGGGACGGGCACGTACCCGTCGAGGCCACCGACCGCTTCATCCCGTTCCTCGAGGAGAACGGCTTCAGCGTCGAAGTCTCCGACACCCTCGACTCCTACCTCGATGCCGAGGCCCTGTCTGGAACCGATCTCATCCTGCAGATCTGGACCATGGGCGAGATCACCAAGGAACAACGCGAGAATCTCGACCAGGCGATCCGAAACGGCACCGGGTTCGCCGGTTGGCATGGCGGAATCGCCGACGCGTTCCGTGCCGATCTCGAGTACAACTTCATCGTCGGTGGACAGTTCATCTCCCACCCGCACGGCTTCGTCGACTACGACGTGAATGTGCTGCCTGACAAGGCAGATCACCCGATCGTCAAGGGCATCGAGAAGTTCCACGTACACACGGAGCAGTACTACATCCACGCCGACCCGAGCAACGACGTGCTGGCGACGACGACGTTTCCCGCACACGAGAACTACCCCTGGATCGAAGGGGTCGTGATGCCGGCCGTCTGGACCCGCACCTGGGGTCAGGGCCGCGTCTTCGTCACCACCGTCGGCCACAAGTTGGACGACCTCGACACCCCCGAAGTTCGCACGATCATCGAAAGAGGATTGCTATGGGCGACTCGCTGAGGATCGGATTCGTCGGCACCGGAACGATCAGTGCCACGTACTTCGATCACCTCGCGAAGCTGAAGGGCGTGGAGGTCGTCGCGGCGGCCGACCTCGACGCGGCGCGCGTCAAGAAGGTCGCCGAGGAACGTGGCATCCGCGCCCTGACGCCGGACGAGCTCTACGCCGACCCCGACGTCGACGCGGTCCTGAACCTCACGATCCCGGCAGCGCACGCGTCGGTGTCGCTCGCCGCACTGGGTGCCGGCAAGCACGTGTACGGGGAGAAGCCGCTCGCCGTCACGCGGCAGGAGGCGCGTCCGATTCTCGAGGCCGCCGACGCGACTGGCCTGCGGGTCGGCTGCGCGCCGGACACCGTGCTCGGTACGGGAACGCAGACCGCGCGCGTGCTGCTCGACCGCGGTGACATCGGCCAGCCGACGGCCGCGACCGCGTTCTTCACCAGCCCCGGTCCTGAGCCGTGGCACCCGGATCCGGAGTTCTACTACAAGCCCGGTGGCGGCCCGCTGCTCGACATGGGGCCGTACTACCTGTCGGCGCTGGTCACGCTGCTTGGCCCGGTGAAGTCGGTGACCGGGCGGTCCAGCCGGGCGAAGGTCGAACGTACGGTCGGCAGCGGTCCGAAGCAGGGCACGACGTTCGCCGTCGACGTCGAGACGCACATCACCGGCGTGCTCGAGCACGAGTCCGGTGTGCTCACCACCGTGATCACGAGCTTCGACGTGTGGGGCGCGCGGCTGCCGCGGATCGAGATCTACGGCAGCGATGGCACGCTCTCGGTGCCCGACCCGAACACGTTCGCCGGCGACGTGGAGATCTTCTCGCCCTCGTCGCACGAGTGGTCGGTCGCGGAGACGGCCGGCGGCTACGCCGACTCCGGCCGCGGCTTCGGTCTCGCCGACATGGCGCGCGCGATCCGTACGGACGGCAAGCACCGCGCAAGTGGTGCACTCGCATTCCACGTCCTCGACGTGATGGAGTCGCTGCTCGATTCCGCAATGCAGGAAAAGGCCGTCAATGTGGAAAGCACTGTGGAACGTCCAGACTCCGTACCACTTGGGGCGACGCCCGACCAGGGGTGACGTGGAACAAGCTGGAACCTTGCATCCTCTGCAAGCGTTTTCAGAAGATCGCAGGCCGACGCCCACAGCGTTGAACAGAAACTGAATTTCTCGCGCTGTGGGCTTGGTCTGACCATTGACGCGAGACTGACGAGCCCCGTAGCTTAGTGCGCGTTGAAACGACTCAGGCCACGCTTTTGTTCACGGGGTTTTCCCGAAGGTCACGGGGTCAACGCGAAGGCGGATGTCGAATGTCAGAACTCAGCCACGGCGTCGTACGAGCACTGAGACCGGCCGTAGTTCATGAGCCAAACCACAGCCCTGTCAATCACGTCACGACGACGAGTGACTTGAGGCGTCGGGTGTCCGACGACGAGATCAGGCTCCTGGCTCTGCTCGCGGACGGTCTTCCGGTCGAAGCAATTGCCCGCCGGCTAGCGCTTTCCGACCGCACTGTGCGTCGCCGTTCGCGCGCATTGTGTGACCGTTTGGGAGCTCGTGCGCCGATCCAGGTAGTTGCGTGGGCTGCACGGAATGGTCTGATTTAAGCTCCACCCGAAGTTCCTGCAATTCCAGGAAATTCGGACATTTGGCTTAAGGGTGACTTCGGGGCGTATTGGTCTCGTCACTAACGGTATGACGGGGGCCGGACAACGTGGCCCGGCCCGCGCAGCCAGAGTCGTTTCACGGATTGTTCGCGTGGGTCAGGGTCTCCCACGCGAGGAAGTAGTTGGCGCCCGTTGGGCGCAACTTCTTCTCTAGCAGGCGGCCGGTCTTCGGTAGTGGCCGGTGCTTGCGATTGTGGTAGTGGTTGTAGGCGATCTCCAAGGTCGGCCCCAGGCCGGGCTTGATGGTTCCGCCGCACAGCCACTGCGGGGCCGGAACGCCGAGCTCGTACTTGGCGTGGAACTCCAAGGCCTTGGTGATCCGTTCCTCGGCCTCAGCGTAGAGGTCCCAACCTTGGAGCCTCGCGGTTTCCGCTACGTGGACCGCGGCCTCGAATCCCCAACCTGTATGGCCAAAGTCGCGGCACGTCTCTTGGGCGAGGCCGTCGACGAAGGTCGTCTGGTTCTGCCAGTACTTGATCAACAGCTCGGGTGTGTCCTTCGTACCGCGCGGAGGTGGGTACGGGAGCGGCCCGTCCGTCTCCAGGTAGATATAGGCGGGGAGGCGGGCGCGCCACCTGTCGACCGCTTGGCCGAACGCCGCGTGGTCGTCGAGGAAGACGGCTATGCCGATCGCGGCGTCGGTCATGATCAGCTCCCAGTTGCCGTTCTTGTCCGGCGCCCCTGCGAGGACGATGGGCAGGTAGACGGTGCGGAGCATCGTGCTGAACCGGTTTACCTTCTCTGCGGTCCAGCCGTCGTACGTGTAGCGGATCAGCTCGCCGGCCCTTGACCAGGAGGCCCCTGACCAGCCCGTTTGCAGCGGCGCGTTGCTGTTGGTGTGGTCTTTGATCGTCGTGGCCCAGGCGTCCATGATCGCGATCGCCTTGTCCGCGTAGCGCCGGTCTCCGGTGAGGTACCAGTGGAGCGCGTGCGTGTACGCGGCGAGGGCGTCGTTCCGTTCGTCGGTGCAGCCGAAGTTGGGGTTCGAGCTCGAGCCGCACTCGACGATCTCTCTTGGTTGGGGCTGCCAGTCGAGGCTGGCGTAGGTGCTGGTCGCCATCTGTTCGTAGGCGGACTTCCACGGCTCGGCACCCTGGGCGAGCTTGGTCTTGACGACGTCGAGCTGCGCCCGGCTGACGAGGACGCCGGGGTGGGTGAACTTCTCTGGTGCCGCGGCTGCGTTGCCCGCTAGCGCGCTGGCGCCGAGGGCGACTGCGGTCGTGAGCGCGATGATCAGCCTTCTGTGCATGTGGTCTCCTTTGGGCAAGCGGTTGCCGGGCAAGCGGTTGCCGACCTAGGGGTTGAAGGCGTGCGTGAGCGTCTCCCAGCCGAAGAAGTGGCTGGTGCCGTACGGGCGGAGCTGCTGGGCGAGCCGGCCCGTTCGGGGCATCGGGAGGTGCATGCGGTTGTGGTAGTGGTTGTAGGCGATCTCGACGTTCGGGCCGATTCCCTTCTTGAGCGAGCCGTTGCAGAGCCAGGGCTCCGCGGGGACGCCGAGGTCGTACTTGGCGTGGAACTCGTACGCCCTGACCAGCCGTTCGCGCGCCTCGGTGTAGAGGTCGAGACCCTGGATCCTGGCGGTCTCGGCGACGTGGGCGGCGGCGTTGAATCCCCAAGCGGTGTGGCCGAAGTCGCGGCAGGTCTCCTGGGCGAGGCCGTCGACGAACGTGGTCTGGTTCTGCCAGTACTTGATCAGCGCCGCCTCGTCTTCCTTGCCGCCGCGGGGTGGTGGGAGGGGAAGCGGGCCGTCCTGCTCGAGGTAGATGTAGGCGGGGACGCGGCCGCGCCAGGTGGCGACGGCGTCGTCGAAGGCCTCGCGGTCGTCGAGGAAGACGGCGATGCCGGTGGCGGCGTCGGTCATGATCAGCTCCCAGTTGCCGTTGTAGCTCGGCCTGGCGTTGGCGCCGGTGACGCCGGGGAGGTAGACCGTGCGGAGCATCTCGCTGAACCGGTGCAGCTTCGCTGGCGCCCAGCCGTCGTAGGTGTAGCGGATGAGCTCGCCCGCGCGTGACCAGGAGGCGCCGGACCAACCGGTCTGCAGCGGGGCGTTGTGGTTGGTGTGGCCCTTGATCGTCGTGGCCCAGGCGTCCATGATCGCGATCGCCTTGTCGGCGTAGCGGCGGTCCTGCGTGAGGTACCAGCGGAGCGCGAGCGTGTAGGCGGCGAGCGCGTCGTTGCGTTCCTCGCTGCAACCGAGGTTGGGCGTGGAGTACGGGCCGCACTCGACGATCTCTCTTGGTTGGGGCTGCCAGTCGAGGCTGGCGAACGTGCTGGTCGTCATCGCCTGGTACGCGGTCGTCCACGGCTCGGCGCCTTGGGCGAGCTTGGCCTTGACGTGGTCGAGCTGCTGCCGGCTGACCAGCACGCCCGGATGCACGAACCCGCCACCCTCCGCGGCAGCGGGTGGTCCACCCAGCCCGGTGATCGTGGCGACGAGGACTGTGAGGGTGGCAATGATCCGATGTCTGCGCATGCGAAGACCTCCGGCGAGGGGAGCGGATCTTCGCATTGTGGACAGGGGTTGAGGGACTCGGCAAGCGCTTGCCAAGAGTTGCCATCAAGCTGCCAAGCCACCCAGTCATCCGATCTTTCCGCTGACCTACCTATGTAGCTTAAGAAGCTGCGGATGATGGCGCCCCGATCCAGCCCCGTGATCATGATCGTGATCATGAAGCCGGACCGGTCGTATACACCAGATTGGCTTCATGATCACGTTCATGATCACGGCGCTGAGCGGGGCTAGTGGAGGGCGAGGGCGATGCGGAGGAGGTCGGGCTTGGTTTCGAGCACCTCGACCTCGAGCTCCTGGCCCACCTTCAACTCCGCGCCACCCTGGTCGGACGTGTGCACCAGGCCGTGCACGTCGCCGATGTCGACGTACGGACCTCGCCGACGCGCAAGCCCGCGATCAGCGAGCGGCGGCGGGCAGGGTGACCACGACGCGGGAACGGGCCTCGTCGACCTCCGACACCAACACCTCGAGCATCTGCCCCACGAGCAGTTCCGGATCGGCAGTCTGCCCCCGCGACTGGCCACGAACGACAAGCAAAGCCGGGATGCCGGGGCGAGATACCGAGCGCCGCGGCGACGTCGGCCTGGCTCAGGCCGCCGAGGTACCGAAGGGCGACACCCAGCCGGCCCGGTACGAGTCGATCCAATCCCACTGCGCGTACGCCCGCGCCAGAGCCTCCGCCGCCATGTCCTCCGCGGCGGCCGAGCCCACGATCCGCGAAGCCAGCCGGACCGCCCGCGGGTACAAGTCCTGGAACGCGAGAGTGAAGTCCCGCTCGTCAGTCATCTCTCCTGGTAGACGACGAGCGGGACCGTTTCGATGACAGGCAGAGCAGCTAGCCCTTGACCCCTGTCAGCGTGATGCCCTGGATGAACGTCCGCTGCGCGAAGAAGAACACCACGATCACCGGGACCACCACCACGGTCGACGCCGCCATCAGCGGGCCGAACTGGGTCGCGTACTCGCCGCGGAAGAAGGTCAGACCCAGCGACAGCGTGTACGAGTCCGCGTCGGAAAGGTAGATCAGCGGGCCCAGCAGGTCGTTCCACGACGCCAGGAACTGGAACAGCGCCACGGCGGCCAACGCCGGTTTGGCCAGCGGCAGGATGATCCGCCAGTAGATCACCAGCTCGTTCGCGCCATCCAGCCGCGCCGACTCCGACATCTCCTTGGGGATCGACAGGAAGAACTGCCGCAGCAGGAAGATGAAGAACGGCACGCCGAAGAAGTGCGGCACGATCAGCGGCAGGTACGTGTTCGTCCAGCCCAGGCCCCGGAACATCGTGAACAGCGGGACCATCGTCACGTAGAACGGCACCATCAGCGTCGACAGCAAGATGATGAACAGCGGCGTCCGCCACCGCCACTCGATCCGCGACAGCCCGTACGCGACGAACGACGAGGACAGCACCGCGCCGATCATCGAGAACACGCAGATGATCAACGTGTTGAATAGATACCGCCCGAACGGGAAGACCTGCAGCCCCGCGATGTAGTTCTCCAAGGTCAACGTCGAGGGGAACCAGATGACCGGGAAGGCGTTCAGATCCGGCCCGGTCTTCAGCGATCCCGACACCATCCAGAAGAACGGGATCAGGAACATCACGCTCAGCACGATCAATGCCGCGTGCGTGACGATCTTCTCGACGACCTTCAGCCACCAGTTCGGGGCTCGCACCCCGGTGGAGCTGGTGCTCGTAGCGACAGCCATGGGGAAGCCTCCTCAGGACCCGGCGTAGTAGACACGTCGGCCCACGAGCCGGAACACCAACCCAGTGGCCAGAGCGACGATGATGAACAGCACCCACGCGATCGCGCTCGCGTAGCCCACCTTGAAGAACTGGAAGGCGTTCTGGAACAGGTAGAGGCCGGAGACCGTCGTCGACCCGGCCGGGCCGCCCGTTCCGTTGCTGAGCACGAAGATCGGGGTGAAGAACTGGAACCCCGCGATCAGCCCGGTCACCAAGGCGAACAACAGGTGCGGGCTGAGGAACGGCAGGCTCACGTGGCGGAACCGCCGGAACGCGCCGGCCCCGTCGACCTTCGCCTGGTCGTGCAGGTCCTGCGGTACGTCCTGCAGGCCGGCGAGCAGGATGATCATCAGGTTCCCCGCACCCCAGGTGCTGAAGATGATGATCGCCGGCATGGCCCACAACGGGTCGGCGAGCCAACCGGGCCCGGCGATGCCGAACCAGCCGAGGATCGTGTTGAACACGCCGAACTGCGGGTTGAACACGTACAGCCAGACGACCGCCGAGGCCACGAGTGGCACGATCGCGGGCAGATAGAAGATCACCCGGTAGATCGACTTGCCGCGGATGTTGAGATTCAGCAACAGGGCAAGGATGAGCGCGACGACGATCCCGATCGGGACGCTCAACACCACGTAGTAGAAGGTGTTGTAGAGCGACTGCCACCACGTCGGATCCGACATCAGGGACGAGTAGTTGGTAAAGCCGATCCACTTCGGTGGGCGGACCATCGTCGCCGACGTGAAGCTGTAGTAGACCGAGGCAAGCACGGGGTACGCGGTGAACCACAGCAGCCCGATGATGCCGGGTGAGGTGAACACCAGTCCCCAGAAGAGATTGCGGCGTTGTGCTGGTGTCGAACGTGGACGCTTGCGCGACACGCCGGTAGCGGGCGCTGTCTGCGACGCGCTCGATGCGGTGGTGGTCATACCGCCTTGACCTCCTTCCGGAACCTCTCCAGCTCGGTTTCCGTCTCGCTCCTCACCGTGCGCATGGCCTGCAGCGGCGTCTTCTGGCCGAACAACGCGGCGTTGACCTCCATGTCGAGCTTCTGGAAGAAGAAGTCCGAGACAGGGAAGGGCGGGCGGATGTTCGTCGCCGTGGTGAGAACGTCGTAGTACGGCTTGAAGACCTCGTCGTTCTTCAGCAGATCCAGCACCGGCGACTTGTTGTACGCGGGCGGGTAGCCGGTCGTCTCCCACTGCGCCATCGTGCCCTCGTCCGAAGCGGTCACCCAGCGCATGAACTCGAACGCCTCGTCCTTGTACTTCGCGCTGGTGGGGATGAACATTCCCCATCCACCGATCCAGGCGCCGGCGCCGACGCGGTCCGCACCCGGCCCAGCGTAGGGAAGCTGCCCGGTGCCGATCTCGATGTCCTTGACGTTCGCGAGGATGTCCCGGTAGTTCGGCGCGACGAGTGGGGCCATGCCGACGTTGCCGGTGCCGAACACGTGGATCTGCAGACCGGGCGGCGTGATCGCCAGCCGGTCCGGTCCGCCGGCGCGCTTGGCGTAGTCGACGATCCACTCCAGCGCCTTGACGACGTACTCGTTGTCCGGCGTGATCTTCCCGGAGTCCTTGTCGATGAACGAACCACCGAACGCCCAGCCCCACGTGAACATCGAGTTGGAGGCACCGTACGAGTCCCACGGCACCATCCCGATCCGGGCGATGTTCGGCCCGTTCTTCTTCAGGATCTTCGCGGAGTACTCGTCGACCTCGTCCATGGTCTGGGGCGGCTTCTCCGGGTCCAGACCGGCGTCCTCGAAGACCTTCTTGTTCCAGAAGAACGGGAAGTTCGGGTCCGCGTCCCAGTGCAGCTGCCAGATCCGGTCCTCGTAGCTGATGCTCTCCCAGATCGGCGGGAAGAAGTCGTCCTGGGACAGACCCGCGGCCTTGAACCGGTCGGTGAGGTCGGTCATGATCCCGAGGTCCGCCCACTGCGGCGTCTGGGAGGGGACCAGCTGGGCGATGTCGGGCGGGTTCTCGCCGGCGATGGCGACGAACAGCTTCTGCTGAACGCTGCCGCCGCCGACACCGGCGGGCGCGTAGACGACGCGGACGCCGATGTCGTCCTGGGCTTCCTCGAACCGCTTGGCCAGGTTGACCATTCCGACGCCGCCCGTGCCGCCCCAGACGCTGTACAGCTCGATATTGACCTTGCGTCCGGGCGCTGGCTTCTTGTCCAGCCCGTGCTCGTCGATGGGCGGTGAGCCCCTGGTAATCGTGCAGCCCGACCCGAGGAGGCCCGCCGCGCTGATGCCGCCGAGCAGCTTCAGCGCGGACCGCCGGCTCAGGGCCGAACCTCGTCGCGACTGGGGAGAGGCCATCGAACCTCCTCCTGATCGGCGCGTACGACGCCGCGCCCGTGCGGGGAATGCCTGAAGATCCCAGCGTTGAAACGATTTGGCAAGTCCCGATCACGTTCCCGAACCAGGGCGTGTCGCTCGAAGATCGCCTGACGCGCGACACCCTCCCAAGAATCAACACAGCCCGTCTGGCCGCGGTCCAGTTCGTCACCCATAGAGCCAATATGAATTCCTTCTGCACCACGCCCATACGGGCGTGGTGCGCCGCGCGTCCCTTCCTCCGGACGCCGGCGCTATTCGAGCGACACGTCCACGCCTGTTTTGGCCGGTGACGCTGTCCGGCTTCGGTCATGGCCGCCACTGGCCCGGGTCGGGTCACCCAACGGGCGTACGGGCTGGAAGGCTAGAACACATGGCAGATGAGCGTTCCGAAGTAGAGGGCAAGCTGCGTTGGGGAATCCTCGGTCCCGGCGGGATCGCGCGGCGGTTCGCCGGCGATCTGCCCGCGTCGAAGACCGGGCAGCTGGTGGCCGTGGGCAGCCGTGACGCTGAGCGAGCGCGCGCCTTCGCCGACGAGTTCGGCGCCGAGCGCAGCTATGGGTCGTACGAGGAACTGCTCGCCGACCCCGAGGTCGACGCCGTCTACATCGCGACGCTGCACCCGCAGCACGCGGAGTGGTCGATCAAGGCGGCCGAGGCCGGCAAGCACATCCTGTGCGAGAAGCCGATCGCGATGAACCACGCGCAGGCGATGGCCGTGGTCGAGGCGGCACGCGAGCACGACGTCTTCCTGATGGAAGCGTTCATGTACAAGACCGTGCCGCAGACGTTGAAGCTCGTCGAGCTGATCCGGTCCGGCGCGATCGGCGAGGTCCGCCAGGTGCAGGCGGCGTTCGCGTTCCACGCGCAGATCCGGCCGGGCTCGCGGGCCTTCGAGGCCGAGCTCGGCGGCGGCGGGATCCTCGACGTCGGCTGCTACCCGATCTCACTGGCCCGGCTGATCGCCGGCGCCGCGACCGGCGAGTTGTTCGCCGACCCGGTGAAGGTGACCGCGACCGGCACGCTCGGCGAGACCAGCGTGGACGAGTGGGCCATCGCGGACCTGGAGTTCGCGTCCGGCATCCACGCTCAGGTCGCCACGGGCGTTCGGGTTTCGGGCGAGAACGACGTACGGATCTTCGGCAGCGGCGGCTACATCCTGGTGCGCAACCCGTGGTTGCCTGGGCGGGACGAGAGCTCGTCCGGCATCCAGGTGTTCCGGGTCGGCGAGCCGGTCGAAGAGATCACGGTCGACACGACCCCGCTGTACGCCGCCGAGGCCGACGCCGTGGCTGCTCACCTGGCCGACCGCCAGGCGCCGCAGATGACCTGGGCGGACACGTTGGGCAACATGGCGGCGCTGGACGCCTGGCGTTCCGGGCTCGGGCTGGTCTACCCGTCGGAACGTGCGGACGCCCAGATCCCCACGGTGCATGGACGTCCGCTGGCGCGGCGGTCGGACACGAAGATGATCTACGGCTCGATCCCGGGCGTGACGAAGTCCGTCTCGCGGCTCGTGCTGGGCGTCGACAACCAGACGACGCTGCCGTTCGCGAGCGCGATGTTCGACGACTTCTTCGAGCGCGGCGGCAATACGTTCGACACGGCCTACATCTACGGTCGCGGGATCTGCGAGCGGATGCTCGGCCAGTGGATTCGCAACCGCGGCAACCGCGAAGACGTCGTCGTCATCGACAAGGGCGCGCACACGCCGCACTGCGACCCGGAGTCGCTGACGCGGCAGTTCGAGGAGAGCCTCGAGCGGCTGCAGACCGACTATGTCGACGTGTACTTCATGCACCGGGACAATCCGGAGATCCCGGTGGGCGAGTTCGTCGACGTGCTCGACTCGCACCTGAAGGCCGGGCGGATCCGCGCGTACGGCGGCTCGAACTGGTCGCCGGAGCGGGTCGCGGCGGCGAACGAGTACGCGGTGAAGGCGGGCAAGCAGCCGTTCGTCGCGGTGTCGAACAACTTCAGCCTCGCGCGGGCGCTGGACGTGCCGTGGGCGGGGTGCGTGTCGTCTTCGGACGACGCGTCGCGGACGTGGCTCGAGGAGTCGCAGCTGGTGCTGATGCCGTGGTCGAGCCAGGCACGCGGGTTCTTCACCGGGCGGGCGAAGCCGGAGGACCGGTCGGACGAGGAGCTGGTGCGCTGCTGGTACTCCGACGAGAACTTCGAACGGCTCGCGCGGGCCCAGTCGCTGGCGGCGAAGCTCAACGTCGCCCCGACGGCGGTGGCCCTGGCGTACGTGCTGCACCAGTCGTTCCCGACGTTCCCGCTGATCGGGCCTCGGCAGATCTCGGAGACCCGGAGCTCGCTGGACGCCCTGACGCTCACGCTGTCGCCGGAGGAGGTTCGGTGGCTGGACCTGCGTGACTAGGGCCTTTTAGGCGTACTAGAGCGGCGGCGCGTGGCTTTGCTACGCGTCGCCGCTGGTGCGTTCTAGAGCTTGGTGGAGTGCTGGTAGTAGCTCTTCTTGTTCTTGGACCGCTTGCGCAGGACCCAGATCAGGATGATCACCGCGACCAGCAGCGCGATCACGCCCACGCCCAGCCAGGCGAGCAGCTTGAGCGTGCCCGCGATCACCGCGAGCGAGGCGCCTATCGCGGTGATGGCGACCAAGATCTGCTTGAACAAACCCATCGAACCTCCCTGTCGAGCTCTACCATGCCCGATTCGAGGGCTTACCGCCTCGGGGATTCCCCTGAAGTGACCTGGCAACATGGGCTCATGGAGGGAATCCTTGTTTGAGGGAAACCCGCGAGTCGTCTGTAGTCGTCGCCAGACCGGTACATGGTGTTCACCGCGCTCCTGGTCTGGCGGGGCTTCTGGAGGGGATCCTTGTCCATCGCCCGAGTCCGCCGGCCGCGACTGGTTGGGTGGATCGGGGTGGTGATGGCGGTGGTCTTCGGGTTCATGGCCGTCGTCACCTACCAGGACGTGATTCGGCTCCGGGATCACGGCGTCGAGGCCGTCGCACGGGTGGTGTCGGTGGACGGCCAGGGGCGCTGGACCCGGGTGACGCTCGAGTACACGCCGCCTCGGGGCGGCGACCCGGTTCGTGCCGGTACGCGTGACGTCCTCCGCTCGCCCGCGCCATCGGCGGGTGACCAGTTGCGGGTGGTGTTCGACCCTGCCGACCCGTCGCGCGTCGCGGACGTACGGGCGCGGCCTGGCCTCGACGTACCTCTGTTCGGCGTGGTCATGACACTGCTGTGGCTGGCGCTCGCGTTCTTCGCGTTCACCGGGCGGCTGGGCGCGCTACGCCCGAAGGGTAAGCCGGTAGCGGACTGAGTCGCCTCTGCCCGCGAGGTCGATGCGGACGAGGCCGCAGAGGCCGCGGCGGTTCTCCCAGCCGTGCGGGAGGTCGAAGACGTACTCGAGCTCTCCTTCTACCTCGAGGCCGATCCGTTCCTCGCCGTGGACGAGGTCGATGCCTTGTGCTGTCCGCTCTACATGGGTCCGTGTGGTGGTGCCGCGGTCGCGGAGGTAAGGGATGAGGAGCGTGCGGTGACCGTCGTGGCCCGGGGACGACTCTGCTATCTCCACGCCGTCGGCGGTGACGGTCGCTTCGATCACGTAGCCGTCGGTTGCCAGGCCCATCCCGTGCTCGGTGGCTGCGGGCGTGGTGGGCTCGATCGTCCGCTGGGACAGGACATCCAGCTCCGCTCGTCCCGGTTCGCACCGCAGTGCCAAGCCGAGGTTGACGAACGCTCCGGTCTCTTGCTGTTTGGCGCTCGAGGCGAAGTGGAGCACGCGGTCCGGTCCGAACGTGACGTCGGTGAGGCCGAACGCGTCGTACGCCTTGGCTGGATCGCCGTTCAGCGCGACGCTGTACGGGCCGTGGTGCGCGACGCCGCGGAAGATCGGTGCGTTCTCGGTGCGAACGGTGAACGCGCGGTCGGTCAGTGCGGTCGGCTCGAACCCGTTCACGACCGCGCCGGCGACGAATGCCAAAGCCAGGTTGGCGTAATGCGCGTCGGCGGTGTAGCGCTCGTACCCGACCCGGTACGCCGGCGGGAGCACGTTCTCGACCGGCGAGAACGGCCCGATGGGCCGCTCGTTCCGCTGGAACGCGTTCCAGGCGCGGGCCGCGCCTTCCCGCGCTCGCTCGTACTGGCGCGTGTCGTCGGCGGCGGCGAAGTGCGTCGCCGCGAGGGTGAAGAACGCGACCTGCGAACCGAGGGTCCACGTCTGCCCGGCGCTGCGGTGCGCGGAGGCGAGGGATCCGTCGGACAGCTGGACGGCGAGGGAACGGTCCAGGCCGGTGGTGAAGAGCCGCTCGAGCTGCGGGCGGAAGCGGCCGTCGTAGCCCTCGATCACCATGTCCGCAAGGTGAAACCGTGTGAAGAGGTCGTACGAGTTGGGCTTGCCGGGCTCGAGGTAGAAGCCGCGCTCGACGTCGACGAGCTCCTCGAAGAACACGGCGAGCCAGCCGTCGAGGTCGTCGACATCGTGCGGCGACAGGCCCTCGCGGACGCGTATCCACTCGCCGGACACCCAGACGGCCGCCCAGTTCTTCGGCGGCCGCATGCGGAACGACGCGAGGATGTCGACGTTCGCGATCTGCTTGGCGAACTCGTCCGTTCTGGGGTGACGCATGGACCGCAGCAGCAGGAAGGTCTTGAGGATCGGCGGCCAGGTGAAGTCGCGGTGGTTCCCGCGCGTGACCGTGCCCGTCGTACGGTCGAAGCCGGAGGCCGCCGGGGTGCGATCCGGGTCGCCGGTGTGCGCGAGCGCCGCCGCCAGCCCGCGCGCCGCCCGGTCGGTGTGCGCGTCGCTCTCGATGCCGAGGCGGGCGAGAACCGCGTTGCAGTACGCGTGATACGCCGTCCCGTACTGCGTCGGCTCGCCGAAGACGGGATCGTGCAGCTCGCCGTCCTCCTGCAGGTACGGGGCGTACGAGTCGACGGCACGGGCGAGGAACTCGATCACGCGTCCAACGTACCCATCTCGCCCGGGGACGCCGCCCTTCGTCCGTTGGTGGTCACGCCTAGGCTCGGTGCCCGTGAGCGACTTCTACTGCGACGAGGCACTGAACGGGCACACCCCGGTCGACGTGGTGACCGAGACCGACGACGTCCTTGCGTTCCACCACACGCGCCCGTTCTGGCCCGTGCACATCGTGGTCGTACCGAAACGTCACGTGCCCTCCCTGACCCACCTCGGCGACGCCGACGAGTCCTTGCTCCTCAAGCTCCTCGCCGTCGTCCGCGAAGTCGCCGCCAAGGTGGAAGCCGACCACGGCGCCTGCCGGGTGTTGACCAATCTCGGCACCTATCAGGACTCCAAGCACCTGCACGTTCACGTGGCGTCCGGCGACCCGATCCGTCACGACCTAGGCTGAACGGCGAGCCGAATCACCCACGCAGGGGAGCAGCATGCAGAGCACGCAGCCGGTCACGCTCGCGGTCGTCGGAGCCGGCAACAGAGGCAGTGTCTACGCCAGCTGGGCGAAGGCCCACCCCGACCGGGTCCGGGTCGTCGCCGTCGCGGAGCCGCGCGAGCACCAACGTACGAGGCTCGCCGAGGCACACGGCATTCCGGCCGAGCGCACGTTCGGCAGCTGGAAGGATCTCGTCGCCGGACCCAAGGTCGCCGACGCCGTGATCATCGCCACCCAGGACAAGGAGCACGTCGAGCCCGCGCTCGCGTTCGCCTCCCAGGGCTACCACCTGATGATCGAGAAGCCGCTCGCCCCGAGCGAGCAGGACTGCCGAACGATCGTCGAAGCGGTCGAACGGGCCGGCGTCATGCTCGCCGTCTGCCACGTGCTCCGCTACACGCCGTACACCCAGCTCCTCAAGCGCGTCCTCGACGCGGGCCGCATCGGCGAGATCGTGAACGTGCAGCACCTCGAGCCCGTCGGCTACTGGCACCAGGCGCACTCCTACGTCCGCGGCAACTGGCGGCGCGAGGACCAGTCCTCCCCGGCACTGCTCGCGAAGTCCTGCCACGACATCGACTGGCTGCGGTACGTCGTCGGCGCACCGATCGAGGAGGTCAGCAGCTTCGGCTCGCTCAAGCACTTCAAGAGCGAGAACGCCCCGGAGAACTCCGCCGAGAGATGCCTCGACTGCGCCGTCGAGCCCGACTGCCCGTACTCCGCCAAGCGCCTCTACCTCGGCGCGATCAAGGACGGCTACACCGGCTGGCCGCTGCACGTGGTCACCGACGACCTCACCGAGGAGGGCGTCACCAAGGCGCTCCGCGAGGGCCCGTACGGACGCTGCGTCTACCGCTGCGACAACGACGTCGTCGACCACCAGGTCGTCGCGTTGCGGTTCGGCGGCGACGTGGCCGCGACGTTCACGATGACCGCGTTCACCCAGGCCGGACACCGGCAGACGCAGATCTTCGGCACCCACGGCCGGGTCGACTGCGACGGCGAGAGCGTCACTGTCCACGACTTCCGGACCGAGGAGATCGACACGCTGACCGTCGACTCGTCGGCCATGGACGCGGCGTCGGGGCACGGAGGCGGGGACGCCGGGCTGATGGACGCGTTCACCCGGGCGCTCGCCACCGGCGACCGCGGCCACATCCTGTCCGGCCCGGCCGAGTCGCTGGAGACGCACCTCGCGGTGTTCGCTTCGGAGCGGGCTCGGCATGGGCGTATGGTCGAGCGGGTGGGCTGAAAGCGCATTCCGTAAGGTTGTCTCTGTCACCGACGGCGTTGACGTGGGCTAGATCTCCCTCTTTCGATCCTGACGAGTTTGTGTGCAGGATAGGTTTACATCGATGTACATCACGCTCTCGAGGAGCTGCACGTGACCCACGCCGACTCCCCACGGCCCGAATATCCGCGTCCTCAGTTCGTCCGGCCGGACTGGCTGAACCTCAACGGCCCATGGCAGTTCGAGATCGACCGAGCCGACTCCGGGTTCGAGCGAGGACTGCGTCGAGGCGGAGCTGAAGGGCGAGATCCTCGTCCCGTTCTGCCCCGAGTCCGAGCTGTCCGGAATCGGCGACGTCGACTCGATGGAAGCCGTTTGGTACCGCCGCACGGTGACGATCCCCGCGGACTGGGCCGGCCGCGACGTCCTGCTGCACTTCCAGGCGGTCGACCACGACACGACGGTCTGGGTCGAACGGCAAGGAGGTCGTCCGGCACCGCGGCGGCTTCACGCCGTTCACCGCTGACCTGTCCGGGATCGCCGAGGCCGGCCAGGACGTGACGCTCGTCGTCCGGGCGCGCGACCCGCAGCTCGGGTTCGCAGGCGCGCGGCAAGCAGTCCGACCAGTACGGCAACTACGCCTGCCTCTACACGCGCACGACCGGCATCTGGCAGACCGTGTGGCTGGAGCCGGTGCCGAAGAGCCGTCTCAACCGGCCGCGCATCACGCCGGACCTGGCGAACGGCGAGTTCCTGCTCGACCTGCCGCTGCACGGGCCGCCGCGCCGGCCTGTCGCGTGCGCGCGACGATCTCGCGACCAGGCGGCGAGATCACGACAGCGCAGGTGCGCGCCGACCTCGACCTCGCGCCGCGGCTGCGGCTCGCCGATCCCCGAGGACCGGCGCCGGCAGTGGTCGATCGACGACCCGTTCCTGTACGACCTGGCGCTCGAGCTCGTCGCCGGCGACGGGCTCGGTCGTCGACTCGGTGACCTCGTACGCCGGCCTGCGCGTCGGTGACGATCGACGGGCAAGGCGATCCTGCTCAACGGGCAGCCCGTGTTTCAGCGGCTCGTGCTCGACCAGGGCTACTACCCCGACGGCATCCTGACCGCGCCGTACGGACGAGGCGCTGGTGCGCGACATCGAGCTGTCGGTCGCGGCCGGCTTCAACGGCGCGCGGCTGCACCAGAAGGTGTTCGAGGAGCGCTTCCTCTACCACGCCGACCGGCTCGGCTACCTGGTGTGGGGCGAGTTCGGCGACTGGGGTGCGAACGTCGGCCAGACCGGCGACAACCAGCAGCCGACGGCGTCGTACGTGACGCAGTGGCTGGAGGCGGTCGAGCGCGACTACTCGCACCCCTCGATCGTCGGCTGGTGCCCGCTGAACGAGACGCACCAGCACCTGCACGACCGCATCACCCAGCTGGACGACGTGACCCGGGCGATGTTCCTTGCCACGAAGGCCGCGGACCACGAGCCGGCCGGTGCTGGACACGTCGGGCTACTCGCACCGCGTGCTCGAGACGGACGTGTACGACTCGCACAACTACGAGCAGGATGTCGAAAAGTTCGCCGAGGCCATGCGGGACTTTCGTCCGGTGCGCCGTACGTGAACGCTGGACGCGAACGTGCCGTTCTCCCGCCGTACGCGGCCAGCCGTACTTCTGCTCGGAGTTCGGCGGCATCTGGTGGAACCCGGACGCGCGCCCAGACGAGGACTCCTGGGGCTACGGCGAGCGGCCGCGGACGCTGGAGGAGTTCTACGCCCGCTTCGAAGGCCTGGTCGCGGTGCTGCTCGAGGACCCGCAGATGTTCGGCTACTGCTACACGCAGCTGACGGACGTGTACCAGGAGCAGAACGGCATCTACCGCTTCGACCGTTCGGACAAGTTCGACCTCGCCCGGATCCGTGCGGCCCAGACGCAGACGGCGGCAATCGAGAAGTAGCAGTCCCGTCACGAGACGCCTCCGGCTGGCACGTCGCCCGCCGGTGGCGTCTCGCGTCGTTTCGGCGGGTGGAACGACCGCTTCCGGAACCGGTCTGCCGGGCCTGGACGCGCCGGTTGACCCGTGGGCGGACGTGGCCCATGCTCGTGAAACGATTCATGACCTGTCCGGGGGTCGTGGGCACGGGCGGAGGGGAACGAGCCGATGCGACGGGTCTGCTTCCTGCTCCGCGTCAAGCCGGACCGGCTCGAGGAGTACCGCGAACGACACCGCCACGTCTGGCCGGAGATGCGGGAAGCGCTCCGCGAGACCGGCTGGGGGAACTACTCGCTGTTCCTCCAGGACGACGGGCTGCTGGTCGGCTACCTCGAGACCGACGACTTCGACCGGGCCCTCGCCGGAATGGCGGCCAGGGACGTCAACGCCAGGTGGCAGGCCGAGATGTCGGAGTTCTTCGTCGAGCTCGATTCCGGCGCCGCCGACGGTGACATCCGCCCCCTCGACGAGGTCTTCCACCTCGACTAAACAAACCAAGCACAGCGAAGGAGCTGAAGGCCCATGGCATCGACCGACGCGGTGAAAGCAGCGCTCAAGGCGCAGCACATCGAGACGCCGTCGTGGGCCTACGGCAACTCGGGCACGCGGTTCAAGGTGTTCGCGCAGGAGGGCATCCCGCGCAACGCGTACGAAAAGGTCGACGACGCCGCGCTCGTCAACGAGCTCACCGGCGTCGCGCCGAGCATCGCGCTGCACATCCCGTGGGACAAGGTCGACGACTACGCCGACCTCGCCAAGCACGCGACCGACAAGGGCATCGCGCTCGGCGCGATCAACCCGAACGTCTTCCAGGAGGACGCCTACAAGCTCGGCAGCGTCTGCAACCCCGACCCCGCGATCCGCGCGAAAGCCATCGACCACCTCAAAGAGTGCGTCGACATCATGGACGCCTCCGGATCGGAGATCCTGAGCCTCTGGTTCGCCGACGGCATCAACTACCCGGGCCAAGATTCCCTGCGTGCACGGCAAGATCGGCTCGCCGAGGCGCTGCAGGCCGCCTACGACCGGCTGAGCGACGAGCAGCGGATGCTCGTCGAGTACAAGTTCTTCGAGCCCGCGTTCTACGCCACCGACATTCCGGACTGGGGAACGTCCTACGCGCATTGTGTGACGCTCGGGGACAAGGCGCAGGTTCTCGTCGATACGGGACATCACGCACCCGGCACCAACATCGAGTTCATCGTCGCGTTCCTGCTGCGGCAGGGGAAGCTCGGCGGCTTCCACTTCAACAGCCGCTTCTACGCCGACGACGACCTGATGGTCGGCGCCGCGGACCCGTTCCAGCTGTTCCGGATCATGCACGAGATCGTGCAGGCCGGCGCGCTCGACAAGGCGGCGAACGTCGCGTTCATGCTCGATCAGTGCCACAACCTCGAGCCCAAGGTCCCCGCGATGATCCGTTCGGTCATGAACGTGCAGGAGGCCACCGCCAAGGCTCTGCTCGTCGACACCGACGCCCTTGCGCAGGCTCAACGAGACGGCGACGTGCTCGGCGGCAACGCGGCGATCATGGACGCGTTCAACACCGACGTCCGGCCGCTGCTCGCCGACGTACGCGAAGAGATGGGGCTCGACCCCGATCCGCTGGCAGCCTACAAGCGCTCCGGGCACGCCGAACGGGTCCGCGAGGAGCGCAAGGACGGCCAGGCGGCAGGATGGGGCGCATGACCCATCCGGAAGTCCAGCACCTGCTCGACCGCAGCCACCGGCTCGGCGCGGATCCGCGGAACACCAACTATGCGGGCGGAAACGCCTCCTGCAAGGCGACCGAGACCGACCCGGTGACGAACGGGGACGTCGAGCTGCTCTGGGTCAAGGGCTCCGGCGGCGACCTCGGCACATTGCAGGAGAGCGGCCTCGCCGTTCTCCGGCTCGACCGCATGCGTGCGCTCGTCGACGTCTACCGCGGCGTCGACACCGAGGACGAGATGGTCGCTGCTTTCGACTTCTGCCTGCATGGCAAGGGCGGAGCGGCTCCGTCTATCGACACCGCGATGCACGGGCTCGTCGACGCCGCCCACGTCGACCACCTGCATCCGGACGCGGGCATCGCGTTCGCGACGGCGGCCGACGGTGAGGCTCTGACGAAGGAGTGCTTCGGCGAACGGGTCGCCTGGGTGCCGTGGCGGCGGCCGGGATTCCAACTGGGCTTGGACATCGCGCGGATCCGCCGGGAGCACCCCGAGGCCATTGGCGTGATCCTCGGCGGACATGGGATCACGGCTTGGGGCGCGACGTCGGAGGAGTGCGAGGCGCACTCGCTGGAGATCATCCGGTGGTGTCAAACCTACATCGACGAACGCGGCCGGCCCGATCCGTTCGGCGCGGTTGTCCATGAGCCGTTGGAAGGTGTCGAACGCCGGCGCCGCGCCGCCGCGTTGTTCCCGTTGCTGCGCGGGCTCGCGTCGACGGACAAGCCGCAGGTCGGGCACTTCACCGACTCGCACGCGGTGCTCGATTTCCTCGCCAGGGAACGGCATCCGGCTCTTGCCGCGCTGGGTACGTCGTGCCCGGACCACTTCCTGCGGACGAAGGTCCGCCCGCTCGTCCTCGATCTCCCGCCGGACGCGCCGCTGGACCAGACGTACGAACGTCTCCGCGAGCTGCACGCCGCGTACCGCGACGACTACCGCGCCTACTACGAGCGCTACGCCGACGAGTCGTCGCCGGCGATGCGTGGCGCGGATCCCGCGATCGTGCTCGTGCCAGGTGTCGGCATGTTCAGCTTCGGCAAGGACAAGCAGACCGCCCGCGTGGCCGCGGAGTTCTACACCAACGCGATCAACGTGATGCGCGGTGCCGAGGCGATCTCGACGTACCAGCCGATCGAGGAACGAGAGAAGTTCCGCATCGAGTACTGGCAGCTCGAAGAGGCCAAGCTCCAGCGGATGCCCAAGCCGAAGCCGCTGGCCACGCGGATCGCGTTCGTGACCGGCGCCGGCTCTGGGATCGGTCGAGCGATCGCTCAGCGGCTGGCTGCCGAGGGTGCCTGCGTGGTCGTCGCGGACCTGAACGCGGAGGCGGCCGCTCAGGTCGCCGCGGAGATCGGTAGCGCGGACGTGACGGTGCCGGTGACGGTCGACGTGACCAACGAGGAGCAGATCGACGAGGCGCTGCGTCAAGCTGTCGTGGCGTTCGGCGGCGTCGACCTGATCGTCAACAACGCGGGCCTGTCGATCTCGAAGCCCTTGCTGGACACGACTCTGGCCGACTGGGACCTGCAGCACGACGTGATGGCGCGCGGCTCGTTCCTCGTCGCCCGGGCGGCCGCTCGCGTGCTGATCGAGCAGGAGCTCGGCGGCGACATCGTCTACATCTCTTCGAAGAACAGCGTGTTCGCCGGGCCCAACAACGTCGCGTACAGCGCGGCGAAGGCTGACCAGGCGCACCAGGTGCGGTTGCTGGCCGCCGAGCTCGGGCAGTTCGGCGTACGGGTGAACGGCATCAACCCGGACGGCGTGGTGAAGGGCTCCGGCATCTTCGCCAGCGGCTGGGGCGCGCAACGTGCCGCCGTGTATGGCGTTCCGGAGGAGAAGCTCGGCGAGTACTACGCGCAACGCACGCTGCTGAAGAAGGAAGTGCTGCCGGAACACGTCGCCGCGGCGGTGTTCGCGTTGGTGGCTGGTGATCTCGCACAGACGACCGGGCTGCACGTACCGGTCGACTCCGGCGTCGCGGCGGCGTTCCTCCGGTGAGTCCGTTCGTCGCGGCAGCCGTCGACCTCGGAGCGTCGAGCGGGCGGGTGCTGCGCGGCGAGATCGGGCCGGATGTCCTTGATGCCAAGGTCGTTCACCGTTTTCCGAACGAGCCCGTCGAGGGTCCGCGGCTGTCCTGGAACCTCGACCAGCTCTGGGCTGGCATCCAGGAGGGCCTCGCCGCGGCAGGCGCCGTGGCGTCGATCGGTGTGGACTCCTGGGGTGTCGACTACGGCCTGCTCGACGAGCGCGGCGAGCTTCTCGCGGCACCCGTGCACTACCGCGACAGCCGGACCGACGGGGTGATGGAACGGGTCCGTTCGTCGTTGGGCGACGAGGCGCTGTACGAGCAGACTGGGCTGCAGTTCATGCAGTTCAACACGATCTACCAGCTGTTGGCCGAGAGCCCGGAGACGCTCGAGCGGGCGAGAACGTTGCTGCTCATGCCCGATCTGATCGGTCACAAGCTGACGGGATCGATCGGCGCCGAGCGTACGAACGTCTCCACGACGCAGCTCTACGACCAGCGTTCGCGCGGCTGGGCGACGGATCTCGCTTCTGGGTTGGGGATTCCAACCTCGATCCTGCCGCCGTTGCGGGAGCCTGGCGACGCGCTCGGGACCTGGAACGGCGCGCGGGTGACGGCCGTGGCGTCTCATGACACGGCGTCGGCGGTGGTGGCCGTGCCGGCGGAGAGCGAGCGGTTCGCGTACATCTCCTGTGGGACCTGGTCATTGGTGGGTGTCGAACTGCCATCACCCGTACTCACGGCCGAGAGCCTGGCCGCGAACTTCACCAACGAGGTCGGCGTCGACGGGACGATTCGCTATCTGCGCAACGTGATGGGCCTGTGGCTGCTGCAGGAGTGCATGCGGTGGTGGGCGCCGCCGCTGGAGTGGCTGCTCGAGCACGCGGCGCGCGAGCCGGGTGGGCGGTTCGTGGTGGACGCGGAGTCGGAGGAGTTCCTCGCGCCCGGGAACATGCCGGAACGGATCCAGGCGTACTGCGCGCGAACCGGGCAGCCGGTGCCGCGGACGGCGCCGGAGATCACGCGCTGCATCCTCGACAGCCTCGCGGTGGCCCACGCGAGGAACGTCCGAGCGGCCTCACGGCTCTCAGGACAGCAGGTGGACACCGTTCACATCGTGGGAGGCGGGTCTCAGAACGAGCTGCTCTGCCAGCTGACAGCGGACGCGTGCGGCCTCCCCGTTCTGGCTGGCCCGGTGGAGGCGACCGCCCTCGGCAACCTGCTCGTCCAGGCCCGCGCGGCCGGGGTCATCGAGAGTCTGGCCGCGGGACGGGACCTCGTACGGAGGACGCAGGAGCTGCGGCGGTACGAGCCCCGAGAGAGCTAGGCGCGATCCCCCATGTCCGCGCGGGTGTATCCCTGATGTGTCGTGCCGACCACCCCGGACAGGCTTGCGAACGAGCCTGGGAGGGACAGTGTCGAACTCAGAGAATCGCCCCGTCGGTCGGCGGGTACTGCTTGGTGGCGTCGCGGCCGGCATCGTGGGAGCCGGGGTAGTGCCCGGTGGGACGGCGTACGCCGCCTCAGCGGATCCGATCGAGGACGCCATCGACGCCGCGGTACGCCGGCGGGAGCATGGCCTGATCGCGCTGCGTCGCGACATCCACGAGCACCCCGAGACCGCCGGCCAGGAACGGCGAACGGCTTCGCTCGTAGCCGGCCGGCTCCGCGCCGCCGGCCTCGACGTACGCACGGGCGTCGGCGGGCACGGCGTGGTGGGTGTCCTGGCTGGCGTACGTCCTGGCCGGACCGTCGCGTACCGCGCGGATCTGGACGCGGTCCCGCCGGACGACCAGTTCGGAGGTGGCAGCGCGCCGGCCCATGTGTGTGGACACGACCTGCACACCACGATCGGCGTGGGCATCGCCGAGGTGCTGGCGAGCCTGCGCCGCCGGCTCCGTGGGAAGGTCGTGTTCGTCTTCCAGCCCGCCGAGGAGAACCTGACCGGAGCCGCCGCGATGCTCGGCGACCACGTGTTCCGTGGCACTCGTCCGGCCGAGATCCATGCGTTGCACTGTGGGCCGTTCCCGGTGGGGCAGTTCGCCGTCCAGCCCGGGTACGGCTATCCAGGCCAGGACCACGGCGTCGTCACGGTCACCGGCGCCGACGCTCTCCCGCGGGCGCGGCGACTCGCCGCCGACCTCGGCGCGCTCGGCACGGTGTCGCCTCCCACCACGCCCGAGGCGCTCGAACAGTTCTTGGCGGACGCCCAGGCGCCGAACGGGCCGTTCGCCAGGTTCGTCTTCATGCTGGCCAACGTGTCCGACACCGCCACCCCCGACCGGGCCGAGGTGCGCGTGTCGTACCGCTGCTGGCCGGAGGACCGGTACGTCCGGGTCCGCCACGACATCCGCCGGCTCGCGGCGTCGGTGTCCGGTGCCTCGGTGGCCTTCGCGGGCGACCCGTTCCCCGCCATGAGGGTCCCCGAGCGCGACGGTCGGGCCGTCAAGCGTTACTTGCGCGACACGCTCGGTCGCGACCGGGTCCTCACCCTGCGGGCCTCGATCCCCTTCCGTGGCGAGGACTTCGCGCTGTTCTTCGACCGACTGCCGGGCACGTACACCTACCTCGGCGTCCGCGCGCCGGGCGCCGGAGTCGAGACCAGTTATCCCCACTTCGGGACCTTCAACCCCGACGAGCGCGCGATCGCCCACGGTGTGCGCGCGATGGCCGGCTGGCTCACCCACCGCACCCGCGGCTAACCGGAGTTCCCTCGAGCGACCCGAGTTTGGGCGAGAGTGCCTTCCCCATGCGGGAAAGGCACTCTCGCGGTGGTCGGTTAGGGATTCCAGCAGCCGCTGTTGCTGAGCGGCAATGCCTTCACGTCCCAGCTGCTGTTGGCGAAAAGGAGGTGCCTTCCGTTGGGGAAGGTCGCCGCGTCCGCCCGGAAGAAGTTGACAGACCCCAGGTCCCCCGCGCCTGGAGGGTTCTGTTCCGTTCCCCTTAGCCAGAGGCGGAATCTGACGCAGTATCCCGGTCCTACGTAGATACCCGCCGTGGTCGGCCAACCCGAAAAGCGCCCGGCCGGAATCAGGGCGTCGTACTTGCCGGGAACGTTGTAAACGCCGTCGTACCAGCGGATCGCGCCGATGTCGTAGGTGCCGGTGTTGCGAATCTCGATGGCGTCCGCGTAGGCCGCGGTCGGTGTCAGGAAAGTCAGGAATCCAACGATCAGGGCAATGACAGGTGCCCACGCTAACTTTCTCATTTTCTCTCCCCTTCGAATACGGTGCCTTCTCGGGAGATTAGAGGCGCGCTTTTACCCACATTTACAACGTTGATAATAAGCGCCAGCCCATCCCCGATTTCAGTGAGGGAAACGTAACTGGGTGCCGCTGGCGGCGTGCTGGCGTGTTCTCGTATGTGAACGCCGGCCTGGTCCGGGCGTGGGCGGACGCAGTTGCCGTGGGCAAGGTTTGTTCGGTGGGCTGACGACTTCTTCGCGATCCGAGAAACGCCGGGCTATGGTGCGCGCGTTCGGCGAGAGGAGCGGGACGTTGCGCGCACTTGTCTATCGGGGACCGTGGGACATCGGCGTGGAGACGCGCCCGGATCCCGTACCCGGTCCCGGCGAGGTGGTGCTCGAGGTGCTGGCGACGGGCATCTGCGGCTCCGACCTGCACGGGTTCACCGGCGAGAACGGCAGGCGCTTTCCCGACCAGGTGATGGGGCACGAGACCGTCTGCCGGGTCGTGGGCGGCGACTACGCGCAAGACACGCTGGTGACTGTCAACCCGGTGTTGGCATGTGGCGAATGCGCGGCCTGCAAGGAAGGTCAGCAGCCGAGGTGCCGTACGAAACGCGTCATTGGCGTGGATCCGGCGATATCCGCGGCGTTTGCGGAGCTTCTGGTAGCCCCAGCCGCCAACCTCGTCCCGCTTCCAGCGGCCATGAAGCCCGAGCTCGGGGCGCTCGTCGAGCCGCTCGCGGTGGGCTCGCACGCGGTGGCGCGCGGCGAGGCGACCCCCGATGACGTGGTGCTCGTCGTCGGCGGCGGACCCATCGGGCAGGCCTGCGCCCTGGCCGCTCAGCGCGCCGGCGTCACCCGCCTGGCCGTCTCCGAGCCGGTCGCGGCAAGACGCGCCCTGCTCGACGCCGTGGGCATCGCCTCGTTCGACCCGACCGAAGGCGCCTGGCCGGACGTCCTCCAGGCCGTCCTCGGCGACCTTCCCACGCTGGTCATCGACGCCGTGGGCTCGTCCCGTTCGCTGGCCGACGCCCTCACCGCCACCGACCTCGGCGGCCGGGTCGTGCTGGTGGGCATGCACACCCCCCAGCTGACCGTGCCGGCGTACGCGGTGAGCGTCGAGGAACGCACGGTGGTGGGCAGCTTCTGCTACACCGACGCCGAGTTCCGCGCGACCGCCGAATGGGTCGGCACCGCACCCGACACCATGCTGGACCGCCTCATCGAAGGCCGCGTGTCACTCGTCGAAGCGCCCCAAGCCCTCGACGCGCTCGCCAAGGGCGACCTCACCGCCAGCAAGGTGCTCATCCTCCCCAACACCTAGAGCCAGCCCGGCGCCACCAGGACGAGCCAGGCCAGGAGCGGCCCGACGGCCACGATCACGGCGCCGTACGCCAGCAGGCGTTTGTAGAAGACCTGCCGGTCCATGCCCTGCACGTTCGCCACCAGCAGCGCGCCTGTCGTCGAGAACGGGCTGACGTCCACGATCGTCGACGACACCGACAGCGCCGCGATCATGCCGACCGCGCCGAGCTCGCCCTGCAGCAGGAACGGCACCGCCAACGGGATCAACGCACCGAGGATCCCCACCGACGAGGCGAACGCGGACACCACGCCGCCGACGTAGCAGATCAGCAACGCCGCCACCAAGGCCGCGCCGATCGCCGCCACGGACTTGCCGATGTAGTCGATCGTCCCGATCTCCTGCAGCACCCCGACGTACGTCACCACGCCGCCGATCAGCAGCACCGTCGACCACGCGATCCGGTCGACCGCACCACGGTTCGCCTTCGGCGACGCCAGCGACAGAACGACAGCGACCGTCACGGCCACCAGGCCCACGTCGAGGTCGAAGAACAGCGCGAGTACGCACAGCGCCAGAATCCCCGCCACCGTGAGCGCCTGGTGCCACGTCAGCCGCAGACTCGCCTTCTCCTCGGCGTCGGAGTCGGCGTCGGAGTCCTCCGCCCCGTCCGCCGCGGCCACCCGCCGGAACAAGGGCAGCCCACCGAACGCACAGAACACCACCACAGCAGCGGCCGTGTTGAACGCGAACGACGCAAGGAACAACACGACATCGTTCGAGGGCAGCTTCGCGTCGGAGACGACCTCGTTGACGATTCCGCCGAGCACCGAGATCGGCGAGAACGCCCCGGCCTGGGTTCCGTGCGCGACCATCAGCCCGATCAGCAGCGCGTTGATGTCGTACTGCTTGGCGAAACCGAACGCGATCGGTGCCAGGATCGCCGCCACGGCCGGCGCCGGCGCTCCCACCGCGGTCAGCAGCGTCGCCAGGACGAACATCACGAACGGGATCGCCACCAGCCGCCCGCGGACCAGGCGGATCGACACCCGGACCACCCAGTCGACCGTCCCGTTGTTCGTCGCGATCGCGAACAGGTACGTGATGCCGACCAGCGTCACGAACAGGTTGCCCGGGAACGCGTCCAGGATCGCGCCCGTGTCCATATGTGCGGCCAACGTGCCCACGAGAAACGCACCCACGAGCGCGAGCGCGCCGAGGTTCACCGGGAGAACGGTCGCGATGACGAACATCGCCACCAGCACGAGGATGGAGATGTGCTCTGCGGACATGGCGCCAACCTCCCCGAAGGTCTGTGACGAACTTTGCTAGTCCAAGAGGGCCGAACGAACGAGTTGGACCGGATGACTGGCCGTACGGCCAGCGCCGTGTGCTATCTGTTGACGACACGAGACCCCGGTGGCGGCGACCAACGTGCCGGGAGGTTCGGCGGTCAGCGCGGGAAACAGCCGCAGGCCGCCGATCTTCATGGACAGCTCGTAGTGCTCCGACTCGAAACCGAACGAGCCGGCCATGCCACAACACCCCGCGTCCAGCTCGACCACCTCGGCGCCGGGGATGCGTTCGAGCAACGCACGCGTCGCCGCCGTTCCCACGACCGCCTTCTCGTGGCAGTGGCCGTGCAGAACGATCCGCTTGCCGCTGACGGGTGAGTCCGCGGCCAACGGGAGCGCGCCATCCTCCATGGCGGAGAGAAGCACCTCGGGAACGAGCTTCGCGGCCTCGGCCAACCGAGGCACGCGCGGGTCGTCGGGCAGCAAACTCGCGTACTCGTCCCGCAGTGTCAACAGACACGACGGTTCGACGCCGACGATCGGTAGGTTTCGTTCGACATACGGCCACAAGGTGTCAACCATGCCTTGCGCATGCGCCTTCGCCTGCCGGAGCAGACCCTTCGAGATGCTCGACCGACCGCAACAACCGTTCCCTACCAGGCGAACGGCGAAGCCGGCCCGCTCGAGCAGCTCCACCGCGGCCTGGCCGATGCCGGGCTCGGAGTACGTGGTGAACGAGTCCGCCAGCAGCACGACCTCGCCCCGCTCGGCTCTTGCCGGCGCGGAACGGCCACGGAACCAGCGCTCGAGGTTGCGCCGCTCGAACCGAGGTAACGGACGATTCCGCGAGATCCCCAGCCAGCGATCCAGCGCCGCCCGCACGGGCCGCCAGCGCAGCGGCGCGTTCGCCAGCGGCGCGAACGTCGAGCCGAGTCGGTTCAACGTACGGATCCCGCCGAACATCCGCGACCGTAATGGTGTCCCATGGAGATCGTGTCGCTGTGACATGATTTCGCTCTTCATCGATGCCATGTCGACACCCAGCGGGCACTCGGACTTGCAGGCCTTGCATTCCAAGCAGAGATCGAGAATCTCGTGCAGCCGGTCGTCGCCGAGCGCTGCGCGTGGGTCGGGCGACGAAAGGGCCTTCACCAACGCGTTCGCCCGACCTCGCGTGGAGTGCTCCTCCTCGCGCGTCGCCATGTACGACGGGCACATGACCCCGGAGTCGTCCTTGCGGCACACGCCGATGTTCATGCACCGGTCGGCCGCCCCGCGCAGACCGCCCGTGGACGCGAAGCTCAACTGGGTGGGGATCTTCGGCGCGGGCGGCAGTGCTGGATCGCGGAGATGCTTGGTCAGCTCGGGCGCGTCGACGATCTTCCCCGGGTTCAAGCGGTTCTCGGGGTCGAAGAGCCGCTTGACCTCGCGCATAGCCTCGTACAGCTCGGGGCCGAACAGCTTGCGGTTGAACGCCGAACGCACCAGACCGTCGCCATGCTCGCTGGAGTTCACGCCGCCGTACCGCATCGCGAGCTCGGCGACCTCCTCGGCGACAGCACGCAGCTTCGACACCTCGCCGGCCTGCCGGAGGTCGACGAACGGACGGATGTGCAGGCAGCCGACCGAGCAGTGCCCGTAGAACCCGGCTTCCATCCCGTGCCGATCCAGGATCGCGGCGAAGTCCTCGACGTACGGAACCAACACCTCCGGCGGCACGGCCGTGTCCTCGACGAACGCGAGCGGACGTCGGGTGCCGACGCTCGCCGCCATCAGCAGCCCGAGGCTGGCTCGGCGCACCTTGAGCACGGACGCCTGCTGCTCGGCCGTGACCGCCCGCAAGGTGTGGTAGCCGTGCTTGTTCGCCGCCCATGTGGCGGCGAGGTCCTCAACCCGGCTGGCGACCTCGGCCTGCGAGTCGCCGAAGAACTCGACGAACAGCAGCGCCGCAGGCGTGCCCTGCAGGATCGTGCCGAGGGACGCGTACTCCAGTCGCTGGTACGACAGCTCGAGGATCGTCGAGTCGATCAGCTCGACCGACGCGGCGTCGAACACGAGCGCATCGGAGGTGGCAGCGATCGCCGCGGGTGTCGAGTCGAAATGGCCAACGGCGATGGCCCGCGCGGTCGGCACCGGCACCAGATCGACCTCGGCCTCGGTCACCACCGCGAGCGTTCCCTCGGATCCCACGATCAGCTTGGTGAGATCACCCGCCGCGCGATCGAGCCGGTAGCCGCCGGAGTGCCGCCAGAACGGCGGAAACCCCGCCAGTGCTGCCTCATGCCGTTGCAGGATGTCGGCGACACCGGCGCCGAGCGGGTCGTCCATGCCGGGAGCAAGGTGAGCTTGACGGCCGTCGGCGAGCACGACGTCGAGCGCCCGTACGTGGTCGATCGTCGAGCCGTAGCGCACCGAGTGGCTGCCGGCCGAGTTGTTGCCGATCATCCCGCCGATCGTGGCCCGGTTGCTCGTCGAGGTGTCCGGACCGAACATCAGCCCGACCTTGCGGGCCTGACGGTTCAGCTGATCCTGCACGACACCGGGCTGCACCCGAGCGGTCCCCGCGTCGGCGTCGATCGACACCATCTGGTTCAGGTGCCGGGAGAAGTCGACGACGATGGCGCGCCCGACCGTCTGCCCGGCGAGGCTGGTGCCAGCGCCGCGGGGGAGAACGGGCACGCCGAGCTCGCCGGCGACCTGCACGATGCGCCGCACATCCGTTGCGTGCTTGGGAAAGGCGACCGCCAGCGGCTCGATCGCGTACATGCTCGCGTCGGAGGCGTACAGGTGCAGCGTGAAGGGATCGACGCGCACCTCTCCCTCGAGCGCGGCCGCCAGCGCGGACTGGATGCGCTCCGAGCTCATGCGAGGTAGTCCAGCGCGGTGTCGAGGCCGCCCTTCTCGATGGGTACGCCGGCGGCCGTCAAGCCCAGCTGGACGCCAGCCAACGTGCCGGCGAGCGAGAGGTCGTTGAAGTCGCCGAGGTGCCCGATCCGGAAGACCCGTCCAGCGAGCTTCCCGAGCCCCGTGCCGAGCGACATGTCGTACCGCTCGAGGATCAGCTCCCGTACGGCATCGGCGCTGTGTGGCTCAGGAACGACGATCGCGGTGAGCGAGCTGGAGTACTCGCGTTCGTCCGCGCAGAGCACCTCCAGCCCCCAGCCGCGTACGGCCCGACGCGTCGCCTCGGCGTGCCGATCGTGGCGGGCGAAGACGTTCGGCAGCCCCTCGTCGAGCAACAGGTCGAGCGCGACCTGCAAGCCGTACAGGAGATTCGTCGGTGGCGTGTACGGGAAGAACCCGCGCTCGTTCGCCGCAAGGATCGGGCCCCAATCCCAATAGGCACGGGGCAAACGCGCCGAGTCCCGAGCCGCGAGAGCCTTCGCGCTCACCGCGTTCATGCCGAGTCCGGGCGGGAGCATGAGCCCCTTCTGCGAGCAGCCGACCGTGACGTCGACGCCCCACTCGTCGTGCCGGTAGTCCATCGAGCCGAGCGAGGAGATCGTGTCGACCATCAGCAAGGCCGGATGATCCGCGAGAGCCGCACGGAGCTCCGGGATGCGGCTGCGCACGCCGGTCGAGGTCTCGTTGTGGACGACCATGACGGCCTTCGTGTCGTCCCGCAGATACTCCGCCACCAAAGAGGGGTCGGCACCGTGCCGCCAGTCACCGGGCACGAAGTCCACCCGCAAGCCGAGGTTGACGGCCAGATCCCGCCACAGCGTGGCGAAGTGGCCGGTCTCGAACGCGAGCACGCGGTCCCCGGGCGACAGCGTGTTCACGAGCGCGGCCTCCCACGCGCCGGTTCCGGACGACGGATAGACCACCACCGGCCCGGCCGTCTGGAAGACCAGCTTCAGCCGGGCAAGGACATCGAGAGCGAGCGAGGCGAACTCCGGACCACGATGGTCGATCGTCGGCCTGGCCGTCGCGCGAAGGACGCGTTCCGGCACGTTCGTGGGCCCAGGGATCTGCAGGAAATGTCGTCCACTGCGCGTCGTCACCAGACCATCCTCCCGGTCGGCTGGCCGTTCGTTCCGTTTTACGGCACAATGTTCCGTGGGGCGGTACGGCGGATCGTAGAAGTCGGTCGTGCGAGGAGTCAAGGCATGCAGAACGTTCTGAACACCCTCCGCGTCCTCGAAGAGGTCGCGACGAGGCAGCCCGTAGGCGTCGGCGAGCTGGCCCGCGTGCTCGGAATGCCCAAGAGCAGCACGCAGCGCGCGCTGCACACCCTGAACACCGCGGGCTGGATCCGGCAGGCGCGCGGCGAGGTGACGCGGTGGGTGCTGACCACGCGAGCGCTCGACGTCGGACGGCACGCGACCGAGGAGCTGAGCCTGCGTGACGCCGGCATGCCGGTGCTCGAGGAGCTGCGCGCGCGGACCGAGGAGACGATCCACCTCATGGTCCCCGAGGGCGACAAGGTCGTGCTGATCGAGCGACTCCAGACGCCCAAGGCCGTACGCATCGTGCTGCCGCTCGGGATCAACCTCCCGTTGCACGCCTCGGCGAACGGCAAGGCGGTGCTGGCGCACATGCAGCCGGCGTACATCGACAAGCTGATGCGGACCCCGCTGCCCGGCTACACGCACACGACGATCACGTCGAACGAGCGGCTGCAGGGCGAGCTGGCGGCGATCCGGCGGCGCGGGTACGCGACGAACAGCGGCGAGTGGCGCTCCGACGTCGCCGCGGTCGCGGCGGCGGTGCTCGACTCCGACGGTATGCCGGTCGCGAGCCTGTCCATCTCGACGCCGCGGACCCGGATGCCGGAGGAGCTGGTGCCGACGTACGGCCGGCACGTCAAGGCGGCGGCGTTGGCCCTGGCGGCGCGGCTCGGGTACGCGCGTGAGTGATCGCCCGTACGTGCTGGTCAGCTGCGCGATGTCGGTCGACGGCTACGTCGACGACGCGAGCGCCGAGCGGCTGATCCTGTCGAACGAGGCGGACCTCGATCGGGTCGACGAGCTCCGGGCCGGATGCGACGCGATCCTGGTCGGCGCGAACACGGTCCGGCGCGACGATCCGCGGCTGCTCGTCCGATCCGAGGTGCGGCGGTTGGCGCGCGTCGCCGACGGCCTGCCGCCGAGCCCGTTGCGCGTAACGGTCACGCGGTCGGGTGAGCTCTCTCCGGACGCGAGGTTCTTCGCCGGCGAGGCCGAGTCGGTCGTGTACGGGTCGCTCGACGAGGCTCTCAAGGCCTTGACCGAACGAGGAGTTCGCCGGCTCCTGGTCGAGGGCGGGAGCGCGGTGCTCACCGAGCTGTTCGCGACGGATCGAGTGGACGAGCTGCAGCTCGCCGTCGCCCCGTTCTTCGTCGGCGACGGAGCAGCTCCGAGGTTCGTGGGCTCCGCGGCGTTCCCGCACTCGGCGCGCCATCGGATGCGGCTCGCCGACGTCGAGCAGGTCGGCGACGTCGTCGTCCTCCGGTATCTTCTCGGCGCGATGGACGACGAACGGTGGCTGCGCGAGGCGATCGAGCACTCCCGGCTGTGCCCGCCCTCGCAGACCGCGTTCTCGGTCGGCGCGATCGTGGTGGACGCTTCCGGGGCAGAGCTGGCGCGGGGCTACTCCCGCGAGGGCGATCCGCTCGACCACGCCGAGGAAGCGGCGCTCGCCAAGCTCGACGGTGACCTCTCCGGCGACCTCTCCGGCGCGACGATCTACTCGTCGCTGGAGCCGTGCTCGACCCGCAAGTCTCGCGACCGAAGCTGCGCAGACCACATCGAAGCCGCCGGCCTCCGCCGCGTCGTGTTCGCCTGGCGCGAGCCGTCCCTCTTCGTGACGGGCGAGGGCGCCGAACGCCTCACCTCGGCCGGCATCGACGTGATCGAGCTGCTGGCCCTCGCGCCCGTCGTCCGCGAGGTCAACGCGCACCTGTTCTAGCGTCGTACGCCTCGCGGGCCCGCTCCACCTGCTCGAGGTTCGGCCGCCAGTCGCTGAGGGAGGCGAACAAGGGCCCCAGGCTGCGGCCGAGCGGGGTGATCTCGTACTCCACCCGCGGCGGCACCTCCGCGTGGTACGTCCGCGTGACCAGCCCGTCGCGCTCGAGCTGGCGGAGGCGCTGCGTCAGCACCTTCGGCGAGATCGTCGTGATCAGCCGTTCCAGCTCGACGAACCGCTGCCGCCCGTACTCGTTCAGCACCCACAGGATCGGCGTCGTCCAACGGCTGAAGACCAGGTCGACGACGGGGCTGATCAGGCAGGCCTCCTCCGGTGTGACGTCGGCCACAACCGCCTCACTTTCCTCTAGGTACCTACTACCCCCACGAAAGTACCTTCCCCGCATGAACACAATCGTGGTGACAGGAGCGACCGGCAACGTAGGCCGACCGCTCGTCCAGGCCCTCGTCGACGCCGGCGAGCAGGTGGTCGCGGTGTCCCGGAACGTCGCGCAGGTACCCGACGGGGTACGCCATCGGCAGGCCGACCTGACCAAGCCGGAGACGTTCGGCGACGTGCTCGACGGAGCCGACGCGTTGTTCCTGCTGACGGCGGGTGAGGTGATCGCGAACGGCGACCTCACCGGCATCATGGCCGCCGCCAAGGCCGCGCGAGTGGGTCGCGTCGTCCTGCTGTCCTCGCAAGGCGTGGGGACTCAACGCCATTCGCCGGCGCTGGAGGACACCGTCCGCGAGTCCGGACTGGAGACCGTCGTGCTGCGAGCCGGAGGCTTCTCCACCAATGCGCTGCAGTGGGCCGATTCGATCCGGGCCGAGCGTGTGCTCGTGGCACCGTTCGGCGACGTCGGCCTGCCGCTCGTCGATCCGGCCGACCTGGCCGAGGTGGCCGCCGTCGTCCTGCGCGATCCCGGGCACGACGGGATGATCTACACCCTCACCGGACCCGCGCCGATCTCGCCGCGCGAGCAGGCCGCGGCGATCGCGGCAGCGCTCGGCGAGGACGTGCGGTTCGACGAGCTGACCCGTGCCGAGGCGAAGGCGCGGATGCTGCAGTTCATGCCGGAACCGGTGGCTGAGGCCACCCTCGACATCCTCGGCGATCCCACCACCGAGGAGCGAGAGGTCAGCCCCGATGTCGAGAAGCTCACCGGCCGCCCACCCCGCAGGTTCGCCGAGTGGGCAGCCGACAACGTCGAGGCGTTCCGCTAGACGAGCGCCGGGAGGATGCAGCCCGGGCTCGGCACCGCGATCTCGCCGACCTGCGTCGGGATGCCCGTCTCGGTGGACAGGCTGAAGTGCGTCACCTGATGCGAGCGCTCGTTCGCGACGTACAAATGACCGCCGAAGACGGCGAGGTGCCGCGGCCACGCGCCGCCCGTCGGAACGTCCGCAACCGGCCGCACGACAGCGCCCTCGACGGCCAGCACACCGATCACGTCGAGGCCGCGGTTCGCCACGTACAGGAACCGGCCGTCCTCGGAGATCCCGATCTCCGACGGGTAGTTGTCGTCCGGCGCCGGCTGCTGCTTCAGCGACGACGTCACGCCGGTCGGAGCCAGCGCGCCGGAGGCGGGGTCGAGCAGGAACGTGGTCACGGTCGAGTCGAGCTCGTTCGCCACGTGCACATGTCCGTCCGGCGCGAACGCGAGGTGCCGCGGGCCGGCGCCGGGCTCGGTGTGCGCGACCGAGCCGTTTGTCAACGTGCCCTTGTCAAGGTCGAACATGTACGTGAGGACCGCGTCGATCCCCAGGTCCACGGCCAGCACGTGCGCACCCGACGGGTCGACGCGAACGTGGTGCGCGTGCGGACCCTCCTGCCGTGACGCGTTGGGCCCAGATCCCTTGTGCTGAACGAGATCCGTCCGATCGCCGAGCTCGCCGGACGACGCGATCGGGTGCACGGTGACGGCCCCGCTGCCGTAGTTCGCGGTCAGCAGGAACCGTCCCGTGGGGTGCACGGTGAGGTGGCACGGACCGTTCGCACCGGTCGGCTGCGTGTTCAGGAACGACAGCGAGCCGTCGGCCGCGACGGCGTACGCCGACACCGCGCCCTCGCCGACCTCGTTCACGGCATAGAGGAACCGCCCGGACGGATGCCAGGCCAGGAAAGCCGGCGAGGCGGACTCGGCGACCAGGTCCACCACGGACAGCTCGCCCGTGGAGACCCTTTGCCTGGCCAGTGTGATCCCGGTGCCCGTACCTCCGGGCGGAGTGAACGAGCCGATGTAAACCAGGCGGGTGTCGCTCGACGACATCTGACGTCCTCCGAGGTGTGGGCGAGAGTCTCCCCACGACCGTACTGCTAGGTGAAGTCGGCCTCGACCCGGACGCGTGCCTCGAGCTCCAGCAACCCGACCTTCTTGTCCAGCCCGCCGCCGTACCCGACCAGCTTCCCGTTCGCGCCGATCACCCGATGGCACGGCACGATCACCGGGATCGGGTTCGAGCCGTTCGCCGCGCCGACCGCGCGCGGCGACGCGTCTGGCCCGATGCGCTTGGCCAGTTGCCCGTACGACCACGTCTCGCCGTACGGGATCTCCAGCAGCAACTCCCACACGATCCGCTGGAACGCCGTGCCCTCGAGGCGCATCGGCACGTCGAATGTCGTCCGCGCTCCCGCGAAGTACTCCCGCAGCTGGTCGGCCGTCGCCCGCAACACGGTGTCGTCGTCGAGAGTGCCCCCCTGCTGTATCCGATTTGCGCGATCCGGGTCGCTCAGTTTCGCTAGGTCTGGCTTGAGTATCTCGTCGCCAAGCGCTGCCGCATGGTGGGCGATGTGTGGTCCGGGCTGCTTCGACGACCCGGATCGCGCGGGGCAGCGCTGCCGGCGAAGTGGATCCGGGTGAGGTAGCCGTCGACGACGCGGAGCTCGAGCGCGCCGACCGGCGAGGCGATCACGGCCATGGTCGCGTTGCTCATCCCGAAACCCCTCTGTCGGAAAGGTGTGTCCACAGATGTTGGGCCGCGTAGCTCCGCAGTGGGCGCCAGCGTTCGGCGAGCGCGGCGATCGTCGCCGGCTTGTCCTCCACGCCGAGCGACACCAGCGCCTGCCGGATACCGAGGTCGGTGCCGGGGAACGCGTCCGGGTCGCCGAGCCCGCGCAGCGCGATGTACTCGACGGTCCACGGCCCGATGCCGGGGAGACCGAGCAGCGCCTCGCGGACGTCGGTCCAGTCCACGCCGCGGTCGAGGCGTACCTCGCCGTTCGCCACCACCGCCGCGAGGCCGGTGATCGTCCGCGTGCGGGACTGCGGCATCGGCAGGACGTCGGCCTCGGCGAGGGCCGTCGGGGTGGGGAACACGTGCGTCAATGCGCCGATCGGCTTGGCCAATGGCGTGCCGTACGCCGCGACGAGGCGGCCGGCGACCGTCCGCGCGGCCGCGATCGACACCTGCTGCCCGACGATCGCGCGGATCGCGGTCTCGAACGGGTCGACCGATCCGGGGACGCGGAGGCCGGGCCGCTTGCGTACGAGCGGGCCGAGCAGGTCGTCGCTGTCGAGCACGTCGGTGATGCCCGCCGGGTCGGCGTCGAGGTGCAGCAGCCGCCGGCACCGCGCCGCGGCCGGGCCGAGGTCGCGCAGATCCTCCAGCTGCAACTTCGCCTTGACGTGCCCCTCGCCGGGCGTCAGCTCGACGACTCCCTGCGCGTGCGGGAGCGACAGCGCGCGCCGGTACGTGTCGCCGTCCAGCTCCTCCAGGCCCGGGACGATCCGGTCGGCGAGGTACTGCCAGAGCGCGTCGGCCTCCAGCGGCGCGCGGTACGGAAGCCGCAGCTCGACGGCCCCGTTCGTGGCCGTGGGGCCGCGCCGCTGCGCCTTCTCGCGTACCTGCCCCGGCGTCGCGGCGAACACCGTACGGACCGTGTCGTTGAACTGCCGCACGCTGCCGAACCCGGAGGCGAACGCCACATCGGTGATCGGCAACGGCGTCGTCTCGAGCAGCAGCCGCGCGGTGTGCGCGCGACGGGCGCGGGCCAGTGCGAGCGGTCCGGCGCCGAGCTCGGCGGTGAGCAGCCGGCCGAGGTGGCGCGTGGTGTAGCCGAGCTGAGAGGCGAGGCCGTTGACGCCCTCACGTTCGACCAGGCCGTCGTCGATCAGCCGCATCGCGCGGGCGGCGACGTCAGCGCGGAGGTCCCACTCCGGCGAGCCCGGCACGGCGTCCGGGAGGCAACGCCGGCAGGCGCGGAAACCGGCCTCCTGCGCCGCGGCGGCGGTGGGGTAGAAGCGGGTGTTCTCGCGCTTCGGCATCACCGCGGGGCAGCTGGTCCGACAGTAGATGCCGGTCGAGGTGACGGCCGAGTAGATCCAGCCGTCGAACCGCGGGTCCTTGGACTCCGCGGCGCGGTAACACTGCTCGAACGTCGGCATCACACCACCGAGCGTGCCAGCCGCCACCGACAGGAGCTAGCCGGATTCGGACATGGTCGTGGCGACGTGCTCGGGGCGGACGCCGAGCCCGATCAGCCTCGTCAGGAGCACGCGCAACGGGCGGACGCGTCCAATTCGCTGGTAGATCGTCGAGGAGTCGCCGCCCTTCAACGCCCGTTGGATGCCGGCACGTTGGATCACGCGCTGCAGACCCTGGGTGACGGCCGTGGCGACGTACCTCCGGCGGTGTACGGCGGCGAGCGCGGACGCCTTGATCCTCGTGCCGTCGCGCTGCGCGTCGAGCAGTCGATCGGTCAGGAGGTTCGCGGTCGCGACGGCGTCCTGGACCGCGAGGTTGATCCCGACGCCACCGATCGGCGACATCGCGTGCGCCGCGTCGCCGATCAGGACCAGCCCGGGCCGGTGCCAGCGGCGCAACCGGTCGAGCCGGACCTCGAGGAAGCCCGCCTGCTCGAGCGTGATCTCGTCGACCCGGTCGGCGAGGAACGGGACCTCGCGCGCGATCCCGCGCCGCATCGCCGCGCCGCCGTCGGCGCGCATCGCGTCGTACCCGCCCTTGGGGAACACATACGCGATGATCCAGTACGTCGACCGGTTGACCAGGCCGAGGAACAGCCCTTCGCCGACGCGCAGCGAGAACCCCTCCTCCGGGTCGCCTTCGCGCTTCGACACCTTGACCTGGAGGACGTCCATCGGGGCGCCGAACTCCTTCGGCCGCAGGCCGGCGGCTCGGCGTATGACGGAATGCCTTCCGTCGGCCGCGATCGTCAACGCCGCGCGGAGCTCGCCGTTGTCGTGGCTGACGCCGACGACCTCGTTGCCGTCCCAGACCAGGCCGGTGGCCGCGGTGCTGCGAAGCAGGCGGAAGTTCGGGTAGCGCTCCGCCTCGGCCGCGAGCAGGTTGAGGAAGTCCCACTGCGGCACGAACGCGATGTACGGGTAGCGCACGTTCAGCAGTCGGAAGTCGGCGACGTCGACGCGTTCGCCGTCCCGGTCGAAGCCGAGCGTGAACGCCTTGTGGTGCGGGAGGTCGAGGAACCTGTCGACGAGGCCGAGCTCGTCGAGCAGCTGGATCGTGGACGGATGAACGGTGTCGCCGCGGAAGTCGCGCAGGAAGTCCTGGTGCTTCTCCAGCACGGTGACATCGACGCCGGCGCGGGCGAGCAGCAGGCCGAGCATCATCCCGGCCGGTCCGCCGCCGACGACACAGGCGGTGGTGGTGGTCATCGCGACCTCCTTAGTAGACAGCTGCGTTCCCTATTGCCGACGGTAGCTCGTAAGGAACGTTGTCGTCTACTATTCGGAGTATGGCGAGCACCACACGGCGTCGCGGCGAGGCATTGGAACGGGCGATCTACGAAGCCGCGTTGGACGAGCTGGCCGCGACCGGCTTCGACAACCTCACGATGGAGGGTGTCGCCCTGCGCGCGCAGACCGGAAAGGCCGCGCTCTACCGGCGGTGGGCCGGCAAGCGCGAGCTGGTCGTGGAGGCGTTGCGGACCACGTTGCCGGACGTACCCGAGCTGCGGCTCTACCCGACCTTGCGTGGTGGGCTGTTCGCGGCACTGACGGTGATGACCGACGCGTTGTCGGGTCGAACGCACTGGCCTGGCGTGCCGGTGCTGTTGTCGTTGTTCAAGGTGCCGGAGCTGCGGGAGGCGTTCCGGGACCAGGTCGTCGTCCCGCGGCAGGAGGTGATCCAGCGGCTGTTCTCGGCCGCGGCCGAACGTGGCGAGATCGACGGCGCGAAGGTGACGCCCGAGCTGGTCATGACCGGCCCGGCCTTGGTGCTGACGTCGTTCCTGCTCGAAGGCCGGCCACCCTCGAAGCGCGAGCTGGGTCGCATCGCCGACCACATCGTGGCGCCGCTACTGAAGTGACCGTTCCAAGGTGGTGCGGTCGATCATGAGGTCGGGGCTGAGGGGGCCGGTGCAGGCCTGGGCGCCGGCGAGGGCACCGGCCTCGAGGCAGCGTTCGGGCGGGTCGCCCTGTAGCCAGCGCGAGAGGAAGCCCGCGGCGAACGCGTCGCCCGCGCCGTTAGTGTCGACGACCGGGCGCTCCGGCTTGATCGCCGGCTGACGCGGGAAGTCACCGGTGCGGGTGAGGGCGTACGAGCCGTCCGCGCCGGCCGTCGCGACCACCAGCGACGCGACGCCGTCGGCTAGGATCGCGCGCATCGTCTCCTCGACCCGGTCGCCGAGCGCTGTCGTACTCAGGAACACCACGTCCGCCGCTCGCGCGAAGTCGCGGTGGTAGGCCGCGGCGCCGTCCCAGTCGTGCAGGTCCGTGGACAGCGTCACGCCCGCCGCACGGATCGGCGCCAGCGTGTGCCGGGCGAAGTCCATGATCGAGACGTGCACATGCCGCGCCTCGCCTACGAGCGGCAGGTACGCCGACTCCGGCACGTCGGGCGCTGGCGTCGGGCGACCGTCGTAGAACGACAACCGCCGGCCGTTCGGCTCGACCAGGTTCACCGAGCGCCGCGTTCCACCTGGTGCGACGACGGTGTGCAGCGGGATGTCGAGCGAGGCGAGGTACGTACGGACCAAGTCGCCCTCGGGATCGGCGCCGACGGCGTCGAACACCACGACCGGCATCTCGAGGGCGCGGAACGCCAACGCGAGACCGGTTGCGGGATGCGCGGCGCGTGTCTCGATCGGCGGCACACCGACGGAGTCGACATCCGGCAAGGGAAGGGAGGGAACGCGAACGAGGATGTCGACGCCGAGCCCGCCCAGGACGAGAACCGGCCGCGGAGACTCAGTGATCGTCGTCCTCCCAGGGCAAGAACTCCTTGTCCTTGGTGTGGCTCCAGTTCTCCCTGCGTCCCGGCTTGGCGTTGCGGCGCGTGCTGCGAATCGTTCCGATGAGCATCGCGATGATCATGACAAGGACGAGGGCGATGGCGACAACCGCCACCACGGTGAGGACCACTCCCCAGTCCATGGAACCTGCGATTCCCGAGCGGATTCCGAAGGGATTGCTTCCGGTGAACCACTCGTGGTCGGTCTCGTGCCTCGTCCACGACGACCCTCGCTGATACCGCTGTCGCCGGGGATACTTCGACAATGCCAGTCAGTCAGGAGAATGTGCAGACAGATGCCCGGAATCGGCTGTCTGCACATTTGTGCACGTACTGGTTGGATTATGCGCATCAAATCGAGCTTCGAGGAGGCGACTCGCCGACGAGCGCGAAAGCCTCAGCCGGGTTGAGATTGCGGCCGGCGTCGTACGCCGCTGCAAATCGATGTGCACCGAGGATCGACTTCGTCGCGGCCATCGCACGTTCGACGTCGCCTCGTTCGCCTTGGGCTATCGGGGTGCCGACGTTCTCGCGGGTCGCGGTCGCACAGCCGTGCAGCGTGGCGGCGCGTACGTAGTCTTCGCGTTGTGCGGCGATGATTCCCAGCTCTTCGAAGATGGTCGCCAACGGCGTCGGGTGCAGGTCGCCGTCGTCGAGCATCGAACGGAGCAGCCGCTCGGCTTCGTCCAGGTCACCGACTCTGCGGGCGAGCAGTCCCTGCTCGAGAACGACGAAACTGAGGCCAGGGCCGTAGCTTTGCTCGGTCGCCAGCCTTCGCGCGCGGTGCAGCAGGGCGCGGGCGGCGCCGAAATCGCCCTGCAGCATGGCGATCCGGCCGCGCCAGGTGAGGTGGTCGGCGACCTGCGGCCAGGACCCGAGCTGCTCGGCCATCCGTACGCCGTTCTCGTGCAGCCTGGTCGCCTCCGGGTAGTCGCCGGCGAGGTCGGCGAGGGCGCCGAGCCACTCGATCGCCTGCAGCTGGCCCCAGCGGTCGCCGAGCTCGACGAACCTGCGGTAGCTCTCGTTCGCGCTGGCTTCGAGCTCGACGAGGTCGCCGCGGGCGTAGACCTGCTTCGCTCGCGTACCGAGGCCTGCTGCGATGCCCCACTCGTCGCCGGCCGCCTCGAGCTCGGCGAGCGCGTCGGCGACGATGTGCTCGCTGGTGGCGAGGTCGAGGACGTCCGAGGTGGCGAAGCCGAGGAACAGTCGTGCGCGAGCCGTCGCTCCTCGCTCGAGGGTCGCGAGGTCGATGGGTGCGCCCATCAGCATGAGGATGGCGGCGTGCCAGGTCGCCGCCTCCGCGCGTTCGGGCGATGGTCCTTGGCTGACCGCGAGGGCCTGGTCGAGCGCACGGACGGCTTCGCGGAGCCTTCCGCGCAGGATCCAGTACCAGGACAGGGCGTTGACCAGCGGCAACGCGGGATCGTGGTCGAGTGCTGTGCGGAAGTTCGCGGCTTCGGCGTCGAGCTTCGCGAGCCAGTCCTGCTGGTCCGGTCCGCGGAGCCGCGCCTCGGCACGTACGGCGAGGTCGAGGTAGTACGCGCTGTGGCGTTGTCTTGTCTCGTCGGTCTCGCCGGCCTCGACGAGTCGTTCCCGCGCGTACGCCGCGATCGACTCGAGCAGCCGGTAGCGCCCTTCGGACGCGACGACGAGCGAACGGTCGACGAGCCTGGTCAGCGCGTCGAGCTCGCCGCCGATCGCCTCGGCTGCCTCGAGCGTGCAGCCGTCGGCGGGTACGGCGAGCCTGCGCAACACCGTGCGCTCCTGGTCGCTGAGCAGCCGCCAGCTCCAGTCGATGGTCGCGCGGAGCGTCTGGTGTCTCGCTGGTGCGCCGCGGCGTCCGGTCGCGAGGACGCGGAACCGGTCTTCGAGACGGCGGGCCAGCTCGTTCGTCCCGAGCGCTCTGACTCTCGTCGCGGCGAGCTCCAAGGCGAGCGGGATGCCGTCGAGCCGCTTGCAGATCGCGGCGATCTCGTCATGGTCGAGCGGGGCGTCGTGACCGGCGGCCCGTGCTCTCGCGGCGAACAGTTCGGCAGCGCTGTCGTCGGCGAGCGGACGGACGTTCCATACGTACTCGCCCGCGACGCCGAGCGGTTCCTGGCTGGTCGCGAGCAGGCGTACGTCGGGCGCGGACGCCAGCAGCGCGTCGACGATCTCGGCGGCCGCGTCGACGACGTGCTCGCAGTTGTCGAGGATGAGCAGGGTGCGCCTCGTCCGTACGGCGGCGACGAGCGCTCGCACGGGTTCGTCCGACTCGTCGCGGATGTCCAGGGCGGTGAGGACCAGCGCGGCGACCTCGGCGGGCGTCGCGTCGCGGTCGAGGGTGGTGAGCGCGACCAGCCAGGCGTCGTCGACGCCGCGGGCGACCTCGAGCGCGAGCCTGGTCTTGCCGACGCCGCCCGTGCCGGTGAGCGTGACGAGGCGACTCTGGTCGAGCAGCTCGCGTACGTTGGTCACCGCCTCGGCGCGACCGACGAGGTCCGTGGCGGGGATCGGCAGGTTGGTCCGCTGCGGCGCGAGCTCATGCTGGAGGATCGCCCGCTGCAGCTCGACGAGCTCCTGGCCGGGGTCGATGCCGAGCTCTTCGGCCAGCCGTTCGCGCAGGTCACGCAGGCTGTCGAGCGCTTCGGTCTGGCGACCGGCGGCGTAGAGGGCGCGGACGTACGCGGCGCGGAGGCGTTCTCGGAGCGGATGCCTGGCGACGAGCTCGCCCAGCTCGGCGGTCGTGGGCGCGCCGGACTCGGCGAGCTCCTCGTACGCCAGCAGGCGCTCCTCGTCGAGGCGCGCGACGAACGGCTGGGCCCACGGCTCGTCGCGGAAGTCCTCGAGCGCGTCGCCGCGCCACAGCGCGAGGGCTTCTCGGAGCTGGCCTGCCTTGACGAGCGTGCGGAACTCGTTCGCGTCCACGTCTTCGGGCCGGGCTAGCAGCCGGTAGCCGGGGGACTCATACGCGACCAGCCGGCGGCCTCCGGGCTCGGCGTCCTCGAGCGCGCGGCGGAGCTGGGACACCTTGGTCTGCAGGGTGTTGGTCGGGTTGCCCGGCGGCTCGTCGCCCCACAGGTCGAACGCGAGCCGGTCCGCGGGCGCCGGCCGCCCCTCGTGCGCGAGCAGATCGGCGAGGAGCGCCCGTACCTTCAGCTCGGGAACGCGCACCGGCGTGCCGTCCGCCGTCCAGGCGGCCAGCGGGCCGAGTACGCCGAAACGCATGGGCCTGAGGGTATGGCTGGGGGCCGACCCCCAGCGAATCGTGCGTGGGTGCGCACACGCTCCGGGCATGACGGACAACACGACAACGGCGGGCCGCCGCGAGTGGCTCGGACTCGTCGTTCTCTCCCTGCCTGCGATGCTCATCACGCTCGACTTCAGCGTGCTGAACCTCGCCGTTCCGGCGCTCAGCGCCGCGCTCGAGCCGAGCAGTACGCAGCTGCTGTGGATCGTGGACAGCTACGGGTTCCTGCTCGCAGGCTTCCTCATCACGATGGGCACGCTCGGCGACCTGATCGGCCGCCGCCGGCTACTGCTGCTCGGCGCTGGCGCGTTCGGGGTGGCCTCGATCGTCGCGGCTTACGCGCCTTCGGCTGAGCTGTTGATCCTCGCCCGGGCTTTGCTCGGCGTCGCGGGGGCGACGCTCGCGCCTTCGACGCTGTCGTTGATCCGGACGATGTTCGCCGATGCGCGGCAACGTACGGTCGCGATCTCCGCGTGGGCCGTCAGCCTGTCGGTCGGTGGCGCGCTCGGGCCGGTGGTCGGCGGCGTGCTGCTGGAGCACTTCTGGTGGGGGTCGGTGTTCCTGGTCGCGGTCCCGGTGATGGTGCTGCTGCTGGTGGTCGGGCCCGTGGTGCTGCCGGAGTACCGCAGTCCTTCTGGTGCTCGTCTCGATCTGGTCAGTGTGGTGTTGTCGCTGGCGACGATCCTGTCCGTGATCTGGGGGCTGAAGGAGCTCGCCAAGGACGGCTTCTCGGTCTTGGCTGTCGTCGCGATCGGTCTGGGGCTGGCACTGGGGTTCGTGTTCGTACGGCGTCAAGGGCGGCTTGCTGCTCCGTTGATCGACCTGCGGTTGTTCCGGTCTTCGGTGTTCTCCGCTGCTTTGGTGACGAATACGTTGGGGTACTTCGCGATTCTCGGGGCGTTCTTTCTGTATGCGCAGTACATCCAGTTGGTGATTGGGCTTTCGCCTTTGCAGGCTGGACTGTGGTCTGTGCCGGCGATGGTGGGGCTGACTGCGAGCTCGATGGTGGCGCCCGTTCTGTTGCGGAAGCTGCCGGTGGTCGCGGTGATGGTCGGTGGGCTGCTGGTCGCGACGGTGGGGTTCTGGCTCTTCACCCAGTCGTCTGGTGCTTTGCCTGCTGTGGTTGCGGCTTCGGTCGTGTACTCGGCTGGCTTGGCGCCGGTGTTCATCGCTGTGACGGACCTGATGGTGACCGCGGCGCCCGAGTCGAAGGCTGGGGCGGTGGCATCTCTTTCTGAGACCAGCAACGAGTTCGGGGGTGCTTTGGGGATCGCTGTGCTCGGGAGTTTGACGACGCTGGTCTATCGCGCGCAGGGCGGGTCTGGGGAGGCGCTCGGTGCGGAGGCTTTCCGCGCTGGTCTGTCTGTCGTGGGGTTTGTGACCGCGGGGATCACTTTGGCTTTGGCCGTTCTCGCTTTTGTGGTGTTTCGGAAGGAGTCGTGATGGCGGCCACGTTGCTGGACTGGCGCTCGGCGTTGCTTCGGTTGGGTGCGGCCGACGGGTACTGGCTCGCGACGACCTGTCCCGACAGGCGGCCGCATCTCGTTCCTGTGTTGGCTGTTCTGGTGGACTCTGCGATGCACTTCGCGGCTGGGGCTTCGACGCGGAAGGGCCGGAACCTCGCGACCTCACCGCGGTGTGTTCTGTCGGCGCGGAACTGCGAGCTGGACTTGGTGGTGGAGGGTGTGGCCTCGGTCGTGCGCGACGATTCGCTCGTGGGGGTGGCTGATGAGTATCTGGCCAAGTACGCCTGGCCTGTGATTGTTCGGGATGGCGTGTTCTACGGGGAAGGTGCGCCTACCGCTGGGCCGCCGCCGTACGACGTGTACCGGCTGGACCCGGTGGTCGCGTTCGCCTTCCCTGTTGATGACACTTACGAGCCAGCGCGGTGGATCTTCCCCCGCGTGGCTGGTGATGCTGCCCCGTGACCTTGACCGTCGTGGGGACGCTCCCTTTGGCGGGGAACACTCGGCGTCAGCCCCACTTCACCCACTGGGTTGTCACTTCACCCACTGGGTTGTCACTTCGCCCACTGGGTTGTCACTTCACCCATCACCTCGATGGGGAAGCAGATCTTCTGCTGCTCTGTGCTGTTGCTGTGCAGAGTTCTTCGACGGTTGGGAACTCTCGGGGTCTGTGGCGGCGGTTGATTGTGGTGGCCGGTCCGGGGCGCGTCAAGGGCGCCTCTCTGGGGGCGCTTCGCGCGGGTGTAGAGAGGCGTCGCTTCGCGAGCTTCGACCCTTGACCCGCCCCGGCCCGGCCACCAGTTTCTAGCGCGCCGCCCCCGCCCCCCGGAACAGGTGTCCGGGGAGAGGCTGCCTTCCCCGAGGTCTGCTGCCGTGCTTCCGTTTCTTGTAGGCCCCTGGCCTCGTGTGGCTCAGATGAAGCCGGGCCCTCCCGCCCCACCCCCGGCTTCTTGTCGCTCAGATGAAGCCGGGCCGTCCCGTCCCCGGTGATCATGATCGTGATCATGAAGCCAAACCGGCGTATACGACCGGTCCGCCTTCACGATCACGCTCATGATCACGCGGCCGGGCTCGTCGATAACGAGACTGCCCTGCGCCAACATCAGGCTCGGCGGGTCGAGCTCGTCCGCGAAGTCGACCGCCGCGACGCCGGTGTCGCCGCGGGTGCCGCCAACACACAGCAGTGGGTCGCCCGCTTGCTGCACATCACCGCTGCTGAGGCTGGTGGGTTGGTCAAGCTCGACCGTCATCTCGATGCCGAGCTTCCCGCCACCGCCGGTGCCCTGGCGCGTGGGGAGATTTCTCTCGATCATGCCCGGGAGATCTCTCGGGCGGTCGTGGATCTGCCGTTCGACCCTCCTACGTTGAGGAAGCTCGCCCGACGGGTTCTCGATCTGGTCGATCCCGAGTTGGCCGATCAGGTGTTGGAGAAGAGCCTCAAGCTTCAGGACGCCCGCAACGACCGGGACTCTCTGCGGATCTACGGGTCCCGGCTCTATGGGTCGGCGGCTTCCCGAGCAGCGCAATGCCGATGCTCTCGACGAGGCGTGCCGACGGCTCTGGCCGAACGGCTCGTTCCCTCCCACGGTGGAGACCCGACGCAACTGGTGGTCGCCGCCACCGAGACTGGTGGCCGCACCCTGCCGAACGGGATCGACATCTCCCGCTACGAGGTCGACTTGCTGGGGTGTGAGGCGGACATCGCCTACCTCGTCAAGCCCGAGCACCAGCCCGGCCGCGTCACGCTTCTCACCGACAAGCAGCAGCGGCTCTTCCAAGGAAGAATGCGGCGGCTCCTCGAGCTACGCGACCAAGGGTGCGCGTTCCCCGGCTGTGACCGGCCGCCGAACTGGTGCCACGCCCACCACCTCACCCCGTGGAGCAAGGGCGGACCCACTACGCGAGACAACGGCGTCCTGCTCTGCGGCTACCACCACCGCCTCATCCACCGAGGCGCCTGCACCGTCCGACTCGCACGAGACGGCTTACCCGAGTTCCTACCGCCCGACTGGATCGACACCAGCCGAACACCACGCCGCAACCGCACCCCGGCCGCCTAGGACGAGCGGCGGCCGGGGAGGGAGGGCGTGGGGTCAGCTGAGTCCGTTGATCGACTCGACCTCATCGGCCGTGAGCTCGAAGTCGAACACCTCGAAGTTCGCCCGAATCCGGTCCTGGTGGGCGGACTTCGGGATCGCGATGAATCCGCTCTGAAGGTGCCAGCGCAGGATCACCTGGGCGGTGTTCTTTCCGTACTTCTCCGCGATCGCGTTCAGCGTCGGGTGGTCGAGCGGGCCGACGCGGAACGGGCTGTAGCCCTCCAGCGCGACGCCTCGCTCCAGGTGGCCGTCGACGGTCTTGGCGTCGAACAGGGCCGGTCCCCACTTGATCTGGTTGACGGCCGGCGCGACGCCGGTGGCGTCGATCAGCTCGTCCAGCTGGGAGAGGGAGTAGTTGCTGACGCCGATCGAACGCGTCTTGCCGTCCTCCTTCGCCTGGATGAACGCCTCCCAGGTGGGGATGCCGGCGGTCTTGTTCGGCGGCCAGTGGATCAGCCAGAGGTCGAGGTGGTCGACCCCGAGGCCGTCGAGGCTCGCCTTGAGCGTCGACTCCTCCTGGCCGGCGTTGTCGGGCGGGAGCTTGGTGGTGATGAAGATGTCGTCGCGATCGACGCCACTTTCCCGTACGGCGGCGCCCACCTGGGTCTCGTTGCCGTACGCCGTCGCCGTGTCGAGGTGCCGGTATCCGGTCTCCAGGGCCCAGCCGACCGCGTCCCGCGCCGAGTCGCCCCGAAGCTGCCACGTTCCGAAGCCGAGGAGAGGGATGCTGACGTCGCCCGGGAGCTGAGCGACGAAGTTCTGTGCCGGATCGGTGTTGGTCATGGATAAGTTCCTACCCTGCCGGAGCGTCGAGTACCAGCCGTTCTCGCAGCTTGACCGCCTGTTCTGACGACATTCCGCCGTGCGCGAGGTACTTCTCGACGCTGTCATACCGTGACTCGACGTGATCGAGCGCGCCGGTCAGCGTGCTCGCCTCGACGTCGTCGCTGCGAAGGTAGTCGGCGACCACTTCGTCCCGGTTGATGCCGATGCTGCTGAGCGTGACGGCGATGACCAGGCCGGTACGGTCCACGCCACCGGCGCAGTGCACGACCACCGGTCCGCCCTCGGGCGCGTCGGCGATCGCGGCGACGGCCTGCGCGAATCGTTCGACGCTGTAGTCGAGCAGCCAGCTGTACTGCTGCACCGGCGTCAGGTCCTCCTTGGGCGGAGGCGGGTCGGGGTAGAGCGAGCGATGCACGTACGCGGCGTCGTCGGCGAACGGGTTGGGCAGCGCTCGCAGCTCCCGGTGCGTACGCAGGTCGACGATGCGGCGTACGTTCGCGGCGCGTACGGCGACTACGCCCTCGGGCGTGAGCCCGGTGAGCGAGTCGGAGCGGATCAGCGCGCCAGCGCGAATCCCGCCGATGGTGCCGAGGTCGCGGACGTTCCGGCAGCCCGGCCAGTCGATCACGTGAGCCGATCCCGGAGGCCTTCGAGCTGGCCTGCTGTCATACCGCCGGCGGTGAGGTACGCCTCGACCTCGCCCAGGTCGGCGAGCGCGGCGGCGATGACCTCCGGCGCCGAGTGCTCGGGGTCGATGCCCAGCCGTTCCGCGGTGAGCGCGTAGTCGGCGGCGATCACCTCGCCGTCGATGCCGGCGACGGCGAGGGCGAGCCCGACGATGAGGCCGGTGCGGTCCTTGCCGGCGTGGCAGTGCACGAGCACCGCGCCCGGCGGGGCGTCGACGATCGCCTGCAGCGCGGCGACGACGAACCGGCCGCTCTCCAGGCGTAGCAGCTCGATGTAGTCGTCGAGCAGCGGAACGGGCGGCCCGTCGAGGCGCAGCGCGGGGACCAGCGTGCGGTGGCAGTACGACGGGTGATCGGCGAACGGGTTGGGGTAGTTCTCCAACTCGCCGACCGTGCGGAGGTCGATGATCCGGCTGACGTTCGCCGCGTGGACGGCGGCGATGCCAACATCGGTCAGGCGGTCGAGGTTGTCGGAGCGGATGAGTGCACCGGGGCGAATGCCCTTGATGGTGCCGAGGTCGCGGACGTTCCGGCAGTCTGGCCAATCCAGGAAAGCGCGCATTGGAATCAGAATACGGGCTCACGGCACCGCAGGTGCCCATGCTGGTGTCGACGGCACCGCAGGTGCCCATGGTGGTGGGCACCGCAGGTGCCAACGCTGGTGTCGACCGCACCGCAGGTGCCCATGCTGGTGTCGACGGCACCGCAGGTGCCGATGGTGGTGGGCACCGCAGGTGCCAACGCTGGTGTCGACCGCAGCAACCACGTGGGGTCGGCAACGAGCAAGCACCGTGGGGGGTCCGGGGAGTCGGCCCCCCGGTGTGACGCCGACCGACGTGGTCCGCGCGTTCCGCGGACATACCGAGCCGGAGGTCGGCCCAGGTAGCGCCCAGGTGGCCTTCCGACGTCCCGCCCCACCTCCCCGCGGGTGTGGCTGGCGGTCGGCGAGGGTGACCTCGCCTGGGCGCTACCAAGGAGTGCCCAAAGCTACACCGTCGGTGACGGGATCCGTGAGGTGAGGTATCCCTAGTAGCGTCAAGCCAGAACCCCTACGAGCATTGGAGAGTTCGTGGCGAAGGACGACGTGTACGAAACCCTCGACGACAGCTTCGGCCCCTGCACGTGGGGTGATCTGACGCTCGAAAAGGTCTACGAGGGCACCCGCTGGGCGGAGGGCGGCGTGTACGTCCCCAGCGGCAAATATCTGCTCTGGAGCGACATCCCGAACGACCGCATGCTGCGCTACGACGAGGCCTCCGAAGCCGTCGGCGTCTGGCGCCATCCCGCCGGCTACACGAACGGTCACACGCTCGACCGCGAGGGCCGGCTGATCAGCTGCGAGCACGGCAACCGCCGCGTCACGCGGACCGAGCACGACGGCAGCGATCACCGTTCTCGCCGACAACTACGACGGCAAGCGGCTCAACAGCCCGAACGACGTCGTGGTGCAGTCCGACGACTCGATCTGGTTCACCGACCCGTCGTACGGCATCGACAGCGACTACGAGGGCTACTACGCCGAGAGCGAGATCGGCGCCTGCCACGTCTACCGCATCGATCCCGGCACGCGGCGACTCACGATCGTCGCCGACGACTTCGTGCGGCCGAACGGGATCGCGTTCTCGCCCGACGAGTCCAAGCTGTTCATCTCCGACACCGCCGGCAGCCGCAAGCACATGCGCGTCTTCAACGTGAGCAGCGACGGCAAGCTGGAGGGCGGCGAGGTCTTCGCCGACTGCACGAACGGCGCCTTCGACGGCTTCCGCTTCGACTCCGCCGGCCGGCTGTGGACGAGCGCCGGCGACGGCGTCCACTGCTACACGCAGGACGGCAAGCTGATCGGCAAGATCAAGGTGCCCGAGGCCGTCGCGAACGTCGTGTTCGGCGGCCCGAAGCGCAACCGCCTGTACATATGTGGCTCCACCAGCCTGTACTCCGTCGTCCTGTCCGTCCGCGGCGCGCCGCTTCCGTTCGATCCGAGGGAATCATGAGCAAGGGAGTACGCGAGCTCCGCCTGGCCGTCACCGTCGACGACTGGGAGGCCGCGGTCCAGTTCTACCGGGACGTGCTCGGCCTGCCGCAGCTCGCCGACTTCTCCAGCGACGAGGGCCGCGTCGTGCTGCTCGAGGCGGGGCGGGCGACGTTGGAGCTGATCGACCCTCGGCAGGCGGACTTCATCGACCGCGTCGAGGTCGGTCAGCGCGTCGCCGGTCCGATCCGCATCGCGCTCGAGGTGGACGACACGGCCGCCACGACGCAAGCGCTGGTTGACGGCGGCGCCCAACTCGTCAAGGAGCCGACCGAGACGCCGTGGCGCTCGTTGAACGCACGCCTCGAGGCCCCCGGCGACCTTCAGCTCACGTTGTTCCAGGAGCTCGACAAGGCGTGATCATGATCGTGATCGTGAAGCGAAACCGGCGTATATGACCGTTCCGTCTTCATGATCACGATCATGATCACCGGGCTTAGCGGAACGCCTTGATCACGTCGGCGATCGGCTCCAGGGAGGACGCGTCGACCAGGTTGGGCAGGCGCACCATGACCTCGCTCGCGCCCGCTTCGGCGAGCTCGCGGAACCTGCCCACCTGGTCCGCGACCGTACCCGCGTTCACCGAGGCGGCGTAGCGCGCGGGGTCCTGGCGGCGCGGCCGATGCTGCTCGACGAGCTCCCGTACCTGCTGGTCGTCCGTCCCGATCAGCACCGTGGACAGGTGGGTGACCTCGACCTCGGCGGGATCCCGTTCGACGTCGAGGCAGTGCGCGCGGAGCACGTCGGCCTTGTGGCGTACGGTTTCCGCGTTCCCGAAGACGTTGCACGCGTCGGCGTACTGAGCCGCGAGCCGCAGCGTCCGCCGCTCGCCGCTCCCGCCGAGGATGATCGGCACGCCGTCCTGCAGCGGTCGCGGGTACGACAGCGCTTCCTTGACGTGCAGCTGCCTGCCCTCGAACGCCGGCGCGCCCTTGCCCCACACGAGCGGCAGCACGCGCAGCGCGTCCTCGAGGAGGTCGTACCGGTCGCGTACGGACGGGAACGGCCACCCATAGGCGCGATGCTCGGCCTCGAACCAGCCGAGCCCGAGCCCGCACACCGCACGGCCGCCGCTCAGCACGTCGAGGGTGGCGATGATCTTGCCGAGGTGCGCGACGTTCCGGTACGTCACGCCAGTGACCAGGGTGCCGAGCCGGACGCGCTCGGTCCGCCCGGCGAGGAACGCCAGCGTGGTGTAGCTCTCCAGCATGGCGTCCCACGCGCGACCGATCTGCGGGATCTGGCGGAAGTGGTCCATGACGTAGATCGCGTCGAAGCCGGCCGCCTCGGCGGCCTGCGCGAGCTCCGTCAACCGCTGCCTGACGGCGGGATTGCCACCGGGCCAGTCGAATGTCGCGATCTGCAGGCCGAACCGCAGCCGGCTCGGGTCGCGCTGCTGCCGTTCGACGGCGGCTTGGGCCTGGGTGAAGGCCTCCGGCACGACACGGACGTACGCGGGTCGCAGCACGCCGTCGAATCCCTCGCCGTCGAGCCGATCGCGTACGGTCGCCCAAGTCCGCAGCTGCGCGTTCAGCACGTCGACCGGGATCCTCTTGTCCCGTTGCCGATTCCGTTCGCGGCACTCCTTCGCAGGCGTGTCGAAAGCGACGGCGTAGCACGGCAACCCCTGAGCGCGCGCCAGCGCAAGCCAGCCTTGACGGCGCTCGGCGTCGAGGCCGAGCGTGTCGATCACGGTAGTGAGCTTGCGCGCCACCCGACGGGAAACGACCTGGTCGAGCAGCGCGAACGCGTCCGTGCTCGCCTCGATGTCGTCCTCGGCGACTCCTACCAGCGCACGCAGCCGGTCGCTGCTCACCACCGTGCCCGGCGGGAAGTGCGCGTCGGCCCAGGACGTCTTTCCTGATGCGCCTGGACCGACGAGCACCACCACGCACGGAGACGGCAGGGCCCGCACGTCAGTCATGGGTGCAGTCTGCCGCCTCCGCGGTCACTCTGTGAGGCCTACCGCTGCGCGAGCGGTCCCTCGGAGTCGATGCCCTCGTAAGGCGGCACGCTGACCGTGCGCGCGCCCGGGCATCCGCCGAGGATCACCTTGCGCAGCGAGACGTTGTTGTCAGGTTGGACTCGAACAGGTTCTTCCGGGTTGGCGTCACCTTGACGTAGTACGTCCCGTTGGGCAGGTCGGTGATGTCGAAGGACTGGCCGGGCAGGTGACTGCGATGTAGGTGTCACCGGAGCCGACGTCGAGCACCTCGCGGACGGCGAGCGCCGTCGTTGCCCGCACGCGGTGTGCAGGTCGGGTCGCCCGGCTGCCAGTTGGCGCCCTTGACCGTGCAGGTCGATCGCGTCGGTCGCGGCCAGGCAGAACGCCTCCTTGTGGCTGCGTACGACCTCGGTCTGGGTGGCGTTGAGCAGGCTGTACTGAGCGAAGTCGGTGAAGTGCCAGTGGTGGTGGCCTCCCGCGGGTCCCACTCCATGGTGCCGGTCTGCTCGTAGCCGATCTGCTTGCCGTTCGCGTCGTAGAAGTACTGGTACGCGTCCATGATGTCCTCGCTCGGACGACGGAAGCCGTCCACGACGAGCGGCGACGGGCCGGCGTTCCACACGTTCGCGCCGAACGCGAGCGTGTCGCTCTCCTTCTCCGGCGTCTCCGGGTCGTCGCCCTCGGCGAAGATCCCGAACGAGGGCAGTGCGCGCAGGTCGGGCTTCGGTCCGGCCTGCGGCACCGCCCCCTCACCGGTGGGCTCCTTGGCGGCGGGCTTGGGGGCTACGCCCTTCTTGCCCTTGCCGAGACGGCCCTCGGGGTGTCCCGGCTCCTTCATGGTCTTGACGGTGACCTTGATCGTCGCCACGTCGTTGGACAGGCCCAACGCGTCGCGGTACTTCTTCTCCACGCTCACCTTGACGGTGTAGACGCCGTCCGGGATGAGCTTGAGGTCGTAGATCTCGTCGCCGACCTGGCCCACCACTGAGCCCCAGCCCTTCTGGACCCCGTAGATCATGCCGAGCGTGAACGGGTTGCCGTAGCAGCCGAAGCTCGGGTACGGCGAGCTGTCCGGCGCGCCCGGCAGGTAGCGGACCGAGGCCGCCGTCGTAGTCGTAGGCGTTCGGGCAGTAGGTCTGCTTCTGGTCACTGACCTTCTTGCCCGCCGCGTTCGTCATCGTGACGTGGGCGAACGCGTCGAGGCCGTTCCAGTTCTTGACGACGTCGTTGGAGAGCGTTCGCCAGACGTTCTTGCCGTTCACGCGGACCAGCTGCCTGGTGACGATCGGGTCCTTGTACGACTTGCGCGACGTCCGGAGCTCGAACGGCACGTTGCGGTTGGCGATCAGGTAGCTGCCGATCGACGGGTTGTCGACCCAGATATTGCCTTCCTCGTCGACGTGGCGCTCCACCGTGGTCGAGGTCGCGGCGGCCACCAGGCGACCCGACATCTCCGGCTTGGCGGCGGCTTGAGCGAGCGCACCGGGCGCGCCAGCGGCCACCGCGGAGGTAGCGACCGCGATGGCGACGAGAGGGATTGCAAAACGTTTGGTGCGTGACATCGAACCCCCAATGCGATGGCGAATGCCGGCACCGTGCGGGTGCCGACACGACGTGGCACCGCGCTCGAAGCCGGCATTCCCCCGATGTCATCGCGAGTCGTGCATGGCCGATCGCGCCCCCACTAGTGAGGGAGACGTTCGTTGTGGGAGTTTGGTTGTGGCCGCCAGCGAACTTTCTCGCCAAGGGAGCCTCGATGTCCGAGAGCCGTCCGCCGTTTCCGCCGTTCACCCGCGAGACCGCGCTGACCAAGGTCCAGGCCGCGGAGGACGCGTGGAACTCGTGCGACCCAGAGCGAGTGTCGCTGGCGTACACGGTCGACACGGTGTGGCGAAACCGAGACCAGTTCGTCTCCGGCCGCGACGAGGTCGTGGCGTTCCTGACCGCGAAGTGGGCGCGCGAGCTGGACTACGCGCTGCGCAAGAACCTCTGGGGCTTCGACGACCACCGCATCGGCGTGCGCTTCCAGTACGAGTCGCGTGACGCGTCCGGCCAGTGGTGGCGGAGCTACGGCAACGAACTCTGGGAGTTCGCCTCGAACGGCCTGATGGCCCGCCGCGAGGCCAGCATCAACGACGTGGCCATCGCCGAGTCCGACCGCCGCATCCATGGTCCGCGCCCCGAGGCCGAACACCGCCTCGAGTTCCCGCTCCGCTAGACCGACCTCTCACCAGGGGACGGGGCCCTCGGCGTTGACGTAGCTGCCGCTCGGTACGTCCTCGCCGGTGGCCAGGCGGACGGCGATCTCGGCGCCCTCGGCGGCGGTCCGGGCGACCTTGAACTTGCCGCGGGTGAAGTCCGTGTCGCACGGACCGGGGTCGGCGGCGTACACGCGGATGCCCTCGGGGGCCAGGTGCTTCGCGTACTGCACGGTCACCTGGTTCAGCGCGGTCTTGGTCGGCGCGTACGCGAGCGAGCCCGGGATGTGCGCGAAGTACCAGCTCGGGTCGCTCATACGCGTCAGTGAGCCGATGCTGCTGGTGAGGTTGACGATCCGCGCGCCACCGTTCGCCTTGCGCAGCAGCGGCAGGAACGCCTCCGTCACGGCGACGACGCCGAGCACGTTGGTCTCGAACACCTCGCGGATCGCGTCCAGGTCCACGGTGCCCGGCGTCTGTGGTGACAAGTCGCCGCTGATGCCGGCGTTGTTGACGAGGACGTCGAGCCGCCCGTACCTCGCCGCCACCTCGGCGGTGGCCGCGTCGATGCTGGCCGTGTCGGTGACGTCGAGCGCCAGGTCGCGGCTCTTGTCCCGTGCGGCGGCGACGACGGTCCAGCCGCGGTCGGCCAGCTGGCGGGCGATCTCGAAGCCGATGCCCTTGTTGGCCCCTGTGACGAGGGCGATCTTGTCTGTGGTCATGGCGTCGACTTCACCAGCTCGACCCGGTCGCGGGCCAACACCGGTTGGGTGCGGACCCATACCCTGGAGGTATGGAACGGTTGTCGACGCGCGAGCTGGAGTACTTCGTCGTGCTCGCCGAGGAGCTGCACTTCGGCCGGGCCGCCGAGCGGCTCGGGATCGCGCAACCGCCGTTGTCGCGGGCGATCAGCCAGCTGGAACGCCGCGTCGGTGTGCCGTTGCTCGAACGGACCAGCCGCAAGGTCGCCTTGACACCGGCCGGAGAAGTTCTGCTGCACGAGTCACGCAAGGCCCTCGACGCGGTGTCGGCCGCGATGCTCCGGACGCGGCGCGCGGGTGCCGTGTCGAGCCGGCTGGTGGTCGTTCTGAAGCCCGGCGGCGACGGCGGCCTGTTGCCGGACATCCTTACTACGTACGAGAAAGACCCCGACGCGATCGAGGTCGACCTGCTGTTCTGCGGCGTCGGGGAGCAGGCGACGATGCTGCGGGACGGGCGGGCCGATGTGGGTTTCGTCCATGCTCCGCACGACGATCTGAGCGGGTTCGACACCGAGGAGCTGGTGGTCGAGAAGATGATCGTCGTTCTGCCCGCGGGGCATCGGCTGGCCGCGCGTTCGCACGTTCGTCTCGAGGATTTGGAAGGCGAGAACCTTCCTTCCTGGCAAGGCGGAACGGTCGACGAGGGTCACGGTCCGGACCCGCACGCGGGCGGGCGGTTGATGCAGCTGATCGCGCTGGGGCGGTTGGTCGCCGTCGTGCCCGAGTCGCTCGCGGGTCAGCTGCGGCGCGACCTGACCTGCGTACCGGTCGAGGACGCGCCGCCGTCGACGTTGCTGGTGGCGTGGCCCGAGCGCAGCCGTTCGCGTGCGGTGGCGGCGTTCGTACGTGCCGCCGCGGCTGTCAGTCCTTCCGTCCGCCCATAGCCGCGTCGGGTCGTCGAAGAAGCCCCAAGTGAACATCGTCATGCAAGCTGCAGGCGGTGGCGTGCGGCGAAACTGAGCGAGCTGACGCGGCTAATCCTTTCGACCAGTCAGGGCGACGCCCACGCCGAGGCCGATCATCGCCACGCCCGCGGTGCCGCCGACGAGTTCCAGCCGCCGGTCGGACCTGGTGAACCACTCGCGCGCGACTCCCGCCGTGACTCCGTACACGCTGTCGCTGAGCAGCGCGATCACCGCGAAGATGGCGCCGAACACGATCATCTGCAGGCTGGCGTGCCCGACCGTGGGATCGACGAACTGGGGCAGGATCGCGCCGAAGAAGACCACGGTCTTGGGGTTCGTCACGGCCACCACGAACCCCTGCCACCAGGTCCGCCCACCGCTGCCGCTGCCGGGCTGGGTCTCCCAGATCTCGCGCAGCTTCTTGCGCTGCCGGAACGCGCGGATGCCGAGGAAGATCAGGTACGCGGCGCCCGCGTACTTCAGCACGGCGTACGCGATCGCCGAGCTCTGCACGATCGCGCCGAGCCCGAGGGCGACGGCGGCGGCGAGCACGAAGCTGCCGACGGCCCCACCGACGACGGTGATCAGCGCGGCGCGGCGACCGTACGCCAGGGCGCGGCTGATCACGAACAGGACGGACGGGCCGGGCGCCAGAATGATCAGGAACGCCGCGAGGGCGAAGGCGAGCAGGTGGTCGGTGGGCGGCATGGCTAGTACGTAACCACGCGGCAGGTCCGGTCGGATAGTGCTTTTCGGAGCTATCGTCGGCTGCATGCACGACCTGCTGCCGGAGCTCGCGAGCTGGTTCGCGGCGGGTGAGCGCTTCGCGCTCGCCACCGTCGTGGACACGTTCCGCAGCGCCCCGCGCCCGCCTGGCGCCGCGATGGCCGTGTCCGCGGGCAGCGAGGCGGTGGGCAGCGTGTCCGGCGGGTGCGTCGAGGGGGCTGTCTACGAGCTGGCGCAGTCGGTGCTGGCGTCGGGGCAGCCGGTGTTGCAGCGCTATGGCGTGAGCGACGAGGACGCCTTCGCGGTCGGGCTGACGTGTGGCGGGATCATCGACGTCTTCGTGCAGCCTGTGGACCCGTCGACCCATCCCGATTTCGCCCGGATCGCCTCCGACATCTTGGCAGGGCGGCCGGTGGCCCTCGCCACGGTGGTGTCCGGGCCGCGGGTGGCCGGCAGCCACGTCGTGATCCGGCCGGAGTCGGTGGCCGGAACGTTCGACTCGGAGGGCCTCGATGTCGCGGTGATCGACGACGCGCGGGGGTTGCTCGAGCAGGGGATGACCGGGACGCGTCGGTACGGGCCGGATGGCGAACGGCGGGAGGACGAGGTGGCTGTCTTCGTTCAGTCGTTCGTGCCGCCGCCGCGGATGCTGGTGTTCGGTGCGATCGACTTCGCGGCTGCGGTTGCTCGGCTCGGGCGGTTCCTCGGCTTCCGGGTGACGGTGTGCGATGCCCGGCCGGTGTTCGCTACCTCGAAGCGGTTCCCGGACGCCGACGAGGTCGTGACGCAGTGGCCGCACTCGTACCTGACCGGCGAGATCGAGGCGGGGCGGATCGACGACCGTACGGTGATCTGCGTGCTGACGCACGACCCGAAGTTCGACGTCCCGCTGCTCGAGGTGGCGCTGCGTGCGCCGGGTGCGTATGTCGGGGCGATGGGGAGTCGGCGTACGCACGAGAAGCGGCTGGCGCACCTGCGCGAGTGCGGGCTGACCGATGCGGAGCTGTCGCGGCTGGCTTCGCCTATCGGGCTTGACTTGGGGGCGCGGACGCCGGAGGAGACGGCGGTGTCGATCGCGGCGGAGATCATCGGCCTGCGGTGGGGTGGGAGTGGGCAGCGGCTGTCGTCGGCGCGGGGACGGATCCACGGGGAGCCCGCGGAGTGAGCGTTTCCGGCCTCGTGCTCGCGGCGGGCGCGGGCCGTCGTTTCGGCCAGCCGAAGGCCGCGGTGGTGATCGACGGAGAGCGCTTCGTCGACCGCGCGGTGCGGATCCTGCGAGAAGGCGGCTGCTCCCCGATCCTCGTGGTGTCCGGAGCGTTGCGTCTCTCGGTTCCTGGCGCGACCGAAGTGCACAACCCTGACTGGGAAAGCGGCCTCTCGTCGACCTTCCGCCGGGGACTTTTGGCGGTCACCACCTCCGCGGTGGTGATCCTCCCCGTCGACACCCCCTGGCTGGGCGCGGAGTCCGTGCGCCGCATGATCGCCGCGTACGAGGGCGGAGCCGAGGTGGCGACCGGAACGTACGGAGGCAAGCACCGCCACCCCGTCCTGCTAACGAGAGCTCGTTTCGCCAACGCCGCAAAGCTTTCCGAGGGCGACCAAGGCGCCCGTCCCTTCCTCAGCGCCCACCCCGACCTCGTCGTCGAGGTGCCGTGCGACGACACGGGCTCCCCCTTCGACGTCGACCTGCCAGAGGACCTCGCGGGACCAGGCTCGGCTGGCTAGCGGGCCAGCAGGCCTGCCAGCTGGAGGGCGGCTCGGTAGCGGTGGGCAAGGGAGGCTTGACTACCGCCGGTGGCGAGGGGAGTGGCGAGGCGGCGGAGGGATTCGCGGCAGAGGGCGGGCCAGCCGAGGGCTGGATCGACGCCGTACGTGGCCCAGCTCTCCTCGATGGCATCCCGGTCCGGCGTCGCGTCGAGCAGCTGGAAGAAGTAGACGGCCGACGCGAGGCCGAGGAGCACGGTGTCGTGGAACGGGGTGAAGTCGATGATCGCCACGACCTCGTCGCCCTCGACCAGGACGTTGTCGGGCCCGAGGTCGCCGTGGACGAGCTGCTTCGGCTGCGCCTCCAACGAGCCGGAAGCGCTCTCGAGCATGGCGAACACCGGAGCCAACTGACGGGGCGACTCGAGCAGTGAAGGCAACGTGCCCAGCAGGTAGTCGATCCGCGTCACCCGCGTCCAGATCGTGTCCCGCTCTGCCAGCCACGGAGGAACGGCGACGGAAGCCAGCGCCTCATCGAACGTCCGGAGGTGGCAGAGGAAGTTACCTGTCTGGGCGGGTGTCGGAGGCACGGCGATCCGGCCTGGCAGCAGCTCCTGCACCGCGTGCCCAGAGGTCGAGACATGAGAACCGCCAGGAGCAGCCAGCTGCCGGGCCTGACGGATCCCGCCGGCGTTCAGCCGCCGTTCGACGACCGCATAGAGCTCCACGTCCGAGACGTTCCAAGGCCGCTTGACCACGAAAGCCCCCAGCGACGTCCGCAGCGCGACGACGTCAGCCCCACCACCGGCAAGAGGCGAAGAGTCCGCCACGGCGCCGAGAGAGAACTCGCGCGCCACGGCGAGAAGCGAGCTGTCAATCACCCGTTGCGCGTGGCTTCGGCGTACCGCTCGTGCAGGCGGCTGCGGATCTCGTCCGGCGAGTACGCGCGGCGCTTGCGTTCCTCGCGCGCGATCAGCACGCCGGTCGCCGCGACACCGACGAGACCGGCGAGGCCCACCCACTTCCACCAGCGCATGTCCCTAGGCTAGCGACATGTCGGCAGCGGAGATCAGCTTGGACGAGGCCGTCGAGCTGACGCGTACGGGTGACGTCTGGGTGTTCCGCGGCAGTTCGCGCGCGGATCGGGTGATCCAGACGCTCACCAACGCCCCGGTCAACCACGTCGGCATGTCGGTCGTGATCGAGGACCTCCCAGCGCTGATGTGGCACGCCGAGCTCGGCCGGTCGTTGCCGGACCTGTGGACCGGCAAGCACCAGCGCGGCGTCCAGCTCCACGACCTCCGCGACGCGGTGATGGTGTGGGGCGCGAAGTACGGGCAGCGCGCCTACCTCCGCCAGCTCAACCAGCCCACCACGCGCGAGATCGAAGACGCCGTGCTCAAGACGATCGCACTGCTGGACGGTACGGCGTTCCCCACCTCGATGCGCCTCGCCACCCGCTGGATCCGCGGCCGCTTCCCGGCGCTGCGGCGGCAGGAGGTGAAGCCGGCCGACCTGGAGACCGTCTACTGCGCCGAGGTGGTGGCGCTGACGTACGAGGCGATGGGCCTGCTGCCCTCCGGCAAGCGCCCGAACTCCTACGACGCCGGCAGCTTCTGGAGCGGCGACGACCTCAAGCTGCTGAACGGAGCCGCCCTCGGCGGCGAGATCCCCGTCCGGCTACCGGACACCAGCTAAGTACTGATGCCAGTACGGATTCGCCGGCCTCCCGGCCAGATCTAGCGTGCCTCTCACCAGACCAGAGCGAAGAGGAGCACGAAGATGACCACCGGACGCACCGTTGTCGCCAACATCTCCCTGTCGCTCGACGGCCGCACCAACGGACCAGGCGGCGACTTCGACATGAGCTGGGTCGCCCCGCACGCAGTCGGCGACGCGCAGCGCGACGGCATGGTCGCGATGGCGCGGTCGGCGACCACGATCCTGCTGGGCCGCAAGAACTACGAGGGCTTCGGCGGCTACTGGCCGGCGGTCGCCCAGGACGAGAACGCCGACCCCCGCGACCGCGAGACCGCGCGGTGGATGGACGCGACCGAGAAGGTGGTCTTCTCGACCACGCTGGCCGAGGCTCCCTGGCAGAACTCCCGGATCACCGCCGGCGACCCGGCCGGCGAGGTCAAGCGGCTGCGGGCGGAGCCCGGCGGCGACATCGTCGTGCTCAACAGCGGCAGCGTGATCAAGGCACTGATCGAGGCCGGCGAGGTGGACCGGCTGCTCGTCACGCTCTGCCCGGAGCTCGTCGGCGGCGGCGCTCGCCTGCTCGACGACGGGATCCCGCAGACCTCGTGGACGCTCACCAGCCAGTCGGCGGGGGAGAGCGGCGCGTTGAGCCTGCGGTACGACCGGAAGCCCTAGCCGCGCGGGCGTGCGATCATCGGGCGCGTGGATCTGCTCTCCTCGCTCCCCGCGTTCCTGCTCGCCGTGGTGTTGATCTCGGCGTCGCCCGGTCCGGCGATGGCGCTGATCGTGCGGCGGTCGGCGCTGCGAGGGTTCCGCGGCGCGGTGCCAACCGTGCTCGGGCTCGAGGCCGGCCTGTACGTGTGGGCGCTGGCCGCCGCGGCCGGGCTCGCGGCGCTGGTCGCGGCGTCGGAGGTGGCGTACGTCGTGCTGCGGATCGTGGGCGCGGCGTTCCTCGTCTTCCTGGGCGTCAAGGCGTGGCGCTCGGCGCTGAAGAAGCGGTCCGAGGAAGAGCCCGAGGCGCCAGCCGCGCCCGCCCAGCCCGTGCGGTGGTGGGCGGCGTTCGGCGAGGGCGCGGTGGTGATGCTCGCCAACCCCAAGGCGGCGGCGTTCATGATCGCGTTCTATCCGCAGTTCGTTCCGCCGGATCGGCCGATGTTCGCGACCACCGCGGTGCTCGCGCTGTGCCAAGTGGCGTTGGAGATCGCCCTCGATCTGACCCTCGCCGCCGCCGTGGGCCGGGCCGGCGCCTGGTTCCGTAAGGCCAAGATCCGCCGCCGCCTCGACGCCGTCAGCGGCACCGTCCTCGTCGGCCTCGGCCTCCGCATGGCCGTGGAGAGCCGCTGATGTCGGGCACTCTCGTCGCGATCATCATCGCGGTCTTCGCCCTGGGCGGCCTCGCCGTCGCCGGCATCGTGGTCCTCGCGTTCGTCATCGCCGCCAGACGAGCGAAGCGGCACGACTAGGCCAGGTCGTCGGCAGCGGTGCGGCCGGCTTCGTAGGTTCTGTGTAGGAAGCTGGCGATCGCGTCCAGCTGGTCTTCGTCGTAGTCCTGGCAGATCGCCTGCACCGCGTCGTTCATCCCGGAGTACATCCGCAGCATCTCGGCTCCGCGTTCGCGGCGGTTGCGTACGACGACGGCGCGGCGGTCGGTGGTGTCGCGGGAACGTTCGATCCAGCCGCCCTTCTCCAGCCGGTCCAGGATGCCCGTCATCGTGGCCGGATGCAGGCCGGCCTCCCTGGCCAGAGCGCCGGGGCTCAGCTCCTTGTGCCGGTTCAGGATCTCCAGGCAGGTCAGCTCGATGTCGCGCAGCTCCAGGTGGGCGCCCACCCGCTGGTTGAGCACGGTCAACTGCGACTTCGCCTGTCGCAAAGCCGCCTGGATCTGCACGGTCAGCTGACGGTGCCGCCTTGTTGTTTTGGAACTCATACAATATCCTCGCCATAAGATACGAATCCGCGAACACACGATACTCCGCAAGGAGCCCGATCATGCGCACATTCCGCGCCGGCCGTTTCGCCCGCTCCGCCAACGCCCTCTTCGCTCGCGTCGTCCGGCTCGGCCTCGCCCCCGGCCCCTGGGCACTCCTCACCGTCCCAGGCCGCAAGTCCGGCCTCCCACGCACCACGCCGATCGCGTTCGTCCGCGCCGGCAACGGCTACCGCGTCATGTCGCCGTACGGGCGCGTCGACTGGGTCAAGAACGTACGCGCCGCGGGACGCGCCCAGCTCACCCGCCGCGGCCGTACGTTCGACGTCGTCGCCGAGGAACTGCCGTCGAACGAGGCCGCCAAGGTCCTGCGCGGCAACCTCACCCGCGCCCCGCGACTGCTGCGCCGCGTCTTCAAGCCGTACTTCGACACGCCGTACGACGCCCCGCTCGTGGACTGGGAGCGCGAGGCCGCCCACCACCCCGTGTTCCACTTCGAGCCGCTTCCGGACACCGCCGAGGTTACGGTTGGGGCCGATTCTGGTCGCCAGGCCCACCAACCCGGTCCTGGGGTGCGATGATGACGAATGGCAAGGACTGAGGCGTTCGATGTGGGGAGTCGCATGGCGGAGACCACACCGCTGCTGGAGGTGCGGGATCTGCGGGTCCGCTTTCGGCTGAGCCATCGGCCGGAGTTCTTCGCGGTCGACGGCCTGAGCTACACGCTCGAGCGAGGCCGGGCGCTGGGCATCGTGGGCGAGAGCGGTAGCGGGAAGACCATCGGCGTACGCGCGCTGATGGGCCTCCTGCCCAATGCGGCGCAGGTGGTGAGCGGGACCGCGGTGTTCTCCGGGCGCGATCTGGTCACGCTCCCAGCCCCGGCGCTGCGCCGGGTGCGCGGGCGGGACATCTGCATGGTGTTCCAGAACGCGACCGAGGCGATGAACCCCACGCTCACGATCGAGCGGCAGCTCACCGAGCACCTGCTGTGGCACGGCATCTGCGGTCGCAAGGAGGCGCGCGACCGGGCGATCGAGGCCCTCGACGACGTCGGACTGCCGAATCCCGCCGGCACCATGCGGATGTATCCGTTCCAGCTCTCCGGCGGCATGCGGCAGCGCGCGATGATCGCGATGGCGACCGTGACGCGTCCGAGCCTGCTGATCGCGGACGAGCCGACGACGGCCGTCGACGTCACCGTGCAGCGGCAGATCCTCGACCTGCTGGGAAGATTGAAGTCCGACGGCATGGCGATAGTGATGATCACGCACGATCTCGGGGTGGCGCGGTCGTTCTGCGACGACGTCACGGTGATGCGGTACGGGCAGCAGGTCGAGTCGGGTCCGATCACCGAGGTGATCGACCATCCGACCCACCCGTACACGCAGCGGTTGCTCGCGTCGACCCCGGAGATCCGTCGTGGCTGAACAGAACGCGCACAACCTCGTCGAAGCGGTCGAGCTCGCGAAGGTCTTCTCCACGCGCGCCGGACCGGTCAACGCCGTCGACGGTGTGTCGTTGACCATCCGCCGGGGTGAGACTCTCGGGCTGGTCGGCGAGAGCGGCAGTGGGAAGTCGACGGTGGCTCGGCTCATCATGGGGCTCCAGGAGTTGACCGCCGGGCAGGTGCTGTTCGACGGCTCGGACATCACGCGGATGAGCAAGGCCGAGTTGCGTACGCTGCGGCGGCGCATGCAGATGGTGTTCCAGAACCCGTTCGGCTCGTTGCTGCCGCACTACACGGTCGCCGCGAACATCGCCGAGCCGCTGCGCCTGCACGGAGAGAAGGACAAGGACGTACGGCGTGCCCGGGCGGCCGAGCTGCTCGAGCAAGTCGGCCTTGACGCCAACGCGGCCGATCTCTATCCGCGTCAGTTCAGTGGCGGGCAGCAGCAGCGCATCGCGATCGCGCGTGCCTTGGCGTTGAAGCCGGATCTGTTGGTGTGTGACGAGCCGACGTCGTCCCTGGACGTGTCGGTGCAGGCGCAGATCCTCGAGCTGCTGGAGGCGTTGCAGACCGAGATGAACCTGACGGCGTTGTTCATCTCGCACAACCTCGCGGTCGTCCAGCGGCTGGCGTCGACGGTGGCCGTGATGTGCCGCGGGCGGGTCGTGGAGTACGGGCCGACCGCGGCGATGTTCGACTCGCCGCAACACCCGTACACGCAGGTGCTGTTGGCCGCGACGCTGCCGGTGCACTCCGACACTCCGCGGATCGAGGCGCCGCCGTCCGCGCTCGCGTGGAAGGCGAGCTCTCTCGATACCGTCAAGACGGACTTGCGCGAGTACGCGCCCGGCCACCTGGTCCGCGTGGAGGTCTAGGCCTTCGTCAGCGCCACCGACCGTCGCCACGCGATGCCGGCCGCCAGACTGGCCAGCGTGCCGGCGAGCCCGCAGATGCCGACCGTGAGCGCCAGGTTCCCGAGCACGCTGCCCAGCGCGCCGGCGAGCAGGAAGCCCAACCCCTGCCCGGCGGTGATGCCCGCGATCGCGACACCGTTCGCACGGCCCCGGTAGTCGTCGGACACCCGGCGTACGAACATCGCGTTCAGCGGACTCGCGAACGAACTGCCGAATCCGCTGATGCAGAGCATCACCAACACCACCGGGAACGGCGGCGAGAAGAACGCGACCATCAGCACCACGCACGCCAGCACGGCGTGCGGCACCAACAGCCGGTCGCGGAGCTTCGGCGTGATGATCCGGGTCAGCAGGATTGTGCCGACGACGTGCCCCACCGCCGGCGCCGCGAGCATGATCCCGGCCGCCGCCGTCGCCTGGCCGAGCTCGCGCGCGTAGGGGTACGCGATCGCCTCCGGCGCGTACGCGAACGCCGACGACAGCCACACCAGCAGCAGGCAGCCCCGGAGCCAACCGTCGCTGAAGACGTACCGGACTCCCGCCGCCAGCTCCCGGAGGTAGCTACGCCGCGCGATCGTCGAGACCTGCGGTGCCGGCCGCTGCTTGACCCCGTAACGGACCAGGATCGCCGACAGCAGGTACGTGCAGGCGTTGATCAGCAGCGTGGTCTTGGCGCCGACCAGCGTCACTGCGACACCGCCGGCCGCGAAGCCGAGAATCTGGCTGACCTGGAACGTGACGATGTTCAGCCCGCTGCCGAGGATGTAGATGTCGCCGGACAGGATCTCGGGCAGCATCGCCGACCGCGAGGCGGTCGCCGGAGGGGTGGCGAGGTGCGCGAGATACAGCAACGCGATCGCCAGCCAGATCGGCATGCCGGGAATGACGAGAGTCCCGATCAACACAGCCCGGAACAGGTCGCAGGTGACCATCACCGTGCGGCGCCGGAACCGGTCCGCGAGCGGCCCCAGCAACGGCCCGCCCAACAGCGCCGGCAACCAGGCGGACGCGTACGCGACAGCGGTCAGCAGCTTGGAGCCGGTGTGGTCGAAAACGAGCACCGAGACCGCGACCGCGGCGAGCTGGTTGCCCAGATGGGACAACGCGATCGCGGGATAGAGAAAACGGAACTCTCGGACCGCGAACAGAGCACGATACGACGTACCGCGCGACCCCGAGTCCGACACGAAGGAAGACTGCCAGACGCGGATGGCGATTCCAGGTCAGGGACTCGGCGCGTGTGGCCAGTACTGGACGTGGCTGAACTTGGCCGTCTCGCGGTCGAAGCGGTTGTACGCGTTCATGCCCTAGCCTGATTTCGATCTTGCGTTGTTCAGCACGGAGGAACGCAAGGAGGCGACGAGGTCATGACGTTGCCAGACATGGCGACCACTGCGCCACCCCGTCGTGTGTTGCGGCTGTCGAGAAGCCACGTCCTTCGCAGAATCGGACTGTTCTTCCTCGTCGTCTGGGGCGCGGCGACGTTGAACTTCTTCCTCCCGCGACTCGCCCCCGGCGACCCGATCCGCGAGCGGCTGTTCCGCATGTCGACGCAGGGCGGCTACACCCAGCAGGGCATCGAGGAGATGGTCAAGGCCTACCAGGCGGAGTTCGGTCTCGACCAGCCGCTCTGGTTGCAGTACCTGCGCTATCTGCGTGACATCGTCCAGTTCGACTTCGGCTACTCCCTCACGCTGTATCCCGCCAAGGCGATCGACCTGATCATGTCCGCGCTGCCGTGGACGATCATGCTGCTGCTCGTCTCCACGATCCTGTCGTTCGTCCTCGGAACGTTGCTCGGCGCGGGGCTGGCGTGGCGGAAGTCCCCACGCTCGTTGCACATCACGGTCGGTCCGCTGCTCGCGCTCTCGGCGATCCCGTACTACATGCTCGGCCTGATCCTCGTGTACGTGTTCGCGTTCGTGCTGCACCTGTTCCCGCTGTCGGGCGGCTATACGGCCGGGCAGTTACCGACCATGACGCCCGCCTTCTTCCTCGACGTACTCCATCACTCGGTGCTTCCCGCGGCGAGCATCGTCCTTACCAGCATGGGCAGTTGGGCACTCGGCATGCGTGGGATGATGGTGACGACCGAGGGCGAAGACTATATGACGTTCGCCGAGATGCGCGGTCTGCGCGACCGTACGGTCTTCCTCTGGTACGGGCTGCGCAACGCGATCCTGCCGCAGTTCACCAGCCTCGCCCTCGCGCTGGGACACATCGTCTCCGGTGCGCTGATCGTCGAGGTGATCTTCACCTATCCCGGCGTCGGATCCCTGCTGTTCCAGGCGATTCAGGGCGCGGACTACTTCCTCATCTACGGCATCGTGTTCATGGTCGTCGTCGCGATCGCGCTGGCGACCTTGCTCGTCGACCTCGCGTACCCGTTGCTCGACCCGCGCATCCGGACGGGGTCGAAGTGACCGCCCAGGCGGGTCGGCAGGCCGTGGAGGCCTCGGCCGCGGCATTCCTCCTCCAACGGCTTCGCGGCGCGCTCGCGTACGGGCTGCGCAACCCCATGCTGGCCGCCGGGCTCCTGATTCTCCTTGTCTTGTTGGCGATCGGCTGGCTCGGCCCACTGTTCGTCGACCCCGCGCTCGCTCAACCGGCGTCCGCGCCGCCGGACGTGGCGCCGTCTGCCGCGTACCCGCTCGGCACCGACGACCAGGGCCGCAACCTGCTCGCCGTAGCGATCGTCGGGCTCCCGCTCACGTTGCAGGTCGGGTTCATCGCGGGAGCCGTCGCGCTCGGACTCGGCACGATCCTCGGCGTCGTCGCGGGGTATGTCGGAGGCGTCGTCGACGCCGTGATCCGTGGGCTCGCCGACATCCTGCTCACCGTTCCGGGGCTGGTCGTGCTGGTGACGATCGCGGCATCGATCCGTGGCGTGATCAGCGTGACGGTGATGGCGCTCGTCGTCGCCTCGCTCGCGTGGATGTGGCCGACGAGGACGATCCGGGCGCAGGTCCTGACGCTGCGGCAACGGTCGTACGTCCAGGTCGCGAAGATGTCCGGGATGCGCACGCACGAGGTGATCTTCTTCGAGCTGCTGCCGAATCTGCTGCCGTACTTGGCGGCCTCGTTCGTCACCTCGACCGGTGCGGCCGTCCTCGCATCGGTCGGTCTGGAGGCACTCGGCCTCGGTCCGCAGAACGAGCCGACGCTCGGCATGACGATCTACTGGGCGATCTCGTTCAACGCGCTCGTCCGCGGGCTCTGGTGGTGGTGGATGATGCCGATCGTCCTGATCGTGCTGCTGTTCATGGGTTTGTTCCTGGTCAGCTCCGGTCTCGACGAGATCTCCAACCCGCGCCTGCGCCGGAAGTACCGGTGAAGGCGATGCCGGCGACCGAGACGCAAGTCCTGCAGGTGTCCGACCTGCGCGTGTGGTACCAGACCGGGCGCGACTCGGTGGTGCGTGCCGTCGACGGGGTGACGTTCGAGATCCGGGCGGGCGAACGCTTCGGCCTGGCTGGCGAATCCGGCAGCGGCAAGTCCACGTTGGCGATGGCGTTGATGGGCATGATCAAGCCACCGGGCCGGATCGAGTCGGGCCGGATCGAGCTGGGCGGCCAGGACATCGCGGCGCTCGACGAGGAGGCGATTCGCAAGCTGCGGTTGGCCGACATCTCGATCATTCCGCAGGGCGCGATGAACTCGCTCAACCCCGTACGCCGCGTCCGCGACCACTTCCGGGACAACGCGAGCGCGCACGAGAACGAGCTGCCGCTCAGCCAGCTTCGGACCCGGATGGTCGAGCTGCTCGAGATGGTCGGGCTCGGCGCGGACGTCGCGGACCGGTATCCGCACGAGCTTTCCGGCGGCATGAAACAGCGAGTCTGTATCGCGCTCGCGATCATGCTGCGGCCGCGGCTGATCGTCGCCGACGAGCCCACGAGTGCTTTGGACGTGGTGGTGCAGCGGCAGGTCGTCCAGACGCTGCGTTCGGTTCAGGAGGAGCTCGGCGCCGCCGTTCTGCTGGTGGGACACGACATGGGCCTGCTCGCACAGTTCGTCAACCGACTGGGCGTGATGTACGCCGGGCGGCTGGTCGAGGTCGGGCCGGTGCGCGACGTGTTCGCGAGACCGACGCATCCGTACACGCAGATGCTGATCTCGAGCCTGCCCCGGTTCGACGAACGGATCTCCAAGGCCAGCCGGAACGCGGCGGAGGCCAAGCGGTTCACGACGCCGAACGGCGAGGTCGTCGAGATGGAGGAGGTCGGACCGGACCACTGGGTGTTGCCGTTTTCGCTATGACGTAAGGGAAAGGAGGGCAGATGCCAGCGCTACTCGAAGCCGACAAGGCGACGCAGGTCTACGACAGTCGCGGGCAGCGACGCAACGTTGCCTTGTCGGAGCTGTCGTTCTCGATCAGCGGCGACTACCCGTCGTTCACCGCGGTCGTTGGCGAGAGCGGCAGTGGGAAGACCACGATGGCGCGGGCACTGCTCGGCATGCAGGAGCCGACCTCGGGCGAGATCCGGTACAAGGGCAAGAACGTCTACAAGGTCAAGGGCGCCGACCAGACGGACTTCCGCCGCGAGGTGCAGGCGATCTTCCAGGATCCGTTCGAGGTCTACAACCCGTTCTACAAGGTCGATCATCTGCTCACCGTTCCGATCCGGAAGTTCAAGCTGGCAAGGACGAGAGCGGACGCGGGCAACCTGATCGAGAGCGCGCTGCGCGACGTCGGCCTGGAACCAAAGGACACGCTCGGCCGCTACCCGCATCAGCTGAGCGGCGGGCAGCGGCAGCGGCTCACTGTCGCGCGCGCGCTGTTGATCCGGCCCCGGCTGATCATCGCCGACGAGCCGGTCTCGATGGTCGATGCCTCACTGCGTGAGACGATTCTCGGAACGCTCGAGCAGCTGAACGACGAGTTCGGCATCTCGTTCGTCTACATCACCCACGACCTGGCGACGGCGTACCAGGTCAGCGAGAACATCATCGTTCTGTATAAGGGCCTCGTGGTCGAGGCGGGAGAAGTCGGCCGCGTGATCAAGAAGCCTGAGCACCCGTACACCCAGCTCCTCGTGAGCTCGGTCCCCGAGCCGGACCCGACGCGGCCGTGGACCGACCAGCTGGCCGAGGGCAACAAGAGAGTGTCGACAGCGGCGGCGAGCGGAACGGGCTGCGCGTTCGCCGACCGGTGCCCACACGTGATGCCGATCTGTGTCAAGGAGCGGCCGCCGCTCTACCGGACCCACGATGAGCAGGCCGCGGCCTGTTTCCTCTATGAGGAAACGCCGCGCGTGGTCACCGGCGATGTGAGTCAGACGTTCCAGCGTAAAGAACAGCCCAGCGCCAAGGAGGAATGATGGCCGAACCGACAGGTCGAGGGCTGAACCGACGTGACCTTCTGCGCGGAGCCGCGATGATCGCGCCCGCGGTGGCGTTGGGCTGTACGGCCGGCGCTCCCACGCCGGGCCAGCCCGCTCCCGGGGGCCAGGGCGGCGGCGGCGCCATCAGGCAGGTCGCCCGCAACCGCACGCTGGTGCTCGGAATTACCGGGACCAGCCTGACCGACTTCCAGACGTTCAACCCCTACTTGCCGGGTGTGTCGACGGCGTCGGGTTACCCGTACTGCTACGAGCCGCTGTTCTACTACAACGCGTTCCACACCGACGCTGTGTGCGGTCCCGAAGGGATGGACTGCGAGGACGGGATCATCCCGTGGCTCGCGGAGAGTTATGAGTACAACGCGGACTTCACCGCGGCGACCGTCAAGCTGCGTGAGGGAACGGAGTGGAACGACGGGACACCGTTCACCGCGAACGACGTGAAGTTCACGATGGAGCTGCTGGCGAAGAACTCGCCGAAGCTGACCTGGTCGGTCGATGTGGACACCTGGGTCAAGTCCGTGACGGCGCCGGACGATCGGACGGTGCAGTTCGAGCTGAAGCGGCCGAACCCGCGATTCGTCTTTTCGTACTTCACGTTCCATATGGATATCGGGATCCCGATAATTCCGGAACATATCTGGAAAGACCAGGATCCGAGCAAGTTCACGTTCGTGGACTTGAAGAAGGGCTGGCCGGTCACGACGTCTCCTTGGAAGATGGTCGTGTCCTCGCAGCAGCAACGGATGTACGACCGGGTCGACACGTGGTGGGGGAAGAAGGCCGGCTTCCGCGAGCTGCCCGCTGTCGAGCGGATCATGGTGCTGCCGGGGACCGACGAGACGAAGATGGTGCAGCTGTCGTTGGCGAACGAGGCCGACCTGACCATCGACCTGCGGCCGAACACGATCAAGTCCGTTATCCAGCAGAACAAGGCCGTGACGACGTGGACCGGGGACAAGCCGCCGTACGGGTATCTGGACTGGTGGCCGATCGGGCTCGGGTTCAACTGCTCGAAAGCGCCGTTCGACGATCCCGAGATCCGGTGGGCGATCAACCACGCGATCGACCGCGCACAGCTGGTGTCGCTGGGCTATCAGGGCGCCGGTGCGCCGACGTTGCTGCCGTTCCCCAACTATCCAGCCCTGTTGGAGTATCTGGACCCGATCAAGGCCCAGTCCTCGCGGATCGACGACTTCGACGTCGCCAAGACCGCGTCGATCATGGAGGGCAAGGGCTGGGCGAAGGACTCGGGTGGGTTCTGGGCGAAGGACGGGAAGCGGTTCCCGTTCATCATCTACACGCTGATCCTTTTCCAGGACATCACGCCGGTGCTGGTGCAGCAGCTGCGGAAGGCGGGATTCGACGCTTCGTTCAAGCAGGCAACGGGTCCTGACTTCGACGAGCACGTGTCGACGGGCAACATGGACGCGTTCATCCTCGGGCACGGCGGCTCGGTGTCGGACCCGTACTTCACGCTGCGGCTGTACCAGAGCCGCTACGCGAAGCCGACGGGCGAGCGGGCGACGTACCCGTACCGGTGGTCGAACGCGGAGTACGACGAGATCGTCGACACGATGGGAACGACGAGCCCGGACGACCCGAAGCTGCACGACCTGTTCCGCCAGGCGATGGATCTGTGGATCCCAGCCCTGCCGGACGTGGGACTGGTGCAGTGGTTCCACCGGATCCCGACGAACACCACGTACTGGACGAACTGGCCGTCGGCGGAGAACCCGTACATCAACTCGGCCTACTGGCACCGGACCTCGCCCCTCTGGATCCACAGCCTCAAACCCGCGCAGTCTTAAGGCAGGGCTTAAAGGATCTTCCGTCGCATCTCGCCGGTCGGAAGGCTGGCGGGGTGCGATGCCTGCTTTCATCCGTGACTGGTCGCCCTGTTCCTCGCTGGTTGCGGCGCCTCGCCTCCGCCGCTGCCGACGGTGGAGGCGGTCGCGACGACGCTCGCTGCCGAGCCGATGCTGCGCTGGAAGGGCTTCTGGACGTACGACGGCGACCGGGTGAGCGTCGACCTGCGGACGATGGGGACCGGGGATCTGACCGGCGTGCTCGACATTGGAGGGGAGTCCGAGCACCTGGTGGTGACCGGCGACCGGCAGCTGGGGCGGTCCAGTGGCTGGTGGGTGGTGTTCAGGCGGCCGTGGCAGAACCTCGCGCCCGACGCGTTGGCCGCCTTGCTCCGGCAGGCCGGGGTCGCGCCCGCGACGGGGGAGGCCTCGTACCCGCGGCCGTCAGGCGTTCCCGCGGACGCGTTGCACATCGACCTGCCGAAGCTGGGAACGGTCTGGCTGGCGGCCGGCTCCCCGCACCAGGTGGTGGGCTACTCGGGCGCTCACGTCCCGGCGTCCGGTCCGATCGTCACCGAGCCGATCCCGATCGCCCTGACCGCCTTCCGGGGGACGGTGGCCGACGCTTCGGATGCGTACCGAGCAGCGGCTGGGCAGGTGGGAGGGATCCACGGACTGGTTCCGGTGGAGCTCACCGGCAAGGCGTTCGAGGTGGACGCGATCTCCCCGCCGAGCCGCTGCCGGCGTCGCGCCTGTCCGATCGAGGTGACCGGCCACAACCTGAGCGACCGCTATCATCAGCGGCCTGTCGTCCGGGCCGTGCTCAGCGGCAACCTGAAGTCGGCCGGGGAGTGCCTCGTACGCCTGCCGCTCGCCGCGCCGGGCGCGACCGTGAGCGGCTCGTGCGACGTCGACGACAAGCGCATCGACGAGATCTGGGCGGCGTCCGGCGATCCGCGGCTCCGGCTCGTTCAGTGGCAGGCGGACCCGGACATCAAGCCGGCGCAGTACTACGAGCCGGTGGACGGGGCGGAGCTGGCCGCGAAGCTCACGGCCCGGGCTGCCCGGCCGTGAACGACCAGGCGGACGGCCGGGGTCTAGTGGCCTGATCCAGACCCCAGCCGTCCTCGTGGGCTCGACTCACCACTGTCAGAGTCAGTGGTGGTCGAGCTGCCCCCTGATCTCGCCGCCCGGGTACAGGGTGCTGTGCACGTTCGCGTACGTGGCGCCGGCGCGAATCGCCTTCACCAGCTCGTCGAACTGCCCGGCCGTGATGCCCTGTGCTGTCGGGCCGATCACGTCGGCCGCGCGGATCGTGCCGCTGACCGTCGCCGGGGCAGCGGGGCAGGCCTGCGTGCCGGCCGGTCCGTTGCCGAGGTTGGAGCAGAGGAACGTACTGATCCCGCCGCTCTGAGCCTTGCCACCGAAGTGGATGTGCGCCTGGGTGACCGTGCCCTCGAGGGCGCCGTAGCTCAGCTGGTAGGTGATCTCCTGCTTCTTGTCGTTGATGCGGATCGAGAACCGGCCCGAACCCGTCGTCGACAGCGTCATCGGGTCCTCCTCGTAGCCGGTCAGCTTCTCGACGAAGACTTTCTGGTCGTTGCTGTGGTCTCCGCCCGCCAATGCGGTCGTCCCGACCGCGGATGCCGCGACGAGGACTCCGGCCGCCATAAGAGCAAGCCGCGCGTTGCGATGCATGTAGGTCCCTCCCGATCGGTTACAGACCTTGTGCCACCTGTTCTGAACGGGGCGTACGGGCACCTGGTTCACCCGTCGGCGTGTCGTCCTAATTGCCCCGTTGCGTAGAGTGGTGCTCATCTTCGGCAGCTCGCCGAGCGCTTCCCCTCTTCTTCCCACCAGACCGCTGTCTCCAGGGAGCGCTCCCGCATGCCTCGATCTCGTTTCGCCTTCTTGTCTCTGCTGTTGTTCGTCCTTGTTGTCCAATGGGACGCGTTCGCCGTCAACCTCGTCTTGCCGCGGGTTGGGGCGTCTCTTGGTGCTGGGGCGAACGTCCTTGCGTGGGTGGTCAGCGCGGCGATGTTCGCCAGCGTGGCGGTGAAGTTGCTGGCCGGTCGGGTCGGGGACCTTGTCGGGCTGCGGAAGCTGGTGGTGACGGGGTACGTGGGTTATGCGGGGGCGTCGGCCTGGTGTGCCCTCGCTCCTTCTGTCGGGTGGCTGATCGGTGCCAGGATCGGGCAGGGCGTCTTCGGCGCGCTGGTGATGACGGGCGGGCTGGCGTTGCTGGCTCACAGCTACCCGCCGGATCGTCGAGGTCGCGCTCTTGCTTTGGCGTTCGGACTCGGGGGCGTCACGACGGTCTTGGGTCCAGTGCTCGGTGGCCTGGTGGCGGAGGAGGCGGGTTGGCAGTACGTGTTCTGGCTCGAGGTCCCCGCGGCGTTGCTTGGTGCCTGTTTCGCCTTCCTGGCTGGGGAAACGGCTCGTCCGGAACGTGTGCGGAGTGAGCCGGTCCACCGGAACGCGGCCCTGCTCCGGGTGATCGCGGCCGGCTCGCTAGCCAACGCCGCGATGGTGCTGATCTTGTTCGCGGTCCCCTGGCTGCTGACGTCCTCCCCGACCGCCGGGCTGCTCATGTCGCTCGTCTCCGGAGCCCTGGCCCTCGGCATCGCCGTCTCCGACCGGCTGGCCCACTTTGGCGCTCTGCCGTTCCTCGTCGTGGGCGGTCTCGCTCTCCTGGCAACGCCAGCCCACCTCATCGCCGGATGCGCGGTGGCGGCCTTCTGCCTGGGAGTCGTCAACGGCCTGACGATCGTGGCCGCCATGACCACGGTCCCGCTCGACCGAGCCGGCGAGGCGGCCGGCCTCACCAAGACAGCCCTCACCCTCGCCGGAGCCCTCGCCCCAGCCTTGGCCGGCAGCAGCCCCCACGCCCTCCTCCTAGCCGCCTCCCTCACCCTCGCCGGAGCGCTGCCCCTCCTCACCCGCCGTCGCAGCAAGGTCGAGTGAGAGCTGAGGCGGCGAGGTGAGGTGGGGTTTGTGCCGTCGCACTCTTGCCGGGCCCGGGCGGCCAACGCCCGAATGCCGACTTGTTGGACAAAGCCCACCCGGACCTGTTGGACCAATCTCGGCTTCTAGTCCGACATTCGTCCAACAAGTCTGCGACGCGACTCATACCGTCGTCGCCGACGTCGTCGCCCTTCTCGACCAACCCATCGTCATCAGCGCCATAGGCAACGCCGCAACTCCCACTCTGGGAAGCGATGCGAGACCTGCTCCGCGGCCGAGCCCCCCGCCGCCCGAACGCGGACTTGTTGGACCAATCTCGGCTTCTAGCCCGACATCCGTCCAACAACTCGCTCGTAACCACCACTCGCCACACGCCTACGCCACCCCTTCCCAGCCACACACACCAAGGATGGGCACGCGGAGTTGTTGGACAGATCACGACCTCTAGGCCGAGATATCTCCAACAAGTCGGCGAACACTCCGCCGATCGTCCAAGCCACCCTCGGCCCCCAAGCCGGCCTCATTGGCGCCGCCCTCGCCGCCTTCGGCTAACCGCCGGACTCCGATCGCCCCTCACCCTGACCGACCAGCCCGAGGCTAACTTGCAAGTCGTTCGACTCCTCCAACCCCACCAGCACCGGCTCGCGCTCCCTCGGCAGGCCCATCCTCCGCCCCAGCCACCCCACCACCACCCCACCACCACCCCACCGCCACCCCGTCCCGAGCCGGCCCACCGAGGTGGGTTCCCGCCTCTCTACCGGGTTGGGGTGTCCCGCCCCCACCAATCCAACCGGGTACCGCAAAATGCGATAACCCCATCGTTGCTGGCCAGCGACCCCACCGCGAGACCCAGGAGCCGAGCTGTGGAGAACTCCCCGAAATCGCCTTCTGTGGAAGAAATCCTGGCCAGTTGTAGAGATCCGACAAACAGCTGGAAACCGCTTGCCGGCAGTACCTCGCTCAGGTCACGGGTGAGAGGGCGGTCGTAGGCAGCGGGATGCCGAAGCCGGGTTGGGCGGGAACGGACAACACTCCGTCGACCAACGGGTAGCCGGAGGTGTCGATGCCGGTCGTCGTTCCGGGCACGCCCTCCACGGTCACCACGTTCCCGAGGCCGGCGGCGAGCTGGGCGGCGTACAGCGACTTCAGCGGCTGGCCCCACGCATGCGGCGAGGCCTGGACGCCGGCCTCGCGCAGCGACGGCATGATCTGCCGCCAGGCGGTGAAGCCGTACGACACCACGTCCATCAGCAGTACGTCGAGCAACCCCTCCGACGAGAGCTCCAGCAGGACCGGCACGTCCGGGTGCGACTCTCCGTCCGCGATCAGCGTCGGCCCGACCAGCGGCCGCAGCAACGAGAGGTCCTCGCGCGTCTCTGGGAACGGTTCCTCGATCCAGAACAGATCGCAGTCCTCCACCGCCGAGAAGTACTCCACAAACCCCGGCCCCGTGTACCCGTCGTTCGCGTCCACCAGGATCCGCTCCGCCGGATACGCCTCCCGCACGGCCCGCGTGACCTCGATGTCCCGCCGCAAACCGGCCCGCGGCTCCTGCCAGCGGTACCCGCGCCCGATCTTCAGCTTGAACGCGCGATACCCAGCCGCGAAGTCCGCCGCGCAGTTCGCCAGCACCGCGTCAAGCCCACGCGGCGCGTCCTCCGGGTCGAGGTCGTCCAGATAGATCGCACCGCTGTAGCAGGTCACCGACGGTTCGCCGGCCTTGCCCAGCATCGAGTAAACCGGTTCACCCAGGAGCTGCCCGGCAAGATCGTGCAGCGCGAAGTCGAGCGGCAGCGCGGCCTCGTTCACCACCCCAACGGCGGGGTCGAACAGCTCGCCAAGCCGGCTCCCGACCAGGCCCGGCAGCGCCGACAGCGACCCTGCCGCGATCCCCCAACCGGTCGCCCCGCTCGAGGTCCGCACCACCAGGATCGGCAGCGAACCACCCGACCCGTGGCTGCCCAGGTGCGAGTTGCGCCCGACCGTTCGCGGGTACGAATACGCGAGCTGGCCGGTTTGGATGCGATCGATACGTTGATCCGCAATCTGCGCCATGGCCCCATTCTTGCCGGCCCCCACCCGAAGCTGTCACGATCAAGGAGACGGTCGGTAAGGGGAGGGGGAGCCGATGGCGCGCATCGAATTCCGCCGTCAGCTCTCCGCGGTTGGTGTCGTCTTCGCCAATCCGGGCTTGCGCGACTGTCAGCTCGCGCTCGCCCTGGCCAGGGTCGTCGATTTGGCACAGCTGGTAGCGGTTTCTGCTTACCTGTATGGGCAAGGAGGTGCCGCACCGGTCGCGGCGTACGGTGTGATCCGGGCCGTGGCGGCGGCCGTTGGAGTGCCCGTCATCACCACCGGGACGGGGCGATTCGGCCACGGTGGGATGCTCCGCATTCTCGGTTTCCTGGCCGCCGTCGCGACCGCGGGAATGGCCGTCGCGATGTTCGTCGCCGGTCCGGTTTCGGTCGTCCTGATCCTCGCCGGAGTCGGCGGGCTCGCGATCGGCGCGTTCCGGCCGATCTGCTCCGCGCTGATGCCGTCGCTGGTGACGACGCCGGAGGAGCTCGTCGCGTGCAACGCCGCGACAGGTCTGCTCGACGGCGCGAGTACGTTGGTCGGCCCGCTGCTCGCCGGCGGTCTGCTCGGGCTGCTCGGACCCGACTGGGCGGTCGTGGTCACCGCCGTTCTGTTGGTCGCGACCGGGGTTCTGTCCGGGCGGCTCCCGGTGCCGACCGCGATGCCGCACGTCGGCGAGGACACCTCGCTGCTGGACGGCGTACGCACGTTCGTCCGGACGCCGCAGACCCGCCTACTCGGCATCCTCGGCATGCTGCAGACCTGCGTACGCGGCGCGATGAACGTGATCATCGTCGCGCTCGCGATCGACCTCCTGCGCGTCGGCGAACCCGGCCTCGGCATCCTCTTCGCCGCCCTCGGCGTCGGCGGCCTGATCGGCCTTCCGCTGACGCTCGGGCTCGTGCGGCGGCAGTCGTTGTACCGCTCGTTCGGCGCCGGTTTGATCCTGTTCGGGGCGCCGTTGGCGTTGACCGGCGCGGTGCCAGTGTTCGCGATTGCCCTTCTGTTGTTCGCGATTGTCGGCATCGGGAACGACTTCCTCGATGTCTCCTGCTACAGCGCGATCCCGCGCGCGGTGCCCGATCACCTGCTGGCGCGCATCTTCGGCGTGCTCGAGGCCGCGTACCAGATCGGCATGGCTCTGGGCGCCGCGTTGGCCGGAGTCTTGCTTGCGGCGTTCGACATCCGGCTGTCGCTGGTGATCGTGGGCTTGGTGCTGCCTCTCGGGGCGATCGTCTGTGCTCGTTGGTTTATCCGGTTCGACCAGGACCTCGGGACGCGCGACGCCGAGGTGGATCTGCTGCGCGCGCAACCACTGTTCGCGCCGCTGCCGATGCCCGTGCTGGACAACCTCGCGAGCCGGTTGTCGCCTGTGCGGTTCGCTCCGTGCGGAGGTGATCATGACGCAGGGCGAGGAGGGCGATCGGTACGTGCTGATCGTCGAGGGAACGGTCGCGATCTCCAAGGACGGTGCGGAACTCGCGTCCCTCGGCGCCGGTGAGGCTTTCGGCGAGATCGCCCTGGTGCGCAACACGCCGCGGACCGCGACGGCCGTCGCGTCGACCGGCGTGGAAGCGCGAACGCTGGACCGTGCGGCATTTCTCGCGGCCCTGGGCCTCGACCCCCGCGCCCGTGCCGCGGCCGAGTCCGTCGCCGACGTCCGCCAGCGGCGCGGCTAGTTTGTCGGGTTCCTACAACTGGCCGGGTTTTCTTCCACAGAAGGCGATTTCGGGGAGTTCTCCACAGCTCGGCTCCTGGGTCTCGCGGTGGGGTCGCTGACCAGCAACGATGGGGTTATCGCATTTTGCGGTACCCGGTTGGATTGGTGGGGGCGGGACACCCCAACCCGGTAGAGAGGCGGGAACCCACCTCGGTGGGCCGGCTCGGGACGGGGTGGCGGTGGGGCTGTGGGTGGTGGTGGGGTGGCTGGGGCGGAGGATGGGCCTGCCGAGTAAGTGCGAGCCGGTGCTGGTGGGGGTTGGAGGAGTCGAACGACTAGCAAGATAGCCTCGGGCTGGTCGGTCAGGGTGAGGGGCGATCGGAGTCCGGCGGTTAGCCGAAGGCGGCGAGGGCGGCGCCAATGAGGCCGGCGTCGGGGCCGAGGGTGGCTTGGATGATCGGGGGCGCGTTCGGGCGGCGGGAGGTTTGGCCTCGGTACGTGTCCCGCAACGCTTCCCACAGCGGCGTGGCGGCGGTGCCTAGGCCGCCGCCGAGCACCACTAGGGGTGGGTCGAGGAGGGCGACGACGTCGGCTAGCACCAGGCCCAGGGCTTGGCCGGCTGAGGTCAGGTCGCCAGCCCGGGCCGCGAGCCCCGCGCCCGAGGCGAAGGACTCCAGGTTCCCTTGCCAGGAAGGGTGAATGGACGCCGGTACGGACAGTTCGCCGAGCGCGATCGCCTCGCCGCGGTGGCCGGCGAGCAGGCGGCCGTCGGCTATCAACGTCGACGAGAGGCCGGTGCCGAGCGACACGTAGAACAAGCCGTCGTACGAACGGCCCGCGCCCAGCCGCCACTCCGCCAACGCGCCGCAGCGGACGTCGGACTCCACCACCACCGGCACGCCTGGATAGAGATCGGAGAGCAGAGCAGCGGGCTGCGTGGTCCAGTCCAGCACCTCAGAAGACGTCAAGAGCCCGGATCGGGAGACGTACTCGGGCATCCCCACGCCCAACCCCACAACGGAAAGCTCCCGCGAGCGCGCCGCCGAAACCAACGACGCGGCCAAAGACAATGTCCCCGCCAGCCCGGGATCCCGCGGCGGCGTAGGCATCGAGGACGAATGGACGACCGAACCGTCCGGGGCAACCAGTGCCCCGGCGAGTTTCGTGCCGCCCACGTCGAGGGCGACGGCTACTCGGTCCACTCCGGCCGCTGCCAGGAGAAGTCCCGCGCCACCGGCAGCGGACGGTGCTGCCCGTGGAAGCCCATGATGTAAGCCCGTCGAGGCGTCGTGGACACGTTCGGCCCCGCGTAGTGCACGGTCCGGCAGTGGTGGATCGTCGCCCCACCCGCCGGGATCGGGCACGCGACCTCGTCCGCGACCAGCTCAGCAGAGTCCACCTCGAGCGCATGCGCATCGGCGGACGCCAGGTGGTGCGGTACGACGTCGCGCACGTGGCTGCCCGGGACGAAGTGCATGCACCCATTCTCGACCGTCGCCTCCTGCAACGGCATCCAGATACTCAGCGCCGTGTGCAGAACGGCCGGATTCCAGTACGCCTCGTCCTGATGCCACGGCGTCGGCGCACCCAGTCCCGGCGGCTTCATGATCGCGTGGTCGCCGCTGTGCTCCGCCTCCGGACCGAGCAGCTGCCGCGCGAGCGCCAACGCGTTCCGCCGCGCGAGCGTCGAGGCGAGCTCCGGCGCGTACTTGTCCGGGCTGAGGATCTGCGGCAACGTCTCGCGCCCCTCGTCGTCCAGCTCGGACAGCTCCAGGTGGTCGCCCTTGTCGAAGCCGTCCCGCCGGCTGAACAACCGGTCGTACACCTCACGCATAGCGGCGATCTCGTCAGCCGTCGTCAGCTGCTCGATCGCCAGGAAGCCGTCGCGATGGAACGCCGCGACCTGCGCGTCGCTCAGCCGGATGGTCGTCGTCTCAGTCATCGGATCTCCCTTCCTGACTCGACGCTACGGACAACGTAGAGGCAGAACTTGACCGTACGGGCCACACAGTTGACCGCAACGCGCGCGAGTGGTCGCGCAACGTCCGCGGGCTCACGCCATGCTGCCGCCGGAACGCGCGCGAGAACGCGGCGAGCTCGGAAAACCCACACTCATGGGCGATCCGCGAGATCGGGTCGTCCGTCCCCGCCACCCGTTCCCGCGCCCGGTCCAGCCGAAAGCGCCGCAGGTACGTCATCGGCGTAAGCCCGAGCTCAGCGCCGAAGCTGCGCCCGAGCTGCTTCGGCGACAGGTGCGCGACCTGAGCCAGTGCGCGCAGATCCAGCGGATCCCCATAGTGCGCGGCGATGAACGTCACCACAGCACGCAGCTCGGGCCGGATCTCCGCGATTGCCGCCGAAGGCTCGTCCCGCACCAGCTCCGCCACGGCCAGCGCGGCGAGCGCACGAGCCCGGAACACCCGATCGGCTCCACCCCCATGCGCCGCGGCGACGGTCTCGCCGATCAACGAGCACACCCGAGCCGAAGGGGAGGTGACCACAAGCGGAAGGTCGAAGCGGGCCAACAGATCCACCGGACCGGAGCGCAGCGAGCAGCCGAACCCGGCCAGCGCCAACGTCGAGGTCCCAGCGTTCGCGGACATCCGACGCTGACCGGGACGAAGGATCACGACCTGCCCGGCCTGCGCGACCACCCGACGTTCGCCCAGCTCGACAGCGCAAGCACCGTCGCGGATCAGCCAGATCTCGCCGTGCGGCTGAGACGGCAGACCGAGCTGCCAGCGCGGCCCGACCACGACGTCGTACGCCTCGTGCAGCGTGAACGTCGCGCTCTCCCAGAGGCCGTCGAGATCCACGTGGTCCTGCCGGATCCAGTCGGGATTCTCCCAGACCACGCCGCACTCCTGGTCCATAGTGGTCTAGAATAGCGAACCACTAGCCCCGCAATGCAAGGAACGACATGGTGCTCGAAAGCGTGCGGAAGGACGGTGCCGAGCCGCCGTCGCTGCAGGTCTACCGCATGATCGCGGGCGAGATCGCGCGCGGATCGCTCGGTCCGGGCGGCCGGTTGCCGGCCGAGCGCGAGCTGTCCGCCCAGCTCGGCGTGAGCCGCGCGACCCTCCGCGTCGCCTTGAACGCGCTGCACGACGACGGGCTGGTCGAGCCGGCGCACGGGCGCGGCTGGCACGTGGTCGAGCCGGGTGTGGTCGAGGAGGGCCAGGACCCGCCGCTCAGCTTCACCGAGATGGCCGTGGCGCGTGGGTTGGTCCCGACCGCCGACGTGCTGGTCCGCGAGGTCCGCAGCGCCACGCTCGAGGAGGCCGACGAGCTCGGCATCGCTCCCGGCTCGGAGGTGTTCTGCCTCGACCGGCTCCGCAAGCTGGACGGCGTCGCCGTCGCGGTCGCCAGTACATGCATGCCGGTGGCGCTCGTACGCGAGATCGTCGACGTCGACTTCACCACCACGTCGCTCTACGCGGCGCTGAGGGAACGTTGTCAGCTCCACCCGAGCCGCGCCGACTACGTCCTGCAAGCCCAGGGCGCGGCGGGCAGCGAGGCCAAGTCGCTCGGCCTTGTCGAGGGCGAGGCCGTGCTGGTCGGGAGCTACATCTGCTTCGACGAGGCCGACCGCGCGTTCGAGGTCGGCCGCATCACATACCGCGGTGACCGCTACAGGTTCCGCACCGTCTTGCGAGAGGGGCCAAGACATGGGGCGTAGGCCATCGCCGCGACCTTCGTTCGACAGGCCGACCGCGATCAAGCGGGACGACGCCGTCCTGCACCTCTGGGGTGACGCGGAAACACAGCCTGGCTTCGTCGAGGACCGCATCCGCCCAGGGCGGATCGAGCAGGAGGGGCCCAGACATGGGGCGTAGGCCATCGCCGCGACCTTCGTTCGACAGGCCGACCGCGATCAAGCGGGACGACGCCGTCCTGCACCTCTGGGGTGACGAGGAAGCTGGCTTCGTCGAGGACCGCATCTACGTGTCGTCGGACAAGATTCACCAACTGGAGTTGAGTCTTCCGCCCAGCGGGCGGTTCCAGCACTCCGACGCCAACCGTACGGTGTTCGCGGCCGACGAGATCTACTACGTCCTCGAGGGAACGTTGGTCATCGCCAACCCCGCGACGGGCGAGGTGCAGCGCGCCAACACCGGCGACGCGATCTTCTTCCGTCGAGACACCTGGCATCACGGCTTCAACTACGACGCGTCCAACCAGCTGCGCGTGCTCGAGCTGTTCGCGCCGCCGCCCTCGCAGGGAACGTCGTCGACGTACGCGAAGACGAAGGACAACCTCACGTCCTGGGTGTACCACGACAACTCGCAGTTGACGCAGTGGCCGCTCGACGAGGACAAGATCCGCGGCAACCAGTCCCTGCGCGTGATCCGTCGCGAGGACGTGCTCTATCGCTTGGAGACCCCGGACGGCGACCTGCTCGTCGGCCTGCTCGCGAGCACCGAGCACCTCACGGTCGGCCGCGGCGAGCTGCTGCCCGGCCGGCGCGGACCCGTCGAGGAGCACGGCGGGGACGAGAGCCTGTACGTCCTCGAGGGCCGGCTGAACGTCTTCTTCCCCGACGCCGACGGCGGCGAGAGCTGGTGTGAGCTCGGCCCGGGCGACGGTTGCTACGTGCCGCAGGGGGCGCGGCATCAGTACCAGAACGTGTCGGCGCGATCGGCGGTCTTCCTCTTCGCCGTCGCCCCGTCCTACCTACCTGTCACGGGGTAACAAAGGGAGCGAGCATGTCGACCAAGAGCACCGGACCCGGGGGACTGACACGGCGTAACCTGCTCCACCTGGCCGGGCTCGGTGGCGCGGCGACGCTGCTGTCGAGCTGCTTCTCGACGGGTGGCAACACCGGCAGCTCCGGCGGCCAGTCGCCCGGTGGCAAGGTGAACTTGACGTTCTGGCTGCCCGGCGGCGAGGACGCGTACCTCAAGGTGCACGAGAAGCTCGCCAAGGACTACACGACCGACCACCCGAACGTCGGCGTCAAGGTCACCAGGCTCACCGGCGAGCAGAACTTCCTCGAGGTCCTGCTCTCGCGCATCGCCGGCGGCAACCCGCCGAGCGCGACGGTGATCTGGGATACCCCTGTGGCGTTGGGGATTCGCGGTTCGCTGATGCCGCTCGACGACCTCATGGCGAAGTCGGAGAACTGCCAGGTCGAGAACTGGCCGGAGGCCGTGCTGAAGAGCTGCCAGTCCGGCGGCAAGACGTACGGGCTGCCGTTCACGGCGGGCTCGTACGGGATGTTCTACAACCAGGAATGGTTCGAGGAGAAGGGCATCCCGTCGGACAGCGCGAGCTTCCCCAAGACGCTCGCCGAGATGCGCGCGCTGTCGAAGGAGTTCACGGTCTGGAAGGGTGATCGGCTCGAGACCGCGGGCTTCATCCCTTCGTTCGACCAGTACGTGTTCCCGCTCTGGTGCGCGCTCAACGGCGGTGGGATCTACGACGCGGAGAACCAGAAGTACACCCTCGACGCCGAGCAGAACGTCGAGCTCCTCGAGTTCCTGATGTCCTGGCTGGACGAGGAGTACAAGGGCTCGATCACCAAGGTCAACAACTCGTGGACCGCCCTCGGTGAGGCGCCGCCGCTCTTCCAGCAGAAGCGGATCGCCATGCAGATGGACGGCACCTGGATGATCGGGTCCTTCTACCAGGTCGAGGCGAAGTTCGAACGCTGGGAGGTCGCGGCCAACCCGACCGGCCCGAGCGGGACGAAGACCACGTCGGGCTACTGGCCGAACTGGATGGCGATCCCGACCGCGTCGAACAATCCCGAAGAGGCGTTCAAGTATCTCGACTACATCGCGGTCGACGGTGCCGTCGCGCAGTTCGAGGAGTTCCCGGACCTGCCGACGAACGCGAAGGTACCGCCGGGGATCGTCCCGAAGCGGCTCGTCGAGAAGCGGGGCCAGGAGTTCGCCGACCGGACGATCAAGTTCTTCCGCGACCAGCTGCAGAACTCCTCGCCGATGTGGGACTCGCCGGTCCAGACGTTCGCCATCGACCAGCTGACCCGCGTGCTCGAACGGGTGTCGAACAAGGCCGCCAAGCCGAAGGACGCGCTCGCGGAGGCTCAGAAGGCGTGTCAGGGCGAGCTGGAGAAGGTGTTGTGAGTTCGGCGACACGGACCGACTCGCAGTCCCCGCACCGTTCGCCGGCGGGCGGGTCGCCACCCTCCGGCCGCCGTGGGATGACACTCCGCCGGCGCGAGTCGCTTGCCGGGCTGTTGTTCACGTTCCCGTGGATCCTCAGCCTGATCGCGTTCACGGCGTACCCCGTGCTGGCCTCGGTGTTCTACTCGTTCACCGAGTACAGCGTCGTCCAGCCGCCGGAGTGGGTCGGGCTGGAGAACTACGAGCGCATGTTCACCAACGATCCGCAGTTCTGGATCGCGGTGGAGAACAGTGCCTACTACGCGCTGATCTCGGTGCCGGTAGGACTCGTCATGTCGCTCGTCCTCGCGCTGATCCTGAACTTCGGCGCGAAGGGGATCGGCTTCTACCGCACGCTGTTCTACCTGCCGGTGCTGGCGCCGCCCGTGGTGGCCACGATCGTGTTCATGCTGATGTTCAGCCCGGACAGCGGGCTCGTCAACACCGTCTTGCGGGCGATCGGTCTCCCCACGCCCAGCTGGCTCGACGACCCGTCGTGGTCGAAGCCGACGTTGATCATCCTGAGCCTGTGGGCCTTGGGGGCGTCGACGTTGGTCTTCCTTGCTGGGTTGAAGGAGGTGCCGATGTCGTTGCTCGAGGCGGCGGCGATCGACGGCGCCGGTCCGGTGCGGCGGTTCTGGCATGTGACGATCCCGCTGCTGAGCCCGGTGATCCTCTTCAACCTGGTGATGGGCGTGATCAACTCGTTCCAGGTGTTCACGTCCGCGTTCATCGCGGGTGGCACCGCGGGGGAGCCGCTCGACTCGACGCTGATGTACGTCGTGCTGATCTATCGCAGCGCGTTCCGGTACTTCGCGATGGGCTACGCGTCGGCGCTGTCGGTCGTCCTGTTCGTCGCCGTTCTGGTCGTGACGTTGCTGATCTTCTGGTCGTCGAAGGTCTGGGTCTTCTACGCGGGGAGGGACGAGTGAACGGTCCGCCCAGCCGCGCCGTAGCTGTGGGCCGGCACGTGATCCTGTTCGCGGTGTCGCTGCTTTTCGTGCTGCCGTTCTACTGGATGCTGACGTCGGCGCTGAAGGACGACACCCAGATCCTCTCCTCGCCGATCACCTGGTGGCCGGACCCGATCCGGTGGGAGAACATCCCGCAGGTGTTGGACTATCCCGGCTTCCCGTACCTGCGGATGCTGTGGAACAGCGTGTTCTACTCTGGCATGGTGACGATCGGGACGGTGATCTCGTCGTCGGCGGTCGCGTACGGCTTCGCCAAGCTACGGTTCCCCGGACGGAACGTGCTGTTCATCGTCACCGTTGCCACGTTGATGATTCCGCCGCTGATCATCTTCATCCCGACCTACGTACTGTTCAAGGTGATGGGGTTGATCGGCTCGTACGCGCCGCTGATCATCCCGCAGTTCCTCGGCAGCGCGTTCTTCATCTTCTTGCTGCGGCAGTTCTTCATGACGATTCCCAAGGAGCTGTCCGACGCGGCGCGCGTCGACGGGGCGGGTGAGTTCCGCATCTTCTGGCAGATCATGCTGCCCCTCGTCAAGCCGGCGTTGGCAGTGGTCGCGGTGTTCACCTGGTTGGCCACCTGGCACGACTTCTTCGGTCCGTTGATCTATCTGACGGAACCGGACAGCTACCCGTTGAGCCTCGGCCTGTTCGCGTTCCAGGCTCAACGTACGACGGAGTGGGCGCTGATGATGGGCGCCTCGGCGCTCGTCACCTTGCCGCTGATCGTGCTGTTCGCCTTTACCCAGCGGTACTTCCTGCGGGGGATCGCGTTGACCGGTATCAAGGGCTAGGAGGCCTTCGCTTGAGCACTACCAATCCACTCCGGGTCGGCTTTGTCGGCTGTGGAAGCGTGATGTCGGGTCCGTACATGTCGTTGGCGCGGCAGCTTCGCGAGCGTGGGCGGATCGAGACCGTAGCGGCGTGCGATGTCGTGGCCTCGAAAGAGTCCTTCGTCAAGGACGACTTGGGCATCCCGTTCTTCAGCACGTCGTACGAGGACGTCGTCACCTCGCCGGACGTCGACGCGGTGCTCGTGCTGACCTCGATGCCGGAGCACGGGAAGATCGCACGGGCGGCGTTGGAGAACGGCAAGCACGTACTCGTGGAGAAGCCGATGGCGACGACGCTGGCCGAGGCAGCGGAGCTGCTGGAGTTCTCGAAGTCCGCGCCGGGGCACCTGATCTGCGCGCCGCATGTGGTGCTGAGCCCGACGTTCCAGGCGATCGACGCGCACCTCAAGCGCGGCGACGTGGGCCGGCCGCATCTCGCTCGGGCCCGGTACGGCTGGTCCGGTCCGTGGTGGGGCCAGTGGTTCTACAAGTCCGGCGGCGGACCGCTGTTCGACCTCGGCGTCTACAACGTGACGTCGCTGACCGGCTGGTTCGGCCCGGTGCGCCGGGTGACGGCGATGGCCGGAATCGCCAACGCCACAAGGGTGGTCGACGGCGAGGAGATGAAGGTCGAGGCCGAGGACAACTTCCAGATCCTGTTGGACTTCGGTAACGCGTTCTTCGGCTCGGTGACGACCGGCTTCACGATGCAGCAGTACCGCGGTCCCGCGATCGAGCTGTACGGGAGCGACGGCACCATCCAGATGATGGGCGACGACTGGGCGCCGGCGGGGTACGAGCTGTGGCAGAACTCCGTTGGCGCGTGGCAGATTCACGCCGATCGCAACCCGCACTGGCCGTGGACCGACGGGCTGCAGCACCTGGTGGAATGTGTCGAGACGGGCCGTTCGCCGCTGGTGACGGCTGAGCACGCGTACCACGTTCTCGAGGTGATGCTCGCCGCGATCGACGCCGCAAGAGACGGGCAGACGCGGACGATCACGAGCACGTTCACGCCGCCCTCGTTCGCTGCTCCCGAGTCGGAGGAGGCCGCGCACCTGCGGCACGACCGGTCCCGGGATTAGCTCACCAGGGCAGCTCTGCTCGGTTGGTGCCCAACGCGCGGATGGCCGCGACGAGCTCGTAGTCGAGGACGAGCTCGGCGGCCTCACGGTTGGTCTTCAGCTGCTCGCTCGACTTGATGCCGGGGATGATCGTCGACACCTCGGGCTGGGCGAGGATGAACGCGAGCGAGGCCTGGGGCAGACTCATGCCGGCCGGCAGCATGGCGCGCAGCTCGTCGACGAGGGCGGCGCGGTGCGCGATGTCGGCCCGCGTCCAGCGGTCGCGGGCAACGTCGAACGTCGAGCGTGCGTCGTACTTGCCGGAGAGCCAGCCCGACTCCAGCGGCACGTTGCCGATCAGCCCGACGCCTTGCTTCCGCAGCTCGGGGAAGAGCGCGATCGTGTGCTGGGCAAGGGGATTGAACCGGAACTCGAAGCAGCTGACGCCGCCCTCCTCGACGTACCGGCGCAGCTCGTCCGGGGTCGGCGGCTCGAACGACATGCCGTACGTCCGCACCATCCCGGCGTCGACGAGGCCCTGCAGCGCCTTGTAGTGCGCCGACAGCCCGGCTGCGCTGCGATCCGGCGGAAGCCCGTGGAACAGCACGACGTCGAGGTAGTCGGTGCCGAGTCGTTCGAGGCTGCCCGCCACGGACTCCTCGATGCGGTCGGCCGAGTAGTCGAGCGTCGCGTCCGGCCACACGCCGAACTTCGTGCAGATCACGACCTCGTTCCGGCGCCCGGCGAGTGCCTGGCCGAGGATCTGCTCGCTTCGCCCGTACGCGTAGACCGGCGAGGTGTCGATGAACGTGCACCCCACGCTGATCGCCTCGTGGACGAGCTGGATCGACTCGTCGGTGTCCGGGCCGTTCCACTCGTGGTTGCCGAGCTGCATGGCGCCGAAGCCGATCTCGCTGGCTTCGATGCCGGTCTGTCCTAGGGGGCGCGTTCTCATGATCGCGAATCTAGGCAGGCTCCGATCGTGCGTCCAATGCAAGTTCTCGACGGTTTTGATGCGCTGGGGCTATGAACTCGCGGACTGCGGCCGCCAGCCCGCCGGCGGGTCCTCACCGATCCGTCCGTCGACGGCCTCGCGGATCAGGTCGGCGTGCCCGGTGTGCCGTCCGTACTCCTCGATCAGATCGCACACCAGCCTACGTACGGTGGCGTGCTGACCGTCCCAGCCGAGGTGCGCGGGCTGGTCGAGGCCGCCGTTCGCGAGCACCTTGGCGAGACGCTCGCGCGACTTGACGATCGTGTCGTCCCAGATCCGGTAGAGCTGCTCAGGCGTGTCGTTCGCGGCCGAGTGGAAGTCCCAGTCCTCGTCGCTCTCCCAGTCAGCCTTGCTCCACGGCTCGCCCTGCGGCGCGCCGGTGAGCTTGAACGTGAACATGTCCTCCTCGGCGCGGGCGAGGTGCTTGAGCAGGCCGCCGAGCGTGAGGTCCGACTTGCCGACCTTGACCTGGAGTCCTGCTGTGTCGAGGCCGTCGGCCTTGTAGCGGAACGTCGTCCGCAGCCGCTCGAGCGCCCCGAGGAGCTGCTCTTCCTCGGTGCCGGCGAGCGGCGGTTCCCATGGGGTGTCAGTCATAGCCGGGACCGTAGACCCGATTCCGGACGATCCAGGCCCGGAACGTGGGCGGGGATGTCGGAGGGCGTCCGTACGATCCCTGCCGTGCCTTTCGTTCGCCACTCCGTCCAGGTGCTGATCTTCGACGAGGACGACCGGGTGTTGATGCTGCGCACGGAGGAGCCTCGAACGGCGCTGGGGCTCTGGGGCCCCGTCGGTGGTGGCATCGAGGCGGGCGAGGACGTCCACACCGCGGCGCGGCGCGAGATCGCTGAGGAGACAGGGCAGCGCGGGGTCGCGCTCGGCGCCGAGCTCTGGCGCCGCCGGCACACGTACACGTGGCTGGGCGAGGTGCGGGACTCGCGGGAACGCTGGTTCATGGCCCGGGTTCGACACTTCGTGCCGACGTCGGCGTACATGACCTCGTCGGAGCGCCTCCACCACGCCGGCCACCGGTGGTGGACGGTCGACGAGCTGGCCGCGACAGCGGAGTCGTTCACCCCGCGCGACCTCCCCGCCCGCATCGTGCGGCTACTCGCCGACGGCCCGCCCGCGGTACCTCTCGAGCTGACCCACTGACGGTGTCGAACGCCGCAGGGCCGCTCACCATGGAGGGGCGAGCGGCCCTGGCGTACGCGAGCGTCCGTCCTCCGACAAGCTTCCGGACGCTCGACGACTCGGTGGGGTCAGGGCTCGGCAGGACCGAGCCCGTCGAGCTCCGCCGGCCCCCGTACAAGACCGGCCCTTCGCGTGCTCGACGACCCCCGATGGGCTGCAGCCATGGCGGACGGGTCCTGACACGTGATGTCTTAGGGGGCGTGCCCGGACCCGTCCCGCCGACCGAGGGTGCGCGTTGTCGTCCTGGGGGACTTAGACCGCGCGAGCATCCTCGACCCCGGCTAGCCGGCTACAACGAGCCGACTGGCTCGGTCCCGGTCGTCCGGTTCGGCTCGGTGCAGGGGTGGAGCGTTCCGCTTCGCCCTCGCGGCCTTGTTGCGCCCGAACAGCAACGTGAAGACCCACCGCACGTTCGCCACCAGACGGCTGGCGAGACTGGGGTTCACTCGCTTGCCCTGGCTTGGACGAGGGTTGCGCGCGTCATCATCTGCGGCCACCACCGCACCTCCCCAAGTAGTCAGCACCGGACATCCGACCTGACACCTGGGTAATGGGATGATGACGAAGAGTTGGATGTGACGTACGTCACATTTCGGCGACGACCTCACCGTCGGCGAGGAACTGGTCGAACGAGCCCCACGGCTCGGTGCCGTCCTTCGACATGATCACCTCGCCGGAGTACTGCGCGAGATAGACGCGGCGCAGCTTGTCGGTGAGGTTCGGGCCGGAACGGTGTAGCACCACGCTCGAGAACACCGCGATGGATCCGGCCGGCACGACGACGGGCATGCCCGGGTCGGAGCCGAAGTACGCGACGCGGTCGTTCACGACGGGGTCCGGAATGTGCTTCACGTACGACTTGATCCCCGACCGCGAGTACGGCAACAGGTAGACCGACCCGTTCTCCTCGGTGACGTCGTCGAGCGCGATCCAGCAGGTGAGGTACGGCTCGTGGTCCTCGTGCACGTAGCCCGAGTCCTGGTGCCAGGCGAACGACGTGTCGGGGTCGGCGGCCTTGATCACGTACTGCTCCCAGAACAGGTACGCGTTCTTTCCCAACGTGGCAAGGCAAATCTGCTTCATCAGCTCGCTGAACAGGAACTGGCGCAGCTCCGGCCGGTCGCGGTAGATGAAGTTGCTGAAGTACCGCTTGCCTCGCGCGTTGATGCCGATCCGGTCGACGCCGGCCTCGTCCATCGCGGCGTCGAGCTTGTCGATGGAGAACTGCGCCCCACCGCGAAGCAGTTCGAGGTGCTCGTCGGACAGCGCGCGCTCGAGCAGGAAGTAGCCCTCGGTCCGGTACTGCTCGCGCATCTCGTCAGTGATCAACCCAGCAACGGAATCCGTGGTAGTCATGGCTTCGACGCTAAGCGCGAGTTTCTTCGCGTGGAATGGCTTCAGTGGCGGGGACATGTACGTTTTGGCGCATGGAGCCGGACACCCGTATCCTCGTCTCCGACGGGCCAGCGACCAGGATCGGCCAGCTCGTGCTGGCCGGCGAGGTTGTGGACGACGAGCCGTGGATGCCCTCCCCTTTGCGCACGATGGACGCGTACATCCTCTCGTTCGTCTTCGGCGGATCGGGCAGCTATCGACACGCCGACGGGCACCTCTCGCCGATCGCGGCGGGGTCCGTGACGGTGGTGCTGCCGAACGAGCCGCACTGGTACGGAACGGCGCCGGGCGAGACGTGGAGGGAGCTGTTCGCGGTCTTCACCGGGCCGCTGTTCGACCTGCTGGCTCAGGTGGGGATCGTGGGGACTAACGGGCCGCACCATCCGCGCAGTACGCCGTCCGCGACGACGTTGCGGACGCTGCTCAGCGCGGCGCCACGTTCGCAGACCGCGGCCGAGCATCAGCTGCTCGGCTTGGCGGACTGGCTCATCGACACCGCGCGGCCTGGGGACGAGTCGGGCTTGAGCGCCGAGGTCGCCGGCGCCCTGGACCTGCTGGCGGACGACCTCTCCGCGTCGCTGTCCATGCAGGCGGTCGCCGACCGCATCGCCTTGCCGTACGACACCTTCCGCCGCCGCTTCACCGCCGAAGTCGGCGAGTCCCCGCTGGCGTTCCGCAACGGCCGCCGCCTCCAAGCCGCCGCAAACCTGCTGCGACTGACGGACCTCACGACGCGGGAAATCGCCCGCACACTTGGCTATACGGACGAGTTCCATCTGTCCAAGCGCTTCCGCGCCCACTTCGGCACCCCACCCCGTACCTACCGCTTGGCCAACCGGCGTTAGCAATTCCACCGCGGGCCGACCGCCACGTGCCCTCAACCCTCACAGTTGATCTTCGTGCGGTCTGAGGGAGCTCGAGCCGCTTGACGGCGGCGATGCGGCGACCAACGAGGCGCGCTCGTCGGTGACCTGCCCTGCCGCATTTCGCCGGTCAGCCCAGGCCGAGGCTGAGCCAGTGGGGGTTGTCGAGGGCGCGGAGGGCCCAGTCGTACTCGGGGCCGCGGAGGTCGACGAGCTCCGTCCGGTGGAAGGGTGTGCCGTCGGCTAGGTCGCGGACGAAGGTCAGTGGGGTGCGGGCTATCGCGTACGGCAATGCTGCTCGTTCGACCGCGGTCAGTGGGTGTTCGAGGGCAGCGTCGTAGCGGTCGACGAGGCGCCGGAGCTGGTCGATCCGCGACGCGGACAGGTCGTCGCGGCCGTGTTGTTCGTTGGCGAAGAAGAGGGTGAGCGCGAGGTCGTCGACTCGTGGCCGGACGCCGAGGAAGTCGAAGTCGCCCAGCCGGACGAGGCGTTCGCCGTCGAGCGTGACGTTGTTGTGCCAGAAGTCGCCGTGCACGAGTTGCGCCGGCACGTCGAAGCGGTCGACCTCGGCGACCACGTCGACCAGCAGTTCGGCGGCCGAGAGATAGCGGCGCTCGTCAGGTGACGAGGCCCAGGAACGAAGACCCGAGAACGCCTCCGAGGTGTCCTCGCGGACGCGAGCAGCGGCGAGATGGTTCGCCACCGGCGGGTCGGTCGCGGCCCGCGGGCAGGGGCCCGAACGCAGCGCGTCGTGCAGCCGGGCGAGCCAGGGGAGGCCCGCCGACAGCGACTGCCAGGTCTCCATCGGCGAGCCGGAGGAGACGTACGCCTCGACCTCCAGAACACGTTCGCCGAACGCGACGAAGCCCGCGCTGGAGAGCGTGCGCCGCAGCGGCGGGATCGGCCACCCGTCCTCCTGCAGGCGCGAGCGCACCGCCTGGATCGCCGCGAGCCGGTCGGCCGAGACCCAGGACCCGTAGACCCGCACGACGAACGACCCGTCGACCAGCAGGTTGAGGTTGTAGCCGCCGCCGAGATCGCGGACAGGCTCCGAGACCACCAGCCCGTACTCCGAACGGACCATCGCGAGCAGCTCGGCCGAGGGGCTGGCCCGGAAGTCGTCCACAACCGTGCATGGTAGACAGCTTGGCGCCTGTACGTACTAGTAGGTACAGTCGCAGCCATGCCCCTCGTGCACATCGATGTCCCGGCCGACAAGCCCACCGAGTACGGCACCGCGATCGCCACCGCGGTCCACCAAGCCATGGTCGAGTGGCTGAACGTGCCCGGCGACGACGTGTTCCAGCTCGTCACCCGCCAGGCCGCGATCGTCGCGAACGACGGCTACCTCGGCATCCGCCGCGACGACCCGGTCTTCGTCGAGATCACGCTGCGCCGCGGCCGGACGACCGAGCAGAAGGTCGGCTTCTACCGCGCCGCCGCCAAGTACGTTCAGGACCAGGCGAAAGTCGAGAAGCGCAACCTGTTCGTCGCCCTCACCGAGAACGGCAACGACGACTGGTCGTTCGGCAACGGCGAGGCGCAGTACGCATGAAGCGCGACGACCTCGTCCAGGCCGCCCGCGAGCTGCTCTGGGAACGCGGGTACCAGGGCACCAGCCCCGGCGAGATCCAGCGCAGGTCCGGCGCCGGCCAGGGCAGCTTCTATCACCACTTCGCCAGCAAGGCCGACCTCGCGAGCGCCGCGTTGCGGGAGGTCAGCGACGAACGCGGGCGTCAGCTCGCCGAGATCTTCGCCGCAGACAAGAAGCCGCTGGAACGCGTCCGCGCCTACCTCGAACGACCCCGCGAAGCCCTCAAGGGCTGCCCCATGGGCCGGATGGCGATGGAGCCCACCATCGCCGACGAGCACCTCAACGCACCCGTCCGCGCCTACTTCGACCAGGTCGGACAGCACCTGGAGCAGGCGTTCGACGAGGCCGGCCGCGAGAACGCGAAGCAGCTGGCCGGCCTCGTCGTCAACACCGTGCAGGGCGGCTACGTCCAGGCCCGCATCTACGCGGACCCCACCCGCCTGGACGACGCGTGCGCGGAGCTCTCACAGCTCCTTGAGCTGCCCGCCATCGACGACGAACTCGGCGCCGGTCGTCGACCCTGACCGCGGCGACACCAGCAGAGCGACCACATCGGCGATCTCCTGCGGGTCGATCAGCCGCCCCGTCAGCAGCCCCATCGAGGCGGCCGCGCCCGAGGCGAGCACCTCCGACCGCGTACTCCCCGTAGCTGACGCGAAGATGTCCGCCGCGCCGCCCTCGTCGGTCCACCAAGGCGTCAACGTCGCGCCCGGCGCGACCGTGTTGACGCGGATGCCCTGCGAGCCGTACTCCGCCGCCACCGACTTGGTGACGTGCGCGAGCCCGGCCTTCGCCGCGCCGTAGTCCACGTTCACCGGCGCCGGCTGCCGGCCCATCGTCGACGTGACGTTCACAATCGACCCGCCGCCCCGTGCGACCAGGTGCGGTACGGCGGCGCGGATCGCTCGTACGGCCGAGAACAAGTTGAACTCGAACATCGCCGTCCAGTCGTCGTCCGAAGGCGAGAGGAACGAGAACCGAGGAAGCGACACGCCAGGCGGCGGACCGCCCGCGTTGTTCACGAGGATGTCGAGCCCGCCGAACGCCTCCGCCGTCTGGTCGACGGCAGCGGCAGGTCCGTCCGGCTCCATCAGGTCGGTGGCGATGTGCAGGAGTGAGGGCCCAGCGAGGGCGGCGAGCTCCGGGGACTCCTTCCGGGATACCGCGGCCACGCGCGCTCCCTCCTCGAGCAGTGTGCGCGTGATCGCGAGGCCGATGCCCTTCGAGGCACCGGTCACGAGCGCGACCTGCGAGGTCAGCCGGAGGTCCATGAGCTTCCTTTCCATCGGTGGTTGATTCGGATTCCAGCGTCTCCCGCCCCGGAGCAGCGGGCTGGCGGGAATCGGACCCCTCGTTCCGCGCCGGGACCCCGTTACGTCACAAAGTGTTTATGACGACCAAATCGCCCGAAGTCCCGATATTTTTGACATGCAGTAACAGCCCGACTACCGTCTGGCACTCAGCGATCGCACGTTGTCGCTGAATCGGGGCCCAGCGGGACCTCCGACGCCGCTCGGTCCTCGACAAAACACCGGTGTAACAGCTCTCGACTGCAGTCGAGAGCACAACGAAAGGACGAGTGTGCACATGCACAAGGGCGCACGCAGGCTCATCTCCGTGCTCGCCGCCGCGAGCGCAGTCGTGGCTTTGAGCGCTGCTCCGGCGCTGGCCCGCCCGGTCGACGCTCCCGTCGCCGCGACGGGCCTCTCCGACACCTCGGAGAAGGCATGGGATCTGTGGAACGAGGGCGGCTGCCTGGTTGGCGAGGGCGCTGCCCAGCTGATCTCGGCCGCATATGTAGGCGCGCCGTTCATCGCGCGTGACTTCCTGGAGGGCAAGAAGCACCTCTCCGAGCCTTCTGAGCTGGCTTGGCTCACCTGGAACGAGGGTGGCGGCAAGCTCGGCCAGGGCGCTGCTCAGCTGGTGAGCTCGGCCTACGTCGGCGCGCCGTTCATCGCGCTGGACTTCTTCAAGGCGTCCCTCGACGCTGCCGCGCCGGAAGGTGCGGAGTGGAAGAGCTGGAACGAGCTCAGCCCCGAGGAGCAGGAGTTCATCGGGTACGAGTGCGGCTACATCTTCTAAGAGGTAGCTCAACCCGTAACACCTGAAACACCTGTAGAGGGGCATCCCGGGCGACCGGGGTGCCCCTCTTCTCTGTGACCGAACGGCTTGACCCCGCCCCTGGGGCAGACTCCACGATGAGGCGCGTTCACCACAGCACAAGGAAGGACGCGTACCGTGCCCGAGATCATCGAACGGCCCGAACAGCCGTACCTCTTCATCCCCGCCAGCGTCACCATGCAGACGATCGGCCCGACGATCCCGCGGCTCCACGGCGAGCTGTTCGCCTGGTTCGGCCTACAAGGCATCGAGCCGGTCGGCGCGCCGTTCGTGAAGTACAACCTGATCGACATGATGCGCGAGCTCGAGATCGAGATCGGCCTCCCGGTCGCCACGCCCGGAGAGGGCGACGAACGCGTGAAGGCCGGCACGCTGCCCGGCGGCAAGTACGCGCAGCTCCTGCACGTCGGGCACCCGAGCACGCTGGTCGACGCGACCGGTTCGCTGCTCGACTGGGCCGCTGAGCAGGGCCTCGAATGGGACGCCGAGGGCGACCGGTGGGCCGCTCGCCTGGAGATCTACCACGACGACCCGGACGTCCAGCCGGACCTGAACAAGTGGGAGACCGAGCTCGCGTTCCGGCTCGCCCAGTAGCGCGACTCGCCAGGCGCAAAAGATCTAGAAAGAATCTTCGCGGACTCGCGTCACCATTCGACTACCGCCGTGTCTGTGCCGGCGGGGGTGTCCGGAACTCCCGCTCCGTGGGAGCTCCCAGCGGCTGGCCCGTTCTCGCGATCCATGCTTCCCGGCCATGGTTCGTGACGTCCCGCGGGCCAGCCGCCGCTCATCACGCCATGAAGTTGTATGCGCTCGGTGTCAGGAAACCGTTGCCGTCTGTGGTCGGAGGCGTCTAACGTGACGTCGCTGAGGGGAAAAGCAGTGGGCCGGCCGAGTTGTGTGTCTGGGGGGAGTGGATGACGAGCGATCGATCCGATCGTGAGTTGCTCGACCTTCTGCGCGCCGGTGACGAAGACGCCTACGGAGAGTTGTGGGAACGCCATCATCCGGCTGCGCTGCGTGCTGCCCGGCAGTTCGATCACAGCACAGAGGCCGAGGACATCGCGGCGGAAGCATTCGCTCGCGTGCTGGACGCCGTCCGGCACGGGAACGGGCCAACGGAGGCGTTTCGCGCGTACCTGCTTCGTGCCGTGTCGCGGATCGCGCAGAACTCCGCGAGAACTCGCCGTCGCACGGTGGTCTCCGATGACGAGGTCTTACTGGACGAACCGGTCGTTCCGGACGATCCGGCCGTCGAGGCGTTGGACCAGCACTACATCGCGCGCGCGTACGAACGGCTGACCCAACCGCAGCGCGAGATCCTCTGGTACGTCGAGGTCGAGCGAACGCCGACCAAGGACGCCGCGGTGCTGATGGGCATGACCGCGAACGCGGCGGCCGCGATGGCCGGCCGCGCCCGCGAGGCGCTGCGACGCGAGTACCTGCAGACGCACATCCAGCAGCTGGGTGAGAACGCGGACTGCCAGCAGACTCTGGACCGGCTGGGCCGGTACGTCCGTGACTCGCTCTCGCGGCTGCAGCGCCGTTCGGTCGACCGGCACCTGCGCAAGTGCGCGTCGTGCTCGCTCGCGTTGGCCGAGCTGCGCGACGTCGGCGCGACGCTGCGCGCGGTGCTCGGGCCGTTGGTCCTGGGCCCGGTCGCGGTGACGTACCTCGCGCTCGCCTCCGAGGGCGGCAAGCTCGGCGCGCTGGCTCTCGTTCCGCCGGACGGTGGTGCTGCCGCGGGTGCCGCGGCCGGCGCCGGCTCGCCCGGCGGTGGTGGCGGAGGCGGTGGAGGATCTGGCCCGCCGCCCGCGCAGGCGATCGCGATCGCCGCGGGTGTCGCCGTGGTCGTCGCGGGCATCGCGGCGGCCGCCGTCCTCACCTCCGGCAACGGTCCCAAGACGCCAGGCCCGGGTCCGGCGGCGATCGCGCCGGCCGATCCGGGTCAGCCGAACGAGCCGGCGCCGCAGCCGAACGACCCGGCACCGAACCCGCCGAACCCGCCGAAGCCGCCCGCGCCGGCACCGTCGGACTCGGAGGAGCCTTCGGAGCAGGCGCCCGGCGAGGAGCGGCCGCCCGACCAGCAACCGTCGCCGGACGACCCGCCGGACCCGTCGCAGCCGCCGCCTCCGACGCCGTCGCCCAGCGACCCGGCGCCGCAGCCGACACCCACCCCCACGGACCCGGTGCCGTCGCCCACGGACCCGGCGCCCTCGCCGTCTCCGAGCGACCCCGAGCCGAGCCCGTCGCCGACGGTCAAGCCACCGCCGCCTCCACCACCGCCGCCTCCGCCACCCCCTCCGCCGCCGGAGGACCTGGTCGTCGGTGGGCAGCAGCTGACGGACTCGCCGTGGGAGGACAAGTACGGGCACGACTTCGTGGTCGCGCGAGCGCGTGGAGCCAGGCCGGGCGCGAAGCTCAAGCTGACGGTCGCCGGCCCGACGCTGCTCACGTACATGTCGCCGCCGAGCGGCTCGATCCCCGCTGAGCCACCGATGGACAACGACGGGCAGTGGAGCTGCTCGGCGTTCGGGCTGCTGGTGCCGAACGGCTACGTCTGCGAGGGCAAGGCCGACAGTGACGGCCGGGCACTGGTCGCGATCGAGACCAAGCGGCTGCTGGACGGCATCCCGTTCCGGGTCAAGGTCACGGTCGAGAGCACGACCGACGAGGCCAGCACCCGCGTCCCCGTGGACGACTAGCCCACGAGCCCGACCCGATGCCGCCGCCCCGCGCGGTGATCATGATCGTGATCGTGAAGCGAAACCGGCGTATACGACCGGTCTGGCTTCATGATCACCGACATGATCACGGCTAGCCCGCCAGCCCGAGCGGAACGGGGTCGGGCGGGAGCAGCCGGAAGCCCACGCCGCGAACGGGGCCGACGCGCAACGTCACGTCGGCCTCGCGCAGTTTCGCCCGCAGCCGCTTCACGACCGACTGCACGGCGGCCGGGCCGACGTAGTGGCCGTCCCACGCGCGAGCGTGCAGCTGCTCGTACGTCCACACCTTGCCGAGCCGGCCGGCCAGGCAGTCGAGGACGAGCAGCTCGCGCGTGGTCAACGGCAGCGGTACGCCGAACCAGGACGCCTCGTGTGCGGACGGGTCGACGACCAGCCCGTCGCCCCGCCGCCGGCCAGACGGCGCGGGCAGGGCCTCGGACGCGACCCACAACGTCTCGAACAGCATCCCCAACGCGGCCGCCAGCTCGCGGTTGCGCACGATGATCGCCACGACGCCGGCAACGCCGGGGGTGACCATCGGCATCACGACGTTGCAGCCGTCGAACAGCGCGAACTTCATCGGCAGCTCGCCGGGATAGACCTTCGCCTGCTCGCCGGACGCGATCCAGGACGAGAGGCGGCCGCCGATCGCGGGATCGTCGAGCACGGTCTGGTCGTAGATGGCGCGTGCCCGTACGCCACGACGCAGCGCGGCGACCTCGCCGGCGTTCGACCCGCCGACCTGGATCGGGCCGCGGACGACGATGTCGATCGACTCGCGCGCCTCCGCCTGCAACCGCTCGAACCGTTCGCCGATCAGCTTCGGCGTCCGCAGGATCTCGACGATCTCGCCCTCGTCGGCGCCGGCGTGCTTCGCGTAGAGCTCGGCGAGCTCGGGCAGGGCCGCCTCGACGTGCCGCTCCCGCGAAGCGAGCTCGGCGCGGGACCGGTCCAGCAGCCGTTGCAGCGCGTCGTCCGGGCGCAGCGCATGGTACCGGCTGTTGTAGCCGGCGCCGGCCTCGATCAGGCCCTGGTCGACGAGCGAGCGCAGGATCAGGTACACGTTCGACCGCGCGGTGCCGGTGCGGTCGGCGATGGTCGCCGCGGCGAGCGGCGACTGGGTCAGCAGGCAGTGATAGACGCGGGCCTCGGTCTTCGACAGACCCAGCTGCTCGAGCATGGCTTCGGGTTCCACAACACGTTCTCCAGTCGTTGGACGACATATTCCGTCGAAGCGCATCGACCAGCCCAGGCCTCTAGCCGGATATGGCCAGCGCTGCACCGAATCTGCCCACGAAGCGCTCCGGTTGCTGCCCAGGTCCTCGCCTAGGTTCGCCGCGGGAGGGCACACATGAGCTGGATGTGGGTACGTCGCGCGCTCGTCGCGAGCGTCGCTTTGGCCATCGCCGCCACCACGATGGTCGGCACCGCTCAGGCGGGCGAGGAGAAGATCCGCCCGAAGCTGCGGCAGCAGCTCGCGGCGGAGGAACGCGGTGACTTCTGGGTGCGGTTCGCCGATCGCGCCGACCTGTCGGCCGCCACGCGGACGAGCGACTGGAACGCGCGCGGCACGCTCGTCGCCCGAGCGCTCCGCGAAACCGCCGCGCAGAGCCAGACCGCCGTACGGAAGCGGCTCGACGGCGCCGGGGTGCGGTACGACGCGTACTGGGCGACGAACGCGATCTTCGTCCGCGACGGCAGCGAACGGCTCGCGGCCGACCTCGCCGCGCGGCCCGAGGTGGACGCGCTCTACGCGCCCGTCGCGTACGAGCTGCCCAAGCCGATCCCCGGCAAGCAGGTGCGCGAGGTCGAGTCGGTCGAGTGGGGCATCGCGAACATCCGCGCGAACGACGTCTGGCAGCAGTACGGCGTCACCGGCGACGGCATGACGGTCGCGAGCATCGACAGCGGCGTGCAGTACGACCATCCCGCGCTCGTCCGCCAGTACCGAGGCAACCTCGGCAACGGCGCGTTCGACCACGACTACAACTGGTTCGACGCCGCCGGCCTGTGCGCCGACGCGCCCTGCGACGACCACGGGCACGGCACGCACACGATGGGAACGATGGTCGGGGACGACGGTGCGGGCAACCAGATCGGCGTCGCGCCGGGCGTCCGGTGGATCGCGGCGAACGGATGCTGCCCGAGCGACGACGCGCTCATCGCGTCCGGGCAATGGATGCTCGAGCCGACCGATCTCACCGGCCAGCTTCCCGATGCCAGCAAGCGGCCGAACATCATCAACAACTCCTGGGGAACGACCGTCCCGTCGGACGACCCGTTCATGGAGGACGTCTCCGCGGCCTGGGTCGCGTCCGGGATCTTCGCCGTGTGGGCGAACGGCAACAACGCTCCGGGCTGCCGTACGACCGCCTCGCCGGGCAGCCGAACCGTCAACTACTCGGCGGGCGCGTACGACGAGAACAACGCGATCGCCTCGTTCTCCAGCCGCGGCTTCGGCCAGGACGGCGAGATCAAGCCGAACCTGTCCGCGCCGGGTGTGAACGTCCGTTCCTCCTATCCCGGTGGGGGATACGTGAGCATGGACGGGACGTCGATGGCGACGCCGCACGTCGCTGGCGCCATCGCGCTGCTGTGGTCGGCGGCGCCCGAGCTCGTCGGCGACGTGGCAGGGACTCGAGCGCTGCTGGACGGGACGGCTGTCGACACACCGTCCGACGAGTGCGACGGGACGCCCGCGGACAACAACGTCTTCGGCGAAGGCCGGTTGGATGCTTTGGCCTTGCTGGACGCGGCGAACGTCGCCGAGACGGGCACGTTCGCGGCGTCCGTCACGAGCGGTGACGCACCGCTGGGCGGTGCTCGGGTGCGCGTCGTCGGGCCGGTTACGCGCGAGCGGGTGACGGGCGCCGACGGAAGGTACGCGTTGCCGTTGCCGGCGGGCGACTACACCGTGACCGTGTCGGCGTTCGGTCATGCCACGCAGGTCGCCCCGGTACGGGTGGTCGTCGGCCAGACCGTCTCGCGCTCGTTCGCGCTGGCGGCTTCCCCGACGGTCAAGGTGAGCGGGCGGATCACGGATGGCAGCGGGCAGGGATGGCCCTTGCACGCAACGGTTTCGGTGCCGGGCACTCCCGTCAAGCCGATCCTGACGAGATCCCGCGGACGGCCGGTACAGCCTGACGGTGCCGGCGGGCGCGACCTACACACTGCGCGTCTCGTCCGAGTACGGCGGTTACCGTGCGGTCGCCGAGGAGGTCGTGGTCGGCAGTCGCAACCTGACGCGTGACATCCGCGTACCCGTTGACGAAACGGCGTGCGACGCTCCCGGCTACCACGTCGCGTACGACGGGATCGGGGCAGAGTTCGACGGCGGCGCGCTGCCGGCCGGTTGGGCGGTCACCGACGCGGCTGGAACGGGCCAGGTGTGGCGCTTCGACGATCCGGGCCGAAGGTCCAACAGGACTGGAGGAAACGGCGGGTTCGCGATCCTCGACAGCTTCTACTACTGGCTGGGCGGGCACCAGGACTCCACGCTGGTCTCACCGGCCGCCGATCTGAGTGGGCAGTCGGCGCCGGCGCTGAGCTTCCGGCAGGACTTCGACAAGCACTTCACCGACACCGCGCAGGTCGACCTCAGCGTCGACGGCGGGCAGACGTGGGAGACCGTGCTGGACCAGACCGCGGAGGCGCTCGGCCCGCGGCAGGAGACGATCCCGATCCCGCAGGCGGCGCACAAGCCCGACGTCCGGGTGCGATTCCACTACATCGGGACCTGGGACGACTGGTGGCAGGTCGACGATGTGGTGCTCGGCAAGCGTCTCTGCGTGCCGACTGCCGGCGGGCTCGTGCTCGGTCACGTCCGCGATCGCAACACCGGCTCGGCGATCGACGCCGCCGAGGTGAGGCTCGGTGAGCAGGCCGTCCGTACCAGCGACGGGTTCTACTGGCTGTTCGCCCCGGGCTCCTCGGCAGCGCTGTCGGCGTCCGCGCCCTCGTACACGACGCAGCCGCGCACGACGAGCGTCGCGCGAGGCGGCATACGCACGGTCGAGTTCTCGCTCGCGGCCGGGCGGCTGTCCGTCGAGCCCGGCGAGCTCTCCCTGGCCGCTCGCGGGACTCGAGAGGTGCGGCGTTCGTTCACGATCACCAACACGGGAACGGCTCCGGTCGCGGTCGAGCTGAGTGAACGGAAGGCCGTCGGCCCGGTCGCGAACGGTGCGGGCGCGAAGGTCGTCGAGATCCCCGGCACGTACTCGCCGCTGCCGTTCGCCAAAGCCCCGTTGGCGAACGGGACGAGCCCGAAGCCGGCGGCCGCGCCGTGGACCGACGTCGCGGACTATCCGATCCGGATCATGGACAACGCGGTGGGCGAGCTGGACGGCAAGATCTACTCGGTCGGCGGGGTCGACGGAGTGGAGGTGTCCGATCGCGGCTACGTCTACGACCCCGACAAGAGCAGCTGGTCGGCGATCGCGCCGCTGCCGAGTGCGCGAGAGAACGCGGCGGGCGCGTTCATCGGCGACACGTTCTTCGTCAACGGTGGTTGGGGTCCCGACCTGCGCGCGACGAAGACGACGTTCGCGTACGCGCCGGCGACGAACACCTGGCGCAAGGTGGCGGACGCTCCGATCGCCACGGCCGGCGCGGGCCGAGCGGTGCTCGACGGCAAGCTGTACGTGATCGGCGGGTGCACGAACGCGTGCGACGGCCAGGACGTGCAGGTCTACGATCCGGCGACCGACTCGTGGCAGCTGGTGGCGAGCTATCCCATGTCGGCAGGGCATCTGGCCTGCGCCGCGCTCGACGGCTCGCTCTACTGTGCCGGCGGCGTGCGGCGTGGTGGGACGACGTGGCAGAACACCTACGCGTACTCGCCGGCGGCCGACACCTGGACGCCGCGCGCCGACCTGCCGATTCCCCTGTGGGGCATGGGTTATACGGCTGCGTACGACCAGCTGATCGTGTCCGGCGGAATCAACGGTGGTGTGCTGACCAACGCCAGCTACGCGTACGACCCGCGGACGGACGCTTGGTCGGTCCTGCCGGCAGCGAACAAACCGCTGTACCGAGGCGGCAGTACGTGCGGCTTCTACCGCGTCGGCGGCTCGCCGACGAGCGGCTTCCAGCCGGTGTCCGACGTCCAGGTGCTGCCCACGTACGGCGACTGCGAGCCGGTCGACGTGCCGTGGCTGGCGCTGGACCGTACGACGTTCACGCTCGCGGCCGGGGAGAAGGCCCGGGTCACGGTCACCGCCAAAGCGCCAGCGCCGGGCACGTACGAGGCGGGAGTGTGGATCCGCGAGGACACTCCGTACCTCGCCCAGCCGCTCGACGTCACGTTGGCGGCGACACGCTAAGGGAGGTAGGTCCAGCCGCCAAGGTGGGTAGGGGGTGTCACGGCCAAGACTTCTGAGAAGTACGGAGGCGAGAAAGCCGTGACACAGTTCGACTACGTCGTTGTCGGCGCGGGGGCGGCCGGTTGCGTGCTCGCCAACCGGCTGTCCGAGGACCCGAGGACGACTGTGCTGCTGGTCGAGGCGGGTGACCAGGACAGCAACCCGCTGATCGCGATGCCCAGGGGCTTCGGTGAGCTGTTGGGCGACCCGAACGCCGCGTGGCTCTACCCGACCCGCCCGTTCGGGCCGACCCAACAGGTGGAGTACTGGGTCCGGGGCAAGACGCTCGGCGGATCGAGCTCGGTCAACGGGATGGTCTACAACCGGGGCAGCCGCGCGGACTACGACGCGATCGAAGCGCTCGGCAACCCCGGCTGGGGCTGGGACGACCTGCTGCCGGTGTACAAGACGATCGAGGACCACGAGCTCGGAGCGTCCGACGTACGCGGTGCGGGTGGTCCGCTGCACGTCTCGACGATCGACGGGGCCGATCCGTTGCTCGAGGACGTCATCGCCGCCGGCACCGAGCTCGGCTGGCGGCGGACGCGCGACCTCAACGAGAACGACGACGAGCGCATCGGCTACGCGTCCGCGACGATCCACGACGGCCGGCGGTGGAGCGCGGCCGACGCGTTCCTCCGCCCCGCCTTGGACCGCCCCAACCTCACGGTCGCGGTGCGCACGATCGTCGACCGAGTGGTGCTGGACGGCGACCGGGCCGTCGGCGTCATGGGACGGCAGGACGGGCAACCGTTCGAGGCCGAAGCCGGCGAGGTGATCCTCGCTGCCGGCGCCATCGCCACTCCCCAGCTGCTCCAGCTCTCCGGGATCGGACCCGCGGACGTGCTGCGGTCGGCGGGCGTCGACGTCGCGGTGGACAGCCCGAACGTCGGCACTCGGCTGCGCGAGCACCGCGCGTTCATGCTGCAGTTCCGGCTGGCCGAAGACCTCGGCTACAACAAGGTGCTGAGCACCGCGGAGGGCCAGCAGGCGGCGATGCTGGAGTACCAGGAGAGCCGGACCGGGGTCTTCGCCGCGCCGTCGCACGACCTCGTCGCGTTCCTCAAGACCCGGCCGGACCTGGACCGCCCGGACGCCCAGGTCCAGATCGCGCCCTGGTCGATCGCGCCGCGTGAGCAGGCCAAGGCGATCGAGATCGAACGGGAGCCGGGGATGATGTGCGTGGTGTTCATCCTGCGCCCGGACAGCGAGGGCAGCCTCCGGATCACGTCGGCGGAGCCCGACGCGCCGCTGGACATCGACGCGAACTACCTCGCGACCGAGCACGACCGCACGACGGCGGTCGGCTCGTTCCGGGCGCTGCGCCGCCTGTTCGGCACCGAACCGCTCGCCGGCCGGATCGAGCACGAGACCGTTCCGGGTCCGGCGGTCGACGCCGACCAGGAGATCCTGGACTTCGGGCTGACGGTCGGCAGCGCCGGCTACCACACGGTGGCGACCTGCGCGATGGGCCCGAACGAGGACGACGTGGTCGACGCCCAGCTCCGCGTGCGCGGGGTGGCCAACCTGCGCGTGGTGGATGCCTCGGTGCTGCCGACGCTGGTGTCCGGCAACCTGAACGGGCCGGTGTCGGCGCTGGCCTGGCGAGCGGCCGACCTGATCCTGGCCTAGGCGCGCGCCCACCCGGGTGATCATGTACGTGATCATGAAGGGAAAGCCGGCGTATTCGCCTGTCTGGCTTCATGATCACGTACATGATCACAGCTAGGCGGTGCGGGTGGCGAGGAAGTCGCGCTCGGCCTCGTTCGCGGTCAGCTCCAGGGCCTGCTGGTAGGCGACGGCCGCCTCGTCCGGGCGGCCGAGGCGTTCCAGCAGGTCGGCCTTGATCGCGGGGAGGTACTGGTAGCGGGTGAGCTGGCCGTCGCGCTCGAGCCGTACGACCTCGGCGAGCGCCTCTTCGGGGCCGGCGACGCGCGCGAGCGGGATCGTCCGGTTCAGCGCGACGACGGGGGACGGCCAGGCGAGCAGCAGCTCGTCGTACAGCTGGAGGATCTGCGGCCAGTCGGTCTGCTCGTACGTGGTGGCCTCGGCGTACAGCGAGGCGATCGCCGCCTGGAGCACGTACCGGCCAGGCCGTCCGGCGCGCAGGGCGTCGACGATCAGGCGGTCGGCCTCGGCCATGGCCGAGCGGTCCCACTGCGAACGGTCCTGCTCGTCCAGCCGCAGCAGCCGCCCGTCGGCGTCGACCCGGGTGGCGCGGCGCGCGTTCGTGACCAGCAGGAGGGCGAGCAGCCCCCAGACCTCGCGCTCGTCCGGCATCAGGTCGCGCAGCATGCGGGCCAGCCGCAGCGCCTCGTCCATCAGGTCCGTACGCAGCAGCGACGGCCCCGACGGCGCGGTGTGGCCGGTCGTGAACAGCAGGTGGATCACGCCGAGGACCGCCGCCAGCCGGTCCGGCAGGTCGGCCGCGGCGGGCATCCGGAACGGGATGCGCGCGGTCGAGATCTTCCGCTTCGCTCGGGTGAGGCGAGCCGCCATCGTCGGCTCGGAGACCACGAACGCGCTGGCGATGTCGGGCGTCGAGACGCCGCAGACCAGCCGCAACGTCAGCGCCATCTGCGCGTCCCGGGCCAGCGCCGGGTGGCAGCACAGGAAGACCAGCCGCAGCCGTTCGTCCGGGACGACGTCCTCCAGCTCTTCCGGGGTCGGTTCGTCCATCTCGTCGTCCACCTCCTCGGGCTCGACCAGCAACCGGAGCTTCGAGCGGAACACCTGGTGATGCCGCAGCGCGTCCAGCGCGCGGCGTTTGGCCGTCGTGGTGAGCCAGGCGCCCGGGTTGCGCGGGATCCCGTCCCGTTTCCAGGACGTCAGCGCGGCCGCGTACGCCTCCTGCACGCACTCCTCGGCCAGGTCGAGGTCCTGCGCGACGCGCGCCGTCGCGGCGAGCACGAGGGCCCACTCGCGACGGTGCGCGTCCGCGACCGCGCCTCGAACGTCGGTCATCCGGCCTTCCGGTCCACGACGCCGCCGCTGTCGATCGGGCGAACTTCCACGCCGCCGCCCTGCTGGCAGGCGGGGTTGAGCTTGGCGATCGCCAGCGCGGCGTCCAGGTCGGGCGCCTCGAGGATGTAGAAGCCGGCGACGATCTCCTTCGCGTCGACGAACGGTCCGTCGGTGATGACGTCGCCCTTGACCGACGTCGCCATGTCCCGCGGGGTCAGCGCCCACGCCGCCACCATGGCGCCGGTACGTTCCAGCTCCTCGGCGTACCGGTCGGCCGAGGCCGTGTCGCCGGGTGCGCGGTGTGGCCTGTGCGCGGAGTCGTTCGCGTAGATAAGGACTGCGTACTGAGCCATCTCGGGGCTGCCTTTCCATCGGTTGATTCTCGGTCGGTTCACTGATACGTCGCGCGCCTCGACCAGAATCGACAGCTAGTAGAGCAGATTCTTTTCAGGCTCCTCCGCGCGACTATCGTGGCTGAGCGGAGGTGTGGTGTGGACTTGGTCGTGAACGGTCGGCCCGTGCAGCTCGATCTGGATCCGGAGACCCCTCTTCTCTACGTCCTGCGCAACGACCTGGGGCTGATGGGGACGCGCTTCGGCTGTGGCAGCGGGCAGTGCGGCGCGTGCATGGTGCTGGTCGACGGCCATCCGATGCCGTCGTGCGACCTGCCGCTCTCGGCGGTCGACGGGAAGACGGTGATCACGGTCGAGGGACTCGGCGATCCGCACCCGTTGCAGGAGGCGTTCCTGGACGAACAGGCCGCGCAGTGCGGGTACTGCGTCTCGGGGATCCTGGTGAACGCGGCCGCGCTGTTGGCGCGCGATCCGCATCCCACCGAGGAGGCCGTACGGACCCAGCTCGATCGCAACCTGTGCCGCTGCGGAGTGCACAACCGCGTGGTGCGGGCCGTGCTGCGGACGGCGGAGTCGGCATGAGCCTTCCGCGTTCGCTCGCCGCCAACCCTCGGTTGACGACGTGGCTGTCGTTCGACGCGCCGGGCCTTGTGTCGGTGCGAGTCGGCAAGGTCGAGCTCGGGCAAGGGATCGCGACGGCCATGGCGTCCATCGCCGCGTTCGAGCTCGATCTCGCGCTCGAGCAGGTACGGATGGTGCCGGCGTCCACCTCGGCCGGGCCGAACGAAGGGACGACGGCGGGCTCGATGTCCGTCCAGGAGTCCGGCGCGTCGCTGCGGCAGGTCTGCGCGGAGGCCCGCGCGGTGCTCGTCGCCGCCGCCGCGGCGAAGCTCTCCGGCGACGTCACCGTCCTCCGCGGCACCTTGACGACGGCCTCGGGCGAGGCTGTTACGTACTGGGATCTCGACACGAAGTCGCTGTTGGACCGCGAGGCCGAGGGTCTCGTTCGGCCGAAGGTGCCGGAGCCTGTCGGGAGCCCGGCGCGGATCGACCTTCCGGACAAGGTGTTCGGCCGGCCTCGGTACGTCCACGACCTCCGGCTGCCTGGGCAGCGGTACGGGCGGGTCGTCCGGCTGCCGACGGTGGGTGCGGTGCTGACGTCCGTCGACGAGTCGGTGGTGGACTCGCTGCCGGACGTTGTCGTCGTGCGGGACGGCAGCTTCCTCGGCGTGGTGGCCGTGCGCGAGGAGGTCGCTGTCAAGGCGGCCTTGCTGTTGGCGGCTTCCGCTCAGTGGGATCGGCCGGTGTCGCTGCCCGAGGAAGCGGAGTTGCCCGAATGGGTCCGTGCCGAAGCTGCCGAATCGTCCACGGTACATGAGGTTTCCGGCTCGCCTGCCGGAGTTGTGGTGGAGCATCGCGCCACCTACAGCCGTCCGTACATCGCGCACGCGTCGATCGCGCCGAGCTGCGGTGTCGCGCAGTGGACGGGCACGTCGGTGCAGGTGTGGTCGCACTCGCAGGGCGTCCACGCGCTGCGGGGCGCGATCGCGCAGGCGTTGGCGATGCCGTTGTCCGACGTGTCCGTCCAGCATGTCGAGGGTGCCGGATGCTACGGGCACAACCCGGCCGACGACGCGGCGTTCGACGCCGTGCTGCTCGCGCGGGCGGTGCCGGGCCGACCGGTGCAGGCGATGTGGAGCCGTGCCGACGAGTTGGGGGCAGGGCCGTTTGGCCCGGCGATGGTCGCCGATCTCACTGCGGGCCTGGACGAATCGGGTCGGGTGGTGAGCTGGCGGCACGACACGTTCAGCCAGGGCCACACCGCACGACCGGGATACGCGGGAACGCCGGGTCTGTTGGCAAGCGCCGCGATCGCCGGCGGCGCGCCGTTGGCACCCGCCTCCGACCCAGGGCTGCCTTCCGGAGGTTCGTTGCGGAACTCGGTGCCGATCTACGACTTCCCTGTCCAGCAGGTGGTGAGCCATCGGTCGTTCGCGGTGGCGCCGCGGGCCTCGGCCATGCGTTCGCTCGGTGCGCACCTGAACGTGTTCGCGATCGAGTCGTTCATGGACGAGCTGGCCCTGCGCGCGGGCGCCGACCCGGTGGAGTTTCGCCTTGCCCAGCTGAGCGATCGGCGTGCCCGCGCGGTGCTCGAACGGGCAGCCGAGCTTGCCTCCTGGGGCAGCTGGACCGGCGGCGACTCGACGGGCCACGGCATCGCGATGGCGCGGTACAAAGGGATGGGCGCGTATTGCGCGGTCGTCGCCGAGGTGGAAGCGGTGCACTCCGTTCGGGTGAAGCGGCTCGTGATCACCGTCGACGTCGGGCGTGTGGTGAGCCTCGACGGTGTGGTCAACCAGATCGAGGGCGGCGCGATCCAGGCCACGAGCTGGACGGTGTTGGAGCAGGTGCGATTCTCGTCCGCGCAGGTCACGAGCACGGACTGGGAGACGTACCCGATCCTGCGCTTCAGCGACGTTCCGGACGTGGTGGTTGACGTTCTCGACCATCCCGAGCTGCCGAGCGTCGGCGCGGGCGAATGCGCGCAAGGTCCGACGGCCGCGGCGATTGGCAACGCCGTGCAAAACGCTTTGGGCGTGTCGGTGCGAAAGTTGCCTTTGACACCAGACAACATCGTCGCCGCACTACGGTGATCCACCCATATTCAGACAAGGTGATCGCCGCCTGAAACGAGGCGTGTTGGGTTGGTCCATTCGGGGCCCGGTTCCCAGGTCCGGCTGTTAGCGTCTGCTGGTCGAGTCGGTTTACGGGGCCCAATCTCTTCCAAGTGCCTGTGGGGGGCCAAGCTGATGATCCACCCTGCCCAACCTCGTCGTTTGCTCATGCGCCTCGTCCTGACCGCCGCGATCGTCGCGACCGGTCTCGGGGCGACGGCGGTGGCCGGCCAGACAGCCGGCCCTGGGCCTAACAGCCAGATCTCTGGCAATCCGCTCGCGCGGGAACGGTTCGGTGACTCCGACCACCAGCTGCCCGCCAAGCTTCCGGTCAAGACAGAAAAGGCCAAGCCAGCCAAGCCATTGGCGAAGAAGTCCGGCACGGTTGCCGTACAGAAGAGCCTGAAGCTGAAGGCCAAGACCGCGACGAAGTCCGCGGTCGGCGTCACGGCGGCAAATGACAAGGTCGCCTTGCGCGCACTCGTCATCGGCTTCGACGCGAACGACTTCGGCCTTCCCACCTGGAAGTCCACCCTCGACCGCGTCGGCGCCGGGTACGACGTTCTGCTCGCGAAGGACCAGCCGCTGACCGCGGAGACGCTGGTCGGCGCCGACGGCGTGGGCAAGTACAACGCGATCCTGCTGACGGACGCGATGCTGCTCGACACCTCGACCTTCACGAGTGCGCTCGACGGCAACGAGTGGAACACGCTGTGGGCGTACGAGCGTGACTTCCAGGTCCGTCAGGCCGTGCTCTACGCGAGCTACGGCTCCTGGCCGGAGGACTACTGCCTGCGGCAGGGCACCGAGGGTGGCGTGGGTGACACGCCGCTGCTCGCGACCCTGACTGCCGCTGGTCAGTCCGTGTTCAGCGACCTGAAGGTCGGCGTGAAGGTCCCGATCGTGCAGTCGTGGGTCTACCGCGACACGCTGCAGGCCGGCTGTGCCGCGACGCCGATCATCCAGACCGGCACGAGCATTCTCGGCGTGACCTCGACGACGGCCGATGGTCGCGAGCGGGCCGCGCTCACGTTCTCCAACAACCAGTACCTGCTGCAGTCGAACCTGCTCGCGTACGGCCTGTTCCGCTGGGCGTCGCGTGGTTTGTTCTTCGGTGAGCAGAAGCACTACCTGATGACGGACGTGGACGACTGGTTCAACACGTCCGACGAGCTGCTGCCCGACGGCACGTACCTGCCCGAGCCCGGTTTCCAGATGACCGGACACGACGCGTCGAACGCGAGCGAAGCGCAGATCAAGCTGCAGAAGAAGTTCCCGCTCGCCGCCGCGTTCACGATGGACATCGCCTACAACTCTGGCGATGCCGACATGACCGCGCCGAAGCAGTGCTACTCCAACGGTGGGGTCGAGCAGCTGACGGCCACCTCTCGTTGTATCGCGAAGAAGTTCCGCTGGGTCAACCACACGTTGACGCACCCGAAGCTGAACTCCAGCGACTACGCGTCGACGTTCACCGAGATCAACGAGAACCTGACGCGAGGCGCCACGCTCGGCCTGCCGACGGACTCGCAGATCCTCAAGACCGGTGAGTACTCCGGCCTCGGCGTGTTCCACCCGGACCCGAACAACGACATCGACCCGCCGACGGACTACGGGCTGATGGCGTCGAACCCGAACCTGCTGCAGGCGGCGAAGGACTCGGGTGTGAAGTACCTGCACGGCAACATGTCGTTCAACAGCCACAAGCCTGCTTGCTTCAACTGTGGCGTGCGGCATCCGATGGAGCCGAGCCTCACGATCGTGCCGGACTGGCCGACGAACATCGCGTACTTCAGCACGACGCCGGATGAGGAAACGTATTTCTACAACATGTACTACGGGCCGAACGGCAAGTTCCCGTTCTTCCCCGTGAACCAGACGTACGCGCAGTTGATGAACTACGAGACCGACGTCGCGATGCAGCATGTCGCTTCGGGGTCGATCTACACGCACACGTTCCACATCGGCAACCTGCGCGACTACACCTACGTCTGCAACCCCACGTGCCGTACGCAGGGCAAGACGCTGTTGTCGGACTGGGCTGACCAGGTGATGACGAAATACACGTCGTACTACAGCGTTCCCCTGCTGTCGCCGGGCTGGACCAAGCTCGCCGACTACGTGGGCAAGCGCAACGTGCAATTCGAGACGCTCGCCGCCGGCGCGCGTGGGGTGTACGACCGGACCGCCAACACGGTGACGGTGACGTCGCCGGCGGCTGGCTCGGTGACGGTGACCGGTGCGACGACGGCCGGGTTCACCACGTACGGCACGGAGAAGTCCGCGCTGATCACGCTGGCTGCGGGAACCCCGGTGACTTTCACGCCGAGCGTTCTGCCGTAGCTCTGCTGGCTGGTTGACTGCTGCCAGGTCTCGCCTTCTCGGCGGGACCTGGCAGCATTCGCTGCTATGGCAGGTGGACTCTCCTCGACGCGGCTCGCTCGGTTGCGTTCGGTGCTCTCGTCGCATGTCGAAGCCGGTCGGCTCCCGGGCGCGGTGACGCTGGTCAGCCGGCGGGGCGAGGTGCATGTCGACGCGGTCGGCTCGTTGGCCCTCGGCGGTGCCGAGCCGATGCGGCGGGACTCGATCTTCCGGATCGCGTCGTTGACCAAGCCGGTCGTGGCCGTGCTCGCGCTGCAGCTGGCCGAGGAGTGCCTGATCAGCCTCGACGAGCCGGTGGCTCGGCTGCTTCCGGAGCTCGCCTCTCCGCGGGTGATCGCCGCTGTGGACGGTCCGTTGACCGAGACCGTTCCGGTGGAGCGGCCGATCACCGTTCGGGACCTGCTGACGTTCCGGAACGGGCTGGGGATGCTGTTCTCGCTGCCGCCTACGTCGCCGCTGGGCTCGGCGACCGCCGCGCTGAGCGGCTTCGGGCCGCCGCAGCACGCGCAGACGGAGACGGGGGACGAGTGGCTCGCCTCGCTCGCGGCGCTGCCGCTGATGTACCAGCCCGGATCGCGGTGGCTCTACAACACCGGTCTCGAGATCCTCGGCGTGCTGCTCGAGCGGGCCTCCGGGTCGCCGCTTCCGGAGCTGTTGTCGGAGCGTGTCTTCGGTCCGCTGGGGATGACCGACTCCGGCTTCACCCTGCCGGAGTCCGCGGTCGGGCGGCTGACGTCCGCGTACTACGCCACGCCGTCGGGCGAGCTGGTGCTGGACGACCCGGCCGCGACGTCCAAGCATCTGACGCCGCCGACCCACCCATCGGCCGGGGCTGGGTTGCTGTCGACGATCGACGACTTCCACACGTTCACCGAGCTGCTCCGCCACTTCGGCCGCCGCGGCGCCGACCGGCTGCTGGCCCGGCCGAACGTGGAGGCGATGCTCTCCGACCAGCTGACCCCGGCGCAGAAGGCGGTGTCGGGCTTCGGCACCGGATACTTCGACAGCCGCGGCTGGGGCTTCGGCGTCGCGGTGGGAACGAGGAACGACGGCCTCGACCGCGTGGGCCGCTACGGCTGGGACGGCGGCACGGGGACGACCTGGTTCACCGACCCCGCCGAAGACCTGACCGCCATCCTCTTCACCCAACGCGGCGGCTTCCCGCTGGCCTCCCCGGTCTACCTCGACTTCTGGGCCTGCGTGTACGCGGCCATCGACGACTGACTGGGCGCGGGCTAGCTGAGCGCGTCGAGCAGCGACGGTTCGGCGCGGTCGAGGGCGATGCGTACGGCGCCCATGGCGACTGCTCGGTCGCCCAGCTCCGAGGCCGCCACCTCGGGCGCCTGGATGCCGGGGCCGACCAGGCGGTCCAGCGTCGCGCGAACGGGTGGGAGCAGGACCTCGCTCGCCGCCGCCGCTCGCCCACCGACCACGAACAGCTCCGGGCTGATCAGCGTCGCCAGCACCAGGCAGACGCGGCAGAACCGACCGAGCGCGGTCTCGAACTCGCGCCGCGCGCCGACTCGCCCGGCCTGCACCGCGTCGAGCCAGCGGTCGAGGGACGACACCGCCACGCCATGCATCGGCGCGAGGTCGCGCATCAGCACGCGCACCGCCTCGGTCCGCACCGCCTCGCGCGCGATCAGGTCGTCGATGGTCGCGTCGACGATCTCCAACACCAGTTGCTCGAGCGGCTCGCCGCGGTCGGCCTGGCGGATCAGCCCGAGGAACGTCATCTCGCCCGTTCCGCCGCTCTTGCCCCGCACGAGCTCGCCACCGAGAACGATCCCCGCCCCGACCCGGTCGCCCGCCATCAGGAACACGACGTCGTCGCGACCCCGCGCCACACCGCACCAGCGTTCGCCGAGAGCCGCGAGGTTCGCGTCGTTCTCGACCACGGCCGCGCAGCCGAACGCCTGGGCGAACGTCTCCGCCAACCCGAAGTCCGACCACTGCGCCATCGCGTTGCAGTACCGCACCGAGCCGCTCACCGGATCGACGATGCCGGGGGAGCCGACCCCGACCGCGCGCAGGCTCGTGACGTCCGCCTCCAGGAGCGCCGTGGTCGCGACCTGTCGCGCCGCGCGGAGGCGGCGGGCCCGCGTCAGGTCCGGTGTGAGGACGGCCTCGCGATGGGCGAGCACGGTGCCGGAGAGGTCCGTGACGACCGCCTCCAACCGGTTCGCCCCGATGTCGACGCCGAGGACGTGGCCGGACTCGCCGCGGAACCGCAGCCAGCGCTGCGGACGGCCCCGTCCGCGCGAACCAGAAACGGCAGCGGCCTGAGCCGGACCCACGACGCCCAACCGGGACAGGTCGTCGACGACGGCGTCCAGCGTCGCGCGGGAGAGTCCGGAACGGCGGACGAGCTCGGGCACGTTCAGCGCCGCCTCGTTCCGGAGCGCGTCGAGCACGCGGGCCGCGTTCAGGCGACGCAACAGCGCTGGCGTCGCCGACCCGTTCTCGACCATCCGACTCTCCCGTTGGCCATTTTTTCCTAGATACCTTGACTTAATAATACGCACGTCTCACGCTGATCTCGTGCGAAGCAGACGAGCCTACTCAGTTGCCCTCAGCGTCGCCCTCCTCGTCGCGGCGAGCCCGGTCGCGCAGGCCGGCACGACTACCCCGCAGGTGTGGGTGGAGGACGCGTTGCGCACGGTGTACCGCACGAGCACCCTCCCCGAGGGTGCGGCGACGAGTGTGCGGCTCTCGACTGCCCGCAACGAGTACGAGAGCGCGCAGATCGCCGTCCGCGCGTCGACGCCCACGACGATCACGAGCGTGACGTTCTCCGACCTCACGGCCGCGCCCGGCAAGGTCCTGCCCAGCACCCACCTGAGCTATCGGTTCGTCGCGTACGAGGACACCTCGACCGTCCAGCCGAACCCGTTCTTCCCCGACCGGGTGGGCAACCAGCTCTACCCGAAGTCGGCGATGCCGGATCCGATCTCCAACGCTGCTTCGGTCTCGGTGGCCGCGAACGAGACGCAGCCGATCTTCGTCACGAGCTACATCCCAGCGAACACAGCGCCGGGAACGTACGTCGGCCGCGCGACGATCCACACCACCCGCGGCCAGCGCGTCGTTCCCCTTCGCGTGGTGGTGCACAGCGCGACCGTGCCGTCGCTCAAGGATGCGAGTTTCGTCAACTACCACTGGATGATGACGAACGGCTTCACCTGGGACGGGCTGAAGTGGAAGGGCGAGGGCAGCGAGGCGTACGACGTCGGCAAGTACTACTACGGTGTCGAGACGTACAGCGACGAATGGTTCGCTCTGATGGACTCGTTCGCCAAGACGTTGGCCGAGTACCGCACGAACATGACCTGGGTGCGGACCGACCTGCTGCTGCAGGCGACCGGGACCGATCTGTCGGAGTTCGTAGACGGCATTCCCAACGATCTGGACTGGTCACTCTTCGATCGGTACGTCGAGACGTTCGCGAACCGCGGCTTCACCTCGTTCGCGAACCAGCACCTGATCCACCTGCTCAACAAAATGCCGGAGAACGAAAGGCCAACGGAGGCTTGGAATACGAAGCTCCCGGACGCGCTGCCGGTGACGGACGCGTTCCTGCGGAACTACCTGACCGCGCTGTCGCGGCACCTGGCCGCGAAGGGTTGGACGCCCGCGCAGGGCATCACCTGGTACCAGCACATCCTGGACGAGCCGATCTCGGACCAGACGCGGAACTGGTGGACGTACGTCGCGCGGGAGATCAAGCAGATCAACGCCGCCACCGGCGGCTCGCTGCGGACGATGGACGCCGACCCGGGGAGCACCTTGCTCGACAGCCGGTCGAAGCCGTACGTCGACACCTGGGTGCCGTTGACGCCGACGTTCGAGGCGCGGAAGACCGAGTACAAGGCGGAGCAGGCCGCCGGGCGCGACCTGTGGGTGTACACGTGCGAGGTCAACACGCCGCCGTGGTTGAACAGGTTCTGGACGCAGCCGACGCTGACCGGCCGGTTGCTGTTCTGGAACCTCGAGCGGCAAGGCGTGCAAGGGCATCTGCACTGGGCTTGGAACGCCTGGTACGTCGGGCCGTGGAGCGGTGACTCGTACATCGTCTATCCGGACCGGGAGCGGCGTACGTTCAAGAGCAGCCTGCGGCTCGAGGCGCAGCGGGACGGGATCGAGGACTACGAGCTGCTGGCGCTCCTCGCCAAGAAGCGGCCGGCGCTGGCGCGGGAGATCGTCGATGTGGCATTGAGTCCTGACGATCCGCGGAAGTACACGCTCGATCCTTCGTACCTGACGACCCTGCACGACTATCTGGTGCGCGCGGTGTCGGGGGAGCACGTGGGAGCGATCCCAGTGCCGACAAGCCCCTATCTGGACCAGGCGATGCCGCGGACCGTGGTGGTGGACGACGGCGATCCCGCGCTGACGTACACCGGGAGCTGGGGTGTGGAGCAACGCCAGTACGCGTACCTCGGCTCGGTGACGGCTGCCTCGTCTGCCCAGGCCGCCGCGTCGTACACGTTCTCCGGGGCTGGGGTTTCGGTGGCGGTGGAGAAGGGCCCGAAGGCTGGTCGGGTCGCGTTCTCGGTGGACGGCGGGCCGGCGCGGACAGTCGATCTCTATGAGGCCGTTCGGTACGACTCCACGACGGTGTTCCGGGTGAGCGGGCTCTCTGCCGGGACGCACACGCTACGGATCGTCAACCAGGACAGCAAGGAGCTGCGGCTCGATGCCGTTCGGGTGGCCTTGCATCCGGGGCAGCAGGTGTTCGACGCCTCGTTGCGGAGCCTGGCGGTGAGCGGCGTTCCGCCGTTGGCGTTCGATGGTCGGATCGGCTCGTACCGCGCACTGGTGCCGTCGAATGTGGAGTCTGTGTCGGTGACGCCGACGTTGACGGACACGGGCGGCTCGTTGACGGTGAACGGCCGCGCTGTGGCGAGTGGCGCGACGGTGACAGCCACGGTGCCTGCGGGGAAGAGCGAGCTCGTGGTGCGTACGGTGGCGCGCGACGGGGTGACCACGAAGACGTACCGGGTGCGGTTGGTGAAGGGCGCGGTGAACGCGCCAGAGGTCAACGTGGCAAGGTCGTTCGCCGCGATCTCGGCTTCGGCGACGCGGCCGGGCGAGGGCGGCGTGACGTACGGGCCGCAGCGGGCGGTGGACGGCGACTACGGGACGATGTACGCGAGCGACCAGGCTTACCTGCAGGCTCACCCGCTGCCGCACGAGATCGTGCTGAGCTGGGACGCGCCGCAGTCGTTGAACACCGTTGTGCTGGCGACCCGCGGCGGTCTCGCCCAGGGGCTGACCGACGTGACCGTCCAGGTGGGGGCGAAGGATGGCGCGTGGCAGACGGTCGCCTCACGCGTCCCGTTCCGCTGGCAACGCGATGACGACGACGGCGTGATGGAGTACTCGAGTGCGGACCTGCCAGCGCTGACCGACGTGCGGAAGCTGCGGCTGCAGATCAACAACGCGAACTGGGAACGCTGGACCATGTACGCCGTCTACGAGCTCGAGCTCTACCAGCTCCCCGACCACGGAGAGATCCCGGTCCAGCCCTAGCGCTGGCCGGCGTGGAGTCCGGAGTCTTCGGGGCGGGAGATCTTCCAGAGCCAGCCGAGCCGCTCGAGGCCGAGCCGTCCGGCGACGCGCTGGGACGAGAGGTTGTCGGCAGACGTGCTGTAGAAGAGCGTGCGCCCCTTGGCGACCTCGGCCCAGCGCGCGGTGGTGGCGGCGGCGAGGCCACGGCCGCGGAAGTCGGGGTGGGTCCAGATGCCGATCTCCGCTGCTCGGTCGATCGACGCCGGCGTATGGGCGACCGCCGCGACGCGGTCGTCGTCGGCGACCGCGATCGCCCACGGGCCAAGGGTTCCGGCGAGCAGCTCCTGCCACTCGTCGGGTTCCCAGTTGTCCGGGCGAGGAAGCGGCCGCGGCGCCGAGCTGTCGACGAAGTCGGCGTCGCTCTCGTACGCGAGGCCGTCCGGGATCAGATAGCCCGGCCCGGAGTTGAGCACCGTGCTGCCGTACACGCCGTCAAGAACCCGTTGACACTCGGCGAGGAACGGCGCGAGGTCCGCAGGATCCGCCGCGACCGCGGCGAGCTGGGCAACAAGCTCGTCGGGCTCGGACGAGCCGTACCGGACCACGACCTCGTCGGCAGTGACGCCCGCGACCAGATGGTGCGCGGCCAACACCCGCCCGCGCTCGTCGGAGCCCCACAGCGTCTCCATCTCCAGCGCGATCAACTCCGTCGTCCTCACGCCATGGACCTTAGGGGAGCGGCACGATGCCGTCTTCTGGTTAACCCCACCCCGAACCGGCCGGCTGGCTGGATTTCCGTGCACCCCGCCGAATTCCTAGCGTTGAGGGCATGACGAAGCCCTCCACGCGAGTCGCATCGGTCGTACGGACCGTCACCACCACCGCAGTCATAGCCAGCCTTGCGATCACCGGCGCCGCGATCGGTACCAACGTCGCAAGCGCGGCCAAAACGCCCCTCGCTGCAGCCAACAACGACGCCACGACAGCCAAGACCGGTCACCGAGGCGCGCTCGTCGACCACGTCGACCTCCGGACGATCACCACCAAGACTCTCGAGACCGAGCTCCAAGGCGAGGGCTTCAGCGACAAGGCCTCGATCAAGTACGACATCAAGACCTACCGCCTCATCTACCGCACGGTCGACGAGTTCGGCAGGCCCACCACGGCCAGCGGCCTGGTGGCCCTCCCGGAACGACGAGCCGGCCGTGTCCTCGAGACCGTCTCGTACAGCCACGGCACGGAGCTCGCCAAGGCCGACGCCCCCTCCGTCGCCGAGGACCTCTGGGGACCCGGACCCACCCACGCCTACGCGGCCGCCGGGTTCGCGGCTGTCGCCCCCGACTACCTCGGCCTCGGCGAAGGCCCGGGCAGACACCCGTTCCTGCACATCAAGTCCGAGACGACCGCGACGATCGACCTGCTCAAGGCAGCGCGGACGTTCGCCAAGCAAAACGGCAGGATCCTCGCAAACGACCTCTACATCACCGGCTTCTCCCAGGGCGCCTCTGCCGCCACCGGGCTCGCGAAGGCGCTGCACCAGGGCGCTGACCGATCCTTCCGAGTTGCCGCACTTGCCCCGATTAGCGGTGCGTACGACTGGCGACGCGTCGAGCTGCCCGCCCTGCTCAGCGGCGAGGACATCCCCAACCCCAAGCTGAGCGTCGGCTACACCGCCTACTTCCTCACCGCGTGGGACCGGCGGCTGAACCTCTACGACGACTCCTCCGAGGTCTTCCAATCCCCGTACGACGACGGCCGCATCGAGCGCGTCCTCGACGGCCTGCATGGCGGCCAGGAGATCCTGGCGACCATCCCCGACAACGTGAACGACCTGTTCACCGACGAGGCGTTCGCGATGATGCGCAACCCGACCGGCAAGCTCGCCAAGGCCATGCGGGAGCACGACACGACCTGCTCGGACTGGAAGCCGCGCTACCCGGTCAAGCTCTACTACGGCGGCGCCGACGACCAGGTGCTGAACGCCAACACGGCCTACTGTGCGACCGAGTTCGGCGCCAGCCGCGCCAACGTCAAGGCGGTCGACCTCGGCGCCGGCGTCGACCACCTGGCCACGAACCGCGTGGGTACGGCCGCCACGGTGCGCTGGTTCAGCGACCTCGCCCGCTGAACGACACCACCTCTCGCCCGGACACCCCGTGTGTCCGGGCGATGGTCTGTGAGAGGATCCTCCGGACTGTGAGCAGAGTGGTCCGACAGCGAGGCCATCGCGTGGCAAAAACGGAGACTGCGGTGGATCTAAGTATCTCGATCGAACGTGACGGTTCAGCGTTCGTCGCCATCCCCGACGGTGAGGTGGACGTGGCGTCGGCTCCCCGACTCCGCGACGAGCTCCTCAACGCGCTGAACGACCGGCCGCCGTTGCTGGTCGTGGATCTGTCGCAGGTGACGTTCCTCGACTCGACCGGCCTGGCCGCGCTCGTCGCCGCCTACCGGCGCGCGACCGAGATCGGGACGGCGTTCGCGCTAGCGGCACCGACCCGCATCGCGGGCAAGGTGCTCTCGATCACCGGGCTCGACCGCGCCTGGCCGGTCTTCGACACGCGCGCCGAGGCCCTGGCCGGCGGTGCCAGTGCCGCGGACGGCGCCGGAGACGGCTCGATTCCCGTTCAGTAGCCCCCGTCCGGCCGCAGCTCGTCCGCGATGCGGCCGTGCGCGGCGGCCTGCGTCTCGTCGCCGATGGCCGTGTACGACTCCGCGAGCTCGTGGTGGAACCAACCGTCCGGCTCGGGTGTCGCGGCGATCGCCAGCTCGAGCAGCGCGATCGCCTCGTTCGCCCGGCCCAGTGCCCTGAGCGCCTTGGCGACGGCGTACCGGGCGAGCTGGAGCTGGTCGCCCTTGTCGTACGTCAGGAGCGCCTGTTCGAACGCCGTCAGCGCGCCGGCGTGATCGCCGCGCTCGAACCGGTCCCACCCGACGTTGTTCCACAGCGAGCCGAGCCAGCGGCGTACCTCCGGAACGTCCGACGCCTCCGCGAGCGCGATTCCCCGCCGAGCCCACTCCTCCCGGTCCGACGACGCCGGCGCGACGATCGCCGCCATATGCGCTGCGTCGATCGCGAGGAACGTCTCGCCCGCCTCGCTCGCAGTGCCGAATGCCCTTTCGAACAAGGGCAAAGCGGCCTCGCTGTCGCCGGACGAACGCCGGAGCCTCCCGCGTTCCAGCGCCACCCGCGCCGCCAGGGCAGGGTGTTCGTGCGCGGCGGCCTCGTCCAGCAGCCGATCTCCGGCCGCGAAGTCGTCGCGGAGACCGTGCACCCGCGCCAACTGGGTGAGGATCTCGGCTTGCAGCACGTGGAATCGCGCCTCGGTCGCGTCGAGGTCGTCGAAGTTCCAGAACGGGCGCAGCGGATCGGTCATGAGGCCGGAGAGTACCGTCGGTGAGGTGTCTTCGTCCGACCGTTCGCAGCTGCGTGCCGACTGCGCCAACTGCCTCGGCCTGTGCTGCGTCGCCCTCCCGTTCACCCGGTCGGCGGACTTCGCGTTCGACAAGGCAGCTGGTGAGCCGTGTCGGAATCTCCAGGGCGACAACCGCTGTTCGATCCATGCCAGCCTGCGGGACAAGGGTCTCGCGGGCTGCACGGTCTACGACTGCTTCGGCGCCGGGCAGCGCGTCTCGCAGGTGACGTTCGGCGGAACGAGCTGGCGCGACGACCGCGATGTGGCGAAGCGGATGTTCGCGGTCTTTCCCGTCGTACGCCAGCTGCACGAGCTGCTCTGGTACCTGGCCGAGTCGCTCACTCTCCAACCCGCCAAGGCGATTCACGCCGAGCTGGCGCGGATGCTGAACGAGACCGACCAGCTTGCCCGCGGGGACGCCGACGCGTTGCGCGAGCTCGACGTCGCGGGACATCGCGCCAAGGTGAACGAGCTGCTGCTCCGGGTGAGCGAGCTCGTACGCGCGAAGGTCCCAGGCAAGAAGAAGAACCTGCGCGGCAAGGACCTGATCGGTGCGGACTTCCACGACGCCGACCTCCGCGGCGCGAGCCTGCGGGGCACGTACCTGCTCGGCGCCAACCTGTGCAAGGCCGACCTCCGGCACGCGGATCTCATCGGCGCCGACCTGCGGGGAGCGGACCTGTCCGGCGCCGACTTCTCCGACAGCATCTTCCTCACCCAGCCCCAGGTCGACGCGGCTTCTGGCAACGGGAAGACCAGGCTGCCTGCCGCTCTCACCCGGCCCGCACATTGGGTTTGATTGAGGACGGAAACTGGCCGGAATAGCCGCGAGGGTAGTGGTCAACGGACGAACCCAGAGGGAGCGAACGATGACCATCACCACCGCCGAGACCGTTCTCACCGACGAGCGCACCGAGCTGCTGGAGACCTTGGCGAAGCACCGGTACCTGTTCCGGTTCACCGCCGAGGGACTGACCGAGGAGCAGGCGCGGCAGCGGACGACCGCGAGCGAGCTGACGATCGGTGGGCTGATCAAGCACGTGGCGGCGGCCGAGCGCGGCTGGGCGCGGTTCATCCGCGGCGGCGCCGGCGAGATGAACGCCATCCAGGCGGACTGGGAGAACGGCTTCCGCCTGCTGCCGCACGAGACGCTCGAGGGCGTGCTGGCGGACTACGCGGACGCGGCGCTCGAGACGGACACGCTGGTGGCGACCGTTCCCGACCTGTCCCAGTCGCACCCGCTGCCGGTGGCGCCCTGGTTCGAGGAGGGCAAGAGCTGGTCCGTACGCCGGGTGGCCGTCCACCTCATCGCCGAGATCGCCCAGCACGCCGGGCACGCGGACATCATCCGCGAGTCGATCGACGGCCAGAAGAGCATGGGCTGACCCCGACCCCACCCGTGATCATGAACGTGATCATGAAGCCAAACCGGTGATATACGCCGGTTTGGCTTCATGATCACTGCTAGAACGGCCAGTCGGCGTTCTTGCCGGCCTCGATCAGCGCGATCATCCCGAACGCCGCGTCGCTCAGGCCGCCGAACGTATGCCGGTTGCCGCCACCACTGGGTCCGTGCCCGTGCCCGCGCCGGTAGCCCGCGAGGTTCCACGTGTACACCGGCACCCGAGGCGAGACCAGGTCCGTCGGGTCCTGCCCGCGCCGGCCACCCCACGCCTGCTCGTCGGACACGATCACCACGCGGTCGTGCACGTAGTCGCGGTACCAAGCCTCGACCGCGGCCGCCGTGTTCGTCCCACCGCGCGGACCCCAGAACCGCTCGACCACCCGAAGCACCGACTCACCCCGCCGGAACGCGACCTGCGCGTGCCGGGTGTCGAACTGCACCAGGTCGGCCGACGCCGCCCGTAGAGCCAGCGCAGCGCCGAACACGATCGCCGCGTCGGAGCAGGTCAGCTGCGAACGCTCCGACAGCCGCTTGCCCATCGAGCCGGACTGGTCCACCAGGATCAGCGTCCGGCCGCCGAGTGCTGGCACCTGCGCCAGCGCGTGTCCGAGCGCCTGCTCCAGCGCGTACGCCCACCGCAGCGACGGCGCCGCCCGGTACGCCGCCAGAAACCGCATCGGCAGCTGCCGGGCCTTCGCCACCTGGTCCGGGTCCGCGATCCCCGCCGCGACCTTCGTCGCGACGACGTCGGAGACACCGGCCTCGTCGAAGTTCCGCAGGTTGCGCAGCCGCGCCATGGAGCCCATGTCGGGCAGCACGGCCTCCCACGCCTGCGCGTCCATCGGTCCCTGCAGCCAACCCGCCGCGGCCTCCCAGGTCATGCCCGCCTCGCGGAACAGCTCGCCGCCGAGCAGGGCGCGCCGGTCCTCGACCGGCGTGTCCAGCAGCAGCGCCCGAGCACGCAGCATCGGCAGCGCGACCGGAATGTCCCGGTCGCGGTCGTGTCGCCGGTCCAGCCCGTGCTGGAACAGGTCGCCCTGCCACGGCTTGCCCGGATCCGGGGTCGGATGGACCAGCTCGAGCACGTCACCGAACCGGAAGCCCTTCGTGGCGGTGTCGTACTTGAGCAGGCTCCGCTCGGTGTACAGGCGCCGTACGGCGTCGGCGATGCCGCGCTTCACCGGCTTGGGAATCGCCTTGCCGTACGTGGAAATCCAGTACGCGAGCGCCTCGCCGGGCTCGTCGGGCCGCTGCAGCACGCTTGCCACGAGCTGGCGCGTCGCACCGTGCTCGTTCGCGTCGATCCGGGCACGGGCAGCCTCCAGCGCTCCGACGAGCGAGGCGGACCGCAGGTTCGCGGTCGTACGCAGCCAGCGCAGGAAGCGGGCGAGCCAGTCGACGTCGTCGACGGCCAGCGTGCGGACGAGGTCGCGAAAGCGCAGGTCACGCGCGCTCGCGCGCTCGTAGAAGGTGTCCTCGCCGACGAAGTTCGAGACGGCGAGCAAGAACAGTTCCGACCTGCTGTCACGGAGATACCCAGGTGCGCCCTCGTACGTACGGCCGCTGGGCTTCGGCTCGCTACGTACCGCGGACAGGATTGCCGCGCGGACGTTCTTGACATTGAACTTGCTCACCTGCCTCCACCTCTCGTTGTTCAGGGGGAGACGAGACAACGCCTCCCGAGATCAGGGCGCCTGCGGACCATTTTCGAGAAAGGAAGTAGCCGCGGGCTTCGCACCGGAAGGCGCTGTTCCTCAACGATAGCTGGGATGTGGGCTCGGGCGCGAAGCATTAATCGCCGACATCACGCAGGATCAGACGCGCCGTTGATCGCCGTGCTCAGGCTGGCCGGCGCTTTGTAGGGTTGCTCATTCCGCGCCGTTCGCGCCGCCGGGGCCGCTACGGTGTTGGGCATGAGGATCGCGGTCTTCGGCGCTGGCGGCGTCGGCGGGTACTTCGGCGGAAAGCTGGCCAAGGCCGGCGTCGACGTGTCATTCCTCGCGCGCGGCCCGCACCTTGCCGCCCTGCGGGACAACGGTCTGCTCGTCCGCAGTACGCACGGCGACTTCGCGCTGGAGTCCGTGCAGGCCACCGAGGAGCCGGACGAGATCGGACCGGTCGACTACGTCCTGATCACGGTGAAGTCCGACCAGACCGAGACCGCGGCGATGGCCGCGAAGCCTTTGCTGCATGGCGAAACCGTCGTCCTGTCGCTCCAGAACGGCGTCGACAACGAGGACAAGCTGGCGGCCATAGTCGGCCCGGAACGGGTTGTCGGCGGTGCCGCGTACATCTTCGCGACGATCGAGCAGCCCGGCGTCATCGCCCACACCGGCGGCCCTGCCGCGCTGAAGGTCGGCGAGCTCGCCGGCGGTCGGAGCGAACGGGTCGAACGGTTCGTCGCGGCCGGCGCGTCGGCGGGCTTCGCGATCGACCAGACCGAGGACATCAAGGCGACGCTGTGGAGCAAGTTCGCGTTCATCTGCGCGCAGGCCGGGACGACCGCGGCGGTCCGGTTGCCTATCGGCGAGGTGCGGACGAGCCCAGCCGCCCGCGAGCTGTTCCGCCGCGTCGTCGACGAGGTGTGCGCGGTGGCTCGCGCCGAGGGTGTGGACCTGCCGAACGACCTGTCGGACAAGCACGTCGCGTTCGCCGACAACCTCGGCTCGGGCGACTACTCGTCGCTGCACTACGACCTCACCCACGGCAAGCCGATGGAGCTCGAGGCCCTGCTCGGCGAGGTCGTGCGGCGCGGCGAGCAGACGCGGGTGTCGACCCCGATGAGCGAGGCGTTGTACGCGGTCCTGCAACCCTGGGACCTGCGCAACCGAGCGGCGCTGTGATCGATCGTCTGCCCCAGTGGTACTGGGAGGTGCCGTACGTCTACGAGTGCGGGCCCGGGACCGCCGACCTGCGCGGTGGCGCGAACTGCCAGCTGTTCGCCTACACGGTGCTCGCGCACTTCGGCCTGTACGTGCCGCCGCTGCGGTCGAGCAACCTGTGGGAGGACACGACGGCGACGAAGGTCGCGACCGACCTCGAGCCGTTGGACCTGCTGTTCTTCAACCGGACCGACGACTCGTTCGGCGCACACATCGCCGTCTACCTGGCGCCGGGTGAGATTCTCCATCTCTGCAAGGAGATTGGCCGACCCATCGTGTGGTCGGAGGCGGACTTCGCTGCCCGGCCGCACTATCAGGTGTTCGTCGGAGCGAAGCGGGCTACTTCGGCTTGTCGAACGTGAACATGCTCCCGCCTCGTTCGAGCGGCTGAGGCTCGCCGCCGTACGTGTGGCGGCCGACGCCGAACTGGGTCTCGTTCGGGTTGGAGACGAACCGCTGCTCGAAGCCGTTCTTCGCCAGACAGGTGTCGACCAGCTCGAACAGACCCGACCGGCCTCCCGTCCAGAGCAGGTCGGCGCCCGGCTTGCAGAGGCTGCGGAAGCTGCCGATCGCGCGCTCGGCCGTCTCCGGAAGCACGTTCCCGAAGATGCCGCAGGCCAGGACGATCTGGGCCGGCGCGAGGTCGGCGTAGTTGTCCGTCGCACCCGCGTCGCCCTCCCGGATCTCGACGTTGTCGAGCCCGGCGTCCGTCGCACTCTGCTTGGCCTTGGCCACGTTGCGCGGATGGAGCTCGACGAGCAGCGCGGTGACGTCGGCTCGCCGTGGGTGCGAGGGGAGTACGCCGATCACGTCGCGGCCCTGACCCGCGCACATGCTGAGGAGCTCGATCGGGCCGGGCGGCGCGCTGTCCAGCGCGAGGGTGAGCTGCTCCTGGACCACCACCAGTCGCTTGGCGAGCCGCGTACCAGGGCTGTCGTACTCGTCGTGCCAGGCGTCCCAATCCACGCCACGAGCCTACCCAGCGAGCAGGTCGAGGGTGCAGGTGTGTTCGAAGCGCGCGCCGAGCCGTTCGAACTGCTTTGCCGCCGCCCGCATCAGCACCTCGTCGCCGGTCAGGCGGGCTCGTGCGCGGGTCAAGCAGGCGGCCGCCCAGTCGTTCTGCTCGCCGGCAGCGCTCGCTGCCTCGAGATCCGCCGGTGCCCCGGTCGCGACGGCGAGCTCGGCGCCCACTGCCACGGCGTACATCTCGAACCAGCCCGCCGTCAACCGCGGCTTGACATCGTGGCCGCGATGCAGCGCGACCCGTGCCTCCACGAAGGCCAGGAACGAGGCCTGCGTCTGCCCGAGCAGCGGGTTGTCGCCGGTGGCCGAGGTCGCGCGGGCCATCCACTCGTCATACGCCGCGTCCTCGCCGCGAACGCCGTACACGAACGACACGGCGGCCAACGCGGGCGCCATCCACGTGGCCACCGGAGCACCCGAACGCTGCCACGCCGCGTACATCTCGGGCGCGAGTTCCAGAGCCTCCGCGAAACTTCCGGTCAACACCAGGGCAGGAACGAGCTTGCTCACCGCCCGATAGGGGTGCAAGCCGAGCAGGTCGTCCCGGGCCACCGCCTGCGCCGTCTCCAGCGCGCCGCGCAGGTCGCCGACCGCGAGCGTCGACAGCCAGCGGCTGTGGAACACGTCGAGGATCTCCGCTGCCGAGGACGGGTTGCCGCGGTCCAGCAATGGAAGTTTCGCCCACCGTTCGGACGCGATCCGGTACGCGGCCCGCGCGTCGCCCGCGGCCGCGCTGAGGGCGTCCAACCCGGCCGAGACCAGGACGGGATCGCCGAGCTCGCGTGCGAGGGCGACGGCGGTCTCGGCCAGCACCGGGTCTGGCGCGTACTTCGCCGGCGACGCGCACCACGCCGACGCGGCTGCCAGGTGCGCCGCCACGACCGGATCGGAACGGTCGCCGACCCGCGTCGCCTCCGCGAGCAACCCGACCAGTTCCTCGTGCGGTACCTCTGTCGCGAAGCCCGACGGGAACCGGCATGCCGTCACGACCGCCTGCGCGAGAGCGATCGCCGCGTCCGATCCGCCGGCGGCGAGCAGCAGCTCGTACGCCCGGCTCGCCGGAGCGACCGCGAACGAGGCGGCCGCCGCCGACCGGAGATCGCCCGCTGCCTCGAAGTGCGCCACCGACTCGGTGAGGAACCGGCGCGCGAACGTCAACTGCCCCAACGTGCGTGCGAGCGGCCGGTGGGCGCGGAGATCGTCCGCCACCGCGTCGAAGTCGTCGTACCAAGCCGTGTCACCGCCGCCGCGCGACAGCAACGCCTCGGCTACCGACGTCGCCCAGGCGAGATGTCGTGATTCGGTCTCGGCGAGCTCGCCGCTGACGTCCAACTGAGTAAGGGCAAACGTACGAATGGTCTCCAGCAAGGCCCATCGCCCGCTCGCCACCCGCACCACGAGGCTCTTGTCGACCAGCCGGCCGAGCAGATCCGCGGCCGCGACCCTGTCCGTCCAGACCGCCGTGGCCGCGCCGAGGTCGAAGCTGCCGGCGAACACCGCCAACCGCCGGAACAGCTCTCGTTCCGCCGGTTCGAGCAGATCGTGGCTCCAGTCGATGACGGCGTGCAGCGAACGATGCCGTTCGTCCACACCCCGGCCACCGGTCACGACTCGCAGGTCACCGTCCAACGCCGCGAGGAGCCCGTCGACACCCAGCGACGCGGTGCGCGCCGCCGCGAGCTCGATGGCCAGCGGAATCCCGTCCAGCCGCGCGCACAGTGCGGCGACCGCGGGCGGGTCGTAGGCGAACGAGTGCGCTCGTTCCCCGAACAGGCGCTCGGCATCCGACGCCAAGGGCAACGGGGCAACGGGAAACACGCGCTCGCCGGGCACTGCCAGTCGTTCGCGACTCGTCGCGAGGATCGTCACGGACGGGCAGGAAGTCAACACCCGTTGGACGAAAGCGGCTGCTGACTCGATGACGTGCTCGCAGTTGTCGAGCACGAGCAGCGTCTCACCGAGGCGAAGCCGATCGACGATCGCATCGAGGAGAGGTTGCTGCGCGCCCTCGCCGGCTCCGAGCGCGGCGGCGACGGCCTGGGCGACGAAGCCCTCGCGTACCGGGACCAGGTCGACGAACGCCCCGCCAAGGCCCGCGGCTTCCGCGATCTCGGCGGACAGCCGCGTCTTGCCCACTCCGCCGGGCCCCGTCAGCGTGACCAGCCGGTTGTCGCGGAGCAGCGCGACGACCGCGTCCCGTTCGTGCGCCCGCCCGACGAACGACGTCTGCGCGAGCGGGAGGCCGCTGATCGGCGCGGTGGCGGCGATCGCCCCGAGCTCCTTCCGGTCGGAGGCCCGGTACTTCCGGAGCAGCGACGAGACGTGGTTCTCGACCGTACGTACGGAGAGGTGCAGCCGGGCCGAGATCTCCGCGTTCGACAGGCGGGCGCGGAGCAGCGCCAGCACCTCAGCCTCGCGTCGCGACACCTCCACCACGTTCCACAGCGTAGGTGGGCGAATGAGTGGTCAGCACGGATGCCAACGACGGCGACCGGCGAGGATGCTGCTCGGTATGAGCGGTGGAGTACTGAACGAGGCGTACGAGCGGTTCCGAAGCACCGGACCCGAGTGGGGCGAGGACCACCTCACCAACCACGGGCCGATGGTCGCGGAGGTCCTGGTCAGGCGTGGCAACGCCGACCTCGTGGACCGTTGGGTGGACGCGTACGCGCAACGGCTGGACGAGCTGCCCGGCCCGACCGACCGCGTCACCGACGACAACTGGCGCGCCGCTCTGGGCGCCGGCAGCCGGGTGGGCGACTGGTCCGCGTACTTCGCGAACGAGCTGGCCGAACGTCCGTGGCGCGAGGTTCTCGCCGCCTGGTGGCCGCGACTCCTCCCCGGCATCCTCGCCGGCACGACGCACGGCGTGATCCGGGTCGGGCACGTCGTCCGCGTGCTGCGGATCGGCGCCGAGAGCGAGACGACGCTGACCGAGCTGGCCCACGGGCTGGCGTTCTGGGCGTCGAACGCGCGGAACCTGCCCGTCACGGTCGAGCCGGCCGGCGCGCTCGACCCCGCGCAAGCCCTACCCGCGATCGCCCGCGTACCCAGCCAGAGCGGTCGGGTCGCCGACCGGCTCGGGCAGCTGCCCACGCTGACCAGCTGGCACGACTCCGTTGCGGCCCTGCGCCCGGCCACGACTCCGGACGATGCGCGGACGAGGCTGACCGAGCTGGTGGCGGCCGCGACCGAGCACTATCTGGGCCACGGGCACGGCAGCCCAGTGCTGCTGGTCCACACGGCGACGGCGCCGAACGCGGTCCTGCATCTGCTGCCGGTGCTGCCGCGCGAGCTCTGGATCCCGAGCCTGAACGCCGCCTGGGCGACGACGGCCGCGATCATCGCCGGCTACGCGCCGCCGGAGGGCGCGCCACGTACCGCCTTGCCGACCGTCGCGCCGAGCTCGGACGCTGCCGCCAACGCCCTCGACCGGGCGTTCGAGCACGGCGACGAGCACGTGATCAAGTTCACCGACACCGCCGCCGAGGTCTACACCCGTACCGGCAGCACCGACGCGCTCGCGGCTGCCGCGCGGATCGCTGATCTGATCCCCTGAAATAAGGATCACCGGCCTCAGACCACGCCAGAGGGAGAGCGCGGTGAACGTCCGAGACCGGCGCCTCGGTCGTTGAGCACCTTCCCTAGGCGCGCACGTCATGGGCCGCAACATGTTCGGCCCCGGCCGCGGCGAGTGGGACCTGACCTGGCGCGGCTGGTGGGGCGAGGAGCCGCCGTACTACGCGCCGGTGTACGTGCTGACCCATCACCCGCGCGAGTCGCTGGAGCTGGAGGGGACGACGTTCCACTTCGTCACCGACGGCATCGAGTCCGCGCTGGCGCAGGCGAAGTCGGCGGCCGGCGACAAGGACGTCGCGATCGCGGGCGGCGCGAACGTGGTCCGCCAGTACCTCGCGATCGGCGCGATCGACGAGCTCGTGCTGCACTACGTACCTCTCACGCTGGGCGCGGGCGAGCGGCTGTTCGCGGACCTCGGCGGGCTGGCGTTCGAACCCACGGAGGTCGTGCCGACGGCTTCGGCCACGCACGTCTGGTATCGGGCGAAGCGGTAGATCCCTAGTGCTTGCCCATGGTTTGTCCAGCGGCGTGGCCGATGATCGGGGCCATGCACACGCTCACGCCCTACGGGAGGCGCTGGCGCATCGACGCCGGTGACCGGGCTGTCGTGGTCGACGACCTGGTCGGCGTCCGCTACCTGGTCACGCTGCTGGCTCACCCGCATGTCGAGTTGCTCGCGTCCGATCTGACCGAGGCCGGCAGCCTCATCGCCGCCGGCACGTCCCGGCTGCGGGTGCTCGACGAGCTCAGCCTCTGCTCCGGGTCGCGGCTCGTCGCCGACGCCGAACGGGCGCGCATCGCCGTAGGCAAGGCGATCCGCCGCGCGATTCTTCGGGTGATCGCTCTCGATGCCCGGCTGGGGGAGGAGCTGCTCTCCTCGATCCGGACGGGTCGGTACTGCAGCTACCGGCCGCTGAGCTCGTCGTAGTGGGCGACGAGCCACCCGATGGTGCGGACGTTCTGCTCGAACCCTTCGTTGCTGGGGGTCCAGCCGTCCAGGTTCCAGCGGGCGCTGATGATCTCGGTGATCAGGACGAGGGGGACGACCGCTTCTCGTTCTCTCGCGCTGAGCGGGTTGGTGTCGTGGTACCCGTCGAGGTAGCTGCCGATGACAGCTCGGGTGGCCTCGGGATCGTGGTCGCGGAACCGGCTCGCGAGGTAGTAGCCGAGGTCGCGTACGCGTGGGCCGATCGGTAGATGGTCGAGGTCGATGAAGCCGCTGACCTCTGTGCCGTGGACCAGGACGTTGCCGGTGTTGCAGTCGCCGTGGGTGCGCTGCCGTGGCAGGCCTTGTAGTGCTTCGCGGAGGCTTTTCGTCAACGGGGCGACGGTCTTCGTGACCTCCTCGGGTAGCTGCCCGAGGGTCTCCTCGAGCTGCTGCGCTGGGTGGTCCTCGAACGACTCGATCGCCCAGGGGTAGGCGGCGAGTGCCTGGTGGAGTCGGGCGATGGCCGCGCCGACGTTGTACGCGGTGGTCTTGTCGTGTGGGCCGTGGTCGTTCGGCAGGTGGGGGAGGAGGGCGAAGCGGTTGCCGTTGCGTTCGGCGAAGATGCGGCCGTCGTCGGTGACGATGGGCGCCGCGACGGGAACTCCGTTCGCTTGCAGGAAGCTGACGACGCGGAACTCGTCGACCGGTCCGGCGCCCGGCGGGTACTCCGGGAGCTGCTTGAGCACGTACGCGCCCCCGTTCTCGGCCCGGACCTGCCAGAGCGGGTTGCTGACGGTGGTACGCGGCCGGGTGGTCGCCGTGCCGACGACGGTGTGCCAGGCCTCGAGTGCTGCTGATTCATCCACGTTGCGGAGGCTAGGCAGGCCGAGGCTTCGGGCGCCCGACTTTTGTCGTGGCCGGATCCGGCCATCACCCCCGGGCGGGCGTCCCGCCCGGGGCTTACGCCGGCGGCGAACACGGAAGCGGTAACGGTGTGATCGCCGCTAGCTTTGGACAATGCCGAGGCCACTGCTGCGGAAGATGCTAGGCGAAGTACTGCGCCGGATCCGGCTGGCGCAGCGCCGGACCCTGTCCGAGGTCGCCGACGCGGCGAAGATCTCGATGCCGTACCTCTCCGAGCTCGAACGTGGCCGCAAAGAGGCCTCGTCGGAGGTGCTGGCCGCCATCTGCGACGCGCTGAAAGTCGAGCTGGCCGAGCTCCTGGCAGAGGTAGGCCGCATCCTCCTCGCCGAGCGGCCGCCCAGCGCTCCAAGGTCGTCCAGCTCCACAGCGTCCGCGTCCGGACCAGCGTTGCCACCCAGCGCACCTCCCGCCCCACCGGCGACGTCCTCGCCCTCGCGGCCTAGGCGAAGGCGACCGCCCGGACCTCCTTGCGGCTGGAGATGACCTGGTCGGCCAGCCCGTACTCGACGGCTTCCTCGGCGTTGAAGGTCTTGTTCCGGTCGGTGTCCTCGCGGATCTTCTCCACCGGGTGGCCGGTATGGACGGCTCAAGATCTCCTCCATCTCGGCGCGGACCTTCGCGCACCTCCTTGGCCTGCACAGCCAGATCGGGCAGCGTCCCGCGGGCCTGCGACGACGGCTGATGCAGCATCACCTTGGCGTGCCGCAGGACAGACCGCCGCCCGGAGTGCCGGCAGCGAGCAGCACGGCCGCGGCCGACGACGCCTGGCCCATGCAGAACGTGGCGATCGTGCGACCCGATGAACTGCATCGTGTCGTAGATCGCGGTCAGCGCCTGAACGAGCCGCCCGGAGAGTTGATGTACAGCGCGATCTCCTGGTCCGATCGAGCGGACTCGAGGTGGAGCAGCTGTGCCATCACGACGTTCGCCACGCCGTCGTCGATCTCGGTCCCCAAGAAGACGATCCGATCCGACAACAGCCGGGAGTAGATGTCGAACGCGCGCTCGCCGGACGGGGTCCTTCTCGATCACGGTCGGAATCGTGTACTGGCTCATAGCAACGCTCACATCCCCACGGACTGGTAGGCGGCAGCGGGACGGACGTCGTCCACGTGCTCGACGATCTGGTCGATGAGCCCGTACTCGCGGGCCTCTTCGGCGGTGAACCAACGGTCCCGCAGGCAGTCGCGTTCGACGACCTCGTACGGCTGCCCGCTGTGCTCCGCGGTCAGCCGGGTCATCAGGGTCCCGATCCGCTCGAGCTGCCCGGCGTAGATCTCCACGTCGGCGGCAGTGCCGCCGAAGCCCGCGGACCCCTGGTGCATGAGCACCTGGGCGTGCGGCAGGCTGAAGCGCTTGCCAGGCGTACCCGGCGTGAGCAGGAACTGGCCCATGCTTCCGGCGAGGCCCATCGCCAACGTGCTGACCTGGTTGGGGATCATGCGCATCGTGTCGTAGATCGCGAGCCCCGCGCTGACCGAGCCGCCGGGTGAGTTGATGTAGAGGCTGATGTCGCGCCGCGAGTCCTCGGCGGACAGCAACAACAGCTGGGCACAGAGTCTGTTCGCCACCTGGTCGTCGACCTCGGTGCCGAGCACGATGATGCGCTGATGGAGGAGCCGGTTGGCGAGCTGATCGTCCACCGATCCCGCCATCGTCCGCTCTGCCGACGCGACGTGCATGCGGTTTCTCCTTGCTTGGCGATTGTCCTGCCTTCGATCTTGCGAAGGAGAACGGCGAATCGCCAAGCCAATCTGCTGCCAGCAGAGCGACGACGTTCGACGGGTTCCCAGGTCACCGCCCTGGCAGGAACTCCCGCGCCTTGGTCTTGACGCCCTGAACGACCAGGTGCCACGCGTTCGGATCGCCCTTCATCAGCGCCTCGGTCATCGACTTCAGCTGCTCGAACGTCGCGTGCGGCGGGATCGGCGGCACCTCGGGGTCGCAGCGGATGTCGAGCAGCGTGGCCGAGTTCGTCGACAGCGCTCGATCCCAGGCGTCGCCGAGCGCCTCGGGCGTGTCGACCACGATGCCGACGATGCCCAGGTCGTTGGCCACCTTGGCGTACGAGACGTCCGGCAGCGTCTGCGACTCCTCGAACTTCGGCGCACCGCCGAGCGCGCGCAGCTCCCAGGTGACCTGGTTGAGGTCGTTGTTGTGGAACACGCAGACGACGAACCGCCGATCGGTCCACTGCTCCTGGTACCGCGCGATCGTGATGAGCTCGGCGAGACCGTTCATCTGCATCGCGCCGTCGCCGACCAGCGCGACCACCGGCCGGTGGGAGTGGGCGAACTTGGCGCCGATCGCGTACGGAACGCCAGGTCCCATGCTGGCCAGCGTTCCCGACAGCGAGGCCCGCATCTGGCCGCGGATCCGCAGGTCACGGGCGAACCAGTTCGTCGACGATCCCGAGTCCGCGGTGACGATCAGGTCGTCTGGCGCGCGTTGGGACAGCTCCCACACGATGCGCATCGGGTTGACCGGCTTGGCGTCAAGCATCGCTTGACGTTCGAGAATCTCCCACCAGGTAGCGACATTGCGCTCGACGGTCTCCCGCCACGACCGGTCGTCCTTGCGACGAACGTGCGGCAGCAGCGCAGACAGCGACGGCTCGCGCATCGCCGACGAGGTTGAGCTCTGTCGGATATCTCAAGCCGACAAGGCTTTCGTCGATGTCGATCTGGATCGCCCGGGCTTGGTCGAAGGCGGGGAGGTACTGCGAGTACGGGAAGTTCGAGCCGACGATCAGCAACGTGTCGCAGTCCTGCATCAGCTCATACGACGGTCGAGTGCCGAGCAGACCGATCGACCCCGTGACGTACGGCAGATCGTCGGGGAGAACGTCCTTGCCCAGCAGGGCCTTCGCGACGCCCGCGCCGGTCAGCTCGGCCAGCTGCCGCACCTCAGCAGACGCCCCGCGAGCGCCCTGACCGACGAGAAGAGCCACCTTCGAACCCGCGTTGAGGATCTCTGCGGCCAGGGCGATCTCCTCGTCCGCGGGCACGCTCGTCGAGCGAGATCTGCTCGGCGGGCTGGACGGAACGTGCTTGAACTCGTGCTCCGGCGCCTCGTACGACGCCTCCTGCACGTCCGCCGGGATGATCACCGCGGTGGGCGCCCGCCGCGCGTACGCGGTCCGGATGGCGCGGTCGATCGCGTTCGGAAGCTGCTGCGGAACGTTCACCTCGACGAGGTACTCACTCGCGACGTCCTTGAACAGGTTCCGCAGATCCACCTCTTGCTGATAGCTGCCGCCCATCGCGGTCCGGGCGGTCTGACCGACGATCGCGACGACCGGAACGTGGTCGAGCTTCGCGTCGTACAGCCCGTTTAGCAGGTGGATCGCTCCCGGACCCGAGGTCGCCAGGCAAACCCCGACCTCACCGCTGAACTTGGCGTACCCGACCGCCTCGAAAGCCGACATCTCCTCATGCCGCGACTGCACGAACTGAGGCTGGTTGTCGGCCTCGCCAAAGGCTGTGATGATGCCGTTGATCCCGTCGCCCGGGTAGGCGAAAACCTTCGAAACGCCCCACTCACGAAGCCGCTGGAGCAGGTAGTCGCCGACCGTCTGTGTCATGGATTCCTCCCGGGAATGAGCACTCCTGGGCGTTCCATCCCCGTCACTCGCCCGACGAAACAGGCACTATCGGGAACGAAACTCACTATTGCGCGCAACGTGGGCACCTGCGCATGAGCATTGATCGGCGGGGGTACTCACACCGCGTCCTATTCAGATTCAGCCAACTGTCGCGGAGGCCCGACGGTGATCATTCTTGGAATCATCTTGTTGCTGGTAGGCGTCCTCGTGAAGATCTCGATCGTGACGACCATCGGCATCATCCTGCTGGTGGTGGGCGCCGTTCTGCTCATCCTCGGTGCCGTCGGCCGCCCGGTCGGCGGACGCAAGTACTGGTTCTGACCGAACCGACCGAGGTTTTTACGGGACTGAACGGGGGAGCGTAGTCCTATGACGTCGTGCGATCAGGCGGCCACGAGCACTTTGGCGTGGCCGCCTGCCGCCGAGGTCGGTTCGACGGCGTAGGGAGCAACGACGATGGCAGCGCGTTCTATCTGGTCGGGGACTCTGACGTTCGGGTTGGTGAACGTCCCCGTGCGGCTCTACAGCGCGACCAAGCAGCAGGATGTGTCGTTCCACCAGTTCGAAGAGGGAACGAAGAACCGCATCCGCAACAAGCGCGTCGCCGAGGGCACGAACCGCGAGGTCGACTACGAGGACATCGTCAAGGGCTACGAGCTGTCCAACGGCAAGTACGTCATGCTCTCGCAGGAGGATCTCGAGGCCGCCGACCCCGGCCGCTCGCGGGCGATCGAGATCACCGACTTCGTCGAGCTCGCTGAGATCGATCCCATCTACTACGAGAAGTCCTACTACCTCGGGCCAGGGCCGGAGGGCGACAAGTCGTACGCCTTGCTGATGAAGGCGATGGAGCAGTCCGAGCTCGCGGCGGTCGCGGTCTTCATCATGCGTGGCAAGCAGTACCTCGCCGTAATCCGTCCGGCGGATCGGGTGCTGATCCTGGAGACGCTGTTCTTCGCCGACGAGGTACGGGATCCCTCCGACGTGATGGACTCACTGCCTCGGGCGGAGAAGGTGAGCCCGAAGGAGCTGAAGACCGCGGGCAGCCTGATCCAGCAGCTGACGACGCCCTGGAAGCCGGAGCAGTACAAGGACACGTACCGCGAGAGCGTGCTGGCGATCGTCAAGCGGAAGTCGAAGGGCGAGGACATCGAGGTCGAAGAGGAGACCTCCGACGCCGAGGTCGTCGACCTGATGGAGGCGCTGGAGCAGAGCCTCCAGCGGGCGAAGGGCCGGAAGACCGGCACCAAGAAGGCCGCGAAGAAGAGCACGGCCAAGAAATCGGCGAAGAAGGCCCCTGCCAAGAAGAAGACCGCCGCCAAGAAGAGCACGGCGAAGAAGACGACGCGCAAGGCGTCCTGACGTTCCCGAACGCATGGGCGCGAGCTCCTAAGCCGACTGGGAGATCGACCCGCGCGAGCGGGCGCGCGACCTCATGCCGGTGGGTGCACTCCACGGCGATCGTAGAGTCTCAAGATTCTCTTCGATCTTCTTGGAGGTTCGTCGTGGCGACTACTGTGGCCGCCCCCGTTCGCGACATGCTCGGTTTCTGGCGAGTGCTGCTTGCCGTTCTGGCGCCGATTCCCATGCTCGCTCAAGGCATCTACTACATCCTGATCCCCGTGAACGGCAGCGCGGGCTTCGAGGAGACCGTTGCCGCCTACGCTGCCAACCTGCCGCTGATGTCGGTGATCGTTCCGCTCAACGTGATCTTCATCGCGACCCTGATCCCCGCGACGGTGGCGGTGGCGTGGGCGACGCACCGTACGGCGCCGATTCTGACGCGTGTCGGCACGCTCATCTCGTTGGTGGGCTTCTTCGTCGGCTTCGCCACGTTGGGCGGGGTGGACAGCTTCCTGGTCGCCCAGAAAGGGCTCGACGTCGCGTCGATCGCACCCCTCTACAACGCCACGGAAGAGTCGCTGTCGTACCAGCTCGGCGGACTGCTGTTCATCGCGGGCATCGTCGTCGGCCTTACCCTGTTGGGCATTGCCCTCTGGCGCAGCCGCGTCGCTCCGGCGTGGGTGGGGATCGCTCTCGCCCTCGGTACGGTGACGCACCCGTTCCTGCCCGGCCACCTCGCCCAAGGCGTCGGCCTCCTCGTCGCCGCCGTGGGCTTCGCCGGCGCCAGCCACGCGCTGCTGAAGGCTGGTCAGCCAGCCCGGAGCGCGTGACCACGGCGGCGATCGCCGAACGGGACGCTCCGTCCGCCTCAGGCTGGCGGGCCCGCCTCGATGCGCTCGAGCAGCTCGTCCGGGGTGAGCTCGGAGCCGTCCTGAAGCCACCAGGTGACGCCGGCTTCCGCGTACGCCTTGGCACGCTCGGCGTTCGGGGCGCCGGCCTCGCTCGGTGACCAGATCACGAGGTCGGCGTCTTCCTTGCCGCCGGCTGCCCGGAAGTCCTCGCGGATGGTGGCGAGCTCGTCGACGGTCGGGAGGCGGAAGTCGTCGGCTTCGTCGCGGACCTGCGGGAACAGTCCGTCGGCGTCCTTCGCGCCGCGGACCGGGCCCTTGCGTGGCCAGAATCCGCTTGTCCAGATGGGGATTTCGGCCTTCGCGAACCTGACGTCGCTCGCCTTGTAGTACGGCCCGTCGTGCTCGACGTTCTCGCCGCTGAGCAACTTGTGCAGCAGCTCGGCGCCGTCGTCCAGGCGGTGCGCGAGGTCTGCACGCTTCGCCGACTCGCCGAACCGCGAGTAGTCCCAGCCGACGCCCGTACCGAGGCCGAGGATCAGGCGACCGTTCGAGAGGTCCTGGAGGGTGGAGGCCTCGAGCGCGACCTTGGCAGGCCGGCGCCTGGGAAGGGGCACGATCATCGGACCGAGCTGGATGCGGTCGGTGACCTGGGCGATGGCCGCGAGCGTGACCCACGGCTCGGCGACCGGGAGCTCGTAGCCGGACCAGGGATAGATGTCCCACAGGAAGAACCCGTGCCAGCCCGCCTGCTCGGCGGCGACGGCGAGGTCGCGGTGGACGGCGGGACGGCCGTAGGGACCGAACGAGGGTACGTAGATGCCGTAGCGCATGGTGGTCACAACTCGTTCCGTTCGGAACGATATTCCCGAGCCGCGCGATGACCCGAGCCAGGTGGTCCTCGTCCACTACGGTGGGTCGCGATGACCGAGTCGGTAAGCCAGGCGTTCGCCGGTCGTGGGGCGGAGCTGAAGGTTCTGGAGGACGCGTTCGCCAGTGCCGTCGGCGGGCAGCCGCGCGTCGTGCTCGTCGGCGCGGAGGCGGGTGGCGGGAAGAGCCGGCTGCTGCAGGAGTTCGCGCGACGCGTCACCGATCGCGCACGGGTGCTTACGGGCTACTGCGTCGAGCTCGGCGAGGCTGGGTTGCCGTACGCGCCGGTCACGGCCGCCTTGCGCGACCTCCTGCGCTCGACGAGCGTGGCGGACGTGCGGGGTTTGCTGACCGACAGCGCGGGTGAGCTGGCCTGGCTGCTGCCGGAGTTCGGAACGCCACCGGTGGGGACGGATCCGCTGCTTGCTCGGGCTCGGCTCTTCGAGGTCCTGCTCCGGTTGTTCGAACGACTCTCGTCCGCGCGGCCTCTGGTGCTGCTGGTCGAGGACGCGCACTGGGCGGACCAGTCGACGCGCGATCTGTTGAACTTCCTGATCGGCAACCTGCAGGGCCGTGTGCTGCTGGTGGTGTCGTACCGGTCCGACGAGCTGCATCGCGCGCACCCATTGCGCTCCTTCCTCGTCGAGGTGGGCCGCCGGTCGATGGTGACGTCGGTGCAGCTGCCCCGGCTGTCGCGTACCGAGGTCGCGGCGCAGCTGGCCGGGATCCTGCGGCGTCGACCCGATGTCGCGGTCGTGAACGCGGTCTTCTCGCTCGGGGACGGCGTTCCCCTGTTCACCGAAGCGCTGGTCGATCCGGACGGTACGGTACGCACCGAACTCCCTTCCTCACTTCGCGATCTGCTGCTGGGCAAGGTCACCGAGCTGCCGGAGCTGACCCAGTCGGCGCTGCGCGCCGCGGCGCTCGACGGCGTGCAGGTCAGTCACGAGCTGCTTCGCCGAGTCATCGGCGCGGACGACGCCAACGTCCTTGCCGCCGTTCGTCCGGCGATCGCGGCGAACGTGCTGCTCGACGCGCCAGGTGGCTATGCGTTCCGGCACGCGATGATCCGGGAGGCCGTGCGTTCGGACCTGCTGTCGGCCGAACGTGTCGGCCTGCATCGGGCGTTCGCGGAGGCCTTGGAGGAGGACGGTACGCGGCCGTCGGCCCGCCTCGCGATGCACTGGAAGGGCGCCGGCGCCGACGCGAAGGCTTTGCTCGCGGCGTGGCATGCGGCGGGCGAAATCGCAAGCGGGCTTGGGTATGCGGAACAGCTGGAGATGCTGGAGCAGGTGCTGTACCTGTGGGACATCGTTCCCGAGGCCTCGACCTTGACCGGCATCGACCGGGTCAGCGTGCTCGAGCTCGCGGTGGACGCGGCCTTGTGGTCCGGCCAGCCCGACCGCGGAATGGTCCATGTGGCGTCCGCTCTCGGCGAGGTCGACGGCGAACGTCTCGCGTCGTTGCTCTGGCGCCGCGCGGAGCTGCGCGAGCAACTGCTGCAGCCAGGACAGCTCGAGGATCTGCGTGAGGCCGTACGACTGGCGACGAGCCCGAGCCGGCTTCGGGCACAGGCGCTCGGTGAGTTGGCGCGGATGCTGAACAGGCAGAACGCGCGCGACGAGGCGCTGCCGTACGCGGCCGAGCTGACCACGTTGGCGGAGTCGCTCGGCGACGACGAGTCGATGTCGGAGTCGTTGTTGACTCAAGTACACATGGCGATCGAGGCCGACGACAAGAAGCTCACGATGCTCGAGGAGGCGCTTGCGGCTGCCGTACGGGCAGGGTCGCCGAGGCTGGAGCTGTTGGCGTACGTCGCCCTCTCGCACTCCAACGAGACGCGCGGTCGGTCCCGGGACGCGGTCGTGTCGGCGCGTACCGGACTGGCTCGCGCGATGCAGCTCGGATCGGCGCGCTACGTGGCCGAGATCATCGCGCAGAACCTCGCCGAGTCGCTCTTCTCTTCAGGGGAGTGGAACGAGGCGCTCGACGTCGTCACCGCGGCGCTGGAGCGCGATCCCGCGCCCTACGCTCGCGCTGGGCTCCTGCTGATCCGGAGCCAGATCGTCTTGGCGCGTGGCGATATCGAGTCCGTCAAGGCGATCTTGACGGAGATCGGTACGGTCGACTTCCGGCCGGAAGCCCAGCACACGTTGCCATTGACTCAGCTGCGGATCGAAGGACGGCTGGCTCTCGGAGATATCGCTGGCGCGCAAGAGCTCGCCGCGTTGGCGCCTTCGCTCGTCGGTGGCAGTGATCCTCGTTATGCCTGGCAGCTGCTGGTCGCCTCGATGCGTGCTTGTGCTGAGGCGACAGCGCCCGCGTTGGAACGTACGTTGACGTCACTCGCTGCCGAGATCGACCAGCCGGGACCGGTGGAATGCGCACAGGCGTTGACGTTCGCGGCCGAGCTGTCGCGGATCACGACGTCGTCGGTGTCCGCCTGGGCTGCTTCGGCCGCGGCTTGGGCGGAGTTGGAGCGGCCGAACGCCCAGACGTACGCGCTCCTGCGCCTCGCCGCTGCCCAGGGCGCCGCCGGCTCCCGCGACGAGGCCGCGGTGTCGCTGCGCGAGGCGGTCGTTCTCGCCACGGGACTCGGCGCGGAGCCGTTGCTGAGTCAGGCTTCCGCCTTGGCCCGGCGGCTCCGGTTGTCGTTGGACGATCGGCCGGCTCCCGCGGAGAGCGCCACGCCGTACGGGCTGACCGACCGCGAGCTCGAGGTGCTGCGCCTCGTCGCCGCGGGGCGGAGCAACCCGGAGATCGCGGAGGAACTGTTCATCTCGGCCAAGACGGCGTCGGTGCACGTGTCGCACATCATGGCCAAGCTCGGCGTCACGTCCCGTTCAGCCGCCGCTGGCATGGCCCACCGCGAGCACCTGGTCGGGAACGACTAGCCCCGCTCCCGGTGGGCGCGATACCCCGCGACCGCGCGCGCACTGGCCATCGCACCTCGTCGAGGCGAGGCCCGAGCACATCGGCGGGCCAGTCGTAACGCGTGGTCCCCCAGAACACGAGCTCCTCGACGACCCGCTGCACGAACGCCAGATCGTTGATCGCTTGCATGGCAGATCACGCTACGCCAACCTGCCGTGGCTGACTCAGTCCGTCGCCCAGTCGGCGTAGTGGATCTCGCCCAACGTGGCCGGCCCGATGGGGACGAGGGAGTCGCCGGCCAGCTCGGTGCCGAAGTACTGGGCGTGCACGTCGGTCACCACCTCGCGCGGATCGTTGCGCGCGGCCAGGGCGGTCCGAAGGAAGTCGTCCATGCCCGCCCGGTCCGGGCCGGCGATCTCGACCCGCCCGTTCGACGGCGCTCTCACCGCCGCGCGGGTGACCGCCAGGGCGACCTCGTCCGACGCGATCGGCTGGACCGAACCCGACGGCAGCCGCACCACGCCGTCCACCGTCGCCTCGTCGGCGATCCGCGACACGAACTCGAAGAACTGGGTCGCGCGGACGATCGAGTACGGGATCCCCGACTTCTCGATCAGCTGCTCCTGCGCCACCTTCGCCCGGAGGTAGCCGCTGTCGGGTAGCCGGTCGCAGCCGACGACCGACAGCGCGACGTGGTGCGTGACGTTCGCCGCGGCCTCCGCGGCCAGCAGGTTTCGCGTGGAGGTCTCGAAGAACTCCAGCACGGCCGCGTCCTCGAACGACGGCGAGTTCGACAGGTCGACCACCACCGACGCCCCCGTCATGACGTCCGCGAGTCCCTCGCCGGTGATGATGTTCACGCCGGTGTTCAGCGACGCCGCGACGGCCTCGTGCCCCTGCTCGGTGAGGTGGGTGACGACCTTCGATCCGATCAGACCGGTCCCGCCGATGACCACGATCCTCATGGGTTTCCTCTCTGTAGGTCGGGCACGCGAGGTCGCCCGATCGCTACCTCGACCAGGCAGCCTCCTCGGTTGTGACAGCACCATCCACAGGGTGACTTCGGGCCGCTGCCTTAAGGGCGCCGCCGGGCTACCTTGATCCCGTCGACGCGAGAGGAGGCGTGACGATGAGCAGACACCTCAGGTCCGCCTCCGTGGCGGCGACCGCGACGCTGTTGGGGTCGGTCGCGCTGGTTCCCGTGCTCGGTGGGCTGAGCTGGCTCGGGCCGGTGCTGCTCGCGGTCGCGTTCGTTGCCGCGACCGGCGTCGGGCTGCGGCAGCTCCGCCTGCCCCGACCGCTCGTGCCGGTCGTGCAGGTCGTCGCGCTCGGCTGGGCGTACGTCCTGACCTGCGCCAACGAGGGCCTCGCGTACGGCGTCCTCCCGACCGCCGAGGCTCACCGCAGCGTCGCGGATCGCGTCGAGGTGGGGTTGCGGCTGATGGCGACGTCGGATGCTCCGCTCGAGCCCGACCCGAACGTGATCATGGTGACCGCGATGGGCGTGGCACTCGTCGCGATCGTGGTCGACTGCCTCACCGCGACGTATGAGCAGACCGCGTGGGCCGGGCTTCCGCTCCTCCTCCTGTACAGCGTGCCGACGTCCACGACGCGCAGTGCCTGGTCGGCGATCGCGTTCGTCCCCGCCGCGATCGGCTACATCCTGCTGCTGGCTCAGGAGAGTCGGCACCGGCTGACCGGCTGGGGCGACGTGCGGACCGACGCGCGCACCGGGCGGCGGATCGGCGCGCTCGTGATCGGGGTCGCGATCGCCGTTCCCGCGCTCGTTCCGAGCTGGCGCGGGATCACCATGCCCACCGAGCCGCAGGTCGGGCGAGGGGGCACGGCCACGATCAGCGACCCCATCGCGGACCTTCGCCGCGACCTGCGGCGAGGTGAGGACGTCGACCTGCTGCGTTACACGACGAGCGGTCCGCCGGACTATCTGCGGCTGGTGGTGTTGGACGAGTTCTCGGACGGCACCTGGTCGGTCTCGGATCGGTCCGTTCAGCGGGGCGAGCTGCGTCCGCCGCCCGGCCTCGATCCCGCCGTCGAGCGGCTTGGCGTCTCGTACCGCATCAACACCAGCCGCGACTTCTCCTCGAGCTGGCTGCCCGTTCCCTATCCCGTGCGCGCTGTCGAAGCGCCGATCACGTGGGCTTCCGACCCTGGCACGCTCGACGTCGCCGTGGACAGCCGCGAGACCGGTGGGATCGCCTACCAGGCAGAGAGTCTGCGCCTCGACCATGCGCCGGCCTCGCTCGCTCGTGCTGGCGCACCGCCGGCCGACGTTCTGCGGCGGTATGGCGGCGTGCCGGACGACGTTCCCGCGGCCGTCGCCCAACAGGCGAAGGCTATCGTCGCCAAGGCCGGTGCGAGGAACGCCTACGAGAAGGCCATGGCCTTGCAGGGTTGGTTCCTCGGCGAGTTCACGTACGACACGTCCGTCGTCCCCTCCGACGGCGGCGACGCGATGCTCGCGTTCCTGCGGGACAAGCGCGGCTACTGCGAGCAGTTCGCGGCGACGATGGCGATCATGGCGCGCCAGTTGGGCATTCCGGCCCGAGTCGCGGTCGGGTTCCTGCCGGGGGAGAGGGACGGCGACACCTACGTCGTCTCGGCGCACGACGCCCATGCCTGGCCGGAGCTCTACTTCGAGGGGCATGGCTGGGTGCGGTTCGAGCCGACGCCGCGTGGCGCCGGAGCGTCCGACTCTCCGTCGCCCGACCCGACGAGCACCTCGCCGACCGGTGGTCCAGTCGCGCCCGAGGTCGAGGACCAGCGCGATCGGGGAGCCGCTCCTGTAGGGCCCACCGGCTCGGGCGGCGATGAGGGGCCGAGCGTTCCCTTGTTGGCCGGAGGCCTTGTCGTTCTGCTGCTCTTCCTGCCGGCCCTGGTGCGAGGTCTCGTCCGTCGCTCGCGACTTCGCCGGCTCGAGCCCGGGAGACTGGTCGACGGGGTGTGGGCGGAGCTTGCCGACACCATGCGCGACCTGGGCCTGGGCTGGAACGACGCCGCCACGCCTCGTGCCGCCGGGCGCCGACTGGCCACGCTCCTTCCCACCGCTCGGCCTTCCGAGGTCGAGGTGCTCGTCCGCTCGGTCGAGCGCGCTCGCTACGCGCGGACTCCGGGCGCGGTCGACGACCTGTCCGCGGCGCTGACCAGCGTGGTGGCGCAGCTGCGGGTCAGCCAACCACCCGTTCGGCGTCTGCTCGCGAGGCTGTTCCCGGCCTCGCTCGTCACTGGTCTGGGTACTGCACGCCAACCCAGATCCGGGCGAACAGGGCGAACAACATCACGGCGCCGATGGCTCCGGCCATCACGACCAGCGTGACCGTGTTCGACGGAACCTCGGCATCGACGGCCCTGGCAACCGAGGCCGGCAAGGCGACGGTGGTCGACGTGGTCACGCCGCCGCGCTTGGCGGTGACCTGCACCTGCTCGGGAGCGGGCTCGGGGACCTTGAAGCGGAGGTCGTACCTGCTCTGCACGTCGTCCAACGCGCGGCCCGCCGCGGCGACGAGCTGGGTCGGATCGTCGGTGAGGGAGACGGTTCCGCCGGTCTTGGCGGCGAGCTCGTCCAGCGCCTTGTTCGGCGTGCGACCGTCGTCCAGGCGGACCACGTAGATCGCGACATCGCTCGTCACGGCGCGCGCCTGCAGAGCCTTGATGGTCTCGGCGGAGCTCGGGTACGTGCCGACGTCGAACAGCACGAGCGAACGGTTCCGCCCAGGCTGGCGGGGCGACTGCTCGAACAGGTGCAAGCCCTCGGTGAGCAGGGCATGGATGGTCAGGTCAGGTCGGACTCGGTCCAACGCGAGGACTGTGGCCGACGTGTCGTCCGACAGCATGTCGTCGGTGCTCCCGGCGACGCCGACCCGGGATCCCGTGGGGACGCTCAGCAGCACCTCGGCGGCCGCACCACGTACTCCGCGCCACACCGGTGCGGGCGAGGACGTGGCGTAGACCAGCATCAGGTCGAGGCCCTGCGCGCCGCGCCGGGACACCTTGACGGGATCGCCCTCCGCGCGCGGGGACACCGAGAACACCGTGGTCGGCACCGGAGTCGGCGTCTCGGCGTCGAGCCGCAGGATGAGGCTGATGTTCCGTTCGCCGTCGGCGAGGACACTCACCACGTGCAGCTTGCTCGCCGACGGCGTTTGGGCTTGGGCGGGTATGCCCACGCTGAACCCGACCGCCAGCATCGCGATCGCCAGCGCGGCTGCCCTGCGTCCCAGCCGCGTCATGACACACCGCCCTTGGGGAGCGAGGCGAACACGATGACGTTGGCCTGGTAGCCACCGGCGGAACGGATGTAGTCGCCGCCGCAGGTGATCAGGCGAAGGGTCGGCTCGACGGTCGGAAAGTACACGTCCACAGAGGGAAACTCGTCCTTCTCGAACTTCTCGACCCGGTCGACGACGAACCGCACGACGGACTTGTCGACGCGATGGACCACCACGGTGTCGCCCTTTCGCAGCTTGTGCAGGCGGTAGAACACCGCCGGGCCCGTGTCCGAGTCGACGTGCCCCAGCACGACGGAGGCACCGACCTGACCGGGCGGTGCGCTGTCGACGTACCAAGCGGCGTGACTCGGCTTGCGCGGTACGCCGATCGTTCCGTCTGCTTGTTTGCCGACGCGCTCGAGGTCACTCTCGACGCCCAGCGCGGGAATGTCGATCCGTACGGGCGCGGCGGCGGCCTTGACGTCGCGCGGTGCTCGGTACTGCTTGACGGCGTTCGGGGCGTGCTGCGCCTCCGGCGCCGGGGCGTGCGTGGACGGTGCGGCGCCCGGCGACGACGTACTCGTACTCGATTCCTGGCACGCCGCCGCGCCGCTGAGGATCAGAACGCTGGCAACCAAGAGTGCACCTCTTCGGAATGGGATCCGAGCCATGCCTACCTGCCGCCGGCAGCGGCACCTCCGCCGCCTGTTGCCGCACCGCCCTTGGGCATTTGCTTGGCAGTGCCGCTTTCGATCGCCTTCGCGAGGTTGTCCGCGATCGCGAACATGAACTGATAGCCCTCGTACGTGATTTGGTGCGCCTTGGCGTAATCCCCATCTTGGAACGAAGTAATCGAGGTCAGCAGCTGTTCGTCGTGGTGGTGCGCGACTTCGACGAACGCTGTCGCTGCCTTCTTGTCCTTGACCGCGGACGCGAGGAAGCTGCCGAACTTGTCGCCCCACTGGTCGAGGCTGGTGCGTGCCTTCGCCTCGCCGGCTGGGTCCTTCTCGACGACGGCGGTGGTGAACGCCACGACCGCGTTGACGTGGTCGGCCCACAGGTCGCCGAACTGGTCCGCCGCGTTGGCGCCGAAGACCGCGTTGATGGCCTGGCCCAGCTCGCGGGTGTTGCCGTCGAGGGCTAGCGCGGCCTGGCTGAACTCGGGGCTCTTCGCGAGAGCGGCCCTGGTCACGTCGACGACGAGCTCGGAGTGCTCACCGAGGAGCTGTCCCAGCGCCGAACGGAGTTGCTGCGGCGGGTCGTCGAAGCCTGCGGGCAGCTCGCCCGGCCTGGCGGACACCGTTGCGCCCGCGAGTCCCTTGCCGGTGCTGAACATCGCGGCGTACGCCTCGCGCTCGAGCTTGTACGCCTGCTTGTAGTCGCCTGCGGCGTACGCGTCGATCTGGGCGATCAGGTGGTGAATGTGCCCGTTGACGCTCTCCGTGACGGCCTCGGCGGGGAGCTCGCCCTTGGTCGCGGTGGAGATGAACTCGCCGTACTCCTTGGTGTAGGCGTCGAGATCCGCCATCGCCTTCTGCTTGGCCGTCTTGTCCTTGTCGGCAAGGGCCTTGCTGTACGCGAAGAGCGCGGAGACGTGCTGCGTCCAGAGCTGCTTGAACTTCTCGCCGCCCGCCGTGCCGTACGAGGACGCGACGACGGCTGAGAGCTCGGTGGTGTTGTGGCCGAGCGCGGCGGTGGCGGCCTCGAGGAAGTCGGGGCTCTTGTTCAGCTGGCCGCGCATGAGCCGTACGGCGAGAACGGCGTGCTGGCCAAGGAGTTGCTCCAGCTGGAACCGCACCTGCTGCGGCGGCGCGCTCGCGGGCAACGGCGCGTGCTTGGTGCCGGCATGCGGCGCCTGAGCCTGCGCCTTTGCCTCCTTCGGCGGCGCTACGGCCGCATTGGGTTGGGCGTGCTTGGCATGCCCGGTGTCCACTTTCGCCCCGGCTGGGTTGTGGTTCACCACGTACTGCGAGCAAGCGCCAAGCACAACGAGTAGAGCAAGCGCGGCAAAGCCGCGCATGTATCGAGACAACATTTGACGTACCCCACGGCTGGACCGAGACGAAGCTGGTTCCCTGCTACGTCAGCTGCGTTCGTTTCGTCGCCAGGCTAGGTGGCTATGTTGCGGCGCGTTGGGGTTTCTATGGAAAGTTCGGCCCTATTCTGGCCATGGATGTCGGAAATAAAATGACATTGCGAGTTATCGCCAGGTCTTTCCGTCTCTCGGAATGGTAGCAGAACGCATCGCTTTGATTTCATAGAGTTCAACCAGGTTGCTGGTGGTTGTTTTACGTGTTGAAACGCTCGCCGTTGGTTATTGGTTACACCAGGTTCACCGGTATACCGCTCGAACGGCCCCGATCAGCTCTCCGGTCAGCTCAACGGGCCGCTTGGCGTAGCCGATCGGGTGCACGTTCGTGAGCAGCGACACCGTCATATCGGTGACCGAGTCCCCGATCAGAACGCACGACTCCGGTGCGATCCCCACCATCGCAAGCGCTCGGCGGATCGGCGCGTGAGTTGTTGCTGACGATCAGCACGGGCCACCCGTTCTCGTGGCAAGCAGCGATCGTGTCGTGCCCACCGGGCGTCGCCCTCGCCACGCCCGCGGCGGCCACCTCGCCGGCGATGAGCGCGTCCTCGACCACGGTCGCCGACCCTCGCTCGTAGGCAAACGTCAGTATCGCGAGCGGGTCGTCGGTCGATGCCAGCCGCGACGGGAGCTCGGAGCGGATGGTCTGCCGCAGCTGGTCGGCGAGAGCCGCGTTCCGTCCGTCCTCGAGAAGCGGGCACACCGGCCCGTCGAAGTCGAGCAGCACCCCACGCGTGCCAGCGAGCAGACCGGTCAGGGACTCGATGTCAGCTCGCGTGCCCATGTTCCTCGCCCGCGCCGAGCATCGCCCGAACGTCGTCGTCGAGGCCCTCGATCGCGACCTCGTGGCGGCGGTTCGCCTCCCAGTCCTCCCGGCTGAGCCGCCAGCGGCGACTGACGAGGCGCTCACCGTTCGCGACCTGGTGCTCGATCCCGTCAGGCCGGTACCCGAGCTTGCGCGACACGCCTTCCGACGGACTGTTGCCATCGAGTGAGTCACTGAGCGCATAGTCGGCGCCCAACCCCGTGAACAGGAACTCGAGCGCGGCGGCCCGCATCTCCGTACCGAGGCCCTTCCCGTGATGCGCCAGCCCGAGCCACGACCCACTCGCCGCCTCCCGAGTGACCCCAAAATCCGTGGCGGTGATGTCCTGCTTGCCGATCACCGCGCCATCGAGAACGGTGACGAACGGCAAGGTCCACTTCAGCGGCGAGCACTCGGCCAGGAGCCGCAGGTTCCACAAGATCGAGGTCCGCCCTCGCTCAACCGGCGGGTCCTGAGCCCAAGTCGTGAGGTACGGCCTGAACTCCGAACCATGAATCCCCGCGGCGGCCACCTCCGCGAGCGCCGCGAAGTCATCGAAATCGGGCAGCCGCAGCTCCAACCGTTCGGTACGAAGCCGCAGCCGATAAGTCGGCAGATAGTCGGCAATCATCTGCGGATCGTATCCACGTCACGCCGATTCCCCCTTGTCGAACGCGGCTCGCGTCGCGGCCGCGGCTGCGCGGATGTACGCGGGATCGAACCACTTCCAGTCGACCTCGGCGCCACCGTCGTGGCGCGTCTCGATGTGCCGCCGGTACACGTAGCTCATGAGGTACAACGGCCGCATGCGCATCACCGCCTCGAGGCGGTCGAGCTCCTCGTCGGTCAGCTCGACGTGTCGGCGGTAGGCGTTGACACCAGCGTCGATCTCGTCCTGGTTGAGCCAGGTGCCCCACATCAGGTAGGCGAAGTCGGAGAGACGCGGACCGCGCCCAGACGTCATCCAGTGGATTGCGACGGGCCCTTGCTCGGTCACGATCACGTGGTCGGGGCTGGCCATGATATTGCCGTGGAGCAGCGCCTCGGGAAGACCGTGAGCGTCCTCGGCCGCGCGCACCTGGTCTCGGAGCTGCTCGAATCGCTGGCGATGGGCCGCCGCGACCTTCGTGTCCACTGAGTCGAGAAACGACAGGGCGGCCAGCAGGTCCTGATGCGGCCAGCCCTCCCGGCTCGTGTCATCACCAGCGGCTCCGCCCGGGCGACTGGCCGATTCGTCGAACGGCAGCGCGTGGAGCCGTCCGAGCAGGTCACCCATGATCGCGATCTCGCTGCCCTTGGGCATGGGCTCGCCTTCGACGAACCTGGTGACGAGGACCGCGCTGCCCTCGAAGTCGGACACCGCGTCGTCGACCGCGAGACGCTCCGCGGGGTAGTCCTGCCGCTCCAGGAATCGCAGAATCGCGGCGTCACCCTCGGCACCGGCCCTCGGCCGGGCGGGGTTGAACACACGCGCGATCCACGGGTCGCCGTAACGGCGGTCAATGCGGAAGACGTACGTGGCGTGCATGCTGAGCTTCGTCGCCGCAGTCGCGTCGATGCCGTAGCGATCCCGCAGATGCGCGACCAGCCGGTCGGCGGCGGGTTCGTGACGCATGCGTGCGCCGAGGCCCTCGAGCTCCGTCAACGCCTCCGTATAACGCTGCCCGGTCTCTTGCGCGTGGCGCCGGACAACCTTCTTGAAACTGGCGTCCTTGGTCATGACAAGCCTCCTCGTCACACCTTCGTCCCCCAGCGACGCGGTGTCGGAGAATGGCCTGTGAGTTCAACGACCGAGAGGGCTGATCCCCTTCGCCAACGGAACCCCAGCTGGGGTGGACGTTCCACAGCTCGGCGACCGGTCGACGCCGTAGCCCCACTCTTTCCGAGCCGCCATGCGTTCGTCAAGCGGTGGCGCAAGGTGTCGGACGAACGACATCCCTGCTGCAGAGTCGATCCGCAAGCAGGGATGTCGGGTCCGCGCTCGTTCAGTGACGGACGTTGTCGATCTTGTAGACGTCGCCGACGACCGAGACGATGTAGGCGGTGTCGTTGACGAACTCCATGGACGTGGGCCGGTCGAGGACGAGCTCGTGGCCGCGGCGGTCGACGACTGGGGTCAGGGTTCCGTTGTGTCTCACGGTGACCAGTCGGCCGGTGTCCGGGGATGCCGGCGAGCCCTCGCCGACGCGGTCCCACTGGCCCTGGGAGAGGCCGTAGAGCTTGCCGTTCGGGCCCCGTTCGACGTCGATCAGCATGCTGGCCCCGCTGGCGAGTTCGACGGGGTCCGATCCGCGGGGGAGGGCGAGGATCTTTCCATCTTCCGGATTGTGCGGATTCGGGCCGGCCTGCGTGATGAAGATCTTGCCATGGGCAACTTCGAGCCCGGTCGGAACGACGTTCTCGAACGTCGCGATCTCGTTGATCGAGCCGTTCCGCGATATCCGCAAAACTCGGTTGTGATGTCCGTCGGTAACCAGGAATCCGCCACGGTACGACTCCATGGAGTAGAACACGCCAGTGTCCACGAAGAACGCCGGTTCCGGAGGGTTGTCGACTGACCACTTACCGAGGTCGGCAACGACGGTAGCGCTGCCATCGCGGTTGATGCGGTAGATGCCGTTCTTGTCGTCGCTATTGCCGAACGGCTCGCCGAAGATCATTCCGCTGACCAGTGTGACGAGCACATAGGCAGTCCGGCCAACGAAGACGATATCGACCGGTCCGCCGATATCATTGGTGAATGCCTTCACCGGAAGCCCTGTGGCGTACGGGGTCACCCGACCACTGCGGCGATCGATGCGCAGCACACTGCCTGAGCTTCCATCCGTGACGTACAGCGCCCCATCTGGGCCAATCGTGCTCCCGGTGACGAAGGTGCCGTCTCCAAAACTGGCGAGCTGCGTGACCACCGGGCCTTTACGATCGTGCGCACCCGCTGTCGGTGCGAATGCCGTGACCAAGAGGCCGACAATGGCGATGAACAGACCTATCCGACGCTGGACAGACATGGGAGTCCCCTCGTCCAAGCCCGTGAAATGTGCTCGCCACCCTGCACCCGCATGGCAGGGTCGTCAAGAGAGTCAAAGAATTCCGTCGCTGAATTGTCGGGACTCGTCGTCCGATAGGAGACATGAGAATTCGCCGCGCATTTCTGAAACTATCAGGGGCGACTCTGGCCAACCATGGGCGTCGTACATCCATGATTCAGCCACGGTCCGGACGAGTCGAGCGAACTGGCACCCAGGACCGATCGCGGGCTGTCACGATGCTCGCATCCGGCGATGAGCGTCGCCGTCAACCTGACAGGGGACGGACATGAGCCTCGATCCAGTCGTGACGAACCCGGACCACTACAAGGTGATCTTCGAGAACGATCGGGTCCGTGCTCTCGAGTACACGGACGTGCCCGGGGACAGGACCACTCCGCACGAACACCCGGACAGCCTCATGTTCACCTTGAGCACGTTCCGTCGACGTCTCCACGCGGGCGACCGGCAGCTGGACGTCGCCATCAACGAGGGAACCGCATCCTGGCTCCCGGCGCAGGAGCACTGGGGAGAGAACGTCGGCGAGACGCCGACCCACGTGATCTTCGTCGAGCTCAAGGACGGTTCCGCCGAACCAAGCGCTCCCGCACTCGGACCGACCTAGGCGCGGCCCCTCGTGCGTCGTGCTGCGGCAAGCCAGCTCAAGTGCGGGAATCCGGGTCAGGCCGAGCCGCGAGCTTTCGAGCATTTCCCTTCGCCGACCTCAGTCGTCGAGTCGCCGGAGGCTGTTCAGGTCGTGCGGGGCTCAGGTCGATACGTCCCGAGGGACGCCGGTGTTCGCGAGTGCTTGCCGTGAATCGTTTGGACGAGGCCTGGCCTCGTCCAGACGGCAGTGCCGGCCCGGCCGGTCGTGCGGCCGGGTCCGCTTTGCCGGCCTTTCGTCAGGCTCCCGTGGCCCCGCCGGCGGGTGTGATGACGGTGGTGGCGGGGTCTCTGCCGCCGGTGTCCAGCCGGAACGGCGGGTAGGTGTCGGTCATCAGAGCGGTGTAGGCGGCGACTCTGAGCACCCACCGGTTCAGGCCGAGGATGAGGTCGTAGAGGCCGTTGGGGTATCGGCCGGTGAAGGCGAGGATGATCGCTGCGATGATCACGAGGATCCCGATCAGTCCGACACCGGTCCAGGCGTAGTTGTCGGTGTTGGAGTTCAGGGCGAACCAGGTTCCGCCGCCGACGAGGATGCCGACGATCAGCAGATGCGGCAGGGCCAGCAGCCACCACTTCACCAGGACCAGCCCGCGGGACAGGTGCTCCGGGTAGGGCACGTGCAGGTGTGCCGGGTAGTCGGTGACTTCGGCCAGCGTGAAGGGTGGGTATTGGTCGGTGCCGAGCGCAGTGGAGGCGTAGTAGTTGACCCGCCAGGTCCAACGCATGACGCCGACGTTGAATTCGAAGAGCGTCCGTGGGTACCGGCCGGTGAAAAGGATCGCGAAGAATGCGATCACGGACACCACGCAGAACCCGATCCATAGTGGGATCAACACGATGAAGTGTGGAATGGCCAGAATCCATTTCACCAGCCAAAGCCAGCGTGACAGGTGCGGGTCCAGCTGCGCGTCCACGCGCACTGGGTAGGCGGTCGTTACGGTCATGATCGTCGAACCTCCAACGGATCGGCCGTCCCACTGGCCCGCGGCATGCAAGGACGCCCGACGGGATCAGCGGTGGATGCGCGGGTCCGTCCGGAGATCCGAGTGGCTGCAATGTCATCGTAAATGGCGACGCGTAGGTCGCCGTCCTCTGCATCACCCGATGCTCAAACGCGGCGGTACCGCGTTCTCGCTGCCCAGGTCTAAGGCAACGCGCCCGGTGGGCGCCGGCAGTCAAAGATATTGACGAACCGATCCGATATTGACTCTACGCGCAATCCGCGGCCCTGCACCCGCGACGATCAAAGTCATTCCAGCCTTCAGCCCAACATAGTCTCGTTGCGCCGTCATCGACCGGCGGCCGCGAGTGTTATGTGAGGATCCTGCCTGGTACCGCTTGATCGTCGATCCGCGTGTTGCCTAGTCGGGTGGGGCGTTCCCGGCAGGATTCGAACCTGCGGCACATGGTTTAGGAAGGCGTACTACCGAGGCCTCACGGCTCATCGCGAAGAACTCTGGTCCCATCCTCTGCGCCTGATCTTGACTCCAGTCGCGCCATCTAGCCGCCAGTTCATTCCCGAAGCATTCCCACTTCGTACACCAGCCGTCTGCGTCCTCCCGCGGGGGAACGCCGGCCGGGTGCTGACGATCCGAGCGATGAACGTTCCGGATCACCACCTGCACTGTGCGGGGTTGGCGAGATCGTCGGTCTGGGCGTTGCGGCCGCCGCGGCGCAGGCTTGAGCTCGAGGCGGCCGCTGTGGTGTGTCACTGGTGCCGGCGCGGACTCCACGGCGGCAGGTGGCTGTAGATGTCGACACCTGGCCGGTCGGCCTGAGTCCCGGCAGGTGGGTGTTTTCTTTGTGGTGGTGTGATCCGGCCTCGGCGGTGGCGACCTCGAGGTCATCGGCGTGCGGAGGCGATGAGGCATCGGCGTGGCAGCACGATTCCTTGCTCGGTGTCGTAGTGCTCCAGTGCGGCGCGGGTCCGGTCTCGGACTCGGGCGAGGGTGTCGGGTTCCATGCGGTCCAGGAGCAGGGCGAGCGGTCCGGCGAGGGCTGTGCGCATCGCCCAGAACGTGTCGAAGTCGCCCTCGTTCACCATCAGGTCCATCGTGTCGACGGTGACGTCGGTCAGGCCGGCATCCACGAGGAGGCCGGCCAGTTGGTCGGGATCGCCGAGGGCGAACGGCCCGGGCATACCGGGCGGTGGGATCGGATGGCCCACCTCGCGCTCGACCTCCGCGGCCAGCACCCCGAGCCACGGGTTGTCCTCCCGCGCTCCCCAGACCGCCGCTGCGAAGCGGCCGCCCGGACGTAGCACCCGACGGATCTCACCGCACGCGGTCGCCGGATCGACGGCGAACATCAGCCCTTCGCGGCACACCACGGCGTCGAAGGAGCCGTCGGTCGACTCGATCTGCTCCATGTCGATCACGCGGGTCGTAATGCCTGGCAGCCCTCGGGCCCGTGCCCGCGACGCCGCGGCGGCAACCATGTCGGCCGCGACATCGGAGAGCACGACCTGGCCTCCCGGCGCGACCAGCGGTGCTAGCGCGAGCCCGAGCCCGCCTGCTCCGCACGCCAACTCCAACACCGTGTCACCCGGACGCGGCGCGATCGCCTCGATGAGTCGCTGGGTGATCGCTGCCCCCATCTCGTCGACCACGTCGGCGTGCTCGGCCCACTGCGGGGCGAGCGCGGCCCAGAGTCGATGGACGTGCTCACGTGCCCCGGCAGGCCCTGTCTCGTTCACGGTCATCTTCGCATTCTCCCTATTTCGTTACTCGTAGCGAGTAATCAATTCTTGTATAAGGTGATCCTCATGCACGACGGTGTCAAGACCCCTCGCACTTATGTCTCACCGCGCCGCAAACAGCAGGCGGCGGAGACCCGGCGGGTGATCCTCGTCGCCGCGGAGCGTCTGTTCGCCGAGCGCGGCTATCCCGCGACAACGATGGACGCGATCGCGGAGTCGGCGGGAGTGTCGCTGAAGACCGCATACCTGCCGTTCGGGACGAAGGCCGGACTGCTGCGCGCGCTCTGGGATCTCCGACTGAAGGGCGACCAGGAGGAGGCGCCGGTCGCGGACCGCGAGTGGTACCTCGCGGTGATCGCCGAGAAGGACCCGTACCGGCGGCTGGCCAAGCTCGGCGCAGCGTCGCGCCAGGTGAAGGAACGCATCGGCCCCATGCTGCGAGCGATCCGCGGTGCAGCAGGCGTCGACTCGGACATGGAGGCACTGTGGGCGGTGATCCAGTCCGACTTCCACGCCAATCAGCGCGCCGTCGTCGAAGGTCTGGACCCTGCGGCACTGCGCCCAGGCCTCACCATCGACCGGGCCACCGACATCGTCTGGACGCTCAACCACCCCGACGTCTGGTTGTTGCTCGTCGGCGAGCGGAGCTGGACCGCCGACGAGTGGGAAGCATGGTTCGTGTCCAGCACCACCGCCGCGCTGCTCTCGCCCTGACGGCCCAGGGGTCAGGGCGAATCACGGTGTCCCCGCAGCGGCCCGCCGCGCGGGGCACGAGATGACCAGCGGATGTTCGCTCGACTGGGGCAACCGATGACACGCATCGAAACCCGCGACAACGGCCTCTACCGCCTCCGATTCCCCGCCCTCGCGCGCCTCCGCACGCTCCACACGATGCTGCTGGGCGAAGCACTTGTCCTTGACGTCCATGCCCCCGCTACATCGCTACCTCTGAGTTGGTCGGCCACCGCCTCGAACATCGACCAGTACCGAACGGGGAATCGGAATCTTCCGATCGACGGCGAGACAGCCGACCTGACGACGTGGGCTACGCTCGAACTTTGGCAACAAGGCGACCGCGAATAGCCGCAGCTTGCGGCTACGGCGACCAGCCCGGACGCGGCACCCACGTTCCGCGATCGGAGGACGAGCTCGGCGACAACCGACACCATGACCGGAGCCGCAACAGTCGCCGCGGAGCTTCTCGGCGAAGGTGCCCGGGGGGAGAAGGTCGTCGCCAGCTCAGCGTCACACTGGCCACAGCCCGCCGTCGCGCAGTGGTGTCGCAGAGGAGTGAGAACCGTCTTCATCACTCCCTGATGGCTCACGAACGGCACAGATCGCCGCGGCGACTGTGACTGGAATGCCTTGGGGGCCTGAGGCGCTAGTCTTCGAACATGAGTTTGAATGAACCGTGGCCATGTGACGGCGAGCGGACCGACGAGCGGGCATCGAAACCTTCGAGGAGTTCTGGGTCGAGCTTGGCCACCTGCATGTTCCCGAACGCGGGGTCGATGTAGTTGGAGACGAGCTCCACGTAGGCGTGCCGCGTGCTGCACGCGTGGTCCGCCACATCGAACCATTTCGCGATCACCTGCCGAACCGTGATGCCGCTCCGAGGATGACGCTGTTCGTCGACTTGGTTCAGCAGGGCGCTGAGGGCAACCTGGGCCTGCTTCTCGTCAGGCGCGGCCTTCTTCAGGTACCGATCGCGGCCCGTGTGCGGGTCTTTGCCGGCATAGACGACGGCGCGGAACGTCCCGTTTGGGCGCTCTTCGATGTGTCCGCGTCCCCGCGTTCGCCGTGCCATGAGGTCGAGGACGGGCCCCGTTCATTCCCCAACGCATTCCCACGGGGGCTGCCAGCAGTGGACGAGGTTTAACTTTCCCCTTATTTTTAAGGGCGCCCCCGGCAGGATTCGAACCTGCGGCACATGGTTTAGGAAACCATTGCTCTATCCCCTGAGCTACGAGGGCTGGCCAGCGCCTAGCGTACCGGGCGCTGGGGTGCGGCTAGTAGCCGCGGGCGGGGTCGACGACTCCCAACAGGGGCTGGTCGGTGGTGAAGCGGGTGATGTTGTCCGCGACGCGGCGGGCCAAGGCGGGATAGAGCATGTGGGTGGGGTTGGCCGAGTGCGGCGTGATCAACGCTCGGGGCTCGGACCAGAGGGGGTGGCCGTCGGGTAGCGGCTCGGGGTCGGTCACGTCGAGGCCAGCCCCGGCGATGGTGCCGGCGGCGAGGGCAGCAACCAGGGCGGAGGTGTCGATCAACGACCCGCGGGCGATGTTCACCAGGTACGCATGGGACTGCATCAACGAGAGTTCGCGCGCCCCGATCAGGTGCTGGGTCTCCGACGTCGCCGGCGCCCCGATCACCACGAAGTCCGACTCCGAGAGCACCCGGTCCAGCTGGTCCGGCGTCACAGTCTCGGCAGCCCCCGAGACGGGCGTGCCAGAACGACGCACAGCCAGCACCCGGCAACGGAACGGGGCCAAGAGCCTGATCAGCTCCTGCCCGATCCCACCCGCCCCCACCACGCCGACCACCGCGCCGTACAGCGACGCCGACGACACCCATTCCCACGTCGACGAACGCGCCAAGGAAGGCAGCTGCCGCGCCAACCCCAACATCAGGGCCAACGCGTGCTCCGCCACCTGGTCCGCGTACGACCCCGTCGCCGACGTGAAGACCACCCCGGGCGAGGACAGAAGCCCGGACGCCACCCACCCCTCCACACCGGCCGAAGGCAGCTGCACCCACCGCACCCCAGGATGCAGAACCTCCGAGAGCGAAGCAGGCGAGTGCCCGAACCACACGAGCCCCGAAGCCTCAGCCGGAGAAGAGACCAGGTCGGCCCCGACGGACTTGGCAGCGGAGAGGACTTCGGCCGGCGCCTCGGGCGTGATGTAGATCTTCGTTGTCGTCACAGCGACCTATACTGCGCTGTGGCCGCGACCAACAAGGACTTCTTCCACATCCTGGACGCGCTCCGTGACGTCGAGCGGGTCGAAGGCGACCACTACTGGTCGTTCACGGTCCGCGGCCGGCGCTTCGGCTACTACTGGCCGCGCACCCAGACCGTCGGCCTCAAGCAGACCATGTCCGAGCAGCGAGCCCTCGTCGCCGAGCGCCCCGACGTCTTCGAGGTCCAGTTCACGGCCGGCGGCTTCGGCTGGGTCGTCGTCTACCTCGAAGGCATCGACCAAGACGAGCTCGCGGAGCTGGTCTTCGAAGCCTGGCGCCTGTCCGCCCCGGCCAACCTGCTCGCGGAGCTCCCCGACGACGTCAGTCCGCCGACACGTCGAGGATGAAGCGTTGCGCCGGCGTGAGCCGCGCGTACGTGTTCACCCGTACGTAAGCCTGCTGGTCCAGCTGCTGCGGCAGGTCCCGGCGGCAGAAGTACGAGTGCATCGCCCGTCGCGGCGAAGCGGACCGGTTCAACGTCCCGCCGTGCCACAGGTGGCTGTTGAAGATCACCACGGTTCCAGCCGGGGCGAGCAGCAGCACCTCGTCCGGGTGCGCGTCGGCCGGGTCCGACATCATGTCCTTCGGCATCGACACGCTCCGGTGCGAACCCGGCACGACCCGCGTCGCCCCGTTCTCCGCCGTGAAGTCGTCGAGCAGCCAGATCGAGTTGCACACCTGATACGCGCCCGCCGCCACCGGCTCGCCGTAGTCCACGTGCAGCGCCTGATGTCCCTGCCCCGGCAGGGCGGCACGTGCGTTCAACGACGACAGCTTGAACGAGCCCAGCACCTGCTCGATCCCCGCCAGCACCCGCGGATGCGAGAAGCACAGCTCGAAGAGAGGGTCCTTGTTCACCAGGTCCGCGAGCCGCTCGGTCCCCTTCTCCTGGTGCACCTCGAGCCCCGCCCGATCGCCCTCGGCCGACGTCAAAGCCGCCAGCCGCGCGTTGAACGCGGCCACCTCCTCGGCGCTCAGGATCCCCTCGAGCGGCAGGTAGCCGTCCATGTCGAGCCGGTCGCGCTCCTTGTCGGTGAGCAGGTCCGCAGCCACGCCGAGGTCCTGAAGTGCTGTCTGCATGTCCATTGCCGGATCCTCCTGTTGCATAGAACGATGCGCGCCTGCTCTGCTTTGCTTCGACTCTGCCGCGCCCGAACGGCACTGAGAATGCAGGAGGCGACGAGCCCTATGCACGAAACGCCACAGCTCCTCGGCAGCTGGCAGGACCTCGGCTCGCTCGAACAGATCGCCGCGGGCGTACGGGCCGGAACGATCGATCCGGTCGCGCTCGCCGACCGCGCCATCGAGCGCGCGAACGCGGTCAAGGAGCTCAACGCGGTCGTGTACCTCGACGCGGAACGGGTCCGCGCCGACGCCGCCAAGGCCACAAGCGGGCCGCTGGCGGGAATTCCCGTCCTGGTCAAGGAGATCATCGAGGTCGAGGGCATGCCGTTCACCTGCGGCTCCGCGGTCTTCGCGGGCCGCCGAGCCGACCGCGACGCCGACATCGTCAAGCGCCTCAAGGCGGCTGGCGCCGTCATCCTCGGCCTCAGCCACAGCCACGAGTTCGCGTACGGTCCCACCGGTCAGTCCAACGTGACCGGCCCCTGCCACAACCCCCACGACCCGACCCGCGTCACCGGCGGTTCCAGTGCCGGGTCGGCGGCCGGGGTCGCGGCCGGCATCGCCCCGCTCGCGATCGGTACGGACACCGCCGGCTCCGTCCGCATCCCCGCCGCCCTGTGCGGGATCGTCGGCACGATGCCCACCCGGCAACGTCTTCCGCGCGACGGCGTCTTCCCGCTGTCGACGACGCTCGACCACCTCGGCGTCTTCACACACACGGTCGAAGACGCCCGCTACGCGCTCGCCAGCCTCACCCAGGCCGACTTCGACGCAACGATCGAACAACCCCTGTTGGGCATTCCGACGAACAACGAGCTCCAGGACAGCACCGACGAGGTCACCGCCGCGTACGACTACGCGCGAACGCTCTTCCCGAAGACCGTCAACGTCACCTTGCCCGACTGGAAGGACGTCCTCGCGACCGGCTTCGACGTTCAAGGGCCAGAAGCGGCCGCTGTCCACGCGGACACCTTCCCCGCAAGGGAAGACGAGTACCAGCCCGACGTCAAGATCCGCTTGACGGACGCCTTCGCCGTCCCGGGATGGCGGTACGTCAAGGCGAAGCACCACGCCCAGGAGATCGCCCAACAGGCCGACGACGTGCTCCAAACCGTCGACGCGGTGGTCTTCCCCACTCTCCCGATCACCACGCCGCCAGCCACCGAGACCTACGGCACGGTCCCCAGCGGTACGTACCTCGTCCGCGACCTGCTGATCCGAAACAACCGGCTCGCCAACCTCTCCGACCACCCCTGCGTCACGATTCCCCTTCCCAGCAAGGGGCTTCCCGTCGGTCTCGCCATCCTCGCCGCGGACGACAGCAAAGCCTTCAGCGTCGCTGCCTGGATCGAGAACAGGCTCCGCGCATGACGCTCCGCATGATCGGCGCCGGGATCCACGTCGCCGCGCCGGGCCAACACTTCCCGTCACACGCGCACGGATCGTGGGAGGTCGTCTACTACGCGACCGGCCTCGCGCGGTGCCCGATCGGCAACGAGACCTACGATGGATCGCCAGGCACGATCCTCGCCACCCCACCGAACACGCCGCACGCCGAGCTCACCAGCGCCGGCTACAGCAACAGGTTCGTGCAGATCGTCGCGCCGCCCGACTGGCCCTGGCCCCGAGTCGCTTACGACGACGGCGAGAGGTCGCTCGGCAGGCTGTTCGACGCCCTCACCCGCGAGTACATGCGCCCGGCCACACACGGAGACCGGATGACCGCCATCCTCGTCGACGAGCTCGACATCCAGCTCAGACGCGCGGGCGACGATCGGCCGATCAGCCCCGCCGAACGTACGGTCGCCGCCGTCGAACGGATCATCGAAGAGCGGTTCGCCGAACGCCTCCGTATCGCCGAGATCTGCGCCGACCTGTCCTGCTCGCCCTCGGCGCTCAGGGCCCATTTCGCCAGGCTCAGAGGCACCAGCCCCCGCGCGTACCTGCAAGCCGTCCGACTGCGCCACGCCCTCGGCTACCTACGCAACTCCACGTTGACGCTGCAGGCGATCGCCGAGCTCTGCGGGTACGACTCGGTCAGCCACCTCAGCAGGCACGTCAAAGCCGCGACCGGCAGCTCGCCCGGCGCGCTGCGGAAGACTCCGTGAGCCGAACGCGTTACACCCGTAGTCCAGACAGCTGCCGCTCGAGAAAGCTAGGAAATGTCCACCATTGAGGTCACCACCGACAACTTCAACGACATCGTGAACGAGTCATCGGGCACCGTCCTGATCGACTTCTGGGCCGAGTGGTGCGGACCCTGTCGCACGTTCGGGCCGGTGTTCGAGCGGGCTTCTGAGCAGCACGAGGACATCACGTTCGGCAAGGTCGACACCGAGGTCCAGCTCGAGCTGGCGCAGGCGTTCGACATCTCCTCCATCCCGACGCTGATGGCGATCCGCGACGGCGTGGTGTTGTACGCCGAGGCTGGGGCACTGCCCGCGCCGATGCTGGAGGAGCTGATCGGGAAGGTGCAGGAGCTCGACATGGACCAGGTGCGCGCCGAGATCGCCCAGGCTCAGTGATGCCGGTACCTCGCGTACCCCTCTCTGTCCTCGAGCTCGCTCCCGTCGGCGCGGGTCAGACCAGCGCCGAAGCCCTCGCCGGCGCGGCCGAGCTCGCCCGCCACGTCGAAGGGCTGGGCTACCGGCGGTTCTGGGTCGCCGAACACCACAACATGCCAGGCGTCGCCAGCACCAGCCCCGCGGTCCTGATCGCCCACGTCGCGGCGAAGACCGAGCGCATCCAGGTCGGCTCCGGTGGGGTGATGCTGCCCAACCACGCCGCGCTCGTCGTCGCCGAACAGTTCGCGATGCTCGAGGCGCTGCATCCCGGCCGCATCGACCTCGGTATCGGCCGCGCACCCGGCACCGACCCGGCGACGGCCGCGGCGCTCAGGCGGACGCCCGAGGGGCTCGGCGCCGAGGACTTCCCGCGCGAGCTCGACCTGCTACTCAACCTCCTGGGCGGCCCGTACGCGAACGAGGAGGTCAAGCTCAAGGCCACGCCGCAGGCCACCTCCGCGCCGGGCGTCTGGCTGCTCGGCTCCAGCGGCTACAGCGCCCAGGTCGCGGGGCTGCTCGGGCTGCCGTTCAACTTCGCGCACCACTTCAGCGCGCAGAACACCGAGCCGGCGATGGAGCTGTACCGCAACACGTTCCGCCCGTCGGCGATCCTCGACAAGCCGCACGCCGCCGTCACGCAGTCGGTCTTCGTCGCCGATACAAGGGAGGAGGCCGAGCGCATCGCCTTGCCCGCAAGGATTTCCATGGTCTCGCTGCGCACCGGCCGCCCTCGTTCGCTTCCCACCTTGGAGGAAGCCGCGACGTACGAGTGGAACGACGCCGAACGGCAGCTGCTCGACCACCTGCCCAGCAAGCCGTCGATCGGCACGCCGGAGCAGGTGCGCGACGAGCTGGCGGACCTGGTCGAACGTACGCAGGCCGACGAGCTGATGGTGACCACGATGACCCACGGGCTCCCCGAACGGCTGACCAGCTTTGCCCTGTTGGCGAAAGCCTGGGGCCTGACCTGAGAGGCTCGTCCTGACCCGCAGTAGCCAGTGGGAAGGACGAACGCAGATGGCAGGACGGCTCGACGGCGAAGTGGTGCTGATCACCGGCGCGGCACAGGGCATCGGCCGCGCGACCGCCGTGGTCGCGGCGCGCGAGGGCGCCAAGGTCGGCATGCTCGACGTCGACCAGGCCGGCGGCGAGGACGCGTTGGCCGAGGTCACGGCCGGTGGAGCGCAGGCGTGCTTCGTCGTCGCCGACATCACCGACGAGGACCAGGTCGCGCAGGCGGTGGGAACGGTGGCCGACGAGCTGGGCGACGCGACCGTACTCGTCAACAACGCCGGCCGGAACTCCTACGCCGACCCGGTCGCGATGACGGTCGCGGAGTGGGACGACGTGTTCGCGGTCGACCTCAAGGGCGCTTGGATGATGGCGCGGGCGGTCCTGCCGGCCATGAAGAAGCGCGGGAAGGGCTCGATCGTCAACATCGCCTCGATCCACGCCCGGCTGACGACGCAGGGGATGTTCCCGTACGCGGCGTGCAAGTCCGGCCTGGTCGGCCTGACCCGCAGCCTCGCGCTCGACCTCGGCCCGCACGGCGTCCGGGTGAACGCGGTGAGCCCCGGCTGGACCCGCACCCGCCTCGTGCAGGAGGTCCTGGACCGGCACGAGCCCGAGTACACGCAGCAGGTCCTCGACGCGCATCCGATGGGCCGAATCGGCACGCCGCCGGAGATCGCCGAGGTGATCTGCTTCCTCGCCTCCGACGCGGCCTCGTTCGTCACCGGCGCGGAGTGGTCGGCCGACGGCGGACTTGGCGCGAGGTACGCGGGCTAGGACTGTGAGGCCGAGGTCACGTTCGCCTGCCGCAATCTCCCGTGCGGTCACTGTCCGGAACGTGAAAGACTTGCCGCATGTCCGACGAAACCACGTCCGAGGAGACCTCGGAGACCACGGGCGAGGACGAGCTGCATCGCAAGTTCCGCGACGCCCTGGAGCAGAAGACCGGCCGCGGCAAGCGGTCCGGGCCCGTCGACGCGGAGGACGGCAAGGTGGTGGGGCACGCGGCTGCCGCCCACAAGAAGCGCCAGTTCCGCCGGAAGAGCGGCTGAGCCAGCGGTTCAGCCCGGGATCCATGTCCGTACCGGACGTCGCGTCGGTGAGTTCGACGGACGTCCGGTGCGGCCTATGCTCTGCCTACGCTAATGCATCGTATAGAACGATGATATGATCGGTTTATGCGTAGCGATGCACCGGCGCTGTTACCGATTCTGAGGTCGCGCCACCAGGCAGACCTCCTGACCATGCTCCTCCTCCATCCGGGCGAGGAGTACTCGGTCACAGACTTGGCCAACCTGCTGTCCATACCTCAGTCGACGATCAGCGGCGAGGTACGGCGACTCTCTGACGCCGGCATCCTGGCGGTTCGTGCTGTGGGCCGATCACGGCTGGTACGCACCGACACCAGATCTCAGTTGGTGCCGCCGCTAACGGAGCTGCTCACGTTGACCTACGGACCACACGCAGTCATCGCTGACGAGTTCGGTGCCCTGGCCGGAATGGTCGAGGTGATCATCTTCGGTTCGTGGGCGGCACGCTATGCAGGCGAACGTGGCCCGGTGCCTCAGGACCTGGATGTCCTGGTCGTGGGTTCTCCAGATCGGCTCGAGATGTACGAAGCCACGAATCGCGCGGAGGAGCGGCTGAGGCGACCAGTCAACCCCACCGTGTGCACATCGATCGAGTGGGAGCACCCGACAGGGGCCTTGGTCCGTGAGATTCAGGCGCGGCCTCATCTGACAGTGGTCGACCATGCTCCATCTCGTCAGGAGCTGACGTAGCGATGGCGAGATGGCAGCGAGGCGAGGCCGCGGTCGAACTGTTGCTTGCCAACGGTGAGCTGCAAACAGTGACTGGCTCGGCAGCGGATGGAGCCCCGTGGTTGGTCAAGGCAGGTCGAACGCTGTCGTCCGCTGCCGCCGTTGCCGACAGCGATCCGGAGAGCGCATGGACGCTCGCGTATGACGCGGCGCGGTTCGCTTGCGCCGCTCTGCTCGCACAGCAAGGGCTACGAGCGACAACTCGTGGCGGTCATCTTGCGGTCGACGCCACCGTCCGGCACCAATTCGGGGGTCAGTTCGAGCGATTCGGCGCTCTGAGACGTCAGCGCAACGAGATTGAATATCCGCTGGTCGCAACGGCAACTCTCACGCCTGGCGACGCCGAGTCCGCGATCGCGCTGGCCGGCGATCTCATCGGCTCCGCTGACAAGCTGATGGAACATGTGGGCATGTTCCGACAGAGCTGAGGGTCTCAGCCCGGGTAGGCGTGCACCTCGGTGGCCTTGACGACCGCCCAGACCGCAGCCCCCGGAACGAGCCCGAGATCCGCTATCGCACCGGGCGTCACGTCGGCCAAGACCGACGGACGTCCGGTCAGTCGTACCCTCACCACGCTGCCGTGCTGCTCGATCGCGGCGACGGTCACCGGCCAGGCGTTGCGCGGGCTGCCCTCGGGGCGGTGCGGGTAGAGGGCGACCGCTGAGGGCGGGAACGCGGCGAAGACGGGGCCCTGAGCCGACTCGGCGATCGTGAGCTCGCCGCCGCCGTCGAGGGCCACCCGGTCGCCGGAGGCCTTGCCGCGGTGCAGGTTGAGGCCGACCAGCCGGGCGACGTACTCCGTTCGCGGCGCGCGGGCGACCGCGCTCGGCGTGCCCTCCTGCGTGAGCTGGCCGGACTCGAGGACCACGATCCGGTCGGCCAGCACCATCGCGTCGAGGGCGTCGTGGGTGACGATCACGCAGACGCCGTCGTACGCGCTGAGGTGTCGCCGCAGGTCGGCGCGGACCTCAGGCCGGGTGCTGGCGTCGAGCGCGGCGAGCGGCTCGTCGAGCAGGAGCAGGCGCGGTTCGACGGCGAGCGCCCTCGCCAGGGCGACGCGCTGCGCCTGGCCGCCGGACAGCGCCCGAGGCTTGGCCTCGGCGTGGTCGGCGAGGCCGACTCGTTGCAGCCACTCGCGAGCGACCGTACGCGCCTGGTCCCTGGCTACGCCGTGCGCGCGAGGCCCGAACGCGACGTTCTCCAGCGCGCTGAGGTGCGGGAACAGCAGGTAGTCCTGGAACACCAGCCCGACCGGGCGGCGGTCGGGCGGTACGTCGTGCAGCCGCTCGCCGTTCAGCGTGATGTGCCCGTTGTCGATGGGCTGGAGGCCGGCGAGCGTACGGAGCGTGGTCGTCTTGCCAGCGCCGTTCGGGCCGAGCAGCGCGACGACCTCGCCCGCCTCGATCCGCAGGTCGAGGCGGAGGCTGAACCCGGGCCGGTCGACCTCGAGGTGCGCGTCGAGGCTCATCGGGTCGGCACCCATCGGTCGCGCAGCGCGACGAGCACGGCGATCGAGACGATCAGCAGCAGCAGGCTGAGGACGACCGCGGTGTCGGGCTCGGTCTCGAGGGCCTCGTAGACAGCGATCGGCATCGTCTGCGTGGTGCCGGGGAAGTTGCCGGCGAACGTGATCGTGGCGCCGAACTCCCCGAGCGCGCGCGCCCACGCGAGGACCGCGCCGGCGGCGATGCCGGGCGCGACCAGGGGGAGCGTGACGCGGCGGAACGTGTACCAGCCGCCCGCTCCGAGCGTGGCCGCCGCGTCCTCGTACCTGCTGTCCGCCGCCCGCAGCGCCCCCTCGACGGCGAGGACGAGGAACGGCATCGCGACGAACGCCTCGGCGAGGACGACCGCGGGGGTCGTGAACGGGAGCGAGATGCCGAACCACGTGTTCAGGTGCTCGCCGATCAGGCCGCGGCGGCCGAGGACGAGCAGGAGCGCGACGCCGCCGACGACCGGCGGCAGGACGAGCGGGACGGTGACGAGGGCGCGGATCAGGCCGCGTCCGGGGAGCTCGCTGCGGGCGAGCAGCCAGGCGAGCGGGACGCCGAGCACGGTCGCGAGGACGGTGGCGAGCGTCGCGCAGATGAGCGAGAGACGCAGCGCGTCCCAGACGCCCGGGGCGGCGAGGTCACTGACGATGCGCGTCCACGGTGCCCGGACGATCATGCCGGCGAGCGGCACGACGAGGAACGCGAGCCCGAGGACGGCCGGGACGAGGAGCAGGAGGGGCGGCCTCCTGAAGCCGCTCACGGCAGGTCGAAGCCCGCCGCGGTGAAGGTCTCCTGGCCCTTGGCCGACAGGACGAACTCGACGAACGCCTTCGCGCCTTCCTGGTTCGGACCCTCGGCCAGCGTGGCGATCGGGTAGTCGTTGATCGCCTTGTCTGCCTCGGGGAAGTCGCGGCCCTCGACCTCGCCCCTGGCGGCGATGACGTCGGTCTTGTAGACCATGCCGGCGTCCGCCTCGCCGAGGCGAAGGGTTGTCAAGACAGCCTTGACGTCGGCGCCGTACGTGTCGGGCTTCGGCGTGATGCCGGCCGCCTCGAACGCCTTGGTGGCCGCGGTGCCGCAGGGAACGTCCTTGGCGCAGAGCGTGAGCTTGAGGTCAGCGTTCGCGAAGTCCTTCAGGCCGCTGATCTTGGCGGGGTTGCCCTTGGGGACGGCGATCTGGAGCCGGTTGCGGACGAAGACCGTGGGCTCGCCGTTCGCGGCCTTGGCGTCGGTGACCTGCTTCATCGTGGCCGGGCTGGCCGCGGCGAAGACCTCGGCGGGAGCTCCGTTCGTGATCTGCTGGGCGAGCGTGGAGCTGGCGCCGAAGCTGAGCTTGACGGTGGTGCCGGGGTGCTGCGCCTCGAACTCCTTGCCGAGCTTGGTGAACGTCTCGGTCAGCGAGGCGGCGGCGAGAACGGTGATCGTGCCCTTGACCTCCGGCGTCCGGGACCCGGACGGAGAGCTGCCGGGGTCGTTGGCTGTCCCGCAGGCGGAGAGGGCCAGGACGGCCAGAATCCCGACCAGGAGTTTGCGCACGTACCTGATCTTAGGACCGATGTGGCACCGTAGAGGGATGACGCCTGACAAACCGGTGCTGCCCGACCGGGCCGCCGAGGACGACCCGGAGAGCTGGGGCGACCGTCCAGACCGCCTGGACGAGGACGATCGCCGCCTGCTCGACGAGGTGCCGCCGCACCACGGCTGAGGTTCTTACTGCTGGCGGTTCTGGGTGGAGAGCAGGTCGCGGATCTCGCGCAGCAGCGCGACGTCCTCGGGCGGTGCCTCCTCGACCGGCTCCTGGCCGCGGGCCCGGCGCTCCTGGATCTTCTGCACCGGCAGCACGATGACGAAGTAGACGGCGGCGGCGACGAGGACGAAGTTGATGAGCGCGTCGAGGACGAGGCCGATGCTGAACTCGGCGCCGTTGATCTGGAACGTCATCACCTGCGTGAGGTCCGGGTCGCCGAAGATCGCAGCGATCAGCGGCGTGACGATGCCCTTGACGATCGCGGTGACGACGGCGGTGAAGGCGACGCCGATGACGAACGCGACAGCCAGGTCGAGCACGTTCCCGCGCAACAGGAACGCCTTGAAGCCCTGGATCATTGCTCCTCCTGGGTCAGGTCTGGCTCGGGGTGAAGATTCCCCGACGCACGGTAACCCTTCCGCGCGGACGGACGGCTGAGCCGCGCCGTCACGGCGGCCTGAGGACCAGCGACAGCTGCGACGTCACCGCGCTCCTCGCCAGGTCAGCCGCTGTCGCTGGCGACACCGCGACCACCAGCAACCCACCCTCGACGGCCTCGTCCGGGCGGGGGAGCGCCACGACCGGTCTCGCCGCGGCGACCGTACGTGCCGGCTGGTCGCCGGCCGCCGCGGTCGCGAGCAGGTCGATCCGATCACCAACCCGGACCAGCGCGAGCGCTCCTGGATCGGCGATGCGGACAGGCGCCGCGACCAGCCCCGTCCCGTAGCCGTCCAGCAGCGCCGGCCCCAGCAGCCGGGCGTCGGTGAGAGCCTCGCCCGCGCGCATCGGGCTGGCCAGCAGCCGCCCGTCGGCCTCGCCCGGGCGGACGACGCCGGCTGGTGCGGCCGTCTCCGGCAGCGCGACCGTCCGTACGTCCGCGGCGGCCAGCTTCGTCCCACCCGCCAGGTCGCGGGCCGCGGCGAGGACCTCGACCGTGGGCGAAGGAGCAGGCTCGAGCGCCTGGATCCCGACCGCGACCGCTGCCGCCGCGAGCCCGGCCGCCAGCAACCGGCGGTGCGAGGGCAGCGCGCGCCGCAGGTCGCGCAGCAGCGTGGTCGGGATCGCCATGGCCTACTCCGGGAGCTCGATCGGCAGCTTGACCCCGTCGAGCGCGTGGCCGCAGGGGCAGTCGCGTTCAGTCGGGAGGCTGGGGACGATCGCGTACAGCAGGTCGCGCAGCCGGCCGACGTGCTCGGCGAACGTCGCGAACACCTCGTCCTGGCTCACGCCCTCGCCCTCGACGAGCCCCGCGTCGACGTCGGTGACCAGCGCGATCGACGTGTAGCAAAGCGCCAGCTCACGGGCCAGGACGGCCTCCGGATGGCCGGTCATGTTGACCAGCGACCAGCCCTGCGCGGCGTACCACTGCGACTCCGCCCGGGTGGAGAACCGCGGCCCCTCGATCACCACCATCGTGCCGCCGTCGACCGGCTCCCAGCCGGCGTCGCTGGCAGCACGGACCGCGACGGCCCGGCCGACCGGGCAGTACGGATCCGCGAACGACACGTGCACCGGCCCGCCCACGTCGTAGAACGTCTGCGCCCTGCCGGTCGTCCGGTCGACGAGCTGGTCCGGCACGACGAGGCTGCCCGGCCCGAAGCGTGGCTGCAGCGATCCGACCGCACACGGGCCGAGGACCTGGCGAACGCCGAGCGAGCGCAGCGCCCAGAGGTTCGCCCGATAGTTCACCCGATGCGGCGGGTGCCGATGGTCACGCCCGTGCCGCGGCACGAACGCGACGCGACGGCCGCCGATCTCGCCCACGACGAGCCGATCCGAGGGCTCGCCGTACGGCGTCTCGACAACGACCTCGGTCGGGTCGACGAGGAACGAGTACAGCCCCGTGCCGCCGATCACCCCGATCTCGGCCCGCGTGCTGGAAGGCGTTTGTGCAGTCATGCGCCGAACGTTATGCCGGCTTCGACCAAGCTGCCGAACGGCCATCCACAGGCCACCTCTGTGGAGGAAAACGCGGCCAGGATCAGGCGACGCTGGCCCGGAGGATCATGAACGGCAGGGAGGCGAGCAGCTCGGTGGGGGCCGGCGAGCCGGGGCACGACCGCCCGCACGGAGGCGTAGCCGGCGTCGTGCAGGGCGTCGGTCAGGGCGGACGTGGACCAGCTGGCGGACTGGAACGTGACGTCCTCGCCCTCGCCGGTCAACGTGCAGACATACGGCGTTCGACCGTCCACCTCGAGCCCGGTGCGGTGCAGCTCGAGCCCGTACGACCGAGCCCGCGAACCGAGGAAGTCCCGATCGGCGTCGGTGTTCGTCGTGAGCAGCAGGAGGTCGTCGGAAGACGACGCGATGGGCGGTCTCCGCGTACGCGATCATCGTCGAGGACCGGCCGCCGAGATCACCGAGCGAGGCGAGCACAGACGCCTGCTGCAGCTGGCCGCCGACCGACGCGTGCCACGCGTCGTACCGGTCGCCGATAGTCTCGAACGTCTCCACGCCCCAGCATCGGTCATGGATGCACCCGATTGCCCGGAATGCACCGATCGCTGCCCGATCGGGCGCGGAGTCGGACCCGTTCCTTAGCAGTCGTTGCACCGGAGTGCTAACCTTTCCGGTGCTGACAGTCCGTGGAGGGAAGCCGTGCCGACGTACCAGTACACGTGCAGCGAGTGTGGTGAGGGCCTCGAGGTCGTCCAGAAGTTCACCGACGACGCGTTGACCGAGTGCCCCAACTGCCAAGGTCGCCTGCGCAAGGTGTTCAGCCCGGTCGGCGTCGTGTTCAAGGGATCCGGCTTCTACCGCAACGACAGCCGCACCGGCTCCGGGAGCAAGAGCCCGGCGTCCAGCAACGGCTCGAGCTCGACCGCGAAGAAGGACTCCGACAGCTCCACGAGCTCCTCCGACAGCTCGAGCAGCTCGAGCAGCAGCTCAAGCTCCAAGGAGTCGAGCAGCACGACCTCCACCACGAAGTCGGAGTCGGCGGCCTAAAGCCCTCGCTCGGCGTCGGAACGCTCGACGCAGAACTCGTTCCCCTCCGGGTCGGCCATCGTCACGAACCCCGTCCCGTCCTGGTTCCGGTGGTCGCCCACGACCGTCGCCCCCAGCTCCTGCAGCCGCGCGACCTCCTCGTCCCGCGTCCGGTCGGTCGGCCCGAGGTCCAGGTGCACCCGGTTCTTGGCCGTCTTTCCCTCCGGAACGGGGATGAACAGCAGCCGGTACGGGCCGGACGGGTCCATCAGGTACCAGTTCGGGTCGCCAGGAGAGTTCGGGTTCTCCGGGTCGTCGATGAAGCCGGTCACCTGACGCCAGAACTCCCCGAGCACCGACGGGTCCGGTCCGGTGTCGAACGTGATGGTCCGGATGCTGGCCACCATGGGCCCCTCCTTGCAGCCAGGCGATGAACGTACGGAAGCGTGTCCTCTCGTGGCACAGAACGTACCCCTCAGCGGCCGGGCCGCCGCGGCCCTGGTGTTCCTCACCTCGGGCGGCGTGCTCGTGCTCGAGCTGGTCAGCCTCCGGCTCATCGCCCCCTACATCGGCCTGACGCTCGAGACCAACACCGCCGTGATCGGCATCGCGCTCACCGCGATCGCGGTCGGTGCGTGGCTCGGCGGCAAGTCGGCCGACGTGGCGCCGCCGCAACGGTTGGTCGGTCCGCTGATCCTCGGTTCCGGCGCGCTCGTGATGTTCGTCGGCCCGGCCGTGCGCTGGACCGGCAGCCTCGTCCGCGGCGCCGATCTCGCCGTCGTGCTGCTGATGGCCGCGATCGCCGTGTTCGTCCCGGCGGCGCTGATGTCCGCGATCCCGCCGATGATCGTCAAGCTGAGGTTGGCAACGCTCGCGCAGACGGGCTCGGTCGTCGGCCGGCTGTCCAGCATCGGAACGTTGGGCGCGATCGTCGCGACGTTCGGTACGGGCTTCATTCTCGTCGCCGCGGTTCCGACCCCGTACATCCTGCTCGGGCTCGGTGGCCTGCTGGTGATCGTCGGTGCGATCGTCACGATCCGCCTGCGTGGTTGGAAGAAGGCAGTTCCGTACGTCGCCGCCGCCCTCGTCGGATCTCTCGCCACGACGCTCGCGCCGCAGCCCTGCGACGTCGAAACCGCCTACCACTGCGCGAAGATCGAGGCCGATCCGGACCGTCCAACCGGTCGCATCCTGCGGCTCGACACGCTCTCGCACTCCTACGTCGACCTCGAGGACCCGACGTTCCTCGAGTTCGCGTACATACGTGGAATCGCTTCCCTGCTTGACGTCTACTGGCCCGCAGGCCAGCGCGTCGACGCACTCCACCTCGGCGGCGGCGGGGTCACCGTGCCGCGCTACCTGGAGGCCACGCGCCCGGGCTCGGACTCGGTGGTCTACGAGATCGACAAGGGAGTCGTCGCCCTCGACGTCGAGCGGCTCGGTCTGCGGACCGGCGACGGCATCGACGTCCGCGTACGGGACGCGCGGATCGGCCTTGCGGAGCAGGCAGCAGCCAGCCGGGACGTCGTCGTCGGCGATGCGTTCGGCGGCGTCTCCGTACCCTGGCACCTCACCACGAAGGAGGTCGTGCAGAGCATCCGCCGCATCCTCCGACCCGGCGGGGTGTACGCGGTGAACGTGATCGACTACCCGCCGCTCGGCTTCGCCCGCGCCGAGATCGCCACGATCGCCAGCGTCTTCGACCACGTCGCGATCATCGCCAAACCGGGCACTCTGGCCAAGGTAGACGGCGGAAACCTGGTGATCGTCGCCTCCGACAAGCCGCTGCCCGTCGGGAACCTCCAAACCATGCTGGCCGAACGGGACAAGTCGCTCAGCCTGCTGTCCGGCAAGGAAGCCGTCGCCACCTTCAGCGAGCGCGCGCGGATCCTCACCGACGCGTACGCGCCGGTCGACCAACTCCTCGCGTCCTGACGAGATTCGCCGATCTGCCCCGAACCGGCCGTTCGACCTCCTAGTCTGAGGCTTTGGGGAGGGGACTGGGCATGGAGAAAGGCAATGCGGTCGACGCTGTCGCCGCGGTTCCGGTGCATGCGATCGAGAGCCTCGGCGACCGGGTGACGACGTTCGCCACGTCCGCGGTGGTCGATGTCACCACGGAGACAGCGGAGTCGTTGCGGAGCAAGCTCGTCGACAAGGTCGCGGACGCCGCGATCGACCAAGCCCGCGAACGGCTGGATCGCCAAGCAGGCAAGGACGACCCTGGGTCCCGGCGACCCGACAGCGACTAGCGGCCCCTGTGGACCGCTGGCTGCGGGCCGAACTGGCTCGCCTGCTTGACGAACCGCGCCCTCATGGCCGTCGGATCGGCATAGAGCAGGAGTTCGTCGTCACGCGCGGCGGAACGACCGTCGACTTCGCGTCGGTCGCCCGCGCGGGTTGGCTGCCGGGCAAGCGGCTCGACCGCGGCGACCCGCACGCCCACCGGCTGCCGTGGGGAGGCGTGATCACTGCCGACGGCAGGGAGGCCGAGATCGCCACGCCTCCGGCCACGCTGGCGCCCGGTTTCACCAACAGGCTCAGCGATTGGCTGGCGCGCGGCCGGCACGAGCTCGACGCGTCCCTAGGCTCTGAATTCCAGGTCGACGGCGGATCGACCCATGTGAACGTCGAAGTCGCCGACCACCGGGCCACCTCCATCGCGAAGCGCTTCGTCGCCCGCCACTCGCTGGCGATGATGCTGCTGCTGGACCGGAAACAGTCGCCAGGCTTGCTCGTTCGGCCTCGCCGAGGACGGCTCGAGCTCGGTGGCGAGTTCGTGACCGGCCCTCAGCTCGTGGCCGCGACCGTCTTCGCCGCTGCCGCCGTCATGGACTGCCGGCGAGTCGGCCGGCGCTCGACATACGGTCGGTTCCTCGTCGAGCCGGCCCGCGAACGGTTCGGCTACTACGTCGACCGACGCGCGTTCGGCGGCGACCTGTACGCGACCGGCCGGTCGACAGCCATCGGCCGCCGTACGGCACAGTGGAATCTTCAACGCTCGTGGGAGATCGCTCGTCGCGACGCGGTCACGTTCGCCACCGACACGGAGCTGGCGACCACCGACGCCGTCGTCCGCGGCGACCACCCGCTGCCCTGCGAGCGTCCCGACGTCGACGACACCAACCCCAGCACGTTCACGGCCTGGGGAGCAGATCTCACTGCCGACAGTCGAAGGCTCGCGTTCGGCCTCGCCGCCGTCCTCGCGACGTGGGAACAGGTCGTCTTCGAGCTCACCCACCACGACCGGACCTGGCTGCTCGCCGTTCCCGCCGAGCGGGCCAGCCGGCTCGTCCAGCTGTTCGCCGGCGGGCAGCTCGACGAGTACCTCCGCCGGATCGTCGCCACGCCGGACAGGGCGTTCTCGCCCTTGCTGGCCGCCGAGCAGATCGGTCGCGGCGGCGTGTTCGGCTCGCTCGGGAACGACACGACGCTGCAGCCGCTCGAGCGGATGCCCGGCACCGGGCTGATCGGTGGCAACGGCGTTGGCGGGCGCGAGGACAAGCACCGCACCGAGGAGCCCAGGAACCCGCAGCCGAAGCCGAAGCCGAGGCCGCCACGTTCCTGGATGAACTTGGCCGTCCCGGCCGCGTCCGCGGGAGTAGTGGCAGCGGTCCTCGTCACGACGTACGCGCTGTGGCCGCGCGGCGACGGCAACGAGACCGCCGCACCGCCTCCCGTCGCACCGACCTCGGCCCCGACAGCGGGCCCGACAGCGGACTCGACCACAGGCTCAACCGCAGGCTCGACGTCAGCGCCGACTCCCGCTTCGACGAGCGCACCGACAAGTGCCGCGACCGCACGGCCGATCTCGGCGGCCGATCTCGGGGGCACGTTCGCGTTCGTCCGGACCGTCGTCGAGGGCAACCCCGACAACCCCGTCGGGTCGGCCTCGAACTTCACAGCCACGCTGGCCGTCAAGTGTGACGGGGCGAGCTGCTCGGTGACGATCCCGGGCCTCGGTACGTCCAGCCTGGTCGGCGGGGGCCTGCACTACCAGGGCACGGTGTCGTTGGAGTGCCCGAGCGATCCCTCGATCAAGGTCCCGCACCCGTACGACACCAAGCTCGTCGTCGTACGGGACGCGCCCGGCAAAGTCACCAGCATCACCGGGACGCAGGACCTCACCGCCGAGGTGAGCAGCTGCCCGAACGCCGAGGTCGACCCCATCCGCACCGCATGGGTGGGCACAAGAACCTAGTCGTTCGCCTTCAGATCACGGTCCGTCGCGAACCACAACGCCTGCGGGAGATCGAACGTCGAGAACGCGTAGTTGCCCATCGGCAGCCAGTACGCGTACTCGTCCACCGAGCTGCCCTGGAAGATCAGCACGATCCGCCACTTGTCCACGTACAGCATCCACGCGCGGCGCTTGCGGGTCTCGCCGTCCTCGGTGAACGTGTAGATCCGCTCGAACTTGACCAGGTTGCTGAGCACCGTGTCGTCGGACTTCTCGACCACAAGGTCGGGCAACGACTTCAGCCCGTCCTCGATGCCCTCGCGCAGGACATCGAGGTCCTCGGCCACCACGCTCGTGTCCAGCTGAGCGATCCACGCGCCGATGTAGGTGGTGATCTCGGCGTTCTCGGGCGAGAGCATCGAGCCCTCGAGCTCGTCGTCAAGCTCGTATTGACGCCAGTCGGACGGAAAGCGGAACGAGAACCGCCCGAGCGGATCCTGGTAGAGGGTCACACCGGTGAAACGTGGCCGCCCTTCCCGGACGAACTGCGCCATAGAACTATCTCGCTTCCGTTGCCGTGCCAGACCCCGAGTCCGAGGTGGATGCTCCCGCGATGACGTCCGCGGCCGCCTCTTCGGCGGTCGCGACCGGCACGTCCTGCAGCTTAGTCGCACCCTTGAGGGTCAACGTGTCGGAGAAGTGGCACGCGGCGAAGTGTCCGTCGCCCGTGTCGCGCAGCGGGGGCGCCTCGACCGCGCAGATGTCCTGCGCGTACGGGCACCGCGGGTGGAAGTAGCAGCCCGAGGGCGGGTTCGCCGGCGAGGGAACGTCGCCCGTCAGCGCCGTCGGACGCGTCCGGTTCCGCGGGTCCGGCTTCGGCAGCGCCGACAGCAGGGCCTCGGTGTACGGCATCTTCGGGCTGTAGAACAGCTGCTCGGTGGACGCGACCTCGACGACCTTGCCGACGTACATCACGGCGACCCGGTCGGCGATGTGCTCGACGACGGACAGGTCGTGGGAGATGAACATGTACGTCAGGTCGAACTTGTTCTGCAGGTCCTCGAGCAGGTTGAGCACCTGCGCCTGGACCGACACGTCCAACGCCGACACCGGCTCGTCGCAGATGATCAGCTCGGGGTTCAGCGCCAGTGCTCGCGCGATGCCGATCCGCTGCCGCTGACCGCCGGAGAACGCGTGCGGGTAACGGCTCGCGTGCTCGGGCCGCATGCCGACGATCGTGAGGAGCTCGGCGATCCGGTCCTTCAACGCGCGACCCTCGTGCGTCTTGTTGATCACCATGGGCTCGGCGATGATCCGGCCGACCGTCATGCGCGAGTCGAGCGAGGAGAACGGGTCCTGGAAGATGATCTGCATCTGGGGGCGGATCTTCCGCAGCGTCTTCGCGTCGGCTTTGCCGATGTCGACCGGGCCCATCGACTTGTCGTGATAGACGACCTCGCCTTCGGTCGGCTCCTCCAGCCGCAGGATCGTCCGTCCCGTCGTGCTCTTCCCGCAACCGCTCTCACCCACGACGGCGAACGTCTCACCGCGGTTGATCGAGATGTCGACGCCGTCGACGGCCTTGACGTGGCCGACCGTACGGCGCAACAGCCCCGCATGGATGGGGAAGTGCTTCTTCAGGCCCTTGACCTCGAGCAGTACGTCGTTCACGAGTCGCCCCTCTCGACGTCAGCCGAGCCGTCCTTCGCGCCGTCCGCCGTCACGGGTGGTGCCGCCTCTGGCGTCGCCGCTGACGACACGTCCGCTGGTGTGCTGCCTGGATAGAGATGACAGCGCGCCGTGTGCCCCGTGCCCTCGACCACCGTCTCCAGCGGCATCACCTTGTCGCACAGCCCCGGCATGAAGCTCGGGCAGCGCGGGTGGAACGGACAGCCCGAGACGGTCGAGTACGGGTCGGGCACCGAGCCCTTGATCACCTCGAGCGGCTGGTGCCGGCTCACGCCGATCCGTGGGATCGAGCGCAGCAGCGAGATGGTGTACGGGTGCTTCGGGTTGTAGAACAGGTCGTCCACCGAAGCCCGTTCGACCACGCGGCCGAGGTACATCACGACGACCTCGTCGCACAGCTGCGCGACGACGCCCATCGAGTGGGTGATGAACATGATCGACATGCCGAACTCGGACTGCAGCTCGCGCATCAGCTCGAGGATCTGCGCCTCGGTCGTGACGTCGAGGGCGGTCGTCGGCTCGTCCGCGATCAGCAACGTGGGAATGCAGGACAGCGCCATCGCGATCATCGCGCGCTGCCGCATGCCGCCGGACAGCTGGTGCGGGTAGCTCTTCGCGACCCGCGGCGGGTTCGGCATGCCGACGCGGCGCAGCATGTCGACCGCGCGCCGGTCCGCCTCGTCCTTGTCCTTCGTCTGGTGCAGCAGGATCGCTTCGCGGATCTGGTCGCCCACGGTGTAGACCGGGTTGAGCGAGGTCATCGGCTCCTGGAAGATCATCGCGATCTCCTGGCCGCGGATCGCTCGCATCTGCGGGCTGTGCGGGTCGAGCGTGGTCAGGTCGATCACGCCGCCCTGCGCGAGCTCCGGGATGTCCTCGCCGATGTCGTGCTGGTCGACCAGCTTGGCGTCGCCGTTCCCGCTCGGTGCCTCCGTGCCCGCGCCACGTGCCCGCTTGCCGCCGGTACGTTCCACCCGCCCGGGCCGGAAGAGGATCTCCCCGCCCGTGATCCTGCCCGGCTTCTCGATGATCTGCATGATCGCGCGGGCGGTGACGCTCTTGCCGCATCCGCTCTCGCCGACGATGCCGAGCACCTTGCCGCGCGGAACGTCGTAGCTCACGCCGTTGAGAGCCCGGACACGGCCGATGACGGTCGGGAACTCCACGTGCAGATCCTTGATGCTGACCACCTTGTCCGTGGCCAGCTCCAGCTTCGTGCTGGTCGCTGCTGCTTCAGCCATCGAAAACCCCTGCCTGGTCGCCCCAATGTCCTGCCCTGCGGTGCACTGGCCGATCAGCCGTACGGGTCCACTGCGTCGCGGACGCCGTCACCGAGCAGCTGGAAGCAGGTCACCGCGATGACCACGGCGATAGCCGGGATCAACATCCACGGATACTGCGTGACCACAGCGATCTCCTGCGCGTCCTTGAGCAGGACCCCCCAGCTCACGGCGGGAGGCAACATCCCGATGCCGAGGAACGACAGCGAGGTCTCGGCGATGATCGTCGCCGGGATCGCCAACGCCGCGACGACGACGATGTGGCTGATCGCGTTCGGGACCATGTGCGTGACGATGATCCGGCTGTGCGAGCTGCCGGCCGCCCGAGCGGCGTTGACGTAGTCGGCGTGCGCGTAGCCGAGGACCTTGCCTCGTACCTGGCGTGCGGTGTTGGCCCACACGACGAGCGACAGGATCAACGTGATGAAGAAGTATCTTCGTTCGACCGGCATGTCCCGGGGGAGGACGGCGGCCAGCGTCGCCCAGAGCGGGAGGGTCGGTACGGACAGGATGATCTCCATGACCCGCTGGATCGCGTTGTCCACGATCCCTCCGAAGTAGCCGGAGATCGTGCCGATCAGCGTGGCCAGAACGGTGGAGATCGCGACGCCCAACAAGCCGATCGTCAGCGAGACCTGGCCGCCCTGCACCGTACGGGCGAAGATGTCGCGGCCCTGGATGTCGGCACCCCACAGGTAGAGCTTGGTGTCGCCCTGCACGGTCATCAGGTGCCGGTCGGTCTTGATGATGCCGAACAGGTCGTACTCGTAGCCCTTCCCGAACCACTGGATCGGGATCGTCTTGTTGCAGTCCTTCTGGTACACGAACTCGAACGTGTCCTGGTTGAGCGTCTGGGTGACCCCGCACATCGCGAGGCCGCCGTCCCAGGTCAACGCCGACGGCGCTGCGTTCTTCGCGCCGGAGTTCAGGACGTCGTAGTCGTTGGAGGAGAGGAACGGAGCCAGCGCCGCCACGATGTACATGAGCAGCAGCACGATGCCGCCGCCGACCGCGAGCTTGCTCTGCTTGAAGCGGCGGACCATCAACCGCCACTGGGGGATCTCGCCTACGTCCGAGCCCTTTTCGGTGGGGGCCGCGGCGGTGGTTTCCTGTACCGGATCGCCGATTACGCCTGCCATCGCTTCAGCACCTCATCTCGAAGTCCGGATCCGCGGGTCCACCCAGGCCAACAGCAGGTCGGCCAACAGGTTGCCCATGATCATCAGGAAGGACAGGAACATCAGCAGGCTGACCGCGAGATACATGTCCTGGTCGACGAGCGACTCCAGGAGTAGCGGTCCCATGGTCGGCAGGTTGAGCACGATGCCGACGATCGCCTCGCCGGAGATCAGCAGGGGGAGCGTCGTACCGAGCGCCATGATCAACGGGTGAACGGCGTTCCGTACGGCGTGCTTCCAGATGACGCGCCGTTCGAGCAGACCCTTGGAGCGCGCCGTTTGGACGTACTGCTGGTTGAGCACGTCCAGCAGGTTGGCGCGCATCACGCGGGTGAGCCAGGCCGTGCTACCGGCCGAGATGACGATCAGCGGAACCCAGAGGTGGCCTAAGAAGTCCACGAGTCTGGCCCAACTCCAGGGCGCGTTCTGGAACTGGGTGGAGAACAAGCCGCCGACATCCGCGTTCAGATATCGCGAAGCGATGACCATCACCACCAGCGCCAGGAGGAACTCTGGTACCGCGACTCCGACGAACTGGACCACGGTGATGATGTAGTCGGGTAACGAATATCGGTGAGTCGCTGAGTAGACCCCGACGGGTATGGCTATCAGCCAGGCGAGGATCAGCGACCCGCCGGTGAAGAGCAGGGTGTACGGGAGGCGCGAGTACACCAGGTCGTTGACCGGTGACCGGCGCGTGAACGACTCGCCGAAGTCGCCCTTGACGAAGTTGCCGGCCCACTTCGCGTACTTCTCGAGCACGGGGTCGTGGACGCCGTATCGCTCCTCCAGGGCCGTGATCTGGTCCTGGGAGACGTTGTTGCCGAGCGCCCGTAGTCGGTCGATCTCGGCGGTGAGCGCCGACCCGGGAGGGGCCTCGATCAAGATGAAGCTCACGATCGAAATGATGAACATGGTGACGACCATGTAGAGCAGTCGTCTGATGATGAACGCGAGCATCGAGGGCCCTCCCGGTGGCTCAGCCGGAATTAGTTCCTACGAAGAGTGCTGGTCGGGGTTGTCCCAGTAGTAAGTCTCCACGTCGTAGACCGATGGCGTCGGGTGAATCCACGGGTTCGCGAAACCACCCAGCTGGAGGTTCTCCTTCGTGGGGACGTTCCTCAGATCCTTCTTCTTCAGGATCACGCGAGGCGTGTTGGCCACCGTGCCACTGAAGAACGGACCGTGCTCCACATGGATCTTGATCATGTTCCAGACAGCCTCGGTCCGCTTCATCTCGTCGGGCTCTAGCTTGGTCTGGTCGTACAGAGTCCACAACTGTTCGATCGGACCGCCCTTTTCGGCCTCCATGCGAGGTGGCGTCCGGGCGAACGGGTCGCGGTCGAGCTGCTGCTTCTCCGCCGGCGTACCGCGCAGGCTGTACATCCGACCCTCGAGCGGCGCCCAACGGGACTGCTCCAGCGGCACCAGCCACTGCGGGTACAACAGGTGGTTGGGGCCGTCGCCGACCTCCCAGTTGCTGTGCACCATCAGCGTGCCGTTGTCCCAGAGCTCGTTGAAGCCCTCGGGGGAGATCGGGTTGGCGGTGCCGTCGATCCCGATCGCCTTCCAGTCACGCAGGAGCAGGTTGTCCTTCTGGATGTGCTCGGGGTCGGCGTTCGCCGAGTAGTCGATCGACAGCTTGAGCTTCTTGCCGCTGGGAAGCTCGCGCATCCCGTCGCCGTCCTTGTCGACGACGCCGATCTCGTCCAGCAGCTTCTTCGCGGCTTCCGCGTCGTACTTGACCCAGGCGTCGCGCCAAGCCTGGTACTGCTCCTTGCCCTGGTCGTTGACGAGGTACTCCTTGGCCTTCGAGCTGAGCGTGCCACTGGTGAGCTCGCCCTGCTCGAAGTAGATGGCCTTCTGAGCTTCCTCGCGGTTGAACGCCAACGACAGTGCCTGCCGGAACTTCGGCTCGCGGAACACCTTGCGGAGCTCCGGGTCCTTGACGTCGTAGTTGACGAACCACATCGAGCTCGTACCCGAGCCGCCGTCCCACAGCAGCAGGTCGAGGCCACTCTGCTTCTCGGTCTGCCGGAACGTCGAGATGTCCGAGAGACCGACCTTCGAGAACTGGCCCTGGACGTAGTCGACGCCGCCCTGCTGCATGCGCAGCTTGCCGACCTCGGGGTCCTGAACCGCGGTGAAGATGACCTCGTCGATGAACGGAAGCTGCGAGCCGTCCTTCGTCACCAGGTAGTAGAACGGGTTGCGCTCGAACGTGATGCTCTGCGCCTCGCGGTACGTCTTGACTCGCCAACCGGTCATCGTGGGGCAGTCCGGGTTGCGGGTGAAGTCGACCTTGGTCTCGAACGCTCCGCCGGCGGCCGCCCAGTTCTTCGGCGCGGCCTTGTTGTACTTCGGGTGGAACTGCTTGGCGTAGTGCGCTGGTGCCATCCACCACGGACCATTTTGGAGCGGACCGTTCACCCACATCGCGATGCGCTGCGCGGTGAGCGGTGCCGGGGCGTCGAAGGTCAGCTTGAGCGTGACCTCGTCGACGGCGTCGAACTTGGCGAGAGTGTTCTTGCCCGAACGAGCCTCGTCGGGGGGACCCTCGCTGTGGTCCTCGTTGAGGACGATGTCGTCCCACCAGAACATGATGTCGGCGGTCGACCAGGGCTTCCCGTCGGACCATTTGAGGCCCTTGCGGAAGTGGAAGGTCCACTCGCTGGCGTCCTCGTTCATCTCCCAGCTCTCGGCGAGGCCGGGGATGATGTCGAGACCGTCGTTGATAAAGCGGATGATCTTGTGGCCGCAGAAGAACTCGCCGATCGAGCTCGCCCGGTCACCGGACGTGGTCTCACACAGCAACTGCATCTTGCCGCCGTACTTGCCCTCCTGCACCCAGTTGTGCGGGACGACCAACGGCTTCTCGGGGAGCCGCTCGGCGAGGGGCGGGATCGTTCCCGCGTCGGCTGCGGCTTTCATCAGGGGGGACTCTTTGAAGGCGGACGGCACCGGCAGCGGCTCCTTGGCGGAGCCCTTGCCACCTACCGCGCCACCCGTTCCACCGGTGCCGCTCGAGCTGCCGCCGCTGCCGGGGGTCGAGCCGCCCCCACCCGAGCAGGCGGTCAGCATGACCGAACCGGCCGCGATGGCCGTGCCGTAAAGGATTGTGCGACGGCTCACCTGGGGGTTGTCGCTCATGGGGTTCTTACTCCCTTCCCTTCAGCGGGCTGAGGGATCTGGCAGCACGCGGTCCCTCCGTGGGACGAAGGCGTCCCGACCAGCTGCTTGCGGGGTACCTAGACAGTACGAGTGTTGTACGTGGTGCGCAGACACTAAGCGCTTTTATCACTTTGCAACTTCTTTGACGCGCCGTCGTGCGTGCGAACGCGGCGGGGAGGGACTGACCGGACGGCGCCCGGTCGGTTTGGGTGGGATGGGAACAGCGGGGCTCCGGCCGCTGCCATGTGTCCGCACATGACTTGGCCACTGCCGACCCGGTGGTCACGTGAGTCTCTGACAGCCGGGCGACGCGGTGCGCCGCGGGTAGCTCCCCCGGGGATCGAACGCCCTGCAATGACTCATGGCTCGCTGCCGGCCGAGGTCGGGCCGGGCGAGGACGCTGGTGCCTTCGGTACGGGCAACAGACTCGCGAACCATCATCAATATCGAGACCATATCGTTGCGCATTTGCCACAGCTCTTCGTCGGGTCCGGCCTTGACCGGTCCCGTGCAATTTCGGGCATGTTAATGCCGAGTGGGGGCCCGGGCAAAGGCCTTGGATGATCACAGTTCTCACACGGCGTGATCGGCTACCCCTAGTCAGATCGCGGCTGCGGACGGTGGCTGGATTGGTCCCCCATTGCTGCCTGTTTTGGTGGATCTCGTACCCGAACGTCCGTCATGTCGCGAGTCTGGCATCGGTACCACTCCGGGACCACTGGCGCATCGCGGACCTGACACTCCGTAGCCCTCCGGAGGGTAAGATCTGGCCCCGGCCGTAACTATCGGACGCGTTGGAGAATCGTCAAGACTACATTCGAAATTGTTCCGGATCCGGCCTTTTTGCGAATTGATAATTCGACGTCGAGGTATTTCTTGAAAGCGATTTGCAGTATTTACCGCAAGCGCGTCGCCGGGGTTTGCATGGGCCGATCCTCCGGCCTGCTTGGGTGGGGTGGTGCGGGGTGGCTCTCGGACTGGCTGGGCGGTGGTCGTGCGTTCGTAGACGAACGGTCTGCGCTGGCTGCCCGTTCGGGGTGTCGTCAACGCTCGCTTGACGGCGTACTCAGGCCCGGGCTGCCACCTGGTCGCGGCGGACGCGGGTGGCGATCGCGGCGGCGAGCGCGCAGGCCGCGGCCCCTGCGAGGAGCGCTGCTGCTCCGCTTCCGTCCACGCCACCTCCGACCAGGGCGCCGGTCGCTGACGTTCCGAGGCCGTAGCCGGCCCACATGAACGTGTTCAACCAGGCGAACGTCTCCGTCCGGTAACGCGGCTGGGTGGCGTCGCCGAGCATGACCTGCTCGAGCGCGTCCCGCGGGCCCTCGACGAGCCCGATCGCGGCGAACGCGGCGGCGAGCAGGGCCAGGGTCGGTGAGGCGGTGGCGAGGGCGAGGCCGCCGGTGCTGGCGAGGTAGAGCAGAACGAGCCGCGTGCGGCGGTCGCCGTTCCAGGTCCGCATGCCGTAGCCGAGGCCGCCGACGACCCCACCGGCGGCGAGGGCGCTGGTGAGCAGGCCGGTGAGGTCGGCCTGGCCAAGGTGCCCGGCGGTGGCGGCGGCGCCGATCTGGGCGGCGCCGTACGAGAACGCGCCGAGCGCGGCGATGCCGAGGAGGAGGACGACCCGGCCGTCGGCGAGCGGGCCCAGGGGATGGCCTGTGGACGGTTCGGGGCCTTTGTCGGCGGATCCGTCTAGGGTTCTGGATGAGCTGAGAAGGGCGACTCCGGCCGTGGTGGCGAGGCCGGCGGTGCCGATGAGCGTGAGAGCTGGCGCGACGAGCAGGCCAGCGGTGACCAGCAGCGGACCGGAGATGAACGTCGCCTGGTTGCTGACCGCGTCGAGGGCGTAGGCCGTGGGCAGCAGGCGGGCGGGGACGAGCCTTGGCCAGATCGCTCTGGTGAGCGCGCTGGCGGGAGGCGCGGAGGCGCCGACCGCGATGGCCGCGATGACGATGAGCTGGGGACTGTCGCCGCCGCTTGTGCCGAGCGCGGTGACGAGTCCGGCGTAGGCGACCACGTGGGCGGCGAGGCAGGCCAGCAGGACGACGCGTGGGCGAGTGCGGTCCGCGAGCCGTCCGTAGATCGGTGCGGCGACGGCCAGCGCCATGGCGTGCCCGGCGAGCGCGAGGCCCGCGGTGGCGTACGAGCTGGTGGCTTCATGGGTCGCGAGGAGCAGGGCCAGGCTGAGCATGGACGTGGTCAGCCGGGTGGCGAGCGCGGCGACGAGTACGCGCCCGACGCCGGGCGTGGCGAGCAGATCTCGGTAGGCGCGCACGCGTGCTCCGTTACAGTTCAACCAGCAATTGACCGTAACGACGGTAGGAAGGAAGGTGTTACCTGTCAAGTGGAGTTAGCATGTAACATGCGCCGGCAGGCGGAGGTCGTTGCCGAGGTGGTCAACGTCGCGATGCCGGGTGAGCGCCAGGGCGCGCCGTACGCGCCACCGCCGGACCCGGGTGTGCTCGAGCAGGTGCTTGCTCGACTCGGCCCGGCCGCGGCGGAGGACCTTGCCGCGGCTCCGGACGCCGCGGGTCGGTCGGTCGCGCTCGCGCGGCGGTTGCACGGCGTCCTGGCCGCGTCGGACATGGCCACGGTGGCCGAGCGGCTGAACACGTTGATCGCGAGTTGCCATGCGTTGCCGTACCTGACCGACGACGTCGGGCAGCCGTACCACCTGCACTTCCACGGCACGGGCAAGCACCCGGTCGACGCGCTCGGCGGCGAGTGGGCGACCGCGCTCGCCCTGGTGGTGGACATGCTGGGGGAGAACAGGTTCGGCGTGTGCGAGGCGCACACGTGCGATCGGGTGTACGTCGACCTGACCCGCAACGGCCGGCGCCGGTACTGCTCCAACGCCTGTGCCTCGCGGGCCAAGACGGCGGCCTATCGCGGACGCAACCGAGAAGCCGTATCGGACTCGCTCCCCTAGGCTCTTCGTCGTGCGCCGACTCCTCCGCGTCACCGCGATCGTCGGTGGCGTGCTCGTGTTGCTGCTCGGCGTCGTGACGGCCGCCGGGGTTCTCGGCGTGCGTCGGTCGTTCCCCGAGGTCGAGGGTCGCGTCTCGATGCCGGGCCTCGCGACGCCGGTCGAGGTGCGGCGCGACGAGTACGGCATCCCGCAGATCTACGGCGACACCGCCGAGGACCTGTTCCGCGCGCAGGGGTACGTGCACGCGCAGGATCGCTTCTACGAGATGGACTTCCGCCGGCACGTGACGAGCGGGCGGCTGTCGGAGTGGTTCGGCGAGAGCCAGCTGAAGACCGACATCTTCCTGCGTACGCTCGGCTGGCGTCGGGTGGCGGAGCTCGAGTTTCCCAAGCTGCTGCCGACGACGCGCGCGTATCTGACCGCGTACGCCGAGGGCGTCAACACCTACCTCGGCGAGCGCAGCGGCGGGCAGCTGTCGGTCGAGTACACCGCGGGAATGCTGGGGCCGCCGGCGAAGCCGGAGCCTTGGACACCGGTCGACTCGCTCGCGTGGCTGAAGGCGATGGCGTGGGACCTGCGCGGCAACATGGAGAACGAGATCGACCGGGTGATCGCCGCGACGAAGGTGTCGACGGATCGGGTGGCCACGCTCTATCCGGGCTACCCGTTCAAGGACCATGCGCCGATCGTGACGACGCCGGTGTCGATGGCCCCGCCCGTCCTGCAGCCGCAGCAGTCGCCGGGTCGTGCGGCGCTGCCACCGGGCGCGGTCGAGGCGTTGGAGTCGTTGCGTTCCGTCGTGGGCGGGCTGCCCGCGCAGCTGGGCGCGGGCGATCGGGCCGGGTTCGGCTCGAACTCGTGGGTGGTGTCGGGGTCGCGGACCACCACCGGCAAACCGTTGCTCGCGAACGATCCGCACCTCGCGCCGGCGATGCCGTCGATCTGGTACCAGATGGGGCTGCACTGCCGGAAGAAGGCGGCGACCTGCCCGTTCGACGTGGCTGGCTTCACGTTCTCGGGTGTTCCCGGCGTGATGATCGGGCACAACGACCGGGTCGCTTGGGGGTTCACGAACCTCGACCCGGATGTGACGGACCTGTTCGTCGAGCGGCTCAACGGCGACTCCTATCTGTACGACGACCGATGGTTCCCGCTCGCCAGCCGGACCGAGGAGGTCCGCGTCAAGGGACGCGACGAGCCGGTGCGGATCACCGTGCGGGCAACGCGGCACGGGCCTTTGGTGTCGGATGCCGACGCCGAGCTGCGGCGGGTGTCCCAGGTCTCGCCTGCCTCGGGGCAGGATCCGATGGCCGACGTGACGCCTGCCTTGGCGTTGCGATGGACGGCGTTGATCCCTGGCCGTACGGCGGACGCGATCTTCCTGCTGAACCAGGCGCGCAACTTCGCCGAGTTCCGGAAGGCCGCCGAGGCGTTCGAGGTGCCGTCGCAGAACCTGATCTACGCCGACATCGACGGGCACATCGGCTACCAGGCACCGGGCAAGATCCCCGTCCGCCGCGGCGGCGACGGCGGCTGGCCGATGCCGGGCTGGACGTCGGCGTACGCGTGGATCGGGTGGGTCCCGTTCGACCGGATGCCGTACGTGCTGGATCCCCCGAAGGGCTACATCGTCACGGCGAACCAAGCGGTGATCGAGTCTTCGTTCCCGTACAAGCTGGCGGACACGTGGTCGTACGGCTACCGGAGCGACCGGATCTCCGATGTCCTTGACTCGTTGACGAAAGCCGGAGGCAAGGTGTCCCCGGACGCGATGGCGCAACTCCAGCTTGACACCTCAAACGGCCTGGCGCCGATCCTGGTGCCTTACCTGCTTCGCGTTCGCGTCTCGGCGTTCGCCGCCGAGGGCCAGACTTTGTTGCGTGGTTGGGACTTCTCCCAGCCAGCGGACTCCGCGGCGGCAGCGTACTTCAACGCGGTATGGAAGAACCTGCTCGCGGTGACATTCCACGACGAGCTCCCGGAGTCGACCTGGCCCGGCGGGCGCGACCGGTGGTTCGAGGTCGTACGCGGGATGCTGTCCGATCCCGACAACCCTTGGTGGGACGACGTCTCGACCCGCGGGGTGCGCGAGGACCGCGACGCGATGCTGGCCCGAGCGATGAAAGACGCGCGCGACGAGCTGACGATGGTGATGGCCAAGTCCCCCGAGCGGTGGCGGTGGGGCAAGCTGCACCAACTGTCGTTGACGAACCAAACCTTCGGCTCGAGCGGCGTGGCACCGCTGGAAGCGCTGTTCAACCGCGGCCCCTACGAGCTCAGCGGCGGCAACGACGCCGTCCTGGCCACCGGCTGGGCCGCGAACGAAGAAGGCCTCCCGGGCTACGAGGTCTCAGCCGTCCCCTCGATGCGCATGGTGGTCGACCTAGCCAACCTCGACCAGTCCCGCTGGATCAACCTCACAGGAGCATCTGGCCACCCGTTCTCCCCCAACTACAACGACCAAGCCCCGCTATGGGTAGCCGGCCGCACCATCCAGTGGCCCTTCACGGAGAAGGCAATCCGCGAAACCGCCCACTCCACCCTCACCCTCGCGCCGTAGCGCCTCCATCCCAGGCTCAGGACGACTGGTCCTTCGGGAACGGGCCGATCTGCTGCCGGTCGATCCCCGACAGCGCGGCGATCATGCGTTCCTGACCCCAACGCGGATCGACGACCGGCACGCGTCGACCGAGAGCGTCGAGCTCGGCGTCCAAGGTGTCGTGAGCTTCTTCCGGAGCCAGGATGGTCACGACATGGCTGGAGTCGAAGCAGAAGTCGTCGACGTGGCGCCACTCCCGCTCCCACCAGAACTCCTTCCTGACGACCTTCGGCTTCCCCATCTGCTCGAGGAACGGCGTGAGCTTGAAGATCGGCTGCTGCTTCAGCCGGACCTGCTCGATGCCGTCCGTCTTCGAGTGCCTCGCCGCCTCTATGGCCTGCGCCCTCAGTTGCTGGACAGGCCCGGTGAGCCACTGGTGCCCGGGCGTGATGTCGAGGTACCAGACGGGGTTGCATCCCATCCGCCGTGCCGTGGTCTTGGTGAACACGAGCCCGTAGCAGCTGAAGCAGACAGATCGTCCAGGGATGTTCTCGACCATCATCCAGGTGTGCTCGAGTGGGGTCTCGGTGAAGCAGACAACGCGTTGTGTCGCGGTTGTTCCGCGCAGAATCGGGTCGAGGTCGGCGGCCATCCCCATCGGCGTTCGAGCCTCGATCATGCGCTCGCGGAGGATGCTGACGAGGTTGTCCCTGGCTGACTGAACGCCGTCGCGGGTCAGATGGACGAGGAACGTGGACAGATCAGAGCGGCGGTGCAGCAACTCCTCGATGCTGGCCATACCACCGAGTGTGACTGATTCGCGACAGTTCGCGCATCAGCCAGATCAGAGCGGGAAGCGGACCAGGCCCGAGGGGGTGGCGGCGGCGTCTACGCGGCGGTCGTGGGATTCGCTGGGGAGGACGTCGTCGAGCAGCTCGCCGTCGTGCAGGACGATGCAGCTGAAGGCGTCGCGGGCCATGCGGGCGAGGACTCGGTCGTACGAGCCGCCACCTCGGCCCAGGCGCATGCCGCTGCGGTCGGCGGCCAGGCCCGGCACCAGCACCGCGTCCGCCGTAGCCACCGCGTCGACTCCCAGCCGGCGGCCGACGGGTTCGAGCAGGCCCAGCGGCGCCGAAGCCAGCGAGTCCGGGCCCTCGTACACGCCCCAGTCCACGTCGGCATCACGCCGAAGCACCGGCAGCAGCACGCGGACGCCGCGGCAGGCAAGCGACTCGAGCAAAGGCCCGGTGCCCGGTTCAGTGCCGACGCCGACGTACACCGCGACCACCGCCGAACGGTGCACCTCCGCCACGCTGAGCAGCACAGCACGCAGCGCAACCGCCGCGTCCCGCAGATCGAGCGGTCGCAGCTTGCTCCGTTTCGCCGTAGCACGGCGACGTAGACGATCCTTGTCCACGCGCACGTCCGGCCAGCCCCGCATGGTTCGTTATCTTTCCGCGACTTGCGGGTTAACGGGAGGGTTTCGGCTCAACCCGATTCCCCGAGTTGACTCTGCGTGGCCGAAATCGGGCCTGAGATCTGACCCACGGTGACAAACGCCCGAAATGTTCGGCAACCCTCTGTAAGGAGTTTTTCCGAACGCCGGTTTTGGCCGCCACCCAGGCGGCTCACAGAAGGCGCTCAGGAAGCGATGACAGGCAGCGCTAGCCCGGATGGTCGCAGCCCCGGCTCGCTCAGTTTCGCGGTACGCCACCGTCTGCCATGCGGCTTCACGGCGTTTGGACGTGGCTTCTTCGACGAGCCGGGCTGCGACTAGGGTTCGGCCCATGGCTGACCTCGGCTCCTCTAGCGCAGTCGGTACATCGCCCGACCCCGCAACCGCGATCCTATCGGACATAGACCACGAAACGGACATAGCGACCGTGACTGACGTACGAGCGGTCCGCAAGGCCGTCATCCCCGCGGCCGGCCTCGGCACCCGATTCCTCCCGGCGACCAAGGCGACGCCGAAGGAGATGCTCCCCGTCGTCGACAAGCCGGCGATCCAGTACGTCGTCGAGGAGGCGGTCGCCGCCGGCCTCACCGACGTCCTCATGATCACCGGCCGTGGCAAGCGCCCGCTCGAGGACCACTTCGACCGCGCGTACGAGCTCGAAGAGGCCCTCCGCGAGAAGGGCGACACCGAGAAGCTCGCCGAGGTCCAGCACTCCAGCGAGCTCGCCGACGTCCACTACGTCCGCCAGGGCGCACCCAAGGGCCTCGGCCACGCGGTCCTCGTCGCCGCGCCGCACGTCGGCAACGAGCCGTTCGCCGTCCTACTCGGCGACGACCTCATCGACGAGCGCGATCCCCTTCTCCCGTTGATGATCGACGTGCAACGCCGCCGCGGGGGCAGCGTGATCGCGTTGATCGAGGTCGACCCCGCGCAGGTCCACCTGTACGGCTGCGCCGCCGTCGAGCCCACCGACGAGGACGGCGTCGTACGCGTCACCAACCTGATCGAGAAGCCCGACGCCGAGGACGCGCCCAGCAACCTCGCGATCATCGGCCGGTACGTCCTCGCGCCCGAGGTCTTCGAGGTCCTGCAGAAGACCGAGCCCGGCCGCGGCGGCGAGATCCAGCTGACCGACGCGCTCCGCGAGCTCGCCACCCGCGAGGACTCCGGCGGACCTGTGCACGGCGTGCTGTTCCGCGGGCGTCGGTACGACACCGGCGACAAGGCCGACTACCTGCGCGCGATCGTCCGGCTCGCCGCGGACCGCGAGGACCTCGGCCCGGAGTTCGTCGCCTGGCTTCGAGAGTTCGTCAAGGAACGCCCGTAGCGGCTCCATGATCACGACACTGCCCCGGCATACGCTGGGCGCATGAAGACCGTCGACGAACACCTCGCAGGAATCCTCGAAGCGATCGAGGAGCTGCCCCCGTTCGCGCAGCAGATCCTTGATGCGCACGGCTGCGCACTCTGCGAGGACGTCGTCGCCACGTTCGACCTGCCACAGTTCGACAACTCGGCGATGGATGGGTACGCGATGCGCGCCGAGGACGTCGTCGGCGCCACCGAGGACGACCCGATCGTGCTGCCCGTCGTTGGCGATGTCGCCGCCGGCGTGGAGAAGGTGCTCGCCGTCGCGCCCGGGCTCGCGCTGCGCATCATGACCGGCGCGCCGATCCCGCACGGCGCCGACACCGTCGTGCCCGTCGAGTGGACCGACGGCGGCGTCGCGAAGGTCTCGATCTACCACGGTGCCGAGGCCGGCCGCTTCATCCGCCGCCGCGGCGAGGACGTCGTCGTCGGGCAGCATCTCGCCGGCCCCGGCACGGTCATCGACGCGAAGCAGATCGCGGTGCTCACGGCCTCCGGGCGCGACCGGGTCCGCGTACGTCCGAGGCCGCGCGTCGTCGTCCTGTCGACCGGCTCGGAGCTCCGCGAGCCCGGGCAGACGCTCGGCGAGGGCCAGATCTACGACTCCAACAGCTACACGCTCGCCGCCGCGGCCAAGGAAGCCGGCGCGATCGTCTACCGCGTGGGCGTCGTGCCCGATGACAGCCGGAAGTTCATGGACGTCCTCGAGGACCAGCTCGTCCGCGCCGATCTCGTCGTCACCAGCGGCGGCGTGAGTATGGGCGCGTACGACATCGTCAAGCAGGTGCTCGGTCAGCTCGGCACGGTGGAGTTCACGACCGTCGCGATGCAGCCCGGCATGCCGCAGGGCTTCGGTGTGGTGGGCGACGACCGTACGCCGATCTTCACGCTGCCTGGCAACCCGGTGGGCGCGTACGTGTCGTTCCTGCTCTTCGTCAAGCCGGCCTTGCGCAAGATGGTGGGACTCCTGCCGTACGTGACGCCGACGGTTTCGGCAACGGCCGTTCAGGGTTGGCGGTCCTCGCCCGACAAGCGGCAGTTCACTCGCGTGGAGTACTCGATCGGCTCCGACGGCGCCGGCCGCGTCACGCCGGTCAGTGGGCCGGGCTCGCACCTCGTCGGCGGGCTGTCGCGCGCGAACGCGTTGGCGGTCGTCCCCGAGGACACGACCGAGGTCTCGCCCGGTGACACGGTCGAGGTGATCGTGATCGACGCCGCGCGATGACTGACAACCCGCGGTTGACGCACGTCGACGAGTCGGGTGCTGCTCGAATGGTTGACGTGTCATCCAAAGACGTGACCGTTCGTACCGCTCGCGCATCCGGACGGGTACTGGTCTCGGCCGAGGTCGTCGCGCTGCTCCGCGGTGCCGGCGTGCCGAAGGGCGACGCGCTCGCGGTGGCGCGGATCGCCGGGATCATGGGCGCTAAACGTACGCCCGACCTCGTACCTCTTTGCCACCCGATCGCGTTGAGTGGAGTAGAGGTGGACCTCGCGGTCGCGGACGACGCGGTGGAGATCGTGGCGACCGTACGGACCGCCGACCGGACCGGCGTCGAGATGGAGGCACTGACCGCGGTGTCGGTCGCCGGGCTCGCCGTGATCGACATGGTCAAGGCGGTCGACCCGGCGGCGACGATCACGCAGGTCCGGGTGGAGGAGAAGACCGGAGGCAAGACGGGGACATGGAGACGGTGATGCGGGCGCTGGTGATCACCGTGTCCAACCGTGCCTCCGCCGGCGTCTACGCCGACCGCGCCGGCCCGGTGCTCGTCGACGGGCTGACCGGGCTCGGGTTCGAGGTCGACGGGCCGAAGGTGATTCCGGACGGGACTCCGGTCGAAGGGGCGCTCCGGGAGGCGGTGGCGAACGCGTACGACGTCGTCCTCACCACCGGCGGAACCGGCCTCAGCCCGACCGACGAGACGCCGGAGCTCACTCGGCGGGTGATCGATCGGGAGGTTCCTGGACTCGCGGAGGCGATTCGGGCGTACGGTATCGCCCACGGTGTCGAGACTGCGGCACTGTCGCGTGGCCTTGCGGGGCTGGCGGGTAAGACACTGGTGGTGAACCTGCCCGGCTCGCCTGGCGGCGCGAAGGACGGCATTGCGGTCCTTGCCCCTGTGTTGGTACACGCGGTCGAGCAGGTACGCGGCGGCGACCACTCGTAATGGCGTGAAGGAGGCGGCCCTGAGCAAGGGGTGGCCGGTGAAGTTGGCGGAAGGACCCGTCGGCCTGCGTCCGATCCGGGTCCGGGACGGCCGTGCCTGGCGCGAGGTCCGGTCGCGCAATCTGGCGTGGCTGCGGCCGTGGGAGGCGACGCCGCCGTTGGGCAGCGACCCTCGGCCCCGGACGTTCGCCTCGATGGTGCGGATGCTGCGGCGCCAGGCGATCGCGGGGATGTGCATGCCGTTCGTGATCACCTACGACGACCGCCTGGTCGGACAACTGACCGTGAACGGGATCACGACGGGTTCGGCGCGGTGGGCGCACGTCGGGTACTGGATCGACCAGGCGTACGCGGGGCGCGGCATCACGCCGACCGCGGTGGCGCTGGCGACCGACCACTGTTTCTTCGGCGCCGAGCTGCACCGGATCGAGATCAACATCCGCCCGGAGAACGTCGCGTCGCTGCGCGTGGTGGACAAGCTCGGCTTCCGCCCGGAGGGGCTGCGGCCGCGGTATCTGCACATCGACGGCGCGTGGCGTGATCACCTGTCTTTCGCCTTGACTGCCGAGGAAGTACCGGAGGGCCTGGTCGCGCGCTGGCTGCGTTCGCGGGCGTCGGGCGAGCCTCGACAGGGGTCGCCGGCGTCGTCGTAGGGTGTCGTTCGCGAGTCACATTCGCCCCTTGAGTAACATGCCGCCCACGCGACACACCGGATCATTTGCGCCACGATGATCCGTTGCTTGCGTACCTTCGTATCTGTGGGTACCGGTCTGATCTACGCAGCGATCGTCGCGGCGTGGGCGGCCTACCTCGTCCCCCTCTGGCTCCGCCGGCACGACGAGGCGGCTGCCTCGCGTTCCGTCGACAAGTTCTCCGACGCCATGCGCGTGCTGGCGCGGCGCAAGACGCCTGCGTACGCGACTCCCGCGGACGAGGCTGCCGACCAGCTTCCGCGGCGGCCGGTGCTCGGTCCGCCGCCTCGTTCGTCGGCGCCGGTCCGGTCCTCGTCGGTGTCGGCCGCGACGCGGCGCCGACGGGTGCTGGTGGCGCTGGTCGCGGCCCTGACGGTCGTGACCGTCCTCGCCGTGGTGGCCCTGGTGCCCTGGTGGGCGGTGGCGATCCCCTCGGGCGTCGTGGTGGCGTTCCTGTTCGTCTCCGCCTCAGCGGCGCGTGCCGAACGTGCCGCCGTCCGCTCGCCGGCGCTCGAGCACGGCCCGCTGCGCCGCAGCGCCCGCGTGACAGCGTCGTACGCGCACGGTTCGTCGGTCGCGCAACCCGGAGTTGACGACGAGGCGACGGTGCTCGTCCGCCGAGCCTCCACCTCCGAGGAGCCAGCGGCGGCCGAGCCGGCGCCTGCGGCCGCGAAGCGGGACGACGGCCTCTGGGACCCGGTAGAGGTGCCCGCTGCCGACGTACGTGACCAAGGCCCGAGCGCCCTTCACCGTGCGAACGGTCGAGCTCGGCTCGCCGGGAACGTGGACCTCGGGCCGCCTGCCCGAAGCCGAACTGCTGCTGCGAGCCTCGATGGACGCCGCAGAGCTGATCGAGACGACGGTCCAGCCCCAGCCGCCACCGGAGGAAGAGCTCGAGCACCGCCGAGCCGTAGGCGACTAACCCCTTCGGCCCAACCGGAGCCCGGATGCTATTCTCTTCGTCGGTTCACCCATCTGGGGGCTGTAGCGCAGTCCGGTAGCGCACCTCGTTCGCATCGAGGGGGTCAGGGGTTCAAATCCCCTCAGCTCCACACAATCTCAGGGACCAGCCCGTCGTGGCTGGTCCTTTGTCGTTGGTCGGCATCATGGACGGGTGATGACGACGGAGGAGCTGGCGGCGGGGGCTGTGGAGTGGTTGTTGGGTGCGGAGGTGCCGGACTCGACGCTCTATAGCGGTGGTGCGGGGGTGGTGTTCGCGCTGTTGGAGGCTGAGGCGCACTTCGGCGACTCTCGGTATGGCGAGGCGGCACTTCGCGCTGCGCGGGGGTTGGTGGCGGCTGTCGAGGATGACGGTGATGCGGGGCTTTACAACGGGCTTATGGGGTATGCGGTTGCGCTGCACGCTGTTGATCGGCGGTTCGGCGATGCGGACGCTGCGATGGGTGTGCGGGCGGCGCTTGAGAAGGTGCGGGCGGGGTTTGATGGGGAGCGGTGGGGGCCGATGTTCGAGCTCCTTGCCGGCAATGCGGGGGTTGGGTTGGGGGCTCTGTACGTCGGGGATCTCGAGCTGGCGCTGCTTGCGGTGACGCCGTACCTCAACACCGCGGATGAGACTCCGGGTGGGGTCAATTGGGCTGTGCGGCCTGGGCCTGCGCGGTCGCATCACCTCGCGCACGGGACGCTTGGGATTGTGTACGCGCTGGCTGCTGTGGGGGCGGCTACTGGGCGCAAGGACTTGGTCGAGCTCGCGCTTGCCGGCGCCGCTGATGTGGTGGCAAGGAACGAGGCTGGGCCGGAGGGGTTTCTCGTTCCGCACTCGGATCCTCCGCACCGGCCCGACCTGATCGAGCGCTACAGCCTTGGCTGGTGCAACGGCCCGGCTGGGGATGCGCAGGTGTTCCGGTTGCTGGGCCGGCGGGACCTGGAGGATCGCTGCTGGCACACCGTCACCACCTCCGGTCTCCCACAACAACTAAGACCCGGCTTCTGGGACAACAACGGCCGGTGCTGCGGGACGGCGGGCGTGCTCGCGCTCGCCCTCGATCGGCAGGTCGAGCGAGGGGATGGGCTCGAGTTCGCCAACGTTCTTGTCGACGACCTGACGGTACGGGCCACCGTTGACGCGGACGGCGTGCGGTGGTCCAACTACGAGCACAAGGCCGACCCGCCGGCCCTCGAACCGCAAGCGGGCTGGGCTATAGGCAGCGCCGGCATCCTCCGCGAGCTTCTCCGCTTCGTGAGGATCAGCCGAGGAGACGACCCCGGCTACGCAGTCGACTGGCCCGACCACCCCGCCATCGCGACGAGCTAGGCGGTCCGCATGTGAGGCTCGGCTCATCCTGCGCCAGCAGTGGTGACGGTGCGTACTAGAGAACAACGGATCGGGGTCAGTTGGGTAATCTCGGGTAATCAGAAGCTCACTGTCGGATATAAGGGAGAGCGCGGTTCGCGTGGAGTGGACGCGAACGGCGTGAAGGATCTGGGCGGGCAACCGGAACGCATTGGGGAGTGGGTTAGGTCGTGGATGAGTGGACCCAAGACATTCCGACTGCTGGCAGCATCGAGCTACCTCCCGACCCCCGGGCGCTCGATGCCATAGGACGCAATCATTCCTTGGTGACAGCCCTGGCCGATCTGGTCGATAATTCGATCGACGCCGGCGCGACCGCGGTCCTCATCCGACTCGTTCGGGTCGAAGGCTCGCTCCGATCCCTCTACGTCGTCGACAACGGCCGAGGAATGACGCCGGAGCAGATCGACACGGCGATGACGGTAGGTGGCAGGCGTGAGTACCGTGACGCCGATCTGGGCCACTTCGGGCTCGGACTGAAGGCGGCGTCGTTCAGTCAAGCTCGGAGTTTGACGGTCTTGACCCAGGCATCTGGGCGCGACCCGGTTGGTCGCCGCTGGCGGCTCGATGAGGCGACCCGCAGGGGGTTCAACTGTGACGTAGTTCCTGGCCCGTTCGTCGAGTCGGAGCTGAATCGAGACTGGCACGTCTCGATGACCGGGAGTGGCACGGTCATTCGCTGGGACGATGTGGTCGCGTTCCCCGCGACTGATGACGTTCGTCGGGTGGAGGAGTTCATCGACAGCGTCATCACGACGGCATGTCAGCACCTCGGAATGGTGTTTCATCGTTTCCTTGAGAACGACGAACTCTCGGTCGACTTCGACGTGCACGACGTCGATGTCGCGTTCGTGAGTCCGCCGATCCCGGTGACGCCGACTCAACCCGTTCGGCTACTCACGTTCGGCACGGCTGGACTTCCCCAAGGTCTTCTCGGCGGACGTGGATGGCCTGACTATCGACTTCCGATGTCACCTGTGGCCCGGTCGGTCTAGCACTCCGGCGTTCCGCTTGTCGGGCAACGCCGCAGACCACCAAGGGCTCTACTTCTACCGCCGCGATCGGCTGCTGCAGGCTGGTGGCTGGGTTGGAGTGCACGCGCCGGACCGTCGGCTTCAGCTCGCAAGGGTTGAAGTGGACATCGACAGCGACGTCCTCGGGCTGTTCCGCATGAATCCAGAGAAGTCGCAAGGTCCAAGTTGGCCCGGAGTTCGCCCGCTTGGCCGCAGCGGCTCGCTCAGACGACGGGATGAGCCTGAGCGACTACCTCGATGTCGCCGAACAGGTCTTCAAGGCATCTACCGCGCGGTCGGCCAAGCGCACTCCGATGATCCATCCTGGGGCGGGGCTTCCTCCTCGCGTACGTAGCGCCATCGAGAAGGATATTCCGGAAGTTCGAGGTGAGGATCCCATCGACATTCGATGGGAGACCTTCACCGACGATGCCTTCTTCCATATCGACCGGGATAGGCAAACTCTGTGGCTCAACAAGCGCTATCGGAAGATGCTTCTCGGCGGCAAGCACGGAGGACTCAATGACCTCCCGCTCTTGAAGGCCGTTCTCTACCTCTTGACGGCGAACGTCTTCGAAGGCAGCTATCTCGGGGCCAAGGACAAGGACAACATCGACCTGTGGCAAACGATCTTGACGATCGCCGTTCAGGCAGAGCGCCAATGACGGCTGAGCGGGACGTTAACGAGCGTCATCTGACCAGTCAGAACTTCGACCTCTACCTCGCTCAACGAGTGCCGGCTGTTCTGGTCCTCAGCGGGAGCCCGGACGCTTCCATCTTCATCGAACCGATCAAGGCGGAGTTGGGACTCCGCATCGAGGTAGGTCCGCGGGTGCAGGCCATGGACACCGGTATGCGAAACATCCTCTCGCGCATCGCGGTGAGGGAAGGGCGGCGCTACTTCGAAGTCGTCGTTACGTTGCCCACAGTGTTCCGCGAGGCTTACCCGATCCTGTGCGCCATCGCGGATCGCGTTCAGCTGAAGGGAGCTTCTCCGGCGCAATCGCTTCGCTCCACTCTGGAGGGAATGTCGTCGCTACTCCGTCCGCCCGAGTCGATGTCGCGCGAACGTGCGGTCGGACTGTACGGGGAGCTCCTCATTGTCGACGGGCTGATCTCCGCCATTGGTGAGGTTGAGGCCGTGCAGTCGTGGCGTGGTGGCCTTGCCGAAGAACATGATTTCGGCCTGCCTGAGTTCGACCTCGAGGTCAAGACGACAACCAGCGAACGCAGAGTTCACTGGATTGAGTCTCTGACACAGCTTGTGCCGACTCAGAAGCGACCGCTGTGGCTGATCTCGCATCAGATCACGTCGGCTGGTGCGGGAGAGGGACGCACGCTAGCTGACCTCGTGGACAGGATCACGGCACGCCTCGAATCGCTTGCTGTCAGAACGGCCTTCGCGCAGTCGCTCGCGGACTCCGGCTGGCGAGACGAGACCCGTGATCAGCCTCCGACTCGTTGGACACTCAGGACGAAGAGCAGCGCGTACGCCGTCAGTGGCGACTTCCCACGGCTCACTCGGGACGCGTTGCAGGGGGCGGGCTTCTGCATTCGCGCGGATCCCTGAAGTCCGCTATCGGATAGATCTCGAGGAGTTCGACTCCCATCAGGACCCTCCAAAGCCAATCGTCCATGCCATTAGTTCTGAAGGGGCATCATGACGTTCCCACTCGTCGAGGCCTACGTCAGCGCGTTGGGTGCGATGGCCGCCGGGCCAAAAGGGCTCGTGCGGCGTGCCCAGATGGAGGCAGACGACATAGCTCGGCACATCGACGCCTCCGCCGCGCGGCTCCTCGAACACTTGGCCACCTGCGACTCGAACGACAAGCTCAGGATCAACCTGCACCTTAAGCTTCTGACATGGGACAACGCGCCCACCAAGGAGAGTTCTTGGGCGGATGGCACGGAGCCCAACACCGAAGATCGCCGATCTCGCATCATGGCCGCGCTCGAACTCGACGCGGAGACCGCGGACGCGCTCACCGAACGTCTTCCCGTCGCTAAGAAGGACGAGACTACAGTCATAGCTGGCCCATGGGATCCTTGGTACAGCGGCGATCTGCAGCGCGAACGCGACTTCTACTGGGGGCACTACGTCGAGCTACCTGAGAGATCACAGAGGGTTGGGGAGCGGAAGCCATCGCCAATCTGGACACCGCGACGACGCACGTCGTCGAGCGTCTGATCGAGCCGACGCGAAAGGATGCCCGACAAACGAAAGGTCTTGTCGTCGGATACGTCCAGAGTGGAAAGACCGCGAACTTCACTGGCGTGATCGCGAAGGCTGTTGACGCCGGATACCGCCTCATCATCGTGATGACCGGGACGACGAACCTTCTGCGGGAGCAGACTCAACGGCGTCTCGACATGGAACTTGTGGGCCGCGAAAACGTTCTCCGAGGCGTTGACGAGGACGATCCGGAGGCCTCGCAGCTCATTGACTATCTAGATGATGAAGACTGGCTCGAGGGACAGTTCGTCACCCACGGCGCTAGGCCATCGGAGATCGGCAGGCCCGACATTCACAGGATGACAACGCGTCATTTCGACTATCGCGGCTTCAACAAGGGCGATCGGCGCTAGAATTCGAGCGTCGAGATCGAGTCATTGCCGCTCTGGCGCATCGAGAACCTCTTCACAAGTGACGCCCGGCTGATGGTAGTCAAGAAGAACTCGACGGTGCTCAATAATCTGGTCAAGGATCTCAAGCATACGGCGGACAAACTTGAAGACATCCCAGCGCTGATCATCGACGACGAGTCGGATCAGGCGTCGGTCAATACCGTCGGACCCGAAAGAAGTGGGTCGAAGAGAAAAAGAAGCGCACGGCGATCAATCAGCACATTTCGAACCTGCTAGCAATGCTTCCTCGTGCGCAGTACGTCGGTTACACGGCGACCCCATTCGCGAACGTCTTCGTCGATACAACGGACGCGGAAGACATCTTCCCGAGCGACTATCTGATTTCACTTGATCGGCCATCGGGCTATATGGGAGCGGACGACTTCCATGACCTCGAGAGCGCCAGTTCGGAATCAGAGCAGAGCCTCGCCAACTCGAAGGAGAAAGCTCACCTGCGACTTTTGTCGGAAGAAGGTGAGGATGACGAACTAGGTGGCGCCCTCGACTCGTTTGTGCTGGCTGGGGCGATCAAGCTCTATCGTTCTCACCACGGAATGGCTGATTTCAAGCACCACACGATGTTGGTTCACGAGACCATGCGGACCGCCGTTCAGAAGTCGCGCGGAGAGGCGATCAAGGATCTCTGGAGGATCCGCGGATACCAGACAGGGGGCGCGGTCCACCGGCTGCGGAAACTTTTCGATTCGGACTTCGCGCCTGTCTCAGCGGCGCTCAACTTGGGCTATCCCACGCCAGCGACCTTCGAAGAGATCGCATCCTACATCCCCAAGGTTGCCCGTCTGGTGGCACCGAATGGCAATCCCGTACTGATCGTCAACAGCGATAAGGACGTGGAGCAAGAGGACCTCGACTTCGACAAGAGGCCGATCTGGCGGGTCCTCGTCGGAGGCAACAAACTCGCCCGAGGCTTCACAGTCGAAGGCCTGACTGTCACCTACTACTCGCGGACAGTCGGGCATGCCGAGGCCCTTATGCAGATGGGGCGATGGTTCGGCTTCCGGCGAGGATACCGCGATCTCGTTCGGCTCTTCATCACGACCAAGGTACGTGACGCCTTCGAGGCGGCGTGCCTAGATGAGGAACACTTCAGAAGCGAGCTTCGGCAGTACGCCCACATGGTGGGTGGGACGACCAACTGTGACACCGGCGGACGTTCAGCCGCTAGTAGCCCGTCATGGCCTGCGTCCGACCGCGCCGAACAAGATGTACAACGCGCGTTTGGTGGAGGATCGGTCCCTCTCGAAGGAGCCGAGCTCGGGCTATCCGAGCCTGAACGATCAAGATCGCGTTGACGCACAACCTGCGTGCCTGCCTGCCACTCTTCGCTGCTGCGGCCGGCAATGACCGGAAGCTCGTGAGCGGTGACCTTTCGTTCCACGCGCTCCTCGGGAGCCGTGACGCACGAGGAGATGGTGGCCGTTCTCACTGATCTCAAGTGGTCGACCCCCGACAGACTTCGCGCCAGATCTCGCGTGGATCGCCAGCCTCAAGCCGGACGTCATCGAAGGATGGCAGATTGTCTTTCCGAGAGAACTCGACGCGAAAGCCCGTCCGCATCCCGAGTGTGACTGGCGAGTTCAGTGTCCATGGTCGCAAGGTCGACATCGGATCCATGGTCCGAGGTAACTCTGAGCCCCGACAGCGCAAGGTCTTCGCATCCCCTCCGCAAGCCCCATACATCGGGTGGTGCGCTGGTCTATCCAGTGGTGGACCGCGAGGTGGACGAGGTGGAGACCTCCGCTGAGGGTTGGCCTCAGGGCGTAGTCGTGGCCCTGCGGCTCGGAGCTACCGAAGGCCGCGCTCCCGAGTGACCATCGCCCGTTGGTCTACCAGGTGAAGGTCCCTGACATGCCGTTGTACGCGTCATCGACAAGTAAGTCCGGTATCCGCCGAGACACGCTCTGTGGGCATCAGCCGTGGGCGGTCGGGCGACCGGTAGGATCCGTGCATGGAGGGGAGAGCGACCCGACGCGAACGTCGGTTGAACTGTTCGCGGGTGGCGGTGGGCTCGCGATGGCTGTCCATCGCGCCGGCTTCAGGCCGCTCCTGCTCAACGAGTTCGTCCGCATGCGTGCGACACCCTCGAGGCCAACGGTGCGACTCCGCGTGGCGAGGAGGAACGGATCCCAGAGGTTGGTGACGCTGGCCTCTCGTCCGCGGTGACGTCAGGGATCTCAAGATGGGCTACCTGCAGGATCACGTTGATCTCTTGGCCGGCGGCCCACCTTGTCAACCGTTCAGCCTCGGTGGGGTAGCAAAGGGTGACGAAGACAAGCGGAACATGTTCCCCGAGATGTTCCGCGCCATCCGCGAGATTCAACCGAAGGCTGTCATTTGCGAGAACGTTCGCGGTCTTGCTCCGACCTTCGTTCAGGCCCTACTTTGACTACATCATTCGCGAGCTCAGTTTCCCTTCGTTGAACGAGATCCAGAGCCGCCTGGTTTGAGCATGACGAGCATCCTCGGCGATCGACTAAAGCGTGGAGAGATCGACAGTCGAGAGCGCTACAATGTTAGAAATTCGAAGTAAATGCGGCGGATTATGGTGTTCCGCAGGTGCGGAATCGCGTCATTATTGTGGCATTCCGTGGCGACATTGATTTCGACGAATCCGTGCTGCGCAGGCTCTGTCGTCCGACTCACTCGGAGGCGGCGCTCGTCCAGGCGATGCAAGACGGAGAATACTGGAAGCGTCATCTGGAAGTTCCCGGGCGAATCCGTAATGAAGTTATTGCGGATATGCAGGGCCAGTTCAGCATTGAGACCGAGGATGAACTCAAGCCGTGGCGTACGCTTCGGGACGCCATCGCCGGTATCGATGACGAGACGCCAGCGTTGCCGGACGTCGCATGGCGGACGACTTAATCGCAGGCAGTATGACGACATGCCTCTAGATCACGTGGGATGGCCTGACGCGAGAGTCTACCGAGGACACACGCCCAACACCCTGGATCGTCCTGCCAAGACAGTGAAGGCTGGTGTGCACGGGGTGCCGGGCGGAGAGTCCGTCATGCTCACGGACACCCAAGTCCGAGGAACGCGGTCACCCGACCAACCCCGGTATCGGCATCGATATATGACGGTCCGCGAGGTCGCGCGGGTCATGACCTTCCCCGATGATTGGAAGCTGTGCGGACCGCGGGGGAAAAGATGCGGCAGCTGGGAAACGCTGTTCCGGTTCTCTTGGGTGAGGTCTTCGCCAAGGCTGTCGCCAGTGTCTTGGACGAGGTCGAGAGTCGAGAGTGACCGGACCTTCGCTACGTGCGTGGAAGCCGCGTCCGGGTCGCTCACGAACTGCTGCAGAGGCTGAACAGGACCGAGCGGCGGGCGGGCGATATCGCAGGGCCGTGCGGCTCAGCGGCGGAGATACGAGTCGAGCGACCATCGTTCTCCGCCCAGCGATTGGGGCCGACGAGGTACGCGCCTACGTCCGTTGGCGAGTTGGCGGCCGGACGGTCGAAAGATCGCTTGGACCAGTAATTGGTGGAACCCGAAAGTCGAACCTTGCCGCTGGATGGGCACTGGCCCGCGGCCGAGGTCTAGTGCACGACGAAGAGACACCACCGAGACTCGTGGGCGGCATCTCCGGAAGTTCGGGCCTCGATGCGCGGCAACCGCGGCCGGGACACTCGGCCTGAGCGCCACCTCGAGCGGTGCTTCATGCGCACGGGCTCCGGTACAGAGTGTCGACACGACCCCTTCCTCGGCTTCGGCGAACAGCGGACATCGTATTCCCCAAGGCACGTGTAGCGGTCTTCGTAGACGGTTGTTACTGGCATGGCTGCCCGGAGCACCATCGGCCAGCTACGAAGAACTCATCCTTCTGGCAGGCCAAGATCGCCGACAACCGGCGCCGTGATGAGGAGACGAATCGCGCGCTGGCGGAAGAGGGCTGGGCGGTGATCCGATGTTGGGAACACGACGAGCCCGAAGAAGTGGCCGAACGTGTGATGAGCGCGGTCGCGAACCAAGGACGAGGAGAGTCATGAGAGAAAGGACGGAATGCCCGAGATCCCGATCCCGGCAGACATTCGCGCCGCGGTTGTTCGTGAGCTATACAGACAAGTAGGTTCGCTCGATTGGGAGGAGCTATCCCCGCGCGAGAAAACTCGCTACTACGCGCAATGGGTCGAGGATCCGGCCGTCGGCGGCGAGCTGGCGGACTACTACACGGCCGAAGGTATGCGCGTCTGGCTGAAGGACGGTCCTCTCAAGGAGTACGCCCGTGCCCAGGAGAACGTCGGACCCTTCGCGCAGTACGCGACGAGACAACTGACTCCCGCGAGCGACTTCGTGTCTCACGTCTTAGGGACAAGCTGGTCCATCGTGCCTGGCAGCATTCGTGAAAAGCCGATGCATTGCGATGCCACCGACGGGGTCCAGAAGCGATATGCGTGCTGGGGGAGGCCGAGGACGTTCCGGGACCTGCTTTGGGCCGCGGTGATCAAGGCGGTCGAGTCGGATGTCCGCTCGCTGATCGTGGTGTACACGATTGAGGGCAAGTCGGTGGATACACGACTGCGGGATCGGCATCAGCGCATCGCCGAGCATTGCCGCCTCGACCTTGCATACGTGCGCCGCACGCTCGAGGATCGGTCTGCTAGGTAGGTCGTTGCGGGCGCGTACGAGCTAGGAACTGGTCAGGTCGCCTGTGGCAGGTGGATGCCGTACTGGCGCATCTTGCGGTAGATCGTCGCCCGTGACATGCCCAGCTCGTCCGGCGCCTCGCGCATGGTCATGCCGGGGCGGGTCAGCACGCGGACGATCTCGTCGCGTTCGAAGGACTCGATCCGGCTGAGGCGGTGGCCGCCTGAGACCAGGACCGACGGCGGGAGGTGGCGGAGGTCGATGAGGTTCGTACACATCGACGCCTCCTGGATCACCTGGGTCAGCTCCGCCACGTTGCCGGGCCAGGCGTAGTCGCGGAGCGCCTGCTGGGCCGCGACCGTCACGTCGACCGGGCGGCCGCGGGCCCGCAACGCGGCGTGGGCGGCTAGCGGGAGGATGTCGTCCGGCCGGTCGCGCAACGGCGGCACTTGGACGACCGTGTCCACCAGAGCGGCCAACGGCGCGGGGATGTCGGAGAAGCGCTCGGCGGTCATCGAGAACGGCACGGACGCCACCGCCGACGAAACCAGCGAAGACAACCGCTCGGCGACCCACAACGGCAGGGCGTCGACCGAGCGAACGATCACCGCCAAGATCCGCTCGCGCGGACGCGCAAGGCGCTCCGCCAACGCCAGCAAGGTAGCCCGGCCCGAGCCAGCCTCGCCGACCGCCGCGACCACGCGGCCCGATGCCAACGCGGAACGGGCCAGTAAGAGCGCCTCCTCCCACGACGACGACAGCGCCGCGAGACCGCCGGAGCCAGGCTCGAGCCGCGGCGCCTCGACGCGGAACACCTCGCCCCGCGGCGACGGCCGCGGCCGCGTCCCACCGATCGCGCCATCATCAGCGCGGACGTGTTGCCCGCCGCCGACTGGGCGAGCGCGAGCAGCAGCTCGCCGGACGACTGGGCGTACGTCGTGATGTTCACGCTGCCCTCGAGCCGCCCCGTCAACGGATCGAAGACCGGCGCCGCCGCGCAGGTGTAAGTGCACAAGCTGAGCGAGTAGTGCTCCTCAGCACGCACCACCGTCGGTGTACGGTCCGCCAAGGCCAGCCCTAGCCCGTTCGTTCCCGCCTCCCGCTCGGAGTACGAGAACCCCGGCGCCAGATGCACTTTGTCCAACGCCCGCAGGAAAGCGTGGTCCCCACAGAACCGGTTCAGGACCAGCCCGTCGGCGTCAGTCAACATCAGGCTGATCGGCGACGAAGCCAACGTACGGTGCAGGTCGGTCAGCACCTCGCGACCGCAGGAGAAGAACAGCGACTCGTCGTCGAGGGTGCCGGTGAACACCGGGTCGACCGTCTCGACCGACACCCCGTAGTCCTCGCTCCGCCGCCACGAGGCCGCGAGCCGCGACGACAGCGCCAGCGGACGGCCCAGCTCGGACTGCATGCTGGCCCGTTCGGGCAGGTCGCGTTCGGGCATGCCGGCCTCCGTCCTGGTTGGACGTTACCTCCGCAGGTCGACCACCGCACCAGGCCGCAGTCTCAAATTGAGACGCCGCCACGCTCCTCACCGTTGACGACCGTGCCTACGGTCGGGACGCCGTCACCGTGAGCTGGAGGTCCGCATGTACACCAAAGATGGCGAAAGCTACTTCATCGTCGACGCCCACGTCGCGCTCTGGGACGCGCGACCGGAGAACCAGCGCAACATTCATGGCAAGCAGTTCATCGACTGCTTCTACGACTACCACCGCAACCTCTCGCCCGAGTCGGAGGTGTGGCGGTACGAGGAGTACCTCTACTACGGGCGGCGAGCGGCTGATGCAGGACCTGTTCGAGATCGGGTACGTCGACCACGCGATCTTCCAGCCCGCACAGCTGAACGAGTTCTACACCAACGGGTTCGGCCAGACCGAGGAGGCATCGGCGCTCGCTAGAGAGCACCCGGACAAGCTGACGTACAACCACCGCTGGGATCCGCGCGACGGCGAGGCAGGCCTCGACCAGCTGCGGGCCGACGCCGAACGGTACGGGCTCAAGGGCGTGAAGCTCTACACCGCCGAGTGGCAGGGCGATTCCCGCGGCTGGAGTCTGGACAGCAAGTGGTCGTACCGCTACCTCGCGCTCTGCCAGGAGCTCGGGATCATGAACATCCATGTGCACAAGGGCCCGACGATCCGACCGCTGGACCGCGACGCTTTCGACGTCGCCGACATCGACCATGTGGCGACGGACTTCACCGAGCTGAACTTCGTCGTCGAGCACTGCGGCCTGCCGCGGCTGGAGGACTTCTGCTGGATCGCCACGCAGGAGCCGAACGTCCATGCGGGCTTGGCCGTTGCCATGCCGTTCATCCACACGCGGCCGCGCTACTTCGCGCAGATCATCGGCGAGTTGCTCTACTGGATCGGCGAGGACCGCATCCAGTTCTCCTCCGACTACGCGATCTGGACGCCGAAATGGCTGGTCGAGCGCTTCGTCGACTTCCAGATCCCCGAGGACCTGACCGAGTACGCGCCGCTCACTACCGCGCAGAAGAAGAAGATCCTCGGGCTGAACGCGGCCAAGATGTACGACCTGCCCGTCCCTGCCGAGCTGCGGCTCCCGGACGCGAACGAGCCGGCGACCGGGCCGCGCGAGCCTGCCCAGGCGGACTTGGCCGGGGTGTGACATGTCCCGAGAACGTAGCGCGTACGAAGCCCTGGACGCCGTCGTCGACCCGGAGCTCGACGAGCCGATCACCGACCTGGGCTTCGTCCGGTCGCTGACCGTCGGCGAGGGCGGCGAGGTCGAGGTGCACCTGCGGCTGCCGACCTCGTTCTGCGCGCCGAACTTCGCCTACCTGATGGTGTCCGACGCCAAGGACGCCCTGACGGCACTGCCGTGGACGTCGCGCGTCGTCGTGGAGCTCGACGATCACCACGACTCCGAGTTGATCAACGCCGGCCTCGCCGCCGACGCGGGCTACCGCGGGACGTTCCGGCACGAGGCGGAGCAGCGATCTCGACGAGCTGCGGACGACGTTCCGACGCAAGGCGCACACGGCGGCGATGGAGCGGTGCCTCACCGCGCTGCTGCGCGCCGACCCGTCGCGGACGGTCGAGTCGCTCGGCGAGGTCACGGTCGGCGACCTGCCGGACGGGCCGGGCACCGACGCGTTGCGCAAGCGGCGGGCCGTCCTCGGGCTGCCACCGCGAGGGCTACGTCCTCGTCGACCACGACGGGCAGGCCGTACGCGGCCGCCGCGGTCCCGATGGCCTTGCGCCGTGCGCGTTCGACGCGCATCTCGATCGACGGCAACGCCCACTTCTGCCGTGGCCTGCTGCGTACGCGCTACGCCGATGAGATGGAGAGTGTGAGATGAGCACGATGAGGGCCGTCCGGGTCGTCGGCTACCACGAGCCACTGCAGCTGGCCGAGGTGACGATGCCCGAGGTGACCGGACCGTTCGACGTGATCGTGAGGATCGGCGGCGCCGGGGTGTGCCGGACAGATCTGCACATCCTGGAAGGGCAGTGGGCCGAGAAGTCGGGCGTCGCGCTGCCGTACACGATCGGGCACGAGAACGCCGGCTGGGTGCACGCGACCGGGTCGGCGGTGACCAACGTCGCCGAGGGCGACAAGGTCATCGTGCACCCGCTGGTCACCTGCGGGCTGTGCCGCGCGTGCCGTTCCGGCGACGACGTGCACTGCGAGAACAACGCGTTCCCCGGGATCGACACCGACGGCGGGTACGCGGAGTACCTCAAGACCTCGGCACGTCGGTGCGTGCGGATCGCCGACACGCTCGAGCCGTCGGACGTCGCCGCGCTCGCCGACGCCGGGCTGACCGCGTACCACGCCGCCGCCAAGGCCGCCCGGCGGCTGACGGCGCGCGACCGCTGCGTGATCATCGGCGCCGGCGGGCTCGGGCACATCGGCGTGCAGGTGCTCAAGGCGATCACGCCGGCCGAGCTGATCGTCGTCGACCGCAACGCGGAGGCGGTCAAGCTCGCCTTGTCAATCGGCGCGGACCACGGCGTCGTCGCCGACCGGCTCGCAGGTGGACGAGGTGCTGGCGTTGACCGGTGGCCTCGGCGCCGAGGTCGTCGTGGACTTCGTCGGCGAGGGCGGGTGCGACCGGCGAGGGCGTGCGGATGCTGCGCCGGGCCGGCGACTATCTCGTGGTCGGGTACGGCGAGAACATCGACGGTGCCGACGATCGACATCATCTCGACGGAGATCAACTTCATCGGCAACCTGGTCGGCTCCTACAACGACCTGTGCGAGCTGATGGTCCTCGCGGCGCGTGGCGCGGTGAACCTGCATACGGCGAAGTACGCTCTCGACGACTTCCAGAAGGCGATCGACGACCTCGACGCGGGCCGCGTCCGAGGCCGCGCGATCCTCGTTCCCTGACTGCGTGGAGGACTCAAGTTGATCTTCATCACCGCGAAGTTCCGCGTCCTGCCCGAGCACGCCGACAACTGGCAGGAGATCTCGCGCTCGTTCACCGAGGCGACGCGGGCCGAGCCGGGCTGCCTGTGGTTCGACTGGTCGCGGAGCCTCGACGATCCGAACGAGTACGTACTCGTCGAGGCGTTCGCGGACGACGACGCCGGCGCGGCGCACGTGGGCTCGGAGCACTTCCGCGCGGCGCAGCAGCAGTTGCCGCCGCACCTCGCGGAGACGCCGCGGATCGTGAACTTCAAGGTCGACGGAACGGACTGGTCGGAGCTCGGCGAGCTAGCCGTCCGCTAGACGCATATTGAGCTCGGCGATCCATTTCGTCTTGCGGGGCTCGGTGCGCGGGTCGGTGCGGTAGGCCTCGTACCGGCAGGCGAACCGATCTCCCTCGGCCACATCCGAGCGGTCGAGCGTCAGTCCCTGCTCGTGGGCCCAGTCGAGGAGCGCCTTGTTCGCCCGCCGAGCGTGCGAGCGGTAGGTGAGCGTGGCATACCTTCCCGCGGGGAGCTCGGTATGGCGTACGCGGTCGTCGCCGTCTGCCGGTGCGGCGGTGACGACGCCGACCTCCATGTCCATCGGGCCGTCCATGTCGATGACGTGCAGCCGATGGAAGAACGGCCCGTCTGCGTCGATGCCGTGGGCTCGCAGCCAGGCGTCGAGCTCGGCGAGCAGCTCGTCGCGTACCCGCAACATGCCGCGGAACGGCGTGACCACGCGGATGCCCAGGCAGTCGAGCCGGGCGCGGTCGACGATCCGGGGCGGTTCGAGGAGCTCCATGTCGATCATGATCGGGCCTGCCCCAGGGGCGGAGTCAAGAACCTGCTATGTCCGGGCCTGGTCGAGGGTGGGAATGAGGAAGCCGATCCGGGCGTCGAGCTCGGCAGCGGTTCGGCGGAACGCGCCGATGCCGCCTTCGGGGTTGGGGATGCTCCAGTGGATCATCGTGGGGTGGTGGGGGAACTCCGGGCAGACCTCGCGGAGGCGGTCGCAGAGGCTGATCACGACGTCGAAGTGTTCGGGGAGGAGGGTGTCGACGTGCCGTGGCTGGTGACCGGTGAGGTCGATGCCGTACTCGCGCATTGTGCGGATCGCTAACGGGTGCAGGGGTTTCGGGTGACTGCCGGCGCTGGTCGCCGTGACTGTGTCGCCGGTGCGATGCCTCAGCAGAGCGGCTGCCATGGGGGAACGGGCGCTGTTTCCGGTACAGAGGAACGCGACGCGTGCGAGGTGTGCGGGTTTCGTCGTTCCGGTCTCACCGCGATGAAGTCCGGGGTGGAGTGCGGCGGCTGTTCCCGCGAGAAAGTCCGCGCAGCGGGCGAGGTCGAGGTGGTAGTAGACGTCGCGTCCATCGGCGTTGCTTCGCCGCATGGTCACCAGACCGGCCTCCCGCAACTTGCCGAGGTGGTAGGAGACGAGATTGTGCGGCTCGTCGATCGTGGTCGACAGTTCGCGTACGCGCCGGTCGCTGTGCGCCAGCTCGCGAAGCAGCCGCCAGCGGAGCTCGTGGCTCGCCAGTTGAACGAAGGGCGGTGGCAAGTCGCGGCCGGGCAGCATGGACAGAGAATACATCGATATGATTCGATACATCAATGCGCGTTGATCTATTCGTCCGGTCATGAGCACGCCACTGCCCGACCCGGGGATGCCGGGCACATTGCGGCGGCAGCTCGGGGTGACCGACGCGGTCGTGATCGGCCTGGGTTCGATGATCGGTGCCGGGATCTTCGCCGCGCTCGCCCCAGCCGCCCGCGCCGCCGGCTCCGGCCTGTTGCTCGGGCTGGCGCTTGCGGCGGTGGTCGCCTATTGCAACGCCACCTCCTCGGCGCGGCTCGCGGTCCGCTACCCGGCGTCGGGCGGCACCTATGTCTACGGCCGCGAGCGGTTGGGGGAGTTCTGGGGCTACCTCGCCGGGTGGGCGTTCGTCGTCGGCAAGACCGCTTCCTGTGCGGCGATGGCGCTCACGGTCGGCTCGTACGTGTGGCCCAGCCAGGCCCATGCGGTCGCGGTCGCGGCGGTGGTGGCGTTGACCACGGTGAACTACACCGGGATGCGGAAGTCGACCTGGCTGACCCGGGTGATCGTGGCCGTGGTCCTGGCCGTGCTCGCCGCCGTGGTGGCCGCCACCCTTGTGTCTGACGCGTCCGATGGTGGGCGGCTTGCTGTCGGGCAGGACGCGACGTTCGGCGGGGTGCTCCAGGCGGCGGGGCTGCTGTTCTTCGCCTTCGCGGGGTACGCCCGCATCGCCACCCTCGGCGAGGAGGTCCGCGACCCCGCCCGCACTATTCCTCGCGCCATCCCGCTCGCGCTCGGCCTCACCCTGGTCGTCTACGCCGCCGTCGCTGTCGCCGTCTTGACGGTGCTCGGGCACGAAGGCCTGGCCAGTGCGCCCGCGCCGTTGTCGGACGCGGTCCAGTCGGCGGGCGCCTCCTGGCTGGCACCGGTGGTGCGGGTCGGCGCCGCGATCGCCGCGCTCGGCTCCCTGCTCGCCCTGATCCTCGGCGTCTCCCGCACCACGCTCGCCATGGCCCGCGACCGGCACCTGCCGCACGTTCTCGCCGCCGTTCACCCGAGGTTCAAGGTGCCGCACAGGGCCGAACTCGCCGTAGGTGCGGTGGTCGCGGTGCTCGCCGCGACGGTGGACGTACGCGGCGCGATCGGTTTCTCCTCGTTCGGAGTCCTGGCCTACTACGCGATCGCCAACGCGTCCGCGTGGACGCTCACTCCGAATGAGGGCCGCCCGGCACGGATCGTCCCCGCCCTCGGGCTGGTCGGCTGCCTGGTGCTCGCCTTCACCCTCCCCGTGGCCTCCATGCTCTCGGGCCTCGTCGTGCTGGCCATCGGAGCCGCCAGCTACGGGGTCCGCCGCTTCCCGCACCTCCATTCGCGTTGAAGGGAGAATGACGATGAACGAGTCCGTCGGAGTGCGCTACATCGTCGACGATGTCCAGGCAGCGCTGGACTTCTACACCAAGGACCTCGGGTTCACCGAGCAGCTGCATCCGTCGCCAGGGTTCGCGATCGTCGCCCATGGGGGGCTGCGCCTGGCCCTGTCCTCACCGGGTGGTCCCGGAGGAGCGGGCCAGTCGATGCCGGACGGCCGGACACCGGAGCCAGGAGGCTGGAACAGGATCCAGCTCCAGGTCGACGATCTGGAAGCCGAGGTCGCGCGGCTCCGGGATGCCGGTGCGTCGTTCCGGAACGACATCGTCACCGGCCTGGGCGGCAAGCAGATCCTGCTCGAGGATCCCGCGGGCAACCCGATCGAGCTGTTCGAGTCCTACCGCAAGTAGCCGTAGCGGGACCGAGGCCCTGGTTAATTCCTACTCAACGAGTAGGCTTTTGGTTATGACCCTCGAGTTCCTCTGGTACATCCCGAACACCGTCGAGCCCGGACATCGCGGCGACGACACGTCGGACGGGTGGGGCACGCTCGACTTCTCCACCGACGTCGCCATCGCGGCCGAGCGGCACGGCTGGGGTGGTGCGCTGATCGGTACCCGCTGGGGACGGCCGCACACGTTCACCGTCGCGACGGCGCTGGCCGCGCGTACGACGATTCCGTCCGCTGGTGGCGATCCGCCCCGGCTACTGGCAGCCGGCCCACTTCGCGAGCGCCGCGGCGACGCTCGACCGGCTCAGCGGTGGCCGGCTGCTCGTGAACATCGTCAGCGGTCAGGACAACCTCGCCGCGTACGGCGACAGCGAGGGTGACCAGGCTCAACGATACGCGCGAACGAAGGAGTTTCTGCAGCTCGTTCGGCGGCTGTGGACAGAGGAGAACGTCACGTTCGCCGGCGAGTACTTCCAGGTCGCGAACTCCACGGTCTCCCCGCGGCCGCACGGCACCGGGCCGCGCCTCTACTTCGGCGGCGCCTCCCCGGCCGCCGAGCAGGTGTCGGCGACCGAGGCGGACGTGCAGCTGTTCTGGGGCGAGCCGCTCGCCGGCATCGCCGACCGGATCGCGCGGCTCGAGGCGTTGAGCCGTTCGCTCGGGCGTGCGCACGCGCCGCTGGAATACGGGCTCCGCATCACCACGCTCGTACGCGACACCACCGAGGAGGCGTGGCGCGACGCCGAGGCGAAGGTCGCGAAGATGGCCGACGAACAGCGGGCGCCGCGTCCGCAGTTCTTCAAGGCGGTCGGCCAGCAGCGCCTGCTCGAGCTCGCCGAGCGGGGCGAGGTGCTGGACTCCTGCCTCTATACGACGCCAGGGAAGTTCGGCGGCGGTGGTGCCGGTACGACGTGGCTGGTCGGCTCGCCCGACGATGTCGCCGATGCGCTGCGTGCGTACGCCAAGCTCGGCATCACGCACTTCATCCTCTCGGATACTCCGTACAAGCAGGAGATCGCGCGCGTGGGAGACCAGCTGCTGCCGCGGCTGACTTAGCTGAGGGCCAGCGCGATCAGGGCGATGAGGGGTGGGACGGCCTGACCGAGCGGGCCGCTGAGGCTCCCGCCGGTACGAATGCCGAGCCGATCGGAGAGGAAGAGCACGCAGCCAGCCAGGAACATGGACGCCATCGTGAAGCCGACCAACGTCCTGCCCGCGACGTCGTTCCCGGCCCACCAGAGGATGACGCCGACGATCGCGCCGATGGCGAGGAAGAGGTTGTAGAAGCCGATGTTGAACGCCCACACGCGCATCGGCTTGACGTCCTCGGCGCTCGCTCCGAAGACTCCGTGGTAGACGCGGGGGCGTTCGAACAGCAGGGACTCCATCACGAACACCACGAGGTGGAAGAGTCCCGCTAGCAGCGCGAAGATCTGCGCGAGGAGCGCCATGGCGACATCACCGTCCTTGTCAACGACATCTTGACACGGGTCAGTCGACCGAGAACCGCTCCCACGCGGACTGGCGGCTGACTCCCAGCGCCTTACCGATCTCCTCCCGCCTGGAACTCGCGTGGCGCCGGTGATCATCTTCATGGGCTCCCCGCCAGTCACCGCTGATGCCGACGGTGAGTCGACCTGCACTGGCTTGTCGGGTCGTCGAGTCGTTCCGTGCGAGTTGTCCACAGCCCTTGCTTTGTCGGTTGCCGTTGGGTCGGTGGCGAGCGAGGCTTTCAGTCATCCGGGGTCGACCCGGCGGTCCTTGACAACTGCAGAGAGAAACGGCGAATGGCGGTCCAGAGTGCGGCGACCGCCAGGGAGGCGGCGGCGAGCGCGAACGGGGTCCAGGGGGCGAAGTGGACGACGATCCAACCCCCGAGCGCGTTGCCGGCCGCGGCGCCCACGAGCGAGGCGGCGACGATCGACGTGTAGGCCTGGGTCAGTGAGCCCGCCTGCGCGACGTCGTCGAGCAGTGCGGACGAGGAGATGGCCGCGGGCGTGAGGACGAGGCCGAGGACGGCGAGCGCGGCCAGCAGGGCGAACGGCCATCCGGCGGCGGCAGCGGCGAGGAGCAGGGCACCCGTTCCGAGCAGCTGCGCGCCGAGCAGGCGGCGTACGTGCGGAGTACGCCACGCCCTGGCTCCGTACGCGGCACCACCGACGAGCTCGCCCGCCGACAGCGCGGCGAAGAGCACGCCCGCGAACGAGGCCGTACCGAAGGCCACGGCCACGGCGGGGATGCCGACCGCGATCAGGCCGGCGGCGAGCCCTGCCAGCAGGCCGCCGACCAGCAAGGTCCGCGAGCCGGCGGACGAGCCGCGCACGGCCTTGGCCGGCACCGGCGGCTGCCAGCGCCGGGAGGCTGGCGTGGCCGCGAACAGGATCCCGGCGCCTCCGGCCATCACGCCGGCGACCAGGACGGCGAGTGCCGGCTGGGCGACGAGGAGCAGTGCGGAGACGACGAGCGGGCCGACGATCAGCGCGACCTGGAACTGCATCGAGAGCATCGCGTACGCGGTGTCTCGGCGGTCCCGTTCGGCGACGAGCTCGGGCCAGAGCACCCGCATGCAGCTGAGGACGGCGGGGATGCAGGCGCCCGCGACGAAGGCGAGAAACATCAGCGCGGCGAGTGGCGCGTTGGCGCTGATCACCAACAGGACAAGGGATCCCAGGCACGCGAGCCCAGTCGGTACGAGTACGCGTGGCTGCCCGTACCTGTCGATCAGCTTGCCTTGGACGAGCAGACCGATCGCATTGCCGGCGGTGAGAGCGCCGCTGACGACGCCGGCGAGGGCGAAGGAGCCGGTACTGGAGCGGACGAACAAGAGCACGCTCAGCGTGAGCATGCCGATCGGGAGAGCGCCGACGAAGCTGGCCAGCGCGGGAAGCGCGGCACCGGGGACGCGCAGTAGACGTACGTATGGGCGGAACACGACCAACCTCCAGGTGTGTTCCCACCCATCAACCCTGTGCACGTGCTGTTCTGTTGTTTGTCAGTTGCACCCTACCCGTCGCGTCAACGGGGAACCATCGCGCGCATCGGGCGGTACGACATGCCGAACGACTCGTACAGCTTGCGTGCGGGCACGCTGTCGGCGTCCACCATGAGCGCGGCGGCGCCGAAGTCGCTGACCAGCGTGGCGATGGCCGTCGCGGTGATCGCCCTTCCGTAGCCCTTGCCGCGGGCGCCGGTCGAGGTGGCGACGCCGGCGAGGAAGCCGACGCCCTCGGTCGACCAGGCGTCGGCGCCGCAGGCGGCCAGACCGTCCTCGCCGCGGACGACCCACCAGCGGTCCACGCCCGGCTTGCCGGGACGCGCGAGCGAGGTGGGGAACGCCGCGTCGAGGAGGGCGTCGATCGCCGGCTCGTCACTGGCGTAGGCGAGTTCGGCACGCGGGTCCGGCTGGGGTGCGAGCGCGGTCTCCATCCAGCCGAACGCGGGCCGCAGGTCGTACCCGGGCAGCCGTTCGTGCAGCCTGGACACGAGCTCCGCGTCTCCGATCGGCCATAGCGCGCCGTATTCCGTGGTGGCCGCGACGAGCTCCGCGACGTCCTCGAGCTCACCGCCGACCACGAGCAGGTCCTTCCCGGCGAAGTCGACGGCGATCGCCACCGCGCCGTCGTACGTCCACGCACGCACGCCCGGCCGGAAGCCCTGTGTCGACCACAGCAGGTACGGGTCGTCGGTCAGCGCGCGCAGCTCGTCGAGCGTGTGGATCGATCGCATCCTCCCTTGCTACCAGATCGGCGGAAAGCGGTCAGGGCGCCGGGACGATAACCTCGGACGCATCGACGAGCGGACCGCGACCCGGCACAGCACACCAGGCGAGCAGGGCAGTACGGAGACCACGGCTCGCGGTGGGCGCGTACGGAGGGTGTTCGCGGTCGCCGCGGTGGTGGCGCTGCCGTTCGTCGTCGCGCTGGTCGCGCTGCCGATCCTCACCAAGGGCACGTTGATCCCGTGGCATCCGGTCAACGTCGATCTCGACGTGTATCAGTTCTTCGCGAAGGAGCTGCTGCGCGGCGGTGACATCCTCACCGCGCGCGAGCCGCGGCTGGGGCTGCCGTTCACCTATCCGCCGTTCGCAGCGCTGCTGTTCGTGCCGCTCGCGCCGCTCCCGCAAACGGTCGCTCAAGCGGGCTGGATCCTGCTGAACGTCGTCGCCCTCGTGCTCGTCGTCCGACGGCTCGGGCTGCACGGCTGGAAGCTCAGCCTCGTCACGGCGGTATGCGTGGTGTTCGTCGAGCCGGTCCGAGCCACGTTCGCGTTCGGCCAGGTCAACCTCGTCCTGCTCGCGCTGGTCTTCCTCGACCTCACCCGACGCCACGCCCATCGCCTGCAGGGCGTGGCAACGGGCATCGCCGCGGCGATCAAGCTGACGCCGGGGATGTTCGTGGTCTACCTGCTGTTCGCGCGGCTGTGGCGCGCCGCGCTGATGGCCGTCGTCTCCGCGGTCGCGGTCACCGCGGTCACCGCTTTGGTCTTGCAGCGAGAGACGTTCGGGTACGTACGCATGCTGCTGTCCGGCGAGATCTGGCCGGGCGCCACGTACTACGTCACGAACCAGTCCGTCCTCGGCTCCGCGACCCGCATCCTCGGCGACGGGGGCACGGCAAAGGTCGTCGGCCTGGCACTCGCGGTCGTCGTGGGCCTCACCGCCGCGTACGCGGCAGCCCGCTGGCACCGACGCGGCAACACGGTCCTCGCGGTCACCCTGTGCGGCCTCGGCAGCCTGCTCGCCAGTCCGATCTCGTGGAGCCACCACTGGGTCTGGATCGTGCCGCTCGCCGCCACCCTGTTCAGCGCCGAGCTGACCCGGGTGATGCGGTGGATCGGCGCGGTGTTCGTCGTGTGGACCGCGCTCGCCCCGTTCACCTGGGCGCTCCCGCGCGGGAGCGACATCGAGCTGAGGTTCGAGCCGTGGCAGCTCGCGGTGAGCTGCCTCGGCACGTTCCTCGCTGTCGCGTTCGTGATCGCCGCGCTGGTGGCGGCACTACAGCCCGCTGAGCAGCTCGAGCGGGAAGGGCGGCTGCGCTAGCGGGCGAATCGCCATGCGGAGCAGCAACAACGGGTTGTCGTCGCCCGCGGTGCGGTTGAGGTGGATCTCGTCGCAGCCGGTGCAGCGATGGAGGAGTACCCATTCGCCGTCGCCGCGAACGGAGATCGCGATCGGTTCCATCGAGAAGCCACACGTCGCTTCGCGGTCGCCCGGGACGTCGTCGTCCAGATGCCTGCTCCACAGGCAGTTCGGGCAGTGGTTGCGATGCGCCGTGCCAGGTGCGTCCATCGAAACGTCCAGCCGGCACCTGGTGCAGCGGAACGTCGTCGGTCGAAGGCGGTCGCGTCGGCGTGGTTTGTACTTACGAGACTGGTGAAACTGGGACAAGGGAGGAGCCCTTCATGCGCTGATGACCAAGGAGAGGACGGGCGCGCACTGCTGGAAGGGCGGTCACGAGCAGCCGATCATCGCTCCGGCGAGAGGCAGGAAGCGGCGGCTGGTTAGGACTCGCGGCCGGGACCTGCAAGCAGGCGCAGCGAGACCATCCTGACGGTCATACAACGCCTCCTCCCCGGTCCCAGTCTCATGGGGTCGCCACCCTGACGACCGAGATCATTGGACCCGAACGAGGAGTCGCGTGCAACGGATTATTCGTGCGGCTCGTACGTCGCGCGCCTTCCGATCGTCGAGAAGCCCAGCTGGTGATAGAGATTCGCCGCGTTCGGGTTGTTCACGTTCACGTCCAGCATGCACCTCGTTCCGCCCTCGGCGCGCATCCGCGCGAGGACGTCCGCCACCAGCGCGGCACCCAGACGCCTTCCTCGATGCGTGGGGTCGACGCCGACCTGGATGACCCAGTCCGAGGTGCTCGTGATGAACGCCGCCGGTTGGCCGTCGAGCGAGGCGAACAGGGACAGATCGGGACGGAAGTCGTCGTCCACCATCCAGCCCGTCCACTGCTCGTACGTCCAGCCGGGAAAGCCCGGACGGTCGCGAAACGAGGCCTGATAGGCCGCGAAGAACTGCCCGCTGGTGTCGTCGGACCACGACGCGATCACCGTTCCGTCCGGGTACGGGACGGTCGGCACAGCGGCTCCGAGGTCGTGGCGCATGACGTCCTCGGCGAACGTGCAGGCCAACCCGTTCCGCGCGTAGAGCCGCTCGGCCGACTCGTTCAGAGCTTCCGTACGGATCCGCAACCTCGTCCCTGGCGCGAGTTGCTTGGAAGCCCACTCGAGCAGGTGCCGGCCGAGACCGTTCCCGCGACGCGCGGGGTCGACCATCCCAGCGGAGTCGGTGAACTCTCCACGTACGTTGACAGAACCAACCGCCACCAGGGTGTCCCCGACGTCCGAAGCGCCGATCGACGTGGCCGACTCACCGAGGAAACTCTCGGTTGACAGCTCCGACGCTCCACCGTCCACAGCAGCGCAGCGTTCGGCGAGTGCCACCAGCGCGTCATGATCGGTAGAGTCGAGCGGTTCCCAGGTGACATCCACTCGAGAATGGTCGCATGCTCGTGGTCACGCTCCGTCCGCTTACCCGAGACGACATCGCCCTGCTGATCGAGGTCGAGAACGACCCCGACGCGGCCGGCGAGTACTCCTGGTTCGGCTTCCGTTCGCGTGCGGCGAACGAGCCGGTCAAGCTGCTCAGCGACGAAGGCGGCCACCTCGGCGTGGTCACGGAGTCGGGCCACTTCGTCGGCGACGTGTCGTGGCGACAGTCGATGAACGCGCCGCCGCCGAACGGTGCCTGCTGGGCGATCGGCATCATGATCCTGCCCGCGTTCCGCGGCCGCGGGTACGGGACCGAGGCCCAGCGCGCGATGGTCGACTACCTGTTCGCGCACACGCCGGCGGTACGGATCGAGGCCAGCACCGAAGCGGGCAACCTCGCCGAGCAGAAGGCGCTCGAACGCGCCGGCTTCGTCCGCGAAGGCGTCCTGAGGAAAGCGGTGTTCCGGGCCGGCGCGTACCACGACATGGTGATGTACAGCACGCTCCGCGAGGAGCGCGACCTGTCGTAACCTCGTCAGATCCGCAGGCGACGAAGGGAGTCCACAGCGTGAAGGTGATCGGGGTCGGATTCGGCCGCACGGGCACGTCGTCGATCAAGCTCGCGCTGGAGCAGCTGGGGTTCCCGTGCCACCACATGAGTGAAGCCACCATGGACCCCGAGCACATGGCGCCGTGGATCCAGTTCGCGAACGGCGACCCGGTCGACTGGCGCGAGGCGTACCGCGACTACGAGGCGACGGTCGACTGGCCCGGCGCCGCGGTCTGGCGCGAGCTCATCGACGCGTTCCCGGATGCCAAGGTGCTGTTGACAGTGCGGGACTCGGACAAGTGGTTCGCCAGCGGGAGCGCGACGATCTTCCGGAACCTGCGGCACTCGACCTCGGTCCTGGAGAGCCTGGCACGGCTGGTGGTGCAGCTGAACTTCCCGCGGTTCCGCCCGTTCGGGATCGCGATGCGGCGGCTGATCACCGACCGGCAGTTCGGCGGCGACCTGGTGACGCGGGACAGCGTGGTGCGCGTGTTCGAGGCACACAACGCTGCGGTGGAGGCGTACGTACCGGCCGACAAGCTGTTGGTCTACGAGGTGTCGCAGGGCTGGGAGCCGCTGTGCGAGTTCCTCGGCGTCCCCGTTCCGGACGGGCCGTTCCCGCGCGTGAACGACGCCGAGTCCATGCAGCGCAGGCAGAAGGAACGTCTGCAGAAGTCGATCGTCCGCACCGCGGCCGCCCTCGGCGGGCTCGCGGTCGTCGGGACGCTGGTGTGGCGGTGGGTCAGACCCAGGTCTTGAGCCACATGCGGCTCAGCCACTCCGCGTACGTGATCGTCTGGTCGGTGAGGATCGGGAACAGGTACGCGAAGTTCAGCGCGACCAGCAACACGAAGCCGCCGACCAACGCCGCGCCCCACATACGCCGGTTCGGTGGGGCCTCGGGTGGCCCGAGGATCTTGCCCAGCACGAGCGTGACGCCGATGATGAGGAACGGCAGGATCACGATCGCGTAGAAGTAGAAGATGGGGCGGTTGTCGTACTGGAACCACGGGATCCAGGTCGCCGCCACGCCGAGGACGGGGATGCCGAAGCGCCAGTCGCGGCCGGCGAGCCAGAACACGATGCACGCGATGACGGCGATCGTCGAACCCCACCAGAGGATCGGGGTGCCGATTCCGAGGATCTCCTGGACGCAGCGGTCGGTCGCGCAGCCCTTGTCAGGACCGATCTTGTCGACCCAGTCGAACGACACCGGCCGGCCGACGACGAGCCAGCTCCACGGGCTCGACTGGTACTGGTGCGTGTCGGTCAGGTTGGTGTGGAACGTCCAGATCTCCTGGTGGTAATGCCAGAGCGACCGCAGCGGATCGAACAAGCCAGGAAGCGGATTCGGCAGCGATACGCCGAGGAAGATCGGGTCCTTGCCCTTCGCCCAGCCGCGGTCGTACCCCGTGGTCGTGACGAGCCAGCCGGTCCACGAGGCCACGTACACGAACACCGCGGTGACGACCATCGTGACGAACGCGACGAAGGCGTCGAGGAGCGCGCGGAAGAGGTTGCCGATGCGGAACAGCGTCGAACGTACGGCTCGGCGCGCGCCCCAGTCCCACCAGACGGTCAGCAGGCCGAAGACGGCGAGCGGGATGATCGCGCTCCACTTGGTGGCGATCGCGAGTCCGAAGCAGAGGCCGGCGACGAGGCGCCACGGGCGCCAGAGCAGCCGCGGACCCCACCTGCCCGGCGCGATCCGGCCGAGCGGCTCGGCGGCGTCCGCGAGCTTGCGGCGCATCCAGTCGCGGTCGATCAGCAGCGTGCTCAATCCGAGCAGCAGCCAGAACATCACCGGCAGGTCGAGCAGCGCGATCCGGCTCTCGACCAGGTGCAGGCCGTCGAGCGCGAGCAGCAGCGCGGCGACGCAGCCGAGCAGGGTGGAGCGGGTGAGGCGGCGTACGAGGCGCGCCATGACGAGGATCGACAACGTACCGACGACGGCGATCGCGACGCGCCAGCCGAACGGGTTCATGCCGACCGCCCACTCGCCGAGCGCGATCAGCCACTTGCCGGCCGGCGGGTGGACGACGAACGACGGCTGCAGCGGGTTGACGAAGACGTTGAGGTTGCCGCCGACGATCAGGTCGTTCGCCTTCTCGACGAACCCGTGCTCGACGCCGTAGTTCAGCAGCGACCAGGCGTCCTTGGGGTAGTACGTCTCGTCGAAGACGAACTTCGCGGGGTTGCCCAGGTTCCAGAACCGGAAGAAGCCGGCCAGCGCGGTGATCAGCAGCGGCGCGAGCCAGCCGATCACGCGGTCGACGGGCATCGGCGGGGACAGCCGCTCGCGCAGCGGCGGGATCCGGAGGCCTTCCGCGTCGCGCCCGACGGTCGTGGTCGGCCCGTCCGTGGGGGCGTCGGGGGCCGGGCGCGGGTCGAGGCCGTCCTCGAGATCGCGGCCGGTCGTCGTCGTCACCCGGGCCATGGTACGGACGTCGGATTCGAACCGCCGTCGTGGTGGTGGGTGCAAGGATGGCGGCCGTGACAGCTGGCGTACTCGTCCTGGCGGCGACACCGATCGGCTCGTACGAGGACGCGCCGCCACGGCTGCGGACCGAGCTCGAGGCGGCGGATGTCGTCGCGGCCGAGGACACCCGGCGTCTGCGCCGGCTGACGGACGCGCTGGGCGTGGCGGTCGGCGGGCGGGTCGTCTCGTACTTCGAGGGGAACGAGGCGCGGCGTACGCCCGAGCTCGTCTCGGCTCTCTCGGAGGGCCTGCGGGTCGTGCTGGTGACGGACGCGGGGATGCCGTCGGTGTCGGATCCGGGCTATCGGCTGGTCGCGGCGGCCGTGGAGGCTGGAGTCAAAGTCACCGCGGTGCCGGGGCCGTCGGCGGTGCTGACGGCGCTGGCGGTGTCGGGGCTGCCGGTGGACCGGTTCTGCTTCGAGGGCTTCCTGCCGCGGAAGGCGGGGGAGCGGTCCTCGCGGCTGTCCTCGCTCGCCGACGAACAGCGGACGATGGTGTTCTTCGAGGCGCCGCACCGGTTGGGCGCGATGCTCGCGGCGCTGGTCACGGCGTTCGGGGCCGAGCGGCCGGCGGCGGTGTGCCGGGAGCTGACGAAGACGTACGAGGAAGTACTGCGCGGTCCACTCTCCGAGCTCGCCGGCTGGGCGAAGTCGTCGGAGGTGCGCGGGGAGATCACGGTGGTGGTCGGCGGGGCGCCGGCGGTCGTGGCCGACGACGCCGACTTCGCGGCCCTGGTCGCCGCCCGGGTGGACGCCGGGGCGACGACCAAGGACGCGATCGCCGAGGTCGCCGCCTCGACGGGCGCGCGGAAGCGCACCGTGTACGACGCGGTGATCGCCGCGAAGGGCTAGGCCGGCACGGGTCCGAGGTCGGCGGCCGGGGTTCCTTCCCACGCCGCCTTCCGCCGCCGGGCGTACGGACCTCCCATCAGCCGCAGCAGGACGAACCGCGGCACCGCGGGGATCTTGCTCACCATCAGCTCCCGGATCTCTGGCGAGGCGTTGTCGAGGACGAAGTGCCCGTCCATCGCCAGCTCGGTCGGGGACTTGCTCTTGATGAACGCGCGCTGGGTGATGTCCTCGTACTCCGCGTCGGTCAGCACCTGAGCCACCACCGGCATCATCTGCTGCTCCTCCCGGGCGAGGTGCGGCAGCAGCGCCGCCTCGAGCTTGTCCAGGGTCGTCAGCACTTCGGCGGCATCGGCGGTGCCGGCGGCGAACTGTGACCCGACCTGCTGGATCTCGCGCATCGGCTCCGCGATGCGCTGGTGGTCGGCGTCCATGACGTCGAGCAGTGCTCCGGCCGACGGCTCGCGCCGCCTGATCTCCGGCCAGAGGTGCTTGTCCTCGCCGGTGTGGTGGGAGTGCAGTGAGTGCATCATCCACACCAGGTGCTCACCGATGGCGCGGCGCCGTTCGTCGGTGAGCGCTCCTGGCGTGGTGAGCACGATCCGGACCCGTTCGAGGTCGCGGCGAAGTGCGGAGTGGACGATGCCCATGTCCCGGATGTCGGCCGGGCCCCCTGTCGCGCGGCTCATCCAGCAAGCATGCGGTCCCGGCCTTAAAGCAGCCTTAAACCCTCGTCACGAGCCGGCCGACAGGTCGTCCGACCGGCCCGCGGCGAGCCGGGACCACTGTGCGGTGGGGCGGCCGTTCAGGCGGAACTGCTCACCGGCGGTGGCGAACTGGCCCGGCCAGCCGTCCGGCGAGTCTTCCCAGGGCTCCTGCCGGCCGTAGACCGTGAGGTCGAGCAGGTGGTAGCTGTTCGCGCCGGCCTCCGTGCCACGGCCGGTCGACCAGTACGTCTCGAAGACGCGGTCGTCCTTGCGCAGGTACGAGGCGTAGCCGCCGAAGTCGCGCTCGCCGAGCAGCTCGCCGGCCGCGTCGCGGGCGGAGTACCAGGGCATCTCCCAGCCCATGAACTCCCGGTACCGCGAGCTCTCCTCGTACGTGCCCTGGCAGAACGTCGCGTACGTGACGTCCCGACTGTGCAGATAGGACAGCTCGAGCGCGTGCCCGGTGAAGAACGTGCAGCCCTCGCACTGATCCGCGGCGGAGTTGCCGTCGTGCCACATGTGGTAGTAGACGAGCAGCTGGCGGCGGCCCTCGAACACGTCGAGCAGCGGAACCGAACCGTCGGCGCCTACCAGCGCGGCCTTCGCGTCCACCTCGACCATCGGCAGACGCCTGCGGGCGGCCGCGATCGCGTCACCCTCTCGCGTGTGCGCCTTCTCCCGGACCAGCAGCCGGTCGAGCTCCGCCTCCCAGGTGGCGCGGTCGACGATCTCGGGCGTGCCATAGGTGGGGTCGGTCGTCATCATCCGAACCTTTCGTCGCTTCTCTGGAGCTCCTTACCCGTGTTGAGACCCGGAGAACGACGCCGACTCATCGCGTCAGGGCAAACCGAGCTGGTCGACATCGCGATCCAGGCGCTTCGCCAGCCGTTCCAACGCCCGGTCGGCCTGGACGCGGACCGAGGACTCCTCGTCCTCGAGCAGCGCGCGCAACGGGACCGCGTGCTCGGACTCGCCGACCACGCCGACCGCGCGGGCGGCCGCGGCGCGGACGCGCGGGATCTCGTCGGCCAGGGCAGGGACGAGCGCACCGGCGGCCTCGCCGACCTCGCGCTTCGCCGCGACCTTGCCGCCCAGCTCCCGTACCCGCCACGCCTCGTCGGACAGCGCGGCGACGACGACCGGAACGGCGGCCGGGTCCCAGGCGTAGAGGAACGTCCGCATCGCCCACACCCGGGCCCAGTACGGGGGACCCCAGCGGCCGGCCATCACCTCCGAGCCCTGCCCGTTCGCGATCGCCGGCAACAGGTCCGGATCGTCAACCCAGGAATCGGAACGCAACAACGCCACGCAGCGCAGCACGAGCTCGCGTTCGCCGAACTCGCCTACGGCCGCGGCCACCAGGTCGGCCGGCGACAGGTGCTCCGCATCGCCCACCGTAGGATTTTCCCTCATGGTCGACACCTCGCGCTCCATGGACGCCGAGCAGAGCAAGGCGTTCTACGTCACCACACCCATTTACTACGTCAACGACGCCCCGCACATCGGGCACGCGTACACGACCGTCGCCGCGGACGTCCTCGCGCGATGGCATCGGCAGCGGGGCGAGACCGTGTGGTTCCTCACCGGCACCGACGAGCACGGCCAGAAGGTCATGCGCAGCGCCGAGGCCAACGGGATGAGCCCGCGCGAGTGGTGTGACCGCCTCGTCGAGTCCGCGTGGAAGCCCGTGCTCGAGACCATCGACGCGAGCAACGACGACTTCATCCGCACCACCGAGCCGCGGCACACCGAGCGCGTGCGCGAGTTCTGGCAGCACCTGTACGACGCCGGCCAGGTCTACCAGGGCTCGTACGAGGGCCCGTACTGCGTGAGCTGCGAGGAGTTCAAGCTCCCGGGCGAGCTGCTCGACGGCGAAAACGGCGAGAAGCTCTGCCCGATCCACCACCGGCCCGTCGAGATGCTGTCGGAGAACAACTACTTCTTCAAGCTCTCGACGTACGCCGACAAGCTCCTCGCCTACTACGAGGACAACCCCGACTTCGTCGCGCCGGAGAGCGCGCGCAACGAGGTCATCTCCTTCGTCAAGCAGGGCCTGCAGGATCTGTCGATCACGCGCTCGACGTTCGACTGGGGCATCCCGGTCCCGTGGGACGAGGACCACGTCCTCTACGTCTGGATCGACGCGCTGCTCAACTACGTGACCGCGGCGGGCTATCGCGCGGAGCCGTTGATGTTCGAACGAACGTGGCCCGCCGACGTCCAGCTCGTCGGCAAGGACATCCTGCGCTTCCACGCCGTCATCTGGCCCGCGATGCTGATGGCAGCCGGCCTCCCCCTGCCGAAGAAGGTCTTCGCTCACGGCTGGCTGCTCGTCGGCGGCGAGAAGATGAGCAAGACCAAGCTCACTGGGATCGCCCCGAGCCAGATCATCGACACGTTCGGGTCGGACGCGTTCCGCTACTACTTCCTGCGCGCTATTCAGTTCGGCTCCGATGGCTCCTTCTCCTGGGAGCACCTGACCGCCATCTACACCTCCGAACTCGCGAACGGGCTCGGCAACCTTGCCTCGCGCGTTGCTGCCATGGTCGGTCGCTACTTCGACGGGAAGCTACCCGAGGCCACCGACAACTCCGCCGCGGAGGACGCGCTGGCCGAGGAGCTCCGCACGGTCGCGCGCCAGGCCGACATCGCGGCACTCGGGCTGAAGTTCCACGAGGCGCTCGCGGCGATCGAACGGTTCGTCGGCAAGGTCAACATCTACGTGACCGAGCAGGAGCCGTGGAAGGTCGCGAAGGACGAGTCGCCGGAGGCCCGCGCCCGCCTCGCCACCATCCTCTACACCGCCGCCGAGTCGCTCCGCGCGATCGCCGTTCTGCACAACCCGGTGATGCCGAAGACCGCGGCCGCGCTGTGGGCGTCGCTCGGTGCGGAGGAGTCGCTCGGGAAGCTCGACGAGCAGCTGATCGAGGACGTGAGCCGCTGGGGGCAGCTCCCCGCCGGCGCGACGGTCACCAAGGGCGACGTGCTGTTCCCGCGGATCGAGGAACCCAAGGAATGATGCCCGACGCGCCGGCGCCCCTCGCGGCGCCGGTGATCGACTCGCACTGCCACCTCGACGTGGTCCGGTACGGCGCCGCCGACGCGGACGTCCTGCCGGTCGAGGACGCCCTCCGCAAGGCGTCCGAGGCGAACGTCACGCGCATCGTCCAGATCGGCTGCGACCTGCCCGGCGCCCGCTGGGCGGTCGAGGCGGCCGACACGCACGACCAGCTCGTCGCCGGCGTCGCCCTCCACCCGAACGAGATCCCCGACCTGCTCGCGGCCGGCAAGCTCGACGAGGCCCTGGCCGAGATCGACCGGCTCGCTCAGGCGAGCGCACGGGTCCGTGTGATCGGCGAGTCCGGCCTGGACCACTTCCGTACCCCCGAGGACGGCTGGAAGGGCCAGGAGGACGCCTTCCGGGCCCATATCGAGCTGGCCAAGCGGCACGGCAAGGCGCTGGTCATCCACGACCGGGACGCGCACGCCGACATCCTTCGCGTGCTCGACGACGAGGGAGCGCCGGATCGGGTCGTCATGCACTGCTTCTCCGGCGACGCCGCGTTCGCCCGAGAGTGCCTCGCGCGCGGCTTCTACCTGTCGTTCGCCGGCACGGTCACGTTCAAGAACGCCGACGACCTCCGAGCGGCCCTCCGGGAGACCCCGCTGGACCGCCTGCTGGTCGAGACCGACGCCCCGTATCTGCCGCCCGTCCCGCATCGTGGGCAGACGAACGCCAGCTATCTGATCCCGTTGACGGTTCGCGCGATGGCGGCCGTCAAAGACCTGCCCGAAGAGGCACTGTGCGCCGCGATCGAGGCGTCCTCGGTGTCCGTTCTGGGCGAATGGTGACCACCGCTACGTGTGGCGATGATCACAGTAAGTGTCCAGATTGGCTGACTTCGGCACGCAGAGTTGATCGCTTCCGACAACCCCGTTATGGTCCCGTGACGTTGGCCGGAGTCGGGGAAGTCTTCGGCAGCGCTGCATCAGACGGGCCGCACCGGCTTCGGAAACCACAGGTGCCGCCACCTCGGGGGTCTATGTAGAGCTGTTCCCCGTGCCCGGGACGTTCAAGCATGGGAGAACCGTGCGCAAGTCGATTCTCATCGGCGCGGTCGCGACCGGGGTGGTTGGAGCCCTGGGCGTCGGCAGCGTCGCCTACACGGCCCTCGACAAGACAGTGACCCTGTCGGTCGATGGTCAGACCAGAACGATTCACACGTTCGGCAGCACCGTCGGTGACGTTCTGGCTGGAGAAAAGCTGCAGGTGGCCTCGCGCGACGTCGTCGCGCCGGGACCGGAGGCCAGGTTGGTCGACGGTGCCGAGATCGCGGTGCGGTACGCCCGCCCGCTGACGCTCACCATCGACGGCAAGCAGTCCAAGCACTGGGTGACCGCGCTCAGCGTGAACGGTGCGTTCAACGAGCTGGGCCTGCGGTACAACGGCGCCGCCCTCAGCGCGAGCCGTTCCGCCGGCATCGAACGAGCCGGCCTCAGCCTCGACGTGAAGACGCTCAAGCGGCTCTCCGTCGTCCACGACGGCAAGACCACGCCGGTGAACGCGACCGCGCTCACGATCGGCGAGGCGCTGAAGCAGGCGAACATCAAGATCGACGGCGACGACCTCGTCTCGCCGAAGCTCTCGACCACACTCGCCGACCGCACGAAGGTCACCATCAAGCGGGTCTCCACCGTCACCCGCACGCTCGACGTCGACATCCCGTTCAAGAAGGTCAAGAAGGACGACGACTCTCTGTTCGAGGACCAGACCAAGACCGAGCGCGCTGGCGAGACCGGGCTGAAGAAGCAAGTTGTCTCGATCACCTACATCGACGGCAAGAAGGTCAAGACCGTCCTGGTGTCGGAATCCGTTGTGCGTAAGGCGATCGACAAGATCGTCCGTGTCGGCACCAAGGAGCGCCCGGAGGAGAACGGCGGCGGTGGCGGCGGGAACGTCGGCGGCGAGGTCGACAGCCTTAACTGGGCCGCGCTCGCCGACTGCGAGTCCGGCGGCAACCCGCGCGCGGTGAACCCGAACGGGCACTACGGGCTGTACCAGTTCTCGCTCTCGACCTGGCGGGCCGTCGGCGGGTCGGGCAACCCCATCGACAACTCGGCCGGGGAGCAGACGTACCGCGCGAAGTTGCTGTACAAGAAGGCCGGCGCGGGGCAGTGGTCCTGCGGCAGTCACCTGTTCGACTAGACGGGCGCGTTCAAGCGCCCGGCTCGTCGCGCGGAGCGCGCGACCATGACACAGTACGGTTCCACATGTGAGCCAAGACGCATCCGCCGGATCAACGGGCACTCGCCTGCTTGGTCCGGCGGACGTGCGTCAGCTGGCCGCGGCTCTCGACGTCCATCCCACCAAGCAACGTGGGCAGAACTTCGTCATCGACGCCAACACGATCCGGCGGATCGTGCGGGCGGCGGCGGTCGAGCCGGACGACGTCGTGCTCGAGGTCGGACCTGGCCTCGGCTCGCTCACGCTGGGTCTGCTCGACGTCGCCGCGGTGACGGCGATCGAGATCGAGTCGGCGTTCGCGCGTGCGTTGCCGGAGACCATCGCCACGTACACGCCCGACCGTGCCGACCGGCTGACCGTCGTCGAGGCGGACGCGATGCGCGTCGACGAGCTGCCGGATCCACAGCCGACGAGTCTGGTGGCCAATCTCCCCTACAACGTGTCCGTTCCGGTGTTGCTGCACATCCTGGAGCGGTTCCCGTCGATCACGCGCGGACTGGTCATGGTGCAGCTCGAGGTCGCCGACCGGCTGGTCGCGCCGCCGGGGTCGAAGGTGTACGGCGTGCCGAGCGCCAAGCTGGCCTGGTACGCGACGTCGCATCGCGCGGGCCTGGTGGGGCGGACCGTGTTCTGGCCGCAACCTCGCGTTGACAGCGGGCTGGTGGCGTTCACGCGCCGGCCTTCGCCACTTGCGAAGGTCGAGCGCAAGGCCGTCTTTACAGTCATCGACGCGGCGTTCGCCCAACGGCGCAAGACCTTGCGGGCCGCGCTTTCCTCGCTCGTGGGGTCGGGAGTGCGTGCCGAGGAGGTGCTGCGCGCCGCTGGGGTGGATCCGTCCGCGCGCGGCGAGCAGTTGAACGTCGAGGACTTTGCCCGCATCGCTGAGGAGCTGGCTTGAGCAGCGTGGTCGTACGTACGCCGGCGAAGATCAACCTGGCGTTGCTGGTCGGGCCGCGTCGCTCCGACGGCTACCACGAGCTGGCGAGCGTCTACCAGGCCGTGTCACTGTACGACGAGGTGACCGCGACCTCCTTGCCCGCTGGGGAAATCTCGGTCTCGGTGAGCGGCATCGGCGCCGATCACGTACCGGTGACCGAGGACAACCTCGCCGTGCGCGCGGCCTCGTTGCTCGCCGAGGAGTGCGCGGTCGACGAGGGTGTGGCGTTGACGATCCACAAGAGCATCCCGGTCGCCGGCGGCATGGCGGGCGGCAGCTCGGACGCGGCGGCGGCGCTGGTGGCGTGCGATGCCTTGTGGGGTACGGAGTTGGATCGCGAGGAGATGCTCGCGGTGGCGGCGCGGCTGGGCAGCGATGTCCCGTTCTGCGTCGTCGGTGGCACGGCGGTCGGTTCGGGCCACGGCGAGCTGGTGACACCGGCGTTGGCGCGCGGGACCTACGCCTGGGTGCTCGCGTTCGATCCCGAGGGGCTGTCGACGCCGGCGGTGTTCAGCGAGTTCGACCGCATGCTCGACGATCCGGAACTGACCGCCTCGCCGGCCGTGCCGTCTGACCTGATGACGGCGTTGCTCACCGGCGATCCGGTGGCGTTGGGGCAGACGCTGACGAACGACCTCCAGCCCGCGGCGCTCCGGCTCCGGCCGAGGCTGCGGCGGGTGCTGGACTTCGGCGCCGAGCACGGCGCCCTCGGCTCGCTCGTGTCGGGATCGGGCCCGACCTGCATGTTCCTCGCCCGTGACACCGACCACGCCGTCGACCTGGCCGTGACGCTCTCCAGCGCGGGCCTGGTCTCGTCGGTCAAGCCCGTCACCGGGCCCGTCCCCGGCGCCCGCGTGGTCTAAGCGAGCAAATCCCGCGGCCGCACCTTGACCTTGCCCGGTCCGAAGTCGAGTTCAGCTTCATCGTCGGGACCGAGGTAGAGGCCGGGCACGAAACCTTCACCGACAAGCTCGAAGGCCTGCAGGTCAGGGACCTCGGGATCGATCACCCAGTAGCGGGGGAGGCCAGCGCCGGCATACTTGGCGAACTTCCGTACGAGATCGGCGGGTCGGTCTGTCGACAGCACCTCTACGGCGAGATAGGGACGGCCGGTGAAGCGCTTGTCCTCCTCGGTCGCCGGGAAGACCATGACATCCGGACCGAACTCGTCCTTGGCTGGCTTCCACGCCCAACTCAGGCGCACCCGGCTCCCCGTGGGCATCACATCATCCAGGATGCGGGCGAGCCGAAAGCAGATGTCCTGATGCCGGCCGGTGGGCATCGCGGCCATCACGAGCTCACCGTCGATGTACTCGCCGCGAACCTCTGGTCCGAGGGCCTCGTACTCCTCCCAGGACATGGGGACATGCCCAGGGACCTCGACCATCGCTGCCATGCTCCTTCTTGGTCGTAGTAGGTCCGTCCGAGGCCGGGTCGCTGGAGTTGAGTGACGGCGATGCGGTGCAGGGCGGCGTTGAGCTGGCGGTTGCCGGACTTGTTCATCCGGACCCTGCCTGCGGTGCGCCCTGACCAGACCGGGATCGGGGCGACGCCGGCGTGCATGGCGTACTTGGCCTCGTCGCCGAACCGGTGGATCCCGGCGGTCTCGCCGACGATCTTGGCTGCGGTGAGCGGGCCGCAGCCGGGCACCTCCAGCAGTGCGGGTGCCTGGACCTTCACCAGGCCGGTGATCTCTTGCTCGAGCGCGTTGATGCGGCCGGTCACTGTGTCGATGTCGTCGAGCAGCTCGCGGGCCAGGCGGGCATCGATCCCGTCCAGGTCGTGGAGGACGTCGGCTAGCTGAGCGCGGGTCTTTGCTCGGTCCAACGACTTCGGTGCGGGGTCGATGGTGGGGTCGATGCGGTGGAGGTGCCAGCGGAACCGGTTGATCACCTGGGTGCGGTATCTGACCAGGTCATCGCGGTGATCAACGAGCAGCTTCAGTTCCCGAGAGGCGTCGGCGTGGCATGCCCGCGGCAGGTCCGGCTCGCGCAGCACCGCACGGGCGACCGCGAGCGCATCGATCGGGTCGGACTTGCCCCGGGTGCGGGCGGTCCGGCGCTGCTCGGCCATCAGCTTCGGCGGCACCCGCACCACCGACTGGCCGGCAGTGAGCAGGTCGATCTCCAGCCGCGCCGACAGATGACGACAGTCCTCGATACCCCACCGCAAGTCCGGGCCGAACTCGAGCTGGGCCCATCGCACCGCCTTGTCATGGCCCTTGCTGGTCGCCTCCACAGTGAACTGGCCAAGCTTGCGGCCAGCCTCGTCGACCGCCACGAACGTGTGCGTCCGCTTGTGCACATCGGCACCAACAACAACCATGGTGGTTGCCTCCCTCACCTGATCAGTGATGAACGGTTGGCCCGGTCGGCGGACACATCTCAGTGGGGGCGACGCCACGCTCCTATCAAGTCACGCCGACCGGGTCCTTCACACCCAGATATCGGCAAAACGCATGCTCGCCAGACTCGCGCCGGCATCCACGGTATGAGCCAGACACCCAGGTACTCAGGATCCAACCAGCCGCAGTAGCGGCGAAGCTCACCCTGACACTGACATTCACGGTACCGCCTTCGTCGTCGAACGTGCGTACGATCACACTACATGAATCATCGCACTCGACGTGAATCAGGCGCTAGCGGAGTGCCTATCAGCGGGCGGCGAGGAGCTCGGCGATCTGGATCGTGTTCAGGGCGGCGCCCTTGCGGAGGTTGTCGTTGGACACGAAGAGGATCAGGCCGTGCTCGACGGTGGTGTCCCGGCGGAGGCGGCCCACGAAGGACGGGTCCTTGCCGGCGGCCATCAGCGGCGTGGGGACGTCGACCAGCTCCACACCAGGGGCCGCGGCGAGCAGTTCGGCGGCGCGGGCCGGCGTGAGCTCGCGCTCGAACTCCGCGTTGATCGACAGGGAGTGGCCGGTGAAGACCGGGACGCGGACGCAGGTGCCGGCGACGGGGAGGTCCGGGAGCTCGAGGATCTTGCGGCTCTCGTTCCGCAGCTTCTGCTCCTCGTTGGTCTCGAACGTCCCGTCGTCCACCAGCGATCCGGCCAGCGGCAGGACGTTGAACGCCACCGGCTCGGTGAAGACCGTGGGCGCCGGGAACGACACAGCGGACCCGTCGAAGGTCAGCGACGCGGCGGACGAAGCGCCCTTCTGGACCTGCTCCTCGAGCTCCGCGACGCCGGCGAGCCCGGCGCCGGACACGGCTTGGTACGTGCTCGCCACCAGGCGCTTCAGCCCGGCCTCGCGGTGCAGCGGCGCGAGCACCGGCATCGCGGCCATCGTGGTGCAGTTGGGGTTCGCGACGATTCCCTTGGGCAGGGACGCCAGCGCGTGCGGGTTGACCTCGGACACGACCAGGGGAACGTCGGGGTCCATCCGCCAGGCGGAGGAGTTGTCCACCACCACCGCGCCCGCCGCGGCGACCCGTGGTGCCAGCGTGCGCGACGTCGTGGCGCCCGCCGAGAACAGCGCGATGTCCAGGCCGGAGTAGTCGGCCGTCTCCGCGTCCTCGACGGTGATTTCGCGTCCAGCGAACGGCAACGTCCGCCCCGCCGACCGCGCGGAGGCGAAGAACCGCACCTCCGAAGCCGGGAACGCACGCTCCACCAACAGCTGCCGCATCACCGCGCCGACCTGCCCCGTCGCGCCGACCACACCGATCTTCATGGCATCCAGTGTCCAGGGTCCGCGGCGTCGCGCCAACCGCGGGGGCTCACGCTGTGGATGGCCGCCCACCGATGTCGGCGCCGGATGCCATCATGGTCCGCGACACGAAGCCACGACTGGCGGTTCATCGCATCCGCCATTATGTTCGAACTCTGCAAGAAGCTCAAAGGGGTCGAGATGGACACGTCTGTCCGCGCCGGCCGGCGCGACCGTGCTGTCCGTCGATATGACTGGCGACAGCACGTCCATCGCCGACCGTCGACGGCTCCTCCGCCCCTGCTCTCCGCCGGGTGGGTTCCGCCCGGCTCGCGCGTCGTCGTGCACGGCCACGTGCTGGCCGACGGCTTGGTCTATCTCGGCCGCGCCGACGCCAAGGAGCCCTCGTGCATCGACCCCGACCTCGCCGTCGGGGGACCGGTCGACGACCGCGAGGACCTCGGCTTCTGGCCGTCGTACGAAGCGATCACCCCTGCCCAACGAGTCGCCTACCTGCGCTGGCTGAGCTCTGGTCGTCGTACGCCTGACGTCTCGATCGGGTACGTCTTCCTGTTCTTCTACGGGCTCGAGCGGCGCGTGGTCCTGGACCGGCACACCGACCAGGAGGTCTGGGACGAGGTTCCGCTGATCGCCGCGGAGGTGCGTGCCCTGCTGGAGGTGTACGGCTCTCAGGTGGCGTTCCGGCGGTACGCCACAGCGTTCCTCGACCTGCTCGAGCTCGTCGCCGCGCCGAGCCGCCCGAGCCCGGACGAGTTCGACGTTCCGTCCCGCGGCGAGCAGCGATGGCCGCCGCCGATGACGATCCGGCGGGCGATGAGCGCGCATGTGGTGCACGGCTGCCCGATCCCCTGGTCCTGGGCCTTGGCGTGGGCGTGGCATGGCGCCGACGTCGACTGGGCCGAGCCCGTCGCACGCTGGGACGAGTTCGAGGGGCACTTCGCCGCGCGCTACCAGGAGCAGTACGGCGAGGGCCTCGTGCTGCGTCCGACGAAGCGAAACCTGCGGGTGCGGTACGAAGCGGCCAGCGAGGTGCTCGAGTCGACCGCGTTCCATCGCCGGGAGCTGCCCGAGGCGTTCGGGCGTGAGTCGCGACGCGAGCTCGCCGCGTTCGTGCAGAGCGCCATCGACGACTTCGAACCCCCGATTCAGAGCGCGACCTATGCGGCGGCCGTCGCGTTCGTGGAGCTGGCCATGGCATTGTCAGGCAAGGATGGACTGGTCGACCTGGCCGCGGCGGCGCTGCGGCTGGACGAAGCCGAACGAGCCAAGATCGAAGCGCATATCCGGTCCCTGGCTGGCGAGATCGGCAAGGTGGACCTGGCCAGCGGCCTCGCGGGACTGTCCGCGGCGCTGCGCGCCACGATCGGCGAGCTGCTCATCCAGGCCGCGGCGACGGGACGGCTCGTGCTTCCCCGCGAGGTCTCGGAGCTGCTCGCCAACTACACCCGGCTGGGGCTCGACCCGGCGACCGTTCCTCGCCTGCTGCAGGGCTCGCTCACCGAGCGGCAGCACCGGGCCGCCTGGAAGGTGAAGCCGCCGGAACGAGGTCCCGTGGTCGTACGGAAGCGGCACTGGGCCAAGGACGACTACCTGCTGCCGTCGCCGGGACGAGTAGACCTCCCGCCGCAGCGCCCGAAGAAGAAGCAGCCCGCGTACAAGCCGCTGGACACCGCGGTGATCCAGGCCAAGCTCGCCGAGACCGCGACGGTCTCCGCGTTGCTGCACGACATCTTCGCCGAGGAGCCAGAGCCGCCGGTCGAGCCGCCGGTCGAGCAACCGGCCAAGACGCCGGCCGCCGCGCCGGTGGAGGGGGCGCCGGTCGCCGGGCTCGACGCCGCGCACTCCGCACTGCTGCGTGCGCTGGCCGCACGCCCCACCTGGTCCAAGGACGAGTTCGACGGCCTCGCCGGACACCACGGCCTGCTGCCCGCCGGAGCGCTCGACGTGATCAACGAAGCCGCCCTCGAGGCCGCCGACGACCTCGTTCTGCTCGGTGACGACGACCTCGAGCTCGACCACGACGTTCTGCAGGAGCTGCTCTCGTGACCGCCACCCAAGAGACCGCCCGCATCCGCCCGCGCGACCGCGACACCCTCGTGCAGGCGCTGCGCACCGGCGTCGTGCCGCGGACCGGTCAGCAGCACATCCAGGTCGGGCGTGCCGCCGAGGTCAAGGCCCTCGTCGCCGACATCGACCGCATCGACGACGGCGGGTCGACCGCTCGGTTCGTGATCGGCGAGTACGGCTCGGGCAAGACGTTCTTCCTGCACCTCGTGCGCTCGATCGCCCTGCAGCAGAAGCTCGTGACCGTTCATGCGGACCTGTCGCCGGACCGCCGCCTGCACGCGACCGGCGGCCAGGCGCGCAGCCTCTACACCGAGCTGATGCGCGGCATGGCCACCCGGGCGAAGCCGGACGGCGGCGCGATGGCCGCGGTGGTCGAACGGTTCGTCACCTCCGCGCTGACCGACGCTCGCGAGCGGGACCTGTCGCCCGAGGCCGTGATCCGCGAACGGCTCGCCGAGCTCACCGAGCTGACCGGTGGCTACGACTTCGCCGAGGTCATCGCCTCGTACTGGCGCGGCCACGACACCGGCGACGAGCAGCTGCGCGACGACGCGGTGCGCTGGCTGCGCGGCGAGTACTCGACCCGCACGGACGCGCGCAAAGCCCTCGGCGTGCGAACGATCGTCGACGACAGCAACTTCTACGACCAGCTCAAGCTGCTCGCGCGGTTCGTCCGGCTCGCCGGGTTCGGCGGACTGCTGGTCTGCCTCGACGAGATGGTCAACCTCTACAAGCTCGCCAACACCCAGGCCCGCAACGCGAACTACGAGCAGATGCTGCGCATCGTCAACGACAGCTTGCAGGGAACGGGAGGCGGGCTCGGGTTCGTGTTCGGCGGCACGCCGGACTTCCTGCAGGACACCCGCCGCGGTCTGTTCAGCTACCCGGCGCTGCAGTCCCGGTTGGCCGAGAACACGTTCGCCACCGACGGGCTGGTGGATCTCACGGGACCGGTGGTGCGGCTGGCCAACCTCACGCCCGAGGACATGTACGTGCTGCTGGGCAAGCTCCGACACGTCTTCGCCAGCGGCGACACCGCGGCCTATCTCGTGCCGGACGAGGGCCTGGAGTCGTACATGCGGCACTGCGCCGAGCGCATCGGCGACGCGTACTTCCGCACGCCCCGCAACACGATCAAGGGCTTCCTCGACCTGCTCGCCGTGCTCGAGCAAAACCCAGGCAGCGACTGGAAGCAGCTGGTCGGCACCGTCGACCTCGCCCCCGAGGTCGACACCGAGCTCGCGCCGCTGCCGAGCGGAGACGCCGGAGCCGATGATGACGATGGTCTCGCCAGCTTCCGGCTCTGAGACCGCGGCGGTCTCGTCGGCGTTCGAGCGGTTCGATCCGCGGGTCCAGAAGTGGATCTGGGACCAGGGCTGGCAGTCGCTGCGCAGTGCGCAGGAGCATGCCGCGGAGCCGATCATGGCGGGGGATCGCGATGTGATCGTGGCCGCCGCCACGGCGAGCGGCAAGACCGAGGCGGCCTGGTTGCCGATCTGTTCGGTGCTCGCGACCGCGCCACCCGAGACCGGCGTCAAGGCGCTCTACCTCAGCCCGCTCAAGGCCCTCATCAACGACCAGCACTCCCGCCTCGACCAGCTCTGCGAATACCTCGAGCTCCCCGTCCACCGCTGGCACGGCGACGTCGCGGGGTCGCAGAAGAAGCTCGTTCTCCGCAAGCCCGATGGCCTGCTGCTCATCACGCCGGAGTCGCTCGAGTCGCTTTTCGTCAACCAGGGCGAGAAGATAGCCAAGCTGTTCGGCGGCCTGCGGTACGTCGTGATCGACGAGCTGCACTCGTTCATCGGCACCGAACGAGGCGCCCAGCTCCGTTCGCTCCTGCACCGGCTCGAGCTCGCGACCAGGCACACGATCCCGAGGATCGCCCTGTCCGCGACCCTCGGCGACTTCGGCGCCGCGGCCGAGTTCCTGCGGCCAGGCGCGGGCAAGGACGTCATGGTCATCGACGCCGCCGAGGAACGAGCCGAGCTGCGTCTCCAGCTGCGCGGCTACATCGCCGCCGACCCGGTGAAGGCTGCCGCCGACCCGTCCGGCGAGCTCGTCGACTGGGCGAAAGGCGCGATCGTCGACCACCTGTTCGCGACGTTGCGCGGCACCGACAACCTCGTCTTCACCAACACCCGCGGCCTGGTCGAGACCTACACCGACCTGCTCGCCAGGCGCTGCGCCGACGCCAAGCTGCCGAACGAGTTCCATCCGCACCACGGCAACCTCTCCAAGGAGGTGCGCGAACACGTCGAGGAACGGCTGAAGGCGACCGACACTCCCACCACCGCGATCTGCACGTCCACGTTGGAGATGGGCATCGACATCGGCTCAGCCGACTCGGTCGCCCAGATCGGCGCCCCGCTCGGCGTCTCGGTGCTCCGCCAGCGCCTCGGCCGGTCCGGACGGCGCGGGCAGCCGGCCGTGCTCAGGCTGTACGTGAGCGAAAATCAGCTCGACGAACGCACCCCGCCAGCCGACGCGGTCCGCGCCGAGCTGATGCAGACCGTCGCGATGGTCGACCTGCTGCTCGAACGCTGGTACGAGCCACCCGACCTGCGCAGGCTGCAGCTGTCGACCCTGCTGCAGCAGATCCTCTCCGTCATCGCCCAACGCGGCGGCGCCGACGCCGCCTCCATGTTCGACGCGCTGTGCGCGCGGGGACCGTTCCGGAACGTCGATCAACCGAGGTTCGTCGCGCTGCTCCGGGCGATGGGCCAAGCCGAGTTGGTCACCCAAGCCGGCGACGGCCTCATGCTGCACGGGCAGGCGGGGGAGCGACTCGTCAACCACTACAGCTTCTACACCGCGTTCACGACCGACGAGGAATACCGGCTGGTCTCGCGCGGCCGCACACTCGGCTCGCTCCCGGTCGACTACCCGATCTCGATCGGCAGCCTGCTGATCTTCAGCGGCCGGCGCTGGCGCGTGCTCTCGGTCGAGACCGAGCAGAAGGTCATCGACCTCGAGCCGGCGCGCGGCGGCAAGCCGCCGTCGTTCCCCGGCGACGGCGCCGAGGTCGCCGACGAGGTCAGGCGGCGGATGCGCCAGTGGTACGAGAGCGGCGACGTCCCGCCGTACCTCGACCGGATTGCCCAACGCCTCTTGGACGAAGGGCGATCTTCGTACAAGCGGCTGCGGTTGGCCGAGCAGCCGATCGTGTCCTGGGGACGCGACACCGTGCTGATGCCCTGGCGCGGCGACAAGATCATGAACACGCTCGCGGTCGTGCTCCGCCAGCACGACCTCGAGGTCGGTCAGGACGGCGTCGCGCTGACCGTTCGCCGCACCGACGCGTTCGGACTGTGGGAGCTGATCCGCGACCTTGCCGCCGATCGGCAGCCCAACCCGCTCGTGCTCGCCGAGACCGTGGCGAACAAGGCCGCGGAGAAGCACGACCGGTTCCTCACCGAGGAGCTGCTCATCGCGTCGTACGCCGCTCGCAGCCTCGACGTCCCCGGTGCCTGGTCCGCACTCGCCGACCTCGCCACCGCGCCGCGTCCCGAGTCAGCCGACGCGGAATGAGGGGTCGCCGGTCAGCGTCGCGGTGTCCAGCTGGGCCTTCTGCAGCCGACCCGAGTAGTCCCAGTTCATCGCCTGCCAGCGGGTGAACTGGTCGAGCACCCAGTGCTCATGGTCGCGCCGCCTCGCTCAGTTTCACTCCGAGTGGCGGTCGTTGACCGCCCGACATGGCCCGCTGCTTCGACGGGCGACGCGACTGGCCGGACTGCCTGCTGCCGTTGCCGGATCGGCCGTTCCCGCCGAACGGCAGATGCGCCTCGGCGCCGCTCGTGGAGTTGTTCACGCTGACCATGCCCGCGCCGACTTCACTCCGGAACGTGAACACCTGGTGCGGATCGGTCGTGTAGATCGCCGCCGACAGTCCGTACCCGGGAGCGTTCGCCAGCTCGATCGCCTCGTCCAGGTGCGTGTACGTCGTGATGCCGACGATCGGACCGAACGTCTCCTCGCCGAACACCTCGTCGTCCGGGCGCACGCCGTCCAGCACCACCGGGTGGTAGAACAGCCCGTCACCCGGATCGCCGACGAACCCGTCGCGTGGCGCGCTGGCGCCGATCCGCCCGACCGCGCTCGACCCGAGCACGGTGTGATGGGGACGGACCCAACCGAGGAACTTCTCGTACCGGTTGGCGAAACGCTCGTCGAGCATCGGGCCGTACAGCACGTCCTGGGTCGGATCGCCGACGACAGCGTGCGAAACAGCGTCGGCGTAGCGCCGGACGAACTCGTCGTGCACCGATTCGTGCACGATCACCGTTCCGAGCGAGGTGCAGCGCTGCCCGGCCGTACCGAAGCCGGAGAACAGGGCACCCTCGACCGCGAGGTCGAGCTCGGCGTTCTCGGTGACCAGCATCGGGTTCTTGCCGCCGAGCTCGAGGCACGGCGCCTGCAGGAAGCGTCCGCAGAGCTCGCCGATCCGCGAGCCGACCTCGGTCGAGCCGGTGAAGCCGACCTTGTCGACCAATCCGGTCGCGAGCGCGGTCCCGAGCCCGGCGAACGTGTTCGCGCCGTCGGCCTGCACGAGGTTCAGCACGCCGGCCGGCAGCCCCGCGTGAGCGAAGAGCTCGTACAGCGCGTGGGCTGACGCCGCCGCGTACTCCGCCGGCTTCCACACGACCGCGTTGCCGCAGAGCAGCGCGGGCACGAGGTACCAGGACGGGACGGCGACCGGGAAGTTGCCGGCGGTGATGATCGGCGCGACGCCGACCGGTTTGCGGAACGTGAACAGCTGTTTGTCCGGCACCTCCGACGGCACCGTCTGCCCGTACAGCCGTCGTCCCTCGCCGAGGAAGAACGCGCAGGTGTCCGCGATCTCCTGCACCTCGCCGCGCGCCTCGGCCAGCGGCTTGCCGATCTCGCGGGTCACGAGCTGGCCAGCGCCTCGGCGTTCTCCTCGACCAGCCGCCCGATCGCGGCGACGACCTGGCCGCGGACGGGAGCGGGCACGCCGGCCCAGCCGCGCTGGGCGGGGGGGGCGCGGCAGGCGTCGACGAACGTCTCGGCCGAGCCGAGCTCGACAGTCGCGACCGCGTCGGACAGCCGGGCCGGGTTGGTCGACGTCGTCGTACGGCCGCCAGAAGTGGGCTGACCTGCGACGACGGAGGTCACGGTGGGGGTGGGCACGGGGCGTCCTCCCGGTCGGGTGAGAAAACCACTTGCGTTCGCCGCCGGTACGCGGCATCGTCCATTGTCGACGCCGTCCGACAGCGCGTGCCCGCGCGTCGGCTCACTGAGAGGGAGGTGCGTTGTGGCTAGGACTGTCGCCCGGATTGTGGCTGCCCACATTCCAATGAACGCATTCTCCCGAGTCGCCGTCTGAGCTGACTTCCTCGGGAGACGAGAACTCCCAAGGAGTCCACCCGTGCGCAAGCGCGATCTGAATCACCTGATCGAGAACGAGAAGCACCAGACCGACCTCGAATCCCTCTACGAACGCTTCGACGACGCTGACCTCCGGACCGAGGCGCGGACGCGTGCGTTCCGCGACGAGGACGAGAAGCGTCCGAACTCCCGCGGCCGCCTCACCGAAGAGGGCGTCGCCCAGCTGTTCCGCGAGCGCGCGACCGAAGAGATCGACGACGGTCCGCCGTACGGCTATCGCTGGACGACCTGGGACGACCCGGACGCGATGCGCGGTCCGGAGCCGTACCCGGACTGGCTGATCACCCACCTCGGTGCCGTCGACGAACAGCACGGCATCCTCAAGACCGGCAAGGAAGCGGACGTCTTCCTGATCGAACGTTCCGTGCCGGACACCGACCAGACGATGCTGCTCGCGTCGAAGCGGTACCGCAGCGGCGACCACCGGATGTTCCACCGCGACGCGGGGTACCTCGAGGGTCGTCGGTCGCGGAAGTCTCGCGAACGTCGTGCGGTCGCGAACCGCAGCGCGTTCGGCCGCAACCTGATCGCCCAGCAATGGGCGATCGCCGAGTTCGACGTCCTCGGGGAGCTGTGGAACGCCGGCGCGCCCGTGCCGTACCCGGTGCAACGGATCGGCACCGAGCTGCTGATGGAGTTCATCGGCGACCGCGAAGGCGGGGCGGCTCCACGGCTCGCTCAGCTCCGGCCAGAACCGGACGAACTGGCCGAACTCTGGCGCCAGCTCGTCGAGGCGATGGCGCTGTTGGGCCGGCTCGGTTATACGCACGGTGACCTCTCGGCCTTCAACCTGCTCGTCCACGACGGCACGTTGATGCTGATCGACCTCCCGCAGGTGGTCGACGTCATCGCGAACCCGCAGGGACATACGTTCCTGGAACGGGACGCGTCGAACATCTCGCACTGGTTCCAGGCCCGCGGGATGGCGCACGACCTGGCCGATCCGATGATGCTGATCGACCTGGTGCGTACGGAGGCCGGGATCTAGACCGTCGGCTGTCGGCGGGGTGCGGCAGGATCGAGGTCGTGGCTGAGCGCGAGGAGTACGCGAACGAGACGTTCGACGACGAGGACTGGTACGCCCGGGAGTTCGGCGACGCGCGATTCGTGCGCTGTTCGTTCACCGAGGTCGACCTGACCGAGGCGCGGAGCAAGGGCGCGACCTTCGAGGAGTGCGAGTTCTCGCGCTGCAAGTTCAACGCGGCCGAGTTCTCGGCGACGGCGTTCGTGGGCTGTGCGTTCCGGCGGACGTCGTTCTTCGGCGTGACGCTGGACGGCTGCAAGGTGTCGGGGAGCACGTTCGTCGAGTGCGTGCTCCGCCCGATCACCGTGCGCGGTGGCCAGTGGGTCGGTGTGGTGATGCGCGGCGCGGACCTGACGAAGCAGACCTTCGCGGACGTGAAGCTCAGCGACGCCGATCTGTCGGAGGCGAACCTGACGGGGGCCACACTGCGTGGCTGCGACCTGTCGTTCGCGACTTTGCGGGGAACGGACCTCCGCAAAGCGGATCTGCGCGGCTGCACCTTGAGCGCGGTCGATCTGCGCAGCGCGATTCTGGGAGAAACAAAACTCGACCTCGCCGGAGCCGTCGCCTTGGCGGAATCACTCGGCGCGGTCGTCGATGTGGAATAGCGCGATAAAGCGCCAAACAAAACACCGCACCGGTTAGAGGCACATGATCGAACCGGAAGAGCGTGAGCCCTCCGACCTCTCGCCGATCATGCACCTCTAACCGGTGCGGTCACTACGTGGAGATTTGGGGCGGGCGCCGGCCGGGGCGTTGCTGGGCATCCCGGCCGGCGCCACGTTTATTGGGGGTCTGGGGGCTTGCCCCCAGTGTGGCGACGGCCGACCTGGCGAGGCGCTTGCGCCGAGCAGGGTCCGGCCGAAGCCGTGGTGCCGGGTTTTACCAATCAAAGCTGGACGATGCGCCTGCGCCGGCGCGAACCGACAGTGGCAGCTCGTCACACATGATGATCTGGGTAAAGCCGTCGTGCCCGTGAATCGCGGTCACGTCGGCGAGTGACTCGTAGATGTTGATCGACGGTCGAGAACCATTCCACGCGAGGCTGACCTTGCCGTTCGGGTAAACCGTGCCCCACGCGACGACTCCCGTGCCCGAGACCCCGGTCGCATCGTGATGGCGATAAAGCTGAAATCGGCAAGGCATCGCAGTCGCGACGACTGGCATCGCTCGACCCTCCATGCTCGGTCACCTTTCGATGACCACCCGTTGGTGTCCTGGAGGCCGCCGCGCAGGGAATGGGCCGGGGTCTACGACGGCCTCCAGGAGTTCCAACAGTGACAGGGGTACTACGCTAAGTCAAGTAAATCTTCCATGGAATTTTGGGAAGTCCAGCTGGTCCTGAAGAACTGATCTCTCGGTTGTACTTGCTATGTCTGCCACAACGAGTCAGACTGGTGCCGGTTACGCTTCGAGGAGGACCGCATGCCCAGAGTGAGTGGGCCGACCATCTCGCGCTGGCGACTGGGCGAAGAGCTCAGGAACCTGCGTACGGAGGCCGGACTCACGTTCGCCGTGGTCGCCGAGGACCTCGGATGTTCCGAGTCGAAGATTCGGAAGATCGAGTCCGGCGATGTCGGCGTCGGTAAGGCCGAGTTCGAGCGCCTGCTCGAGCTCTACAAGGTCGACCCCGACGACGATCTGCGGCACGCTCTCGCGGACCTGCAGAAGCTTGGTAAGCAACGCGGTTGGTGGGCGCAGTACGGCAGCGTGCCGTCGCACTGGGCCAACTACCTCGCCCTGGAATCCGAGGCGACGTCGTTGCGCATATTCGAACCGATGATCGTGCACGGACTGTTGCAGACCGACGAGTACGCGTCAGCGCTGGACGAGGCGATTACCGGTGGCACGCCGGCCGAGATGGAACGGTTCCTCCGGATCCGGACCGACCGGAAGAAGCACGTATGGGAAAGCAACGACCCGCCCCGTATCTGGGTGATCCTCGACGAGGCGAGTCTCCGACGAATGGTGGGTGGGCCGGATGTCATGCGTGCCCAGCTGTACCACCTGCTGAAGATGAAGGAGCTCTGCACGCTGCAGGTCGTCCCGTTCCAAGCAGGCGCGCACCCTGGCGCTCTTGGTGCGTTCACGATCTTCGACTTCGACGAGGAACAGCACTCGCCAGTGGTGTATGTCGAAGGTCAGGCGGGAAACCTTTACCTGGAGCGAAGTTCCGATTTGGACCGATGTAACCTCGCTTATAGCTATTTGACCGCGAGTGCACTAAGTCCGTCGGAAACAACCGGATTGATCTCCGCCATCATCAGAGAGATGGCGGCCCATGAAGAGAGGCAAGGATGAACATCGACCTGTCCCAGGCCGAGTGGCACAAGTCGGCCAAGTCGACTGCCACCGGCGGCTGCGTTGAGGTCGCGGACCTCGGTGCTCATGTCGCGGTGCGCGACTCGAAGAACCCCACCGGTCCCAAGCTGGTCTTCACCCCCCACGAGTGGGACTGCTTCCTGGACGGCGCTCGCAAGGGCGAGTTCGACCAGGTCTGACCGATTCGGTGGCGTTAGCCACCGTCTGGCCGAAATATCGGCATATAAAGGAGCCTCCCGGCACACGTCCGGGGGGCTCCTGTATGTGTCCGGTTGTACGCACTGGGTTCGTCCGCGCGCCACCTTCGTGCCACCATGACCACTTCGCGCCGTTAGCCACCACGTCGCCAGGGAGGTCCCCGGTGTCCCAAGAGTCCCTCGCCGGCAAGAGTCGGGTCCGGCAGCTCGTCGCGGCATCGATCGGGAACGCGGTCGAGTGGTACGACTGGTACGCCTACTCGTTCCTCGCCCTCTACTTCAGCACACAGATCTTCGCCGCGAGTAGCAATCCGCTAGTTCCGTTGCTGAATACGTTCGCGATCTTCGCGGTGGGCTTCTTCATGCGCCCGATCGGCGGGCTGGTCCTGGGCTCGTTCGCGGACCGGTTCGGCCGGCGGTCGGCGCTGACGTTCACGATCCTGCTGATGGGCGGCGGCAGCCTGCTGGTCGCGATCCTGCCGACGTACGCCCAGGTTGGCGTGTTCTCGCCGATCCTGCTGGTGCTGGCCCGGCTCATCCAGGGCCTCTCGATCGGCGGCGAGTTCGCCGCGTCGAGCACGTTCCTGGTGGAGTCCGCCGGGCCGAACAGGCGCGGCCTGTTCGCCAGCTTCCAGTACGTGAGTACGACGGCCGGTCAGCTCGTCGCCTCCGGTCTGGCCGCCGTGCTCGCCTCGAACCTCTCCGAGGACGCGATGGCCTCCTACGGCTGGCGCATCCCGTTCGTCGTCGGTGCCGTCATCGCGCTCGTCGGCTTCTGGATCCGCCGCGGCGCGGCGGAGACGCTGACCGAGGTCGGCACCGAGAAGCACGAGCGGCCGAAGCTGTTCGAGGCGCTGGCCCGCTACCCGCGCCAGTCGCTGCTGATCGTCGGCATCACGATCGCCGGAACGATCATGTACTACACCTGGACGACCTACCTCCCGACGTACGCGTCCACGGTCCACGAGATGAACAAGGCCACGGCGCTCACCGCGGGCACGATCGCGATCGCGTTCTTCGGCCTGATCCAGCCGCTCGGCGGCATGCTGTCGGACCGGATCGGGCGCCGCCCGTTGCTGCTCGTGTTCGCCGGCGGCTTCGCGGTCGGCGTCGTGCCGTTGCTGAACGCGATCGGCTCGAGCTTCTGGTCGCTGCTGTTGGTCCAGTGCTTCGGCATGATCCTGCTCACCGGCTACACGTCGATCGCGGCCGCGGTGAACGCCGAGATCTTCCCCGCGCGCGTTCGGGCCGCGGGCATCGGCTTCCCGTACTCACTCACGGTCGCGGTGTTCGGCGGCACGGCACCGTACGTCGGCACGCTGCTCGCCGACCTGAAGCACCCGACCTGGTTCCCGTGGTACGTGGTCGTGCTCTGCCTGATCTCGTTCTTCGTCTACCTGCGGCTGCCCGAGACGGCTCGTTCTCCGCTGCGCTAGAGACGGTCGTGCACCGGGCCGAGCTCGGCGCGCGCGTACAGGTCGGCCCAGTCCGCGGAGCCGTCGTCGACGCGGACGTCCATCCGCGCGCCGCGTTCCTGCACCGGGTGGTTGCCGGCGAGGAAGTCCGCCCAGGTCTGCGACATGTGCGCGTAGTGCACCGCCCGCCCGTGCGGCCAGGAGACGGTGAGGATGTGCCGGCGGCCGGGCAGAGCTGGTACGGTGGCTCCATCCGGAAGCGCTCCAGCGCCTCCTCGTCGACCTCGACCCCGAGGCCGGGGCCGTCCGGCGCTTTCACGTACCCCTCGCGAATCGTCAACGGGTCAACGAGAAGGTCGTCGGAGTAGTTGTTCATCACGGTCACCGCGGGCCACCGCGCGTGGCTCATCACCGAGCCGAGCTGGGCGACCATCGCGGTGGTGATGCCGGTACCGACGAGCTGGATCCAGTAGTTCTTGCCGAACTCGGCGCTGATCGCGTTGTACCTGATCATCGCCCCGACGCCGACGTCCATCACGAACCCGTCGGTGGTCTCGTTCTTCAGTACTGGCACGAGCGGATGGCCCTTGACGTGAACGGCCAACGGGCGCGCGACCTTCTCGCGCAGCTGCCGGTAGCCCTCGAGGTCGGGATGCGGGATCGGCGTCTCGTAGATCGCGATCTTCTCCATGGTGTCCAGCTCGCGGAGGACCGGCGTCGCCTCGCCGACGGACAGCAGCATGGAGTTCCAGTCGACGTCGAGCCGGTACTCCGGCGGCGTCGCGGCGCTCACCTGCGCGACCTGCTCGTACACGTCGATCCACGGCCGGACCTTGAACTTGTGGAACGCGTAGCCGGCGGCCACGGCCTCGCGCGCCTCCTCGGCGAGGACCTCCGGCGGCATCTTGGTGTTCCACCAGGCGATCGGGCACCACTCGCGTACGCGTCGGCCGATCAGCGCTGACGCGGGGACGCCGTTCGCCTTGCCGACGATGTCGTAGATCGCCATCTGCAGGCCCGGATCCTAGCGAGTCGTCGGCGAGGAAGTCGGCGGGGTTGCCGCCCTTCACCCTTGCGACGGCCTCATCAGTGACGTTTCCCCAGCCATAGTGGGGAAGTGTCTCGCCCCAGCCGGTGATGCCGGCGTCGGTGTGGACGCGGATGACCTCGACCACACTCCAGTTCCACACCAGCAGGGCGTTCCACTCGTGGGCCCGCGGTGTAAACGGGACGTTGACAACGATCCGTTCGACCTCGGTGATCTTCAGGGCTGCCATGTCTTCGACGATAGCGATCTTGGCTTACGCACGTGGGGTTCGTGACCGGACTCGGATAGCCTCGCGGACGAGATGGCTACCAACCTCGTCAACATCGAACGCGTCGACAAGGCGTACGGCGTCCGCCCACTGCTCGCGGGCGTGAGCCTGGGTATCGCCGAGGGCGAACGGATCGGCGTCGTCGGCCGCAATGGCGACGGCAAGACCACGCTGCTGCAGCTGCTCGCGCGGACCGAACAGCCCGACGCCGGGCGGATCACGCACGCCGGCGGACTACGCGTGGGGATGCTCGCGCAGCAGGACGCGCTGCCCGGGCCTTCCGTGGCGGAGGCGGTGCTGCCGGGTCGGTCGGTGGACGAGGCGCTGCGCGATCGCCGCGTGCGTGACGTGCTCGCCGGGTTGCTCGCCGACGTTCCGTTGGACCGCCTGCTCGACGGCCTGTCGGGTGGCGAGCTGCGCCGGGTGTCGCTGGCGCGGGTCCTGGTGGCCGATCACGACCTGCTGTTGCTCGACGAGCCGACGAACCACCTGGACATCGAGGTGACGGACTGGCTCGCGCGCACACTGGTGGAGCGGTCGGAGGCGCTGGTCGTGGTGACCCACGACCGCTGGTTCCTGGACGCGGTCTGCACGCAGACGTGGGAGGTCGCGGACGGCGAGGTCGCGTCGTACGAGGGCGGGTACGCGGCGTACGTGCTGGCGAAGGCCGAACGGATGCGGCTCGCGGACACCGTCGAGACGCGGCGGCAGAACCTGATGCGCAAGGAGCTCGCCTGGCTGCGGCGCGGGGCGCCGGCGCGTACGTCGAAGCCGAAGTTCCGCCTGGACGCGGCGTCCGCGCTGATCGAGGACGAGCCGCCGCCGCGGGACTCGGTGGGGTTGGCGAAGTTCGCGACGACGCGGTTGGGCAAGACCGTGCTGGAGCTCGAGGACGTGGACGTCGTGCGCGGCTCCCGTTCGTTGCTGTCGCGGGTGACGTGGCAGCTCGGGCCGGGCGACCGGATCGGGCTCGTGGGTGTGAACGGGTCGGGCAAGACGTCGTTGCTGCGGGTGCTTTCGGGTGCCGACTCACCGACTGCTGGGCGGCTGGTGACGGGCCGAACGGTGTCGTTGGCGCATCTTTCGCAGTCGTTGGAGGGGCTCGACCTCACCGATCGGGTGCAGTCGTCGGTCGAGGACATCCGCCGGGTGATCAAACTGGCGCCGACGAACATCCGGCCTGGTGCGGTCGGACGTCGGCCCGTACCGACGTCTGGGCCAGAAGTATCGGCGGTCTCACTTTTCGGAGCGCTTCGGCTTCCGTGGGGACGCACTTTCGGCGCGGATCGGGGACCTTTCGGGTGGCGAGCGGCGACGCCTGCAGCTCCTGAGGTTGCTGATCGCCGAGCCGAACGTCCTGCTCCTCGACGAGCCGACGAACGACCTGGACATCGATACGTTGCAGGTCGTCGAGGACTACCTCGACGCCTGGCCGGGGTCGTTGGTGGTGGTCTCGCACGACCGGTACTTCCTCGAGCGGGTCTGCGACACCGTGTGGGCTCTGGTCGGCGACGGCTCGCTGGCGAACCTGCCCGGCGGCGTCGAGGAGTACCTCGCCCGCCGCCGCTCGGCCGCCTCCGAGCCGGCGCCGGCATCCGCACCAGCCCGTTCACCGGCCGCGTCCGACGCGGCTGACCAGCGGGCGGCGAAGAAGGAGCTGGCCAAGGTCGAACGCCAGCTGTCCAAGCTGACGTCCCGCGAGCAGCAGCTGCACAGCGATCTGGCCGAGCACGCGTCCGACTACGAGCGCCTGATGAAACTCGACGAGGAGCTGCGTTCGGTCGTAGCTGAGCGCGAAGACCTCGAGACCCGCTGGCTCGAACTCGCCGACGCTGTCGAGTGAACTGCCACAGATGGCACAATGTGGGTGGAGGATGCGATGACCATCGATCTCGAAGCGTTGCGGCCGCGGATCGCCGAGCTCTGCCGGAAGTACGGACTCGCCGAGCTGTCCGTCTTCGGCTCCGTCGCGCGCGGTGATGACAGCGCCGACAGCGATATCGATCTACTGTACGTCCGAGCCGCCGGCACGGTCATGGGCATGAGTGAGTTGCTGGATCTCCAGGACGAGCTCGAAACTCTGCTCGGACGGAAGGTGGACCTGGTGCCGAAGAAATACCTGCACTGGGTGATCCGAGACGACGTCCTCCACGATTCACGAGTTCTCTATGCCGCGGCGTGACGACCTCTACCTCGTCGACATCGTTCTCGCGGCGCGTCGGATTGCAGGCTGGATTCAAGGCGTCGATGAAGCTCGATGGACGCAAGACGACATGCTGCGCGACGCGGTGGTCTATCAGCTCATGATCATCGGCGAAGCAGCAAGCTCCCTCACGGGTGACGCGAGGGCGTCGATGCCGCAAGTTCCGTGGCGGGACGTCCGCGCGTTCAGAAACATCGCTGTCCATCGCTACTTCGCTGTCGACTGGGACGTCGTCTGGGACGTTGCTCATCGCGATGCACCCGAGACCGCGGCGCTTGTCGAGCGCATCCTTCGCGAGGAGCATCCGCACGTGGCGAAGCGGCTCGACGAGGTTGCGGGCGACGAGGGCTAACGGGACTTCCAGGCGTCCGGGCGGGCGATGAGCTCGCGGACATGTGGTGGGAGGTCTCCCGTCACCACGTCGGAGAGGCTCGTCTGGTCGAGCACGCTGCGAACAGCGGCGCGGGTGGCGATCCAGACGGTTTGCAGATGTTCGGCGTGGCCTTCGTACGTCGCTTGCTCCGGGCGCATGCCGCGGACGCCGGCGAGCGGGCCGTCGACGGCGCGGATGACTTCGCCGACGTAGATCTCCGAGGCCAGCAGCGCCAGGCGGTAGCCGCCCTCGGCGCCGCGGTGGGAGCGGACGAGGCCTGCTCGTCTGAGGTCGGCGAGGATCGCCTCGAGGAACTTGTGCGGCAGGCCTTGCGACTCCGCCAGCGTGGCCGCGTTCAGGGTCGGGGCTTGCGACGCGGCGAGCTCCAGCATCGCTCGTACCGCATAGTCCGCTCGCGCCGAGATCTGCACACGCTCATCATGCCTTCTCCGCGTGCCAATGCGCGGGCCGCCACGGAAGAAGCGGCTAGGCCTGCTCGTCGAACGGAGCGGTCAGTCGCCGCAGAAGTCCCGCCAGCTGGCTCTGGTCGCCCGCCGGGAGCTCGGCGAGCAGCTTGCGCTCGTAGTCGAGCAGCTCCGCGAGCGCGGCGTCGACGCGTTCCTGGCCGGCCGTCGTCAGCCGGACGCGTACGCCACGCCGGTCGGACGGGTCCGGCCCGCGCTCCACCAGGCCCTTCGCCGCCAGCCGATCGATCCTGTTGGTCATCGTCCCGCTCGTGACCAGCGTCTGCGTGAGCAGCCGGCCGGGCGAGAGCTCGTACGGCGGGCCGGCGCGGCGGAGCGCGGTGAGCACGTCGAACTCCCACGTCTCCAGGTCGTGCGCCCCGAACACCAGGCGCCGCGCTCGGTCGAGGTGCCTGGCGAGCCGGCTTACCCGCGAGAGGACCTCGAACGGCGACACGTCGAGCTCGGGCAGCTCGCGCTGCCACGCGGCAACGAGCCGGTCGACCTCGTCCGTACTGTTCACAACGCAAGCGTAGTCCGTGCGGAGGCGATCAAGAGTCTTGACATCGAGATATGTGGACAGGCAAACTCTCTCGATGTCGAGATACCGTGTCGGAGGAGAGTCATGACCGTCGTTTGGGATCCGGGCAAGTACCTGCAGTTCGCGAACGAGCGCGGCCGCCCGTTCAGCGACCTGGTGGCGCGCGTCGGCGCGACCGATCCTTCGTATGTCGTCGACCTGGGGTGCGGGCCGGGCAACCTGACCGCGACCTTGCTGGACCGGTGGCCGAACGCGTACGTCGAGGGGCTGGACTCGAGCGCGGAGATGATCTCGAGCGCGCGGGCGCTGAGCCAGCCGGGGCGGCTGGAGTTCGCCGTCGGCGACCTGCGCGCGTGGGCTCCTTCGCGGCCGGTCGATGTGCTGGTGAGCAACGCGACGCTGCAGTGGGTGCCCGATCACGTCTCGATGCTTCCGGGGCTGGTGGAGAAGCTCGCGCCGGGTGGGTGGATCGCGATCCAGCTGCCGGGCAACTTCTCCGCGCCGACGCATACGATTCTGCGCGCGCTTTCGGAGTCACCGCGGTTCGCCGGCTTCGTGCCGCCGTCGACGTTCCGGCCCGCGGTCGAGTCGCCGGAGCGCTACCTCGAGGTGCTCGACGGGGCGGGCTGCACCGTCGATGCCTGGGAGACCACGTACCTGCACGTGTTGGAGGGCGAGGACGCCGCGTTCGAGTGGATCAAGGGAACGGGCGCCCGTCCGATCCTGCAGGCGTTGCCCGACGACGTACGGCCCGCGTTCGAGGCGGAGTATCGCGCGCAGCTGCGCTCGGCCTATCCGGCGCACTCGTACGGGACCGTGCTCTCGTACCGGCGGGTCTTCGCGGTGGGCCGAAAGGACGAGGCGTGAGCCTGCTGATTCGGGAGGCTCGGCGTGAGGATCTCCCAGTTTTGTTGAGGATGCTCGCCGAGGACGCGATCCGCGAGGTTGCTGAGAACGTTCCCAGCTCTGGCGAGGTGGACGCTCGCTACGTGTCCGCGTTCTCGCAGATCACCGCTGATCCGAACTCGCTGCTGCTCGTCGCCGAGCTCTCCGGCGAGCTGGTTGCCACCGCGCAGCTGAACTTCATCCGCCAGCTCAGCTACTTCGGTGGGCTGATCGCGCAGGTGGAGTCCGTTCGTACGGTCTCGCAGCTTCGTGGGCAGGGGATCGGAAAGTCCTTGATGGACTGGGTGATCGACGAGTCGCGGCGCCGCGGCTGCGCGCGGGTGCAGCTGACGTCGAACGCGCAACGGGTCGACGCTCATCGGTTCTACGAGCGGCTCGGGTTCAAGACGAGCCATGTCGGGATGAAGCTGTATCTGTTGGAGGACTGATGAGACTGCATCACGTCCAGGTGTCCTGCCCTGCTGGTGGTGAGGACGCCGCGCGGTCGTTCTACGGCTCGACGCTGGGGCTGGTCGAGATCGCGAAGCCGCCCGCGTTGGCGGGGCGGGGTGGTGCTTGGTTCCGCTCGGTGGACGGGCTGGTGGAAGTGCATGTCGGCGTCGAGCAGGACTTTCGTCCGGCCCGTAAGGCACATCCGGCATTCCTCGTCGACGACCTCGACCGCGTCGCCGCCCGGTTGGAACGGGCTGGCTACGCGGTCGAGCGGGACTCGCTGTTCCCTGGCTACCTGCGCCTCTACACCGCCGACGGCGCGGGCAACCGGATCGAGATCATGCAGGTCGCTTCAGCATGGAGGCAGCAAAGCCGGCGGCGACTATCAGCACTCCGCTGATCGTGAACGCGAGCTGGTAGCCGCCGGCGAGTGCCGTGGTCGCTCGTTCGCCCGCCGCGATGAGCTGATCGGCGCGGGAGGTCGCGAGTGCGGCGAGGACCGCGACACCGAGCGCGCCGCCGACCTGCATCGTGGTGTTCGCGAGCCCTGACGCGAGGCCGGCGTCGTCCGGTGCGACACCGGACATCGTGAGGCTGCTGATCGACGGCAACGAGAGTCCGCCGCCGATGCCCAGCACGATCATCGCGGGGAGGACGGGGAGCAGGTAGCTGCCGTTCTCCGTTGCCTGCATGAGGATCAAGAACCCCACGGCGAGAAAGGCCTGTCCGGCTATGAGGACGGCTCGTGGGCCGAATCTCGTGACCAGCTTGGCGGAGAGGCCGAGCGAGACGATGCCGATGGCGAACGTGATGGGAAGGAACGCGAGCCCCGTCTCCAGTGCGTCGTAGCCGAGCACTCGTTGCAGGTAGAGCGCGACGACGAACTGGAAGCCCAGCATGGCCGCGATCATCAACGCCTGCGAGATATTCGCTGCTGACAAGTTGCGGTTGCGGAAGATTCTCAAGGGGAGCAGGGGATTCTTCGCTCGTGCCTGGCGGACGACGAAAATGGCGAGCAAGGCGATGGATACCGCGCCGAACCCGAACGAGGGTTGGACGATCGTGTAGACGCCGAGCATGAGACCGGCCGTGACGAGCGTGCTGCCCACGACGTCCGCGCCGGCTCGGAGGCCGAGGCCCTTCTCGTTCTGGAGAACGCGGGCGGCGAGGGCGATGATCGCGATGCCGATCGGGAGGTTGACGTAGAAGACCCAGTTCCAGCCGAGCGTCTGGGTGAGGACGCCGCCGGCGAAGACGCCGATCGAGGCTCCGGCCGAGCCGACGAACGCGTACATGCCGAGCGCCTTCGCCCGTTCGAGGGGCTCGGGAAACATCGTGATGATCATGCCGAGCGCCACGGCCGTCGTCATCGCGCCGCCGACGCCCTGGACGAATCTCGCGGCGATCAGGACGCCTTGGCTGTCGGCCAGGCCGGCGGCGAGGCTGGCGAGCGTGAAGATCGCCAGGCCTGCTGTGAAGATGCGCTTCCTGCCGACGAGGTCGCCGAGGCGTCCGGAGAGGAGGAGCAGGCCGCCGAACGCGATCAGGTAGGCGTTGACGATCCAGGCGAGGTTGGCCTGGGTGAAGCCGAGATCGGACTGGATGGATGGTCCCGCGACGGTCACGATGGTGCCGTCGAGGATGATCATCAGCTGCCCGGCGCACAATGCGACGAGTGCGAGCCAGCGGGAGGTCGTTCTCGTCGCGAGATCGGTGGACATCGGTTCGGTCTCCAGTCGTCTGGGTGTAGAAAAGACCGTACCAGATAGTTCCGTTCAGAACTATAACTTTCGGGAGCTGTTGCGGATGAGTGTGGAGCGGCGGTCGTTCGGGGACGTGGTGGTGTCCGCGTTGGTGGACGGGACGGGGCCGTTCTTCGAGGACCTTTCGGCGGCGTTCCCCTCTGCTGGGTTGGTCGGATCTTGGGAGCTCGACTTCCGCTGCTTCGCGCTGCGGTTGGCCGATGGGCGTTCTGTCCTGGTGGACGCGGGGATTGGGCCTTCGGTGGCCGGGTCGTCGACCTGGACGCCGGTGCCGGGGCGGTTGCCCTCGTTGCTCGCGGAGATCTCGTTGGCGCCGTCTGACGTGTCCGCGGTGGTGCTGACGCATCTGCACAGCGATCACGTGGGGTGGGCGGTGGTGGATGGTTCGCCGTACTTTCCCAACGCCCGTTACGTTTTGCAGCGTACGGAGTTCGAGTCGGTCGCCTCGGGGGTCGTGTCGCCGCTGCTGTCGTCTGGTTTACTGGACCTGGTCGACGGGTGGTCCGTGGTGGCGCAGGGGGTGGAGGTCGTGCCGACGCCGGGGCATACGCCGGGACATCAGTCCGTGCCTGGTCGGGACCGGCCTGGTGCTGACGGGGGACGTGCTCGTGCACGAGGTGCAGCTGGCGGATCCCGAGGTGGCTTACGCGTACGAGAGCGATCCGGAACTTGCGCGGTTCACCCGGCTGGAGCTGCTGGCGGACGCCCGTTCCCGCGGCGCACTGCTGGGGACGTCGCACCTGCGGGAGGCGTTTGTCCTTGCCTAGTTGACCGAACGGGTGCCGCGACGGCGGATGGCGGGGCCGAGGTGGGAGGGCTCGGCGAGCCGGCCGCCGGCGCCGACGAGGCGGACGAGAGAGTCGACGAAGACGGAACGTTCGCGCGCGGGAAGCTCGTCGAGGATCTGCGCGTAGATGCCGTCGACGATGTCGCGGGCCTCCTTGACGATGGCGCGGCCCTGGTCGGTGACCTGCACGATCCTGGCGCGTCGATCGGTGCTCGAGGGCTGCCGTAGGGCGTGGCCGGCGCGCTCGAGGCCGTCGACGGTGACGACCATCGTGGTCTTGTCGAGGAAGCAGAGGTCGCCGAGCTGCTTCTGCGTGAGCTCGCCGGTCTGCGCGGTGAGCAGCACGCAGTAGTCGCGGGTGGTGACGCCGAGGTGAGCGAGCCCCGCGGACATGTCGGTCGCGAGCGCGTAGGTCGCCTGGTTGAGCAGGAACATCAGGTCGGCCGCGAGCTCGGCGGGCGTTTCCGGCTTCATGCTGTTGAGGTTATCAGAGACGATCTACAACGGGATGATATTTAGGCGGAACGTTCTACGCCAAGCTGCTCGGTAGCGTGCAAGCCTGACGAGCGGCGTAGGTCGATCAGGAGGTGAGGTCCCTGCGCGATGGCGCTGCGCGATGCGAATGTCGTGATCGTGGCTAGCTCAGGGGTCGTTGCGAAGAAGAATCCGCACTAGCCAGCGGGTGGCCGGCAGGTAGGGGACGCGTGATGGCCGCGTGGTCGGCCCCGGTGTGCGATCGGCGGTGTCGGCTGACCCTGAGGTTCGGCAGCGTTCGTGACCTCGGGAGGTGCTGATCATGGGAAGGCTCGTGTTCTTCGCGCACGTCACTTTGGATGGTTTCATCACCACGGCGGAGGGCGAGCTGTGGGACAGGTTCGCCTGGGGCGAGGCGGAGATGGCTTACAACGTCGAGCTCTTCCGGCAGGCGGACACGTGGGTGTTCGGCAGGGGGTCGTACGACGCGATCGTCCCGTGGTGGACCGACGTCGCCGCGGGGAAGCCGGCGCCGGATGGGGCGGTGGTTTCGATGGTCGATCGGGAGTTCGCGGCCGTCTTCCGGGAGATGGCGAAGGTCGTGCTGTCGACGACGTTCTCGGGTGACGCGTCAGTCCGGGTGATCGGGTCCGAGCTGCCTGGTGAGCTTCGAGCGCTCAAGGCCGCTACCAGCCGGGACCTCATGCTTTCCTGTGGTCCGGGTCTCCTCGCCCAGCTCGCGGAGCAGCCGGGTGTGGTCGACGACTACCTGGTAGTCGTGCACCCCACGAGCATCGGTAGCGGCGTCCAGCTGTTCGGCCAGCTGCGTCACGCGCTCCCCTTCGATCTCGTCGAATCCCGAGCGATGCCAGCGGGCAGCGTCGTCCTGAGGTATCGCGACGTCAGGCCGGGGGCTGAACGGGACCTAGGTACCTAGTCGTACGACCGCGGGACTAGGTAGGTCGCGGCGGCCAAACCTACGCACGTCGCTCCTCATGGCTGGCCGGCTCTTTCGGACCACAATTGAGCTATCAGCCAAGAACCGTCAAGGAGCACAAGATGTTGACCGAACTCGCGATCCTCGAAGTCGCCAAGACCAAGCAGGCCGACCTCATCGCCGAGGCACAGCGCTACCACCGGCAGGCAGCCGCCCGCCGCCACGCTCGCGCGCAGTCCGAACTCGGGTCACGCTCCCCGGTACGAGCGGGACCCCGACTGCCGCACCAGCGCCAGGAGGCGCCAGCGGAACAGAAGGTCGCCTAGCTAGAAGCAACCAGAGCGCGCCCTGAGCCGAACGAGCTCGGGGCGCGTTCTGACAGCTTGCTCCGCCACGCCCTGGCACACACCTGGGGCGGACGAGGACGGCAACGCCCCCGAGCGCCTCCAACCTCGCGAACCCTGTGAACGACGGCTCAATCGCGCTGAGGTCTCGCAATTGGCCTGTGTGCGCCCGCGCCCTGGGTCTCCAACCTGCTGGAGAATGATCCGTTCTGCTGGATCTTCCGATGTCAGCTGACAGGAACCCGCGACGTCCCGGCGGCCCTGCCGTTGCGGCAATCGGGCCTGCGTGCGCCCTTCATCACGCACGGGAGCCAAAGGGCAGGTTGCCTCGGACCGCCAGTGGATCACGATGCTGCTTTACACCCAGCTGTCTTGTCCTCGGGGGCGCATAGAGTGACGCCGAACGGAATGTTCAACTTGCCCTCGCCCTGCCCATCCGAGTACACAACGGTGAGGCTGTCGTAGGAACCGGAACTGCTCGAGGTCCTCTCCACCTGTACGGCGAACTCCGTGAGGCTGCCTGCTGCAGAATCACTTTCAAGATCCTTTGGGCAACGTGTGCCCACGGTGACCGGCTCCTCCGTGGGGAAGCCGAGGTCTTGCAAGGGCTCGGCTGAATCGGCGAGTGAGTAGTCGCCCGTGGCGTTCGGGTTCGGTCTCGTGGCAAATTCCGTGACCCGGATCTCGCCACCGACGCCCTGCAATTCGACCTTCTCGATAGTGACTGATCCGGGGCGTGAGATGCACAACATCATTGAGCCAAAGGAGTAGGGCGCCGACAACTTGGTCTTCGGGATCGTCCCCCTCGATCCTACTTCCGCTGCCGGGCATTTCCAGCTTGATTGACGGTGCTGTACCTCCCGGACCGCATGCCGTTGCGGCAAGGACTGTAGAGCATGCGAGAAGCCCCAGGGCAGTCCGGATGGTGGCCCGCTCAGTGCGGGCCACCATTCGGATGGACTCAAGTAGATTCATCTGTCCCTACGGATTCTTTGACTGAGCTTCCTTGGCGGACACCCAGCCTAGGGGTTCGCTCCCGCACAGCAAAGTACCTCTGGAGTTGACCACCTTCCAAGTGATCTTGGTCTCTTGGTTCCAGCCGGACTGGGCGCTGACGGCGATCGGTCCAACGTCAACGCCGCCGGAGTACGTCGCGTTCTTGCCGTCGTACTTCGAGTAGGTCCCGAGCTGGGTCTTGTGCGCGCAGTATGGCCAGTTCGGCGTACCTGTGTTGAGGTAGCGCGCCAGGATGTCATAGGTACCGTTTGGCTGCCGATACCACGTGCCATCGCACAGGTCCAAGAAGTCGCGATAGTTGACACGGTTCCACACGGTGTACGAGCCCACGAAGAAGGGATCGGCCCCCTCGCCTGCAAGTGCCCTCTTCACCGTGCCGCCCGCGGTCCACGAGGGCGACATGCCCCCCTTGACGGCAATGCCTAGAGAGTGATCGGTACCGACCGACTGGAACATGCTGGCTGGGGCGTAGTCGTCCGCGATCAAGCGGGCGAACACCTCGTAGAGACCGTAATGCCAGTCCTTCGCCTCGACCCAGCATGCCGGCTGATCCCAGAGAGGGCTTACCGGCTGCTTCATGGGCTTGAACGTTCCCGACGGGTCCGTAACCGACGGCGACCCTTCAAGATCGAAGTTAATCACCTGGTCAGTGGAGTTCTCCGAATCGTCGCCTGACCCGTCGGCGACCCACCCGCCGGCGTCCGATGTTCCGTCAGAAGCATAGACAGCCGAGAAGCTCCAACTCGTCTCGCTCCTTCCGTCGGTAGCGAAGATGGTGAAGTCGACTGTCCCGTCGGGCTCGCGATATTCTGCGGGAATCGACGCCGGATTGGCGGTCGCTTGGAAAGATCCGTCAGATGTGATCTGACCTTTGGACAACGTCAATGTTTCCAGGCGCTCGCCCTTGGCGGCGTTCTTGAGAATCTCCTGGTTCGGCCATGCGCGGAGAAGGAACTGCGACTGAGACGCATTCGCTACTTCCGACTTGAGTGTCCCGCTCACGACCACGTCGCCTTGATTGATGGTCGTATCAGCGGGGGCTGCGGACGCCACGCCTCCGAGCGCAACCGGAATCCCCAATCCGGCAGAAAGGCATGCTGCAGCTAACCGACTAGGCATTGCTCCCCCTTCCTCTCCGCAAAAGCGGAGAGCACCCCATCCCCGATAGAGGGGCGCGAAAAGTAGCCGCACAGTCTTCTTGCCGAAACCATCTGACAAGGACCGAAAAGGCCGCAGTTAGGCGTTTGTCAAGACCGTTATGGTCATTAGCCGGTCGATTCGCGGTCGATTCGCGGTCAAACGCGGCCGATTCGCGGTCGCCCCGGCCTTGTTGACGCATAGCGTCAACAATTCGCCTCAGTTGACAACTAACTTTTGAGACAGAGAGTAGACCCGCGGGAGTGCGAGGGCTACCGCTCGGATGGGCCTCGTCGGACCCCTCGCGTAGCTCGATGCTCGGCTACGCCGGAGCGTGAGGTCAGGCGCTCGTGGGCCACGTTCGGTGGTGCTGGTTCCACTCAGATACGTGTCCTTGTCCCTGGCTGGCTCAACGCCTGCATAGACCCGATCCTCGTTGGGACTTCCCACGTCTTTGGATCGAGCCTCTCACCCGACGCTTGCTGCCGCCAGCCATGGGCGGATTCCGAGCCATGGGCATGACCTTGGGCATGGTTGAGGTCGGTAAACGCGTACGCCTCTTTTGCCTGGCACAGAGTGTGCTGGGGCGGGAGGACTCGAACCCCCATCAGCAGAACCAAAATCTGCGGTCTTGCCCTTAGACGACGCCCCATGGGAGGTGGCACCAGCGTAGCGGCTGGGGCCGAGGGGAGACTCTAGCGAGGCCCTTTGGCGGGTGCACGCGAGAATGGGGGGCATGAGTACTGCGGAGCCAGTTCCGGCGCAGCCTGAGCCGGCCAAGGAGCCTGAGCGGCAGATGTGGAACGGGTCGGCGTGGTTGGGGTTGGCGTTCGCCGGCGTCGCGTTCCTCGGCAACCTGCTGTTCGGCTGGGGGTGGACGATGTTCGCGGCCGCGTTCGGGCTGGCGTTCAGCATCACCGGGATCGTGCGGGTCTACCGGCAGCGGGCCACCAACGGACCGATCGCCTACACGGCGTTCGGGTTGGCGGTCGCCACGATCGTCATGAGCTTCATCTGGTCCGCCCGGGCCGAGCCGTGCCTGCCGTTCCAGCACCAGGAGGCCAGGTACCAGCAGTGCCTCGACGAGCACATCGGCCTGCTCTGACACGGCTAGGGCAGCCAGCTCACCTTGCCGCGCAGCAACGCGTAGCCGACGAACGCCACCACGTCGATCAACGTGTGGGCGATGACGAGCGGCCACAGTCTGTTCGTGCGCTGCCATAACCGGCCGAAAACCAGCCCCATCGCCACGTTCCCGACGAATCCCGGCAGCCCCTGGTACAGGTGGTACGAGCCCCGCAGCACCGCCGCCGCCAGCAGCGCCAGGTTCTCCGACCAGGCCAGCTGCCGGAAGCGGGTCAGCAGGTACCCGACGACGAGCACCTCCTCGGCCCACGCGTTGCCGAACGCCGACAGGATCAGCACGCCCGTACGCCACCAGGTGTCGTCCAACGTCGACGGCTGTACGGCCAGGCTCTGCCCGAGCGCCCGCCCGACCAGGAACACGCCCAGGCCGGCGATGCCGATGAACGCCGCGATCCCGCTCCCCGCCAGCAGGTCACGCCAAGGGCGAGTCCGATCCAGCCCGATCGACGCCAGCTTGAGCCCCGCACGCCACAGCAGATAAAGCCCTAGCGCACCCCACGCGAGCAGCCGCAGCACGCTCGTCAGCTGCATCAGCAGGTCGATGAGCTGCTCCGCGGCGAGCGGCGGGTTCAGCGTGACGGTCTGCTGGCTCAGCGGCGTCGTGTCCAACGCGGCGTCGATCAACGACAGCAGCGACCGGAGCCCCGACAGCCCGAACGTGATCGCGAACACGATCAGCAGCTCGATCGTCAACGCGCGCCGCTCGTCCCGCGGCACCGCGCCGGGGAAGTCGGGCCGGGCGGGGTTCAACCAGGCGAGAACGCTCACGAGAGCGAAAACTATCTGCCCAAGCCCGGGCATAGGGCCCCAGGCGCCGATCGGCGAGCCATCCCACGAGAACGAACGAGCCGAGTCCGGCGACGCCGAACACCAACGACAGCAGGCCATCCACGAGAGTCATACCTCCATGCTCCGCGCGAGGGCAGGCACGAAACAGTGGCAAGAATGCCGAGATCCGATAGATTCTGGCCATGCACACTGTGGCGATCCTCGCCCTCGAGAGGTGCGGGGCGATGGACCTGACGTTGCCCACGCTGGTGTTCCGGCAGCCGCTGTACCGGGTCTGGATCTGCGGGCCGCCCGTGACCGCGACGTTCCCCGGCGGGGTGCCCGGCTTCGAGGTCGTTCCGCCGCACTCCTGGGCGGAGGCCTTGGACGCCGACACGATCCTGGTCCCCGGGCTCTGCGACTATTTCGACCCGGCACCGCCCGAGGTGTACGAGCTGCTCCGCGAGGCACACCGTCGCGGCAAGCGGATCGGGTCGATCTGCGACGGGGTGTTCGTGCTCGCGGCGGCAGGACTCCTGGATGGGCGACGGGCCGCCGCGTACTGGTGCCTCGCCGACGAGCTCGCCGCCCGCTATCCCCGGATCCGCGTGGACGACGCCGTTCTCTTCGTCGACGACGGCGACATCGTCAGCTCCGCCGGAGGCGCCGCCGCGCTCGATCTGTGCCTGCACCTGGTGCAGCGCGACTACGGCTCGGCGGCAGCGGCCGACGCCGCGCGGTACGCGGTGATGCCGCTGGCGCGGGACGGCGGGCAGGCCCAGTTCATCGCCTACCCCGAGCCGGAGTCCGGCGGCAGCCTCGAGCCGGTGATGCACTGGATGGAGGATCGCCTCGACCAGGACCTCACGCTGGCGGACATCGCGGACCAGGCGGCGACCAGCGTACGGTCGCTCAACCGGCGGTTCCGCGAACAGACCGGCACGACCCCGCTGCAGTGGCTGATCCGCCGCCGCCTCCGGCGGGCGCGCGAGCTGTTGGAGACGACCGAGCTGTCGGTCGAGGAGATCGCGCCGCGCGCCGGGTTCGGAACGGCGATCGCCCTACGCCAGCACTTCCGCCGCACGCTCGGCACGACGCCGGTCGCCTACCGCAGGGCGTTCACTCCGCTTCGTTGAGAATCCCCATGATCAGCGCGTCGTACCGCTCGCCCTCCCACAGCAGCGCGTGCCGCAGCCGGCCCTCGACCTCGAACCCGCACCGCTCGTACGCCCGGATCGCGCGGGTGTTGAACGCGTACACCTCGAGCGACATCCGGTGCAGCTTGACGACCTCGAACGCGTACGCGATCACGAGCCGGATCGCCTCCGAGCCGTACCCGCGGTCGCGGTAGTCCTGACCCAGCCAGAGCCGCATCGAGACAGACTCGTTCGGCCCGTCCAGGTCGTTCAGCACGATCTCGCCCGCGAACTCGCCGTTGTCCTTCTCGATGATCGCCAGGTCGAGCCGGTCCTTCTGGTCCTTGCGCGTCGACAGCCACTGCCGGCCGGCCTCCAACGACGGGGTGCCGCCGTGCGAGCCGGTCAGCCGATCGAGGTCGGGCTCTTGCATCTGCTTGAAGAACGGGTCCAGATGCTCGATTCCCAGGGGCTCGAGGCGGAGCCGCTCACCGTGCAGAGTCGGCTTGTTCTCGAGCGCGGACAGATTGATCACGGCTCATGCCTACCAGACGGGGATGAGAGCGGCCACGCACTTATGGGCGAGGCGAGCCGTGGGGCTAGATGGGGTCGTGGACGGCGATCAGCTCGCGGACGTACGCCGCCGCGCGTTCGGTCACGTGGGCTTGCCGTACAGCACACGGGCGATCTCGTCGGCGAAGAGCACCTCCGAGTCGTCCACTGGCTCGTACCCGATCACCTTGCGTGCGTTGGTGATGCTCCAGAACGTGCGGGCGTTGTTCGACACTCCGTAGAAGATGTGGAACGGCACGCCGTGCTCGTCGCGGATGTCGGGGGTGTCGACCGACTTCACGAACAGTTGTTGGAGATCGCGCTCGGAGACGTAGCCGGCGAGGTCGCGGATGTACCGTTGCGGTTCGTCGACGAACAGTGACCCGTCGATCGCGCGCGGTGCGACGATGCGGATCTGGATCACCTCGAGCTGGTGACCCAGACTCCCGCAGGCGTAGAGGAAACCCAGCGACTCGTACGCTGCCTTCGCCCAGCCGTAGAAGTTGTCCGGCCGCGGGTAGTCCTCCGGCGACACACGGTCGCGGCGGCCGGCGTAGTACGGCTGTTCGTACCACTTCGCGGCCTGGTTCGTGCTCGCCGCGACGACGCGCGGGACGCCGGCGTCGAACGCGGCTTGGTAGACGCGCTGCATGAGGTCGACGTTCACGCGCTCGCCGTCGTAGCGCTGTTGCAGGCTGTCGCCGTCCGGGCGGTGGTACGCGAGGTGTACCACCGCGTCGAGGCCGTCGAACAGGCCGGACAGGTCCGGCTCGGCGAGCAGGTCGACCACCTCGACGCCCTCGCCGGGGCGGACGTCGATCTGGCGGAGGTCGTACCGCTCGGCGAGAGCGGGGACGAGCTGTTGGGCGATGTAGCCGGTCGCACCGGTCAGAAGCACGCGAGGCTTGGCCATACGTCGAGCCTAGGCCGTCAGAACGGTCGCCAAACCTCGTGTCGCGAGGACGACGCCGAGCACGATGACGATTCCGGCCGTCGCGATCGGGAGGAACCGCAGCCAGCGCCGGCTGGACGCGCTGAACAGGCGGGACTGGACGCGCTCGCTGAGCCGTACGACCAGGAGTCCGGTCCCGGTCAGCGTCAACGCCATGCCGGCGCCGTACGCGAGCACGAGGACGACGCCGTACCAGGCTCGGCCGAGCGCTGCGGCGCCGAGCAGGACGACGATCGCCGACGGGCTGGGGACGAGGCCGCCCGCGATACCCATCAGCACCACGCCCGGCGTCCGGCGCGGTTCGTGGTGGCCGTGACCGTGCCCATGACCATGACCGTGCCCGTGACCATGACCGTGGCCGTACGCCTCCGCCCGATCCCGCAGCGCGCGGCGCAGCAGGGTGACGCCGACGAGCAGGACGAGCCCGCCGCTGATCGCTCCGAACCAGGGAAAGAGCGACGCCGGAGCCAGCAGGGTTCCGGCCGCTATGAGCACGCCGAGCAGCAGGACGCCTGCCGTGTGCGTCACCGTGACGGTCGCGCCGAGCACGAGTACGTCGCGCAACGAGTGCGCACCACGCCCCGCCGCGTACGCCGCCATGATCGTCTTGCCGTGCCCCGGCCCGATGGCGTGCAGCGCGCCGAGTCCTATCGCGCCGAGCAGGCCGACGATGCCCAGTCCGAGCGTCAAGTCGCGGTTGGCGACCAGGTCGGTGAACGACGTCGCGAGCTTGTCGACGCCGCGCGGCAGGATCGTCGAGATCGGGTCGACGTCGTCGGAGGCGGCCGCTCGACCGGCCGACCCGCCCGGCCGGACGGTGAGCGCGGCCGTGCGCTGGTCGAGCGGTGAGGCGAGCCGGTCCTCGGGGTACGCGCGCAGCTGCTTGCTCGGCGACGCGTCGGGCACGTCGGACCGCACGAGCACGGCGCCTTGGCCGCGGGCGACGATCTCGCGCCAGCCCGGTCGCGGATCGCCGGCATCGGCGAACGCGACCTCGAACTCCCCACCGGCTCGCGAGAACGTGCCGGCGAGCTTGCAGTCCAAACGGAGTGTGACGAGCCCGGCCTGTCCGGGCTGAGTACGGCCGGACGCCGACGATACCGTCAGCCGCACCGGTGAGCCGGAGGTGCGAACGGTGAGTTTCGTCAACGCGGCTTGGCAGATATCCGACGCCCACACGTCGAGCTCGGCCGGTGACAGGGCCTTGTCGTGGTTGGTGTCGAGGGCCGGGAAGACCTGTGCCGTCGGGATCTCGGCGAGGTCCTCGACGTGATGGACGTCGATCCGGTCCGGCGCGACCGTGAGCTCGTTGGAGCTGTTGACGCTGAAGTTGCCCAACGGGTGCGCGAACGCGGCCACGGCAGGGGCGACCACGACGACGGCGAGAGCGGCGAGCAGGACGCCGACACGAGTGAGCCAGCGGGCGGTCATCGGCCCTGTCCCAGCGCGGCGAGGATCTCCCTGCGATGGTGAGCGAACGTGGCGTCGCGGAAGCCCGTTCGCGCGGCCTGGTTCGCGAAACCGAGAGCCTCGCGGTCCTTGCCGGCCTTGTGCAACGCCCAGCCGAGGGCGTCGGCGACGTGGATGCTGTGCCGGCGGTCCCACTCGGCGCGTGCCATCGCGACCGCCCGGGTGGGGGAGCCGTGGTCGGCCTCGTACAGCGCGAGCTCGAAGTCGGTCCGTACGCCGTTCGCGGCGGCCAGCTCGCGCCAGGTCTCGACCACGGCGTACTGCTGCGCGGCCTCACCGCGCCGGCCCGACGCGGTGAGGAGGTCGCCGTACTCGATCAGGTACTGAGGTTCTGGCCGGCGAGCGACCACGTTCGCGTAGAGCGTCAATGCTGACTTGACGTTGCTGACGCGGGCCTGCCCGGCGGTCGCGGTGATGTCGGTGGGGTCCACCGCGAGGGCCGCGGCGTAGTGGCGCGCGGCCAGGGCGAAGTCGCCCGTGCCGCGGGCGAGATCGCCCAGATGCACACGCACGTAGGCGATGTCTGCCGGAGTGGACGCGCCGGCGAGCGCTCGAGAGAGCAGCTTGCTCGCCCGTACGACGTCGCCGCGAAGCTCGAACTGGTAAGCCAGCCTGGTGAACGTTCCAGCCCTGGCTTGATCTCGTCGGCATGCGTCGCTGCCGCCAAGGCCTCGTCGTAGCGACCGAGCTCGGTCAGCGCGTCGACGCGGATCGCCAACGCCTGCGTGTTGTTCGGGTTGATCTCGAGCGAGTCGTCAGCGGCGGCGAGTGCCTGGGAGAACTCGTGGCGCGCTGCGGCGAGCGCGGCAAGGCCGGCGAGGGCCGTGTCGTTCTCGGCGGGTTGGACGCGGCGCGCAGTGGCGAGGACCGACTGGGCCTTGGCGTAGAACGACGGGTCGCCGCCGATCCGGGCCTGCTCGATGTAGGCGAGTCCGAGCTGAGACCAGCTGCCGGCATCCTTCGGCTGGCGGCGCAAATGTCCTTGCAGGACGTCGATCTGGCCCGCGACCGTCGGCGCGGAGAGCAAGGCCACGTGCTCGTTGGACGGAGGAGAGGGAGATCGTCGGCGAAGAGGATCGAGGCACCCACGGTCAGCCCGACGGCGAGGAGACCGACGGTGAGCGCGAGGCCGGCGCGGCGAAGGTACGTGGGTGGCATCGAGGTGTCCTGACGGGTTGGGTTGCCTGCCCGGCCGGCGAGGCCGAGGGTGCCGGCCGGGCAGACGACTGTTTCCGAGGGGTTAGGAGAGGGCGGTACGCGGACGGCGGCGGAAGATCAGCAGCCCGCCGAGGATGGCGAGCCCGCCGAGCGCGACCGCGCCGACGGACAGCATCGGTCCGTCCACCGCGGCGCTGACCACGTTCGCTCCAGCGTCGTCGGGCGAGGTGGCCGCGCCGCCGGTCAGCGGCGTGCTCCCCGAAGCCGAGGTGCCAGTGACAGCCGACGACTCGGCGCTCGATTGCTTGTCCGTTGCCGATCCGGATCGCGGCAGCCCTACGTACGGGAACGTCTTGCCGAACGGAACGTCGTTGGCGTTGACCGCGTCGCCGAGGTCGTTCGGCGATCCGACGAGCTCGCCCTCGACGACCTGTAGTGCGATGTCGACGACGTCGTCGGTCAGGCGCCGACCGTTCGGGAACCCAGCGGTGTCACCGTCGAGCACGCCGAGCCGCTTCGGTGACGCGGCGGGCTTGATCGACGTGTTGAGTCGCAGCTGCTCCGACGGACGTACCTTCGCTGGCTGGTTCAGGCCGGGAACGCCGGTGAGGAAGACCTGCACGAGGTCGTTGCGGGGCTCCTTCGGCGCCTTGATCCCGTAGATGGCCTCGATCAGCTTCGGCAGCTCGGGATTCGTGACGTACTTGCCGAACTGCGCGTCGTCCCACGGCTTGGAGGCGTTGAACCTGTCCTTCCGCTTGAGCGGGATCACGACCTCGTTGACCAGCGGCATGCCGAGCCGGGAGACCTGGCGGTCGCGGCCGAAGGCGTCCTCGCGGGAGGTGGTCGACCAGACGCCGATGGTCGGCTCCTTCGAGGTGAGCTGCTTCGACGGCACCTGCAGGGCGATCGTGTTGACGTTGTAGCCCTTGAGGGTGTCGTTGCCGACCTCGGACAGGTCGCCGCCGTACAGCAGGTCGAACACCCGCAGGTCGAGGAAGAACGCGTCGTCGGCCTGCCCGGCGAAGCTGGTCGCCTTGCTGTTCTTGACGATCGCCTGGCTACGGAGCTTGGCGTAGTCGGGCATCGAGGCCTTGCCGACGTTCGACGGCGCGACCGGCGCGTTCCAGATCAGCTGCGTCTTGGTGCCGCGGTCGCGGTTGAGCAGGTGGAGGTTGTACGTCTGGCGGAAGTTCAGGTCCTTGTCGTTCAACGACGTGACCGGACCGGTGTTGTAGAGGAACGTGTTGCCGTTGCGGTAGTGGTCCTTGAACGTCCACCGGTACGTGAGGTCGGCCTTCGCATCGCCGTCGTTGTCGATGTTCACGTCGTACTTCGCGTCGGTGGCGAACTTGTAGAAGTTGGGGCCGCCGGCGGGGTCCTCGAACGGGATCCAGTTGGCGACCAGCGTGGTGGTGTCGGGCTTGTCCGGCGAGACGAACGCGTACACGTCCGTGTTGTCGTACTGCGGTTGCCCGGAGATGAGCGGCGCCTCGCGGTGACTCGACGCCACCGCGGCCGTGGGCGCGAGCCCGGCCAGTCCGCCCAATGCCAGCGCGGTGCCCGCTGCGATCAGCGGGACTGCACGCCTTCTGCCTGCTGCTTTGGACATTAGACATCCTCATGTCTGTGGGAACGGTGGGGACCTGACATCTGGCCATTCGTCGCAGCAGGCGGCGCGGATGGGCAGCAGGTCTTGGTTTCTTGAATCAGGAGTGTCGCGACATACGCCTGGTTCGGTACCGGAGGAGGACGACTCCGGCGTCGAAGGCCACGCTGTCGACGAGGTCCAGGGCGAGGCCGGTGGTGAGGCCGTCGAAGATGCGCGGGCCGTCGCTGAGGACGGCGGGGCTCAGTGAGATGACGTACTCGTCGATCAGGCCTTCCGTCGCGGCGAGCGGTGCGAGGGTGCCGGGGCCACAGGAGAGCAGGATGTCCTTGCCGTCCTGGTCCTTGAGCCCCTGGATCTTCGCGGGGACGTCGTCGCCGATCACCGCTCGTTCGGCTGTCGGCTCGAGTGTGCGCGAGATCGCGACCTTCGTGAGCTGCCGCACTACCTTCGCGAACGCGCGGTCGGCGTCGGTTTCAGCGGGTTGGTCACCGTCGGCGATTCCGTGCCAGTACGGAACGATCACCTCGTACATCTTGCGACCGAGCACCCACGTGTCGGCCCGGCCGAAGAGCTCGGTCAGGTACGCGGTCTCGACCTCGCCCCACGGGAACGGCTCCCAGAACTTGCCCGCGGCCGTCGAGATGCGGAGATCCAGCGTGGCTTGCAGGTGGTACACGAGTCGTCTCATGTCAGCTCCTCGAAGAAGCGGAAGGCGTCGGGGCCGAAGCTGGTGATCTCGGCGATCTGGCCTTCCTCGATGCGCAGCAGGTCCAGCGAGAACGGCTTGCCGTTCGCGAAGCAGGCCGCGGCCGGGCGGCCGTTGGCCCTTGTCGCGACGAACCGGACCGGGCCGATCGCCTGGAAGCCGCGCGCGGTCGCGGTGAGGATCGCCGTACGACCGTCGAACCAGGTGGGAATCGGTGGCATGGAGGCGATCGCGTCCTCCCGGAGCAGGGCGGCGAGTGCGTCAAGGTCGGCGCGTTCGTGCGCGTCCATGTAGCGGCGCAGGAGCTCCCGTTCCTCGGCGGTGGAAGGGCGACTCGGCCTCGGCGGGGGCAAGGTGGCGCGAGCCCGCTGGAGGGCGCTGGCGACGGCGGCGTCGGTGGTCTCGAGCAGCGCGGCGACGTCCTTGGCCGACCAGCCGACGACCTCGCGCAGGATCAGCGCGGCCCGCTGTTTCGGCGGGAGGTGCTGGATCGCGGCGAGGAAGGCGAGCTCGACGGACTCCTTCGCGACGACGATCGCCTCGGGATCGTTGGTGGCGAGGAGCTCGTCGGGGAACGGCTGCAGCCAGGGCAGATCCGCCGGCGGGGCCACGGACTCGTTCGGATCGCCTGGTGCCCCGAGCTGCGTCGGCAGCAGCTTGCGGGCGGGGGATCGGGTCAGTGCGTTGAGGCAGGCGTTCGTCGCGATGCGGTACAGCCAGGCGCGGAACGACCAGCGCCCCTCCAGCCGGAAGGTGTCCCGCCCACGCCAGGCGCGCAGGAACGTGTCCTGAACCAGATCCTCGGCCTCGTCCAGCGAGCCGAGCATGCGGTAGCAGTGCGCGCGCAGCTCCGGCCTGTACCGTTCGGCCAGCTCGCCGAACGCCAGCTCGTCCCCGTCCCGAGCGGCGAGAACGACCTGCTCCTCCTCAGCGATGCTCACGGTGCTCATGGTGGTTGAAACACAGCTCGACCGCGAAACTCATCGGTCCACCGAGAAATCGCCCGCGGGAGTGGCTGAGCAGGGTGGCTGAGCCACCGGTGCCGGTGGGTCAGGGGGTGGGTCGGCCGGTGGCGGTGAAGGCGGCGACGTTGGCGCCGGCTTGGCGGAGGGCGGCGAGGGCGTCGACGGGGCCGGTGTCGTCGATGACGGTGCTGTCGGCGAGCACGGTGCCGGTCGTGCCGGTGGCGTCCCAGCCCTCGACCTGGTCGCCGTCGAAGCCGACGCGGTCGAGCTTGGCGTTCGTCAGCCGTACGCCACGCAGGTCGGTGCCGAGGAAGAACGTCTTGGTCAGCTCCGCTCCCTCGAGCGTGGCCCCGGACAGCACCGCCTCGGTGAGGTCGGTACGAAGGAGCCGCGCACCGGACAGGTCGGCTTCGGTGAGGTCCGCCCCGGCGAGGTTCGCCTTGCCGAGGTCGGCCCGGACGAGGACCGCCTGCCGCAGGACCGCCTCGACCAGCTCGGCGTGGCGCAGATCGAGGCCGGTGAGGTCGCGGCCGGACAGGTCCAGCCGCCGGCCGCCTTTGCCGTCGGTCCACCGGCGGTGCTCCCGCAGCAGCGCGTCTAGCTCGTCCTGCGCCATGGTCACGCGCAGCAGTATCGCCCGGATGGCGCGATCTGTGGGGGACGTGTCGTGCCGCTCGGCCCGTCGAGCGTGCACAGTGACAACCATGACTGAGACGAGCGCGAAGCAGATCGGCATCGTGTTGTTCGACGGCGTGGAGGAGCTCGACGCCGTCGGACCGTGGGAGGTGCTGGGGTACTGGACCCACACTCATCCCGAGGACGGGTACGCACTCACGTCGCTGGCCCCGGCCGGCGGCATGGTCACCGGCGCCAAGCGGCTGCGGTTCGAGGCCGAGCACGCGATCGCCGACGCGCCCGCGCTCGACATCCTGCTGCACCCGGGCGGGTTCGGTACCCGGCCGCTGCTCGAGGACGAGGCGTACCTCGACTGGATCCGCGACCAGAGCAAGGCGACCTCGCTGATGACCAGCGTCTGCACCGGCTCGCTCGTCTACGCCGCCGCCGGCCTGCTGCGCAACCGCCCGGCGACGACGTACTGGGCCTCGCTCGACTACCTCAAGCGGCTCGACGACACGATCGAGCTCCGCCCCGACGACCGGTTCGTCGACTCCGGCGACGTCATCACGGCGGCCGGTGTGTCCGCCGGGATCGACATGGCACTGCACCTCGTCGCCCGCCTGTCGAGCCCCGAACGTGCACGTGAGGTGCGTCGCGGCATCCAGTACGACCCCGAGCCGCCTGTGTGATCCGCCCGCCTTGAGCAGGCGCTCAAACCCAAACTTGAGCATCTGCTCAAGTCGTTGTAGCCTCCTATTTGAGCGAGTGCTCAAACAGCGGGCTGGGAGGGGCGCATGTCGGAGCATCAGGAGGAAGAGCCGAGACGGTCGCGGCGGCCGAACCGGTATCAGTGGGCGCTCGCGGGTCTACTGGCCGCGCTCGGCGTGGCCGCGTTCGGCTGGATGTGGCAGACCGGCCGGGCCGACAGCGCGATGTTGTTCGTCGGGTTGCCGATGCTGCTCGCGGTCGCGCTGATCCTCGCGCCGGCGGAGACGGGGCACGGGCGGGCGTTCCAGCTCACCACGGTCCTGCTGCTGGTGACCGCGGCGCTCTTCCACGAGGGCGCGATCTGCGTGATCCTCGCCGCGCCGATCGTGTACGCGGTCGTGCACGGCGTCGTGGCCGCCGTACGTGGACCGCACGCACGGCGGCACGGGCTGCTGCTGATCCCCGTTCTGCTGGTCGCCTCGCTCGAGGGCGCCAGCCCTGACCTCCGCATCGACCCGCACCAGGCCGTCACCGTCACGCGGACCGTCGCGCTCAGCCAGGCCGAGGTCCGGCAGCGCATGGAGCAAGGGCCGCGGCCGACGGACGTGCGGTCGCTCCCGCTCAAGGTCCTGCACGTTCCGATGCCCCACCACGTCGCGGGCGCGGGTCTCGACGTGGGCGACCGTTGGGTGTTCGAGTACCACGGCAGTGCGCACGGTCCCGGCGGCCTGACCAGAACGAGAGTCACCAGGACCACGCCGACCAGCGTCGAGTTCGTCGTCGAGGAGAACACCACGATCACCGCACGGTGGGTCGGCCTCGAGCGCGCGGTCGTCAGCTGGCAATCCACGAGCACAGCGCAGACCCAAGTGCGCTTGACGATGTGGTACGAGCGCAAGCTCGACCCGTCCTGGTACTTCGGCCCGCTGCAACAGGGCTTCATGCACGAAGGGGCGGCGTACCTGCTCGACTCGCTGGCGCTGCGATGATCGTCCAGCGGTTCGCCACCATCCTCGTCACGATCGCCCTCGTCCTCCCAGGGATGTGGTTCGACCGTACGAAGCGCGGCCGTGCCGGTGCGCTGCTCGGGTTCATCGCGGCAGCCGTCGGCATCGCAGCCTTCCGTGAGCTCGCCGACGACGTCGATGGGTACGGATTCGCCCACGTGGACGGGGCGTTCCGCGGCATGCCCGTCGACCTCTGGCTCGCGTGGGCGGTGCTGTGGGGCGCCTTCCCCGTGCTCTACCGGCGCGTGCTCCCGTTGCTCGTCGCCCTCGGCATCCTGCTCTGGATCGACCTCACCGCACTCCAGCTCCTCCGCCCGCTCGTCCAGCTGGAGACGAACTGGATCGCCGCCGAGCTGGTCTCGATGCTCGTCATCGCCCTCCCCGCGACGTTGGTCGGGCGCTGGACCGCCGACCGACGGCACCTCGGGGCGAGAGTCGCCTTACAGCTGGCGGTCTTCGCGGGCGCGACATTCTGGCTGCTGCCGACCGTCGCGTTCGAGTACGGCGACGGGGCCTGGGCCAATCTGATCGACCTCCCACGCTGGGCACTGCTCGCGATCGCGCAGCTCGCGCTCCTGCTCTCGCTGCCCGCCCTGCTCGCCGTGTACGAGTTCGCGGTCCGCGGCAACGGCACGCCCTACCCGTGGGACCCGCCCGACAGGCTCGTGACCACCGGTCCGTACGCCTACGTCGGCAACCCGATGCAGCTCAGCGCCATCGCCCTGCTGGCACTGCTCGCCGCGACGACGCGAAGCCTCGCGCTCGCCGCCGGAGCGGGAGCCGCGATCGCGTTCGGCATCGGCGTCGCCGACCCGCACGAACGGCACTACCTCGCGACCACGTACGGCAGGGCTTGGCGCACCTACCAGGCGATGGTCCCGAACTGGTGGCCCCGTCGGCGTCCCTACGCCGAAGGGCTGCCCGCGACGCTGTGGCTGGACGACAACTGCGCCGCCTGCCGGGCTGTCCGCGACTTCCTCGCGGCCCGCGACCCCCAGCGACTCGTCCTCACACCCGCGCACCTGCACAGACCGACGCTGTGGCGGGCGCTCTACGTCGGCAGCGACGGGCATCGCGAGTCCGGAGTCGCCGCGGTGGCACGCGGGCTGGAGCACCTCCAGCTCGGTTGGGCCTACGTCGGGTGGTTCCTCCGGCTGCCCGGTGTCAGGTGGCTGGCGCAGCTCGTGGCCGATGCGATGATTGCCGCACCCCACGCCGCGGCCGTGGGCCCAGCACGGGGAGGCGGATGTCCACCGACACCAAGCAGCGGTTGCTAGACGGGGCGATCGAGGCGATCCGCGTCCATGGCATCGCGGGTGTGTCCGCGCGGACGATCGCGTCCGCCGCCGGGGCGAACCAGGCGCTGGTGTTCTACCACTACGGCAGCGTCGACCAGCTGCTCGCGGCCGCTTGTACGGTGAACGCCGCCGAGCGGGTGGAGCGGTACGCCGAACGCTTCGAGGCCGTCGGATCGCTCCGTGAGCTGCTGGAGCTCGGCCGCCACATCCATGCCGAGGAACGCAAGCGTGGGAACGTCGCGGTGCTCGGCCAGCTCCTCGCGGGGGCGCAGACCGATCCGAAGCTCGGGCCCGCCGTCGCCGCGGCGCTGCGGCTGTGGATCGACCAGATCGAGCCGGTGCTCGGACGGCTGCTGCTCGGCACCCCGTTCGCCGAGGTCGCCGACGTTCCCGGCCTGGCCCGCGCGGTGTCCGCGGCGTTCATCGGGCTGGAGCTGTTCGAAGCGGTCGACGAAGCCGGCACCGCGCAAGCACTCGACGCGCTGGAGCAGCTGGCCATCCTGGTCGACGTGGTCGACGACCTGGGCCCGGTCGCGCGCAGCGCGCTGCGGCTGAAGATCAACCGGACCCGCAAACGGCGCAGCTAGATCCAGCCGTTCTCGTTGGCCATCCGGAACGCCTCCGCGCGACTCTGCACGCCGAGCTTCGAGGTGATGGCCGCGAGGTGGTTGCGGACCGTGCCCTGGGACAGCGACGTACGGCGGGCGATCACCGACACCGGGGTGTCGAACTCCGCGAGCCGCAGCACCTCCAGCTCCCGCTGCGTCAACGGGCACGGCGGAGCGGTCAGGGCGTCGGCGGCGAGCGCGGGATCGACGTACCGACTCCCCGCCTGGACGCGCCGGATCACGTCGGCCAACGTGCCGCCGGGCGACCCCTTCGGCACGAACCCCTTCGCCCCAGCTTCCAACGCTCGTTGCAGATGCGGCGGACGACCGCGCCCGGTCAGGATCACGACCTTGCAGTCCGGCAGGACCGTCGCGAGCTCGGCGGTGACTTCCAGCCCGTCGAGCTCCGGCATCTGCAGGTCGACGACCGCGACGTCCGGCCGGTGCGCCCGCGCCTCCTCGACCGCCGACCGGCCGTCGGACGCCTGCGCCACCACCTCGAGGTCGGGCTCGAGCGCGAGCAGCGCGGCGAGGGCGGAACGGATCAGCTCCTCGTCGTCGGCGAGCAGGACGCGGATCACGAGGCCGCCGGAACGGCGATCGCGAGCGTGAACACGTCGCCCGTACGGTCCGTGCGCAGGCTGCCGCCGACGGTCGCGAGTCGCTCGGAGATCCCGCGCAGCCCGAAGCTCAGCCGGTCCGCGACCGCTGTCGCCGCGCCGTCGTTCGCGACCGTCATCCGCACCTCCGAGTCGTCCGTGCTCAGGGAGATCGTGCACCATCCGGCCGAACTGTGCCGCAGCACGTTCGTGCAGGCCTCCCGAAGCGCCAAGGCGAGCTGCGTCGCCGCCTCCTCCGAGAGCGTGACGTCCGAACGCTCAACCGTGCAACGGATTCCCGCGTCCCTGAGCACGCCCTCGACCGCCGTCAGCTGGTCGTCGAGGTCGACCTTGCGGTAGCCGTGGACGGCCTCGCGGACCTCGCCGAGCGCGGTCGTCGCGAGATGCTGGACCTCGGCGGACTCGCTCGCGGCACGTTCCGGGTCGGCGCTGGCCAGGCGGGATGCCAGCTCCGCCTTGAGCGCGATCACCGCCAGTCGGTGGCCGAGCAGGTCGTGGACATCGCGCGCGAACCTGAGCCGTTCCTCGCTCACCGCGAGCAGGGCCTGCGCTTCCCGGCCGGCTCGTGCGGAGACGAGCAGGTTCCACAGCCAGAACGGGAGCAGCACCGCGACGGTGATCGTGCCGGCGACCGAGGCCGCGATCACGAGGTGGACGAGCGGCGAACCGCCGGTCAGCGCACCGACCAGAACGGCGACGCCGACGACAGCGCCGGCCACGATCCAGCGGCCGATGCCGTCGAGCAGCAGAGGTACGAAGCCCGCGGTCGCGCCGCCGACCCAGGCCCATGTGTAGCGGTCGTCGGCCCCGATGGGAGCGACCAGCACGATCGACAACGCCGTCGCCACCGCGAAGCCGATGGTGAACAGACGCCGACGCGCGACCGAGATCGACGGGGTCGCGACCGCGTACAAGGTGGCGCCGAACGCGACCGTCAGCAGCACCAGGCCGACCGCTCCGAGGGCCTGCCAGAGCGGGCGCGACTCGTTGACGACCGCGACAACGGGGACAGTGACGGAGCTCAGCCACAGCACGCCCACCACCGCGAGGATGGCGCGGCGCGCACCCGTCAGGTCCGTCATCCAGCGGAGCCTAGTTCGTGAAGGTCACGACCTTCGGCATGCCGTGCACGATGTTGGGCGTGCCCTCGTGCTCGTCCGGGACGAAGTCGAGGAACGCGTACGAACCCGGGACCAGCCGGTGGACGCGCAGGAACGCGACCCGGCCGGGGGAGAGCGAGCCCAGGCCGCGCAGGCTCGGCTCGACGAACGGGGACGCCTCGCCGGTCGCGAAGAACCGCTGGACGTCGCCGTCGCTCGTCCCCTTCGCGACGCGCTGCAGGGCGAGCTCGTGGATCTCGTTCGACAGGTTCGTGACGAGGAGCCTGTCGTCGGCGCGCAGGTGCTTCGGCGCGACGTACCTGGGCTCGCCGTGGACGTCCCGCATGGCGACGGCGGCGGCCGCGTGGGGTGCGCGGCCGGTGAACGAGCCGGTGACGCGGAGCCTGTCGAGGACAACCTGCTGTCCTGGAACGAAGAAGTCGTTCATATCGAAGAAGTGGTAGGTGCCCTTCGTCAGTGGCAGCGTGACGGAGACGGTCGTGTCGACGGACGGCGCGGCGCCGCCGACCAGCTCGGCGTGGCGCCCGAGCGAGCGGACGGCCTCCGCGGCGGTCGCCGGTCCGGAGGTGAGTGCACCTCGGAGGTCGGCGACGACCTGGTCGGTGCTGGCGCCGTTCCTCAGCCGGAACCCTTGCAGGTAGTGCAGGAACAGCGGCGCGTCGTCGGGCGTGCTGACGTCGAACGTCACCCAGCCGGCGCGCACCGAGTCCGGCAGGTCGAACCCGTCGGTCAGCGTCGTCAGCCGTCGGAAGGTGCGTGGGTCGTTGCTCATGCCGTCCGTTGTACGGGGAACGGCCGCTGCCGTTCATCGGCGACGGCCGCCTACTTCGCGTGCTGGCGTTGCCTAAATCTGGTCGGCGCAGGTGTCGCGCGACCCGCCGAGGTCTATACCCGAGGTAATCCCTCGACCCTGACAGAGAGGACCAGCCATGAACAGCTTCGCCTCGTTCCTGACCGAGTACGAGGCCGCCCAGAACGCGTTCCTCAACGGCGACGCGTCGAAGTGGCTCGCGCTCGCGTCCCACAGTGCCGAGACGTCGATCTTCGGCGGCTTCGGTGGCTACGAGCTCGGCTGGGACGAGCTCGGGCCGCGGTACGAGTGGGCCGCCGCGCAGTTCCGTCCGAGTGGCGCGAAGAACACGCTCACGTACCTGCAGCAGCACGTCAGCGACGACACCGCGTACTCCGTGGCGCTGGAGCAGGCGACCGTGCTCTACGTGAACGGGACCGAACCGGTGCCGCAGAACCTGCGCGTGACGATGATCTTCCGCAAGGAGGACGGTGAGTGGAAGATCGTCCACCGGCATGCCGACTTCTTGGTTCCGACCGGGCCGCCGCCTTCGGGCTGAGGTCCGGCAGGCTTGGCGCTCGTGGCCGAGGCACTGTGGGATCCGCCGACCGAGCTGGTCGTGAACCGGTGGTGGCGCGTCGACTGGTGGCGTGACAACCGGTACGTCGCGTGGCATCTGACGTTCGAGGACTCGCCTGCCCTGCATGCGTTGGTGGCTTCGTACCAGGACGTGCTCGGGCGGTTCGGCGGCTTCGACCTGATCCCGCGAGACTGGCTGCACCTCACCGTGCACGGGGTCGGCGTGGCCTCGTCGCTCTCGCCCTCGGTCGTCGCGGACGTGGAATCGTCCGTCCGGCAGCGGCTGGCCGACGTCGCGGCCGCGCCGGTCTCGTTCCATCGGGTCATGGCGCACCCGGAAGCCCTCGGCCTGTGCCCGACGCCGGCGTCGGTCGTCCACGCGGTGCGCGCCGCGGTGCGCGAGGGCGTGGCCGAGGTGCTGGGGACGGACGGGCTCGAGGACGTCGAGGGGTACGTGCCGCACGTCAGCTTCGGATACGTCGACGCGGCCCAGCCCGCGGCGCCCGTCCTCACCGCGCTGGACGCCGTCGACGTCGAGCCGGCGCAGGTGTGGGTGCGCGAGGTGTCCCTCCTCGAGATGCACCTCGAGGACGGCGTTCACCGCTGGCGGTTGCTCGCGACCGTTCCGATGCGCTGACCGAGGGCGGCGCCGAGGAAGCCGAACGGGAGCCACCAGAACGGGAACAGGATCAGGCCCCAGCTGAAGTTGCGGAGGTTCTCGCCGACCGCGACGAGCGGGATGCCGTCGGCCGCGAAGATCAGGCTCGAGTCGACGTGGAACCAGCGGACTGCTTCGAGCAGCGCGACCGCGAAGAACATCAACGAGGTGAGGGCGGCGGCCCACACGGCGGTCTGCGCTCCGGTGCGGAACGAACGCGCGGCGAACGCCGTGACCAGCGAGCCGACGAGGAGCACCGGCACCGGGGCGAGGAACAGGAAGCCCACGATGCCGATGGACAGAGGGCCGACATCGTTCAACCCCGCTTGGGAAAGCACCCACAGAACCACGGCCAGTCCGACCGCCGTGCCGGCGCCGACGTAGAGAGCGAGGCGGCTGCCGACCAGGACGGGCGGCGGGTTGAGTACGAGCCACGCGGCACCGATCAACATGGCGGCGAGGAACACCACGGCCGTCGGGGACAGCTGCTGGGCGGCGATCGGGAACTCGCTCAGGAAGTAGCCCGCCGCCGCGACACATGCGGCGACGGCGACCATCCCGACGGCGGTCACGACGAAGCCGGCCGGCGGAGACGCCTGCCGAATCCGGGGCGGGAACGCCGCCGCCCGGGCGCTGCTCACCGCGAAGGCCCAGCGCTCCGCCGGGTCGCGGATCTGGTCCAGCTCGGCGAGCATCGCGGCACCCCAGTCGCGCCGATGCCGCGGTGTGGCCGCGACCCCGGCCGCCAGGAGCTGCGCCGGCGCATCCAAGGTCGCCAGGTCGGCTCCGGTCCGCGCCCACCAGCGCCGCCACAGCAGCCGTACGGCGACGAACCACGGCAACGCGATGACGGCCGCCGCGATCAGCTGCTGGAGGTAGAAGCCGTCCTCGGGCGTGGCCGGGACGCCGCCGACGGAGATCGTGAAACCGGCGATCCAGCCGACCGCGAGCAGGGCGACGAGGGCGTACAGGACGGGCTCGCCGGCGCGGACCCTCACGACTCGCCTGCCGTCTGGTGAACCAGCCGGCCGACAGCGCGGTCGGTGGTCGCCGCGAGCTCGGTCGCGAGCGCGCGGCCAGGCCCGCTGAGCCGGTACAGATGGCGATGCGGCCGGCCAGCCGGCGCCTCGTCCTCCCACTTGGTCTCGAGCAGCCCGCGGTCGGCCAGCCGCATCAGGATCGGGTACATCGACCCGGCCTTGATGTCGAGGCGCTTGCACAGCTCGTACCCGTGCTGCCAGATCGCCGGCGTCTCGGCCAGCGTGAGCACGATGGCAACGGTCTGCGGCGAGGGGCGGCGAGAGCGGATCACCTCGTTAACTCTATATAGCTAGAGTTCGTGCGTCTAGTCCAGGGCGACGATGGGGTGAGGGGCGCGCTGGTCAGCTGGGTTTGCGAGTTGCTTCAGGGATCTCGGCCTCTAAGCCGAGATCCCTGGAACAAGTCCGGGCGCCGCCACCGGCCCCTGCGGAGTAAAGGTGGGGTGGCTTGCGGGCCTCGAAGGGAGCACCCTCCACCGAAGAGGCCGCGCTGTCACGTGGGTGCCACGTACGTGTCGGATGGACTTGTTGGAGGATCGCCGGCTTCTAAGCCGACACCTCTCCAACAACTCCCCGGCGCCACCTCTGACGAGGAGCCCGGCCACCCCACAGTTGATCTTCGTGCGATCTGAAGGGATTTGGGCGAGGGGCACCCTGGTCCCAGAGGTCGGCGTCCCAGCTGGGATTGCGAGTTGTTCCAGTGATCTCGGCCTCTAGGCCGACATCCCTGGAACAAGTCCGAGCCCCGGCCCGGTGGGTGAAGTTGCGCAATCGGTCCCGATCTCAAGCAGGTGGGGTGATCGCCCCAAGCCGGGGGGCGACGCCGAGGTCGGCGCGGAACAGCAGTGAGCCGAACTCGGCGATGCCGCAGCGGAGGGCTTCGTCCTGGTCGAGGATCGTTCCGGTGATTCCGGGGTGCGCGTTCGACCAGGTGCTCGCTGCTTCGCGGGTGCTGAAGAAGTTGATCGTGCCGCAGGTCTTGTCAACGGATGCTTGACAGCAGGCTTCGCCGGTCGTGCCGGCGAAGACGACGGCTGTCGGTGGGTTCCATTCGGCGTGGTCGCCGTCGACGCGGACCTCGATCGCCACGTCGGTGTCGGGCTCGCTGGTGTGGATCGTGAGCGGGCGCCGGAGCATCTCGGACGTGCCGAGTGCGTCGATCGCGCACATCGAGAACAGCTCCGCTCCGTCGTCGATGGCGACGCGGTGCCGCGTGGGGGTGGGCGAGAACGGGTACGCGGCGCGCAGCTCACCGGAAGCGTCGAGCGCGATCAGGTCGCGGGCGGTCAGTTCGTCAACCACCGTTGGGGAAACGAGCTCGTGCGGCGTGGGAGCCGAACCGTGGTCGACGAACCACTGGAGGATCGCCCGGTGCGCCTGCCGTGCTGGCGGGCTGAGGGCGGCCGCGGAGCTCGCCTTGTCGAGCGCCAACGGCGACCTTCCCAGCACCTCGCGAAGCGCCTCGACGGTCGGCGGCGGGCCGAAGCGGCAGGTCAACGACGGTGGCGCGGTTCCGAACGGGTTCACCCCATCCACAAGCAGGGTTGGCGATCCGGACATCCCGTACGCGATCGCCTCGTCCTCCGTGGTGATCTCGCGCAGCCGCACCGGCTCGTCCGTCACCTCGCGCAAGCTGGCGAGGAGCGACTCGACGAGCGGGCAGTCCGGTACGTGCAGCACCTCGATCGTCATGACTGCTCGCTGTGCAGCAAGGGGCAGGCGCGTTCGCTACGTGGACGTTCGCAGGTCGCGACGAGGTTGCCGAGCGCGTCGTGCATGCGCTGCAGGTCGGCGATGCGCCGCTCCAGATCGGCCATCCGGTGATGGGCCAGGACCCGGACACTGTCGCAGCTGTCCGGGCCGCCGGCGTCGAGCTCGAGCAGCTCCTCGATCTCGTCGAGGGTGAAGCCGAGCTGTTGGCTTCGCTTGACGAACCGCAGCAGCGCGATGGCGTCCGACGGGTAGTCGCGATACCCACCGGGAGACCGCGGCGGCACCGAGAGCAGGCCGCGGCGCTCGTAGTAGCGCAGGGTCTGCGTGTTCACGCCGACCTGGTCGGCGAGCTCCTTCGTACGCATGCCTCCATCATCAACCCCGTACCCAACTACGGGGTCAAGCCGCGAGCGGACGCGGCGCGATGCCGTCCGGGTCCTGGCGCTCCGCGAACTGGGTCCACAGGGCGTCGGCGAGCGTGTCCGGGGCCACGACCGGCACATCGGGCATGGTCGCCCCGAGCGCGAGCGCCGGAGCGGTGCCCTCGATGAGCGCGGAGATCGCCAGCCCACCCACGTACACCCCGCGCGGTGCGAGCTCGTGGTGCAGCACCTGCATGTAGTACCGCAGCGCGGACATCGAGATGCCGACGTTGGCGAGGTCCGCGTACGGCGCGAGTGCCGAGGCGCCGTAGCTGAACAGCACACCGCCGTCGCCTCGTTCGGTCAGGTCGGGCAGCGCCTGGTGGACGAGGGCGACGGGGGTACGGAGGATCTGGTCGAGCAACGGGCTCAGGTTGTCGGCATTGACGTCGACGGGGCGGGCGACGTGCTTCAGGTCGCCCATCGCGCTGTAGAGCAGGACATCCAACGGGCCGAGCGTCTGCTGGATGCGGGTGAGGGTCTTGGTCGCGTGGGCTGGGTCGGCGAGGTCGGCGGTGAACGCGTGGGACTTGATGCCCTCCTTCGCGAGCTCTTTGACGTGGTCGTTCAGGCGTTGTTCGTTGCGGGCGACGAGGGCGAGCTCGTACCCCTCGCGGCCGAAGCGACGGGCAACGGAAAGACCGAAGGCGGGACCGGCCCCGAAGATGGTCATGATCTTGGTCATGTCCCGACCGTATACACGTCAATCGAGACAGCCCATGTGTGTGGATCCCGTTTTTCTACGCGATCGTCTCTCCCGGAGTACGCTCGACCGCATGGACCTGGATGTGCTGAGCGACGTGATCTCGGTCGTCCGCGGCGGTAGGCCGCTGTCGGCGCTGGTCACGTGGCGGGCGCCGTGGGGCCAGCGGTTCTCGACCGAGTCGGGTTCGGCGGGGTTCCACGTGGTCCTGCAGGGAAGCTGCTGGCTGCTCGTGTCCGGTGCCGAGCCTGTGCAGCTGAGTGCCGGGGACGTGGTGTTCATGCCGCGCGGAGGGGACCACGTCCTCGCCGACAACCCGTCGACGCCGCCTGGGCCCGAGCGGTGTAGCCCGGAACATCCGCGGTTCGACGACCGGCATGTGAAGGAAGCGTCGCCGGGCGACGGTGCCGTGACCGTCGTGCTCGGTGGCGCCTACTGGCTCGAGCCGACGCGGACGCATCCGCTGTTGCGGGACCTGCCCGAATTCATCCATCTGCCTGCCAGGCTTGGGCATCGGCCGCAGCTGCGGGCGGCGATCGACCTCCTGAGTGCCGAGGTGGAGGAGCCGCGGCTCGGCACGTACGCGATCATCCCGGCGTTGCTCGACACGTTGCTGCTGTACGTCCTGCGGGCCTGGTTCGACGACCAGCCGGCGACCGGCTCGAGCGGGTGGGCCGCGGCGCTGCGCGATCCCGCCGTCGCCGCGGCGTTGCACGCGATCCACCGCGAGCCGGAGCGACCCTGGACGGTCGCGTCGCTGGCCAGCGAGGCCGGGCTGTCGCGCGCGCCGTTCGCCCGGCGGTTCGCCACGCTGGTGGGGCAACCGCCGCTGACGTACCTGACCTGGTGGCGGCTGACGACGGCCGCGCGGTTGTTGGTGGACTCCGAGGCCCCGTTGGGAACGATCGCCTCAGCGGTGGGCTACTCGTCGGAGTTCGCGTTCGCCAACGCGTTCAAACGGCACCACGGCAAGGCACCTGGCCGCTATCGGCGGACCGCCTAGGCGAGGCGCCGTTCCGCCTCGGCGATCTCCGCCGTACCCATGGCGGCATAGAGCTCACGAGCGGCAGTCCAACGCTCGCGGGCTACCGACAGTTCGCCGCGACCGGCGTAAGCGTCGCCGAGGGAGCAGAGCGTACGAGCCTCGCGGAGCCGGTAGCCCGTCTCGCGGTGCCGCGCCAAGGCACGAGCCCCGTACGCGATCGCCTCGTCCCACCGTCCCAGCGCGACGAGCGCGGCCGCCGCGACCGTGAGCATGCCGTCGTGCGCCAACGGGTGGCGGCCCTGCCAGTGCGCGAGCGCTCGCTCGGTCAGGGCGAGTGCCTCGGTGGGGCGGCCGGCCTCGAGCTTCGCCCGGGCCAGGAAGTCGAGCAGCCACGCGTTGCCGATGGACCCCCGCTGCTCGAGCTCGTCCGCGTGCTGCTCGAGCTCCGCGACGATGGGCGCGATCGGACGGCCGGCCCGGAACTCCACCTCCAGCAAGGTCATCCGCACGTCGAGCTGGTGCTCGCGCGTCCCCGGCACCTCCGCGACGTCGCGCGCCATCGAGACAGCCGCCCTCGCCAGCTCGTACTCGCCCCGGTCCAGCCGGATGCGGGCGAGCAGGACGTAGGCGCTGATCAGATCGACGACGAGACCGATCTCGTGGTTGATCCGCAGGCATCGCTCCACGTGGTCGAGCGCCGTGGCCAGGTTGCCGAGGCGGCGATGGGTCGAGGCAAGGTTGTCGTGCATGACCGCGAGCGACCTGGTGACGCCGGCGCTCTCGACTTCGGCGCGGATGCTCTCGAAACCCTCCAGCGCGCTGGCGAAATGCCCCAGCTCCATCGCGTGATGTGCCAGGTCGATGGCCAACGACGCCGCCTGGGCGTCCTCCCCGGCGTCGCGGAGGAGGTCGTACGCGCGCTGGCAGGTGGCGTACGCCTCGGGGAGGCGGACCAGCTGGTGCAGGGTGATCGCGAGTATCTGCAGGATGCTGGCCTCGACCGGGGCGGCGCCGAGCCCTGCGACCAGGTCACGGGCTCGCTCCAACTTCGAAGCCGCGTTGGTCGGATCGCCGAGGCTGAAGTGGAGCCGCCCTGCGTGGGCTGCCATCATCGCCCGCGCTCGGTCGTCGCCGTGCTGCTCGGCAACGGGCGTCACCAGGTCGACCGTGGTTCTCCACTCCGCGAACCGCGCCCGGGTGGCGAAGTACGGCCGCAGTGCGTCGGTCAGCTCCCAGGCGAGCTCGTACGGCCCACTCGTCGCGGAGTCGTCCACAGCGGCCATCAGGTTGGGCAGCTCGCGGTCGATCTGCTCCAGGCTCCACGGTTCCGGTGCTGCCGTCCGGTCGCGGTGGTGCTGTCCGGACAGCTGCCGGTCCGCGGTCGCGTCGAGCTTGGCGACGTACCAGGCGAAGAGGCGGCGTCGGGCGGTGTCGCGTTCCGGCTCGGCGTCCTCGGCCTCGGCCTCCCGGCGTGCGTACTGCCGGAGGAGGTCGTGGATGCGGTAGCGGCCGTCCCGCTGCTCGTCGATGAGGCTCGCGGCGGTCAGCGTGGCGAGAGCTCGTCGGGGGCTGGCTCCCGTCATCGCTTCCAGGGACTCCGCGGTGAGGTCGGGGCCGGGGATCAGGCCCAGCAGCCGGAAGACTCGCCTGGTCTCGTCGTCGAGCGCGGCGTACGACGTGGCGAACGAGGTGCGGACCAGGGAGTCCGGCCCTTCCAACAAGGTGAGCTCCGCCACCAGCGAGGCGATCGAGTACGCCGGCCGGGTGGCGAGGCTGGCGCCGGCGACGCGGAGAGCCAACGGGAGGTAGCCGCACATCTCCGCCAGCTGGCTGACCGCCGAGAGCTCGGCCGACACTCGTTCCTCGCCGATCTGGTCGGCCAGGGTCTGCCGGGCCTCATTGGCGGACAGGACGTCGAGCAGGACGACCCGGGCGCGGTCCAGGGCGACCAGCGGTTGGAGGGTGTTGCGGCTCGTGACGACCACCGCGCTGCCGGGCGAGCCGGGCATCAGGGGACGGACGACCTCCATGGCCGCGACGTTGTCCACGACCACCAGCACCCGGCGACCGGCCATGCGGGACCGGTACAGCGCGGTCTGCTCGTCCACGTCGACGGGGATCCGTCGGCTGTGCACGCCCAACGACCGCAGGAAGCGCGGCAGGACATCGGACGGGGTGAGCGCTCGTTCGGCGGAGAAGCCTCGGAGATCGACGAACAGCTGCCCGTCCGGATAGCGCCCACTCGCCAGATGGGCCGCCGCGACGGCCAGGGCGGACTTCCCCACGCCCGGTGCGCCCGCGATCAGCACCAGCGGCGACGCGTCGGGGTCGGCGAGCCAGGACGTCACCTGGTCCAGCTGGTCCTGCCGGCCGACCAGACCCGCCGGGCGGACGGGCAGCTCGTGCGGCGTCTCCGCGCCCATCGCGGCAGGGTCGACGACAGCGGCCGCCTCCAGGGTCTCGGTGAGGATCGCCTGGTGCGTACGCCGGAGCGTCTCGCCCGGGTCGACGCCGAGCTGGCTCGCCAACGTCTCGGCCGCCTGCTGGTACGCCGCGAGCGCCTCGGACGGTCGGCCGGCGGCGTAGAGGGCGCGCATCAGGACGTCCCAGGCCCGCTCCCGGAGCGGGTGCTCGTCGACCAGGCCGCGGAGCTCGGTGATGACCTCGGCCGCCCTGCCCAGGCGGAGCTCCAGCTCGGCGCTGCGCTCGATCACCGTCAGCTGGCGTTCGAGCAGGCCAGGCACGACGCGCTGGCGCAGCGGGTCGGACGGAACGTTCGTCAGCGGCTCGCTCTGCCACGGTTCGGCGACGGACCGGAGCAGGTTCAGGGCCGCCTCCGGCTCGCCCGCCTCCTCGGCCTCGTCCGCCGCGTGGACGGCGGCGTCGAACGCGACGAGGTCGACCTCGGCGTGGGTGAGATCCAGGCGGTAGCCGCCGCTGCTCGTCACGATCACGTCGTCGCCGAGGACCTTGCGCAGCCGAGACACGTACGCGTGCAGCGTGCCGCGGGCGTTGCCGACGGGGGACTCGCCCCAGAGGTCGTCGATCAGCCGTTCGGTCGGGACCGCGACGCCGGGGTTGAGGGCCAACAGGGCGAGGACCGTGCGTTGCTTGCCGGCCGCCGGGGTGACTTCTCGGCCGTTGCGAAAGACCTGCAACGGCCCCAGTACCCGCAACGACACATCCACGGACGCCCCGCACCCACCCCTCGCCTAGCCCCCTGGCGTTCGGCCACGATACCGGGGCTATCTGTCAGATTTCGTAAGTAGAGGGCAAAGAGAAGAGCGCGAAGACGGCCGGATCGCTGAACGCGTAGATGTGCTCGATGCCCGTCGGCCCCAGCTCGAGCACCTGCAGGAACTGCGCCTCCCGGGTGCCGTCCGGGCGGCGGACGTACGTGGCGTACGCGGGCTGGCCGTTCGCGACGACCGGGACGAGCGTCGCCTCGCCGGGCTTGACCGGGCAACGGTGGGACAGGTGGTGGCCGATGGCGGCCGGACCGCGGTACCAGGCGGTGAGCGGCGGCATCTCCCACACGGCGTCCGAGGTCAGCAGCGCGACGATCGCGGGAACGTCCTTGTCCTCCCACGCCGCGACGTACGCGTCGAGCAGCCGGCGGTCCGCGGGAGTGGAGGGCTCGGGAACGGAGGTGATCGAGCCGTCGGCGAGCAGCGAACGGGCGCGGCGCAGGCTCGAGTTGACGGCGATCGTCGTCGTGCCCAACATCTCCGCGACCTCGGCCGCGCGGAAGCCCAGCACATCCCGCAGCAACAGCACCGCGCGCTGCTGGGGCGGCAACGTCTGCGCCATCGCCACGAACGCCAACCGCACACTGTCGCGTTCGTCGAACGAACCCGGCAACGGCTCCAGCCACGGAACGTCCGACCGCGGCTCCACCGGATCGGCCGGGTCGGACTCCGGCTCGAAGCTCATCGGCAGCACCCGGCGACGAGCGGATCCGAGCACGTTCAGGCAGGCGTTCGTGGCGATCTTGTACAGCCAGGTACGTACCGACGCCCGGCCCTCGAACGCCTCCCGCGCCTGCCACGCACGCAGAAACGTGTCCTGCACCAGGTCCTCTGCCTCGTGCACCGAACCGACCATCCGGTAGCAGTGCGCGAACAGCTCGCCGCGGAACGTCTCGAACTCCTGACCGGTGACAGCCGACAAAGAACCTCGACCCTCCTCCGGTGACTTTCGACGCGCTCGCTTGTCCGTACCTACGAGACCAATCGAAAGGGTAACCACCATGCGCACACTGTTCCTGCAGATCAATGTCACGGTCGACGGCTACGTGGAGGACGCGAACGGCGACATCGACTGGCATTTCGCCGACGACGAGTTCGACGGCTTCATCCTGGAGACGCTGCGTTCGATCGACGGCATGGTGTTCGGGCGGGTCGCGTTCGAACGGCTCGCCGCGTACTGGCCGACGGCTGGCGCCACTGCCCAGACCGAGACGCAGCGCGAGACGGCGAGGCTGATGAACGAGCTGCCGAAGTACGCCCTGTCCCGCACGGCCCGCAAGAGCGACTGGAACAACAGCCACTTCGTGTCGGTCGACGACGTCGTCGAGCTGAAGTCCCAACCAGGCAAGGATCTCGCCCTGTTCGCCGGTGCGAACGCCGCGACGGAGCTGACCGCGCAGGGCCTCGTCGACGAGCTGCGGCTCATCGTCAACCCGCTCTTGCAGGGCGGCGGAACTCCCTTGTTCACCGGGACGTACGCGCGCCGCGAGCAGACCTTGACCGAGGTGCGCCGCCTCGCGAGCGGCGCACTCGTCCTTACCTACAAGGGCTGGCTCTCCGCGAGGGCGCTGGCCAGATAGCGGCTCATCGGCCACGCGCCGTCCGTCGTGTTCGAGATGACGGTGGAGGTCGCGTCAGTGGCGGGGTCATGGACGCTGCGGAAGGACACCCCGGCATCGCTTCCGGTGAGCATCACCTGGTCGCTGCCGGCAGGTCGCCAGAAGCCGAGGCCGTAGCGCCGGTCGTTCGGTTGGTCCGAGGTGCCGCGGGGGTGCAGCAGCCGGTCCAGGGTGGGCCCGGTGACGATCTCGTGGGCGAAGAGTGCCCGCCAGAACCGGTGCATGTCGGCGGTCGTGGTGTAGAGACCGCCGTCGCCATTGCCGCGGACCGGAAGGTGGAACACGTTCGTCCGCCAGTGCCCGTCGACCTCGACGTAACCGACCGCGGCCCGCCCCGGCAGGTCGTCGGAGCGGAAGAACCCGCTGTCGACCATGCCGGCGGGCCGACAGACCACCTCGTCGACCAGGTCGTGGTAGCTGGCCCCCGCGACCCGTTCCGCGAGCAGTGCCAGGACCACGTAGCCGCCGTTGCAGTAGGAGAAGCGCTCCCCGGCGGGGAACTTGGTCGGGTGTCCGTCGAGGACGGGAACGAACTCCTCGGTCGTCGACAGCAGGTGCACCGAGACCGGCATCGGGTAGTCCTCGATCGAGTCGGTCTCCTCGTCGAGGTAGTCGCCGATCCCGGACCGGTGGGCGAGCAGGTGCTCCACGGTCACGTCGTCGGCGATCAACGGGAGGTCAGGGCCGAGCACCTCGCGAGCTCGCGTCGACAGGGACAGGAGGCCACGTTCGACCAGCGCAGCGACGACGAGTGCTGTCATCGCCTTCGATCCGCTCGCGATGGCCAGCTGACTCTCGACCGTCAAGGGGATCTCGTGCCTGCGGTCCGCGAGCCCGAACGCCTCCGAGAGCAGAGTCACTCCGGCACGGTCGAGTCGCACCACCCCGGAGAAGCCGTTCTCGGTTGCCACCTGCTCGACTCGGTCCGTCACGGCAGTCAGTATCCATCGGCGGCTCTCAGAACGGCTTGCGCGCCACGTACCCCACGACGTCGATCATCGCCCGGAGCGGCAGCCCGTAGCGGGCGAGCTTCCGCGCTTGGTGGATCGCGGCCTCGATGAACGCGGTCTCGCCGATGCTCTGGATCGCCTCGTACGCCGGTCCGGTCGACGCCAACGTGCGCGCGTACGTGTACGGGTCGGCGAACTCCCACACCATCGGGACGTCGAACCGCTCGACGTCGACGAAGCCGTGTCGGGTCAGGAACTCCTCGCCGGCGCCCGGAGCGCCGAGCTCCAGCGAGGCCTCGTGCTCGAACGGTCCCACGTCGGCGATCCGGAACGGCGTGAACGCCCACGTGCCAGGCGAACGGCGCAGCTGGCCCCACGTCGTGAGGCCGACGCGCCCGCCTCGGACGAGCACGCGGTGCACCTCGCGGATCGCCGACGGCGTCGACGCCCAGATCCCCCGGAAGCTGGTCGCGACGTCGAAGCTCTCGTCGTCCCACGGCAGCGCGTGCCCGTCGCCGACGCGGAGGTCGGAGTCCGGGTTGCGGTCCCGCGCGATCGCGACGAGGCGGTGCGAGGCCTCGATGCCCGCGCACTCCGCTCCACGTACGCGGGCCAGCTCGAGCGCGAGCCCGGATCCGCAGGACACGTCGACGAGGCGTTCGCCCGTCGAGATGTCGAGCCGGTGGTGGAGCGTGACGAACTCCCGGCAGCTCCCCGGCTCACTCAGCGTGGCGAAGTCGACCGCTCGGCGTCCCCAGCCGTCGTCGGCGTCATCCCACTCGTCGGTCGTCGGCGTTCTCGTGTCTTCACGACTGATCACACTGGTCATGGCTCATCCCCCTGAACTCGCACCGACCTGGATCCTTTCTACGTCCGGTGCGCGTGGGTTCGCGTGAGCTGTCGGTACTCAGATCACGAGGAGCTGCTACTCAGTTTTGTCCACAGGTCCGCGGCGTCCCTCCGGCTGCGGACGTCGAGCCGGTTCAGGACGGCTGCGACGTGGTTGCTCGCCGTACGTACCGACACCGTCAGCCGGTCCGCGATCTCGGCGTCGCTCAGGCCTTCCGCGAGCAGGCGCAGGACCTCGAACTGGCGGCTGGTGAGGCCGGTCGGGTTGTCCCGCGTGGTCGTCGAACGGCCCCGCGGAACGTGGGAGACGCCCAGCTCACGAAGCCGCTGCCGGGTCAGCTGGGCGAGCGGTTTCGCGCCGAGCTCCTCGAGGACCCTGAGCCCTTCGAGGACGATCTCGGGGTCGTCGCTCTCGTACAGCGCGAGCGCGTACTCGTACCGGCAGCCGGCGGCCCGCCAGCGTTCGGCGGCGCCGCGCCAGTCGCCGGCGAGCAGCAGCGCGAACGGGGAGTCCGACGCCGCGAGCTCGACCGGCTTGCCGGCGCGGTGCAGCCAGTACGCGAGCTCCGGCCACAGCACGGTCGCGCGGACGCCGAACGACTCGTCGAACGCCTCGCGGGCGACGTCGACGACCTCGTCGTACGCGCCTCGCAGCCAGGCGTCCTCGGCGGCCGCGGCGGCAGACCAGGCGATCCGCTGCAGGTCGCCGGTCTGTCTGCTGAGCTCGACGGAGGTGGCGAGCGTGCCGGCCGCCTCCTGGTCCCCGCGCCGCGCAGCGACCCGGCCGACGACCATCAGCGCGATCGACCCGTGCATCGGCTCGGTCCGCGAGATCCCGCTGAGCATGCGCTCGGCGTCGTCCCATGCGCCGCGGCCGAGCTGGATGCGCGACGTCAGGACGGTCATCGCGGTCAGCGCGCCGAGATGCTCGACGTGCTGGGCGTACGCGCGGCCGGACCGGACGTACTGCTCGGCCTCGTCGAGCCGGTGGCGGTCGACCATGCCGCACGCGAGGTTGGCGTACGCGCGGCACGCGGGATCGGGCGCGCCTGCCTCGAGCGCGACGCGCAGGCTCTCCTCCAACAGCTCGTGCCCGTTGCCGAGGTGCAGGTCCCACCGACACTCGGCGAGCGCGTTCAGCGCATGCGCCAGCGTGACCTTGTCGTCGGTCGCGCGGGCGAGCTCGATCGCCCGCTCGGCGATCGGACGCGCGTGGTCGTACCGGTGGGCGAACAGGTGGAGGTTAGCGAGGTTCGTGTACGCGAGCGCGAGCTCGCGGCCGGCGCCGAGCGGTTCGAGGACCGCGACGGCGTCCTCGGCCACGACCTCGGCGCCGCGCTGGTCGCCCGCCACCTTGAGCATCCGGGACCGCCACCACAGGCCGATGCCGACCGCGAGGTCGTCGCCGAGCTCCCGGCGGAGGGCGATCGCCTGCTCCTGGAGCTCGGCCGCCTGCGCGTACCGGCCGACCGTGTAGTTCTCGACCGCGTAGTCCTCCAGCAGCTGTGCTCGTTCTTCCGGTGCGAAGTCCCCGGCCTGGTCGAGGACGAGCTGGTAGTGGGCGACGGCCTCGCGGTGGGCGCCCGTTCTTGCCGCGTCCCGCGCAGCGGTCGGGCCGTAGCGGGCGATAGCTCGCTGGTCGCCTGCGCTCGCGGCGTAGTGGACGAGCTGGCCGGGATCGCTGTCCGGCCGCTTCTCCAGCGCTGCGAGGACGTTCGCGTTGTAGCGCAGGCGGCGGATCGCGGGCTGCCCGTCGAGGATCGCGCGCCGGCCGAGCTCGTGCCGGAACGCGACGCGCGACGGGGTGACGGTGAGCAGGCCGCGTTCCTCCGCCGCCGCGAGCGTCGAGAGGCCGCCTTGGACGAGCTCGTCGACCAGCCAACGGCCGATCGCGGTGGGCAGGACGGCGAGCTGCTCGACGGCCTGGCGTACGTCCGGGTCGAGCGCGTGGACGCGCGCCATCACCGCGGCGGCGACCGAACGGGGCACGCCCTCGGCGACGCCGGCGGCGATGACCTCGCCGACGAAGAACGGGTTGCCGGCGGTGATCGCGAACACCTCGTCGGCGTCCAGCTCGGTCCCGGCGGCGAGATGACCTACGGCGTCTCGGGACAGCCTGTTGAGCGGCAGCTGTTGGGAGGCGCCGCTCGCGGCGGCCTGGCCGAGCACCCGCCGGACCGGATGGTGGGTGGTCAGCTCCTCGTCGCGATAGGTGAGCAGCAGGACGACGGGAAGCTGGTGGAGGCGGCGGATCAGGTAGCCGAGCACATCGAGCGTCGCGTCGTCGGCCCAGTGGATGTCCTCGATCGCGACCAGCGTGGGATGGCCGGCCCACTGCAGCTCGGTGTGGAGCGCGGTCAGGATGCGGTCGCGGTCGGCGCCGCGCAGTGCCGTGGCGAGCTCCGCACCGACCGCGTTCGCGAGATCGCGGAACGGGCCGAGGATCTGCGGGGTCGCGAGGTCGTCGCAGTGGCCGACGAGCACCCTGCCCTCAGCCGGCACCCGGCTGCGGGCGGCCTGCACGAGGCGCGACTTGCCGATGCCCGCCTCGCCGGAGATCAGGACGACGCGGCCCTGCCCTTCGGCGGCGCCCCGGGCAGCCTCGGCGAGCACGGCGAGTTCGTGCTCGCGTTCCAGGACGGCCATGGCTGCGATGTTCGCACGTCTGCTACGGCGTCGTCTCCAACGTGAGGGTGTACGGGGCGAATCCCTGCCGCTCGTAGAACCTGATGGCGGCGTCGTTGGTCGCGAACGCGACGACGGCGATGCGGTCCGCCTGTCGCTCCTGTGCCCATTGGCGGAACGCTGCGACGAGGTCGGCGCCGACGTGTTGGCCGCGGTGTTCGGGGCGGACGTACAGGCTGCTGAGGGTCGCGACCCTGACCTGCCTGATGTCGGTCGGCTCGCTGAGCTTGCCGGTGAGGTGGCCGACGATCTCGCCGCCGCCGTTCGTGTCGGCCGCCTCGGCGACGAGAACGATGCGACTGGTGTCGTCGAGCAGCTCGGCGTACGCGTCGACACCTTGCTCGTACGGGAACCGCACGTTCATCGTCTCGTCCCGCGTGCCCGCGTCCTCGGCGAACAGCGCCGCGCTCGACTCGAGCCATCCCGGCACATCGGCGGTGGTCGCGCGCCGGACGGTGACGTCACCCACGCTCGGCCGCCTCGTACTCGCTGCGCAGCAGGCCGTAGATCGCGCCGCCGTGGAACTCGCCGTCTTCCTCCAGCGAGTACTCGCGGCGGACGCCCTCGAGCTGGAAGCCGAACTTGCGCAGCAGCCGCGTCGACTCGTGGTTGTCCTCGATCGTCTGCGCCTCGAGGCGGTTGACGCCGAGTTCCTCGAACGCGAACCTGAGCATCGCCTGCATGGCTTCGCTCGCCAGTCGCTTGCCCCAGTACGCGCGGTTCAGGTCGTACCCGATCTCGGCGCGGCGGTGCCCGGCGTTCCAACCGAGGCTGTAGAGGCCGATCACCTTGTCGATCTCCTGGAGCGCCACGCCCCAGTGGATCCACTCGTGCTTGGCGTAGTACGCCGCGAGCCGCTCGATCATCTCGGCGGACTCGGCGACCTCGGTGTGGGGAACGGAGTTGTAGCGCTGGACGTACGGATCGCTGCGGACCGCGAACAGGTCCTCGGCGTCGGATCCCCTGAGTTCGCGCAGGACCAGCCGTTCAGTCCGCAGCGTGGGGAATTCGGAGTAGTCGAAAGTGGGCATCGCGCGACAGGCTAGCGCCTATCACTTTCGGCGAAGGGAAGAAATCAGCATGACCGAGGCCGGCATCACCGCTGTCAACCCGTCCGTACTCCCGCCGCCGACCGCCACGTTCACGCACGGCGCGCTCGTCGCCGGCGCTCGGCGGACGTTGTACGTCAGCGGGCAGGTGCCCTGGTCGGACGCTGACGGCCATGTCCCGGCGGACTTTCCCACACAGGCGCGGGTGACGTACGCCAACCTGCTCGCCGTTCTCGCCGAGGCGGGGATGGCCGTGCACAACCTCGCCAAGCTCACCGTCTATCTGTCCGACCGCGCGTACCGGGGGCCGCACGGCGAGGTGCTCGAGGAGGTTCTGCGGGGGCATCGGCCGGCGTTCACGTCGATCATCACCGACATCTACTCCGAGGTCTGGCTGCTCGAGGTGGACGCGATCGCGGTGGAGTTCTAGATGCGGCTGACCGTGCTGGGTGCTTGCGGTGCGTTTCCCGCCGCCGGCTCCGCGTGCAGTGGGTTTCTGGTCGAGGCCGACGGGTTCCGGCTGCTGATGGACGTGGGGTACGCGACGATGCCGCGGCTGCTGTCGTACCTGCCGGCCTCGTCGGTGGACGCGGTGGTGATCAGCCATGGGCATCCGGACCACTGCGCCGACCTGAACCCGTTGCTCCGGGCGCGTGCGTTGCGCGACGACCCGGCGCCTTCGTTGCCCGTCTATGCGCCACCTCGTGCTCTGGATGCCGTGCTCGCGCTGGACCGGCCGGGCATGCTGGCTTCGGCGATCTCCTTGTCGACGTTCGCGCCGGGGGAGGGCTTCGAGCTGGGGCCGTTCGCCGTCGCCACGTTCGACCTGCCGCACTTCACGCCGAACGCCGGCATCCGGCTGACCGCTGACGGGCGGTCGCTCGCGTACACCGGCGACACCGGACCGAGCCCTTCCGTCGTCGCGTTGGCACAGGATGCGGACGTGTTCCTGGCCGAGGCGACGCATCCGGACGTGGTGCCGGACGACTCGGCGCAGTTGGCTGTCGAGCGCGCGGCAGGCGGGTTCGTACGCGTCGGCGGCCGGCGTCGGGCGGCTGCTGCTCACGCACCTGTGGCCGGAGGACCCGCGGGAGCCGTTCCTCGCCGAGGCCTCGGCGTCGTACCCCGGCCCGTTGTCGATCGCGGAGAGCGGCCTCGTGCTGGACTTCTAGAAGTCTTGTACACGTTTTCCAGAAGCTGATGCGATCGGCCGTCGGGCGGTGCTGGGGCGTGGCCTGGACAGCGTGTTCGTCCAGCTGAGTGGCGCGTACGACGGTGCTCCGATGGGAGGCAGCGCGAACGGTACCGGTCAGTCGACCGAGGGGGTTCCCGCGCGGAAGGCCAGCACGGCGACCGTGAAGATCACCCAGGGCAAGCCGACGAGGGGGACCGTCTTCGTCGCGGTCTACGAGCCCATTCCTTAGAGCTCGTTCGGGAAGCCGAACCGCTCGACCAGGCCGGGGTCGCCGAAGACGGTGATCCCGGCCAGGCCGTACTCGCCCTTGGCGAGGCGGAGGACGGCGATGCCGAAGGCTCGGTAGACGCCGTCTTCGCCGCGGAGGTAGGTGGCTGTGGCTTCTTGGCCGTTGGCTCTCGTCGGCAGCATCTTCCAGTCGCCCTTGGTGAAGAGGGCGTGGCGGACCAGGTACGGCAGGCAGGTGACGCGGCCCTGGTACCAGGCCTTCGAGCCGGTCATCTCCAGCGTCGCGTCCTCGCGGAGCAGCCGCTCGATGGTCTTCGGGTCGGAGTTCTCGAACGCTGCGATGTATTGGTCGAGCAGGGCTTTACGTTCGGGCTCGTCCGGCTCCTCGACCTGCTCGGCGGTGGGAGCGACCTCGTCGAGTCTGGCGCGGGCCCGTTGCAGCATGCTCTTGACGGCCGCGGTCGACGTACCGAGGGTCTCGGCGACCTCCTTGGCCGACCAGGCGAGGACCTCTCTCAGAAGCAGCGCGGCCCGCTGCCTTCCGGGCAGGTATTGCAGGCTCGCGATAAGGGCGAGCCGCAGGCTGTCCCTCATCGCGACGATGCTGGCGGGGTCTTGGGCGTCCACCACCCACGCGTCCGGTAGCGGCTGGATCCAGTCGGCCTCGATGGGTACGGGCTCGGCGTCGGGGTCGTCGCTCGGCGCGCCGAGCCCGGACGGCAGCGCGCGCCGCCCGCGCTGCTCGATGGCGGTGAGGCAGGCGTTCGTCGCGATCTTGTACAACCACGTACGCAGCGACGCGCGGCCCTCGAAGTCGCCGAACGCGCGCCAAGCTCGCAGGTAGGTCTCCTGGAGCACGTCCTCCGCGTCGTCGATCGAGCCGAGCATGCGGTAGCAGTGCGCGAGCAGCTCCCGCCGGAACGGCTCGGTACTGCTGGCGAAGTCCGCTGTGGGCATGCCGCGCGCTCCTGTCCTGTGGTCCTACGGTAAGGACCCTGAGCCGCGGCGAAAGGAATCGGTCTCGTGACGCTGTTTCTCTACAGCACCTCACCGGCGCCCCACGAACAGACCATCCTCGCCGCCTGCCGCCGCCCCACCCGCGCCGTCGCCGTGCTGACGGCACTCGAGGCGCCCGACCCGTCGCAGCTCGAGCTGCTTCGGGGCCACTTCCCGGTGCCGTTGGAGGACTCCGGCCTGGCTTCTCGCGAGGACGCGTACGACCCAGCCGTCGTCTCGCGCCTCGCCGCCGCCGACCTCGTCCTGATCGGCGGCGGCTCGCCGCGCCGCCTGGTCGAGGCCACACTCGGGACGCCCGCCTTGGATGCCCTGCGTCTCGCGTACGACAACGGCACCGTGATCGCCGGCTGCAGCGCCGGGGCCGTCGTGTTCGGCGCTGGCATGCTCGACGGCACCGAGCGACTCGACCTGTGGGACTGGCTGCCCGACACCCTCGTCGCTCCGCACTTCGGCCAGTACGACCTCGAGCCCTGGCGCCGGGCCTACCCGAGCTGCGAAGTTCTCGGCATCCGCGACGATGCCATGGTCCGCATCGACACCGACCAGATCACCTACCTCTCGGTGTAGGCCAGCCTGGAGTGGTTAGCCGTTGAGGATGTCGACGAACACGTCCTCGAAGTGGGGCCCGTCAGCCGTCGTGCCGACCAGCTGGGGTGTGCCGCTCGGTACGTCGACCGTGCGCCCGGACGACACGCCCTCCAGCACGACGTCGACGGGTCGCAGCCGGTAGGTCACGGTGTCCTCGACGATCGAGGTGGCGGCGAGCGCGTCCCACCAGAACATGATGTCCAGCTCGATCAGCGGCGGGAGGTCGGGCTGCGTGACGATGGCGTGGACGAGCTTGGCCTCCACGGTCTTCGCTGTCGCGCCGAGCCGGTCGATGAACTCCTGCGTGATCATGACGTGGTTCGTCGCGTCCAGCGGAACGATCCTCACCCGTCCGTCCGGCATCGTCGCGTAGACGGTGTCGGCGGCGATCGGGTCGATCCACTGGTTGACCTCTTGGGTGTTGTCGAAGCCGCCAGTCGTCGAGCCGAACAGGTTGCCGCCGACGTCGAACGCGCCGCCCATCACGTAGAGGCTGGCGATCTTCTGCGGGACGCGCTGGTTGAGGCGCAGCGCTTCCGCGACGTTGGTGAGGGGGCCGGTCGCCAGGACGGTGACGTTCCTCGGCGAGGCGAGGACTGTCGCGGCGATCAGCTGCGCTGCGGTGTACGGCGCCGGCTTGTTCGGGATGTCGGTGTCGTCGAGGGCGCCGGTGAGGACGCGTTCGAAGATCTCGCGCGCCTCGGGAGGTGCCGGGTGCACGCCCTCCGGGCTCCCGTCGGCGACCGGGACGTTGGGGAGGCCGCAGCGCTTCAGGATCTGCCTCGCGTGGGTGAGCGAACGGCCGGCCGTACCGATGCCGTTGTTCACCACGGTGACGGCCTTGAGCTCGACGCGGCGCTGCTTGTGGGCTTGGCAGAGGAACGCGAGGGTCGACGCGTCGTCGAAGTCGAGGTCGCTGTCGTACACGACCGGGATGGGTCTGGGCGTGGAGCTGGCGCTGGGTGGCTCGGCCGACGCGGTGCCCAGGGTGCCCGTCGCGCCGAGCGCGAGCACCACGACGATCGTACGAAGGAAGCTCAGCATGGCCCGAGAACTTACGGATCGCCGATGGCATATCGATGGCGCGAGCGCTCGCGTCAGCCGGCGTCGTACTCCTTGACCAGGGCCTTCGGTGCCTGGCACCGCCAGGCGTCGGTGAGAAGCTCTCGTAGCTCCTTGACGTCGATGGCGGCCAGTCTGACGAGCACCGCCGGGTAGCCGTTGTAGTGCGGCTCGGTGAAGTAGATGTCCGGGTCGGCCGCGATCAGCTCGTCGCGGTCGCCGACGGAGGCGGTACGGACGGCGAGGACGGCGGGTTGGGGTACGCGGGCCTTCTTCGGCTCGAGCCGTTCCAGCCACACCCAGGCGATGCCCTTGGCCTTGCCCTTGTTGGGCACGGAGAACCCGAATCTGTTCCCTCGCCCTCGCCCTCGCTCACCTCGGGCAGCGAGAGCGCGATGCGGCGTACGTCGTCCTGCGTTGCCATGCCCGAAAGAATGCCAGCCGTACGCCGCCGCGCTCTTGGAGAAAATGGCCCTACCTACCCGGCCCGGTGATCATGATCGTGATCATGAAGCCGGAACGGTCGTATACACCGGTTTCGCTTCACGATCACGATCATGATCACGGCCCAGAGGTCAGAGGTCGGCGACTACTGGCGGAACTCGCCCGGGCCGAAGACCTCCCAGGGCTGCTTCGTCGGATCCTGGATCGAACCGAACGGCACGGTGTACTCCCGGACCACAGCGTTGTCCCGCGAGATCCCCCACAGCGTCGACCGCCTGCCGGCATCGGACCATGCGATGCCCTGGCCCTCGATCCCTGGCAGGTGGACGGTCGCGACCCACTCGAGCTCGCCGCCCGCGACGGGCAGCCGCATCACGTACGCCTCCGGCAGGTCGTGCCCCGTCAGCCAGAGGCGGCCGTCCGGTCCCCACGAGCCGCCCGAGTTCGACATCAGCTCGAACTTGTCGAGGATCACCTTCGGGATCGTCCACGACTGCAGCACGTTGAACTCGTCGTCCAGCTTCACGACCTGCGTGTTGTAGGTCTTCCCGTACGGCTCGGTCTGCCCGTTCTGCACGCGGTTGTAGTTCGCGAACGTCGCCCACCAGAACCCGTCGTGGTGGTCGAGCCAAGTCAGCGAGCCGCGGTAGATGCCGAACGCGAACGTCCGAACGTGCCGCATCGTGCGTGTGTCGAACACCTCGATCGAGCTCTCCATCGGCCATTCCGGGTAGTTCGAGTGCGCCGCGTAGAGCTTGCCGCGGTAGACCACGCCCGAGTCGAGATGCTCGATCGGCCCGTCCAAAGCCCCCGCGAACTGCAGCAGCGGCCGGCCGGTCGCTCGTGAGTGCTTGGTGATCGTCTGGTTGTCGACGGCGTAGAAGTACTTGTCGTCGACCGCCACGGCCTGGTTGGCGTCGAACGCCGGGTACGTCGCCTTCAGCGTCGCGGTGAACTCCGGCACCGGATCCGCAACCGGCACCGCGGCCGAAGCCGGTCCGAGCGTTCCGAGCGCGACCATCGCTACCGCTCCGGCAAGCAGTCCGGTGAGCTTCCTGCGGGACACCATCTCGTTCCTTTCGAGCAAGAGTGAATCGAACGTCAGCCCCCCGCGTTGGTCAGCGTCGAGCCGGGCCTGGAACGCACGCGGGCAGCGCGATGAATGCCCAGGGACGGTGTGGCCAACAACGCGGGCCGGCCCCGTCCCCAACCGCACAGGACTCAACGGCTAACGCTGGCCGGGCGGGATGCCGGCGAGCATGCCGCCGTCCACTGGGATCACGGCGCCGGTGACGAACGACGACTGGTCCGAGCACAGCCACACGACGGCCGCCGCGACCTCCTCGACTCGGCCCATCCGCCGAACGGGGAGGCGCGCGGCCATCTGCTCCGCGGCACCCTCGCGCGCGAGGATCTGCTCGGTCGCGATCGGTCCGGGCGTGAGCGCGTTGATGCGGATGCCCGCCGCGGCGTAGTCGAGGGCGGCCGACTTCGTGAGGCCGATGAGCCCGGCCTTCGCGGCGACGTACCCGCCGATCCCGCCGACCGCGAGCACGCCGGCCGTCGACGACATGTTGACGATCGCGCCGCCACCGGTCGCGAGCATGGCGGGGATCTCGTACTTCATCGCCAGGAACGCGCCACGCAGGCTGGTCGCGATCGCGCTGTCGAAGTCCTCGACCGCGACGTTCGCGAGCGGCGTGGGCGGATGCCCGCCGCCCGCGGCGTTGTTGACGGCGGCGTCGAGGCGGCCGAACCGGTCGAGGGTCCGTTCGACGAGGACCTGGACCGACTCCGGGTCGCTGACGTCGGTCGGTACGGCGAGCGCGGGTGTGCCGTGGGTCTGCTCGAGGACGGCGGCGAGGTCGTTGATCGCGTCGGTGGACCGTGCCGCGAGCACGACCGAGGCACCGGCCGCTGCGAGGGCCCGTGCGGTCGCGGCGCCGATGCCGCGGCTGGCACCGGTGACGATCGCGACCTTCCTGGCGAGGGGGGTGTCGTTCATGTGGCCCATCCTGTCCTCGCCGGATCGACGCGCGCGTCCGTCGGTGGGCGACATCGGCCTACGTCGTCGCGCGTACTTGACCTCAACCAAACCTGAGGTTCCACGATGGTCGGCATGACCGACTCCACGACGGCGACCGATGCGGCCCCTGCGACTGGGCGGGAGTGGATCGGCCTCGCCGTGCTGTCCGTTCCCGCCTTGCTGGCCTCGCTCGAGCTGACCGTCACCCATCTCGCCCTGCCCGCGATCGGCGTAGGACTGTCCGCGAGCAGTACGCAGTTGCTGTGGATCGTCGACATCTACGCGTTCGTCCTCGCCGGCTCGCTGATCACGATCGGCAAGCTGGGCGACCGGATCGGCCGGCGGCGGCTGTTGCTGGCCGGGGCGGCGGCGTACGGTGTCGCGTCCGCTCTGGCGGCGTACGCGCCGACGCCCGAGCTGCTGATCGCGGCGCGAGCGCTGATGGGGCTGGCCGGCGCGACGCTGATGCCGTCGACGCTGTCGCTGCTCATGGTGATGTTCCGGTCGGCTCAGCAACGGGCGGTCGCGGTGAGCGTGATCGTCGCGTCGGTGTCGGGTGGGACGGCGATCGGGCCGCTGGTCGGCGGGTGGTTGCTGGAGCGGTTCTGGTGGGGGTCGGCGTTCCTGATCGGCGTGCCGGTGATGGTGGTGCTGCTGGCGGTAGGGCGGGCGTTGCTGCCGGAGCACCGAGGTGCGTCGGAGCGGCTCGACCTGGTGAGCGCGGTGATGTCGATGGCCGCGGTCCTGCCGTTGGTGTACGGCCTCAAGCGCATCGCGGCCGACGGTCCGGATGTGGTCGCCGCCGCCGCGGTGGTGGTCGGAGTGGTGTTCGTCGTGTTGTTCGTCCGCCGTCAAGGACGACTTGACAGTCCGCTCGTCGACCTGCGGCTGTTCCGGAACCGTACGTTCAACCTGGCGGTCGGAACGTTGGCGATCGGGATCTTCGTGCTGTGGGGGCTGAACCTGCTCGTCGCGCAGTACCTGCAGCTCGTCCAGGACCTGTCGCCGTTGCGGGCTGGGCTGTTCACGGCGCCGTCGGCGGTGGGGGTGATCGTGGGGTCGATGGTGGCGCCGCGGTTGGCCCGTACGTTCGGGCCCTGGCGCGTGATCGGCGTGGGGTTGCTGCTTTCTGCCGTTGGGTTTGGCGTTCTCACCCAGGTGAACGGTGTGGGCCTGCTGCTCGTCGGGACGATCACGGTGTCGGCCGGGCTGGGGCCGATGATGGCGCTCGCGACGGACCTCGTGATCGGCGCGGCGCCGGCTTCGCAAGCAGGCATGGCGGCCGCGATCTCGTCCACCGCGCCGCAGCTCGGTGGAGCGCTCGGCATCGCGGCGTTGGGCAGCGTGGTCGTCGCGGTCTACCGGAACGGGATGTCGTCGGTCGACGTGTCCGCCGCGGCAAGGGACAGCCTCGCCAGCGCCGTGGCCTCCGGGCTCTCCAGCGACGCGTTGGCAACCGCGCGCGAGTCGTTCGTGTCGGGCCTCTCGACGGTCGCGGTGATCAGCGCGGCGTTGATGCTCGTGGCCGGCGTCGCGGTGTCGCGTCGGGCGGAGTAGGTCACACCTCCCTCCTTCGCCGTGTCAGTACTTATGACACTGGCGAAGGAGGACCAATGAATATGCGTAAGTGGTTGCCGCTCGTCGCGGTCAGCGCGGGCACGTTCATGCTGCTGGTCGGCGTGACGATCGTCACGGTGGCACTGCCGGACATCTCGAGAGGGCTTGGCGCTTCGCTCCCGGATCTGCAATGGGTGTTGAGCGTCTACGCGTTGGTGCTGGCGGCCCTGGTTTTGACCGCGGGTTCGCTCGCGGACAGGATCGGCCGCCGCGCCGTCTATCTGGGTGGGCTCGGAGTCTTCGCGGCCGCCTCGTTGGCCTGCGGGCTGGCTCCGAACATCGAGGTGCTGATCGCGGCCTCAGGGTTCATGGGACTGGGTGCGGCGGCGATGTTCGCGACGACGTTGGCGCTGATCAGCTCGTCGTACGAGGGCAAGGAACGCGGCATCGCGTTCGGCATCTGGGCCGCCGTGAACGGCGCGGCGTCCGCGGCGGGACCGGTCGTCGGCGGGCTGCTCACCGGGCACTTCGGCTGGCGCTGGATCTTCCTCGTGAACCTCCCCGTCACCGCGCTCGCCGTCGTGCTCACGCGGCGGACCGTACGGGAGTCGCGCGACCCCAACCCGCGGCGGCTCGACCTGCCCGGCATGGTCAGCTTCACCGTCGCCGCGGCGACGCTCGTGTACGCGCTGATCAGGGGCTCGTTCGGGTCCGGCCTCACGCTCCTGCTGCTGGCCACGGCCGCGGTGGCGCTGGTCGTCTTCGTCCTGGTCGAGCGGAGGCCGAACGCGATGCTCGACCTCTCGTTGCTGCGCAACTCCTCGTTCGCGACGCTGCTCGCCACCGCCGCGCTGCTGCCGGCCGCGGCATGGGCGTTCCTGGCGTTCCAGACGCTGTGGCTGCAGTCGGTCCTCGGCCTCAGCCCGATCCAGGCCGGGCTGGTGTGGCTGCCGGCGAGCGCGACGACGTTCGTGGTCTCGATCCTGGTCGGCCGGGTGATGCACCAGACCTCGCACCGCCTGCTGATCGGTGCCGGCATGGCGCTCGTGAGTGCTGGCGCGCTCGCCCTGACGCTGATCGACGCAGGGTCCGGCTGGGCCGTGCTGCTGCCCGGGATGTTCGTCGTCGGTCTCGGCGCCGGGCTCGTGCTCGGACCGCTGTCGGCCGCCGCGATGGCCGCCGTGCCCGGTCCGCGGGCAGGGATGGCAGCCGGCGCGGTCAACACGTTCCGCCAACTGGGCTACGCGATCGGGATCGCCGTCCTGGGTGCGGTCTTCCACCGGGGCCTGGCCACCACAGCCGGTCCCGAGCTGGCCGGCCCGATCGGCAGCGGCGGCGCCAAGGCAGTGATGGCGCAGGGGAGCGACCTGGCGAACGTGGTGCACCAGGCGTACGCGAACGCCCTCGACCACACCTTCCTCGTCGCCGCGGCCGTCGCCGCCCTAGCGACGATCGCGGTCGTCGCGTTCGTCCGCCCTCAGCGCGCCGGTTCCCAGGTGATCCGTTCCCAGACGTCCCGGTCGCCGATCCACTCCTGATACTCGGCGAGCGTGTGGATTCCCTCGTTCAGCACAGCGCGGTAGAGCCAATGGCCGTGGGCACGGGTGCCCGCGGCCATGGCCTCTTCCTTGATCGCGAGGATCGTGTCGCGGTGCTCGTCGGTCACCGCGCGCTTGATCCGTTCCTGCCGCGCCCTGGTCTCGGAAGGGGCGCTACCGCGGAACAGCCACAGGTCGACCGTCCACACCTCGTCCGCGTGCACGACCTCGAGCTTCCAGTACAGGCCGGCCTCGCGGCTGTCGCGGAAGTCCCGGTAGCGCATCCCTTGCAGGCTTGGATGTTCGGCGATCGCGCTGACGAGCGCGAAGCCCTCCGCGATGCCGGCGGTGTCGGAGTGGATCTCCATGTCGATGTCCGGACGTACGACGAGCTCGAGTCCCACCGACCCCACCACGACCACCTCGCCATGCTTGCCCCAGCGGTCGAGCAGGTCGAGGTCGTCGAGGATCTGGTGCGCGATCGCCAGTCGTTCCGCCGCTCGGGCCGCCAGGGTCATGGGGGCGAGCATGCCAGTCCGCGCTAGGACGGCCCACTGGTTTGCCGAGCAGGCAGTGCGGTCGCCATGACGAAGATCGCGAACAGTGCGAGCAGCAGGATCCAGCGCGGGTCGTTCAGCATGAGATCCCTTGCCGCCTGGGTGCGCTCGGCGGCCGAGAGCACCTGGGTCGAGTGGTCCGCGTCGGCCCAGCCCAGCCGCGCCGGGACGAACGCGACGTACGTCCACAGCCGCATGGCGAAGTACGCGGCCGCCGTGCCGAGGATGAGCAGCCGCCGTACGCCTGGACGCCAGCCCAGCACGACCACGACGGGAACGATCAGCAGCTCGAGCACGCTGTTGACCGCGATGTAGTACGGAATCGACGGCAGGAACGTGCCTGCCAGCGTCTCGCCGGTCACGGACGAGCTCGTCAGGGTCCCGTCGAGCAGCAGGATCGCCATCAGCCCGCCGCATCCGGCGAACGCGAACCCGATCGCGCCGAGCGCGACGAAGCCGTCCTCCAGCCAGACTCCGACGGGCTTCGAACGGAGCCAGCTGGCGAGCAGCCCGAGCACCACTCCCCAGGCGGCGCCCGCCGCGAGGGCCACGGGCATCGGCACGAACTCGGACAGGTTGAACAGGCCAGTGACGACGGTCGAGAAGACGACGGTCAACAGCATCGGTAGCGCGGTCATGCCCCCCAGGAGAGCAGATCGCTGCTTTGAGAAGCTAGTGTTCTGCGCAGCGACCAGGGTGAAGTCGGGGGATCCCCCTACGCGTCGCCCCTGCTGCCATGCGCCCGGCCCGTCGCACGCAGCGCCTCGGTCTCCTCCACGGCGTGCTTGCGGCCGAGCCGCAGGAACTCGACCAGGAACCGCAGCTGCTCGTCGTCGTAGCCGTCGAGCTGCTCGCCCCACCGTTCGTCCATCGCTTCGAAGAACCGCGCCACCTCGGCAACCCGCGAGGGGACGACCCGCAGCACCACGCGCCGCCGGTCGTCGGGATCGGGCTCCCGCACGACGAAGCCGCGCTGCTCGAGCCGGTCCACCAGCCGCGTCGTCGCCCCGGTCGTCATCCCCATCAGGTCGGCGAGCCGGCGTACGCCGATCGGGGCGAACTCCGCCAGCGCGCCGATCGCGTGCACGTCGGTGAGGGGCATCCGCAGCTGGTCCGCGATGGCGATCTGGAACCGGACCGCGGCGGAGATGTACCACGGCATCTCCCGCAGCAGCACCTGCCGCAGGTCGCCGCCGTCGTCGTCCGCCATGCGGACCAACGGTAGTCACCCAGCGCGGCACACCGGCGAAAAGCCCTCGCGAGCGTCAGGTTCCCGTCACGATTGGTTGGTACGGCACCTACCCGACGACACAGGGCGTTGGCCAAATCTGGGCGGACTATGCTCGGGGCCCCGCCCGTCCCATCAGGAACCGAGAGGGTTCATGACAGCCAATCCCGCAGCCGTGATCGTCCTCGCCGCAGGTGAAGGCAAGCGGATGAAGTCGCGCACGCCCAAGGTGCTGCACGCGATCGGCGGCCGCCCGCTCGTCGGGCACGTCGCTCGCGCTGGCCTGGCCCTCGGGCCCGAGCACCTCGTGGTCGTCGTCGGCAACGGCCGCGACCGGGTGATCGCGTACCTGGCCGAGCTCGACCCCGCGATCCGGCCGGTCGTGCAGGAGGAGCAGAACGGAACAGGCCACGCCACGCGCATCGCGCTCGACGAGCTCCCGAAGCTGAACGGGACCGTGATCGTCGCGACCGGCGACACCCCGTTGCTCACCGCCGAGACGCTGCGGCAGCTGCACGAGACCCACACCGGCACCGAGGCCGCCGCCACCGTGCTCACCGCGGTCGTCGACGATCCGACCGGGTACGGGCGCGTCCTGCGCGACACCGACGGCGGCGTGCTCGCGATCGTCGAGCACCGCGACGCCACCGAAGAGCAGCGCGCGATCGCCGAGATCAACTCCGGCATCTGGGCGTTCGACGGCCAGCTGCTCGTCGACGCGCTCGGCCGGCTGAAGTCCGACAACGTGCAGGGCGAGGAGTACCTCACCGACGTCCTCGGCCTGCTCCGTGAGGAGGGGCACCGGGTCAGCGCCGCTACGGTCGGCGACCCGCGTGAGGTGCTCGGCGTCAACAACCGGGTCCAGCTCGCCGAGCTGCAGCGGATCATGAACGACCGCGTCCTCACCGGCTGGATGATGGAGGGCGTCACGGTCGTCGACCCGGCCACCACCTGGGTCGACGACACCGTCACGCTCGCCCGCGACGTCACGCTCCACCCGGGCACGATCCTGCGCGGCGCCACCTCGGTCGGCGAGGGTTCCGAGGTCGGCCCCGACACGACGCTCACCGACGTCGCCATCGGGGCGGAAGCGCATGTCGTCCGCACCCACGGCGAGGGAGCGGAGATCGGCGACGGCGCGAACGTCGGCCCGTTCGCGTACCTCCGGCCGGGCACGAAACTCGGCGCGAAGGGGAAGATCGGCACGTTCGTCGAGACGAAGAACGCCGACATCGGGCCCGGCGCGAAGGTGCCGCACCTCACCTACGCCGGCGACGCCACGATCGGCGCGGGCGCGAACATCGGCGCGGGCACGATCTTCGCCAACTACGACGGCGTCCACAAGAACCACACCGACGTCGGCGAGCACTCGTTCGTCGGCTCGAACTCGGTCCTGGTCGCGCCGGTGTCGATCGCGGACGGCTCGTACGTCGCCGCCGGCTCGACCGTCGCGAAGGGCGTGTCGTCCGGAGAACTCGCCGTGGCGCGTGGCCAGCAGCGGAACATCGCGGGTTGGGTCGCGCGGAAGCGGGCGGGGACGAAGACCGCGGCGGCGGCCGAACGTGCGGCGCAAACCGAACAGGCGGGCGACGACGCCTAGCCCGACGCCGCGCGGACTTGGTCCAGGGATCTCGCTCTAGAGGCCGAGATCCCTGGAACAACTCGCAAGTCTGGTGGCGGCTAGGTGGCTGAGAGTTGGCCAAAGCATGGACCGCCTGGTGACTGAGGCGCCTTCTGTCGATCAACCTTGCTTGCATATGCTGCCCACACAGGGGCGAGCGTCGCTCGCGGTTGGTCGAGGGAGGAGCGCCCAGTGACCGGTCTGAAGCGCACGACTCAGAAGAACTTGATGTTGTTCTCGGGTCGAGCACACCAGGAGTTGGCCACCGAGGTCGCGCAGTTGCTCGGGGTCGAGTTGGTGCCGACCAAGGCGTACAACTTCGCCAACGGGGAGATCTACGTCCGCTTCGAGGAGTCCGTTCGAGGCAGCGACGCGTTCGTGATGCAGAGCCACACGGCTCCGATCAACGAATGGATCATGGAGCACCTGATCATGGTCGACGCGTTGAAGCGGGCGTCGGCGAAGCGCATCACCGTGGTGATCCCGTTCTACGGGTACGCGCGGCAGGACAAGAAGCACCGTGGCCGGGAGCCGATCTCGGCGCGGCTGGTCGCGGACATGTTCCGTACGGCCGGCGCGGACCGGTTGATGGCGGTGGACCTCCACACGGCGCAGATCCAGGGCTTCTTCGACGGGCCGGTGGACCACCTGTTCGCGTTGCCGGTGCTGGCGGACTACCTGATGACGCGGATCGACCCGTCGATGGTGACCGTGGTCGCGCCCGACTCCGGCCGCGTACGGGTAGCGGAGCAGTGGACGGAACGGCTGGGCGGCTGCCCGTTGGCGTTCATCCACAAGACCCGCGACATCAACGTGCCGAACCAGGTCGTGGCGAACAAGGTCGTCGGCGAGGTCGAGGGCCGTACCTGCGTCGTGGTCGACGACATGATCGACACCGGCGGCACGGTCGTGAAGGCGGCCGAGGCGTTGCTGGAGGCGGGTGCCGCCGACGTGATCGTCGCCGCGACGCACGGAGTGCTCTCGGATCCGGCGGTCGACCGGCTGAAGAACGCCCGGATCCGCGAAGTGGTGATCACGAACACGCTGCCGATCCCCGAGGAGCGCCGGTTCGACAACCTCACGGTCCTGTCCATCGCGCCGCTGATCGCCATGGCCATCCGCGAGATCTTCGAGGACGGCTCGGTCACGAGCCTCTTCGGCGGGGTCAGCTGAGTCTCGGTCAGGTCAAGAACGGACCTATCCCGGGTAAAGTGCGCCTACCGGGAGCTGAACGTGGGGAAAACGGTCCCCGCGTGGAGCCGTGACGCGCGCTCGGGTACGCTTGTGCGGTTGCCTCGGCGAGGGAAGCCGCATCCGGCTCCGTGATCGACGCGGTGGGTCGGATTTCCGGTGCCCGTCGCGGCAGGGTCCGCCCCCGGATGAGACACACCACGCGAGACACAACCGCCCACGCTCACCCAAAGATGCTTGTAATACCCGAGGAGTTAGTTCGTGTCCGAGGTCAAGATCAAGGCCGAGTCCCGCAGCGAGTTCGGCAAAGGCGCGGCGCGGCGCATCCGGCGGGCGGGACTCGTGCCTGCCGTGTTGTACGGCCATGGCAGCGACCCCGTGCACATCACGCTGCCGGGTCATGAGCTGATGCTGGCCCTGAAGACGCCGAACGTGCTGTTCGACGTCGAGCTCGCCACCGGCGGCAGCGAGCTCGCGCTCCCCAAGCAGGTGCAGCGCGACCCGCTCAAGGGCTTCCTCGAGCACGTCGACCTGCTGATCGTCAAGCGCGGCGAGAAGGTCACGATCGACGTCCCGCTCTCGATCGTCGGCGAAGCGGTCGCAGGCAGCCTGGTCGGTGTCGAGCACAACAACCTCTCCGTCGAGGCCGAGGCCACCCACATCCCTGGTCAGATCGAGGTCTCGATCGAGGGCCTGGCGATCGGCGGCCAGATCCACGCGAAGGACATCGTGCTCCCCGCGGGCGTCACGCTCCAGCTCGACCCCGAGGCGCTGATCGTCAACATCACCGCGGCGCCGACGGCCGAGGACTTCGAGGCCGACATGGCCGAGGCGGAGGCCGAGGCTGGCGTCGAGCGTGACGAGCCCGAGGCGCCCGCCGAGGAAGGCTCCGAGGAGTCGGCCGAGGCCGCACCGAGCGAGTGAACGAGGCCTGGCTCATCGTGGGCCTGGGCAACCCAGGCTCCACGTACGCCGGACACCGGCACAACATCGGCCACGAGGTGGTCGACCTGCTCGCCGAACGGATGGGCGCGAAGTTCAAGCGACACCTTCGCGCCCGTTCCGACCTCGTCGAGGGACGCATCGGCGGCATGCCCGGGACGAAGGCGGTCCTGGCCAAGCCGCGCTCGTACATGAACGAGTCCGGCGGTCCCGTCGCGAGCGTCCTCAAGACCTTCAAGATCGAGCCCGAACACCTGATCGTCGTCCACGACGAGCTCGACCTCCCGTACGGAACGCTGCGGCTGAAGAAGGACGGCGGCGACAACGGGCACAACGGGTTGAAGAGCGTGCGCCGCTCGATCGGCACCGGCGACTACTACCGGATCCGCTTCGGCATCGGCCGTCCGCCGGGTCGCCAGGATCCCGCCGACTTCGTACTGTCACCGTTCGGCAGCGCTGAGCGCAAGGAGCTCGCGTACTTCGTCGACCGTGCCGCCGACTCGATCGAGGCGTTGATCGAGGACGGATTCGAAAAGGCACAGAATAGTTATCACGCCTGACGTTAACCTTCTGTTCTTTTCTGCCGTTGTCCTCATAGGGAACCCGTCCGGAATGGGGTCAGGCCGGGGTTCCTGACATTCAGGCAAGAGGGCAGCAGGGCACGCTGGGGGAGAGATGTGCCTTGCTCTGGGGGAGGATTGGCACACTTGTCCGTCAGCGAGATTCCGCGACCCCTCATACAGGGGATCAGGGCACAGCGGACCGCGGTCGAACACGGCTCGCGGGCCTGGGAACGCCGCTACCAGCGGCAGCTTGTCGCACTCGACCTCGCGATCGTCGCGCTGGCCGGGTGGCTCGCCTACGTGCTCCGCTTCGGCATCGAGGCAGAGCTCAAGCACGTCGCGATCGCGGTGGTGCTCCCGTTCGCCTGGCTCTTCGCCATGCAGGCAGGGCGCGGGTACGAGCAGCGCTACCTCTACGTCGGCAGCGACGAGTACCGCCGCGTGCTCGCCGTCGGCGCGACGCTGATCGCCTTGCTGGCAACGGTTTCCTACGCCACGATGGCCGAGATCTCGCGGTTCTACATGGTCACCGCGCTGGTCCTCGCGATCGGCTTGGACCTCACCGGACGTTACGCACTCCGCCGAATCCTCCACCACCGTTGGCGATCCGGCCGCAGTCTGCATCGGGTCGTGCTCGTCGGGTACGAGCGAACGGTTGCCGAGGCCACCCGCCGACTCGCCGCCGACCAGCGCCACGGCCTGCGAGTCGTCGCGGCTTGCCTGCCGCCGGATCGGAACCGGCACCGGCTGAACGACGTCGACGTTCCCGTGCTCGGCACGTTCCTCGACATTCCCGAGGCGGTCGAGTCGGCCCGCGCCGACACCGTCGCGGTCCTGCCCTGCCCGGAGATGGACGGGCTCGCGCTGCGTCGACTCGCCTGGGAGCTGGAGCAAACTCACACCAGGCTGTTGATCTCGCCCGGCCTGCTCGACGTCGCCGGCCCACGGACGACGGTCCGCCCGATGTCCGGTCTGCCGCTGCTGCACGTCGAGCACGCGGAGCTGTCCGGCCCGCGCCGGCTGGTCAAGGCGCTGCTCGACCGGGTGGTCTCCGCCGTCGCGACCCTCGTGCTCGCCCCGCTCCTGCTGGTGATCGCGCTCGCGATTCGCCTGGACAGCAAGGGTCCCGCGCTGTTCCACCAGGTCCGCGTGGGCAAGGGCGGCAAAGAGTTCGTGGTCTACAAGTTCCGCACGATGGTCACCGATGCCGAGGAACTGCTCGGGGAGCTCGAGGGCGACGACGACGGCAACGGCGTGCTGTTCAAGCTGCGCCAGGACCCGCGCGTCACTCGGGTCGGAAGGCTGCTGCGGCGTACGTCGCTCGACGAGCTCCCGCAGCTGCTGAACGTTCTCCGCGGCGAGATGTCGCTCGTCGGGCCACGCCCGCCACTGCCGGCCGAGGTGGACCGCTACGGTGTCGACGTGCGACGCCGACTCGCAGTGCGGCCCGGCATCACCGGGCTCTGGCAGGTCAGCGGCCGAAGCGACCTTTCGTGGGACGAGTCGGTGCGCCTCGACCTCACATATGTGGAGAACTGGACGTTCTGGCTCGACCTGGTGATCTTGGTCAAGACCGTGCGTGCGGTGGCCAAGGGGACCGGAGCGTACTGATGCGTTGGCTCGTCCCCCTGGTTCTGCTGGCTCTGCTTGCCGGCTGCGCGAACGACGCGACGCGGCCGAAGGCCAAGCCGTCCCCCGTCGCGGCGACGACCGGTCCGGCCGCCGTCCTCGCGTGGCAGGACCCCGACCTCGCCGAGTCCAGCGGGCTCGCGGCCGGACCGAACGGGCTGCTCTGGACCGTCAACGACGCCGGCGGCGAGCCGATCGTGTACGGCGTGAACGGCAAGGGCGAGACGGTCACCCGCGTTCGCGCCGGTGAGGGGCAGACCGACTGGGAAGACCTCGCCATCGCGAACGGGCAGATCTACGTGGCCGATACCGGCGACGCGTACTTCGAGAACAAACAAAGTGGTGCCGGGCTGCGCCAAGATGTCGCCGTGCTCCGGTTCGCGCTGCCGAGCCGGCCGGCTACCGCGGACGCCACCGAGCTCGTCACCTGGCGGGCCCGTTTCCCCAGTACGTACGTGCCGAACGTCGAATCGATCCTCGTCGCGCCGAAGACCGGGCAGGTCTTCCTGGTCACGAAGGTCGAGAAGCCCGGCAAGCCGGCAGAGGTCTGGGCGTTCCCGTCGAAGCCATCGACGACGAGCGTCAACCAGCTCCGGCGGATCGCAACCCTCAACAAAACAAAGCTGTCTGGCGGTGCTTGGTCGCCCGACGGGAGGCTTCTCGCACTGCGGGATGCCACGACGGCGTACGTATGGAAGGCCGGTGCGTCGCCCGATCTCGCCGAGGTGTTTACTCATCCGCCTACGGACATCCCTCTGCCGTCACAGCGGCAAGGGGAAGGCATGACGTTCAGCGAGGACGGGCACGCGCTTCTGGTCAGCTCGGAGGGGCGCGGTTCCGAGGTATGGCGCATTCCACTTCCACAACCTGAGTAACGGTTGGGGAAAACCGCTATGCACAAGCAGGAACGCCGGCACACTGGCACGGGGAAGGGGCCAGAGGAGGCCATGCATGAAGTTTCGTAGGATTCTCGCCGCGACAGTCGCGGCGGCTAGCGGTGTGCTCATCGTGCTGCCGCCGTCGACGGCTCAAGCGGCGGATCCGCCTCCCCCGACGGGTCTCACCAGTGTGACCGCGTCGCCCTCGTGCTGGGCGATCAAGCAGTCGCACCCGAACTCGCCGAACGGCGTCTACTGGTTGCAGACGGCGAAGCTCGTGTCGCCGCAGCAGTTCTACTGCGACATGACGACCGACGGCGGCGGCTGGGTGCTGGTCGCTCGCGGCCGGCAGGGCTGGAACTGGTCGTACAACGGCCAGGGCACCCCCGCCGCGGTGCGCACCACGACGACCGGCACGGGTGCGTTCACCCCGGCCGCGTTGCCGGCGAAGACGATCGACGGCCTGCTCGACGGCGGCCGCGTCGACTCGCTCGTGGACGGCGTGCGCTTCCGCCGCGCGACGGACTCCGCGGGAGACAACTGGCAGGAGATGCGGTGGCGGTTCGCCAAGCGTGACCGCTGGTCCTGGATGATCTCCGCCGGACACCCGATCGCACAGTTCACCATCGACGGCGTCAACCGCGGCAGCGGCAGCAGCCGATCCTGGGCGAACGACAACAGCTACCGGTACGTCGCGACCGCGCGCATCCAGCAGCACGGCTGGGCCGCCGGGTTCTCGTTCGGCCCCACCATCGGTGGCGCCAACAACACGACGAGCTACCTGTGGGAGTACGCGTCGGAGAACGCCGCGATCCCGTTCACGCAGGTCTTCATCAGGCCGCGAATCACCGAGGACACGTTCGACGAGATCTCGGCCGCCGGCACGCCCGCCAAGACGCTGAGCCCGCTGATGGACTCCAAGACCGTCAACACCACGCCCTGGGGTGTGACCGGCTGCATCGGCGGCTGCACCGAGCTCAACCTCGAGGCCGAGGGGCTCGCACAGGTCGGCAACACGATGTTCGTCGGCGGCGCGTTCCAGTACGTCCAGAAGGGCGCCAACCCGGCAGCGGGGGAGAAGGTCGAGCAGCGCTACCTCGCCGGCTTCGACGTCAACACCGGCGAGTGGCGCAGTGGGTTCCGGCCGGTGGTCAACGGCCTGGTGTGGGATCTGGCGAAGACGCCCGACAACAAGCTGATCATCTCTGGCGACTTCACGACCGTGAACGGTGTCGCGGTCGGCGGCCTCGCCAAGCTCGACCCGGTGACCGGCGCGGTCGACCCGAAGTGGCGGTCGAACGTGCTGAACGGCACCGCTCGAGGACGCGCTCGGGCGATCGACGTCCAGGGCAGCTGGCTGTACGTGGGTGGCGACTTCACCCGCATCACCGGCGGCGACCCGACCGCGGGTGCGCTGTTCGGGCCCGTGACGGTGGGACGCGCGGCGCGCGTCAACGTCGCGAACGGCCGCCCCGACGGCACGTGGAAGCCCAACTTCAACGGCAGCATCATCGAGCTCGACGCGAGCGACCGTAACGACCGCGTCTACTTCTCCGGCTACTTCACCACCGTCAATGGCATCACCGGCACCAACAAGGTCGCGGTGATCGACGTGACGGGCGGCGGCGCGCTCACGCCGGGCATGAAGAAGTGGGTGCCTTCGTCGCCCACGGTCGACAAGCAGTACCAGCAGACGATCATGGAGATCGGCGACAGCGTCTGGGTCGGCGGCTCGGAGCACATCCTGGGCAAGTACGACCGCGACGACTTCACGTTCGAGCGCTCGTTCACCACGAGCCAGGGCGGCGACTTCCAGGCCCTCGGCGTCGTCAACGGCATCGTCTACGCCTCCTGCCACTGCGCGGAGAACATGTGGCAGGACTCGTCGTCCTGGCCGACGCCGAGCCCGACCTGGACACAGGTCGACGGCGTGACGTTCGTCGGCGCGTTCGACGCCGTGACCGGCGACTACCTGCCGGAGTTCTTCCCGACCCTCAAGGCCCGTGGCGGGTTGGGGCCGTGGGAGCTGACGACGGACACGAACGGCTGCCTGTGGTTCGGCGGCGACCTGATCCAGGGGTCGTACCAGACGTCGTCGTACCAATGGCTCGGCGGCTTCGGCAAGTTCTGCGGGCGGGACACCGTCGCGCCGACCAAGCCGACGAACCTCAAGGCGACGGCCGGCAGCGGCGCGGGCGTCTCGCTCACGTGGGGCGCGTCGACCGACAACCGCGGCAGCCTCAGCTACCAGGTCCTGCGCAACGACCGGGTGATCGCGACGGTGTCGACGACCTCGTTCAACGACACGACGGCGACGCAGGCCGGCCGGTACTTCGTCCGCGCGATCGACACCGCCGGCAACGTGGGCGCCTCGACCGCCGGTGTCACGGGTGGCCCGAAGACCACGCTGATCAGCTACAACTCCAGCTGGGCTTGGGCATTCGACGGTGTGGACCGGGGTACGGCGTGGAAGAACACGTCGTTCGACGACTCCGCTTGGGCTCGCGCGCCGGCCGAGTTCGGGTTCGGCGACAGCGACGAGGAGACGGTGATCTCGACCGGGACGCCTCGCCCGTTGACGTCCTACTTCCGGAAGACGTTCGAGGTCTCCGACCCTGATCTGCTCACCACGCTGACGCTCAACCTGATCCGCGACGACGGCGCTGCCGTCTACCTCAACGGCACCGAGGTCGCCCGGACCAACCTGCCGGCGGGCGCGTTGACGATCACCACGAAGGCGTCGACCGGCATCAGCGACCGGGCCGCGGAGACCACGCCGGTCTCGTTCACGATCCCCAAGTCGGCTTTGGTGGCGGGGACGAACACGATCGCGGTCGAGATGCACAACCTCGAGGCCTCGGGCTCCGACCTGAGCTTCGATCTGCAGCTGTTAGGACAGTGACATGGCCGCACGGGGACGGTTTCGGGAGTTCGCGCGGGGAGTCAACCGGGCGCTGAACTCGTACGGCATCGACCTGCGGACGACTGCCGCCGCGTTGCGTGGGACGCCGACGTTCCTGCGCAACCGGCGGACGTTCCGCCGGCTCGCCGCGCAGCACGGGCATCGCGACTTCGTGTGGGCCGCACCGTTCCCCGCGCCGGGCGACCGGTACGTGGAGAGCGGCTCGGCGTCCGGCCACTACTTCCACCAGGATCTCCTTGTGGCGCAGCAGATTCGCATGGCGTCGCCCGCGCGGCACGTCGATGTGGGATCGCGCGTGGACGGGCTGATCGCGCACGTGGCGGCGTTCCGGGACGTCGAGGTCTTCGACATCCGTCCGCTCAATACGTCCGCGCGGGGGATCGAGTTCCGGCAGCTCGACCTGAGCTCGCTGCCTGCGGAGTACGTCGAGTACACCGACTCGTTGTCGTGCCTGCACACGCTGGAGCACTTCGGGCTCGGGCGGTACGGCGACACGCTCGACTACCGCGGCTACCTCGCGGGCTGGGACTCGCTGTGGCGTTTGCTCAAGCCTGGTGGGTCGTTCTACTTCTCGGTGCCGATGGGGCAGGTGCAGCGGATCGAGTTCGACGCGCACCGGGTCTTCTCGTTGCCGTACCTGCTCGAGCTCATCGACGAGCGGTACGACGTGAAGATGTTCTCCTACGTGGACGACGCGGGCGAGGTGCACATCGACGTGCCGGCCGACTCGGCCGGCGCGAGTGAGACGTTCGGATTGCGAATGGGTTGTGGCATCTTCACATTGCAGAAGCGGTAAACCACTCGTAGGTGTCGCGGATCCCTTGTCGCAAAGGGATTTCCGCGTTCCAGCCGAGCTTGTGGAGCCTGCTCACGTCGAGCAGCTTCCTCGGCGTGCCGTCGGGCTTGCTGGTGTCCCACTCCAGCGTGCCCTCGTAGCCGACGATCTCGGCGACCAGCTCGGCCAGCTCTTTGATCGGGAGGTCCTCGCCGACGCCGACGTTGATCGGGGCGGGGTCGTCGTAGTTCTCCAGCAGGAACAGGCAGGCGCGGGCGAGGTCGTCGACATGCAGGAACTCGCGGCGCGGGGAGCCGGTGCCCCAGAGGGTGACGCTCTTCGCCTTGGCCTGCTTGGCCTCGTGGAACCTGCGGATCATCGCGGGGAGCACGTGCGAGGTCTCGAGGTCGAAGTTGTCGTTCGGCCCGTACAGGTTGGTCGGCATCGCCGAGATGTACGGGACGCCGTACTGGCGCCGCATGCCCTGGACCTGCATGACGCCGGCGATCTTGGCGATCGCGTACGCGTCGTTGGTCGGCTCGAGCGGGCCGGTGAGCAGGCTGTCCTCGCGGATCGGCTGCGGCGCGAGCTTGGGGTAGATGCAGCTGGAGCCGAGGAACAGCAGCCTCCGCACGCCGAACTCGTGCGCGGCGTCGAGCGCGTTGACCTGGATCCGTACGTTGTCGGAGAGGAACTCCGCGGGGGCGGTGGCGTTGGCCATGATCCCGCCGACCTTGGCCGCGGCGAGGACCACGGTGTCGGGGCGAGTCTTGGCGAAGTACGCGAACGTCGCGTCCCGGTCGCGCAGGTCGAGCTCCTTGGAGCTTTGGCCGACCAGGTTGGTGAAACCGTCGCGTTCGAGGTGGCGCCAGACGGCGGACCCGACCAGGCCCCGGTGGCCGGCGACGTAGACGGTGGCATCCCGGTCGAGCGTGGTCATGCCGTGAACATTACCTATTCGGTGCCGATCGGGTGGTCTGTTCTGTACCGTCATTGCAAGAAAGAGCACGTCGGAGGGGATTTGCGGTGAAACGGGCGCTCATCACGGGGATCACGGGTCAGGACGGTTCGTACCTTGCCGAGCTGTTGCTCGCCAAGGGGTACGAGGTCCACGGGCTGATCAGGCGGGCGTCGACGTTCAACACCCACCGCATCGACCACCTCTATCAGGACCCGCACGAGTCGGCGGCGCGGCTGTTCCTGCATCACGGCGACCTCACCGACGGCTCGGCGATCATGTCGCTGGTGGCGCGGCTGCAGCCGGACGAGATCTACCACCTGGCGGCGCAGTCGCACGTGCGGGTGTCGTTCGACCAGCCCGAGTACACCGGCGACGTGACGGGCGTGGGGACGACGCGGCTGCTGGAGGCGATCCGTTCGACGGGGGTCTCGACGCGGTTCTACCAGGCTTCGTCGTCGGAGATGTTCGGCGCCTCGCCGGCGCCGCAGTCGGAGGAGACGCCGTTCTATCCGCGATCGCCTTACGGTGCTGCGAAGCTCTACGCGTACTGGATGACGCGGAACTACCGCGAGGCGTACGGGATGTTCGCGGTGAACGGGATCCTGTTCAACCACGAGTCGCCGCGGCGCGGTGAGACTTTCGTGACGCGGAAGATCACGCGGGCGGTGGCGCGGATCAAGCTGGGGCTCGAGTCCTCGCTCTACTTGGGGAATCTCGACGCGGTGCGCGACTGGGGTTACGCACCGGAGTACGTCGACGCGATGTGGCGGATGCTGCAGGCAGACGAGGCGCGCGACTACGTGGTGGCGACGGGGACCCGGTTCTCGGTGCGCGACTTCGTCCAGGCGGCGTTCGCCTGCGTGGAGCTGGACTGGGAGAAGTACATCCGCTACGACGCGCGCTACGAGCGGCCGACCGAGGTCGACGAGCTGATCGGCGACGCGTCGCTGGCGCGCAAGGAGCTGGGCTGGGAAGCGCGGGTGCACGCGCCGGAGCTGGTCCGGATCATGGTCGAGGCCGACGTCCAGCGGCTGACCGAGGAGCTGGACGGCTCGGCCGCGCGGCGGCCGAGGTACGACCCATGAGCACGGTCCTGTCCTTGCGGGGCGGGCTGGGCAACCAGCTCTTCCAATGGGCGTTGGCCGTTGCCCTGCAAGAGAACGGCCACCGCATCGTGTTCGACACGGTGCGGCTCAGGGGCGAGCGCCCGCTGGCCATCGGGCCCTTGCTCGACTCGTTCCCCCGCCTGTCGCGGCCGGTGGGCCTCGGCCTGGTGGCGCTCGACAAGGCAGGCGTCCTCGACCGGGTGCCAGGCCTGCGGGTCGTACGAGAACCGTCCTTCGGCTACGTCTCCAACCTGGACTCACTCCTGGGGTCGCGAAACTATCTCCTGGGCTACTGGCAGTCCCCGCGCTACTTCGCCTCCTCCGCAGCGCAGATCCGCGACCAGGTGACAGCCTTCGGCCGCTCGACGCTGACGCCCGAAGGCCAAGCCCTCCTGGCCGACGTCACCTCGGCGGGTGACGTCGCGGCGGTCCACGTCCGCCGCGGCGACTACGTCACCAACCCCGTGGCGGCAGCCCACCACGGAACGCTCGACGACGACTACTACACGTTGGCGACGAAGCAGTTGCGGGAGGCGGGAGCGAACCGCTTCCTCTACTTCAGCGACGACCTCGACTGGGTGCGCGCGCACCTGGCACAGCCCGACGACGTCCTGGTCCCGCGAACGGTGGCCACCGAGCCCATCGGCGAGATCGCCCTGATGGCCGCGTGCGCCGGCAGAGTCATCGCCAACAGCTCCTTCAGCTGGTGGGCGGCGTACCTCGCCGACGACGGTTCCGCCGCGCTGCCGACGGTCGCCCCGAGCCAGTGGTTCGCCGACAACCACGCCGACGCGGGAGACCTCGTCCCCTCGACCTGGACCCGCCTGTGACGCCGCCAGCTGTCCAGCCGCCCACGCGTGGATCCGTCACCGGCCTGCGCTGGGTGGCGTCGGAGTGCGGCGGCTGGCTCATCCCGCCCGCCATGCGTCAGCCGGCCAGCGCGGCCGCCCAGGGGAAGGCGTCCACAGCTGCGCGGGCGACCGAGCGGCCGGTCACCTAAACTCGCAGGTCGGGGCAGCATGGGAGGGACATCGATGGCGGGGGCGACCGCTCCAGAGACGGGGACGCGGCACTGGCCGCTGCCCGACGCTCCGACCGTCGCGGTCGTCGTCTGTACCCGGGACCGGCGCGAGCTGCTGCACCGGGCGCTCCGCGCGATCGTCGCCCAGGACTACGCCGGCGAGATCGAGCTCATCGTCGTCTTCGACCAGTCCGACCGCTTCGACTTCGACCTCCCGACCCTTGCCAACCGGCCGGTCCGGATCCTCGACAACCAACGCCAGCCCGGCCTCGCTGGCGCCCGCAACACCGGCATCGAGGCCGCCAAGACCGACCTGGTCGCGTTCTGCGATGACGACGACGAGTGGCACCCAGGCAAGATCTCGGCCCAGGTCAACGCCCTCAAAGAGCGCCCCGACTGCTGTTTCGTCGCCACCGGCATGGTCGTCCACTACGAGGGCCGCCAGCTCCCACGCCCGGTCCCAGTACGAAGAGGTCACCCTCCTCGAGCTCCTCGCCGCCAGAATCGCCGAGATCCACCCGAGCTCGTTCCTCTTCGAACGCACCGCCCTCCTCTACCGGATCGGCCTCGTCAACGAGGAGCTCCCCGGCGCGTACGGCGAGGACTACGACCTCATGCTCCGCGCCGCCCGCGTCGCCCCGCTCCTGTGCGTCCGTGAGCCGCTCGTCGACGTCTACTGGCACCAGTCCTCCTTCTTCGCCTCGAAGTGGGAGACGATCGTGGACGCGCACAGCTACCTGCTCGAGGCGCACCCGGAGTACCGCAAGCAGCCGAGGTTCGGAGCCTGGCACGAGGGCAAGATCGCGTTCGCGTACGCCGCGCTCGGCAAACGGCAGGACGCCCGCAGGTGGGCCGTCCGCGCACTCAGGCACCAGCTCACCCAGAAGCAGGCCCTCGTCGCGCTCGCCGCCTCGTTCCGCCTGCTCAACCCCACCTGGGTGCAGAAGCTCGCCCAACGCACGGGCCGCGGCGTATGACGTCCAGACCAAAGAGCGTCCTCCCCGCCTGGCCGGTCCTCGCGTTCTTCGTCGGCTACCCGGTCGCCTGGGTCCTCGGCCTCGCCCCGTTCTGGATCGCGCTCGCCGCGGTCCCGATGCTCGCGATGCTGATCGTCCACCGCGACATCCGGTTTCCCAAGGCGTTCCTCCCGTGGGCGCTCTTCTGGGTCTTCCTGCTCGCCTCGGCGCTCATGCTGGACGAGCCGCTTCGCCTTGTGGGCTTCGGATTCCGCGTCGGCAACTACCTCGGCGCGACGATCGCGTTCGTGTACGTCTACAACGCCTGGCAACGCCTCACCGTACGCAAGCTCGCGTTCGCGATCCTCGTCTTCTTCCTGTTCGTCGTCGCCGGCGGTTGGCTCGGCGTGGTCTTCCCCACCGGCGAGCTGCAGACGCCGATGTCCCGCCTGCTGCCAGGCGCGCTGATGGACAACGAGTACGTCCGCGACCTCGTCATCCCGAAGTTCTCCCAGCAGCAAACGCCATGGGGCTCGCCGGTGACGTTCAGCCGGCCGAGCGCGCCGTTCCCGTACACGAACGGCTGGGGCGTCAACTTCGCCTTGCTCCTCCCGTTCGTCCTGCTGGCGTGGACGAAGATCCGCACGCTGCGCGGCAAGATCCTGCTCGCGGTCGCGCTGCTCGCGGCGCTCGTGCCGGCGACGGCGACGCTCAACCGCGGCATGCTCCTCGCGGTCGGCGCAGCGTTCGCGTACGGCGCGGTTCGGCTGCTGTTCAAGGGCGACGCCCGGGCGTTCCTCGCACTGGTCGTGGTGTCGGTGATCGGCGGCGGAATCCTGCTGGCTTCCGGATTCACCCAGCAGCTCGAGTTACGCCAGACGTACAGCAACACCTCCGACGGGCGAAGTCGCATCTATGCCGAGACGTTCGAGAAGACGCTGCAGTCGCCGGTCCTCGGCTACGGCGCGCCACGACCGTCGGAGCACGTCGACATCTCGCTCGGGACGCAGGGCCACTTCTGGAACGTCATGTTCTCCCACGGCCTCATCGCGCTGGTGATGTTCGAGGTGTTCCTGATCCTGCTCGTCTGGGGCACGCGGCGACTCCGCAGCGGTGCGACGCTCGCGCTCCACCTCGTCCCGGTGACCGGGCTCGTCGCGCACGTCTACTACGGCCTGGACGGGCCGCAGCTCGTGCTGCTCCTCGTCGGTGGCGCCCTTGCTCTCCGCGAGGCGCACCGGATCAGGCAGCAGAAGGCGCCACCGGAGAAGGAACCCGAGCCAGACCTCGTGGAGGCCGCCAAGTGACCTCCACGAGGCAGGAGATCGCCGGCGTCGCGCGCGGTGGAGCGATCAGCTTCGTCGGCGCGGCGTTCGCGGCCCTCGGCGGCTTCGTGCTCACGATCGTCGTCACCCGCGGCATCGGCGCGGAGGGCGCGGGCGTGGTGTTCCAGGCCATCGCCGTCTTCACGATCGCGTTCAACGTCGCCAAGCTGGGCGCCGACACCGGCCTGCTCTGGCAGCTGCCGCGGCTCGCGGCGAGCGACCTCGCGCACGAGTCGCGCCGGGCCGTCCTTGCGGCGCTCGCGCCCGTGGTCATCGCCAGCGCCGCGGCGGCCGCCGTCGTCTACACCGCCAGCGGAGCGATCGCGGGCGACGAGGCGTCGTACGCGAACGCGCTAAGGGCGATGGCCCCGTTCCTGGTCGTCGCCGCGCCTATGGTCGTGCTGCTCGCGGCGACCCGTGGCTTCGGCGACGTGGTCCCGTTCACCGTCGTCAACAACCTCGCACTGCCCGCGCTCCGCCCGTTGCTCGCCGGCGTCGCGATGCTCGCTGGCGGCGGCGTGATCACGGTCGTGTACGCGTGGTCGGCGCCGCTCTGCGTGGGCCTCGCGATCGCCGCCTGGATCGTCTGGAAGCAGCTGCACCGCCAGCCCACCGCCGGCGAGAAGACCTGGGCGGGCTGGTCGGAGTTCTGGCGTTTCACCTTGCCCCGTGGGGCATCCGCCGTTCTCGAAATCGTCCTGGTCTGGGCGGACGTCCTGATCGTCGGCGCCATGCTCGGTCCCGCCGAGGCCGGCATCTACGCGGCGGCGAGCCGCTTCATCACGTCCGGGACGATCGCCGAGCAGGCCCTCCGCCTCGCCATCGCGCCGCGCTTCAGCTCGCTGCTCACCCAGGGCCTGAAGGACCGCGTCCAGAGCCTGTACGGCGTCTCGGCCGCCTGGATCATGCTCGCGTCCTGGCCGATCTACGTGTCGCTCGCGCTGTACGGCGACGTCGTCCTCGGCATCTTCGGCCCACAGTTCACCGCCGCGTCGACGGCCTTGGCGATCCTCGCGGTCGGCATGATGATCGCGCTCGCCGCTGGGAACATCCAGTCCCTGTTGCTGATGAGCGGCAACAGCACGTGGCAGTTCGGCAACAAGGTCGCAGCGGTGGCGCTGAACGTGACCGCCAACCTCGTGCTGGTCCCCGCGTACGGCATCGTCGGCGCCGCGATCGCGTGGTCGGTCACGATGACGTTCGACGCGCTCGTCACCGTGGCCGAGGTGCGCCACTTGGTCGGTGTCCGGCCGGAGCTGCCGCGGCTGCTGCGCGTCGCCTTGCCGGTCGCGGTCTGCTACCTGGCGGTCGGCCTCGTCGCCCGCTGGCTGTTCACGCCGTCGGTGCCGATGGTGATCGGCGCGGTGCTGGTGTCGACGGCGCTGTACGGCCTGTGGTGTTGGCGGGAACGCCGTACGTTCGACCTCTCGACGTTCAAGAACGTCTTGTTGCGAAGGCAGGAATCCTGAGATGGCGTTGAAGGATCGCGCGCCCCGCTGGGTCAAGGACCTGGCGAACGCGACGACGCGGCAGTACGCGGTGGCCACCGCGCGGTGGCGGCCGTGGCCGGACTTCCTGCTGATCGGCACGAAGCGCGGCGGCACGACGTCGCTGTTCACCTACCTGCTGCAGCACCCCGGGATCCTCGGCATGTTCCCGCAGGCGCGCGGGCTGAAGAGTCCGGCGTACTTCTTCGAGCACTTCGCGCGCGGGGAGAACTGGTACCGCTCGCACTTCCACACAGCCGCGTACCGGTCGACCGTCGAGCGGCGGCTCGGCTACCAGCCGCTGACGGGTGAGTCGTCGCCTTACTACCTCTACGACCCGCGCATCGCGGCCCGCGTCGCGAACGCGATCCCGTCGGTCAAGGTCATCGTGCTGCTGCGGCACCCGGTGAAGCGGGCGTTCTCGCAGTACCAGGACAACGTGCAGAACGGTCTCGAGCCGCTGTCCTTCGAGGACGCGCTCGCCGCCGAGCCGACGCGGGTGTCCGGCGAGCTCGAGCGGATGGACGCCGATCCGTACTACTACAGCGTCGCGCACGACTTCTTCGGCTACCGCGACCGCGGCGTCTACCTGCCCCAGCTCGAGCGCTGGTACGACACGCTGCCCGAGTCACAGCTACTCGTGCTGCCGAGCGAGGAGTTCTACTCCGACGAGCAGGCGGTCTTCGACCAGACGTGTGAGTTCCTCGGCCTCCCGAAGTACACGCTGCCCCGCAGGGAACGGCGCAACCACGTTCCCGCGCCCAAGATGAATGACGCCACCTGGGCCGAGCTGTGCGACTTCTACGCCCCCCACAACGAAGCCCTGGCCAAACGCCTCGGCCCAGCCTTCACCTGGCCGGCCTAAGGATCGTCGGCACTTTGCCCACCGAAACGGTGCGGACGCGCTCCTTCTATGCCACTCGAGCACCGCTTCGGTGGGTGAAGTCGGCGAAGCTGGGGAAGATGCGGGGTTCTCGCTCAGGAAGTGCGGGTCACGATTCGTTTCCCTAGGTGCCGGCACTTTGCCCACCGAAACAGTGTTGGGGCGCTGTTCAGAGGCAGCGCGAGCACCGTTTCGGTGGGTGAAGTCGGCGGCGTCGGCCTGACCGCGTCAGCGGCGGCGGACGTCGAGGCGGTGCGTGGGTTGGTGGTGGGGGTGGCGACGTTCGGTGCTTCGCTCGACCAGGTTCTCCACCATCGAGCCGAAGCGGGCGATGGTGCCCGAGATGTCGTTGCGTCCGTCCACGACTGTGTACGCCGACGGCTCGGCCAGCGCGCTGTCGAGCTCCGACCGTAGCGCGTCCATCGACTCCGCCACCTTCACGTAGCCGTCCTTCGCCAAACGGCGGGTGAACGCCACCTGGTGGTCGTCGACGGCTTCGGACAGTCGGGACAGCCGTGGCACCACGACCGGAAGCCGGCCGGACGCACGGGCGTCCATGATCGTCCCCGGGCCTCCCTGCCCGACGACGACCGTTGCGTGTCGCATCAGATCCAGCATCTGATCACGTGCGTACATCTGCTGTCCCTGAGCCCCCAATGGCAGCCGTGACGTCATGTGCTGAACCACGCACTCGACGCTGCCACCCACGCTGGTGAGCCATTCCTCGGTCCACTCCATCAACCGGTCGAACCGGTGATGGTCAGAACCGACGGTGACAAACACCAACGGTTGAACGATCATGCGACTTCCTCCCCAGGCGCTGTGCCCCGCGCGACCCCTATGTAACGCAGCAACTCCTCACCGTTTGCGTTCGACTCTCATAACGTTCGGCCGACGACGACGCCCTTCGGATAGCTGCGTCGTTGTTCCTCCCACTGCAGGCAGAACAAGTCCGCGAACGGGTAGCAGACTCGGCCCGTGATCGTGGGCGAGTCGATCCGGTCGTAGACCTCGAGATACACCGTGCGGGCCCCGAACAGCTTGCCCAGTGGGAAGTATGGGATTGCCAAGCCCGCTCCAGTGGAGACTACGACGTCTGGCCGGTAAGTGCGTAGCACCTTGGTGGCCAGTACCGCATTGCGGAACAGGTTCGGCACGTGGCGCGTAGTCGGATGGTGACCCCAGATCACGTGCTCGTCCGCGAGCTGTGTCTTGGCCGGCTCGATGTCGAACGTCACCCACGTACGTTCGTGCTCCACCCACCACGGCCGCAGCGCCATCAGCTGGGCGAGGTGGCCCCCGGTCGAGCACACGAAGAGGATGCGCATCGGTCACGTCCTCGTCTTGGAACTGGTGCCGAACCCGCGTGGCCTGCCGACGGACCCCTCGTCGGTTTCGCCTGTCGACATGGACGTGGTGGGCCGGAGCCCGGGAACCGGCTCGGGCCGGCCCTCGATGAACAGCGAGCCGAGCAACCGGGCGCCGACCTGCTCGAGGTCTTCGACCAGCAGCCGGGCCTCGTGCCCGTCGGTCTTGTGCTTGCTGAGAACGAGGATGACGCCGCCGACGGCCTGCGCGACGTCGAGCACGGTCGCCTGGTCCTGCCAGCTGTGCCCCGCGACCACGATGCGTTCGCTGCCGAGTGCCTTGACCATGCCGCCGGTCAGCCCGCCGCCGAGCGCGAGGCTCGCGACGGAGAGGCGGTGGACGGCTTCGGAACGTACGGGCCGCGGCAACGAGAGCGGGCCGTCGCCAGACTCCGGAGCCGCCGTGATCAACGGGCGCGGCCCGACGCGGAGCGCGCGCAGGATCACCTCCGCCGCCGGCGAGTGCGGCAGCAGCAACGTCGTGTGGGCGCCCGCGCTGGCGAGCGCGACCGCGAGTCCCGTCGCGGCGACCGCGGACGAGTCGATGTCGTCGCCGGTCACCAGCATCGAGTCGGGACGTTCGAGCGCGAACAGCTTGGTGAGCGCGAGCCGGTACGCCTGCGCCTGGCCGCGGGTGTCGGTGCCCCGGCCGCGACCGCCGAGAATCGCCAACGGGCGTTGCCCGATGAGCGACTCGATGTCGCGTACGCTCGCGATCCGCTTCCGTCGCAGCTGCTGCAGCAGCGCGAGGCTGAGCCCGGCGAGCAGGCCGACCGTGAACCCGACGCCGAGGAAGATCAGCGGCTTCGGCGAGGTCGGCGTCCGCGGCGGCAGCGCCTCGTCGATGATGTGGCCGGCGTTGACGGAGAACGTGGCGAGCCGGCTCTCCTGGCTGCGCAGCGTGCTCAACTCCTGCAGCACCAGCTGGCGTTGGAGGGCCGACTCGGCCTCCTTCGCCTTGCTCGAGCCGGCGTCGGCGATCTGTTCCTCGATCTGCTTCAGCTGGCCCTCGAGGCTTTCGATCCGGCGCGTCAGGTTGCGGAGCTGCTCGGTGGCCTGGTCACGGACGACGCTGCTGCGGTAGGCCAGGTACGCCTCGGCGAACGCGTTCGCGCCCCTCGCGGCGCTGGCGGCAGAGCCGGCGTCGAACTGGATCTCCAGCACCTCGGACTCGCGCGGCGCCGTGACCCGCAGCGAGCTCAGCAGCTCGCGCGGTGCCTGGTCGCCCCCGAGCTGGTTCGCGGCGAGGGCGGCGACCGTCGTGGATCGAAGGATCGCTGCCTCGGTGGTGGTGTTGACGTCGCTGCGACCGCCGCCGTCGGCGAGTGGGTCGGCGGCGATCGGGTTGACGGTCACGACCGACGTAGCGGTGTAGGTCTTGGGCACGACGAAGACCGCGATGGCCGCCAGAGCGACGCCCACGATCACCCCTGCCGCGATGAGCTTGTACCCATAGCGGAGCAAGGCGAAGAAGTCGGACAATGACACATTGTTACCAATGCCCGAATCGTCACCATCTCGCATGCCTAATCCCCTTAGGCGACCTTTACTCGCCTACGTATCGTAATCACCGGGCCTGAAAATAGGCCCTTCCTAGAAGAAACGGTGTACGCACTCGAACGGTTAGCTCAACCGACAGTCACTGCTCAAGTGCGGGTAACCATACAGACAGTCACAGCGCGCTAGCGAGCAGCATCCACAAGTGCTGGATAGAGCGCCGGAGTCCAATCGGAGCCGGCCGCGGCCGAGCGCCACGTGCGTACAAGCATCTCGGCGAGATAGAGACGAACGAACGCCCCCGCCTGAACATCTGACACTCCATAACGATGCAGGAGCGCCGGTCCACGGTTATGCAGTTCGGCGACGGCGTCCGCAACCGGCCGGCCCTCCCGAACCACCCGGATCTGGAACAGCCAGTGCAACGCGTCGAGCCCGAACGGCACGCCGTCGCGGCTGTGTTCCCAGTCCCAGACGTAGAGCGTCTCGCCGGCCTCGCCCTGGTTCCACGGGACCCAGTCGCCGTGCCACCGGCCGATCGCGACGGGGTCGCCCGCGGGGAGGTCGTCGAGCAGCCTCGCGGCGACGGTCGCGAGCCGGGCCTCGGGCAGCTTGAACGCGAGCTCGTCGATCTCGGCGCGCAGCCGGGCGACGTGCGGCGCGTCTCGTACGGGCGCCGACGAGGTCGGCGGGAGGAGCTCGCGAAGCCGGTCGGACGGCGGAGGCTCGTCGCCGCGGCGCGCGCGGACGTCGGCAGGTAGTGGAGCCGTGACGACGAGCGAGAGGTCCTGCCAGCGCCCGGTAAAGAGGAGAGCGGGCGCGGCGGCGTTCGGTCCCGACCGCACCTCGGCGAGCGCGGCGGCCTCGGTCGCGACCAGGTCGCGGGTGGCGTCGTTCCAGCCGACCTTCGCGTACCCGACGCTCTCGCCGTTGTCGTCGAACAACTGCAGCGTCGGCTTGTGGTGCTTGCTCAGAACGCCCATCGCCGCGTGCAGGCGCGGCTTGCCGAGAACGTGGGCGAGGTGGTCGGCGAGCAACCATCGCTGCCGGTCGGCCGCCGAGACCGAGTCGCGTACCAGGATGGTGAGGTGGTGCGGCGCCGGCGGCAACCCGAGGCGAGCTGCCGTACCAAGGACAGCGCGGCTCAGCCGAACGCGACCCGACCGCAGCCCGTTGTAGCGGAGCAACGTCGCAGCCGCGACGCGCGGCGAGGCACGGGGGATGAGGAAACGGGCCCGAGAACGGTGGGGCGCGATCGCGTACCGCTCGGCGACCGACCAGCCGGGAGGGACGGACGCGTCCCACCCGATCGCGAGCCGATCCGCCGCCAGGCCTCCGCCCCAGAGCTGGGTGACGAGTCGGCGCAGATCCTCCGAGACGTCCGTCACGACCGCCGGTTGACCAGGCCGGCGAGGTTGCCGAATCCGGTGGGTGCGACCAGCCGACCCTCGTCGACCATCGACGCCGGCACGTTGAACCCGTACCGCTGGTGCGGTGAGCCGAGCCGGTCGAACGACTGACAGCCGATCAGTGCCTGCGACTCGTTGTCGCCGACGACATAGAAACCATCGGCTGTCTTCGGCGTTCCGCCGACGTCGTGGAAGCCGGCGGTATCGGCGACGCAGCCGTTGAAGACGTTCTTGTCGTACTCGATGTACCAGCCGTGCGAACGGGTGTCCTGCGACTCGCAGACGCTGAACTTGTTGCGGGTGCCGCGGACGTAGTAGCCGTAGTCGCGGCAGTACCAGGCCTTGCAGGCGACGAAGAATGAGTTCGTGGTGCCGACGAAGAAGCCGGCCGAGTCGATGCCGGGCTTGGTGGTCGTGCCCTCGCAGGCCATCCACCAGGAGTCGCTGTTGGTGCAATGGAACGCGTGCCGCCCGGCACGCCGCGACCGGACCAGCTGGGTGACGGTCGCGCGGGCGTCGCCGCGGTACCAGATGTTGTCCTGGATCGCGTCGTACACCCAGAGGTTGACGAGCCGGAGCATCGGATCGGGCTCGTCCTCGTAGTAGCTGCCGCGGCCGACCGGGTTGAGGTCGATGCCGGTGATCGCGAGGCGGTTGGCGTTGACGACGAGGTTGGAGACCACGAAGCCGTCGCACTGCTTGCCGTTGCCGATCGCGAGAACCGCGGGGAGGCCAGCGACGCTGGCGAGGAGGCGGCTGGACTGGCCGGAGCCGGTGAGGGAGGCGCCCGGGCGGGCGATGATCGGTGAGCTGATCTTCCAGTCGCCGGGGCTCAGCTGGACGCTCTGGACGCCGTCGTCGAGCGCGGCCTGGATGCTGTCCTTGGGGGTGAGGCGGATGACCGTCTCGCGGCCCCGCGGGTCATCGTCGGCGGCGGCAGCGGTCGACCCACCGATGGCGGAGACGCCGAACGCGGTCCCCATACCAACGGTCATCGAGCGAAGAATGTCGCGGCGGTCCAACCCCGTGCCCTCTCGTGACGATCATGACAGCGTAACCGTTCACCAGCCTCGGGCGGGCCATTCCTCTAGATGCGGGCGTTCCGCGCCGACCGTGGTGGACCTGCCGTGACCTGGGTGGACCTTCGTTTCGCCCGGGGCGCCGTTCAGCAGGCCGCGGACGGAGGTCATGATCGCGTCGAAGCTGGTGAGCGGCCACTGCGCGCCGGTGAGGCCGGGGCCGCCGGGGAAGAGGGTGTCGCCGGTGAACAGATGGCCGTCGATGGCGAGGCAGATGCTGCCGGGGCTGTGGCCAGGGGTGTGTTTGACGGCAATCTCCAGCTCGCCGACGGCGATGGTGTCGGCGTCCTGGAGCTGGCGGTCCACCGTTCCGTCCCACAGCTCGCCGGTGGCTCGCGGAGGCCTTCCTCGGGTGAGGAGGTCTTCGGTGGCCGTACCGGCATCGAAGTAGCCATGCTCTTGGAGGTGGGCGAGCTCGTTCGCCCAGACCTCTTGCTCCGCGGGGTGACCGAGGACGGGCGCTCTGAGCTTGTGGGTGAGGGTGGGGACGGCGAGGACGTGGTCGTAGTGGGTGTGGGTGAGGACGATCGCCTTGATGGTGAGGCCGTCGACGGCGTGGAGGATGCGGTCGGGGTCGGCGCCGGGGTCGATCAGGATGGCCTCGTACGTTCCCGGCGCGCGGATGATCCAGCAGTTGGTGTCGAGGTCGCCGACGACGACCTTGTCGATCATCGGGCGGCGAGGCGGAGCAGGCGTTCGGCCCAGCCGTGGTCCTTCTCCGCGGCGATCGGGTAGCCGGCCGCGAACGGGCCCTCCCAGCGGACGTCGATGCCGGGGTTGTGCGCGTCGGTTCCGTCGGCGAGGAACAGGTGCGGGCTGCCGTTGACCGCGTCGGTCCGCGCGACCGCGTGGTCGTTCGTGACGTCGACGCGATGGGTGCCGCGGTCGAGCGCCTCCTGGAGCTTGGCGACGTCGACCGTGTTTGTCTCGTTCGCCACGTCGAGGATGACCTGGCGGTGCGCGATCGACCGCGACTCTCGCCAAAAGGCCTTGCGGAGCGCGCGATCCAGGTCCTCCGACGCTCGAAGGTCTTGTGCCTTCGCGGCGTGGACGGCCTCGGCGGCGAGGAGAACGGTCGAGGGGTACTCCCAGTCGGGCGCGGACCAGAGCCGCCAGCCGAGCTCCGGGGCCAGCTGGCCGAGGCCGACCGCCTCGCTGTCCGTGCCGGGCCGCTTGTGCGGGCCGTCGAACAGCTCGAGCGCGAAGGTGTGGTGGTCGAGCTGTACGTCGAGCCCGAGGCGGTCGCGGGTTTGGAGGAGGCGCTCGATCGCGAAGCGGGCGAACGGGCAGAGCAGGTCCGACCAGACCTGGATCGTGCCTTCTCGGGTTGCTGGGCGCTGGGTCATCCGTGGTCCTCGTGCTCTTCGTGTTCGGTGCCTGGTGGGTTGGTGCTGAAGCGCTTCGGTGTGAGCAGTACCGCCGTGCGGCGGTCGGCGGCCATCTCGCGGTCGTACGCGTCGAGATCGTCATGCTGCCCGCCGGCCGCGTGGTAGATGTCGCGCAGCAGCAGGCGCCGTCCTTCCGCATCGAGTCCATCGAGCTCGTCGTCGGGGCCGGCGAGTTGTACCGGGCCCTCGACCGCGACCCACTCCCAGCCGGCGCGGAAGACGAGCGTGGCGTACGGGTCCTCGCGGAGGTAGGTGAGCTTCGCCGTTCTCCCACGGGCGACGAACGCGACAGTCGGCTCGCCGGTCGTCGGGTGCTCGAGGATTCCGGCGTTCACGACCGAGACCGCCGACCGCCCTGCGGCGGGCCGCTGCGTGACGAGCACCGCCAACCAGTGCTCCTGGCCACCGAGCTCACGGATCAGATCGAGGCTCATACGCTCGAACGTACCGGACCCTGGTCCGCTTCGCCAACCTCCCCCACTTCCCTCACCGGGCCGGGGTTCTGCAACGTGGCACGAGCCGTCGAAACCCCGTCTTGGTTAGGGAAGTCGCGGGAGCTGTGGACAGCCGCCGTAGATGTTCCGACCAGCGGCGGTGCTGGTGCTGGTGGCGGTGGTGGCGGTGGTGGCGGTGGCGGTGGTGGCTGGCGGTGAGGCTGTGGCTGGTGGTGGCGGCTGTGGTTGGCGGCTGTGGTCGTGATTGCCCGTGGTGGGTGGCGCTGCCGGTAATTGCGTCGGTGGCCGTCCGACAACTCGCCACCACCACCGCCACCGCTTCGCCAACCTCCCCGACTTGTTGGACAGGTCTCGGGGTAGAAGCCGACATCCGTCCAACAACTCGCCACCACACTCTCCGGCGGCGAGGTGTTGGACGGCTTGTGTGGTGGCGTGCGCCAACCAGCCGACTTGTTGGACAGGTCTCGGGGTAGAAGCCGAGATCCGTCGAACAACTCGCCACCACACTCTCCGGCGGCGAGTTGTTGGACGGCTTGCGTGGGGGCGTGCGCCAACCAGCCGACTTGTTGGACAGGTCTCGGGATAGAAGCCGACATCCGTCCAACAACTCGCCACCACGCTCTCCGGCGGCGAGGTGTTGGACGGCTTGCGTGGGGGCGTGCGCCAACCAGCCGACTTGTTGGACAGGTCTCGGGGTAGAAGCCGACATCCGTCCAACAACTCCTCACCACGCTGGCCGGCGGTGGGACGTGCAGCGAGCCGGCGCGGAGAAAGGCAGTGGGGGTTGTCGGTGGGCTCGGATAGGCTGGAGAAGCAAGCCCTCACCCCCGTCGATTCTTTTCGATGGGGCATTCTGTGCTGCCCTGAAGAGGAGCCATGAGCCTCGCTCACCTCGTTGAGCTCACCAGTTCCGACACCGCCCTGGCCGATGCCGTCTCACATGCGCGCGAAGCTGTGCCCGGCACACGCCAGGCGCCGCTCGATCTCAGTGCGCCGAAGGCGCTGCAGCCGTTCGTCGTCGCCGCGCTCGCGGCCGACGCCAACGCTGGCGGCGCAGGGCGTACGGTGCTCGCTGTCACCGCGACCGGTCGCGAGGCCGAGGATCTCACCGCGACGCTGCGGAGCCTGCTCGGCGACGAGCACGCGGCCGCCTACTATCCGGCCTGGGAGACGCTGCCGCACGAGCGGCTCTCCCCGCGCTCCGACACGGTCGGCCGCCGCCTCGCCATCCTCCGCCGGCTGGTCCACCCCGACGACGAGAACCCCGCCCCCAAGGTCGTCGTCGCGCCCGTACGTTCGGTCCTCCAGCCGCAGGTGAAGGGCCTCGCCGACCTCGAGCCCGTCAGCCTGCACGTCGGAGACGAGATCGACCTCGAGGTCCTCGTCCGCAAGCTCGCGGCCGCCGCCTACACCCGCGTCGACCTGGTCGAGCGGCGCGGTGAGTTCGCCGTCCGCGGCGGCATCGTCGACGTGTTCCCGCCGATCGACGAGCACCCGGTCCGGGTCGAGTTCTTCGGCGACGAGGTCGACGAGATCCGCTACTTCAAGGTCGCCGACCAGCGTTCGCTCGGCCCGGCCGAGCACGGGCTGTACGCGCCACCGTGCCGCGAGCTGCTGCTCACCGACGCCGTACGCGACCGGGCGGCCAAGCTCGCCGTCGAGCACCCCGAGCTCGAGGAACTGTTCGAGAAGCTCGCGCAGGGGCACGCGGTCGAGGGCATGGAGTCGCTCGCGCCCGTTCTCGTCGACGACCTGGAGCTGCTGCTCGACCTGCTTCCGCCGGCGACGCACGTTCTGGTGTGCGACCCCGAACGGGTCCGTACGAGGGCGCACGACCTGGTCGCGACGAGCGAGGAGTTCCTGCAGGCGTCCTGGGCGGCGGCCGCGGGCGGTGGGCAGGCGCCGATCGACCTCGGCGCGGCCGCCTACCGCACCCTCGCCGACGTCCGCGGCCACGCGATGGCGGCCGACCTCGCGTGGTGGAGCGTCTCGCCGTTCGCCCTGGACGCGGAGACCACGACGGCGGCGCCGCAGCGCACCGAGATGGGCGAGCTCATCCAGCTCGACGTCGACACCGAGTCCGCGGTCGAGTCGCGCGCGATCGCCGCCGAGGCCGCGGTCACCTACCACGGCGACACCGAGCGGGCGCTCGTCGACATCAAGGGCTGGCTCGCCGACGGGTGGCGGGTCGTGTACGTCACCGAGGGGCACGGTCCGGCGGAACGTATCGTCGAGGTGCTCAGCGGCGGCGATATCGCAGCCAGGCTTGCGAAATCCGACGACGAGGAGCCGCAGCCCTCCGTCGTTCACGTGGTGTGCGGGCGACTCGACCACGGGTTCGTCGCGCCGGCGTTGAAGGTCGCCGTCCTCGCCGAGGAGGACCTGATCGGCCGCGGCGGCCCGTCCACGAAGGACATGCGCCGGATGCCGACGAGGCGGCGGCGCACGATCGACCCGCTGGAGCTGAAGCCCGGCGACTACGTCGTGCACGACCAGCACGGTGTCGGTCGGTATCTGGAGATGACGCAGCGCACGGTCGGTACGGGCGCTGCGAAGACCACGCGCGAGTACCTGCTGATCGAGTACGCGCCGTCCAAGCGCGGACAGCCAGGCGACCGGCTGTTCGTGCCGACCGACCAGCTCGACCTGGTGACGCGGTACGTCGGTGGCGAGGATCCGTCGCTGGACAAGATGGGCGGCTCCGACTGGGCGAAGCGCAAGGGCCGTGCGCGCAAGGCGGTCAAGCAGATCGCGGCCGAGCTGATCAAGCTGTACGCGGCGCGGCAGGCGACGCAGGGGCACGCGTTCGGGCCGGACACGCCGTGGCAGCGGGAGTTGGAGGACGCGTTCCCGTACGTCGAGACCTCCGACCAGCTCGCGACGATCGAGGACGTCAAGCTCGACATGGAGAAGTCGATCCCGATGGACCGGCTGATCTGTGGCGACGTGGGTTATGGCAAGACCGAGATCGCGGTGCGCGCGGCGTTCAAGGCGGTGCAGGACGGCAAGCAGGTGTCGGTGCTCGTACCGACGACTCTCCTTGTGCAGCAGCATCATTCGACGTTCGCCGAGCGGTTCGCGCCGTTCCCGGTGACGGTGAAGGCGCTGTCGCGGTTCCAGACCGACAAGGAGGCCAAGGAGGTTCTCGACGGCCTCGCGGCGGGTGCGGTCGACGTGGTGATCGGCACGCATCGGCTGCTGTCTAAGGAGGTCGGGTTCAAGGACCTCGGGCTCATCGTGGTCGACGAGGAGCAGCGGTTCGGCGTCGAGCACAAAGAGCAGCTCAAGCAGCTGCGCGCTTCGGTCGACGTACTCACGATGTCGGCGACCCCGATCCCGCGGACGTTGGAGATGGCGATCACCGGCATCCGCGAGATGTCGACGATCATGACGCCGCCAGAGGAACGCCATCCTGTGTTGACGTTCGTCGGTGGGTACGACGAACGCCAGGTGGTCGCGGCGATCCGTCGGGAGCTGCTGCGCGAGGGGCAGGTGTTCTTCGTCCACAACCGCGTGCAGACGATCGAGAAGGCCGCGGCCCGGCTGCGACAGTTAGTGCCCGAGGCGCGGGTCGCTGTGGGGCATGGGCAGATGAACGAGCACCAGCTCGAGCAGGTGATGGTCGACTTCTGGGAGAAGCGCGCCGACGTTCTGGTGTGTACGACGATTGTCGAAGCGGGGTTGGACATTTCGAACGCGAACACGCTGATCGTGGAGCGGTCGGACCTGTTCGGGCTGTCGCAGATGCACCAGCTGCGTGGCCGGGTCGGGCGTGGGCGCGAGCGTGCGTACGCGTACTTCCTCTACCCGCCGGAGAAGCCGCTCACCGAGACCGCGCACGAGCGGCTGGCGACGTTGGCGCAGAACACCGAGATCGGCGCTGGCATGGCGGTCGCGATGAAGGACCTGGAGATCCGCGGGGCGGGCAACCTGCTCGGTGGTGAGCAGTCCGGGCACATCGCGGATGTGGGCTTCGACCTCTACATCCGGCTCGTGGGCGAGGCCGTGGCGGAGTTCCGCGGCGACGTTCCCGAGGAGGACGACGACGTCAAGGTCGAACTGCCTATCGACGCGCACCTGCCGCACGACTACGTGGACTCGCAACGCCTGCGGCTGGAGATGTACCAGCGGTTGGCGGCGGTGCGTGACCTGGAGGAGATCGCCTCGGTGGCGGAGGAGCTGTCCGACCGGTACGGCACGTTGCCGCAGCCGGTGGAGAACCTGCTCGAGGTGGCCCGCTTCCGCCTCGCGGCGAAGGCAGCCGGGCTGACCGACGTGACCGTGCAGGGGAACGCGATCCGCTTCGCGCCGGTGGAGTTGAGGGACTCGCAGGAGATGCGGCTGAACCGCCTCTATCCGCGCACGATCGTCAAGCGCCAGTTGCGGACCATCCTCGTTCCGCGTCCCGCGACGGCGCCCATCGGCGGCACCCCGTTGCGAGACCTGGAGCTCCTCAAGTGGTGCGGCGACCTCATCGACGCCATCCTCGTGGACGCGCCCACGCCGGCCAAGTAGACCAGGCGCCGCTATCGGACCGCGATCGCGACGATGCTGGCGGCGACGAGGACGGTGAAGAGCGCGAGCTCGCGCCAGGCGGCCCAGGGGTTGGCTTGGATGGCGTACGACATCGTCTTGATGGGCGAGAGGGGTTCGGACGGGGCGGTCCGGGCGTCCAGGGGCTCGTGGAACCGGTGGAAGTAGACCTGGATGACGACCGCTCCGACCCACAGCCCGGCGAGGAAGCCCACGCCGCCTCGGCCGCCGAGGAACATTACCGCCGCCACGACGACGACCAGGACCAGCGACACGGCGTCGGGCACCGCGGTGGCGGTCCTGCGGCCTTCGTAGGAACGGTCGAGGGCGGCCCGGCGGCGAGCGTACGGCAGGGCGAAGAACGCGAACCTGAGCAAGGCGTGGGCACCGAGGGCGATCGCGACAACGGTGGTGAGGACGTCCATGACACACCTTCCAATTACGAGTCAGTAGTGTCTCGATATATTCGGGACAGTACTGTAGCGTTACGCGCATGACAAGGGAAGACGCCTCCGGTGCCGGCAGGCCGCGGGATCGCAGGCTCGATGTCGCGATCACCGACGCCGCGCTCGAGCTGTTCGTCGAGGGCGGCCTGGCGGCGGTGGCGTTCGACCGGCTGGCCAAGCGGGCGGGGACCAGCCGCTCCGCCCTCTACCGTCGTTTCCGCACCCGCGAAGAGGTTCTGCTCGCCGCGCTGGAGCGGCTGCGCGCGGAGGGTGAGCGGGGTGCGGAGGACTGGGCGGAGCGGCCGCTCGCGGAAGTGCTCGACACGTTCGAGGACTACGCGGTCGCGGCGCTGTGCGACGCGCCGACGATGGCGCTGGTCGCCCGGCTGGCGGGCTCGGGGCCGGAGGGCGCCCAGCTACGCGCGGCCTACTGGCGTACGGTCGTGGCGCCCCGACGTGCGGCGTTCGACCGCGTTCTCGTCGCCTCGGGCGTCGCCGAGGACGCCGCCGCGGCGGCGATGCTGCAGGACCAGCTCTCCGGTGCGTTGCTCCATCGGGTCCTCCTCGACCCGGCGCCGCTCGACCCCGCCGCCGCGACCGCCTACGTCCGCGACCTTCTCAGGTCCCTCGGCCTCCGCTCGGACGAGGGAGATTGATCAATCGGGGTTGACGATTGGTCTCATCGTGGCCGGTGATGGGTAAACGTCTGACGTATGCTTCAGGTTCTGAGTGCACCATCGAGCTGGAGGAAGACGCGTCTATGAGCAAGGTCCCCACGATCGCTTTCAACAACGGTGTGGAGATCCCGCAGCTGGGATTCGGTGTCTGGCAGGTGCCCGAGGAGCAGGTCGTCGAAGCGGTTCGCGTGGCGATCGAGACCGGTTACCGGAGCATCGACACGGCCGCTGTCTATGGCAATGAGGAGGGTACGGGGCAGGCGATCGCCGACTCTGGCGTGGATCGCGAGGAGCTGTTCGTCACCACCAAGCTCTGGAACACCGAGCAGGGCTACGACAGCACGCTGGCGGCGTTCGACGAGAGCATCAAGAAGCTCAAGCTCGACTACGTCGACCTCTACCTCATCCACTGGCCGTCGCCGCACCGCGACAAGTACGTCGAGACCTGGAAGGCCTTCGAGCAGCTGCTCGCAGACGGCCGCGTCAAGTCGATCGGCGTCTCGAACTTCCACCAGCCGCACCTGCGGCGCCTGCTCGACGAGACCGGCACCGTGCCGGTGCTCAACCAGATCGAGCTGCACCCGTACCTCCAGCAGGAGGCCCTCCGTGCCTTCGACGCCGAGCACGGCATCCTCACCGAGGCCTGGAGCCCCCTCGCCTCCGGCGGCGACGTGCTCACCGACCCGCTGATCGCCAAGCTGGCCGACAAATACGGCAAGACGCCCGCCCAGGTCATCCTGCGCTGGCACCTGCAGCTCGGCAACGTCGTGATCCCGAAGTCGGTCACGCCGAGCCGCATCAAGGAGAACTTCGAGGTCTTCGACTTCGAGCTCAGCACCGACGAGCTCGAATCGTTCGCCCCACTGGAGAAGGGCTTCCGCACCGGCCCCGACCCGGACACCTTCACCGCCTGAGCAAACCCCAGCGGCTAGGGCGTGGCGTTACCGGAGTCCCACGCCCAAGCCGCGATCCCCACCCGATTCCGGACGGCCAGCTTCCGCTGCACGTTCGCGATGTGCGTCTTCGTCGTCCCCGGCGAGATGAACAGGTCCGCGCCGATCTCGGCGTTCGTCTTGCCCTGAGCCACCAGGCGTACGACCTCGAGCTCGCGCTCGGTCAGAGACTCCATCGGCGAACGGTGCGACGACGCCGCTTCCTTCGCGCGGAGCTGCTGCAGCAGTCGTACCGTCACCTGCGGCGCGATCAACGTGTCGCCCGCCATTGCCGCGCGCACGGCCTCCACCAGCAGCGTCGGCCCCGAGCGCTTCAGTAGGAATCCGCAAGCCCCGTTGCGCAAAGCCGTGTTGACGTACTCGTCCAGGTCGAACGTCGTCACCACGACCACGCGCACGGGATTCGCCACGTCCGGCCCAGCCAAGAGACGCGTCACCTCCAGCCCGTCCAGCTTGGGCATCCGGATGTCCGCGAGCAGCACGTCCGGCCGCAGCAGCCGCGCCAGCTCCACCGCCGCGGCTCCGTCCGAGGCCTCGCCCACCACCTGCATGTCGGGCTGGGAGTCCAGGATCAGCCGGAACCCGCTGCGCACGTTCTCCTGGTCGTCCGCGATGACGATGCGCGTACTCAAGAACTCACCTCTGGCAAAGGAAGGACGGCTTGGGTACGCCAGCCGTCGGCGTCCAACGGGCCGGCGGTCAACGTACCGCCGATGGCTTCGACTCGTTCGGTCAACCCCAGCAGGCCAAGCCCGCTTCGCGGCCGGTCGGTCCCGGCGAGAGTCGGCGCGTGGCCGGGTGAGCCGTCGTTCGAGACCGTGACTGTCAAGGCGGCCTTGTCGGCGGCGATCGCGACGGCGACGGACCGAGCGGACGGCGCGTGCCGGCGTACGTTCGTCAACGCCTCCACGACGACCCGGTAGGCCGTCGTGTTGACCTCGCGCGGAACGGCGTCGGCCAAGCCGTCGGGAAGCGAGAGCGACACGGCGGCCGATCCGCTCGCCCCGAACCGCGACACCACCTCGGGCAGCTCGGCCAAACCCTGCGCCGGCGAACGGGAAGACAGGTCCGAGGCGTCGTGCAGCATGTGCACGGTCCGGTCCATCGCGTCCAACGCCTGCAGTCCGGCGTCCTCGATCCGCTTCAGCGCGGCCAGTGCCTCGTCGGGGTTCTGGGCGAGGATCACCTGCGCAGCCTGGGCCTGGACGACGATCCCGCTCACGTCGTGGGCCACGAAGTCGTGCAGGTCGCGCGCGAGGTCCATCCGCTGCGCGCGTCGGGCGGTGTCGACGGCCCGTTCGCGCTTCTCGTCCAGCCAACGGATGTACAGGCCGATCCCCGCCGCGCCCACCGAGCCGAGCCCCCAGAAGCCGATGATGCCGACGAACTCCAACGGGCTGGCCGGGATCACCGAGCGGAGCAGGATCGCCGCCTGCGCGAGGGCCGCCGCGCCGCCGGCCATGACGGCGACCGGGATGGTCGCCGAGCGCGCGCACCAGGCGATCAACGCCAGCAGGGCAGCCGTCTCGACCAGCATGAGGAAACCGAGGACCGTCTCGGTGTTCTCGATCGCCGGGCGCCGCTCGAGGGCGGTGAACACCGTTGCCGAGAACGACAACACCGCTGCGACTCCCGTGACGACCGGCACCCGGGAGCGCGTGTGCGGCCAGGAGATCGCGAGCGCGAGCCACCCGCCGCCAGCGACGGCGGTGGCGACGGGGAACGGTGAGCCGACGGCGAACGCGAACCACACGCCCCCGAGCACGACGACCGCCCCCGCGGCGACGCCGAGCCACACCCGTCTCGATTGACCCACGGTCACTCAGCCTAGTTCGATCCCCGCCCACCCGGCCTCAGCCGAACGGCAGATCCGTCACCGGGGCGGGAAGGCGGCCCTCAGGAACTCGGGCGTACGCGCCAGCAGCCGCACGTACAAGCTCCGCTCCCACGGCACGCCCGGCTCGTTCGCGAGGTACTGGCTCGACACCCCGGCCATCGCCACCGCCACGATCCCCATCGCCTCCTGGGACGCGCCGCCCGGTCCGAGCTCGCCCTGACGGACTGCCCGCCGGAGGGCCGTACGGAACAGCTCGACCATCTGCTTGCTCGGCTCGAACGCCTCCTCGCTCGGCTCGAAGCCGGGGATCGGCCGCCAGAACAGCAGCTGAGCTAGGGGCAGGTTCGCCATCGCCCAGCGCATCCCCGCCTCCTGCGCGGCGACGACAGCGGCCAGCCCGGACTCGACGCCCTCCACCGCGGCGGACATCGCCCGAAGGTGGTCGCGCTGGCCGCGGGCGAACAGCTCGTCGTAGATCGCGTGCAGCGACGGGAAGTACTTGTACAGCGACGGCGGCTGGACGCCGATCCGGCGCGCCACCTCGCTCAACGCGAGCCCACCCACGCCGCGCTCGGTCATCAACGACACCGAGACCTCGAGGATCTCCTCGATCGTCTGCCGCCGCCGAAGACCACGCCGATCCGTTCCCGCCTCGACTGTCATGAGCACATGCTACATTGACAAGCAATAGCTAATGGTCTTAGCTTTAGCTATCACTAGAAAGTAGCGACGGGGAGAAGCCATGCAGACGCTCGACACCGACCAGGTCACCCGCCGGATCGCCGCGACACCCGAAGCGCTGTACGCGATCGTGTCCGACGTCACGCGGACGCCCGAGCTCAGCCCGGAGATCCTGCGGGCCGAGTGGACCACCGGCGGGCGCGCGGTCGTCGGCGCGAGGTTCCGGGCGACGAACAAGGTGAGCTGCGGCCCGAGCTGGACGAACGAGCCGGAGGTCCTCGTGGCCGATCCCGGGCGCGAGTTCACCTTCATCCGCCGGGAGAAGACCGCCGGCCACGTGGTCTGGCGCTACCAGTTCGAGCCCGTCGACGGCGGCACGGAGGTGACCGAGTCGTACGAGGTGACCAAGCCCATCCCGTGGTTCGGCTGGGTCATCATCACCTACGTGTTTGGCGGCAAGGACCGCCGAGCAGATCTCCGCGCCGGCATGGAGGAGACCCTGCGAAGGCTGGAAGAGGTCGGCACACTGGGCCCATGCCGCGAACCAGCAGCAAGGCGGGACAGTTCAGCGAGTCGATGATTCGGGAGACCTTTCGGCTGGCTGCCCAGTACGGCGCGATCAACCTGGGTCAGGGGTATCCGGACTTTCCGTGTCCGCCCGAGCTCAAAGAGGCGGCCAAGCGCGCCATCGACCGGGACCTGAACCAGTACCCCATGACGTACGGCATGCCCGAGCTCCGCCACGCCATCGCCAGGAAGACCGCGAGGACGTACGAGGGCTGGCAGATCGACCCGGAGGAAGAGCTGTGCGTCACCTGCGGCGCGACTGAGGCGCTGGTCGCTGTCACGTTCGCGCTGCTGGATCCGGGCGACGAGGTCGTGCTCTTCGAGCCCTGGTACGAGAACTACCAACCGAACGCCATCCTCGCCGGCGCGACGCCGAGACTCGTCCAGCTGCGCGAGCCCGACTGGCAGTTCGACGAGCAGGAGCTCCGAAACGCGTTCGGTCCACGGACCAAGGCGATCGTCATCTGCCACCCGAACAACCCGACCGGCAAGGTCTACAGCAACGAAGAGCTCGAGCTCATCGCCGAGCTGTGCCAGCAGTGGGACGTCACGCTCGTCGTCGACTCCATCTACGAGCACATCCACTACCTCGGCAAAGGCGGCTACCTCCCGCCCGCACGCGTGGCAGGCCTCGAGGACCGCACGATCACCGTCAACGCGATGTCGAAGACGTACGCGGTCACGGGCTGGCGGGTCGGCTGGACGGTCGCGCCCAGGGAACTGACCCAGGCGATCCGCAAGGTGCACGACTTCCTCACGATCGCCGCGCCCGCACCGCTGCAGGCGGCCGGCGTCACGGCCCTCGAGCTGCCCAGCACGTACTACGACGACCTCGCCACCAAGTACCGAGAACGCCGCGACCTCCTCTGCGACGCACTGGAAGACATCGGCTTCGAGCTCAGGCGCCCCGACGGCTCGTACTACGTCCTGACCGACACGAGACAGCTCGACAAAGAACGCGACGGCGCGGCCTTCGCAAGACGGCTGATCACCGAGATCGGCGTCTCCTGCGTCCCCGCCGCGACCTTCTGGCGCCCCGAACACCAGGAGGCAGGCAGGAGCAAGGTGCGCTTCGCGTTCCCGAAGAAGCCGGAGACCCTGCGCGCCGCCGTGGAGCTACTGCGAAAGCTCAAAGGCTGACACCGTACGATCTCCTGCGAAGACGTGCCCAGAAAGGATCTCGTCGTGACGCGCAAGCCTGGCCTCGCACTAGCCGCCATCGGTCTCGCCGCCGCACTCGGTCTCGCCGGCTGTGGCGGGCTCGGCGCCGCAGGGACGGCCGCGGAGGTCGGCGGCCAGACGATCACGGTCGAGTACGTGCAGAAGCAGGCCAAGGACATGGCCGAGCTGACCAAGCGCGAAAGCGCCGCCGACCTGAAGAACAACCAGCAGGCGGTCCTCGGCAACCTGGTCGGGCAGCAGCTCGTCGCCAGCGCGGCAACGGCCGCCGACCTCGAGGTGACCGACGCCGACGTCAGCAAGCTCGTCGCCGACCTGAAGAAGCAGACCGAGCAGATCCTGCAGAGCGGTGGCACGCCCCCACCGCCGGACATGCTCGAGGGGTACGCGCGGTACGTGCTGTTGCTGGACAAGCTCGCGGCCAAGCTGCTCGGCAAGGAGCTCAACCCCGACTCCCAGGCCGACCAGGAGAAGGCGCAGCAGCTCCTCGCCACCGAGATCGGCAAGACCGCGAAGCGGGTCGGGGTGAAGGTCAACCCGCGCTTCGGCAAGTGGAACGGCACCTCGATCACGCCCGAGGGCGGCGACCTCGTCAAGGTGACACCTCCGGAGGGGGCGGCGCCAGAGGCGCCCGCGGGGTCGTGACCGCGGGCCGAGTCGTCCTGCTGCTCACCTCGCCGCGAGTAGCTCCTGGACTGCTCGGCTGGCCCGCTTGGGAGGCCCTCCGCACGGCGAACGTCGTGTGGACGCCTGATCCCGAGCATCCCCAGCTCCCGTACGTCGCGCAGGCCGGCGTCACCGTCGCGCCAGTCGAACAAGCGAGTACGGCGGAGTGGGCGCATGCGCTGATCGCCGAAGCCCGCAAGGGCGCGAGCGTCGTCTGGCTGGCGAGCGAGGCCGGCGACCCCGGCCTCGCCGAGTCCCTCGCCAACCAGCTCGCACTGGAGGTCGAGGACCTCCCGAGCCTGGAGGTCGTGCCGGCCTCGTACGACCTGCCCGGCGCCCGCATGCTCGACCTCGTCGACGTCATGGACCAGCTGCGCAACCGCTGCCCGTGGGTCCAGTCGCAGACCCATCGCACGCTGGTGAAGTACCTCGTCGAGGAGGCGTACGAGACCGTCGAGGCGCTCGAGACCGGCGACGAGGCGCACGTACGGGAGGAGCTCGGCGACCTGCTGTTCCAGGTCGTCTTCCACTCCAGGCTCGCCGAAGAGCACGACGAGCCGTTCTCCCTCGACGACGTCGCCGGCGACCTGGTGGCGAAGCTGATCCGCCGCAACCCGCATGTGTTCGGCGACGCGACGACGACCGACGTCGCCGAGATCGAGTCCGCCTGGGACCAGCTGAAGGCCGAGGAGAAGCAGCGGGCCTCGGCGGTCGAGGGCGTCCCGTTGGCGCTGCCCGCGCTGACGTTGGCCGAGAAGGTGCTCGGACGGGTCGCCCGCACCGGCCTCGAGGTGAGAACGGGCGAGGCCGCGAGCGCGGAGGACGCGCTCGGCAAGGACCTGTTCGCGCTGGTCAGGACGGCTCGGGAGAGCGATCTCGACCCCGAGCAAGCGCTGCGCGACGAGATCCGCCGCTACCTCGCTGCCGTCCGTATCGCCGAGGGTAATCGCTAGAAAACGGCCAAAACGGCGGGCCACCGTCTGTACCCGAACGAAACCGTGCTAGAACATGCGCATTCAGTTACGCCCTCGCAACTCCATGTAACCGCGCTGGTTCCCGCGCGCACCCACTTGTTCGGAGAGCGTTCCGTGTCATCTTTCACCCCGCTGTCCCGTCGTTCGCTCCGGGTCGGCGCAGCCTTCGCCGTGATCGCCGCCGTGGGTTTCGCCGGCGTCGCTCCGGCGAACGCCCTCACGCAAGCCATCACCCCGGCCAAGCCCAAGGCGGCCGCCCCTGCCGACCCGAAGGTCCTCTTCACCGAGGACTTCGAGAACACCGGCACCGAGCCGGTCCGCCTCGACGCGTACGAGGGCAAGACCCACACCTATTCGGCCGACCCGGCCTGGCTGAAGGGGTGCAACGGCTGGGTCGCGTCCTGGCAGGCGCCGGCCGACGCCGCCACGCCGATCGCCGACTGCAACGGCGCGAACTGGTGGACGTTCTCGCGCGGCCTGTCGTACTCCCTCGGCGCCCTGCACGGCAGCGCCGAGACCAACCACGGCGTGTCCGCCTACACCTCCGGGGACCCGGGCGCGGACAAGGTGCAGTTCGAGACCGAGCAACCGGTCGCGCTGCCGACCAAGGGCCGGTACGTCACGTTCTCCGTCGACGCCGCGGAGAACAGCTGCTTCGCCAACCACGCGCAGCTGAAGTTCTACCTGCTCGACGGTGGCAACGCGATCCCCACGTTCACCACGCCGATCAACCCGTGCACCGACCCGAACGCGCAGATCGTGCCGAGCCCGGCGAACACCGCCACCTCGGGCACGTCCGCCACCCGCGCGGGCACGTACGCCGGCAACAAGGCCGTGCTCTTCGACGGCGACCAGCTCGGCATCCGGCTGGTGAACGGCCAGGCGAGCGGGGGCGGCAACGACGCGGCGTTCGACAACATCCGCGTGCTCGACGTGACGCCGAAGCTGTCGAAGGCGTTCGCCCCAGCGACGGTCGCCGTCGGCGAGGTCTCGCGGCTGACGTTCACGATCACGAACACCTCCGAGCTCGCCGAGAAGGCCGGCTGGACGTTCACCGACTCGCTGCCCGACGGCCTCGAGATCCCTGGGGATGGCGGCTTCTCGTCCAGCTGCGTTCCCTTCTCCTTCCACGTGGACAACGTCGAGGACACCTGGACGGTGAACGGCAGGCTCGCAGCCGGTCAGGCGTCCTGCGAGGCGTCGGTGAACGTCGTCTCGTCCAAGGCCGGAACGTACGAGAACTGCGCCGAGAACGTGAAGGCCACCGGCCTCGACGCGCCCGAGTGCGCCACGCTCGAGGTCGTCGCGCCGCCGACGTTCCCGTGCGAGGTCTCGACCACGTACCTCTCGCAGGGCATCCCGACCGGTCTGAAGGCGCAGGCGTACAACGCTGGTGGATCGGAGTTCGTGCCGGTCGGTCCGGCGAGCGACTGGCAGTACAACGCGATCGGGTTCAACCCCAAGGACGGCTACATCTACGGCATGGGCGTCGGGTCCAACCCCGCCAACCCCACCGGGCAGGTGTTGCGCGTCGACGCGACCGGCAAGGTCACGAGCCTCGGCGCGCCCCAGGGCGACGCCGATCTCGCGACCAACGGCAGCATCGTCGGCGCGTTCGACGACGACGGCACGTACTACACGATCGTCGCCGGCCACCTGTCGAAGGTGGACGTGACCACGAGCCCGGCGACGGCTCAGGTGGTCGGCCCGGTGGCGAACTGGGCGCCGGCCGACTTCGCGTACGCCGACGGCTTCTTCTGGGGCCAGTCGAGAGTGGGCACCGTGACCATGCTCTACCGGCTGAACCCGGCCGACGCGAGCGTCGTGACGTTCACCTCGCCGGTGCAGAACGCCCGCGAGAACGGCCAGTACGGCGCGGCCTGGCGGTACGGGAACGGCAACCTCGGGTTCAGTGCGAACGTGACCGGCAACAACCACCAGATCGCGGTCGCCAACCCTGGTTCGGCGAACCCGACCTTCACGCTCGTCTCGACGGTGCCAGGGCCTGTTCCCGGGCAGAACAACAACGACGGCACCGGCTGCGTCAGCAAGCCCGCCGACCTGGCGATCGAGAAGTCCGGCCCGTCGACGGTCGACCCGTCCGGTGAGGTCCGCTGGACGCTGAAGGTGACGAACAACGGCGCCGGCATCGCCTCCGGCTTCACCGTCGTCGACCAGCTGCCGGCCGAGGTGACCGAGCTGTCGACGCCGACGGACGGCGCGAAGATCGACGACCACCTGCTGACGTACAACGGTGGGCGGCTCGAGGTCGGTGACTCGGTCGAGATCGTGGTCGTCGGCAAGGCGCCGGCGACGTACGAGACCTGCTTCTCCAACAGCGCTTCGGTGACGGGCAACGAGAAGGACCCCCACCCGGACAACGACAAGGCGAGCGTGCGTACGTGCACGGGCGGCGAGCCCGCGTACACGTTGACGAAGACCGCTTCCGCCGCGGACGGCGCTGCCGTCAAGGCGGGCGACAAGGTCGGGTACACGCTGACCGTCACCAACACCGGCAAGGCCGACGTGACGCCGACCGTGACCGACGACCTGTCCGGCGCGCTCGACGACGCTTCGTACAACGGCGACGCGGCGGCTTCTGACGGCTCCGCGCCGTCGGTGTCGGGGACGACGCTCACCTGGTCGGGCAAGGTGCCGGTCGGTGGCAAGGTGACGATCACGTACACGGTGACCGTGAAGCCGACCGCCGAGCAGGGCGACCACGTGCTGAAGAACGCGGCGACCGGCGACGGCCCGATCGAGGACTGCCCGGCCAAGCCGTGCGCGACGACGACCAACCCGGTCGCGTCCTACACGCTAACGAAGACCGTCGACCCGGCGGACGGTACGGCGGTCGTGGAGGACCAGAAGATCACGTACACGCTGAAGGTCACCAACACCGGCGGCACTGCGGTGACTCCGATGGTGACGGACGACCTGACCGGTGTGCTGGACGACGCGACGTACAACGGTGACGCGTCGGCGTCGGACGGCTCGGTGCCTTCGGTGACCGAGACGACGCTGACGTGGTCGGGTGCGGTGCCGGTGGGCGGAACGGTGACGATCACGTACTCGGTGACGGTCCTCGCGTTCGACGCGCAGGGCGACCACACGCTCGCGAACGCGGCGAGCGGCGACGGGCCGATCGACGGGTGCGCGAACGCGCCGTGTGTGTCGACCGAGAACCCGTCGGGCGGCTACACGATCGCCAAGTCCGTCGACCCGGAGAACGGGACGGCGGTGTCGGCGGGCGACGTGCTGACGTACAAGGTCGAGGTGCAGAACGTCGGGGCGGCTCCGCTGACGCCGGTCGTGACCGACGACCTGTCCGACGTGCTGGACGACGCCACGTACAACGACGACGCGTCCTCGTCGTCCGGACCGGCGCCCACGATGTCGGGCTCGACGCTGACCTGGTCCGGGCCGCTGGCGGTCGGCGAGACGGTGACGATCACGTACTCGGTGAAGGTCCTGGCGTTCTCCGACCAGGGCGACCACCTGCTGCGGAACGCGGCGAGCGGCTCCGGGCCGGTGTCGGGCTGCAAGGTGGGGCCGTGCGCGACGACCGAGAACTCCTCGGGCGGCTACACGCTGCGCAAGACCGTCGACCCGTCCACCGGCGGATCGGTGGCGGACGGGCAGAAGGTCACGTACTCCGTCTTGGTCACCAACAAGGGCGCCGCGCCGGTCTCGCCGAACGTGACGGACGACCTGTCCGGCGTGCTGGACGACGCCACGTACAACGGCGACGCCGCCGCGTCGGACGGCTCCGCGGTGGCGGTCTCGGGGTCGACGTTGACCTGGTCGGGCACGGTGCCGGCCGGCAAGACGGTGACGCTCACGTACTCGGTGACCGTGCTGTCGTACGACGACCAGCACGACCACCGGCTCGGGAACGTGGTGTCCGGTGACGGCCCGGTGCAGGGCTGCGAGGCGGGCAAGCCGTGCGCCCGTACGGACAACCCGGCCGCGTCGCCTCCGGTCGGAGCGCGCCTGCCCAAGACCGGCGCCGAGCTCCTGCTGGTCGGCGGCGGCGCCTCGCTGCTCCTGATCCTGGGTCTCCTCGGCCTGGTGGCAGCGACCCGCGCGGGCCGGATGCGTTCGAACCGCTAGCGGTAACCTGACGAAGCCCGGCCCCGTGGTGACGATCGCGGGGCCGGGCTTCGGCATGTTCGGGCCCCTCAGGCTGGGTCGAGGACTGGCTCGGCTGCCGGCGCCTTGAGGAACGTCGTGGCCACGGCCGCCGCGATGGCGAGCACCGCGATGACGAGGCCGGTGGCGGCGGCCGCCGCGGGGGAGTAGGCACCGATCGCCAGGCCGCCTGCGACCGAGCCGATCGCGATGCCCAGGTTGGCCGCGGACGCCGGAAGTGCCTGCGCGAGCTGGCCACCAGGTCCGGCCAGCGCGACCACGCGGTACTGCAGGGAGGGCGCCGAACCCATCCCGAACAGGCCCAGGGCGAACAACGCCAGTGCGGCGAGGAAGGCGGTCCCACCGAGGAAGAACAGCGCTGCCAGCGAGAGCGCGATCCCGCTGGCACCGATGACGAGGGTGCGGGCGGCGTTGGCGTCGGCGAACCGGCCGCTGCCGAAGCTGCCGACCGCGGTCGCGACGCCGAAGGCCAATAGGTACGCGCTGATCAGCCCTCCGCTGACCCCGGTGACGCTTTGCAGGAAAGGCACCATGTACGTGTTGAACGCGGCCGCTCCGGCGAAGATCAGCGCGCCAAGGCCGAGCACGGCGAGCACCCGCGGGGCGAACGCGTGCCTTGCCTGGCGCCCGGCTCCGCCTCCCGAAGCCGCGACGGACGGCACGACCACCAAGGTCGCCACCAACGCGGCCGCGGCGAGCACCACGACCGCGGCGAACGAGCCGCGCCATCCCAGTGCCTGGCCCGCCAGCGTGCCCAGCGGCACGCCTACGGCGGAGGACACCGCGAAGCCGGAGATGACCACCGACATCGCCCGCCCGGTGCGCTCGGGCGGAACGAGCGAGACGGCGACAGCGATCGCCGTCGCCGTGAGCAACCCCTGCCCGGCGCCGGCGACCGCCCGCGCCGCGACGAACAGCTCGTACTCGGCGGTCAGGACCAGCACCAGGTTCGTCAGCACCGACAGAGCCAGCGCACCGACCAGGAGCGTTCGCTTGTTCACCCTGATCGTCAACGCGGTGAGGAGCGGGCCGCCGACCGCCATCCCCAGCGCCTGGGCGGTCAGCAGGACGCCGGCGGCGGGGATGGACACGCGCAGGTCGGCGGCTATCAGGTCCAGCATGCCGATCGCGAGCATCTCCGAGCAGCCCAGGACGAACGTCGCCAGGAACAGCGTGGTCAGAGCGAGCCCCGGCTTACGCGGGGTCGGTGTACGTACGGTGTCGATCGTCGCCTGCGACATGGGTCCGCGCTCCTCGGTAGGTGGTCATTCATCCACCGACGTTCGAGAGGGCCGCGATTCGACATCGCCGGGTGCGAGTCCGGCAGGTGGGTCGGTCCTCGGGCAAGTCGCGGAGCGCGGTTAGGCTCGTCCGTGGACAGCTGGACCAGATAGTCATGGGAGGGTATTTCGTGGCCACCATCGAGGCCGTCGGCGCGCGGGAGATCTTGGACTCGCGCGGCAACCCCACTGTCGAGGTCGAGGTCGCCCTCGACGACGGCACCATCGAGCGTGCGGCCGTTCCGTCCGGCGCGTCGACCGGGCAGTTCGAGGCCGTCGAGCTCCGCGACGGCGACGACAAGCGCTACGCCGGCAAGGGCGTCCAGACCGCCGTCGACGCCGTGCTCGACGACGATCGGGCCGGAGCTGGTCGGGCTACGAAGCCAGCGAGCAGCGGCTCGTCGACCAGAAGCTGATCGACCTGGACGGTACGCCGAACAAGGCGCAGCTCGGCGCGAACGCGCTCCTCGGCGTCTCGCTCGCCGTCGCCCGTGCCGCCGCCGAGTCGGCCAACCTGCCGCTCTTCCGCTACATCGGCGGACCGAACGCGCACCGGCTCCCGGTGCCGATGATGAACATCATCAACGGTGGCGCGCACGCCGACAACAACGTGGACTTCCAGGAGTTCATGATCGCCCCGATCGGCGCTGCCACGTTCTCCGAGGCACTGCGCTGGGGTGCCGAGACCTACCACTCGCTCAAGTCGCTGCTGAAGAGCCGCGGCCTGTCGACGGGCCTCGGCGACGAGGGTGGCTTCGCGCCGGACCTCGCCGTCGAACCGCGGACGCGCTGGAGCTGATCAAGACCGCCGTCGAGAACGCCGGCTTCCGCTGGGGCCCAGACATCGCGGTCGCGCTGGACGCGGCGGCGACGGAGTTCTACGACGCCGACAAGAACGCGTACGTCTTCGAGGGCGCGCCGAAGTCGTCGGACGAGATGGCGGCGATGTACGGCGAGCTGCTGGACGCGATACCCGATCGTCTCCTTCGAGGACCCGCTGGCCGAGGACGACTGGGCCGGCTGGACCGCGATGACCGCGGCGATCGGCAGACCGCGTGCAGATCGTCGGCGACGACCTGTTCGTCACCAACCCCGAGCGCCTGGCCCGCGGCATCAAGGAGTCGGCGGCGAACTCGATCCTGATCAAGGTCAACCAGATCGGCACGCTGTCGGAGACGCTCGACGCCGTCGACCTGGCGCACCGGTCCGCGATGACCTGCATGATCAGCCACCGTTCGGGCGAGACCGAGGACACCACGATCGCCGACCTCGTCGTCGCGACGAACGCCGGCCAGATCAAGTCCGGCGCCCCCGCCCGCAGCGAGCGGGTCGCGAAGTACAACCAGCTGCTCCGCATCGAGGAGGAGCTGGACGACGCCGCACGGTACGCCGGACGTTCGGCGTTCCCGCGCTTCACCGGCGGGGCCTAGGCCGTGTCTCTTAACTATCGCCTGACGCGCGACACCCGCATCCGCCTGGCCGCGGTCCAGTTCGCCATAGGACGAACTATGAATTCCTCCTGCACCACGCCTGGCCGCGGTGCGCCGCGCGCCATCGCGCTACGCGCGATGACCAGCGCTACTCAAGAGACACGGCCTAGCCCGTGCCGGGCCCTCGTCGCAGCCCGCGTCCTGCCGCTCGTGGCAGGACGCGGGCAGGCACGTCCCCGGGCTCGCCGGGGCGTGGCGCGCGGTCGGGCCCGGAACGTACGCGCCGCACCGTCCCGACGGACGTGCCGGCCGCTCCCGCCGGGCCGTCGAGGCCGTCGGGGCCGTCCGCCTCGGCGGCGGCCAGGAGGTCGAGCCTCACCGGCCGGGCCGCGATCCTCGCGCTCGTCCTTGCCGCATTGGTCGTCTCGTACGCCTCGTCGCTCCGCGCGTGGGCCGAGCAGCGCTCGCAGATCGCCGCGCTGAAGGCCGAGCAGGCGGAACGTACCGAACGCGTCGGCGAGCTCGAGGGCGAGCTCAACCGCTGGAACGACCCCGCGTACATCGAGGCGCAGGCGCGCGAACGGTTCGGCTGGGTGCTGCCCGGCGAGACCGGCTACAAGGTCGTCGACGAGACCTCCGACTCGACCGTCCAGCCGCCGACCGAGAAGCCGTCCGACAAGAGCACCGCGACGCGGCCCTGGTGGTCGACGTTGTGGGGCAGCGTCGAGAACGCCGGCAACCCACCGGCTCCGTCGGCCGAGCCGAAGAAGCCCAAGCCGGCGGCGACGATCGACCCGGAAGCCACGCCCGGCCAGTGACGGTTTCTCCCTCCGACGTCGACGCGGTCAGCGCGCAGCTCGGCCGGCCCGCCCGCGGCGTGCGTGCGGTCGCCCACCGCTGTGGCTGCGGCCTGCCGGACGTCGTCGAGACCGAGCCGCGGCTGCCGGACGGTACGCCGTTCCCGACCACGTTCTACCTGACCTGCCCGCGCGCGGCCGCCGAGCTCGGGCGGCTGGAGGCGAGCGGGCTGATGCGCTCGTGGACCGAGCGGCTCGCCTCCGACCCCGAGCTGGCGGCGGCATACCGGAAGGCGCACGAGGCGTACCTCGCCCACCGCGAGTCGATCGCCTCCGTACCCGAGATCGCGGGCGTCTCGGCAGGCGGCATGCCGGACCGCGTGAAGTGCCTGCACGCATTGGTCGGCCACTCACTGGCCGCCGGGCCAGGCATCAACCCGCTCGGCGACGAGGCCCTGGCATTGCTGCCGGACTGGTGGGCCGACGGGCCCTGCGTGGGTGAGGAGCCCGGCACTTCCTGAGGTCGTGGCGAGTTCGTTGCCGTGAATTCGTCCTGCGACTCCAGCCTTCAGAGGTTCTTCGGCACCCGTCACCTAGAGCCAGACGCCTGCTCCCGGGAGGGGGTCGATCCTGTGACCGAACTCGACTTCGGTGCGGTGAAGGCAACTGAGCGCTGCCCATGAACCCAGTCGAACAGCATGCAACCGGACGCTGGACGGACACGGCCGCGCGGTACCGTCTGCCGCTATGAGAGTCGCGGCGATCGACTGTGGGACGAACTCGATCCGGCTGCTCGTGGCCGATGTCGACGCGGGGGCGGGGAAGCTCGTCGACCTCGATCGGCGGTTGGAGATCGTACGGCTCGGGCAGGGCGTGGACCGGACCGGTCAGCTCGCGCCCGAGGCGTTGGAGCGGACGTTCGCCGCTTGCAAGGTGTACGCCGACCGCATCGCCGAGCTCGGTGCGGAGCGGGTGCGGTTCGTGGCGACCTCGGCGACGCGGGACGCCTCGAACCGTTCGACGTTCGTGGACGGCATCCGCGAGCTGCTCGGCGTCGAGCCCGAGGTCGTGACCGGTGCGGAGGAGGCGGCGCTCTCGTTCGCCGGCGCGACACGGGAGCTCAGCGAGGACAGCCCGTACCTCGTCGTCGACATCGGCGGCGGGTCGACGGAGTTCGTCCTCGGCGGCGCCGAGCCGGAGGCGTCGATCTCGGTGGACATGGGCTGCGTACGCCTCACCGAGCGCCACCTGAACACCTCGCCGCCCACGATGGAGGGCGTGTTCGCCGCGCTGGCCGAGGTGGAGCGCCAGCTCGACCTCGCGGCCGCCGAGGTGCCGTTCGAGCAGGCGAAGACGTTCGTCGGCCTCGCCGGAACGGTGACGACCGTCGCCGCGATGGCGCTCGACCTCCCCGCCTACGAGCCGGAACGCATCCACCACTCGCGCATCTCTGCCGCCGACGTGCACACGGTGACCGAACGGCTGCTGCACCTGTCGCACGACCAGCGGGCCGCGATGCCGTTCATGCACCCCGGCCGCGTCGACGTGATCGGGGCGGGCGCGCTGATCCTGGACTGCATCGTGCAACGTGCGAAGGCCGCCGAGGTCGTCGTCAGTGAGCACGACATCCTCGACGGCATCGCCTGGTCGCTCGCCTAGCTCCCGACGGGGACGGTCGTCAGGAGCCTGCCGTCCTTGTCGTACGCCTCGACCTTCTTCAACGTCACCTCGGTCTTGGTGACGAAGAAGTACTGGCGCAGCTCCCAGCCCATCGTCCAACCGGCGACGACGCCCTCGTACCTCTTGCCGTGGGCGTCGATGCCGACCACGCGGTCGACGGTGGTCGCGGCCCGGCCGGCGTAGAACTCGTACCCGGTCTCGACGTGGTCGCCGTCCCCGTCGACCGGGAGGTTCAGCGCATGCGACGACGTCAACGTGGCGTTGCCAGCGTCCCCTTGCTCGGGCAGCGTGGGGCCTGAGCAGCCCGCGCCCTCGCCGGCGTTCTCCGGACCACTCAGCCAGAGGGTTCGGTAGCAGAGCATCGGCTTGCCGGACGGGTTCCGCGGCGCGTCCGCCTCGACCCGGTACGCGCCCAGCGCCCAGCGGCTGCCGTCGTTCCCCTTCACCACGTCGATCGGGACGAAGTGTCCGTCGCCGAGGTCGTCGATCCGCTGCGCTGCCTCGAAGACGTCCTGGGCTTCCTTGGTCGTGAGGCGGCCGCTGGCGTCGGGCCACATCTCGAGCGACGGGTTCGGCGAGGGGTGGATGTCGCCCGGCGGCGGGGGGATCGACGGCGTCGGCGTCGCGGCTGGCGTGAACGTCTGGTCGTTCGCGCTGAGCGCGTTGACGCCGACCACAGCGGCCACGCCGACGCTCGCCGCCGCGAGCCCGATGAGAACGGGCCGTACGCGGCGTTGCTTGCGCAGCCGCGGCTCGGTCGCCCGCCACAGCGCGTGGATGTCGACCTGCCGGGTCGACGCCTGGTCGTCGAGTGCTTCGCGCACCCTGTCTTCGAGCCTGTTCATGACTGCTTCTCCAAGATGTCGGCGAGCTCCCGGAGAGCCCGTGAGACGTGCGACTTGACGGTGGTGGGCGCGACGCCCATGACGTCGCCGGCCTCGGCGTCGGTGAGGTCCATCCAGTAGCGGAGGACGAGCGCCTCGCGCCGCCGTACCGGCAACCGGTCGACCGCGCGGATCAGCTCGCGGTGCTCGTCCCGGATCACCGCGGCCTCCTCAGCCGACGGCGCCGGCCGCTCGGGCGGCGGCTGCTTGCGCCGTACGACGTACAGGTGCCGATGCCGGCCGCGGACCAGGTTGACCACGGTCCGCTGCAGGTAGCTGACCGGGTCGCGGGCCCTGTCCCAGGCTTGGTAGAGCCGAACGAACGCCTCCTGCGCGACGTTCTCCGGATCATCGGCACCGAGCAGGGCCGCGAGCCGCACCATCCGAGCGGCCTGCCCGAAGAACAGCTCCCCGAACTCCCCGTGCGCGGTGTCCACCTCGGGACTCGCTCTCGTGACAAGTTCCACGCTCTATAGATGCGCGACTTGCCTGGAAGTTGCACAGGCTAGATCGCCCGATTCCTGGCAGAGTCGGTGCATGCGCGTACTGGTCTCGGTGGACATGGAGGGCATCGCCGGTGTCGTCGACGGCGTGGATGTGCGGCCGGGGGAGGGCGAGTACGAGCGCAACCGCCTGCTGATGACCGAAGAGGCCAACGCCGCGGTCAGGGGTGTCTTCGCGCACAACGGGTCGGCGGAGGTGCTGGTGAGCGACGCGCACGCGCGGTTCCGCAACCTGCTCCCCGAGAAGCTCGACCGCCGCGCCCGCCTGCTGCGGGGTAAGCCGAAGGCGTGGGGCATGCTCGCCGGCATCGAGTCGGGCGTGGACGCGGTGGTCTTCGTCGGCTACCACGGCAAGGCCGGCTCGGCGCAGTCCGTCCTTGCCCACACGGTGAACGGCGCGGTGTTCGCGGACGTCAGATGCAACGGCACCTCGCTGGGCGAAATAGGGCTGAATGCCGCATTAGCCGCACATCACCAGGCCGTCCCGGTCCTCGTCGCAGGGGACGACACCGTGGCGGCCGAGGCGGGCGGGATCGTTCCCGGCATTCACGCCGTCGTGGTCAAGCGCGCCCTCGGTGCCCGAGCGGCCGAGTCGCTGCACCCCGAGGAAGCCTGCGCGCGCATCGAGGCAGGCGTACCCGACGCCCTCCGCGACCGCGCCGCCGTCCGCCCACCGCGCTACGGCGACAAGGTGGAACTGGAGATCGACGTCCTCAACCCCGGCATGACCGAGCTCGCCCTGCTGATCCCAGGGATGGAACGCGCGGACGGCTGCACCCTCCGCTACCAGGCCGCCGACTTCCCCACTGCCTACCGGCTGGTCCAGCTCGTCTCCGTCCTCGGGAGCAGCTAGCCCCAAAGAAGTCGGCGCGAGCTGTCGAATCCCGTCACGCCCCGAACGTCGGTGGGTAGTCGAAGGAGCTCACCCACCTCAGCGACCAGCTCAACGCCGACCGGCGCCGCCACCCGATGGTGCGGATCGACAAGCCCTACACGTTCGAGGGCAGGCCGCAGCTGGTCATGCACCAGCCCACGGCCGGATCGAGCCGCTCGGCATGGGAGTAGGCCCCACCAACCTCCGCCTGCTCGACGACTACGAGAGCTGACCCACCGAGAGTCTGTGCCAGGCTGCGTTCCATGAACGGGATGGAACGCAGCCTCCGGCGCATCGCCGCGGCGGACGCCGCGTGGGACGCCATCGTGGGCATCGGACTGCTCGCGGCGCCCTGGACGGTCAGCGGCTGGTTCGGCCTCGAACGAGGCGGGCTCTGGCCGCTGTTCACGGTCCTCGCCCTCGGGACGTTCGCGTTCATGGCCGCGCTGATCCGCGCCGCCCTGGGCCACGACACCCAAGCCATCGTCCGCGCGGCCGCCATCGCCAACGCCGTGGCGGTCCCGGTGATCGTCGCTGTCCTGGTCGCCGTCGAAGGCCTCCAGGCACCGGCCGTCGCCGCCCTGATCGCGGCCGCCCTCATCTGCGCCGTCTTCGCCGTCCTGGAGTACCGCGCGACCCTGGCCGCGCCGCAGGAGCAGTAGACCAGTGGTCCGCAACCCGCCCTCAACGGCCCAGGTCAGCCACAAAGGCGCAGGCCAGCGAGCGGACGGGTGGTCTACATTCGATCCGTCAGGGGATAGCGCCAGAGCGCGATCTGGCGTCAAGTAGAGAGGCAGCGGCGGAGTAGGGAAGGAGTCGGCTATGCAGAGCTCGCCCCCCGGCAAGGTTGGAGAGATCCGAGCACGGCTGCTCAGCCTCGTCGACAATCTCCCCGAGGGTGCGCTGCTGCCGTCCGAACGCGAGCTCGCCGCCAAATGGCAGGTCTCGCGAATGACCCTCCGCAGGGCCATGGACGAGCTCGTTGCCGAAGAGCTGCTCATCCGCAGACAAGGCAGCGGTACGTTCACCTGCCGCCCCAAGGTCGTCCGGCGCCTCGTGATGACCTCGTTCTCCGACGACATGCGCCGGCGCGGACTCACACCGGGCAGCAAGACGCTCGAGTTCCGCAGGCATCGCGCGGATCGCGGCCTCGCGCGACGCCTCCGAATCCCCGTTGGCGACATGGTCCTGGCGTTCATCCGCCTCCGTACGGCAGACGACATGCCGATGGTGGTCGAACGCACCAGCCTCCCCGACGCCTACGTCCCCGGACTGCAGCCGGAGGACCTCAACAACTCCTGGTACGAACTCCTCGCCGCCCGCTACGGGGTCGAGGTCGCCACCGGTACGTCACGGCTCGAACCAGCGATGCCCGACGCCAAGACCGCCGAGTGGCTCGGCATCCCGGTTACTCAACCCTGCTTGGTGTTTCGAACGACAGTCCTCGATGGCCGCGGACGCGTCTTCGAAACCGGCAGTGCCGTCTATCGCGGTGATCGCTACACGCTCACCGCCGAGCTCCGACCTCCTCGACAGGTCGTCCGCCCCAACGTCGGCATGGGGCCCACGGGGTAAAGTCCCTGCGTTCGCAACGGAGTCATTCATGTCAACCGTCACTCGTCGCCACCTCGTGGGCTCAATCGCCTTGCTAGCCGTCGTTTCCGCCCTCGCCGCCCTCGCCGCCTGCGGCGACAACGGTGCCGGTACGGCCGACGGCAAGGTCACCTTGACGTTCTGGTCGCACACCCACCCACCCATGGTCGAGCTCAACAAGAAGCTCGTCGCGGAGTACGAAAAGCAACACACCAACGTGAAAGTCCAGTACGAGACGATCCCGAACGACCAGTTCGGCACCAAGATGCTCACCTCGCTGTCGAACGGCAGCGGCCCGGACATCATCAACATGGACGACAGCGCACTGCGCGGTGAGTACCTCCCGAAGAAGCTGCTCGCCCCGATCAACCCAGAAGGCTTCGGCGCCAAGTCGGTGGACGAGATTCGCGCCAAGTACAACGAAGGTACGCTCGACGGCGCCTCCGCCGACGGCCAGCTGTTCGGCGTTCCCAGCGAGTTCAACGCGACCGCGTTCGTCATCAACACCAAGCACTTCAAGGACGCCGGGCTCGATCCCGCCAAGCCGCCGGCTACCTGGGACGACGTCACCACGTACGGCAAGAAGCTCGTCGCGGCCGGACACGAGCAGGCGTTCAGCTTCAACTACCTGCACGCCGGCTGGTACACCCAGCAGCTGCAGACTCTGCTCAACCAGACCGGCGGCGAGATCGCCGATCCGAAGACGTTGAAGGAAGCCGTCACCTCGCCCGAGTCCGTGAAGGCCCTGCAGATCTGGGCGAAACTCGCCACCGGCCCGGACAAGGTCCACGATCCCAACGCCTCGTCGAGAGACGCGACGTCGCCGTTCTCCGACCTCGCGACCGGCCGCCAGTCGATGGCCGTCGTCTACCCGTGGTCGATGGAGCAGATCCGGCAGAGCAACCCCGACACGTACAAGGAGCTCCAGGTCGTCCCGCTGCCGCAGGTCGATCCGGCCAAGCCGGTCAACCGCTGGTACGCCTACTACTGGGCCGTGAACGTCGCCAGCAAGCAGCAGCCCGAGGCCTGGAAGTTCATCTCGTTCATGGCCGACCAGCACGATCGCTGGATCGCCGACGTCGACTTCATCCAACCCGTGAAGGGCTGGGAGACGAGCGCGGCCGCGAAGGAGCTTCCCGCGTTGGACGTCTGGGCCGACGCGTACGCGAACGGCGCGTTCGACACCGTCGTACCGCACTACGCCGAGATCCAGGACGCCGTGACCGAGATGGTCAACGACGCCGTGTTCAACGGAGTCGCCCCCGAGGAGGCGGCGAAGAAGGCGGCCGACCAGATCCAGCGCAGCCTGGACAGCTAGTAGTCACATGGCCATTCTCAGCAGCAGTACGTCCGAGCGGTCCGCGGAGGTCGATCCCGCGGACCCCGGACGCCGTGGGCGGCGGGGGCGTCGCGGTATCGGGCTTCCGCGCGACGTGGTCGGTGCGTTGCTCGCCGTCCCCGCCGTCGCACTGTTCGCGGCGTTCGCGGTCTACCCGATGCTGCGGGTGTTCTACCTGAGCGTCTTCGACTACAACCTGACCTCGGACCCGGAGTTCGTCGGGATTGCCAACTTCGCCTTCCTGGCAACGGATTCACGCTTCCACGAGGCGCTCGTCCAGACCGGCGTCTACGTCCTCGGCACGTACGGTCCCGCGGTGATCCTCGCGCTCTTCCTCGCCCAGGCCTTGCACACCAAGACGCGCGGCATGGGCCTGGTCCGCCTGCTGTACTTCGTCCCGGTCGCGATGAGCTGGGTCGCCGTCTCGGTGATCTGGCGGGTAGTCCTGCACCCGGACGGCCTGCTCAACCAGGCACTCGACCTCGACGTGAACTGGCTGACCAGCTCCTCGACCGCCCGCTGGGGCCTGGTGATCATGAGCATCTGGAAGGAGATGGGCTTCTTCCTGATCTTGTTCCTCGCCGGGCTGCAGGCGATCTCGCCCGACCTGCATGAGGCCGCGTCGCTCGACGGTGCCGGCAGTGTCCGCAGATTCTGGCATCTGACCTTGCCGTTGCTGCGACCCGTGACCGCGGTGTGTGCTGTGATGGCGGTGATCCGGGGGTTTCAGGCGTTCAGCCCGCAAGTCGTACTGACGGGCGGCTCGTTCGAGACCGAGGTGATCAACCTGTTCGTGTACAAGACCGCGTTCGAGAACGCGCGCATGGGTCGCGCGTCCGCGGTCGCCGTCCTGATGTTCGGGGCGCTGCTCCTGCTCACGCTCGTTCAGCTGCGCGCGTTCCGGAGGCGAGACCGGTGACCGCCACCCTCGGCCGCGTCCTGCGCGTCTCGCTCACCACGCTGGGCGGGCTGATCTTCGTGTCCGTGCTGGTGTACGCGGCGCTGTCGGCGCTCAAGCCGGCGAGCGAAGTGCTCGCCGTTCCGCTGTCCTGGTTGCCGAGTACGTTCGAATGGTCCAACTTCGCGTTGCCGTTCACCGAGACGCCGTTCGCGCGCTATTACCTGAACAGCGTGGTGGTCGGTGTCAGTGTCACCGTGCTGAACGTGGTGACGTGCACGGCGGCGGGGTACAGCTTCTCCAAGTTCGGCTACCGCGGCCGGAACGCGGTCTTCGTGATCATCCTGGCCACGTTGATGGTGCCCGTCGAGATCATCTACGTGCCGCTCTACGCGCTGGTCTTCCAGCTCGGCTGGGTGAACAGCTTCGCCGGCCTGATCATCCCGGCCGGCACGAGCGCGTTCGGCATCTTCCTGATGCGGCAGTCGATCGACTCGGTGCCGGAAGAGCTGCTCGAGGCGGCCCGGCTCGACGGCGCCGGTGAGCTCCGGACCCTCGTGTCGATCGTGGCGCCGGTCGTCCGTGCTCCGATCGCCGCGCTCGCGCTGTTCATCTTCATGACCAACTGGGACAGCCACCTGTGGCCCCTGCTGGTGGGCGCCGACGACGCCCACCGCACCCTGCCCGTCGGCCTGGCCGCGATGCAGGCGAACAACCTCGGCAGTGCGGGAGTGCCGATGATGATGGCGGCGGCGCTGCTCGCTCTGCTGCCGACTTTGTTGCTGTTTCTCTCGCTACAGCGAAGGTTTGTCGAGGGAGTGACCATGACTGCGGGAATAAGGTGAGCTGTGGTGTCAAGACTGCCGTACGCGGCGGGTGCGTTGATCGTGTCGTGTCAGGCGCGACTGGGCAATCCGCTGCATGGTCCGGAGCCGATGTCGTTGATGGCGAAAGCCGCCGTCGACGGTGGGGCGTCCGGGATCCGCGCCAATGGACCGGTGGATGTCGCGGCGATCCGGGCCGAGGTGTCCGTACCGATCATCGGCATCTACAAGGTGGGCGACCCGTCCGGCGTGTTCATCACGCCGACGGTGGAGTCGGCGGCCGATGTCGTCCGAGCGGGGGCCGACGTCGTCGCTCTGGACGGGACGCTGCGGCCCCGGCCGAACGGGCACACGCTGGCGACGCAGATCGAGTGGATCCACGCGGAGCTGGGCGTTCCGGTGCTCGCGGACGTCGACAGCGTCGAGTCCGCGCTGGTCGCGCGGGACGCCGGCGCGGACGCGATCGCGACGACGCTCTCCGGCTACACGAACGGAGAGGTGCCGCCCGAGCCGGACATCCGCCTGGTCGCGGACCTCGCGGCCAAGCTGGACTGCGAGATCGTGGCCGAGGGGCGGTATCGGACGAGCGACGACGTGCGGGCGGCGTTGGACGCTGGGGCGCACGCTGTCGTCGTGGGTACGGCGATCACCAACCCGCTGGCGATCACCCGCTGGCTGGTAGAGGCGATGCGGTGAGGTGCGGCCACGGGGTGCACCCGTTCTCGATCCCGGATGGCACGCAGCTGGGCGGCTACGCGGCCCGCGAAGGCGGCAGTCACGGCGTTCTCGATGGTCTCGAGGTGCACGCTTTCACGGTGTCGTCGGGTGAACGGCGCCTGGTCTGGTTGGTGCTCGACGTGGCAGCGGTCAATGTCGACCTCGTCACGGCGATCACCTCGGGCGTGCTGGCGGCCGTCCCGTTCACCACGCCCGAGCTGGTCTGGGTGAGCGCGACGCATACCCACTCGGGGCCGGAGACGCGGACGGGGTCGTTCGGTGCCGTCACGCCTTCGTGGCTGGTCGAACTGCTGGTGCCGGCCGCCGTTCTCGCGGTACGGCGCGCGGTGGCGGAGGAGTCCTCGGCCACGCTCACGTGGCATCGCGGGACGCTGAACGGTGTCGGCGCGCAGCGAAGTGGTCCCGATCCTCGCCCGTGGGTGCCGATCGACGTACTCGCGGTCCGCGGGCCGGCCGGTCTGTCCGGTGTGGTCGCGGTGCTGCCCGTTCATCCCACTGTGCTGGGCGCGGACTCGTGCGTGGTGAGCGCCGACCTCACCGGTGCCGTCCGTCGTGCGCTCGCCGACCAGCTCGGCTCGCGGGCCTGGGTGATGGTCGCGACCGGCGCCGCGGGCGACGTGTCGACGCGCCTGCATCGGCGGACGCAGACGCCCGAGGAGCTGTCGTGGTTGGGCAAACTCGCCGCGGCACAGTTCGCCGACCTCCTCGCGACGAACGGCCTCGAGCTCTCCGGCGAGCTCTCGGGAGCTGTCAACACCGCCTTGCCGATGCCGCCGCGCGCCGATGCGCCAGAGGCCGGAGCGGTTGAGGAGCTCCGGTCCCGCCTGCATGCGGCGCGCGCGTCGGGTGACGCGTTCGCCACGCGTGAGGCCGAGACCGCCTTGCAGGGCGCGGAGATCGGACTGGCCCGGCGCACCCCCTCGCCCGAGCTCGTCGTCTCCGTCCTGCGGATCGGCGAGCTGACACTGGTCGGCCTCGGCGGCGAACCGTACCTCGACCTCGCCGAGCTCGTTCCCCAGCCCGGCATCCTGATCGGCTACACCGGCGGCTACCTCGGCTACCTGCCGACCCGCGTGGCGTACGCGACCCCGACGTACGAGGTCCACATGACCCCGGTCGCCCCCGGCGGAGCCGAGCTGGCGCTCGAGGAGGCGGTACGGCTCACCAGGTGAGCTTGCCGGTCCGTTCGTGGTCGTAGCCGAGGTGGAACTCGGGTTCGGCGATGCCAGGCCAGAAGGCGAGCGGCCCGCTGCCGAGGACGGTGGAGTAGGTCAGGCCAGCGGTGTCGAGGTCGTAGACGCGGTACGCGCTCGCGCCCTGCCCGACGCTGCCCGCGGTGACCTGTAGGCAGTGCGGCGCGAGCTCGGCCGTCGAGCTGACGTGCACGTGCCCGGCCGCGTACAGGCGGACGTTCTGGTGCGCGCGGATGAGCTCATGAAGGGCTAGTGCGGTCTGCGGGACGAACGCGCTCGAGCCGAAGTACTCCTCGATCCGTTCCCGTGGGTCGACGACCGGGTAGTGACTGAACGCGATCACGGGTCGGTCGTCCTGGCTCAGGTAGGTGTCGAGCGCGGGGAGCACGTCGTCCGGATCGCCTTCGCGGACGGGGATCCCGACGACGCGAACCATCCCGAGGTCGCTGGTCGCGAGCAGCTCCGGCCCGAACGTCCGGCCGAACCCGGTCTCGCCGTACGGCACGTCCTCGTAAGCAGCCATCCGCGGATCGCGCTCGGCCTCGCGCTGGTTCGCGCCGAGATCGTGGTTGCCCGCGGCGACGAGATAGGGGAGCCCGAGCCCGTCGAGAAAGTCCTTGGCGAGCTGGAGGTGGCCGGGCTCGGAGCACCCGTAGGTCGTGAGGTCGCCGGAGACGATCACGAGCTCGGGCTCGAGCGCGAGGAACGCCGCCCGATCGCGCCCGAGCGTCGCGACCACCCCCGGCATGCGCTCTTCCGGCGTCGGTTCGAGGTGGAGGTCGGAGAGATGAAGGATCCGCACAGCACCGAACGCTACCGGCAGCGCCATCCCCGCCACCGGGCTTGGCATAGCTCCGGCCTGCGTTGCCGCTAGTTGTCTCCCCGGTCGAGGAAGGCGGGCCGCTCTCGCTCCCACTCGGGGACGCGTAGGGAGTTCAGAGCGGTGATGATCTTCTTCTCCTCGTAGAAGAAGTGCGACTCGAGCAGCACCGCGATGCCGTCGAGCTCGCGCCCGATCGCGTGCCGGTCGCCGCTGTCGAGCAGGTGCTGCAGCCGCTGGAGGAGCTGCTCGATCTGCTGGTGGTCGCGGCTGAGCGTGTCGAGGACGGGACTCAGCGTCGGGAACTGCTCGCGCAGCAGGCCGAACGCGTCGTGGTCCTCGCCGGTGTGATGTCGGGTGATCGCGTGGCAGAACGCCAGGCAATGCGTTCGTAGGTCGACGGCGGGCGAATCCACGTACTCGCGGAGCTGCGTGATCGTGTCGCGGAGCCAGTCATGGACGGCGATGAGCTGGTTTCCGAACGCCGTGAGCCGGTCGTTCGCGTCAGAGAGATGATTCAAGGCGAACGCATGACATCACCCCGGCGGACCGATCGTCAAGCCCGGCGGGCTGGCACGCCTGTCGTGAGGAAGAACAGTGCGGCGAAGTACGTCACCATCACCAGGAAGTCCTGCTGGGGAAGGATTTCCCCGCCGGCCATGCCCGCCGCGATCAATGTGTCGGAGATGACGAACAGCGCGCCGCCCAGGCCCGTTCGCCCGTTGAGGCCCGCGGCCATCACCGCCATCGCGGTCACCACCAGGCTGTAGCCGGCGAGCGCGAGGCGCATCGAGCCGAGGTCGGACCACAGCCACCAGATCACCGCCACCCACACCACCAGGTAGACCGCCACGATCGGCGCGCGGAGCCGCGAACCGCGCTGGACGAACAGCGCGATCAGGCACAGGTGCGCGAGCCCGAACAGCACCACACCCACGACGAACAGTCCGTCCAGGTCCAGCGCGACGTCCGCCCCGGCGCAGAACAGCAGCGCCAGCGCGAGCAGTCCGCCGCGCTGGGTTGCCCACGCGTACCCGACGAGCAGCAACGCCGGCAGTGGTTTGGTGACCGGCGCCCAGGTGTCGACGCCGGCCAGGATCAGCCCGAGGTGGGCGAGCGCGAAGAGGAAGAAGCCCGTCAGCAACACCGGCGCCACCCTGCGCTCGGTCCCCGTTCGAGTAGCCACGGGAGCACTATGCACCAGTTGGCTGACAACCGCCTTACAGCTCGTAGTGGCGGCGCAGGTACGTCCGATCGGACTCCGACCAGGCCGCGAGGATGTACTCCGCGTGCGCGGCCAACGACCTGGCGCGCTCGCCTTCGGCCGCCCGGAGCCGATCGCGTACGGCCGGCACCCCGTCCAGCAGGGAGCCGATCCGCGCCAGATCGTCGAACGTGAGCTTGCCGCGCTCCAGCAGGTCGTGCATCGCGCGCGGGTCGGCGACCGGACCGGCCTGGAAGAACGTGCGCTTCCAGTAGTAGCACTCGTGCAGGTAGAGCAGGTCGTCGACGGACTTGTCCGTGCCGCCGGTGTCCAGCAGCGCCCGGCCGAGCGCCTCCCGGAAGGCGTCGACCCCGAGGTCGGGGTCGCGCGCGAACTCCCGCAGCGCGACGCGGTTCACCGCGACGATCGGGTCGGAGTACGGGTTCTTGTCCCGTTCCAGCTGGTCGAAGCCGAACGGACGCAAGGCGCGGTTGACGTTCGCCCATTCGAGGAACTCTGGCCGGACCGAGTCGAAGGTGAAGAACTCGTGCGAGGCGCCGTACGTCTGCACGCCATTCGCGCGCACCTTCCGCATCGAGTCACGCAACGCCAAGGGCAGCTCGTGCACGAGGTTGAGGTCGAAGTACAGCGTCTTCGACGCCTGCGCGATCAGCTCGGCGTCGAGCGGCGCGGCCCAGTCGTTGAACGTGAGCGTCCATCGGTCGTCCCACTCGTGCGAGAGGCCTTTGCCCTTGAAGTAATGGGGATACACGATGATCTCGGCGTCCGGGTCTTGTGCCCAGACCTCGTCGGACAGCTGCTTGGCGAAGTCGTACTCGAGCTCGTAGTAGCGCGTCCCGGAGCTGCCGCCGCCGGTCGGCACCTCGATGTCGGCGGACTCGATCATCAGCCCGTCGGCGTTCGGGTAGAAGTCGAAGTACAGTTCGCGCGCGTACTCCAGCATGAACGTCCGCGCGTCCTCCTTCGACGGATCGAGCGCGTACCCCCACGAGTGGATGCCGAGGATCGGCATGATCGTCCCGCCGGCCTGGGTGCCCTTGAGGTCGGGGCGCTCCAGGTAGTACTGGTTGGTGCCGTCGTAGTTGTACGGCGTGAAGCCGAGCAGCACTTTGATGCCCAGCGTGTGCGCGTAGTCGATGAGGTCTTTGACGAAGTCCTCTTGGACGTTCAGGTGGGACGCGTTGTACTGCCAGGTGATCGGGTACTTGCGCGACGCGAAGCCGCCGCCGAGCCAGAGCACGACGAGGTCGATTTCGTCGTCGGCGAAGTCGCGGAACGCGGACTTCCACTCCTCCAGACCGAGCGTCGGCATCCGGCAGAACGTCAGGTAGTAGCAGGTACGGCGCACGCCAGCGGCCGTCATGGCAGCTCCCAGGGTTCGTGTCGGCGCAGTTACTGAACGGTGGCGAGAACGTCGCGTACGAAGCGGTCCGCCACCCCGTCGGCGACCTTCACCGGCACGCTCGTGTCGTTCGGGTCCACCTCGGACTTCGCGCGCTCGACGAGCTTGTCGAGGCGAGCGGCCAGGCTCAGTACGGCTTGCTGGTCGGCCTCGCGATGCGCGCGGAGCAGGTCGAGGCTGGTCGCCAAGGCCTCGCCCCAGACCGTCATCGTCGCGAGCCATGGCCGCGTCTCGGTGGCGAACGCCGGCTCCAGGCCGCCCTTCAGGACGTCGGGCGCCGCGGCGAACGAGACGACGTGGCGTTCGAACGTCGCGATGCCAGCGTCGTCTTTCGCCATCCAGGCTGGCCAGAACGCCTCGATCGCGGCCGTCAGCTCAGGAGCGTCGATGCCGGTGATCGTCTCCAGCCAGTGCTGGGTGTCGCAGAACATCCTCAGCGCGGTGGAGACGTTCTCGTCGGCTTGCGCGTACTCGTCGAGCGAGTCCTGCCAGGACTGCCGCAGGTCGAACTTCTCCGGGTTCCAGACGTAGTCGGCGACGGAGTAGAGGCCGAGCTTGCTCGCTGCCGCTTGGTTCATCGGGTTGGCGACGACGCCAACGAGCCGCTCCGCAAGGTCGGGTTGACGGCCAGTGTACGGGGCGAGCGCGAGCCTTCCTCGTTGGTAGTCGTTGACCGGGTAGTTGTCCCAGAGCATCATCCGGTGCCCGAAGAGCTCGCCTGCCTTGGTGGCCTCGGCTGCTGTGATCTCGCGGGGGACGACCGCGGTACCGGTGAAGTGCACGATCACCTCCTGCTGGAGCTGATCGTGGAGTGCTTGTTTGTAAGGGGTTTCGTCGATGTCCCAGTACTCGGTGGCGACCATCTGCAGCGGCTCGACGTCGTCGTGCTTGGCCACGAACTCCTCGACCACGCGGTTGAGCAGGTGTGCCTGGGCCTGTCCGGCGGCGCCGCCACCGGTGCCGAAGCGCTCCTCGTCGTTGCCGCAGTTCCAGTCGGTGTAGCTGATGTCGTCGAGCGGGACGTTGAACGAGCGCACGCCGATCGCGTACATCTGCTCGAACTTCGCTACCAGGGCTGCGATGTCGCTGTCGCTGGAGTAGCAGACCGAGAGGCCCGGTGAGAGCGCGTACGTGAACGTGACGTGGTTGCTCTGTGCCTGAGCGACGAGTTCGGCGATCTGCGCGAGCTTGTCGTCGGGGTAGGCCTCGCGCCACCGTTCGCGCAGGTACGGGTCGTCCTTCGGCGAGTACTGGTACGTGTTCAGCTTGTGCGCGCCGTAGAACTCCAGCTGGTCCGCGCGGTCGGCGTCGGACCACGGGATGCCGTAGAAGCCCTCGATCACTCCGCGTACGGGAAGCTTCGGCCAGTCCCTGATGGCGATGCTCGGGAGCCGGTCGGTGCCTTCGAGGAGCTGGCGGAACGTGTGGGCGGCGTAGAACGTACCCGTCGGATCGGCGCCGGCGAGGGCGACCACGCTGCGATCGCCGGCTCGTCCGCTCGCGAGGACGTACCCCTCGGCGGGGAAATCCTCGGGCCCTTTGACGTTCAGGCGTTGGAGAATGCGTGCGGTGGTGGGGTTCTCCGCGGGGCCGCCGAGGTAGACGAGCAGATGCTCGTTCGGCACCACGTCGCGGGCGCGTACCTGCCTCACCTCGGCGCCGGCGTTGCGCAGCGCGGCCTCGAGGACGCGCTGCGCGGCGGGGTCGGTGCCGGGCCCGTTGATGACGGCGACGACGCTCGGAATCGGCGTGCTGGTTGCCGATTCGACGACTTCCTGGGGCGTCGGGCAGATCCTGCTCACGGCTCTCCCAGCCGGATGCGGTCGCCGTACCGGTCGACCAGAGCGGCGTTGTGACGGTCGCCTTCGGGGGTGTTCATGGAGACCATGACCGGCGGGGTCTCGCCGGCTTCGAGCAGGATGCCGCAGATCTCCGAGACGAGCATCTGCACGATCAGCGCGCTGGAGATCGTCGACGTCGGCGCGGTCGCCCCGCCGGTCGGGAGCGGGAGGGTGGCGTCACCGTACGGGCCGCAGTTGTCGATGACGATGTCGGCGAGCTCGTACAGCTTCTTGCCGGACGCGTGCCGCGAGGTGATGTTGCTGCTGTGCTCGTGCGAGGTGATCGCGATGACCTGGTGGCCGCGTTGCTTGGCGAGGATGGCCATCTCGACGATCGACCCGTTGCCGCCGGACTGGCTGGCGATCACGAAGACGTCGTTGGGGTGGATCTCGGCGAGATCGAGGATGCGCTTGGCGAGGTCGGGATCGCGTTCGACGAGCGGGTCGAGGATCTCCTCGGGCTCGGACTTGCCGTACATGACCAGGTCCTTGACCCACAGCTGGTGCGCGGGGACGAGGCCGCCGGCCCGTCCGGCGAGCTCGAGCGCGATGGCGCGGGAGTGGCCGGTGCCGAATGCCTGGATGATGCCGTCGTTCGCGAGCGCATGCGCGATCAGCTCGGCGGCCTGCCTGATGTTGGCGGTCTGGGTCGCGATGACCTGGCTGACGACGCGTTGCGCCTGCTCGGCTGCTGCGGCGAGGTTCACCGACGGGTGGGACAACGACGCCTCCTTGATGCGGGACCTCTTCGACGCTAGGGCCGGTGGCCTGGTGGTGACCAGGTCACGGGCGACCTCGAGGAGACCATTCGGCTGTGCGTCGGGTGTCCTGGGGTGTCGTGACCAGGGTCGATTCTGGCGGGGGAGGGCGCACTGGTCTAGTCCTGTTCGTCTTCGGCACAATCTGTGCTCGTGCTTCCTCACCCGGTGACCGGCGAGCTGTTCCCCTCGCCCGTGCCGCCTGGGACGGGCTGGCCGGACGACCCGGCTTCGGCGTCGACGCCTGTCGCCGAGTCGGCGGCGGCCGTTTCGTCGCTGGCTGCCGAGGCGTCCCTTCCATCCTTGGCGGCGTGTTCGTCGGTCTGCGCCGCCTGCCCGCGGCTGGTGTCGTGGCGCGAGTCCGTTGCGGCCGCGCGCCGCCGTTCGTTCGAGGGCGAGCCGTACTGGGGCCGGCCGATCGCCGGCTGGGGCTCTCCCACGCCTGGGCTGTTGCTCGTCGGCCTCGCGCCGGCGGCGCACGGCGGCAACCGTACGGGCCGCATCTTCACCGGAGACCGTTCCGGAGACTGGCTCTTCGCGGCGCTGCACCGGGCGGGCTTCGCCGCCCAGTCGACGAGCACCCACGCGGGAGACGGCCAGGCGCTGCTGAACGCCCGCATGGTCGCGGCCGTCCGCTGTGCGCCACCCGACAACAAGCCGCTGCCGGAGGAGCGCGACACCTGCTTCCCTTGGCTGGCCCGCGAGGTCTCTTTGGTCGCCCCGTCCGTCCGCTGCGTGGTTGCGCTGGGCTCGTACGGCTGGGACGCCGCGTTGCGCGCCTTCCGCGCAGCCGGCTACGCGATCCCCAGGCCGAAACCCAAGTTCGGCCACGCCGCCGAAGCCGTCCTGACCGGCCCCTCGTCCGTCGTGCTGCTCGGGTCGTACCACCCCAGCCAACAAAACACCTTCACCGGCCGCCTCACCACCACCATGCTCGACGCCATCTTCACCCGAGCGCGCGAGCTCATCGACGGCTGACCGAATCGGACGATGGACTCGCCACCGTGGTTCCACTGACGTGGCAGGTGGACGCGCCATGACAGCGGAGTACTGCTGAACGGGTGTGTAGCGAGCATGGATCCACCTGCGCCAATGGTGTAGACGGCGCTTAAGGCTCTTGCCGCCCCGTAGGGGGACTCAGTTCGCTCCCTACGACCTTCAAAGCGCCAGACAAGAGCTCAACAATCATGCCATGGTCTAATCCACCCTGCGTGATGCGAGGAGACTTACGGGGGAGTGACGGGCGTTCCGCGCTAGCGGCCAAAGCATCAGGCACTGGGCCGGCACGAGTAGCCAGATCGGTCCCGCGACTGCGCGGACGCGACCAAGAACGCCTGAGTAAACATTCGTACTTAGACAAATACGCTTGCAGTTCTTCTCTCCGAAATCGCAAGCGGGGGAGGATAGTTGTGGGACTGGCTGTGGGCATAGACCTCGGCACAACCTACTCCGCCATCGCGGCAGTTGGACGGAACGGCAAACCAGAAATCCTACCAAACCGACATGGTGAGCGGATCACTCCTTCTGTTGTGTTCTTCGACGCTGACGTCGCGAGGGTCGGCACGGTGGCGAAGCACGCGGCTATCACGGCCCCACTCGACGTCGTAGAGTTTGTGAAACGCCATATGGGAAACCCAGACTGGCGCTTCGAAACTACCGATGGTGAATCATTCACGGCTGAAGCAGTATCGGCGATCATCCTCAAGCGGCTGAAAGAAGATGCCGAGCTGCGGTTCGGCCAGGGAAAGATCATTGATGCGGTTATTACCGTGCCGGCGTTCTTCGACGACGCCCGGCGGCGCGCAACAAATGCCGGCCAGATAGCGGGTCTCAACGTCCTCCGTGTCCTCAACGAACCCACCCGCAGCCTTGGCGGTTGGCCTAGATCTCGCATCGCGCGGCACGATCATGGTATACGACCTAGGTGGCGGAACGTTCGACGTTACGATCATGAAGGTCGGCGACGGAGTATTTGATGTACTCAGTACGGATGGTCTGCACGAGCTCGGTGGCGTTGACTGGGACAACCGCCTCATGCAGTGGCTCAATGACGAGTTCCGACGGGCGGGCGGCCCTGATCTTACGGATGCCTTCGAATCCGACGCCGATCTACGCGAGAAGGCGGAGGCTGCGAAGAGGAACCTGAGCCAGGCACATTCGACTCGCGTTGCGCTAAGCCACGGTAGCTTTGACAGGGTCATCACAATTACTCGTGACACGTTCGAGGCGATCACGAGCGATCTACTCAATCAGTCACGCGATCAGACGCTGTCCGTGATGGAAGAGCTCGACTTGAGCGCCGGAGACATCGACCATGTCTTGCTCGTCGGCGGATCGACTCGCATGCCGATGGTTGTCAAGATGCTTGAGAAGATCACTGGAAAACCGCCGATTCGTCCTGGCAATCCGGACGAGCTAGTTGCCCTAGGTGCGGCCGTCCAAGCAAGCCTTGAAAGCAGTGGGGACCTCGTCTCGCCTCCTCTTGTGGTCCTTGATGTCACGTCACAGGGACTCGGTACGATCGCGCTAGATGAAGACAACGTCCCGCGGAATATCGTGATCATCCCGCGCAACACCAAGGTCCCCGCCAGACAGAGCGAGCTCCTCAGGACCGTTGTCGATGGCCAAGTGTCGATCCGTGTGGAAGTAACACAAGGCGATGACGAGGATCCAGCCTACGTTCGGCATGTCACCAAGGACGGAGGCCAGTTGTTCTTCATCCCGCCGTATCCTGCCGGAGCGCCGATCGGGGTTACCTTCTACTACAACATCGAACAGAATATTCAGGTAGAGGTCACAGACCTGAGTGTGAATCGGTCCCTCGGAACGTTTGAGGTTGAGAATGTGGCGAATCTCAGCGACGACGAGGTAGCGGTTGCCCGATCGAAGAATAGGGATCTAGAGGTGAACTAAGTCATGACGATGACTGCGGAGTATGTCGACCATTACCACGTCTCGGGATCGCGTCGACGGCCGACGAAGCTGTTATCGCGACCGCAATCCGGAGAAACGCCGCATGTGGACCAAGCGGGCGGCTCAGTCTGATCCGATCAAACGAGCTCAGGCCGAAGAGTTGATCCGCGAGATAGCTGAGGCCGAGCGCGTCCTGCTTGATCCAGTGAAGCGTCGTCATTTCGACTCAACGCCCAGGCCAAGCCAAGTGGCCGAAGCCGTCGATAGTCCGCCGGGGAAGCGCGACTGGCTGCCGATAGCAAAGAAGTACTTCGGGCAAGGAAATGCCGCGGCCGCGTTCTATGCGGCGCGCGAGGCCATTGCGTACGATGGAGCAAATCATGAGGCATGGGCAATTCGCGCAAACTCGTCGTTTGTGATGGGAAACTATCGCGACGCGGGTTCGAATTCCGTGAAGTAATCGAGGTAAACTGCACAATCCGGAGTACCACTTTGACTACGCAGAGGCGTTTCTCGCGCTCGGAAGCTGGGGCGAGGCCTTGAGCGAATATGAGTTTGCGCTGCGCCTTGCTCCCGACGAGCCTCTCTACAAGACGGCAATTGCAAACGTCTATCTGATCCAAGGGATGGCCGAGAAGGCGTTGGATATCATGGAGGCCGTAGTCAAGCAGCATCCACTCGTTGCTGTGTTCCAGTACTACCTCGCACTCGCGCTGCAAGCGGTGAATCTCACTAAGTGGCCACGGCTGCTGATGGCGGCGACATCATCACATCGCCTGCCCAGATCGACATTACTCGGCGAATGTCAGGACGTGCCCTTAACTGACATTTGAGGACGGACCGCTACGGAGGTCGCTGAAGGAGAATCTTGAGGTCGCCGACCATGCCGCAACGACGAGATTCTTCCATTCGAGCGTTGGCGGCTGGGGTATCGCGTTGTTTGTCAGTGCTGCTGATTGCCGCAAATCCAGCAGCATTACTCCTTTCCGTGTTGATTTTGGGTCTCTACATTGGCACCCACCACATGGCGACCTGGAAGCACAGCGCAAACGCTTTGACATCGCTAGTCGGGGCATCTAGTGCTGAAGGAACCGCCGCCATGAGATGTGGTCAGTGGCATGCTGGATCCGGGCGTTGCCAACGGCATTCTGCAGGCTAGCAACCTTTTCTGCTACAAGGAGTTAGTGATGGCACGATCAGTCCTGCATTGCCCAGAGTGTGAGCGGCAACTGTATGCCGATCAGGAGGATTACCAGCCAAAGGGAACGTGGGTCGTCTTTGTCTGCCGCAATGGAACCTGCGACAGCGTTAAGCGCGGTTTCCCCTACAAAGAGAAGATCTTCGAGGCGACGACGGCTATTGGCGGTTAGTCCGAGTTGTCCATACGGAGTAGCGTTTTCGGCGTGTCGCATCGGCGATCACGCTCCCCTCGAGATTCCGGTGCGCGGTCGTCCCCGAGGTGTTGCATTCTAACCGCCAGTAGGCGCGATTTCTCCATCGCCGCCGGCGTCCCCCGGGTAGCGCAACTCATATTTCGCGCTATCAGGCTAGGATTTGACTCGCAGAGCCCCTCTTCATTGGCTACTTTGCGAAAATCCATGTGGGAAACTCCGAATAGTGGGAGGATGGCATGCCTAGTCGAGACGTCTTCATTTGTCATGCAGACGCGACAGATAGCTATGTGACCCCACTGGAGGCGGAGCTAAACTGGGTGGGTGTAAGTTGCTGGGTTGACAAGGGTCAGATACGTCCGGGAGACAGCATAGTTCGAAAAATCAACACTGGACTTTCACTATGTCGCTATTCGTTGGTCCTCATGACCGAGAGGTTCTTAACGCGCAACTGGACAAGAAAGGAACTCGACTCGGCTATAGCTCGAGAAACGCGCACCGGTGACGTGCATGTCATCCCGATCCTGTGCGCGGACGTACAGGTGTGCCTGGATCGGTATCCCCTATTAGAGGACAAAAGCTATCTCGTTTGGACGGATGGAGTGGGCGTGATTGCGCAAAAGGTAGGCGCCCTGTTCTCCAGGGTTCCAAATGCCGATTGGCATTGCGATCATCCAGAGGAATATGTTGGTCAGGTGTGGGTGCGGGTCATGCCGGCAGTCAAGAACCTCCACACGGAACATATGATCACATTGCGTTGGGGGCCATACGTCAGGCGGCATCTATTTGTTCCAACTGCGGCTCACCCCATATCGCTGGTGCACCACAAGGTGGCCGCCGATGCAGTTACGTTGAACATATCAATTCTTCCGCCAGCCGTAGTTACGTTTGGCCAGGGGCGGGCACCAGATACCACATACGTAAATGTCGACGAAGGATGGACGCGAGGCCGTGGTGAGAGCGACCGCGTGCGAGAGTGAGCGTCACATTCACCTCTGGGCAGCGGCTCCCATCGGTCAGTTCGAATATGGTTTCACCACGACGGGTGAGGATTGGCGAGCCTGTGTGCGACTCCTCCATTATTCCCGTGCAAGCAGTGTCGCGATACGAGCTCAGAACTGTGTGTACGGACAGGAACCATTGAGGTAGGGCTCAATCGAGAGGTGGAGTCAAGATGCCTTTAGTGATACTAGGAATGCCTGGATCTCTAGACGGTCGAGCCGATCGTATCGATGGGCGCCACCACGATCTTGAGTTCGTCACACACCCGCTCGCGGCGGCAAGCGAACATGAAGGACATGATGGTGAGCCGTATCGAGTCATGGACGGGCAGAATCTGCGACAGCCTGGCGAGTCCACCGCCCAGTACCGGGACGGCGACGGTTCCGCCATTGGCATGGATGGCTACTTCTCTCCAGAGTTGATCAAGGCTTCGCCACATGTTCTCGATCGAGCTTCGAGCGACGTTCTCGCTATCCATCTCCGAATAGGCGACGCAGAAGAAGCAGCGCGCGGCTTGTTTCAAGACAGCAACGGTTCCAACTGGAAAGATTTTCGTCTTCCCAGGCTTCGTGATCATTCCGGCTGGCGATTTGCCGTCGAGCGCTTCGTCTAGCTCCGCATTGAGCCGCCCAAAGTCACCCCCGTAGAGCTTGTCGACGAACTGGCCCTGCAGACTCGCCCGAGCGATGATCTGCGGCGGCTCGGTGTCGAACGTCGTCTGCATGCCGATCACAAGGTGATCCGCGGCTTGCTCGAGCATGTCGCCCCTGACCACACTGATCTTCACGTTCGGCGCCTCATACTGCTGCTCGATCGGCCGAGGCCACGATCGGGCGCCTGCATAGGTTAGCGCGACAGCGACCGTCGCGATGACCAACCAGGTCCCATTGCCATCGGCCATCTCCGGGAAGAATACGTCATAGAGCCCAGCGAGAAGTGCGATGAGGCCAATCGCAGACAGGGCATGAATGAAGAAGTTTCTCCAGAATCGCTGACGCCGCAGATCATGAAGGAGTGCCTGCCTCATAGGCCGAGCCGCCCGTAGATATGTGGTTCGTAGTAGTGAGTCTCCGTCTTGTCGCTCCCTGTAAAGTGCAATGCGCACCCGTCGAGCGCGTAATGGTCGGCGTCCAGTAGCGGCGGTTTCGAATTACTTCCCTATCGGCTGCTTCATCGCCGTCAAGGTCGGCGAACAGGCGGATGGGCTGGCTAGATGCTGGCACTAGCCAAAGTCGCCAGGGCGTCGACCTGGTGGGAGGCTCCGCGTCCCTCAATGAGAAGATCCCAGAGGGGGTCAAGCCGAGGTCGGCGTCCTGGTCCCTGCGTGCAAGGAGGCGGTATTCGGCGCTCCGGAGCATGCACGCAATGAGCTCCACGAGAAGGATCCCGGTCATCGCCGCCGAGGAGACAATTCGACTTCCTTTTCTGCGGGAAGAAGGCTCATAGTTCCACAACGGTCGGCGCCCCGCGGGGCAAGCGGGAAGGCGTTCTGCTGGCATTGCTGGACGACGCTTACCAGTGGTGCGTTGTGGAGTTCCTGTCCAGAGTTCATACGACTCGCGAACCACTTCGTCGATTCGTCGCAGCCGACGTGGTTCGCCGGACGACTTACCGCTAGGAGGCATCGCCGCCGCGGGTGGCGGGGCCGACCTTGGCGGCGTGGCGGAGGAGGTCGGCGACGACGTAGAGGTCGACGTCGGACAGGCGCTTGATGCGCACGCAGCCCTTGCCGATCGACGCCTTGGGCAGCCGCGACTCGTACGAGCCGGCGATGTAGCCCTCTTCGGGGTTCGCCGCGATCACGTACAGCGAGATGTACTGCTTGTTGTTCGCGATCCCCACGAGCGTCGCGTCACCCTCGCGGCCGGAG
>CAVXLQ010000005.1:0-356268 GCA_963762635.1 uncultured Actinomycetota bacterium
TTTATGCATGCTGGTGGATATGTAATAGAAAGAGAATTGAAACAAGGTGAAGTATTGAAAGTAGATACGGGTTGCGTGGTTGCTTACACTCCGACTATTGATTTTGATATTGAATTTGTACGGGGGATAAAAAATGTTGTATTTGGTGGTGAAGGATTATTCTTTGCAAGGTTAACCGGCCCTGGTAAAGTATGGATACAATCATTGCCTATCAGCAGGCTCGCAGAGCCGTATTGTGGCTTATGGTACCTATCATCGTAAAGAAGAGGGTAGTGTATTGGGCGGGTTAGGAAATTTGTTTGATGGAAGAGAGTAATTTGTAGTATCTGATAACTGGTATGCCATATTTCCGAAGGTATGGCATACTTAGCCTTGATTTTTTTGCAGATTTTCTATATCCCTGAGATCCTGATGGCGACCACTTGCCTTTTTGTTTTTAATCAGATCATCATAGCTAATGAAATTGATTAGCAAACCAGCAATTTCTGTAGTTTTTCGATTAGGAAAACAATCTTCAAATTTTACTCCGTCAATTGAAGTAAGCAAATCAATACGCAATGGTGGATAGCCCAATTGTATAACCAAACCTTCGGTGCTAAGATCTATTTCTGAAATACCTAATGATCCAAAACCAAAAGAATTAATTGCTTTTACAATTTTGGTCGCATTCTCCGGCGTAGGCAATAGCCAAATGTCAAGATCACCCGTATAGCGGGGATGACCATGAAAGCCAACAGCATAACCGCCTACAATCATATACAAAACATCATTTTTGTTTAATAATTCTACAACCTCTCTGAAATCGGGGCTGAACATCGTTATATTTAAATTTGAAGTATTGCTGGCGAAGTATTCAATAGCCGCTAACCTTTCACCAGCTGATTTTATAGCCAATATTGCATGTTGGAGGATTTTTCCTTTAAAGTTTTTATAGTAACTACTTTTTCCATTAACTAAATTTACAAATAATAAAAAAGAAAAGAGGTCGTCTCAAAAGGCGGCCTCTTTTTTATTGTCAAAATTTTTTTTAGACGTGATAATTGTTTTGAGTGAGAGAGGATGTATGAGTTGTCATAGCCAAATTGATTAAACCAGCCGGTTTTTTCGGCTTTTAAGCGGCGATTTTCTTCAGATTGTGTGCAATACAGAGTAAACCCCATTCGATTTCTGTTTTATCTATGCCCTTTAATAAAAATCTCTTGAAGTTTTTATTGTGTTTGATGTTGGCGAAGACGGGCTCTACATCGGCGGGCCGTTGTTTTCGATAACGTATGCCCCGTTCAGTTTTTAATCGCTGCTTACATCAGTATCCTTTAACGCAGCATCTATTCTTTTCAATAGTGGCTTTTACATTCTTTGCTGTCTATCTTATCAAAATCATCAGGTGTGATCATCGTCTTTCTCCACGGCAGCCACTTTTTGAGTATACGACCATAATTCTTTTAACTGCTGTTTGATCCTTTCCCGGTTAGTTTTGATCGCTTTACCCCACACAAAACTGTAACGGTTGGCTACACTCTCTATCTTCGAACCATCCGTATAAATCTCCTGCAGGCTTACATGACCACTATCCACCAACAACAGTACAATCTGGGCAAATACTTCCTTCAAAATATTACGCAGCCGCTCACTGCGGAACCGGTTAATGGTATGATGATCCGGCTGAGCCATGCCGGCCAGCCACATAAAATAAATATTCTCTTTTACTGAAGCTTCTATTTGACGGCTGCTGTATACATTATTTAAATAACCATACACCAGTACTTTCAGCAGCATCCGTGGATGATAGCTTGTCGTGCCACCGCCTTTGTACTTCTTTATAATCACATCTATATCTATGCGGTCAATCACTTCGCTGACTACCCGAACAGGATGATTGGCCGCTATCATATCCTCCAAACTCGGAGGAAAAAGGTAGGTCTGATTTTGCTGATAAGCTTTAAAAAGTGGTTGTGCCATAATGATAATTACCCTCAAAAATTAGACACAACTAGCATTTTCTCCAACAACTATTTATACACTCAACATGTGCATAAACCCACCACAAAAACTAAAATAAAAAAAGGCCGTCTCTTTTGAGACGACCTCGTTTTTATCTGTATTTTCTTTTACTTAAAATGCTTTTTTCCAGCCGGTTTTCCATCTACATCCAATTCAATTATTTCATAACCCAGCTTTTCCAAACCAGGTAATATTTTAGCTTTATCACCTACAACCAGTATATTCATTTTATCGGCATGCAACCCATTTTTTTGCCAGCGCATCAATATCAGCTTTTGTTATATTCTTAATGATATTATTTTGCTGATCTACATAATCCGCCGGCAGATTATAATCCAGAATGTTGCCAATAAAACCTGCTTTCTGAAAACCTGTTTCATAACGCAAGGCATCGCGTTGGCCAATAGCATTTTTCATAAAAGTCAACTCTTCTTCAGTAATACCATTTTCTGCATAGTTCTTTAATTCTTTCATTATTTCAATCAAAGCACTATCAGTAGCATTGCCCCTGATACCGGAACTAAATTCAAAATCACCTGTCTGTTTACCACCGCTGAAACCACTTCTTGCACCATAGGTCCAGCCTTTGTCTTCACGCAGGTTCATATTAAGACGGCTGTTGAATGCACCACCCAATGCAAAGTTCATCAAGCCTGCTTTATAATATTCACCTGTTGCATCATATTTCAAACCGGTAGCATAACCACACGAAATTCTGTTTGTGCAGATTTAGGTACATCTACCAGATACATCTTTGTTTTTTCAACAGCAGGTGCTGCGGCTATAGTTGGAATAGTTATTTTTTTATTGGGCAGGTTATTAAGGAAAGAAAGCTTTGGAGAATTTCTTCTTCTTTTATATCACCCACCACCACTACTTCGGCATCCTGTGATGTCATGTAGTTATCGTAATAATATTGAATATCAGCCAATGTAAATGCTTTTACTGTTTCTTCATTTCCATCACCTGATACACCTAATATATGATTGGCGCCATAATTCAATTTTGCAAATACATCATCCGCAACAGCAGCAGGTTGTGTTTTTGCATGTTTGAAGCTTTCCAGGTTTTGTTTTTGAAGCGGTTGAAATGCATCCTGTGTAAATTTAGGATTGAACATTCTTTCCTGTAATAATTCCAATGTAGCATCCAGGTTTTTCTTTTGCGATTGTACCTGGAACGTAATGTCTTCATTACCGCTGAATACATTGATAGAGCTTCCCAGTTTTTGCAATTCATTGCTCATTTGTTCTGCCGTATAATTTTTTGTATCTTCATTCATCATATCAGTAAAGAAGGAGGCAAGACCTGCTTTTGAAAGATCATTTGCGTTTAATAAATGACCACCTGGAATTTTAATAGATAAAGTAACAGTCGGAATTCTGTATTTTCCGCTCCAATGAATTTAATGCCATTGGCCAATCTTTTTTCCAGAATGCGGGCACTTTTACCACAGGGTTAGCACCATTGGGTGGCATTTTGCTACGGTCAAAATTATCTTTTGCTTTTGCATATTTCAATCCGTCATAACCATAATCAGGAGCTATATAATTTGTGTTATCAATTTTAAAATTATTATCACCAGCAATCATTTTTTCCTGGCTCTTTGGCAATACGCTTACCACAACAGGGTGTTTATCTTTAATGTATTTATTATACACCCGCATTACATCTTCTTTGGTAACAGCCTGGTATATTTTCAGTTGTTCACCGATCATATTCGGATTGCCTGTGAAAGTTTGAAAAGCGGCCAGCTGGGAAACTTTACCTGCTACACTTTGCAGTCCATTGATCAGTTGTGATTCATAACCTCCTTTAAATTTCGCAATATCATCATCTGTTACACCTCTTGTTTCAAAACTATCCAGCGCATTATCCAGCAGGTAATACATATTAGCTAATGACTTACCGGGATAAGGAATTACCTGGAAAGCAAAAATGCCCGCCAGTTCAAATAAAATACTGAAACAACCTGCCTGCAAGGCCAATTGTTTTTTGTCAACTGCTGATACATAAATGAGTTATTCCCCTGTCCCAAGTATTTGTGCAAGACATGCCAATGCCGCACATGTCAGGATGATAATCAGGAACAGTTGGATATGCCTGTACCATCATTGGCAGGCGGGCATAATTATCTGTATAAGAAACAAAGCGGTGTTTGTCCAATGTATGGCACCATTGGTGGCATCTTGTCTACTTCGGGTCCTGCAGGAATAGAACCAAAATATTTTTCTACCAGCTTCACTACTTCTGCGGAAGTTACATCACCACCAACAGTTAGGGTTGCATTATTAGGTCCATACCAGCGCAGAAAGAAATTTTTCAGATCATTTACATTCACCCTGTTCAGATCTTCAACATAACCGATCGTAAGCCAGGAATAAGGATGACCATAAGGATACAGATTTTTAGACATTTCTTCGAATAACAAACCATAAGGAACGTTATCATACATTCTGACCTCTTTCATTTTTTACTGTTTCTCGTTGTATTTCAAATTTTTTCTGTGTAACAGCATCCAGCAAAAAGCCCATACGGTCGGCTTCCAGCCAAAGCATTTTTTCCAATTGATTGGAGGGAACTGTTTCAAAATAATTGGTGCGGTCACTATTGGTTGTACCATTAAGTGTACCACCGGCCTTCTGTACGATTTTAAAATGTTGTTCATCGCCTACATTATCACTTCCCTGGAACATCATATGTTCAAAAAAATGGGCAAAACCTGATTTGCCGATCTCTTCACGGGCAGAACCCACATGATAGGTAACATCCACATGCACAACAGGATCACTATGATCTTCGTGAACGATCAGTGTAAGGCCGTTGGGCAATACATATTTTTCATAAGGGATAACTAGTTCATTGCCCTTGCCTGGTCAACTTTTTCTACCAATTTTGCCTGGGCATTAGCAAATGCAGAAAGGAATAGGCAAATACATTAAGCAGTAATAGTTTTTGTTTCATGAGTTAATGTGATTGTTTTTGCCACATGTATAGTGCCGGCTGATTGTCCGTAGATGGAAGACGCGGTCTATTCACGTGTTGTTAATTAGGTTTTAGATTACTGAGTTAGCAAAGTAAGGAAATATAGGTTTTAAAAGCCCACCACTTATCAATTAACAGTCTACCATTTTTACTGGCTAAGCAAACCGAAACTATCCTAATTTTGCAAAACAATTTTTTACAAATGATTCGTAAACAGGAAGTATTACAGGATGTAGTTATAAAATTTGCCGGCGATAGCGGCGATGGAATGCAGTTGACAGGTACACAGTTTACCAACAATACAGCATTACTGGGCATTGACCTGTCCACTTTCCCCGATTTTCCGGCAGAGATCAGGGCGCCGACAGGGACACTTGCCCGGCGTGAGCGGTTACCAGTTGCGTTTTTCCAGCGACAGGGTATTTACTCCCGGCGATGAATGTGATGTATTGGTGGCAATGAATGCAGCTGCATTAAAAACCAATCTGTACAGCATTGAAAAAAGGCGGAAAGATCATTGTCAATACAGATGGTTTTGATGCAAAGAATCTTCGGCTGGCCAATTATCCCGGAAGGAGAAAATCCACTGGAAAATGGCAGCCTTGATAGTTATGAAGTGATCAAAATGGATGTGACCAAAATGACCCGTGAAGCATTGAAGGATTTTACCATGGGCATGAAGGAAAAGGACAGGGCAAAAAATATGTTTGTGCTTGGGTTTCTTGTATTGGATGTATGACCGTGACATGGATAACACAATCAGCTTTCCTGAAGGAAAAATTTGGTAAGAAAGACAGATATCCTTGAAAGCAATATGAAGGTATTGCAGGCAGGATATAATTTTGGCGATACCACTGAAACATTTACCACAACCTATAAAGTAGAAAAAGCGAAGATGGAACCGGGTACTTACCGTTCCATCATGGGTAACCAGGCCTTGGCTTATGGATTGATTGCGGCTTCGCAAAAAAGTGGTCTTGCCATTATTCCTTGGTTCATATCCTATCACACCGGCTTCTGATATTTTGCATGAACTAAGCAAGGCATAAAAATTTTGGTGTACGAACTTTCCAGGCAGAAGATGAGATTGCAGCTATCACTTCTGCTATCGGTGCAGCTTATGGAGGTTCATTGGGTGTAACAACTACATCCGGTCCCGGTATGGCATTAAAAGCAGAAGCAATGGGACTGGCAGTGATGCTGGAAATTCCATTGCTGATTATTGATATTCAACGTGGTGGTCCTTCTACTGGTTTGCCTACAAAAACAGAACAAAGTGATCTGCTGCAGGCATATTATGGAAGAAATGGTGAATGCCCGATGCCTGTAATTTCAGCATCTACACCCAGCGATTGTTTTGATGCGGTATATGAAGCGGTGCGCATTGCAGTGCAGCACATGACGCCGGTTATTTTTTTAAGTGATGGATATATTGCCAATGGTGCCGAGCCATGGAAGTTTCCAAAGACTGAAGACCTTCCACCGATACATGTAAAATTCAAAACCGAACTGGGGCATGATGAAGAAAAATTTCAACCTTATCTGCGCGATGAAAAACTGGTTCGTCCCTGGGCAATACCCGGCACAGCCAGGACTTGAACACCGGATAGGTGGATTGGAAAAACAAAATATTACCGGTAATATCAGTTATGATCCGGAGAACCATCAGCTGATGGTAAAGATCAGGCAGGAAAAAGTTGATAAGATCGCAGAATATATTCCTGAACAAAAACTGGACAATGGTCCTGAAAAAGGAAAAATGCTGGTATTGGGATGGGGCTCTACTTATGGTGCTATCAAAACTGCAGTAGCAGAATTGTCAGGCAGAAGGACATGCAGTTAGCCATGCGCATCTGCGTTATATGCGTCCATTTCCCGAAAAACCTGGGTGAGATTTTGAAAAATTTTGAAACAGTTCTTGATCCCTGAGATCAATAATGGCCAGCTGATCAAAATTATCCGCGACCTATATTTTGTAGATGCAAAAGGATATAATAAAATCATGGGTGTGCCGATCACAAAGACGGAATTGGTAGAGGAAATAAAGAAATATTTATAAATAAAAAATCTTAAAAGAAAACGCCATTCACAAATGAATGGCGTTTTCTTTTTATTAATTGCTGCACGCTAATTTCTAACTCATCGAATAATGTTATGCGGATTCGTCAGTCAATATTTTTCTAAGATGAAATTGTACAAACGCATCCATTGAATCGGCTCTTTTGGTATTATCCTGGTAATTCAACGGTTTGATGATATAGCCTGATATTCCAATTTGCTCGGTAGTTGTTCTGTCAATGGTTTCGGCAGATGTGGTCATTATAAAAACCTTGATATCCTTTAATGCTGGATTATTACGAATCATTTTTAAAAATTCAATGCCATTCATTTTGGGCATATTCAGATCAAGCAGGATAACATCGGGTTGTATGACCTTACCGGGTCCCGTGAGCATCGTAAGCGCTTCCTTTCCATTATAAGCGGTATAGAGCTCATACTCCGTATCCAGTTTCTGCAGGGTTCGTTGAACACTGATTATATCCAGCTCATCATCTTCTACCAGTAGGATTGTATTCTTTTTCATACTTAAATAATATTTGTTCGTGGCCAGGTAAAAATAAATTCAGATCCTTTACCTAATGTTGAATTTACTTTTATGGTACAATGCTGGTCATCAATTATTTTTTTTATGATAGCAAGCCCTATGCCTGTACTTTCTTTTTCATTTTTCTCACGTAGTGTCTGAAAAATCTCAAATATTTTTCCATGGTATTCAGGATCAATACCAATGCCGTTATCTTTTACAGAAAATTCATAGAAATGCGGCCACTCTTTGCAACTGATAGTGAGATGCCCGTTTTCGTGCGGCGTATACTTTACTGAATTGCTGATAAGATTGGTAAATACCTGTTCCAAGCTTAAGACGTTCAGTATAAAATACAGGCAGATTATCCATTTCTACTTTAAAATGTGGCGGTACAATTTCTTCAACAATATTTTTAACTAGTTCATTGACGTCTGTTTTTTCAGGATTGGTTTTTTCCCTGATCCGTGCATAATCCAATAGCCCATTAATCAGATCTTCCATTCTCTTGGTTCGTTGCGGAATGATGCTGAGGTATTGTTTCATCTGTGGCGATAATTCGGCTCCCATATCTTCCTCGTATCCATTTTATTGCATTGTGTATTCCTCTTAACGGCGCTTTAAGATCATGTGAAACCACGTAAGCAAACTTATCCAGTTCCATATTCTGCTTTTCAAGTTCATTTATATTCTTATTCAGTTTGCCAGACATTATATTTAATGCGGTCAGATAACCTTGTAAGCTCATCATTGCGCCTGTCCTCTAACGGTGTCAAACTTGCCCCTGGAAATATTTTCAGCAAGATGAACCATCGTTTTTATTCTTTTTGAAATAAGCGATACAATATAGATGGTACTGCCGATGCCAACAATGATCGTCAAGGTTAAAAAGATAAATGAAAATGTATGCGTGCGTTCGATAGATGCGATCAGGTTGTTGCCGTGAACGCTTCTTAATCTATATTCATTTCTATCGAAATCGCGAAACTTAGAGGTAATATCATCGTTTATTTTTTTTCCTACCTGTTTTTTCAGCTTGCTTTCAAACAGGCGGTTATACATTTGATAAGAGGACTCCGAAGTAGCAATTTTTTTTCTTGCATCGATGAGGGAATTAGCGTAAGCCACCCATTGTATATGCAGCTGGTAAATAGAGTCAAGAATGGATGATTGTCCTTTGTTTTCTTTTATCAGTTCCTTTTGTTCAATAAGAAGGGCGGTACTGTATGTAATCCGTTGTCATAGCTTTGCAGGAAATTGGTGTCCTCTGTCAGCAAAAAACCTCTGAAACCACTTTGCATTTCGATCATTGCCTTGTGCAGCCTTCCTGAATTGCGTATGATCGATTCAGATTTATTTAAAAACTCTGTAGTTTTGTTTTACTTTGACGGAAAGAAGATAGTTGGTATACGAATCTATTACAGATAATAGCGTAACAACCAAAAAAGCTAAAAGTATTTGTGTAGATAATTTCAAGAATTGTAAAACAGTTTTCGATGGATTAAAGAATGGCGAAGAAATATCCGCCGACAACTCTTTGACTTTGTATTAAAAAAAATTCCTGTTGCTGCTACTAAGACAAATATAAAATTATTTTGCAACTCTGCTATTGCTGAATAATCGATCATTGACCTCACACGGAAGCGCAGGGTACGCAGAGGTTTTTTAATGGTAAACTCTTTTGCAGGTTACTTCGCAAGTCAAAGCTGTCATTTATGTCCTCAATTGTTTTACAGTGTTAAATTTTCGGTTTACAGGTTCTCACAGCCTTATAAAACACTAACAATTATCAAGGTAACGAGAAACCAGAAACGGAAAAACGAATAACGAGAATAGTTGAGCAAACGGTTGAGCAGAAAAATCAACGCAAAATCGTAGGGTATTTCTTTTCTCCCGGGTACATAGATGTAACGTATGGAAAAATTCATTTTTTTAAAGCTTATCGACAATTACCTGGCAGGCACTGCCAGTCCCGCAGAGCGGACCCTGCTGGAAGAATATTACAAAAAACTGGAAGCCTCCGGTAATACAGAATTATCACCGCAACAGGAGGAAACGTTGAAAGCAGCGATATACGGAAAGATCCGAAACAAGATGGATACAGCAGCGACGCCTGTAATTCCTATGCAAAGAAGAATATTTATTCGCATAGCTGCTGTAGCAGCATCAATAGTAATATTGGTAGCTGGGTATTGGGCATTTGTATATAATGACAAAAAAGATAGTAAAGTCGTTGTTCAAAACGAAAAGCCTTCCGTCCTGGATTTACCCCCGGGAAAGGATGCGGCTATCTTAACGCTTGCTGATGGTAAACAAATCATTCTTGATAGTACTACCGGCACTATCAGCAAACAGGAAGGTGCTACTATCGTAAACCTGGATGGAATAGTAACTTATTCTGCGACTGAAGCAAATAAAATAGCCTGGCACACGATTACCACCGCGAGAGGAAATCAATATCAGCTTGTATTAGCCGATGGCTCAAAAGTGCTTTTAAACTCTGCCAGCAGTATTCGTTTTCCTTCTTCGTTTACAGGCGCTGCCCGGGAAGTAGAACTGACCAATGGTGAAGCTTATTTTGATATAGCAAAAAATACAGCAATGCCCTTTCAGGTAAAGACACGGGAAATGGCGGTGGAGGTCACGGGTACTCACTTCAATGTTAATGCCTATAGCGATGAAGGCCCTGTAGCCACCACGCTGGTGGAAGGAAAGGTGAGTGTTAACCGGGGAACACAATCAGTGAATATAAAACCAGGTCAGCAAGCTGTCTTTAATAACAACAATTTTTTAGTAACACAACCCGATATCCAAAAAGTGATTGCCTGGAAAACCGGTTTCTTTGATTTTGATAATATGGATATACAGGCCATCATGCGGCAGATAAGCCGTTGGTATGATGTAAATGTGGTATATGAAGGAAAAATAACTACGGAAAAATTTGGCGGTCGTATCAGTAAACAACTGCCTTTATCAAAAGTGTTGAAACTATTGGAAGAAAATGATGTAAAATTTAGTCTGGAAGGAAAACGATTACTGGTGAAGTCATAAGTTGGAAATTTTATAAAAAATCAAATAGTAAAATAGAAACTGACCTTAACAAAAAAACCGTCCCGACGGCAATCGGGACGGCAGGACGTTCAGGTTAGCTTCCCGATAAAATCGGGAAATAAACGGTCGGTAAAACTGCTTATTATTCATTAACCCAAACACTGCGAAGTTATGCATTTAAAGCTGGCAAGTCCCGACTTTACGTCGGGGGCTCTTTGTATCTTGTCTGCGTTCCCACTGGCTGACCGGGAACGCCAGAGATTAACCAAAACGTTGCGGATCATGAAGATAACCGCCATCATTTTATTAACTGCTTGTCTTGCAGCAAGCGCCAACGGGCTTTCTCAAAAAGTGACACTGTCACTAAAAGAAGCACCGGTACAACAAGTATTTAAAGAAGTTTCCAGGCAAACAGGAGTCTCGATTGTTTACAGGGAAGCATTATTTGAAGGGCTTGCACCCGTTACTATTACTGTAAAAGATGCTACGATCAAAGAAGTGCTTGATAAATGCCTGAAAGGGCAGCCCTTCGCTTATTTATTGGAAGGGCCCGTGATCGTTATCAGGAAGAATAACGAACTCACCGCTGAAGATCCTGTAGTCAACAAGCTTCCCATTGAAATCAAAGGAAAAATTACCGATGAGACGGGCAAACCTTTGCCTGACGCTTCTGTAAAATTAAAAGGAACAGACCAGGGCACTTCTACAGATGCCAACGGAAATTTTGTACTGCAGGTGCCTGATGGTAGTCATGTATTGACTATTTCTTATATAGGATACCAGACCATTGAAATGACCGCTTCTCAAAACAGTACATTAAAGATCATATTGAAACAGGTGGATGCAAGAATTGAAGAAGTGGTGGTAGTCGGTTATAGTAATAAAAAAAGATCAGAGCTTACCAGTGCGGTAACCGTAATATCAGAAGAAAAACTAAGAGATGTTACTGCTAATAATATCGGTACCATGTTGCAGGGAAAAGTAGCGGGTCTGCAAGTGATCAATAACTCAGGTGTTCCTGGTGCAGCGCCGGAGATAAGGTTGCGCGGCGTTTCTTCCATTAATGCCACGCAAAGCCCGTTGTTTGTAATAGATGGTATTATTGGCGGCAATTATGATCCTAATGATGTAGAAAGCGTTACCGTGTTAAAAGATGCAGGAGCTACAGCTATGTATGGTTCACAGGCAAACGGTGGCGTGATCATCATCACAACAAAAAAAGCGAAGAATGGTAAGAACCATTTTGAGACCAGGATAACAACAGGCTTTCGTAAACCTGATTTTGGTGAAATGGACATGATGAATAGCAGCGAGCTGTATGAATACAGCAATACGTAGTTGAACCAAGTAGACGGCAATAACAAGACCAATCGCCTCCGGCGGCCTCGGCCCAGACGGCCTCGAGCCGGTCCGGGCCGAACGCTGACTTGGTGACGTAGTCGGCGGCGCCTGACTCGGTGACGAAGTCCTGGGCCACGTCCTCGTCGTAGGTCGACAGGAGCAGCACCACGGGCGGGGCGTCGAACGCCCGCAGCCGGCGGGTGGCCTCGAGACCGTCGATCCCGGGCAGGTTGACGTCCATCAGGACCAGGTCCGGCAGCAGGCTGGCCGCCACGACGAGGGACTCCTCGCCCGAGGTCGCCTGGCCGACAACCTCGAAGCCGTCGGTCTCCTCGACCACGCTGGTCATGGCGCGACGGAACGGCGCCTGGTCGTCGACCACGAGCACCCGCACGATCGCCACCTGACCGTCACCTCCCCCGGCCACGCCTTCCCGCGGCGTGCGGGACCGGGGAGGGGGCCAGCCGCACGATCGGGGTGGGGCTCACCCCTCGTCCGGGTCGTTGCTCGCGAGCAGCACGGTGGCGCCGGCGAGCAGAGAGGCCGGGAAGAGGTCTGCGGTCATCCGGAAGAACAGCTCGTCCGTGGTGGACCAGATGACGCGGGTGGACTCGAGGGTGTTGGTCGTGTTCGGCATGACGTGCTCCTGAGGTGAGGGTGGCCGGGCGGTCCGGCATCTGTCATCGACGCTAGGAGCGCCGTCGCGTCCTGTTGATACGGCGAGCCGTACGACCTCGGTGTGCCGTCCTCAGCCCTCGCGTGGTGCCAGCACCCCCGCGAAGTGGTGCTGTCCCGGTCGTCGCCGCAGCCGGATCTTCCTAACGTCGTTGGTGTCAGGAAACGCAGTCACCCAGCCGCCCAGCTGCCTCGCCCCAGGAGACACCGATGTTCGCTCCGTCACTCGCCAACCAGATCGTCGCCAACCTGTCCGTCCCGTCGTCCACCCGCCGCCTCAGCCGCCGCGCCCGCCTGCGGGCACACCGCGCCTGAGCACTCCCCGCCACCCCCGAGGGCGCGCCCCGGAATCTGGTCCCCCGCCGGATTCCGGGGCGCGCTGCCGTGTCGGCGACCAGTAGGCTCGGGGAGCGTACCTGCAGGGCAGCGATGGGGCCATCACCCCGGAGCCGCCGGAAGAACGCCCGACCACCGCGCGACGCGGCGGACGGGTCACTAGACCCGGCAGCAGGAGCACAACGAAGTGGGCCGTCGCGGTCTCGACAGGTTGGCGGCCAAGGAGGGTGGTACCGCGGGGCACCGCGGCGGGCACGCAGCCGCCGTACGCGCCTCGTCCCTTCGCCGGAGCACGCACCCGACGAAGGAGTCCCACTCGTGAGCGAGTCCCGCTACACCCCGCTCCCGCCGCAGGTCGACCTGCCCGCGATGGAGCGCGACGTCCTCGCCCTGTGGCACGAGAACGACACGTTCGCGCGCAGCCTCGCCCGGACCGAGGGCGGCGAGCCGTGGACGTTCTACGAGGGACCGCCCACCGCCAACGGCATGCCCGGCGTCCACCACGTCGAGGCGCGCGTCTTCAAGGACGTCTTCCCGCGGTTCCGGACCATGCAGGGCCGCTACGTCGTACGCAAGGCCGGCTGGGACTGCCACGGCCTGCCCGTCGAGATCGCGGTGGAGAAGGAGCTCGGCTTCTCCGGCAAGGGCGACATCGAGGCGTACGGCGTCGCGGAGTTCAACGCCCGCTGCCGCGCCTCGGTCGAGCGCCACGTCGGCGAGTTCGAGGCGATGACCGAGCGGATGGGCTACTGGGTCGACATGTCCCAGGCCTACCGGACCATGGACCCCGAGTACGTCCAGAGCGTGTGGTGGTCGCTCAAGCAGGTCTTCGACAAGGGCCTGCTCACGCAGGACTACCGGGTCGCGCCCTACTGCCCGCGCTGCGGCACCGGCCTGTCCGACCACGAGCTCGCGCAGGGCTACGAGACCGTCGTCGACCCGAGCGTCTACGTCCGCTTCCCGCTGACCAGCGGGCCGTACGCCGGCACGGCCGGCCTGCTGGTGTGGACGACGACGCCGTGGACGCTGGTGTCCAACACGGCCGTGGCGGTGCGCCCCGACGTGACCTACGTGACGGCCACCGACGGCGAGGAGACGCTGGTCGTCGCCGAGCCGCTGCTCGAGCACGCGCTGGGTGACGGGTGGACGGTCGTCGACCGGTTCCTCGGGTCCGAGATGGAGCACTGGGCCTACCAGCGGCCGTTCGACCTCGTCGACTGGCCCGAGGGCGAGCCGGGGCATTTCGTGGCGCTGGCCGACTACGTCACCACCGACGACGGCACCGGCCTGGTGCACCAGGCGCCGGCCTTCGGCGCCGAGGACCTGCTGGTCAGCCGCGCGTACGGGCTGCCGGTGGTGCGCCCGGTGCGGCCCGACGGGCACTTCGAGGACTCGGTCCGGCTGGTCGGCGGCCAGTTCTTCAAGAGCGCGGACAAGGCGCTGGTCCACGACCTGCAGGAGCGGGGGCTGCTGTTCCGGCACCTGGCCTACGAGCACTCGTACCCGCACTGCTGGCGCTGCCACACCGCGCTGCTCTACTACGCGCAGCCGTCCTGGTACATCCGCACGACCGAGGTCAAGGACCAGCTGCTCGCCGAGAACGAGCGCACCAACTGGTTCCCGGACAACATCAAGTGGGGCCGCTACGGCGACTGGCTGCACAACAACATCGACTGGGCGCTGTCGCGGTCGCGGTACTGGGGCACTCCCCTGCCGATCTGGGTCAACGACGAGGACCCGACCCAGATGGTCTGCGTCGGGTCACTGGCCGAGCTCGGCGAGCTGGCCGGCGCGGACCTGTCCGCGACCGACCCGCACCGTCCGTACGTCGACGACGTGACGTTCACCCGCCCCGGCGTGCCCGGCACGTTCCGGCGGGTCCCGGAGGTCATCGACGGCTGGTACGACTCCGGCTCGATGCCGTTCGCCCAGTGGGGCTACCCGCACGCGGAGGGCTCGGTGGAGCGCTTCGAGAAGGCGTTCCCCGCGCAGTTCATCTCCGAGGCGATCGACCAGACCCGCGGCTGGTTCTACACGCTGATGACCGTCAACACGATCGTGCACGGCCGGTCGTCCTACGAGAACGTCGTCTGCCTGGGGCACATCGTGGCCGAGGACGGCCGCAAGATGAGCAAGCACCTGGGCAACGTGCTGCAGCCGTTGCCGTTGATGGAGCAGCACGGCGCCGACTCGCTGCGCTGGTTCATGGCGGCCGTCGGGTCGCCGTGGCAGCAGCGCCGGATCGGGCACGCCGCGCTGCAGGACATCGTCCGCAAGACGCTGCTGACGTACTGGAACACCGCGTCGTTCCTGACGCTCTACGCCGACGTCAACGGGTGGTCCCCGGCGGGCGAGGCGCCGCGCGGTCGCGGACCGCCCGGCGCTGGACCGGTGGGTGGTCTCCGAGACGCACCGACTCGTCACAGAGGCGACCGCGGCGTACGAGACGTTCGACACGCCGCGGGTCGGCCGGCTGCTCGCGGGCTTCGTCGACGACCTGTCCAACTGGTACGTCCGGCGCTCGCGTCGCCGGTTCTGGGACGGCGACCCGGCGGCCCTCGCGACGCTGCACGAGTCGCTGTCGGTGCTCACCCTGCTCCTGGCGCCGGTCGTGCCGTTCGTGACCGAGCGGGTCTGGCAGGACGTCGTCCGCGCGTCCGGCCCGGACGTCGCCGAGTCGGTGCACCTCGCGCGACTGGCCGCTGGCCGATCCCGCACTGGTCGACGCCGCGCTGTCGGAGCAGATGGCGCTGGTCCGGCGGGTCGTGGAGCTGGGCCGGTCCGCGCGCGCGGAGTCCAAGGTCCGCAACCGGCAGCCGCTGGGGCGGGCGCTGGTCGGCGCACCGGGCTGGGCGGAGCTGCCCGACGAGCTGCGCCGGCAGGTCGCCGACGAGCTCAACGTGCACGGCTTCGAGGAGCTCGCGGGCGAGCTGGTCGACCGCAGTGCCAAGGGCAACTTCCGGGCGCTCGGCAAGCGCTTCGCCCAGCGCACCCCGCTGGTCGCGGCCGCGATCGCGGCGACCGACCCGGACACGCCTCGTGGCCGCGCTGCGCGAGCACGGTGCGGCGACCGTCACCGTCGACGGCGAGGACGTCGAGGTCACCGCCGACGAGGTGCTGGTCACCGAGACGCCGCGCGAGGGCTGGGCGGTCACGACCGAGGGCGGCGAGACGGTCGCCCTGGACCTGACCATCACTCCGGAGCTGCGGCGCGCGGGGCTGGCCCGGGAGGTCGTCCGCCTGGTGCAGGAGGCCCGCAAGACCTCGGGGCTGCAGGTCACCGACCGGGTCGCTCTGACGTGGGAGGCCGATGGCGAGCTCGCCGAGGCGCTGACCGAGCACGCCGACCTGGTCGCGACCGAGGTGCTGGCCACGTCGTTCGAGGTGGGCTCCGTCGAGGCAGCCGCAGCGGGAGCGCCCAGCGACGGGACCACCACCGCGCACGAGGACCCCGATCTGGGCCTGCGCTTCACCCTGCGCCGTTCGGAGCGGTGAGCCGACCCGTTCGGAGCATCGTCGCGGTCGGCACGCGGTAAAGATTGGGTATCCGGGAGGGCTGTCCGCGCCGGTTTGTCCCCCTCCTGGCCCGGCGTTACCGCCTATCACCCGTTTGGTCGAGTGAGGTGACCGGGGGGTCTGAGCCGATACTCCTTGCTAGCAGCCAGGATCCCCGGGCTCGCTGGAGAAGTCGGGAGGCACCGTGACTCTGCACGTCGTACCGCTCGGTGAAGCGCCTGGACCGGCGCTGCGCCTCAAGGACGGCGTCGTCGCGGTGCCCGCGCTCGCCAGCCATGTCCGGCCCGCCCAGGTGCTCCCGGAGCGCGAGACCCGCGAGGTCCTCGCCGCCGCGGCGCGCCAGGACGTCGGCGTCGGCGGCCGCTTCTCGGCCGGCCCGGCCGGGGTCCAGATCTGGGACGGCCCGTTCGACGGGCCCAACGGGACCCACGGCACAGCGCGGCACCTCGGCTCGGTCGACTGGAGCTACGACACCCCGACCCGGCACTACTCGACGATCTACCGGGTGATGGTGACCCAGGCCGGCGTCGACGCCGGCGAGTCGCCCCTCACCGTGCTCACCGCCGTGCTGGCCCTCGCCGGCCTCAGCGTCGACGGGAGCCGGATCACCATGCCGGCGCCGCCGGCCCGTGACCCGTTCCGCCGGTTGGCAGCCGTCGGAGCCTGATCCCGCACCCCCCCGCGGGAAACGCACGACGCCCGACGAGCCAGTGGCTCGCCGGGCGTCGTGCGTTCAGGGCTGTTCTAGCGCTGGTCGGAACCGTCGTCGAGCTGGTAGCCGCCGGTGGGCTGCTGGGGCGATCCGCCGGAACCGGACGAGTCGTTGCCGCCGCCGATCGTGGCACCCGGGGCGAACGGCCCCCGGCCCGCCTGACCGGGCTGGCCCGGCTGGTTGGGCTGACCGGACTGACCCGGCTGGCCACCCTGGCCGGAGCCTGGCGCACCGGCCGGACCGCCACCTGACTGTCCGCCGCTGCCGGGTGCCTCGGTGCCGCGACCCTCGAGCTCGCGCAGCTGGCCCTCCAGGTACGACTTGAGCCGCGAGCGGTACTCCCGCTCGAAGCTGCGCAGCCCCTCGACCTTGCGCTCCAGGCTGGTCTTCTCCGCCTCGAGCGCGCCGATGGTCTGGCGGTGCTTCTCGTCCGCCTCGCGCTTGAGCTGGTCCGCGCGGGTGCGGGCCTCACCGACGATGCGGTCGGCCTGGGTGCGGGCCTCGGCGATGTGCTCGTCGGCGGTGCGCTGGGCGAGCGCCAGAATGCCGGTGGCACCCTCGGACGTTGCCGCGGCCGACTGAGGAGCCGGCGCGGGCGTCGGCGCCGGAGCCGGTGGGGCGACCTGCTGGGCGGTGGCAGCACGCTGGGTGGCCTCGGAGAGCTGACGCTGAGCAGCGGCCAGCTTGGCCTTCAGCTCCTCGTTCTCCCGCGCGACGGCGGGATCGACGGCCGGAGCGGCCGCTGGAGTGGGCGCCGGGGCAGCCTGGCCCCCTCCACCTGCGGCGACTCGGGCTCGGAGCTCGTCGTTCTCCCGGTAGAGGCGGGTGAGCTCCGCCTCGACCTCGTCGAGGAACTCGTCGACCTCTGTCTCGTCGTAGCCGGGCTTGAGCCGAGTGCTCGTGAACTGCTTGTTGGCCACGTCCTCGGGGGTCAGCGGCATCGCTTCACCTCTGCTGTCTCCTCGGTAGTTCGTCCGCCGTGAGCGGTCTGCTCAGCGACGCCGTCCGCCCTGTGGACGTGCTGCGAGACGGTAGTCGTGCCGTGTGTCGGGACCATTCTGACCGTGAACCAGACCGTTCTACAAATACCCCGCCAACCAGATGCCGATATTCACCAGCACCACCAGCACCAGGAATGACAGGTCGAGGCTGACCGAGCCGATCTTCAGCGGCGGGATCACCTTGCGCAGAGCGCGCAGCGGAGGGTCGGTCACCGTGTAGATCGCCTCGGCCAGGATCAGCAGCGGACCTCTGGGCCGCCACGAGCGGGCGAACATCTGGACGTAGTCGAGGACCAGGCGGGCGATGAGCAGGATGAAGAACAGCCAGAGGAACAGGATGATGATCTGGCCCACGGGCGATGGGTTCACCCGCGCACCCTAGCTCTGGTTGAAGAAGCCACTCTCGGCCATCCGCGCCTTGTCCTCGGCCGTCACGGTGACATCGGCCGGCGAGAGGAGGAAGACCTTGTTCGTGACCCGCTCGATGGTGCCGCGCAGCCCGAAGACGAGCCCGGCCGCGAAGTCGACCAGGCGCTTGGCGTCGGAGTCGTCCATGTCCGACAGGTTCATGATCACCGGCGTGCTCTCGCGGAAGCTCTCGCCGATCTGCTTGGCCTCGTTGTAGGTCCGCGGGTGGATCGTGGTGATCCGGTCGAAGGCCCGTCCACCGTCGGAGGCGGCGTGCGGGCGCCGGTCGGGCATGGTCGCCACGCCGCCACGCTGGTGGTCCTCGCGCGAGCCGAGCGACGACACGCGCGAGGCTGAGGAGGACGTGCCGTTGCGGCGGTCGTCTGACTCGGCCTCGTAGCCCTCGTCGTCGTAGCCCTCGTAGTCGTACCGGTCGTCGTCCTCCACGAGGCCGAGGTAGACCATTGCTTTACGCATCGCGCTGGCCATGCCTGACGCCCTCCGCTCGGGTGAACGAACCCACTGGTTCGTCGTTGGCGTCGACGCTACCCGAGCGGAGGGCGCGAACCGAGCAACGCCGTGCCGACGCGCAGGTGTGTCGCGCCATGGGCGACCGCGGACTCCAGGTCCGAGCTCATCCCCGCCGAGACGATCACTGCTCCCGGGTACGTCGCGCGCAGCCGTTCCGAGGCGTCCAGCAGCCGCGCGAAGGCCCGGTCGGTGCCGGCCCGGTCCAGCCCGAGCGGCGCGACAGCCATCACGCCGCCGAGGACGAGGTGCTCGGCCGCGTCCAGTGCGGCGGCGATCTCGTCGACCTCGGCCGTCGCCGCGCCGCCACGACCGTCGTCGACCGGCGGGTCGCGCAGGTCGACCTGCACCAGTGCGGCGACCTGACGGCCGGCGGAGGCTGCTCCTCGATCGAGGGCGCTCACCAGCCGCACCCGGTCGACGGAGTGCACCACGTCGGCGTACGTCGCGACCGAGGCCGCCTTGTTGCGCTGGACCTGCCCGACGAAGTGCCACACCAGGTCGGACAAGCCGGCCTCCCGCGCACCGGCTGCCTTGGCCGCCGCGTCGGCGTCGCGGTTCTCCCCGACGTCGCGCAGCCCGAGGGCGGCCAGATGGGCGACGTCGTCGAGCGGGAAGGTCTTGGTCACCGCGACCAGCGTGAGCTCGGCGGGCGACCGGCCGGCGTCCGCACAGGCGGCGGCGATCCGCTCCCGGACCCGCTCCAGGTTGGCCGCGATCTCCTGCCGCCTGGGCTCGTCCTCACGGAGCTCGTCGCTCACGCGTCGGTCCAGACCAGCCCGGCGAACCGGCCCGTCACAGCGTCGCGCCGGTAGGAGTACAGATCCGGGTCCTCGGCCGTGCACGCACCGTCGACCTCCACGTCGGCGACGCCGGCCGCGCGCAGCTGGGCGGCGACCGCGGCGGGCAGGTCCAGTGCGGGCGGTGCCGTCGCGGCTGGTCGCCCGGGCTTCCGGCACCAGGGCGACCAGCTCGTCGGCCATCGCGGCGGGCACCTCGTAGCACCGGCCGCAGACGGCCGGCCCGACCAGGGCGGACGAACGGCTCCGGGCTCGCGCCGAGGTCACGCATCGCGTCGAGGGTCGCGGCGACGACGCCGGAGAGGACGCCGCGCCGGCCTGCATGCGCGACACCCAGCACGGTCCCACCGGGAGCCGGAGACGAGAGCAGGACCGGGACGCAGTCGGCGACCAGCACCGCCAGCGCCAGGCCAGGCGTGCGCGTGACGAGCGCGTCGACCTCGGGGACAGGCGCGTCCGGTGTGACGGGAAGGTCGACGACCGCGACGTCGCGACCGTGGACCTGGCTCATGAACGCGACCCGCTCCGTCGTCAGCCCGAGGCCGGCTGCCAGCCGCTCCCGGTTCGCGGCGACCGCTGGGGGCTCGTCACCGACGTGGCCGGCGAGGTTGAGCTCGCCGAACCCGCCTGCGCTCACCCCGCCCCACCGGTCGGACACGGCGAGGCGGGCCTTGCCGTCCTCGCCGAGCGTTCCTGTCCGGTGCAGCATCACCCGCAGCCTACGGACGACCCGCATTCCCGCCCGGCCACCACCCGCGTCCTCGGCGCGCCGACACCAACGTCATTCGCGACGTTCGCTCCCGACACGCCGACGGCTACGTCGGCGTGTCGGGGCGGAACGTCGCGAATGCGGTGCGTGCCCAGCCGCCGGGTGGGGCGGCGCGCGCCCGGTGCTGGCTACTTGAGGAAGTCGGGGATGTCGAGGTCGTCGTCGTCGAACACGATGGTCCGGGCGGGACGGGCGGCGGGCACCGGCTCGCGCGGCAGCTCGACCGGCTCCCTCGCCGACCCGTTGCGGTGGCCCGCGAACGCCGGCTCGGGCATCCGCTCCGAGGCGCGCTCGGACGGACGCTCGGGCTCGGGCTCGGCCTTCGGTGTCGACGAGTGCACGAACTGCGGTGTCTCGCCCTTCTTCGCCGGGGTCGGGACCGTCTTGCGCGGCGTCCCGCCGTCGAAGCCGGCAGCGATGACGGTCACCCGCACCTCGTCGCCGAGCGCGTCGTCGATGACGGCGCCGAAGATGATGTTGGCCTCGATGTGGGCGGCCTCGGCGACCAGCTGGGCGGCCTCGTTGATCTCGAACAGGCCGAGGTCCGAGCCGCCGGAGATGGAGAGCAGGACGCCGTGGGCGCCGTCGATGGACGCCTCGAGCAGCGGCGAGGAGATCGCCATCTCGGCGGCCTCGACGGCACGGTTGTCGCCGCGCGAGGAGCCGATGCCCATCAGCGCCGAGCCCGCGCCGGACATGACCGACTTCACGTCGGCGAAGTCGAGGTTGATCAGGCCGGGCGTGGTGATCAGGTCGGTGATGCCGGAGACGCCCTGCAGCAGCACCTGGTCGGCGGACTTGAAGGCGTCGAGCATCGAGATCGCGCGGTCGGAGATCGACAGCAGCCGGTCGTTGGGGATCACGATCAGCGTGTCGACCTCGTCGCGCAGCTCGTCGATGCCGGTCTCCGCGGAGTTGGCGCGGCGGCGGCCCTCGAAGCCGAACGGCCGGGTGACGACGCCGATCGTGAGCGCGCCGAGCGAGCGGGCGATCCGGGCGACGACGGGTGCGCCGCCGGTGCCGGTGCCGCCACCCTCGCCGGCCGTCACGAAGACCATGTCGGCCCCCTTGAGGACCTCCTCGATCTCGGCGGCGTGGTCCTCGGCGGCCTTGCGGCCGACCTCCGGGTTGGCCCCGGCGCCAAGGCCGCGGGTCAGCTCGCGGCCGACGTCGAGCTTGACGTCCGCGTCGGACATCAGCAGCGCCTGCGCGTCGGTGTTGATCGCGATGAACTCGACCCCCTTGAGGCCGACCTCGATCATCCGGTTGACCGCGTTCACGCCGCCGCCGCCGATGCCGACGACCTTGATGACCGCGAGGTAGTTCTGCGGTGCTGCCACGTCGGTGCCTCTCTGCTCGGTGCGGGGCCCGGTCGTCTCCGGAACCCTCACCCTCTAGTTGAGCCTTATAGTTATGTCAACGTCGAGGTTGCGAGGAACGTAGGTGGAGCGACCTACCGACTCAACGACCGACGCACCGACACGCCGTAGCGACTTTGCCGACGGGCTTTGCCGGCCAATCGAAGGGCCGACCTCCCGCGTCGCACTACTTGCGGGTGGTCGGGATGTCGGGCGCGCTGACGTCGTACACCGACGCCTTGCGGGTGAGCAGGACGGCGAGCACGTCGGCCTTGCGCTGGGCGCGCTCCGAGCTGCTCCCCCACACGACGGCCCGCTTCTTGGACAGCCGCATCGTCACGTGCTGGTCGTCGACCGCCCGCACCTCGCGGACCTGGCGGCGCACGTCGGCCGGCAGCGCGTCGAGCACGTCGAGCGTCGCGCGCAGTGCCGAGCGTCCGGCGCTTGTCGGCGCGCTGACCAGAGGCAGCCCGTCGGGCCGGGTCGACTGGGTCGCGAAGACCACGCCGGTCCGGTCGACCAGCTGCCACGACGAGCCGATCGGGCGTACGGCGGCGGCCGTCCGCTCGCGGACCACGATCTCGACCGACCGCGGCCAGGCGCGGCTGACCTCGACGTGCTCGACGACCGGCAACGAGGAGATCCGCTCGGCCACCGCGTCGGAGTCCAGCCGGGCCAGCGGGGTGCCCGGCTCGATCGCCGCCTGCTCGGTGACCTCGGTGGCGCTCAGCCGGGCCGTCCCGGTGACCTCGACCTGCGCGACCCCGAGGACGCTCGACCAGAGCACCAGCCAGGCCAGCGCCGCGAGCACCGCGGCCAGCGCCAGCAGCACGAGGACGAGCCGGAGCCGGGAGCGCCGGCGTGCCCGGCCCCGCTCGGTCGCCCGCTCGGCCAGGCTCGTCGCGACGCTCACGGGCGCAGCGCGTCCAGCCGCGCCAGCACCTCGGGGCCGATCATCGTCACGTCGCCGGCGCCGCAGGTGAGCACGATGTCGCCGGGCTTGGCCCGGTCGGCCAGGTGCCCGGCGACCGCGGACCACGAGGGCTCGAACACGACCTGCTGGGGCGGCAGCGGCACCTTCGCCGCGACGAGGGCGCCGGTGACGCCGGGCACCGGGTCCTCGCGCGCCGCGTAGACGTCCATGACGACGACCTCGTCGGCGAGCCCGAGCGCCGCGCCGAAGTCGTCGGCGAAGAACTGGGTCCGGCTGAACAGGTGCGGCTGGAACACGACGACGACCCGCCCGCCGTCGGCGACGCCGCGGGCCGCGTTGAGGTCGGCGGTCAGCTCGGTCGGGTGGTGCGCGTAGCTGTCGTAGACGCGTACGTCACCCGCGGTGCCCTTGTGCTCGAACCGGCGGCGGGTGCCGGTGAAGCTGGACAGCCCCTCGCGCAGCCGCTCGACGGGGAAGCCGAGTCCCGATCCCGGTGGCCAGTGCGGCCGCGGCGTTGAGAGCGTTGTGCGCGCCGGGCAGGCGCAGGTCGACCCGGCCGAGCCGGCGGCCGCGGGCGACCGGGACGAAGGAGCTGCCCATCCCCTTCGTCACGAGCTCGGCCAGCCGCAGGTCGGCGTCGGGGTGCACGCCGTAGGTCCGCACGTCGATGCCCGCGTCCGCGCGCGCGTCTCGGCCAGCAGTGCCGACCCCGGCGTCGTCGGCGCAGCAGACCAGGAAGCCCCCCGGCACGACCCGGTCGGCGAACTCGTCGAAGGCCGCGGCCACCGCCTCCGGCGTCCCGTAGTGGTCGAGGTGGTCGGGCTCGACGTTGGTCACGATCGCGGCCATCGGCGAGTACTGGAGGAACGAGCCGTCGCTCTCGTCGGCCTCCGCCACGAACACGTCGCCGGACCCGTTGTGCGCGTTGGCGCCGGACTCGTTGAGGTTGCCGCCGATGGCGAAGGACGGGTCGGCGCCGCAGTGCTGGATCGCGACGGTCAGCAGCGACGTGGTCGTCGTCTTGCCGTGGGTGCCGGCGACCGCGACGGCCCGACGCCCGACCATCACCGACGCGAGGGCGCCGGCCCGGTGGATCACCCGGAGGCCGAGCCGGTCGGCCTCGAGCAGCTCGGGGTTCGTTCGCGCGGATCGCGGTGGACACGACGACGGTGTCGGCAGCCCCGACGTTCTCCGCGGCGTGGCCGACGTGCACCGTCGCGCCGAGGGCGCGCAGGGCGGCCAGCGCGACGCTGTCCTTCGCGTCGCTGCCGGAGACGGGCAGGCCGCGGGCGAGCATGATGCGCGCGATGCCGGACATGCCGGCGCCGCCGATGCCGACGAAGTGCACCCGGCCCAGGTCCTCGGCGGGGACGGACGACGGGTGGCTCGCTGCTCACGGCGTCCTCCTCTCGCGGGCTGCGGCGACGGCCTCGAGCACGAGGTCGACCAGCCGCTCGTCGGCGTCGCGCCGCCCGGAGCTCTCGGCGGCCGCCCCCATGGTCGCCAATCGTCCGGCGTCGGTGAGCAGAGGGGTCAGCGTGGCGCGGACCCAGTCCGGCGTGCAGTCGGCGTCGTCGACCATCAGCCCGCCCCCGGCCGCGACGACCGGCCCGGCGATCATCGCCTGCTCGCCGTTGCCGATCGGCAGCGGGACGTACGCCGCGGGCAGGCCGACGGCGGTGACCTCCACGACCGTGTTGGCCCCTGCCCGGCACAGCACCAGGTCCGCGGCGGCGTAGGCCAGCTCCATCCGGTCGAGGTAGGGCACCACGACGTACGGCGGCGAGCCGGTCGGGCCGGCCGACCGTGATCGGTGTTGCCGGTGCCCGAGGCGTGCAGGACCTGCACGCCCTGCGCGAGCAGGTGCGCGGACGCGCCGGAGGCTGCGTCGTTGAGACGTCGCGCGCCCTGCGAGCCGCCGGTGACCAGCAGCGTCGGCGCGTCGGGCCACAGGCCGAACGCGGCGCGGCCCTCGGCCCGGCTGGCGGCGCGGTCGAGGGTGGCGATGCTGCGGCGGATGGGCAGGCCGACCTGCCGGCCGTGCGCGATCGGCGTGCCGGGGAACGTCGTCGCGACGTACGGCGTGAGGCGCGCGCCGAGGCGGTTGGCCCACCCGGGCCGCGGGTTCGCCTCGTGCACCACGATCGGCACCTTGAGCCGGCGGGCCGCCAGGTAGGCCGGGCCGGACACGAACCCGCCGAACCCCACCAGCACGTCGGCCTTGGTGTCCCGCAGGACGGCCGATGCTGCGGCGACGGCGCGGCGCAGCCGGCCGGGGACGCGCAGCAGGTCCGGCCCGGGCCGGCGCGGCATCGGGACCGGCGGGATGAGCCGGAGGTCGTACCCGCGGGCCGGGATCAGCCGGGTGTCGAGGCCGCGCTCGGTGCCCAGCGCGGTGACCCCGGCGTCCGGGTCGCGGCGGCGCAACGCGTCGGCGAAGGCCAGGGCAGGCTCGATGTGGCCGGCGGAACCACCCCCGGCGATGACGACGTGCACGGCTACCGCGCCCGATCCCGGGGCCGGGCCGCGCGGGCGACCTGCGCCGCCGAGCGGCCGACACCCACGCCCGGCATCGCGTCCGGCGCGACGCGCGCGACGGGACAGCCGCGAGCCCGGCGGTCGCGCGAAGGACAGCAGCATGCCGATGGCGAGCATCGTCGGCACCAGGGCCGAGCCGCCGTACGAGACCAGCGGCAGCGGCACGCCCATGATCGGCAGGATGCCCAGCACGGCACCGATGTTGACCAGGGCCTGCACCAGCAGCCAGGCCGTCGCCCCGGCCGCCGCGAGCCGGACGAACGGGTCGGTCGCGCCCATCGCGATCCGCAGCCCGGCGAAGCCGATGGCACCGATGAGCGCGAGCACCGCGAGGGTGCCGACCAGGCCGAGCTCCTCGCCGATGATCGCGAAGATGAAGTCGGTGTGCGCCTCCGGCAGCGCGCCCCACTTCTCCTTCGAGCCGCCCAGCCCGACGCCCCACCAGCCGCCCGACGCCAGCGCGAACTTCCCGTGCAGCGCCTGCATGCCGCTGCCCAGCGGGTCGGCCTGCTCCGGGTGCAGCCAGTCGGTGATCCGCGACATCCGGTACGAGTGGGAGTTGATCATCCAGCGCGACGAAGAGGACGACGGGCACGGCCATGCCGACGAACAGCCGCAGCGGTGCGCCCGGCGACGTAGAGCAGCACCCCGAGGATGCCGCCAGGATCACCGCGGTCCCGAGGTCGCCGCCGAGCAGGACCAGGCCGATGATGCCGCCGCCGACCGGCACCACCGGGACGAGCAGGTGCTTCCACTGGTTGAGCAGCCGCTCCTTGCGGGCGAGCAGGTCGGCACCCCAGATGACGAGCGAGAACTTCGCCAGCTCGGAGGGCTGGATGCGGAACGGCCCGCCGAAGTCGAGCCAGTTGCGGTTGCCGTTGACCTCGGTGCCGGCGACCGCCACCAGCACCAGCAGCGCCAAGGACGTCGCCAGCCCGAGGTACGCCACGATGCGCCAGGCCCGCACGGGCAGCCGCGACGCGAGCCACATGACGGGCAGGCCGATGACCACCCACATCGCCTGCTTGCTCACGATCGCCATCGACGAGCCGAGGAACGCGAACGCGTTGATGCTCGACGCGGAGAAGACCATGACCACGCCGAGGACCAGGAGCAGGACGCTGGCGCCGAGCAGCACGTAGTAGGGCGTGGCCGGCCGGTCGAGGAGCCGGGTCGCGGGAGGCGGTGCCGCGCGCTGCGAGGGCCGTCGGCCCCGCGCGGACGCGGCTTCGGCGGGCGCAGGTCCGTGCCGGCCTGGACCGTGGTCACGAGCCGAGTCGCCGCACGGCCTCGGCGAAGGCGTCGCCACGGGCCGCGTAGTCGGCGAACATGTCCATGGACGCGCACGCGGGAGCGAGCAGCACGGTGTCGCCGGGCTCGGCGAGACCGGCGGCGGCGCGTACGACGTCGTCCATCGCACCAGTGTCGGTGCGGGAGACCTCGACGACCGGGATCTGCGGCGCGTGTCGCGCGCAGCGCCTCGGCGATCAGGTCGCGGTCCTGGCCCATCAGCACGACGCCGCGGAGCCGGTCCGGCGACGGCCGCGACGACGTCCTCGAACCGCGCGCCCTTCGCCAGCCCGCCCGCCACCCAGACGACGCGGTCGAAGGCCTGCAGCGACGCCGCCGCCGCGTGCGGGTTGGTCGCCTTGGAGTCGTCGACGTAGTCGACCCCCGACAGCGACCCGACCGGGGTGATCCGGTGCGCCCCGGGCGAGAACGCGCGCAGCCCGTCGCGGACCGCCGACGGCCCGACACCGACCGACCCGGCGAGTGCCGCGGCGGCCAGCGCGTTGGCGACGTTGTGCGGGGCGGCCGGCCGGACGTCCGCGACCTCGCGCCAGCACGGTGCCGTCGCCGTCGACCAGGGCGCCGTCGCTGATCCCGAAGACACCCGCGCCGGGGCGAGCCAGCGTGAACCCGACGGTCCGCTCGCGGCCGGCGGCCAAGCTCGCGACGAGGCCGCGTCGTCCGCGTTGTAGACCGCGACCGCGCTCCCCCGCCAGATCGCCGCCTTGTCCTGCGCGTACGCCTGCATCGAGCCGTGCCAGTCGAGGTGGTCGGGCGCGACGTTGAGGATCGCGCGCGGCGGTGAACTCCACCGTGCTGGTCCAGTGCAGCTGGAAGCTGGACAGCTCCACCGCGAGCACGTCGTACGCCGGGTCGGCGAGGACCGCGTCCAGGATCGGGTAGCCGACGTTGCCCGTGGCGATCGCCCGGACCCCGCCGGCCCCGAGGATCGACGCCAGCATCTGCACGGCCGTCGTCTTGCCGTTGGTGCCGGTGACGCCGAGCCACTGCTGGCCCGGCCGGTCGCAGCCGGAAGGCGAGCTCCACGTCGCCCCAGACCGGGATGCCGGCAGCCGCGGCGGCGACGAGCATCGCGTTGTCGGGCCGCAGCCCCGGAGAGGTGACGACGAGCTGCGTGCCCGGCGGCACCTCCTCGGCCGGCCCCGGCCACCACGTCGACGCCGAGGGCGCGCAGCTCGTCGGCCGCCGCCCGCTCGCGGTCGTTGTCGCGCCCGCCGACCGCGACGACCCGCGCGCCGCGCGAGGCCAGCACCCTGGCGGCCGACGCACCGGTGACGCCGAGACCCGCGACGCAGACCCGCACGCCGAGCAGGTCCGGCGCCGTCCCGGCCGGCCGGGCCCGTCCGTCCGAGTGGCTCAAGCGCCGCTGACCCACTCTGCGTAGAACACGCCCAGCCCCAGCGCGACCAGCAGCCCGGCGATGATCCAGAACCGGATGACGATCGTCACCTCGCCCCAGCCGACCAGCTCGAAGTGGTGCTGCAGCGGCGCCATCCGGAAGACGCGCTTCTGGTGAGCTTGAAGAAGCCGACCTGCACGATGACCGAGAGCGAGATGAGGACGAACAGCCCGCCGATGAGCACCAGCAGCAGCTCGGTGCGGGTGGTGATCGCGAGACCGGCCAGCGCGCCGCCGAGGGCCAGCGAGCCCGTGTCGCCCATGAAGATCTTCGCCGGCGACGCGTTCCACCACAGGAACCCGAAGCAGGCGCCCATGATCGCCGCCGCGACGACGGCGAGGTCCAGCGGGTCGCGTACCTCGTAGCAGCCGGTCTGGTCGCGCGAGGCCGCAGCCCTGGCCGAACTGCCAGATGCCGATCAGGACGTAGGACGCGAACACCATCACCGACGTGCCGGTGGCGAGCCCGTCCAGGCCGTCGGTGAGGTTCACGCCGTTGGAGGTCCCGGCGATCATCACGTACGCCCACGCGATGAACAGCACGACGCCCAGGTCCAGCCCGGTGTCCCGGATGAAGGAGATCTCGGTCGACGCCGGGGTGAGCCCGTTGCCGTCCTCGAAGTTGAGCGACGAGCACCGCGAAGGTCACCGCGATGCCCATCTGGCCGGCCAGCTTGGCCCAGGCCCGCAGGCCGAGGCTGCGCTGCTTGGCCACCTTGATGTAGTCGTCGAGGAAGCCGACCAGCCCGAGGCCGCTCATCAGGAACAGCACGAGCAGGCCGGACACGGTGGGGTCGCTCAGGGTGATCAGGTGCGAGCCGAAGTACCCGAGCAGCGTCCCGAGGATGATGACCGCGCCGCCCATCGTGGGCGTGCCGCGCTTGGTGTGGTGCGAGGTCGGGCCGTCGTCGCGGATCAGCTGGCCGTAGCCCTGGCGGATCAGCGCCTTGATCGCGACCGGCGTGCCGAACAGCGTGATGATCAGGCCGATCGACGCGGCGAGCAGTACCTGCCTCATGCGTCGCCTCCCGCCGCCGGCTCCGCGAGCAGGCCGGCCGCGACGCGCTCCAGGCCGGCTCCGCGCGACGCCTTGACCAGCACGACGTCACCGGGACGCAGCACCGCGCCCAGGGTCGCCAGAGCGGCTGGCACATCGGCCACGACCACTGACTCCTCTCCGTCCACGGCCCCCGCCGCCAGCGCGCCGTCATGGATCGCCCGAGCGCCGTCCCCCACGACGACGAGGCGGTCGACGTCCAACCTGCGGGCCAGTCTGCCCACTTCGCTCGTGCTCTTCGGTGGACGCCGCGCCGAGCTCGAGCATCTCGCCGAGGACGGCCACGGTACGGCGGCCGCGTGCTCATGGCGGTCAGCGCCTCGAGCGCCGCGCGGACCGAGTCGGGGTTGGCGTTGTAGGCGTCGTTCACGACGGTGACGCCGTCGGCACGCTCCGTCACCTCCATCCGCCAGCGGCTGCGTCGGGCTGACCCGGCCGAGCGCGTCCGCCACCTCGGTCGGCGCGAGCCCGAGCTCGAGCGCGACGGCTGCCGCGGCCAGCGAGTTGGCCACGTGGTGGCGCGCCGTGCAGCGGCAGCCGCACGGGCACCGGCTCGCCATGGGCCGTGTGCAGGACGTACGACGGGCGGCCCTGCTCGTCGAGGCGCACGTCCTCGGCGCGTACGTCGGCGCCGGCGTCCTGCCCGACCGTGACGACCCGGGCGGCGGTCACCGCCGCCATCGCCGCGACCAGCGGGTCGTCCGCGTTGAGCACGGCGACCCCGCCCGCCGCCGCGTCCGGCAGCGCCCGCACCAGCTCGGACTTGGCCACGCGCGGTCGCCTCCTTGCTCCCGAACTCGCTCGGCGTGCGCCGCCCCGACGTTGAGCACGACCCCGATCCGCGGCGGGGTGATCCCGCAGAGGTAGGCGATGTGGCCGGCCCCGCGGGCCCCCATCTCGACGACGAGGTGCCGGGTGCCCGGCTCGGCCCGCAGCGCGGTCAGCGGCACGCCGATCTCGTTGTTCAGCGAGCCCTCGGTCGCGACGGTGGGGCCGGCCGCCGCGAGCACCTGCGCCAGCAGGTCCTTGGTGCTGGTCTTGCCCGACGAGCCGGTGAGGCCGACGACCACCAGCCCGTCCGACGGCGAGCCGGTCGAGCACCGCGCGGGCCAGCCGGCCCAGCGCGTCGAGCACGTCGTCGACCAGCACGTGCGGGCCGGCGACGGGCCGGCTCACCAGCGACGCAGCCGCCCCGGCGGCGAGCGCCTGGTCGACGAAGTCGTGGCCGTCGACCCGCTCCCCGACGATGGCCACGAACAGCCCTCCGGCGGCGACGTGCCGCGAGTCGCGCTCGGCGGGCGCGGTCACCAGCGCGTCACCGCCTCCGACCACTCCGCCCGCGAGCCGCGCCACCTCGGCCAGCGGCAGGGCGATCACCTGCGCACCCGGCCCAGCGCCTCGCGCAGGACCACCCGGTCGTCGAACGGGTGCATCACGCCGTCGATCTCCTGCCCCTGCTCGTGCCCCTTGCCCGCGACCACGACGACGTCGCCGGGCCGGGCCAGCGCGACCGCCCGCTCGATCGCCGCGCGGCGCTCGGGCACCACCTCGACGTCGGCGCCCGGCACCCGGTCGGAGCCCTCCCGCATCGCGGCGAGGATCGCGTCCGGGTCCTCCGTGCGCGGGTTGTCGCTGGTGAGCACCACCACGTCGGCCCCGCCGCGCGGCGATCTCGCCCATCACCGGGCGCTTGTACGGGTCGCGGTCGCCGCCGGCCCCGATGACGATCACGACGCGGCCGGTGCCGTCGCCGGCGTCGACCAGCCCGCGGCAGGTCGCGAGCAGCCGCTCGCAGCGAGTCCGGGCTGTGCGCGAAGTCGACGAGCGCGACGAAGTGGCTGTCGCCGGCGTCGTCAGCCGCCGTGACCCGTTCCATCCGGCCGGCACACCCCGGCGCAGGCCTGCACTCCTTGCGCCGCTCAGCTCGAGGTCGACGCCGGCCTGGACGAGGGCGACCACCGCGAGCGCAGCGTTCACGAGGTTGAAGTCGCCGGCCAGCGCGGTGCCGGAGCGGACCCGCTCGCCGCCGGGACCGAGCAGCGTGAAGGTGCTCCCGGTCGGGCTGAGCTCGGCGTCCTCGACCCGCCAGTCGGCCGCCCCGCCGTCGGGCGACACGGTCACCACGGGGACGGTCGCCTCCCGGGCCAGCCGCGCGCCGTACGCGTCGTCGACGTTGACGACCACCGAGCCGCGAGTGCTCGGGCGTGAACAGCGTCGCCTTCGCGGCGAAGTAGTCCTCGAGGTCGGCGTGGAAGTCGAGGTGGTCCTCGGTCAGGTTGGTGAACACCGCCACGTCGTACGTCGTGCCGTCGACGCGATGCATGGCCAGCGCGTGGCTGGACACCTCCATGACCACGACCTCGACGCCGCGCTCGTGCATCACCGCGAGCAGCGCCTGCAGGTCGGGCGCCTCCGGGGTGGTCCGGACGCTGCCGAGGACCTCGTCGCCGATCCGCGTCTCGATGGTGCCGATCAGGCCGGTCGCGAGGCCGGCCGCGCGCAGGCCGGACTCCAGCAGGTAGGCGATCGTCGTCTTGCCGTTGGTCCCGGTCACGCCGATCGTGCGCAGCGACGTGGCCGGCTCGCCGTAGACCCAGGCCGCGAGCGGGCCGAGCAGCCGGCGCGGCTCGGCCACGACGTACGTCGGGAGACCGGCCGCCCGCGCCCGCTCGGCGCCCTGCCGGATCGGTCAGGCAGGCGACGGCTCCGAGCTCTGCGGCCCGCCCGGCGAAGTCCGCGCCGTGCGCCTTCGCACCCGACAGCGCGGCGTAGAGGTCGCCGGGCTGCACCGACCGGGAGTCCAGGGTGACGCCGGAGACCAGGGCGTCCGTGGGACCGTCCGGCGTCTCGACGCCCAGCCGGTCCGCCACCTCTGTGAGCGTGCGCATCGGTGGTCCGACCGGCCTGAGGACGGACGGGCCGGACGGGTTGGGCACGGCCAGAGGTTACCGGGCAGCGCAGTCGACCACGTTTGGCAGGCGGGTGGTCACGTCCACGAAACTGCATGTCGCGAGGCGGTCTCGACGCGAGCCGACGGCGACCGCCGTCCGTACGATGCCGCCGGCCGTGCTGCGCCACGAACGCTCGTCCGATCATGCGGGCTGGGCCTCAGCCGTGCACGTCATGCAAGCGCGGCGTCAGTTGGTGGTGAGCTTCAGCTTGCCGTGCTTGGTGCCGGTCGGGCGCGATCCGCTGCGTCTCGAGGGCGAACGACGCGACCTGCTTGAAGACCGGCGCCGCGTTGACGCCGCCGCCGAGGGCGGACCTCGGGTCCTGCAGCGTGACGGCGACGACGACGCCGGGGTCGTCGACCGGCGCCATCCCGATGAAGGACATCGTGTAGCCCCGGTAGCAGCCGCAGGACGGGTTGAAGCGCTGGGCGGTCCCCGTCTTGCCGCCGACCCGGTAGCCAGGGATCGCGGCCAGCGGCGCGGTGCCTCCGTCGCGGGTGACCGCCTCCATCATCGAGCGGACGGTCTCGGCGGTCGACGCACGCACGACGCGTACGCCCTTGGGCGTCTCCGGACGGGTGACCTTGCCGTCGGCCGCGGTCGTCGAGTCGACGAGCCGCGGAGCGAGCCGCACCCCGTCGTTGGCGATGGCACCGATCGCCGATGCCATCTGGACGGTGTTGACCGAGTAGCCCTGGCCGAAGGTCATCGTGTAGCCGCTGGTCGCCGACCACTGCTTGGTCGGCAGCAGGTAGCCCGACTCCTCGCCGGGCAGGCCGAGCCCGGTGGGCTGACCGATGCCGAACTTCTCGAGGTACGGGTAGAGCCGCTTCAGGTTCCCGAGCCGCTCGGCGGCGCGGATGGTGCCGATGTTGCTGGACTTCGCGATCGTCCCGGCGTACGTCAGGTGCTGGGTGTCGTGGTCCTCGAAGTCCTTGAAGGTCTTGCCCGGCGCGGGTCAGCCGGTTGGGCACCGTGATCGGGGTCCGCGGCGTGATGACGCCCTCCTCGAGCAGCGCGGAGGCGGTGAGCACCTTGCCGGTGCTGCCGGGCTCGTAGGCCTCGGTCAGTGCGCGGTTGCCGCGGTCCTGCGGGCGCGCCTTGCCCGGCGCGTTGGCGTCGAACGTCGGCACGGTCGCCATCGCGAGCAGCTCGCCGCTGCGCGGGTCGAGCACGATGACGGTGCCGCTCTGCGAGTTCGTCGACGCGACGGCCTTGGCGATCGCCTTCTGCGCGACGAACTGGATGTCCCGGTCGATGGTGAGCCTCACGTCGTTGCCGGCGACCGCCTCGCGCTCGGAGTCGACGCCGCTCGGCAGCCGTCGCCCGCCGGCGCTGAGCTCGTAGGTCGCCGTCCCGTCGCGGCCGGCCAGCACGTCGTCGAGGGCGTACTCCAGCCCGCCGAGGCCCTTCCCGTCGGCCCCGACGAAGCCGACGATGTTCGCGGCCGTGCTGCCGCTGGGGTAGACCCGCTTGCTCGTCTTCTCGCCGAAGATGCCGGGGACGCCCTCGATCGTCGGGTCGGGAAGGTCGAGGTCGCGGACCTTCCGCCAGGTCTTCGGCGTCACCTTCTTCGCGACGTACGCGAAGCGTGCCTTGCCGGTGAGCCGCTCCTGCAGGACCGACGCCTCGATCCCGAGCACGGGCGCGAGCAGCGCCGCGGTCGCGGCCGGGTCGGACTCCTCCGCGATCTGGGCCTGGTCGGCGGTGATGTTCACCGCGTCGACCGTCGTCGCGAGGGCGACGCCGTTGCGGTCGGAGATGGTCCCGCGGACGGCGGGCAGGGCGACCGTGCGCAGGCGGGCCTGCTCGGCCTCCGCGGCGTACGTCGTCGCGTCGAGGCCCTGCAGCTGCACCAGCCGCGCGCCGAACAGCGAGAGCACGACGGCGAGCACCATCAGGGCGGCGCGCAGCCGGCGTGGGCCGTCGCCGAGGCGCAGCATCGCGGGCGGGCGGGGCGGCGGGCGGCGACCCGGCGCCTGCCCGCGGTACGTCTGCCCGCGGTTCGACGCGGAGCGGGGCGGCGGGCGACGGGCCGCCGGTCGGCCGGCGACGTGCTGGCGCGGGAGCACGCGCCGACGGGCGGTGGCCCGGTCGGCCTGCCGTACCCGGCCGGGGCGGACGGCCCCGAGTGGTCCCGGCGCCGCTCACCGGTCGGTGCCGGACTCGCGTGCGGACACCTCGGCACCGGGAGCGTCGGGTGAAGCGGTCGGGTCGCTCGCGCCGGACCCGTCGGTCGCAGCGTCGGCGTCGCCCTGGGCTGTCCCCGAGGTCGCCTGCGGGTCGGCCGACGGGCTCGGGGGCGGCGGCGGGGCCACGGCGGGCCGCGGCTTGCCGAGGACCTTGCCGTCGGAGAGGCGGATGAACGCCGGGTTCGCGCTGCGCACCATCCCCAGAGCCTCCGCACTCGCCGCCAGCCGACGCGGGGACGCCTGACGGGCGACCTCCTGCTCGAGCGCCTGCTCGCGGTCGGCCAGCGTGGCCGAGCGGTTCTGCAGGTCGTGCAGCCGGAAGGAGTCCTCCGCCAGGGCCGTGTGCAGGAAGAGCAGCCCTGCGAGCCCCGCGGTGAGCAGTGTGCCGAGCAGGACGACGAACGGAGCGCGCGGCGCGCCGGTGCGCGTCGGCGGGACCAGCGAGAGCCGGTGCCCGGCAAGCGGCCGGCCGCCCGCGACCGAGCGGGAGCCGTGCGGGTCCGCGGCCGACGGTCGAGGAGCCGTCGCGGTCGCGGTCGCGCCGACGGTGCGGGGGCTCATGCCGCGTCCCTGAGCCGCTCGGCGGCGCGCATCCGGGCCGAGGCGGCCCGCGGGTTGGCGGCCAGCTCGTCCTCACCGGGCAGCTCGGCACCGCGGGTCAGCAGCTTCAGCAGCGGCTCGTGCTCGGGGAGCACCACCGGCAGGCCCTGCGGCGCGGTGCTGGTCGCGCCCGCGACGAGAGCGCGCTTGACCAGCCGGTCCTCGAGCGAGTGGTAGGACAGCACGACGATCCGGCCGCCGACGGCGAGGGCGTCGATCGCGGCGGGCAGGGCGCCCTCCAGCGCGTGCAGCTCGGCGTTGACCTCGATCCGCAGCGCCTGGAACGTGCGCTTGGCCGGGTGGCCGCCGGTCCGCCGGGTCGCCGCCGGGATCGAGGAGCGCACCAGCTCGGCCAGCCGGGCGGTGCCGGTGAACGGCTCCTTGTCCCGCTCCTTCACGATCGCCGACGACGATCCGGCGGGCGAAGCGCTCGTCGCCGTACTCCGCGCAGCACCCGGGCCAGCCGGCCCGGCTCGTAGGTGTTGACGACCTCGGCCGCGGTGATGCCCTGCGACTGGTCCATCCGCATGTCCAGCGGGGCGTCCTGGGCGTACGCGAAGCCGCGACCCGCCTCGTCGAGCTGCAGCGACGAGACGCCGAGGTCGAAGAGCACGCCCTGGACGCGCTCGACGCCCGCGCGCTCGAGGACGTCGGCGAGCTGGTCGTAGACGGCGTGCACCAGCGTGGTCCGGTCCGCGAAGGGCGCGAGCCGCTCGCCGGCCAGGGCCAGCGCCTGCGGGTCGCGGTCGAGCCCGATCAGCCGCAGCGCCGAGAACTGCTCGAGCAGCGCCGCGCTGTGCCCGCCCATGCCCAGCGTCGCGTCGACGACGACGGCCCCCGGCTCGCGCACGGCGGGCGCCAGGAGCTCGAGGGTGCGGGCCAGCAGCACGGGAACGTGCCGCTCGGTGGCCATCGTCAGCCGCCGAACCTGGTGGTGAGGACCAGCAGTACCGCAGCGAAGAGGCCCATCAGGCCGAGCGCGCCGCCGATCAGGAACGCCGAGTGGCGGATCTCATCGGCGAGCGAGTCGTCGATGCGTCGGCCGAGCTGTGCGGCCGGCTGCGCAGGCGTATCCATCTCGACCCTTCATGGAACGTGCTGGTTGTGGCTGTCGTGCTGGCGTCCGGTGGCTGCTGATCCGCCGTACTGCCAGGTCTCCAACCGCTCGCGGGCCGGTGTGGCCTGCAGCTCGCGGGCCTGGCACCGGGGAAGGTGCGCCAGGTTCGCGGAGCGGGTGGAGACCTCGCCGTACGGCGGTGCGAGGCCAGTCGGTCGTGTTGTCGTCGGTCAGGTGGGCGGGTGTCGGCGGCGTCGGGCGGCTAGATCAGACCCGGCAGCACCTCCTCGGACAGGTCCGCGAACGGTCCCTCCTGCTCGGCGAGGTAGGTGTTCCACGCGTCGGCGTCCCAGACCTCGACGCGGGAGCCGGCGCCGATGACGACGCACTCCTTGGTCAGGCCCGGCGTAGTCGCGCAGCGGCGGCGGGACGGTCACCCGGCCCTGCTTGTCCGGCGTCTCGTTGGAGGCGCCGGAGAGGAAGACGCGCTGGTAGTCACGGGCCGCCCGGCTGGTCACCGGGGCCTGACGCATCTGCTGGTAGAGCCGGGCGAACTCCTCGTCGGGGAAGACGTAGAGGCAGCGCTCCTGGCCGCGGGTGATCACGAGGCCACCTGCGAAGGCGTCGCGGAACTTGGCCGGGAGGAAGAGGCGGCCCTTGTCGTCCATTCGCGGCTGGTGAGTACCAAGGAAGACGGGCACGGCCGCGACGGGGCGGCCACCGGGCGCTGCAGCGGCAGCACCACCTTGACCAGCAGCACCGGCGGCGCCGGCCGCAGCCGACGGGTCGGAAGGAGGCGACGGATCGTGCTCGTCCTGCCCCACATCGACCCACCTCCCCATGACGTTCCAGGTACTGCTCCCCCACTGCGCGCCACTGTACTCCACTACCCCCCACCGTCAACCCGTTCCGCCCCTTCGCCGCCACATCTCCTCCGAACGGCCCATCGGCGCCTGGCTGCGTGCCGCCGGACGGTGCTGCTGGACGCCGCTGGTTGGATGCGACGTGTGAGTCGAGAACGGGGAGCGGCCGGGTGGCCGCCCGCAGGGGACGGCGGACGTGGTCCTGCGGGCCGTGGTCGTCGTCGCGCTGGTCGCAGGCGCGGGCCTGGCCCTGCAGGCGCGCCAGGGCCTGGACTGGTCGGAGCTCGCCGACCCGGTGCGGGTGCGCTGGGCGCGGGTCATCGCCGGCGTCCTGGTCCTCGCGGTCGCTCGCCGCCTGCGCGCGGACGCTGCGGCGCCACCTGCGGCGCAGCGGCGCCCCGGTGCCCGCAGGCGGGGACGACGGGCCGCCCCGGTGAGCGGATGCCCCTGTGGATGCGGCTGCTGGCCGTCGTCCTCGTGCTGCTCACGCTGCTGGCCGTCTGGTACGTCGTCAACGGGGTGACGGGCGAGGAGCCCCGGGTCGTGGAGGGCCTCCGCCAGGGTCCGCCCCCGGACGAGGGGTCCGAGTCGGGGCCGACCACGGAGGGGCCGAGCTGGCCGACCCTGCTGATGATCGCCGCGGTCCTGGCGGCGGTGGCGCTGGTGTCGCGCCGGCGCACCCTGTTGCGCCTTGTCGGCGACCGCGACGCGACGACGGTCACTGACGAGTCCGCCAACGAGTCCGACGCCGAGGACCTGTCCTCCGCGGTGACCGCGGCGGAGGCGGAGCTGGCCCGCCCCGGGGACGCGAGGTCGGCGATCGTCGCGGCGTACGCGGCGATGGCGGCCCAGCTCGCGTCCGGGCTGGCTCGCAGGGGGCGCCCGGCCAGCGACGCGGACACCCCGACGGAGCTGCTCGACCGGGCGGCCGGCTCCGGGCTGGTCGACGGCGCCGCGGCAGGCACATTGACCCAGCTCTTCCGCGAGGCGAGGTTCAGCCGGCACCCGATGGGCGAGCCCGAGCGCCGGTCTGCCGAGCAGGCGCTGGCACAGGTCCGCGACGAGCTGGGAGCCCGGCGTGCCTGACCCGTTCGGGTTCCGCGACACGGACGACGAGGCGGACGAGCCCGAGGCGCCACCGAGTCTCGGGCGCAAGGTCCGCGTGATCATCGCGATCGCTCTCGTCGTGACCGTGGTGGCGGTGGCGACCGCAGGCCCGGCCGGGCTGCTCGTCGCGCTGTCGGCCGCCGCGGTCACGACCGCGCTCGTCCTGACTGTCCGGCTGCCCGGCGCCCCACCGCCGCGCCGGCGCCGCCGTACCGGCCGGCCGGTCGACAACGCGCCGTTCCGCTCCTACCGGCGGGTGGCCGACCAGCTCTCGTGGGCGTCGGTCTCGCCCCGCCACTACGACCAGGTGACCCGCCCGCTGCTCACCCAGCTCGCCGCCGCCCGCCTCTCCGACCGCCACCGCGTCGACCTGCACGCTGACCCGACCGCGGCCCGCTCGATCCTCGGCGAGGACGTGTGGCCTTGGATCGACCCGCAGCGGCCCGCCTCCCGCAACAGCCAGCCCCCCGGGGTCGGACCGGACACCCTGACCCTGATCGTCGACCGACTGGAGCACCTGTGAGTCCCCTGAGCCACACCGAGACCGCGACGCTGGCCGGCCGCATCCTCGACGAGATCGAGACCGTGGTGGTCGGGCGACGGCGCGCGCTCGAGCTCGTGCTGCTCGGCATCCTCGGCCGCGGCCACGTCCTGCTCGAGGACGTGCCGGGGCTGGGCAAGACGATGATGGCCCGCTGCTTCTCCGAGGCGCTCGGGCTGACGTTCCACCGGGTCCAGTTCACCCCCGACCTGCTGCCCGCCGACCTCACCGGCATCTCGGTCTTCGACCCGGCGACCAACGGCTTCGTGTTCCGCGCCGGGCCCGGTGTTCACCCAGCTGCTCCTCGCCGACGAGATCAACCGGACGCCACCCAAGACGCAGGCCGCGCTGCTCGAGGCGATGGCCGAGGAGCAGGTGTCCAGCGACGGCGAGACCAGGCCGCTGCCCCAGCCCTTCGTCGTGCTCGCCACCGACAACCCCATCGAGTACGAGGGCACGTACTCCCTGCCGGAGGCCCAGCTCGACCGCTTCCTGCTCCGGGTCGTCGCTCGGCTACCTCGGGCTCGACGACGAGCAGGAGCTGCTGAGCCGGCGGCTCGCGCACGGCTGGGCCCCGCCGCGGCTCTCCGCCGGTCGTCGACGCCGAGACGCTGCTCGCCATGCGGGAGAGCCTCGAGCAGGTGCAGGTCGAGCCGCCGATCCTGCGGTACGTCGTCGAGCTGGTCGACGCGACGCCGCACCCACCCGCAGGTCACCGTCGGCGCCAGCCCCCGCGGCGGGCTCGCCCTCGTGGCGCTGTCCCGCGGCCAGGCCGTGCTCGACGGCCGCGACTACGTGACGCCGGAGGACGTCAAGTCGGTCGCCGTGGTCGCCCTCGCCCACCGGCTCAGCCTGCGGCCCGAGCTGTGGGTGCGCCGCGTCACCGGCGCCGACGTCGTGACCGAGCTGCTCTCGACGGTGCCGGCGCCGCGATGACCGGCCGCAGCGTCGACCTGGTGCTGGGTTGCGCCGACCACCCGCCTGCGCCGGCTCGCGCTGGTGGCCGCCCTCGACGATCGCGGGGCGGTCGATCACGGCGCACGGCGAGCTGCTCGCGCTGGCGGTCGTGCCGCTGGTCCTGCTCGTCGCCGCGCCCGCGCTCGGCTCTGCCCACGACCATCGACGTCGCAGCCCGGCTGTCGCCCACCCGATGCGTCGAGGGCGACGAGCTGGTGCTGGAGCTCGACGTGACGATCGCCGAGGTCCACCGGGTCGACGCCGACGTGGTGCTGCCGGCGCAGACCGTCGTCGACGTACGACGGCGTGGTGGCCGAGGCCGGCACGACCACGACGGTGCGCTGGCGGATCGTCCCCGGCCACTGGGGCCGGCACCAGGTCGGCCCGGTCCGGATCCGCGTCGTCGGCGCCGGGCGCTGCTACACCGCCGACGCTGGACGTCGAGGTCGACGAGATCGTCGTCTACCCCGCGGCGGCCGCCCTCGGCCGGTCCGTCGCGCCGCGCGAGCTGGCCGCTCCCCTCGGCGAGCACGCCAGCCGGGCGGTCGGCTCCGGCGTGGAGTTCGCCGGCGCGCGGCCGTACCGCCCCGGTGACCGGCGCCGCGACATCGACTGGCGCACGACGGCCCGCCACGGTGAGCTGTTCGTCCGGCAGTACGCGGCGGAGCGCGCGTTCGACCTGGTGCTCGTGCTCGACACCACGGTCGACGCCGGAGAGCCCGGCGACTCGACCCTCGACCTCACCGTCCGCGCGGCGACCGGGCTGGCGCAGACCTACCTGCGCTCGCACGACCGGGTCGGCCTGGTCACCTTCGGCGGCCCGCTGCGCTGGCTGGCGCCCGCGACCGGCCCGCGGCAGCTGTACCGGGTGAGCGAGGCGCTGATGTCGGTGCGCCCCGACCAGTCCGAGCGCGACGCCGGCGCCGTCGAGTACGGCCTCGAGCACCTCCCCCTGCGGATGCTGCCGCCGCGGGCGTTCGTGGCGGTCGTGACCCCGCTGCTCGACGACCGGCCGCTCGAGGCGGTCCGCAACCTGCGCTCGCGAGGGTTCTCCCCGCTGGTGGTGGACGTCCTGATCGCCGAGCCGGAGGTCGGCCGGCGCACGCAGGAGCAGCTCGCTCTGCGCGCCTGGCGGATGCAGCGCGAGGCGCTGACGGTCGAGCTCGGCTGGCTCGGGGTGCCCGTGCTCCCGTGGGACGGCGAGGGCGACCTGACCGGCGCGCTGCAGCACGCGATGCGCGCCGTCCGGCCGGGGGCCAGGAGTGAGCGCGACGGCCGGCGACGCGTCGGCGCGTCGGGGCGGGCGGCAGGTCGCTGCCCGTGGTGGGTGTCGCCCGTGGGGTGGCGCCTGCTGCTCGTCCTCGCGGCCGGCGCCACGCTGGTCGTGACGGCGCTCCCGGACCCCGTCCGGCCGGTGGTCGCCGCGGCGGTGGCCGCGGAGGCGGTGGTCGTGCTGGCCGCGGTGACCGGGCTGGCGGGTGGCCGGGACCGCGGCCCTGGCCCTCGTGACCGCTCGCCGTGCTGCTCGCGTCCGCGCTCGACGACTCGGACCTGCGGCCGGTCCAGGTCGTCACCGCGGCCGCGCTGCTGCTCGTCGTCATCTCGGCGCTGGACCGCACGGAGCAGACCGGGCCGACCGGGACCGGGCAGACGGGGCAAAGCGGCCGCTCGCGGTGGACCGAGTGGCTCGGGTCCGGTCGCCGCAGGGACGTCGTGCTGCGGGCGCCGGCGACCCGGCGCGTTCGGCCCGGTCGTCTCGGCCCTCGGGGCAGCTTCGTCTGGTCTCCGTCGCGACCGCCCAGCACGTCGTACCCTCGGTAGCGCTGGTCGTCCTCGGGGTCGCTGCTGCACTGGCCGCCCTGGTGGTGGCCACACGTGTCCATCGGAACTAAGCGGTCCGCACCGACGTAACAATCGTTACCTTCCCGGTTCCCGCCGGGGCCGCTCGATGAAAGACTCCCGCTCCAACAGGAAGAACCCGATGCGACGAGGCGCGGGGCCGCAGCCGAGGAGGACCTCTTGACCGTAGGTGAGACGACCGACCATCGGGCGGATGGCTCTGACGGGTCGGGACGTTCCGGTCCTGGGGTCGACAAGGCGGACCTCGCCGCCCTCTCCGACACGACCACGCGGATCCGGCGCGCCATCGAGGGGGTCATCGAGGGCAAGCGCGACATCGTGCGCCTGGCGATCACGGTGATGCTGGCCGAGGGCCACCTCCTCATCGAGGACGTGCCCGGCGTCGGCAAGACGATGCTCGCGAAGGCGCTGGCCCGGTCGGTCGACTCCACGGTGCGCCGCGTGCAGTTCACGCCCGACCTGCTGCCGAGCGACATCACCGGCGTCTCGATCTACAACCAGGAGGCGCGGGAGTTCGAGTTCAAGCCCGGCGCCATCTTCGCCAACATCGTCGTCGGCGACGAGATCAACCGCGCCTCGCCGAAGACCCAGTCCGCGCTGCTGGAGTGCATGGAGGAGCGCCAGGTCACCGTCGACGGCACGACGTACGAGCTGGCGGTGCCGTTCATGGTCGTCGCGACGCAGAACCCGATCGAGATGGAGGGCACCTACCCCCTCCCCGAGGCGCAGCGGGACCGGTTCATGGCCCGGCTCTCGATGGGCTACCCCGACGAGCAGGCCGAGCTCACGATGCTCGACACCCACGGGCGCACGTCCCCGCTCGACACGATGACGCCGTGTCCGACGCGACCGAGATCGCCAACCTGATCAAGATCGTGCGCAACGTGCACGTGTCCGACCAGGTGCGCCGCTACGCCGTCGACCTGGTGCTGGCCACCAGGTCCTCGCCCGACCTGCGGCTCGGCGCCTCGCCGCGCGCGACGCTGCACCTGATCCGGGCCGCCCGCGCCGCGGCGGCCCTCGACGACCGCGACTACGTCCTGCCCGGACGACCTGCAGTCCCTCGCGTCGGCTGTCCTCGCGCACCGGCTGCTGCCGACCGCCGAGGCGCAGATCGCCCGCCGCGGCACCGAGGAGATCGTGGCCGGCATCGTGGCCTCGGTGCCGCTGCCGGACGACTCGCGGGGACGTCGGAGCAGCATCTAGTGCGCGACTCGCTCCAGGGCCTGACGACCCGCGGGCGATCCTTCCTCGCCGCGGGTGTCGCTCTGCTGATCGCTGCGGCCATCACGGCGCAGGACGACCTGCTGCGGGTCGCCATCCTGGTCCTCACCCTGCCGGTCATCAGCGCGCTCGTGGTCGCGCGCACGCGCTACCGGCTGTCCTCCGGCCGACGCCTCCACCAGCCGCGCACCGCGGCCGGGCAGGAGAGCGCGGTGACGCTGCGACTGGACAACATCTCCCGTCTCCCGACCGGGCTGCTGCTGGTCGAGGACCGCGTGCCGTACGTCCTCGGCTCGCGACCGCGCTTCGTGCTCGACCGGGTCGAGCCCCGCGGCCGGCGCGAGGTCACCTACACGGTGCGCTCCGACGTCCGCGGCAAGTACGAGCTGGGCCCGCTGACCTTGCGGCTCACCGACCCGTTCGGCATGTGCGAGCTGCAGCGCTCGTTCACCGCCCGCGACATCCTGATGGTCACGCCGCGGGTCCATCCCCTGCCGGTGGTGGCGCTCGCCGGCGAGTGGACGGGCAGCGGCGAGAGCCGGTCCCGCGCGATCGCCAGTGCCGGTGAGGACGACGCCGGCACGCGGGAGTACCGCGACGGCGACGACCTGCGACGCGTCCACTGGCGCTCGACCGCCCGGCTGGGACAGCTCATGGTCCGCCGCGAGGAGCAGCCGTGGCAGGCGCGCTGCACCCTGCTGCTCGACTCCCGGGCCATCGCGCACGGTGGCGACGGGCCGGCGTCCTCGTTCGAGTGGGCCGTCTCGGCGGCCGCCTCGGTCGGCGTGCACCTGGTCCGCAACGGCTACTTCGTCCGGCTGCTCACCGACACCGGCGCGCACGTCGCGAGCGCCGCCCACGACCCCAGCGGCGTCGGCAGCGACTTCGAGGGCGCCCTCCTCGACGCGCTGGCCGTCGTCGACGACCTCGCAGAACCGGTCCTTGCGTGACGCCGGCGCGTCGCTGCGTCGCGGCGGCGGCGACGGCCTGCTCGTCGCCGTGCTCGGCACCGTCGAGCCCGAGGAGGCCCACCTGCTCGCCCGGCTGCGGCAGGGCTCCACCGCTGCGATCGCGATCCTGCTCGACACCGCCTCCTGGATGGCGCCCTCCGACCACGCACGCGCCGCCTCGCACGCCCAGTTCGAGGGGTCCGCCGCACTCCTGCGCGCCTCCGGCTGGCGGGTCGTCGCCGCGCGGGCCGGAGAGTCGCTGACCGACCTGTGGCCGGACGCCGCGCACCACGGCGGCGGGTGGGCGCCCTCGGTCGTGGCGTCCGGTACATCCGGAGCTCGCTCGTGAAGGACATGGGCGGCTCGCTGCGGATGCCGGCCTTCGCGGCCGTCGCCACGATCACGGCTGCCCTCTGCCTGGGCCACACGTTCCTGCGGGGCACCTGGTTCTTCCCCTCCGTCGTCGCCGTGCTGTTCGTCGGCGCCGGCTGCGAGATCGCCCGCCGCATGTCGACGTCGCGCGCGACGGTCCCGCTCGGCGGGCTCGCCGCGCTGGCCGCGTACCTGCTGGTGCGCTACGGCCACGACGAGTCCCTGTTCCACGTGGTGCCGACCACCGCGACGCTGGACCGGCTCGGCGACCTGGCGAGCAACGGCCGCCGGGACATCCGGCAGTTCGCCGCCCCGATCGGCGTCTCCCCCGGCATCGAGTTCCTCACGGTCGGCGGCGTCGGCCTCGTCGCGCTCGCGGTCGACACCCTCGCCGTGACGTGGCGACGCGCCGCGCTGGCCGGGCTGCCGCTGCTCGTGCTCTACACGGTGCCGACCGCCGTCGCGCCGGAGGGCGTCAACTGGGTCGCGTTCGCGATCGGCGCGATCGGCTTCCTCGCGCTGCTGCTCGCGGAGTCGCGGGAGCGGGTCAGCCGGTGGGGCCGTCCGATGCGGTTCATCGTCGACCGGCCCAACCTGCGTCCCTCGGTCGAGACGTCACCGTTGGGGCAGGTCGGGCGACGGGTCGGAGCCACCGCCCTCGGGCTGGCGCTGATCGTGCCGGCCGTGCTGCCCGACGTGAGCACCAGCGCCTTCGGCTTCGGCAGCGGCGGCTTCGGCAACGGCGGAGGTGGCGGCAACCGCGTCGCCGTCGTCAACCCGATCGTCGACCTCGGCCGCAACCTGCGCCGGTCGGTGGACCGGCCGGTCATCAGCTACCGGGGGCAGCCGACCTATCTGCGGCTGGTCGGCCTCGACGAGTTCACCGGGAACAAGTGGCAGCCGAGCGAGCTCGAGGTGTCGCGCAACGACAACGACATCGAGGACGGTCTGGTCTCCGCGCCCGGGCTGGGCGGCGACGTCAAGCAGAACAAGCGGAGGTACCAGATCCAGGTCTTCGACCTGGAGCAGACCTGGCTGCCGCTGCCGTACCCGACCAAGCGGGTCTCGATCGAAGGGACCTGGCTCTACGACCCGTCCACGTTCAACGTCTTCGGTGAGAACACCTCCACCCGCCAGCTCGAGTACGACGTCCGTTCGCTCGAGGTCGTCTTCACCGCCGAGAAGCTGCGCCAGGCCGGCACCCCACCCCGGTCGGTGAGCCGCTACCTGGACCTGCCCGAGGACCTGCCCGACGAGATCGGGGTCCAGGCCGAGGAGATCACCAAGGACGCGCAGACGGACTACGACGCCGCCCTGGCGATCCAGGACTGGCTGCGCGACCCGGAGCGGTTCACGTACTCCACCGAGGTGTCCGACACCGTCGGGGACGCCAACGGCTCCGACGCGATCCTCGCCTTCCTCGAGACCCGCCAGGGCTACTGCGTGCACTTCGCCTCGGCGATGGCGGTGATGGCCCGCGGGCTCGGCATCCCGGCCCGGGTGGCCGTCGGCTTCACCCCCGGTGTGGCGGACGGCCAGGGCGGCCACACCGTCGGGCTGCACGACCTGCACTCGTGGCCGGAGCTGTACTTCGAGGGCAGCGGCTGGGTCCGGTTCGAGCCGACCCCCAGCGAGCGCACCGGTCTGCCGCCGACCTGGGCCCGGCCCGACGTCAACGGCGCCGGCGCGGGCGGCGCACCGGCGCCCTCTGCCAGCAGCGACACCTCCGGGCCACGGCGCAGAACCCGCGCAACCGTGAGGGTGCTCCGCTCGTCGATGCCAACGACGGGGTGGTGGCGGCAGCGTCGGGGCCGGACCGATCTCGATCCCGGTCGTGCCCCTCCTCATCGCACTCGGGGTCCTCGTCCTGCTCGCCGTGCCCGGACTGACCCGGCTCATCGTCCGACGGCGGAGGTGGAGCAGGGCCAGCACACCGCAGGAGCGCGCTCGGGCGGCGTGGGCGGACCTGCAGGACACGCTGCTCGACTTCGGCTACACCTGGCAGGACAGCGACCCGCCGCGGCGCGGCACCGCTCGGCTCGTCCAGGCACGCCCGCTCTCGGACGAGGCCGCCGAGGCCGCGTACCGGATCGCCGGCGCGACCGAGCAGGAGCGCTATGCGCCCGCGATGACTGCGGACGCCGACGGGCTGCGGGACGACGTGGAGACGGTGCGGGGCAGCCTGTCCGACGCCGCCAGCCGGTGGGGGCGCTGGCGGGCCCGGCTGCTCCCGAGGTCGACCCGCGCCGTGTCGCGCGCGCTCTCGGAGCGCTTCGCCGACGCCCTGGACGCCCTCGACACGGCGGTCGCCTCGCTGACCGGACGGCTGCGCCTGCGCCGCGGCTGATCCCGGCCGGCCTGCGTCGGGGGCCGTTCCCGCCGGGAACGTCTCCGACTCGCGGCGCTGCGCGAACGGCGTTCCCGCGGAGCGTGCGCGAACGACAGCGGTGCGCGGACGGAGGAGCAACCATCCGCGGCCTCGGCCCGGTACGCGGGTCGTGCCGCCTCGCGCACGATTGCTCCTCCGGGAACGCACCGTGGTTCGGGCTGGACCGCGCAGCCGCGGAGCCCGGCGCGCAGCCGCGGAGTGCCGAGCCGCGAGCCGCTGAGCAGTGAGCAGCTGAGCAGTCGAGCACGGAGGACCGCAGACACAACGGCGCCCACCGTCGTCAGGACGGTGGGCGCGGGTTGCCTGGCTGCTGAGTTGCTGGCTGCTGCGGTGCGGGTGGCTCAGCGGCCGTTGTCGTCGCGGCGGCGGTTCCAGCGCTCCTCGAGGCGGTCCATCAGGCCGGGGCCTCCGCCGCCACGCGGCTTGCGCTGCTGGGCGGTATGCGGGCGGCGGACCTCGCCGCCGTCGACCACGCCGAGCTGGGCGGCGGTGGTGACGGCGCGGTAGCTCGTGACGGCGAAGAAGACGCTGAGCAGCATCAGGACGAAGCCGAGCACGCTGACCACGGACTGCTGGGCGACGAGCCCGGTCATCAGCAGGACGATGCCGACGATGAAGCCGAGGGCCGCGAGCAGGATGCGCCGGCGGAAGTTGCTCCGGGGGTCCTTGCCACGCAGGGACGACGCGAACTTGGGGTCTTCGGCATAGAGAGCCCGCTCCATCTGCTCGAGCAGACGCTGCTCGTGCTCCGAGAGCGGCACGACTCCTCCTCACCCCGGTAGCGCGTTGCCGCGGCTACCCTGCCACGAGTCCTTGTTTCCCCAAGGATATGCGCCGCAGGGGCGCGGGGAAACCCGACTGCATAACCCGTTCGGATTCGATCTGCCCGGGGATGGGCCTGAATGGCGCACGAACGTGCCCCACGTCAGGAAGAACGACCGGGCGGGTCGAATGGTTGCACGGGTCCGGGGGGCACCGCAGCCGGACGCGGAGTCCCCTCCCCGACGAGGCTGGCGGGCTGGACGACGCCGCGGCCGAATCGGTGTCCCGCCCGGTCCGCGGCCTGCTCGACCTCCCGGCGGCCGGAGAGGCGCTCGCCGAGCTCCATCTGCCGCGGAGCCGTCTCGGACTCGACCAGCTGCTCCACCCGGATCCCGATCAGCCGCAGCCGCGCCCGGTCCAGGCCGAGGGCCTCGAACAGGCCGCGGGCGGTCGCGTAGAGGACGGCGGCGACGTCGGTCGCCTCGTGCAGGGTGCGGGCCCGGGTGATGGTGGTGAAGTCGGCGAACCGGACCTTGATGCTGATCGTCCGCCCGGCCAGCCCGGCCGCGCGCAGCCGTCCGGCGGTGCGCTCGCTGAGGCGCAGCAGCTCGCGCAGCACGACCTGCGGGTCGTCGACGTCGCGGGCGAAGGTCTCCTCGGCCCCGACGCTCTTGTCCGGCTCGTGGGGCACGACGCTGCGCTCGTCGCGACCCCAGGACAGCGCGTGCAGGTGGGAGCCGGTGGCCTGGCCGAGCGCCCGGACCAGGGTGGACACCGGGGTGTTGGCGATGTCGCCGACGGTGCGCAGGCCGAGCCGGGTCAGGTCCTTCTCGGTCTTCTCCCCCACCCCCCACAGGGCGCCGACCGGCAGCGGGTGCAGGAAGGCCACGACCTGGGCGGCGGGCACGACGAGCATCCCGTCCGGCTTGCAGCGGGTGGACGCGAGCTTGGCGACGAACTTGGTGCTCGCGACGCCGACCGAGCAGGTGATGCCCTGCTCGTCGGAGATCCGGTCGCGGATCTGCTGGCCGATCTCGGCCGGCCGGCCGAGCCGCCGGACCGCCCCGGACACGTCGAGGAACGCCTCGTCCAGCGACAGCGGCTCGACGATCGGGGTGATCGAGCGGAACACCTCCATCACCCCGGCGGACACGGTCGAGTAGAGCCCGGAGGTGGGCGACACGACCGTGGCCTGCGGGCACAGCCGCCGGGCCCGGCTCATCGGCATCGCGGAGTGGACGCCGTAGCGGCGGGCCTCGTAGGTCGCGGACAGGACGACGCCGCGGGAGCCGCCGCCGACGATGACCGGGGTGCCGCGCAGCTCGGGCCGGCTCAGCAGCTCGACCGAGGCGTAGAAGGCGTCCATGTCGACGTGCAGGACGGTGCAGCCGGTGTCGTCGCCGGGCTCCCCCGACGGCGGGCCGGGCCGGTCGAGCTGCTGGCTGCGGCTCACGTCCTGCCTCCCGTCGGTCGCGTGCACGTGCGCCACGGATGCGCCTCACGTGGTGCGCGCCTTCACTGTGCGCGTCTCAGGTCCGGGTCGCGAGGACGTGCAGCTGGGTCGCGACCGCGCGGAACTCCGGCAGGTGGGAGGTGGCGAGCTCGAGGTCGACCAGTGCCTCGGCCGCGCCCGGCTCGTGGTCGACCATCCCGCCGGGGACGAGGTCGGCGACGGTGCGGACACCGTGGACGGCATCGACCCGCAGCCCGGCGTCGCCGAGGAGCGGGAGCAGCTCGGCCTCGGTGAAGCGCCGGGGCATCGGGTCGCCGGCCCCCACCGGCCGTCGGCGTCCTCGAGGGCGTGCCGGGCCTCGGCGAAGCGGCCGGCGATCGCCCGCGCGAGCACGACGGCGTTGCGGTGGGCGACCAGGAGGCTGAGCGAGCCGCCCGGCCGGAGCACCTCGACGACGGCACGCAGGGCGGGCGCGACGTCGTCGACGTGCTCGAGCACTCCGTGGCAGAGCACGAGGTCGGCGGACCCGGGCGTGACGACCTCGAGCAGCCCGGCGGCGTCGCCCTGCACCGCGCGGACGTCGACGCCGGCCTCGCGGGCCCGGCGCTGCAGCGAGGCCAGCGCGTCGGGGCTGGGGTCGACCACGGTGACCCGGTGGCCGAGCACCGCGAGCGGCACGGCGAACCCGCCCGTACCGCCGCCGACGTCGAGCACGTCGAGAGCGGCCCCGTCGGCCGCCTCGCGCAGCACCTCCCAGACCACGGCGGTACGCACGGAGCGGGCGGGTGCGGAGTGTTCGGCGGTGGGCACCCGGTCAGGTTACTGAGGCCGGTGGCCCCTGGGTGGCTGGTCGGTGGCTGGTCGGGTGGCGGGTCGGCAGCAGGTCGGATCGGCTGGTCCGGCGGCGAGGTCGGCCCGTCATCCACCGGAGCTGCCCGGGCTGGAGTGCCACAGCTTGCGCGGGGGCTTGCCGTCGCGGGTGCTCTCCGGCTGCCTGGGACCTGGGCCCTGAGCGCCCTGGGCGCCCTGAGCGCCTGGGCGTCCCGGGCGGCTCTGCGGCCCATCGCCGCGACGTCCTCCCCGGGCGGGCGGACGTCGGCGTAGGGCGACTGGCGGAACCCGCTCGGGTGCACCAGGACCCGCCGCGGCTGCGACATGCCACCGCCCGCGGGCGTGCCGCTCAGCTCCCGCGGCTCGTAGACCTCCGCGCTGCTCCCTGTCGGCGGCTTGGTCATCACCGGCCGCGCTGACCGGCTCTGGGCGGCGCCGGTGACGGACAGGTCGGTGACCGGGCCGGTGGACGCCATCAGGTCGGCGACCGCGTCGAGGCCGCCGTGCCGCCACGCCTCGTGCAGCTCGGTCAGCTCCCAGCAGCCGGTGGCCCGCATCGAGACCCCGCGCGGCCCGGTGCGCCGGACGTGGCCGCGGATCACCAGCAGCCACGAGTGGAACAGCGTCGCGGCGTAGGGGCCCTGGGCGTCCTCGAAGAACGTCGCGTCGATCGGCCCGCGCGCGTCGTCGAGGGTGACGAAGACGACCCGCTTGCCGGAGCGGATCGGCGGGGTCTGGGTGGCGACCTTGACCCCGGCGACGAGCACCTCGGCCTGGCTGCGGCAGCGCACCAGGTCCGGCGCGCGGGTCGCGCCGATCGCGGCGAGGAACGGCTCGTAGAAGTCGACGACATGGCGGCTGGCGTCGAGCCCCAGCACGTCGAGCTCGGCCCGGACCCGCTCGGCGCCGGTCATCTCGGGCAGCCCGCTGGGCAGCACCGAGTGCGGCGCGTCGCCGAGGTCGAGGGCGAGCTGGACCGGCGCCGCCTCGACCGGCCGCGCCGCCTGCGACTGCCGGGCGGCGAGCTCGCGCACCCCGGGCCGCTCGCCCCCCGACCCCTCGCCCCGACCGTCCGCCCCCCGACCGCTCGAACCCCGACCGTCGCCCCGTCGAACCCCGACCGCTCGCCCGGCCGCCCGCCCCGACCGCCCCAGCCCCGGCCGTTCGAGCATCGTGAGGCTCTCGCCGGCCGCGGTGGCCAGCGAGAGGTCTCGCGCGGCACCGGCAGCGGGGGTGGCGCGCAGGGCACCGCCCCGTGCCGGCCGACGGCCGGCCGACCGGCCCTTGGCCACCGCACGGGACCACCGCTCCAGCTCGCCGACCTGCAGGAGCAGGTCGCGGCGGGTCAGCCGGTCCCGGGTGCTGCCCGTGACGCCGTCGGCCCGCAGCGAGTAGAGGGCGTCGAAGGCACCGGTGAGCACCAGCCGCTCCACGACGGGACGCGACACCGACGCGCGGTGCCAGAAGTCGGACAGCGAGCCGTAGGGCCGGCCCTCGACGGCGCGCGAGACCTCGGCCTCGGAGATGCCCTTGACCTCGGCCAGCGAGAGCCGGATGCCGTAGCAGGGCGCGCGCTCCCACGGCCGGGTGGCGCCGGCGGGGGCCTCGGCACCGGTGAGCTCCACCCGGTAGGTGGCCTCGGAGCGGTTGACGTCCAGCGGCAGCACCTCGATGCCGAACCGGCGCGCGTCGTCGAGGATGAGCCGCTTGGGGTACATGCCCGGGTCGTGGGTCAGGACCCCGGCCAGGAACGCCGCCGGGTGGTGGGCCTTGAGCCAGGCCGACTGGTAGGTGGGCAGCGCGAACGCGGCGGCGTGGGCCTTGCAGAAGCCGAAGGACGCGAACGCCTTGAGCACCTCCCACACCTTGTCGACGGTCGCCACGTCGTAGCCGCGGGCGAACGCGCGCGGCCGCAGCCACACCCCGACCTCGGGCTGGCCCTCGGTGGTGCCCAGGGCGCGGCGCATCTCGTCGGCCTCGGCCAGCGAGCAGCCGGTGAAGACGCTGATGATCTGCAGCACCTGCTCGTGGAAGACGACGACGCCGCAGGTCTCCTCGAGCGCCGGGCGCAGGTCGTCGTGGAGGTACTCGGCATCGGACCAGCCCTGCCGGGCCCGCAGGAACGGCGTGACCATGTCGCTCTTGACCGGGCCGGGACGGAACAGCGAGATGTCGGTGATGAGGTCGCCGAACGTCTCGGGACCGAACTTGCCGACGAGCTCGCGCTGACCGGGCGACTCGATCTGGAACATGCCGAGGGTGCGGGTCGACTGGATCAGCGCGAACGTGTCGGGGTCGTCGAGCGGGCACCTGCGACTGGTCGTCCAGGTCGATCGGCTCACCGCCGTCGACGCGCACGACCTCCTCGACCGCGTACGCCATCGCGGACTGCATGCGGATGCCGAGCACGTCGAGCTTGAGCAGGCCGAGCTCCTCGACGTCGTCCTTGTCGAACTGGCTCATCGGGAAGCCCAGCCAGCTCGCCTCGACCGGGGTCCGGTCGAGCAGCGTGGTGTCGGAGAGCAGCACGCCGCACGGGTGCAGCGCGACGTGGCGCGGCAGGCCGTCGAGCCGGGCGACCAGCCGGAACAGCAGGTCGAGCTCCCCGGTGCCCCGCTTGCCCAGCCGCGAGGCGCGCAGCTCGGGCAGCTCCTCGAGCGCGAGGTGCACGTCACGGGCCCGGATGTGCGGGAAGGCCTTGGCGATCTGGTCGATCTCGCCGGGCGGCATGCCGAGCGCGGCGCCCACGTCACGGATCGCGTGCCGCACCCGGTAGGTGTCCATCATCGACACGCACGCGACCCGCTCGCCGCCGAAGCGGTCGAGGATCTGCTCGTAGACCTCGATGCGGCGGGCGGACTCGACGTCGATGTCGACGTCGGGCAGCGCCTCGCGCAGCGGCGAGAGGAACCGCTCCATCAGCAGGCCGTGGCGGATCGGGTCGACCCCGGAGATGCCGAGCAGGTAGTTGACGAGGCTGCCCGCCCCCGAGCCGCGGGCCGCGACCCGCACCCCCATGCCGCGGATGAGGTCGACGACGTCGGCGACGGTGAGGAAGTACGACGGGTAGCCGAGCTGCTCGATCACCCCGAGCTCGTCGTCGAGCCGCCCTCGCACCTGCGGGGTGGCGGTCATCGCGCGCCGGCCGAGCCCGGCCTCGCACCGCTCGCGCAGCATCGCCTGCGCCAGCCGCACCTGGTCGCCGCCGGTGACGACCCGGCTGGGCTCGGCACCCAGCACCTCGAGGTCGGGGAAGTGGACCTCCCCCATGCCGAGGTCGGCCCGCGGGTCGACCGCGCACCGGTCGGCGACCCGCCGGGTGGCGGCGAGCAGCCGCCGGGCGGCGCTCTCGCCGAGACCGGCCGCCGACACGATCTCCTCGGCGACCTGCGACATCTCCTTGCCGGACTTGAGGTAGCCCTCGGCGTTGACCCGGTCGACGTGGCGCGGGTCGAGCGGGACCAGCCGTCGTGCTGCGTCGAGGACGTCGGTGGTGGGCGCGTCGGAGCGGTCGGCGTAGCGGACCGCGTTGGTGAGCACGGCGGGCACGCTGCTCGTCGGTGGCGAAGCGCAGCATCCGCGCGGCGCGGGGCCGGTCGTCGGGACCACGGTGGGAGACGACCTCGAGCAGCAGGTCGCTGCGGTCGACGACCGCCCGCCAGCGGTCGAGGACCTCCTGCGCCAGGTCGGGCCGGCGCGCGGTGAGGGCCCGGCCGACCTCCGAGCCCGGGCCGAGCATGACCAGCAGCCCGCCGGAGCGCGACGCGGCGAGCGCCACGTGCTCGGCGACCAGGTCGAGAGTGGTGACCGGCTTCCCGCGCTCGCCGCGCAGGTGGGTGGCCGACACCAGCCGGCACAGCGCCCCCCAGCCCGCCTTGTCCTGCGCCAGCAGGGTGACCCGCGGGTGGCGCGGGTCGACCGCGGCGCCGCCCCGGGCCGGCTGCTGGCGCGCGGGCGACCGGCCGCCCGTCGGCTGCGGGCGGACCGGACGCGCCCGCAGCGAGGGGTGGGCACCGACGAGCAGCCCGCTGGGCTCGACCGCGAGGTCGACCCCGAGCACCGGCCGGATGCCGGCGGTCTGGGCCGCCGCGCGCGAACTTCACCGCGCCGTAGACGCCGTCGCGGTCGGTGAGGGCCAGCGTGTCCATGCCGTGCTCGGCGGCGCGCTGGACCAGGACGTGCGGGTGCGAGGCGCCGTAGCGCAGCGAGTAGCCCGAGGCGACGTGGAGGTGGACGAAGGGATCGCTGGACACGGGTCGCGGGGGCTCTCTCTGGTGCGGCGGTTCTCCGGGTGGACGAGCAGTGGGCCGACGCTGGTGGCTTGGTGGCTGGACGACTGAGCGGTGCGATGGCGTCGTACGGCTGGCGGTGGGCCGACTGGGGCTGGGCGCTGGCGCCGGGTGACTCCTCAGCTGGCCCGGTGGGCCAGTGCGGGGATGACCGCCTGGTGGTCGAGACCGAGGGTGGTCTCGACCAGCGCCAGGAAGGTCTGCACGTCGCGGAGCAGGTCGTCGGCCTCGCGCGGGGTGACCGCCCGGCTCAGCCCGGCCTCGGCCGCGGCCCGCTTGCTCGCCCCCGCGGCGAAGAACGCCGCCCACTCGGTGAGCTCGGGCGCGACCTGCGGCAGCATCGACCACACGTTGCGCGGGCGCTTGGTCGCCGCCGGGCGGGTCCGCACCGCGAGCACCGCCGCCGCGGTCCGCAGCGCCGCCAGGTGGGACGAGGCGTAGCGCTCGGTCGCGACCGTGGTCACCATCGCCTCGGCCACGTCGTGGCGCGCCGTCGCGAGCAGGTCGTGGGCCGCCGCCACCACCGGCGGACGTCTCGCCAGGTCGCCGGCCCTCCGGTTGATCGTCCCGCTGACCGTCGCCTTGATGGTGGTGCTGGTCGTCGTCGCCATCACTCTCCCTCAGTCCTGCGTGCGCAGCAGCGTCCAGCCGCCGGCCGCCCAGTCGAAGCACAGGTCGTAGACCCCGGCGCCGAAGGCCCGCCCCGGACTGGCCTCCACCCGCCACACCTCGCGCTCGGCGGACAGCGCCGAGGAGTCCAGCGCCGGGTCCAGCGCCGAGGACCCGTCCACCGAGCTGCCGGTCTGCCACCAGGCGCCGGTCTCCACCCAGTGCGCCAGCACCTCACGTACCGCGTAGAACCGGCCCCGCCACAGGAACTCGGCCGGGTCCTCGTCGCGGCGCCGGACCTCCACCGCGTCGTCGTACCGTCGGGTCATCCCGCCCCTCCTCCACCACACCGGTCCCGGAGCCCGGACCCGCCTGCGGGAACCGTCCTTCGGAGTCCCGCCCGGCGCACCAGGGGTCGAGTCCGGCGCACCGGGCGGGAAGCAAGCGTTCGAACAGGTGTTCGAACATGACCCACAGTAGACCCGTCCACGGACAGTTCGTCAAGCACTAGCCTCACGACCTGTGCAGGAGCAGCCGAACCAGCCGGACCCGCCGAGCCGGCCCAGCCACCCGACGGTCGCGCGGGTCACCGACGTCCTGCGCGCGCTGGGTGCGCGCGGCGCCGTCCGGACCCTCGACGACTCCGCCCGGACCGCCGCCCTGGCCGCCCAGCAGCTCGGCGTGACGCCGGCCCAGATCGCCAACTCGCTGGTGTTCTCGGCCGACGGCACTCCCCTGCTCGTCATGGCCTCCGGCGGCCACCGCGTCGACACCGCGAAGGTCGCCGGCCTGATCGGTGCCGAGCGGATCGACCGGGCGGACGCCGACTTCGTCCGCGCCCACACCGGCTTCGCGATCGGCGGCGTGGCCCCCGTCGGGCACCCCGAGCCGCTGCGCACCCTCGTCGACACGGCACTCGCGCAGTACGACGAGGTGTGGGCCGCGGCCGGGCACCCGCACAGCGTCTTCCCGACCACCTACGACGAGCTGCTGCGCCTCACCGGCGGCACCGCGGCCGACGTCGGCCTCGACTGACCCGCCCGATCCGACCGACCTGTCGCCTCGACGTGCGCGGCCAGGAAGTCCTCCCAGGTGCGGACGCCCACCGCCCGGTCGGGGGCCAGGTTCGCCCCGGCCCGGAACGCGCGGGCGGCCCTACCCGGCAACCGCATCGGCACGAGCAGGCGGTGCTTGCCCCGGGCGCGCAGGTACCCGCGGAGCAGCTCGCCCATCCCGTACACCCGCGGCCCGGCGAGGTCCGGCACCAGTCCGGCCGGCGTGCCGAGCGCGAGCTCGACGAGCCGGTCGGCGACCTCCCCGGCGTCGACCGGCTGGGCCCGGAACCCCGCCGGCACCGGGATCACCGGCAGCTTGGCCATCTGCCCCACGGTCATCAGGATCAGGTCGTGGAACTGGCTGGCGCGCAGTGTCGTCCAGGGCAGGCCGGAGCCGGCCACGACCTGCTCCGCGGCGAGCTTGGCCTTGAAGTAGCCGAACATCGCGCGGTCGACGCCGCTGACGACCGGGACCCGGTCGGCCCCGACCACCGAGATGTTCACCACGTGCCGGATCCCGGCCCGCGACGCCGCCCGCACCAGGTGCCGCGCTTTGTCCTCGTCGCCCTTCGTGCTGCCCGCGGCGTGCACGACGACGTCGATACCGGCCAGCGCGTCGTCGACTCCCGCGCCGGTGGCAAGGTCACCGGTCACGTACTCGATGCCGTCGTCGTTCTCGTGGCTGCTCCGGCTCAGCACGCGCACGTCGTACCCGGCGTCCCGCAGCCGCGGGACGAGGAGGCGCCCGAGGGTGCCCGTGCCGCCGGTGACAAGAATTGGTGTTGCCATGTCGTCCTCCGTGTGTGTCACATGTGTCGTTCTGCAGGGGTCAGAGCAATGACCCCTGACGACAGGACGATGTGACCGATGGACGAGAACGAATGGCTGGCCGACCGCTTCGAGGAGCAGCGCACCCACCTGCGGGCGGTGGCGTACCGGATGCTCGGCTCGGTGAGCGAGGCGGACGACGCCGTGCAGGACAGCTGGCTGCGGATCAGCCGGGCCGGGACGAGCGACGTCGAGAACCTCGGCGGGTGGATGACGACGATCGTCGCCCGCGTCTGCCTGAACACCCTGCGGTCCCGCAAGGTCCGGCGCGAGGAGCCCCTCGGCGTGCACCTGCCCGATCCGGTCGTGAGCCTCGAGGGAGGCCCCGAGCCCGAGGAGGAGGCGCTGCTGGCCGACTCGGTCGGGCTCGCGCTCCTCGTCGTCCTCGACACCCTGACCCCGGCCGAACGACTCGCGTTCGTGCTGCACGACATGTTCGACCTGCCCTTCGAGGAGATCGCTCCCATGGTCGGGCGCTCCCCGGCGGCGGCACGACAGCTCGCCAGCCGGGCCCGGCGACGGGTGAGGGGCGCCGAGGTGCCGGCCCCGGACCCCGACCTCGCCCGGCAGCGCCAGGTGGTGGACGCGTTCTTCAGGGCGGCACGTGCGGGCGACTTCGACGGCCTCGTGTCGGTCCTGCATCCCGACGTCGTCCTGCGCTCCGACTTCGGTGTCCGGCGCACCGGCATCTCCAAGGTGACCCGCGGTGCGGCGGCGGTCGCCGGCCAGGCGCTCATCGGCGCGATCCCGAACGCGGTCCTGCACCCCGCGCTGGTGAACGGGACCGCCGGCGTCGTCGTCACCGTGCACGGACGTCCCTTGGCCGTCATGGGGTTCACGGTCACCGATGGCAGGATCGTCGAGATCAACGCCATCGCCGACCCGGACCGGGTCCGCGCGATGACCGCATCGGTGCTCGACGACGAATGAATGACCGACGAATGAGGTGACCACGACGTCCGCCCGGCCACGGTTCGTCCTGCACGACCACCGCAAGCCGCGACCGCACTTCGACCTGCGGCTCGAGGAGGACGGCGTGCTGCGCTCGTGGGCCGTGCCTCGCGGGCTGCCCGACGACCCGGGCGACAACCGGCTCGCCGTCGCGGTGTCCGACCACGACATCGACCACATCGCGTACGTCGACGAGAACAAGTTCATCGCGGACCACGGCACCTGGGAGGAGCACGACCGCACCGACCGGCGGATCCTGTTCACCCTGCACGGGGAACGCGGCTCCCGCCGCTACGCCCTCATCCGCACCGGCCGCGACTGGCTGCTGCACCTGACCAAGGACCAGCCGTCCGCCGAGGAGGCCACGTGACACCAGTGATCCGCGCCGCGACCGAGGACGACGTCGACGACATACGACGAGTCGGTGAGCTGACCTGGCCGCCGACGTACGCGTTCGCCGGTGACGACTACGTCGCGCACGGGCTGTCGACCTGGTGGTCGGAGGAGGCGACGACACGCACTCTGCGCGACACCACCGTGCTCGTGGCGGTTGTCGACGACGAGATCGTCGGCATGGGCAACATCGACTTCCGCGGCGACGTTCCCGGTCATCTGGAAGCTGTACGTCGTGCCCGCGGCACAGGGCACCGGCGCGGGGTCGGCCCTGCTGACCGCACTCGTCGACCTCGTGCCGCCGGGTGCAGGAGCGGTACGCCTGGAGTACGTGGACGGCAACGACCGGGCCGCCCGGTTCTACGCGCGGCACGGGTTCCGCGAGATCCGCCGCGAGCCCGACCAGCACGACGGGCGCGACGACCTGCCGGACATCGTCTGGGTCGAGCGGCCGGTCGACGACGTTCCCGGAGCACGAAATGCGGGATCGGAGTGGCTGCGGCCCACCTGCGACCTCAGGCACTCCGATCCTGCGATTCCCGCGGGAACGGTGTCAGCGGCCGTCCGCGATCACGGTGCGGATCAGGTCGAGGTCCTTGCTGATGATCGCGTCGACGCCGAGCTGACGGCTCCGCTCGAGCGCCTCGGCCGTGTCGACCGACCAGGTCATCACCAGGTCCGTCCCGCGGTGCAGCGCCTCGACGACAGCGGGAGTCAGCAGCGACAGCCGGATCGACACCCCGTCGACCGGGCCGCGCGCCACGCGCGCCAGCAGGCGGGCCAGCTGGCGCCGGTTCGACGCCGAGAGGACCTGCTTCACGTGCAGGTCGAACTTGTCGAGCATCCACCAGTTCTTGGTGCACACCGTCAGCCCGAGGTCCGGCGCCTGCTCGCGCAGGATCCGCGCGACCGACGGCGCCAGCTGCGGGTGCAGTCCCTTGAGGTCGATCATCAGCCGGTGGTCGTCGCCGAGCGCCGCGACCAGGTCGGCCAGCTCGAGGGTGGTGTGCCGCCTGCGATGCATGATCTCGCCGCGGTCCCACAGGTAGGGCAGCCCGCCCATCGACTTGAGGTGCCGCACCTCGAGCCGGCCGCGGTAGGCATGGACGTCGCACTCGACGAGGTCGGCGCCGAGCGCGAGGGCCTCGCGCAGGCCCTCGACGGTGTTGCCGCGGCGGTGCGCGACGGTCAGCATCTCGGGCGTACGTCGCGCGTCGGCTGCTCGGACGATCCTCGTGCGCTGCACCGGCAGCTCGACCTCGACCTGCTCCGGCATCCGGCTGCGCACCACGACGAGGCAGGCCACCACCAGCGACGCACCGGCCGCCGCGTCGAGGACGTAGTGGTTCGCGGTGAGGATCACGGCCGAGACCATAGCGAGCGGCAGGAGCACCCCGATCACCCGCAGCGCGCGGTGACCTCCCCACGTCACCAGCGCGAAGCCCATCAGCAGGTCCCATCCGACGTGCAGGCTCGGCATCGCGGCGTACTGGTTGACGAACGCCGGCGGCTGCAGCACGCGGTACGACGTGGAGAGCTCGGTCACGGTGTCCTGCAGCCCCAGCCCGGCCAGGCGCGGCGGCGCGACGGGGTAGAGCGCGAAGACGACCAGCCCGATGCCGCCGGAGAGCACCATGGTCGTGCGCACCTGCCGGTAGCCCTCGGGATGGCGCAGGAACAGCCACAGCAGCACCGCCGTGATCACCGGCCAGTGTCCCCAGATGTAGATCCAGTTCATCAGCGTCATCAGGACGCGCGAGTCGGTCGTCAGCTCCTGCAGGGACGGCTCGACGTACAGCCCGAGGGTCTTCTCCAGGCCCACCACGTCCCAGGCGTTGTCCAGCGCCTGCGCCGGCTCGGTGTGGGTCAGACCGCGGACCCCGAAGTAGAAGACCACTCCGGCCAGGACGAGCAGCAGCTCGCGAGGGACGCTCCGCCACCGCCCGCCACCGCGCTCCGGCGGCCGGGCCGGTGGAGCGGCCGAGCTGCCACGCGTCGCCACGATCCACCCCCAACACCAGACCTCACCTCCACGGTGGCACGACGTGGAGGCGAAACCAATCGCAATGTCCGGGGGGTTTCGTCCACCCTGACCGGGCGAGCCGCGGGCGAGGTTCGGGGTGACGGTCAGGCGACGCTGAGGGCACGCAGCTTGCCGGCCGCGCGCATGCGGTGCACCACGAGGCTCACGCCGCCGAGGACCAGGGCCGGCAGCCAGGCGAGGACGGCGGTGAGTGCGACCGCGCCGAGAGCGGCGGCCCACGGCACACCGAGCGACGCGAGACCGACGACGAGCGCACCCTCGCGGGGGCTCGCGCCATGGACGCCCGGGATGATGCCCGCGACCTGGCTCGCGCCGAAGACGCCGAGCAGGGCAAGCGGCTGCACCTGCTCGCCCATCGCGGCGACGGTGCCGACGAGCATCCCCATGATCGTGAGCTGGTAGGCCATCGAGATCAGCACGCCGCGCACCAGCACCTTCGGCGGCGGCAGCGGGCGCCCGGCCAGCGCACCGGGACGGAGACGGCGGATGACGAGGGCGACGATCAGCACGACCACGGCGATGCCGATGGCCGCGAGGAGCAGCTCGGGCGGCAGCGTGGCGCCGGAGATGACGACGAAGACGGTGAGCCCGATGGCGCCGACGAAACGGTCCAGGCCGACCTCGGCGAGGGAGGACGGACGGTTCATGCCGGTGCTCCTGCAGGCGGTGCATGCGCCACAGGTCGGCGCCGATGTGGGCCGGCGACGCGAGGCCGACCAGCTCGCTCTCCGCGTACGCCCGCATGTGCCAGCGACGGTTGCGGCCGCTCACCGACAGGGCGTGCCAGCGCAGCGGGCACAGGACGTACTTGCCGAGGATCCAGGGGGCGAGACCGAGCAGCGCGGGCTGCCAGGACGCTCCTGGTACGCGCTCCATGCTCCACATCGACGCAGTCGAGTGCGGCGACGAGTCCGAGACCCAGCGCCCAGCGCGCGGGGACCTTCCACCTGCTGGTGACTCGGCTTGCTAGAGCGTGTTCAGGCACGTCGGGGTCTTTCGTCCGTCGAGGGGTTCGGTGGGCACGTCTTACCCATGTCGGCGTCCTGGTAAATGCACTGAAGACAAAATCCGTAAGGTCCTGACCGTGAAGGACGTCCCTGCGCTGGTGACAGTGCACGTCTGGGGGGTCTCTGCGCGGCGGGTCCCGGCTGCGCTGTTACGCATGGGGCTGGACAGGCGCGCGTTGCGCATGCCCGGCGGTCCGGCCTTCGCCAAGCTGATCGGCACGGGGAGCGGTCGGACCTTCACCGTACGCGATGCGGACCCCCTCCACTGGGGGCTGCTCGCGACCTGGCGCGACCCGGCCGACGCCGCGGCCTTCGAGCGTGGCCCGGTCGCCCGCGCCTGGGCCAGGATCGCCACCGAACGGCTGCGGGTGGACCTGCGGCCGCTGGCCAGCCGCGGGGCGTGGGCCGCGCCGCCGGCCGTTCGGCGACCCGGACCCCGCGCCGTACGACGGGCCGGTCGCCGCTGTGACACGCGCCCGCATCGCGCCCCGGCAGATGGCACGCTTCTGGCGGTCGGTTCCGCCGGTGTCCGCCGACCTGCACCGCTCCCCCGGGCTGCGGTTCTCGCTCGGCATCGGTGAGGCACCGGTGGGCCTGCAGGGGACGTTCAGCATGTGGGACTCGAGCGCGGCGCTGACCGACTTCGCGCACCGGCGACCGGCCCACGTCGAGGCGGTCCGGCGCACGGCCGAGCTCGGCTGGTACACCGAGGAGCTCTTCGCCCGCTTCGCCGTGCTCGACGTCGACGGCACGTTCGAGGGGCGTACGCCCTAGACCGTCGCGGCTGCGTTGATCTGACTCTGTGACGATGTCCGCCATGTCCGGCTACAGCACGCTGTCCCATCTCGACTGCCCGCGCTGCGGCGCCCAGCACGACGCAACCGTCCGGCAGGGAGTCTGTCCCGCGTGCGGCTCGCCGCTGCTCGCGCGCTACGACCTCGGCGCGGTGTCGGTGACCCGCGACGACGTGGCCGCGCGGCCGCCCGACCTGTGGCGCTACCACGAGCTGCTGCCGGTGTCGGCGGCCGAACACGTCGTGAGTCTCGGCGAGGGCATGACACCGCTGCTGGACGCGCCGCGGCTCGCGGCGTCGCTCGGGCTGGACCGGCTGCTGGTCAAGGACGAAGGGCTGCTGCCGACGGGCTCGTTCAAGGCACGTGGTGCGGCGGTCGGTGTGTCCCGCGCCCGCGAGCTCGGCGCCACCCGGATGGCCATGCCCACCAACGGGAACGCGGGTGCGGCGTGGGCAACGTACGCGGCACGCGCCGGACTGACGATGACCGTCGCGATGCCGGTGGACGCACCGTCGATCACTCGCGTCGAGACGGTCGCGGCCGGTGGTGACCTCCGGCTCGTCGACGGCCTGATCTCCGACGCGGGCCGGCTGGTGGCGTCGGCGATCGCGGCGTCCGACGACGACTGGTTCGACGTCGCGACGCTGAAGGAGCCGTACCGCATCGAGGGCAAGAAGACGATGGGCTACGAGATCGCCGAGCAGCTCGGCTGGCGGATGCCCGACGTCATCGTCTACCCGACCGGCGGCGGCGTCGGCCTGATCGGCATCCACAAGGCACTGACCGAGCTGGTCGAGCTCGGCTGGGTGCAGGGTCCGTTGCCGCGGCTGGTGTCGGTGCAGGCGACCGGGTGCGCGCCGATCGTGCGCGCCTTCGAGGCCGGCGCGCGGGAGTCGACGGCGTGGGAGGACGCGCGCACGGTGGCGTTCGGCATCACGGTGCCCAAGGCGCTCGGCGACTTCCTCGTCCTCGACGCGCTGTACGCGACGGGCGGGACGGCGGTGGCCGTCACCGACGACGACCTGCTGGCCGACGTGCTGCTCGCCGGGCGGCTCGAAGGAATGTTCCTCTGCCCGGAAGGCGCGGCCACGGTGACCGCGGTGCGCGCACTGCGCGAGCAGGGCTGGCTCGCCGCGACCGACGAGGTGGTGGTGCTCAACACCGGGGCCGGTCTGGTCTACCCGCAGACGGTGCGCGTCGACGTACCCACGATCGCCCGGGACGGGACACTGGACCTGCCGGTCTGAGCCAGAGGCACCCATGCCGGCCTGCCCTGAGCGTCACCATGGTCGGGAGGGGGTGCGGAATGGACGACGCGATCGTGGCGGGCACGGCCCACGAGGATCCCGACGTGCTCGAGAGCGGTCGCGGCGGACTGGCTGCCACGGCCGGCGACTTCGACGCGTTCGTGGCGACCCACGGCTCCCGGCTGCTGCGCACCGCGTACCTCCTGACCGGCGACCACGGCGCCGCGGAGGACCTGGTGCAGGACACCCTCGTCCGCACCTGGCGCAAGTGGTCGCGGGTGTCCGCTGCCGACCAGCCACCGGCGTACGTGCGGCGGATGCTGGTCAACGCCTCGGTGAGCCGCTGGCGGACGCTGCGGCTGCGCCGGGCCGGAGAGCGGCTCGTCGCGTCACCGCCCGAGGTCGCCGCGCACGACCCGGAGGCGCGGGACGACGCGATGTGGCGACTCGTCGCGACCCTGCCGCCGAGGCAGCGCGCGGTCGTCGTCCTGAGCTACTACGAGGACCTGTCGGACCCCCAGGTCGCGGACGTCCTCGGCTGCACGACGGGGACCGTGAAGAGCCAGCGGGCCAAGGCGTTGCGCGCACTTGCGCACGTTGCGAGCACTCCCGGAGGGAGAGTTCGATGAGCACTGACCTCGAGCAGCAGCTGCGGGACGACCTCGCCGCCCGCGCCGACGACGCGGGCGACTGGCGTACGCCCGGCGCGGCGCTGCGTCGTACGTCGGCCGAGCACCGCGCTCGGCAGCTGCGAGGTCGTGGCGTAGCGGGTGTCGCCGCCGCCGTGCTGGTCCTCGTCGCCGGCGTGACACTCGGGCTCGGTCGCGACACAGCGGACGGCCCGCCCGCGACGCCAGGACCCGACGACGAGCAAGCGATCGGCCCACGTCCCCGTGTCGCCGGGCGTCGCTGCAACGAGCCCGCATGGACCTGGCACTCGGCAACCCCGAGCTGCTGGCATCCACGCGGCTGCCGAGGTCCGGCGACCTGCTCCTCGTGTTCCGTTCGGCTGGTACTAGCGCGCAGCCCGCGACGACCGTGTGGACGGTCTCGGTGCACGACGACACCCCCCTCGCCGGGACAGTCGCCCAGTACCCGGAGGGCGACGAGGTGGTGGTCCAGCCGGCTCGCGACGGGAACGGAGCGACGTTCGTCGTGCACGCCCCCCGGAGATGGATGCCGACGCCGCGATCGTGACGACGAGCGCCCCGGGCAAGGACATCGTGAACACGACAGCACGACTGGTCGACGGCCTTGCCCTCGTCACAGTCCCGACGCCGGAGGTGACCCGGGTCCGGCTCACCCGTGGCGCCGCGACGATCGTCGACACCATTCCCGGTGGCTCCGAGGCCGGGCCGACGGTGCCGAGCCCGCTCGGCCGCGTCATCGTGTCCTCGGACAACGAGGCCCAGCCGGTGCAGGTGCGCACCGACGGAAGGACCGCGTGCCGCGTCACCGCAACGCGGCTGTCGGCACCCGAGGTCTTCGCCATGGAGTGGAACCCGTTCGACGAGGCCTGCGCGCCGATCGACGGCGAACCTGCAGCCTGCTCATCGCGAGAGGACCGCGGTACAGCAGCGTCGCGGGGGTCGCACCGCCGGGAACCGGCTTCATGCGGCTGCACTGGCAGCGACGGCGAGTCACCGACGTACCCGGTCGCTGACGACGAGGTGCCGGCGTTCGTCGACACCAGCGGGCACCGGCCGGACCGGCTGACCCTGGCGCAGGCGATCAACACCGAGGGCGACGAGATCGCGCGGGTCGTCCCCTAGACGCACCCACCTAGACTCCGCGGGTGAGCGCCACCCGGGACGTCGTCGTCGTGGGCAGTGGCCACAACGCGCTCGTCGCGGCCTGCTACCTGGCCCGCGAGGGCCTCGACGTCGAGGTCGTCGAGCGCGACACCGTCCTCGGCGGCGCGGTGTCGACGGTGCAGCGCTGGCCCGGCTACGCCGTCGACCGCGGGTCGAGCGCGCACATCATGGTGCGCCACACCGGCATCGTGGAGGACCTGCGGCTCGACGAGTGCGGGCTCGCGTACCTCGACATGGACCCGTGGGGCTTCGCGCCGTTCGGCCCGCCGGACGACCAGCAGGCGATCACGTTCTCGGTCGACCTCGACACGACGTGCGCGCTCGATCGCCGCCGTCTGCGGAGAGCGTGACGCGGAGGCGTACCGCGCGTTCGCGACGGACTGGGGCGCGCGCAACGAGGCAGTCTTCGCCGCGTTCCAGGACGTGCCGACGGTGGGTCGCCTCGGCCGCCACCTCTGGGGTGCCGGCAAGGCGGCGAGTGTCGGCGGGCTGGAGATGTCGCGGCAGTTCCTGCAGCCCGGCGACCAGCTGCTCGACGAGCACTTCGAGGACGAGCGGCTCAAGACGGCGCTGTCCTGGCTCGGCGCGCAGTCCGGCCCGCCGACGCACGAGGTCGCGACCGCCGACCTCGTCGGCTGGAGCGCGCTGATGCACAAGGTGCCACCCGGACGCGCGGTCGGCGGGTCGGGCTCACTGACCCGCGCGCTGGCCGAGCGGCTGCGCCGGCTCGGTGGCACCGTCCGCCTCGGCGACGGCGCTGCGGCGATCACCCGCGAGGGTGACCGGGTCACGGGCGTCCGCACCGAGTCGGGCGAGCACGTCACGGCACGCACCGTCGTCGCCGGCTGCCATGTCCTCACGACACTGGAGCTGCTCGGCGACCAGGCGCTGCTCGCTCGCGCGACGACTGCGGTCCGGGTCGGCAACGGGATCGGCATGGTCGTGCGCCTCGGCACGTCAGCTCTCCCGACGTACCCGAGTGCGGCCGACGACACGGCGTACTCCGCGATGCAGCTGCTCGCGCCGAGCCGCAACCACGTGCGCCGCGCGTACGGCGAGTTCACCGCCGGCCGGACGCCGACCGAGCCCGCGGTGCTGCTCATGACGTTCTCCGCGATGGACCCGACCATCGCGCCGCCGGGCAAGCACAACATCTCGGCATGGGCGCAGTGGCACCCCTACGAGCTGTCGACCGGCGAGCGGTGGGACGACATCGCGAGCAGGGAGGCGGACAAGATCGTGGCGCAGGTCGAGCGGGTCGCGCCCGGCTTCACCGACAGCATCGAGCACCTGCACGTGCAGACACCGCTCGACCTCGAGCGCGAGCTGGGACTGCGACGCGGCAACGTCATGCACGTGGAGATGGGCCTCGACTCGATGTTCGGCTACCGGCCGCTGCCCGAGCTGGCGGGCTACCGTACGCCGGTGCGCGGCCTCTTCCTCACCGGCGCGTCGACCCATCCCGGCGGCGGCGTGTTCGGCGCGTCCGGTCGCACGGCCGCCCGCGTCGTGATGTCGAACCGCGGACGGCGGTGGCGATGACGATGCCGACCCAGGCGTACTCGGTGCGACGCCGCCGGCACGAGCCGTCCGGTGCCGGGGCCGCTCTGCGCCTGGCTGCTGGCAGCCGCCACAGTGGCCGCGCAGATCGCCTACCCACTCGTCGACGGGGAGCAGCTGCAGCGGGTCACGATCGCCACTGTGGTGCTCTTCTTCGCGACCTGCGTGACGCACGCACTCGTGCACCGCGGGCCGCGGCTTCGCCGTCGGCCTCGTCGTCGTGTCCGCGGGTGGCGGGCTGCTGGCCGAGGCGGTCGGCGTGCGCACCGGCTACCCGTTCGGCGAGTACTCCTACGCCGGGACGCTCGGGCCCGAGGTGCTCGACGTCCCGCTCGTCGTGCCACTGGCGTGGACGATGATGGCCTACCCGGTGCTGCTGGCCGCGCGACGGCTGAACCGTCGGTGGACACCGGTGATCGGCGGTCTGGGCCTGATGGCGTGGGACATGTTCCTCGACCCGCAGATGGTCGACGACGGACACTGGACGTGGGCCAACCCGGACCCGTCGTTGCGCGCGATCGAGGGCATCCCGCTGACCAACTTCGCCGGCTGGGCGGTCGTCGGCACGGTGATGATGCTGCTGCTCGACAAGCTGCTCCCCGACCGGGAGGCCGACGAGGTGCTGCCGGCGACGCTGCTGGTGTGGACGTGGATCAGCTACATCGTCGGGAACGTCGTGTGGTTCGGCAGCACGTCGGTGGCGGTCGTTGCGGGGATCGCGATGGGACTGCTCGTCGTCCCCTATTGCTGGGTGCTGTGGCAGTCGCGGCCTTGAGGGCGGTCCCCCGCGCCCTGGTCGGGCTCGGCAGCGCGCTCGCGGTCGCCGGCACGGTGCACGCGGCCTGGAACCTTCGCCGGCTGCGCGTCCCTCCGTCGGACCCACCACCTGTCGCCGAGCACGTCGCCGTGCTGCTGCCCGTCCGCGACGAGGCGACCCGTGTCGAGCCGTGCCTGCGCGCGCTGCTCGCGCAGACCGGCGTGCGAAATCTCACCGTCACCGTGCTCGACGACGGGTCCACCGACGGCACCGCTGACGTCGTCCGCCGGGTGGCCGCTGGTGACCCGCGGGTCCGCGTCATGACCGGTGAGCCGTTGCCCGACGGATGGTGGGGCAAGCCGTGGGCCTGCGCTCAGCTCGCCGGCACCGCGTCCGACGCGACCGTGCTCGTCTTCGTCGACGCCGACGTGGTGCTTGCCCCCGACGCCGTCGCCGCATCCGTGGCCCTGCTGCGCTGGGCGGCGCTCGACCTCGTGTCGCCCTATCCGCGACAGGTCGCGGTGACCGGCTCCGAGCGGCTGGTGCAGCCGCTGCTGCAGTGGTCGTGGCTGACGACGCTGCCGCTGCGGCTTGCGGAGCGCTCGCCACGGGAGTCACTCGCCGCCGCCAACGGCCAGCTGCTCGTGGTCGACGCCGACGACCTACCGCCGGGCCGGCGGCCACGCAGTCGTGCGCGCCGAGATGCTCGAGGACATCGCGCTGCTGCGTGCGGTCAAGCGGGCCGGCGGCAGCGGCACCGTCGTCGACGGCACGGCGCTCGCCACCTGCCGGATGTACGACGGGTGGCCGGCGTTGCGCGAGGGCTACACCAAGTCGCTGTGGTCGGCGTTCGGCTCGCCGGCCGGCGCCGTCGGGGTCGTCGGCGCTCTCGGACTGACGTACGTCCTGCCGCCGCTGGCAGCGCTGCGCGGATCGCGGGTCGGGCTGCTCGGGTACGCCGCCGCTGTGACCGGACGGGTCGTCGTCGGCAGTCGGGTCGGCTCGCGGGTCTGGCCCGACGCGCTTCGCCCACCCGGCATCGGTCGTGGCGCTCGGCTGGCTCACGGCACGGTCGCTGCGCGGGCACCGCCGCGGCGAGCTGACCGCGCGCGGCCGCACGGCTCGGCTCGCTAGCCTCGCGAGGATGACGACCCGAGCCGCCACCGGCATGTGTTTCGACCGGACGTTCCCCGCCGGACTGGTCACCGAGATGGCGCGCCGCCTCGACGAGGGCGGCGCCGACCAGCTGTGGCTGATCGAGGACTGCTTCTACACCGCCGGCATCAGCCTCGCCGCCGCCGCGCTGGCGGTGACCGAGCGGCTGCAGGTCGGTCTCGGCATCCTGCCGGCCGTCGCGCGCAACCCGGCTGTGACGGCGATGGAGATCGCGACGCTGTGCAACCTGGCACCAGGACGCGTGCTGCCCGGCATCGGCCACGGGATGCAGGACTGGATGGCGCAGATGGGAGCGCGCACTCCGTCGCCGCTGACGACCCTCGAGGAGGTCATCGTCGCCGTCACCCGGCTGCTGGCGGGCGAGCGCGTCACGACGCACGGGCGCGAGGTGCACCTCGACGACGTCGCACTCGACGCGCCGCCCGACTCGCCGCCGCCCGTGCTGGCCGGTGTGCGCGGGCCGAAGTCCCTGGCGATGGCCGGCCGCATCGCGGGAGGGCTGGTCCTCGCCGACCCCGCGACACCGGCATACGTACGCCTCGCTCTGGACCAGGCCGGGCACCCGGATCCCTTCCACGTCGCGGTCTTCGCGCCGATGTGCGTGACCGACGACCGCGCCACCGTCGCACCGGATCATGGCCCCCTGGCTGGCCGGGCAGGTGGCCAGCCCGACGCCCGGCCTGACCGCGCTGCCGTTCTTCGCCGAGCTGGCCGACCTGCACCGCGACCGCGGCGTCGATGGTCTGGCCGCGATGCCGCACGACTGGTGGGCCGAGATCGGCCCGATCGGCACGCTGGACGACGCCGCAGCCCACCTCGGCGTGCTCGAGGACGCGGGGGTGCACAGCATCGGGCTCTTCCCCGCGCCGGACGTCGACATCGCCCGGTCCCAGGTCGACGACGTCCTCGCACTCGCGCGGCGCTGAGACCCGCTGACAAATCGGTCGATCCGGCCTGGCGACCTGGCTACCGTCGGCAGATGACGACCCAGCACGCAGCACTGACGGGTGACCTGGTCCGCGAACGTCTGCGGCCGATGCTGGTCGGCCGGCCGGTCGTGCTCACGGGCGGGGCGCTGGCCTCGTTCACCCCGCTCGTCCCTCTCGTCACCGACCTGTCCGGGCACCGACCGTTCGTCCTCGCCGAGAGCATCGGGACCGGCCCGTTGCCGGCAGAGGGCGACGTGGTCACTCATCTCCTGCCCGAGTCCGGCGCCACCGACATGATGGCTGCCGTCCGCGCCACCATCGCCTGTCTCGCCGACCCTCCGGCGGACGCGATCGCCGCGCTGGACGCGTGGGACCCCGGCCGCCGGGCAGTGGTCCTCGCCGGCTCGCTGGTCACCGCCCGCGAGATCGCCGGCCGGAGAGTGCTCGACGGCCGGCCGCGGGAGTGGGAGGCGCTCGAGGACAAGACGACCGTCGACGCCCTGTGGGACGACGTCGGCGTCCGGCGCGCCCCGTCGAAGGTCGTCGCCACGTCGTACGACGAACTCGTGGAGGCGGCCCGTGACGTCGCCGGCTCGGGCGACGGGACGGTGTGGTCCGGCGACGTGCGCGAGGGCTTCAACGGCGGCTCCGAGTACGTGCGGTGGGTACGCACCGAGCAGGACGCCCGGGCAGCCACGGAGTTCTTCGGGGCACACTGCGACACCGCCCGGGTGATGCCCTTCCTCGACGGCATCCCCTGCTCGATCCACGGTGTCGTGCTGCCTGACGGCGTCGCCGCACTGCGGCCGGTCGAGATGATCGTGCTGCGAGGCGGGCTCGGCGGCGGGTTCCTCTACGCCGGCATCTCGACCCACTGGGACCCGCCCGACGCCGACCGCGAGGAGATGCGCGACGTGGCCCGGCGGGTCGCGACGTGGCTGCGCGACCGGCACGGCTTCCGCGGCGGCTTCAGCGTCGACGGGGTGATGACGCGGGACGGCTTCCTGCCGACCGAGCTCAACAGCCGGTTCTCCGCAGGGCTGACCGCGATCGCGAAGGGCGTGCCCGACATCCCGCTCGCGCTCGTCCAGACCGCGCTGGTCAGCGGACACGACCCCGGCATGCCGGCGCGCGAGCTCGAGGACCTGCTGACGACCGCGGCCGACCGGCAGCGCACCGGCGGAGGCGGCCTGGTGACCAGCGCCGTGAGCCCCACGGAGACCGACACCCGGAAGGTGCTCGTCGACGGCGGCCGGGTGCGACTCGCGGACGACCCCGACCTCGCGCACGGCGAGCTGATGCTGGGCCCGAGCCCCACCGGCGGCTACCTGCGCTTCGAGCCGCACGCGGACCAGGTCGTGCCCGGGTCCTCGCTCGCGCCGATGGTCGCGTCGGCCCTCGTCCTCGCCGACGAGCTGTGGGGCCTAGGGATCGGCCCGACCGAGCCGGCGCGCGACGTCCGCGCTGTCTGAAACGACGACCGCCTGAACACGCGTACGCCCCGCCGGCCCACAGCGGGCCGACGGGGCGTACGACGTGATGTGGCGTCTTACATCTTCGGCATCAGGACCTGGTCGATCAGGTACACGGTGGCGTTGGCGGTCTGCACGTTGCCGCAGACGACCTTCGCCGACCCGTCGACGGTGAAGTCCTCGCCGCTGCCCTCGACCGACACCTCGCCGCCCTGCAGGCTCTTGTGCATGCCCGGCAGGTCCTCGGGGGCGATCTTGCCCTCGAGCACGTGGTAGGTCAGGACGGTCGTGAGGAGACCCTTCGGGTCCTTCATCGCCTTGTCCATCGTCGCCTGGTCCATCGCCTTGAACGCGTCGTTCGTCGGCGCGAGCACGGTGATGTCCTCGGTGGTGTTGAGGGTCTCGGCCAGACCGGCCTCGCCCACGGCGGTCACCAGCGTCGACAGCGCTGGGTTGTTCGAGGCGGCTGTGGCGACCGGGTCGGCTGCCATGCCGTCGAAGCTGCCCGCGCCGTCGGCCGGCACGGCGGCACATCCGGGGCCGAAGGGCTCCGCCGCCGACATGTCCTCGGCCGGGGTGCTCTCCTCGGATGTCTCCGGCGCGCTGCTCGAGGCGCTGGTGCCGGCGGTCGCATCGTCGTCGCCACCGCATGCGGCGAGCGGCAGCACGAGCATGACACTCGCAGCCGCGAGGGCGATGGTCCGGCTGTTGCGGATCTGCATGGTGGTTGCTCCCTGATCGTTGATGGCGTTTCGTTCACACCTCGCGTAGGAGCAGTACGCGTGGTCACACCCGCGAGAGCGGGCACGTCTGTGGGTCAGCCGACCGTCACGACGGTCGAGTGGTAGCCGCTGGCACCGTTCGGGTACGGGTCGGCCTGCTTGGCGGTCTGGGTGCGGCCGTCGGAGTCGGTGGCGCGGACCTCGATGCGATGGCTGCCGGCCTTGGCGTCCCACTGCCAGACCCACTGCCGCCACGTGTCGGTCGACGGAACCGCGGCCAGCCGGGCGGTCTGCCACTCCCCGTCGTCGACGCGCACCTCGACCTTGTCGATGCCGCGGTGCTGCGCCCAGGCGACGCCGGCTACGGCGATCTTGCCGGGCTCGAGCTTCTGGAAGGCCTTGGGCACCTCGACGCGCGCCATCGTCTTGATCGGCCCCCTGCGGGCCCAGCCGCGCTTGGTCCAGTACGGATCGGCCTTGTCGAAGCGGGTCAGCTCGAGGTCGACGAGCCACTTCGTCGCGGACACGTAGCCGTACAGCCCGGGCACGACCATCCGTACCGGGAAACCGTGGGCTGCCGGCAGCGGCTCGCCGTTCATGCCGACTGCCAGCAGTGCGTCGCGACCGTCCATGACGACGGCGGTCGGAGTGCCGATCGTCATGCCGTCCTTGGACCTGCTGAGGATCATGTCGGCCTTCGGGTCGACGCCGACCTCGTCGAGCAGGTCCGCCAGCGGCGCACCCAGCCAGCGCGCGTTGCCGACGTACTTTCCGCCGACCTCGTTGGAGACGCAGGTGAGGGTGATGTCGCGCTCGACCATGTCCCGGGCGAGCAGCGCGGCGAAGTCGAGCTCCATCTCCTTCTCGACCATCCCGTGGATGCGCAACTTGTAGCCGTCGGTGGAGACCTGCGGCACCACCAGTGCCGTGTCGACGCGGTAGAAGTCGGAGTTCGAGGTACGGAAGGAGCTCAGACCCGGGACCTTCAGGTCGGTGCCGCGCGGGACCGGCGACGCCTCGCTGGTGGGCACGGGCAGCTTCACCTTCGCGCGAGCAGCCGACACGTTCTCGCGCTGCGACGCGAGCCGGCCGATGGTGCCGGCCACCACACCGGCGGCCGCGAGCACCAGACCGGTCACCAGGAACCGGCGGCGGTCTTCGGCAGGGACGGACTGCGTCGGCGGGGTCTCGTCGAGCGGGCGCAGCAGGGCCAGCAACGCGAACGAGCCCGACGACGGCACCCACCACGGAGGGCAGGAAGTCGAGGGGCTCGGCAGCGGGGCGGGTGACCGCTGCGAGGGCACCGACCAGGCCGAGGACCGCGACACCTGCGATGCCGATCGCGCGGCGACGGACCGCGAGCGCGCCCGTGACGAGAGACAGCAGAACGAGAACGACGAGGATCGAGCCGATGAGGACCGGCTTGTCGTTGGTGCCGAAGGTGCGGATCGCGTAGTCCTTGAGCCACACCGGCGTCGCATCGATGATGCTGCCGCCGACGGCGACGACAGGCGACGCCTGCGGGCGGATCACGGCGGCGGTGAACTCGGCGACCCCGAGGGCTACCCCGGCGGCCAGCAGGCCGGCACCGGCGCCGAGGGCGTACCGCCCTCGCTGCACGCGCTCGCGCTGCGGGGACTCGTCGGTGGTCACACATGAAGATACGTCGCCGACGGGTGTGGTGGATTGGCCGGAATCCGGTATCCCTAAGGTCACCGCATGGCGCGGATCGTGGTCATCGGTGCGGGGATCGGCGGCCTGAGCGTCGCCGCACGCCTGGCCACGACCGGTCACGACGTCATCGTGTGTGAGCAGGCTCGACCAGGTCGGGGGCAAGCTGGCGGCCTTCACCCGTGACGGCTTCGTGTTCGACACGGGGCCTTCGCTGCTGACGCTGCCGGCGGTCTACCGCGACCTGTTCCTGTCGACCGGCGCACCGCTGGAGGAGTCGGTCGAGCTGGTCGAGATCGACCCGGCGTTCCGCTACCGGTTCCCCGCGACGCAGGACGCCGACGCAGTCTGGCTCGACGTGCCCAACGCCTCGCGGGCGCGGCTGGCGGCCGCGCTGGACGACGGGCTCGGCACCGGAGCAGGCGCGGACTGGGGGCGGTTCCTCGACCGGGCGCACGACATCTGGCAGGCCACCCGCGGTCCGTTCCTCGAGTCACCGCTCACCGGTGGCCGCGACCTGCTGCGCATGGCCCGGCGTACCAGCGACGTGCGGACCGTCTCGCCGTGGCTCTCGTTGCGGTCGCTGGGCAAGAAGTACCTGCGCGACCCGCGGCTGCGGCTGCTGCTCGACCGCTACGCGACGTACACCGGCTCGGACCCGCGACGCGCCCCGGCGGCGCTCGCCGTGGTGCCGTACGTCGAGCAGACCTTCGGTGCCTGGCACGTACGCGGTGGGGTTCACCGGCTCGGTGTCGCCGTCCACGAGCGAGCACTCCTGCGCGGGGCGACGGTCCGCACCGGCGCCGACGTGCGCCGGGTCGTGGTGGAGGGCGGTCGCGCTGCCGGGGTGGAGCTCACGACGGGCGAGCGCATCGACGCGGATGTCGTCGTCTCCGACGCGGACGCGACGCGGCTGTACGACGAGCTGGTGCCCGGCGTCCGCCGGAGCGTCCGCGCGCCGCCGGCTGCGCAAGGCGACCCCGTCGCTGTCCGGCTTCGTGCTGAACCTCGCGGTGCGCGGCCGCACGCCAGGGCTGGGCCACCACACCGTGCTGTTCCCGGCGGACTACGACGCGGAGCTCGACGCGGTCTTCGGGCGCGACGCCTCGCCGGTGACCGACCCGACCGTCTACGTCTGCGCGCCCGACGACCCGGCGATGCGGCCGGAGGGCCACGAGTCGTGGTTCGTCCTGGTCAACGCGCCGCGGCACGGCGCAGGGACGCGGGCTCGTCGACTGGGACGCGCCGGGCCTGGCGGAGTCCTACGCCGACCGGGTGCTGGAGGTGATGGCGGCACGCGGGCTCGACGTCCGCGACCGGCTGCTGTGGCGGGAGGTGCGGACGCCGGCAGACCTCGAGCGGTCGACCCGCTCCCCCGGCGGCGCGATCTACGGCACGTCGTCCAACGGGCCGCGGGCGGCCTTCCTGCGGCCGGCCAACAGGTCGCCGGTGCCGGGACTGTTCCTCGTCGGCGGCTCGGCCCACCCCGGCGGCGGCCTGCCGTTGGTCGGCATGTCAGCGGCGATCGTCGCCGACCTCGTGGGCCCGGCCTGACGGCTCCGCTCAGACCTGGGTCACCTAGGCGCTTGTCGGGCCGGCGGTGTCGGGCAGCAGGGCGGCGGCCGTGACGGTCACGTACCAGCGCTGGTAGTCGCGCGCCGACCACCCGCTGTCCCGGACCAGGCTCAGGTAGATGGCGGCGTCCATGTGCGCGACCAGGACCGCGGTCGCCTTCTCGACGGTGACCCCCCGACGCAGCAGCCGCTGCTCCTTGAGGTTGGTCGCGAACTCCCGCATCCCGTGGCGTTGGCCGGCGTCGAGCACGTCGCGTACGCCGGCGGCGGTGGGGTCGCTCTCGGCGGCGACCCTGAGCACGGCGTCCAGTGCGGCCGTGCGGGCCTGGACCGTGACGAGGAACGCCGCGAACTTCTCCAGCTTGCGCCGCCCGTCCGTCTCAGCCTGCACCGCGACGATGTCCGGCCGTTGCACCACCGGTACCGGCTCGTCGTCGCCGACGATCGCGACGTCCACGACCTGCTTGAGCAGCTCGGCCTTCCCGCCGACCGAGCTGTAGACCGTCTGCACGGCGACCCCCGCCGCGCTCGCCACGTCGGCCATCGTCGTGGCCGGCATAGCCCCGCTCGAGGAACAGCTCGGTCGCCGCCGCCAGCACCTGCCGACGCGTCTCCCGCGCCAGCTCCTGACGGCCACTCGCGTCGTACGGCCGAGATCCCTTGACAGGTGACGACATTGGGTAGAACCTCATTCCAGTAGAAGCACGTTCTAGTCAATCACATCAGGAGGACGAGATGTTCGCTGTCTGCCAGGACATGATCGGTGCCACCGAGGACGACTACGCGAAGGTGGTCGCCGAGCTGGGCGGGGCCGACGAGCGGGCCGACGGTCTGGTCGCGCACGTCGCAGGGCCCGGTCGAAGGGGGCTTCCGGATCATCGACACCTGGGCCAGCCGGGAGCAGGCGGAGCGGTTCTGGGCCGAGCACCTGGACCCCGCCGTCGCCAGGGCGCACGGCGACCGCGGTGCCGAGCAGCGGTCCGGGTTCGGCTGGTACGAGGTCGGCCGCTGACCGAAAGCGCTTGCGGTTCTGTCAGGGGCCTCCCCTACTGTCGCCGGCATGGACCTGGCAGTCGAGACAGAGCAGCTGGTCAAGCACTACAGCAGCCGCAGCGGGGTGGTCGAGGCGGTGCGCGGCGTCGACCTGAAGGTGGAGGCCGGCGAGGTGTTCGGCTTCCTCGGGCCCAACGGCGCGGGCAAGTCGACGACCGTCCGGATGCTCACCACGCTGATGACGATCACGTCGGGCTCGGCGCGGGTCGCCGGCATCGACGTGGCGGCCGACCCCGACGCGGCGCGGCGCAAGATCGGCGTCGCGCTGCAGGAGGCCGGGCTCGACCCGCGCCAGAGCGGCCGCGAGCTGCTCGTGCTGCAGGCCCGGCTCTTCGGCAGCAGCCGGCCGGCCGCCGCCGACCGGGCCGCGGAGCTGCTCGAGCTCGTCGACCTGGTCGAGGCGGCCGACCGCCGGATCAAGGGCTACTCCGGCGGCATGAAGCGCCGCCTCGACCTCGCCTCGGCCCTCGTGCACGAGCCCGAGGTGCTGTTCCTCGACGAGCCGACCACCGGCCTCGACCCGGCCAGCCGGCTCACCGTCTGGGACGAGCTGCGCCGCATCAACGACCGCGGCACGACCATCTTCCTGACGACGCAGTACCTCGAGGAGGCCGACCAGCTCTGCGACCGGCTGGCGATCATCGACGACGGGCTCATCGTCCGGGAGGGCACGCCGGCGCGCTGAAGGCCGAGCTGCGCGAGCGCCGCGCCCTGACGTACGAGCCGACGCTGGACGAGGTGTTCCTCGACGCCACCGGGCGCACCCGCGAACGCGTCGCCGGCGAGGTCCAGGAGGTGCAGCGATGAGCCAGACCGGCGATCCTCGGGCAGCGGGCGCTGCGGGAGGCGCTGCGGACGCCCGACGCGCTGCTCCCGACCCTGCTCATCCCGCTGTTCTTCCTGGTCGTCAACGTCGGCCAGGCCGGCAAGATCTTCCCGTCGTCGACGACGGACTTCCTGGAGGGGCAGAACTACGCGGCCTTCCAGCTGCCGAGCTCGCTGCTGCTGGCCGCGTCCTTCGGCACCGCCGCGCTGTACCTCGTCGAGGACATCGAGGGCGGCTACTTCGACAAGCTGCGGGCCACGCCGATCTCGCGGACCGCGATCGTGCTTCGGCCGCCTCGTCGCCGAGGCCGTCGAAGAGCGTCGGCATCACCGCCGTGATGGTCGCGCTCTCGCTGCTGTTCGGCATCACCATCGCCAGCGGCTTCCTCGGCTTCCTGCTGCTGCTCGTGCTGACCGCGGGCTGGGCCGTCGTGTTCGCCGGGTTCATGCAGCTGATCGCGCTCAAGACGCGCAGCGCGGCGGCGACCAACTCGGGCGGCCTGATCTTCTTCCCGCTGCTGTTCCTCACGCCGAACTTCGTGCCGCGCGACATGCTCACCCGGCCGATGGAGATCGCGGCGACGTTCAACCCGGTGACCTACATCATGGAGGCGCTGCGGTCGCTGATCCTCGAGGACTTCGCGTGGGGGGCGATCGGGCGGGGCTTCGCCGTGGTCGGCGTCCTCGGCGCGGTGATGGTGGTGCTCAACATCCGGACGATCCGCAGCTACGACTGAGGCGCGCCGACGCACGGCGAAGGACGCGGCCGGCGGCTCCGGCCACGGCGGCCGGATGGTGACGTCGAGGATCAGGCCAGGCGGCGGCGGACGGTCACCAGGAGCTGGACCAGGCCGAGGGCGCCGAGCCCCACCCAGACCCAGGCGCCGAGGGCCGGCCACGGGTCACCCAGCGCCGCGGCCGAGGCGAGGAAGGCCGCGGTCACGATGACCCGGGTCGGCCGCTCCCAGACGGTGACGACGCCCACCTCGGTCATGCCGCCCGCCGCCGCGCGCGCTCTCGCGTACTCCTGCAGGAACATCAGCGCCCCGCCTGCCGCGCAGACGGCCCCGGGAGCGCCGGCAGCCCACAGCGCCGCCAGGAAGAGCAGGTCGCTGGCCCGGTCGACCACCGAGTCGAGGACGTGGCCCCATCGCGTCGTCCGGCCGGTGAGCAGCGCGACCGCGCCGTCGAGGTTGTCCAGCAGCCCGGCGAGCGCGACGACCAGCGCCGCGGCGAGCAGCCACCATCCGTCGCCGCCCGCGGCGAGAGCCGCCGCGCCGGCGCTGACCAGCAGCCCGGCGAGGGTGACCGCGTCGGGCGGGACGCCGGCTCGCGCCAGAGGCCGGGCCACCGCGTACGCGCCGGTGAGCCACCCGCGGACGAGCGAGTTGGCGCGCGGGTCGTAGCCGCCGTGCAGCGCGGCCCAGCCGTCGAAGTACGCCTCGCGGGTGGTCGCCGGCTGCCCGTGGGTGGTGCCGTCCACGGTCCGCCCCGCGCTAGCGACGCTCGTGCAGACCGAGCGCCTGGTAGATCTCGCGGGTCGCCGTCGAGGTGTTCAGCGTGATGAAGTGCAGGCCGGGGACGCCCTCCGAGAGCAGCCGCTCGGACAGGGCGGTCGCCGCCTCGACACCGACCGCGCGCATCTGCTCGGGGTCGTCCTCGACGGCGTGCAGCCGGGCCGCGAGGTCGGGCGGGAACGCCGCGTTGGACAGCGTCGCGAACCGCTCGATCTGGCGGACGTTGGTGGCCGGCATGATGCCCGGGATGATCGGCACGTCGCACCCGGCGGCCGCGACCCGGTCGCGCAGGCGCAGGTAGTCGTCGGCGTAGAAGAACATCTGGGTGATCGCGTAGTCGGCGCCCGCGTCGCACTTGCGGACGAAGTGCTTGATGTCGGTGTCCCAGTCGGGCGAGCGCGGGTGCTTCTCGGGGAAGGCCGCGACGCCGACGCAGAAGTCGCCGGAGCTCTTGAGCAGCCGGACCAGGTCCTCGGCGTACGCGACGCCCTCGGGGTGCTGGACCCACTCGGCGTTGGGGTCGCCCGGGGGGTCGCCGCGCAGCGCGAGCACGTTGTTGACGCCGGCTGCCGCGTACTGGCCGATGATGTGCCGCAGCTCGGCCATCGAGTGGTTGACGGCGGTGAAGTGCCCGACCGGCATCAGCGTCGTGTCCTGGGCGATCGAGCCGATCATCGAGACCGTCCGGTCGCGGGTGCCTCCACCGGCGCCGTACGTCACCGAGACGAACGTCGGGTGCAGGGCCTCGAGCCGGCGCAGGACGGTCCAGAGCTTGCGCTCGCCCTCCTCGGTCTTCGGCGGGAAGAACTCGAAGGAGAACGACTGCCGGCCGGACCGGTACAGGTCGCCCAGCGAGGTACCGGGGGCCGGCCGGGCGCTGTCGCGGGGCTGCGCAGGGCGCGGCTGGGTGCTGGCGGTCTGCGGGATGCTCACCCCACGAGGCTACGCGAGCAGCGCATCCAGTTCAGGCGCATGACCGGAAGAAGAGACATGCGCCTAGGCTCCGGCGGTGTGGACCCACGTCGCGAACCCGTCGAACCGCTCGACGTCGAGGACCTGAGGCACCGCGTCCACAAGGCCCTCGACGACTCGCTGGCCCGGCAGGCCGACGTCCTCGACGGGATCAGCGAGGACCTCGCGCCCGTGATGGAGGCGATCGGCGACCTGCTCCGCGGCGGGAAGCGGCTGCGCGCCGCGTTCTGCTACTGGGGCTGGCGCGGAGCCGGGGGCGCGGACTGTCCCGGCATCGTGTCGGTGGCGGCGTCACTCGAGCTCTTCCAGGCGGCCGCCCTGCTCCACGACGACGTGATGGACGGCAGCGACACGCGCCGCGGCCATCCCTCCGCGCACCGGCGCTTCGCGGCCATGCACCGCGGCAACGGCTGGCTCGGGTCGCCCGAGGAGTTCGGCGTCGCGGGCGCGATCCTCGCCGGCGACCTGTGCCTGTCATGGTGCGACGAGGTGTACGCCGGGTCGGAGCTGCCGGCGTCGTCGCTGGCCGCCGGGCGCGCCGTCTTCGACCGGATGCGCACCGAGCTGATGAGCGGGCAGTACCTCGACATGCTCGAGCAGGTGCTCGCGACGACGTCGGTCGAGCGGGCCCGGCACGTCATCCTCTACAAGAGCGCGAAGTACAGCGTCCAGCAGCCGCTGCTGCTCGGCGGGACCCTCGCCGGCGCGGACCCTGCGCTGCTCGCGACGTACGACGAGTACGGCCGCGCGGTCGGGGAGGCCTTCCAGCTGCGGGACGACGTGCTGGGTGTCTTCGGCGACCCGGCTGCGACGGGCAAGCCGGCCGGCGACGACCTGCGCGAGGGGAAGCGGACCGTCCTGGTCGCTCTCACCCTCGAGCGCTGCTCGCCCGCGCAGGCCGCCCTGGTCCGGCGCAGCCTCGGCGACCCGCGCCTCGACGCGGCGGGGCTCGAGGCGCTGCGCGAGGTCATCACCGGCAGCGGCGCGCTCGATGTCGTGGAAGGCATGATCGACGACCTCTCGGGACGGGCCCTCGCTGTTCTGGACGGCGTCGAGCCCGAGGCCCGCGCGGTCCTCTCGCAGCTGGTGGCGGCGGCGACCACGCGCACCCAGTGAGGCGAGTGAGCGGACCGACCGACCACGTCGTCGTCGTGGGGGCAGGGCTCGGCGGCCTGTCGGCTGCGCTGCGGCTGGCCGGCGCCGGCCGGAAGGTGACCGTCGTCGAGCGGGAGGACGTGCCCGGCGGCCGGGCGGGGCTGCTCACCGACGGCGGCTACTCCTTCGACACCGGGCCGACCGTGCTGACGATGCCGGAGCTGATCGCCGACGCGCTCGACTGCGTCGGCGAGTCGATGCAGGACTGGCTGACGCTGGACCCGGTGTCGCCGCTCTACCGCGCGCGCTTCGCCGACGGCTCGACCATGGACGTGCACGCTCGGTCGACGCGATGGCCGACGAGGTGGCCCGGGTGTGCGGGCCGCGCGAGGCGGCCGGCTACCGGCGGTTCGTGGACTTCGTGTCGGAGCTGTACCGCCTGCGAGATGCGGCACTTCATCGACCGCAACATCGACTCGCCGCTGTCCCTGCTGCACCCGTCACTGGCCCGGCTCGCGGCGATCGGCGGCTTCCGGCGGCTCGCGCCGAAGGTGGCGCAGTTCCTGCACGACGACCGGACCCAGCGGGTGTTCTCGTTCCAGGCCATGTACGCCGGCCTCTCGCCCTACGACGCCCTCGCCATCTATGCGGTCATCGGCTACATGGACTCGGTGGCCGGGGTGTTCTTCCCCCGCGGCGGCATGCACGCGGTGCCGCGCGCCCTGGCCGGCGCGGCGGAGAAGCACGGTGTCGTGATGCGCTACGGCGAGACGGTGGCGCGGGTCGAGATGCACGGCCGTCGGGCAGTCGCGGTGCACACGTCGACCGGCGACCGGATCGCGTGCGACGCCGTTGTGCTCAACCCCGACCTGCCGGCCGCCCGCGAGCTGATCGGTCACCCGGTGCGGCGCCGGCTGACGTACTCGCCGTCCTGCTTCCTGCTGCTGGCCGGGTCGCGCACGTCGTACCCGGACGACGCGCACCACACGATCTCGTTCGGGCACGCCTGGCGCGAGGTCTTCGACGAGATCCTCGGCGGGCGCCTGATGAGCGACCCGTCGTTCCTGGTCACGTCGCCGACCTCGTCGGACGCCTCGCTGGCACCGGAGGGCCGGTCGTCGTACTACGTGCTCTTCCCGACGCCGAACCTCGACGCACCGATCGACTGGCAGCAGGAGGGACCGCGCTACCTCGATCGCGTGCTGGAGACCCTGGAGTCGCGCGGGTGGACCGGGTTCGGCGACGGGATCGAGGTCTCGCACACGACGACGCCGCTGGACTGGGCGGCGCGCGGGATGGCAGCCGGCACGCCGTTCGCGGCGGCGCACTCGTTCGGCCAGACCGGGCCGTTCCGGCCGCGCAACCTGTGGGGCGAGAACGTCGTGTTCGCCGGGTCCGGCACGCAGCCCGGCGTCGGCGTGCCGATGGTGCTGATCTCCGGCCGCCTGGCCGCCGAGCGCATCCTCGGCCCCGACCCCACTTACCACTCCCGCGCCTGGCGCTGACCGATGATCGTCGCCCGGCCACACATCCGTGCCAACTACGCGCCGCGACTGCCCGGCTGCTGCGGAGCGTGCGTCGCTGGCAACCACCACTGTGTGGCCGTGTCGCGATCAAGCTGCCTGGTGCGACAAGACCGCGACCACCGTCTCCACGACGTAGTCCGGCCGGTGCATGACGTCCTCGTAGGTGAACCGGAGCAGCCGGTAGCCGCGCATCACCAATCCGTTGGAGCGACGCCGGTCTTCGCGATAGTGCTGCCGCGTCGAGTGGTGCTCGAACCCGTCGGCTTCGACGACGAGCCACCCGTCCACCACGAAGTCCACCCGGCCGACACCGTCGATCCACACCTGTGGCTCGACCCGGCCGACTGCGACAGGCAGCAGACGCAGGCACGTCTCCAGCGGGGACTCGGCACGGCCGTCCAACGCGGCGACTGCGCGGCGCAGCCGAGCCGCTCCCTGCCCCGACGCCCGTCCGGCTTCCAATTCGAGGTGCTCGAGCGTCAGCCCCGCTCGCAGAGCAGCGTCACCGACAACTGCAGCTTCCCTCAGCGGAAGCTCCCGGGCGCAGTCGAGGACTGTTCGCAGCGGAGTCGTGCAGAGGTCCAGCTGCTCATCCGGCCGGAGGTCGCGCCGGTGCACGCGCACCCGGGGCCGACTGGCATGGCCCCACGTCCGCGGGACAGTCACGTGGACACCTCTGTCGACAAGCACCGGCAGTCCGAGTGCACGAGCGGCCGACGTACAGCTGAGGACGCCGCCGAGCCGGACCGCTTCGGTAAGGGCGGCATCGGCTCCGGGGGCGGCGTATGCGCCGCGCCGCAGACCGATCACGCGTCCGTCGTTCACTGCCGCCCAGATCGAGTACCAGGTGACACCCATCGCGCGCAGGCGGCGCCACGACGCGGCCCCTCCGCAGCGGTCGAGTGCCCGCACGACGTCCACCCTCCCGAGCATCGCGGCGCGTGGCGGCGGAACCCGGGTCTCCGCGTCGAGCTGTGGATGAACCGGGGGTGTGGATTCGCGTGCAGCGGCCGGCTGTTGGCCCTGGTGATCGCGACTGCCCCACACAGTTGGACCTCGGCCGCCGAGTCCCACGGCAAGCGCGAGCGCGGATCTCGGCGGCCTCCGCCACATCGGGCGCCCAGTGTGTGGCCTGGTGCCGATCATCAGCCGGCCGCGACGTCGGCGGACCGACGATGAGCGGGCGGGAGCTGGATGCGGCGGGGATCATGGACCCGTCGCTGCGGGCGGCGTACGAGCAGTGCCGGCGGCTCAACAAGGCGCACGGCCGGACGTACTACCTGTCCACCCTGCTGCTGCCGCCCGGGAAGCGGCCCTACGTGCACGCGCTGTACGGCTTCGCCCGCTACGCCGACGAGCTCGTCGACGACCTCGACTCCCCCGACCCGGCCGAGCTGGTCGCGTGGTCGGACCGGTTCCTCGCCGACCTGGCTCGCGGCGACAGCAACCACCCGATCAGCCGCGCCGCGATCGACACCGCACGCGACCTGGTCGATCCCGGCCGAGACGTTCGCCGCGTTCCTCGCCTCGATGCGGATGGACATCACGGTCACCGGCTACCCGACGTACGCCGACCTGGAGCGCTACATGCACGGGTCGGCCGCGGTGATCGGCCTGCAGATGGTGCCGATCCTCGAGCCGACCGACGACCGGGCGGCCGAGCACGCGCGGCTGCTCGGCGAGGCGTTCCAGCTGTCGAACTTCATCCGCGACGTCGGCGAGGACCTCCGGCGTGGCCGGGTCTACCTGCCGCAGGAGGACCTCGACCGCTTCGGCGTGACGCGGGCCGACCTCGCCGCCGGTGTGGTGACCGAGCCGGTGCGGCGAGCTGCTGCAGTTCGAGATCGCGCGGACGCGGGAGCTGTACGACCGCGCCCGTCCCGGCATCGACATGCTGCACCCGACCAGCCGCGACTGCATCCGCACCGCGTTCGCCCTCTACGGCGGGATCCTCGACGCCGTCGAGGCCGCCGACTACCAGGTGCTCGACCGCCGCGTCGCCGTGCCGCTGACCCGGCGCCTGCGGGTCGCGGTCCCGGCCATGGTCAGGGCGCGGCGTGCCGCGAGGCGCTGACGCCGCGCCGCCCCCACCAGACCCACCACGCCAGCGTCTGCACGACCAGCGAGAAGCCGAACAGCAGGTCCTCCACCGGTGCGAACACGAGCCGCAGCCCCACGATCTGCGACTCGTCGTAGGTGACGATGTCGCGCCCCGTCAGCCAGCCGTTCGTCAACAGCTGGAAGACCAGCACGATCGCGTACGCGGTCCAGAACACCCGCCGCGTCACGACCCGGGTGCGCAGCACGACGAGGTCGAGCAGCAGGGCCGCCAGCACGCCGACGACCGCGAGCGCGGTGTAGCTCACTCGTCACCCGCCGGCCAGCCCTTGACCCGGCGCACGGCCTCGAAGGCCAGCACGGCACAGGTCGGCACCACGACGAAGAACAGCAGCTCCTCGACCGGGACACCGCCCGGCAGCACCAGTCCCAGCGTCTGCTCCGGGTCGAAGTCCCAGTGCCCGGCCGAGATCGCGTACAGGTCCCACACGACGAACACGGCGACGACCGGCAGCAGGGTCAGCAGCAGCCGGCGCGGACGGCGGTAGACGCGCACGCCCAGCCACAGCTCGAGGGGCAGCGTGCCGAGCAGGCAGAAGGCCAGGACCGCGAGGTAGGCCAGGTGCCGCACCGGCTAGAAGCCCAGCGCCTGCGCGCGCCGCTTGACCTCCGTGCCGCGGTTCTCGACCAGCGCCTGCGCCGGCGCGCCGGGCAGGTCGTCGTCGGTGTAGAGCCAGCGCAGCGCCTCGTCGTCCTCGTACTTCGCGTCCTTGAGCAGGGTCAGCACCCCGGGCAGCCCCTTGAGCACCCGGCCGTCCTGCACGAAGTCCGCGGGCACCATCAGCGCGTTGTTCTCGCCGCGGCGCACCGCGAGCAGCTGGTGGTCGGACACGAGCTGCCGGACCCGGTTCACACCGACGCCGAGCAGGTCCGCCGCCTCAGGGAGGGTCAGCCACTCGCTGATCAGCAGCTCGTACGCGTCGGCATGGGCCTGGTCGGCTTCGGATCGTTGCTCGCTCACCCGGGAAGCCTGCCATGTCGCCGAGCGGCACTAGGGTCCGGTGCCATGGACTCCATGGGGGACGGCGACGAGCTGCAGTACGACGACGACCTGCCGCCGGAGCGCGAGCCGTTCCTGACCCCGGAGTCCCGGGCGTTCATCGGCGCCGGCCTCGTGCTGGCGAGCCTGCTCGGCACCGGCCTGTTCCAGTTCTTCAGCTTCTTCGTGCTCACCGACGGTGGTCCGCCGGACCGGTGGGGCAGTACGTGACCTACGCCGGGCCGAGCGGCTGCTGGCCGCGGCGGGGGCGATCGTTGCCTGGCCGGTGCGGTCAGCCGAGACGAGCCCGTCATGCGAGGCCTGGCTGCCGCCGCGGTCGTCGTCGGCGCCTTGATCACCCTGGGGTCATCGCCGGGATGATCGCTTTGGCGACGACGATTCCGGCCAGACCTTCTAGACCGCGGCGGCCTTGACGGCGACCGCCGGTCGGCAGCAGGCCGGTCCACCGCCGCGCCCCGCTCCATCAGGTGCCGCGCCTGCACGAGGTCGCGCGGCCGGTCGACCGTCAGGGCCGCGACGAGCCGGTCGCCCGCGAGCCAGAACGCCGCCCACCGCTCGCCGTCCTCCCGCCACACCAGCCGGTCGCCGGCCGGGTGGTGCCCGGCGTACTGCAGCATCCGGCCCCACTGCTCGGACCAGAAGTACGGCACCGGGTCCCACACCTGCGACCCGCCGAGCACGTTGGCGGCAGCGACCGACGGCCCGCGCAGCGCGTTGTCCCAGTGCTCCACGAGCATCCGCGTCCGGTAGCGCTGCGACTCCCACGACGGCGCAGTCGCCGACGGCCAGCACCCCGGGCCGCGACGTCCGCAGCTGCCCGTCCACGGCGACAGCCCCGTCCGGCGTCAGTGCGACGCCGGGCACGACCGTCGGCCGGGCACCCACCGCGAGCAGTACGACGTCGGCCGCGACCCGCTCGCCGCCGACCAGGTGCACCGCGCCGGGCTCGACCGCATCGACCCGCGATCCCAGCCGCAGGTCCGCACCGGTCCACCACGACTCCGTGCGCGCACCGATCGTCGGGCGGCAGCGCGCCGGCCAGCGGCGCGTCGAGCCCCTCCACGACGGTGACCGCGGCCCCGGCAGCGACGGCCGCCGTCGCGACCTCCGCCCCGATCCACCCCGCACCGACGATGACCAGCCGGGCACCCGGACGCAGCTCGCGTCGCAGCCGCAGCGGCGTCGGCGCGGGTCCGCAGCGTCAGGGCCGTGTCGGCACCCGGCAGGCGGACCGGCTCGGCACCGGTCGCCAGGACGAGCCCGTCGAACGCGACGTCGCCGCGGTCCGTCGCCAGGACGCCGTCTCCGACCGACGTCGCCCGGGTCGAGAGCCGCAGGTCGACGTCGAGCTCCGCCCAGTCGGCGTCGAGCGTCGAGTCGTCGACCTCGCCCCTGAGCAGCTCCTTGGTCAGCGGCGGCCGGTCGTAGGGCGGCTCGTCCTCCGCACCGAGCAGGGTCAGCCGCCCGTCGTACCCCTGGGATCTCAGGGCGACGACGGTCTGCAGTCCGGCAAGGCCGGCACCGGCGACGACGATCACGCCACCTAGGCTCTCAGGCGATGTTCACCGACCGATCCGCCCTCACCTCGCGCGGCTACGCCGACCACCGTCCGCTCGCCGCGCGGGCGTCGATCTACCAGTGGCAGGTGGACAAGGTCGACCTGCCCGGTCTCGCCGTGGCGGGCCTCGCCGGCGTGACAGGCACCGTGCTCGACGCGGGCTGCGGCCTCGGTACGTACGTCGAGCGGCTGGCGTCGGAGCGACCCGACCTCGGGGTGATCGCCCTCGACCTGTCTGCGGGCATGGGCCCGATGGTCGTCGGCGACATCCAGCAGCTGCCGCTCGCGGACGGGTCGGTGCAGGCCGCGCTGGCGATGCACATGCTCTACCACGTGCCCGACATCGAGGCCGCTGCCGCAGAGCTGCGCCGCGTCGTCGCCGACGGCGGCGTCCTGCTGGCGAGCACCAACGGCCGTGACGACAAGCGCGAGATCGGGCAGCTGTGGGCGGACGCGGTCGCTGACCTCACCGGCGAGCAGGTCGAGGTGCGCGACGCCGACGGCCGGTTCACCCTCGACGACGGCGACCTGCTGCGCACGGCCTTCGCGTCGGTGGAGGTGGCGGTCTTCGACCGGGAGACGCTGGTCCCCGAGGTCGAGGCGGTCGTCGCGTTCGTCGACAGCATCCGCGGGCTCGGCGAGGACGACCTGCCCGCCGGCGTGACCTGGGACGCTTCCTGGCCCGGGTGCGCGAGCGGGTGCAGGCCGAGGTCGAGCGACACGGGGTCTTCCGCATCGGCAGCCAGGTCGGCCTGTTCACCTGCCGCTGACGCCGCACCCGCCGCCACCGGTCTGGGCCGACCGGCAGCCGTCTCCATGATCGTGAGGACGAGGCGGCCCGGGAGAGACCGTCTCGTCCTCACGATCATGTGATCCCGATCACGAACCGCGCTGAATGACAAGCCTGTAGTACCACGATCGAGTAACAACCGCCCCTCAGGTCACATCTGTAACACCAGCCACGGCAGTATCAACAGCCGCACGACCGGAGACCCCGCCCGGAGACCCCCGACCGTGAGGACGAACGCAATGCCGCAGGCACGCCCCACCAGCCCTCGACGCCGGCAGCTGATCCGACTCGGCCGCACCCTCGGCGTCCCGCTGCTGCTCGCGGCGCTGGTCACGGCCGGCTCGCCCGGCTGGGGGCTCTACACGATCAAGCGCGGCGACACGCTCAGCGACCTCGCGGCGAGGTACCACACCACGGTCGCCAAGCTGGTCCAGGTCAACAAGCTCCCGGGCAACGGCAGCCTGATCATCGAGGGCCGCAGCCTGAAGGTCCCCGGCGGCTCGCGGCTCCAGCGTCGAGCGGCTCGGCCCGCTCGCACCTGGTCGTCCGCGGCGACACGCTCTCCGGCATCGCGCACCGCTACGGGGTCTCCCAGGAGGCCGTGGCCAAGGCGAACAGCCTGCCGAGCTCCAACGTGGTCATGCTCGGCGCCACGCTGCGCATCCCCGGCGGCAGCTCGCGGCGGCGGCAGCACCTCCAGCGGGGGCAACACCTTCGCCGGCCGCACGTACGCGAGTCACATCGTCAACGCCGCCGACCGCAACCGCTCCACGCTGGCCCGCCGCGGCGTGCCCTCCCGCGAGGGCATGCGCTCGATCATCGCCTCCCGCGCCCGCGCCAACGGGGTCGACCCGGCCCTCGCGCTGGCCGTCAGCTACCAGGAGTCGGGCTGGAACCAGCGCTCGGTCTCGGTCGCCAACGCGGTCGGCGCGATGCAGGTGATTCCCGCCACAACCGAGTGGATCTCCGGCGTGGTCGGCCGGCGCCTGAACCCGCTCGACCCGCACGACAACGCCACCACCGGCGTGGTCCTGCTCAAGATCCTCACCCAGTCGGCGAAGCAGCGAGCGGCAGGCGGTGGCGGCCTACTACCAGGGGCTGCGATCGGTCCGTGAGCGTGGGATGTACCCCGACACCAAGCGGTACGTCGACAACGTGCTGGCGCTCAAGGGGCGCTTCAACTGAGGGGTCACCGCGCGTCCGCGGCGGCTGGGGTGCTCAGTCACCCGTAGAATCCCGGCGTGGACACGACCGTGAGCGACCCTCTCGTCGGGCGCGTGCTCGACGGGCGCTACCGCGTGGGCGCCCGGCTCGCGCGCGGCGGCATGGCCACGGTCTACGAGGCCCACGACAGCCGGCTGGACCGCACGATCGCGCTCAAGGTCATGCACGCCAGCCTGGCCGACGACGAGGAGTTCGTCTCCCGGTTCATCCGCGAGGCGCACGCGGCGGCCCGGCTCTCCCACCCCAACGTGGTGGCGGTCTACGACCAGGGGGCCGACCAGGGGCACGTGTTCCTCGCGATGGAGCTCGTCCGCGGCCGTACGCTGCGCGACCTGATCCGTGAGCGCGGCCACCTCAGCCCGCGGCAGGCCCTCGAGGTGATGGAGCCGGTGCTGGCGGCCCTCGGCGCCGCCCACCAGGCCGGGATCGTGCACCGCGACGTCAAGCCCGAGAACGTCCTGCTCTCCGACGACAACCGGATCAAGGTCGCCGACTTCGGGCTGGCCCGCGCGGTCAGCGGCAACACCGGCCACACCACCGCCAGCGGCATCCTGATGGGCACGGTCGCCTACCTCTCGCCCGAGCAGGTCGAGCGCGGCGTCGCCACTCCCCGCTCGGACGTCTACGCCGCGGGCATCGTGCTCTACGAGATGCTCACCGGCGTCAAGCCCTACGACGGCGAGACGGCCATCCAGGTCGCCTACCGGCACGTGCACGACGACGTGCCCCCGCCGTCGCGCGTCATCCCCGGCCTCCCCGCCGAGCTGGACGCGCTGGTCACCCGCGCGACCAGCCGCGACCCGGAGAAGCGCCCGGCCGACGCCCGCCTGATGCTCACCGAGGTCGCGGCCGCCCGCCGACAGCTCTCCGACGGCGAGCTCGACTCGCTCGGCCCGGCACTGGCCGCGATCGAGGGCCGCCCTCAGCACACGCTCGTCGTCCAGCTCGACACGCCCAGCGGCCGCACCGGCGACACCGGCCCGCTGGCCAACCCGACGGCCGGGCCGCGCCGCCGCCGCAGCCGCGGTCCCGCTGGCGCTGATCGTCATCGTCGCCCTGGCGATCGCGCTGTCGGGCTTCGCGTGGCTCTACGCCGCCGTGCTGTCGCAGACCACGACTCCCGGCCTGATCGGCCAGACCGTCGCGCAGGCCGAGACCATCGCGGAGCAGAACGGTCTCACCGCCAAGGTCACGGACCGGGAGTACGACGAGGTCATGGCGGCCGGCCTCGTCCTCAAGCACCGACCCCGGCCCGAACAAGGGCATCGACAAGGGCGGCGAGGTCGGCCTGACCGTCTGTCGCGCGGGCCCGAGCGCTACCCGGTCCCCGACGTGGTGGGCAAGACCGAGGACGACGCCCGCGGCATGCTCGAGGAGAGCAACCTCGAGGCAGGCACGACGGAGCGCAAGTACAGCGGCAAGTACGACGAGGGACGACGGTCATCTCGGCCGACCCGGAGATGGGCGACCGAGCTCAAGCCGGGCACCGCCGTCGTCCTCACGGTCAGCAAGGGCGCCGAGCCGGTGGCCGTGCCGAACGTCATCGGCAAGCCGGTCGCCGAGGCGAAGGTCGATGCTCGACGGAGAGCGAAGCTGCGCGACAAGGTCACCGAGCGGTTCAACGAGACCGTGCCCGTCGGCCTGGTCATCAGCCAGGAGCCGGCCAACGGCACCGCCGACAAGAACTCCGTGGTCCAGATCGTCGTGTCCAAGGGCCCGCCGCTGGTCGAGGTGCCGGGTGTCGTGGGCAAGAACGTCGGCGAGGCGCAGCAGATCATCACCGCCGCCGGCTTCGTGCCCGCGGTCAACGCGCTGCCCGGCGGGCCGGGCACGGTGCTCAACCAGTCGCCCGGCAGCGGCGACAAGGCACCCAAGGGCTCCACGGTCACCCTGTACGTCTTCTGACCCGCCGTCCTGACGGACGAGACGTCGCGGGGCACGAAGCCCGCTGGCGGATTACTCTCGGCGCCGTGGTCGTCGTCATGCAGCCAGGAGCCTCGACGGAGGACATCGACGGCGTCGTCGCGCGAGTCGTCGACGCCGGCGGCGAGGCGTTCGTCAGCCGCGGGGTCACCCGCACCATCATCGGGCTGGTCGGTGACGTCGAGACCTTCGGCGGGCTGAACCTGCGAGCCATGCCTGGCGTCGCCGACGTGATGCGCGTGTCGGCGCCGTACAAGCTGGTCAGCCGCATCCACCACCCGCAGATGTCGACCGTGTACGTCCGCGGCGTGCCGATCGGGCCCGACACGTTCACCCTCATCGCCGGGCCGTGCGCGGTCGAGACGCCGCAGCAGACGCTCGAGGCCGCCGAGATGGCCAAGTCGGCCGGCGCGACGCTGCTGCGCGGCGGCGCCTACAAGCCGCGCACGTCGCCGTACGCGTTCCAGGGACTCGGCGAGGAGGGGCTGAAGATCCTCGCCGACGTCCGCGAGGCGACCGGCATGCCGATCGTCACCGAGGTCGTCGACGCGCACGACGTCGACCTGGTCTCGTCCTACGCCGACATGCTCCAGGTCGGCACCCGCAACATGCAGAACTTCGGCCTCCTGCAGGCCGTCGGCCAGTGCGGCAAGCCGGTCATGCTCAAGCGCGGCATGTCAGGCCACCATCGAGGAGTGGCTGATGGCCGCGGAGTACATCGCGCAGCGCGGCAACCTCGACATCGTGCTCTGCGAGCGCGGCATCAGGACCTTCGAGACGGCCACCCGCAACACGCTCGACGTCAGCTCGGTGCCGGTGGCGCACGGGCTCTCGCACCTGCCGGTGATCGTCGACCCGTCGCACTCCGGCGGCCGCCGCGACCTGGTCGTGCCGCTGTCGCGGGCGGCGATCGCGGTCGGCGCCGACGGCGTCATCGTCGACGTGCACCCGCACCCCGAGCAGGCGCTCTGCGACGGGCCGCAGGCCCTCGTCGACGACGACCTGCGCGCCCTCGCCGCGGCCGTGCGCCAGCTCCCGCCGCTGATGGGCCGCCGACCGGCGGCCGCGGTGCCGACTCCGACCCGCTGACCGGCCGCCGACGCAGAACGCCGCGTCCGACCACCGCCAGACGTCGGCCTCGTACGACGGCACGCTGGGCGTCATGCAGACACTCCTCGCTCTCGACGTCATCGCCATCGACCCGGACCGGCTCCAGCGCATGCGGGACGACGGGCGGGACGAGACCGGCAACCCGTGGGTCACCTTCCCGGCCGAAGGCTGGGAGCCTCTGCGCTGCTGCCTGACCCGCCCTAGCAGCGGCACGCAGATCGCGCTGATCACCTACAGCCCCTGGACGACCCCGAGTCCGTGGGCGGAGTCCGGCCCCGTCTTCGTTCACGCCGATGCCTGCTCCGGCTGGTCCGGGTCGGGCTGGCCAGAGGCCTTCCGCAACAGTCACAGCGCGCTGCAGCCCTTCGACAGCGACGGTGCCCGCGCGTACGACCACATCACGTTCGTCCAGCCCGACGACGACCACGAGGAGGCGGTCCGCCGGGTGCTGGCCGCAGACGGCGTGGAGGTCGTGCACGTGCGATCGGCGACGGCGCAGTGCTTCACCTTCGAGGTACGGGCGTCAGTCAGGCCTGAGTGCGGTGACCAGGGCCTTCGCCGCCCGGTCGACGTCGTCGTCGCCGACGTCGAGATGGGTCACCGCGCGCAGGTGAGTGCGGTCCAGGGCGCCGACCAGCACGTCCCTGGTCGCGGCACCGCGCGACAACCGCACCCGCGTCGGGCACCTCGAGCACGACGATGTTGGTCTCGACCGACTCCGGGTCGATGACTCCGGGCACCGACTCCGCGAGGGCATCGGCCAGCCGGCGGGCGCGAGCGTGGTCGTCGGCGAGCCGGTCGACGTGGTGGTCGAGCGCGTGCAGCGCCGGCCGCGGCGAGGATGCCGACCTGGCGCATCCCGCCGCCGAGCCGCTTGCGCCACACCCTCGCCTCGGCGATGCGCTCCGCGCTCGACGCGAGCATCGAGCCGATGGGCGCACCGAGGCCCTTCGAGAAGCAGACCGAGACGGTGTCGAAGAGCTCGCCGTACGCCGACAGCGGCGTGCCGGTCGCGACGTGCGCGTTCCACAGCCGGGCGCCGTCGAGGTGCATCAGCACGCCGGCGTCGCCCGTGACCTGACGCATCCGGCGGATGTCCTCGATCGGCGACACCGTGCCGCCGCCGAAGTTGTGCGTGTTCTCCACGACGGTCGCGACCGTGGACACCAGGTACGGCCCGGCGTCGGGCCGCATCATCGCCGCGACGGCATCGGGGTTGCATCGCCCTGAGTCCGTGCGCGAAGGTTCGCGTCGTGATGCCCGAGACCGCAGCCGCCGCACCGAGCTCGGCCCGTACGACGTGGGCGGAGTCGTCGCAGAGCAGCTCCTGGCCGGGGCGGACGAGCAGCCGCAGGCCCAGCTGGTTGGCCAGCGACCCGGTCGCGGTGAACACCGCCGCCTCGTGGCCCAGCAGCGCGGCGACCCGGCGCTCGAGCTCGGCGACCGTCGGGTCCTCGCCGTAGACGTCGTCGCCGACCTGCGCCGACGCCATCGCGGCCCGCATCGCCGCCGTCGGCGCCGTGAGCGTGTCGCTGCGGAGGTCGGACGGCACGTCAGCGGGCGGCGAGCATCTCGGCGACGAGGAACGCCAGCTCGAGGGACTGCTGGTGGTTGAGCCGCGGGTCGCACGCCGTCTGGTAGCGCATCGGCAGGTCGACCTCCATCAGTCCCCCGGAGCCGCCGATGCACTCGGTCACGTCGTCGCCGGTGAGCTCCATGTGGATCCCGCCCGGGAACGTGCCGAGGTCGCGGTGCACCTCGAAGAAGCCGCGGACCTCGTCGATGACGTCGTCGAAGCGACGGGTCTTGAGCCCGTCCGGCGCCTCGTAGGTGTTGCCGTGCATCGGGTCGCACACCCAGGCCACGACGGCGCCGCTCGCGGTGACCTTCTCGACCAGCGTCGGCAGGGCGTCGCGGACCTTGCCGGCCCCCATCCGGCTGACGAACGTCAGCCGGCCCGGCTCGTTGTCCGGGTCCAGCCGCTCGATCAGCGCCAGCGCCTCCTCGGGCGTCGTGGTCGGGCCGAGCTTGACCGCGATCGGGTTGCGGATCGACGCGGCGAACTCGATGTGCGCGCCGTCGAGGGCGCGGGTGCGCTCGCCGATCCACACCAGGTGGCCGGACACGTCGTAGGGCAGGCCGGTCCGCGAGTCGATGCGCGTCATGGCTCGCTCGTAGTCGAGCAGCAGCGCCTCGTGCGACGAGTAGAGGTCGACCGTGCGGAAGGCCTCCGGGTCGATGCCGCAGGCGAGCATGAACGCCATCGCGCGGTCGATGTCGGCAGCCATCGCCTCGTACCGCTGGTGCGCGCCGTTGCCGCGGACGAAGCCCTGGTTCCACGAGTGCACCTGGCGCAGGTCGGCGAGGCCGCCCTGGGTGAACGCGCGGACGAGGTTCAGCGTCGCGGCGGAGGTGTTGTAGACCCGCAGCAGCCGCGTGGGGTCGTGGGTGCGCGCCTCGAGGGTGAACTCCTGGCCGTTGACGGCGTCACCGCGGTACGACGGGAGGGTGACGCCGTCGATCGTCTCGGTGGCGGCGCTCCTCGGCTTGGCGAACTGGCCGGCGATGCGCCCCACCTTGACGACAGGCACGCGCGCGCCGTACGTCAGGACGACGGCCATCTGCAGCAGCGTCTTGATCTTGTTGCGGATCGAGTCGGCGGTCGAGTCGACGAAGGTCTCGGCGCAGTCGCCGCCCTGCAGCAGGAAGGCCTCGCCGCGGGCCACCGCGCCGAGCCGCTCCTTGAGCTGGTCGCACTCACCGGCGAAGACCAGCGGGGGCAGGACCCGCAGCTGCGCGACGACGTCATCGAGCACCGCGCGGTCCGGCCAGTCGGGCTTCTGGGCAGCGGGTCGGTCGGTCACGCCCGCCAGCCTACGGTTCCCGCGCCACGGAGCGTGGTGGTAGCCACACCGTGAGAGGCCAGGTCGCACCGTCGCCGCCCGGACCCGCCCGCCGCAGAGTCGTACGCATGACGACAACGACTCCCGCCCCCGCCCTGACCGCCCTCGATCCCGCCACCCCCGGCCCGTACTCGCCCGCCTCCGCCTACTCCCCCGCCCCGGCCACCCGGTTCCGCCGCCGGGCCGCAGGCATCGCCAGCATCGGGGCCGGCGTGCTCACCTTCGCCGGCTTCGCGACGACCCCGTGGGAGGGCAGCAACGACACCGCGCTGTACCTCCAGGCGCTGGCCGACCACCCCGTCCAGGCCCAGGTCGCCGCGACCTTCCTGCACTTCGGCTACCTGCTGATGGTCCCCGCCGTGCTCGCGCTCGGCCAGATGGTCCGCCGCCGCTCCGTCGTGCTCGGCCACATCGGCCTGTTCTTCGGGCTGCTGGGCACGATCGGGCTGCCCGGGCTGCTCGTCGTGGACTTCTACGGCCTCGAGCTCGCCCAGCAGCTGCCGATCGACCAGGCCGTCGCGATCGAGGAGGGGGCCGCGAGCCACCCGCTCGCGCTGCTGATGGCCGCACCGTCCGCGATCGGGATGATGGTCGGCTTCCTGCTGCTGCTCATCGCAGCCGCCCGCGCCGGCAAGACCCCGTGGTGGCTGGTGGCCGCGCTGCCCGTCGGCGTGGTCGTGTCCTTCCAGCCCGCGCTGGTGCCGGCCCTGATCGGCAGCGGCGTGATGATGGTCGTCCTGACCATGATCGGCCTGCGCACCCTGCGCTCCACCGACGAGGAGTGGGAGACCGGCGCCTGACCGGTGGCGGATCCCCGCCCCACCGTTTCTGCCTGATCGACGACGCGTGAAGGGCCCGTGACCTGCAGGTTCACGGGCCCTCCACCATGTCTGCATGATCACCGCGGGGGTGGGTGGAGCGGGTGGGATGGAATGGGTGGGGGTTTTGGGGGGATTAGGCGTGACCTGAGCGGAGATGTGTCGTTGCTCACGGTGAGCACGAAAGCACGGCCACCAGACTCCGCCGAACCCCCTCAGGAGTGTCATGCGTCTCGTCCGTCCCGCCGCCGTCGCTGCGGCCGCTCTCACCGCCGTGGCCATGACGGCCGCCCCGGCCAGCGCCGCCACGCCCAACGACCCGCTGTACGCGCAGCAGTACGGCCCGCAGCAGGTCCACGCCGAGCAGGCCTGGGCCACCAGCACCGGCGCCGGCGCGGTCATCGCCGTGGTCGACACCGGCGTGGACCTCACGCACGAGGACCTCAGCTCCAAGCTGGTCTCCGGCGCGACGTTCATCGGCTGCAACCCGTCCTGCGGCAACGGCGACTGGAAGGGCCCGGACGGCGTCGCCCAGGCCTCGGACAACCACGGCACCCACGTGTCCGGCATCGCCGCCGCGGCGACCGGCAACGGCATCGGCATCGCCGGGGTCGCCCCGGACGCGAAGATCATGCCGGTCAAGGTGCTCGAGGACGGCAGCGGCGCGTACGAGGACATCGCCAACGGTGTCCGCTGGGCCGCCGACAACGGCGCGGACGTCATCAACCTCAGCCTCGGCGGCCTGCAGGGCACCCAGCTGCTGTCGCTGCTCGGGCTCGAGACGGCACTGCAGGACGCGATCGTGTACGCGAAGGGCAAGGGCGTCGCGGTCATCGCCGCAGCCGGCAACGACAGCGTGCCGCTGTGCAACAGCCCCGGCTTCGACGAGGGCGCGCTCTGCGTCGTCTCGACCGACAAGCGCGAGCTGCGCTCCGCGTTCAGCTCCGGCCCGATCCGCCCCGACCTCAACGCCGTCGCCGCACCCGGCGGGTCGCTCGGTCCCGTCGTGCGGTGAGGACATCGTCTCGACCGTCCCGGCCGGCACCAGCGCGTCCGGCGCGACCTGCGGCTACGGCAGCAACTACGACGAGTTCGCGGGCACGTCGATGGCGACACCGCACGTTGCCGGTGTGGCCGCACTGCTCGCGGCCCAGGGTCGCTCGGTGGACAACATCTACTCGACGCTGAGGACGACGGCGCGTACGCCCGTGCTCGGACTTCGCGGCGTCTTCACCCCGGTGCTCGGGTACGGCATCGTCGACGCAGCTGCCGCAGTGGCTGCTCCGGGCGCGTGACGACCTAGCACCCAACAGACTCCTCGGCAGGGAGGCACGTGAGGCCCGGGACAGTCATTGACTGTCCCGGGCCTCACCGCGTTCGGCCCCCCGGCCAAGCTCTCAGCCGAAGAAGATCTCCGCCTCGGCGTACAGGTGCGGGTCGACCAGCTTGAGCACCGTCGTCGCGTCACCCAGCGGCACGCGCTCGATCTCGGTGCCGCGCAGCGCGACCATCTTTCCCCAGTCGCCGTCCTCGACGGCGTCGATCGCGTGCAGGCCGAAACGCGTTGCCAGCCAACGGTCCCGGGCGGTCGGCGTACCGCCGCGCTGGATGTGGCCGAGCACAGTGGTGCGCGCCTCCTTGCCGGTGCGCTTCTCGATCTCCTTCTCGAGCACACCGCCGATGCCGCCGAGGCGGACGTGGCCGAAGGAGTCGAGCTCGCCGCTCTGCAGGGCCATCGTCCCCTCCGCCGGCGTCGCGCCCTCGGACACCACGATGATCGGCGAGTAGTGGCTCTCGAAGCGGGACTCGACCTACTCGCAGACCTTCTCGATGTCGAAGGGCACCTCGGGGATCAGGATGACGTTGGCGCCACCGGCCATGCCGGCGTGCAGCGCGATCCACCCCGCGTGCCGGCCCATCACCTCGACGATGAGCGCGCGGTGGTGGGACTCGGCCGTCGTGTGCAGCCGGTCGATGGCCTCCATCGCGATGTTCACGGCGGTGTCGAAGCCGAACGTGTAGTCGGTCGCGTTGAGGTCGTTGTCGATCGTCTTGGGGACGCCGACGACCTGGACGCCGTGCTCGTGCAGCCGGGTGGCCACGCCGAGGGTGTCCTCGCCACCGATCGCGATGAGCGCGTCGACCCCGAGCTTCTCGAGGTTCGCGATGATCGCGTCGACCCCGCCGTCGACCTTGAACGGGTTGGTGCGCGAGGACCCGAGGATCGTGCCGCCGCGGGGCAGGATGCCGCGCACGGCGTCGATGTCGAGCGTCATGGTCAGGCCCTCGATCGGCCCGCGCCACCCGTCGCGGAACCCCACGAACTCGTGCCCGTACGTCTTCACCCCCTTCCGCACCACTGCGCGGATGACCGCGTTGAGCCCTGGACAGTCGCCACCACCGGTGAGCACTCCGATTCGCATGCCGCAGACCCTACGGCCCCGGCTAGGGTCCGGCGCATGACCTTCTCAGTCGTCGGACGCCATGGGGACTCCTTCGGAGTCGCCGTGGCCTCCAAGTTCCTCGCCGTCGGCAACGCCGTGCCCGCCGCGGAGGTGGGCGTCGGGGCCATCGCGACCCAGGCCTACGCCAACCTGTCCTACCGTCCGGACGGTCTCGCGCTGCTGCGGGCCGGCCGGACCGCGGAGGAGACCCTGGCCGCCCTGACGGCCGCGGACGACGGGCGCGACCAGCGCCAGGCCGGGGTCGTGGACTCGGCCGGGCGCGCCGCGACGTACACCGGGCCCGGCTGTCACGACTGGGCCGGCGGCCGCAGCGGCGACGGCTACGCGATCCAGGGCAACATCCTCACCGGCCCCGAGGTGGTCGAGGCGATGGAGGCCGCCTGGCTGGCGGCCGACGGCGACCTGGCCGACCGGCTGCTCGCGACCCTGACCGCCGGGGACGAGGCCGGTGGTGACCGGCGGGGCCGCCAGAGCGCCGCCCTTCTCGTCGTACGCGCCGGCGGCGGTTACGGCGGGGAGAGCGACGTCGAGGTGGACCTGCGCTCGGACGAGCACCCGGGGCCGGTCGGCGAGCTGCGGCGGATGCTCGAGCTGCACCGGCTGTACTTCGGCAAGCCGGACCCGGCCACCCTGCTGGACCTCGAGGGCGAGCTGGCCGACGAGGTGGCGCGGCACCTGAGCGCGCTCGGCTACCCGACGCTGGACGACTGGGCCGGCGTCGAGAACTACGAGGAGCGGATGGTGCCCGGCCGCATCGACCCGCTGGTCCTCGCCCAGCTGCGCGAGGCGGCGGAGGCCCGCGCGTGAGCGTCCTCGCCATCGACGCGGGAACGACGGGCGTCACGGCGCTGGTCGTCGACGAGGACGCGCAGGTCGTGGCGCGCGGGTACGAGGAGTTCCCGCAGCACTTCCCGCGGCCCGGCTGGGTCGAGCACGGTCCGGAGGAGATCTGGCAGGCGACCCTGTCTGCGTGCAAGCAGGCGACGCTCGGGCCAGCAGGTCACCGCGATCGGCATCACCAACCAGCGCGAGACGGCCGTCCTGTGGGACAGGTCGTCGCTGGCCGCGCCGCGTCGCGCCGTCGTCTGGCAGGACCGTCGGTCGGCGGCCGTCTGCGACCGGCTGCGCGACGCCGGGCACGAGGACCGGGTCCGCGAGCTGACCGGCCTGCGCTTCGACCCGTACTTCACCGCGACCAAGCTGGCCTGGCTCGCCGAGCACGACGCCGCGGTGTGGGAGGGCGTCACGTCGGGCTCGACCGTCGTGGGCACCGTCGACTCGTACCTCATCGCGCGGCTGACCGGCGGCGCACGTCATGCCACCGACGCGTCCAACGCCTCGCGGACGCTGCTGTTCGACCTCGAGCGCGGCGAGTGGTCCGACGAGCTGTGCGAGCTCTTCGGGGTGCCGCGGAGCTGCGCTGCCCGAGGTCGTCCCGTCCTACGGCGAGGTCGGCCGTACGTCGCCGGAGGCCTTCCTCGGGCTGGACCTGCCGATCGCGGGCATCGCCGGCGACCAGCAGGCGGCGCTGTTCGGCCAGGCCTGCTACCAGGTCGGCGAGTCGAAGTGCACCTACGGCACCGGCTCGTTCGTGCTCGTCAACACCGGGTCCGAGATCGTGCGCTCGGATGCCGGGCTGCTCTCGACGGTCGCGTGGATGGCGCCGTCGGGCGAGCTGACGTACGCGCTCGAAGGGGCGATCTTCGTCACCGGCTCGGCGGTGCAGTGGCTGCGCGACGGCCTCGGCGTCATCGGTTCGGCCGCCGAGACGGAGGCGCTGGCGCGGACCGTGCCGGACACCGGCGGCGTGGTGTTCGTCCCCGCGCTGACCGGACTCGGCGCGCCCGACTGGGACCCGTCGGCCCGCGGGACGATCCTCGGCATCACCCGCGGCACGACCAGGGCGCACCTGGTGCGCGCCACCCTCGAGGCGATCGCCTTCGAGGTACGCGACGTGGTCGAGCTGCTGCCCGAGGTCCGCACCCTGCGCGTCGACGGCGGCGCGTCGGCCAACGGGCTGCTGCTGCAGCTGCAGGCCGACACCCTGGCGATGCCGGTCGAACGCTCGGCCGTCCAGGAGACGACCGGACTCGGGGCGGCCTTCCTGGCCGGCCTCGGCACCGGCGTCTGGTCCTCGACCGAGGAGCTGGCCTCGACCTGGCGGCTGGACCGGCGCTTCGAGCCCGAGCCGGTCCCGGCCGACGCCACGACGTACGACCGCTGGCGCAGCGCCGTCGAGCGCGCCAAGGGCTGGGCCACCGACTGAGGCCGGCCCAGCGGTGCGCGTTCGGAGGAACAATGCCCGCCACGTCGCCAGATGACGGTCGCCTGACGTGTCGCTCCTCCAGGAGCGCACCGGTCAGTTCGTCGGTGGCTCAGCCTGGCTCGTCGAGGCCCTGCTCGATGGCGTAGCGGACGAGCTCGACGCGGTTGTGCAGCTGCAGCTTGTTGAGGGTGTTCTGCACGTGGTTCTGCACCGTCCGGTGCGAGATGACGAGACGCTCGGCGATCTGCTTGTACGTCAGCCCCTTGGCCACCAGCCGCAGCACCTCGGTCTCCCGGTCGGTCAGGCTCGGCACCGAGCTCGACTCCGCGCGGACCCGGACCGCCGTGAGCGCCGCCGAGAGCCGGCGGAACTCCCCCAGCACCAGCCCGGCCAGCCCCGGGGTGAACACCGGCTCGCCCTTCGCCGTGCGCTCGACCGCGTCGAGCAGCTCCTCGCGCGACGCCGACTTCACGAGGTAGCCGGTCGCGCCCGCCTTGACCGCCTCCAGCACGTCGGTGTGCTCGCCGCTTGCCGAGAGCACCAGCACCCGCAGCGTCGGGTCGGCCGCGACGAGCTGCCGGGTGGCCTCGACGCCGGACAGCACCGGCAGCTGCAGGTCGAGCACGACGACCTGCGGCCGGGCAGCGGCAGCGCGGCGTACGGCCTCGGCGCCGTCACCGGCCGTGGCGACGACCTCGAAGCCGCCCTCGGTCAGATCGCGCGCGACACCTTCGCGCCACATCGGGTGGTCGTCGACCACCATCACCTTCGTCATGTGCCCCACCGTCTCAGCCGGCAACGGGGATCCTCAGCTCGACCTCGGTGCCCGCGCCGGGCGACGACTCGACCGGCAGCCGTCCCGCCCAGGTCGCGCATCCGGCCCTCGATCGACCCCGCGACGCCGAGCCGCCCGTCGGCACGGGCCTCGTCGAGCCGGCCCGGGTCGAAGCCGCACCCGTCGTCGCGCACGCTCACCACGACCTCGCTGCCGGCGTCCTCGAGCAGGACCCACGCCCGCGCGGTCGGCGCCGGCATGCGCCGTGACGTTGGCCAGCGCGGCCCCCACCGCCGCCGCGACCGCCTGCGCGCGGGCCGCCGCGAGCACGACCGGCGTCGCCGGGGTGGAGACCGTGACCGAGGCAGTGGCGTACGACGTGAGCAGTGCCCTCAGGTCAAGGTCCCCGTCGACCGTCTGGGGAGCGGCCGTCACCAGCGCGCGCAGGGCACGCTCCTGGTCGGCAGCGAGCCGGCCGATCTCGGCGGCCTCTCCCCCGGCCTCCTTGCCGCGCCGGCCGACCAGCGCCAGCACCTGCAGCACGTTGTCGTGGATGTCGCGCGAGAGCCGCTCCCGCTCGGTCGCGGCGGCCTCCATCGCCAGCGCCCGCGACAGGGCGAGCTCGCCGCGGCGGGCCAGCGTCATGGCGTGCCCGACGACAGCCCCGGCGAGCACCAGCAGCACGATGTTGTTGACCGTCGGCACCGTCACGGCGCCGCGGTGGAACAGGTCCGCCAGACCGACGCCCACCGCGGCCGCGACCCCCGCCGGCCACCCTCCGAGGACCGCGAACACGAGGACGGGCGTCGAGGCCCACACGACCGGCAGGGTCTGGGCGCCCTCGGCGATCCGGTCCGCGTCGTCGAGGAAGCGGGTCGCCACGACAGTCACCATCGCGACCGCGAGGTCCACCGACGCCAGCGGCCAGCGGCGCAGGTGCGGCCGCCCGTACGCGAACGCGGTGAACGCCGTCCAGACGGCCATCAGGCCGAGGACGGCCCAGCCGCCGGCGGGGTACGCGTACTCGTCGTAGCGCCGCACGTAGACGACGACGGCGTAGAGCAGGCCGAGGGTGCGGAACACCGCCAGCGCGCGCCAGACCGCGGTCTCGATGCCCACGGCGGGCGGTCAGGCGGCCGGCGCGTGGCCGTCGCGGTCGTCGTCGGGTGACGGTACGGACGCGACGTCGCCGGACCGCTCGGCCTTCTCGGCCTTGGCCTCGGCCTTGATCCGGTCCTTGGCGACCTGGGCGTACACGTCGACGTACTCCTGGCCGGAGAGGTCCATCAGCTCGTACATGATCTCGTCGGTGATCGAGCGCAGGACGAACCGGTCGCCCTCCATGCCCTCGTAGCGGGAGAAGTCGAGCGGCTTGCCGATCTTGATGCCGACCCGGATGCCCAGGGTCGGGCGCTTGCGGCCGGGCGGCTGGATCTTCTCGGTGTCGATCATCGCGACCGGCAGCACGGGCACCTCGGCCTCGAGCGCCATCCGGGCGACGCCGGTCTTGCCGCGGTAGAGCTTGCCGTCCGGCGAGCGCGTGCCCTCGGGGTAGATGCCGAGGCAGTCGCCGCGGCGCAGGATCTTCAGCCCCGTCCGCAGGGCTGCCTCGGACGCGCTGCCGCCGGAGCGGTCGACCGGCAGCTGCCCGACGCCCTTGAAGAACCCCGCGGTCAGCCGGCCCTTGATGCCGCTGCCGGTGAAGTAGTCGGCCTTGGCGAGGAAGGTGATGCGCCGCTCGACGACCAGCGGAAGGAAGATCGAGTCGGAGAACGACAGGTGGTTGGAGGCGAAGATCGCGCCGCCGGTCGCCGGGACGTTCTCCAGGCCGATGACGTAGGGCCGGAACACCAGGCGCAGGACCGGGCCGAGCACGACCCGCTTGAGGAACCAGTAGAACAAGCGAGCCCTCCTCCCGGTCCTCCTCGCATGGCCCCCGTCGGGCCGTCAGCCGAACACTAGGGGATGCCCCCTGCTTCGTGCGACGATGCGCGCATGCCCGTGATGCCCGGCGCCGAGCCGTTCCACCACGACGGGGGCCCGACCGGTGCCCTGCTCTGCCACGGCTTCACCGGCACGCCGCAGAGCCTGCGGCCGTGGGCCGAGCACCTCGCGGCGGCCGGGCTCAGCGTCGCCCTCCCCCGGCTGCCCGGCCACGGCACCAACCTCGCCGAGGCCAACCTGACCCACTGGGAGGACTGGTACGCCGAGCTCGACCGCAACCTGACCCTGCTGCGCGAGCGCTGCGACGACGTGTTCGTGATGGGGCTCTCGATGGGCGGCACGCTGGCCATCCGGCTGGCCGAGGAGCGCGGCGAGGACATCGCCGGGCCTCGTCCTGGTCAACCCGAGCCTCCTGACCAAGCGCCCCGACCGCTTCCTGCTGCCGGTGCTGCGCTGGGTCCTGCCGGCGGTTCCGGGCATCGCCAGCGACATCAAGAAGGACGGGCCGGTCGAGCTCGCCTACGACCGCATCCCGGTCAAGGCCGCCTACCAGCTCAGCCGGCTGTGGCTGACCACGCGCGGCGACCTGGGCAAGGTGAGCCAGCCGATCCTGGTGTTCCGCTCGACCGAGGACCACGTCGTCGAGCCGGACAGCTGCGTGCTGCTGCACGAGAAGGTCGCGTCGACCGACGTACGCGAGGTCCTGCTGGAGGACAGCTACCACGTCGCCACGCTGGACAACGACGCGCCGACCATCTTCGAGGGGAGCCTCGACTTCGTCCGCCGCCTGGCCAGGACGCCATGAGCGCGGCGACCCCTCGGCGCGACAACGGGCTGCACGCCACGTCGTACGACCGGCTCCTCGACGTCGAGACCCACCTGGTCGACGGCCTGCTCGAGCGGCTGCGCGACGAGGGTGTGGCTGCGTACAGCGCACCGACGGGAGGGCGTCCCGGCCCGTACGGCGACACCGTGCTCCCCCAGGCGCCCAGCGACAGCGTGCACGTCGACAGTGCCCGGCGCGACCTGGCCCGGGAGGTGGTCGACCGCTACCTCGAGGAGGTGACGGCCGACCTGGCGTGGGCCGGGATCGTCGCGGACTTCGACCTCGAGCCGTCCGACGAGGTGCCCCGGTGGCCCGCGATCGAGGACGTCGACGACGCAGCGGAGGACAAGGCCGACGACGGCCCGCCGAGAGGTCGCGCGTCCGGCTTCGAGGCGCTGCGGGAGGTCACGCCCGCCTCGCCGCTGGGCCCGCGGCCGGTGGAGGAGCGCGACAGCCCGGAGGAGCACTTCGAGCCGCCCCCGCCGCCGCCGCTGCCGACGACCGACCCCATCACCCGGTTCGCGTGGGCCGGAGCACTGGGCGGGCCGATCCTGCTGCTGCTCGCCGCGATCGCGGGCATCCCGCTCGCGGGATGGGTCGGGTTGCTCGCCCTGGTCGGCTTCATGGCAGGCTTCGTCACGCTCGTGGCCCGCATGAAGGACCGTCCACCGTCCGACTCCGGGCCCGACGACGGAGCGGTCGTCTAGCGAGCCCGAGCCGGAAGGACGCCCACTGTGCAGAGCGAGACCGTCGAGGTACGCGGGCACCTGATCGACTCCGGCGTCCTGTCCCGGGTGCTCGACGACATCCTGGAGTACGGCGGCGACTACTCGATCGACAAGTTCGAGGTCGGCAAGAGCCCCGTCGACGAGTCGTACGCACGGCTGACGATCAAGTCGGACAGCGAGGACGACATCGCGCGGCTGATCATGCGGCTGCAGACCCACGGCGTGAACCCGACCGACCCCGGCGAGGCGACGCTGCGCGAGGTGGAGTCCGACGGTGTCTTCCCCGACGACTTCTACTCGACCACGAACCTCGAGACGGTCGTACGCCTCGGTGGGCACTGGGTGCCGGTCGAGAACCCGGAGATGGACTGCGGCATCGTCGTGACCGGCGACCGCGCCCGCACCATCGCCGTGAGCGACGTGCGGGCCGGCGACCGGCTGATCTGCGGTGCCGGCGGCGTCAAGGTGGTGCCGCTGCCGGCGATCGACCGCAGCACCGGCGGCTTCGAGTTCATGAACTCCGAGGTGTCGTCGGAGAAGCCGCAAGCCCTGCTGGTGCGCCAGATCGCCCAGCAGATGCGCGACGTCAAGGCCGAGGGCAAGAAGGTGCTGTGGGTCGGCGGCCCGGCGGTCGTGCACACCGGCGCGGCGCCGGCGATGGTGGCGCTCGTCGAGGCGGGGTACGTCGACGTGCTCTTCGCGGGGAACGCGCTCGCGACCCACGACATCGAGGCGTCGCTGTTCGGCACGTCGCTCGGTGTCGACCTCAAGCAGGGACGTGGTGTCGAGCACGGCCACGAGCACCACATCCGCGCCATCAACCAGATCCGCCGGGCCGGGTCGATCGCGGCCGCCGTCGAGAGCGGCCTGCTGACCTCGGGCGTCATGCACTCACTGGTGACGCACAAGAAGGACTTCGTGCTCGTCGGCTCGGTCCGCGACGACGGGCCGCTGCCCGACGTCTACACCGACGTGATCGAGGGGCAGCGGGCGATGCGCGCCGGGCTGAAGGACGTCGGCTTCGCGATCATGGTCGCGACGATGCTGCACTCGGTCGCGACCGGCAACATCCTGCCCGCGTCGATCCCGCTGGTGTGCGTCGACATCAACCCCGCGACGGTCACCAAGCTGGCCGACCGCGGGTCGGCCCAGGCGCGCGGCATCGTCACCGACATCGGGCTCTTCCTCGAGCAGCTCGCGCTCGAGCTCGCACCGGCCTACCGCGAGGGCAACCGTCCCGGCGAGGACGTCTGATCAGCCGACCGGGACGCTGAGGGTGACCAGCAGCGGCCGGTGGTCGCTGGCCCGCTCGACCCCTGCGTCGTCGACGACGCGGTAGTCCAGCACCTCGACCCGCTCGGTCGCGAAGGCGCCGTCGATGCGCTTCGCCGGTGCGCTCGCCGGGAAGGTCGGCCCCGAGCCGGGGCCGAGGTCACGCAGGCCCGCGTCCTGCAACGCCTGCCAGGCGGCGTGGCCGGGCCGCTCGTTGATGTCCCCGGCGGCGAACGAGTGCTCCGGGCCGCCTGCCAGCAGCACAGCCAGCGCCCGGTGGGCGTGGTCGAGCCGCTCGTCCTCCGGCAGCGGGAGGTGCAGGCTGGCGACCGCGAGCCGGGCGCCCCTCTTGCGCACGACGGCCGCCGCCACGCCGCGGTCCGGCCAGCCGAATCGGTAGCGCGAGAGCGCCGTCTCGGCCGACCGCTCGACGTCGACCCGCTGGTGCACGTACATGGCGGTCCCACCCGGTCGTACCGCCGCCGGTCAGGTAGAGCAGGCCCCACTCACGGGCCAGGCCGGCGCACTTGGCCCGCCAGCGGAAGAACTTCGGCGCCTCCTGCACGCAGACGACGTCCGGGTCGCAGGACCTGACGATGGAGGCGAGGGCGGCGGTGTCGTCCCGCAGGCCGTGCACGTTCCACGACAGGATGCGCAGCTCGACCGGGTGCAGGCGAAGTCACAAGCGTCTCGGAAATCGGCGTCTCGGAGGTCACCCGCCCTTCCTACCCGACGGACGGCGCGAAGTCTCACTTCGACAGCCCGAATCCTGACGGCTCGATCGTGGCCAACGGGACGTTGACCCTCAGCTCGGAGTCTGTCCCGACCTGAAGCTTGTCGACGATGACCCGGTGCGCGACGATCGTCTGCGCGTCGCGAACGTGCAGTGTCGCTCCGGGTGCATAGATCGTCCCGCCGATGGCGACCGTGCCTCGGCCGATGTGCTGGTGGCCGTCGTTGCTCGCTCCGCAGGAGAATCGACACGTGGCCCGGGTTCCACCCGCCGGCGTTGTCCCAGCCGGTGATGGTCACGGTGCCTGTTCCCATCAGGGCTTCCCCACACCCGCAGGCCCCGGAGGATCGGTGCACGAGAAGTACAGCGTCACGTTGCCGCCGACCAGGCTCGCAGCTCCCGTTCCCAGGAACTCGACCTTCTCACTGATGTCGTAGATCCCGTCGGCCATCTGACAGGTCTGGCCACCCGGCACCGTGACGATCGTGTAGTTGCCCGGCGTCAACGGGTGAGTGTTGTCGCACGTATAAGGCCCCGGAGCGGCCGGGTCTACGGGTGGAGGCACCACCGTGAGCGGGTCCTGCACCGACGCCAAGTCGGTTCTCGGTGGGTTGGGGTCGTACCGGCTGATGCCGCTGGCAGGATTCGCGACCGTTGCGGCGATCTCTCCCGGGTCGGCCACTGTGATCTTCCCGGGCGACTCGTGCAGTGGCGGGTTGGGCATCTCGAGTCGCCCGCCATGCACTGACCCACCACCCGTGACGTTCAGCTCCCCGCCCGCATCGACACTGAGCTCGTCGAAGACGCACACCACGCACTCCTGGCTGACAACGACCTCCGTCGACGCCTCGGCGACCGTCGAGATCGTCAGGCCGTCGTAGCCGACGATGCCGCCGAAGAAGCTGCCGACATGTCGCGGCGGGATGCGTACGCGCACCGTCGTCGGGTTGGCCTCCTCGTTGAAGGAGATGCACTCGGTGCCGCCGGGCGGGTACGTGTAGGCGAGGCGGCCGGGGGTGGGGTCGGCGCAGCTCGGCCCACTCCGACGGTGCCGTGCCGTAGTTCTCCTGGGCATAGCCCTTGGCCGCGGCCACGGCCGCGGGAAAGTTCGGGCCAACGACGGCGTCGTCCCCGTACAGCGCGTTGGCGGCGGCCAGGACCGACGCATCGGCGGCGTTCTGCGCGTCGTTGCCCGTGGACCCGGCCGCGCCGAGGTCGACGATGATGGCCGCGAAGCCGAACATCACGACCGCGAAGATCGCGACGAGGATCGCCACGGCGCCTTGGTCCCTTGCCGGGGTCCGCTCGATGCAGGGCGCTGTGCACCAGGACCAGCTCAAACCGGAGGGCAGGATCTCCTCGGCCGCCTCCGGGGGGTCGGCGGGAGACGATCCTGCTCGATGGCAACCACCGACCTGGAGTTCACGACGCCGCCGTCCGGCAGCGGCACGAACCCGGTGAGCCCGTCGGTCTTCACCATCTCGCAGACCTTGAGGGTCTTGCCCTTCTTCCAGAGGCCGGCCGGGTGGCAGGATCTTCACGTAGATCGTGCCGACGACGGGCCGGGTGCCGTCCGCGATGACGCAGCCGAGCCGTTGCTGTCGGCGTTGGGCGTTCGCCGACCCAGTGTCGACGGTCGCAGCCCGGCGGGCCGCCGGAGGTCTGCGCGATGGCCGCCTCGCGGGCGGCGGCGTGCGCACCCTGCTGCACGGCGAGCCGGTTGGTGAAGTACAGGCCGTAGTCGATCATGCCGAACAGCAGCAGGACGCAGGACGGGCACCACGAGGGCGAACTCGACGGCTGCGGCCCCGCGGTCGCCATGCTCGCGCCTGCGCACCGACCTCCACCTTCCAGCCCGCGTTCCCCGCTCAGACTCGGCAATAGTCGCCGACTCCCTTAGCGTTTCACCTCAGGCGCGCCAGGTCTCCCGCTCCGACAAGCCCGGCATCGTTGCCGAGCTCGGCGAGCGACGACGCGTGCGGTCGGGCGGCGGCCCTTGCCGGTGAGCAGCGTCTCGAAGGCCGCGACGGTCGGGTCCAGCAGCAGGCTGCCGGCCTCGGACACGCCGCCGCCGAGCACGAAGCACTCCGGGTCGAGCACCGCGGCCAGGTCGGCGAGACCCTGCCCGACCCAGTGCCCCAGCGAGGCGAAGGACGCCAGCGCCACCGGGTCGCCCTGCTGTGCCGCCTCCGTCACGTGTTGTCCCGTTATGGCCTCCGGGGTGCCGTCGCCGAGCCCGAGGAGCAGCTCGGCCTCGTCACGGGACTCGGCCGCCCGCTCGCGCGCGTCGCGGACGAGCGCGCCACCGCTGGCGTACTGCTCCCAGCAGCCCCGCTGACCGCACCCGCAGAGCCGGCCGCCCTCGACCATCTGGATGTGGCCGAACTCGGCACCCACCCCGAACCCGCCGCGGTACAGCTGGTCCCCGGCCACGATCCCGCCACCGACGCCCGTCCCGATCGTCACGCACGCCACGTGGTGGGCGTCCCGGCCGGCTCCGAACTTGGCCTCACCCCAGGCGGCGGAGTTGGCGTCGTTCTCGACCACCACCGGCAGGCCGACCCGCTTCTCGACCTCCTCGCGCAGCGGGCCGTTGCGCCAGCCGAGCAGGTTGGGGGCGAAGTAGACGATCGAACGCGCTCGCATCGACGAAGCCGGCGATGCCCAGCCCCACCGCCTCGATGTCGTGGTCGGCGCGCAGGTGCTTGATGACCGACACGATCGCGTCGGTGGTCGCATCCGCGTCACGGGCCGGCGTGTCCACCCGGTGCTGGTGAAGGACGGTGCCGTCCTCGTCGACGACGCCCCCGGCGACCTTGGTGCCACCGATGTCGACACCGATCGTCAGCGTCATGACCCGGCTGCCTGGTCGTCGGCGTCCACGGTGGGTCGCGTCGTGCAGGGCGGTCGTCGTCGTGCATGGTGCGGTCGTCGGTGCTCGTCGGGCGCTCGTTGGTCATCGCCCGCACCGCGGCGCTCAGCGAGGTGGCCGCGGCGGCCAGGTGCTCGTACACCTCGGGGTTGACGCCCGCGAGCAGCCGCTTGGCCCGGCAGACGGGGCAGGTGCGGCACTCGGGCGGCAGGTCATCGTCCTCACGGGTGGCGTCGGCCCACACGTCATCGAGGTCCCCCGGCCCGCGGGCGGAGCGGTCACCGAGCCAGTGCTGAGCGGCTTCGGCGAACTTGGCCGCCTCCTCGGCGAGGCTGCCGTGCGAGAGGTTGTCGTACGAGCGCGCGTGGTCGGTCATCGCTGCGCTATCCCTCGACCCGCTTCTTGAGCTCCTTCAAGGCGGTGTCGATGATGACCTTCTCCGCCTTGCGCTTGATCATCCCGAGCATCGGGATCTTGACGTCCACCGCGAGCTGGTAGGTGACCGTCGTGGTCCCGTCGTCGTTGCCGGCGAGGAGGTAGGCGCCGTCCATCGACTTCACGATCTGCTCGGCCTCGACCAGGCTCCAGCGGACTTCCTCGTCGGCCTTCCACGTGTACGCCAGGGTGTACTGGTCCTTGATCGCCCCCGCGTCGAGGCTGAACCACACCTCCTTGGCCCTTCCGTTGGACGAGCTGGACCGGACCTCTGCCTTCTTCACGGCACCCGTCCACTCGGGGTATGCCTCGAAGTCGGCGATGACCGCCATGACGTCCGTCGGCACAGCCTCGATCGTGATGCTGGCCTCGGTGCGTTCCGCCATTGCCATGCCTCCCTGCGCGCTCCGCTGCGCGGCGTGGGGGCCGACGTTACCCGGTGATGTCCCTGCTCAGAGCAGGGTCCCGACCAGCGTCATCAGCAGCCAGGCCAGGAGCGTGGCGAGCACGGACCCTCCGATGATCAGGACGGCCTTGGCCCCGGGGGTGGCGACCTTGCTCGAGATGCTGCCCAGCGGCGCGCCGGACTCCTCGGCCGCCAGCTGCGCGAGCAGCAGCGCGATCTGTGCGTCGGGCAGGCCCGGCGCCTCGTCGGACGCGGACGTGGCGTCAGGACCGGCCGCGTGGCGCCCGGTCCGTGCCGGGGCGGACTCGGACTCGGTGGCTCCGCCTCGACGACTGCCGACTCGGGTCGACGGTCAGGCTCGACCGGCTCGACGACCGGCTCCGGCTCGACGACTGCCGGGCGCAGGTCGTGGTAGCAGAGCGTGCACCAGTCGGCGCCCGCCCGGACATGGGCGTCGCAGCGAGGACAACGGAGGTCCTGTGAGGTAGAGGTGCTCACGTCAGGTGGATTCGGCAGGTCCGGCGTGCTCCTTGAACGTCTCGAGCGAGTCCTTGAGAGCGAACATCTCCGCCTTCCACGCCAGCACGCGACGCTCACGCACGCGCCGGAGGCGTCTCGGCGAGAGCGGAGAGGGCGGGTCGGCCCGGAGGTACCAGTGCACGACCGTGCCCCCGCCGACGGGCTCCAGCCAGATCTCCATGCTGCCGCGCAGCGCTCCCGTCACCGCCCACTGCTGCCCCTTGGCGCCCCTGTCCCGGGTCACCGTCGGCACCAGGTCCGGCCACCACCGGCGCCAGGAGTCGGCGCTGGCCACCAGCGGCGCGAGGGTCTGCGGAGGGACCCGCAGGTAGGTCTCGTCGGCGACGTCGAGGGCCGGCGGGGCGGACTCGTTCTGTCCTGGGACGGTCTCCCCTGCGCTGCCATGGCGGTCCGACACCCGATAACAGTAGGGTCACGCGGAGGTTTTCGACCGCTCGCCGTCCCTTGCCACCAGGAGTGCGAACACCGTGGACGAGTACACCTCACCGTTGCTCGTGGCGCCGGATCCGGCGAGCAACCTCAGCGACATCATCGTCCTCAACGCCACCGAGGCACCGCACAAGGTCGTGTTCCGCCGCCGGGTCGGCGACCGGTGGCTGGACGTCACCTGCGGCGAGTTCCTGACCCAGGTGCAGGGAGTGGCCAAGGGCCTGCTGGCCTCGGGCATCGGCCCGGCGACCGGGTGGGCCTGATGGCCAGCACCCGCTACGAGTGGACGCTCATCGACTTCGCCATCTGGACCGCCGGCGGCGTGACGGTGCCGGTCTACGAGACGTCCTCCGCCGAGCAGGTGCAGTGGATCCTCAGCGACTCGGCCGCCGTCTCCTGCTTCGTCGAGACCCCGGCGCACAAGGCGATCGTCGACGAGGTCAACGGCTCGCTGTCCGGCCTGAAGAACACCTGGGTGATCGACGCGGGCGCGCTCGACGAGCTCAAGGCGGCCGGCGCATCGGTCCCCGACAACGACCTCGAGTCCAGACGTACGTCGGTCAAGGCGGCGGACCTCGCGACCATCATCTACACCTCGGGCACCACCGGGCGGCCGAAGGGCTGCGAGCTCACGCACGCCAACTTCCTCTTCGAGGGCGCCAACATCATCAGCGCAGCCGACTCCGACGCGACGCTGGCCAACGTCTTCACCGACGAAGAGGCCTCGACACTGCTCTTCCTGCCGCTGGCCCACGTGTTCGCCCGGATGATCCAGGTCGGTGTGGTGATGGCCCGCGCGACGCTCGGCCACACGTCCGACGTCAAGCACCTGCTCGACGACCTCGCGACCTTCCAGCCCACGTTCATCCTCTCGGTGCCGCGGGTCTTCGAGAAGATCTACAACTCCTCGGAGCAGAAGGCCGAGGCGTCCGGCAAGGGCAGCGCGTTCCAGGCGGCGGTCGCCACCGCCATCGCGTACAGCGAGGCGAAGGACGACGGCGGCGCGAGCTTCGGCCTGCGGGCCAAGCACGCGCTGTTCGACAAGCTGGTCTACAGCAAGCTGCGCGCGGCACTCGGCGGCAAGGTCCGCTGGGCGGTCTCGGGCGGCGCCCCGCTCGGGCCGCGGCTCGGCCACTTCTACCGGGGCATCGGGCTCACCGTCCTCGAGGGCTACGGCCTGACCGAGACCACCGCGGCGTCGACCGTCAACACCCCCGGCATGATCAAGATCGGCACGGTCGGGCGGCCGCTGCCCGGGGTGTCCGTCCGCATCGCCGACGACGGCGAGGTCCTGGTCAAGGGCGGCCAGGTCTTCCGCGGCTACTACAACAACCCGCAGGCCACGGCCGAGGCGATCGTGAACGGCTGGTTCCGCACCGGGCGACATCGGCGAGCTCGACGAGGACGGCGTCCTGCGGATCACCGGACGCAAGAAGGAGATCATCGTCACCGCGGCCGGCAAGAACGTCGCACCGGCCGTGCTCGAGGACCGGCTGCGCGCGCACCGGCTGGTCAGCCAGTGCATCGTCGTCGGTGACGCACAGCCGTTCATCGCCGCCCTGGTCACCCTCGACGAGGAGGCGCTGCCGGCCTGGGCGACCCAGCACGGCAAGGGGACGCTGACGATCGAGGACGCGGTCGCAGGACCCGGACGTCCTCGCCGAGATCCAGGGCGCGGTCGACGAGGCCAACAAGGCCGTCTCCCGGGCCGAGGCGATCAAGAAGTTCACGATCCTGCCCGCGGAGTGGACCGAGGAGTCGGGCGCGCTCACACCGTCGATGAAGCTCAAGCGCGGCGTGGTCATGAAGGAGTACGCGGCGGAGGTCGACGCGCTGTACTCCTGAGGATCTCGACTGCCTCACGGGTGATGATGGGGCCATGTCCCCTGTCGTCGACGTGCGCGGCCTCACGGTCACGTTCGGGCCGGTCGTGGCGGTCGACGGGGTGGACCTGGCGATCCCGGCGGGTGCGTCGGTGGCTCTCGTCGGCCGCAACGGGGCCGGCAAGTCGACCACGCTGCGCGCGCTGGCCTGCGTGCTGCCGCCCACCAGCGGCTCGGTGCGCATCGCGGGAGTGGACGCCGCACGCGACCCGTCCACGGCCAAGTCGATGCTCGGCTACTGCCCCGACGTCGGCGGGCTCATCCCGCGGGCGACAGCGTGGGAGCACCTCCAGCTCGCCGCGACCCTGCGGGGCATGCCCGCCGGGTGGGAGGAGCGCGCCACCGACCTGCTCGACCGCTTCGAGCTCGGTGGCGTGGCCGACCGGGTGACGTCGACGCTTCAGCCACGGCATGGGCCGGCGGATGTCCGTCGTCCTCGCCGCCTTCCACTCCCCGCCCGTCCTGCTGCTCGACGAGCCCTTCGACGGGGTCGACCCGCTCGGCGTCGACGCGACCATGGAGGTCATCCGCGAGCTGCGGCTCGGCCGGCTCGGCCGTCCTGGTCTCCACCCACCTGCTCGACCTCGCGGTCCAGGCCTGCCAGGAGGCGGTGGTGCTCCGGCACGGGACGGTCGTGGCCGCCGCACCCGCCGCCGAGCTGGCCGGGCCGGACGGTGCGGCGCGCTACCGGTCGTACCTCTCATGAGGTCGCACCTCGTGACTAGCGTCGCAGCTACGACGTCGCAGCTGGGCGCGCTGCTGTCGCTGCGGTGGCGCATGGTGCGCACCCGGAGGGCACGCGTCGGCTTCCTGGCACTGGCCGCCTCGGTGCCCGCTGCTGTGCGTGGTGGCGGTCGTGGTCGCCCGGCTGGTCCCCGACGACCGCCGCTCGGACGTGATCCTGCTCGCGCCGACCGCCCTGCTCCCGCTCGCTGTCCTCGCCGTGCTGGCACCGCTGGTGGCCGGCGGGGGGAACGAGCTCTTCCCGGACTCCCAGCTCACGGCGTACCCGGTGAGCGGTCGCACGCGCTACGCGGCCTCGCTGGTGCTGACCCCGCTGAACCTCGCGTGGAGCACGCAGCTCATCGCGGTGGTGGCGCTGGCGGCGTTCATCGCCGAGAGCGACGGGCTGGTGGCGATGCCCGTTCTCACGATCCTGGCGTACGTCGCGCTGACGACCGTCGCCGGGCAGGCCCTCGCGTGGCTGGTCGTCGGCATCCGTCAGCGTCGGGGCGGCCGCATCGCGACCTGGGCGACGGCTGGAGCCTTCGCACTGGCAGCCGCCGCGATCCTCGTCACCGGCAACGTCGGCGAGGTCCTGGACCGCAGCCCGACCACCCCGGTGGTCGTCGGCGCGCTGAACGGCTCGAACGGGGCGTGGACCTCCTGGTCCGTGACGACCGGCGCTCTGCTGGTGCTCGCGGTCCTGGCGCACCTGGTCGGGCGCCGCGCGTGCGTCTGGGCGCTGGGCCGGCCGGGCGACGCGGCGGCGCGGCTCGACGGCGCGGGCCGTGCGCCGCCGGGCGCCCAGGGCCGCGACCCGGGGCGAGCTGCTGGCGGTCGACCGGGCGAGCGTCTGGCGCTCCCCGTCGCTGCGGCGAGGGCTCATCGTGCTCGGCACGATGCCCGGCATCGTGGCAGCGGTCGCCGGCCCTGGACTGGCCCTCCCTCGTGCTGCTCCCCGGCCTGGTGGCGGCCGGCGCCGGACTGCTGTTCGGCGTGAACGCGTTCTGCCTCGACGGGTCCGGTGCGGTGTGGCTCGCGTCGCTGCCCGGCCACGCCCGGCGCGGCGTTCTGGTCCAAGACCCAGGTCGTCGCCGAGGTGTGCCTGGTCGGCGTCGCGCTCACCGTGGTCGGCCGGCAGCCTGCGCGCGGACCGGCCGCCGTCCGCCGCCGAGGCGGTGGCCCTGATCGCGTGCGCGGTGACGGCCGTGCTCCGGGTCGTCGCGACCTGCATGGACCTGTCGGTGCACCGGCCGCACCAGGCGCAGCTGGGCGGGCCGCGGGACGCGCCCGCGCCGCCGGGGGTGATGGCGGCCTACTCGGTGCGTCTCGCGCTGTCGACCACCCTGATCGGCGTCCTCTTCTCGGGGCTCGCCGACGTGGCCGACTGGCGATGGTCCGCCGCGGTCGCGGTCCCCCTGTGCCTGCTCAGCCTGCGCCGACTGCTCGCGGCCTCGGGTGCCTGGGACGACCCGGTCGTCAGGTCCCGCGTCGTCGCCGACCGTCTCCAGCGGCTGAGCGAGTCAGCGCTTCGAGGCGCTCGGCGACGGGCTGCGTCGACGGGCGTGGTCGAGGAGTGCTGGAAGGCGTTGCCGACGGGGACGGCGAGGCCAGCAGGGCAGCGGACACCAGCGGCGGGACGACGATCGCCGGACCGGCGTTCTCGTCTGCCACCACGTCGGTGCCCGGCTCGACGTACCGGTAGGGGTACGCGTTGTCGGCCCGGCGCCCGGACACCTCGAAGGTGGGACGCAGGTCCGGGTCTCCGACGATGCCGAGGTCGATGGGACGGCCGGACTGGTCGTAGAGCCGCACGTCGTGCAGCATCTGGCCCTGCGTGTCGTAGGCGTAGATGTTCCGGACACGGTCGCCTCCGGCGTACACACCGGTGCGGCGGGACCGCTCGGACGGTCCGCACCTGTTCGCCGTAGTAGTAGCCCGACGTCCCGTACATCACTGCCTCGTTCACGGTCAGGACGACCGGCCACAGCGACACCAGGACCGCGAGGTTCAGAGCCGCGAGCAGCCGCCGGGCCGTCGCGGTGCGGAGCCGGCCTCGACGACCGATCTGGACGGACAGGACCACGGCCGCCACCAGCACAGCCACCGAGAGGACGATGTGTCCGAGGTCCGGCACGAACGCGATCTCCCGTGACCAGTGCGGCTGGGCGAACCAGGTGAGCATCGCGACGCAGACCCAGGCCCGGAGGACCCACCAGAACGGCCGGAGGGTGACCAGGAAGCGCTCGACCGCCGCGATGTCGGCACGGCGACGCAGCTGCTGTACTCGGGCCAGACCGTCTGCCAGGTTGCCCCTCGCTGCGCCCGCGGGTGGCAGACCGGCCGAGGCGCGCAGCTCCGCGGCGTACCCCTGCGGCGAGCCGAGCCGGGCGACCAGCGGCATGTCGCTCTCTGCCTCCAGCTCGTCCAGGTGCGCGGCAAGCTCGTCGAGGAGGTCGGTCCGGTCGTCCTCGGGAAGGTCGACGAGTGCCGAGGCGACGCCGTCGAGGAACTCCTGCGCCTCCCGGCTGCGGGTGGTGGTCTCTCCTGCGGTCATCGTCGTCCCTCCGCCGGTGTCGGCCCGGCCAGGAGGCCGCCCATGGTGTCGGCGAAGGCGAGCCACGTCTTGGTCGACGCGGCCAGGGTCGCCTTGCCCTTCTTGTTGATCCCGTAGTACTTGCGGTGCGGTCCTTCGTCGGAGGGCACGACGTACGACGTGAGCGCGCCGGCCGAGTAGAGCCGGCGCAGCGTGCCGTAGACCGATGCGTCGCCGATCTCGTCGAGCCCAGCGGCGCGCAGCCGCCGGACGACGTCGTACCCGTAGCCGTCCTCGTCATCGAGAACGGCCAGCACGGCGACATCCAGGACGCCTTTGAGGAGCTGCGTCGTGTCCATGCCGGTCACCTGCCTCTCACTGTCACGCGCCGCACGGTACTACGGATCGCGCAGTAGCGGGTGATGCGCAGGTGCGACGGCGTGTCGTCGGCTTCGTGGGTCTCGTCGTCCACAGGTGGGGCGGCGGGATCCGTTGTCCACAAAGGGTTTCCGGGCGGTGGTTGTGTCCCGGGTGGGCGGTAGGTTTCGAACATGTCTTCGATGACCGACCGCCGGCACCGCCGCTGGTCGCGCCGGTCGCGGCCGCGATCGACGCGCTGGTCGATGCGGTGGGTGAGGGTCGGGTGCGCGACCTGAGCCACGACGAGCTGACCGGCCTGGTGGTCGCCGCCCGCCGCGAGCAGGCCCGCCTCGAAGCCGTCGTGCTCACCGCGGTCGGTGAGGTCGACGCCCGCGGCACCCACGTCCACGACGGCGCCCTGACCGCCGGGGCGTGGCTGCGCCAACACACCCGCGCCACCCCCGCCGAAGCCACCGCCACCGTGCGCACCGCCCGCACCCTGCGGTCCGGGGTGCTGCCCGGCACCGCCAGCCGCGCTCGCCGCCGGGGAGATCTCCGCCCGCCACGCCCAGGTCATCGCCGCCGGGCGTCACCGACGCACCCGCCGGCGCCGCCGCGCTGATCGAGCCCGAGGTCCTCGACGTCGCCCGCGACCGCCGACGTCCGCTCGGTGGCCAACGTGATGCGCCAGTTCGCCCACGCCCTGGACCCCGACGACGCCGACCAGGCCGCACTGCGCCGCTACGACCGGCGCGGACTGACCCTGTCCCCCACCCTGGACGGCACCGTGTCCATCTCCGGGCTGGCCGACGAAGAGTCCGGCGCCCTGATCGCCACCGCCATCGACACCGCCAACCCGCTGGTCACAGGCGACCGGCGCACCCCCGCCCAACGCCGACTCGACGCCATCACCGACATCTGCCGCCGCTACCTCGCCGACCCCGACTCCCCCACCCGCGGCGGCGGCGCCCACCCCCACCTCATCGTCACCACCGACCACACCGGACTGCACCGCACCACCGACCCACCACCGGACCCGACACCGACGACCCGGCCGGCGGACCGACGGTCCGGCTCACCCGGGGCGACGCTGTCCTGGGTCGGGCACATCACCGGCTCCACCGCCCGCCGCATCGGCTGCGACGCCACCCTGACCACCGTCACCATCGGACCCGACGGCCAGGTCACCGACACCGACACCGGCCACCGCTACTTCAGCCCCGCCCAACGCCGCGCCATGATCGCCCGCGACGGCGACCGCTGCATCTGGCCCTGGTGCGACCGCCCCGTCACCTGGACCCACGGCCACCACCTCCAACACTGGGCCGACCTCGGACCCACCACCATCGACAACGGCGCCCTGCCCTGCGCCGGCCACCACACCCAGCTCCACGAAGGCCACTGGACCGTCCACCGCCAACCCGACGGCCGCTACACCGCCACCCACCCCGACGGCCGCACCATCGGACCCGAACCCCACCCACCCGGACACAACCGACCACCACCACACCCACCCGACCCGTGACCAGCGACCCATGACCAGCGGCGCTCGAGCAACGTCCCGTCACGCCGACGTGACGTGTCACGGCAACGGGTCACCGCGAAGGTCACCGCCACGAGTCGGCCGACGGAGGGTCTGACAGCTTGTCCAGCGGCTCGTCCGACGGCTTGTCCAGCGGCTCGTCCGACGGCTTGTCCAGCGGCTCGTCCGACGGTCGGCCCGGCGGCGACAGGTCGGCCGCAGGTGCGGAGTCCGGGCACGGACCCACACGTCGCGCAGGGCCCCGGGAAGGAGAAACACGACCCAGACCAGCAGCGCCGCGAGAAAGAACGGGTTCGCGCCAGCGACCAGGATCCCCAGCGGCGATATCAGCAGGAGCGTCAGACGATCCGGCCGAACGGTCCGAAGGTCGTCGGGCTGGGCACCCAGCGGGGGTGCCGGAACGCCGAGCGGCGTGCGCTGCGGGTCACGTTCCGGGCAATACCGAACAACCAGGGACGGAACGTCTCATCGACGACGACCGCCGCTGTCCGACACCGCGACGCCTCGAGGAAGACCACCGAGACCAGGTCCTCGGCCGCGGCCGGATCATCGGTGCGACGGGCGCAGAACCGGTACACCTCGTGGGCATGCCGGTCGAACAACGAGCCGAAAACGTCCGCGTCGCCGGCCCGTACGGCGCGAGAACGACCTCGGTCGGCCTCCCGTACCCCCCGCCGCTCACCCGGATCGCATCGGCCTCAAGGGGGTCACGGTTGAGTTTTTGCGGCGTTTCCGCCCCTCATAGGACCTCTCCAGCGGATAACTTCATCACTGGCAGGCTCAACCCTGGCTGCTTGCCGCCGATGGAAGGAACCATGGGACGCCGCACGCTCCTTCTGGTCGCTGCCCTCGTGGTGGCCGCCTTGGGCACCACCGGCGTGTTCCTGTACGTCAACGGGATCGACCAGCGTGCCGAGGCGGACTACGACCTGGTCGAGGTTCTCGTGGCCACCACGCCGATCGCCGCCGGCACGACAGCGCAGGCCGCGCAGGACACCGCGTCCCTCGACCTGCGCCCCTTCCTGCGCAAGAGCCTCGAAGGCCTGCCCGCCCTCAGTGACATCACGGGCATCGCGGACAAGGTCGCCCTGGCGCCCATCGCGGTCGGCGAGCCGATCCTCGAGAGCCAGTTCGGCGACCCCGGCCAGATCGACGGCCTGGTGGCCGAGCACGCCGAGCTCGAGCAACGGCTCGCCGACCCCGGGGTCCACGCCGACCAGGCGCTGGCCCGGCGGCTGAACCAGCGGTACGCCGAGCTCACCGCCGTCGTCCGCGCGTACGACGAGTGGCGCCGCTCGGGGACGACCTCGGGGCGGCCCGCGAGCTGGGCGCCGAGGACGAGGCCTTCGCCGAGGAGGCCGACGCAGCTCGACGCGCGCCGTGCGCGAGGTCGAGGAGCGGCTCCGCCACCTGCTGGTGCCGCGCGACGCCACCGACGCCAAGGACGCGCTCCTCGAGATCAAGTCCGGCGAGGGCGGCGAGGAGTCCGCGCTCTTCGCCGGCGACCTGCTGCGGATGTACACCCGGTTCGCCGAGCAGCGGGGGTGGCGACCGAGCAGCTCGACGCCACCCCGTCCGACCTCGGGCGGCTACAAGTCGGTCACCGTCGCGGTGCAAGGCGAAGGGCACGCCGGAGCCCGGCGAGGCGCCGTACGCCCTGCTCAAGTTCGAGGGCGGCGTGCACCGCGTGCAGCGGGTGCCGGTCACCGAGTCGCAGGGGCGGGTCCACACCTCGGCGGCGGGCGTGCTGGTGATGCCCGAGGCCGAGCCCGTCGACGTCACGATCGACGAGAACGACCTGCGCATCGACGTCTTCCGCTCCTCGGGCCCGGGCGGCCAGAGCGTCAACACCACCGACTCCGCGGTGCGGATCACCCACCTGCCCACCGGGCTGGTCGTGAGCTGCCAGAACGAGAAGTCGCAGCTGCAGAACAAGGAGCAGGCGCTGCGCATCCTGCGCTCGCGGCTGCTCCAGGCCGCCGAGGAGGCCGCCGCACGCGGAGGCCTCCGACGCCCGCCGCTCGCAGGTGCGCACCGTCGACCGGTCGGAGCGGATCCGCACCTACAACTTCCCGGAGAACCGGATCTCCGACCACCGCACCGGCTACAAGGCCTACAACCTCGACCAGGTGCTCGACGGCGAGCTGGAGCCGGTCATCGCGTCGCTGCGTCGAGGCCGACCTCGCGGCCCGGCTCGCGGCGCTCGAGCCAGTGACCGGTCGCGCGCGGCCGCCGCGCTGCTGCGCGCGACGGCCGCCGGCGCGCTGGCGGCCGGCGGGGTCCGTCGCCCGAGCACGACGCGGCGAGCTGCTCGGCCACGTGCTCGGCGTCGGCCGCGGCGCGCTGCTCGGTCCCCGACGCCGGCCCGGAGACGCCGGCAGCAGGCTTCGACGAGCTGCGTCGAGCGGCGGGCGGCCCGGGAGCCGCTGCAGCACCTCACCGGCGTCGCCGGCTTCCGCTACCTCGAGCTCGCCGTCGGGCCCGGGCGTCTTCGTGCCGCGCCCGGAGACCGAGCTGCTGGCCGGGCTGGGCGGTCGACCGCGCGCGCGAGGTCGCCGCGGCCGGCGCGCGACCCCGTCGTCGTGGACCTCTGCACCGGCTCCGGCGCGATCGCGCTGGCGGTCGCGCACCGAGGTGCCGCCGGCCCGGGTGCACGCGGTGGAGCTCGACGAGGAGGCGCTGCGCCTGGGCCGACCGCAACCTCGCCGGCTCCGGGGTCGACCTGCGGCACGGCGACATGGCCGACGCCTTCGCCGACCTGGACGGCAACGTCGACGTCGTGGTCAGCAACCCGCCGTACATCCCGCTCGAGGCGTTCGAGTCGGTGACGCCGCGAGGCCCGCGACCACGACCCGGCGCTGGCGCTGTGGAGCGGCGAGGACGGGCTGGACGCGATGCGGGTCGTGGAGCGGGTCGCCGCCCGGCTGCTGCGTGCCCGGCGGCGTCGTCGGCGCCGAGCACGCCGACGTCCAGGGCGAGTCGGCGCCGGCGGTCTTCGCCGGCGCCGGCCGCTGGGCCGACGTACGCGACCACCGCGGACCTGGCAGGTCGGCCGCGCTTCGTGACGCGCGCGACTGGCACGATGAGCCGCGTGGCCACCCGCTACGACACGTCCGACGACGCCGAGCGCGAGGAGGGCCTGGCCGAGGCGCGGCCGCGGCGGTCCAGCGCGGCCGGCTCGTCGTGCTGCCCGACCGACACCGTCTACGGCGTCGGCGCCGACGCCTTCAACCCGACGCCGTGCAGCGGCTCCTCGACGCCAAGGGCCGGGGCCGGCGAGATGCCGCCGCCGGTGCTCGTCTCGGCCCAGACCACGCTCGAGGCCCTCGCCATCGACATCCCCGACTGGGCGCACGCGCTCGTCGAGGAGCTCTGGCCCGGACCGCTGACGCTCGTGCTGCGCCAGCAGCCGAGCCTGCAGTGGGACCTGGGGGAGACCCGGGGGACCGTCGCGGTGCGGATGCCGGACCACGAGGTGGCCCTCGAGCTGCTCGTCGCGCACCGGGCCGCTCGCCGTGAGCAGCGCGAACCGCAGTCGGGCTACCCGGCGGCGACCGACGCCGACGACGCCGAGGAGATGCTCGGCGACTGCGTGCGGGTGCTGCTCGACGCCGGCGCCGACGCCCGGGCCGGTGCCCTCGACGATCGTCGACTGCACCGACGAGACCGGCCGCGTCCTCCGGCTGCGGTGCGCTGCAGCCTCGAGCGGCTCAACGAGGTCGTCGCGCCCGCTGCGACGCCGAGATCGGGACGAGGGCTGAGGGAGCCGGCGGTGCGCGAGTACCTCGACGGTCTTCCTCGTCGCGGTCGCCGTGACCTACCTGCTCGGCGGTGCTCGCCCGCGAGACCGCGCTGCGGTTCGGCGCCGTCGCCCGGGTCCGCGACCGCGACGTCCACGAGATCCCGATCCCGTACTTCGGCGGCCTCGCGATGTACGGCGGGCTCGTGGCGGCGTACTTCGTCGCCCGCAACCTGCCGTTCCTGTCGCACCGCCGGCGAGCAGGTCTTCCGCGACGCCGGCGATCGTGCTGGTCGCGGGCGGGATGGTGTGCGCGCTCGGCGTCGTCGACGACCTCTTCGAGCTCGACGCGCTGACCAAGCTCGGCGGCCAGGTGCTCGCCGCCGGCGTTCCTGGTCCTCAACGGCGTGCAGTTCTACTACATCTGGCTGCCGGGCAACGGCGCCGCTGACCCTCGACGGCGCCCAGGCGGCGCTGGCCACGGTGTTCCTCGTCGTGGCGACGGTCAACGCGGTGAACTTCATCGACGGGCTCGACGGGCTGGCCGCCGGGGTCGTCGGGCTCGGCGCCGTCGGCCTTCTTCCTCTTCTCCTACCGGCTGGCTGCGGTCAACGGGGAGTCGCTCGCGATCACCGCCGCGCTGCTGTGCGCCGCGCTGGCCGGCGCGTGCGCTCGGCTTCCTCTCCCACAACTTCCACCCGGCCGAGATGTTCATGGGCGACAGCGGCTCGATGCTCATCGGGCTGGTGCTGGCCGGCTCGGCGCTGACGCTGACCGGCAGCTTCCCGGCGGTGGACTTCGCGGCCCGAGCGGCGTCCGGGCCGGCGCAGGCGAGCCTGCTGCCGGTGCTGCTGCCGATCCTGCTGCCGATCTCGGTGCTCATCGTGCCGTTCGTCGACCTGGTGCTGGCGGTCGTCCGGCGGACGCCGAGGGGCAGTCGCCGTTCGCCCCCGACAAGCAGCACCTGCACCACCGGCTGCTCGAGCACGGCCACTCCCACCGCCGCGCGGTCCTCGTGATGTGGCTGTGGGCGGCGCTGATCGCGCTCGGCGGCGTGGCGATCAGCCTGTACCAGGAGCCGGCTGGTGTTCGTCGGGCTGGCGGTCTGGTCGTGGTCACCGTCGTCCTCACCTTCGTGGTGCCCAGCGCGTCGACCGTCCCGCCTGGACGTACGACGAGCACGCCCACGACCACCGGACTGCGGCGCCAGCGGCCCTTGACCGTTCCAAGTTCGAAGAGCCCGGCACGCTTGTGCTAGTTTTCACAAGCACCCTCCGCGAGGGCCTGCAACCGCAGACATCCGACCTGCCAGCCACGACGACGACCAAGGACGGCCGCCACCGTGACGCACCTCCGCCAGCACCGGTTCCAGGCGGGGCGAGACGCGGCAATTCGCCTGTGGTAACTTCGCCACCGCACGGTCCTCTGCGTCGGCTTCCCCCGGGGTCGTGCACTCCGGCGCACCTCCATGTACCTCCGAGAGCGGCGCGGGTGAATGGTCGATGACGACTCCGACAGCGGTCCGGGCCGCGGCCTCCGCGGCCGTGACCTCGTCGGACTCGGTGGCCTGCTGGTCGGGGGCGTCGTCGGCGGCCTCGTCATCGGCCTCCTGCTGGACAACATCGCTCGGGACCGAGCCGGCCTTCGCACTCGTCGGCATCTCGCTCGGCATCGTGCGTCGGGGCTGTCGGGTTCGCGCGTCCGCAGTGCGCAGCCGCGCTCGCGTGAGATCGACCTCAGGTGAGGAGGACCGCTTGACCAGCCGGCGCCTCCGGCGGCCCCACCGCGTCCCACGGTCGGTCGAGTGGTGCGTGACCAGCGCAAGGCCATCTACGTCGCCCTCGGCCTCATCGTGGCGAGCGCTGTGGATCCTCAGCCGGCCGACGGCTGGACCGCCGCGCTGTGCTGCAGCGGGGCGGCGTGCTGCTCGGCCTCGTCAACCACCTCGCCACCGAGCTGCTGGCTCGGCAAGGTGATCCGCTCCGGCGAAGAGCCGACCCGCAGCGAGATCGGGCCGGCCGACGTTCGTGCGCCTGATGGTCCTCGCGGTCGTCGCGGTGGGGGTCGCGGTGGTCTTCTGGCCCTCCGGCATCGCACTGTTGCTGGGCCTGGCCATCTTCCGCCTCATCGCCCTCGTGATGACGGCGATCCCGTTGCTGAAGGAGCTGAAGAACGCATGATACGCGTCTTGCTGCCCCTCGAGACACGAGATCACGATCGGCGAGCACGTCGAGCGCGAGTTCGCTCGGGCATGACCGTTCAACATCGACACCATCTGGGCCACGGCGTTCGCCGGTGCGCTCGTGGTGCTGCCTCGGTTTCTGGGCGCGTCGTCAAGCTCACCAAGGACACCGAGGACCACGTCCCGACGAAGATCCAGATCGTCTGGGAGACCATCATCACCGAGGTCACGAACCAGGTGGAGGGCAACCTCGGCCAGCGTGAACCCGCTCGTGGTGCCGCTGGCCGTGGCGCTCTTCTTCTTCATCCTGTTCGCGAACTGGCTCGAGATCCTGCCGACCGAGCTCAACCACGACGTCCACCTGCTGCCCTCCCCGACCGCGGACACCAACCTCACCTACGCGATGGCACTGCTCGTGATCGTCGGGGTCTGGGCCTTCGGGATCAGCAGAAGGGCGTCAAGGGGTACTTCAGCCACTTCATCGAGCCCTACCCGTGGCTGTTCCCGCTCAACCTGCTGGAGGAGCTGGTCAAGCCGATCACGCTCGCGCTGCGGCTCTTCGGCAACATCTTCGCCGGCGGCATCATGCTCGCCCTGATCGCCGGCCTCATCACCTGGACGGTCGGCGACATCCCCTCGGTGGGCATCGGCTTCGTCTTCAACATCGTCTGGAAGCTCTTCGACATGTCATCGGTGGCCATCCAGGCGTTCATCTTCGCCCTGCTGACGGTCCTGTACTTCGGCATGGCCGGGGACACGGCGACGACGACGAGCACGAGCAGGAGCACGACCGAAGGACGCCGGCGTCTGACCGCGCATGGAAGCACCGCCCCCGCCCACTGACCGGAGCACCCGATCGGTCGCCCAACCAGACCCGCACACAGTCCAACCCAGCGTCGGGCCGCCGACGCGGACGACAAGGAGAGACATCCGACATGGCAGTAACGGACACGGCCATCCCGACGGCCGGCGCGTTCATCGGCGGTGGCCTGGCCCTGGCCGGCGGCGCGATCGGTGCCGGCATCGGTGACGGCCTCGCCGGGTCGTCGTACATCCAGGGCGTGGCTCGTCAGCCCGAGGCGCAGGGTCGTCTCCAGACGATCTTCTTCCTGACCGTCGGTCTGGTCGAGGCGATGTTCTTCATCAACCTGGCGTTCATGGCGCTGTTCGTCTTCGTCCTGGCCTGAGCCGTGACCTCGACGAGCAAAGAGACAGGACTCCATCGATGACTGGAAACACGGAGCGCGTAGTCCCGCTCGAGAGCAACTTCCTCGTCCCCAACGGGACGTTCTTCGTCGAGCTCATCGCGTTCGGGATCATCGTGTGGATCCTCGGCAAGTGGGTCATCCCGCCGATCAACCGGGCCATGACGGCGCGCCAGGATGCGATCCGCGAGCGAGTTCGCGGAGCTCGACGAGGCGAAGGCGGAGGCCGAGGCAGACCGAGGAGGAGTACAAGGAGCAGCTCGTCGACGCCCGCCACGAGGCGGCCAAGATCCGCGAGCAGGCTCGCGAGCAGGGCGCGCTGATCATCGCCGAGATGCGCGAGCAGGCGCAGACCGAGTCCGCGCGGATCGTGGAGCTGGGCACGCGCAGATCGAGGCCGAGCGTCAGCAGGCCGTGGCGCCGCTGCGCACCGAGGTCGGGACGATGGCGACCACTCTGGCCGGTCGGATCGTCGGTGAGTCGCTCGAGGACGACGAGCGTCGTGACCGCGTCGGTCGAGCGCTTCCTCGCCGACCTCGAGACGCTGGAGGCGGCTCGTGCCGACGCCGGCGTGGACGGGACCGACCGATGAGGATGCGCGGACCCTCCGCCGAGACGCTCTCCGTCCTGGAGAAGCAGCTCGACGGGAGCCTGCGTGACGTGGGTTCGCGCAAGGCGTCGGAGGTGGGCACGAACCTGTTCGAGCTCGCCGGCATCGTGCGCCAGGAGCCGCGGCTACGGCGCGCGCTGACCTAGATCCTGCCGCCCGGGTACGAGGAAGCTCTCCAGCATCATCCCCACCACACCCCGGTCGCCCGAGGCGATCCGCGCGGCCACATCCTCGGCCACGAGGGGTTGGCGCTTGTGGTCCTTGCCGCTGTTCCCGTGGCTGGCGTCGACAACGACCCGGTCCAGCACCCCAGCCTGAGACAGCCGCTCGCGCGCGCCGGCGACGCTCGTGGCGTCGTAGTTGGTCCCCGTCTGGCCGCCGCGCAGGATCACGTGGCAGTCGGGGTTGCCGCGCGTGGTGAGAATCGCAGCGAGCCCGTCCTCGTTGATCCCCGTGAAAACGTGCGAAGCAGCCGCGGCGCCCACCGCGTCAACCGCGCCTTGCACGTCGCCGCTCGTCGAGTTCTTGAAGCCCACCGGCATGGACAGCCCGCTCGCGAGGTGCCGGTGCACCTGGCTCTCCGACGTACGCGCGCCGATCGCGCCCCACGACACGGTGTCGGCGATGTACTGCGGGATGATCGGGTCGAGGAACTCACAGCCCGCCGGCAGTCCCAGTTCCAGCACGCCGAGCAGGATCTTCCGAGCCGCGCGCAAGCCCTTGTTGACGTTGTACGTCCCATCCAGATCAGGGTCGTTGATCAGCCCCTTCCAGCCCAACGTCGTACGCGGCTTCTCGAAGTACACCCGCATCACCACGAGCAAGTCGTCCTTGACGGACTCGTTCAGCGCGGCAAGCCGTTGCGCGTACTCGAGCGCCGCCGCCGGATCGTGGACCGAGCACGGTCCGACGACGACGAGCAGTCGTTCGTCCTCGCCGCGGAGTACGCGGGTGACCTCATGTCGGCCACGGACGACGACCTTCGCGGCGGTGTCGGACAGCGGGAGTTCGTCGCGGAGCAGCGCGGGGGAGAGCAGCGGGCGCGCGGCGCCGATGCGTACGTCTCGGACCGACTCGGAGAGCGACTCGTTCATGCGGACGGTTCCTTTCTCGACGGAGCCGTCCCGTGTCCAGCAGTCCGGCTCGCCTGGTGGGCAAACGAAAAGGCAGGAGCGGAAGTCCGCTCCTGCCTTCGCCGGCTCTGGATGGTGGGTCAGCGCACGCGGTCGCCGCCGAGCCCATCCAGGGCCGGCCTGCTAAACCAATAGCGCTTCTGCACGAGGTGGAGCGTACCAGGCCTCAGCAGTGGTTCAACATCTCGTTCAACGCGGACACCTCGGCCGACTCGACGGTGAGGTCCCACGAGTGCTTCACGCCGATCCACATGCGCGCGTACGTGCACCAGTAGCTGGTCAGCGGCGGCTTCCACGCCTCGGGTTCCTGGTCGCCCTTGGACTGGTTGACATTGTCGGTCACCGCGATGAGCTGCGGATCGTCCAGGTCGTTCGCGAACGCGGCCCGCTGCGCCGTCGTCCAGCCAGAGGCGCCCGACCGCCACGCCTCGGCGAGCGGCACCACGTGGTCGATGTCGACGTCGGCCGGGTCGGTCCAGGTCGCGCCGTCGTACGGGCTGAACCAGCTGCCCGACGTCGGCGCGCAGTCCGTGCCGGTGCTGACGTTCGTGCCGTCGCGCTCCAGCACGACTTCGCGCGTGTTGCAGCTGTCGCCTTGGCTGCTCCAGTGCGGGAACTTGTCCCGGTCGTACCCGGACTGCGATCCGTCCGGCGCCACCGTGAGTCCCGCGAGCTGCGATCGCGCGGTGGACTCGGACGGGATGTTCGGAGGTTCGGCGTTCGCGGTCCCGGTGAGGAGGAGCGCGAACGCGCTGGTCAGGCTGACGAGGAGGGTGAGGAGTCGAACGACAGTACGGTTCGTGGGCATTGCGGCACCACCATCACGTCTGAGGTCGTCGGTCCTTACGACCATGTCCTTTTGTCGGTGGGCAATGCAAGTATCTGGCCGGAAGTGTCACGCCGTCTTTGCTCGCCGTTCAAGGTAGGTGTCGTCCGGTGGTTCGAACCCGAATTGTTTGTACAGGCCGTGCGCGTCCTTCGTGTGCAGCGTCCAGCGGAACGCCGCACCGGGACCGTTGTCGATCATCGAGCGCACGAGTTCTTTGCCGAGCCCGCGACCGCGCGCCTCCTCGAGAACGTACAGGTCAGCGAGGTACGCCAGCGCGAGTCCGTCCGACAGCGCGCGGACGAAGCCGACCATGCGCCCGGTCTGCCGCTCGTACACGCCGACGACCCGCCACGCGCCGCTGACCTGCCGCTCCACGACCTCGCGAGATCGCCAGCGACCCCAGTACGCGTCGGTCGAGAGGTATGCCCAAACGGCATCCCTGTCGATTCGTGCGGGATCATCGTCGACTTCGAACTCATCGTGAACGATCAGCATGATCAGAACCTAACTGACCGACTCGGTGGAACCTGGGCAGCGCCAGAGGTTAGGTTGTTCCCCTGCGGTTTCGACACGAGTGAGTGGGCACGGCGTGGCCGAGACAGATAGATATCTCTGGCCTGCGATCGAATCGGAGGATTTCGGCTGATGCCATTGCCCAATGTGGTGACGAACATCGGTCCGGTGAAGTCCCACGTCAGGCCCGTAGCGGAGGAGATCGCCGAGCGGTGGGTCCTCTACTTCATCTGGGGTGCGCCCGGCCGCGGCACCGGTGATCACGCTCGCGGGCTGGCGCTGGACTTCATGACGTACGAGCTCGGCGGGGGTGTGGACAACCCCGGCCCGAAGCGCAACTTCATCGGGAACGAGATCTCGGCGTACGTCCTCGCCAACCGGGTCCGGCTGAACGTCACGTACATCATCTGGAACAGGCGGATCGCCTCGCCGGCCAGCAACCCGCCCTGGTCCTGGCGGTCGTACACCGGCAGCAACCCCCATACCGACCACGTGCACGTGTCGTTCGAGACCAACGGACCCTATGTACCACCGGAGGATGAAGTGACGCCTGAGGACATCGAGAAGATCGCGCAGCGCACCGCGGACCTCGTGTGGTTCGAGCGACTGCGTAACCCGCAGGCGCCGTCGGGATCGACGCCGCCGCACGCGTCGGAGTACCTCATCAGCCAGGGCAACGAGATCGACCGGCTCAAGGCCGTCATCGCGCGCATCGAGGCACGGGTGAACGAGCTGTCCAGGCAGGACACCTCTACGAAGCCGGACCCAGACAAGGAGCCCCCGGCGGAGCGGCCCAACCCGTCGGCCTGAGGCGGTTCGCTAGGCCCGCCGGACGTACGCGGTCGTCGGCCAGGTCTCGCCTGCCTTCACCAGCGGCTTGGCGTCCCGTTCGGGTGCGCGGGTGAAGCCGGCACGTTCGGCGACCCGTTGTGAGGCGACGTTGTCGGCGTGGGTCTTGAGCTCGATCTCCTCGACCTGCCAGGTGTGTTCGGCCCAGTTGGCGATCAGGGTCAGTGCGCTCGCCGCGACGCCGCGGCCCCGGCCCTCGGCGGCGACCCAGTACGAGACGTCGGCGAGGTGGTCCGCTCGCGTGATGGCGATGTTGCCCAGCCGTTCGCCGGTGGTCGCGTCGCAGATGACGAAGCCGGCGGCGTTGTCGTCCGCGTGCAGCCTGGCGATGGCGTCCCGGACCTCTGCCGCGGTGAGCGTGGCGGACTCGGTCGTGAAACGTTGGATCTGCTCGTCGCGGACGGCCTCGGCGTACCAGTCGGCGTCGTCGTCCGCCCAGTAGTGCAGGGCGACCTTGTCGTCCCGCAGAGGCGCTGCGAGGTTGTCGGTGGGTTCGTCGATCACAAGGTGAGGGTAGGGGCCACCCATGGGTGTTGATCAAGTAGGCGCGGTGCAGTCGGTTCGTCGCCAGCTGGCATTGGACGGGCCGCCGTTGGTGCGGGACGCGCCGGGGGACTTCGGACGGATCTCGGTGCCGGTCGAGTCGTGCGACGCCGTCCGGGACCTGTTCGTGGCCGAGCGGGTGTCGCGGGTTGTCGAGGTGGGCTTGGCGTACGGGGCGTCCAGCTTGGCGATCGGTGAGGCGTTGCTGGCCGCGGGTGGCGACGCGCCGTCCCATGTGGTCATCGACCCGTTCCAGGAGTCCGTGTGGTCCGGCGTCGGCTGGGACCAGCTTCGGTCGGCGGGGCTCGACCGGATCGCGCGGTTGCTGGTCGAGCCTTCGTCGCTGGCGTTGCCGCGGTTGGTCACAGAGGGGTTCGTGGCAGATGCCGCGTTCGTGGACGGGAGCCATCGGTTCCATGAGGTGTTCGTGGATCTGTACTTCCTGCGGAAGGTCGTGCGTCCGGGTGGCGTGATCGTGCTCGACGACGTGCACTGGCCTTCGGTGGGGACAGCGGTGCGGTACTTCGAGCGGAACCTGGGATTCGAGCCGGTGCCTGTCGGGTCGGAACGGTTGGTCGCGTATCGAGTGCCGGAGCCGTTCGAGCCGAGCTTCGAGTCGTTCCAGCCGTTCTGAGCTCACCAGAGGTCGAGGGCCTCGAGGACTCTTGGCGCTGGTGGAAGCTCTGGCGATGCGGTGCCTTTCGGTGGGTCGACTTCGAGATCTTTTCTCAACTGGGTAAGGCTTTTCCATCGCTCGATGTCGCTCCACTGTTGGCGGATGCGTGCGCCGAGTTTGCCCTGGAGCCTGCCGGATCCCGGCAGGTCTTCGATGGTGAGTCCGCCTCCGAGTAGTCGTCCGGCGGTGATGCCACCTACGCCACGCACACCGGGGATGCCGTCGGACCGGTCGCCCACCAGGCTGGCGCGGTCGCACCATTGGGAGGGTGTGATGCCGAAGCATTTCTCGATCCCCGTCATGTCTATGACCCGTTGGTCGGATCGCCTTGTGGTGTTGAGGATTCGCGTCTTGCTGTCGACGAGTTGGTAGAAGTCACGGTCGCACGACATGATCCAGGTGTCTCGTCTGGTGTGGTGAACGAGGGTGGCGATGACGTCGTCCGCTTCTTCGGTGTCGAGGCAGACGTGGTTTATGCCGGTGCTGTCGAGTCCGCGGACGACGTTCGCGAGCTGCTTGATCGGTGCCATCGCGGCTTCGTCGGTGGGCCGATGCGCCTTGTACTGTGGGTGAATCTCCTGCCGTACGTCCCACGCGTTCTCGCCGTCGAAGACGACGACGATCTCGGGTTGGCTGGGCAGGTCGCGCGTGGCGACTCGGAGGAGGGCGAAGAAGCCGAAGACTCCGGTCAGGTCGCGGGTCTTGTCGCGGCTCCGGATGCGGGCGGGGAATCCGTACCAGGCCCGCCAGAGCAGATTGTGGCCGTCGACGAGAAGGAGTGGGACGTTCGCCATGTGTGGGCACCAACCAGCCTCACGCTCGTTGGCCGCTGAGCGTGCGGGCGGGTTGGGTCAGGACCCAGGGGAATCGGCTCGATCGTATCCCGTTCCGGCCACGCGAGGCGTCGGGCGGGCTTAGTTTGGAGGCATGACGTCGACGCCTGTTCCGGCCTTCGCCGTGCAAGCCGGCGAGGGATCGCGCTACTGGACACCCACGGGGCAGGCCACGGTCATGGCCGACACGGGGGCGACGGGTGGTGCGATGAGCATCCTGGAGATCCTGGTCGAGCCGAAGGCGGGGCCAGGGCTGCACACGCACGATCGTGAGGACGAGCTGTGGTACGTCGTCGAGGGTGAGTTCAGGTTCAAGGCCGGCGGGCGGATGCTGTCGGCTTCGACGGGCGGCATGGCGTTCGGCCCGCGCGGGACGCCGCACTGCTTCCAGAACGTGGGCGAAACTTCCGGGCGGTTGCTGGTCGTCACGGCGCCCTCCGGGGTGGAACGGCTCTTCGAGCAGCTGGATGCGTTGAAGCCCGGTCCGGTGCCGCCGGAAGCGTACGTGGCGCTTGGCAGTTCTAGCGGGGTGGAGTTCGTCGGGCCGCCGCTGGGTGTCTCCGACCCGCTTTAGGCGCTGGCCGAGACATGGGTGGCGAACCACGTCATCATCGGTCGCAGCTCGCCGAACACCTCCAGCACGCGATCGACGACTGCCGGCGTGTGCAACCAGTCGTCGCAGCCCAACGGGCGTTGGACTCTGACCGTCCGGTGCTTGAGCAGCCCCGCTCGTGGATGCTCCTTGTCGTAGCCGCGCGGGACCCGCTTCATCACGTCGCCGGTGAGGCTGAACTCCTTGGCGCGTAGGGCATCGAGGATGGTCGTGAGCTGCTCCCCGCTCGCGTCGTCGGCGACCGCGCGGCGGTACCGCTCCACCTGCGGGCTGTCCGCGTACCACCAAGCGCCCTGGACCCGCAGGCCGTCGAGGTCGAATCCCAACGAGAGCTCGAGAAACTTCCGGATCCGAACGACCGCGGGCTGATTCTGCCAGTACCAGGCCATCTTGGCGTACGACCAGACCGAGAAGTCCTCGTACGCCTCGTCGGCATCGGCCACGTCGTTCATCAACGCGATCATCGGCTGTCGCACCAGCTGTTCCCGCTCGGTCCGGCACCGCTCCCGTACCTGTTCCGACGGCTCGCCGTCGAGCCGGAGGAGCACGTCGAAGGCCTCGCGCGGCCAGCCGGTGAACTGCCGATCGTTCACCGGACCGCTGGACCTAGCCGACCGGACACGCGGAGGACGTAGAGTGCGTCGAGCGTGGTCCACTCGTTCAGGCGGCGGGTGCTGGTGCCACCCCAGCTGACGAAGTCGTTGCCGAGGGCGATCTCGTCGGTGGTCTTCTTGTAGTAGCGCGCTTCGGCGGGCCAGCCGCCGTCCTCGAGCCGCTTGCTCTCGAGGAGGTCGAGCGCGTCGTTCGCGCGGTCGTCGCGGATCGCTGTCTCGCCGAGTTCGGCGAGGGCGCGGAGGCCGCCGAGGACGTCGTAGTGCCAGTAGAGCGGGTAATGCAGCTTGGCGAACTCCTTGTTGATCAGCTGACCGTCTGTGCGGCGGTAGAGGAGGCGGCGGGTGAGGAGGACCTCGGCGGCTTGGTTCGCTGTGTTTCGTGCTTCTTCGGTGCCGTACGCGGCGAGTCCGCGGATCGGCAGTAGCGTCTCGGCGAGCGCGGAGGTGTCGGCGGCAGGGTTCTTGTCGCAGTTCCAGCCGCCGTCGGGCCACTGCCAGTGCTGAAGGCGCTCGACGAGCTTGGGCGTCTGGTCGTTCGTCAGCCCGAGCCTGGCGAGGCTGCGCAGCGCGTTGCCCTGCTGCGAGGCGCAGCGGCGGTGGCGGCCCTGCATCACCGGTACGCCGCGCCGGCTGTAGACGCTGGCTTTGCTGGTGGGCTCGAACTCCACGTAGAAGTCGTCGCTCAGCCACGCGTCCTGTACGCGCTCAGCCATCGGCCGGAGCGCGTCGTCGCCGGGCGGATAGCCGAGGTCCGCGAGCGCGCCGAGCACCCAGTGAGCTCCCTGCCACTTGGCATAGACGCTCGCCGTCCGCCCCTTCTCGTTGAGCAGTGCCGAGACCCGTGTCGACCGCCTGACCTCCTCGCGAAGTCGCAGCATCGGCGCGGAGTCCACCGGCTCGCCGAGCACCTCAGCCCGTACCCGCCACCGCACCGACGGCTCATCCGACCGCAGCAACCGGTCGACGATCTGGCTCGCCATGCCGATACCGTACGGCGAATCGCACGGGCTTGTGACGAAATCGGAGCCTGGCGGCCGGGTCGCACTCGCCGTAAAGTGAGTTCGCAGAACTAGACAGGATCGGCCCACGAGTAGCTGCCCCAGACCCTGGTGGCGCGTTAGCCGCGCTGATGGGAGGAGCTGGGGCTATGGACGCCTATCGATCCGATGTTCTCGTCTTGGCAGGCGGTCCCTCGGCGGATCTGACCGCGCGCTACCACCCTGATCACCCGCTGTTCTTGCTGACGTCCATGATCACTGGTGAGCGCGGCTTCGCGATCGCGGTTGATCAGAGGTCCTAGCCATGCTCGACGTCGAGCTGCGCTACGAGGACGGCGTCGCGTTCGCGCAGCCGTCGGGTGACCTCGACTTCGCGGTCGCCGACGAGTTGCGGCGGCGGCTGTTGGGCTTGGTCAAGCTCCATCGAGGTCTGGTGTTGGACATGTCGGCGGTGACGTTCCTGGATTCGTCGATCCTCGGCGTGATGGTCGCCCTGCACCGCGCCACAGCTTCGAACGGCTGCCGCTTCAGCGTCGCCGCCCCATCGAGAATCGTCGCCCGGATGCTCGCCCGGACCAGTCTGGACCGGGAGATCCTGGTCCACCCGAGCCGCGAAGCAGCTTTCGCCGAGACACCACGCTCGTAGCGCTGAGTCCCAAGCGACGGATTTCAGGGTGCGGTGGTCGCAATCTCGATGCCCTCTTCAGCTGTGGGCGGCTCGAAGATCTTCGCCGAGTGTCGGACGCCGGCCTCGTCGACGCGATGGACACCGGCGCCGCCCTTGTCGTCCCGGTCCCGCGCTCGCGCGACGGCGGTTTCCACGGAGACGTCGAGGTAATGGAGGAGGACTCGATATCCATCGGCCGCTGCCCGCTCGCGCCAAGCGCGGCGTCGCTCGACGCTCCATTGGTTCCAGTCCAGGACGACCTCGTGGCCTAGCTTCAACACCTGCACCGCGGTGTCCCAGATGAGCGACGTGCATCCCTCGAGCCTCGCCACGTACGCCGGGTCGTCATTGCTCAGCCCGTACAGCCGGAGCATCCACTCGTCGAGCGTGAACCGGACCGCGGGCAGCTCTGCCTCGAGCTCCCGGGCGTGGGTCGTCTTGCCTGCCGCGACGAGTCCGCAGAGAAGGTGGACGCGGGGTGGGGGTGATGTCGGCGTCAGGCATGACCGTCGAGCTTCCGAAGGCAGCGGTCGAGGAGACGGCGGTTGTACGCGTTGATCTCGTCCGGGAGGGCGGTCGTGGAAAAGTAGCGGGCGTCGTCGCACTCTGTGCCGTCGGGGGTGAGGTCTCCTTGCACGCTGGTGGTCAGGAACGTGGCGCCGACGATGTAGGCCTGGTCGCCATTCGGGTACTCGAGGAACCAGTCGGGTCCCGAATGGACGTCCAGCAGTCTCAGGTCGCCCGCGACGAGGCCGGTCTCCTCACGCAGCTCGCGCCGGGCGGTGTCCTCGAGGGTCTCGCCGAGCTCCAGGGCGCCGCCGGGGATGCTCCAGTGGCCGGTCTGCGCGTTGCGTACCAGCAGCAGCGCTCCGGAGCTGTCCCACGCGAGCACGCCGGCGGCCACCAGCAGGAGCGGGCGGCTGCCGACGAGCTGGCGCAGCTCGCGTACGTAGTCGGCCATGGCCTGCCTAGCGGTTGTCGCCGCTGCCGCCGAGCATCGCCCGTTGCTGGCGGTCGGCGAGCTTGGCGAGGTTCAGCTGAGCGACATCCTCCAGCGGGACGGAGAAGTAGTCCGCGATCACAGCGACGTACCACAGCGTGTCGCCGAGCTCCTTCGTGAGATCTTCCTTGTCCCATTGGGAGAAGTCGCTGTCCTTGTCGCGCACGATCTTCTTGGCCTTCTCGGCGATCTCACCCGTCTCACCGACCAGCCCGAGCAGCAGATGGAACAGCTCGTTGTGCTTGTCCTTCGGCGCGGCCGTCCGAAGGGCTGCCTGTTGATAGTCGTTCAGGTCCATGACCCGGACCATAACGAAACGCTTCTCATCGAGGAGCTGCGAGCACCTCGCGGATGACGTGCAGCGCGTAGTTCGCCATCACCGGGTTGGTGTCCTTGTGGTACGGCAACGTGATCAGGGCCTGGGACAGCACGCGCCCGCGTCCGCGGAGCCACGTCGCGTCGTCTACGTCCAGCGCCGCACGGAACTCGTCGCGGACGTTCGCGGGCAGCAGGTTCCACACGACGAACAGGTCGCACGCCGGATCGCCGACACCGCACGTCTCGAAGTCGATCACCGCGGTCAGCCGGCCCTCCGCCGACACGAGCAGGTTGCTCGGCGTCAGGTCCGAGTGCACCCACACCTCGCGCCCGTCGTACGGCGCCGCGAGCGACTCCTCCCACGACGCCAGCGCTGCGCGAGTGTCGATCAGGCCGTCCAGCTCGCCGATCGCCTTCCGCGTCAAGGAGTCCATCGAGACCATCGGAGCGCGCGTCCGGCGCTCGCCCGGGTACGCCGGCGGCCGGTCTGGCAGGTCGATCCGCCGGAACGCGTCGACGAACGCGGCGAGGTCCGTCGCCAGCCGGCGTGGGTCGGCGAGCGCGTCGGGGGAGGGGTGCGTACCGGCGAGCCAGCGGTGGACGGCCCACTCGCCCGGGAACGCGTCGGTGGGTGAGCCGATCGCCTCGACAGAAGGGATGGCCACAGGCAGGAACGGCGCGAGTGCCGCGAGTTTCGCCTGCTCCCGTTGGACTTCGTCGGTGGTCGAGGGCCGGAGCGGCAGCCGTACGGACAGGTCGGAACCGAGGCGGTAGATCGCGTTCACCAATCCACCGGAGTCGACCGGCTCCAGCGGCAACGCGGCCCACTGCGGGAACTGAGCGGCCACCAGCTCGCGGACGAGCGGCGTGTCGATGTCGGCCTGGTCGGCGTGGATCTTGCGGGGACTCACGAGCGCCCATCAGAACGGTCGGACCCGTCCGCTGTCAACGCGGTTTCGGATCGAGTGGTCCCACGTGACGGCCTGTACACATGATCATGAGAAACGGCGGCCGACCTCGGAGAGAGGTCAGCCGCCGTTTCGGCAAGCGCTTCGACTTAGATGTCGAAATACAGCTCGAACTCGTGCGGGTGCGGCCGCAGGCGGATCGGGTCGATCTCGTTGGCCCGCTTCCAGTCGATCCACGTCTCGATCAGGTCGGGCGTGAAGACGCCGCCCTCCTGGAGGAACTCGTGGTCGTTCTCGAGGTGGACCAGCACCTCGTCCAGCGACCCCGGCACCTGCTGGACCGCGGAGTGCTCGTCCGGCGGCAGCTCGTAGAGGTCCTTGTCGATCGGCTCCGGCGGCTCCACCTTGTTGCGGATGCCGTCGAGGCCGGCCATGACCATTGCCGCGAAGGCGAGGTACGGGTTGCAGGACGGGTCCGGTACCCGGAACTCGATCCGCTTCGCCTTCGCCGAGGTCCCCGTCACCGGGATCCGGACCGCGGCCGAGCGGTTGCGCTGGGAGTACACGAGGTTGACCGGCGCCTCGAAGCCCGGCACCAGGCGGTGGTACGAGTTCACCGTCGGGTTCGTGAACGCGAGCAGCGCCGGGGCGTGCTTGAGCAGACCGCCGATGTACCAGCGCCCGATGTCGGACAGGCCGCCGTAGCCGAGCTCGTCGTAGAACAGCGGCTGGCCGTCCTTCCACAGGCTCTGGTGGCAGTGCATGCCGTTGCCGTTGTCGCCGAAGATCGGCTTGGGCATGAACGTCGCCGTACGGCCGTCCTCCCACGCCACGTTCTTGATCACGTACTTGTAGAGCATCAGCTTGTCGCCCGCGTGCAGGAGCGAGTCGAACTTGTGGTTGATCTCGGCCTGGCCCGCCGTACCCACCTCGTGGTGCGAACGCTCGACCGTGATCCCGACCTCGATCAGCCGCGCGACCATCTCGTCGCGGAGGTCCGCGAAGTGGTCGTTCGGGGACACCGGGAAGTAGCCGCCCTTGTAGCGCGGCTTGTACGCCTGGTTGCCCTCGGGCTGCTCGGCGCCGGTGTTCCAGGCGCCCTCGATCGAGTCGAGGAAGTAGTAGCCCGCGTTGGCCTTGGTCTCGAAGCGCACGTCGTCGAAGACGTAGAACTCCGCCTCCGGACCGAAGTACGCGGTGTCGGCGATGCCGCTGGCCTTCAGGTAGGCCTCGGCCTTCGCGGCGACGTTACGTGGGTCGCGGCTGTAGGGCTCGTCGGTGAAGGGGTCGACGATCGAGAAGTTCAGCGCCAGCGTCTTGCGGGCGCGGAACGGGTCGACGAACGCGGTCGCCGGGTCCGGGATCAGCTTCATGTCGGACTCGTGGATCGCCTGGAAGCCCCGGATCGACGAACCGTCGAACATCTGGCCCTCGGCGAACGCGACCTCGTCGAACGACGACGCAGGCACGTTGAAGTGCTGCATCACGCCCGGCAGGTCGCAGAACCGTACGTCGATGAACTCGACGCCCTCGTTGCGAACGAAAGCCAACAGCTCGTCGGCGTTTTGGAACATCCGCCCCTCCTCCGTCTACTTGCGGCGACCGTAGGATCGCGCGGTTTCCCGGCCATGTCACACATGTTGCGCACGTGTTACGCCCCGTGTCCGACTCCAGGGAAGACACTATGGCCAGCCGCGCTGCGGCCGCCTACGGGACCCCACTTAGCCTTGTCGCATGAGTCAGCAGGCAGCCGCACGCGGGGCGACCGACAACGGACAGACCGCGACCTGGGGCGCCCGCTTCGTGGCCGTCTTCGTCGACTGGCTGCTCGCGAACGCGGTGGCGTTCGCGATCGTGCGGGACGTGGGGCTCTGGCAGGCGCCTACGACTTGGCACGACTTCCTGCCGCTCACGATCTTCGCCGTCGAGGTCTGGGTGATGACCGCGATCTTCGGCGGCTCGGTGGGGCACAAGCTGCGGCGGCTGGCGGTGGTGCGGCCGGACGGGAAGCCGGTCGGCTTCCTCAAGGCGGCGATCCGGACCCTCGGTGTGCTGCTGATCATCCCGCCATTCCTGGTCCTCGGCTCGGACGGCCGCGGCCTGCACGACCGGCTGGCGGGTACGGCGATCGGGAAGATGCCGCCGAAGTGAGCGTGAACGTGGAGGCGCTTTCCGAAGCGACCGACGAGGTCGTCGAGGCGCTCGCGCGGCTGGTGCCGCAGCTGTCCTCGTCGGCGGCACCTGTGACGACCGAGGTCGTACGGACCGTGCTGACCAGCCCGGCGAACACCGTGCTGATCGCCCGCTCGGACGACCGGGTGGTCGGCGCGCTGATGCTCGTGGTCTTCCCGTTGTTGACCGGCGTCCGGGCGTGGATCGAGGACGTGGTGGTCGACGAGGACACCCGCGGGCTGGGCGTCGGCCGCGCGCTCGTCGACCAGGCTCTGAGGGTGGCGAGCGAACGAGGTGCGTCGACCGTCGACCTCACCTCCCGCCCGAGCCGCGAGGCGGCCAACCGGCTCTACACGAAGGCCGGCTTCGAACGCCGCGAGACGAACGTCTACCGCTACCGGCTCGACGGATAGGGCGCGAACGAGACGTCCGCCCAGGACGGCACGAGCTCGAGCTGGTCGCCCAAGGACCACTCCGCCACGCGGGACGCGGTCGCCGCGGGGACGGCCGTGGGGTAGGCGTCGCTCGGCGGGATGTCGAACGTGGCGTGCGAGTCGTGCGGCAGCACCACGCCGTACGAGCGAGCCAACGCCGAACGCGCCGTCGCGGCCACGCACATCTCCGACATCAGCCCGCAGAGGGCCAGGCGCTTCACCGACCGTGACTCCAGCAGCGCACCGAGCGGTGTCCCGTCGAAGCCGTCGTCCTCGGACTTCCGCACGACCGGCTCGCTGTCCAGCACAGGGAAGTGCAGCTCCCACGTCGGCGTTCCCGGCTCGTCCGGCGTCCCGGGCTGGCCGTCGTTCTGCAGGTGCACCACGAACGCTCCGGCGGACCGCGCGGCGCCGAGCAAGGACGAGAGCGAGGACAGCAGGGCCGGCGACGAGGGGAGGGGCGCCTCGCCCGTCACGAAGCCACGTTGGACGTCGACAACGACCAGCGCCGTCACGGGCTCCATCTAACGAGGCCGAGCGCTACCTGGCGGCAGCTTCACGTTCTTCGGCAGCGGGCCCTTCGGGATCGGCAGAGTCTGCCGCGTCACCGACAGCGCCTTGAGCCGGTGCAGCACCTCGGTCACCTCAGGGGGACGGAGGTTGCGCGGCAGCTTCTGGACGTGCAGCGAGAGCTTCCGCAGCGGAATCTGTCCCTCGCCGTCGCCCACCACCACGTCGTAGATCGGCGTGTCCGGCGCGACCCGAGAGTGCTTCTTCTTCTCGTTCGCCAGCAGGTTGCCGATCCGGTTCGCCGCGCCCTCGCCGACGAGGACGATGCCAGGCCGGCCGACGACCCGGTGCACGATGTCCTGGTTCCGCGTCACCGCCACGGCCGCGTCGACGGTCCAGCCGCGGCGCAGGGTCGACAGGGCGTTCGCGCCGGCGCCGAGCTGGCCTTCCAACCGCCCGTACGCCGCCTTCTCCACGCGCCGGCCGAAGACGATCGTCGCCGCCAGGAAGCCGAACGGGATGCCCATGATCGTGAGGAACAGCAGCTGGTTCAGCAGCAACCCGGCCACGACGAACACCGCGACCACGCCGAGGAAGATCCCGAGCAGCACGAGCCAGATGAGCGGCTGCGCCTCCGCGGTGATCCGGTACGCCTGCCGGATCTGCTTGAGCCGGCTCGGCTTCTCTTCGGGTGCGTCGTTCTTCGCCATGAGTTCCTTCTCGCGGGGTGGGGCCTCAGCCGGCAGTGGCCGGGAGGCGCCTCGACTCTAGAGCCTGCTGGTAGAGGCGGCCAGCCCGATACGACGAACGTACGAGCGGCCCCGACATCACACCGGCGAATCCCATCGCCAGCGCCTCTTCGCGCATCTCCACGAACTCGTCCGGCTTCACCCAGCGCTCCACCGGGTGGTGCCGAACCGACGGCCGCAGGTACTGCGTGATCGTCAACAGCTCGGTGCCGGCTTCGAGCAGATCGCGCATCGCGCCGGTGACCTCGTCACGGGTCTCGCCCATCCCCAGGATGAGGTTCGACTTCGTCACCAGCCCATACGCCCGAGCCGCCCGCAGCACGTCCAGCGACCGCTCGTACCGGAAGCCCGGCCGAATCCGCCGGAAGATCCGCGGCACGGTCTCGATGTTGTGCGCGAACACCTCGGGACGCGTCGAGAACAGCTCCGTGAGCAGTTCGTCGCGACCGGAGAAGTCCGGAGCCAGCATCTCGACACCCGTCCCCGGGTTCAGAGCGTGCACCTGGCGGATCGTCTCGGAGTACAGCCAGATGCCCTCGTCCTCGAGGTCGTCGCGGCAGACGCCGGTGATCGTGGCGTACCGCAGGCCCATCGTCCGGACCGACTCCGCCACTCGCCGCGGCTCGTCGCGGTCCAGGTCGACCGGGCGACCGGTGTCGATCTGGCAGAAGTCGCAGCGCCGCGTGCACTGGTCGCCGCCGATCAGGAACGTCGCCTCGCGGTCCTCCCAACACTCGTAGATGTTGGGACAGCCGGCTTCCTGACACACGGTGTGGAGTTGTTCGCTCTTCACGAGGCTGCGCAGCTCGGTGTACTCCGGACCCATCTTCGCCCGCGTCTTGATCCAGTCGGGCTTCTTCTCGATGGGGGTCTCGGAGTTGCGCACCTCCAGGCGCATGAGCTTGCGTCCTTCTGGGGCCACGGTCACGGCTCTCACCCTACGTCCCCGGCCCTCTTTAGCCGAGATTGGCTACTGTGGGTCGACGTGTCTATCTGCGTAGCCATCGCCTCGGCCAACCCGGTGAAGAAACGGGCCACCCTGGAGGCGGTACGAGTCGCCCTCGGCATCAAGGATGTCGACGCCGCAGTCGTCGAGGTCGACCACGGCATGCCCGACCAGCCGTTCGGGGACGAGGAGACGCTCCGCGGCGCCCGGACCCGCGCGGAGGGAGCCCGAGCGGCCCGCCCCGACGCCGACTACTGGGTCGGCCTGGAGGGCGGCGTCACCGAACGGGACGGGGAGCTCGAGGCGATGGCCTGGGCCGTCGTGCTGGGCCGTACGGCCGACGGTGAGCTGCGGCGCGGCGAGAGTCGTACGGCCACGTTCACGCTGCCCCGCGAGATCGCCGACCTGGTCAGGTCCGGCGTCGAGCTGGGTGAGGCGACCGACCGCGTGTTCGGCGACACCGACACCAAGCGCGGCCCCGGAACGGTCGGTCCGCTGACCGGCGGGATCATCGACCGGGTCGCCTACTACGCCCACGCGATGGTGCTCGCGCTGGTGCCGTTCCGGAACCCGGAGTTCACGTTCGCCGGCGCGACCGAGAGCGTCGAGGCCTAGGCGGGAACGGTCGCGGGCGCGAGGAACGCGGCCAGGTAGCGCTCGGTCAGCGGCAGCACGTCGGTGACCGTCACCGGGCGGTCGAGCTCGGCCGACAACGACGTCACGCCGGCGTCGGCGATCCCGCACGGCACGATGCGGCTGAACACGGACAGGTCGCAGTCGGCGTTCAACGCGAACCCGTGCATGGTGACGCCGGACGCCACGCGCAGGCCGATCGCGCCGAGCTTGCGGTCGGGCCCGCGGGAGTCGGCGGAGACCCACGTACCGCTGCGGCCCTCGATCTGACCAGCCTTGACGCCGATCTCGGCGCAGACCGCGATCATCATCTCCTCCAGGCGCCGGACGAACGCCACGACGTCGATCGGCTCGGAGAGCTTGACGATCGGGTAGCCGACCAGCTGGCCCGGTCCGTGCCAGGTGATCTTGCCGCCGCGGTCGGTGTCGACCACCGGGGTGCCGTCGAACGGCCGCTCGTGCGGCTCGGTGCGCTTGCCGGCTGTGTAGACCGGCTGGTGCTCCAATAGCAGCACCGTGTCGGGGATCTCGTCCGCGACCCGCAGGGCGTGCAGCCGTCGTTGTTCGGCCCAGGCCTGCTCGTATCCGACCGCCTGGTCCCCGAACCCGTACCGAATGAATCGCAGTGTCACGACCGTCAGCCTACGCCTCAGAGCTGTGGACAACCCGGGCGTGGCGCGGGCCGTTACGTGACGTTCTGAAAGGCTTAGCCCATGCAGGGCGACTTCGTGGTCGAGGGCTACGAGATCGAAGGCCTCCTCGGCGCCGGACCGGCGGGCGAGGTGTGGCTCGCGCGCGACAAGGCGAGCCACCGGCAGGTCGCGCTCAAACGCCTCCGCCCACGCGACGACGAGGCCCGCGATCGGGCCCGACGACTGGTGTCCACACTCGATCTGCTCGATCATCCCCACCTGCTCGGCGTCCAGCAGATGCTGCCGTACGGCGACGAGATCGTCTTCGTTCTCGACCACGCCAACGGCGGCAGCCTCGGCCAGCTGCTGCTCGTTCGCGGCACGCTCGACCCGGGCGAGGTCGTCACGGTCGTCGGGGGAGCGGCGCAGGCCCTCGCGGCCGCGCACGCCCGCGGGCTGGTGCACGGCGACCTCACGCCGGAGAACATCCTGTTCACCGCCGACGGCCGCCCGCAGGTGACGGACCTGGGTCTGCTCGCGCTCGTCGACGGTGGCGAGGCGCTCGGCACCCACGGCTTTACCGATCCTTCGGGGCTGCCGACGAGCGGACCGACGGCCGAGGTTGACGTGTACTCGCTCGCCGCCGTCTGCCTCACCGCCCTCACCGGAACACCGCCCGACCCGAACCAGAAGCGCCCGCCCCTGCACCAGGTCGCGCCGGGCGTGCCGTCCGGCCTGGCGCACGCCGTCGAGGCGGGTCTGCACCTGGAGCCCGCCGCGCGGCCGAGTGCCAGCCAGTTCGCCGAGCTGCTCGCCGCGGCCTGTGCGGCGACGCCCGTACGGTTTCCGGAGGGGCTGACGTCGATGCCGAGCGGCCCGTCCTCGGCGCCGCCGAAGCCGCAGCAGCCCGACGACGACCCCTTCATGGCGAGCCTGATCCCGCCGCCGGCGACGTTCCAGCCGACCCCGCCGCCGAACGTCCAGCCGCCCGCGCAGCAGACCCCGCCGCAGACTCCGCCGTCCACGACGTTCCCCGTCGGCCCGCCGCCTCAGCAGCAGGGCGGCGACGACGAGGACGAGCCCCCGCCGCAGCGCACCCGCCTGATCCTGCTCGCGGTCGGCCTTCCGCTACTCGTCCTCGCGATCGCGATCACCGCGTTCGTGCTCTGGCCTCGCGGCGGCGAGCCGAAGCCCGACCCGACCGCCAGCACCTCGGCGCCGGCCTCGCCGACGAGCAACCCGACCGGCACCAGCTCAGGGACCGGGGACGCGTCGGCCCAGTGGACCGGCATCCTCAACGGGCTCGACAAGCGCCGGGAGGAGGCGTACGCGAAGGGTGATCCCGCGCTGCTCACCAGGGCTTACGCGGCCAACTCGCCGGGCCTCACCAAGGACCAGAAGACCATGCGCACCGAGCTGAAGGACAAGGGTTACAAGAGTGCGGAGGGTCTGCAGACTCCCGTGACATCTGTCAAGATCATCTCCCAGGACGATCGACGGGCTGTGCTCGATGTGACCAGCCAGCTGCAGGCGTTCACGGTGATCACGAACGATGGTCGGCGGCTCTCGGCGCCGGGCGGGGATCCGAGACAGTTCACCATCACGCTCGTAGCCGACGGTCAGGGCGGCTGGTTGATCTTCGACAGCGTGCAGGTGGGGTGAACGGATAGCGATGCAGGGCGGCTTCGGCGTTCCGGGCTTCCAGGTGCAAGGGCTGGTCAGTGCCAGCCCCACCGGCGAGGTCTGGCAAGCCCGTGCCGAGGCCTCGGGGGAACGGGTCGCGCTGAAGCGCGTACGCATCCCCCACGGCCCTGCCCGCGACGAGGCGAAGCGGATCGTGTCGATCCTCGGCCTCATCGGCCACCCGCACCTGCTGCGCGTCCGCGACGCGATCCCGCTCGACGAGGAGGTCGTGTTCGTCCTCGACTACGCCGACGGCGGCAGCCTCGCCGAGCTGCTGAGCGCTCGCGGGCCGCTCGACGCGGCCGAGGTCGTCACGACGATCGCGCCGATCGCGGAGGCGCTGGCGGCGGCCCACGAACGCGGCCTCGTGCACGGCGACGTCACGCCGGACCACATCCTCTACACCGGGGACGGGCGGCCGGTCCTCGCCGATCTCGGGCTGCTCTCGTTGATCGACAACGGCGAGGCGCTTCGTACCCACGGCTACTTCGACGAGTCCTCCTCGGCTCAGAGCAGTACGCCGCCGGGCGACGTGTACGCGCTCGCCGTCTGCGCCGCGACGGCGCTGACCGGCGAGCCGCCGAAGGCCGGCAAGGCTCGGCAGCCGCTGGCCGAGCAGCGCAAGGACCTGCCACCCGGGTTGGTGCACGCGATCGAGGCCGGCCTGCAGCCGCTCGCGCCGCGGCGGCCGACCGCCGGTCAGCTCTCCGAGCTGGTTTACGCCGCCTGCCCGCCGGCGCCGATCCGCTTCCCGGTCGGGCTCGTCCTCACCGACGCGGACCTGGCGAAGATGGCGGAGCAGGCGAAGTCGGCCGAGGCCCAGCCGCCGGTCCCACAGTCGCCGCCGGGGCAGCCGCCTGTGCGGCCGGGGAACCCCTCGGAGCAGGACCCGTTCGTCCACAACCTCGGCGGTGGACCCGCCCCGGGACCGCAAGGTCCGCCGGGGCCTCCGACCGGGCCGCCGACCGGGCCTCCGACCGGGCCGCCCCGGAACCCGTCCGGTGGGTTCGAGGCGCCGGACTCGATCGAGGACTTCGACGCCGAGCTGGTCGAGGCTTCGCGTCGGCGTCGCCGCTGGATCATCGGTGCGGCGATCCTCGGCCCGATCCTCATCGCGGTGGCGATCGTGGCCGGTCTGGCATGGGCGAAGTACGCGGGACCGGTCGACCCGCCGACAGTCACGCAGCCCGACACGACGCCGAGCGTCTCGGCCGGGCCGTCCGCGACCCCGTCGGCCTCGCCGTCCCCGGAGCCGACGGAGACGTTCAGCCCCGAACCGCTTCCGACGCCGACCACCACGCTGACCCCGCTCCCGACCTCCACGTCGACGACCCCGGGAGCGACGGCCGGTCCGGACGCGCGCTGGCGTTCCGTGCTGAACGGGCTCGACGCCGAGCGCGCCCGCGCGTTCGCCGGTCCCGACATCGCGCCGCTGTCTCGGGTGTACATCGCGGGCTCGGAGCTGCTGACCAAGGACCGCACCGAGGTCGACAAGTGCGTCAAGGCGGGCTGCAAGCTCGAGGGGCTGCGGTTCGACATCAAGACCCTCACGATCGTGAGTGAGACCGCGACGCAGACCGTGCTCGACGTGGTCGACCAGTTGCAGCCGTACACGGTGGTCCAGGCGTCCGGCGAGCGCACCGAACGCCCTGCGGGCGAGGTGACGTCGCGGCGGATCACGCTCGTGCAGCAGCCGGGGGCGGGCTGGCTGATCTCGCGGATCGAGCAGCGTTGACGCTGCCCGCGTGTACGTCGCGGGCCCGGAGCGGCTGGCCAAGGACCGCGACGCAGACCGTGCTCGACCAGCTGCAGCCGTACACCGTGGTCCAGGCGTCAGGCGAGCGCACCGAACGGCCCGCGGGCGAGGTGACGTCGCGGCGGATCACGCTCGTGCAGCAGCCGGGGGCGGGCTGGCTGATCTCGCGGATCGAGCAGCGTTGAGATTTCCCTGACGGTTATATACGCTGAATGGCATGAGCAACGAGACGACTCTGACGGTCGAGCGGATCATGACGGTGAGCGCGGAGGAACTGTACAAGGCGTGGACCGAGCGCTTCGACCTGTGGTTCGCGGCACCCGGCTCGGTGGCGATGACGCCGGAGGTCGGTGCGCCGTTCCACTTCGTGACCGAGCACGCGGGCGCCCGGCACCCGCACTATGGCCGGTTCCTGCGGCTGGAGCCGGGCCAGCTGGTCGAGCTGACCTGGGTCACCGGTGCCGGCGGTACGGAGGGCGCCGAGACGGTCGTGACGGTGGAGTTCACCCCGACCGACAAAGGCACGCTGACAAGGCTGACGCACGCGGGCTTCTACGACCAGAAGGCCCGCGACCAGCACGAGGAGGCCTGGCCGCTCGTGCTCGAGCAGCAGGACCGCGCGCTCAGCGCTGGTTGAGCGCGGCCGCGATCGCCGCGGTGATGTCCGGCGCGCTGAACTCGTAGCCCGCGTCGAGCAGGCGCCGCGGAACGATCCGGCGGCTGCCGAGCAGCTCGTCGGAGAGGTCGCCGACACCGAGCCGTACGACAGCACCCGGCACGGTCGCGAACGTCGGCCGATGCAGCAGCGTGCCGAACGCGGCTGTGACCTCCGCGTTGGTCGGCGGCACCGGCAGCGTGAGGTTGTACGCACCCGACGCGTCGGGCAGGTCCAGCAGGAACCGCACCGCACCAAGCCAGTCGGCGAGGCCGATCGAGCCGAAGTACTGCTCACCGGACCCGAACCGTCCACCCAGGCCGAGGCGGAACGGCAACGCCATAAGGCGAAACGCGGTCGAGTCGGCATCCAGGACCACGCCCGTACGGAGCAGGACCACACGCACCCCGGCCGAAGCGGCGGGCTCAGTCGCGGCCTCCCAGGCACGCGCCATCTCCGCCGCGAACGTCGACCCGGCGGGCGACGCCTCGTCCAGCTCGCGCGAGCCGACGTCGCCGTAGTAGCCGACGGCGCTCTGCGAGACGAACAGCGGCGGGGTCGGCAAGGCGGCGAGCGCCCGGGCGAGAGTCCCGGTCGTGTCGACGCGGCTCGACATCAGCACGCGCTTGTACGAAGGCGTCCACGGCCGCCCGATGTTCGCGCCGGAGAGGTTGACGACGACGTCCGCGGACGCCAGCACCTCGCGGTCGACGACGCCGGACGACGGGTCCCAGCGCGACTCGTCGGGGGAGCGCGGCGGCACCCGTACCAGCCGGGTCACGTCGTGACCCGACCGAGCCAGATCGGAGCGGAGCATCCGGCCGAGGTAGCCGGATGCTCCCGAGATGACGAAGCGCACCGAAGTCCTAGAGACCGAACTCCGACTGGAACTTGCCTTCCTCGAGCCGCTCCTTGATCGTCGCCAGGAAGCGGGCCGCGTCGGCCCCATCGACCAGGCGGTGGTCGTAGCTCAGCGCGAGGTACATCATGTGCCGCACCGCGATCGTCTCGCCGAGGTCCTCGTCGTCGATCACGACAGCGCGCTTCACGACCGCGCCGGTGCCGAGGATCGCTACCTGCGGCTGGAAGAAGATCGGGGTGTCGAACAGAGCGCCCCGGCTGCCGGTGTTGGTGAGCGTGAACGTGCCACCCGCGAGCTCGTCCGGAACGAGCTTGTTGGTGCGCGCGCGCTCCGCCAGGTCGGCGATCTTCTTCGTCAGGCCGGCGATGTTGAGGTCGCCCGCGTTGTGCACGACGGGAACGAGCAGGCCGCGCTCGGTGTCGACCGCGACGACCAGGTGCTCGGCGTCGTGGTAGGTGACCTCGCCCTTCTCGACGTCCATCGAGGCGTTGAGCTTCGGGTGCACCTTGAGCGCCTCGATCGCCGCCTTGGCGAAGAACGGCAAGAACGACAGCTTGACGCCGTTCTGCTTCTGGAAGTCGTTCTTCACCTTGTTGCGGAGCCGGGCGATCTGGGTGACGTCGACCTCGACCACGGTGGTGAGCTGGGCGGAGACCTGCATCGACTCGACCAGGCGCTGCGCGATGATCTTGCGCATCCGGGTGAGCTTCTGCGTGGTGCCGCGCAGGTTCTCCGCGTCGGCGGAGGCAGCCGGAGCCGCGCTCGCGGCCGGTGCCGCCTGCTGCGCCGCCGGGGGTGCTGCCGCGGCGGCCTTCTTCGCCTCGGCCGCAGCGAGCACGTCCTGCTTGCGGATCCGGCCACCGACGCCGGTGCCCGAGATCGTGCTGAGGTCGATGTCGTGCTCGTTGGCGAGCTTGCGGACGAGCGGGGTCACGTACTGGCTCGCGCCGTCGCCGTTCGGCGGTGCCGCCGGCGTCTCGGCCGGCTGCGCCGGCTTCGGGGCCGCTTCGGCCGCGGGCGGCTGGATGGCCGGTGCCTCGGCCGCGGGGGCCTGGGCGGGGGGTGCCGGGGGCTCTGGCGTACGTACGGGCTCGGCCTGGGGCTGCTGAGCCTCGGGCTGCTCGGGCGCTGCCGGGGCCTCGGGCTCGTCGGACGCGTGCTTCGGGGCGGCGGCCTGGTCGCTGCCGATCACGCCGAGCTCGGCGCCGACCGCGACGGTCTCGTCCTCGCCGACCGTGATCCGGAGCAGCGTGCCGGCCGCCGGTGCCGGGATCTCGGTGTCGACCTTGTCCGTGGACACCTCGAGCAGCGGCTCGTCGGTCTGGACGGAGTCGCCGACCTGCTTGAGCCAGCGGGTGACTGTTCCCTCGGTGACGCTCTCGCCGAGGGCCGGCAGCGTCACGGAAGTCTCGGCGCCACCACCGCCACCGCCGGAGGGCGCGGGCTCCTCGTTCTGCTGTGAAGGCTGCTCGTCCTGGGCCTGCGGCTGCTCAGGCTCGGCCGCCATCGCCTGCTGGTCGGACGCCGCCTGCTCGTCGCGGGCGACCTCCTGCTCCTGCGGCTGGGCCTCGGCCTGCGGCTCCTGCTCCTGCGGCTGGGCCTCGGCCTGCGGCTCCTGCTCCTGGGCGGGCTCGGCCTCGGCCTGCGGCTCCTGCTCCGCCGGCGCGGACTCGCCGCCACCATCGGACCCGGCGTCCTCGCCCTGGTCGCCGATCACGCCGAGCTCGGCGCCGACCGCCACCGTCTCGTCCTCGCCGACCGTGATCTGCAGCAGCACGCCGGAGGTCGGCGCGGGGATCTCGGTGTCGACCTTGTCCGTCGAGACCTCGAGCAACGGCTCGTCGGTCTGGACGGTGTCGCCCACCTGCTTGAGCCACCGCGTCACGGTTCCCTCGGTGACGCTCTCCCCGAGCGCGGGGAGGGTGACGGAGACCGGCATCCTTGCTCCTTCTCCTGTTGTCAGCTGTGCGCGTGCAGTGGCTTGCCGGCGAGCGCGAGGTGGGCTTCGCCCAAGGCCTCGCTCTGCGTCGGGTGCGGGTGGACCAGCTGGGCGACTTCCTCAGGGAAGGCTTCCCAGTTGTAGATCAGTTGAGCCTCGGCGACGAGCTCGGATACGCGGCTGCCCACCATGTGGACGCCCACAACCGGACCGTCCTTCTGCCGCACGAGCTTCACGAAGCCCTGCGTCCGAAGGATCTGGCTCTTGCCGTTGCCCCCCAGGTTGTAGTTGTACGTCGCGATGCCGTCGGCGCCAAACTTCTCCTTCGCGGCGTCCTCGGACAGCCCGACGGAGGCGACCTCCGGCTCGCAGTACGTGATCCGCGGGATGCCGGTGTCGTCGAACGGCGCGGGGTCGAGGCCGGCGACGTCCTCGGCCACGAAGATGCCCTGCTGGAAGCCGCGGTGCGCGAGCTGCAGGCCGGGCACGATGTCGCCGACCGCGTAGACGCCGGGAACGTTCGTCCGCAGGCGCTCGTCGACCGGCACGAAGCCGCGGTCCATCGTGACGCCCTGCTCCTCGTACCCGAGGTCGGCGGTCGTCGGGCCGCGGCCGACCGCGACCAGCAGCACGTCGGCGTCGAACGTCTCGCCGGACTCGACCGTGACGTGGACGCCGGCGTCGGTGCGCTCGACGGTCTTGAACGGGGTGCCGACCTTGAAGGTGATGCCGCGCTTGCGGAACGTGCGCTCGACCTGCTTGGAGCTGTCGGCGTCCTCGACGGCGAGCAGCCGGGGGAGTGCCTCGATGATCGTGACCTCGACGCCGAACGAGCGCCAAGCGCTGGCGAACTCCACGCCGATCACGCCGCCGCCGAGCACGATCGCGGACTTCGGCAGCTCGGTGAGGTTGAGCGCGTGCTCGCTGGTGATGACGCGTTCGCCGTCGACCTCGAGGCCGGGGAGGCTCTTGGAGTACGAGCCGGAGGCCAGCACGACGTGCTTGCCCTCGTACCTCGTGCCGTCGACCTCGACCGCGTTCTTGGCGACGAGCCTGCCGGCGCCCTCGACGATCGTGATGTTCTTGTTTCCGGTCAGCAGTCCGGTGAGGCCCTTGAAGAGCCGGCCGACGACGCCGTCCTTGTACTTGTTGACGCCCGCCAGGTCGACGCCGTCGAACGTCGCGCGGACGCCGAACTCGCCGGCCTCCTTCGCGGCGTCGGCGACCTCTCCGGCGTGCAGCAGGGCTTTGGTCGGGATGCAGCCGCGGTGCAGACACGTACCGCCGAGCTTGTCCTTCTCCACGAGTGCGACCCTCAGGCCGAGCTCAGCGGCGCGCAGGGCACAGGCGTAACCGCCGCTGCCCCCGCCCAGGATCACGAGGTCGAACGAGCTACCGGCGTTGTCCGCCACGGGTTCCTCCGTGCCGAGTGGGTCAGTGGATGTACTGGTCAGCGCTGTCATCCTTCCACGCACCCGGTGCGGCGCGCCAAAGGGTCGTGCGTTCCCGCGAGTCGGGCAGTCGGGGTGCGCGAGGGCTGGAACCTGGGCGACACTTGGGACGTTCCGTGACCAGGAGGTTGGCTGACCATGTTGCGATGGTTCCGGCGGCGGTCGAAGTCAGGTGGGCCGTCCAGCACTCGCCCGAAGGCGAGCGAGGACTTCGCGCACCTGGAGCGGTTCGCCAGCGAGCGCATGGGTGTCGAGGGCTTCGTGGAGCCCCCGACGGCGGTGACCCAAACCACGCTGTTGCTGGTCGCGAGCGACGGCGAGTGGACCCGTCGCCGCGTCCCCAACGCGGCCGCGGCACACGCGTTCGCGAACAAGCTCGGCATCCCGAGTTACGACGCCCAGGTGGTGGGCTACCCGCAGCGCATGCGGGAGTGGAACGCGCGCAAGAAGGCCGCCGAGAAGGCCCGTACCGACCCAGCGAACTGACCGCATCCGTCCTGGACGGCCCAAACTGTGGGGTTCTGGTAGCGACACGCCTGCGTGTCGCTACCAGAACCCCACAGTTTGTGTCGGGCAGTCGGAGGGTGAGGGGCTTCGACGAGCGGGCCGCGGCTAGAGGTCGCCGGCCGCCGCGTCTTCGGCCAGGCCGATGAGCGTCCGGACCCCGCTGCCGGTCGCGCCCTTCGGGGTGTAGCCGAACGGGCCGCCGTCGTTGAACGCCGTACCCGCGATGTCCAGGTGCGCCCAGCGCACGCCCTCCGGCAGGAACTCGGCCAGGAACGCCGCCGCGACCAAGGCGCCGCCCGACCGGTCCGAGGCGACGTTGGCCAGGTCCGCGATCTTCGAGTCGAGCCGCTCGCGGCTGCCCTCGGGGATCGGCAGCGGCCAGGCGTTCTCGCCGACGCGCTCCGCGGTCTCGTAGACGTGCTGCTGGAACTCGGTGTCGTGGGTGATGATCGCGTACGTCTTGTGCCCGAGCGCGACCACGCACGCGCCGGTGAGCGTCGCGACGTCGACCAGGATGTCCGGCCGCTCCTCGCCCGCGCGCACCATCGCGTCGGCAAGGACGAGCCGGCCCTCGGCGTCGGTGTTCAGGACCTCGACGGTCTTGCCGCCGTACATGCTCAGCACGTCCGACGGACGGGTCGCGGTGCCGGACGGCATGTTCTCGGCCATCGGCGCCCAGGCGGTCACGTTCACCGGCAGCCCCAGCTCGGCGACGGCGGTCACGGCCGCGAGCACGGCGGCGGCGCCGCTCATGTCCGACTTCATGCCGGGCATCGCCTCCGGCGGCTTCAGCGACAGGCCGCCCGAGTCGAACGTGATGCCCTTGCCGACCAGCGCGATGTGCCGCTTCGCCTTCGACGACCGGTACGCGAGGCGGACGAGCCGCGGCGGGTTCGTCGACCCGATGCCGACGCCCATGATGCCGCCGTAGCCGCCCTTGGTGAGCGCCTTCTCGTCCAGGACCTCGACCTCGAGCCCGAACTGCTTCGCCGCGGCCTTCGCGTCGGCGGCGAACTCGACCGGGTGCAGGTCGGACGCCGGCCGGTTGATCCAGTCGCGGGTCAGGTTGACCGCCCGCGCGATCGCCTCGGCGCGAGTGATGGCGGCCTTGACCGCCTTGTCCGGCGACTTGTCCGTGACGAAGGTCACCGTCTGCGTCTTGGTCGGCTTGGTGCCGTTCTGCGAACGGAACTGGTCGAACGCGTACGCGCCGAGCAGCACCCCCTCGGCGAGAGCGCCGACGTAGCCGGGCTCCTCCTCCGAGCTGAGCACGAACGCGACCGAGGTCGCCTTGCCCGCGAGCCGGCGCAGCGCCGCGCCCGCCGCGCGACGTACCTGCTCCTCCGTCGGCTCGGCGGAACCGAGGCCGACGCCGAGGACCAGAGGAGCGGAGATCGCGCCGCCGGACGGGATCAGCGTGACCTCGTCCGCCTTGCCCGTGGCGCCGACGCTCGCGAGCGTCGCGGCGAGCCTGCCGCCGAACGCGCTGTCGACCTCCTCAGTGCCTCGGGCGAGCGTGACGCCGTCCGATCCGGGGGAGAGGCCCACGACGACGGCATCGGCCTTGATCGACGCCGGCTTGGCCTTGCGGACTGCGATGGTCGGACTGGTCGTGCTCACGGAAGGCACGTCTCCTGTCGTTTCGTGGCTTTCGTCTGATGACCTGCGAGGACTCCGCCGCAGGATACGCGGTCATGCCGTGGATGCGGGATAGGTTCTCCCGCATGACACGTTCGCCTCTGCATGATCGGCATGAGTCCCTGGGCGCGAAGTTCGCTCCGTTCGGTGGCTGGGAGATGCCGCTGGAGTACGCCGGCGGCGGCGTGGTCAAGGAGCACACGGCGGTCCGTACGGCGGTCGGCGTCTTCGACGTCTCGCATCTCGGCAAGGCCTCGGTGACCGGTCCGGGAGCGGCCGCGTACGTCGACGCGACGCTGTCGAACTCGCTCGCCAAGATCGCCCCCGGGCAGGCGCAGTACACACTGTGCTGCGACGCGTCCGGTGGGATCGTGGACGACCTGATCGCGTACTGGCGGTCGGACGACGAGGTGTTCCTGATCCCTAACGCCGCGAACACCGCGGAGGTCGTCCGGCTTCTCGCCTCGTCGGCGCCGACGGGCGTTTCGGTGACCTCGCAGCACTCGGCGTTCGCGATCCTTGCCGTGCAGGGACCGTCGGCCGACGCGGTGCTGTCGTCGGTGGGGCTGCCGGTGGGGCACGCGTACATGTCCTTCGTGGACACGACGTGGAAGGACGCGCCGGTCACCGTGTGCCGGACCGGCTACACGGGGGAGCACGGGTACGAGGTCGTGGTGCCCTCGGAGTCTTCGGATCCGCTGTTCGACGCGCTCCTCGCCGCGGTGACCGACGCGGGTGGGCTGCCGTGCGGGTTGGGTGCGCGCGACACGTTGCGGACCGAGATGGGCTACCCGCTGCACGGGCAGGACATCTCGCTCGAGGTGACGCCGGTGCAGGCGCGGCTCGGCTGGGCTGTGGGCTGGAAGAAGCCCGCGTTCTGGGGTCGTTCGGTGCTGCTGGCCGAACGCGAGGCCGGACCTGCCCGCCGGCTGTTCGGCGTCGAGTCGTCTGGCCGAGGCATCCCGCGCCCGGGGATGACCGTGCAGTCCACGACCGGCGCGCCGGTCGGAACGGTGACGAGCGGCACGTTCTCGCCGACCCTGCGCCGCGGCGTGGGCTTGGCTCTGCTGGACATCCCGATCGGACTGGGTGACGCGGTCACGATCGACGTCCGCGGCCGGGCCGAACCGTTCACGGTCAAGCGCCCACCCTTCGTGGACAAGTCCCCGACGTGACCCCAGCGCTGCCGGCCGACCCCGGCGCGCTGCTGGCACGGCTGACCGTCGACCCGGCCGCGCGAGCCGAGACCCTCGCCGCGCGCCCTGATCCAGTCGCGCATCCCGTGCTGTGGGCGGAGCTGGAGCGCAGGTACGACGAGCAGCTCCGCGCCATGGGCCGCGGTGTACCGATCGACGGCTGGCCTGGCTGGCCGACCATCCCGGCGGATGCCGGAATGGTGGGGCGCCACCTGTACGTCTGGCTCTACCTCGCGTTGGTCCCGCACGTGCGCGCGTTCCATGCCGAGCGCGGGATCCCCGACGACGTGTCCTGGGCGGCGCTCGCCGAGCTCGGTGACTCGATGCGCGACCACATGCGCCTGTTCGGTACGCACGGCGTCAGCGGGTTCTCCCAGTGGTCGTTGCCGCTGCGCTTCCGCGGCGCGGAGTATGTCCTCGGCCGGCTCGCCTACAACCGGGTGGCGATCGCGTTGGCCAATGGGCAGTGCGGATTCGCCCTGAACGTGCACATCCCGGCCAGCGGCCCGCTGGATCCGGCAGCGTGCGACGACTCGTTCGCTCGGGCAGTCGAGTTCGCCTCGCGGCACTTCCCGGACGAGCCGCTCACGTTCTTCACCTGCAGCTCCTGGCTGCTGGACCCGCAGCTCGCGGAGTACCTGCCGGAGACCTCGAACCTCGTCGCGTTCCAACGCCGCTTCCAGCTCGTCCCGCACCTCCCGAAGGCGGACGAGACGCGGGACGACCGCGACGTTCTGGAGTACGTCTTCGGCCGGATGGACCCGGTGCCGCTGGAGGAGCTACCGCAGGACACGACGCTGCGGCGCGCGTACGTCACCCACCTGCGCGCGGGCCGCCATTGGCAGGCGCGGACGGGCTACCTGGCGGCAGCAGGGAGCTGATCATGAAGTCGGCGAGGAACCCGGCGAACCGGTCCGGGGACCAGCCGCGCTGCAGGACGAGGAGGTCGTAGATCTCCACCGAGCTGCAGGTCCAGAGGACGTCGGTCGCCTCCTCGATCGTGACCCCCGCCCGGAGGTAGCCGCGGGAGGCGAGGAAGTCGGCGTGGTGCCGCATGCGCACGACCCGTTCCTCGTCGATCTCCGCCACCAGCCCGACCAGGTCGGGGTCGGTGGCGGCGGCTGAGCGCATGAGCAGGCGGATCGGCATCACGCTCGTCGCGACCTCGGTCGTGAGGACGCTCCACTTGCGCATGATCGTGACCGGGTCGGACTCGGCGGTACGCATCTCATCTGAGCGCTGGAGTGTCGGTACGGGCTCGCGGCCGGTCAGCCCACGGTCGTAGATCGCTCGGACCAGCCCGGACTTGCCGCCGAACGACTTGTAGATCGTCTCCACGGAGACGCCCGCCGTGGAGGCGATCGCCGCCACTGTGGTGGCGGCATACCCCTCCGCGAGGAACTGTCGCTCGGCCGCGGAGAGGATTTCTTCCCGGGTGCGCTGAGCCTGTGCCTGCCGGCCGGTGGAGTTGTACCGCCGTTTGCTCTTGACGGATGCCATATTCCGTTCCATGCTCCTGTATTAGATACAGAGGACTGTAGCAGAGCATTTGGGGGAGGACCAGATGAACGCACCTGTGGTCGATCGGCTCGTACGAGCCCTGAACGCCCACGACCTCGACGGGCTGGTGGCCTGCTTCGCCGAGGACTACGTCAACGAGACGCCCGTCCACCCGTTGCGCGGGTTCAAGGGCAGCGCCCAGGTCCGGACGAACTGGACCCAGATCTTCGCCGGCGTGCCCGACGTCCGGGCCGAGATCCTGCGCGAGGTCGCCGACGGCGACCAGGTCTGGACCGAATGGGACATGTCCGGCAACCGGACCGACGGCTCCGCGTTCGGCATGCGGGGCGTCGTGATCCTCGGCGTCGTGGACGACGCCGTTGCCTCGGCGCGGTTCTATCTCGAGCCGGTCGAGGAGGCGAGCGGCGATGTGGACGACCACACCCGCCGCGTCGTCCAGCGCCTGGAACCAGGGGAGGGAACGTCATGATCCTCGTCGTCGGAGCGACCGGCCTGCTCGGCGGCACGATCGCCCGCCTGCTGCTCCAGCGCGGTGAGAACGTCCGGATCCTCGTCCGGACCGGCTCGCCGTACGAAGACCTCGTCGCCGCCGGCGCCGAGCCCATCGTCGGGGACCTCAAGGACCCGGCCTCGCTGCAGGCGGCCTGCGCCGGGGTCGACGCCGTCGTCACTTCGGCGACCTCGGTAGCCCGTGGAGGCGACGACACTGTCGAGTCGGTCGACCTGGCCGGCTACCGGAGCCTCGTCGACGCGGCGGCCGCCGCGGGGGTCGGCAGGTTCGTCTACACGTCCGTGCTCGCCGCCGACCCGAACAGTCCGGTGCCGCTCATCAGGGCGAAGGGCGAGACCGAGGTGCGGCTGCGGGCGAGCGGCATCCCGTGGACGATTCTGCGGCCGGACGCGTTCATGGACGCCTGGATCCCGGCTGTGGTCGGCGGCCCGGCCGTCGCCGGTCAGCCCGTCACGATCGTCGGCGAGGGCAGGCGGAGGCACAGCCTCGTGGCGATGCGCGACGTCGCGGCGTACGCGGTCGCGGCGCTCGAGCACGACTTCGCGGAGGGGCAGATCCTCCCCCTGGGCGGACCGCGACCGCTCACCTGGCACGATGTCGTCGCGGCGTTCGGGCAGGAGCTGGGCAGGCCGCTCGAGGTTCGGTCCGTCGCGCCCGGCGAGCCCGTGCCAGGGGTGCCCGAGTTCGTCGCGGGACTGCTCGCGCTGCTTGATACCTACGACTCGCCGCTGGCGATGGACGAGTTGGCCAAGGCGTACGGAATCACACCGACAACTGCCTCCGACTTCGTGCGTGGCTTCCTGGCCGCCATATCAAATTCGAGATAGCGTTTCCGGTATGGACGATCGACTGCCGGTGATGCCGGGGTTCCGGGAGATGGCGCGGCGGCGGCGTGAGTTGGGGCGGGACCTGGTGGGGCTTCGGCGCGAGTCGGGACTCTCGCAGACTCAGGTGGCCGCCCGGATGGGGACCTCGCAGTCCGCCGTCGCGCGGATGGAGGCCGGCGACGTCGACGTACGCATGTCGACGCTCGAGCGCTACGCGGCCGCGGTGGGGCAGTCGCTCGACGTCCGGCTCAAGGGCAGGGAGTGAACGTGGAACGCGACGCGACGACCTTCGACGGCTACATCCAGGGCCAGCTCTTCGAGCGCCGCATCGTGCTCGCCCGCGGCGCCATCGACGACGTCATGGCCACCAACCTCGCCGCCCAGCTGCTCACCCTGGACGCGAACGCGGACGAGCCGATCCAGCTGCACCTGTCCAGCCCCGGCGGCGACCTCGGCGCGGCGCTCACGCTCGCCGACACGATCAAGGTCCTCGCGGCCGACCTCACGGTCACCGCGGTCGGCGAGGTCAGTGGTCCGGCGATCGCCGTCCTCGCCGCCAGCCCGAAGCGGACGGGCTACCCGCACGCGCGCTTCGGCCTGAAGGAGCCCGAGAGCAAGCAGCTGACCGGCACGGCCACCGACCTCGGCACGCACGCGCAGGAGTACCTGCGCCAGCGCGCCAACCTCGTCGACCTGATCGCCGAGGCCACCGGCCGCCAGGCCGAGGCCGTCGACGCGGACCTGCGGACCGGGCGCTTCCTCTCGGCCGAGGAGGCCGTCGGCTACGGCCTGATCCAGCGCGTCATGGCTGGACGAACCTGACCGGTGCCTCGAACGCCGCCCGGCGCGCCGCGCGCCGCAGGACGGCGAGTACGGGCCGGCCGGCGAGCAGCACGAGCACCCCGTTCAGCACGGCGCGCGTCGTGTCCCAGGCCAGCGACGTCGTGACGTAGAACGCGCCGTAGTGCACGACGTTCGTCCACACCGACGCGCCGGGCACGTACGCCAGTCCCGGCGCGAGGTAGGACGCGAACGGCCAGAACCACAGGTTCAGAAGCGCGCCGTACGCGAACCCGGTCACCGCCGCGTACCCCGCGAGCATCCACCGTTCCGGCCATCCGGTCGCCGGCGGCATGAGCCCGGCGAGCAGGCCGACCCAGGCGAGTCCGAACATCTGGAACGGCATCCACGGACCGACGCCTCCCATCACCAGCGAGCTCGACAGGATGATCAACGCGCCCAGCGCGAACCCGAAGCCCGCGCCGAACACCCGTCCGGCCAACAGCAGCAGGAAGAACGCCGGCTCGAAGCCGATCGTCGCCGGGCTCAACACCCGCAAGGCTGCGCCGACGGCAGCCAGAACTCCCAACAGCGCAACGCTTTTCGCGTCCATCCCGCCCTCGGTGAGCTCGGCGAGCACGACCGCGACGATGAGCGGGAGCAGGACGACGAACAGGTACGGCGCGTCGCCGGAGTGGTCGGACAACGTACTCGCCGCGTCGGCGAAGAACGGCCAGCCGAACGCGACCACGCCCACCGCCGACGCGAGGACGAGCGCCGCGAGCGAGCGCTTGCGCAGGGCGAGGACGTTCACGACGCCTCGCCGAGTGCGGCGACGACGTCCCGCACGGTGAGCCAGGGGAGTGGGCGCAGGATCTTCGAGACCTGCGGCGCGAACGCCGGCGACGCCGCGAGAACGGACGCCGCGGGTCCGTCGGCGACGACCTCGCCGTCGGCGAGCACCACGACGCGGGTCGCGAGCTCGGCGACCAGCTCGACGTCGTGGGTCGCGAACACCACCGCGTGCCCGTCGCCGGCGAGCGCCCGCAGCTGCGCCGCGAGGCGAGCCTTGGCGAGGTAGTCGAGCCCGCGGGTCGGCTCGTCGAGCAGCAGCAACGGCGGCGCGGCGGTGAGCACGATCGCCAACGCCAGCCCGAGCCGCTGGCCCTCCGACAGGTCGCGCGGATGCCGGTCGAGCGGGACCTCGGGCGCGAGGTCGGCGAGCAGCGCGGCGCACGTTCCGCGCGAAGCGCCGTGGTCGGAGTCGGCCTGGGAGCACTCGCCGCCGACGGTCTCCGCGTACAACAGGTCGCCGGGCTCCTGCGGCACCAGCCCGACGGCCTTCGCGATCTGCGCGGGCTTCGAGGTCGCGGGGTCCATCCCACCGACAGTGATCCGACCGGAGGCGGGTTTCACCAGTCCCACAAGGGACTTGAGCAACGTCGACTTACCCGCGCCGTTGCGGCCCATCAGCGCGACGACCTCGCCCGCATTCGCCGAGAGCGAGAGGTCCTGCAGCGCGGCGCGGCCACGCCGGCCGTACCGTACGAGCAGACCCTCGACCGACGCGAGTGGCGAGTCCCCGGCGACCGAACGCGCGGGCGGCTCGTGCCCGTCCAGGCGTGAGCGCAACGGCCCAGCCAGCCGTCGGGCGTCTCGGATCGACAACGGCAGCGGCGACCAGCCCGCGAACCGCCCCAGCTCCACCACTGGCGGCGCGATCGGCGAGGTCGCCATGATCTCCGCCGGCGTACCGACCGACAGCGCGGCGCCGTTGCCGGGGACGAGCACGACGCGGTCGGCGTACTGGACGACGCGTTCCAGCCGGTGCTCGGCGAGGACGACGGTCACGCCGAGGTCGTGCACGAGACGCTGCAGCGCGCCGAGCACCTCCTCCGCGGCCTGCGGGTCGAGCGCGGACGTGGGCTCGTCGAGCACGAGGATGCGCGGGTCGCTGGTGAGCACCGCGCCGATCGCGACCCGCTGCTGCTGGCCGCCGGACAGCGTGCTGATCGTGCGGGACCGGACGTCGGCGAGGCCGAGCAGGTCGAGTGTCTCCTCCACGCGCGTACGCATGACGTCCGGCGCGATGCCGAGCGACTCCATGCCGTACGCGAGCTCGTCCTCGACGACGTCGGTGACGAACGACGACAGGGGATCCTGCCCGACGACACCGACGACGTCGGCCAGGTCGCGTGGCCGGTTCTCGCGGGTGTCGCGCCCGTCGACGAGCACGCGGCCGGTCAGCGTGCCGCCGGTGAAGTGGGGGACGAGCCCGTTGATCGCGCGCAGCAACGTGGTCTTGCCGGTGCCGGTCTCTCCGACGACGAGGCAGAGCTCGCCCTCGGGGATCTCCAGGTCGACGTCGCGCAGGACCGGCTCGTCCTGACCGGGGTAGCGGATGCTGACGTTCTCGAACCGGATCATGGCACCGGCTCCTCGCTCGTGCGCAGCGGCGGCGACAGGAACGCCGGCAGGACACCGATCAGCGTGCCGACGACGGCAACGAGCGGCAGCTCGGGCACCGCGAGCGGAACAGTCGGCGGCGTCAGCCCTTGCAAGCCGGCGATCGCGGACCAGACGAACGCGGCGGCGACGGCCGCGCCCGAGCCCGCGACGAGCCATTCGGGCAGCGCCCACGGGTCGGGTCGGTAGCGCGAACGGACGACGCGACGACCACCGAGCACGAGGCCGGCCGCGGCGGCCAGTGCACCGATCGCCAGGAGCGGAAGCCCAAGCAGGGCTGGGGATCCGGCGTTCAGTAGACCGTACGTTCCCGCGCAGATCCCGAGCATGCCGACGAGGACGAGGGCGCTGGTGAGCCGCCTCGTGCCGCGCGCGACGGTGCCGGTGCGCCCGTACCCGCGGGAGTCCATCGCGGCGGCGAGCGCGATGGACCGCTCGAGGGCGTTCTCCAGGACGGGGACCGCGGTCGACGCGATCGAGCGCACGCCGCCTTCCGGCCTGCCACGCAGTCGCCGGGCCGCGCGCGTACGGGCCGCGTCGGCGACGAGCTGCGGGGCGAACGTCATCGCGACCACGACGGCGACGCCCAGCTCGTACAGCGCGCCGGGCATGGTCTGGAGCAGGCGCTTGGGGTTGGCGAGGGCGTTCGCGGCGCCGATGCAGGCGAGGATCGCCGCCAGCCGCAAGCCGTCGTTGACAGCGGCGACCAACGCCTCGAGCGTGACCGGCCCACCTATCCGGATGCCCTCGAGCCAGTCGGGCATGGGGACTTCGGGCAGCGTGACGAGCACGGTGCGCCCGGAGACGCCCGCGCCGAACACGAACTGGAACAGCACCCGGATACCGATCACGACCAGGCCGAGTTTGAGGAACGCGACGTACGAACGGGCCCACGGAGCGTCGCTCCGGCGGCTCGCGACGACGAAGCCGGCGACCGCCAGGAGCAGGACGAGCAGGATCGGGTTCGTCGTACGGCTCGCGGCGGCGGCGAGGCCGAGCGCCCACAGCCACCACGCCCCGGGATGCAGGTTCCGGGGCAGGGTGGGGTTGTGGGCGGCGCGCACGGCCTCAGCTGTTGCTACTGCTCGAACCGCGGCGGCGGGCGATGACGGTCGCGCCGACGGCGAGCACGATCGCCACGCCGACGATGATCCAGACGAGGATCGAGTTGCCGCTGCCGTCGTTGGAGCTCTCGTTGGCCCGCGGCTCGGGGCTGGCCGGGGTGCTGGCCTCGGCCGTCGGCGTCGGGCTCGCGGCCACGGGCAGGACGAGCTGGACAGTCGGCTCGGGCGACGGAACCTTGGGATCGGCGTCGACCTGGTCGCCGCAGCCGCTCGCGGGGAACGTGTCGATCGCGCAGACCAGGCTCTTCTCCTCCCGTACGGTCGCGACCTCGGCGAGGACCTGGGCGGACGTCGCCTTGGCGTCGACGACCGCGCAGTCGCCGCGGGCCTCGGGCGGGGTCGTGCCCGACGGTGCGTCTTCGGGAAGGCCGAAGTCCATCACCACGGCGACACGCTTCTTGCCGGTCTCGGCGGGCGTGTTGGCGCAGATCAGGTCGAAGTCACCGCTCGCGCGGGGGAACCGCGGCGGCGTGGCCTCACCGCTGACGGCGAGCCGCCAGCCCTCGACGGCGCCGTCGGGCGGGGTGACCTGGGCCGCTCCCTTGCTGGCGAACGCCCAGGCGTCGTTCGTCCACTGGTAGAAGCCCCAGAAGCGGTAGGCGGCGGCGTCGGCCGCGGTGGCCGTACCGGCGAACGTGGCGATGACGATGAGCAGAACGGCCGCGCCGGATCGGATGCTGCGACGCATCGAGTCCTCCAAGCTGCGGTCTTTCGGCGGGATGCGAGTTTCCGCGCAGGAGAACCCGTGCTCCGCCCGCAGACCTCGACGGGTAGTGGAGCCGTTTCGCCTCGCCCAGGTGCTCCGGCTCGTCGCTCTCCTCGTGTCGAGCGACCTACGGTTGCGGGTCAGCGCCGGACTTCGACCGGCTTCCCCCAGGACAGGGCGTCGTGCAGAACGGACGCTGCCATGCCGGTTCCGGACCGTCAACTTCTGCCATCGCGATCCGGATCGTCGAAGAAGCATGGCCGCACGTCGGTCATGCCGCTGGCAGACGTCCGGATGCGCTGTCACCGCGAGCCTGAGCGATCCGGACTCGCGACAACGGGGTCCTGTGGGCCACCGATAGAGTCCCGAACCATGGCATGGACCTGGACGTACGAGGACGACGCCGGCAACGCGGTCGAGTCCGAGGAGCTGACTCGGCCGGAGTTCCCGTCGCAGAGCGACGCGGAGAGCTGGGTCGGGGAGACCTGGCGCGAGTTGCTGGACGCAGGGGTGGAGCAGGTCCGGCTGTTCGACGCCGAACGCGAGGTCTACGGGCCGATGAGTCTCCGCCCGGCGGAGTGACGCCTTAGATCTTGTCGCCGGGCTTGACCTGCGGCTTGGGGAGCCGCAGCCGGCGGATCTGGGTGCTGCGCATGATCGCGTACGCCATCACGCCGCGGTGGCTCTCCTCCGCGAAGCGCGTCTTCAGCTCCTTGCGGAACCGGAAGCCCAGGAAGATCAGGTCGATCGGCACGATGATGATCGCCGCCAGCCACAGGAACAGCGAGATCTCGCGGACCAGCGGCACCGTCGGCGGGAACATCATCAGCACGAGGATGACCAGGAAGAACGGCAGCAGGAACTCCGCCAGCGTGCGCCGCGCGTCGACGTAGTCCCGGGCGAACCTGCGGACCGGGCCCTTGTCCCGTGCGGGCAGGTACCGCTCGTCGCCGGTCTGCATCGCCTGCTGGACCTTCAGGCGTTCCACGCGCGACTTGTCCCGCTGCGCCTTCATCGCCTCGCGCCGGTCCTTCGGCGCGGTCACCCGCGCCTTGCGGGCCGCCTCGGCCTCGCGGCGCTTGGGCGTAGGTCGACCCTTGCCCTGGCCGCTCTCGTCGGGAGCGGTGGGCTCAGTGGGCGCGGCTTCAGTGGCGGTGCGGCGTCGGAACACGTGCCCAGGGTAATGCGAGGGCAGGTCGGGGTCGCCCTCGGTCCATCCGCGGAATAGGGTTGACATTGACAATTGCCAGATAGGACCTGATCAAAGTCCGGAGCCGACCCCGGCCCGGGACGATACGACCGGCCTGGACACCGAAGGGGGCGGCCGACCTCGATGGGTATTCTCAACCGCTTCGCGATGATCTTCCGCGCGAAAGCCAACAAGGCACTCGACGCTGCCGAAGACCCCCGCGAGACACTCGACTACTCGTACCAAAAGCAGCTCGAAATGCTACAGAAGGTACGTCGTGGCGTTGCTGACGTCGCGACGAGCCGCAAGCGGCTCGAGCTCCAGATGAACCAGCTCACGGGCCAGTCCACGAAGCTCAAGGACCAGGCTCAGAAGGCGCTCGGCATGGGCCGGGAGGACCTCGCTCGCGAGGCACTCACCCGCCGTTCCGGGCTGGAGCAGCAGGTGACCGACTTGTCCACGCAGCACGCCACACTGCAGGGCGAGGAGGAGAAGCTGACGCTTGCCGCGCAGCGGTTGCAGGCCAAGGTGGAGGCCTTCCGTACCAAGAAGGAGACCATCAAGGCGACGTACACCGCGGCCGAGGCGCAGACCCGCGTCGGCGAGGCTTTCACCGGCATCTCCGAGGAGATGAGCGATGTGGGTCTCGCGGTGCAGCGTGCCGAGGACAAGACCGCGGAGCTGCAGGCCCGTTCGTCCGCGATCGACGAGTTGCTCGCTTCGGGCGCGCTCGACGACGTGACGGGTACCGGCAAGGACGACATCTCGCTCGAACTGGACCGCATGGCGTCCGGCTCCGACGTGGAGACCGAGCTCGCCGCCATGAAGGCCCAGCTGGGCGGCGGCTCGACCGAGGCTCCGCGCCAGCTCGAGGGTCAGGGCACCCCGGGCCAGACGGCGCCGCCCGCGGCGCCCGCGGCCAGTGAGCAGCCGACCCAGCCGATCGCGCAGGACCAGCCACAGCGGCAAGGGGAGGGAACGTGATCGTCCGGATTCTCGGGGAGGGCCAGCTCAAGATCGCTGAGGACCACATCGACGGGCTGAACGAACTGGACAGCGCGCTCGAGGCAGCGGTCGGCTCCGGCGACGAGGCGGCGTTCCGCGTCGCGTTGTCGGCGTTGCTGGAGAAGGTTCGGACCGTCAGCGAGAAGCTGCCGGACGACTCTCTGGAGGACTCGGATCTGTTCCTCCCCCCGGAGGACGCGACGATCGAAGAGGTCAAGGAGCTCCTCGGCGAGGAAGGCCTCATTCCCGGCTAGTTCGGGCGAGAAGGCCAAGAATCAGCCAAGAAGTGCACGCGCGACGCGGGCTCGGGGAACACCCCGGGCCCGTGCTGCGTCTTCACCTCGGAAGTTCTTCTTAGGAGCGGTGAAGCAATGGCGAGTAGTACGCGGTTCGCACCGGATCGTGGGCTGACCTCCCGAATGGTCATCGTGATGTTCCTGCTGGGCGCGCTGTATGTCTCGGCGATCGTCGGTTTGATCGTCGCGGGGGTCAACGCGGCCGTGGTGCTGGTCATCGCGGGTGGATTCCTGTTCGCGCAGTGGTTCTTCTCCGACAAGCTCGCGCTGATGGCGATGCGCGCTCGCGAGGTGACCCCGGAGGAAGCGCCGGAGCTGCACGCGATCGTCGACCGGCTGTGCGCGCTGGCGGACATGCCGAAGCCGAAGATCGCGTACGCCGACTCGGACATGCCGAACGCGTTCGCGACCGGCCGGAGCCCGAAGAAGGCAGTGATCTGCGTCACGCGCGGCATCATGCAGAGGCTGGAGACGCCCGAGCTCGAAGGCGTGCTCGCGCACGAGCTGTCGCACGTCGCGCACCGCGACGTCGCGGTGATGACGGTCGCGTCGTTCCTCGGCGTACTCGCCGGGCTCGTGGCCCGGTGGGGCCTGTACTTCCGCGGCGGAAACAACAACAACGCCGCGATCGTGTTCGTGGTCGTGTGGCTGGCGTCGATCGCGGTGTACGTGATCAGCTTCCTGCTCACCCGCGCGCTGTCCCGCTACCGCGAGTTCGCCGCCGACCGCGCCGGCGCGTACCTCACCGGCCAGCCGTCCGCGTTGGCGTCGGCCTTGACGAAGATCTCCGGCGACATGGCCCAGATCCCCACCAAGGACCTGCGCCGCGCCCAGCCCGCCCAGGCGTTCTTCTTCGCGCCCGCCGCGGTGGGCAAGTCGCTCGGCAACCTGCTCTCGACCCACCCCACCACCGAAGCGCGGATCGCGCGCCTCGCCGAGATCTCGGCCCAGCTCGGCCGCCCGATGTAGGGCCGCTGGACCGCGAAACCCTCGATCGGGCTGCCGAGCTTCTCGGCAGCCCGATTCGTTCCAAATTGGCCAGCTCCCCGAAAGCTCCATCGGTCAGGCCGGACGCGATCGGGACCGCATAGGTTGGACATCGTGTTGATCCGCCCTCTGCGCGAGTCCGACCTCCCCGCGGTGCTCGATGTGGTCTACCGGTCCATGTCGGTCCTCCGGGCACGGGTCGCGATCGTCGCCGGGACGCCGCCGCCGGATCCGAACGTGGCGCCGCCGGTGGGGTGGCCGGAGCGCTGGAGCGCCCAGATCCTGCACCTGCTCGGCACCGATCCCGGCGGCGCCTGGGTCGCCGAGGACGGCGAGGTGTTCGCCGTCGGGTTGGCGCTCGTACGGGACAAGCTGTGGGGGCTGTCGGCGTACTTCGTTCGGCCGGACCGCCAGGGCACCGGCACCGGCGCGGCGTTGATGGAGCCGCTGCTGGACTACTCGCGCGGCTGCCTGCGCGGGATCATCGTGTCCACCGAGGACCCGCGGGCGGCGCGACGGTACCGGCTCGCGGGCTTCACGCTGCACCCGACGATGCGGTCGTCCGGGGTCGTGCGGCGCGAGGTGCTCCCCGTGGTGGACGGGGTACGGGTCGGCGGCATCGGCGACCGAGACCTCTGCGACTCCGCGGACCGCCGGACGCGCGGGGCGGCGCGCGGGGCGGATCACGACTACCTGTGCGCGCACTACACGTTGCTCGTGTGCGACACGTTGACGGGGAGCGGGTACGTCTACGTCGACGCGAACGGCTCGCCGATCCAGCTCGCGGCCTCGACGAAGAAGGTCGCGCAGCGGCTGCTCTGGTCCGCGCTGGCCATGTCGCCGCCAGGTGCGATCGTGCACGTCAACCACCTGACGGCTTCCCAGGAATGGGCTGTCGACGTGGCGCTGGCGGCGGGTCTGTCGCTGCGAACGGAGGGCTACCTGGCGCTGCGGCACATGCGGCCGCCGGAGCCGTACATCCCCTCGCCCGGCGTTCCTCTAGCCCACATTGGCGCGGCCCCGGCTCGCTCAGTTTCGCGGTCGGGCGGTAGCCAGCCGGTCAGTCAGCGGCATGACCGACGTGCGGATGTGCTTCTTCGACGAGCCGGACCGCGCTAGAGACCGGGCGCGCCCCAGACGGGGAACCAGCGGCTGAGGTCGTCCTCGACGCGCAGGTCGTTGGTGATCAGGCCGCGGATCTGCAGCTCCAACGCGTTGTCGCGCCGCTCTCCCGCCTGCGGGGCGAACGGGTAGAACGAGCCGCGCTTGTAGAGGTAGACGAGCGCGAGCTTGCGGCCCTGGTCGTCGGCGAAGTGCAGCAGCGAGCAGAGCAGCGCCGGGCCGAAGCCGGCGGCCTCGAGCGAGGTGTTGACCGCGTGCAGGTCGGTGACGAGGCCCGCGGAGTCGGACGGGTCGTGGTTGACGACGAGCCAGGTGAACCCGTACTCGTCCTCCGTGCGCTCGACCTTGGGCGCGGTGCTCGTCGCCGGCCCCGGCGCGCTCATGTCGAGCAGCTGCTGGATGTCGGACTGGGTGGTGGCGAACGCGCCACCCTCCGCGGCCCGATAGCAGACCGACCCGATGCCCGTCGGCCGGAACGTCGTCGCGACCTCCAGCGTCAGCGCCGCCTGCGGCAGGCCGAACAACTGGTCCAGGTTCGGCTTGACCGGCTTGCTGCGCCCGAAGAGGGCATCGAAGAACTTGACCACACCCCCACCCTATGTTCAGTAGTCCCTACCGACGACGCGCACGGGTGTCGAGTCCTGCGCCGGGCCCTGCCGGCGCGAAGGGTGCGCCGGCTCGGTGAATGTGAGGACGTTCGCCGCGAACGGTGCGCCGTCGGCCCGAGAGTGCGCCCTCAGCGCTGTCTGCTGGATGCCGTCCGACAGGATGCTCGTGTGCGCGTGTTGATCGCTCCCGACAAGTTCGCCGGCACGTTGTCCGCGGTGGAGGCGGCTGAGGCCATCGCCGCTGGCTGGCGGCGGCAGGCTCCCGACGACGAGGTCGTGCGGGTGCCGATGTCCGACGGCGGCCCGGGCTTCGTCGACGTTCTCCAGGCCGCGCTCGGCGGCGAGCTCGCGGCGCTCACGGTCACCGGTCCGCTCGGCGAGTCGACGCCGGCCACGCTGCTGCTGGTCGGCGACACCGCGTACGTCGAGTCATCCCAGGCCTGCGGCCTCGACCTGATCGCCGAGCCGAACCGCGAGCCGGAACGAGCCAGCACGTACGGAGTCGGCGAGCTCATCGTCGCCGCCCTCGAGGCGGGGGCGAAGCGGATCGTGATCGGCCTCGGCGGCAGCGGGACGAACGACGCCGGCGCCGGCATGCTCGCCGCCCTCGGCGCCACCGCCGACCCGCAGGGCGTCCTCCAAGCCGGCGGAGCCGCGCTCGCCCAGCTCACCAGCATCGACGTCCAACCGGCCCGAGACCGCCTTGAAGGCATCGAGCTGCTGGCCGCCTCCGACGTCGACAACCCGCTCCTCGGCCTCCGCGGCGCCACGAACATCTTCGGCCCGCAGAAGGGCGTCGGGGCCGAACGGATCCCGCCGCTCGACGCGGCCCTGGAGAACCTCGCCACGCAGGTCGACAGGCAGCTCGCCGACGCCAAGGGCGCCGGCGCGGCCGGCGGCCTCGGCTACGGGCTGATGCTCGTCGGCGCACGCCGCGTCCCCGGCATCGAGACCATCGTCGACGCCGTCCGGCTCGCCGAGCACGCCAAGACCGCCGATCTGGTCCTCACCGGCGAGGGCGGCTTCGACTACCAGTCCGCGAGCGGCAAGGTCGTCTCCGGCGTGGCCAAGGTCGCCGGGGACGCGATCCGCCCCTGCGTGGTCCTCGCCGGCCAGGTCCTCGTCGGCGCCCGCGAGATGCGCGTGATGGGCGTCCAGTCCGCGTACTCGCTGGTCGACGCGGTCGGCAAGGAGGCCGCGATGGGCCAGCCAGCCGACAGCCTGGCCACTCTGGCGGCACGCGTGGCGCGCACGTGGTCGCGCTAGCGACTGTGTGCAACCATGGAGACAGCGAACGACGCCGGAATGCCCGGGCAGCGCACCGCGTTGGCCTGAGTTGACCGGCATGACATAGCCAGCGACCAGGGAGTATGCGGATGACCGTTCAGGACACCCCCCAGGAGACGACGCAGCAGGTCGACGGGATTGTCCTCACCGACACCGCCGCCGCGAAGGTGAAGAGCCTGCTCGACCAGGAGGGGCGCGACGACCTGCAGCTTCGGCTCGCGGTCCAGCCGGGCGGCTGCTCTGGCCTGCGCTACCAGCTGTTCTTCGACGAGCGCAACCTCGACGGTGACGAGGTCCGTGACTTCAGCGGCGTGAACGTCGTCGTCGACCGCATGAGCACCCCGTACCTGCAGGGCGCCGTGATCGACTTCGTCGACACCATCGAGAAGCAGGGCTTCACGATCGACAACCCGAACGCCACCGGCTCCTGCGCCTGCGGCGACAGCTTCCACTAAGACCGAGCGACAAGGGCCGGCACCCGACGGTGCCGGTCCTTTCGCTTGCCCTCAGCCGAGGAAGATCGGGTTCGTCAGCGCGGCCATCGGCTCCATCCCAGGAATGGGCACCGGCACCTGGTGCCGCACCTCGAGCCGTACGTACGCCGAAGCGCGCGGCGTCGTGGCGAAGCCCATCGACGAGTTCTCCGGCAGCTGCCGCTCGAGCAGCGGCCCCTTGTCGTTGTGCAGCCGCACCAGCGCGTCGGGCACTCCGCGCACCGAAACCGTGACGGCGACGATCTGGTCCGGGTCCACGACCAGCCGTTCGCCGATCCCGACGGTCTGCTCGATCGTCGTCGCCTCGAACGTCACCTCTACCGACGACGACTCGGCGAGGTAGGAGCGACCCGCTCGCAGCCCGTCGAGGATCGACGACCGGGAGAGGTCCTCGGCGAACACCACGGTCTGCGCCAGCCCGGGCGCCTCGGACTGTTCGTGCGAGTCGCTGTTGCCGACTGCCGGCACCCAACGTGAGCTCGCCAGCAGCTGGTTGTCCCACGCGCGGACAGCGATCTCGTTGTGCGGACCCCAGGCGCCGTTCCAGACCTCGATCGCGTCAACCTCGTCGTACCCGAACCGCCACAGCCCGCCGACGATCGCCGCGAACGGATGGTTCGCCACCGCGATCCCGCCGAGCGAGCGGATCTTCGCGACCTGCTCGGCGAGCGCGCCGCGCTCCGCCGCGCGGAACCGCCAGTCGATCCACTCGCCCGCCGGCAGTCCCATCGCCAACAGGTGCCCGGTCCGCGTCGTGACCTCCTCGCCGTCGATGATCAGCAGGTCGTCGGTCGCGTGATGTCCCCACTGCAGGGACGCGGAGTACGTGTTGTGCTCGCTCGACCCGATGAAGTCGAGCCCAGCCGCCCGGGCCGCCGCCACCAGCTCCGCGGGCGTCCACTGGCCGTCGGAGTGCAAGGTGTGCAGGTGCAGGTCGCCGCGATACCACCCGGCACCGCGCCCCGGCACGGCGTGCGGCGCGTACGAAGGCTCGAACACCGCCGCGGGCTCCTCGCCGCCCTCGACCGACACCGTGACCTCGTAGTGCAGGCCGCCCGGCGCCACCGTGTACGGGCCGAGTACGAGCCGCCACGTCCCCGCTCGGATCGGCCCTGGGATGTAGCCAGGCGTCGCCTCGGCCGCGCTGATCGTGAACGAGTCCCGCGCCCCGCCCGACCAGCCGCGGATCCCCGCCGGGTCGAACACGCCGAGATCCAGCGCGTTCCCCTGAAATCCGGCTGGCACCTCGGGCCGGTCGTAGGTGTACCGCGCGGACAGCGACCGGGCACCCTCCGGCACCTCGATCGGCAGGTAGACCCAGTCCGCCTCACCCGGCTTGAACACGCCGGAGACGACCCGGGTCTCGCCGAGTGCCAGCGTGACGGGTGCGAGGTCGGTCATGAGCGGAACACGACCGGCGTGAGATCCGGGTCCTCGAAGGAGTCCAGCGGATGGATCGGCCGTCCTACCGCGCTGTACGAGATCCGCGACAGGTCCTGGTCGACGCCGCCAGGCGTGAGCGCCATCACCCAGCCCTTCGCCGCCGCGAACAGGTCGGGCTGCAGGTAGCCGATCTTCACCGCCGTGAGGTCATGTGCGGCCGGGTCGAGGCCGAGCGCCAGCAGGTCCGCGACGTAGTGGTACGGCTTCCGCCGCGCGGTGAGGATCGCGTACACGCCACCGGACCGGACCACCGCGATGTCGCCGCCGACCGGGTCGTCGCGCAGGACGAACGTCACCTCGCCGTCGAGCTGTACGGGCGTTCCGCCGCCGAACGTGCCGCCGACCCGCACCGAAACGTCGCTGCCGGCGCCGGCCGCGACGCACGCGCGCACCGCGTCCGGGTCGATGCAGGACGCCCAGATCGCGGTCCGTTCGCCCGAGGCGAGCTCCGGCGTGGCCAGCAGTTCGCCCAACAGGTACGCCATGTCGCCCGATCCGCCGGCGGTCGGGTTGTCCCCGGAGTCGCTGACGAAGAACGGCCGGGCGTTCGACGCGAACGCTTCGGCGATCGCCCAGTCCGCCTGCCCGGCGGGTGCGCAGAACTCGAACCCGTCGCGCGCGTCCCACCAACGCCGCGCGAGGCCCTCGGCCTCGGCGGTGACCGCGGCCTCGTCCGTCCCGCTCACCACGACGGTCGCGGCGGACCGCGGCTCGTCGGCCCAGGCGTACCCGACCCAGATCGCGGCGTCGATGATCCCGGGTTGCTGTTCGATCCGCTCGAGGTCGGCGTAGATCGACTGGGCCGGCTCGACGCGCGTGCTGGTCTTCTCGCCCGGGAGCAGGACGGGGACGCGTACCCAGGCGCGTACGGGACGGGTCTCGTTCACCAAGCAGGTCGCGAGGTTGCGGACGGCGCGCTCGCGCGTCTCGACGTAGTCGATGTGCGGCGCGGTACGGAACGCGGTCAGCAGGTCGAGCTGCACGGCGAGGTCGGCCGACACCTGCCCATGTAGGTCGAACGAAGCCGACAGCAGGCAGTCCGGACCGACGAGCTCGCGGATCTTCCGTGCGAGCCCCGCTTCGGCGTCGCGCCGGCCGTCGACCGCCATCGCGCCGTGGATGTCGAAGTGGAACCCGTGCAACGGGCCGTCCGCGAGCGCGCCGCGGACCAGGTCGAGGATCTCGGCCTCGATCGCGTCGTACGCCTCCGGCAGCACCTGCCCGCCGGGCATCGCACTCGCCTGCAGCAGCGGCACGAACTCCACGTCGGGTTGGTCGGGGAGCCGCCAGTCGGTGAGGTACGGGTAGCGGTCGGCGAGGTCGGTGCCTCGGCCGATCCGGAACTCGCCGAACGTGGTCCGGTGCGGCGCGAACGTGCTGGACTCGGTGGACATGCCGGCGATGCCGACGCGGTACTGCGACAACGTGGTTCTCTCCTTGCTAGAGCGCGTAGACCCGGCGCGCGGTGCCGCCGAAGACGGCGGCTCGTTCGGACTCGGACAGCTCGGCGGTGAGCTGGTCGGCGGCGCTGACCCAGCCGGCGTACGACGACGCGAGCAGGCACACCGGCCAGTCCGAGCCGAACATGACCCGGTCGGGTCCGAACGCCTCGAGCACGACGTCGACGTACGGCTGGAGGTCCGCGACGGTCCAGTTCGCCCAGTCGGCTTCGGTGACGAGGCCGGACAGCTTGCAGGTGACGTTCGGGAAGCCGCCCAGCTCGCGGATCTGAGCGGCCCACGGCTCCAGCTCGCCGCTCGCGATCAGCGGCTTCGAGCAGTGGTCGAGGACGAACGGCAGCTCGGGCAGCTCGGCGACCGTCTTCACGGCCGCTGGCAGCTGCGGCGGCTTGGTGAGCAGCTCGTACAACATGCCGGGCTGCCACAGCGCACGCAGGCCTCGGCGTACGTCCGGTCGGTTCAGCCACTCGGGGTCGGGCTCGTCCTGCACCTGATGCCGGATGCCGCGCAGCCAGCGTCCGTCCGGCTCGGCGCGGAGGGCGGAGAGCTGGTCGCCGAAGTCCGGCGCGGTGAGGTCGAGCCAGCCGGTGACGCCCGCGACGAGCTCACTGCCAGCGGCGACCGCGAGGAACTCGCGGGTCTGCTCGACCGAGCTCTGCGTCTGGACGAGCACGGTCGCGGTGACGTTCGCGGCCTTGGCGAGCGGTTCGAGGTCGTCGACGCCGTACGGGCGCCGGATCGGCTCCATCTCCGGCGAGTCCATCCACGGCTCCGGCTCGGGCCAGACGTGGTGGTGAACGTCGACGCGTTCGAGCTCAGCCGGCATAGCGGGCGACTCCGGCGGCGGCGAGGTCGGACCAGAGCGCGTCGGGGATCTCGTACTCCATCATCGTGATGTTCTCGTCGAGCTCGTCGACCGAACGGGCGCCGGTGAGGATGGTCGCGACGGCCGGGTGCGCGAGCGGGAACTGGATCGCGGCGGCCTTGAGCGGAACGCCGTGGCTCGCGCAGATCTCGCCGAGCTCCTGGGCGCGTTTGACCAACTCCGGTGGGGCTTCCGCGTAGTCGTAGGTGGCGCCGGGCTTCGGATCGGCAAGCAGGCCTGAGTTGTAGACGCCACCGATGACGACGGAGGCGCCTCGTTCGAGGCAGGCGGGGAGGAGATCCTCGTTGCCTGACTGGTCGAGCAGCGTGTAGCGGCCGGCGAGCAAGATGGCGTTGACATCGGTCTCGCGGACGAATCTCGTTGGAATGCGCGACTGGTTCATGCCGGCGCCGATGGCCTTGACGATGCCCTGCTCGCGCAGCTCGTTCAGGGCGGGGTAGGCGACGGTCAGCGCCTCGTCCTCGTGGTCGTCGGGGTCGTGGATGTAGAGGATGTCGACGGAGTCGAGACCCAGGCGGACGAGGCTCTCCTCGAGCGACCGGTGGATCCCGTCCCTGGTGTAGTCGAACGTCGCCTCGGTCGCGCCGCGGTCGATGTAGCCGTCGGCGTTCCCCGCGGGGTTGTCCACGATCAGCCGGCCGACCTTGCTGGACAGCACGAAGGTGCTCCGGTCGACGCCCGCGAGCGCGGCACCGACGCGGCGCTCGGCGGTGCCGTGGCCGTAGAGGGGAGCGGTGTCGACGTACGCGAGGCCGGCGTCGAGCGCGGACCGTACGACCGCCGACGCGACGTCGTCCTCCACATGGGTGAACAGACCACCGAGGGGAGCGGTGCCGAGACCGAGTTGCGTGACCTCGACGGCGCTGCCGCCGAGCCGGCGCCGTTCCGTGGATCGTCCGCCCATCCTGGGGTCCCTCCTGATTGCCACTGCCGACCGATTGGTCTGACCTTATCCAGCGATTCGGCACCCGCCGATGCCGCTTGCAGGGATCGGCCACGGTCTGAGCGGGCCAAGAGGTCGGAGCGGACCAATACAGTGGAGCCCGTGACCAAGATCGAAGCCGTCGACGTGGTGGACCTCCGGTTTCCGACCTCGTTAGGTCTGCACGGTTCCGACGCGATGAACCCCGATCCCGACTATTCGGCCGCGTACGTGATCCTTCGCACGACCGACGGGCCGGACGGGCACGGGTTCGCGTTCACGATCGGTCGCGGGAACGAGATCCAGTGCCAGGCGATCCGAGCGCTGGCCCCGTACGTGGTGGGCCGTTCCGTGGAGGACATCTGCTCCGACCTTGGCCTGCTCTATCGGGATCTCACGCACGACTCGCAGTTCCGCTGGCTGGGCCCGGAGAAGGGCATCATGCACATGGCGATCGGCGCGGTCGTCAACGCTGTCTGGGATCTGGCGGCGAAGCGTGCGGGGAAGCCGGTCTGGAAACTGCTTTCCGACATGACGCCCGAGCAGGTCGTGTCGCTGGTCGACTGGCGCTATCTGTCGGACGCGCTGACGTCGGACGAGGCGCTGGACCTGCTGCGTGCCGCTGCTCCCGCGAAGGCGGCCGGCGTCGCTCGGCTCGAGTCGGCCGGCATCGCCGCGTACACGACGACGCCCGGCTGGCTGGGGTACGACGACGCGACCGTCGAGCGGCTGTCGCTGGAGGCCGTGCAGGAGGGTTTCGCGCAGATCAAGCTGAAGGTCGGCCGCGACCTCGACGACGACCGCCGGCGTTTCGCCGTCGCGCGGAAGGCCGTGGGCAACGACATCCGGATCGCGGTGGACGCGAACCAGACCTGGGACGTCGGGCAGGCGATCGCGTGGATCGACCGGCTCCGCGAGTTCGACCCGTGGTGGGTGGAGGAGCCGACCTCGCCGGACGACGTGCTGGGACACCGGGCGATTCGGGAGGGGATCTCGCCCGTACGGGTGGCGACGGGGGAGCACGTGCAGAACCGCGTGGTCTTCAAGCAGCTCCTGCAGGCTTCGGCGATCGACGTGCTGCAACTGGACGCGGCCCGCGTGGGCGGGGTGAACGAGAACGTCGCGATCCTGTTGCTGGCCGCGAAGTTCGGTATCCCGGTGTGCCCGCACGCGGGCGGAGTCGGGCTGTGCGAGCTCGTCCAGCACCTGGCGATGTTCGACGAAGTCGCCGTGGGCGGGCACCACCCGGACCGCGTGGTGGAGTTCGTCGACCACCTGCACGAGCACTTCGTCGACCCCGTGGTGGTCCGCGCCGGCGCCTACCGCGCGCCCTCGGCGCCGGGCTTCTCCGCGGAGATCAAGCCGGAGACGTTGGCCCGCTTCAGCTTCCCCGACGGTCCCGAGTGGTCGACGAGCTAGAGCGCGGGCGCTTCGCCCGCCCCGTCCGGCACGGGTCGGAGGTGCATCGCAGCCCTTCTGGGGAGAACGTCGCGGTGCACAGGCTGTTGCTGCACTTCGAGGCGGTGGGCTGCACGTTGACGCCGCGCTTCCTCGGCTTGACCGCTGAGGGTGCGGAGCGGCTGTCGTTCATCGAGGGAACGACTGGCTACCCGCCGTTGTCGGACGCGATCCGTTCCGACGAGGCCTTGGTCTCCGTGGCTCGGGCGATTCGCGCGGTGCACGACGCGTCGGTGGGTTTCACGCCGTCGCCGGACGCCGTGTGGCAGTCGTACGAGATCGCCCGGCCGGCGACGTACGACTGCGTCGGGCACCACGACCTCGCGCCGTGGAACGTCGTCTTCGACGGCACCGAGGTGCGGGGGATCATCGACTGGGACGTCGCCGGACCGTCGAACCGGGTGTGGGACCTGGCGTACGCGGCGCACCAGTTCGTGCCGTTCCACCCGACGCCCGACCTGGCGGCGTGGGGATGGTCCGCCGAGCCCGACCGAGCCGCGCGCTTGCGGCTGTTCCTGTCGTCGTACGGCCTGGGCGTGCAGGCAGCGAGGTCGTGGACGCGGCCGCGGTGCGGCTCGCCTCGATGGGCGCGTACATCGCCCGCGAGGTGGCGGCCGACAACCCCGCGTTCGAGGTGCATGCCCGTGAGGACCATGCCGGCGGCTACCTGAAGGCCGCGGCGTGGATCGTCGGCCAGCGGGCTCGGCTGCTCGCCTGAGCTAGGGGCGCGGGGCTCGCACGTGCGGGGCGACCTCGGCGGCCGCCTCGTCGCCGTACGCGGCGGCGAAGCGGGCGAGGAAGCCACTGGTCGACAGTTCGTACTCCTGCGTTCCGGTGATCTCCAGGACGTACACCGCGAGCACGCAGCCGACCTGAGCCGAGCGTTCCAGCGTGAGTCCCCAGGCGATGCCCGCGAGGAAGCCCGCGCGGAAGCCGTCGCCGACGCCGGTGGGGTTGGCGATGTGCTCGGCCGGGACGGCGGCGACGTGGATGGGCGGCTCGCCCAGGCGGTCGATGCGGGCACCCTTCTCCGCGAGCGTGGTCACGCGCACCTTGACCTCGCCCAGGATCTGCTCCTCCGACCAGCCGGTCTTCTGCTCGGTGAGCGCGGCTTCGTACTCGTTCGTCAGCAGGTAGTCGGCGCCGGACACGAGGGTGCGGATCAGGTCGCCGTCGGCGAACGCGAGCTGCTGCGACGGGTCGGCGGCGAACGGGATGCCGCGCTGCTTGCACTCCTCGGTGTGGCGCGCCATGCCGTCCGGGTCGTGCGGGCCGATGAGGACGAGGTCGAGCCCGCCGACGCGGTGCGCGATCGGATCGAGCTCGATCTCGCGGCCCTCGACCATGGCGCCGGTGTAGAACGTGCCGATCTGCGCCTGCGTCCGGTCGGTCGTGCTGATGAACCGGGCGGTGTGTCGTACCTCCGACACTCTGATCGAGTCGCAGTCGACGTTGTGCCGCTCGAGCCAGGAGCGGTAGTCGGCGAAGTCCTCGCCGACCGCGCCGACCAGGATCGGGCGGAGGCCGAGGCAGCCCATGCCGAACGCGATGTTCGCCGCGGTGCCGCCGCGGTGGATCCGGAGGTCCTCGACGAGGAACGACAGCGAGATCTTGTCGAGCTGATCCACGACCAGGGAGTCCTTGAACCGACCGTCGAAGTTCATCAGATGGTCGGTCGCGATGGAGCCGGTCACCGCAATTCGCACGAAAAGACCCCTTTAGTCTGTCGCCTGATGATCTGGGAGAGGTAACGGTTCAGCGTACGGGTTGACGTAAGCGGAACCGTGGAGGGAAGGGGAGCGTCCGAGCGCCATGAGGCACATCACATTCGCGAACCGCGCCGCCTTGTTCGGCGCCTCGCTGGCGGCTGTCGCGGTCATCGCGTCGGCCTGCGGGTCGGGTACGACCACGACCAACCCGTCTGACCCATCACAGTCGCCGTCGCCCTCCGCCTCGTCGACCAGCCCGGCCGCCAAGCCGATCCCGACCCAGCCGCAGACCGGCAAGCTGTCGGGCACGATCCCGATCGAAGCGGTCAAGCTGTCCGCGGACGGCAAGCAGCTGACGGTGTCGTACTACATCGGCCCCGAGGCCTGCCACGGCTCGTTGGACAAGGCCGAGATCTCCCAGAACGCCTCCGGCGTCTCGGTCCGGTTGTTGCGCAAGCCGCCGGCCAAGGCGAACGAGTCGATCGCCTGCGTCGACATGGTCGAGCTCAAGACGACCGCGGTCACACTGGAGACCCCGCTCGGCTCCCGCCCGCTGACCGACGGCGGAACGGCCAAGCCGATCAAGGTCACCGGCTAGACCCACCACGCCCTGAGGGCGTCCCACCCGGCACCCGTGCCGCGGCGGGACGCCCTCATGCGCTTCTCCGGCCCGTCGTTCCGCTGGCGCGGCGGAGTTGTTGGACAGATCTCGGTGTCTATCGCGACATCTGTCCAACAACTCCTGCGTCGCCACCCACCACCGCGCCTGCCCGCGACTTGTTGGACAGATCTCGTGTCTATCGCGACATCTGTCCAACAGGTCCTGCGTTGCCACCCACCGCCACGCCTGCCTGCGACTTGTTGGACGAATCTCGGTGTCTATCGCGACATCTGTCCAACAACTCCTGCGTCACCCACCCACCACCAGCCAACTGTGACCATCGGCGAGTTGTTGGACAGATCTCGGGCTCTAGGCCGAGATCTGTCCTACAAGTCGGCCACTCGCCGTTGGCCACTCGCCAGCTGTTCGGTGTTGGCTCGCTCGTGCGGGTTGCTCTCTCGGTCGGTGGGGATCGCCGGGAGTGTATTGGCCGCCCTCCATGTCAAGGGCGCTTCGCGTCTCGGCTTCGCCGAGATCAGATCCTGGCGGATCTGACCCGTTGACATGGAGCCTCTCGGCGGCCAATGAGCAGGCACTATGGGCAGGCTCCGCCTGCCCACCACTGGCCCCGGCGATCCCCACCGGCCTCGTTCGCCACCCCGCACCTCGCTCGCCCGCCACTGCCTCGGTCGCCGCTCCTGCCCGCTCGCCACCCCGCTCGGCCCGCTCGGCCCACGTGCCGCTGCCTCCCTCGCCCGCCACTGCCTCGTTCGCCGGCCCGCTCGGCCCACGTGGCGCTGCCTGCCCGCTCGCCCCGCCAGGTCCCGTGATCATGATCGTGCTCATGAAGCCAGACCGGTCGTCATTCGCCGTTTCGTCTTCATGATCACGATCATGATCACCGCCCAGCCAGCTGGCATCACGAGTCACTCCGGTCCCACTCTCGCGACTTGTTACACAGATCTCGGCTTCTATCCCGACATCTGTGCAACAACTCCGCGATCCCGATGGCCGCGATCCCGCCGGCCGCCACACCCGTCACATCCGTCACACGCAAAGGCTCCTCCGGACCGTCGGTCGCCCGAGCTGACGTGGCCCAGGTCACACCATGCGGAACCTTGATCGAATCCGTTCGCGACACCCCTAGGGTCGCGGCTGGCGCGCGCTGCGCTGGGAGTAGGGTGCTGATCGCTGGAACGACCTCCTGGGCCGACACGACCTCCTGTGTTGCCGAGGGTCACGTGAGGGAGAAAGGCGTCGAAGTGGGTTCGAACGCTGGCGACCGCCCGCCGCGCCTGAAGGGTTCGCGGCGAGCTCTCCTGGCGCTCGCGGGTACCGCACTGCTCGTCCTCAGCGGTTGCTCGAGAGACGAAGTGGTACGCCTGGGTCTGCCGGAGCCGGCAACTGACCGGGCCGGGCACACGCTGAGCTTGTGGCAGGGCGCCTGGATCGCCGCTCTTGCCGTCGGTGTCGTGGTCTGGGGCCTGATCATCTGGGCGGTCATCGCCTACCGGAAGAAGTCCGATCGGATTCCGCCGCAGTTCCGCGAGCACCTGCCCATCGAGGCGCTCTACTTCGGCATCCCGCTGATCATGGTCGCGGTGCTGTTCTTCTTCACCGCGCGCGACCAGACCGCGATCCTCAAGATGGACAAGCAAAACCCGCCGGAGCACGTCATCGACGTCGTCGGGCAGCAGTGGAGCTGGACGTTCAACTACCGCGCCAACGGCGAGCCGCCGGAGGAAGCGGTCTGGGAGACCGGTACGCCCGAGAAGCTGCCGACGCTCTACCTCCCGGTGAACGAGCCCGTGCACGTTCGCCTCAGCACCCCGGACGTCATCCACTCCTTCTTCGTGCCCGCGTTCCTGTTCAAGATGGACGTGATCCCGGGCAAGGTGAACACGTACGAGTTCACGGCGACGAAGGAAGGCGAGTTCGCGGGCAAGTGCGCGGAGCTGTGTGGTTACCAGCACGCGCGGATGCTGTTCCAAGTGCATGTAGTGCCGCGGGTGGAGTACGACGCGCACCTGCAGGACCTGCGCTCGGCGGGCCAGACCGGCCTGGCGGAGGGCAGTGACACCTCCAGGGAGCAGGTCGGAGTCGGCGCGGACGCGGAGGGTGAAGCCAAATGACAATCCTCAGTGACCGTCCAGGCGCAGGGGGCGCGGGAGCAGCGGCCGAAGCGCTGCCAGCGCGGAAGCGCCGCATCGGAACGATCGTCGTCAACTGGCTGACCACCACCGACCACAAGGTGATCGGTCACCTCTACCTGATGACCTCGTTCGGGTTCTTCATCATCGCCGGCATCATGGCGCTGATCATGCGGAGCGAGCTCGCTCAGCCCGGCATGCAGGTTCTCGGCGCGCAGAAGGGCGAGGAGCTGTTCAACCAGCTCTTCACCATGCACGGCACGATCATGCTGCTGCTGTTCGCGACGCCGCTCTTCGTCGGGTTCGCGAACGTGATCATGCCGCTGCAGATCGGCTCGCCCGACGTCGCGTTCCCACGCCTGAACATGTTCAGCTACTGGCTGTTCCTGTTCGGCGGCCTGATCGTTCTCTCCGGCTTCCTCACCCCGGGCGGCGCGGCCGACTTCGGCTGGACCGCGTACACGCCGCTGTCGGACGCCGTACGTTCGCCAGGCGTCGGCGGCGACCTGTGGGTGATGGGTCTCTACCTCGCCGGTCTGGGCACGATCCTCGGTGGCGTCAACTTCGTCACGACGATCTTCTGCATGCGGGCGCCCGGCATGACGATGTTCCGGATGCCGATCTTCACCTGGAACGTGCTGGTGACCAGCATCCTGGTGCTGGTGGCGTTTCCGATCCTCGCCGGCGCGCTGCTGATGCTCGAGGCGGACCGCCGGCTCGGCGCCCACATCTTCGACCCGGCGAACGGGGGAGCGCTGCTCTGGCAGCACCTGTTCTGGTTCTTCGGGCATCCAGAGGTCTACATCATCGCGTTACCGTTCTTCGGCATCATCACCGAGATCCTCCCGGTGTTCAGCCGCAAGCCGCTATTCGGCTACACCGGCATGGTGCTCGCGACGCTCGCGATCGCGGCGCTGTCGCTCGCGGTGTGGGCCCACCACATGTTCGTCACGGGGAGCGTCAACTTACCGTTCTTCTCGTTCATGACGTTCCTCATCGCGGTGCCGACAGGCGTGAAGTTCTTCAACTGGATCGGCACGATGTGGCGAGGGTCGTTGACCTTCGAGACCCCGATGCTGTGGGCGATCGGCTTCCTCGTCACGTTCCTGTTCGGCGGCCTGACCGGCATCATCCTCGCCTCGCCGCCGCTCGACTTCCACGTGAGCGACACGTACTTCGTCGTCGCGCACTTCCACTACGTGGTGTTCGGCACGGTCGTGTTCGCGATGTTCGCCGGGTTCTACTTCTGGTGGCCGAAGATGACCGGCCGGATGCTCGACGAGACGCTCGGCAAGATCCACTTCTGGACGTTGTTCATCGGCTTCCACACCACGTTCCTCATCCAGCACTGGCTCGGCGCCGAGGGCATGCCCCGACGGATCGCCGACTACCAGGTCGAGGACGGCTACACGACACTCAACACGGTCTCGACGATCGGCGCGTTCCTGCTCGGCATGTCCACCTTGCCGTTCATCCTGAACGTCGTCCGTTCGTGGCGCACGCCCAAGGTCGAGGTCGACGACCCGTGGGGCTGGGGCCGGTCGCTGGAGTGGGCGACGTCCAGCCCGCCGCCACGGCACAACTTCACCTCGATGCCTCGGATCCGGTCCGAAAGCCCGGCGTTCGACCTCCGGCACCCGGAGATCGCGCTGCTGGAGCTGGAGGACGCGGGCCAGCCTGGCATCGACGTACCCGACCGGGAAGGCAAGCGCGAGGTCGCACAGGAGAACCTCGCCGAGAAGGAGGACCGGTCGTGAAGGTCGAAGGCCTGATCTTCGCCATCCTGGCGGCGTTCCTGGTGATCGTGACGCCGGTCTACTGGTTCATGTCGAAGGACCCGACGGGTACGAGCGCGCTGGTCCTCACGTTCGGGCTGGCCACGCTGGTGACGTTCTACGCGTTCATCACCGCGCGGCGGATCCAGCCGCGGCCGGAGGACCAGAAGGACGCCGAGATCGAGGAAGGCGCCGGCGAGATCGGGTTCTTCAGCCCGCACAGCTGGTGGCCGCTGTTCACGGCCCTGGCGTTCGCCGTGACCGTGCTCGGCATCGTCTTCGGCTGGTGGCTGTTCATCATCGGCGCGGCGTTCGGCATCGTCACCCTGCTCGGCTTCGTGTTCGAGTACTACCGGGGCGCCCACGCGCATTGAGCCGCGGATTCGTGCCGCTCCGCCTTACTGTCGGTGACAACAGGTAGGCTAGGCGAGTTCATGTGGAATGACGTGCAACTTCTCTCCGAGACAGAGCGTCATTCTCCATGTAGGGGCACATCAAGCGCTCGGATGCAGGGAGAATCGAATGTTGGTGCGGGGGGCATCGCCCGCCACGAGGGGTCTCGTGGGTTTTCTCGCGGCCGTCGCCGCGGGAGCGGTGCTGTTGGCCGGGTGCTCTGGGGGGAACGGCTCGCCGATCGCCTCGGGGACGTCTGACCCGACGCAGGGGGCCGGGGGAAGCAGTAGCTCGGGGAACGAGGGGCAGACCGAGGAGCCTTCCGAGGCGCCGAAGCCCAAGCCGAGCCCGAAGGCCAAGATCCAGATCAAGCCGGCGACCGGAGCGTCCGAGGTCGAGCTCGACACGCCCGTCACGGTCAGCGTGATCGGCGGCGAGCTCACCAAGGTCAGCGTCAAGAACGCCAAGGGCGAGACGCTCGAGGGTCAGCTCAACCCGACGAAGAGTACGTGGACGTCCACTGACGGACTGTCCGAGGAGTCCTCGTACCAGGTCGCGGCGACCGCCGTCGACGCGGATGGGCTGGCGACCTCGGCGTCGAACTCGTTCACGACGATGGACGTCTCCAAGGGCGACGTCCTCGAGACCAACATCGAGCCGGACGGCGCGACCGTCGGCATCGCGATGCCGATCGTCGTCAAGTTCAGCGACGGCGTCGAGGACGACAACAAGGCGGCCGTCGAGAAGAAGCTCAAGGTCGTGACGTCCAAGCCGGTCGAGGGCGCCTGGCGCTGGTTCGGCAACAAAGAGGTGCACTGGCGGCCGAAGGCGTACTGGCCGGCCCGCACCGACGTCTCCGTGCACGCGGACCTCAAGGGCGTGCCGTCGGGCGACGGCGAGTGGGGCGTCAAGAACAAGGTCAAGCACTTCAGCATCGGCCGCTCGGTGATCCACAAGGTCAACCTGAGCGACCACCACCTGCGCTCGTACGTCAACGGCAAGCTCGCCAAGACCATCCCGGTCAGCGGCGGCATGGCCGGCTGGCGCACCCGGGTGGGCACGAAGGTCATCCTGGAGCGACGGACCAACCTGCACTTCACCGACGAGCAGATCGACGCCGACGAAGACTACGATCTGACCGCCGCGTACGGCGTGCGGGTGACGTGGACCGGCGAGTTCCTGCACAGCGCCGACTGGTCGCGCGCCAACCACGGCCGGCGCAACGGCTCGCACGGCTGCGTGGGCATGTCGACGAAGAACTCGCGGTGGGTCTACGAGAACTCGTTGGTCGGCGACCCGGTCGAGGTCGTCGGTGGTGGCGGCAGCCAGATGCCGGTCTGGGGTAACGGGCTGGGCGACTGGAACATGTCGTGGAACAAGTGGAAGGAAGGCTCCAAGGCGAGCTGACCTTCGCACGAACGTGACGAGGCCCTGGGTGCGGATCCCGCACCCAGGGCCTCGTGCTGTCTGACGGTCAGTCCAGCAGCGCCATGCACTCGCCGGACCCGACCCACTTGTGTGAGGTGATCCGGTTGTCCACGCCGTAGCCGTTGTGGAACCGCTCGTCCCTCAGGTCATCGGCGTAGAGCTCGTCCGGGTAGAGGCAGGCGTGGCCGCCTCGATTGTTGACGTCCTCGTAGAAGTTCACGATGTCCCGGCCGCCCAGGAAGCCGCGGTTCATCAGCGACGAGGCCTTGTCGTTCGCGCTGCCCCACCAGTTGCTGTTCCCGGCCGTGGCGACGATGGCGTTGCCGCCGCAGTCCCGGGCGTCCCAGGCGTACATGTAGCCGTTCCGCGGCCCCCACTTGCTGTTGCAGACAGGCCCAGCCTGGGCGGCCGTCGCGGGGACGACGAGGCTCAGCGCGGTGAGCCCGAGAACCGCCGCCGCGGCGATCCGTTTGCGCATGATGCTCTCCCTTTCCGTAGCCGATGAAGTCACGAACGTTCAGAAACGATGCGCACCGCCCGCTCGTAGGCACGCTGAGCGAGCCGCCGCTGGGCCTCCACGTCCTTGCCGAACCGGTCGCGCAGGCGGTCCTGGTAGAACCGCTCCCGCGCCGCGGTCGCGGCACGCAGCGAGGTCGCCCGCGCGCAGGTCGCGTCTGCGACGGCGACAGTCCGTTCGACGGCGAACGGCTTGCCGGCAACGGCGTCGCGCGCCGCCGGCGGGTCCGCGTACGGGTGTTCGGCCTTCCGCATGCACCGCGACCACGCGCCGATCGCCGAAGTGAGCTGGCGGTCCTTCATCAGGTCCTCGCCGTAAAGCGACGGCAGCCCCTCGGCGATCTTGCGGGTCCGGAACCACTCGTCCGGGTCGCCGTAGAGCTTGCGCTCGGCGTCCTCCGTACAGCCGCCGAGCCGTTTGCGGATCTCCCCGCCAGCCGGCAGCCGAGTTGTGAGGATGCGCGCCGAGTCGCCGCCGTCGAGTGCGGTGTCGAACGCCGTACGTCGAGCCGCCGGCAAGCTCTCCCGGTAAGTGCCGTTCGGATTGCGCGAACGGTAGCGCTCGTACTTCGCGTCGATCCCGCTCCCGTACCCGTACGTCCGCGCCCACTCGACGTCGTCCCGGACGTAGCCGACCGGGCGGCTCTCCCGCAGCGTCAGGACCCGGTCCTCGGAGTAGTCGAAGCCGTGGCGGTTCATGCACTGCCGAACGAGATGCTGGAGTGCGTCGGCGACGCGCAGCTCCTGCTGCCACGTCAGCGCCTGGGGTCGCGGAGGAGGCTGCGCCTGGCCGGCGACCGGATCCCCGCTACCCCCGCATCCGGTCACGACAGCAGCGGTAGCCGCCACGACCGCGCACAAAGCTCTGAACCCTCGTCGCATAACGGGCCCCAGTACATCAATCGACGCTGGCGCGTCTCTGGCGCCGCGGCTTAGGACGGTAACTGTCCGGAATTGTGGGCATCGTGGTCGCATGACCACGACACCGCAGCCGTTCCGCATCGACGTTCCGCAGGCCGACCTCGACGAGCTCAACGACCGGCTGGCCCGCACGCGCTGGCCGGACGAGCTCCCCGGCGTCGGCTGGTCGTACGGCGTTGCGAAGGACCACCTCCGTGACCTGGTGGACTACTGGCGGACCGGCTACGACTGGCGCGCACACGAGGCACAGCTGAACGCGGTCGACCAGTACACGACGACGATCGACGGGCAGAACCTCCACTTCCTGCATGCCCGTTCGCCCGAGCCGAACGCGACGCCGCTGCTGCTCACCCATGGCTGGCCGAGCACGGTCAACGACTTCCTCGGAATTGGCCCGCTGACCGATCCGGCGAAGCACGGCGGCGACCCGGACGACGCGTTCCACGTCGTCGCGCCGTCCTTTCCGGGCTTCGCGTTCTCCGGTCCGACGACGGAGACCGGTTGGGGCATCGAGCGGACCGCGCGCGCCTGGCTGGAGCTGATGACCCTGCTCGGGTACGAGCGGTTCGCCGCCCAGGGCGGCGACTTCGGCAGCATCGTCTCGCCGGAGCTCGGCCGGATCGCGCCTGAGCGGCTGATCGGCATCCACCTCAACGCGATGGCGAACGCCAGCATGCCGTCGGCTCCGGAAGACCTCGAACGCCTGACCGACGAGGAGCGCGAACTCGTGCAACAGCAGGAGTACGCCTGGATGGCCCGCTCCGGCTATGCGACCGAGATGGGCACCCGGCCGCAGACCATCGCGTACGCGCTCAACGACTCGCCGGTCGGTCAGCTCGCCTGGAACCTCGAGTGGTTCGTCGACTACGACCCGACCGCTACCGAGACGACCCCGGTCGACCGGGACGCGATCCTCACCAACGTGACGGTCTTCTGGCTCACCCAGACGGCCGGCTCCGCGGCGCGGTTCTACCGGGAGGCCGGCGGGGGCTGGGGCGAACGTCCGGAACGGTCGCCGGTGCCGACCGGCGTGGCGAACTTCCAAGGGGACGGGGCGATTCGCGGCATCGCCGAGCTCTCCCACACGGTCACGCACTGGACGACGTACGACCGCGGCGGACACTTCGCGTCGCTACAGGCTCCGGACCTGCTGGTGGAGGACATGCGAACGTTCTTCCGCAGCCTGCGAGCATGACCTGGTGAGCCCAGTACGCCGGTTCGAGGACAAGGCGGTGCCCGGGGCGGTGTTCGAGCCGCGCAGCGCCGCCGCGCTCGGGCGCGACTTTCCCTATCGCCTGCAGACGATGTGCTACGTCGAGGTCCGCGACGACGGAACGGTCTTGTGGGGTGGCGGCCGCGAGTCGTACGAACGGGCGGTGGCGGGGGAGTCGAGGCTGTTCGCGGTCTGGCCGGGGGAGTGGTCGAGCCACCTGTTCCACATCGACGACCTCGACGTGTTCGCGCGCGCCGTCGGCATCGTGTACGACCCGAAGTGGACCGGCCTGGCCCAGCATCGGCACGAGGTCAGTTGGACGATCCGCGAGGGGGAGAGCAAGGGTGCGTACGTGACGGTCGACGTCCGGCTCGACTGCGGCTGCGAGATCCTCGAGCTCGACACGTTCGCCCAGCACATGAACGAGCAACAGGGCTGGGAGGTCGCAGCGTCCGGCGACTGGGGTGGCAGCGGCGGCCAGCACCATGTCCGGGTACGGCGAAAGAGCCTCAGCGCTTCCGCCGAGTGACCTCCGGCCGCTGCGTCAACGGCGCCGTCGCGTCGTGCGCATCGCTCATCAGCTGGGTCACGTCGGTGAGGATGGCCGGCAGGTTGAACACGTCGAACAGGCTCAGGTCGAAGAACGCGACCGCGTGGATGACGCCGGTGACGGCGAGGGTGAGGACCTGGAGCTGGAACGCGCGATGCACCCGGCTGATCGGGTCGCGCATGTAGACGGCGAACGCCGGTCGACCGTTCGCCCGCACCGGAACGAGCACCTGGTCGCCTGGCCGTTCGGCGGGGCAATGCGTCGCGATGAGCAGGCCGATGTTCCGTACGCCCTTGAACCACGAGGCGAACGGCGGCATCTCCCACACCGCGTCCTCGTCGAACAGCGCCTTGATCGCGGCGACGTCGTACTGCTGGAACGCTTCGGCGTACTGGGCGAGCAGCTCTTGCCGCGCCTGCGAGGTCGGCGGCACGACCTCCGGCACGACCAGCCTCGAACGGCCCCGACGCAAGGCGCTGTTGACGGCGTCCCTGCTCGTGCCGAGCGCGGTCGCGACGTCGCCGACCGGCCAGCCGTGCAGGTCACGCAGTACCAGCGCCGCCCGCTGCCGCTGCGGCACCCGTTGCAGCGCGGCGACCAGCTCGAGCGAGACCGGGACCGTTCCAGCGCCGAGCATGGTGTCGGGGAACGGTTCCAGCCAGGTGATCTCGCGGAGCTCGACCAGCGTGCCGCGCGGGTCGGGGCTCGGGCCGCCGAGATCGGTAGGAAGCGGCCGTAACGGGGTCGGTGCGGCGAGCCAGGCCGAGGTCGCGGCGTGGAAGAGCGCCGACCGATCGCCGGCGGGCCCCACGCGCTCGTACGCCCGGTCGGCCAGCTCCCGCGCGCCGCTGACCGAGGCCAGCAGCTGATAGCCGTACGCCAGCAGCTCCGGCCGAAGCGCGTCGACCGCCGTGGCAGCCATAGCTGCCGACGATAGACCCGCGCGGACCGCCTGGGGGAGGGGTCAGGGAAGCGAAAGGCCCGGACAGCGAGGCTGTCCGGGCCTTTCGTACGTACCAGAAGGGGCTAGTCGCCGCCGCCACGAGTGCCGGACCCGACCTCGCGGCCGGATGTCTCCGTGTCGGAGGACTCGAGCTCGCCGTGGCCGTTGCTCTCGTGTCCATGTCCGTGCGAACGAGCGATCTCCAGCTCCTTCGCCGTCGGCTTCTGCACGACGTCGCGGAAGTAGAACCGCGACACCCGCCGCCGCAGCTTCGCCAGCATCCCGCCGGGGGCGGCGACGCCGTTCGCGTCGACCTCCGGCTCGGACACGGGCAGCTGCCGGTCGTGGGAGACGAGCTCGTACGCCTCTTCGTTCGTGAGCGGCTCGTGCACCTCGATGAACTCACCATGCGGTAGTCGCATCACGATGCCGGACTCTCGACCGTGCAGCAGCTGGTCGCGGTCGCGCCGCTGCAAGCCCACACAGATCCGTTTGGTGATCAGGAACGCGATCACCGGCCCGACGAACACGAGTATTCGCAGGGCGATCGTGATGTGGTTGATCGCGATATGGAAGTGCGTCGCGATGATGTCGTTACCGCCACCGATCCACATCAAGCCGTAGAACGTCATGCCCGCGACACCGAACGCGGTCCGGGTAGGCACATTGCGCGGCTTGTCGAGCAGGTGGTGGTCGCGTTTGTCCCCGGTCACCCATTGCTCGATGAACGGATACAGGCCCGTCACGATCGCGAGTAATCCGAGTAACCCGAGGCCCGGCAGCATCACGTTCCAACTGATCGTGAAGCCTAAGATGTTCGACTCCCAGTTGGGCATGATGCGCATGCCGCCCTCGACCCAACCCATGTACCAGTCGGGCTGCGTACCAGCTCCGACCTGGGTGGGGTTGTAGGGCCCGTAGATCCAGACCGGGTTGATCTGCAGCAGGCCGCCCATCAGCGCGGTCACGCCGAAGGTGATGAAGAAGAAGCCGGTCTGCTTGGTCATGTACACCGGCACGAACGGGTAGCCGACGACATTCGAGTTCGTCTTTCCGGCGCCCGGTTGCTGGGTGTGCTTGTGGTAGACGACCAGGAAGATGTGGAACGCGATCAAGCCGAGGATCAATCCCGGAATCAGCAAGATGTGAATGCCGTAGATCCGTGGGATGAACGCGTCGCCCGGGAACTCACCGCCGAATGCCCAGAACGAGACGTATGTACCTAAGACCGGGACCGAACGGATCAGACCCTCGACGAACCGCAGACCCGTACCGGACAGCAGGTCGTCCGGAAGCGAGTAGCCGGTGAAGCCCTCGATCAGGCCGAGCTGCAGCAGGATCGTGCCGAGCAGCCAGTTGAGCTCGCGCGGCTTGCGGAACGCGCCGGTGAAGAACACCCGCAGCATGTGGATCGTCATCGAGGCGATGAACAGCATCGCCGACCAGTGGTGGATCTGCCGCATCAGCAGACCGCCGCGGACGTCGAACGAGATGTTCAATGTGGACGCGAACGCCTCGGACATGTGCACGCCGACGAGCGGGCCGTACGAGCCGTCGTACACGATCTCCTGCATGCTCGGCTTGAACCAGAGCGTGAGGAACGTGCCCGACAGCAGCAGCACGATGAAGCTGAACAGCGCGATCTCACCGAGCAGGAACGACCAGTTGTCGGGGAAGACCTTGCGGAAGACCGGCTTCGCGATCTTGGACAGACCGAGTCGGTCGTCCAGGAACCCGACCGGACCGGCGACGGGTTTGCTCATGAGATCAGCCCCGCTCCCAATAGCTAGGCCCGATGGGCTCCATGAAGTCGCGCTGGGCGACCAGGTAGCCCTCGGCATCGACCATGATCGGCAGCTGTGGCAGGTCGCGCGCCGCCGGCCCGAAGACAACCTTGCCGCTGTCGGACAGGTCGAACGTGGACTGGTGGCACGGGCACAGCAGGTGGTGGGTGACCCGCTCGTACAGGTTCGTCGGGCAACCCACGTGGGTGCAGATCTTCGAGTAGCACATGACCCCGCCGACGCTCCAGTTGCGCCGGTTGGGCATCGCGCGGATGTCGCCCTCTTCCATCCGGACGAGGATGACGGCGGCCTTCGCCTTCGCGGCGTGCTGCTCCGCGCCTTCCTTCAGCTCTTCGATGTTGGCGGGGAGCGCGTTGACGAGCTGGCCGAGCTTGATGTCCTCGGCCCGGATCGGCTTGTTGCTGACGTCGTTGACGATCCGGACGCCGCGCCGCCAGACCGTGTGCGCGGACTTGTTGCCCGGCAGCGGACCGAGGTCGGCGAGCAGGATGACCACCGGGAGACCGAGCGCGGCCATCGCGCCGATCAGCGACCGGCGGAGCAGCTTGCGCCGGTCGAGCGCGCTTTCGACCGCGGCCCGCTTGAGGGTCGCGCCCGCTTCGTCGCGGGACTCCGACGTGGTGCGGTCGAAGTGGCGCTCCTGAACGATCTCGTGGTCGCTCATCAGCTTGCGGGTCCAGTGGATGCACGCCGCGCCGATGAGGGTGAGCGCACCACCGAGGGTGAGGCCGAGCGCGAGGTTGGACGCACCCAGGTTCAGGAACGAGCTGTGCCGGGGCACGATCAGGTAGAGCACGACGAACGCGATCACCAGCAGCGTCGCGACACCGAACATGCCAGCGATCTGGCGTTCGGCCCGGTTGGCCGCCTTCGGGTCGACGTCGGTCATCCGCGGCTCGTGCGGCGGCAGACCCGGGTCGGCGACCGGATCCGCCAGCTCCTGCCCGGCCGTCGGCCGGTGAGCTACCTCTTGGGAACTGTGGTCACTCACTTCTTCACCCTCGCACCCTTGGCTGCGATCCAGATGGCGACCAGGACCAGCACGGCCAGGCCGATGAGCCAGGTCGCGAGGCCCTCGGTCACCGGTCCGAGTGAGCCGAGATCGAAGCCACCTTGGCTCGGTGCCGTGGTGATCTCCTCGACGTACCCGATCAGCTTCTTCTTCTCCTCCGGCGTCATGACCTCGTCGGAGAACACCGGCATCTGCTGCGGGCCGGTCAGCATCGCCTCGTAGACGTGCCGCGGGTCGACACCGCCCAGCTTCGGCGCGTACTTGCCCCAGGGGAGCGCGCCGCCCTTGCCGGCCACGTTGTGGCAGGCGGTGCAGTTGGTACGGAACAGCTCACCGCCCTCGGCGATGTCCGCGTCGGAGAGGCCTTCGGGGTCGTACTGCTCCGGAGCCGGAACGGACGGGCCGGGCCCGAGCGAGGCGACGTACGCCGCGATGGCGGCGATCTCCTCCTCGGTGAAGATGACCTTCTTGCGCGGCATCTGCGGGCCGGGCTGCTGCGCCGGCATCCGGCCGGTACCGACCTGGAAGTCGACAGCCGCGGCACCGACGCCGATGAGCGACGGGGCCTCCTTGCTGCCCTCGGCGTTCAGGCCATGGCACGACGTGCAGCTGACCGCGAAGAGCTTGCGCCCTTCCTCGATCTGCGTCGCCTGCGCGGCGGCGTCAGCCGCGGCCCTCTGCTGAGGTGCGATGGCGGCATACGTACCCCCGAGCACCACGAGGGCGAACAGCGTGACGACGACGCCGGCGAACTGGTGTCGTCGCCCTGCCGATAGCAGTCTCACCTGAACCTGCTTTCGTTTCTGGGATGCGGCCGGCGCCCTACTACTGAATGAGGTAGATGGTCGCGAACAGGCCGATCCACACGACGTCGACGAAGTGCCAGTAGTAGGACACGACGATCGCCGTTACGGCCTGCTCGTGAGTGAACCGGCGCGCCATGAACGTCCGGCCCAAGACGATGAGGAACGCGAACAGGCCGCCGGTCACGTGCAGGCCGTGGAAGCCGGTCGCGAGATAGAAGATCGAGCCGTACGCGGACGATTGGATCGTGATCCCCTCGTGCACGAGCTCGGCGTACTCGTACGCCTGACCGCCCACGAAGAACGCGCCCATCACGTACGTGAGGACGAACCACTCGCGCAGTCCCCACTTCGCCGGGTTGAACACGCTCCCGACCCGCCCCACCTGCCCCCGCTCCGCGGCGAAGACGCCCATCTGGCAGGTCACGGACGACAGCACCAGAATCGTGGTGTTGAACGAGGCGAACGGCAGGTTGAGGATCGCCGTCGACTGTTCCCACAGCTGCGGTGAGACCGCCCGAATCGTGAAGTAGGACGCGAACAGGGCGGCGAAGAACATCAGCTCGCTCGCCAGCCAAACGATCGTGCCCACGGAGACCATCGAGGGTCGCCCAGGATGCCCGTGGAAGCGCGCCGTCGGCTCTACGGTTGCAGTCGCCACGGGCCTCATTATGTCGGTCCCCTACAGCTCGTAGTGGGGGACCCCCGAACCCCGGCGCGCCGTGTTCGTTCCGGGCTCTGAACAGGGCGGTTGGCGGGCTCGTGATCGCACTCACAAGACCTCTCACCTCCGCCCAGCGCGGTCTCCAGGGGTTGAGACCACGATCGCTCATTCCTTATGACGAGGACAGAGGGCAGAACGTGACATCCGCCACTCACGAAGCCACTCACCAAGCCGGGTGATCATGATCGTGATCATGAAGCCGGACCGGTCATATACGCCGGTCTCCCTTCATGATCACGATCATGATCACCCGGGCCAGTGGGTGGGGCGGGTCCCCGGCCTCCTCCGCCACCCCATCGCTACGATCAGGTGCAGAGGCCCCCTAGCTCAGCCGGAGTGCGACCCGTGAGTGCTGATTCCGCCGCGTCGACCGAACGCTCGTTGCGCGTCCTCGTCTACTCCGACGATCGCAACACGCGGGACAAGGTGAAGTTCGGGATCGGTAAGCGCCCCGAGCGTGATCTCCCGGCCGTCGAGTTCGTCGAGTGCGCCACCCATCACGCCGTCATCGGGCAGCTCGACGAGGGCGGCATCGATGTCGCGATCCTCGACGGCGAAGCCGTCCCGGCCGGTGGCCTGGGGCTGGCGAGGCAGCTCAAGGACGAGATCTACCAGTGCCCGCCGATCCTCGTTCTCACCGGACGCGTCCAGGACGCCTGGCTCGCCACCTGGTCCCGTGCCGAAGCCGTCGTGCCGCACCCGATCGACCCGATCGCGCTGGTGAAGGCGTTCGTCGGCCTCGCCCGTCGGGGCCGGCAGGCCCAGGCCGCCTCCTAAGAAGGCTCGCCCCACCCCGAAAGAAACCTTGACGTCCAGGGTCATAAACCGGTTTAGTATCTAAACCGGTTTACCACCGACTCCAGGAGTCACGGGCATGCCTGAGCGCGAGCGCGGCCGCCGGCTGACGATCGCCGATGTGGCGCAGCGCGCGGGAGTGTCCAAAGGCGCCGTCTCGTTCGCCCTCAACGGCCGCCCCGGTGTCGCTCCGGCCACCCGTCAGCGCATCCTCGAGGTCGCCGAGGAGCTCGGCTGGACGCCCAGCCAGGCCGCCCGCGGACTCTCGGTACAGCGGGCCTTCGCGCTCGGGCTCGTCATCGCCCGCGACCCGGTGCTCCTGGGATCCGACCCCTTCTTTCCCGCCTTCATCGCGGGCGTCGAGACCGTCCTGGCGGAACGGTCCCACTCCCTCGTCCTGCAGGTCGTCCGCGACGCCGAGGAGGAGGCCGAGGGCTACCGCCGCCTCGCGCGCGACCGGCGCGTCGACGGCGTCTTCCTCACCGACCTCCGCCGCCGAGACCCGCGGCTCCAGCTGCTGGGCGATCTCGGCATCCCGGCCGTCACGCTCAACGTGCCCGACGAGGAGTCGCCGCACCCCGCGGCGAGGCTCGACCACGAGCCCGGCATCGCCCAGGCCGTCGACCACCTCGTCGCGCAAGGCCACACGAACATCGCCCACGTCGCCGGACCGGAGGAGTACGTCCACGGCCATGGCCGGCGCGAGGCGTTCCAGGCGGCGCTCGCCGGCCACGGACGAGCGCCGGGCCGGGTCGAGGCGGCCGACTTCACCGCCGCCGGAGGGCGCGAGGCCACCCGGCGCCTGCTCACCACCGGGGACAGACCCACCGCGATCGTCTACGCCAACGACCTCATGGCCATCGCCGGCATGAACGTCGCCCAACAGCTCGGCATCGACGTGCCTGGCGAGCTCTCGGTGACGGGGTACGACGACACCGAGCTCGCCGCCCACATCCATCCTGGCCTCACCACCGTGCGTACGAACGTGTTCGCCTGGGGTCAGGTCGCCGCCCACATGCTCGTCTCCCTCGTCGAAGGGAACGTCGTCGCCGACGTCGAGCTCGAGCCGCCCGAGCTGGTCGTCCGAGGGTCGACCGGCACGCCAAGCACCCGGAAGGGGCAACGACAATGAGGCGCATCCTCGCCGCGGCGGTATCCATCGCCGCATTGGCCAGCACCGTCGCCTGTGGCAACAACGGCGGTGAAGCGTCGAGCGAGGCGAACCAGGCTCGGGGCCCGATCAAGGTCTGGTTCTCCAACAACAAGGAGGAGGTCGCGTGGGGCACGCAGTTCGTCGCGTCCTGGAACGCCGACCATCCCAACGAGAAGGTCACCGCGCAGGAGATCCCCGCCGGCAAGAGCTCCGAGGAGGTCATCGGCGCCGCGATCACCGCCGGCAACGCTCCCTGCCTGATCTTCAACACCGCACCCGCGGCGGTTCCGCAGTTCCAGAAGCAGGGCGGCCTGGTCGCTCTCGACGACTTCGAGGGTGCGCGGGAGTACGTCGAGGAACGCACCGGTGAGAAGGCGAAGCAGTACGAGTCGCCCGACGGCAAGCTCTACCAGCTGACCTGGAAGTCCAACCCGGTCATGATCTTCTACAACAAGGCGCTCCTCGAGAAGGCCGGCGTCGACCCGGCCAAGCCACCGCTGCGTACGTACGAGGAGTTCCTCGCGACAGCACGGAAGATCGTCAGCAGCAAGGCCGCGCCGTTCGCGATCTGGCCTGCCCCGAGCAACGAGTTCTACCAACCCTGGTTCGACTTCTACCCGCTGTTCGCTGCCGAGACCGGCGGCAAGCTGCTCGTCGAGGACGGCAAGGCGCAGTTCACCGACGACGCGGGCAAGGCGGTCGCGGAGTTCTGGCGCAGCCTGTACGCCGAGAAGCTCGCCTCACAGGAGAAGTACAACGGCGACGCGTTCGCCGACGGCAAGGCCGCGATGACCATCGCCGGCCCGTGGGCGATCGCCTCGTACGGCGACAAGGTCGAATGGGGCGTCGTACCGGTGCCGACCAAGACCGGCAAGCCCGCCGACGAGGTCTTCACGTTCTCCGACGCCAAGAACGTCGCGATGTTCTCGGCGTGCGCGAACCGCGCCACCGCGTGGGACGTGCTGAAGGCCGCGACGAGCAAGGAACAGGACGGCAAGCTGCTCGAGACGACCGGGCAGATGCCGATGCGGCAGGGACTGGCGGCGGCCTATCCCGACTACTTCGCCAAGCACAAGCCGTACGAGACGTTCGCCGCCCAAGCCGACCGCACGGTCGAGGTCCCGAACGTCGCGAACTCCATCGAGATCTGGCAGGCGTTCCGGGACGCGTACTCCAAGTCGGTGATCTTCGGCCAGCAGGAGCCCGCGGCCGCCCTCGACGGGGCCGCGACCAAGATCGACGGCCTCGCCAAGCAGAACTAGCCCCATGGCCGCGGTCATGCAGGAGTCCGGTCCCCGCCGAACGGCACCGCGCCGTCCACGGCGGGCCGGCATCCTGGGCAAGCAGCCGATCGGCTCGCTGTTCGTCGCGCCGTACGTGATCTTCCTCGCGGCCGTCTTCGCCTTCCCGTTGGGCTTCGCGGTCTACATGTCGTTCCACGACTACTTCTTCGCCGCGCCCGGAGCCGTCGTCGACCGGCCGTTCGTCGGCTTCGCCAACTACGCGGCGGTGCTCTCGGATCCGGCGGTGCGCCAGTCGTTCGTCAACATCGCCGTGTTCCTGGTCATCAACGTGCCTTTGACGGTCGCGCTGTCGCTGATCCTCGCGACCGCGCTCAACAAGGCTGTTCGGGCAAGGACGTTCTTCCGCGTCAGCTACTACGTCCCCTACATCACCGCGAGCGTCGCGGTCGTCGGCGTCTGGCTGTTCCTGTTCAACTCGAACGGTCTCGTCAACGCGATCCTCGGTCCGCTCGCGCCCGACCCGTCGTGGCTTGTCAACGAGACGTTGGCGATGCCGACCGTGGCGATCTACGTGACTTGGAAGCAACTCGGCTTCTTCATCCTGCTCTATCTCGCGGCCCTGCAGAACGTGCCGAAGGAGCTGTACGAGTCCGCCGCGGTGGACGGTGCCGGGCGGTTCGGCACGTTCTGGGCCGTCACCGTGCCCGGCGTCCGCCATGCCACCACGCTCGTCGTGCTGCTCGCCACCGTCACCGGCGCCAACCTCTTCACCGAGCCCTACCTGCTCACCGGCGGCGGTGGTCCGGACGGTGCGTCGACCTCGCCGGTGCTGCTCATGTACCAACGCGGCATCGAGCAGGGCAACCCCGACATCGCCTCCGCGATCGGCGTGATCCTGGTCGTCGGAGCGTTGCTCGTCGCATTGATCCAGCGCCGCATCCTGGAGAGGGACTGAGCGATGAGAACGTCGTCCAAGCCCGTCCGCGTGCTGCAGTTCGTCGCTCTGCTGCTCGGCGCCGTCCTGTTCCTGTTCCCCTTCTACTACATGATCGTGGGAAGCCTGCAGGCCGAGCCGGAGTCGTCTCCGGCCGGCGCGTTCCCGGATCCAGGCAACATCACGTTCGACAACTACCGCGAGATCCACGGCGCGATCGACCTGGTCTCGTCGCTGGTCAACTCCGGAATCTTCACCGGCGGGGTCATCCTGGGCACGATCACGCTGGGCCTGCTGGCGGGTTACGCCCTTGCCCGCTTGCAGTTTCGCGGTCGCGGCGCGGTCTTCAACACGATGCTGCTCATCCAGATCGTGCCGTTCCAGCTCCTGACCGTCCCGCTCTACGTGCTGATCGTCCGCGACTACGGGCTGGCCGACTCCTACCTCGGCATGATCCTCCCGTTCGCGATCAACTCGACCGCGGTGTTCGTCTTCCGGCAGTACTTCCTGCAGCTGCCTCGTGAGCTGTTCGAGGCGGCCCACATCGACGGCGCGAGCGAGGTGCGGATCCTGCTCGGGATCGCCATACCGCTCGTCAAGCCGGCCTTGCTCACGGCGGTGCTGCTCACGTTCATCGGTCCGTGGAACGAGTTCCTCTGGCCGTTCCTCATCACCAAGGAGGCCGACATGCAGCCGCTCGCGGTCTCGCTGGCCAACTACATCTCGAACGTCTCGTCCCGCGCGGCCAACCCGTTCGGTGCGATCCTCGCGGGCTCCTGCGTGCTGGCCGCACCGGCCGTCGCGCTCTTCGTCGCGCTCCAGCGGCACTTCGTCTCCACCAACCTCGGCAGCAGCGTGAAGGGCTGACTCTTGACGACCACGACCGGCACCGTCCCGTACACGCTGACCAGGCTCGGCGTCGTGATGACGCCCGAGCCCGGCGAGGAGTTCGAGGCGGAGGGTGTCCTCAACCCGGCGAGCGGTCGCACGCCCGACGGCCGCCTGCACCTGCTGCCTCGGCTCGTCGCCGCGGGCAACGTGTCGCGGGTCGGCCTCGCCGAGGTGGTTCTCGCCGGCGGTGTGCCAGTCGGCGTCGAACGGCGCGGGGTCGTGCTCGCGCCCGACGAGGGCTGGGAACGTGGCCTCAACAACGCCGGCGTGGAGGATCCGCGGACGACCTGGATCGCCGGCGCTCGGCGTGCACGTGATGACGTACGTCGCGTTCGGCCCGCTCGGTCCGAAGCTCGGCGCTCGCGGTGTCGGAGGACCTGGTGCGGTGGCGCCGGCTCGGCCCGGTGCACTTCGGGTACGACCCGGCGCTCGACACCGACCTCAATCTGTTCCCCAACAAGGACGCGGTGTTCTTCCCCGAGCCCGTCCCGGGTCCGGACGGCGAGCCGGCGTTCGCGATGCTGCACCGGCCGATGTGGGATCTCGGCTGGTTCCGCCCGGGGGAGGGCGTGCATCTGCCGGCGGGCGTCGACGGACGAGCGGCCCGGCATCTGGGTGTCGTACGTCCCGGTCGCCGAGGTGCAAGGCCGACCTTGACAGCGCTCGTTCACCTGAGCGAACACCGGCTGGTCGCGCTGTCCGTGTACGAGTACGAGGCGCTGAAGATCGGCGCCGGACCGCCGCCGATCCGGGTCGCCGAGGGCTGGCTGCTCATCCACCACGGGGTCAGCGGCGAGGCCGGCGAAGGGTGGGACCCGACCGCCGCACGGGTCAGGTACGGCGCGGGCGCGATGATCCTCGACCCGGCCGACGTCTCGCGCGTGCTCGCGCGGACCGCCGAGCCGCTGCTCGTCCCGGAGACCGAGGACGAGCGCGTCGGCACGGTGTCGAACGTGGTGTTCCCGACCGCGATCGAAGAAGTCGACGGCGGTTCGATACGTGTTCTACGGCATGGCGGACGCGCGCATCGGCGTCGCCAGACTGGAGCGAGTATGAGAACCATCGTCCGCCTTCTCTGCCTGGCCATGCTCGCGGTGGGACTGATCGCGACGCCCGCGCAAGCCCAAGCCCCGTTGACGAAGTTGACGAAGTTGACGAATTTGGCGCACCTGGACTGGTTGCGTGACTCCGTCGCACCGCCGGCGCAGGTGGGGCACACGACGTACCGCCACGCCCAGCAGCCCGAGCTCGGCATGCTCTGGACCTACGCCGACCGCCAGGCCGACCGCTCCTACAAGCGGATCGGCGGCGGTACGTACGACCCGGCGACCGACACCTACGGTCAGGGCGCGTTCAACGCCGACGACGTGAGCCGCGCGGCCGTCGTCTACCTCCGGCATTGGCGGGCGACGGGCTCGGCGACCAGCCAGGAAGCGGCGTACCAGCTGCTGCGCGGGCTCGGCTACCTCCAGACCTCGAGCGGCCCGAACGCCGGCAACGTCGTGCTGTGGATGCAACCGGACGGCACGCTCAACCCCAGCGCCGAGCCGGTGGAGCTGCCCGACCCGTCGGACAGCGCGGACTCGTACTGGCTGGCCCGCACGATCTGGGCGTTCGGCGAAGGATACGCGGCGTTCGAACGGTCCGATCCGGCGTTCGCGCGCTTCCTGCGCGACCGGCTTCGGCTCGCGCTCGGTGCGGTCGAGCGGCAGGTGCTCGTCGACTACGGACGGCACCTCGACATCGACGGGACCCGCGTACCGGCGTGGTTGATCGCCGACGGTGCGGACGCGACCGGCGAGGCGCTGCTCGGCCTGTCGGCGTACGTCCAAGCGAACCACGACGATCGCGCGCGGACCGCTCTCCGCAAGCTCGCCGCCGGCGTGGCCGCGATGCGGGCCGGCGACGCGCGGCAATGGCCGTTCGGCGCGGTCCTGCCCTGGGCGCTGTCGCGATCGGTTTGGCACGCCTGGGGCGGGCTGGCGCCGGCCGGACTGGTCGGCGCGTACGAGGCGATCGGTGGGACGCGGCTGCGGGACGCCGCGCTGTCCGACGCGGCCTCGTTCACGCCCCACCTGCTCATCGCGGCGGGCCCGCAGAACGGCTGGCTGCCCTCGCCGTCCGACCAGGTGCAGATCGCGTACGGAGCGCAGTCGCGCGTCGAGACGCTGCTCGCCGCCGCTCGGCACCGTCCAGCGCTGCGAGTCGTCGCGGGGGTGAGTGCCGCCTGGTTCTTCGGCGCGAACCCGTCCGGGCAGCCGATGTACGACCCGTCGACCGGCCGCACGTACGACGGCGTCGACGGCTCCGGCGGCGTGAACCGCAACTCCGGCGCGGAGTCGACGATCCACGGACTGCTCGCGATGCTCGCGTTGGACCGGGCTCCCGACGTGGCGGCCGTGGCGCGGTCGGCGACCGTGGCGGAACGGACGACCTGGCGCCTGCACGAGGCCGAGGCCGCGGCGCGGTCAGGCGCGGCGGAGCTGTACGAGCCTCCGAGCGCGTGGACCGGCGAGTCGCTGTGGAGCGGATCCGGTGTGCGCCTCGGTGCCGGCGGCCGGCTGGACTTCGGCGCGGTGGGGACCGAACGGTCCGTGCTCATGCCTTTGGTCGAGCTCGCGCCGGGTGCCGGAACGAGCCGATGGCCTACCGGAACGGTCGATCATGGTCGGGTCGGCGGGCAGGGTGACTCGCCCGCGCCCGGGATGCTCGCGATGGTGACGCTCCCGCGGACGATCGAGGCCGGTGCGCCCGTGTCAGTGGCCGGACGTTCCGGCTCCGCCCTCGTGGACGCCGTCCTCGTCCAACCGGAGATCGAACGACTCGTGCTCACCGGAGGAGCCCACAGCACAGCCTTGCTGCGCAGCTTCGCGTCGAGCAAGCGTGCGGCGACGATCGAGCTGCCCGGCTCGGGACCCGCGCGGGTGTGGGTGCTCGATCCGATGGGCCGGACGACGTCGGTGCGGACCGTGGACGGTCCGGCCGTGACGGTGACGCTGCCCGCGGGCGGAACCGCGGTGGTCCGGCGCTGAGCCCCCGGCGCTGCCCGTTCCCGTCCTGCCCGGACGAGCCGCCCGGTAGGGTCGTTCTGCCGGTTGACGACAAGGGAGGCACCAGCCGTGGCGGATCAGCCCATGTCCACGTGGCCGCAGGTCCTGTCCGCGCTGCTCGCCCGCACCGACCTGGCCGTCGAGCAGGCCCAGTGGGCGATGGGCGAGATCCTCAGCGGCGAGGCGACGGGCGCCCAGATCGCCGGCTTCGTGATCGCGCTGCGGGCCAAGGGCGAGACCGTCACCGAGATGGACGGGTTCGTGCAGGCGATGTACGACCACGCCGTCACCATCACCGTCCCGGGCAAGGCAGTCGACGTCGTCGGTACGGGCGGCGACCGGGCCCACACCGTCAACATCTCCACGATGGCCGCGATCGTCGCCGCAGGTGCGGGCGCGAAGGTGGTCAAGCACGGCAACCGTTCCGCCTCCTCCCTCTGCGGCGCCGCCGACCTGCTCGAGGAGCTGGGCATCCCGCTCGACCTCGCGCCCGAACGGGTCGCCAGCCTCGCCGACGAGGTTGGCATCACGTTCTGCTTCGCACCGCGCTTCCACTCCGCGCTCAGGCACGCCGCTCAGACCAGGCGCGAGCTCGGCGTCCCCACCCTGTTCAACTTCCTCGGCCCGCTCGCCAACCCGGCCCGCCCGCAAGCCCAGGCCGTCGGCGTGGCCGACAGCCGGATGGCCGGCATCCTCGCCGGGGTGTTCGCGGCCCGCGGCGTCGACGCGTTCGTGTTCCGCGGCGACGACGGCCTCGACGAGCTGACCACCGCCACCACCTCACGGGTGTGGGTCGTCCACGACGGAACGGTGCAGGAGGAGTCCGTCGACCCGGCGAAGCTCGGCATCGCGCCGTCCCAGGCCGACGCCCTCCGCGGCGGCGACGCGACGTTCAACGCCGACGTCTGCCGCCGGCTGCTGGCGGGGGAGAAGGGCCCAGTACGCGACGCCGTTGTGCTCAACGCCGCCGCCGCGCTGGCCGTTCTCGAGCACACCGACAACACGCTCGCCGACCGGTTGGCGAACGCGTTCGAGCGTGCCGAGCAGTCCATCGACACCGGCGCGGCCTCGAGCAGCCTGGAGAACTGGGTCGCCGCAGCTCAGCAGGTATAGTCAAGGACGTGCTTGACCATCAAGCGTCGTGGGACAAGCTCTTCCACGCGCTGTCCGACCCGCATCGCCGGGCGATGGTCCAGCGCCTGACCCGAGGCCCAGCCTCGGTCAGTGAGCTCGCCAAACCGCTCCCGATGTCGCTCGCCGCCGTCGTCCAGCACCTGCAGGTCCTCGAGGCCGCCGGCCTGGTCAGGTCGGAGAAGGTCGGGCGGGTACGGACCTGCCAGCTCGAGCCCCAGGGCCTCCGCAACGCCGAGGAGTGGCTCAAGGACCAGCGGACGACCTGGGAGCACCAACTCGACCGGCTCGGCGACCTCCTCGCCGAGGAGCAGTGAGGGACCCCCGATGACCGTGCTGCACTCGACGTTCACGCTCGAACGCACCTACCCAGCCGCACCGGACAAGGTGTTCGCGGCGTGGGCCGACCCAGCGTCCAAGGCACGGTGGTTCGCCGGACCGGGCGCCGAGCACTCGCTGGACTTCCGCGTCGGCGGTCTGGAGCGGGTCGTCAAGGACAACTTGCGGTTCGAGTCGACGTACGCCGACATCGCCGAAGCCGAACGGATCGTCTACTCCGGCACGATGTACGCCGACGACCAGGTCACGACGCTGTCGTTGACGACCGTGCAGTTCGAGCGGGACGAGAACGGCACGAAGCTCGTTCTCACCGAGCAGGGCACGTTCCTCGACGGCCAGGAACACCCGAGCTGGCGCGAGCAGGGCACCGGCGAGTGGCTGGACGCGCTGGCGGCCGAACTCCAAGCGGACTCTTAGCTCGTGTTCAGGCATCCGGATTAGCCTGAGCGCCATGACGCAGACGCCGGCTGGCTGGTACCGCGATCCCTCGGGGCTGCCCGATGCGTACCGCTGGTGGGACGGCAGTCAATGGACGACCGGACTGACCACCAACCAGGACGCTCCGCCGCCCACGGACGCCGCTCCCGTACGGCCGCCCGCCCAGCCGGCGCAGGAAGAACAGCCCACCCAGCAACAGCCTCCGGCCAACCGGCCGCCGATCCCGCCACCGCCGGGAGCACCGGGGCCCGGGTACGTCCCGCCGCCGCCCTGGGCCGTCCAGCAACGCGGCCCGCTGACCGATGTCGTCGAGGTCGCGCCGGGCGCGATGTCGAACAAGCGCAAGGCGCTGATTGCCGCGATCGCGGTGGTTTGCGTCGCGCTGCTCGGCGTCGGCGGCTACTTCATCCTGACCAATTCCGGCGAGCGGACCCCGTCCGCGGCCCCGTCCCCGCCGCCGGCCGGCGAGGAGCAGTCGCCCGACTCCGACCCGCCGCCGCAGGGGGAGCCGGACCCGTCCGACCAGCCCACTGTCGAGCCACCGGGGGAGGGCCAGCCCTCGCCGGACCCGACCGAGCAGGCGCCGGACCAGCCCCGCCTCACGTACACCCCGCCGGGCGGCAAGTGGTTCGACAGCCCCCTCGCCTCCGAGGCGTTGCCGTTCGGTACGGCGCAGAACCTGGTGACCGAGGACGACTACCGGGGCGAGCAGGACTGGGTCGCGTTGATCAGCGCCGGCTACAGCCAGCCGGGTTGGTACGACGATGACGACCTGGCCGGTACGGCGAAGCGGGCCGCGGCCTGGTTCGCGGACACGAACTTCGGCGAGTTCCCGGTCAACCGCAAGCAGCTCTCCGCCAAGCCGGTGAAGGTCGACGGCCACGACGCGTACGAGCTGAAGGAACGGTTCAGCTACACGATCGAGAATCTCAAGGCCAAGAGCGAGGATGTCACGATCGTCGTCGTCGACCTGGGCCTGACGGAAGCGGGCGGAGTGTTCCTCGCCTCGCTCCCGGACACGCACCCGGGCGAGGCCGCGACGATCACCAAGGCCCGCAACTCCCTCGAGGTCGAGGAGTAGCTACTCCGGCAGGCCGATGCTGAACGCGTTCTCCAGGTCGTGCTGGGAGTACGCCCGGAACGCGATGTGGGTCTCGGTCGCGAGCACGCCGTCGACCTTGTTCAGCTGGTCGGCTACGACCTCGGCGATCTGGTCGTGCTCGCGTACGCGGACGAGCGCGATCAGGTCGATGTCGCCGGTCACCGAGTAGACCTCGCTGACGCCCTTGAGGGCCGCGATCTCCTCGGCGACCTCGGGGATACGGGCCACGTCCGCGGTGACGAAAACGATCGCAGTGATCATGCGGCCGACACTAGCCGGATCTCGCAGTGGACAGGGTCTTGCCCCCGGCTCCCGCGCGCCGCGAGACTGGCGGACGCATTCGTTCATGTTTGGCATGTCCGCCGAATATGGAGAAGCCCATGACCGCGATCCGCGTCGTCGTCGCCGCTCTCGTCCTCGTTCTCGCCTTCCCGTCCGTCGCCCTCGCCGACCCGCCGGGCGCGCTGCCGGCGAACGCCGACGGGCTCGAGCAGACCTTCCAACCCGCGTACGACTACGACACCGACGGCTGTTACCCCACCCCGGCGATCGGCCCGAACGGCACGCTCGCACCCGGCCTCGCCCTCGGCGGCGCGCCGAACGGCCAGTGCCGGGACTCGTGGGACCTCGACAACACCAACGGGTTCGCGCGCTACAAGTGCGACAACGGGTGGTGCGCGATCATCTACGGCCTCTACTTCGAGAAGGACCAGGCCGGCGTCGGCCCGATCGTCGCCGGCCACCGGCACGACTGGGAACACGTCGTCGTGTGGGTCCAGGACAACGAGGCGAAGTACGTGTCCACCTCCGAGCACGGCAACTTCGCCATCCACGACCGTTCCGCGATCCGCTGGGACGGCACGCACCCGAAGGTCGTCTACCACAAGGACGGCGTGAGCACGCACGCCTTCCGCGCGGCGAACGCCAACGACGAACCGGCGGAGAATCATCAACACACGTGGCAGTTCCCGGACCTGGTGGGCTGGAACGGCTACCCGGCAGGGATCCGCGACCAACTGGCCTCGGCCACCTTCGGCGACGCCGTGTTCGGCCTGCCGGACGGCCGCTTCGAGTCGCACCTGGCGAAGGCCAAGCCGGCCGGGATCCCGTTCGACCCCAACGGCTAGTAGGCCCGGTATCTCCACTGTGGTGGTGCCGGCGGCGGTGGTTGTCGCCGCCGGCCGAAGAGCAACGCGCCTAGTAGTCCCGCGACGAACCCCGCGACGTGGGCCAGGTACGCGACGCCCGCGCCCTCGGCCATGGTCGAGCCGGTCGAGTAGAACCACTGCAGCAGGAACCAGCCGCCGAGCACGATCCACGCCGGCAGCCGGATCGGGATGAAGAACAGGAACGGCACCAGGCTGGTGACCTTCGCCCGCGGATACATCACCAGGTACGCGCCGAGCACGCCGGCGATCGCGCCAGAAGCACCCACGAGCGTCGTCGTCGATCCGGCGAAGGCGAACGCATAGGCGTACGTGGCGACGAACCCGCACACCAGATAGAAGATCAGGTAGCCGAGCCGCCCGAGCCGGTCCTCGACGTTGTTGCCGAACACCCACAGGAACAACAGGTTGCCGATCAGGTGCAGCCACCCACCGTGCAGGAACATCGCGGTGAGCGCCGACAACGCCGGGATCTTCGTGTAGTCCGGCTGCACCAAGGCGCATCCCACCCGCCCGTCCTCGGTGCGAACGGGTCCGCCCACAGCGCGGTCGAGCGGCTCGTTCGTCGTCAGCTCGGACGGGATCGCCGCCCACTCGTAGAAGAAGCGCTGGATCCCGCACTCCTCCGCGACCGTCGTGCCGTCGAGCGTCGCGAGCCCGATCGGCGAGATCAGGAACACGACGATGTTGATCGCGATCAGCGCGTACGTGACGTACCCGGGGCGTCGGGTCGGGTTCGAGTCGTGCACCGGGATGACCACGGCGGCTCCCTAGCGGTCGGGCTGCGCTCGCGCCGGCTGGTGGATCGGCCGCAGCCCCCGACGGTCCTCGGAGGATACGACGCCTTCCTGTGACTTCATCGCCGAGTCCAGCAACGAGGACTGTCCCTGCGCTCCGGCCGTCGGACAGGTCCACTCGCCCTCGACCTCGACGAGGCGGATGCCCGGCTGCTCGAGCCAAGCCAGGATGCGTTCGGTCTCCTCGGCGGTGGCCGCGGGCGTCGGCGGAGGCGGCGGCTCGACCACCTCGGCGTCGGTGTGCAGCAGGTCGATGGTCTGCTGCGGATGCGCGCCGGCGGGGGAGACCGCGGCGCCGGCGAGCCGTCCGTACCGGATCAGGTGCAGCTCCCAGCCACCCTCGTCCGCACGCTTCGCGGCGAGGATCTGCGGGCAGCGCGCGAGCGCGGCGATGCGTTGCGTACGAGCGGTCGCGCGCACGAACGCCGCCATCCGGTCGCGGTGCCGGCTGGCCTCCTCGTAGCGTTCGAGCGCGGCGTACGAACGGATCCGCTTGACCATCGCGTCAACCACGGGTTGCGGGTCGTTCTCGATCGCCGCCTTCGCCTGAGCGACGTGCGACGCGTACGCCTCGGTGTCGATCGCGCCGACGCACGGCGCGTCGCAACGGCCGAGCTCGTACAGCACGCACGCATTCGCGCCCTGCTTGGGAATCCGGCCGAGCTTCTGCGTGCACTGGCGGATCGGGAACGCCTCGTGCAGTGCGGCGACGGCCTTCTCGGCGAGCTTGCGCGAGCCGAACGGGCCGAGGTACGTGGCCTCGTCGCGGCGTACCTCCTTGACGAGTGACACGCGGGGGAACGGCTCGACGGTCAGCTTGACCCAGGTGACGCGTTCGGGGAACCGCGAGCGCCGGTTGTACCGCGGCTTGGTCGCGGCGATGAGGCGGAGCTCGCGGACCTCGGCCTCGAGCGGCGTCGTGCATTCGATCGCCTTGACCTGGGTGGCGAGGCCGACCATCTCGCCCATGCGTGAGCGGGTCTCGGACGCGGTGAAGTACGTACGGACGCGGGTGCGCAGGTCCTTGGACTTGCCGACGTACAGCGTGCGGCCGCGGTCGTCGCTGAAGATGTAGACGCCGGGCGCGTGCGGCAGCTTCTCCGCGAGGTGGCGCTTGCGGCGCTGCTGTGGGGAGACGCGGCTGGTGAATGTCGCGAGCTCTTCGATGGTCTGGACGCCCAACGGGCCAAGGCGTTCGAGCAGTCCGTGCAGGACGTCAACGGTGGCTTGCGCGTCGGCGAGCGCGCGGTGGACGGGCTTGACACGGGTGTGGAAAACGGTGGCGAGCGTGGAGAGCTTGCAGTTGGGGGCGTCGTCCCGGGTGAGGACGCGTCTTGCGAGGAGGGCGGTGTCGACGACGTGGAAGCTCGGCCAGTGGTAGCCGTGCTGCAGCGCCGCCGTACGCAGGAACCCGACGTCGAACGGTGCGTTGTGCGCGACGATCACGCAGCCCTCGGCGAACTCGAGGAACGCGGGCAGCACGGCCTTGATGTTCGGCGCGCTCGCGACCATGCCGTCGGTGATGCCGGTGAGCACCGCGATGAACGGAGGAATGATCGTGCCCGGGTTGACGAGCGTCTGGAACTCGCCGAGCCACTCACCCGCACGTACCTTCACCGCGCCGACCTCGGTGATGGACTCGCTGGCGTGACTGCCGCCGGTGGTCTCCAGGTCGACCACGCAGAACGTCACGTCGCGCAGGGGAGTGCCGAGCTCGTCGAACGCAGCCTGCACGTAACCGGCACCGGGCGCGCCCGAAGCGCTCGGTGCGGGGAGTGCGTGCGCCGTCATGTCCCAAGACGCTAGAGGCGCCCACCGACAATGCCCGGCACGGCGCGCCGTGAGTGCCGTTCTCAGCCGCCTCTCGGCCAGTGAAGAGCGTGCCCTGGTCGACCATGCAGAACGGGTTGTCGAACGGGTCGGTGTCCTCCCGCGGGCTGAACACCGCGACGATCGTCCCCCGCAGTCCAGGTAGTGGCGCCCCGACGAGACGCGCCTGCCAGAGAGGCCCAGCAGCGTCTCGTAGTAGCTGGCGGCCGTCTTGACAAGAAAACTTGTCAATGGTTACGTGGAGGACATGACCTTGCTGACGAACAAGAACGCGATCATCTACGGCGCCGGCGGTGCGATCGGCGCGGCGGTGTCGGAGGAGTTCGCTCGCGAGGGGGCGCGGGTGCATCTCGTGGGGCGGCGGTTGTCGACCGTTCAGCCGGTGGCTGAGCGCATCGCCGCGGCCGGCGGTCTCGCCGAGGTCGCGGAGGTGGACGCCCTCGACGAGGACGCTGTGCGAACGCACGCCGACGAGGTGGCGTCGCGGTTCGGGACGGTCGACGTCTCGTTCTCCCTGGTCTCCGTCGGAGACGTGCAGGGGACCGCGATCGTGGAGATGTCGCAGCGCGACTTCGAGCGCCCCATCCACAACCAGGTCCGCTCGCTGTTCACGACGGCGAAGGCCGCCGCGCCGCACATGATCCGGCAGAGGTCGGGCGTGATCCTGGCGTTCGGCGGGCTGGGCGATCCCGTGCGCGACTACTACATCGGCGGCTTCATGGTCGGGCTCGGCGCGGCCGAGGCGATGCGCCGGCAGCTCGCGTCCGAGCTCGGCAAGCACGGCGTACGCGTCGTGGGCATCACCACGGGCGGCGTCCCGGAGACGCTGCCGGACGCGTTCGAGGGAGCCGAGGAGATCAAGGCGTCCCTGCACGAAGCGACGATGACCGGCAGCGCGGCGACGCTCGCCGACGTGGCCGCGGTGGCGACCTTCGCCGCCTCCGACAAGGCGCGGACCATGACCGCGTCGACGATCAACATGACCGCTGGCGCGATCGTCAACTAGGTAAGCGTTTCGACGCGACCGGACTCCAGCGAACGTTCGATCGCGCAGATCACCTCGGTCACCAGCACGCCCTCGTCGATGGAGGGACTCAGGTCCGCGCCGGTCTCGAGCTGTCGCGCGAAGTGCCTGGCCATCCAGACGGGGGCGCCGATCAGCTCGCCCGGAACGGTGCCGCCGACCGGCCACACCGAGCGCTGCCTGTCGGTCGCCATCACCAGACCCTGGTGGCCGAGGTCGCCTCGTACGGCACCCGCCGACCCGACCAGGTGGAACGTGAAGTCGACGATCCCGTCCCTCCCGTCCGGGAGGATCCACGCCGACGTCAGGTTGGCGGTCGAGCCGTTCTCGAACGTGACGAGCGCGTGGACGACGTCCCACGTGTCGACCCCGCGTTCGGCGAGCAGGCCTCGTGAGCCCCTCGCGAAGACCGACACGGGGCGGGACCCGGCCAGCCAGATCGCGAGGTCGGTCGTGTGCGGCATCAGGAACCAGGCCGGCGAGGACTTCGCGGCCCAGGACAGCATCTGGGTCGGGACGAAGTAGGTGTTCGACAACGTCAGGTTCTGCGACACGATCGCGCCGAGCTCGCCCCCGTGGACCGCCTCGCCGACGCGTACGAGGTGCGGGTTCCAGCGGTTCTCGAACCCCACCATGCACCGCACGCCCGCGGCCTGGACCGCGTCGCGAATCGCGTACGCGTCGGCCAGGCTCGTCGCCACCGGCTTCTCCAACAGCAACGCGCAACCCGCCTCCGCCGAAGCGACGGCCACGTCCCGGTGCGCGAAGTCCGGGGTCGCGACGACCATCGCGTCGGGTCCCTCGTTCAGCAACGCCTCGTAGCTCGGAAAGGCTCGGACGCCGGTGGCCTCCTGGGCCTCGCGAGCCACGCGCTCGGACGAGTCGGCCAACCCCACGACCTCGACGCCAGCCAGGCCGGTCAGCGCCTGCGCGAACAGCCGACCGCGGAGCCCGGCCCCGACGATCCCCACTCGTGGCATCGCGCCACCTCCTCGTCTCGTCTCAGCGGCATCCTGTGAGCCTAGGCTCGCCGGTGGCCAGCTCGATACGCTCGGCCGGTGACCGATGGCCCGCGTCGCTACGTGTCCGAGGACGAAGACAGCGCGCGCTGGCAGGACTTCCCGTTCCGGGACGGCGACATCGTCGTCAGTACGAGGTCGAAGAGCGGAACCACCTGGATGCAGATGATCTGCACCCTCCTCGTTCTCGGAACGCCGGACCTGCCTCGTCCGCTCGGAGAGCTGTCGCCTTGGCTCGACCATCTCGTCGTGCCCAGGGAGGAGGTCTTCGGACTTCTCGCGGAGCAGAAGCATCGCCGAGTCATCAAGACGCACACGCCGCTCGACGGGATCCCTTTCGACCCGCGCGTCACGTACATCGTCGTCGCGCGGCATCCGGTCGACGTCGGCGTTTCGGTCTATCACCAGATCGGCAACATCGATCACGAACGACTGCGCCAGCTCGTCGGAACCCAGCCGCCCCCTTCGCCACCGCCGCCGCGGCCGAGCGAGCACGACTGGCTGGTGTCGTGGCTCGCCTCGCGTGCCGACCCGCTGACTGAGCTCGACTCATTGCCCGGCTTGTTCTGGCATCTGTCCGACGCGTGGAACCGCCGTGACGAGCCGAACGTGCTGCTCGTCCACTACACGGACCTCGGCGCCGACCTCGTCGGGGAGATGCGCCGCATCGCCACTCACCTCGGCATCGACATCGCGGCGGCGACCTGGCCCGAGCTGGTCCGTGCGGCGACGTTCGCGTCGATGCGGAGCAACGCCGAGCAGCTGGCACCGGACCGGAGCGGCGTGCTCAAGGACAGGGCGGCCTTCTTCCGCCGCGGTCGGTCCGGCGCCGGGCGGGACCTCCTCGCCGAGGAGGAGTACGCGGCCTATCTCGAGCGCGCCGCGGAGCTGGGCTCGCCCGAGTTGCTGACCTGGCTCCACCGCTAGTCGCCACCCTGTCTCGTCCTCCCCAGCCCGTGATCATGAGCGTGATCATGAAGGCGGACCGGTCGTATACGCCCGTTCGCCTTCATGATCACGCTCATGATCACGGGGCGGGTGGGGTGGCGTGGACCGGACGGCGGCATTGACCGGGTCGAACGTACGGCGCTAGCTTCGTTGGAAATCGATTGCTCCCGCGTCAGAGCAGCCGGCAGCCACTACGGGAGAGGGCCGCGCATGACCCAGCATCTGGAGCACGACCGCACCCATCTCGACTGCTGCCCGGACGGCAGCTGCAGTCCGTCCAGCAGCGAGGTCGCGCGACGCGCGTTCCTCGCGCTGTCCGCTCTCGGCGGCGCCGGCGCGTACCTCACGGTCCGCGCGACCGCGGCGCACGCGCTCGGCATCGACGAGAAGCAACTCCAGGAGTTCACGCCGACCGAGCCGCCCACACAGGGGCAGTTCAAGCAGCTCGCCGCCCGCGGCACACCCACCACGTACCAAGGCGACGACCTGAAGTACATCGGCATGCCCGTCGGCGGCGTCGCCGCCGGCCGCCTCTACCTCGGCGGCGACGGCAAGCTCTGGCTCTGGGACGTCTACACGCCGGTCAACGTCACCGCCTCGTTCTTCGAGGGTGGCGCCTACCGGACGCCGTTCCAGCAGCAGTCACCGTTCAAGCACGGCTTCGCGCTGCGGACGACGTCCCAAGACGGCACGAAGACCCAGTCACTCGACAAGGACGGCTTCGACGACATCACGTTCCGCGGCCCGTACCCGCTCGCGAACGTCACCTACAAGCAGGCCGACGTCGAGGTCAGCCTCGACGCCTACTCGCCGTTCGCCCCGACCAAGGCCGACGACTCGTCCTACCCGGCGACCGTCCTCGCCTACACCGTCAAGAACACCGACACCAAGCCGATCGACATCACGCTCGCCGGCTGGAGCGAGAACCCGATCAGCCTCGACTCTCGCAACGAGCAGCCCACGATCCTGCGCGCCGGCACGTTCCAGAACGGCACCGCGAGAGGCCTCGAGTTCACCACCGTCCCGGGCCAGCTCGGCGGCGATCCGCGACCCGAGATCGTGTTCGAGGACTTCGAACGGGACACGCACGAGGGCTGGACTATCGAGGGCGACGCGTTCGGCACGCGGCCGGTCACGAAGGACGAGGTGCCGGACTACTTCAAGCGGTTCGGCGACCTGCACGTCCACGGCACGAGGTTCGTCACGTCGCACGCGTTCTGGGCCGGCGACGCCGGGTTCGCCGACTCGTTGGTGGGCAAGCTGATCAGCCGCCCGTTCACGATCGAACGCCGCTACATCACGGCCGGCGTCGGCGGTGGGCACTGGTCCGGTCAGACCTGCGTGAACGTCGTCGTCGACGGCACCGTCGTGGCCACCGCCGCCGGTGCGGACGCCGAGCCGCTCGCGACGCGGGTCCTCGACGTCCACAAGTACGAGGGCAAGACCGCGCACCTCGAGATCGTCGACGCGCACACCGGCGGCTGGGGTCACGTGAACTGCGACTACATCGTGTTCACCGACAAACCCGACGTGGAGCCGCTCGACGAGCTGCACGACTATGGCACGTTCGCCCTTGCAGCGTTGGACTCTCGCGCGACCGCGCATCCCTCGCTCGCCAAGGCCGGCACGCTCGACGACTTCTTCGACTCCGCGGCCGGACCGGCGGACATCGACGCGTCCGAACGTACGCAGACCGGCGCCGTCCGCGTGAAGGCGCGGCTCGCGCCCGGCCAGCAGACCACGGTGCGCTTCGTCGTCAGCTGGTACTACCCGAGGCTCCGCGAAGCGCTCTACCACTGGATCCAGGGACCGCAGCCGGCCCGCAACCACTACTCCACCCGCTTCCCGGCCGCCCGTGCCGTCGTCGCCGAGATCGGCAGCCGGCTTGGCCAACTGGACAAGGCGACCCGCGGCTGGGTGAAGACCTGGTACGACGACTCGACGTTGCCGCACTGGTTCCTGGAACGCACGTTCGCGCCCGCCTCCACGCTCGCGACCACGACCGTCTTCCGCTTCTCCAACGGCCGTTTCTACGGCGAGGAGGGGGAGTACTGCTGCGTCGGCACGTGCACCCACGTGTGGAACTACGCGCAGTCGATCTCGCGGCTGTTCCCCGAGCTGGAACGTACCGTTCGCGATCTGCAGGACCTCGGCGTCGCGCTGGACGAGAACGGCGCGGTCGGGTTCCGCGGCGAGTTCTGGCCCGGTGCGGTGGCGCACGACGGGCAGGCAGGGATCCTGCTGCGGACGTACCGCGAGCACCTGATGTCGGCGGACGACTCGTTCCTGCGCAGCGTGTGGCCGCGGGCGAAGAAGGCGCTCGAGCTGCTCGTCCGCGACGACGCGACTCCCGACGGCGGCACACCGGACGGCATCATCGAGGGCCGGCAGCACAACACGCTCGACCAGGATTGGTACGGCGAGATTCCCTGGCTGGGCGGCCTTTACGTCGCCGCGCTGCGCGCCGGGGCGGCGATGGCGGGGGAGTACGGCGACGCCGCCGACGCCGCTCGCTACACCGCGCTGGCGGAGAAGGGCTCCGCGTTGATCGCGCAGAAGCTGTGGAACTCTCAGTACGGCTACTTCGAGCAGATCATCGACCCCGCTCACGCGTCCGCGACGAACTCCAACCGCGGCTGCTTCGCCGACCAGCTCTTCGGCGAGCTCTATGCGCGGCAGCTCGACCTGCCACGGATCTTCCCGGCCGACAAGACGAGCTCGGCGCTGCGCACGATCTACCGGAACAACTTCCAGTCCGACCACGAGGGCTACCGGGAGAGCATCGACATCCACACGGGTCGGTGGTTCGCGGTGCAGGGCGAGGCCGGGCTGCTGATGTGCACCTGGCCGTACGGCGGTGACGACGAGGCGTCCGGCGCGGGCGATCCGGTGCTGGTCGGCTACTTCAACGAGGTGTGGACCGGGCAGGAGTACCAGGTCGCCGCGCACCTGATCCACGAAGGCCTGGTGGCCGAGGGGCTGGCGCTGACGCGGGCGGTGTACGAGCGGTACGACGCGGCGCTGCGCAACCCGTACAACGAGATCGAGTGCAGCGACCATTACGCGCGGGCGATGATGAGCCACGCGGTCTATCTGGCTGTCTGCGGCTACTCGTACCACGGGCCGCGCGGGCGGCTGGGCTTCGCGCCGAAGCTGACGCCGGAGGACTTCCGGGCGGCTTTCACGGTGGCTGAGGGCTGGGGCTCGTACTCGCAGCGGCGCGTGCCGACCACGCAGACCGGACGGCTCGAGCTGCGGTTCGGGCGGCTGCGGCTGACCGAGCTCGCGTTCGAGACGGCCCGTCCGGCGAAGAAGGCGACCGTTCGGCTGGCGGGCAAGTCTGTCGGCGTCGCCGATCTCGCGGTGGACGGGACACACGTGGTGGTGAAGCTGGCCGCGCCGGTGACGATGGTGGCCGGGCAGGCGCTGGAGGTCATGCTGGACGTGCGCTGACCGCTTACACCACGCCCTCCGGCCCTGTCGCGGCGGTATCCACGGGCGCTGTGCTTATGGCGGCCCTCGCACGCCTCGGCCGCGGACGGCCTCGGCGGCATCTGGCCGCGAGCTCGACGCGGTCGGGCGACCCTGCGGCGACCAAGCGGCGGCCTTCGGCCGGTCGAGTCGTCCTCGGCCCGCGGAAGCCGACCACGCCGAGCGAGTCGTTGGCGATTCCGGTTCGTTCTTCCAGCCACCGGTCGTTACCCTCGCAACAGGTCGAGAGGAGCGTGCCGTGGTCGTGCCCGTACCGTCCGCCACCACCCGGTGGCGTTGCACCACGTGCGGCAACCTCACGCGCTTCGACGTGACCAGGACCGCCCGGACGCGGGAGTTCTGGCATGTGGATCTCGGCGGAGATGTCAGCGTCGAGGAGACCGAGCAGCTCGCCGGTTCGATCGAGCAGGTGCGGTGCCGTTGGTGTGGCTCGGTGAACTCGGTGGTACTCGTTCCCCGACCGGACGCGGCCGTCGTGGAGGAGTCTGACCGCAGGTGACCGAAACACCCGAGGCGCTCAAGGGGCCGCTACCGGAGCCGGTACGGCAACGGGTGGTCGCGCTCGCCTCGGACACGCTCGGCGAGCTGACCGCTGACGAGGTCCCCGCGGCGCTGCGACCGTTCGCGCGCTTCGCCCCCGGGCGGCGAGCGCGTCTGGCAGCGACGCCCTTGGCTGCGGCGTTGGAGAGCGACATCGTGTTCCGGCAGCGGGTGTCGGAGCGGATCCGTTCGGCCGTACCCGACCTCGCGGAGGCCGTCGGCCACGGCCTCGCGCCGCCTGCCGCCGACCCGCTGGACGTGGCCGCGGCTGCTTTCCTGCTGCGGCCGGTGGGCTGGGCGAAGATCGTCGACGATGTCGCCGACCATCTGGACCGGGAGGCCGCGGCCCAGACCAGTGGGGCCGAGGCCGAGACCGTCGCGCGGCTGCGTGAGCAGGTCTCGGCGGCGCGTACGGAGGCCCGGGCCGACCGGGACCGCCTGCGTGCCGACCTGGCGTCGTTGAAGGAGGAGAACGCGACGCTGCGCAAGACGTTGAAGCAGGCGCGGGACCGGGCTTCTGCCGCGGAGAAGGAGGCTTCGCGTCAGGCGGAGCTGGCGGCGGAGATTCGTGACCAGGCCGCTTCGGACACCGCGCGGGCGGACTCGGAGCTGCGGCGGATCCGTTCGCGGCTGGCCGATGTCGAGGGCTCGTTGGAAACGGCGCGCCGGTCGGCTCGCGAGGGTCGGGACGTGGCCTCCGCGCGGCTCCGGCTGCTGATGGACACGATCGTGGACGCGGCGCAGGGACTGCGGCGCGAGCTCGCGTTGCCACCGGTGACGACACGCCCGGCCGACACGGTGGCCGCCCACGAGCCCGCATCGTCGGGCGCGGCGTCCGCTGGGCCCGAGGACGCGACGTCGCTGGAGACGCTGCTGGGGATGCCGCAGGTGCACCTGGTGGTGGACGGCTACAACGTGACGAAGACGGCCTGGCCGACGCTGACGCTGGAGACCCAGCGGGCCCGACTCATGACGGGGCTGGGCGGCCTGGCTGGCCGTACGGGCGCGGAGATCACCTGCGTGTTCGACGGGGCGAAACTCGACGTGACCCCCGCCGTGGCCGTGCCCCGCGGGGTGCGGGTGCGCTTCAGCCCCGCCGGCGTGACAGCAGACGAGGTGATCCGCAGGCTGGTGGCAGCCGAACCCCCCGGCCGCCCCGTGGTGGTCGTATCGAGCGACCGCGAAGTAGCAGACGGCGTCCGCCGAGCAGGAGCCCGCCCCGTAGCCGCCACAGCCCTCGTCCGCGCCCTCAGCCGCTAGGGGAGCGCCGGGTACGACACCGTGACCGCACGTGCGGTTGCGCCGTTGGACCGAACGGTGGCTTGGGTGCTTCCGGCGACCCACTGGCTTGGCCGCACCGCGCCACGCGCTCGCGGGGCGGTCGCGCGCGTGGCGTCGCCGCGCATGTCGCGCGTCACGTGCGGCATCCGCCGCGCAGTGCCTGTCACGCGGCACGCGGCATTGCACCTCGTGCCCGGGCCACACCACACGGCAAGGCATCGCTGGTACCTCGCCGACCTGGCGGGCATCGCCGCCCATCATGCAGGCAGCTGCGCGCACATATGTGTGAACCGTGTGCCGCGCGCGCATCGAGCAGGGGTGGCATCGCCGCGCAAGTCGCGGATCGCTGGGTGGCATCGCATCTCATGCACCGCGCGGCTTGACCACTTCGCCGTCCAAGACCCACCACTCGTTGGCCAGCCGTCACCGGTGGCCATCCCCCTCGGCGGCCACGCCACCGGCTGCCATCCCACCCGCCACGCCACCGGCGGCCGTCCGCCCCACCCCGCGCTGCGGCGGGTGCCATTCGGCGCACGGTGTGCCCGTTGGCCGCAGCGCCCACTGGCGCCAGCACGCCGTTGTGGGCGGTGTCAAGGGGTTGTCGGTGGGCCCGTCTAACGTGCGGAGCGGATCGCCCAGCCGCCTACTTCCCCCTTATGGCAGGGCGCAGACCGGATGGAGTGGAAGATGCGGATCGACTGTGACAGCTGTGAGGTCCGGGGCCTCGCGTGCGGCGACTGTGTGGTCGCCGTCCTGTTGGGTGCCCCGCCGAGTGAGCTCGACCTCGACGACGCCGACAGGGCGGCTTTGCAGGTCTTGGCCGATTCCGGCCTGGTGCCGCCTTTGCGCCATGCCAGCATCGAGATTCGGCCTCGCGTACCAGCCCAAGTCCTGCCCAAGCCGGCGCTCAGACGCGGCGCCTAGACGGGCCCCGGAGATGGTTGCGGAGCGTGATCGACAAGGCTCTGACCTGCGCAGGTCAGGAGCACAAGCCGTCCCGCCAGGGGGAAGCGAAATCCGCATCGCGGGACAGCCCGACACGTTATCTGACACTGCGTAGCCAACTTGACACGGAACGTAAGGGACGGTTTTCTTCCCCAGAACGACACAACACGCCAACGGGGATTTGAAGGATCACGAAATGGTCACTAGAGTCCCCCGCCAGGTACTTGTTCCACGGTCGGCCGCAGGGCCGACGCAGGTACCTCGCTGAGTCGAAGGCCGGAAGCCATCCGGCTAGAGAACCGGGGAACCACGCACGTGGGGTGAATCGGAGCCGACGCGGAGAAGTCAGACCGCGACGGTGACGTAGGGCAATCTTCCCGGCCCGAACCCGTCAGCTCACCCGGTAGGCGTCTGAGGAAGGAAGGAACCACCTCCCGTGCCAATTGGCCGGACTCATCGCACCAAAGGTGCGTTGCTTGCCTTTGGTTCCGCACTTCTCGCGGCCACCGTTCTCATCCCAGGCTCTGTGGGGTACGCAGACCCCCAGAAGAAGCTCGAAGACGTGCGCAAGCAGGTCGAGGAGCTCGAGCACAAGGCCGAGGAGTCCGCGGAACTCTCCAACGAGCTGACCGACAAGAAGGAAGCCAGCGGTCGCCGGTTGGACAAGCTCAAGGCCGACACCAAGCGTCAACAGCACAAGGTCGCCGCGCTGCGCCGTCACATCGGGCAGCTCGCCGCGGCCGACTACCGCACCGGCGGTATGGACACGACCGTCCAGCTGTTGCTCGCCAAGAACCCCGACGAGTTCCTCGCCCACATGACCACCGCCCAGGCCTTCGCCGGGCAGCAGGGTGACACGCTCACCCAGCTGAAGGTGGAGCAGAAGCGGCTCGTCGAGCGTCAGTCGCTCGTGCAGGCGGAGCTCAGCCGCTTCAAGGAGGCGGAAGAGGGCGCCGCGGCCAAGATGAAGGAAGCCGACGACCGGCTGGCCGCATCGAAGGCCGTGCTCAAGAAGCTGACCGCCGAGGAGCGTCGCCGCCTCGAGCAGCAGCGTGAGGAGCGCGAGGACCGCGAGAAGCGGCCCAGCCGCGACAAGGACCGCAACGACCCCGCGCCCGACGAGGACCCGCCGGCGCCGCCCCCGGGCTCCGGTCGGAACGCGATCGCCTTCGCCAAGGCGAAGGAATACATCGGCGTTCCGTACGTCTTCGGTGGCGAGAGCAAGAGCGGCGTCGACTGCTCCGGCCTCACGCTGAAGGCCTGGGAGGCCGCGGGCGTCAACCTGCCGCACTCCTCCCGCAGCCAGTACGCGGTGTCGACGAAGATCTCGAAGTCCGAGCTCCAGGTCGGCGACTTGGTGTTCTTCTACGGCCGCCGGAGCCACGTCGGTCTGTACGCCGGCAACGGGATGGTGCTGCACGCACCTCGCCCCGGCAAGAGCGTGACCTACATCAAGATGTCCTACATGCCGGTCAACGGCTACGGCCGCCCGGGCTGAGCCCGAGCAAGCTGACGAACGGCCCCGGCCCGCTACCAGCGGGTACCGGGGCCGTTCGGCTTGTCGGCACGCGTTCCGTACGATGCCTTCCGTGCGTCCGTCGAGCCCGACCGTCCTGGTGCGGTTCCTGCTCGCGGTCACCATGCTCGTCGTCGCCGCCGTCGTGGCCGGGTTCTTCGCCGCCCGCGGCGGGCCCGTTCCCTCCGCCGCCGACGCACGCGGCTACCTCGCCGCCTCGCAGCCGCCCGTACGCGTCAGCCCGACCACGCCGACGCCGGAGCCGACCACCAGCTCCCGCGCCGGCGCGCCGCGTCCCACCCGCGTCGAGCAGGCCGAGGAGCTGCTGGCGCGCCAGGCCGCCGCGGTGAAGAGCGAGACCAAGGCCGCGTACCTCGGGACGATCGACCCCCAGGCCGAGGCGTTCGCGCAGGTCGCGGAGCGCACGTACGACAACCTCGCCAAGCTCGACGTCACGCGGTACCACTTCGGTCAGCCCCAAGAGGACGCCGGCGCGCTGGCGCCCGCGCGCCGCAAGCAGCTCGGAGACACCGCGTGGGTGGCCGACGTCGAGGTCGAGGTCACGTTCAAGGGCAGCGATCCCGAACCATGGCGGTACGAGCAGCGCCTGGTCTTCGTCGAACGCGACGGCGTGCTCTACCTCGCCGGTGACCGCGAGGGCGAGGAGACCAAGCGCAACAAGCCGATCTGGCTCGAGGCCGAGATCAACGTGCTGCGCGGCGAACGCAGCCTCGTGTTCGGCACCGGCTCGAAGACCCGGCTGCGTCCGTACGTCACGGCCGCCGACCGCGCAGTGCCGCGCGTGACGGACGTCTGGGGCGAGTTCTGGGCCCAGTACGTCGTGGTCGTGGTCCCGGAGAACCAAGGCCAGATGGAGCGCATCGTCGGCACCGACGCGGGCAGCCAGAGCGCCGTCGCCGCCGTGACCACGTCGGTGGGCCGTTCCCATCCCGAGCTCGCCAGCCACATCGTCGTCAACCCCAGCACGTTCGACAGCGTCGGCGTCCTCGGCCGGCTGGTGGTGCTGACGCACGAGATCACCCACGTCGCGACGCACGCGACGGTGACGGGGATGCCGATCTGGCTGTCGGAGGGCTTCGCCGACTACGTGGGCTTCCGCGACGCCGGCCTCTCGACGGCGGTGGTCGCGCAGGAGGTCCTCCGCGACGTCCGCGAGAACGGCGCTCCCAAGGCCCTGCCTGGCACGGAGGAGTTCGACCCGAGCTCGCACGGCCTGGACGAGGCGTACGAGGCCGCCTGGCTGGCCTGCAAGTACCTCGCGGCCCACTGGAACGAACGGAAGCTGGTCGCGTTCTACCGTGCGATGAACGACGCCAACTCCGACGCCGCCGAGACGGCCGCGTACCGCACGGTCCTCGACACGACCCCCGCGGAGTTCCTCGAGGGCTGGCGGGCGTACGTGGAGGAGAAGGCCGGCGACTAGAGCGCCGCGTCAGCTCCGGCGGCCGAACGCCCGGATCTTGGCGAACATGTCCTCGAGCAGGAACCGGGTGTCCAGGTCTTCGCACACCCTGATCGGATGGTTCGACCCCGGCAGGTAGGCGCCGTCGAGTCCGAAGCGTGGCGCGGGGCGGACCCGGAACGATCCGCTGGAGGGGTAGAGCATCAGGGCGATGACGGGGGAGTCGCCGAGCGATCGGGACTCGATCGGCGTCCCGTGCCACCGGGCGTTCCACTCGTGCAGCTGCTGGATGAGGTAGTCGGCCAACGGGCTCGTGCCGGCGATCTTGTCGTCCAGCTCGGCATAGCTCACCGAGACCTTCGTGAAGACGTCGCTCGGCACCTGCCAGATCGTGATGCCGGAGTCGAAGACGACGTTCGCGGCGGCGATGTCGTTGGAGAGGTTGAACTCGACCTTGGGCTCGTGGTCGAAGCCGCGATAGCCGCGTCCGCCGATCCAGATCACGACGACGTCGCGGTGCACGATCTCGGGGTCGAGCAGGATCGCGGACGCCATGTCGGTGAGGGGACCGAGGAACGCGACGTACAGCGGGTCGTCCGCGGAAGCGAGCTTGGACTCCTCGACGATCAGCCGCGCGCCGGGGGAGTCCACGGGGGTTCGCTCGTCGGGGATGCCCGCGGCCGCGCCGTTGGCCACCACGACCTCGCCGGTCAGGCCGAGGAGCTCCAGCAGCAGGTCGAGCTCCTCCCGCGACTCGAGCATGCTGCGGTCGCTGCGTCTGGTGCCGAAGTGGGCGGCGATCAACCCACGAAGGTCGAACGTCGGCGACAGCAGCCCATGCACGATCGCGAACTGGTCGTCGGCCTCGTTCTTCGCGTCCGAGTTGATGATCACCCGGCGCTTGCTCGGTTTGGGCACGTCGGAAGTCTGCCGCACCAGGCGTCAAGTAAATTTGACGACTTTGAGATCGTCAAGTAAATTTGACGGCGTGTTGATCGATCTCGTGGAGAGCAGACGGCTGATGGACGCGGCGACGTCGGACGACCCTGACACGGGGCTCACGGCCGTCATCGCGCTTCGGCAGCTCGTCGAGGTGCTGGAGGAGCTGCAGGTCGACAACGCCCGCCAGAAGGGATGGTCCTGGCGCGACATCGCAAGGCGGCTGGGCGTCACCAAGCAGGCGGTGCACTACAAGCACGGCCTCCGTACGAAGGCCGACGCGCCATGAGCTGGCTCCGCGCGCTGATCGGCGACGACGGCACCGGCGACTTCTGGCGACGTCTCGACCCGGATGCGCGCAAGGTGGTCCGCGACGCGTTTCGCGAAGCCAAGGGACTCGGCCACCCCTGCCTGGCCGACGAACACCTGCTGATCGCCCTGCTCCGCCATCGCGACCACGGCCTCGCCCCGGAGGAGGCACGCTCCGAGCTCGAACGGATCGGCCCCACGATCGGACCGCGCCCTACCAACGAGCAAGCGCTCCAAGCCCTCGGCATCGATGCCGACGCGATCCGCCAACGGCTGACGGCGACGTTCGGCGCGGAAGCCGTGCTGGACGCCGAGCGCCGGGTTCGCCGCCGGCCGTGGTGGCGCGGCGGCCATGCCCGCCCCAAGGCGGTGTGCGTCCACCTGCCCGCCACCAGGACGCTCCGTCTCGCCACCCTGCTCGCCCAGGGCGCGATCACCCCGGAGCACCTGCTCCAAGCCGTCCAACGCAACGCCCAAGACCCGCTGGGCACCGGACTCGGCAAGAGAGCGAAACGTCAGCTCCGCGAGCTCGGCTGGGTCGAAGGACGGCCCAACCCGGTCGCCGCGCTCCTCGCAGGGCGGACCCTCGGCTAGGACTCCTCGCCGATGTCCTCGTTCCACACCTCGGGGTGCGCGGTGATGAACGCCTCCATCAACGCCTTGCACTCCCCCGAGTCGAGATTCACGACCTCGACCCCGTTGTCCCGCAGCAGCGACTCGGCACCGAGGAACGTCGCGTTCTCGCCGAGCACCACGCGCGGGATCTTGTAGAGCAGGATCGCGCCGGAGCACATGTGGCAGGGCGAGAGCGTCGTGTACATCGTGGCCCGCGCGTACGTCGAAGCGGGCAGCCGGCCGGCGTTCTCCAGGCAGTCGGTCTCGCCGTGCCGGATCGCGCTGCCGAGCTGCACCCGCCGGTTGCGCCCCGTCGCCACGACAGCACCGGAGACGACCAGAGCGGCGCCGATCGGCACACCGCCCTCGGACAGACCCAACCGCGCCTCGGCGATGGCCGCGGACAGGAACTCAGCGTCGCTCACGTGCCATCACCCGATTCAGCAGCAGATAGAGCAGCCCGGCCACGAGCAGCCCCGCCAGCCAGGACAGGTCGATCCCACCCAGCGCCCGCGCGAGCGGTCCCTGCAGCGGACCGACGAGGCCGAACTCGAACGACCACGTCGCCACGATGCCCACCACGAACGCGATCAGCGCCGGCCACCCGTAGCGAGGCAGCCGCGTCCCGGTGTCGTCGAACAACGCGTCGACGTCGATCTCGCGCCGCCGGACGACGTAGTAATGCATCAGCATCACGCCCGCCCACGGCGCGACCCAGGTGACCAGCCCGGCCAGCCACGCGTCGAGCTGCTGCGCGAAGTCGCCCTGGAACACCAGGTAGACAGTGAACAGTGCGGCGAACGCGCCCACCAAGACCGACAGGTTGCGGCGGTTGATCCGCCAGCCGATGGTCTGCGCGCAGAGCGCACACGAGTACACGTTCAGGATGTTCGTCGCGATCGGCCCATGGATGACCAACAAGATCACCGGAATCGCCAATCCTCCATAGGCATTGACGATCAGCGCACCCGGATCCGCCGTAGCGCTCACGGTCGCGAGCGACGCGCCGAGGACGCCGAGCCACACCACCGGGATGAACTGCCCGAGCACGCTCGCCGCGTAGACCTTGCCGGCCGGCACCGAACGCGGAACGAAGCGCGAGTAGTCCGACGCGTACGCGAACCAGGTGATGCCCCAGCCGATCCCGATCGCCGTCATGACCGCGCTCATCATCGCGATCCGCTCGGCGCCGGTGACCGTGCCCGGGAGCGACCACTGCACGTCGAGGCGCGTCCATGCGATGACGCTCATCGCCACCAGCACGAGCAGCGTGATCGGGACGGTCCACTTCTCGAACTTCGCGATCGCCTTGAACCCGGTCGCCGCGATCAGCACCTGCAGACCCATGATCAGGACGACCAGGCCGAGCTTCAGCGCCGTCCCGCCCGTGATGCCGAGCTTGCCGAACAGCGCGAGCAGCAGGTCCAGCACGATCCAGGTGTTGATCGCGCACCAGCCCGCGGCGATCACGCCCTGCAGGACGGTCGGCAGATGCGCGCCGATCCGGCCGAACGCGCTGCGGGCGAGGACCATCTGGCTCACGCCTGTGCGTTGGCCCATGAGGACGAACGCGCCGAACAGGGCCATGCCGATCAGGTTGCCGATCACCAGCACGGTGATCGTGTCCATCACGCTGAGGCCGAGCTTGATGCCGAGCGCGCCCAGCACCCAGTTGATCGGCGCGATGTTGGCGCCCGCCCAGATCCAGAACTGCGCGGCCGCGTTCGAGGTTCGTTCCGACTCTGGGATCGGACGAAGTGCCTGTTCGTCCGCCTCTGTCGCGATTCCGGTGCCCACGTTCGGAGCGTAGCTGTCTTGGGTTTCGGGAGCGCGATCGTTCACGACGCCGCGCCGGCCAGTCCCGGTCGTTCGGCATTCCTCCGAATAACGCTCCGCGCGTCGCCGGGCGATCGCACAATGCTTCCGTCGGGCACGCGTGGTCTCTTTAGGGGCGGGACATGGTCGAGGTCGTTGGTTTGTACGCGACCGGTAGTTATCTACCGGTTGACGAACCGGGAACGATGGGTGACGAGCCGGACACAGATCCGCTCACCACCCAGTTACGAATGGAGGAGCGCACCCAGGGTTTGTTGGTGACAAGGGGCGGCGGCGAGTGGCGAAAGGACCAGCAGAACTGGATCGTTCCGCTCTGCGATCGCATTTATCGCGAGTTGCGGCTGCCGTTCTTCACCGCGCCCAAGCGACCGACCTATCTGCGCTATATGGCCAAAATGCTTCTCGGATTGGTGATGTATCCCTGGGCAAAAGCGTCGATCGACCGGATTTCGGAGTTTCCGCACGCCGAATGGAGTCGAGCGGACTTCCAGGCGTACGAGAAGGTGCAACAGCGGCTCAACGGCAAGGCGCTCTACATGGTCGGGGTGCCGAGCCCGCGGGCCATCAAGATGTTCGCCGGGATGATGGTCGGCGGACAGGTCGAGTTCGAGGCGAAGCTCCGGCCTCAGGTGGATCGGATCCTCGAGGACAACCCGCTCGCCGTGCTGCAGTGGGAGCTTCCCGCCGAGCTGGCGTTCGCCTCGGTGCCAGGCCCGATGGGGTGGAAGCGGCCGATCATCCGTCACCAGCTGGAGACCGTCGCGCGCATGGCCGCCGGCCTTCCGCCCGGTACGCGGCACGCCTTCCATCTGTGCTGGGGCGATCTGAACAACCGGCCGTTCACGCCGCTGTTCCTGCAGTCGGATCTGACCAAGGTGCTGTTCATCAACGCGATAAACGAGCTCCCGATCTGGCAGCACAACGGCGGCGACCAGGTGCTGTTCGCCGTCCACGACCCACACTGCGACGGTCAGCACCGGCCGCGGCCGGCCGAGGACGTGGTCAGGACGTACGAGCGGTACCTCGTGCCCCTGCCCGACGACACGATCTACGTGGTGGGCGTCCTGCATCGCGACTTCAGCGCCGACGAGACGCTGGAGTTCGTCGAGACGTTCCGGCGCCGCCTGGGCGGCAAGGTCGCCCGGATGGCGATCGCCGGGCCCTGCGGCGACCCGCGCAAGGGCGGCGAGGCCGAGATCGACGACCAGTACGCGAAGGCACGCAAGGTCTACGAGGAGCTGCGCGGTAGCTAGCTCTTCCGGCCCACACCGGGTGGCCGGCCGGCCTCGAGCTCGAGCTTGAGGCCGAACAGGGCGTCCTTGAGCGCTACCGTGTAGCGCTTGCGGAGGTTGTCGATCGTGTGGCGTTTCGCCTTGTCCGGTGAGGGATCGGCGCGCAGGAACACGTGCACGATGGTGCCGTCGCCGTACGGTTCCAGCCAGAGCTCGGCGGAGCCGGTGACCTCGCCCTTCACGTACCAGCGCCGGCCCTCGAGTCCACGGTCCTGGTAGCTGTCAAGGCTGACTTGCGGCCAGCACGTACGCCAGAACGCCTGCTCGCCAAGGCGTTTCGCGAGCACCTTCGGCGGCGCGACCACGAACGTGTCGTCGGCGAGGTCGAGGGCGGTCATCGGGTCAGTCCGGGTACGCCAACAGTTTGCGGAGCGTCGCGACCGACGACTCCCACGACCATTCGGCCTTGACCCACTCGCGGCCGAGCGCGCCCATTTTCTGTGCCTGCTCGGGATCCTTCAGCAGGTCGGTGACCTTGGCCGCGACGGCGACCGGGTTGTACGGGTCGACGACGTACCCTGTCTCGCCGTGCCGCACAGCGTCGGGCGCGCCACCCGAATCTCCCACCACCACAGGCAGTCCGGACGCCTGGGCCTCGAGGAACACGATGCCGAGAGCCTCCGGCTCCAGCCCGCCGAGCCTGGTCCGGCAGGGCATCGCGAACACGTTGCCGGCGTCGAAGTACGGCGGGATCTCGGCCCACGGCACCGCCCCGGCGAAGATCACGTGCTTGCGCATGCCGGTCTCGTCGGTCAGCTTCTCTAACGTCTCCCGGTACGGCCCGTCGCCGACGATCAGCAGCGTCGCGTCCGGAATCTCCCGCAGGACATGGGGGAGCGCGCGGATCAGCGTGTCCTGGCCCTTGCGCGCGGTCAGCCTCGCCACGCAGACGACGACCGGCTTGTCCGCGTCGATGCCGAACCGCTCGCGGATCTGTTTGCCGCCCGTTCCCGCCTTGAACGCGTCGGCGTCCACTCCGGGGGTGAGCCGCGCCATCCTCGCCGCGTCGGACGGGTCGAGCGCCTTCGCGATCACGCCGCGCGTGTACTCGCCCAGGTAGGTGAGGACGTCGGTCGTACGGCCGATCCGCCGCAGCGCGTTCTTCGCGCCGGGCACGCGCGCCCACCAAGTCTCGTGCCCGTGGGTGATGCCGACGATCCGGTGCGCGCCGGCCTTGCGCAGGTCGGAGGCGAGCAGCCCGAGCGACGCGGCCGCGCCGAACAGCACGCGGTCGCAGCCCTCGCCCTTGAGTACGGCGGTCGTCCGCGTCGCGACGGCGGGCGTGGGGAGCAGCGTGCCCGTGGGGTCGCGGACGACGGCGAACGGCAGCTTGGCGTCGTACGCGCGGTCGCCCGGCATCGAGGCCGTGTAGACGACGACGTCGTCCGCGGGCAGGCGCTGGCAGAGCGCGAGGACGAACGCCTCGATGCCGCCCTGCCGGGTCGGGAAGTCGTTGGTCACCACGAGCGTACGAGCCACTCGCTGACCCTAATGCCTGGTTAATGCAGAGCTCGCGCCGCGACCCGCAGATCGGCGACGAAGGCCTTGTAGGCGGCCTGTCGGTCGTCCGCTCGCAGCACGGCGGACGGGTGGACGGTCGCCACGATGACGCCGTCGTGGTCGGGCCAGGGGAGAACCTTGCCGCGCTGCTGGGTGACGCGGAACGACGGCCCCATCACCGCCGACGCCGCGACCGCGCCCATGATGACCAAGACCTCGGGCCTGACGGCCTCGAGCTCGCGTTCCAGCCACGGCTGGCAGGCCACGATCTCGGTCCGGTTCGGCGTCTTGTGCAACCGCCGCTTGCCCCGTTCCTGCCGGGTGAACTTGAAGTGTTTGACCGCGTTCGTCAGGTACACCCCGTCCCGGTCGATGCCCGCGTCGATGAGGGCCTCGTCCAGCAGATGCCCGGCCGGGCCGACGAACACGTGCCCCTTCTTGTCCTCCACGTCGCCTGGCGTCTCGCCGACCATCATCAACGGCGACTTCTTGGGGCCCTCACCGAAGACAGCCCGGTCGGCGTCCTTGTACAGGTCGCAGCGCCGACAGTGCTGGACGGCCTCGCGCAGCTTCGACAGGGCTTTCGTGTCGGGAACGGTGGCGGTGGCCATGTCCCGTCACCTTCCCCGTTGGCGAACGGACAATCCCGTTCGGCTGGGTAGGGTGACGAGATGACCGCACAGCCGATGGCGGACGCCGCGCAGGCGTTCCTGGCCAGCCTCGACGACGGGCAACGGGCGCAGGCGACGGCACCGTTCGACACGCCCGACCACCGCGAGTGGACCTACGTCCCCGGCCCGCGTCCCGGGCTGCGGCTGAAGGACATGTCCGGGGAGCAGCGGCGGCTCGCGTTCGCCCTGCTGGACACCGGCCTGTCCGAACGGGCCCAGCAGACGGCGCGCGGGATCATCGGCCTCGAGCCGATCCTGGGTGAGCTGGAACGAGCGAGCGGCTCCGTCCATCACGACCGGGACCCGGAGCTGTACTGGTTCCGCGTGCTCGGCACCCCGGGCTCTGGACCCTGGGGATGGCGGACCAACGGGCACCACATCGCCGTGCACGTCACGGTCGTCGGCGACGAGGTCGCGGTCACGCCGCACTTCTTCGGCGCCAACCCGGCCCGCGTCCCGAGCGGCCCGCAGGAGGGCCTGCGGGCGCTGCCGGAGGAGGAGGATCTCGGCCGCGCGCTCGTCCTGGCGCTGGACGACGATCGGCGCAAGGCCGCGATCGTGGCGGAGACGGCGCCCGGCGACATCATGAGCCGCATGGACCCGGTCGTGGACCCGAAGGCGATGCCGTCCGGGCTAGCGTACGGCGACATGGCCGACGACCAGCGCGACCTGCTGCGCACGCTCGTTCGCCACTACCTGACCCGCCCCACGCAGGCCCTCGCCGACGAGGCGTGGGCGCGGGTGGAGAGCACCGGCCTCGAACCGGTGACGTTCACCTGGGCCGGATCGCTCGAGCCCGGGATCGGCAACGGGCACTACTACAACGTGCTCGGGCCGACGTTCCTGCTCGAGTACGACAACACGCAGAACAACGCCAACCACATCCACAGCGTCTGGCGCGACTTCGCCAACGACTGGGGCGAGGACCTGCTCGCGAAGCACTACGCCACGGACCACCGGGAGGGCACATGATCGCCGCGGCCGCGACCGCGTTCCTCGACGCGCTCGATCCTTCGCAGCGGGCCACCGCGACGGCACCGTTCGACGCGCCCGATCGGTCGGAGTGGCTGTACGTTCCGGCCCAGCGTCCCGGCCTCCCGTTGCGCGACATGGACGAGCGTCAACGCGAGCTTGCGTACGAGATCCTGCGGGCAGGCCTGTCGGAGCGCGCCTTCGCCGAGGCGCGGCAGATCATGTCGCGCGAGCCCGAGGGCCGCACGATTCACCCGCTGTCGTACTACTTCCGGGTCTTCGGCGACCCTGCCGGCTCGGGCCCGTGGGCGTTCTCCGCGTCCGGGCACCACGTCGTCGTCAACCTCACCGCCGTCGGCGACACGATCGCCGGCACGCCGCAGTTCCTCGGCGCCGAGCCGGCGATGATCGTGTCCGGACCCGATGCCGGCTTGCGTTTCCTGCCGTTCGAGGAGGATCTCGCCCGGGACCTGCTGGGCGGTCTGGACGACGCGCGTCGCGAGGCCGCGATCGTGGCCGAAGTTGCGCCGGACGACATCCTCACCCGGAACGACCCGGTCGCCGACCCGTCGGTGTTGCCGAAGGGTCTGGCGTACGCCGACATGGCGAACGACCAACAGGGCTTGCTCGAACGGCTCATCCAGCACTACCTCACCCGGCTGCTGCCGGAGGTCGCCGCCACCGCTTGGCAGCGGCTCGGCGACGCGGGGCTCGAGCCCGTCACGTTCAGCTGGGCCGGCTCGACCGAGCGGGGGATCGGCAACAAGCACTACTACGTGGTGCAGGGGCCGACGTTCATCCTCGAGTACGACAACACCCAGGACGACGGCAACCACATCCACAGCGTGTGGCGAGACCTCGAGCGGGACTGGGGGACCGACCTGCTCAAGGCTCACTACGCGTCTGGTCACTAGCTTCACTCAGGTCTGCGACGCTCTACGGCGCAGCCGGTAGGCGAGCGCCGCGGCTCCGAGCGCGACTCCCCAGAAGGGCCAGAGCAGCTCGGGGCCGAGCGTCGTCCAGCTCATCTCCATCGCCATCGGGCCACCGAGGGCGAGCCGCCAGTACTCCAGGCCCGCCGACGTCACGAACACCGCCACGACCGAGGCGGGCACGATCGCGAGGTTCGGCGGCACCCTGCGGCCGCCGAGCAGCGGGACCCAGCGCGGGAACAGCTCGCCCCAGCGCTGCCAGAGCCCGAGCGTGAGCAGCGCACCGACGACGGCGAACGAGGCCAGCCCCGCGCCGGCGATCCAGAGGCCCGACTCCTGGCCCTGACGGAGGAACTCCTCGCTGATTCCGAGCGGGATGCCCAGGGCCCACGCCCAGCGGGTCGCCGCGTACAGGACGGGGATCGCGACCGCGATGCCTACCGCCCACGCGCCCCAACGTCTGACCGCGGCTGGCGTCGTCCAGGGCGCCGCCTCGTCCTGCCGGATGCCGCGACGGTAGGCGAGTGCGGTGCCGAGCAGCAGGACTCCGCCGACCATCAACGCGAGTTGGTTGAGGACGGGCCAGGGGATCGCGTCGAGGAAGTTCACGCCTTCTGGCCAGCCGAACGGTGCGCCGACCAGCAGGATCGGTGCGTACGCGACGGCGATCAGCGGGCGCCGGTCGGGGATCACGACGAGCAGGCTGACGCCGAGCAGGACGAGGTAGCCGAAAGCCGTCTTGGCCAGGGCGTTGGTGCCTCGAAGGGCCAGCAGGGCGGCTGTGGCGAGCAGGCTTACGACGGCGATCGCGGGCGCGAGCAGCCGCGGGTCGACCGTTCCCAGGATCGACTCTCCGTAGCCGCGGTCGGCCGCCTTGCCGAACGGGAAGCCTGGGCCGCCGAGCGTCCAGAAGATGCCGAGCGCGCCGTACAGCAGCGCCCAGCCGGCCGCCGCGGGCTGTACCCAGCGGGTCCAGGACGACGGGCGCTGCGTCGTGATGGTTGTCATGCCTCCAGCTTCGGCGCCGCCGGGGCCGGACGGATCGGCCGAACGGCAGATCCTCCGCCGGCTGCGCAGTGAGGGCTAGACCTTTCGGTCAGGGGTGGGGTCGGGGAACGTCGGCGGCTCCGGCAGGTCGTCCATCCGACCCAAACCCAGGGTCTCGGCGGCCTTGTTGAACGAGCTCATGTCGAGGTTGCCTCCGGTGTCGACCAGCTTCTGCCAGTCGACGCCGTCGCCCAGCATGGACTCCATCGCCTTGCGCATCTGGGCGCCGGCGTCCTCGGTCGCGGCCTTGGCGAGGTCGACGATCGTCTGCGCCAGGTCCTCCGAGGGCATCCGCATCGCCCTGGGGTCGAGCTCGATGGACTCGAGCTGTCCCATCGCTCCGACCTCGACCGTCACACGCTCGTCCTCGGACTGCGCTTTCCCTCTGATGGTGTTGATCTGCTGCGTCACAGAGGCGGCCTGCGCCTGCCGTTCGCGAACAGTACGCATCGCCTTCTCGAGAGCATCCCGGGGATCCACGATTCCATCCTTCTGCAATGGGTCTAGGTGTTCGGACGCTCCGGCTCTTGACCGGGCACGCCTTTGGCGCGCACCACCCGCACCAACGGGTGGACGAGGAAGAGGTAGAACGCGCCGACGATGATGAGGGTGACGAAGCCAAAGGCGAGCTGCGCGAGGGGACTTCCCGCCATACCGGCGATCGTGACGACGAGCGCCGCCGCCAGCGACAGCAGGATCACCACCGCCGACGCGACTGCCAGCCAGGTGAACCCCTTCAGCCGGCTCCACGGCGGGCTCGGCGTCTCCTTGTTCCGGCGCACCAGCGTGACCGCGGCGACCGCGTAGACCACGACCGCCACGAAGGCGACGAGGAGAATCCCGTACAAGGGCTCCATCAGGCTGGCTGCGCCCCCTCCTTGCTCGTACCCCAGTCGATCTCGATCTTCTGGAAGTCCACGTCGGAGCCGCGCTCGCCCTTGCCGGCCTCGGTGTCGAACTTCACCTTGCCGCTGCTCTCGTTGTAGGCAACGAAGGCCATGATAAACCCGATGATCATGCCGATCATGCCGAGAACGGCCGCGGCGACAGCCCATCCGGTCACGGTCTGGGCGCCTTCCGCCGCGGCGTAGCCGACGATGGTCGCCTTGAGCACCATGAGCCCGACCAGGATCGCCGTTCCGGTGACGACCATCGCCAGGATCATCGGACATGCCTTGTTATAGAAGTTCTTCGCCTCGTCGAGGGCGGTGGCGTTGCCTTCGAACACCTTGACGATCGAGTCCAGCTCCGCCGCGACCTTGTCGATGATGTCGTCGAACGCCTTCCGGTCCTGGGTGCCGTTCCAGGACTCGGCGGGTGGCTTCGCGTCGTCCATGAACTTCCCGACGAGCTCCTTGATCTGGGTGTTCGACTCGCGCCACTTCGCCGCGGCCCCGTCGAGCGCCTCTTCGTCCGGATCGGCCTCACCCAAGGCGGCGATGATCACCAGCGCCGCTGTGGCCGCGCCGATCGAGTAGATCGCCCAGCTCGAGCTCATGACCGCGCTGGAGATCATGAACGGGTTGTAGATGGGAAATGGCGCCATCGTTCCTCCTCAGATTCCCGGGGTGCCCTTTTCCACCCACTGGTCATCGGCTGTCCGCCAGTTCTCAGCCGTACGCATCATGCCTTCGTGGAGCGTCTGGAAGTCCTCGACGCCCTTCCGCAGATTCTCGATATGCGCGGTCTTGCAGTTGTTGTGACTCGTCACAGCCCCGCTGCCGATGCTGCCCATCGCGTCGCTGTGCAGGTCGATCTCCTCGAGCTTCTTCTTGGCCGCCTCGATGAGCGGCTTGAGCTCGTCGCGCACTAGTCCGGCATGCACTTCGATGTCGTCGCACTTGACTTTCGGCATCGTCCACCTCTGTCCGGTTTATGGCGGGCAGCAGCCTATCCGAGCCCGGGCCACCGACCGTGGAATCGACTCGTGCCCCTGTGGATAAATCACCCCGACCCTGCTCGCCCGCGCCTCGGCCACCCCGCCTGCCGCCACCTGCTCGTGGCCACCTCCCCGGACCATGCGCGGCAGCCGGATAGGGTCGCCGGGTCGCGTCCGGTGTGGTCGTTGTCATGCACGCGGCTTCGGTGTAGGAGAGTGGTCGGTACATCGGCTCCTCGGAAGGCAGGCGGGTCAGTGGCGGACCAGACGACGTCCAGCATCACCATCGCGGCGGAGCCGGCGCAGATCATGGCCGTGATCGCCGACTTCGAGGCGTACCCGACCTGGGCCGCGGCCGTGAAGGAGGTCGAGGTCACGTCGACGTACGAGGACGGCCGTGCCGCGCAGGTGCGCTTCGACCTCAACGCGGGCGCGATCAAGGACGAGTACACGCTCGCCTACACCTGGGACGGTGACCGCGAGGTCCGCTGGACCCTCGTCGAGGGCAAGGTTCTCAAGGCCCTCGACGGCGCGTACACGCTGCGTGACAAGGGCCGCGGCAACACCGAGGTCACTTACCGGCTCGTGGTCGACGTCTCGATCCCGATGATCGGCCTGATCAAGCGCAAGGCCGAGAAGGTCATCATCGACACGGCGCTCAAGGAGCTGAAGAAGAAGGTCGAGGGCGTCTGAGCGTGCCGGAAGCACCCGACGAGCCGGTCGGCTCCCTCGCGGAGCAGACGGCCAAACTGCTCGGCACACTGGCGGCGTGGGCACAGCACCACCTCGACGCGTGGGAGGCAGACCTCGAGACCTGCCCGTTCTGGCTGGAGGTACGGTCCACGATGGCTGATCTCGGCCAGACCGTGAGCGACCTCCTCGACCCCGCTGAGGCGGATGGTCGGGCAGGATCGACCGCGGGGTTCCAGACCATCGACCTCGACGACCCGGAGGGCACATGACCAGGACGATCGGCGTCGACGTGGGTGGCACCAAGATCGCCGCCGGGGTCGTGGAAGCCGACGGAACGATCGTCGACGAGGCGCGCCGCGACTCTCCAGCCACCAGCCAGCCCGCGATCGTCGAGGCGATCGTCGACATCATCGACGAGCTCGGCAAGCGCCACGAGGTCGAGGCGGCAGGCGTGGGGGCGGCCGGGTTCATCGACGCGGCCCGTTCGACCGTGCTCTTCGCGCCGAACCTCGCCTGGCGCGACGCCCCGCTCAAGCGTGACGTCGAGGCGAAGGTCTCGATGCCGGTCGTGGTGGAGAACGACGCGAACGCGGCCGCCTGGGGCGAGTTCACGTTCGGCGCTGCCGCGGACGTCGACGACATGATCTTCCTGACGATCGGCACCGGGCTCGGCGGCGGGCTGGTGCTCGACGACGAGCTCTACCGCGGCGCGTACGGCATCGGCGGTGAGGTCGGCCACCTGCGCGTCGTTCCCGACGGTCACCTGTGCGGCTGCGGCAACAAGGGCTGCTGGGAGCAGTACGCGAGCGGCAGCGCGCTCGTTCGCGAGGCGCGCGAGTTCGCCAAGTCCGGATCGCCGCAGGCCAGTCGGCTGCTCGAGCTCGCCGGCGGCCGCTACCAGGACATCGACGGGCCGATGGTGACCAAGGCCGCGAGCGAGGGCGACGGCGCCGCGGTGGAGCTGCTGGAGGACCTCGGGCGCTGGCTCGGCGAGGGTATCGCGACGCTCGCCGCCGTCCTCGACCCCGCCGTGGTCGTGATCGGCGGAGGCGTCTCGGCGGCCGGTGACCTGTTGATCGAACCGGCGCGGCGTGCGTTCGCCCGTAACCTGACAGGGAGAGGTCACCGTCCTCAGCTCGAGATGCGGCTGGCCACCCTCGGGACCGAAGCCGGGATCATCGGCGCCGCCGACCTGGCCCGACGACGCTAGCGGGGACGAGACATGCCGTTGATCCAGGCGCTCACGATCGGCGTCGACATCGGTGGGACGAAGGTCGCCGCCGGCGTGGTCGACCCCGACGGCAACGTGCTGCACCACGTCCGCCGCGACACGCCGTCGAGCAGTCCACAGGCGACCGAGGACACGATCGCCGACGTCGTCGACGAGCTGCGGCGTCGGTACGAGGTCACCGCGGTCGGCATCGGCGCTGCCGGGTGGATCGACGTGACCGGCTCGTCGGTGATGTTCTCGCCGCACCTGGCCTGGCGGCACGAGCCGCTGCGCGACGCCGTACGCCGCCGGATCCGGCTGCCTGTCGTCGTGGAGAACGACGCGAACGCCGCCGCCTGGGCCGAGTGGATGTTCGGCGCCGGCCAGGGCGAGAGCCACCTCGTCTGTGTGACGTTGGGGACCGGGATCGGTGGCGCGGTGATCACCGACGGGATCCTGATGCGCGGGAAGTACGGCGTGGCGGGGGAGTTCGGGCACCAGACCGTGGTGCCGGGCGGTCACCGCTGCGAGTGCGGCAACCGCGGCTGCTGGGAGCAGTACGCGAGCGGCAACTCGCTGGTGCGCGAGGCTCGCGAGATCGCCGCGTCGGGCTCGCCGGTCGCGCAGACCTTGCTGGACCGCGCCGGTGGCGATCCTTCGAAGATCACCGGGCCGATGGTCACCGAGGCCGCGAAGGACGGCGACCCGGTGGCGGTCGAGCTGCTCGAAGAGGTCGGCCGCTGGCTCGGCGTCGGCCTGGCGAACATCGCGGCGGCCTTCGACCCCGGCACGTTCGTCATCGGCGGTGGCGTGTGCGAGGCGGGGGAGCTGTTCCTCGGCCCGGCGCGCGAGACGTTCCGCCGTACGCTGACCGGCCGCGGCTTCCGCCCCGAGGCCCGCATCCTGCGCGCGGCCCTGGGCCCGGACGCGGGGTTGGTCGGGGCAGCGGAGCTGGCCCGCGAGAACGCCCGCCTTTTCCGCCGCCGTCGCCGCCCCCGCCCACCCGCGTCAGCTCGGCTGCGGGCGCGCGTCGACCGCCTGGCCGAAGGCCTCACCCTGGACCCCGACGAAGGCCCCCGCCTGCGGTAGCGCGAGCAGCGCGATCGTGGCGATCGAGCCGGCGGTGACGAGACACCACCTTCGACACCGGCCATCGAGTCGATCCTCGACGCCCGCGTCTCGCCTGGCTAGTTCTGGAAGTGCTCGGGTCCAGAGTTCGCCGTCGATCTTGAGGACGCCGTAGTCGAGGGACGTTGGAACCCACGAGGAGTCGCCGTAGACGAGGCGGGAGAACGTGAAGGTGCCGGGATGGGTTCGGGCGTACCTCTCCATGCTGGTGTAGACCCGTCCCTCGGCTGAACGGCCGCGATTGAGAGCGGGTCTCTGCGGGAAGAGGTTGGCGTTGAGTCCTCCACCCGATCCGTGAGCCAGCACGTGTCCCCTTGTCGAACACGCCCTTTCCGGCGATCTCGAGACGGGCGCTGAGGAATCTCTTCATCCGACCGGCAGGACGCTTCTCGCGTGGCGGCGAACTCACGCCGAATCCCGCGACCAGTCGATCTTCCACCGAGTCGTCAACGGCCGACGCCAGATCGAAGAGGAAGTAGTACCCATGGTCGTTGAACTCGAGGATGTTCGGACTGTGGGTGCACGTCGCGCGATACGCATCCAGCCAGGCGTTCGTCAGACCGTCGGCGAGTTCGTCCAGCAGAATTGATCGATCTTCTGTTCGCGCTCTTGCAGCTATCGCCGTTCGAACTGACGCTGGGCGACCGCGGTTAGCGGTCGACCAGCGTCAGTTCGAAGGAGTAGCGGGAGGCGCGGTAGAGGTGGGTGCCGTACTCGACTGCTGTGCCTCTGTCGTCGTACGCGATCCGCGCCATCGTCAGCAGCGCCGCTCCCTTGGGCTCGCCCAGGGAACGGGCCTCGGCCGCTGACGCCACCTTCGCTCCCACCGTCTGCTTCGCCACGCGGAGGTTGATCGCCGCCTCGCGGATCAGGGCGTACAGGCCGACCCGCTCCAGGGCCTCGACGGACAGCGACACCAGGCCCTCGGGCAGGTGGTTGGTCATCAACGCCAGGGGTTCGCCCGACGCGGAACGGAGCCGCCGTACGCGCACCACGGGGGAGTCGAGCGGTACGGACAAGGCCTCCGCCACCGGGGCAGACGCGGGTACGGTGCGCAGATCGGTCACCGCGGTCGTCGGCCGCTGCCCGGCCGACGAGAGGTCGTCGTACAGGCTGGAAAGCTCCAAAGACCGCCGCACCTGCGACGAAACCGACCCCACCACCTGGGTTCCGACCCCGCGCTTCCGGACCAGCAGCCCCTTGTCCACCAGCGCCTGGATCGCCTGGCGCAACGTCGGACGCGACAGCGAGAGCCGATCGGCCAGCTCCAGCTCGTTCGGCAGCCGCTCGCCCGGTGGGTATCGACCCGAGAGGATCTCCCGTTCCAGCTGCTGAGCGACCTGCAGGTAGAGCGGAACCCGGCTCGAGCGATCCACCGAGACGTCCAGGGCTCCGGTCATAGCGCACCAGTCTGCCCCACCGACCAGACTTTGTCAGGATGTCTTAATGTCCTGACAAACTCTTGACACGCCCGAAGGACCAGAGCAAGACTCGGCAGAGCGTCGCCGCAACACGCCCGAAATACAGCAACGAGAACGAGGACCCCGCATGAGAGTTGGCCTCGTCGGAGTCGGACGCATCGGCGTCCTGCACGCCGAGAACCTTCGTGAACTCCCGCAGGTCGAGCAGCTCGTGGTGGCTGACGCGGATCCCGGCCGAGCGCGCGCCATCGCCGAGAAGCTCGGCCTGCGGGCCGCCGAGAGCGTCGACGAGCTGCTCAGCAGCAAGCCCGACGGCCTCGTCATCGCCGCCGCGACCCCCGCGCACACCGAGCTGGTCATCAAAGCCGCCCAAGCCAAGATCGCCACGTTCTGCGAGAAGCCGCTCGCCCCGACCGTCGAGGGCACCAAGAACGTCATCAAACAGGCCGACGACGCCGGCATCAAGCTCCAGCTCGGCTTCCAGCGCAGGTTCGACCCCGGCTACCAACAAGCCAGGGAACGCATAGCGTCAGGCGAGCTCGGCTTCCTCCACACCGTCCTCGCCACGACGATGGACCAAGCGCCCCCGCACGCCGACTACATCCCCACCTCCGGTGGCATCTTCCGCGACTGCGCCGTCCACGACTTCGACATCGTCCGCTGGGCCACGGGCCGCGAGATCGTCGAGGTCTACGCGACCGGCGCCAACAAGGGTGCCGAATTCTTCAAGCAGGCAGGCGATGTCGACACCGGCCAGGTCCTCATCACGCTCGACGACGGAACGCTCGGCACCATCGCCGTGACCCGCTACAACGGCGCCGGGTACGACGTCCGCCTCGAAGCCCACGGCGAGAAGGGCATGGTCGCGGTCGGACTCGACGACCGCGCGCCGCTCCGCTCCACCGAGGCCGAGGCGCTCTGGCCCGCCGGCCCCGCCTATCGGACGTTCTCCGAACGCTTCGCCATCGCGTACGCCGAGGAGCTCAAGGCGTTCGTCGACCTCATCGCGAACGGCGGCGAGCCCAAGGCCACGGCCAGAGACGCTCTCGAAGCCCTCTACCTGGCCGAGGCCGCCGAGAAGTCCCGCGCCGAACGCCGCCCGGTCAGGGTCGAGGAGGTGCGCCAATGACCGTGGCGTTCGACCTGATCACCATGGGCCGGGTCGGCGTCGACCTCTACCCGAACGACCTCGGCGTCCACCTGCAGGACGTGACGACGTTCAGCAAGTTTCTCGGCGGCAGCGCGACCAACGTCGCTGTGGCCGCCGCCCGCCATGGCCGAAGGTCGGCGGTCATCACCCGGACCGGCGCCGACCCGTTCGGCGAGTACATTCACCAAGCCCTACGGGGATTCGGCGTCGACGACCGGTACGTCACGCCAGTCGAGGGCCTGCCGACACCCGTCGTGTTCTGCGAGATCTTCCCGCCGGACAACTTCCCGCTGTACTTCTACCGCTTCCCCAAGGCGCCCGACCTGGAGATCTACGAGCACGAGCTCGACCTCGAGGCCATCAAGGACGCAAGCATCTTCTGGGTCACCGGCACCGGCCTGTCCGAGGAGCCGAGCCGCAGCTCGACCCTCAAAGCGCTACAGGGCCGCGAACACAAGACCCACACGGTCCTCGACCTCGACTACCGCCCGATGTTCTGGGCGCGGGAGAACGAAGCCCGCAAGGTGATCGGTGCCGCCGTCGAGCACGCCACGGTCGCGGTCGGCAACCTCGACGAGGTCGAGATCGCCGTGGGCACACGCGACGCCGACAAGGCGGCGCAAGCCCTCCTTGACAGAGGTGTGGAGCTCGCCATCGTCAAGCAAGGTCCGCGCGGAGTCCTCGCCAGAACGAAGAACGAGGAAGCAAGTGTCCCACCCGTTCCGGTCGAGGTGGTGAACGGGCTCGGTGCCGGCGACGCGTTCGGCGGCGCGCTCAGCCACGGGCTGCTCAGCGGCTGGCCGCTCGAGCGCGTGATGCGTTTCGCCAACGCGGCAGGGGCGTACGTCGCCGCGCGGCTCGCCTGCGCCGACGCGATGCCGAACGAGACCGAGGTCGACGAACTGCTCCGAGAGGCCGGACATGCAGAGCATTGACATCCGGCAGCTCACCGAGATCCGGATGCGCGATCCGCAAGCGATCAGCGAGGCGTACGACTCGCGAAGACGGCGACCGTTCGTCGGCCCCTCTGGCAGGCTGATGATCATCGCGGCCGACCACCCGGCGAGGGGCGCGCTCAGGGCCGCCGGCCGCGAGAACGCGATGGCCGACCGCATCGACCTGCTCGAGCGGCTCCGCGTCGCCCTCGCGAGACCCGGCGTCGACGGCATCCTCGCCGCACCGGACGTGATCGAGGACCTCCTTCTGCTAGGCGCCCTCGACGACAAGGTCGTGATCGGCTCGATGAACCGCGGCGGCCTGCCCGGCGCGGTGTTCGAGGCCGACGACCGCTTCACCGCCTACGACGCGAAGAGCATCGACAAGCGCGGTCTCGACGCCGGCAAGATGCTGCTCCGCATCGATCCCGAGGACGCGAAGACCGCCGACACCATCGAGCAGTGCGCCAAAGCGGTGTCGAGGCTCGCCGACCGTGACAAGGTCGCGATCGTCGAGCCGTTCATCTCCCGCCGCGTCAACGGACAGTTGACGAACGACCTCAGCCCGGACGCCGTCCTCCAGTCCATCGTGATCGGGTCCGCGCTCGGCACCACGAGTGCGTACACCTGGCTCAAGGTGCCCTGCGTCGACGAGATGGAACGCGTCGCCGCCGCGAGTACGCTGCCGATCGTGCTCCTCGGCGGCGAGGGCGGCGACCCGGACGAGTCGTTCGCCAAATGGGACAAGGCGCTTCGGCTGCCGACCGTTCGCGGACTCACGGTCGGGCGGACGCTGCTGTACCCGCCGGGCGACGACGTCGCCGCGGCCGTCGACACCGCCGTCAGTCTGCTGCCGACCGAGGAGCCGACGTGAGCGAATACCACCGGCCAGCGGGAACGTTGGCCAACCCGCCATGGGCGCTCGAGCTCACCCCGAAGCAGGCGGGCTGGACGTACAGCAGCCTCCGAGTGCTCGAGCTGAGGCCCGGCCAGTCGCACACGTTCGGCACCGGCGAGGAGGAGCTCATCGTGCTCCCGCTCGCCGCGCGCGACCTGCAGGTCGAGGTGGACAACGAGCCGTTCACGCTCGCCGGCCGCGACTCGGTCTTCACCGGACCGTCCGACTTCGTCTACGCACCGCGCGAGTCCGAGGTCACCGTACGTTCAGCGACGGGCGCCCGCGTCGCGTTCACCGGCGCGAAGTGCGACCGTCGACTGACGGCACGGTACGGCCCCGGCACCGAGGTCCCGGTCGAGCTCCGCGGCGCCGGACAGTGCAGCCGCGAGGTCCGCAACTTCGGCGCTGCCGGCGTCTTCGAAGCGGACAAGCTGATCGCCGTCGAGGTGATCACGCCGGCCGGCAACTGGTCGTCGTATCCACCGCACAAGCACGACGAGGACCGCCCCGGCGAGGAGTCGGTGCTCGAGGAGATCTACTACTTCGAGGTCGGCGACGGCCCGACCGGACCGGGCATGGCGTACCAGCGGGTGTACGGCACGGCCGAGAGGCCGATCGACGTGTTCGCCGAGGTGCGTTCCGGCGACGTCGTGGCGATCCCGCACGGCTGGCACGGTCCGTCGATGGCCGTGCCGGGCTACGACCTGTACTACCTGAACGTGATGGCCGGCCCAAGCGACGACCGGGCCTGGCTGATCTGCGACGACCCGGCCCACGGCTGGATCCGAGAGACCTGGGCTGACCAGCCCGTCGATCCGCGGCTTCCTCTGGGAGGACACACGTGACAACGGTGCGGCTCACCGTCGGACAAGCGCTGGTGCGCTTCCTCGCGAACCAGTGGTCGGAACGTGACGACGTCGAGCAACGGTTGATCGCCGGCTGCTTCGGCATCTTCGGGCACGGCAACGTCGCCGGCATCGGGCAGGGGTTGCTCGAGGCGACCGTCGAGGATCCCGAGCAGTTGCCGTACTACCTGGTCCGCAACGAGCAGTCGATGGTGCACGCCGCGGTTGGCTATGCCCGGATGAAGAATCGGCTGTCAACGTTCGCTTGCACCACGTCCATCGGGCCGGGCGCGACGAACATGGTCACCGGCGCGGCGCTCGCCACGATCAACCGGATCCCCGTTCTGCTGTTGCCCGGCGACATCTTCGCGACCCGCGTCGCGAACCCGGTCCTGCAGGAGCTGGAGGACCCGCGGTCGTACGACGTCTCGGTCAACGACGCGTTCCGCCCGGTGTCGAAGTACTGGGACCGGATCAACCGCCCCGAGCAGCTCGTCCCGGCGGCGCTGGCCGCGATGCGCGTGCTCACCGACCCGGTCGAGACCGGCGCGGTCACGCTGTGCCTGCCGCAGGACGTGCAGGCCGAGGCGTACGACTGGCCCGAGTCGTTCTTCGCCAAGCGGGTCTGGCATGTCGGCCGTCCAGTACCCGAGCCGGCGGCGCTCGATCGTGCGGTGGAGCTGATCCGTTCGGCTCGCCAGCCGCTGATCGTCGCCGGTGGCGGCGTGATCTACTCCGACGCGACCGCGCAGCTGCGGGAGTTCGTCGAGGCGACGGGTGTTCCGGTGGGGGAGACCCAGGCCGGCAAGGGCTCGTTGACGTGGGACCACCCAACTAGCTTGGGCGCGATCGGGGCGACCGGTACGACCGCCGCGAACGCGCTCGCCCGCGAGGCTGACGTGGTGATCGGAATCGGCACGCGCTACAGCGACTTCACGACGGCGTCGAACAGCATTTTCGCCAACCCAGACGTGAAGTTCGTCAACCTCAACGTCGCGAACTTCGACGCCGCCAAACAGGGCGCGCTGACGCTGCTCGCCGACGCGCGCGCCGGTCTTGCGGCGTTGGGCGAGCGGCTCGCGGGTTGGTCGGTCGACTCGGCCTACCGTACGCGGGCGCAGGAGCTGTCTGCCGACTGGCAACGCGTGGTTGACAGCGCGTACGCCGTGAACCACCAGCCGGTCCCGGCACAGACCGAGGTCATCGGTGTCGTCAACGAGCTCAGCGGTCCGCGCGACGTCGTGATCAACGCGGCGGGCAGCATGCCCGGCGACCTGCACAAGCTGTTCCGTTCGCGCGATCCGAAGCAGTACCACATCGAGTACGGCTATTCCTGCATGGGTTACGAGATCGCGGCCGGTCTCGGCGTGAAGATGGCGGACCCGTCTCGGGAAGTGTTCGTGTTCGTCGGTGACGGCTCGTACCTGATGCTCGCGCAGGAGATCGTCACCGCGGTGCAGGAGAACGTGAAGCTCGTCATCGTGCTCGTGCAGAACCACGGCTTCGCGTCGATCGGCAACCTGTCCGAGAGCGTCGGCGCGCAGCGGTTCGGTACGAGCTATCGCTACCGCAACCCGGCGACGGGCGCACTGGACGGCGACGTGCTGCCGGTCGACCTGGCCGCGAACGCCGCGAGCCTCGGCGCCGACGTGATCCGGACGACGACGATCGACGACTTCCGCTCGGCCTTGCAGAAGGCGCGGGAGGCGACCCGCACCACGCTCGTGCAGATCGAGACCGACCCGCTCGCCGGCGGCCCCTCGTCCGACGCCTGGTGGGACGTCCCGGTCGCCGAGGTCGCGGCGCTCGAGTCGACGCGGGACGCCCGGGCCGAGTACGAGGCCAACAAGCCCAGCCAGCGTAGATACCTCTAAGGACCAACGATGCGCACCATCGAACACTGGATCGCCGGAGCACCGACGCTCGGCACCTCGACCCGGCGCGGGCCGGTCTGGAACCCGGCAACGGGCGAGCAGCAGGCCGAGGTCGTGCTCGGCACGCCGGCTGACGTCGACCTCGCGGTCCAGGCCGCGGCGAAGGCGTTCGAGTCCTGGCAGGACGTGTCGGTGAGCAGGCGGGCGAAGATCATGTTCGCGTTCCGCGAGCTCGTCGACCGGCACGTCGACGACCTTGCGCGGATCGTGTCGTCGGAGCACGGCAAGGTGCTGTCCGACGCGCGAGGCGAGGTGCTGCGCGGGCTCGAGGTCATCGAGTTCTGCTGCGGGATTCCCCAACTGCTGAAGGGCGAATACTCCGACCAGGTGTCGACCGGCATCGACGCGTACTCGTTCCGCCAGCCGCTCGGTGTCGTCGCCGGCATCACGCCGTTCAACTTCCCGGCCATGGTGCCGATGTGGATGCACCCGGTCGCGATCGCCACCGGTAACACGTTCGTGCTCAAGCCGTCCGAGCGCGATCCGTCCGCGTCGCGGCTCGTCGCCGAGCTGTGGCAGCAGGCCGGCTTGCCGGACGGGGTGTTCAACGTCGTGCACGGCGACAAGGAAGCCGTCGACGCCGTGCTCGACCACCCGGACATCGCGGCGGTTTCCTTCGTGGGTTCGACGCCGATCGCTCAGTACGTGCACGAGCGGGCCTCCCGTACCGGCAAGCGGGTGCAGGCTCTCGGCGGGGCGAAGAACCACGCGGTCGTGTTGCCGGACGCGGACCTGGACTTCGCCGCCGACCACATCACGGCCGCTGGGTACGGCTCGGCTGGTCAACGCTGTATGGCGATCTCGGCCGTTGTCGCGGTCGGCGCTGCCGGTGACGCGCTCGTGTCGAAGCTCGACTCGCGGGCCGCTGCCGTTCACGTCGGCGCGGGCGACGACGAGTCCGCCGAGATGGGCCCGGTCGTGACGCGCGAGGCTCAGCAGCGGGTCACGTCGTACCTCGACGGAGCGGCGGGGGAGGGTGCGCAAGTCGTCGTCGACGGGCGCGGACTCTCGGTCGCTGGTCATGAGAACGGCTTCTTCGTCGGCCCGAGTCTGCTCGACCGGGTCACACCGTCGATGCGCGTCTACACCGACGAGATCTTCGGCCCGGTGCTCGTCGTGCTGCGTGCCGAGACGCTGGACGAGGCGATCGCCCTGGTCAACGCGAACCCGTACGGAAACGGGGTCGCGATCTTCACGGGCAGCGGTGAGGCTGCCCGAACGTTCCAGCGGCGGGTCACGGTCGGCATGATCGGGGTGAACGTGCCTATCCCGGTGCCGATGGCGTTCTATAGCTTCGGCGGGTGGAAGGACTCGCTGTTCGGCGACCGTCATATCCACGGGCCGGAGGGTGTGAGCTTCTACACTCGCGGCAAAGCTGTGACGTCGCGCTGGCCTCATGTCGAGCACCCGACCGATGCTGGCTTCAACTTCCCAACCGCGCGGTGATCGCGCCGAACACCCTTCCAGGGGAGGACCGATGAAGTTCCTGAAAAGCCTGGGCGTTCTCGCTTCCGTCGTCGTACTTGCGGCAGCCGGTTGCTCGAACAACGCGCCGCAGAACACCGGCGGCGGCACTGGCAACGACACCAACACGAGCTCGCCCGAGCCTGAGGCGGGTGGCGGGTCGGCGCCTGGCGACGACATCACGGTCGCGGTCGTGAGCCACGGCAAGGCTGGCGACACGTTCTGGGACATCGTCAAGACCGGCGCGGAGGCTGCCGGCAAGGAGCTCGGCGTCAAGGTCACTTACAACGGTGACGGCGACCCGGCCAAGCAGAGCCAGCTGATCGACAACGCCGTCGCGCAGAAGGTGGACGGCCTCGTCGTCTCGATGGCCAACCCCGATGGCGTGAAGGGGAGTGTCGAGAAGGCCGTGGCCGCGGGCATCCCGGTGATCACGATGAACTCGGGGCTCGAGCAGTCGAAGGCCTTTGGCGCGTTGACGCATGTGGGTCAGAGCGAAGAGCTCGCAGGTGAGGCCGCGGGCGAGAAGCTCAAGGAAGCCGGCGTGACCAAGGCGATCTGCGTCGTCCACGAGGCCGGCAACGTGGGTCTCGAGGCCCGCTGCAACGGCGCGCGGAAGACGCTCGGCGGCACGCTGGACAACCTGCAGGTCGACGTGTCGAACGCCGCCGACGCGCAGAACACGATCAAGAGCAAGCTGCTCGCGGACAAGTCGATCAACGGCGTGCTCACGCTGAACCCCGTCGTGGCGAAGGCGGCCGTGCAGGCGAAGTCCGAGGCCGGCAGCCAGGCGCAGCTCGCGACGTTCGACATCTCCTCTGACATCTGCGACGCGGTGGCGGCTGGCGACATGCTGTTCGCCGTCGACCAGCAGCCTTACCTACAGGGGTATCTGCCGGTGAGCTTCATCGCGTTGAAGATCCGCAACGGCAACGACGTCGGTGGCGGCCAGCCGGTCTACTCCGGGCCTGGGTTCGTCACCAAGGAGAACGCCGCGCAGGTGAAGCAGTTCGCGGCAAACGGCACCCGTTGATGACAGCGGTAGCGTCGGACGAACGGCTGGCCCGGGTCAGTCCGTTGACGCGGCTGCTCCGCCGCCCCGAGGTCGGGGCGGCGGTGGCGGCGATCGCGGTGTTCGTCTTTTTCAGCGTGATGACCGAAGCATTCTTGTCGCCCGGTGGTGTGGCGACCTGGCTCGAGTCGGCTTCGCTGTTCGGGATCATGGCGATTGCCGTTGCCCTGTTGATGATTGGCGGCGAGTTCGATCTGTCCGCCGGCACGATGGTGGGATCGTCGGGGCTGATCGTCGGTATCCTGACGACGCACTACAGCGTCAACATCTGGTTGGCAGTGGTGCTGGCACTGGTGTTCGCTCTGGTGATCGGGGCCGCGAACGGCTTCATGGTGATGCGGACGGGGTTGCCTTCGTTCATCGTGACCTTGGGGACGTTCTTCGTTCTGCAGGGGATCAACCTGGCGTTGACGAAGTCGATCATCGGTCAGGTGGCGATCCAGGGGCTGGCGAACATCCCGGGCTTCTTCGATGTGAAGTGGTTTTTCGGGTCGACTTTCGCCTTGTTCGGCACGGGATTCCAGATCTCGATCGTGTGGTGGATCGTGCTGACGATCGTGGCGACGTGGATCTTGCTGCGCACGCGGGCGGGGAACTGGATCTTCGCTGTGGGCGGGGCGCAGACGAGTGCGCGGCAGGTCGGCGTGCCGTTGATGCGTACGAAGGTCGGGCTGTTCATGGCGACTGCGGGGGCTGGTTGGCTCGCGGGGATGCTGCAGCTCTTCGACACCTCGACCGTGCAGGCTTCGACGGGTGTGGGTGAGGAGTTCATCTACATCATCTGCGCCGTGGTGGGCGGATGTCTGCTGACCGGTGGCTATGGGTCGGCGGTCGGTGCGGCTTTGGGTGCGTTGATCTATGGGATGACGTACCAGGGCATCGTCTTCGCCCAGTGGGACAACAACTGGCTGAAGGCGTTCCTGGGTGTGATGTTGCTCGGCGCGGTGCTGGTGAACAACTGGGTGCGCCGGCGGGCGGAGGTGAGCCGATGACCGCTGCTGCTTTGCTGGAAGTCGAGGGGTTGGGGAAGTCGTACGGCTCGATCGTGGCCCTGCGCGATGTCACTACCGCGGTTCACGCGGGTGAGGTGACTTGTGTGCTGGGCGACAACGGTGCGGGGAAGTCGACGTTCATCAAGATTCTGTCCGGGGCGCATACACACTCGTCGGGTGTGCTGCGGGTGGACGGGCGCGCCGTGTCCTTCGGGTCGCCGCGGCAGGCTTTGGAGCTCGGGATCGCCACGGTGTATCAGGATCTGGCTGTGGTGCCGCTGATGCCGATCTGGCGGAACTTCTTTTTGGGGTCGGAGCCGACGCGTGGTTTTGGTCCGTTCCGGCGGCTGAACGTGCCGTTCATGCGTCGTACGACCAAGGCTGAGCTCGCGAAGATGGGGATCGACCTGCGCGACGTGGACCAACCGATCGGGACGCTGTCGGGTGGCGAGCGGCAGTCGGTGGCGATCGCGCGGGCTGTGTACTTCGGGGCGCGGATGCTCATTCTCGATGAGCCGACGGCCGCGTTGGGGGTGAAGCAGTCGGGGGTGGTGTTGAAGTACGTGGCGGCGGCGCGGGATGCCGGGCTGGGCGTCGTGTTCATCACGCACAACCCGCATCACGCCTATCTGGTGGGGGATCGGTTCGTGCTGCTGAAGCGCGGGGCGATGGTGGGGTCGTACTCGCGTGCGGAGCTGACGCTGCCGGAGCTGACGCGGGAGATGGCTGGTGGGTCGGAGCTCGAGGCTCTGGGGCACGAGCTGGAGCAGCGGGGCGTGGTGTCGTCGGAGGTGTTGTCGGAGGTCGAGGCTTCCGTGGAACCGTCTGGAGGGGTGGAGAAGTGAGCTTTCTGTCGCGCGTCGCTGGGGCGCCGATCACCTGGGGCGTGTGCGAGGTGCCGGGCTGGGGCGTCGAGCTCCCGCCCTCGGTGGTGCTGTCGGAGATGGCGTCGTTGGGCTTGGCGGCCACGGAGCTCGGGCCGACGGGCTATCTCGGCGCCTCGCCTTCCGACGTTCGTTCGACGCTTGCCGCCCATGGCATGTCGTTGGTCGGCGGCTTCCTCCCCGTGGTGCTGCACACTTCGCCGACGCCCGACCTCTCGGAAGCCGAGTCCGCCATCTCGACGTTGGCCGGAGCCGGCTCCGAGGTGGTGGTCCTGGCCGCCGATCTGGGAGGGTCCGACTACAACGCCAAGTCGGAGCTGACCGACGAGGAATGGTCCAACCTCGTAGCCAACCTTGCCGCGGTCACGGCCCTCGCCACCTCGCACGGCCTCCGCACGACGCTGCACCCCCACGTAGGAACAGCCATCGAGTCCGCGGACGCCGTGACCCGCCTCCTCGAACGTCCGACGTCCCCCTGTGCCTCGACACCGGCCACCTAGCCATCGGCGGCACCGACCCCTTGGCACTGGCCCAGAGCGCACCGGACCGCATAGCCCACGTCCACCTGAAAGACGTGAACCTCACCATCGCCAAGTCCGTAGCCGACGGCTCCACCCCCTTCGTCGAAGGCGTCCGCTCCGGCATGTTCACCCCGTTGGGCGCCGGCGACCTCGACATCGCCGGCATCATCACCACCCTGGAGTCAGCGGGCTACGAGGGCTGGTACGTGTTGGAACAAGACACCGCCCTCTCCACCACCCCAACAGAGGGCACCGGCCCCCTCGAAGACGCCCGCCGCAGCGTCGACTTCCTCCGCGCGCTGAACACTGGTTCCGAATGAGGGCGTCCCTCTATCGATCTATTCGATAGAGGGACGCCCTCATTCGAAACGTGGCGCAGCACGAGCGGCACTACAACGGCCCGATGACGAGGCGGTAGGTTTCGGGCGTGGCGGAGATCAGGGTGCTCTCGTACAACGTGCGGGGGTTGCGGGATGATTTTGGGGCTCTGACGAGGGTTGTTGAGGGGGCTGAGCCGGACGTGGTTGTCGTCCAGGAGGCTCCCATCTACCTCCGGTGGCGGTCGCGGTGCGCCAAGTTGGCGCGGGAGTGTGGGCTCGTCTATCTCGCGGGTGGGCGGTCCGCCGGCGGCAACTTGATCATGGTGGCTCCGCGCGTGCAGGCCAAGGGGAGTGGTGAGCATCGGATCAGGCAGCCGCTGAGGGATCCCATCCGCGGGGTCGTAGCGGCTGAGGTCGAGGTCGCCGGAACGAGGCTGGGGGTTGTCGGGTGTCACCTCGGGCTCAAGCCCGACGGACGGCGGGATCAGGTGCTGACCGTTATCGAGGTGGCGAACACATTCGCGGTGCCGACGCTCGTCGCGGGGGACTTCAACGAGCCGCCCGCCGGGGACTGTTGGCGGGCTTTCGCCGAGGCTGGCTACCAGGATCACGGGCGGGAGAGCGGCGAGAACACGTTCCCGGCCAAGGCGCCAAGGACGCGCATCGACGGCATCCTCACGACCAGCGGCATCGTGGTCAAGGAGTACGGCGTCCTCGAGCACGACCCACGAGACCTCCAGACAGCCACCGACCATCTGCCGGTGATCGCCGTGCTGGATGTTCCGAAGGAATAGCTCGTATCCACCCCGCGAATGATCTTTGACACCAACGCCCCTCCTGCCCAGGATCCCCACACGGGGATCCCTTCGGTGGCGAGGAGGATCGATGTCCGGCATCACGCGTCGAGACGTGCTCAGAGGCGCTGGGGCCGCCGGGTTGGCGCTCGGGCTCGCAGCCTGCAGCGACGGCGGCGGAAGCGGGAGCTCAGGCGGTAAGGCCAAGGTCCGGATGTGGACCTGGTACGGCGAGCAACGCGAACAGTGGCCCGCGCCTCATCAAGGAGTTCGAGGCCAGCCACAGCAACATCACGATCGAGAACCGCATCTTCGGCGACACCGACGCCTACCTGCCCGCGTTGCAGACGAGCGTCACCGGCGGCGATCCGCCGGACATCTACGCGCCGCACGTGCTCGCGATCGAGTACGGCAAAGCCGGCATCGCCCTCGACCTCAAGGAAGCGTTCGGCGAGGACTTCCTCAAGGGCTTCTTCCCCTCCACGAACGACGAGTACAGCGACGACGGCAAGCAGTACGCGCTCGGCTGGATGGCCCAGACCTTCGGCATGTACTACGACCCCAAGCTGCTCGACAAAGCAGGAGTCGACGTCCCCGAAACGTGGGACGACCTCATCACAGCGAGCAAGGCGATCAGGGAGAAGACAGGCCTGATCCCCTGCTCGCTCTCCAACAACCCAGGTCCCACCGGCCTCGACTTCATGCTGCCGCTCATCACCCAGGCCAGCGACAAACCGCAGCTCATCCTCGACCTCGACGCCCAGCGCAACGGCGCCAAGTGGGACGACCCAGCAGTCGTGCAAGCCCTCGCCAAGGTCAAGCAGCTCGTCGAAGAGGAGTGCTTCGCCCCCGGCATCAACGGCGTCACGAGCGAGCAGGCGAGTACGGCCTTCACCAACTCCAAGGCGACGATGTACTACTCCGGCTCCTGGGAGCCGCAAGGGTTCCGTACGTCCGCGCCCAAGGCCTTCGCCGAGAGCTACCAGGTCGCCGAGACCCCTGCCTGGAAGTCCGGCGGCAAGCACTGGTGCGCCAACCAGGCAGGCGCCGGTCTCGCGGTCAGCGCGGCGAGCAAGAACGCCGAAGCGGCGGTCGAGTTCCTCAAGTGGGTCTACGAACCCGACCGTTACTCCAAGATCATGAACGACTCCAACAGCATGCCCTCCACGATCGCCGCGGCCGAGCAGATCACCGACCCGTTCATGAAGAAGATGACCAGCTGGCTCACCGCCGGCAACGGGTGCGGCCACATCCTGTTCGGCAAGGGCTCGTCGGACGCCGCCGCCAGCCAGCTCGCGGCCGTCATCGCCGGCGACGTCACACCCGAGGAGGGTGCGAAGGCCATTCAGGTAGCGGTCGAGAAGGCCCAGGCCCGTTGAGCGCGAGCACCGCGACAGAAGTCGGCAGGTACAGCGGGCCAAAGCTGCAGCGCTACCTGGTCGGCTACCTGTTCATCTTCCCGATCGTCGCGTTCTTCCTGACGTTCGTCCTCTACCCGTTCGCCAGGTCGTTCTACATCAGCCTGACGCAGTGGGCCGGCTTCGGCGTGCCACGCTTCGTCGGGTTGATGAACTACCAGAACCTGCTCGACGACCCCATCTTCTGGCAGTCCCTCAGAACGACGCTCATCTACACCGTCGTCTCCACCGTCCTGCAGACGATTCTCCCACTCCTGTTGGCCGTTCTGCTCGCCGCCGGGTGGCGGGGGAGCGTGCTGTTCCGCACGATCTTCTTCATGCCGCAGGTCGTCTCGCTCGTCGTCAGCGGTGTGCTCTGGCAGATCATGTACGACGGCAACTTCGGTCTGATCAACGAAGCACTGAAGGGAATCGGGCTCGGCGGCTTCGCGCACAACTGGCTCGCCGACCCCAACACGGTCCTCCCCGCGATCCTCGTCGTCTCGCTCTGGCAGTCCGCCGGCTTCTTCATGCTGATCTACTTCGCCGGCCTGCAAGGCATCGACCAGACGTTGTACGAGGCCGCCAAGGTCGACGGTGCCAACAAGCTCAAAGAGCTGTGGTACATCACCGTTCCGATGCTGCGCCCGGTCACCGCCGTGGTCGTCACCCTCAACGTGCTCGGCGGTGTCAAGGCGTTCGAGCTGATCTTCGTCATGACCGGCGGCGGCCCGAACCACGCGTCCGAGGTCCTCGGCACCTACCTGTACGGTCTCGCGTTCGGGTCGACCGCCGGCGCGATCCCGGTCGTCGGCTACGCGACCGCGGTGAGCATGGTCGTGTTCGTCATCGGCATGGGCGCTGTCCTGTTGCAGTTCTGGATGACGAGGAGGGCGCGCGATGTCTAGCGTCCTGCAGGACACTCCGGCCGTTCGGAACCAGCAAGCCGAAGCAGACAAGCAAAGCCGGCGTCGCTACCAGACCAGACGCGGCATCGCGCGAACGATCGGCTACATAGCGCTCACCATCCTCTCGGTCGGCACCGCGTTCCCCTTCGTGTGGATGGTGTTGACGTCCCTGCGCGCGAGCAACACCGTCTTCAGCGAAGGCATCATCCCCAAGACGTTCACGTTCGCCGCGTACGTGCAGGTCTGGACCCAGGTCAACCTCCCGCGAAGCTTCCTGATCAGCCTCTGGATCACCGGGGTCACAGTGATCGCGGTGGTGTTCCTCGCCACGCTCGCCGGGTACGCGTTCGCCAAGCTCGACTTCCCGGCCAAGCGCGTCCTCTACTTCACGCTGCTCAGCACGATGCTGCTCCCTGGAACGGCGGTCATCGTCCCGCTGTTCCTCGAGCTCAAGCAGTTCAACCTGCTGGACACTTCGTCCGGGCTGATCCTCGTGTACGTCGGCACCAGCCTGCCGTTCGCGATGTTCCTCATGCGCGCGTTCTTCGAGACGCTCCCCAACGAGCTCGCCGACAGCGCCCGCGTCGACGGGGCGAGCGAGTTCCGCATCTTCTGGAGCGTCATGCTCCCGCTCGCCGGCCCGGGCGTCGCGACGCTCGTCATCTTCCAGTTCATGTTCACGTGGAACGAGTTCATCCTCGCCAACACACTCCTGCAGACACCGGACAAGCTGCCGTTGCAGCCCGTTCTGCTGTCCATGCAGGGCCAGTACTCCACGAACTGGCCGATCCTCACCGCCGCGCTGGTGATCTCGATCGTGCCGATTGTGGTCGTCTACGTGCGGATGCAGCGTCAGTTCGTGCAGGGTCTGACCATGGGTGCGCTCAAGACCTGAGTTCAAGCAATGAAGGAGAACCCGCGTGACAGACGCGATAGGCATGACGTACGTCGAGATCGGCGTCACCGACCTCGACCGGTCGGAGGAGTTCTACGGCGGCCTGCTCGACCTGCCGCTCGGCGAGCTGGGCTCGGACGTGGACGGGCGCAAGGTCCGTACGCTGCGGGCCGGCCCGGCCGAGGTACGGCTCGTGGAGGTCGGTGCGGACGGCCGCGAGAACAACTGGGACCGCGACGACCTGCAGTGCGGGATCCGGCACTTCGGGCTGAAGGTCGCCGACATCGACGGCTGGGCCGAACGGCTCAAGGCCGCCGGGGTCCCGTTCGCGCTCGAGCCGCTCGACGCGTTCGGCGGCGTGCGGATCGCGTTCTTCTTCGACCCCGACGGCGCCTACCTGGAGTTCGTCCAGGGGTACGTCCAGCACAACAACCTCTGGTCGCAGGAGCTGGTCGACGCCGAGATCTCCGCCGACAAGGGCTGGGACGGCGCGCCGCGGTTCGACCACATCGCGGTCACCGTGCCCGACCTGGACGAGGCGCTCGAGTACTACCGCGACGAGCTCGGCCTCGGCGTCGCCGGACAGCTCGTCCGCGACGACGACCCGCGCGGCTTCCTCATCACCAACCTGCGCAGCGTGAACGGTGCCGGCACGCTCGAGGTCTTCACGTACGGCGAGCCCACCCACCGTCGCGACGGCGTGGGCGAGCCGGACCGGATCGGCCTGCGCCGCTTCGGCTTCGACGCGAAGGCGGACGCGCCGGCCGGCAGCGCGATCGGGCCCGGCGACGTGCCGCTGGTGGTCGCCGGATGACCGCGCTCGAACGCCGACCGCTGGGCACCACCGGGCTCGAGGTCACGCCGGTCTGCCTCGGCGGCGGCGTACTCGGCAGCATGCCCGGCATCTTCGGCTACGACGTCCCGTTCGATCAGGGTGTGGCCACGGTCCGGGCGGCGCTGGACTCGCCGATCAACTTCCTCGACACCTCCGCCGGCTACTCTGACGGCGAGAGCGAACGTCGCGTCGCGGCGGCGCTCGCCGAGGTCGGCGGGCTGCCCAAGGGACACGTGCTCGCGACCAAGGTCGACCCGGACCCGGAGACCGGCGAGTTCGACGGTCCCGCCGTACGCCGGTCCGCCGAGGGCAGCCTGAAGCGGCTCGGGCTCGACCGGTTCCAGCTGCTGCACCTGCACGACCCGGAGGGCATCGGGTTCGAGGCCGCGATGGCGCCGGGCGGCGCGGTCCACGCGCTGCTCGCGCTGAAGGAGGAGGGCCTGGCTTCCCACCTGGGTGTGGCGGGCGGCGACATCGAGCTGATGCGGCAGTTCGTCCGGACCGGCGCGTTCGAGGTCGTGCTGACCCACAACCGGTTCACGCTCGTCGACCAGTCCGCGGCCCCGTTGCTCGAAGAGGCTGTCGGTGCCGGCGTGGCGGTGCTGAACGCGGCGCCGTTCGGCGGCGGCATCCTCGCGAAAGGCCCGGAGGCGTTACGGAAGTACGCGTACGCCGACGCCAAGCCGGACGTGCTCGAGCGCGTCCGGGCGATGGCCGCGCTGTGCGCCGACGCCGGCGTACCCCTCGGTGCGGCGGCCCTGCAGTTCTCGATCAGGGACCCGCGGATCGCCTCGACGGTCATCGGCATGTCGTCGCCGGAACGGGTCGCGCAGACCGTCGAGTGGGCGACCTGGGCCATCCCCGACGACCTGTGGCAAGCCCTCACCCCTCACATCGCACCAGACGCTTAGGAGTCGACGTGGCAAACACCTTCCCGGAGGGCTTCGCGTGGGGCCTCGCCACCGCGAGCTACCAGATCGAGGGCGCGGTGGACGAGGACGGGCGCGGGCCGTCCATCTGGGACACGTTCGCGCGGACGCCCGGCAAGACCGCGAACGGCGACACCGGTGACATCGCGACCGACCACTACCACCTCTTCGAACAAGACGTCGACCTGATGGCGTCGATGGGCCTCAGCCACTACCGCTTCTCGATCGCCTGGCCGCGGATCCAGCCGACCGGCAGCGGCGCGTTCAACCAAGCGGGCTTCGACTTCTACCAACGGCTCGTCGACAAGTTGCTCGAGAACAACATCCAGCCCTGGGTCACGCTCTACCACTGGGACCTGCCACAGCCGCTGGAAGACGCGGGCGGCTGGCCGGTACGCGACACGGCCGAGCGGTTCGCCGACTACGCCGCGGAGACGTACGAACGGCTGAACGACCGCATCCAGTTCTGGACCACGCTGAACGAGCCGTGGTGCACGGCGTACCTCGGCTACGGCAACGGCGTACACGCCCCGGGAAGGGTGGACCCGCCCGCGGCGATCGCGGCCGTGCACCACCTCAACCTCGCGCACGGCCTCGGCATCGAACGGATGCGCTCGATCAACGCGGACCGCCAGCTCGGCATCACGCTCAACACGCCGATCGTCGCGCCCGCCACGGACAGCCCCGAGGACAAGGACGCAGCCCGCCGCTCCGACGGATTCGGCCTGCGGATCTTCCTCGACCCGATCCTGCTCGGCCGCTATCCCGAGGACATCATCGAGGACCTGCGTCCGCACGTCGACCTGAGTTTCCTCAAGGAGGGCGACGAAAAGCTCATCGCCCAGCCCATCGACGTCATCGGCATCAACTACTACAACCCCTCGACCGTACGGAAGCGGATCGAGCCGCTGCCCGCCGACGCCGGCCCCGCGATGTACCCGGGCTGCGAGGACATCGAGTCGGTCAAGCAGGGCTTCCCCGAGTCCGACATGGGCTGGGAGATCGAGCCGGACGCGCTGCGCCGCCTGCTGGTGAAGATCAGCACCAACTATCCGGCAACGCCCTTGTACGTCACGGAAAACGGCATGGCGTGCAAGGACGTCGTCGCCGAGGACGGTACGGTCGACGACCCCGACCGGATCTCCTACTACGACGGGCACCTGCGTTCGTGCCTGCAGGCGATCGAGGAGGGCGTCGACCTGCGCGGGTACTTCGGGTGGACGTTCACCGACAACTTCGAGTGGTCGTTCGCGTTCACCAAGCGGTTCGGGCTCGTGTACGTCGACTACGCGACGCAGGAACGGATTCCGAAGTCGAGCGCCGCCTGGTACACCAGCGTGGCGAAGTCCAACGCGCTGCCAGAAGCAGCGGTCTGAGGAGCTGGCAGAAGTGGACACGGTCCTCCGCCCTGACCTGTTCGCCGGGAGGTCGGTCCTCGTCGTCGGGGGCACGGGCGGCATCGGTGGGGCGGTGGCCGAACGGTTCGGCGAGCTCGGCGCGAAGGTCACCGCCGCCGGGCTGCCGAGCGACGCGCCGCTCCCGACGGGTACGAAGTTCGTACAGGTCGACGTCTCGCGCGACGGCGAGCTGGAGAGCGTCGTCGAGGAGCTGGGCGAGCTGCACGTACTCGTCAACTGCGCCGGCATCATCCGCCGCAAGCTCGAGTACCGGCTCGACGTCTTCGCCCAGGTCGTGGACGTCAACCTGACCGGAACGATGCGCGCCTGCGTCGCCTCCCACGACCTGCTGGCAGCGTCGCGAGGAAGCATCGTCAACATCGCTTCGATGTTGAGCTACTTCGGCGGTCCGCTCGTCCCGGCGTACTCGGCGAGCAAGGGCGGCGTCGTCCAGCTCACCAAGGCGCTCGCGGTCGCGTACGCCGAGGACGAGATCCGGGTGAACGCGGTCGCACCCGGCTGGATCCGTACGGACCTGACGGCCGCACTCCAGGACGACCAGGACGCCGAACGACGGATCCTCGACCGGACGCCCCTGCGCCGGTGGGGGATGCCGGCGGAGGTGGCGGACACCGTGGCGTTCCTCGCCTCGCCGGCGGCCGCGTTCATCACCGGTGCGGTGGTACCGGTCGACGGGGGATACCTAGCAGCCTGAGGAGATGCATGACTGACGACAACATCGTGTTCGGCAAGGTGCTCGAGTCGGAGGGTGTCCTGCAGGAGATCGCGATTCCGGCGATCCCGGACGACGACCGCGTTTGGGTCGAGCAGGAGCCGAACGTGTTCTTCCGGCCGCTGATGTTCAACACCGTGGTGGGGCAGTGGTGCAACCTGCTCAAGGTCACCCGGTCTGGGATCGTGTCCAGGCACCGGCACCCGGCCGCTGTGTACGGGTATGTGCTGAAGGGCAAATGGCACTACTACGAGCACCCGTGGATGGCCGAAGCCGGACATTTCGTCTACGAGCCGCCGGGGGAGATCCACACGCTCACCGTGCCCGAGGACTGCGAGGAGATGATCACGTTCTTCAACATCACGGGCGCGATGATCTACCTCGACAACGAGGGGCGTCAGATCGGGTACGAGGACGTCTGGACGAAGATCGAGCTGTGCCGCCGGCACTACGAGAAGGTAGGACTCGGAGCCGACTACGTGAACCAGTTCCTCCGGTAGCGTTGTCCTCCTAGCAGCGCAGCAGGAGGCCGGCATGGACCTGGCGCAGATCTACCGGTACCGGTTGGACTGGATCGCGAGCTTCGTCGCGGTCGCGCAGTATGGCGGGTTCTCGGCTGCTGCCGGGGCGCTCTACCGTTCGCAGCCGCGGATCAGCATCTACGTGGCGGAGCTGGAACGTGCGCTGGGCGTGAAGCTGTTCGACCGTTCGATGCACCCGGCCGTGCTGACGCCGGAGGGACGGGCGATCCTGCCGCACGCGCTGGCGATGCTCGAACACCTGCAGTCGTTGGCCGACGAGGCGTCAGCGGCCGACGGGGTCATGCACGGCGAGGTGCGGCTCGGCATCTACCCGAGCGCTTCGGCGTTCCTCATTCCCGAGCTGCTGGTGCAGCTCGGTCGCGTGCATCCGCATGTCAAGCTCGTGTTGCGCGAGGGCGCGACGAAGGAGCTGGACAGCATGTTGCTGAACGGGGACGCGGATCTGGCGATCCGTCCCGTTCTGCCTCCGGTCGTGGGCGACAAGTTGGCCCGCGCTGTGCTGTGGCGCGAGCCCTTGGTGGCCGTTGTCGGTGCTTCGCATCCGTTGGCGCGGGAACCGTTCGCCCAGCTGGGCGAGCTGGCGGGCATGGACCTGATCACGATCGGCGAGGACGAGGATCGAACGAGCTCGCAGTTCGAGACCAACCTCGCGTTTGACCAAGCGGGGTTGACGCCTCACGTGTCCTTCCGGACCAACCAGCCGCAGACGCTCGTGGCGTTGGTGCGGCGTGGGCTGGGCACCGGTGTGACGAACTGCTTGGCGATGACGACGTCCAACCTGGAGGGCGTTCGCCTCGTTCCGATCGCCGACGCCCACTGTCAACGCGAGGTTGCGGTGTGGTGGCGGTCGGACCGCCCACGGTCGCCGGCGACCTCGGCCGTACACGATCTGGTGTCCGCGATCGCGCCGCCGCGGTGGTCGTGGATCGAGAACGCCCTGCAGCCGGCGTCGGCTGAGTGATCGGAGTCCGATGGAAGACCACGGGATAGATCTGCACGTCCTCGCCCAGAACGAGCTCGCGCAGGCTCGAGAGACCGGCCACGATGTCTCGGCCTATGAGTCGCGGGTGGCTTCGGAGCCGGAGGCTGTGCTGGACGAGCTTTCGGCGTTGCCTGTGGCTGCCGGGTGGGCGTACTCCGAGCCGACGGCGTGGGACGAGCTCGCCGCTGTTCTGCCTGCTGTGCCGGTGACGCCGGTGGCCTTGGACTCGACGTACCGGGACCGGGTCCACGGCGCGTGGGCGGGGCGGATCGTCGGCAACATGCTGGGCAAGCCCGTGGAGGACGGCGACTTCTGGACGGTGCCGCGGTTGCGTCGGTATCTGGAGCTGGCCGACGCCTATCCGTTGACCGACTACGTGCCGGTGCTCGATCCGGCGCCGGAGGAGTTCGCGTTCGTCGGGCGGTGGACGGAGACCGTACGCGGGCAGGTCGACGGGTCGTCGCGGGACGACGACGTCGACTACACGGTGCTGGGGCTGCATCTGTTGGAGCGGTACGGGCTCGAGCTGACGCCTGAGAACGTGGGGGACGCGTGGCTGGAGCTGTTGCCGTTCCGGCAGACGTACACGGCCGAGCGGGCGGCGTACCGGAACCTCGTGCGCGGCCTGACGGTGCCGGAGGTGGCGACGTGGCGGAACCCGTACCGGGAGTGGATCGGAGCGCAGATCCGGGCCGACGCGTTCGGGTACGTGCTGCCGGGTGCGCCCTTGGAGGCGGCGCGGTTGGCGTACGCGGACGCCTCGCTGTCGCACGTCGCGAACGGCGTGTACGGCGAGATGTGGGCCGCTGCTCTGGTGTCGTTGGCGTTCACGGCCACGTCGGTGCGGTCGGTGGTGGAGGGCTCGTTGGCCGTCGTACCGCCGCGGTCACGGCTCTTCGAGGCAGTGCGGGACGTGCTCTCGATGTCCGAACGGGGGTTGTCGTGGGACTCCGCGCGGGAGGAGATCGGGGAGCGGTACGGGCATTACCACTGGGTGCACACGATCAACAACGCCGCGGTGCTGACGGCCGGTCTGCTGTGGGGCGAGGGCGACTTCACCCGCACGATCGCGCTGACCGTGCAAGGCGGGCTTGACACCGACTCGAACGGAGCGACAGCGGGCTCGGTGGCGGGAATCCTCAACGGCCTCGGCGGAATCCCGCCCCACTGGGTCGAGCCGTTGCACGACCGCGTGCGCTCCGCGTTGTTCGGCTTCGACGGCGTGCGCATCTCCGACCTGGCCGACCGCACGATCCGCCTGGCGGAGTCGTTCAGGCACCCTTAGACGACGGCGCCGTCGCTGTCGTCGGGTGGGCCGCCGCGGGTCCGGAAGAGCAGGACGAGGAGGCCCGCGACGAAGGCCACGACGCCGACGGGGGCGAACCAGTACGGTACGTAGCCGGCCGCCACTACCGACAGGATCAGCAGGATCGGGCCGCCCAGGGCACCGGCCCACGCGGCCTTCGTCAGCGGGTCCAGGCGGGGGAGCGGCGGCGGGGGCGGCGGGACGAAGCGTTCGGCCGCCCGAGCGGCCGCCTCGCGCTTGGCCTCGTTCGCCTCAGCGGTTTCGGTCGCCTCGGCGGCGGCCACCTCAGCCTCCGACGGCGGGCCGTCCGACGGCTTCTCTTCCGTCGAGACCTTCGCGGGCGGCGGCTCGTCCAGGTCCTCCTGCGCCGGCCACGGGTGCACGTCCCGGGTCTCGGAGTCGGCGTGGAAGCCCGCGACGAGGTCGGCCCAGATCCGGTCCTCGTCCCGTTCGACGGCCGGCGCGGCAGCCGGAGCAACGGGCGGCTCCGGCAGCGGAACGGGCGAAGCGAGCTCCTCGAGCTCAGCCAACTGCCCGTCCAGGATCTCCCGCGCCGCCTCCTCCGCACCGGTGTCCACGAACAACCGCTCCAGCGACCGGATCGGCTGGGTGAGGTTGATCACCGCGGTCGGCGAGGCAGCGGTCGGCTCCACGTACGCTGCGATAGCGCCCTCCCGCAGCGCCTCCAGCACGAGGTCCGCGGTGCTCGGGTCCAGAGAGGCGATCGCCACGTACGACTCGGCTTGTAGGCCGTTTCCGCGCAAGATCGCCTCCCCTGTCGTCGCGCGACTAGTGCGTTCGAATCTACCCCGTGGCCCGCATCCGAACGAGCCGCTCGACGAACACGAGAGACTCCTCGAAGATCGTCGGCGCGTCGTTGTCGAGCGTGGCCACATGGTAACTGTCGTGGAGCACGTGCTCCTCGATTTCGCGCGAGCCGACCCGGGCCCGCAGCAGTCGCAGGCTGGCCCCGTCGACGACGTGGTCGACCGTCGAACGGAACACCAGCAGCGGCTGCGTGACCCGCGGCAGCGCGGCGCCGACCTCGCGCCACAGGTCGCGCAGCGAGGCGAGCGCGTGCAGCGGCAGGCGGTCGTACGCGTTCTCGGCGACGCCCGGCTTCTTGATGTCGTTGCCGAGGCCGGGGAACGACGGAACGAGCCGGCGGAGCAACGGCAGCGCGATGAGGCGCGGGTCGTTGTTGACGAGGGACGGGTTCACGACGATGACACCCGCCACGCGAGAGCCGTGCTGTTCGGCGAGGCGGAGAACGAGCGCGCCACCCATCGACTGGCCGGCGACGACGACGGTCTCGCACTGAGCGGAGAGCTCGAGGAAGGCCTGCTCGACCGACGCGTACCAGTCGGGCCAGCCGGTGTGGTTCATCTCCTGCCAGCTCGTCCCGTGCCCGGCCAGCCTCGGTGCGGCGACGCGGAGGCCGTTGGCGGCCAGGTACTCGGCCCACGGCCGCATCGAGGCGGGGGAGCCGGTGAAGCCGTGCGAGAGAAGCACGCCCACGGGACCGTCGCCGGCGGAGTAGGGGACGGCATGCGGCTGGACCTGCACGGACACCTCCTGCGTGGTTTTGCGCGCATCGTCGCACGCCCTCGCGGCCCAGTCGAGCGACCGCGGTTTACGGATGCGTCACGTTCTGGCATTGCCCCTGCGCGGAGCGGGGCCTAGGGTGCGGATGAGAGACGGAGGTCGGCTTGTTCTACTGGTTCCTCAAGGTTTTCGCCCTGGGCCCGCTGCTCAAGGTGATTTTCCGGCCATGGGCCGAAGGGCTGGAGAACCTCCCCAAGGAGGGGCCGGCGATCCTCGCCAGCAACCACTTGTCGTTCTCCGACTCGGTGTTCCTGCCGTTGGTGTCGAAGCGCCGGATCACGTTCCCGGCGAAGCTCGAGTACTTCACCGGCAGAGGGCTCAAGGGCCGGCTCACCGCGCTGTTCTTCCGCGGCATCGGGCAGGTGCCGATCGACCGTTCCAGCGGCCGCGCGGCCGAGCCCGCGCTCGCCGCTGGTCTGAAGATCCTCGAGCGCGGCGAGCTGTTCGGCATCTACCCCGAGGGCACCCGTTCTCCTGACGGTCGCCTGTACAAGGGCAAGACCGGCGTCGCGCGGATGGCCCTCGCCTCGGGCGCGGTGGTGATCCCGGTCGCGATGGTCGACACCGACAAGATGCAGCCTCCGGGCCGCGCGCTGCCGAAGATCATGCGGCCGGGCGTGAAGATCGGTAAGCCGTTGGACTTCTCCCGGTACGAGGGGATGGAGGACGACAGGTTCGTCCTCCGCTCGATCACCGACGAGATCATGTACGAGCTGATGGAGCTGTCCGGTCAGGAGTACGTCGACGTGTACGCGCAGTCGGCCAAGGACCTCACGGCGCAGAAGCAGCGCCGCTCGGGCACCGAGGCAGCCGAACTGCCAAGCACCGCGGCCGAGACGGACGTCCGCAAGGCCAGCTAGCCCCCACCCCCCTTGCCGTGATCATGAACGTGATCATGAAGCCGTACCCGCCATATACGCCGGTTTGCCTTCACGATCACGTACATGATCACGGGGGCGGGCCGAGCGTTGGTGTGGAGCGACGGCCGCCGTCTCGGTAGGCGGACAGATCGTCCGTTCCTCGAAACCCCCTGCCCGCATCGCGTTCAGCTGGCGCCACTACGCTCGACCCGACCGGTTGTTCTTGCAGTCTTCGAAAGGACTGTCATGCGTGTCGGTGTCCTCACCGGCGGGGGCGACTGCCCTGGCCTCAACGCCGTGATCCGTGCCGTCGTCCGCAAGGGCGCGAGCCAGTACGGCTATGAGTTCCTCGGCTTCCGCGACGGCTGGCGCGGGCCGCTGGAGAACGTGACCACGGAGCTCGGCATCCCGCAGGTCCGCGGCATCCTGCCGCGCGGCGGAACGATCCTCGGCTCCTCGCGGACGAACCCGTTCAAGGTCGAAGGCGGCGTCGAACGGATCAAGGAGAACCTCGCCAGCAACGGTGTCGACGCGCTGGTCGCGATCGGCGGCGAGGACACGCTCGGCGTGGCGACGAAGCTGGCCGAGCTCGGCGTGCAGGTGGTCGGCGTTCCGAAGACGATCGACAACGACCTGAACGCGACGGACTTCACGTTCGGCTTCGACACCGCGGTCAACATCGCGACCGAGGCCATCGACCGGCTGCACACCACGGCCGAGTCGCACCACCGGATCCTGGTCGTCGAGGTCATGGGCCGGCATGCCGGCTGGATCGCGCTGCACTCCGGCCTCGCCGGCGGTGCGAACGTGATCCTCATCCCCGAGCAGCCGTTCGACATGGACAAGCTCGTCGGGTACGTCGAGAGCCGGTTCCAGACGCAGTACTCGCCGATCATCGTCGTGTCGGAGGGCGCCTCCCCGAAGGAGGGGACGTTCGCCCTGCACAGCGAGGAGCTGGACGCGTTCGGGCACGTCCGCCTCGGCGGCATCGGCAACCTGGTCGCGGCCGAGCTGGAGAAGCGCACCGGCAAGGAGGCCCGCGCGGTCGTCCTCGGGCACACCCAGCGCGGAGGTACGCCCACCGCGTTCGACCGCTGGCTCGCGACCCGCTTCGGGCTGCACGCGATCGAGGCCGTGCACGACGGCGCGTGGGGCCAGATGGTCGCGCTGCGCGGCACCGAGATCGTCCGCGCGCCGCTGGGCGACGCGACGAAGGAGCTCAAGCTGGTGAAGCCGGAGCTGTACGCCGAGGCCGAGGTCCTGTTCGGCTGACGTCCCTGGACGCGTTCGGGGCCAGCGCGAAGGCGAGCTACGAGCGCGCCGGTCTGCGCTGGCCCGAGCACGTCGTCCGGGTCGGGTCGCCGCTCGTCGGCGCACTGGCGGCCATCGAGGTGAACGGCATCCTGTTCGACCGCCGTTCCGCGGTGAAGTGGAACGAGTGGTGGGGCTGGCGCGTACCCGCGACGACGGGCCGGTGGGCACGCCTGCGGACGCGCTGGCGGGTCCGGTTCCGGTTGCGGCGCCTCCCGGGTTCCGCGCGTACGGCTGTCGCGGACGCTGTCGAGGCCGTGCTGTTTCCTGGGTTGGACGGACGGCGGCGGCGCCCGGTGCGGGCCGAACCCCGCCGGCGCCGGCCAGCACGACCGACCAGCCTCGAGCCCGACGACGACGGCACCGCCTTCCGGATCCGGCAGGTGGGTCCGCGGCAGCCCATCGAGGGCGCGGACCGCGGCGTCGCATGGGGGACGATGCGCGCGGTCCAGGCCACGGTGGGCGAGGCGTACGCGCTCAGCCAGTCCTCAACCATGGCCGTCGACGCCGGCCAGCCGGATCTCTACGAGCCTGACCGCGCCTACGTCGAGGCCGACACCCTCTGCGGCGGATGGTGGCCACGCGGCGACTACGTGCTCGTCTCGGAACGCCCCAGCACGGTGCGCGTCGTGGACGACCGGCCGCACTGCGACGACGGGCCGGCGATCGTCTGGCCGGACGGGTGGTCGCTGTCGTTCGTCCACGGCGTACGGGTGCCTGGGCTCGTCCCCAGCCGGCAGACCTAGCCGAGGCGGGCCGGATGCCGTCTGTCACAGGCGCGAACGCCACCCCGTAGCCTTGTTCTCGTGGAGCTGAATGACGCCTGGCGGGCCCTCCCGGCCGCCCAACAGCCGGAGTGGCCCGACCGGAGCGCCGTCGACGACGCGATCCGGGAGCTGCGGACGTACCCGCCACTGGTGTTCGCGGGGGAGTGCGACGCGCTGAAGGACAAGCTCGCGGCCGTCGCGCGCGGCGAGGCGTTCATCCTGCAGGGCGGTGACTGCGCGGAGACGTTCAACGGCGTCGGCGCGGACGCGCTGCGGAACAAGCTGCGCACGCTGCTGCAGATGTCGGTCGTGCTGACGTACGCGGGATCGGTGCCGGTGGTGAAGCTCGGCCGGATCGCGGGGCAGTACGCCAAGCCGCGCTCGAAGCCGACCGAGACCCGCGACGGCGTCGAGCTGCCGGCCTATCGGGGCGACGCGGTGAACGGGTACGACTTCACCGTGGCCTCGCGCGTGCCGGATCCCGCGCGGCTGCTGCGGATGTACAACTCGTCGGCAGCCACGCTGAACCTCGCCCGCGCGTTCGTCTCCGGTGGTGAGGCGGACCTGCGGCAGATGCACGCGTGGAACACCGACTTCGTGCGCGACAGCCCGGTGGGCAAGCGATACGAGCAGATCGGGCGCGACATCGACAAGGCGATCGCGTTCATGGACGCCTGCGGTGCGAACCCATCGGTCTTCCACACGGTCGACTTCTACTCCTCGCACGAGGCGCTGCTGCTCGACTACGAGCTGGCAATGACGCGGATCGACTCGCGGACCGGGACGCCGTACGACACGTCCGGGCACTTCCTGTGGATCGGCGAACGGACGCGGCAGCTCGACGGCGCGCACGTGGAGTTCGCGCGGCAGCTGCGCAACCCGATCGGCGTGAAGCTCGGGCCCTCGACGACGCCGGAGGATGCTCTGGCGTTGATCGAACGGCTGGATCCCGATCGGGAGCCGGGGCGGCTGACGTTCATCACGCGGATGGGCGCCGGGGTGGTCCGGGACAAGCTGCCGGAGCTGGTGGAGAAGGTGACCGCTTCCGGTGCGTCTGTGGCGTGGATCTGCGATCCGATGCATGGGAACACGTTCGAGACGCCCAGCGGGTACAAGACGCGGCGGTTCGATGACGTGATCGACGAGGTGCAGGGCTTCTTCGAGGTGCACCGTTCGCTGGGGACGCATCCGGGTGGGGTGCATGTGGAGCTGACCGGTGACGACGTGACCGAGTGCGTGGGTGGGGGATTCGCTCTGGCCGAGGCGGATCTCGTGCATCGGTACGAGTCTGTCTGCGACCCTCGGCTGAATCGCACTCAGTCGCTCGAACTGGCCTTCCTGGTTGCGGAGATGCTCTAGTTTTCTCCACAGGGGTTGGTTGTCCACAGTTTGGTGTTTGACGCCTTCGGTGGGCTTGGTGGTCGCCTAGCGTGCTCGCATGACGACGACAACGACGATCGGCAGTCACCGGTATGAGGTGGATGTCGACGAGACAGAAGACGAACGCCTCTCGGTGACGGTGGTCGGCAGCGATGCCGACGGCCAGATCGTCGCCGAGCTGACCGGAGTCGTGCCAGCCACCGACCTGGCCCCCCTCGCCCGCCGCCTCGCCGCGCGTGCTGGACCAGGCTTGGACCTGGCGGCGATCCGGCGGAAGTATCCGAACGCGTATCAGCCGTGGACGGCTGTCGGCGACCGGCAGCTGATGGAGCGCTTCCAGAACGGCTCGACCGTCACCGAGCTGGCCTCGGAGCTTGGCCGAGGCCGCGGCGCGATCAGGTCCCGGCTGACCAAGCTCGGCATCGATCCGGACGGCCAACGGATGGCGGTGGTGCCCAAGGAGTAGGGACGAGGAGAGGTCCACCGACGCATTCGCCCAACCCAGGTTGCCGATGAGCATGGTCGTGGGCCGAGGACACCTAGCGGAGGTTCGCCACCAGGAGGTGCTCGGGGTAGACGGGGGACGGGTTCGTCGGGTGCGTCCGCGACGGCGCGTTCGAGGCTTTCGAAGCCCACTTCGAGCTCCTCGTCGGTGAGCTGGTCGAACGTCGACAACGTCCGGTAGCGAAGGCGCTCGAGCTGCTCGCCGCGGGTCCGCACAGCGGGCGTGGTGAGCTCGGCGAGCTCGGTGACGTGCCAGCCGGCTTCCTCGAGGTACGACGAGGTCTGCGCCACAGTGTCGTACATCGCGGCGTCCGCCTCGTAGCCGCGCGGGAAGTGTTCCAGCCACCACAGCCGGGGCATCCGGTCCAAGAACTGGGTGCGCAGAAGCAGCACGCCGCCGGGACGAGTCACTCGGGCCAGTTCGAGCGCCGCCAACGCCTTGGACTGGACGTGGTGCCAGGACAGGTACATCACCGTGTAGTCCACCGAGCCGGACGCCAGCGGGATCGACTCGGCCGACCCGGCCACGTACTGGACCGACGGGTGCGCAGGGGCGACCGAGCGCATCCGGGCGGACGGTTCGACCCCCGTCACCGGGCCGAAAGCCTCAGCCAGGGCTGGCGAAAGTCGACCCGTCCCCGACCCCAGGTCCAGACCCGAGAGCGGCCGCCGCGAGGGGAGGCGGGAGGCGAAGGCCTGCATCCACAGGCGGAGGACGGCGGGATCCATCGCGCGTCCCTGGGCGTAGTGCCGGTGCTGACGGTCGTCATAGTCGACGGGCTTCATCTCAAAAACTCCTGATCGGTGGCAGGTCTAGGACCCGACATCACTCAACCAGGCTTTTGTCCCGTCAGATGCCCACCAAAATGCGGTGGGTCGCGGCGCTCGGACCAGCCCTCCAGCAGCGGAGGCGGAACCCTAGCCACGTCCAGTCGTGCCACCCACCTTACCGATAGACGATCGAACGAATGGAATCCGACCGGAAGCGGACGGTCTGGTCGTCCACCCGCTCCGCCCCAGGCGAAGCACCCGCCGCGTCGGCCGCGTCGGTGTGGAAGTACCGCTTCTCCAGCACGTACGGCCCCGGCCACACCGTCGGTGAGAGAGGTCGCGAGCGATGCTGCGAGATCGCCTCGCGCACACCAGACTCGATCAACGCCCGCGCACGCGCAGGCGACAGCGAGATCGCCGACCCACGCGACAACCCGCGCTTCACCGCCGCGGTCACGATCCCCGGGATCAGGTCCGACGCCTCCCGGCAAGCGACGTCCTCCCCGCTCAGGAAGACGAACGGCATCCCGGCATCCCCGCGATACAAAGCCGACTGCGCGATCTCACCGATCAGCGCCCCGTTCAGCGTGAGCGAGTCGATCTGGCGGCTGCTCTGCGTGTGGTTCATGTTGCTCGACCGCACCCCGGCCCGCGCGTGCTGGCCGACGATCAACCCCACCTCGTACGCGTCGACGATCGGGTCGATCACCGAGAACGGCGCCAGCGGCAACCCGTGCATCAGCTGCGCCGCCGGGTGCAGGTCCTCGTACCAGAGCCCACCGCAGCCGTGCCCATCCCACACCAGGATGTCCGAGACGCCCGCGGACACGAGCGCAGTGACCGCCGCGTTGAGCTCGGCCGTGGCCAGCCGGCGCGAGCGGTCGAGGTAGCGCGCGTCCGGGTACGCCTCGTCGGTGAACGACGTGACGCCCGCCGTGCCCTCCAGATCGGTGATGATGAACGCGCTACTCACCAAGGGATCTCAGCTCCACAGCCGGTCGTTGCTAAGTTCGCCGTCCCAGATGGACGTCTCGGTGAAGTATGCCGGGTCGGTCGGGTCGAGGTGCTCCCGGAACAGTTCCTCGTTCACGTCCTCGAACCCCAACCCGGGCGCATCTGGCACCACGATGTGACCGTCGACAATGAGCGGCGACGGCAAGCCGGTCACGAGCTCCGCCCACCACGGCAGGTCGGCCGCGTGGTGCTCCAGCGCCAGGAAGTTCGACGTCGCCGCCGCGATGTGCACCGCGGCCAGCGTCGCGATCGGCGTTGCGGCCATGTGCAGCGCCATCGGGATCCCGTACTCCTCGGCGTAGTCGCCGATCCGCTTCGTCTCCAGGATCCCGCCCGACGTTGCCGGATCGGGGTGGATCACGCGTACGGCACCCGCCTCGATCAACGGCCGGAAGCCCTGCAGCAGATAGACGTCCTCGCCCGTGCACGTCGGCGTCGCGATCGCGTCCGTCAGTGAACGCCACTGCGACGTCAGCTGCCACGGCACCATATCTTCCAACCAGGCAAGGGTGAACGGTTCTAACGCTCGTCCCACCCGGATGCACGAGTCCAACGCGATGTGCCCGAAGTGGTCCACCGCCAGCGGTACGTCGTACCCGACCACGGACCGCACCGTCGAGACGTACTCCACCAGCTTCGACACCCCGAGCTCGGTCACCTGGATCCCGGCGAACGGATGCATCGTGTCGCGCCCGTCCAACGCACCGGGCAACGTGATCAACGCGCCAGGGATGTTCCGCAGCAGGTTGATCCCCACGTCCATCTTGAGGAACTGGTAGCCAGCCTGTCGCCGCTCCAGCAACCGTTTGCCCATCAGCTCCGGATCGGCCACGGTCGGCGTGTCCGCGTAAAGCAGAACCCGGTCCCGGAACCGCCCGCCGGCGAGCTGGTACGCCGGCACACCGTACGCCTTGCCCGCGAGGTCCATCAGCGCCATCTCGATGCCGCACACGCCGCCGGCCTGCCGCGCGTGATGTCCGAACTGCTTGATTTTCCGGAAGATCTTGTCGATGTTGCAGGGATTCTCGCCGATAATTCTGCTCTTCAGCAGCAGCGCGTACGTCTTGCTCGCGTTGTCGCGCACCTCACCGTACCCGCTGATGCCCTGGTTGGTGTCGATGCGGATGACGCTCGACCGGAACGGCACGCCGGCGAGCGTGGCGACGCGCAGGTCGGTGATGCGGAGGTCGGTGGGACGGGAGTACTGGCTAACGTTCTCCTGCAAGATTCTCCTTCCACTGTTGGAAATCCTGCTCGATGTGGTCAGCCCAGTTCGGTACGTCGATGTCCGCACTCGTGTAGGTCTGCTCCGCCAACCGCTGCTTGCCGAAGATGTCCCGCACGCGGATGTCGGCAGACGACTCGGCGACCAGCGCGGCGAGTTGCGGCGGGATGAAGATCACCCCGCTCGGCGTACCGAGCACGACATCGCCCGGCAGAACGGTCGCCGGGCCGATCCGGATCGGCACGTTGATGCCGTCCAACGTCACATCGCGAATTGGCGTCGGGTCGACGTCGCGAAAGAAGATGTTGACGCCAGCCTCGAGCTCCATCAGCCCTTGGTAGTCGCGGATTCCGCCGTCGATCACCGCACCGACGCCGGTACGGGACGCGACCGCCGTCCCGAGGTTGTCGCCGACGACGGTGCCCTCGTACACCTTGCCGAAGATGTCCGTCACCATCACGTCGCCCGGTTGCAGCGTCGAGATGATCCACGAGTTCTGCCGGTCCGCCTCGAGATGCTCCTCGCGCGCACCCGCGGTGACGACGGCCTCGTCGAGGTCCGGCCGGTGGGGGAGGAACCGCGACGTGACCGCGCGGCCGACCATGATCGTGCCCGGGTGGGTCTCGCGCCAGCTGCCGGCGAACTGCCGCTCGTAGCCGTGCTTGAGCATGACGCCCCACGCCTGCTCGGTCGTCGCCTCGCGCAGGAGTTCGAGGACTTCGTCGGGTACGCGCGGACGGCCGTCCGGGAACCGGTCACCGGTCCAGCCGCTCGTGAGCTCGATGACGTCGTCCCGGCTGGGTTGGATCCGCATACGGCAATCGTGCCGGGAAACCCGAACCCACAGGGCGGAACGAGCGGCCAGTACCGGTCCAGGCCATGCTCCGAAAGTTTTCATGACGAGAGCGAATAATGCTCATTCGCCATGCGTATGCAGTCTGTCTGGACTATCGGTTGTGGGCCGGTAACCATGAACCACCCGCGCTGATCCACTCCCGATCGGGTCGTGCATTCCACAAGATGGGAGCCTCGGATGGAGCACGTCTCGCCGTTCACGCGCCGAAAGTTTCTCGTAACTTCCGGATGGGCGACTGCAGGGCTGGCGCTCGCCTCGTGCGGCTCAGGCGGAGGGACCGGGCAGCCGACCCCGGGAGCCTCCGTAGCGTCGGACCTGGTCTCGCTCGCTGCGAAGCACAAGGGGAAGACGCTGTCCACGCTGTCGTCGAAGCAGTACTTCGAGGACGCCAACAAGGCGATCGAGAACGCGCTTCAGTCGTTCGCGGACCAGACTGGGATCACGATCAAGAACGCCGGGTTCAACGCCGACGAGGGCAACTTCCTGGCCAAGCAAGACGCCGCGGTGAAGGCCGGCAACGTCCAGGACATGGCCTTCGCGCAGGGCGAACGGTTCGTCTCTCAGCTGCGTGAACTCGGCGACATCGTTCCGGTAACGGACGTCATTCCCGAGCTGGAGAAGGCGAACGGGCCCGCGAGCGACATCGCGAAGCACTACCTGTTCGTCGACAACGAGTGGTGGGGGATCCCGTTCTATTCGATCGGCGGCTGCTATCTCCTGCGCAAGGACTGGCTGGAGGAGAAGGGCATCAAGGCCGAGGACCTGAAATCGTACGAGCAGCTGCGCGATGCCGCGCTGGAGATCTCCGACCCGGCGAAGAATCGCTTCGGCTGGGGGATCACGGTCAACCGCAGCGGAGACGGCAACGGGTTCATCGAGTCCGTCATCAACGCGTACGGCGGCGCGGTGAACGACAACGCCGGACGCAAGGTCACGCTGGAGTCGCCGGAGACGATCGAGGCGGTCTCGTTCATCGCCGACCTCTATACGAACGAGAAGTACAAGCCGATGCGCCCGCCCGGCCTGTTGAGCTGGACCGACACTGGGAACAACGAAGCCTGGTTGGCGAACGTCATTGGCGTCACGTCCAACCAGCTCAGCGTCTACGCGCAGTCCAAGGCGACCAAGAACCCGGTCTACGACCAGACGGTGACCGTACCGGGCTTCACCGGTCCGGCGGTCGACCGGTTCATCAACGTGCCGGGACTCACCGCGTTCGTCATCTTCAAGGGCGCGAAGAACCCGGAGCTGGCCAAGCTCGTCGCACGCTATCTCGTGGCCGGCAAGGCGTTCCTCGGCATCGCCAAGGCCTCGGGCGCGCTCGACCACCCGGCGTACGAGAAGGTGTGGACGTCGGATCCGTACTACCTGGAGGGCGATCCGGTCTTCAAGACGATCCATGAGCTCGTGACACAGCCGCTGCCGATCGAGACCAAGACCGGCTACACGTTCCCGCAGGCACCCAGCGCGGGTCACGACGCCGTCGGGCAGGCGTACATCCTCACCGACATGTTGGGCGAGATCGTCCAGAAGGGAACGAAGGTGCAGGAGGCCGTGCACACCGCGCATCAGCGCGTCGTGCAGACCTTCGAGCAACTGGGCATCAAGCAGTGACGCTTGCCCGACGCGTCCGCCCGCCGTCGGCTCCACATGGGCCGGGGCGCGGGCACCGCCTCCTCGGTGTGGACTGGAAGGCGGCGTACCCGTTCGTCGGTCCGATGGTGCTGCTCACCGTCGGTCTGATCGCGATCCCGTTCCTGAATGCGATCCGGCTGAGCTTCACCGCCCGCCACGGCGCCGACACCGTGTTCGTCGGCCTCGACAACTATGCGGCGTTGTGGGGCGACTCGTTCTTCCGTACGTCGGTGGGCAACACGGTCGTCTACACCGTGTACTCCGAGGTCTTCAAGGTGACAGCAGGCCTGGTCGCGGCGCTGCTCCTTCACCAGCTGCGACGCGGTCGGGCGATCGTCACAGGGCTCGTCCTGCTGCCGTGGGTGATTCCGACCGTCGTCGCGGCGGTGAGCTGGCGGTCGATCTTCGATCCGCTGTTCGGCAGCCTGAACGTGGTGCTGTCCGCGTTGGGCATCGGACCTTTCTTGGAACAGATCGGGTTCGTCAACGAGTGGCCGACGGCGTGGCTCGCCGACCCCGATCTCGCCATGCCGGCCGTGATCATCGTGAACGTCTGGAAGGGCATCCCGTTCTTCACGATCAACTTCCTCGCCGGGCTGAAAGCGATCGACAGTCAGCTGTACGAGGCGGCGGCGGTCGACGGGGCGTCGGCGTGGCGGCGGTTCGTGCACGTCACGCTGCCCGGGCTGCGGTACGTCACGTTGGTCACGGTGCTGCTCTCGACGATCTGGACGTTCAACAACTTCGACACGGTCTGGCTGATGACCCAGGGAGGGCCGGGCAGTGCGACCGCGTTGTACACGTTGTACGCGTACCAGAAGGCGATTCAGCAACTGCAGTTCGGCCTCGGCTCGGCCGCGGCCGTGCTGTTGTTACCGATCTCCGGGTTGCTGATCTTCGCTCTGGCCAGGTACATGCGCGGCGACGTAGGACAGCGACGCCGGTTCGGTGACCGGTTCAGCGCGGGAACGTGGCGGATCGTCGCCCTGGTCGTCGGGGTCTTGGTGGTGCTTGGTCTGGCGCGCCTGAGTCTCGATCTGCTGTGGAAGTCGGCGGTCGTCGTCACAGTGATCCTGCTGGTCGGCATCGGGTTCGGTCAGGTGGCGGAACGGTTGTCTCGGCTGCGACCGTCCGGGCATCGGCTGAACCTGCTCGGTCGAGTGCCGCTCTGGGCCGGCGTCGCGGTGCTGCTGGCGTTCGTGCTCAGCCCGCTGTACTGGATCGTCATCACCGCGTTCAAGACCGACCTGCAGATGACGTCACGGGTGAGCCTGCTGTGGCCGACGCCGTGGACGACGGAGCAGTTCACGAACCTCGTGCTGCTGCGGCCGTTCGGGACGTGGTTCAAGAACACGGTCGTGGTGTCGCTCGTGTCCACCGTGGTGGCCGTGTCGCTCGCGGCTCTGGCTGCGTATGCCCTTGCCCGGTTGAGATTCCGGGGTGCACAAACGCTGACCGGTGCGGTGTTGTTGACGTACATCATGCCGGGGGCGTTGCTGTTCATCCCGCTGTACCAGATCCTGTCGGGTGCGCGGCTGATCGACACGTTGTGGGCGTTGATGGTGACGTACCCGACGTTCACGTTGCCGTTCGCGTGTTGGTTCCTGATGGGGTACTTCCGGTCGATCCCGTCGGAGCTGGAGGAGGCGGCGATGACGGACGGGGCGACGCGGTTGCAGGCGTTCTGGCGGATCGTGCTGCCGTTGGCCAAGCCGGCGCTGCTGGCGGTCGGCCTGTTCACGTTGACGAACGCGTGGAACGAGTTCCTGTTCGCGTTCGTGTTCATCACCGACGAGTCGTTGAAGACGCTGCCACTCGGTCTGCAGTCGATGATCGTGGGCGACGTGGTGCCATGGGGCCAGCTGTCCGCGGCGTCGATCCTGATCAGCGTGCCGGTCGTGATCTGCTACGCGTGGGCGCAGCGGTTCCTCGTCGAGGGCCTGACCGTCGGCTCGGTCAAGGGCTGATCGCGGCGAGCTCCTCGCGGAGCTGTTGTTTGAGCTCGGGCTCGCAGAGCGCCGCCTCGATCCCCGTACGGGCGATGGCGGCGAGCTCGGCGGTGCTGAAGCCGAAAGTTTCGGCGGCGAGCTCGTACTCCCGGTTCAACGTGGTCGCGAACATGCCCGGGTCGTCGGTGGCGAGCGTCACGGGTACGCCGTGGTCGAGCAGGCGGGGGAGCGGATGCTCGGCCCAGGAGCGGGCGGCTCGCGTACACACGTTGGACGTCGGGCACACCTCGAGCGGGATGTTGTGCTCGCGCAGGTGGTCGAGCAGGCGCGGGTCGCTGACGGAACCGATGCCGTGGCCGATGCGCTCGGCGCCGAGATCGTTCAGGGCCGACCACACCGTGGAGGGCCCGGTGACCTCGCCGGCGTGCACGATCGAGTGCAGGCCCGCCTCGCGCGCGACGCCGAACTGGCGGGCGAACTGGGCGCGTCCGACGCCGACCTCGAGGCCGGCGAGCCCGAGCGCGACGAGGCCCTCGGGGCGGTAGCGCAAGGCGTAGTTGACGGTCTCCCACGCGAGATCCTGGCCGAGGCCGCCCGCGATGTCGAAGATCCAGTTCAGCTGAACCTGGTGCTGGTCGAGAGCGACCTTTCGCCCACGGTTCAGCGCGTCCATGGTCTCGTCGGGTGCGATCCCGGCGAGGTGATGCGAGCTGGGTGTGACGGTGACCTCGGCGTACCGGACGTTGCTGGCCGCGGCGTCGCGGGCGAGACCGTCGAGCAGCGCGACGATGTCGTCGCCGGTACGGACGAGCGCGCTCACGAGCCCGTACACCTCGATGAAGTGCGGGAAGTCGCGGAACGCGTAGAACGCCTCGAGCTCCTCCAGCGTCTGGGGGAGTCCCTCGTCGGGATGGCGGCGGGACAGCTCGAGCACGGTCTCGGTGGAGGCCGAGCCGACGAGGTGCAGGTGGAGCTCGACCTTGGGCAGGTCGGTGATGAACGACATGGCGGAATCCTCAACTGACGTGGGCTGAACGGGTCCTCTGGGGTCGTTCAGCGCGTCACGGAGCGAGGTCGCCGCGGTCGTGGCACTCGCCGTACAACGGCAGCGAGTGGTCCACGACGAGCAGGCGGCGCATGTCGGTCAGTCTAGGCGGCGGTGAGGACCTTGGCGATGGCCTCGGCGGCTCGTTTGCAGCCGGCCGCGTCGACGTCGAGGTGGGTGACGAGGCGCAGCCGGTCCTTGCCGCCGGCGAGCACGATGCCGTCCTTGCGTACGGCCTCCGCGACGTCGGTCCCGGTGCGGCCGGTGGAGGACAGGTCGAGGATCACGATGTTCGTCTCGACCTCGGCCGGGTCGACGCTCCCCGGCACCGCGTCGGCGAGCAGCGTGGCCATCGCCTTGGCGTTCGCGTGGTCGTCGGCGAGCCGGTCGACGTGGTGGTCGAGCGCGTACAGCCCGGCGGCCGCGAGCACGCCCGCCTGCCGCCAGCCCGCGCCGTACCGCTTGCGCCACACCCGCGCCTCGGCGATCTGGTCGGCGCTGCCGACCGCGAGCGAGCCGATCGGCGCGCCGAGGCCCTTGGACAGGCAGACGGCGATCGTGTCGAACAGGTCGGCGAACTCCGCGAGCGGCAGGCCGGTAGCGACGTGCGCGTTCCACAGTCGCGCGCCGTCAAGGTGCAGCGCGACGCCGGAGGCGTGCGTCTCCTCGCGCAGCTTGCGGAGGACCTCGATCGGCTGGACGCTGCCGCCGCCGAAGTTGTGCGTGTTCTCGACGGCGACGGCCGCTGTGGAGACGAAGTACGGGCCGGAGTCGGGGGCGAGCAGGACGCGGATCGCGTCCAGGTCGACCTGGCCGCGCGGTGCGGTCCACGTTCGCGTGGTGGTGCCGGCGAGGATCGCGTGGGCACCGAGCTCGGCGCGGACGATATGCGCGGTGGACTCGCAGATGACCTCGCCGCCGGTGGGGACGAGCGAACGTACGGCCAGCAGGTTGGCCAGCGAGCCGGTCACGGTGAAGATCGCCGCCTCGTGCCCGAGCTCCTCGGCGACGCGCTGCTCGAGCGCGTGGCAGGTGGGGTCGTCGCCGAACACGTCGTCGCCCACTTCGGCCTTGGCCATCGCGGCGCGCATGCCCTCGGTGGGTCGGCTGACGGTGTCGCTGCGAAGGTCCACGAGCTCGGTCACACCGGCACGCTATCGCGGACCCTCGCCGCCGCCCACGGGCCGTCCGCGCCCGTGTGCGGGCCGTCGCTGCCCGACCCACTCCGTGCGTTGTTGGACAGATCTCGGGCTCTAGGCCGACCTTCGTCCAACAAGTCGGCACGATCCTGAGCCCCGGAAGGGTTGGACGACAGTTGTTGGACAGATCTCGGGTTCTAGGCCGAGCTTCGTCCAACAAGTCGGCGCGATCCTGAGCCCGGAGGGGTTGGACGACAGTTGTTGGACAGATCTCGGGATCTAGGCCGAGATCTGTCCAACAAGTCCGGCTCGCTCGGCCGATGTTGGCTCGGTGCGGGTGGCTCGCTCGGTGCGGGTGGCTCGCTCGGCCGATGGGGATCGCCGGGAGTTTATGGGCCGCCCTCCATGTCAAGGGCGCTTCGCGTCCCAGTCAAACTCGCGGGCTTCTTGGTGCTGGTGCTTCTTGTGGGCGAGTTTGGCTGGGATCAGGTCGCTGCGCGACCTGACCGCTTGACATGGAGCCTCTCGGCGGCCCGGTGCAGGTCGTTAAGGGCAGGCTGCGCCTGCCCACCCGTGGCCCCCGGCGATCCCCATCGGCCTCGTTCGCCACCTGCCTCGCTCGCCACCCTGCCTCGCTCCCACTCCCGCCAGCTCGCGCAACCCCCGCTCACCCGCGCTAGGCCCCGTGATCATGAACGTGATCATGAAGACGAAACGGCGAATACGACCGGTTTGGCTTCATGATCACGATCATGATCACCGCCCAGGCCAGCTGGCATCACGCGTCACACCCGTCCCGCTCTTGCGAGTTGTTACACAGATCTCGGCTTAGAGCCCGAGATCTGTGGAACAACTCCGCCTCACCGGGCCTCGCTCGCGGGGTGTCCGTTTCCCGCACGTTGGAATGCCCTCAACCTGTTACTCACTCGTGACGTCCAGATGACGGATTGCGGGCATTGCGGGCCGATTTTCGGTTCTACTCTTCAGTCCCCAGCGCATCGAGCGCCGGTCCGTACGAGGAGCCAGCCCGCCATGGTGGTCGTGATGTCCGCCGATGCATCGCAGGAGCAGGTCGATGCCGTCGTCGACCGGGTCGAGTCTGTCGGCGGTCAGGCGTTCGTCAGTCGTGGCATGGTCCGCACGATCGTCGGGTTGGTCGGCGATGCGGACCGGTTCCACGAGCTCAACCTGCACACGCTGCCCGGGGTTTCCGAGGTTATCCGGGTGTCCGCGCCGTACAAGCTGGTCAGCCGTCAGCTGCACGACCAACGGTCGGTCGTGCTGGTCGGGCCGCCGGACCGGCAGATCCCGATCGGGCCGGGGACGTTCACGCTGATCGCGGGGCCTTGTGCGGTCGAGAGTGCGGAGCAGACGCTCGGCGCGGCCCGGCTGGCGGCCGCCGCGGGCGCGACGATGCTGCGGGGCGGTGCGTTCAAGCCGCGGACGTCGCCGTACGCGTTCCAGGGCCTCGGCGAGGACGGGCTGAAGATCCTCGCCGACGTTCGCGAGGCGACCGGGCTGCTGGTGGTGACCGAGGTCGTCGAGGCCGGGGATGTCGAGCTGGTGGCGAACTACGCGGACATGCTGCAGGTCGGCGCCCGGAACATGCAGAACTTCGCGCTGCTCGAGGGCGTCGGCAGTGCGGGCAAGCCGGTAATGCTCAAGCGGGGCGTGCAGTCGACGGTCGAGGAGTGGCTGCTGGCCGCGGAGTACGTCGCGCAGCGCGGCAACCTCGACATCGTGCTGTGTGAGCGGGGGATCCGTACGTTCGAGCCGTCCACCGCCTCGACGCTGGACGTGTCCGCGATCCCGCTGGCACAGCAGCTCTCGCACCTGCCGGTGATCGTCGACCCCTCCCACGCCTGCGGCCGCCGCGAGTTCGTCGTACCGCTCGCCCGCGCCGCGATCGCCGCCGGGGCGGACGGGCTGATGGTGGACGTGCATCCGGAGCCGGAGTACGCGCTCGTCGACGGCCAACAAGCCCTGGCCGGAGCCGACCTCCGCGAGCTCGCCGCCGCCGTCCGCCAACTGCCCCCCATGTTCGGCCGCTGCCCGGCCACAGCCGTGCCGCGGAGCTAGCCAAGGTGGATGCCGGCCTGCTGCTGATCGCTGGTCGGTCCGGGGTGGGAAAGACGGCGGTCAGTGCCGAGGTCTCCGCGCGGCTCCAGCAGGCCCACGTCGGCCATTGCCGCATCGAGGGCGACTGGCTGGACCTCGCGGTCCCGCAGGCTCCCGCCGAGCTGTTCGACCGGAACTTCCAGGCCCTCTGGGCCAACTATCGCGACTTCGGCTGCACACGCCTGATCTTCACCAACTGGGCGAGCATCGAGAACGCCAGCAGGCTGGTCTCGCTGATGGGTGGCCGACCGAGGGTCGTCGCCAACCTCGAGGCGACTCCGGTCGACGAGCGGGATCTCGATCGCCTCACACCTGAGTGGGCGAGGCGAGTCGGCACCGATCATCGCCGCGTCGAGGACGTCGCCGCGGAGATCGTCGGGCTGACGGGATGGGTCGGGGCGTAGTCAACGCCCGGGGCTACCGGTGGGTTAACAAACTTCCGGAGATTCGCGTCATGCTTCGCCGCCTCCCGTGTCATCTCCAGTGGACGGACTGGGACGACGTCTGCAGAGGAGCGAAACATGCGACAGGACGGCCCTAGTGAGGAGGCCGTGGAGCTCGCACTCCACTCGTTCCTGGCGGAACATACCGAGGCGCTGACGACCGCGCTTGCCGAGGTGCAGGCGAACGGGAGCGGGCGGGGCGCCGAGGGTTCGGCTGGGGACCGAGCGAAGGACGACGACTTCGCGGTGACCGGGGTTACCGCGTTCGCGGCTACTGGTGAGCCGCTCGGCCATGGGGTCGTCGTACATACCCGATATGTCGACATTCACCTGGTGATCCGGCTCAGAGACGCCGCTGCGTGAACGGGCACAGTCCGTTCTCGGCGAGGGGCCCAGCGTGACCGGGCGAAGGCGCGTCTGGGAGCATTGACTCTCGTGCGGGGCCGGCATGAAGAGGACTCGGCTGCGACCTCGTTCGCGGCCAGTGTGAACGCTCGAAGGGGCGTTCCGCCGGGTCAGCGACCCTCCGACAAGTGGCCGGTCATGCACTACGGCCCCATCCCGAAGCGCAAGCCGGAGGACTGGGACATCCGGGTCTCCGGCGCCACCGCCTCGGGTGTCGAGCACGTCTTCAGCCTCGAGACGGTGGTCGAGCTGCCGCGCCGTACGGTGCACGCCGACCTGCACTGCGCGAGCGGGTTCTCGGTGCTCGACCTCACCTGGGAGGGCATTCCGACCGGCGCGCTGATGGACCTCGCCCCGCCGCGCCCGGACGTGACGCACGTGATGGTGTACGCGGAGTACGGCTACTCGGCCAACCTCACGCTCGCCGACTTCACCGCCGAGACCACGCTGCTCGCCACCCACGTCGGTGGCGAGCCGCTCCCGAGAGAGCGGGGCGGTCCGATCCGGCTGATCGTGCCCCACCTGTACTCGTGGAAGGGCCCGAAGTGGTTCCGGCAGGTCGAGTACCTCACCGAGGACCGGCGCGGGTTCTGGGAGGAACGCGGCTACCACAACCTCGCCGACCCCTGGGCGGAGAGCCGCTACACCCATCAGGAGAACGACGGCGACGGACCGCCGGTCTTCTAAGGCACGACAAAGGGGGCGCCCCCCGAAGGGACGCCCCCAAGAAACCGTCAGCTACTCCGGACTGCCCAACGTGAACGGGCAGAACTGTTTCATCTTCGGACCCACTCGGGCCTGCACGATGTCCAGCGCCTTCTCCGGCGTCTCCTCACCGAGCAGCACACCGGACTGCGCCGCGTCCATCGCGTCGGAGATCTGCGCACCCACCGGCAGCGCCGGACGCGCGAGCGTGTCCGCCATCATGCTCGGGAAGATGCCCTGGTCCTTCGTGACCGACGGGTCGTCCAGCAGCGACGCCCAGGTCGGGATCTTGCTCTGGTTGCTCATGTAGATCCGCTGGCCCTGTTCACCGGCGAAGAACTTCATGAACTTCCAGGTCAGCTCCTGGTTCGGAGCGCCCTTCGGCATGGTGGCCGCGAAGCCGCCCGCCCAGCTGATCGGGGCGTCGCCCTCCTTCGGCACCGGCAGGTACGTGATGCCGTAGTCGAGCTTCGGCGCGTACTCCTTGATGCTCTGCAGCGACCAGTTGCCGTCGATCGCCATGCCGATCTTGCCGGTGTAGAGCGGCGACTGCTGCGGCGGCTGGTTCGGCGGCCGGACGCGAGCGATGAACGCCTGCACCTGCTGGTAGCCGAGCTCCTTCGACCACGACTGGAAGTCCTCCATGGTCTTCTTCCAACCGGGGCTGAGGAACGTCGTGTCGCAGGTCTGGTTGTCGAACCACTCCGCGTGGTTGATCAGCGCCCAGGTCGCGTGGAAGCCCTGGCCGTCCCACGGGATGAAGCCCATCCGCGTGTAGTTGCCGTTCTTGTCCTTCTGGTTGATCTTCTCGCCGAGGTCCATCAGCTCGTCGATCGTGAGCGGCCCGTTCTTCGGGTCCATGATCTCCGGGTCGATGCCCGCGTCGCGCAGGACGGCCTTGTTGTACAGGACGCCACGTGCGTCGGTGTCGAACGGCAGCGCGTACATGTCGCCGTTGTACGAGGCCTCGTCCGCGGCGAACGGCAGGTACTTGTCGCGGAGGTTCTCACCGTCCTTGTCGATGAACGTCTGCAGGTTGGACAGCAGACCGACCGAGGCCTGCTGCGCCGTGGTGAACCGGTCGATGACGTACACGTTCGGCGACTGCTTGCCACGTACGGCGGCGATCAGCGCCGCGTTGTCACCGGTGAACTGACCGGCCTTGGGCACCAGCTGAACGGTGACGCCCGGGTTCTCCTTCTCGAACGCGTCGATCACGGCGTTCTGCGCGTTCAGCTCGACCGAGCCACCGAGCACGGTCCACACGAGCAGCTCGGTGTTCGGCCTAGCCTGCGCACACGCACCGGCGACGGCGATGAGAAGCACGGCCAGAGCGGTCAGCCCGATCCGGCGCTTCAGTTGACTACGAAGTCTCATCAGTCGGTGTCCTTACTTGAAGCTGCCGAGCGTGATGCCGCGGATGAAGTACCGCTGCGCCGCGAAGAACAGAATCACCAATGGCAGCAGGATCATCAGCGACGCGGCCATGAGCTGGTTGAACGCGATGTCGTGGCTCGTACGGAACGCCTGGATGCCGATCGCGAGCGTCTGCCTGGACTCGTCCTGCAGGTACAGCAGCGGGCCCATGAAGTCGTTCCACGAGCCGATCGCGGTGAAGATCGCGACCGCCGCGACGGCCGGCAGCGACATCGGGAGCACGATCCGCCAGAGGATCTGCCACTCGCTCGCGCCGTCCACCCGCGCGGCGTCGAGGTGGTCCTTCGGGATCTGCAGCAGGAACTGTCGCAGCAGGAAGATGAAGAACGCACTACCGAGGAAGTTCGGCACGATCAGAGGCAGGAACGTGTTGATCCAGCCCAGCCACGCGAACAGGTCGAACGAGGGGATGATCGCGATCGGGAACGGGATGAACAGCGTCGCGAGCACGAGGTAGAACACCTTTTCGCGTCCGCGCCACTCGATGCAGGCGAAACCGTACGCGGCGATGAGGCACGAGAGCACCGAGCCGAGCACGCTGAGAATCGTGATGATGAGCGAGTTGCCGAAGAACGTGGCGAACGGGAACGCCTCGAACGCGGCGGTGTAGTTCTCCCAGTGCCAAGCCTGGGGCCAAATCGTCGACGGGGTGATGCCGAGCTCTTCGTTGGACTTCACCGAGGTGATGAGCATCCAGTAGAGCGGCAGCAGGAAAATGAGCGACATCACGATGAGGAAGATGCGGACCGCGATGCGGTCCCAGATCAGCCTGGCCCGCGCTTCCCCCGCGGACATGACCGGACCCTGGCCGCGGTGGCGGCCAAGCTCTGCGGTCTGAGTGTCAACAGCCATCGAAGTCTCTTTCTCTTCAGGTCTGGTGGGGTCTACGCCGGGTCAAGCCGCGACTTCATAGTTCGTGAAGCGGCGCGACACCCCGTAGAGGATCACCGCGAGCGCGAGACCGACGATGAAGAGACCGATCGCCAGAGCGGACGCATAGCCGAGGTCCGCGTAGCTGAAGGCGTTTCGGTACAGGTAGAGCATGTAGAACAACGTTCCGTTGTTCGGTCCGCCCCTGGTCATGATGTAGGCCTGTGTGAAGACCTGGAGCCCACCGCTGACACCGGTGATGAGGTTGAACACGATCGCCGGGGTGAGCAGGGGGAGCGTGATCCGGGAGAACTGCTGGAACGGGCTCGCGCCGTCGATGCGCGCGGCCTCGTACAGCGTCTGCGGGATGTTGTTGAGGCCCGCGAGGAAGATCAGCGCGGCGTTACCGGCACCGAGCTGGGCCATCGCGACGATCACGAGCTTCGCGGTCGAGGGCTCCGCGAGCAGGTCGCGTTCCTGGCCGCCGAACAGCGTGAGGAGCTGGTTCGCGATACCCGTGCCGGGGTTGACCAGCACGATGAAGATGAACGACAGCGCGAAGATCGGCGCCAACGAGGGGATGTACAGCGCGGTCCGGTAGACCACGACCTCGCGTACCTGGCGGTTCATCGCGAGCGCCAGCAGCAGGGCGACCACGAGGCCGACCGGCACCGCCCACGCCGAGTAGTAGAGCGTGTTGCCCAGCGAGGTCCAGGTCAGCGGGTCGGCCAGCATCCGGCCGTAGTTGTCGAGGCCCAGGAACTGCGCCGACTGCAAGCCGGTGTACTGGAACATGCTGATCGTGAGCGAGTACACGATCGGGAAGACCACGAAAGCCAGGAAGCCGATCACCCAGGGGCTGATGAACAGCAGCCCTTTACGCAGGTTTGATTTCTCCTCGGGTGACCAGCCCCTGCGAACCCGGGGAGCCGGCCTGGCCTCCCGGACCTGTTCGGTTGTTGCTGTCAACGTTGTACCTCCGATTCGCAACTGGCGTCCGGTACGACCGGCAGCGCCTGCCCGCGGGCCCCGACTAGCGGGCCTTGGGGTTTGAGGAGAGACACGAGTCCGGTGTCGGCCACCAGTGAGGGGGCGAAGCCAAGTGACACATGGCGAGCCTGGCTCGGCTCCCGCGCATGTGCTGCCCCTTTCATCACCAAAGGAGGAACACGCACAGCCCGCTTCGGGCCGGCGAGTCCCCCGATATGTGCCTTGTGGGACGAAGCATGGTAGCGATCCCAGACGGATGCAAGCACATCCCGTCCGCTGGGACGACCAAGATCAGACGGTACTCCCGGAAGTGGGGAACCGGAGGCCTACGAAAGAGCCGATTCGGTCTCGAATCGGCCACGTTCTACGGGCTGTCCTACAGCGGGAGATGAGGTGTTTCGTCGGGTAACCGGCGGCGCGGTGCGAGCTCGGCGAGGTACATGGCGCCGAGGACGAACGCGCCGCCGACCAGCATGCGGACGGTGAGGTTCTCCCCACCGAGGAGGACGGCGAAGAACGCTGCCCACACCGGCTCCATACACATCACGATCGCGGCGCGGGTCGGCGGCAGATGGGCCTGTGCCCAGGTCTGCATGACGAGCGCGAACGCGCCGGCGATCAGCGCCATGTAGATGACCGAGAGCCAGTCCGCGGTCCGATCGGGGATCGTGATGCCGTTGGGTACGGCTGCGACCAGACAGACGACGGCGATGACCGCCATCTGGACGACCGACAGACCGAGGGCGTCCTTGGCGGAGGTCCACGCGCCGACACCGACGATGTGCAGCGCGTAGAGAGCGGCGGCGAGCAGCGTGAGGAATTCGCCGTACCCAAAGGCGAAACCACGCAGCGCGAGGACACCGAGACCGGCCGTGGCGAGCACGACCGCGATCCAGACAGCGGGCCCGATCTTGTTGCGGAGCAGGATGCCGGCGAGCAGCGGGGTGATGACGACGTACATGCCGGTGACGAAGCCGGACACCGACGCCGAAGTGTGTTCCAAGCCGGCGGTCTGGAGGATCTGCGCGATCCCGTACACCAGGCCGAGGATTACGCCGCGGTTGCGCGCCTGGCGGGAGAGCTTGAGGACGGAACGGTGGGCGATGACCCCGAGCACGATCGCGGCGATCGCGAACCTGACGGCGAGGAAGTCGACGACCGGAACGCGGGTCAGCAGGTCCCGGATGAGAAAGAACGTCGAGCCCCAGACCGCGGTGACGGAGACGAGTCCGACGACCGCGAGCGCGGTCGTGCGCGTGCTCTGTGGAGTGCCGGTGGTCATCGGCCCAGTCCGTTGCTGGCAACGGGAAACACCCTCTGAACGGTCATGCCCGATCCGGCCGCGAAGCGCGAACGGCCTTGCCCTGCGGCGGGTTCGAGCAGAAGCAAGGAGGCCTTGTCACCGACGGAATCGTGGTACCCGAGAGGGACCGTGGGACGACCTGGCACGCCTGGCAGCTTGTCATATGCCTCGGCTGGCAGCAGGAGCGGCCGGATACTCTCTTTCGATCGCGCCGTCATGAGGGGCGAGGGAACGGGGAGGGTGGATGGACCGCGGGTACGTGATCGGCATCGACTCCGGAGGCAGTCATACCCGAGTGGTGTGTGCCGACCTCGATGGCCGGGTGCGGGGGACTGGCCGGGGCCTGGGTGGCAGTCCTACCCACAACGTCGACGCCAAGCGTCATGTCCGCGACGCGGTGCGCGCGGCGATGGACGCTTCAGCGGTCAAGCCCGCGGAGATCGTCGCGATGGTGTCGGGGATGGCCGGCTTCGACCAGGAGAGCGATCAGGTGTGGGCAGCTGAGTTTCTCGACCTCGAGGGTCTCGGCTGCCGGGCAGAGGCCGTCAACGACGCGGTGGTCGCCCAGGCGGGAGCGTTCGCCGGTGATCCCGGGATCGTTGCGATAGCGGGAACGGGATCGATGATCCTGGCGGTCGCCGACGACGGTGAGATCATCCGCAACGACCGCTACTCCCACTACGCCGGGGGAGCGCGCCACCTGGTGTTCGACCTGATGGCGCGGATCCTGATCGACGAGGACACCGCGGCGGACGCCGCGTTCGTCCGTGAGATCTACCGCTTCTGGGGCGTGACCGACAAGCCTGGGCTGCGGGAGAAGACACGGGAGTTGGCCGCCGCGGATCACAACGAGGCCAAGCACTTCTACGGCCGCATGGCGCCCCTGGTCACCGGCGCCGCGGACTCCGCGCCGATCGCGGCCGCCGCGTGTGACCGGCTCGTCCGCTTCACCTGCGTGGGCATCCGCCTGCTCGCCGCCCACTTCACCACGCCTACGGTTCGGGTCGCCCTGCTCGGAGGGCTCGCTCGTTCCACGACCTTCACCGGACGCGTGTCGGCGGAGCTCGCGGGTGTCGCTCCCGCTGGACGGTTCCACGTCGCCGATCCAGAGCTTCCGCCGGTCGCGGGCGCGGCGCTCCTCGCCCTTCAGCGCGCCGGAGTCGTCGTCGACAGACCCGTGATCGAACGACTCGCGGCCGGAACCGCGCAGTTCGCCTGAGGAGAACTCAGACGATCGTGATGACGATGGTCGATCCGGCCGGCGCCAGCTGACCGCCGTTCGGGGCCTGCTCGACGACGTAATGCACGCCGACGTACAGCGGGCTCTCGCGGACGTCGGCCTTGAAGCCGTCGCGGCGGAGTCGTTCCTTCGCGGCCTCTACGCCCATGCCGCGGACGTTCGGCACCTTCACCAACGCCGGGCCCTTGGACACGACGAGGCGGATCTTGTCGCCCTTGTAGCCGGTGCCGTTCGGCGGCTCCTGGCTGATCACGCGGCCGCGCTCGACGGTGTCGGAGAACTCCTCGGTCGCGACGGGTTCGAAGCCGGCGTTCTTCAGCTTCTTCTCGGCAACGTTCGAGCGCTCGCCGACCACGGACGGGATCTGCACCGGGCGACGGCCGCGGCTGACGACGTACGCGACGCCGGCGTTCGGACGCAGCTGCGTGCCCGACTTCGGGGAGAACCGGATGATCAGGCCAGTGTCGACGTTGTCGCTGTACTCGCGGCCGATCCGGCCGACCGCGAGGTGGGCCTGGTCCAGCAGCTGCCTGGCCTGGACCTCCGTCTTGCCCGCCAGGTCGGGCACCGGGTAGCGCTCCGGACCGCTGGACACCCACACCTGCACGACCGAGCCCTTGCGGACGCGGCTGCCCGCTTCCGGCTCGGAGCGGACGGCGCGGCCCTTCGGGATCACCTCGGAGAACGCCGTGCCGACCGTCTGCAGATCGACCTCACTGCCCTGCTCGAGCTGGGCGAACTGCTGCTGCGTCGCGTTCGTCACAGGAGGCACCCTGGTGAAGCGAGCGATCCCCAGGTACCAGGCGCCGACGCCGACCACCACGGTGAGCAACAGCACGATCAGCAGCGCGAGCGGCCCCTTGCCGCGCTTGGGCCGCCGTGGCTCCTGGCGCTGCCGCGGCGGCACGCTGCCGGGCGGGAACGGTGGGGAGGTCGGCGTGTACTCGTCGACCTGCATCGGCGCGCCGATCGGAATCGCGCGGGTGTGCTCGGTGCCCGGCGGGTCCTCGACGATCTGGCGGCGGAACAGCGTGAGGTCCTCGGTCAGCTCCGGGTCGTCGACGCCCTGGATGAGCGCGGACCTCGCCCGGCGTACGTGCTGCAGGAAGACGCGCGCGTCGGCCGGGCGGACGTCGTGGTCGCGCGCGGTCGAACGGAGGACGAGGCCGTCGATGTACGGCGGCAGCCCGGGCACGCGCTCCGACGGCGCCGGGACGTCCTCGTGGACGTGCTTGTACGCGACCTGGATCGGGGAGTCGCCTTCGTGCGGCTTCACGTTGGTGAGCAGCTCGTAGAGCATGATGCCGGCGGCGTACACGTCCGTGCGGGTGTCGGCGGTGCCGTGCACGACCTGCTCGGGCGCGAGGTAGGAGACCGTGCCGATCAGCAGGCCCTGCGTCGCCGTACCCGACGTGGCGGCCGAGACCGCCCGCGCGAGCCCGAAGTCGGCGACCTTCACCGTGCCGTCGTTGCCGAGCAGGACGTTCTCCGGCTTGACGTCGCGGTGGATGAGGCCCGCGTCGTGCGCGGCGGCGAGCGCCTGCAGCACCTTCTCCATCAGCTCGAGCGCGGTGACCGGCGGGAGGGGGCCTCGCTCGCGCATCAGCTGCCGGAGCGTACGGCCGAGGACGTACTCCATCGCGAGGAACAGGGTCCCGTTGTCCTCGCCCTGGTCGAAGACCGCGACGACGTTCGGGTGGCTGAGCCGGGCGGCCGACCGCGCCTCGCGGACGAACCGGTGCGCGAACTCCGCGTCGTCGCCGAGTCCGGCGTGCATGATCTTGATCGCCACGACCCGGTCCAGGCGGGTGTCGAGGGCCTCGTAGACGGTCGCCATGCCGCCGCGCGCCACCCGCTGGCCGACGCGGTACCTGCCGTCGAGCAGGCGCCCGACGAGCGGGTCGGTGACGGTCACGTCCACAGAGTCTTCCCTCCTCACGCCGTTCGAGTGTAAGGACGGCTACCGAGTGCCATCGGTTGCCGCGCCGATAATGCCCGCCTTGCCCCGGTCGGCGGTCAGCACGCCGGCGTGACCGGTGAGACGGTACGCGCCGGTCCGTTCGACCTCGTCGCGCACCCGTCGGGCGGCCGCGGCGAGGTAGTCGGGCCAGGTCACGCCCGGCGGCAGGTGACGGGTCTGCTCGGCGCCCATGCTGTCGACGAACGCGATCACGGGCTCGGCGGCGGGGACGACGATCTCGGTCCGGTGCTCGACCGCCTCGACGTGGTCGAACGCGTCCGTGAGCAGGCGCCAGGCGTCGTGGAGCAGGAACGAGCCGTCGATCCGCGGGTACGGCGGCGGGTCGGCGACGCCCAGGTCGCGCAGCGCGAACGTCCACAGGGCCGCGAACTCACGCTTGGCCGCGTGCCCGTTCGTGCTGACGACGAGGCGGCCACCGGGCCGCAGGACGCGGGCCAGCTCGGCGATCGCGGCGGGCTTGTCGCGGGCGTAGTAGAGCATGTGCATGGCGAGCACGGCGCCGGCCGACGCGGTCGCGAACGGCAGCCGGTCCACCTCGCCGACGACCTCCGGGCGCATGCCGGGGGAGAAGTCGACCGGCACGACCCGCAGGTCTGGGCGCTCGCTCCGCAGCCGGTGCGTGTAGGTGCCGGTGCCCCAGCCGATGTCGAGCACGGGACCGCTCGCGCCAGCGAGCCGTTCGACGGCGAGGCCGACCAGATCGACCGCCGGCCGTTGCCACTGGTAGATCGAGATGCGCGCGCTCAGCCGACTCCCGTCGGCATACGCCTCGGTGACCGGCATGTCACTCAGCCTAAGCTTCTGGGCGTGAAACGGATCGTCGTGGTCGGCTCGGGGCTGGCGGGAACGCATACGGCCATGGCGCTGCGCCGGCAGGGGTACGAGGGCGAGCTGGTGCTGGTCGGCGCCGAGGAGCACCAGCCGTACGACCGGCCGCCGCTGTCGAAGGCCGTGCTGCTCGGAAAACAGGACGACACGGCACTGACGTTCTCCCTCGACGAGCTCCGCATCGAGCTGCGTCCCAGCGTGCGGGCCACCGGCCTCGGCTCCGGCGTGGTCGAGACCACGGCTGGCGACCTCGCGTACGACGGGCTGGTGCTCGCGACCGGCAGCGAGCCGGTGCGGCTGCCCGGCGAGGGCGCCCGCTACCTGCGGACGAAGGACGACGCGCTCTCGCTCCGCGCGAGCCTGCGCGCGGGTGCGCGCGTCGTGGTCGTCGGCGCGGGCTGGATCGGTGCCGAGGTCGCGACCGCGGCGGCCAGGCACGGCTGCCAGGTGACCGTCCTCGAGCTGGCGGCGACACCGGTCGCGCACGCGTTGCCGGCGGAGATCGGGGGGCAGTTCGTGCCCTGGTACGCCTCGGCCGGCGTCGAGCTGCGGACGAACTGCACCGTCGCGCGGGTCGGCGCGGACGGGGTTTCGCTGGTCGACGGTTCCTCGATCGCCGCCGAGGTCGTGGTCGTCGGCGTCGGCGTACGCCCCGCGACGGGCTGGTTGGAGGGCTCGCCGATCCCAGTCGACCGGGGCGTGCTCGTGGGCGCGGACCTCGCGACCGGCGTCGACGGCGTCTACGCGGTCGGTGACCTGGTCGCGCGGTGGTCGCCGCGGTACGACGAACGGATCCGCGGCGAGCACTGGGACGACGCGCTGCGCTCGCCCGCCGTCGCGGCCGCCAACCTGCTCGGTGGCGCGGAGGAGTACGACCCCGTGCCGTACGTCTGGAGCGAGCAGTTCGGCCGGATGATCCAGTTCGCCGGACATCTCGGCCCGGAGTCGAAGGGCAAGCTCGTCTGGCGCGGCGACCCGGCCGTGGACGCCAGCTGGTCGGCGTTCTGGCTGGACGCGCGGTCCTGCGTCGCTGCCGTCCTCGCGGTCGACCAGCCGCGCGACTTCGTTCAGGGGCGCCGGGTCGCGGAGGGTGCCGTCCCGCTCGACATCGACAAGCTCGCGGACCCGGCCGTCGCGGTGAAGGCGACCGTGGCAGAGTCTTCAGCGTGACTGAGAACAACGTCGCCACGCTGGAGACCCTCGTGCCCGAGTGGCTGACCGCGCCGGACGTGGCCGAGCGGCTGGGCCTTTCTGTGTCCCAGGTCAAGACGATGATCCGCGAACGCGAGCTCGTGGCCCTGCCGCGCGGCGAGCGCGGCGTGGCACACGTACCCGCCGCTTTCCTGGTGGGGAACGAGGTCGTGAAGGGCCTCGCGGGCACGTTGACGCTGCTGAACGACGCCGGCTACGACCTCGTGGAGTCCGTGCGCTGGCTCTTCACCGAGACCGACATGCTGGGGACGACGCCGATCGCGGCCCTCATCGACAACCGGCGCAAGCAGGTGCACCGCGAGGCGCAGGTCTTCGGCTTCTAAACGCCAGGTGATCCCGCCGAGGTCGTAGAAGTCGTTGAACTGCGGCGGCGGGTCGTCGAAGAGCTGGAGCTCCTTGCCGTACGGCGGTTCGTTCCAGACGAAGCCGCGGATCGGGCTGGACCCCGTGCCGACCGCGATCGCGCAGGTGGCCCAGCGGGCGCCCTTGACATCGAAGTCGGCTGGCGCGGAGCCTTCGGGGCAGATCTCCTCGAGCTCGCCGCCGATGAGGTCGAACGCGGGTGGGCGGCCTCGACTGCGTACGCCCTCCAGCGTCGGCGTGACCGTGGTCGACAGGTCGCCACTGACGAGCGCGATGTCGACGCGCGCGTAGTAGACCCACTTGCCCTTCAGCAGGTCGCGGCTCTTCTCGTCGAAGTTGCCGGCGAGGTTCTTGGTCGACGTACGCCGGATCGGTTGGACGGTGACCGTGACGACGCCCTCGGAGTACGACTGGGTGAAGCTGTTGTGGTAGCGCATCGGCACGACCGCCTTCTGCCCGAACCGCAGGGTCGCGCCCGGCTTGGTCATCCCCTTCGTCACGCGCAGCGGGCCGGACGGACCCGTCGGGGTCGGTGGCGCCTGCGGCTCTGGCGGCGGGTACTCGATGGACGGCGTTGGGCTCGGGCTCGGGGTCGCGCTGGGCGTCTCGACCGGCGCCCGCGGGGCCGGGGTCTCGTCTGTGCACCCGGCCAGGAGGGCGGTGAGGACGAGGGAGACGACCACGATGCCTCGGGCGCGCATGGCTCGACTCTACGACTTCGCCCGGTAACAACCGGCTTGCCCGTCTTGGCCGAGGAGCTGGCCACCGTACGATGTGCGCCCATGCGACTACGCATCGCGCTGCTCGTCGCCGCGCTCGCCGCGTTCGTCGCTGGGTGTGGCGTCGTGGCGCCATCTGCGGCACCGCCGACGAGCGCGCCGACGGACGCGGCGAGTGGGCTGGCGTTCGTCGAACTGGCCGACCTGCCGGCCGAGGCGCGCGAGACGGTCGAGCTGATCGACTCCGATGGCCCGTTCCCGTACGCCAAGGACGGCGCGACGTTCGGCAACCGCGAGAAGCTGCTGCCGAAGCAGCGCAACGGGTTCTACCGCGAGTACACCGTGCCGACGCCCGGCGAGTCCGACCGCGGCGCGCGGCGCATCGTGGCTGGCCAGGACGACGCTCTCTACTACACCGAAGACCACTACCAGAGCTTCCGGAGGATCCGCCGATGAAGGGCCTCGTCTCCCTGTTGACGGGCGAGCACAGTTCCGGCGTGTACGACTGGCCGTCGGCGCTGTCGATCGACGACGTCGCGGTCGCGTCTTCGGACGCCGGCTGGCGGTTCGTGCTGCTGGACACGTCCGGTGTCGAGGACAAGGCCGGTCTGCTGGACGCGGTCGCGACCGCGTTCGAGCTGCCCGCGTACTTCGGCCGCAACTTCGACGCGCTCGCCGACAGCCTCAGCGACGTGTCGGGCGGCCGCGGCGTGCTGGTGCTGTGGGACGGGTTCGAACGGCTGGCGAGCGCGGCCCCGAAGACGTACGCGATGGCGCTCGACGTGTTCCGCGAACGAGCCGCGCAGGAAGGCTTCGGCGCGTTCGTTCTGCTGCTGCGCCGGGACGCCGATAACGCAGAGTCACCGCATTTCGGACAATAACGGTGTAACTCCTATCAAATCGGGTACAAAGGCGTCACTCTTTCAGGCGCAATGCCCGAATGACGGTAGGAGGAGACTCCATGGACATCATGGGCGGCCTCGAACAAGCGTGGTCCTCGGTGGCGACATTCGTGCCGAAGCTCGCGCTTTTCCTGGTGATCCTGGTTGTTGGCTGGTTCATCGCGAAGATGATCGCCAAGTTCGCCGAAGTCGGCCTGCGGAAGGTCGGCTTCGACCGTGCCGTGGACAAGAGCGGTCTCGGCCGGATGCTGGAACGGAGCAACTACGACGCGATCAAGCTCGTCGCGAAGCTGCTGTACTACTTCGTGCTGCTGATCGTGTTGCAGGCTTCGTTCGCGGTGTTCGGGACGAACCCGATCAGCGATGCGCTGAACAGCATCGTGTCGTGGCTGCCGAAGGCAGCGGTCGCGATCATCATCGTGGTGATCGCCGGAGCGATCGCGAACGCTGTCAAGGATGTGTTGACGGGCGCGTTGTCTTCGGTGTCGTACGGCCGGATGCTGGCGAACATCGTTGCTGTGTTCATCATGGGCCTCGGTGTCGTGGCCGCGCTGAATCAGATCGGCGTCGCGGGCTTCGTGACCAGCTCGGTGCTGACCGCGGTGTTGGCGACGATCGCCGGTGTGCTGATCATCGGCATCGGCGGTGGCCTGGTGCGACCGATGCAGGATCGCTGGGGCAAGTGGCTGAACCGGATCGAGGAAGACTCGGCGAACGTGAAGCCCATGGGCGAAGCGAAGCCGACGGTTCCGCAGCCGATGCAGCCCCCGAACGGTGGCGCCGGCGCGCAGCCTCCGCCGCAGGAGGCTTGGCGCAAGTAGCAGGGCCTCGCTAGCTCGCTAGAGCGAGCGCTTCGTCGCGGCGGTGACGAGCTGCTCGAGCGCCGTCCTGGCCGCGTCGTCCACCACGGGCGCCGCGGCCAGGGCGGCGTACGCCTGTTCGGTGAGCTCGTCGATGAGCCGCTCGACAGCTTCGAGCGCTCCGGTCTCTTCGATGATCCCGCGTACGTCCGCCACTTGATCGGCGTTGAGCTTCGGGTCGCCGAGGCAGGCTTCGAGTCGTTCGGCCTGCGCCGCTGTCGCGTTCTCGCGGGTCTTGGCCACGAGCACGGTGCGCTTGCCTTCGCGGAGGTCGTCGCCGGCCGGCTTGCCGGTGACCGCGGGGTCGCCGAACACGCCGAGGACGTCGTCGCGGAGCTGGAAGGCCTCGCCGAGCGGGAGGCCGTACGTGGAGTAGGCGTCGATGAGCTCGGGCGTTCCGCCAGCGAGCGCGCCGCCGAGCTGAAGCGGCCGTTCGACCGTGTACTTCGCGCTCTTGAAGCGCAGCACGCGCATCGCGAAGTCCAGCGAGGACTCCGCGCCGGAGCTCTGGATGACGAGGTCGAGGTACTGGCCCGCCATGACCTCGGCGCGCATCGTGTCGAAATAGCTCATCGCGGGGAGCAGCCGTTCGGACGGCAAACCGCTGCCGCGCAGCATCTGGTCCGACCAGGACAGGCACAGGTCGCCGAGCAGGATCGCGCCGCCCCTTCCGAACGCCTCGTCGTCGCCGGACCAGGCGCGTTCGCGATGCAGCCCGGCGAACCGCCGGTGCGCGGCCGGCTTGCCGCGGCGTAGGTCGGAGTCGTCCATGACGTCGTCGTGCAGGATGGCGCTCGCCTGCAGCAGTTCGAGCGCCGCGGCGGCGGTCACGATCTCGTCGCAGTCCTTGCCGCCGGCGCCGCGCCAACCCCAGTAGCAGAAGGCGGGCCTCAGGCGCTTGCCGCCGGCCAGCAGGTCTCGCAGCACCTCGAGGGGCGGGACGAGGTTGTCGTCGACCCTGGTCAGCTGTTCGCCCTGCTCGCGCAGGAATTCCCGCAGTTCGTGCTCGACGCGCGATCGAAGCTGTTCACTGTGTGACACGGAGCGCAGCCTAGCCGCCTGACCTGGCTAGATTTGCTCGTATGGCTCTCGGACTTCCCTCGACCCTGCCGGGTGGTGCAACGACGATCCGCGAGCTGTTGGCGGGCGGCAACCGTTCGTTCTCCTTCGAGTTCTTCCCGCCGAAGACCGACGCCGGCGAGCAGCAGCTGTGGCGCGCGGTGCGCGAGCTGGAGCCGTTGGCGCCGACGTTCGTCTCGGTGACGTACGGGGCCGGCGGCACGACCCGCGAGCGGACGGTGCGGATCACCGGCCGGATCGCTTCGGAGACCACGCTGACGCCGGTCGGGCACTTCACCTGCGTCGGGCACTCGCGCGCGGAGATCCGTTCGGTCGTCGGTGCGTACGCCGACGCCGGGGTGCGCAACGTGCTGGCGCTGCGCGGCGATCCGCCCGGTGGGCTCGGGCAGCCGTGGGTGCGGCATCCGCTCGGGCTCGACCACGCGGACGAGCTGGTGTCGTTGGTGTGCGAGCTCGGCGACTTCTGCGTCGGTGTGGCAGCGTTCCCAGAGAAGCACCCCGAGGCTTCGGACCTCGACTCCGACGCTCGATTCCTTGCCCGTAAGGCCGAAGCGGGCGCCGACTATGCGATCACCCAGTTCTTCTTCAACGCCGACGCGTACTTCTCGCTGGTCGAGCGGACCGCTCGGTACGGCTGCACGATCCCGATCATCCCAGGCATCATGCCGGTGACGAACGTGAAGCAGATCGAACGGATGGCGTTGCTGTCTGGCGCCGAATTCCCTTCCTGGCTTGCCGATCGGCTGCACGCGGTGGAGTCCGACCCGGATGCTGTGCGTGCCGTCGGCATCGAGGTCGCGACGGAGCTGTCCTCGCGGTTGCTCGCGGGTGGGGCGCCGGGGCTGCACTTCTACACGTTGAACAGGTCGACCGCGACGCACGAGATCTACGCGAACGTGGCGCCTTCGCCGGTCAGCTAGCTGGCCTGCGCCGGCTGGCGTTGCGCCTTGCCGATGTCCTCGGCGACGAGCGCGGCGCCGAGCATGACGTAGGGGAGTCCGGGACCGGGGCGCGTCGTACCGCCGACGTGGTAGAGGCCGCGTGTGTGCGGGTCCTTGTTCGGGGTGAGGGTGCGCCACGACCAGGGCGGTCCGTACTGCGGCGTCAGCAGGTCTCGGCGGGTGAGGACGTTCTCGCGGATGTCGATGCCGCGGTCGGCGAGCAGGTCGAGCGGATCGCCCTCGCCATAGCAGAGAATCGTCCACGCCCGTTGGTCTTTGGGTGCTCGTACGACAACCAGGGGATCGCCGTGCACGACGGTCTCGTGCGGCAGGACGGGTGCCTGCCGGTCGACGCCGATGCAGGTGAGCCGTACGTCGCCGGTGCGCAGATCGGCGGTGCCGTCCGCGGCGACGACGAGGTCGGCGGTGATCTCGCGGCCGTCCTCGAGGACGACGCCGGTGACGACGCGGTTCTTGCTGGTGATCTTCGCGACCGGTGCGCCGATGCGTACGTCCACCTTGCGCTCGGCGAGCCGTCGGATGAACGCGTCGACCAGTCCGGTGAGGCCGCCCTCGCAGGTCCAGAGGCCGAAGGTGCGCTCGACGTACGCGTGCACGGCGAGGTAGGCCGGGGCGGTCCGCGGGTCGGTGCCGGTGACGATCAGGTGGTGCTCGAGGATGGCGCGGAGGCGCTCGTCGGGGAGCTTGAGCTCGGCGAGTTGCCGCCAGGGGGCGAGCGTCCTGGCGCCCTTGACGCCGAGCGCTCTGACGCCCTTGTAGGGCTGCTCGAGGGCTTGGGCTCTGAGGAGCTCCCAGGTCGGGCCCAGCTGGTCGAGCAACTGCTCCCACGCGTCGGCCGAGCTCTTGCCGAGCGTCTGCTCGAGCTCCACGCGTTGGCCGGACCGGCTCTGGATCGGGAGGTCGATCGCCGAGCCGTCCTGGAAGACGTGCCAGCGGGGGGTCTCGACCGGGATCAGGTCGCGTACCTGCTCCAGCGGCCTGCCGGACTTGCGGAAGGTGTCGCGAATCGCGGCGGGGAGAGTCATCGCGGTGGGCCCGATGTCCCAGGCGAAACCGTCCTGCTCGACCTTGCGAACCACGCCTCCGAGTTGCTCGGTGCGTTCGAACAACCTCACCCGGTGACCGAGCTTGGCGAGCCGTGCCGCCGCAGCCATTCCGCCAAAACCGCCGCCGATCACCACGACTCGCGCCACGGCCGGGAGCCTACACACATTCGGCCCGGCCAACTTCCCTTATGACGACCTGCGACCGGCTACGGACTCGCTGAGAAGTTTGCAGCGCGTCCTGGCCGGCATAGTTGTAGGTGTCTGTGACGACGACCTTGGCGCCGTCGGCGCTGTCGGGCAGGGCTGAGTCGCAGGGGAAGTCCCAGGTGTCGAGCTGCCTCGTCAGTGCGGCAGTCGGCGCTGGCGAGGCCTCGAAACTGCCTGAGCAAGCCGTGGCGAGCACCAGTGACGAGCCGGCCACGAGGACGGCGACCGTTCGCATCGATCGACTCTCGCGCACCCGAGCGCCAGCCGTGGGGCAATGGCCGGACGCGGTGGACGACGCTATGGACTCGCCAACGCCTGGCTTCGGCGTTGTCGCCAGCGGCGGATGCCGCGGCGGACCTTGCGGATCAGGATCACGACCAGGGTCACCGAGACCACCAGCAGGATGGCGGCGATGATCAGGGCCGGCACGGGGTGGAAGACCGCCAGGGTGATCACGCCGGCGACGGAGAAGTCTTCGGTGACCGAGAGGGCGATGTTGCTCACGGGCTCGGGGGAGGTGTTGGCCGCGAGCCTCATGCCGGCCTTCGCCAGGTGGCTGAGGAGCGCGGACGAGCCGCCGATGGTCGCGCCGATCGCCTGCTCGAGGCTGGTCGCGTCGCCGACGATCAGCAGGCCGAGGATGGCGCCGACCGTGGGGCGGATCGCGGTCGAGATCGCGTCCCAGCCGGAGTCGATGTACGGGATCTTGTCCGCGACGAACTCGATCACGTACAGCGCCGCCGCGGCGATCAGGACCTCGGTCCGTTCCAGTGCCTGCGGGATGCCGTCGATGCCGGCGAAGCGGCCGAGGAGTCCGAGCAGCAGCACGGTGGCGTACGCGTTGACGCCGCTCGCCCAGCCGCTGGTGAAGACGAGCGGGAGGAACTCGATCACGGGGCAGGTTCTACCACGTCACCGGACGTGATGGATGGAGGTGAGCCGGCTGGCCGACTTGTGCTCGGTGGCCTGCCGCGCGTCGCGCAGCTGGCGGCGCATCCGGCGGAGCTGGCGCGGGTCGGCGCGGTGCCGGCCGCCGTGCGGCGAGCCGACGGCGGAGACGATGAACACGCAGATCGTGGCGCCGACGCCGGACCAGGCGAGAACGCTGCGGAGCGAGGTCTGCTCGGCGACGAAGCCGGCGAGCAGGATCGCGATGCCCTGGCCGAGCTGCAGGACGGTGTTGCCGAGGCCGATGATGCGGCCTCGTACGTCCGGCGTGATCAGCCCGACGATCGAGGCCTGGATGTGGGCGATGTGGCCCATGAAGATGCCGGCAAGGAACAACCCGATCGTGATCACGATCGGGAGGGGGATGAAGCCGGTGAAGGCGACGCACAAGCCGACGGCCATGGAGAACGGGATCAGTACTCGCTCGCGCCTCCGTTGGCTCATCCGACCGACGATGCCGAGGCCGATCGCCTGGCCGAACGGAGCGGCGGCGAGGAACAGGCCTGCGACCGTATCGCCGCCGCCGAGGATGTCGGCGTACGGGATCGCGAGGCCTTCCGCCGTCGCGAGCACGGTCGGGCCGAGCATGAGCAGCCAGAACAACGTCGGCATCCGGCCCGTCTCATGGACGATGCGGACGCCCTCCATCGTGTCCTTGAGCAGGTGCGGCCGCTTGCCGTTCTTGGGCGCCGGCGTCGGCCGGGCGACGATGAACAGGCCGAGGATGCACGCGGAGACGGCGTACGAGAGCGTGTCGGCGAGGAGCGCGGTCTGCGCGCCGACCGTGACGACGATGAAGCCGCCGACGCCGAAGCCCGCGACCTGAACCACCTGCTGGCTGGCCCCGACGAGCGCGTTGCCGGCCGCGAACCGGTCGCCCTCGAGGATGTCGGCCAGCATCGCCATCCGCGCGGCACCGAACGGGACGCGGACGAACTCGACGATCAGCAGGATGCCGAGCGAGGCGAGCACCGGCATGAACGGGCTGGCGAACACGATGATCGCCATCAGGATCGACCGGATGATGTCGCAGGTGATGAGCAGCTGCCTGCGCGGGAACCGGTCGGCGAGCGTGGCGAGGATCGGGCCGCCGAGCAGGCCGGGGAGGAACGTGACCGCGAACGTGATCGCGGTGAGTGACGTCGACCTGGTGCGGTCGTAGACGAGAGCGGCGAGCGCGAACTTTCCTAGCTGGCTACCGACCTTGGAGAGGACGTCGGCGACGAAGAGCGCGCTGAACTCCCGGTCCCGGAACAGGTCTCGGTACCGGACGGCGGACGTTCCACCGTTGCTGCTCACAAGACCGCATCATGCCTCATGGCGGACACGCACGGTGGCTTTGCGGTCACTGATAAGTTCTGAACGGGCCTTGATGATCTTGGTTTACGGCTACGTCCCGACATGGCCCGGAACCTTATCGCCCTGGTCAACGCGATGGTTGGCCCGGTTGAAGATCGTTCACGGCAGTTGCCGGAAGCGCCGAGATTTGTCGAGATTGTCGACCCGACGAGATTCCAGGGTGATCATGAAGCCGGAACGGTCATATACGCCGGTTTCCCTTCATGATCACGATCATGATCACGGCAGTGGCGCCACCACGGGTCACGGCTGAGGGCAGGTGAGGGCGGGGATCTAGGCCGCGGCGGGGATGTCGAGCAGGGCCTCGACCACTCCGAGGAAGCGCTCCGCGTCCCGCATCAGGTCGTCGGCCTCGCGCACGCTCACCGCGTCGACGAGCCCGGCCTCGGCGGAGGCGCGCTTGTTGGCGCCCGCGGAGAAGAACGCGGCCCACTCCGACAGCTCGGGTGCCACCTGGGCCAGCAGGACCCAGGCGTTGTACTGGCGGCCGGCGGCCGGTGGGGCGGGCTCGGGCAGCGAGGACCGCCGCGCTGATGCGGAGCGCGGCCACGTGGGCGGCCACGTAGCGCTCCGCGGGTGTCCGGGCGGTCGCCGCTTCGGCGAGGGACGCCTGGGCACGGTCGAGGGAGGTGAAGACGGCGGGCCCCAGGGGGACCGGTCCTCTACGAACGGCTGGCATCTGCTGCCTCCTCACAAACCACACGAACCAGGGGATCGGGCCGGGATGGCGAGTTCCCCTTGCTGCCCCACACGCCACTCCCGGCCCGGCGGCTACCTGACGACGAGCGGGGGTCGAGGCCACTCGTTGCCTGGTTGCTGCACCCGTCGCGCCGGGGGCCCAACTCCCCGGCGCTCGTTCGAACGCTTGTTCGAACGAGATCAACGCTAGCGCCCGCACCCCGACCCGTCAACCGGGCTCGCCAGGGACTCGCCAGGGTGTTTCCCGATCCCTTGGCGACCCCTCTGCGGCCTACTGTCGGCGTGGAGCAGCTCACAGCTGAAAGCATCGCAGGGAGGACCGACATGAACCGGCCGGCAGCGTTGGCAGTAGTCGCGGTCGCGGGGGTGGCCGCGTTGGCGGTCGGCGTCGGCGGCTGGACGAGCGGGGGTACGCAGCAGCAGAACCAGACCTTCGACCAGAAGATCTCCGAGATACGACTCGACACCGGCAGCGGCGACGTCGAGATCACCGCGGGCGGCGTGGACAACGTCCAGGTCGAGCAGCGATACCGCAAGTTCTGGATCTTCAAGGGCAAGCCGAAGAAGATCGAGGTGGACGGCGAGGCGCTCGTTGTCCCGGACGGAAGCTGCGGCTGGAACTGCAGCGTCGACTTCACCGTTCGCGTCCCCGAAGGCACCAAGATCACCGGCCAGACCGCCTCGGGCACCGTCTCCCTCCGGGACGTCGCGAGCGTGGACCTCGAGGTCCAGTCGGGCGACGTCGACATCTCGAACGTGGCAGGCCCGGTCAACGTTCGCTCCCAGTCCGGAACGGTCGACGTCGACCAGGTCCGAGGCGACGTGAACATCCACTCCGAGTCCGGCGACATCTCCGCCGACGACGTCACCGGCAAGAGTGAGTTCCGGGCGAACTCTGGAACGGTCAACGCCGACAACCTCCGCGGCGCCGTCGACGCCGAGACGTCCTCGGGTGACATCAGCATCGACCTCTCGGCGCCCGCGTCGGTCCGCGCGAAGGCCAGCAGCGGCACGGTCGACCTGCGGGTGCCGGACAGTGCCTACAAGATCGTCACGGACACGTCCTCGGGCGAGGCCGACGCACAGATCCAGAACGACCCGAACGCCCAGTTCACGCTGGACGCGAGCACCTCGAGCGGAGACATCTCCATCGAGCGCGCCTGACACGCGAACGGACCGAGAGCCTCGCCCGGTTAGGGTGAGGCTCTCGTTTCGTTCTGGAAAGGCGCCGAACGTGCCCGAACGCACCGCAGCCAGGTCCACAGGGCACCGACGATCGGCCCGGACCGAGCTGGTCTGGCGGCTGCTGCGCGAGGCGCTCGACGAACGGGCCACCGCCGCGGGCCGGAGCAGCCTCGAGGTCGTCGACGCCGGCGGCGGAACGGGAAACTTCGCCGTACCGATCGCCGAGCTCGGGCACCGGGTCACCGTGGTCGACGCGAGCCCCGACTCGCTGGCCGCGCTCGAACGCCGGGCCGCGGAGGCGCGGGTGAGCGACCGGATCCGGGCGCTCCAGGGCGACGCGGCGAGCCTTCCGGACCTGGTCGGCCTGGAGTCGGCGGATCTGGTGCTCTGCCACAGCGTGCTGGAGTTCGTCGACGAGCCCGCCGCGGTGCTGACCGCCGTGGCGGCCGTTCTGCGTCCGGGAGCGGCGCTGTCCGTCCTCGCCGCCAACCGACACGCCGTCGTGCTCGCGAAGGCCGTCTCCGGCCACGTCGCGGAGGCCCAGGCGGCGCTGGTCGACCCGGCCGGGCGATGGGGAGCGGCGGATCCCGTTCCCCGCCGGTTCACCCTCGACGAGCTCAGGGACCTGCTCGCGGCGGCCGGCTTCCGTACGGCTGCCGCCCACGGCATCAGGGTCTTCGCCGACCTCGTCCCAGGGGCGCTGACCGATGACCCCGCCGGCTTTGACGCGCTGCTCGAGCTGGAGACGACGGCGGCCGACCATCCGGCATTCCGGGCACTGGCCGGGCAGCTCCATTTGCTCGCCCAGAACGGTTAAGAAGGGGCCGACCGGGCAACTTTGTGGGGTACGTCTCGCCGTCTCTGAGGAGTCCGGGTACCGTGCTGGACTATCCCTGCCTAAACTTGTCGGTAGCCCCGTAACGGCGACCCCGCCGCCGCGTCCGTTGGAGGTCAACAGGTGCCTCTCTCCGATCACGAGCAGCGCCTGCTCGAACAGATGGAGCGGGCTCTCGCTGCCGAGGATCCGAAGCTTGCCTCCGCGCTGCGCGGAGTCGACCTGCGCACCAGGCAGCGTCGAAGGGCTCTCATCGCCGCCGTGGTCTTCGTGCTCGGTGTCGCCCTGCTGTTCACCAGCGTGATCGTCTTCACCGACAACGTCGCTCTGCAGATCGGCGTCAGCGTGGTCGGCTTCCTGGTGATGCTGGTCTCCGCCTACTACGTCGCCACCAGCCTCCGGCACATGCCGGCAGCCGGCGAGGTGCCGAAGGGCGTGATCCCGATCAAGGGCCGAGGTCGCCGCGGAGGCGGCAGTGGCGGCAGTGGCCGGCCGAAGCGCCAGGGCACGTTCATGAGCCGGATGGAAGAGCGCTGGCGGCGGCGCCGGGAGTCCGGCGGACTCTGAGCGGTAGCTCGCCGCGAGACCGGGCGCGGGTGGATGTCGAGAATGGGGAAGTGGCTCCGTCCTAGGAGTGAGATCAGCTCACCTAGGAGGAACGACCACCGTGCAGCCCCACGAGATCACCGAGGTCCTCAACCGCCCGCTCAGCCAGGAACTGCTGGCCCGTGACATCACCCGCCTGGCGTACGTCGCCAAGGACGGCACACCCCGCAGCGTGCCGATCGGGTTCGCCTGGAACGGCACCACCCTCGTCATGTGCACGGCCAAGAACGCTCCGAAGCTCGCGTCCTTGCGTCACAACCCGACGGTCGCGCTGACCATCGACACCGAGGTCCACCCGCCGAAGATCCTGCTCATCCGCGGCCGGGTCGAGCTGGACGTCGTCGACGGCATCCCCGAGGAGTACCTGCAGCAGAACAGCTCCTACGAGATGACCGCCGAGCAACGCGTCGAGTGGGAGGCCGGGGTCCACGCGCTCTACGACGGCATGGTCCGCATCGTCGTCACCCCGACCTGGGCGAAGCTCATCGACTTCGAGACGACCCTGCCCAGCGCCGTCGAGGAGCTGATCCAGCAGCGAGCCGAACGCGAGAACGCCTGACGGTCGGTCAGGGTTGTTCGCGGTGGCTCACCGCTTGCGGTACGCGACGGAGCCGGCCGGCGATGGCGTGGAACACCGTGTCCCATCCGTCCACCAGCCACCCGAACAACCGGCTGACCTGACGTGCCTGGCGCCACAGCGACGGCGGGAACACCGCGGCCACCACCACCCGGCCACGGCGGGTTCCGGCACGCAGCGCGGACGTCAGCGTCGAAAGCGCCCCACGCACGTCCCCGAGGTCGCCCGGGTTACGCGAGTACCGAGCCCGCTCGACGGCACGGACGAGCAGGTCCAGGGCAGCATGACCCGAAGCGGGCACCCGGTTCGACAGCCGCTGCCCGGTCGCCCGAGGCGTCGCCGCTTCGTTCCACGGCAGGCCGAGGTCGATCATCGTGTCCGCGAGCTCGTTCCACGCACCCTCGGCCAACCGGTCAGGCTCCGGTCGCCGCAACCGGGACCGCCGCATCAACAGCCGGCTCACCCCAGGCGTGGCGAGGAGCAGGAACACGCCGATGACGATCAGCGCCGGGATGAGCCCGGCCGGCGGGCCGCCCGAGGCGGGGCCGGCGATCGGGATCCCGTTCGGTCCGCGTAGCGGGTCCTCCGGGTCGCCGCCGACCGGCCCACCGGTGAACGAGGGGTCCGTCGTCGGAAGGTCGGACGACGGGCCGGTGGTGGGCGTCTCCTGCGGGTCGAAGCGCTCCGCCCACCGCGGGGTGAACGGCGCGCGGCCGGACGGCGTCGGCTCGAACGCGAGCCAGCCGTAGCCGGCGAAGTAGATCTCGGTCCACGCGTGCGCGTCGTGCGCGCTGATCGTGTACGTGTTGCCCTTCGCGACACCCGGCAGGTAACCGACCGCGACCCGCGCCGGAATCCCGAGCGCACGGGCCATGATCGCCATCGTCGCGGAGAACTGCTCGCAGTAGCCGCGCTTGTCGTTGAGGAAGTCCATCAGCTCGCTGCCACTGTGTCCGGTCCGGACCGTGGTGTCGTAGGTGAACTCGCTCCGGAACCAGTTCTGCAGCGCCACGGCCCGCTCGTGCGTCGTGGTTGCGCCGGCGTCGGTGACGATCTGGTTCGCGAGCTGGCGGACCTTGTCCGGGATGTCACCGGGCAGCTCGGTGTACTGCTTCTCGATGTCTTCGGGTGCCGCGCCGGCCCTGTTCAGGTCCTCCGCCGTCGGGTTCACGTTCAGCGCGTCGACCTTGTAGCTCAACCCGGCCGTCGACCGGGTCGTGACGACGTCCAGCGTGCCGGAGTCATAGCGCAGAGTCCCCGGAGCCTCGATCGTGCTCGCGGGGTACGGGAGCGGCAGCCACTTCGAGTCGAGCTTGGAGACCTCGAACGCGAACGTGTACGGCTTCGCCGGCACGCTCGCGTCCAGCCCAGGCGGCCGCGGCAGCTGGCCGGTGTCGTTCCCGCCGCGCCGCTGGACGTCCTGCACCGATCGCTGCGACGGCGACCACACGCCGTTGGTGAACTGGTCGAGGACGACCAACCGGATGTACCAGGGGTCGCTGGTGTTGTCCGGGTAGTTGGTCGTGAACTGCATCAGCTCGATGTTCTGCGGCAGGTTGAGGTTGCGCTTGAGGTCGAGCACCGGGTTGTTGACGCGGATCGTCGTGTTGCCCTTGCCGAAGCCCGGACCCGAGCCCGTCCCGAACACGCCCTCCGGCAGCGCCGGGATCAGTGCCGGAACGATCACCGCCAGCCCGATCACCGCCGCACCGACGCGCCGGCCGGTCTGCCCGAGCAACGACGTCTGTACGCCGTCCTGCGCAGTCGGCGCCTCGCGGAATCCGATGATCCGGCCCCAGTGCGACAGCCGGTCACGGCCCTCGCTCATCAGCAGCACGATGTAGCCGACCGCGGCCGGGACGAACGCGAGCGCGGACACGCCACCGGACACCGTGGTCGCCGGGATGCTGTAGAGCAGCAGCAACGGCAGGCCCGCCCACGGCACCAGCTTGACCGTCACCGCGAGCGTGTCGACAGCGATCGCGACGAGCCCGATGCCGAGCGCGGTCACGACCACGAGGTCGGCGTCGTACGGAACGGGCGGCGCGAAACGGACGACGATCAGCAGGCCATCGTTGATCCGTTCGGCCAGGATCTGGACGGCCTCACCGGTCGGCAGGAAGCCGAACTTCAGGCCCTCGTTGGCACACAGCAGGATGAACGCCCACCCGAGCGCGGCGAGCTGGCCGAGCGGAACGAGGAAGCGTGGCGTGCCGAGCTGCCGCAGCCCGAGGCCCACCGCGCCGACGAACGCGATCGTGACGAGCGACGCCCACAGCCACTGCTGCCCGTCGTACGCGGGGAACAGCGACAGCGACGCCAGCACCGTCGCGAGCGCGGCGGCTCCGGTGACCTTGAGCGACCAGCTCATACGCGAACCTCGACCCTCTGCGCCAGCAACAGCTCACTCCAGACCGAGCCGATCGCGGCACCCGCGGAGACGGTGATGACTCGCCAGCCGCCCTGCCGGAGCATGCGTACGCTCTCGGCGAGCTGCTCGGCGACGAGTTCGGGAGAACGTTCCTTCCCGATCGCCCACGACGGGGTGTCGATGACGATCGCGAACGCGTTCGTGGCCCGCTGCCGGATCCGCACCATCGCCTCGGCCTCGGCCGGGGAGATCACGCCGAGCATCGCGATCAGCAGTCCGTGTGAGCCGTCGTGCGGGAGTCCGAGCGACAGCTGGGTGAGCTGCCCGACCGACGAGGTGCCCACGACCGCGAGCGCGTCGAGCAGCAGGCCCTCACCGTCCGAGCTCGACGCTTCGCGCGCGGCGACAGCGAACGAGGCGCCGACGTCGGTCGCGAGCCGGACCGAGTACCCGCGGTGCAGCAAGTGCGTGCCGATCGACGCCGCGCCGCTCACCGCCCACTCGAACGACGACGCCGGCCCGGTGCCGCGATGTCCGATCCGGCGGGTGTCGAGGAAGACCGTCGCCCGGCTCTGCCAGGGCTGCTCCTCGCGGCGCACCATCAGCTCGCCGCGCCGAGCGCTGGACCGCCAGTGCACGCGGCGCAGGTCGTCGCCGAAGCGGTACTCGCGGACGGTGATGTCCTCCTCGCCGTCGGCGGTCGCCGCGCGCGGCCGGCTCTCGCCGCTGGCCGCCCACTCACCGCCGAGACGGACGTACGGCAGCGGATGCACCTCGGGCGTGACGAGCAACGTGTCCCGCGTCTTGAACGCCCGGGTCAGCTCCACCAGCCCGAACGGGTCGGTCACCCGCAGGGTCAGCGGGCCGATGGTGAACTTGCCGCGGACGTCGGAACGCACCGGGTACGCGACATCGCGCCGCCAGCGCGCGGACATCCGGTCGAGCACGAACCGAGGCCGAGCACCGAGAACGTACGGCACCTGGTCCTCGAGCAGCAGCAGACCGGTCGGCATCCGGCCGACGTTCTCCAGGTGGAGCCGGACGGCCGCCTGCTTGCCGACCGCGACGCGTACCGGGTCGATCGACCGGGTCGCCGCGATCCGGTACCGGGTCCGCGCGACGACCAGGACGGTGACGACCGGTAGCGCGATGAGAAAGATCGCGACCCGGAGCATGTCGTTCTGCCCGAGGGCGAGCGCACAGACGGCGGCAGCGATGCCCGCGGCGAGGAAGGCGCGGCCGCGGGTGGTGAGGCTGGAGAAGCGACCGCCCACTCGAATGCTCCTAGGTTGTGTCGCGCGCCAGGCGATCTTTGACAGACATGGCCTAGGCGAAGATCAGCGGGTGCGGCGCTGCGGCTCGGGCACCGGAACGCTACGCACGATGTCGGCGACCACCTGTTCGGCGGTCCGGCGCGCGATCTGCGCTTCTGCGGCCGGCAGGATCCGGTGCGCGAGCACGGGGATCGCGAGCTCCTGCAGGTCGTCGGGGAGCACGTACTCGCGGTCTCCCAGCGCGGCCGCCGCCCTGGCGGCCCGGATCAGCTGCAGCGTCGCGCGCGGCGAGGCGCCGAGCCGCAGGTCGGGGGAGTGTCGGGTGGCGGTGACGAGGTTGACCGCGTACTGCTTCACCGGCTCCGCGACGTACACGCTGCGCACGATGTCGATCAGCTTGGCGATCTCGCGCGCGTCGGTGACCGGCTCGAGCTCGTCCAGCGGGGAGCTCGCCCCGTGCGTGTCGAGCATCTCCAGCTCGGCCGCGGCGCTGGGGTAGCCCATGGAGACGCGGGCGGTGAACCGGTCGCGCTGAGCTTCGGGCAGCGGGTACGTGCCCTCCATCTCGATCGGGTTCTGCGTCGCGATCACCATGAACGGGGCGTCCAGGACGTATGTCGTGCCGTCGACGGTGACCTGGCGCTCCTCCATGCACTCCAGCAGCGCGGACTGCGTCTTGGGGGAGGCACGGTTGATCTCGTCGCCGACCACGATGTTGGCGAAGATGCCGCCCGGCCGGAACTCGAAGTCGCGGGTCTCCTGGTTGTAGACGGAGACGCCGGTGACGTCGCTCGGCAGTAGGTCGGGGGTGAACTGGATCCGGCGCACGGTGCAGTCGATGGACCGGGCGAGCGCCTTGGCCAGCATCGTCTTGCCGACGCCGGGGACGTCCTCGATCAGCAGGTGGCCTTCAGCCAGCAGCACGGTCAGCGCGGTCTTGACCACGTCCGGCTTGCCCTCGATGACCCTTTCGATCGTTTCGCGGATCCGGGTCGCGGTCTGCGTGAGGTAGGCGAAGTCCGTGGCGGGAGCTCCCCACTGCTCGCCTCCATGTCGCCTGCTCGGCTCGACTGTCGGGCCGGTCGACACCATGGCCTCCTAGGTACCAGCTTGGCGCCGCCGACGCGGCGATCTGACTTCGACGGGTGTTGTTAAGTCTCTCAGGTTCACGCACGTTCGGGGACTGCGGTTCGGCGAGCAATGCATCGTGCGGCCGGGCGTCTGCTTAAGACAGTACGTCCTACTCAGAGATACCCGGCCGTGCGGTGCTCCACTCTCCACCACCTACGCACGTACCGACGCCTGCGTTCCCCGGTTTGTTGTGGATCTGTGTTGCGCTTGGGCCACTTCGGCCACCCGAACGCTGGACCACCGGTCCGGGACGCGCCGCTTCGCCCCACTTTCCACCACCGCCTCTGACCAGGCCGTTTGCCGCCTGCAAGGAGGTGAGTCGAGCGCGCCGTGGAGTGAATGTGGTTGACGGTGGGGTGAAGTGGAGTAAAGTGGCGCTCGGTGGTGGAGTTGACCGAATCCCACCGGCCGGGAGGTGCGAGCCATGTTCTTGGGCACGCACACGCCCCGACTGGACGAGAAAGGCCGGCTCTTCCTCCCAGCGAAGTTCCGAGACGAGCTGGCGGAGGGTCTTGTGGTCACACGAGGACAGGAGCGATGCCTGTACGTGTGGCCGCTAACCGAGTTCGGCCGGTTGACGGAGCAGATGCGGCAGGCGCCGGTGACGAACAAGGCGGCCCGCGACTACCTCCGGATGCTGTTCGCCGGCGCGTCTGACGAGAAGCCGGACAAGCAGGGGCGGTTCACGATCCCGCCGATGCTGCGCGAGTACGCGGGCCTCACCCGCGACTGCGTGGTCATCGGGGCCATGAACCGGGTCGAGATCTGGGACTCCGAAGCCTGGGACAACTACTCCGGGCAGCAGGAGCAGGCCTTCGCCGAGCTCAGCGAGGAGGTCCTTCCCGGAATTTTGTAGGGCGCGGTCCGTACTCGTCGTACGACGAGGTCTCCGGCCCGCTCCGCGGCGGCGCGGTCTGGCATCACTTCCCCGGTGCCAGAAAGCGGCGAACAAGCGCCGAGCGGGCGGGGACCTGGCCGTACGAACACCAGGAAGCCCAACTCCCTGGCAGGGCCGATTTCAGCAGTGGCAGTAGGCAGGGAAGCAGTAGCAGTAGCAGTACAGGGGGTCGAGCACATGGACGGTACGGGGACAGGGCTGCGGCAGGAGTTGCGGTCCAATCTCGTGGTCGTAGCGGTCTCCTTCGGCGTTTCCGTCGGAGTCACCGCGATCTTCTCCCTGCTGCTCGGACTGGGCGGTTGAGATGGCGGCCGCGGCGCACGTGCCAGTCATGGCAGAACGCGTCGTCGCTTTGCTGGCTCCGGCTCTGGACAAACCCGACGCGGTCGTCGTCGACGCGACGCTCGGCCTCGCCGGTCACGCGAGCGCACTTCTCGAGAGCAACCCCCAGGCACGGCTGGTCGGACTCGACCGCGATCCCCGCGCGCTGAGCGAGGCGGGGGAGCGGCTGGCCTCGTCGGCGGACCGGATCGAGCTGGTGCACGCGGTGTACGACGAGCTCCCGGACGTGCTCGACCGGCTCGGCATCGAACGGGTCGACGGCGTGCTGTTCGACCTCGGTGTCTCCTCGATGCAGCTCGACGACGTCGAGCGTGGCTTCGCGTACAGCCGGGACGTCGCGCTCGACATGCGGATGGACCCGACGACGGGCATCACGGCGGCCGAGGTGCTGAACAGCTACCCGGCGGCCGACCTCGCGCGGATCCTGCGGGCGTACGGCGAGGAGCGGTTCGCCCGGCGGATCGCCGACGCGGTGGTCCGGGAACGGTCGAAGGCTCCGTTCAGCACGAGCGGCAGACTGGTCGACCTGCTGCGCGGGGCGATCCCGATGGCTTCGCAGCGAAGCGGTGGGCATCCGGCGAAGCGGACGTTCCAGGCGCTGCGCATGGAGGTCAACGGGGAGCTGGCGGCATTGCAGCGCGCGCTGCCCGCGGCCGTGAAGGCGCTCGCGGTCGGTGGCCGGATCGTCGTGCTCGCGTACCACTCGCTCGAGGACCGGCTGGTCAAGCAGACGTTCGCGACGCTCGCCAAGCCCGACGTGCCGGACCGGCTGCCGATCATCCCGCCCGGACACGAACCCGTGCTGCGGCTGGTGACCCGCGGCGCCGAGAAGCCGTCCGCCACCGAGTCGGCGGACAACCCACGAGCCAGCTCGGCCCGGCTACGGGCCGCCGAAAAGATCCGCGAAGGAAGGGGTGAAGCGGCATGAGCCTTCTCGACATCCTCGACCCGGCGCGCCGCGAACCCGTTCCGGAGCAGGAGCGCGAGCGCTGGCTCGACGTCGTACCCAACGCACCGTTCAAGGCACCGCGGGTTCCGTTCGTCCTACTCGTCCTCGCTGTGCTCGGTGTGGGGCTGGTCGGACTGCTGCTTCTCAATACTTCTTTGCAGCAGGGCTCGTTCGCGATCCACGACCTGCAGCGGCAGACGTCGCTGCTCGCCGACCGGCAGAGCGAGCTCGAGCGCAAGGTCGCGGTGCTGCAGGCCCCGGAGAACCTCGCGGCGCGCGCGGTGAAGCTCGGCATGGTGCCGAACCCGAACCCCGCGTTCCTGCGGCTGTCCGACGGCAAGATCCTCGGCGACCCCGAGCCTGCCAAGGCGCCGGTGAAGCCCAAGCCGAAGGTGACGCCGCCCGCGAAGCCGCCGGTGAAGCCGGCGGCAGGGACCAAGCCGCCAGTCAAGCAACCGGTGAAGCCGAAGAAGCCGGTGACGCCGGTGAACGGCGGCACCCGATGAGCGAACGTCGCCTGCCGCCGGGCGCTCGCCGTCCCGGTCCCGGCACCGAGAAGCAAGGGACACCCCGTCGCCGGGTTCCGGCGACGGGGCGTCCGCCGCGCCCTGCCGGCGGTCAGGTGCAGTCGCCGCCGCGCCGGCGCGCGCCGGAGGACCAGCCGCGCCAGCGCCGCGAGCAGCCGCGCGCACCGCGGCTGATGCCGCCGAAGGAAGGCCAGCAGCGGCGCCGTCCGCCGCGCCCCCAGTCCGTGCGCAAGCCCCAGCCGGTGCGCAAGACGAAGCCACCGCGCCGACCGAAGCCGCCGCGTACGTTCAAGCTCGGCAAGTCCAGCCGGCGGCTGCGGGTCGGCTTCCTGCTGCTCGCGATCATCGGCTCGGTGTTCGCCGGGCGGCTGATCGAGGTGCAGGGCGTCCAGGCGGCGAAGTACTCGGCGATGGCGACGAGCGAGCGGCTGCACGACGTCGTGCTGCACGCGTCGCGCGGCGAGATCTCCGACGCGTCCGGCAAGCCGCTCGCCACGACAGTCGACACCGTCGCGGTGACGGCGGACCCGAAGCTGACGCGGGCGAACGCGGCGCGGATCGCCGCTGTCATCAGCCCGCTGCTCAAGGTGCCGGCGACCTCGCTGACGCCGAAGCTGGCGAAGAAGGACACCCGCTTCGTCTTCCTCGCGCGGTACGTGTCGCGCGACGTGTGGAACAAGGTCCGCGACCGGCTGTCGAAGCAGAAGCTGGTCGGCGTGTTCAACCAGCCCGACCCGCTGCGTACGTACCCGTCGAAGAACGTCGCCGCGAACATCGTCGGCTTCGTCGGCTCGGACGGCAACGGCCTCGGCGGGCTCGAGTACGCGCTCGACAAGCAGCTCAAGGGCAAGGACGGGAAGGCCCAGTACGAGCTCGGTGCCGGCGGCAAACGCATCCCGCTGGCGACGAACTCCAGCCAGGATCCGGTGCCGGGTGCCAACGTCCGGTTGACGATCGACCGCGACGTCCAGTGGGCCGCGCAGCGCGCGATCGCCGAGCAGGTGCGTAAGAGCAAGGCGAAGAGCGGCGACGTCGTGGTGATCGACACCAAGACCGGTGAGCTCATCGCGCTCGCGACCGCGCCGACGTACGACCCGAACGTGGCCGGCAAGGCGAAGGCGGCGAACCGCGCCAACCGGCCGCTGACCGACATGTACGAGCCGGGCAGTGTGATGAAGGTGCTGACCGCTGCCGCGCTGGTCGACGGTGGGTACGTGGACGCGTCGACGAAGATCAAGCTGCCGAGCCACTTGCGGCGCGACGGCAGGTCGATCGGCGACTGGTGGGGACACGGGACGATCGACCTCACGGTCGCCGGTGCGCTCGCACGGTCCAGCAACATCGGCACGGTGCTCGCGGCGGAACGGATGCCGAAGGCCGAGCAGCGCGCGTACCTGGCGAAGTTCGGCATCGGAACCGCTCCGGGCACCGGCTTCCCGGGCGAGTCGTCGGGACTGCTGCTGCCGATGGACAAGTGGAGCGACCTGCAGCGGGCGACGATCTCGTTCGGCCAGGGCGTCGCGGTGAGCGCGGTGCAGATCGCGTCCGGGCTCGCGACCGTGGCCAACGACGGCGTCCGGATTTCGCCGACCCTGGTCAAGGGCTACGTCGATGCCAAGGGCGCCTTGACACCGGCGCCCGCGCCGAAGACCTCGCGCGTGGTCAGCAAGGAGGCGGCGAACACCGTCGCGCTGATGATGGAGCAGGTCGTCCAGGGCGACGGTGCGCTGGCCAAGAAGGCTCAGATCCCTGGCTACCGGGTGGCGGGCAAGACGGGTACGGCGCAGAAGGCCGACTCGACCTGCGGCTGCTACCGCGGCTACACGGCCTCGTTCGGCGGCTTCGCCCCGGCGGACGACCCGCGCTTCGTCGTGTACGTCGCGCTGCAGGACCCGCAGGGCGACCACAGCGGCTCCACGAACGGCGCGCCAGTCTTCCACGACGTGATGTCGTTCGCGCTGCAGAAGTACGGTGTCCCGCCCACCGGTTCGAAGACCCCCGAGCTCCCGCTCGAGTGGTAGGAGATGCCGGTTTACTCCCTCTGGGTGAACGGCTCCGGATCGGAGCGCGAACCCTTGACAGAAGAAGAGGTCGACGCACTGCGCGACCGGGTCGCCGCCGAGCTGGTCGGACGGCAGGGATCGCCCGCCTCGGTGATCAAGGGGCAGCTGAACGTTTCCCAGGACCGGGCCAAGGGCCCCCTCGGCGGCGTCTACTTCCTCGACGCGATGGACGACGAGGTGGCCAACGAGTGGGGCTGGCAGCTCGAAGAGATCGTCGGCCTGCCCGTCCACGTGATGCTGTACCGGGAGACCTGGTCCTAACCCACAAGCTGATCCACTTCCCTCACCGAAACGGGGTTGTGCAACGTGGCAACAGCCCTCAAAACCCCCACCCGCTTGGGGAAGTCGCAGCGGCTGTGGACGGAATTCGGTGCCAGCTGACGTCTACGGAGGCACACATCGCCTGCGCTCCGCGAGTGCCTGTCGTCGGGTGTAGACGCCTGCTGGAATGACGTGGCACTCACTGACCGCCCTCTCGTACCATGCGGCGGGTGGAGGTCTTGGGAATCGAGGTCGAGACGTCACTGGTGCGCCGATGGGCCAGGTGGCTGGCGCCGGCCTGCCAGCCGTTCTTCTTGACCGCCGCCGAAGCGGCCGAACTCAGGCTCGCTTCAGAGTGTGGTGTCGTGGACGACCTTTCGCCGGAACTGCGCGACACCTACGAGACGTGGAACCTCGCCAAGGATCTGGAAGTCGTGTGGCTTGACGAACACGCGTTCCATACTCAGCCGCCCGATGTTCGTGCCAGGCTCGTCCTGGCGCAGGTCGGACACGGGCGAGGAGCAGTGCCGTCCATCACCGATTGGGCGGACATCTTCGATGCACAGGTGCTGCGCGAGCAGGCCGACGGGCATCGCTTCGTCTGGTGGCCAAACCTGGTGGAGCACCATCTCGAGACCGTCTTCCAGCGCGTTTTCAGTGAGTGGCAGCTGCCATGTCAGCGCAAGTCGGTACCGGAGGAGATCTGGCGCTCAGCCGCACGCATCCTTCCCCGTGCCCGAGCACTCAGCGGTACCTTCGCCAGTGGGAGCAGAGAAAGCTCCTTCGCCCGAGGAAGCGCAACAAACTGCTTCGCCACCGTGATGGCGGCCGCAGGAGTCCAGCGCCCCGACGATGAGCCCTTCGACGCGTGGCTTGCCGCCAACTGCGCCGTAGGAGGCAGCGACGACCTGCCAGGCACCGTGCTGGTATCGCGCGACGCGGAAGGTAAAAACACGCATGCGGCGGTCACTCTTGGAGGCGGCTGGGTACTGCACAAGCCAGGTCAGGAATGGCTTAGCCCTCACCAGGTTCTCACGGTCGGCGACCTCAACAGCCTCGCTCCACCGGGGCTCACTCTTCACCGCTACTCGTTACCGGACAGCCCGCTGACGCACGAATGATGCACGCCACACGGAACGGCGACACACCAACAAACGTCGACGACCCGTCGCCGCGGTTGCCTGCCGAGAGGTATTGAGTGTCGATCTTGCTCGTGTCCTGCGACACTGCCCGGGATCGCGCGTCCTGGAGGAACTCGTGTTCGAGCAGGTGAGGGCGCCGCTGCGGTTCCGTTCCTTCACTGTGGTGCTGACGGGCGAGGGTCTGTCGATGATCGGCGATGGCGCCTTCGGTGTGGCTCTGGCCTGGTTGGTGCTTCACGAAACTGGCTCGGTCGTTGCGCTTGCGTCTGTCCTGCTGGCGCAAGCGATACCCGGCAGTCTGCTGATGCTGTTTGGCGGAGCCATGACGGACCGGCTCTCGCCGCGAACGGTCATGCTCTGGACTCACCTCGTGCGCGGCCTGGCTGTGGGCACCGTGGGTGTCCTGGCATGGGTGGGAAGTGTTCAGATGTGGCAGCTTTACGCGCTCGCTGTGGTGACTGGAGTGGCGGGAGCGTTCTTCGGGCCGGCCTCGGAAAGCGTTCTGCCCTTCCTGCTGCCTGCTGAGCATCTTCCGCGTGGCAATGCGCTCCAGGGCGCTGCCGAGCAGGGCGCGATGATCGCTGGTCCGATGCTTGGTGGCCTGCTGACTGCATGGCTCGGACCGGCCGTTGCAATCGGGTTGAATGCGCTCACCTTCTTCGTCGCAGCCTTGACCGTGCGGGCCGCACCGCGCGGGGAAGCCACGCCTCGCGAGGCGATGTCCGTCGCCGGAGTGTTCAAGGAGATCGGCGAGGGTCTGCAGATCGCTCGCCGGAGCCACGAGGTACGGATCGTCCTGCTGATTGTCAGCGCTTCCGCGCTGAGCTATAGCGGTGTGTTCGCTGTTGGCCTGCCCGCCCTCGCGCGGTCGTTCTCTGCCAACGCGGTAGCGCTGGGGACGCTGATATCGGCATGGGGGGTTGGCCAGCTTCTCGGCACTATCTCAGCGGCGGTCACCGGCCTACCTCGACGGTGGGGCCTGCTCATCATCGGCATGACCATCGTCGAAGCGACCGCCTTTGCCCTGCTGGGGATGTCGCCCAACGTGCTCGTCGCCTCCGCCATCCTGGTGGTCGTCGGTTTCGGCGTCGCATACTCCAGTGACGTAGCACTGCCGACGTTCATCCAGACGCGGACGCCCAGGCAATTTCTGGGCCGCATCAGCAGCCTCATCGGCTTGCCGCGCGTTGTACTCGGGCCGGTTTCCATCGCCCTGCTCGGCGCCGTCCTTACCCGCTCCATCGCCTGGGGATTCGCTGTCGCAGCCATTCCTACGCTCCTGGTTGGCCTCCGGCTAGGTCCGGATCCACAAGCACGGAACCTGAGCACCGACCCGCCCAACTCCGAGTCCGGTTCGAAGGTGCCGCAGCGACCGTAAGAACGCGTCAACGCTCGGTCGGGTTTGCTGGGGGGGGCACATCGGGATCCCTGAGAGCAGATTGCCGGCCCCGACCTCAACCACACCACCCGCCGGTCGGAAGGGTCCTAGGTCGTCTCGCGGACGACGAGCTCGAACGGGATCTCCTCCGAACGTCCCTCGCTGGGTGCTGGGCCGCGGAGCCGCTCGAAGAGCAGCTCGGCGGCCCGCCGCCCGACCTGGTCCTGGAACAACCGCACGGTCGTGAGCGCGGGACTTACCAGCTTGGCCGCCGGGATGTCGTCGACTCCGACCACCGCGACGTCGTCTGGCACGCGCGTACCGGCTTCCCGCATGGCCAGCAACGCTCCCATTGCCATCAGGTCGTTCGCTGCGAAGACCGCGTCCGGTGGACGCCTGCCGCGCAGGAGTCGCCGCATCGCCGCGTAGCCGCCTTCCTCGGTGAAGTCGCCCTCGACGATCAGCGACTCGACCGCCTTCACGCCGTGCGTGGCCAACGACTGCCGGAACCCCTCCAGCCGCATCGGACCCGGACCACTCCGGCCCGCGATCATGCCGATGCGGCGATATCCCTTGTCCACAAGGTGATCCACGGCCGTACGAGCCGCCCTCACGTTGTCGGTGAAGACGTTGTCCAGAGGCAGGCCCGACACGGGCCGGGCCCGGGGTTCCAGCCGGACCACCGGCACACCGTGTTCCAGCAAGGGCCGGAGGTCGGCCGTGGTCAGGCAGAAGAACGACGCGATCACGCCGTCGACTCCCCGGGACTGGACCGAGCGGATCGCCTTGCGTTCCTTGGCTTCGTCGCCGTCGGCGTTGTAGACGATGACGTCGTACCCGTACCGTTCCGCGACGTCCTGGACGCCGCGCTCGACCGCGGGATAGAACGGGTTCGTGATGTCGGGGAGGATGAACGCGACGGTGTTCGAGGCGCGGACGCGCAGCGCGCGGGCCGTCGAGTCGGGGATGTACCCGAGCTCCTCCGCCGCCGCGAGGATCCGTTGGCGGGTCTCGACCGGCACCATCGTCGCCTTGTCGTTGAGCACCTGCGAGACGGTGGCCTGCGAAACGCCGGAGAGCCGCGCGACGTCCGTCTGGGTCGGTCGGCCACGGCGCGGCGCGTTGGCCATGGTCAGACCGTGTCTCTCAAGTAGCGCCGGTCATCGCGCCTAGCGCGATGGCGCGCGGCCCCAAGAAGGTCAACAGAGCGCGCCCGGCTGGGCGTGGTGCAGGAGGAATTCATAGCCGGTCCTATGGGTGACGAACTGGACCGCGTCCAGGCGGGATGCGAGGTGTCGCGCGTCAGGCGATAGTTGAGAGACACGGTCTAGACCCCGCCGAGTCCGGACGCGGTGATCCCGTCGACGAAGCGGCGCTGGAGCGCGAGGAACACCACGAGCATGGGGGCGAGCATAAGCAACCCGGCCGCGCCGATGAGCGGGTAGTTCTGGCTGAAGCCCTGTTGGAACGAGAAGAAGCCCGTGGACACCGGCAGATACTCCGGGCTCTGGATGAACGTGACCGCGAGCAGGAACTCGTTGTACGCGGCGAGCGCGGTCGTGAGCGCGATCGTCAGGAAGCCGGGCCAGGACAGCGGCAGGACGACGCGGAGCAGAACAGTCCACTCGCGCGCGCCGTCGATCCGTGCGGCCTCTTCGTAGTCGCGCGGGATCGAGAGCATGAACGACCGCAGCAGCAGCGTCGCGAACGGCGAGAAGATCGCCCAGTAGATGACGATCAGCCCGAGCAGCGTGTCGTAGATGTGCAGCTTGGTCCAGAGGAAGAACAGCGGCACGAGGAACAGCTGGATCGGAAGCGATCCGCCGACGAGCAGGTAGACCAGGACCGAGCCGGCGCCTGGCAGCTCGAGGCGGGCCATCGCGTACGCCGCGCAGCCGGCGATGAGGCAGACGCCGGCGACCGTTCCGACCACGATGATCGCGGAGTTCACGAAGCCGACGCCCATGCTGGCGGTGGTCCAGGCCTCGAGGAAGTTGCCCCACTGCCAGGAGGTCGGCAACCCCATCGGGTTGTCGCCCAGCTCGGCTTGGGTCTTGAGGGCGCTGAACAGGAACACGGTGAGCGGGCCGAGCGAGAACGCGACGAGCAGGCTGAGCACCAGATAGCGCAGCCCGGAGATCGGGGAGACCTTGCGTTGCCTCATGTTTCCCACCTCCGCACGCGCCGGATCACGAGGTACGAACACACGACCAGGAAGCTGATAAGCGCCATCACGATGCCGATCGCGGCGGCGTAGCCGGCCTCGTGCTCGCCGAACGCGGCTGTATAGAGCAGCGTGCCGAGCACCTCGGTCGCTCCGGCCGGGCCACCGCGGGTGAGGATGTAGACGTAGTCGAAGACCAGGAACGACCAGATCACGGTCATCAGCATCAGGAAGACCAGCGTGGGCCGGATCGCCGGCAGCGTGACGTGCCAGAACTCGTTCCACGGACTCGCGCCGTCGAGGCGGGCGGCCTCGTACAGGTGCGGATCCACGCCCTGCATCGCGGCGAGGAAGACGACGAGCAGGAAGCCCCACCACTGCCAGTTGTTGACGAACGCCACCGACGGCAGGGCGAGCCGGCCGTCGCCGAGGAAGTTCACGTCGTCGAGGACGTGGATGCCGAGCTTCGACAGCTGCGCGCCGATGCCGTAGTCCGGCGACAGGATGTTCTGCCAGATCGCCGACGACACGACGGTCGCGACGATGTACGGGATGAAGTACGCGATCCGGAACAGGATCCCGAGTCTCCTCGTGCGCGACAGCAGGTAAGCGCCGAGCAGGCCCATCGCCATCGGGACGGTGAGGAAGAACAGCGTCCACCAGAGGTTGTGCAGCAGCGCGCCGAGGAAGTCGTCGTCGGTGAGCAGCCTGCGGTAGTTGTCCAGCCCGACCCACGTAGCGGAGCCGACACCCGACCACGACGTGAACGAGTAGTACAGGCTCGCCAATCCGGGCCCGGCGATGACGACGCCGTTGACGACGAGCAGCGGAAGCATGAACGCCCACGCCACCAGCGCGCGCCGGCGTCGCGCGCTCCTGCGCCGGCTCGGTGGCGGAGCCGGGCGAAGCGTGGAGCCCGCGGTCTGGGCTGTGGTGGTCATGCTCACGCGCCAGCGGGCTTGGGGATCGGCGGCACCTTCTTCGCGGCGAGCTCCTCCTTGAAGACCTTGTCCAGGCCCTCGCAGTACTCCTTCGGCGTGAGCTTGCCGGTGATGACCTTGTCCATCTCCTGGTAGATGTAGACGTCGGACTTCGGCGGCCAGAACGTCCACGTGACGTAGCCCCACGACTTCGACGCGGCCATGTCCACATACAGCCGCTTGATCCGTTCGTCGGTCTCGGCGGGGAAGTCGTCGGCGGAGAACTCCAACGGGTACGGCTGGAACGCGACCTTGGCGACGGCGTCGGCCACGCGCTTCGGGTCGGTGAGCAACCAGGTCAGGTACTCCGCGGCCGCGTCCTTGCTCTTGGAGTCGGCGTTGATGGAGTACGTACCTCCCACCGACAGCGTGAACAGGTCCTTCGGCACGCCGTCCCCGAACGAGGGCAGGGGAGCCCAATCCCACACGTCCGGAGCGGCACCGGTCTTGCCGTCGAAGAAGTTCCGGAGGTCGCCGAACGCCCAGGAACCGGTGATGTCCAGCGCGATCTGTCCTTTGGCGAAGCGGGTGTTCAGCGCGTCGAACCTGTTCGTGAAGTACTCCTTGACGCCGCCGCCGAACCAGCCCTTCTGGAAGTACCCGTTCAGCACGGTGATCGCGTCGACGAACACCGGATCGCTCCACGGCGTTTCGCCTTGCAGCGCTGAGTAGACGGCCTCGGGACCCGCGTAGTGGTTGAGGATGACCGACACGTGCCATTCGGTCGCCGGCTTCCACTCGGCGCTGCCGGCCAGAACGGGCATCAGGCCCTGCCCCTTGGCGTCCGCGCACAGCGCCTCGAAGTCCTCGCGCGTGGTTGGCGGGGTCCAGCCGTACTTCGACATGACCTCCTTGTTGGTGAACATCACCATGGTCTCGAAGGAGTTCGGGATCGAGTACAGTTTGCCGTCGACCTTGCCGGACTCGTACGCCCAGCCCTGCAGCTTCTTGTCCCAGCCACCGCTCTTGGCGTACTCGTCGAGCGGCGCGAGCTTGCCCGCGTTGATGTACTCCAGCGCGTACGAAGGTCCGCTCGTGAATACGATGTCGGGTCCCTGGCCGGACGCGATCGCGGTCTGCTGGAGACGTTCGAGACTCTCGCCCTCCTTGATCGTCAAGCCCACCTTGACGTCATGGTCGGCGTTGTACGCCTTGACGAAGTTCTCTTCGAAGTAACGCCGATCGGTGTCCCGGTCGAACGCGGCCCAGAACGTGATCGCGTCCGACGACCGGCGCGTGGCCGAGCCCTGGGTGCAGCCCGCTAGCGCTGCCGCCGCGGTTCCGGCGCCTAGAGCGAGGAATCCCCGGCGACTCAGTGAGCGGTATGGGGTGGTGGGCATCGTTGCCTCCTCGACAACGGGCACGGATGGTTCATGAACCCCCGGCGATGGCGCGTGCCACCTTGACGGTGCGTTCGGCCAGCGTGGAGATGTGGGACCCGTCGAAGCCGAACAGCGCGCTCCGCAGCGTGTCTTGCAGGGGGTCGGTCCAGTGCGGTGGGATCTTCGTTGCTCCGTTGAGGATTCCGGCGACCGAGCCGGCCGTGGCGCCGTTCGAGTCGGTGTCGAGTCCGCCGAGAACGGTAAGCGCGATCGTGCGGGTGAAGTCGCCCTCGCCCCAGAGCAGTCCAGCCGCGATGACGGCCGCGTTGTTGATCGTATGGACCCAGCTGTAGTGGCCGTAGCGTTCGCCGATCTGGGCGATCGCCTCGTCCCAGGTCGCGTCGCCCGCGTGGATGTCGAGCACGTCCCTGAGCGCTTCGGCGAGGCGTGATCTCGGGGGAACGACAACGAGAGAGTGTTCCAGCGTCGCTCGCGGCGTGTCGCCAGTGAAGGCCGCGGCGACGAGCGCGGCGGCCCACATCTCGCCGTAGATCCCGTTCGCGACGTGGGAGACCGCGGCGTCCACGTATGCCAGCCGCGCGGCCGCCATCGGGTCGCCCGGGTGGACGAAGCCGAACGCGTCACCACGGATCTGCGCGCCGATCCACTCGCGGTACGGGTTCCTCGTGTCGGCGGTGGCGGGCGGGCGGAGGCCGGCGGCGAGGTTGCGGTAGGCGACGCGTTCGGCCGTGTACGTCTGGTGCATCGGGAGCAGCAGCATCCAGCTGTCCGCGACGTGCTGGGAGGTCAGCTCGTTGCCGTGCTTCTCCAGCAGGTGCAGGCCGAGGATCGTGTAGTCGACGTCGTCGTCGCGCGAGCTCCCGTGGACGTTCCCGCAGGTGGTGTCGACCCAGCAGTGCCTGAGCTTGTAGCCGTCGGGCATCGGGTCGAGGACGGGTACGTAGTCGTCGAGCGGCCAGGCGTCCGCCAGCTCGAGATAGGACCGCAGGTGCTTCGGCGTCCAGTGGTCGCCGTTCTCGACGGGCTTGCCGAGCATGTTGCCGGCGACGCGTCCTAGCCAGGCGCCTCGCACCTTGTCCGCGAAGTCGCTGTCTTCGTACGGGCTGCTCGGGGATGGGCTCAGCGTCTGGACGACGTCGGCCCAGGGCGTCGGTTCCTCGTACGCCCAGCCGGGTGCGCGGGGGAGGGACTCGAGCTCGGTGAGGAGCTTGTCGAGGTCGGCGGGCTCGCCGTTCTGGTCGAATCGACGCTCGATGTCGGCAACGTCGTATCCACTCTCGCGACGTTGCGCGATCTCGTTGAGCACCAGATCGGCGAGCGCTACGGCATCATGCGGCATGGACACCTCCGCAGAGACTATGTGGCAGTAATACGTATAGGCTATTCGTATTCAGCCGACAAGCCTCCGCGTCAAGGCGTGACCGGATCCGGTCGACCGGCGGCCCGCCTCATCAGAACCAGAGCCGCGGCCGTGCTCAACACCGCGCACACCACATGGGCGGGCCGGATCCCGACCGTCTGTGCGAGCGAGCCACCGACGACGCCGGCTACCAAGGACCCCGCGGCCCCGGTGTTGGCGAGCAGGGCTGTCGCCCGGCCGGGCTGCTGCGGCAGCAAATCCTGGAAGTACGTGATGCCCAGCGCGAGCACCAGCGAGATAGCGGCACCGCGTGCTGCCTGAGCGAGCAGGACGACCAGCACGTTGGGCGCGAGCGCCACGATCACGAAGTACGCGGTGAAGAGCAGCAGGCCGACCACGATCAGCCGCCGCCGAGACCAGCTCGCGGGCAGGAACGTCATCGCCAGCGCGGCGGCCACCTCGACCGCGGCGCAGACGCTGAACGCGAGGCCGACGTGCCCGTACGTGCCGTTCACCTCGCGGGTCACGAACAGCGGCAGGACGATCGAGCCGACGAACATCGCCGTGTGCATGAGCGCGAAGGCGATCACCGCGAGCACGAGAGCGCGGGGGAGCCGTACGCGGGTCGCCGACTCCTTCGCGCGACCCACCGGTGGGGGACCGAGCAGCCACACGGCGACCGCGACCAGGGCGAACGCGGCGGCTGAGGTGACGAACAGCCAGGTGAACCCGGACGACGCGAGCAGCGCGCCACCGATCAGCGGACCGATCGCCCAAGCCGCCGACCACATCGAGCGCAGTGCCGGCGTCCCTCGTTCGGTCTGTCCGGCCGCGTCGAGGTGTCCTCGCGCCAGCGTGAACAGCTGGGGGAACGTGGCACCGCTGGCCCCGAGGAACACGGCGGCGACGGCGAGCAGAACGTACGACGAGGTCGCGACCGAGAGCACCGCGAAACCCACGACGGAGCCGGCGACGGACACGACGGCGGGCAGTCGGCTCGGGGTCCGGTCGTACCACCGGCCGAGCGCGACGCTCGTGATCATGCCGCCGAGCGCGATGGCCGAGATGAACGCGCCGGCTCCCACCGGCGACAGCCCGACGGCATCGGTGCCGTAGAGCATGAGGAATGAGGCAGTGACCGAATCCCCGATACCCAACAGCAGCGTGGCGGTCAGCAGGCCTGGCAGTGGTCGTGCTCTTCCTTTCGGTTTCAGCATGATGCGTCGAACGTAACGCCGACCACCGACAGGATCAGCGGGTGAGAAGGATGGCGATCACGCGGGCGAGACGGGTGGCGTCGACGGGTTCGTCGCGGATCAGGGCGTGCATCACCACGCCGTCGACGAAGGCAGCGGCGTCGCGGGCGGCGGAGGGGTCCGTCGCGTACGCGGTGAGCGCCTCGGCGAGGCCGTCGCTCCACACCCGCGCCAGCGCGCGGAGCTCGGGGCGGTGGCCCGCCGCGGCGTAGAGCTCGTTCCAGGTCGCCAGCTGGTCGCCGTCCTGTATCCACTCACCCACGAGGGAGGCCAGCGTGGCCGGCACGTCTGTGCTGGCCTGGAGCCGCTCGGTCCAGTCGCGCAGGCACTCCGTCGTGACCTCCGTGGCCGCGGTCAACGCGGCGTCGACGAGATCGGAGAGGGTGGCGAAGTAGTAGGTGGTGGACCCGAGCGGAACTTGGGCCCGTTCGGCGACCAGCCGGTGCGTGAGGCCCTGTACGCCGACGGCCGGGATCAGCTCGTGGGCGGCCCGGATGATGCGCTGGCGGCGTTCCTCGGCGCTGGGCCTCAATGCGAAGCACCCGCCAGGTTGAGCGTGACGACGCCCGCCACGACCAGCGCGACGCCGATCGCCTTGGTGACGTTGATCGGCTCCTGCAGGAACAGCACGCCGATGATCACGATCAGCGTGGTCCCGAGGCCGGACCAGAGTGCGTACGCGACGCCCACCTGCATGCCGCGGACCAGCGCCTGGGTGAGCGTGTAGAACGCGCCGGCGTACAGGGCGAGGACGCCGACGGTGGGCCACAGCTTGGTGAAGCCCTCGGTCGCCTTCAGCAGGCTGGTCGCGAGCACCTCGGCGCCGATGGCGATGGCGAGGAACAGATACGTCACGATGGTCTCCCCCAGGAGTAGTACGTTTGTACATGTACGAATGTACAAGATCTCAGCGACGGGAGGAAGGGCCGAGGACGGCGACGAGGAAGATCCAGAGATAGACGGTCTCGGCGGCCAGCCGTTCGAACAGACCGACCGGCCCGTAGCCGGCGAGCGCGGCGACCAGTCCCACGAAGCCCGCGAGCGAGATCGCGGCGGCAACCCAGGCGGTCAGGGCCACCGGGCGCGAGATCGTTCGCCAGGCGAACGCGCTGACCACCAGGACGGCGACGGTGCCGAGGAAGATCGGGACCGCGAGCAGGCTGTGAGCGGAGATGTCGACGTCACCGGGGACGAGACAGGTCGCGACGCCGAAGCCCGCGACGACCCACCAGAGGATCACGACGGTGCGGCGCGATCGCGGTCCGGGGAGGACCCGGCTGAGGGTGGTGGCACCGATCGCCAGCAGGATCCACAGGACGATTCCGCCGACGTTGAACCAGGCGTGACGTGGCGAGCAGGACTCGAGCACCCCGCTGGGGCGCTGCTCGACGGTGCAGGTGGTCCAGCCGAGGTCGCTGATCGTGTGATGGAGCAGGTCGTACGGCACCGGCCAGGCAGAGGCCACGAACCACTGCAGGCCGAAGTACGCCAGGGGAACGAGGCCCCAGAGAAGGCGGCCGAGCCGCATCACATGCGCGGGCGGTCGCGGGGCGGGTCGAGCGGCTCGGGACTCTCGATCTGGCGAATTACACCGAGGTCGTCGCGGACCGCCCAGTGCTCGGCGAGCCGGCCGTCGGCCACGCGGAAGATGTGCACAGCCTCGGCGACGATCTCGCGGCCGGTCGGCTCCTGGCCGGCGAACTGGGGGAACGCGTTCCCGATGTGTCGGGCTCGGCTGGAGAACCACAGCATGACCAGCCCGCCGCCCGTGGTCACGCCGTGCACCTCGTACTCGGCGTCGGCGAAGCTCTGCCCGATCCAGTCGCGGACGACCCGCATCATCCGCACACCACGCTGCCCGCTGACGTGGTCGAAGAAGTCGGGAGCGAACGCCTCCGTCAGGATCGCCTCGTCGCCGGTCCGGAAGTAGTCCACGTACCGCAGCGCGACGGCCACCTCATCCACATCTCCCATGATCATGAGCGTAGGGCAACGTCCGACCACCACCACGCCCAGAACTGAGCGGCGCGATACCCTCACGAACCGGAAGACCTGGTTCCGGGGGGTCCCGCCTTCCGACTGATCGTCCGTTGCCCTGGCGCCTAGACAACGAGGACACCCGAGGACGTTGGCCGCCCCCGCCCACCGACCGACGACGCACCAGCCGCGCCGCCTCACCGAGGCCGCGGCGTTCCTCGGTGTCGCCGCACCGGCGGAAGATCCCGAGCTCACCGGCATCGCCCAGGACTCCCGCCGCGCCCAGCCCGGCGACCTCTACGTGGCCCGCCCCGGCGAGCTCGCCCATGGCGCCCAGTTCGCCGCCAAGGCCCGCGCCAACGGCGCCGTCGCCGCGCTCACCGACGAGGCCGGCCACGACGACTGCGTACGCGCCGGCCTCCCCACGCTCGTCGTCGGCGACCCGCGGCAGATCCTCGGAACGATCTCCGCCTGGGTGTACGGCGACCCTGCCGAGGCGGTCACGCTGCTCGGCATCACCGGCACGAACGGCAAGACCACCACCTCGTACCTGATCGACGCCGCCCTGCGCGCGGCCGACCAGAGCACCGGCCTGATCGGCACGATCGAGACCCGGATCGGCGACGACGTCGAGGTCAGCGCCCGTACGACTCCCGAGGCGCCCGACCTGCACGCTCTCTTCGCCGTCATGCGCGAGCAGGGCGTCACCGCCGCGACGATGGAGGTCTCGAGCCACGCGCTCACGCTCCGCCGCGTCGACGGCGTCCGCTTCGACGTCGCCGGCTTCACCAACCTCACCCAGGACCACCTCGAGATCCACGGCGACATGGAGTCGTACTACCAGGCCAAGGCGTCGCTGTTCACGAAGGAACGGGCCCAGCTCGGCGTCGTGAACGTCGACGACGAGGCCGGCGCCCGGCTCGCCCGCGAGGCGGAGATCGAGATCGTCACCGTCTCGCCCTCGGGCTCCACCGAAGCCGACTGGCGCGCGAGCGAGGTCGCTCTCCAACCCACCGGCGTCGCGTTCGACGTGCACGGTCCGGACGACATCCACCTGCGCGTCAGCCTCGGCATCCCGGGCGAGTTCAACGTCGCCAACGGACTCGTCGCGGCCGCGATGCTGCACACCGTCGGGATCGACGGGCAGGCCATCGTGCACGGTCTGGCGACGGCGACCGTCCCGGGTCGGATGGAACGGATCGAGAACGGCCAGGCGTTCGCCGCGATCGTCGACTACGCCCACACGCCGGACGCGGTCGAACGTGTCCTCGCCGCCGTACGCCCGCTCACCGAAGGCCGCGTGATCGCTGTCGTCGGCTGTGGCGGCGACCGCGACCAGGGCAAGCGCCCGCTGATGGGCGCCGCCGCCGCGAACGGGGCGGACGTCGTGGTGATCACCGACGACAACCCGCGTTCGGAGGACCCCGCCACGATCCGCGCCGCGGCGGTAGCCGGCGCGAAAGGCAGAACCGAGGTCGTCGAGATCGCGGGGCGCCGCGAGGCGATCGGGTGGGCACTGGACACCGCACGTCCGGGCGACACCGTCGTCGTCCTGGGCAAGGGGCACGAGCTCGGCCAGGAGATCGCCGGCGTCGTGCACCCGTTCGACGACCGGCAGGTCGTCCTCGAGCAGTTGCGTCGGATGGAGGAACGGCCGTGATCCCGATGGACCTGGGCGAGATCGCACGCGTGGTCGGCGGGCAGGTGTCCGAGGCCGACCCGAGTACGCGGATCACCCGCCCGTTCTCCGCCGACTCGCGCGAGGTCGAACCCGGCGGCATGTTCCTCGCCGATCTTGCGGGCCACGACTTCGCCGCCGACGCGATCGCGAACGGTGCCACCGCCGTCCTCTCCTCGCGCCCGCTGCCGGGCATCCCGTGCGTGGTCGCGCCGCCCGCACCCGGGCACGAGGTCGACGCGTCGGTCGTCGCGATGGGCGTTCTCGCGCGGCAGGTCGTCCGCCGGCTGCCCGACCTCACCCTGGTCGCGGTCACCGGCTCGCAGGGCAAGACCACGACGAAAGACCTGATGGCGAAGGTGTTCGGCGACGCGGGACCCACGATCGCTCCAGCCGCCTCGTTGAACAACGAGCTCGGCGCACCGATCACCGCGCTGCGTGCGGACGCCGACACTCGGTATCTCGTATTAGAGATGGGCGCCCGCAACATCGGCAACCTGGCGTACCTCACCAGCCTGCTCCGTCCGCACGTCTCGGTCGTGCTGAACGTCGGCATGGGTCACGTCGGTTTCTTCGGCAGCAAGGCCGGCATCGCGCAGGCCAAGGGCGAGCTGATCGAGGCCCTCGACGCCGACGGGACCGCGATCCTCAATGCCGACGATCCGCTGGTCAAGGCGATGGCGCCGCGGACCAAGGCGGCTGTCACGTATTTCGGCCTCGCCGCCGACGCCGACGTCCGCGCCGAGGGCGTCGAGCTCGACGACCGCGGCTGTGCGGGCTTCGTTCTCGTCACGCCCGAGGGCAAGGCCGACATCCAGCTGGGCTACGTCGGCGCGCACTACGTCACGAACGCGCTCGCCACCGCGGCCGCCGCTCGCGCGGTCGGGCTCGACGTCGACGCGATCGCCGCCAGCCTCTCCGCCGCGAAACCCCAAGCCAGGTGGCGGATGGCGGTCTCCGACCGCGCCGACGGCGTACGAATCGTCAACGACGGCTACAACGCCAACCCGGACTCGATGCGTGCCGCGCTGGAGACGTTGCCTACGCTCGCCAAGGAGCGGCGTACGTGGGCCGTGCTCGGCGAGATGCTCGAACTCGGCGCGGCATCCACCGAAGAGCACGCCGTAGTGGGCAAACTGGCCGTACGACATGGCGTCTCGCGCCTCGTCGTCGTGGGGGATGGTGCACGCGCGATCTATGACGCGGCGCTCGCGGATGGGAAGGAGTCGGTCTTCGTGCCGGACGCCGACAGCGCTTACGAGCTGTTGCGCAACGAGCTGCGACCCGGTGACGTCGTCCTGGTGAAGTCGTCCCGGGACGCGGGGCTGCGCTACCTCGGTGACCGGTTGGTCGCGGACGTACCCCCTGCGGAGGGCACGGCGTGATCGCGATCCTCCTTGCCGGCGGGCTGGCGCTGTTGCTGGCCTTGCTGGTGACCCCGGTCGCCGTGCGGATCCTCGCGCGGGCCGGGTACGGACAGATCATCCGCGACGACGGACCGACGTCGCACCACACCAAGCGCGGCACGCCGACGATGGGCGGCACGGTCATCATCGGGGCCGCGGTCGTCGGCTACATCGCGGCGCACCTGTTCACCTGGAACTGGCCGTCGCCCTCGGCGATGCTCGTCATCCTGCTCACCCTCGGACTCGGGCTGGTCGGATTTCTCGACGACTACCTGAAAGTTTCGCGGCAACGCAGTCTCGGCCTGCGGGCCAAGGCGAAACTCGCAGGTCAGACGCTGATCGCGATCGTGTTCGCGATCCTCTCGCTGCAGTTCCCGGACGAACGCGAGATCACGCCGGCCTCGCCCGCGATCTCGTTCATCCGCGACATCGACTGGCTGCCGCTGGCGTGGGCCGCGTCGATCCCGTTCGTGCTGTGGGTGCTGCTGCTCATCTCCGCCTCGTCGAACGGCGTCAACCTCACCGACGGGCTCGACGGCCTCGCGACCGGCGCGTGCGTGATGGTGTTCGCCGCGTACACACTGATCCTCGTCTGGCAGTTCAACCAGGACTGCGTCCGTTCGCCCGGCCCGAAGTGCTACGAGATCCGCGACCCGTACGACCTCGCCGTGTTCGCGTTCGCGCTCGCCGGCGCCTGTTTCGGCTTCTTATGGTGGAACGCGTCGCCGGCGAAGATCTACATGGGCGACACCGGCTCGCTCGCGCTCGGCGGCGCGGTCGCGGGCTTCGCGATCATGACGCGGACCGAGCTGCTGCTCATCCTCATCGGCGGCCTGTTCCTCATCGAGACCGCGTCGGTGATCCTGCAGACCAGCTTCTTCAAGTTCACCCGATGGCGAACGGGCACGCCCAAACGGCTGTTCCGGATGACGCCGATCCACCACCACTTCGAGCTGAAGGGGTGGAACGAGGTGACGATCACCATCCGCTTCTGGATCATCTGCGGCATCCTCGTGGCCGGCGGCATCGGCATCTTCTACGCGGAGTGGGTGGCTGGCATATGACCCCGTCGCTCCAGTGGTTGGCCGACGCGCATCAGCGGTCGCCGTGGGACGAGGTCTCCGCGGTGGTCGCCGGCTTCGGTGTCTCCGGCTACTCGGCCGCCGCCGGGCTGCTGCACGTCGGCGCGCACGTCACCGTGCTGTCCGACGGCGAGCCCGACGACGCGGCCCGCGAACGCGCCACGATCCTCGAGACCCTCGGCGCCGACATCCGGCTCGGCGAGGGCGCGACCGAGTCGCTGCCCGACAAGACCAACCTGCTGGTCGTCTCGCCCGGGCTGCCGCAGCAGCACCGCCTCGCTGTCGCGGCCCGTTCCCGTTCGTTGCCGATTCTCGGCGAGGTCGACCTCGCCTGGCGGCTGCGCTCGCCGGACCGGCCGGCGCCGTGGATCGGTCTGACGGGGACGAACGGCAAGACGACGACCGTGCAGATGCTCACCGCGATCCTGCGCGCGGCCGGGCTGCGTACGGCTGCTGTCGGCAATATCGGTGACCCGATCGTCGACGCGGTCATGGACCCGACACCGTACGACGTCCTCGCGGTCGAGCTCTCGAACTTCCAGCTGTGGTGGAGTCCTGGGCTGCACCTGCGGTCGGCGGCGGTGCTGAACGTGGCGCCGGACCACCTCGAGTGGCACCCGACGATGGACGAGTACACGCGCACCAAGGGCAAGATCTACGACGGCTGCGAGGTCGCCTGCGTCTACAACGTCGAGGACCCGGTCACCGAGCAGCTCGTCCGCGACGCCGACGTCGTGGAGGGATGCCGGGCCATCGGCATCACGACGGGGGTGCCGGGGGTGAGCATGCTCGGGATCGTCGACGACGTTCTGGCCGACCGCGCGTTCATCGAGGAACGCCAGACGGCGGCGGCCGAGCTCGCGACGCTCTCCGACCTGCCGTCGCTGGCACCGCACAACATCGCGAACGCGTTGGCCGCCGCGGCTCTGGCTCGATCCTTCGGGGTGCCGACTGTCGCGGTGCGGGACGGGCTGCGTGGTTTTCAGCTGGACAAGCACCGGATCGAGCAGGTCGCGGTGTCCGAGGGCGTCACGTACATCGACGACTCCAAGGCCACGAACACCCACGCGGCCCAGGCGTCGCTGCTGGCGTTCTCGAACGTGGTGTGGATCGCCGGGGGACAGGCCAAGGGGCAGTCCTTCGACGAGCTCGTGCGTGCTGTCAAGGACAGGTTGCGCGGGGTCGTATTGCTGGGCGTCGACCGTGGCGTGATCGCGGACGCGTTGGCGCGGCTCGCGCCGTCGGTGCCGGTGATCGACGTCGGCACGCCCGACTCCGGCGTGATGGATCACGTCGTGCTCGCGGCCGGGCGGCTGGCCCGCTCGGGCGACACCGTGCTGCTCGCGCCGGGATGCGCCTCGAAGGACCAGTTCCCGAGCTACGGCGCCCGCGGCGAAGCGTTCGCCGCCGCCGTCCACCGGCTCGCCTGACCTTCGGGGATCGCCCGGGTCTTCCCCGAGATCGGCTCCGCCCTCTGGCACGTGCTCGCGCTGTTCTGCCAGCGTGGGCGAGGTTTGCCGGAAAGGAGCGTAATGCGCGTGCGGAGATGGGTGGCAGCTGGTGCCGCCGGGGTGCTGGTCAGTGGCCTGTTCGGGGCGGGGGTCGCCCAGGCGGCGGGCATCGACTGGGGAGCGTGCGAGGGGGCGCCGGCGGGGCATCCCGTGGAGTGCGCGACTGTCGTCGTTCCCGCGGACTGGTCGACCGGGTCTGGCTCTGTCTCGCTGCGGGTCTCTCGGCTGCGGGCGGCCGATCCGGCGCGGCGGATCGGCGTGCTGATGTTCAACCCCGGCGGACCGGGGACCGGTGCTGCCGGCTACCTGATGGCGCCCGCGTATTTCGGTCCCGAGCTGCTCGCCCGCTTCGACGTCGTCGGCGTGGACCCGCGCGGGGTCGGTGGCAGTACGCCGGTCGACTGCGCGCTGCCTGCTTCCGATCCGTCGGTGGACCGCTTTCCTTCTGACGCCGCCGGTGCGCGGGCGCTGGTGCGGGCCAACGCCGCGTTCGCGCGGTCCTGCGACCACGCGGAGCACCTGGACACCGCGAGCGTCGCGCGGGACCTCGACGCGGTGCGGGCGGCGCTGGGGTAGCGGCAGATCAGCTTCCTCGGGGTGTCGTACGGGACGATGCTCGGCCGTTCGTACGCCGAGCTCTTCCCGCACCGGCTGCGGGCGCTCGCGCTCGACGCGATCGTGGACCGGTCGCTGCCGGTGGCTCGGCTGGTCGTGGACGACGCGGCCGCCGTTCAGGACGGGGTCGAGCACTTCGCGTCGTGGTGTACGGCGGACTCCTCGTGTGGGTTGGACGTTCTCGCCGCGCTCCGCTCGGTGCTCGCGTCGGCCGACCGGGGTGAACTGCTCGCAGACGGTCGGCCGGTGACCGCGTACCAGGTGGCTTCGGGCGTGAACGCGCATCTGCAGAGCCCGCTGCTCTATCCGGCGCTTTCCTCGGCGCTGAAGGCGGCGCTGTCGTTGGACGCCTCCGGCCTGGTGGGGCTGCCGGCGGATCCGGTGCGGCACGCGATGTACCGGTCGATCATCTGCCAAGACTTGGACACGCGCACGTTCACCGCCCAGCTGCCATCTCTGGGCCGCCGCGTCCAGCGGGCGGGGCCGGCGCTGCGGGGCTACTCGGAGTTCTGGGACATCGCCTCCGGCTGCGCCGGCTGGCCCGTACCGTCCGCCTGGCGGCCGCACCGGTGGCCGCACCTCGACCTCCCACTCACCCTGCTCCTGTCGGGCGCCCACGACGTCGCCACCCCACGGGTGTGGGCCGAACGGACCAGGCGCCAGCTGCCGAACAGCACCCTCCTCCGCTGGTCAGAGGCCGGCCACTCGGCCTGGCAGCTCAACAGCGAGTGCGCCACCCAGGCGACGATCGCCTACCTGCTCACGGTCAGGCCGCCGGCAACGCCCTGCTGAAGCGCCGCGATCGCCGAGCGGGAGGGACTTGTTGGACAGATCTCGCGATAGAGGGCGACATTCGTCCAACAACTCGCCGACGCTCACAGTTGGCTGGTCCTGGTGCTGGCTGCGATCGACTTGTTGGACAGATCTCGCGATAGAGGGCGACATTCGTCCAACAAGTCGCGTGGCGCGACACGCGACCTCAGCCTCCCAGGGATCGGCGGGTCGGCATTCGACACTGGAAGCTGATCACGGGCCGCAACCCGGCTCGTGCGCCGTGACCTGGGAGGGGCATGACGACCGCCGCGGACGACCCGGAGCTGACCGAGCCGGTAGGTGAGGCGACGGCAGCGACGGAACGTACGGGGCCCGGCTGGGTCGCGGCGGTCAAGCGTTCGCTCGACCGTCCGCTCGCCTCCTACCACCTCGTCCTCGGCGCGAGCGGCATGCTGCTCGCGCTCGGCCTCGCCATGGTCCTGTCCGCGTCGAGCGTCGAGGCGCTGCGCCACTACGGCAGCTCGTACGCGATCTTCGAACGCCAGATCGTCTGGGTCGCCGCCGGCCTCCCGATCGCCTGGCTCGCCTCGCGGCTGCCGACCAAGATCCTCCGCGCCTTCGTCTACCCGGCGCTCGCCGTCACGGTCATCCTGCTGCTGCTGACGTACGTCCCCGGCCTCGGCCACGAGGTGAACGGCAACCGGAACTGGCTCGACTTCGGTGGCCCGTTCAAGCTCCAACCGAGCGAGCTCGCCAAGCTCACGGTCGTCCTCTGGGGTGCGGATCTGCTTGCCCGCAAGGAGAAACTGCTCAGCCAGTGGAAGCATCTGTTCGTGCCGTTCGTCCCCGTGTGCGGCCTCGTGCTCGCGCTCGTCATCGGCCAGGGCGACCTCGGTACGTCGCTGGTGCTGTTCTCCGCCGTGTTCGTGGTGGTGTTCGTCGTCGGCATGCCGATGCGCTTCTTCGGCTTCCTCGTGGTCATCGTCGGCGGGCTCGTCGCCTTCCTCGCCACGACGAGGTCCTACCGGCTCGATCGGATCACCAGTTTCTCCAACCCGTTCGAGGACTACGCGAACACAGGTTGGCAGGCCGCGCACGGATTGTTCGCGCTCGGGACGGGTAGCTGGTTCGGCGTGGGCATCGGCAACAGCCGGGAGAAGTGGGGCCAGCTCCCGGAGGCGCACACCGACTTCATCTTCGCGGTGATCGGCGAGGAGATGGGTCTCGCCGGCACGCTCGCCGTCCTCGCGCTGTTCCTCGTGCTCGCGTTCGCCGGCGTACGGATCGCGCTGCGCGCCACGGACACGTTCACCAAGCTCGCGGCCGCGGGCATCGTCGGCTGGATCATGGCCCAGGCGTTGGTCAACATGGGGGCCGTCCTCAACCTGCTGCCTATCACTGGCATCCCTCTTCCGCTCGTGTCGTACGGTGGGTCCGCCATGCTGCCCACCCTGTTTGCCCTCGGCCTGCTCGTCGCGTTCGCGCGCAACGAGCCCGAAGCCCGAGCGGCCCTCGCCGCGAAGCGGCAGGCCAGGCGCGAGGCCAAGCAGTCCAACGACGATTCCGACGAGTGAGGAAGCCCGTGCACGTCGTGCTCGCAGGCGGAGGCAGTGCCGGTCATATCTCACCGGCACTGGCTGTCGCCGCCGCGCTGCGCCGCCTGGACCCGGCGATCGGCTTGACCTTCCTCGGGACCGAGGAGGGCCTGGAGGCCCGCCTGATCCCCGAGGCCGGGTACGACATCGAGATGATCCCGCGCGTCCCGCTGCCGCGTGAGCTCACGCCGCGCCTGCTGACGGTCCCCGGCCGGCTGGCCGGCGCCGTCAAGGCCGCGGGCGCGGTCCTCACCAAGGTCGGCGCGGACGTCCTGGTCGGCCTGGGTGGGTACGTCGCGATGCCCGCGTACCTCGCCGCCAAGCGGCACAAGGTGCCCGTCGTCGTGCACGAGCAGAACGCCCGGCCCGGAATAGCCAACCGATTCGCCGCTTCGCTCGTCACTACGAATGTGGCAGTGAGCTTCCCGAACACCCCGCTGCGGCACGGCGTCCACGTCGGGCTGCCGATCCGGCGCGAGATCGCCACGCTCGACCGGCAGGATCTGCGGCCGATGGCGCGTGCCGCGTTCGGCTTCTCCCAGAAGGCGCCGACGCTGCTGGTCACGGGCGGTTCGCAGGGTTCGCAGCGGATCAACCAGGCCGTCTCAGGTGCCGCTCCGGCGCTCGCGGAGGCGGGGATCCAGGTCCTGCACCACTACGGCCAGGACAAGCAGATCGACGTCGAGCTGCCGCCGAACGCCCCGCGCTACGTCGCACTGCCGTACATCGACCGGATGGACCTCGCGTATGCTGCGGCGGATCTCGCGATCGCCCGAGCCGGCGCCAACACGGTGACCGAGCTCGCCGCGATCGGACTGCCCGCCGTTTTCTGTCCGTACCCGGTCGGCAACGGTGAGCAGCGGTTGAACGCGCGTCCGGTCGTCGAGGCAGGCGGTGGTGTCATGATCGAAGACGCCGCGCTTACTTCCGAATGGGTGCGGACGAACGTGATCGCGCTCATCAGCGACACCGCCCGGCTCGCCGCGATGTCGAAGGCGGCGCGCGACCTGCTACCCGCGGACGCCGACGACCGGTTGGCGGAGATGGTCATGAAGGTGGCCGGAAAGGGGTCTTCGGAGGTGCGACGGTGATCGTTCCCCCGCCGCTGGAGGTACTGCCGGCGGAGAAGCTGGGCCACGTCCACTTCGTGGGCATCGGCGGCGCCGGCCTGTCCGGCATCGCGCGGATCATGCTGGCCCGCGGCATCAGCGTCAGCGGCAGCGACGCGAAGGACTCCCGTACGCTCACCGCCCTCCGCGCCCTCGGCGCCGAGTGCTGGGTCGGCCACGAGCCGGCGCACGTCGCCGAGGCCGACACGCTGGTGATCTCCACAGCGGTCAAGAGAGACGAACGTCGAGGTCGTCGAGGCGCAACGTCTCGGGCTCCGCCTCTACTCGCGGGCCGCCGCGCTGTCAGCGGTGATGGTGGACCGGCGCGTCGTGGCGATCTCCGGCGCGCACGGCAAGACCACGACGTCGTCGATGATCGCGGTCGCGCTGCAGCACTGCGGCGCGGACCCGTCGTTCGCGATCGGCGGAAACTTCAACGACACCGGGACGAACGCGCACGACGGCACCGGCGACATCTTCGTCGTCGAGGCCGACGAGTCCGACCGCGCGTTCCTCGAGTACTCCCCGGAGGTCGCGGTCGTCACGAACGTCGACCCCGACCACCTCGACATGTACGCGACCCGCGAGGACTACCACGACGCGTTCGACCAGTTCGTCGACCGCATCGTTCCAGGCGGATATCTCGTTGCCTGCTTGGACGATCCGGGCGCACGCGCGCTGGCGGAGCGGTCCCGGGCGCGTGGGTTCGACGTCCGTACGTACGGCGAGGCGGCCGACGCGGACGTGCGCGTGGACCGGGTGGAGATGAAGCCGCTCGGCTCGACGTTCGAGCTCGTCGTGCACGGCCGCAGGCAGGGCACGGTCGACGTGCACGTCGCCGGCAAGCACCACGCGCTGAACGCCGCCGCCGCGTACGCCGCCTGCCTGGGCGTCGGGTTTCCGTCGACGGAGATCCGCGAGGGGCTGTCGAGCTACACCGGCACCCGGCGGCGGTTCGAGTTCAAGGGCCAGGCGAACGGGATCCGCGTCTACGACGACTACGGTCACCACCCGACCGAGATGCTCGTGAACATGCACGCCGCGCGCGGCGCGGTCGGCGAGGGCGGACGGGTCGTGGTGGCGTTCCGGCCGCTGCGGCACACGCGGACGAAGTTCTTCTTCAAGGAGCTCGGCGAGGCGCTGGCGCTGGCCGACGAGGTCGTGGTGATGGACCCGACCGGCGACGACCCGATCCCGGGCGTGACCGGCGCGCTGATCATCCCGCACATTCCGTTGCCGGCGGAAAAGATCGTCTACGAGACGTCCTGGTCGGCCGTGCCGCACCGGCTGTTCGAACGCGCTCGGCCGGGCGACCTCGTGCTCACGCTGGGCGCCCCGGACGTCGCGCTGATCGGGCCTGAGTTCCTGGAGCTCGTCGAGGCCAGTACCCCCAAGGAAAACAACACAGAATGAGCGTGGACGTGTCGCCGAGCTCGGCTCGCCGGTTCAAGCGGCGGCGGTTCTCTCGGCGGCTGGTTCGGCTGCGGCCGCTGCTCGTGCTCGTCTTCATCGCGCTGGTCGTCGGCGCGGTGGTGTGGGTCGTCGGGTACTCGACGGTGCTGGACGTCCGGGTTGTCTCCGTACGTGGCTTGCCCGAGGAGTCGCCGCTGTCCTCCGACGACGTCTTGGGAGCGGCCGCTGTCGGTACGGGAGCACCGCTGGCGCGAGTGGACGTGGACTCGGCGCGTACGCGGGTGCTCGCGAAGCTGCCGGCACTGGCGTCGGCCGAGGTGAAGCGGTCGTGGCCGCACACGGTGTCGATCTCGGTGGTCGAACGGACGCCGGTCGTGGTGCTGTCCGACGGGGGTGCGCTGCAGCTCGTGGACGCCACCGGCGTGGCGTTCCGTACGGTCCCGGCACGTCCGGCGGGGCTGCCAGCCCTGACGCTGTCGGCCTGGGGCGCCACCCGGGCGCCGACCCTCGCCTCGGCGGCTGGCGTGGTCGCGGGCCTGCCCCCCGCGATCAAGGAGAAGCTCGTCGCGGTGTCGGCGCGCACCGCTGACTCGGTGACGTTGCGGCTCACGGGCAACGTGACAGTGATGTGGGGGAGCGCCGCCGACTCGGCCAAGAAGGCCCGTGTGCTCGCGTCCCTGTTGAAGCAGGGCGCGAAGGAGTACGACGTGAGCGTCCCGGATCTACCGACCACCAAGGCCTAGATCCTCGTACCCCTTGCTGACGGCGTCCCGGACGTACTTCTCCTCGTACGGCCAGGTGCCCGCCGCGAGCGCCTCGTCGGCGGGGACGCCCGACTCCCACAGCGCGCGGATCGTCCGTTCGATGCTGGCGAGCTCGTCGCGCTGAGCTGTGAGGAACGCCTTGTCCACGAAGTGCCCATGCCCGGGCACCACCGCGGTGTCGGCGGTGAGCAGTGCGGCGACGGCGTCGAGCGTGGCCGGCCACTCCAGCGGGAACGCGCCCGGGCTGTAGGAGGGCGGCGTGGCCGACTTGATCAGGTCGCCCGCGTACATCACGTCGGAGTCCGACACCCGGATCACGATGTCGCCCTCGGTGTGCCCGCGGCCGGGCCAGGTGAGCTCGACCTGCCGGTCGCCGAGGTCGAGGGTCAGCTCGGAGGCGAACGTCTCCGTCGGCGGCGTGATGACGGTCTGCTTGACCTCCTCGGTGACGTCGGGCATGCGCCGCATCAGCGCGTCGCGCATCGGCTCACCCCACTCCGCGAGCATGCTGGGCACGGTCGCGTGCGCGTAGATCGGCACACCCAGCTCGGCGAGCGCGGCGTTGCCGAACGTGTGGTCGCCATGCCAATGGGTGTTGACGACCCAGCGGACCGGAAGAGAGGAGAGGTGACGGAGATCGGACACCACCTCGTGGCCCTGCCGCGTCGCACCTCTCGTGTCGATCACGAGCAGCCCGTCGCTCCCGACGACTACTCCGACAGCCACGTTGAACGTCTCGTACCTGCGCGCGAAACAGCGCTCACCCACCTCGACCCAAGTCATCCAGCAAGGAAAGTGGCAGTAGTCACCTTCCGCAACCCCGGGCGTCGGCGTGGCGGCTTGGGTTGGCCGGACGCCTTGCGTACGTTGCTGTATCAGGTCGAGGTTGACATAACTATAACTCTTTAGTTGAGGGTGAGAGTTGTGCGGGTCGAGACCTGGAAAAGATTTCTACGAGAGGCGAGCGACGTGGCGGCACCGCAGAACTACCTCGCTGTCATCAAGGTCGTCGGTATCGGCGGCGGTGGTGTCAACGCGGTCAACCGGATGATCGAGGTGGGACTCAAGGGCGTCGAGTTCATCGCGATCAACACCGATGCGCAGGCGCTGTTGATGAGCGACGCCGACGTGAAGCTCGACATCGGTCGCGAGCTGACCCGTGGTCTCGGCGCGGGTGCCAACCCCGACGTCGGCCAGAAGGCCGCCGAGGACCACGCCGAGGACATCGAAGAGGTGCTCAAGGGCGCCGACATGGTGTTCGTGACGGCGGGCGAGGGCGGCGGTACGGGCACCGGTGGTGCGCCTGTCGTGTCGCGCATCGCCCGAAGCCTCGGCGCGCTGACCATCGGCGTCGTGACCCGGCCGTTCGCGTTCGAGGGGAAGAAGCGCGCGACGCAGGCCGAGGACGGCATCGGCTCGCTGCGGGACGAGGTCGACACGCTGATCGTGATCCCTAACGACAGGCTGCTCTCGATCAGCGACCGCCAGGTGAGCGTGCTCGACGCGTTCAAGCAGGCCGACCAGGTGCTGCTGCAAGGTGTCTCGGGCATCACCGACCTGATCACGACGCCCGGTCTGATCAACCTGGACTTCGCCGACGTGAAGAGCGTGATGTCGAACGCCGGCTCCGCTCTCATGGGCATCGGCTCGGCGCGCGGTGAGAACCGCGCGGTCGCGGCCGCGGAGATGGCGATCTCGTCGCCGCTGCTCGAGGCTTCGATCGACGGCGCGCACGGCGTCCTGCTCTCGATCGCCGGTGGCTCGGACCTCGGCCTGTTCGAGATCAACGAGGCCGCACAGCTCGTCTCGCAGGCCGCGCACGCGGACTCGAACATCATCTTCGGCGCGGTCATCGACGACGGCCTCGGCGACGAGGTGCGTGTCACGGTGATCGCGGCGGGCTTCGACGGCGGGTCTCCGAGCAAGCGGGAATCGGCCTCCATGGCCGCCGCGGCGGCGCTGACGGCTCCGCCGGCGGCGCACGTTCCGGCTCAGACGCAGCGGCCTATCGCGCCGCCGCCGTCCGCTCCTCCCGCGCCTCCGCAGAGCACGGTGCGGCGACCGGGCGAGATCGGCCGACCGGCTGCACCTGCTTCGCCGGAGCGGCAGCCGACGGCCGGCAACGGCAACGGGAACGGCGCGCCGGCTGCCAGGCCCGTCGAGGAGCCGGTGGAAGCCAAGCCCGAGCCCTCACCTGCCCGCCCGGAGACGTCCGCCCCGCCGGTCAGCGACTTCCCGTCGATGCCGGCGGCTCCGACGCCGCCCAGCACCGTGCGGGCGCCGCGGCGGATCGTGTTCGACGACAGTACGGAAGAGCTGGACGTTCCCGATTTCCTGAAGTGACGGGTAGTTCCAAGGAATCGTGGCCACTAGTGGTCTGACGATCTGTCGAAGCCGGTAACGCTCGGCCGGCAGGATCGACGTTGTGTTCGTGTGGCGAGAAGACCTCGGCGGGGCCCGCATCGCCTTTACCGACCGCAACGGTGGTGTGAGCGAGTCTCCGTACGGATCCCTGAACCTGTCCTCGGTGACCGGGGACCGTCCGGCTCGCGTCACCGCCAACTGGGAGCTCGTCTGCCAGGCGCTCGGCGTCGGTGCCGAGCAGCTCGCGATCATGCGGTGTGTGCACGGGAACGACGTTCTCGAGCTCACCGAGCCTCCTCAGCGCTCCCGGCCCGCCGTCGACGGCCTCGTCACCCGTACGCCCGGCGTGGTGCTGGTCGCGCTCGTCGCGGACTGCGCTCCGGTGATGCTGGTCGACGCCAAGGCCCGGATCGTCGGCGCGGCCCACGCGGGCCGGCCCGGCCTCGCGGCGGGGATCGTCGCCGCGACCGTGGAGCGGATGCGCTCGTACGGCGCCGACTCGATCGTCGCCCGCGTGGGGCCCTGTGTGTGCGGCGAGTGCTACGAGGTGCCGCAGACGATGCAGGACGAGATCGCGTCCGCCGTACCCGCCGCCCGCTCGACCACGCGCTGGGGCACGCCGGGCCTCGACATCGGCCACGGCGTGCTGGCGCAGCTGACCGACCTCGGCATCGAGGCCGCGCACCTGCCGATCTGCACGATGGAGTCGCCCGACCTCTACTCCCACCGCCGCGACGGCAGGCGTACCGGCCGGATGGCGGGTTTGGTGTGGCTGGAGTGACAAGCTTGATCTCGTGACCCGTCTCGACGACCTCGCCACCAACCTCGCCGCAGTGCGCGAGTCGATCGCCACCGCGTGCGCCGCGGCCAACCGCGAGCCGGACGAGGTCACGCTCGTGGCTGTCACCAAGACGTTCCCCTCGAGCGACGTACGCCTGCTGGCCGAGCTCGGAGTCCGCGACATCGGCGAGAACCGCGACCAGGACGCCCGGGCGAAGGCCGCCGACTGCGAGGACCTCGACCTCGCCTGGCACTTCGTCGGGCAGCTGCAGACAAACAAGGCGCGCTCGGTGGCGAGGTACGCGACCGTCGTCCACTCGGTCGACCGGCCCGAGCTGGCCGCCGCGCTCGCCAAGGCCGCGACCAACGCCGGACCCGCGCTGCGCTGCCTGGTGCAAGTCAGCCTTGACGCCGAGCCGGGGCGAGGCGGCGTACGGCCGGAAGACGCCCTCCGACTCGCGGACGAGATCGCCGCAGCCGACGGTCTCGAGCTCGGGGGAGTGATGGCCGTCGCGCCCCTCGGTGAGGACCCGGACGAGGCGTTCGAACGGCTCGCGAAGGTCGCGGCGACACTCCGTACCGCCCATCCGGAAGCGACCTGGGTGTCCGCCGGGATGAGCGACGACCTGGCGGCGGCGATAACGCACGGCGCGACACACGTGCGGATAGGGCGCAGGTTACTAGGTCAGCGGCCTTTGCTCAGGTAGCGTCGACGCGGAAGAAGCCTCGCAACTGGAGGGCAGAGGTCACATGGCAGGCGCGATGCGCAAGGTAGCGGTTTACCTGGGTTTGGTTGAGGACCAGGACCGCTACGACGATGAATACGACCCTGCCTTCGACGGGGAGTACGACGACCGCGAGCCGCGCGAGGCTGAGGCACAGCCACGCCGCGACGAGCGTGTCCGCGAGAGCGGCTTCGAGCGCGAGGCCACAGTCTCCGCGCTGCCGAACAGGCCGCCGGTGCAGGTGGCGCCCGAGCCGGCTGACCGGTCCTCGCGGATCACCACGCTGCACCCGCGTACGTACAACGACGCCCGCCTGATCGGCGAGCACTTCCGCGACGGCATTCCGGTGATCATGAACCTCACCGGCATGGACGACTCCGACGCGAAGCGACTCGTCGACTTCGCGGCCGGGCTCATCTTCGGACTGCACGGCAGCATCGAGCGGGTGACCGCGAAGGTCTTCCTGCTCTCGCCGGTCAACGTCACGGTCAAGGCCGAGGACAAGGCCAGAATCGCTGAAGGAGGGTTCTTCAACCAGAGCTAACTGCGCCAATGGCACGTCTCGGCTCGCCGCGGTTTCGCCACCATCAACCGAGGCGGTATGGCGAGCCAAGCCGTGCGGCAGCGGCTCCTTAAGGGACCTGAACAGGTAAGGTCAACAGCAGTAGCTGGTCCTCTTTTTAGGAGCGTCTGTGGCGGTCGTTTTTCAGACGGTCTACGTCCTGCTCTGGATCTTCCTGATCCTGCTGTTCGTACGACTCGTGGTCGACTGGGTGCAGTTCTTTGCCCGGTCCTGGGAGCCCAGGGGCATTTTGCTCGTGGCTCTCGAAGGTGTCTATACGGCGACTGACCCGCCTCTGAGGGCGCTACGCCGCGTGATTCCACCTCTTCGGCTCGGAGGTTTTGCGCTCGATCTCTCGTTCCTGCTGTTGATCCTCATCATCTACATTTTGCAGGCCGTCGTGCTGAGTTTGGCGTCGTCCTGAGGTTAAGAGGGCATCCCCCGCTGCCAACCATGCCGAGACCGGGTACGGTAACTCCCTGAACCACGACGTCTACCCTGTGAGCCCGAGGTGAGGTCATGCCGCTGACGCCCGAGGACGTGCGCAATAAGCGTTTTACGCCCGTCCGCCTGCGCGAGGGCTACGACATGGGCGAGGTCGACCAGTTCCTCGACGAAGTCGAGTCCGAACTGGAACGTCTGAACCACGAGAACAACGACCTCCATCAGAAGCTCGCGGCCGCCCAGCGTGGCGAAGGCGCGGCCTATGTCAAGCCCCCTACTGTCCAGGAGCAGCCGCCGGAGCCGGTGGTCCAGCCACCGCGTCAACCGGCGCCCGCACCCGCATCGGTCGCCGAGGCGTCCACCGCGGCTGCACGGCTGCTCGAAATCGCCACTCAGAACGCCGACCAGCTCGTTGCGGAGAGTAAAGAGCAGGCCAACCGGATCCTCGCCGAGGCGCGGGCCCGGAGTGAGCGGATGGAGAACGAGGCTCGCGGCCTGGCCGCACGTCTCGAGTCCGACGCTCGCGCGAAGTCCGAGCAGCTCGAGCGGGAGACCAACGAGAAGCGGGCTTCGATGTTCGGGGCGCTGGAGAAGGACAAGCAGCGTCTGGAGCAAGAGGTCGACACGCTCCGCACGTTCGAGCGCCAGTTCCGGAGCCGCCTGAAGGCCTACTTCGAGGCGCAGCTGCGCACACTGGCGAGCCAAGGCTCGCTGGGTACGCAGGGCGGCCCCGACCAGGGCATCTCGGCACCGGAGTCCAACGGTCCGCGTCCAGTCAATTCGCACCGCCCGCAGCCGGTCCCCGCCGGCGGCGAGCGCCTCGAGCGTGGCGGCGGCCAGACCCCCCGTCTGAACGCGCTGCTCGAGGACGACGACGAGTCCTCGCTCTGACCTCGAGAGTCTGACGAGTACGAGCTGCGAACGCCTCGGGTCCCCCATGGGACCCGGGGCGTTCGCGTGTTTCTAGGAGCTTTCGATGGCTGAGGGGCTGATCGCGCGGCCGTTGGGCGCTCGACCTGGGACGCGTTCGCCGAGCTCGTCGAGCGCAACGGGCGGAGTGTTCGGAGGCTGCTGGTGCATGAGTCACCACGCGACCGACGACGGCCGGTCCTACCACGAGGTCCCAGGCATCGACAACGGGCGACGAAGGAGGAGCTCGTCCGGACCGATCGAGCGCACGCGGCCTCGTCGAGGCCCTGCCCGACGTGACGGCCGGACGCAAGGCACCCGGCCGCTTCCTCTACTTCGCCACTGTGGAGCTGTTCGATCAATACGGCTTCGAGCGGGTGCGTCAGATCGCAAAACACCGCTGGATCATGAGCCGACTGGTCGACCCTCGATGTCACCAAGTTCGGGAACATCCCCGATGGCGGCGGCCACCGCTTCACCGGCCGGGCACAAGGCGACCGCAACCGGGAGGCCACCGCCCGCCGCACCGGCACGCGCGGCGGGCAACTACGCACCCCGGACCGGGAAAGCGTTCGTCCACACCGTCATCGACGACCACTCCCGGCTCGCCTACGCCGAGATCTGCGCCGACGAGAACCGCCGCCACCGCCGTGACCGTGCTGCGCAGGGCCGTCGCCTGGTTCGCCGGCCACGGCGTCACCGTCGAGCGGGTCCTGTCCGACAACGGCTCCTGCTACCGGTCCCACGCCTGGCGAGACGCCTGCATCGAGCTCGACATCAAACACAAACGGACCCGGCCCTACCGGCCCCAGACCAACGGCAAGATCGAACGGTTCCACCGCACCCTCGCCGACGGCTGGGCCTACGCCCGCTTCTACACATCAGAAACCGAACGCCGAACCGCCCTGCCGGGCTGGCTCCACTTCTACAATCACCACCGAGCCCATTCCGCCATCGGAGGCCAGCCACCAGTCACCCGACTGACCAACCTCCCTGGACATCACACCTAGCTCGCCTTCTTGAACCAGAGCGTCAGGCCGAGGTCCTCGGACAGCTCCACCGCGAAGCCCTCGTCCGGCTCCGGGGCGCCTTCCCGCACCGACAGAGCCAGGACCTCGTCGCCGAGGAACGAGCCGTGCTCCCGGAGCGCGGACTCCAGCTCTTCGGACTCGGCGGACCAGCGGAGCTCGATGCGGTCGCTTACCTCGAGGCCGCGCGCCTTCCGGGCCTCCTGGACCAGCCGTACGACCTCGCGGGCGAGGCCGGCCCGGCGCAGGGCGTCGGTCACGTGCAGGTCGAGGGCCACGGTCTCGCCGTGGGCGTTCGCCACGGCCCAGCCCTCGCGCGGCCGCTCGGACACGATCACCTCGTCCGACGTCAACGCGACCTCGGCACCGTCGACGACCACCGAAGCCGAGCCCGACTCCCGCAGCGACGTCGCCAACGCACCCGCGTCCGCGGCGGACACAGCCGAAGCCACCGAGGGCGTCGACTTGCCGAAACGCTTGCCCAACGTACGGAAGTTCGGCTTCACCGCGTACTCGACCAGCTCCTCGCCCGCCTCGACGAGACCCTGCAGCCGCAGCACGTTCAGCTCCTCGGCGACCTCCTGCCGCAGGTCCTCCGGCAACGAGGACCACCCAGGCGCGCCGACGAGGGCCAACGCCAACGGCTGTCGCGTCCTCACCTTCGCCTCGGCACGCGCCGCGCGGCCCAGCTCGACCACCCGCCGCGCCACCGTCACCTGCGCGGACAGCTCGTCGTCCACCGCGCCGGCGGAAGGCCAGTCGGCGAGGTGCACGGACACCGGAGCCGAGGAACGCACCGGCCGCACCAGGTCCTGCCACACCCGCTCGGTCACGAACGGCACCAGCGGCGCCATGACCAGCGTCAGCGCCTCCAACGTCGCGTGCAACGTCGACAGCGCCTCGGCGTCGCCGGCCCAGAACCGCCGCCGCGACCGGCGCACGTACCAGTTCGACAGGTCGTCGACGAAGTCGCCGAGCCGCTGACCGATCCGCTGCGTGTCGAACGTCTCGTACGCCTCGGTGAGGTCCCGCACCAGCCGCGCGGTCTCCGACGACAGCCACCGGTCCAGCACGTTCGAGGACTCGACGGGAGAAGCCGGCGTCCAGTCCGCCAGCGACGCGTACAGGGTGTGGAACGCGACCGTGTTCCAGTACGTCAAGATGACCTTGCGCACGACCTCCTGGATCGTCGTGTCGCCCACCCGACGCGCCGACCACGGCGAGCCCGAGCACGCCATGAACCACCGCACCGCGTCCGCGCCGTGCCGCTCCATCAGCCCGATCGGCTCGAGCACGTTGCCGAGGTGCTTGCTCATCTTCCGGCCGTCCTCGGCCAGGATCAGCCCGAGGCACAGCACGTTCTCGTACGACGACCGGTCGAACACCAGCGTGCCGATCGCCATCAGCGAGTAGAACCAGCCGCGGGTCTGGTCGATCGCCTCGCAGATGAACTGCGCCGGGTACGCCTGCTCGAAGATCGCCTTCGACCCGTCGGCGTACGGGTAGCCGAACTGCGCGAACGGCATCGAGCCGGAGTCGTACCAGGCGTCGATCACCTCGGGCACGCGATGCGCCGAGCCGCCACAGTCGGGGCAGGCGATCGCGATGTCGTCGACGAACGGCCGGTGCGGATCCACGTCGCCGTGGTCGGCTCCCGCGAGGTCTCCCAACTCCGCAAGGGATCCGACGCAGGTGAGGTGTCCCTCGTCGCACTCCCAGATCGGCAGTGGCGTGCCCCAGTACCGGTTCCTCGACAGCGCCCAGTCGACGTTGTTGCGCAGCCATTCGCCGTACCGGCCGTGCTTGATCGTGTCGGGGAACCAGTTCGTCTTCTCGTTCTCCGCGAGCAGCGCCTCGCCGCGCTCGGTCGTCCGGATGAACCACGACGGGAGCGCGTAGTAGAGCAGGGGAGTGCCGCAGCGCCAGCAGTGCGGGTAGGTGTGCTCGTACTTGTCGCCGCGGAACAGCAGCCCGCGTTCGCGCAGCGACGACGACCAGCGAATCGTCGGCCTGCTTGAAGAACTTGCCGCCGACGAGGTTGAGCGACTCCTCGAACGTGCCGTCGGGGCGGACCGGGTTGACCACCGGCAAGCCGTACTTGCGTCCGACCCGGTAGTCGTCCTCGCCGAACGCCGGCGCCTGGTGCACCAGACCCGTGCCGTCCTCGGTCGAGACGTAGGAGTCGACCACCACGTAGTTGGCGTCCTCGAGCTCCACCAGCGAGAACGGGCGGGAGTACGCCCACCGCTCCAGCTGCGAGCCCTGGAAGCGGTCGGTGACGTTCCAGCCCTCGCCGAGCACGGACAGCAGGTCGGCCGCGACGATCAGCGTCTCCTTGCCGTCGGTCGCGGCGACGTACTCGACCTCGGGGTGCACCGCGACGGCCGTGTTCGAGACCAGCGTCCACGGTGTCGTCGTCCAGATCAGCAGCGAGGCCTTGCCGGCGAGCGGGCCGGACGTGAGCGGCATCCGGACGAACACCGAGGGGTCGGCGACCACCTGGTAGACGTCGGGCTGGCCGAGCTCGTGGTCGGAGAGCGTGGTGCCGCAGCGCGGGCAGTAGGGGCTGATCCGGTAGTCGCGGACCAGTAGGCCCTTGTCGAAGATGACCTTGAGCGACCACCACACCGACTCGACGTAGGACGAGTTCATCGTCCAGTACGCCTCGGACATGTCCACCCAGTAGCCCATGCGCTCGGTGAGCTCGGTGAACGCGCCGACGTACCGCTTCACCGACTCGCGGCACTTCGCGTTGAACTCCGCGACGCCGTACTCCTCGATCTGCGGCTTGCCCGAGATGCCGAGCTCCTTCTCCACCGCGACCTCGACCGGCAGGCCGTGGCAGTCCCAGCCGGCCTTGCGCTCGACGAACCGCCCGCGCATGGTCTGGAAGCGCGGGAACATGTCCTTGAACACGCGCGCCTCGACGTGATGTGCGCCCGGCTGGCCGTTCGCGGTGGGCGGGCCCTCGTAGAACGTCCAGCGCTCACCGTCCTGGGTCTTGGCGAGCGACTTGGCGAACACGTCGTTGTCCCGCCAGAACGAGAGGATCGCGTGGTCGACCTCGGGCAGGTCGACCTGGGGCGGGACGGGGCGGTAGCTAGCGGTCACGCTTCGCGATCCTAAGCCCGGGCACACTGGCGGGATGAGCCAGCCGTTCCGTATCGCGCTCCGGGTGAAGCCGGGTGCCCGGCGCGCCCGGGTCGGCGGCCGGTACGCGGGGCCGCGCGGCGACGCGCTCGTGGTCGCCGTGACCGAACGGGCGGTGGACGGCCGGGCGACGGCAGCCGCTTTGGCGGCGGTGGCGGCCGCGTTCGGGGTCCCGAAGTCCGCGATAGTGCTGGTTTCTGGAGCAACAAATCGGGACAAGATGGTCGATATCGGCGCGCCGAACGCCGATATCCGGCTTGACGAGCTCCTCAGCGCGGATGATTGAGTGCCTTGAATCACCGGCAGGACCGGCCAGGCTGATCGGAGGGTTCGCAGATGGCGGACAAGAAGGCGGCGACCGCGAGGAAGGCTCCCGCGAAGAAGGCGGCGGCCAAGAAGGCGGCTACGAAGGCGCCGGCCACCAAGGTCGCGGCGAAGAAGACCGCGGCCAAGGCCCCGGCGAAGAAGGTCGCCGCCAAGAAGGCGCCGGCCAAGAAGGCTCCGCCGGCCAAGAAAGCTCCACCGGCGAAGAAGGCTCCGCCGCGCGAAGAAGGCGCCAGCGGCGAAGAAGGCGCCCGCGAAGAAGGCTCCGCCGGCCAAGAAAGCTCCGCCGGCGAAGAAGGCGCCTGCCAACAAGGCCGCGCCCACCCGGTCCCGGCAGGCGAGCGACCTCGTCGTCCGTGCGGGCGAGTCGCCGTGGTCCGAGGCCGAGCTGCAGGAGGTCGGGGACGAGCTCCAGGCCGACGCCGACCGGCTGCAGGCCCAGATCGACGAGGCCGACCACGAGCTCGCCGACCTGACCCGCGACAGCGGCGACGGCGCTGGTGACGACCAGGCCGACCAGGGCTCGAAGGCGTACGAGCGCGAGCACGAGATCCAGCTCGCCAACAACGCCCGCGAGATGCTGGCCCAGATCGCACGTGCCCAAGCCCACATCGCCGACGGCACGTACGGCATCTGCGAACGCTGCGGCAACCCGATCGGGAAGGGTCGGCTGCAGGCATTCCCCCGTGCGACACTGTGCATGACATGCAAACAGCTGGAGGAGCGTCGCTGAACGAGGACGCCATAGAACCCGAAGCCCCCGCGGATCCCCCTCAGCCCCCGAAGCCGCACCGCCCGCGAGGGGTGCTGCTCGCGTTCTCCGGCGGAGTCGCCGCGCTGGTGATCCTGATCGACCAGATCACCAAGCTGATCGCGCTGAACGAGCTCAGCGACGGCCCGATCCGGCTGCTGGACGGCCTGCTCACGCTGGTGCTCGTCCGCAACGGCGGCGCGGCGTTCGGCATGGGTGCGGCGTTCACGCCGATCGTCGTCTGCTTCGTGCTGATCGTGGTCGCGGTGGTCATCCGGCTCACGTTCAAGGCAGGCAGCGTCGCGTGGGCGATCACGCTCGGCTTCGTGCTGGGCGGCGCGTTCGGCAACCTCGTCGACCGTTTCCTTCGGGACCCCGGCTTCATGCACGGGCACGTCGTGGACTTCCTGCAGCTGCCTTACTGGCCGGTGTTCAACGTCGCCGACATGTCGATCAGCTGCGCGGTCGCACTTGTCGTGCTGCTCACGTTCACCGGACGCCGGCTCGACGGGACGCGCGAGGTGCGCGAGACGCGTGGGTCGGGCGGGCAAAAGCAGTGAGCGGGGAGCGTCGCAGCCTCGCCGTACCCGAAGGACTCGAGGGCGAACGGCTGGACACCGCCCTCGCGCGGCTCTTCGGGGTGTCGCGGACGAAGGCCGCCGAACTCGTGGAGTCCGGCCTGGTGCTGCTCGACGGCGCGTCGCCGATGAAGTCCGAACGGGTCTCCGCCGGCACCTGGCTCGAGGTCGAGATGCCGCGACCCGCCGAACCGATCGCGCCGGAGACCGTCGAGGGCATGCGGGTCGTGTACGACGACGCCGACCTCGTCGTGGTCGACAAGCCGGTCGGTGTCGCGGCGCATCCGAGCCCGGGCTGGCGCGGACCGACCGTGATCGGGCACCTGGTGGCGGCGGGCTTCCGGATCTCGACGTCCGGGGCGGCGGAACGACAGGGCATCGTGCACCGGCTCGACGTCGGTACGAGCGGGCTGATGGTCGTGGCGAAGTCCGAGACCGCGTACTCGGTGCTCAAGGACGCGTTCCGCGAACGAACTGTGGACAAGATCTATCACGCACTCGTGCAGGGACACCCTGATCCATCGCGCGGGACGATCGACGCGCCGATCGACCGGCACCCGGTGCACGAGTACCGGTGGGCGGTCGTCGCCTCCGGCAAGCCGTCGGTGACGCACTACGCCACGCTGGAGGCGCTGCGGCACGCGTCGCTGCTGGAGATCCACCTGGAGACCGGGCGGACCCACCAGATCCGCGTGCACATGTCGGCCGTCCGGCATCCGTGCGTCGGCGACCTGACGTACGGCGCGGACCCGGTGCTCGCGCAGCGGCTCGGGCTGACCCGGCAGTGGTTGCACGCGTACGAGCTGGCGTTCACGCATCCGGCGACAGGGGACCGGGTGTCGTTCTCGACACCGTACCCAGCCGACCTGGCCAGTGCGCTCGAGATTGCCCGCTCTGTGGACAGCTCGCCCAGCTAGTGAGCCGCCGGCGCTAACGTGCTGATCATGGACCGTTTGGCAGAGGCCGTACGCCCGTTGTTGCCTTCCTCGCGTCCGTCCACGTTGGCGGAATGCCGGGCCGCGATCGACGAGATCGACACCGCTCTCGCCGTACTCCTCGAGCATCGCGCCGCGTTGACCGAGCAGGTGCAGCGCATCAAGCCCGTCGGCGGGCACGCCGGCCGCGACCTCGCCCGCGAGGAGGAGATCGTCGCGCGGATGGCCGCGCTGGCACCGCGCCTCGGCACCGAGCAGCTGCGTCGCATTGTGACATCGATTATCGAGGCCAGCCTGGACGTCGCCAAGCACTAGCTCCGTCGGTACCAGACGATGGCGCCGTAGGACATCGGGACCAGCTGGACGGCGACGAGGACCGCGAGCAGCGGGGTCGTGGTCCAGCCGACATCGAGCATCGTGATCAGCGCGACCACGGCGACCGCCACCTTGAGGGCGGGGCTCAGCGTCGTGTGGGTGGGCTCGTCCGGTCGGCGTTCCAGCGTCAGCTCGAGCCCGGCCAGCCCCAGCAACGCGAGCGCGACCGATCCGCCCAGGAGCAGCCGGACGGAGTCCGGAACGTGGGGCTCGGCGATCGCCGCCGAGATGCCCGCGCCGGTCGCGGTGATCCCCGCCAGCACGACCAGATGGAGGTAGACCCAGCCGAGCGCGGTCGCGAAGTGCGCGCGGGGCGAACGTCGCGCGACGAAGTCGAAGTACAGCCACCACAGCCCGATCCCGACGCCGAGGCCGAGCGCCGCGTCGGCCAGCTGGACGGGTCCGAGGTGGCCGGCCTCGTTCAGCTCGCTGAGCCCGGTGATCACGCCGACGATGGACTCGCCGAGAACGATCATCGTGAGCAGGCCGAAGCGTTCCGGGAACTTCGACGAGGACAGCCGCGGCAGCTTCGCCTGGAGGCGCACCGTGAAGCTGGGCGCGGCGATCTCGACCAGGATCGCCGCCCCGAACATCACCCACCGGACCGGTCCCTCGAACGCCGTCGCCCCGAGCACCAGCGCCGAGGCGATCAGGAACCCGCCCACGAAGCGCGCCGCGACCGGGCGGAACCGCGGTTCGTGCAGAGCGGCGCGGATCCACTGCACCATGTTGACGAGCCGCGTCGCGAGGTACGCCAGCGCGAAGCCCTGATAGCTCGACCCGAGCCCGTCCTCGGCCCATACGGCGAGGCCCGCGACCGTGGCCATCGCGGCGAACGTGAAGAGCCGGTTCTCCAGCCCGTTCGACTCGAACCGCTCGTTGTAGTAGGTGAACCCGTTCCACGCCCAGAAGATCGCGGCGAACTGCAGGCAGTACGCCAGCAGGCCCTCCGCGTCGAGGTGCAGGGCCAGGCTGTGCGAGAGCCTGGCGATGACGACGACGAAGACCAGGTCGAAGAACAGCTCGAGCCAGGACACCCGCCGTTCCAGCTCGAAGTCCTCGTCCGTACGCAGCGCCGCCCGCTGCCACCAGGCCCTGCTCGGCCGACCCACCTGAGACGTCACCGGCAGAGTGTTACACGATTACACCCCGATCGGCGCCGCCGGAACGACTTGTCGGTGGGCGGTGGTTGGATCGGCGACATGATCCGAGAAGTCACCCCCGAAGACCTGCCGGTCCTGTACGAGCAGCAGCTCGACCCGGAGGGCCATCGGATGGCCGCGTTCGGCCCGCCCAAGCCGCGCGACTGGGAGCAGTTCACCGCGCACTGGGCGAAGATCCAGAGCAGCGAGACGACCACCAACCGGGTGATCGTCGAGGACGGCCAGGTCGTGGGCAGCATCTTCGCGTTCTGGATGCACGACGAGCACGAGGTCGGGTACGGCATCGCCCGCGAGCACTGGGGCCGCGGCCTCGCGACCAAGGCGCTCGCCGAGTTCCTCGTCGTGCTCCCGGACCGTCCGCTGCACGCCCGGGTGGTCAAGGACAACGAGGGCTCGATCAAGGTCCTCGAGCGCAACGGTTTCGTGCGCGGCGGCGAAGACCGCGCGTTCTCCGACATCCGCCAGGAGGAGGTGGAGGAGTGGATCTACCTGCTCGAGTGAGGCCCGCATGATGAGACTTTCAGCGACCCTTTGCGTGTCCGTCGAGGCATCCACGGAGTGTCGATGGTGGTCCTCTAAAGTCAGTGTTCCGCGGTAGCCGCCCACACCTTCCCCAGTCGGCGATCCCCGCCCGTTGATGTCGCAATCCGGCAGATCTGGAGGCGCAGCAGAGCATGTCCGACTCGTTCGTGCACCTGCACGTACACACCGAGTACTCCATGCTCGATGGCGCTGCCAAGCTCAAGGACATGTTCGCCGAGGCCGGCAGGCAGGAGATGCCGGCGATCGCGATCACCGACCACGGCAACCTGCACGGGGCGTACGACTTCTACACCAAGGCCAAGGGCGCCGGCGTCACGCCGATCATCGGCATCGAGGCGTACGTAGCGCCGCACAGCCGCTTCCACAAGGCGCCCGTCAAGTGGGGCCAGCCGCACCAGAAGGACGACGACGTCTCCGGTGCCGGCGCCTACACCCACATGACGATCTGGGCCAAGAACGCGGTCGGGCTGAAAAACCTCTTCAAGCTCCAGACCAGGGCCTCGATGGACGGCTTCTTCCGCAAGCCGCGGATGGACCGCGAGCTGCTGTCGACCTACTCCGAGGGCCTGATGGCCACCACCGGCTGCCCCTCCGGTGAGATCCAGACGCGGATCCGGCTCGGCCAGGAGAACGAGGCCCGCCAGGCCGCCGCCGACTTCCGGGACATCTTCGGCCAGGAGAACTTCTTCGTCGAGCTGATGGACCACGGCATCGACATCGACAAGCGCGGCCGCGCCGGCCTGGAGAAGATAGCCAAGGAGTTCGACCTCCGGTTCGTCGTCACCAACGACAGCCACTACACCTACGAGCACGAGTCCACCGCGCACTCCGCGCTGCTCTGCGTCCAGACGGCGAGCACGCTGGCCGCTCCCACCTTCCAGTTCGAGGGCTCCGGCTACTACCTCAAGTCCGCCGACGAGATGCGTGCCATCGACAGCGGCGACGCCTGGCAGGAGGGCTGCCGGACCACGCTCGAGATCGCCGAGCGGATCGACACCGCGGGCATGTTCGAGTTCCGCAACCTGATGCCGAAGTTCCCGGTGCCGGACGGCCACGACGAGGCCTCGTTCTTCAAGGCCCAGGTCTGGGAGGGCATGGACCGCAGGTTCCCCGACGGCTACCCCGACCACGAGCAGTACAAGAAGCAAGCCGAGTACGAGATGGACGTCATCCTCCAGATGGGGTTCCCCTCGTACTTCCTCGTCACCGCCGACTTCATCATGTGGGCGAAGCGCAACGGACACCCTGTCGGCCCGGGCCGCGGATCGGCGGCGGGCAGCCTGGTCGCGTACGCGCTCGGCATCACCGACCTCGACCCGATCCCGTTCGGCCTGATCTTCGAACGTTTCCTCAACCCCGACCGCGTCTCGATGCCCGACATCGACATCGACTTCGACGAGCGTGGGCGCGGCGAGGTCATCAAGTACGTCACCGACAAGTGGGGCGAGGACAAGGTCGCGCAGATCGCGACGTTCGGCACGATCAAGGCGAAGGCCGCGATCAAGGACGCGTCCCGGGTGCTCGGCTACCCGTACGCGCTCGGCGACAAGATCACCAAGGCGATGCCCGCCGCGGTGATGGGCAAGGACATCCCGCTCAGCGGCATCTTCGACGACAAGCACCCGCGCTACAACGAGGCCGGCGAGGTCCGGAGCCTCTACGAGCAGGACGTCGACGTCAAGAAGGTCATCGACACCGCGCGCGGACTGGAGGGGTTGATCCGGCAGACCGGCGTGCACGCCGCCGGCGTGATCATGTCCGCCGAGCCGCTGATCGACCACGTGCCGCTGATGAAGCGGGAGGCCGACGGCGCGGTCATCACGCAGTTCGACTATCCGACCTGCGAGACGCTCGGCCTGCTGAAGATGGACTTCCTGGGCCTGCGCAACCTGTCGATCATGGACGACGCGGTCAAGAACATCGAGCTCTCCCGCGGCATCAAGATCGACCTGCTCAGCCTGGAGCTCGACGACCGGCCCACGTACGAGCTGCTGTCCCGCGGCGACTCCCTCGGCGTCTTCCAGCTGGACGGCAGCGGCATGCGCTCGCTGCTGCGGCTGATGAAGCCCGACAACTTCGAGGACATTTCGGCGGCGCTCGCGCTCTACCGTCCCGGCCCGATGGGCGCCAACTCGCACACGAACTACGCGCTGCGCAAGAACGCCCAGCAGGAGATCACGCCGATCCACCCCGAGCTCGCCGAGATGGGCGACGAGCTGCTGGGGGAGACGTACGGCCTGATCGTCTACCAGGAGCAGGTGCAGAGGATCGCGCAGAAGGTCGCGGGCTACTCGCTCGGCCAGGCCGACCTGCTCCGCCGCGCGATGGGCAAGAAGAAGAAGGAGATCCTCGACAAGGAGTACGGCCCGTTCGCCGCGGGCATGAAGGAGCGCGGCTTCACCGACGGCGCGATCAAGTCGCTGTGGGACATCCTCGTTCCGTTCTCCGACTACGCGTTCAACAAGGCACACACCGCGGGCTACGGCCTCGTCGCGTACTGGACCGCCTACCTCAAGGCCAACTTCCCGGCCGAGTACATGGCCGCGCTGTTGACCAGCGTCCAGGACGACAAGGACAAGATGGCGATCTACCTCAACGAGTGTCGCCGCGCCGGCATCAAGGTCCTGCCGCCCGACGTCAACGAGTCCGCCGGTGACTTCACCCCGGTCGGCACCGACATCCGCTTCGGCCTGTCCGCGATCCGCAACGTGGGCGGCAACGTCGTCGACGCGATCGTCGCGGCCCGCAAGGAGAAGGGCCGCTACAGCGACTTCCGCGACTTCCTCAGGAAGGTGCCGCTCGTCGTCTGCCAGAAGCGCACGATCGAGTCGCTGATCAAGGCCGGCTCGTACGACTCGATGGGGCATCCGCGGCGCGACCTGGTCGCGCGGTACGAGGGGATGGTCGACGACGTCGTCGACCTCAAGCGCAACGAGGCGAACGGCCAGGACGCGCTGTTCGGCGGGCTGGACTCGCCGTCGGACGTGGAAGGCGACGACGAGCCGTTCACCAGCACGATCCCCGAGTGGGACAAGCAGACGCTGCTCGCGCACGAGCGGGAGATGCTCGGCCTGTACGTGTCCGACCACCCGCTGTTCGGCATCGAGCACGTGCTCGCGACGGCATCGGACTGCACGGTCGGCACGTTGCTCACCGACGAGGACCGGCCGGACGGCTCGACGGTCAACATCGGTGGGCTGATCACCGGCATCACCCGCAAGATGACCAAGCGCGGCGACCCGTGGGCGATCGTGACCCTGGAGGACCTCGAGGGTGGCATCGACGTGATGTTCTTCCCCTCGACGTACCAGCTCTACGCACTGCAGCTCGCCGAGGACGCGGTCGTCGTGGTCAAGGGCCGCCTCGACAAGCGCGACGACCAGCCGCAGCTGATCGCGATGGAGCTGTCGGTGCCGGACATCACCGAGCAGCAGACCGGCCCGGTCAAGATCGGCCTGCCGCGCGAGCGCTGCACGCCGCCGGTGGTGGACCGGTTGAAGGAGATCTTCGGCACACATCCGGGGATGACCCAGGTGCACCTGCATCTGCGTTCGGAGACGAAGACGCTGGTGCTCCGGCTGGAGGACCGGTGGCGGGTGACCCCGTCGATCGCGCTGATGGCCGATCTCAAGGCGCTGCTCGGTCCCGGCTGTGTGGCCTGACCGAACTCAGGTTGCCTGGCTAGAATTCCGCTCACTGTGACTATTCCTTACCCTCCGCAGTCCGACGTCTCCGCTTACCTGCCGGCTCGGCGCGAGCCCGAGCCGAGCCGGCTGAGGGCCGTGCTGGTGATCCTCGGTGCTTTCGTGGTCGTCGGCGTCGGCTCCGGACTGGCGTGGCCGCACCTCGTTCCCCAGGTCCAGATGGTGATGACGGACATCGGGCCGTTCCCCGTCAGCGAGGCCGAGGCCGGGCAGCTGATGGCGATGGACGGGTCGTACGCGGCGCTCGCCGGCATCCTCGGCCTGCTGCTCGGCACGACGCTGTTCACGATCTTCCAGCGCCGCGGGCCGGCCGTCGTCGTGGCGCTGGCCATCGGCGCCGGACTGGCGGCGGCGCTCGCCCTCACCGTGGGCAGCTACCTCGCCGGCGGCGAGCTCGTGCTGGCCTGGCAGCCGCACGCCGAGGTCGGCACCCAGCTGAACGCGCCGCTCGGGCTGCACGCGTACGGCGTGATGCTGATCTGGCCGATCGCCGCGCTCGCGCCGATCGTGCCGCTGGTCTGGCTCACTTGGCGCGAACGTTGGGGAGCCGAACGCGCTGTCCACACGTCCCAGGACTCGGACGAACCCGCACCACCGTCGGTGCAGTAACGTCCTACCTCGTTCCTTCTCTTCGGGGGGTGTCCCGTGTCCCAAGACGATCAACGGCCGCCGTTCGGCCCTGGTCAACCAAGCCAGCCGTGGCAGCCAGGCCAACCGGGTCAGGCCGGTCAGCCAGGCCAGCCCGGTCAGCAGGGTGGGCCTCCGCCCGGCCAGCACTACGGCGCTCCGCAGCAGGGTGGTTACCCGCCGCAGCAGCCGCCGCAGGGGCCGCCGCAAGGCCCGCCTCAGCACTACGGCCCGCCGTCGCAGGGTGGTTACCCGCCGCAGCAGCCGCCGCAGGGTCCGCCTCAGCACTACGGCCCGCCGCCGCAGGGCGGCTACCCGCCGCAGGGACCTGGTGGTCCTGGTGGTCCTGGTGGTCCTGGTGGGCCTGGTGGAATGCCGCCAGGCACGCCGTGGGTTCCCGGCCCGGGTGGCGGGCAGCCGTACCAGCAGAAGCGGCGCACGCGCTGGCCGATCATCGTGCTGGCCGCCGTGCTCGTCGTGGTCATCGGCGGTGGCGGCGCGTTCGCGTACAACCTGCTCGCCGGCGGTGGCACGCAGCCGCAGCAGGTGCTGCCGAGCAACGCGCTGGGCTACCTCCGGATCGACCTCGACCCGTCGGCCGGGCAGAAGCTCGCGATGCTCGACTTCGCCCGCAAGTTCCCCGAGCTGAGCAAGAAGATCGGCCAGGAGAACGACCTGAAGAAGGCTTTGTTCGAGAGCGCGAAGGCCGAGGACAAAGACCTCGCGAAGCTCGACTACGCCAAGGACATCGAGCCGTGGCTCGGTGACCGTGCAGGTGCCGCGATCATGCCGCCGGCCGACGGCAAGAAGGAGCCGGGCGGCGTCCTCGCGCTGCAGGTCAAGGACGAGAAGAAGGCTCGCGTCGGGCTGGAGAAGCTGCGCGCGGCCAGCGAGGGCGAGAAGAAGGAGAAGTCCGGCATCGCGTTCCTCGACGGGTACGCGATTCTCGCCGACTCGCAGGGACAGGCCGACGCCGCTGTCGCGGCGGCGGAGAAGAGCCCGCTGGGCGACCAGGAGCAGTTCAAGAGCGACTTCAAGGCCATCGGCGACGACGGCATCTTCTCGTTCTGGATGCACATGGGTCGCCTCGCGACCGTGGGCGCCTCGACGCAGGAGCTGCCCGAGGGCGCGTCCGCCGAGAGCCTGGCCATGATCAAGGACTTCCGGTACGCCGGCGTGGTCCGCTTCGACGGCAGCTACGTCGAGCTCGCAAGCCAGACGTTCGGGCTGAAGGTGCCGACGGTCAAGAGCCCGGTGCCCGTACGCCTCGGCGACCTGCCCGACTCCACGGTCGGTGCGCTCTCGATCTCGGGTCTCGGCGACGGCGTGGCCCAGGCGTGGCCCAACCTGCTGGACACCGCGAAGAAGGCCGGCTTCGACGCCCAGCTGCAGGCGTACCTGTCGATGGCCGAGGACCAGTACGGTCTGAAGCTGCCGGCCGACCTGCAGACGCTGCTCGGCAAGAACTTCACGCTCGCCGCGGATGGCGGTTCGATCAGCAAGGACCAGCCGATCCCCGAGTTCGGCGCGAAGATCCAGACCGACGTGAAGAAGGCCGAAGAGGTCTTCGGCATCGTCGAGAAGGCGGTCGCCGACACCGGCGAGGTCGAGCTGGCGCTCGCCAAGGCGAAGACGTCCGACTCGTTCATCGTGGCGACGTCGCAGAAGTACGCGGACACGTTGGCAGCCGGCGGCAAGCTCGGCGCGAGCGAGGCGTTCAAGCTCGCGGTGCCGAACGCCGACAAGGCGACGTTCGCCCTGTACGCCGACCTCGACAAGCTCGAGCCGCTCTACATCGCGCGGATGCCAGAGGAGCAGCGCGCCAACGTCGAGGTGCTCCGCTCGATCGGCATGAGCGGCACCCAGACCAGCGACGGCAACGGCACGTTCACCGTCCGGGTGGTCGTGAAGTAGCAGCCGAGCAACACAGCAGACGAACAGGCCCGCCCCTCCGGCAAGGAGGGGCGGGCCTCGTCGCTGCTCCGCTGTCCACAGCCTGTCCGACTTCACCCACCGAACCGGGGTTCGGCACCGCGTTGCCACGTTGCACGGCCCCGGCTGGGTGGGTGAAGTGCGGGCCGGCTCGAGCGGGGCGCGGACGGGGCGGACTGGGCGACGCCACCGCCCGTTAGCCGCGTGTCCACAGCTCGTCCGACTTCACCCACCGAACCGGGGTTCGGCAACCGGTTGCCACGTTGCACAGCCCCGGCTGGGTGGGTGAAGTGCGGGCCGGCTCGAGCGGGGCGCGGACTGGGCGACGTCACCGCCCGTTAGCTGCGCTGTCCACAGCCGGTCCGACTTCACCCACCGAACCGGGGTTCGGCACCGCGTTGCCACGTTGCACAACCCCGGCCGGGTGGGTGAAGTGCGGGCAGGTTCAGGCGGGGCGGGCGATGGAGGCGGTCTTGGCGTCGGTGAGGCGGACGAGGTCGGCCGGGGCCAGCTCGACCTGCAGTCCCCGTTTGCCCGCCGACACGTACATCGTCGCCAGCTCCAGCGCGCTCGCGTCGACAACGGTCGGGAGCCGTTTGCGCTGTCCCAGTGGGCTGATCCCGCCCACTACGTAGCCCGTCGAACGCTCCGCGTCGGCCGTCTCAGCCATCACCGCCCGCTTCGCGCCGAGCGCCGAGGCGAACGCCTTCAGGTCCAACGACGCGCTCACCGGCACCACCGCTACCGCGAGGCGGTCGTCGCAGGAGGCCAACAGCGTCTTGAAGATCTGCTCCGGCGCCACCCCGAGCGCCGCGGCTGCTTCGAGACCGTACGCGTGCCGCGACGAACCGTCGCCCGCGGCCTCGTACGGGTGCAACGTATGAGCCACACCAGCCTTCTGCAGTGCCAGGACGGCGGGCGTGCCTTGCGTGTTCCGACTCTTCGCCACGGACAGAAGTCTTACCCGAACGCCCACACCGACGACGGGGGAGGGGCGCCGACGACCGACAGCAGCTCCTTCCACGGCACCATGATCACCTGGTTGTCCGCATAGGTCATCCAGGTGAGGATCGGCGTCGAGATGTAGTCCCGCGGGTACGGCGGCCCCAGCTCGGTCCGCTTCCCGCCGGCCGCGGCGAACCGCAACGCCTGTGGCGGATTCTGGTAGGTGCCCGTGGACATCGCGACTGCGCCGTCCTTGTCGGCGCCGGCGAGCCTCACGGTGTCCCCGGCGCCGGCCTTCGCCGTCCATTTCGGCTTGCCGGTGGAGAGGTCGAACGCCACCACGAGGTTCTCCTGGCCCACCTGAGAGATGTCCAGCGCCGTGGTCGCGTACAGCGTCCGTCCGTCGACCACCGACATGCGGAACCGGTCCCGGCCGGCATCGGGAACCGTGATGTCCGTCGACGATCCCGTGGCGGTCAGGTCGAGCGTGCCGTACGAGCCGGTCTGCGGGATGGACATCGTCGGCTTGCCCGCGGTGTCGAGGACGAGGACGCGGCCCTTGCCCTCGGTGTCCGTGCCGAGGGTCGACGGGACGACGACCAGCGTGGGCTCGGTCGAGGCGATGCCGATGCCACCGGCCCAGCTCGGGTCCACGCTGCCCTTGGGCAGGTTCGCGACCTGACCGATCCGCCCTGACGTCGGCGAGACGATCCCGGTGAACATCGTCGTCGCGGAGCCGAAACCGCATCGCCACAACCCGACGAAGTGCCCGGACGTCGTGGCCGGCATCAGGTCCTGTGGTGTGCAGTCGTACTCGCCCCGCTTGATCTTCTGCGTCGACCAAAGCCTCTTGCCGGTCGTCACCTCGACGCCGAACCCGTCGGCATCGCTCTGGAAGATCACGAAGCCGCCGACCATCTCGACGAGCGCGCTGCTCGGCGTCCCGACCGCCTTCGCCGGTTGGTTCGTCGTCCAGCGAGCCTGGCCCGTCGTCAGGTCGACCAGCTGGACGTCCTTGCAGATGCGTTCCGGCTGCTTGGTGATCTGCGAGCGCTTGCTCGTCTCGACATCGAGCGCCACCGCTCCGGTCCGGTTGTCGGTGGTGGTCGTCATCCCGCAGAACTTGCGGTTCTTCGGGGCGTTCAGCTGCCAGATCTTCTGCCCGGTCTTGCGTTGGTACGCGACGAGCCGAGTATGCGAGCCGCGGATGAACAGCGAGTCGGTCAGCCAGTACCCGATCGGGTGGGCGTCGAACGGGTCGTTTTCGAGGTACGTGTCCGACCAGGCGATCTTGCCGTTCAGCTTGGCATCCGGGCCGGGCTTCCACTCCTTCGCGGGATCCCGGTCGAGCGGGTTGGCGATCGGTTGGATGCCCTCCACCATCCGCTTCACGAATCCGAGGTACACGGCGACGCCGCCGCCGACCACCAAGGCGAGCGCGACCACGATCGCGCCGACGATCAGCAGGATGCGCTTGTTGCTCTGCCTCGGCGGCGGCGGCCCGGGCGGCTGGTTGGGCTGTTGCGGCCATGGCCCCCACGGCTCCATCGGATGTGACCCCTGCGGCGGCTGAACCGGTCCCTGCGTGCTCACCCGGTGAATTCTGGCAAAACGGGACGCGCCCGCGCGAGTCAGGACACAGTTATCGAGATCACGACTAGTCCCTAGTTCGGCGTATATCCGAATCTGGTGACCTCGGTGGCCGGCAACGAGGGCACGGCGCGCATGGCCAGGAGCTCGTCCCGCATCAGCCTCGCCACCGCGATCAGCCGAGTCGTCGCGTCCGGGATCTCCAACAACCGTTGCCGAACGGGCGTCGGCGAGACAACGGCGGCGCTGAGGACGTACGACAGCTGCACCGGATCCGACGGCAGGTCGCCCACCACCACACGCAGGTCGCGGAGCTGGATCAGGACGTGCTGGTAGCGGGCGAACACCAGCCTGGCCATCGAGGCGGCCTCCTCGGGGTCGTCGCCGATCGGCTCGTCGACCAGGTCGACGGTCGCGACGACGTACGGCCCGGTGGTGTCGAGGGAGGCGACGGTGAAGCGGCGATGCCCGTGAGTCACCAGGTCGTAGCGGCCGTCGTCGTACTTCGTCACGTCGTCGACCAACGCCGTGCAGCCGATATCGAAGTAGTCGAGCACCGCGCCCTCGCCGACCTCGAAGCCGCGCCGGATCGTCAACACTCCGAACTCACGCGCGTCCTTCGGCCCGGCGAGCAGGTCCTCGACCAGTCGTCGGTAGCGCTCCTCGAACACGTGCAGCGGCATCGCGCAGCCGGGGCAGAGCACCGTGCCGAGCGGAAACAGCGGCAGCCGGAGGCTCACGCGGACACCATAGAGGCCGTACGACCGGCGGATGCCTCGAAACGCCCAACCCACCTTGATGTTCACGACCGGTGTCTGCAACAGCGTCACCAAGATCGCGACCACCAGGCCGCCCGTCCCGATCAGCACGCTCGCCACGAAGCCCGAACGGAACGACCCGAGCAGACCGCGAGCGAACCGAACAGCGCGATCGCGAGCCCACCGCCGACCTGGCGTGCGGCGTTGAACGCTCCGCCGGCGACCCCGGCGATCTCCGACGGCACACTCTCCAGCAACACGGTCGTGAGTACGGGTACGGCCGTCGAGGCGCCCAGCCCGACCCGCAGGAGGAGCAGCGCCGCGACGAGCATCGGGCGCGAGCCACCGACGAAGAGCAGCCCGAGCATGCCGACCGCCATCGTCACCTGACCCGCGAGGACCGTCGGCCAGCTGCCGATCCGTGCCGCTACCCAGGTGGAAC
>CAVXLQ010000006.1:0-484298 GCA_963762635.1 uncultured Actinomycetota bacterium
CGCAGCCGGAACCGATCCCGGAGCCCCAGTACGAGTGGACGCCCTCCTGGGAGGAGCGGACCCAGGCCTGGGCGCCCGAGGAGTTCTCCGACCTGCTGAACGAGCGAGAGCGCGAGCAGACCTCGACCGGCCTGTTCGAGGCCGAGCCGTACGTCGACCGCTACGCCGAGACGCTCCCGGTCAACGACGAGTACGCCGACGAGCTGCTCGGCTCCGACGCGCTCGGCCCCGGCACGCTCCCGGCAGACCCCGAGGTCAGCGCCGCGTTCCCGGACGACGTCCTCGGCCACGCCAGCGAAGGCGGCTACGGCCAGCAGCTGCAGGAGCACGACCCGCTCGCCGACGACCCCGTCGCCCGCTGGGAGCCGGCCCCGCCGCCGCGCCCGCGCGACGAGCGCCCGCTGTTCGCCGACGACGCCTACACGCTCCCCCAACGGATGGCGCAGCGCGATCTGCAGCGCGTCCAGGACGAGCGCGAGCAGCAACAACAACAGCTCCCGCAGCAGCGCCCCCAGCGGCCGGTCGACCTGCCGCCCGTTCAGCTCACCAGCGCCGACCGCGCCGGCCGGGCCGGCCACCCAGAGCGCAAGCCACGCGCGACCGGCATGTCCGGGCTGCTGGCGATCCTGGTCAGCGTCGGCGCCAGCCTGCTGACAGCGGGCGTCGACCTGATGCTCACCAACCAGCTCGGCCTGTTCTTCATGCTGAGCTCGATCCTCACCGCGTTCGGCGTCGCGGCCGCGGTCAGAAGGCCGGACGTCTTCACCGCCGGCGTCCTCCCGCCGCTCGCCGCGCTCGGAACGTTCATCGTCCTAGGCTCCCTCGTCCCCATGCTGCTCGCCGGGATAGAGGACCGGCCGACGGCCATCCTCGCCACGCTCGCCTCGGAGTCGTGGACGCTGGTCGCCGCGACCGCCATCGCGCTTGGCACGATCGCCGTACGCGTCGCGCTCACCCGACAGCCCAAGCAGGACGAGGAACAAGAGCCGCCCGAACGGCAGCCCTACCGCAACGCGGCCTAGGAAGCGGCCGAACGAAGGTCGCGGCGCAGCTCCGGCGGCAACGCGAAGATCAGAGCTCTCGTCCGCCGTCCGCACTTCCTCAGCCGCCGGGAACCCGTGCGAGGCCAGCAGGTCGAGGACGCCCTGCACCAGCGAGTCCGGCACCGAAGCACCGCTCGTCACGCCGACGACCGAGGCCGACGAGAGCCAGGCGACATCCACCTCCGAGGCGTTGTCCACCCGGTACGACGCGCCCGCCCCGGCCTCCAGCGCGACCTCGACCAGCCGCACCGAGTTCGAGGAGTTCGCCGAACCCACGACGATCACCAGGTCGGCCTGCGCGGCGATCTCCTTCACCGCGACCTGCCGGTTCTGCGTCGCGTAGCAGATGTCGTCGCTCGGCGGGTCCATCAGCAGCGGGAACTTCTTCCGCAGCCGTTCGACGGTCTCCATCGTCTCGTCCACCGAGAGCGTCGTCTGCGACAGCCACGCGACCTTCGACGGGTCGCGTACCTCGAGGGCGTCGACGTCATCCGGCCCCTCGACCAGCTGCACGTGCGAGGGCGCCTCACCCGCGGTTCCCTCGACCTCCTCGTGACCGGCGTGGCCGATCAGCAGGATGTCCTTGTCCTCGCCGGCGAACCGCTTCGCCTCGTGGTGCACCTTCGTCACCAGCGGGCAGGTCGCGTCGATGGTCTTCAGCGAACGGTCGGCGGCCTGGGTGTGCACGGCCGGCGAGACGCCGTGCGCGGAGAACACGACGGTCGCGCCCTCGGGCACCTCGTCGAGCTCCTCGACGAAGATCGCGCCGCGTTCCTCCAGCGTGTGGACGACGTGCTTGTTGTGCACGATCTGCTTGCGTACGTACACCGGCGCGCCGTAGAGGTCGAGAGCCTTCTCGACCGTGATCACGGCTCGGTCCACTCCGGCGCAGTAACCACGGGGAGCGGCGAGCAGGACGCGGCGCGGGGTCGTCGTCATGCCTCCATCGTAAGCGCTGCGCGACCTCGTTCACGCAGCGTGACCAACGCCACATGCCGTCAGCCGCGCGTCAGCGACCCGTCAGCCGGCGTGACGAGCATGGGCTTCATGCACTTTCCACGACTTCGCCAGATCTTGGCCGTTTCCGCCGCAACCGTCGCCATCGCCGGGTTCGGGGCGCTCCCCGCCCAGGCCACGACCGAGACGCCGCTCCGTCCGGTCACGCACTACGCCGCCGACCGGCTCGCGATCGCCGACCTCGTCGCCGCCTCGAAGTGGATCTCCGGCGCGCCGATCGAGGACCCCGTACGCGAGCAACAGGTCCTCGACGACGTCGCCAAGCAGGCCGCGGAGCTGGGCGCGGACCCCGACGAGATGCGCACGATCTTCCGCGACCAGATCGAGGCCAGCAAGGTCGTCCAGTACGGCCTCCACCGCGAGTGGAAGCGCCACCCGTCGCAGGCCCCGACCGAGGCGCCGGACCTCGCCGAGATCCGCGACAAGATCAACGTGGCCAGCGCGGCGCTCGTGCACGCGGTCGCCGACACCCAGAAGGAAAGGGCGAGACTGGGCTGCCGGATCGAGGTGACCGTCGACGCGGTGGTGGAGAGCCACGACCGGCACTTCGACGCGCTGCACGTCGCCGGCTTCGGCCGGGCCCTCCACTCCGTCTGCCGGGCGGCGTGATCATGATCGTGATCATGAAGCCGAAACGGTGCTAGGGGCCGTTCTGGCTTCATGTTCACCGACATGATCACCGACATGATCACCGGACTACCTCAGCCGGTGTAGTCCACCCGCAGCGACTCCAGCCGGCCCGCGCTGTCGGCCAGTCCGCCCGGGCGGTTACGGGTCAGCCAACGCTCGCGATACTCCTCGAGCAGGCCGTCCAGGTCTGACGCGAGCTCGGTCCGGTCCTCGGAGTCGTCCAGGAAGTACTCGAGCCGCTGTGCCGCATGCCGCAGGAAGCGCGCGGTGAACTCGAACTCCGCTCGTACGACTTCCGCGTCCGCCGCTGTCGACGTCGACTCGCCCAACGGGGCGATCGCGGCGTCGATGGCGGCGAACGTGTCCTGCACGGCTTCCTGCGTGATCGTCCGCAGCCCGACCGCGAGCCGCCCGGCGAGCGACTTCTCGTCCGTCGTCGCCAGCTCCTCGAACGTGAAGCTCAACACCCAGAACAGCGGCGACGCGTTCGGGATCATCAGCCCCAGCGACTTGTAGACCTCGCCGAGGTCGTACGCGATCCGCCCGAGCGAGCCGGACGGATCCGAGAACGCGTGCAGGGAGATCACCTGCGCGATGTCGAGGTCGCGGTTGGCCTCGAGCGCCCAGGAGTACGCGGCCCCGGCGGCCAGCCCGAGGTAGCTGATCGGCAGCTGCTGCCAGTGGCCGCGGTCGCCCCAGTCGGTGATCAGGTAGCCCTTCGCGCCGTTCGCGAGACCGTTCTCGGCGGCGTTCAGCAGGTTGCCGAGAGCGTTCGTCGTACGGCCGGCGATCGTGCACCACGCCGAGGTGCCCGGGCAGGTGTAGAACTCGACGCCGGCGGCCGCGTAGCGCGAGCACAACGTCGCGAAGTCGTGGCCGGCCTCGTACCCCCAGCCGAGTGCGATCGCGTCCTTCGGCAGCTCGGCGATGAGCTCCGGGTGCCCCTCGATGATGTCGCCCCAGAACTGCATCGTGTAGCCGCGCTTGGTCACCTCGCGGTAGATCTCGGTGAGGAAGTCGAGGTAGACCCGGCCGACGCCGCGTTCCTCGACGGCCTGCTTGCTGCGGCCCTGGCCGAGATCGAACGTCTCGTCGGCACCCACGTTCAGCTGCTTGCTGGTGAAGTGCGGCAGCAGCTCGTCGTACAGGCTCGCGACCAGCTGGATGCTGCCCGGCTCCTGCGGCGTGAGGGAGAACGGGCCGGGCATCATGCCCCACGGCGTCTCGAAGTCGCCCTCGACCTCGGCGAGATCGGCGTACTTCTTGTGCTTCAGCCAGCGATGCATGTGGCCGAACGAGTTCTGGTTCGGGACGAGCTCGATGAAGCGCTCGCGGCAGTACGCGTCCAGCTCGAGGATCTCCTCGCCGGTGAACGGCGACGCTTCCTCCCACACGTCCTTGTGCTGGTGGTAGGCGAACGTGTGCTCGGTGTAGAGCTGCACCTCGTTCAGCTTCCAGCTGGCGAGCTTGTCGACGAGCGCGTACACGGTCTCCATCGTGGGGACCTTGTCGCGGCTGACGTCGAGCATGACGCCACGGGCGTGGTGGTCGGGCCAGTCGGTGACGGTGAAGCGCGGGAGCTCCGAACCGGTCTGCTCGACGATCTGGACCAGCGTGTTCACGCCGTAGAACAGGCCCTGCGACGTCTGGGCGCGGACCTCGACGCCGTGCTCACGGACGGCGAGTACGTACCCCTGGCTGTGCGCGTGATCCGGGTCGATGCGGAGCGCGATCGCGCCGTCGGGAGACTCGGAGGTGGCGGCGATCTCGTACGCGACACCCGCGTGGCTGGCCAGGGCGGCCTGCAGGCGCTGGGCGGTGAAGAGGAGCTGGGACGCGTCCGGGGCGTCGATGAGGAGGAGACCCTCGGGCTGCAGCGTGAGGCTCTCGCCGTCGTCCGCGGTGATCGAACGTGGCGCTGGAAGCAGCGTGAGATCGGTCATTTCGTGAATCGGCCCCTCCTGAGTACGGACATCGCTGGTCACCGTATCTGCCCGCACCCAGGTGGGCGATGCCTAACGGACGCGCTGGCGGCTCATCGGCGTACCACGGCCGCGGTCGCCGCTCCGAGGGCTGACACTTCGGGTTTGCCGAAGCCCTTCGGGAAAAGGTAGGTGCCCTTCTCCTTCGCCGGTTTGGTTTCCTCGACCTTGATCCGGTGCTCGTCGGCGTACGCGTCGTGCCGGATGCCGGTCAGCTGCCAGGAGACCTCCTGACCCGGCTTGGCGCCCCCGATCGCGAACCGGCCGTCCGCCACCTTCGCCTTGACGTGCAGGTCGGGCGCACCCGAGCCGATAGGCGTGAGCTGGTAGCGGAAGTCCTTGTTGAGCGCCTCGAACCACTCCGGCAGCTCGACCGTCGCCTCACCGTTCGCGTCGGCGAGCACGTTGCCGTTGTAGACGTTCAGCATGTCCGGCGACTCGACGAACGAGTGCGACAAGTACTTGTTCGCCGGATCCAGCGGGTGGTCGATCTTGAACGAGCCCGCCGACTTCGACAGGGTCCCGCTGATACCGACGTTGCCGAACAGCCGGCTCTCGCCGTCGGCGCGAAGGGCGAGCGCCGGTGCGAACGCGGCCCCGTAGACGCCGACGGAATCCGTGTGCCGAGCCAGACCCAGCACGCCCGCACGCGCACCAGTGCCCTGGCCATCGCAGACGCCGGCGATTCCGTGGTGACCAGCGGCGAGGATCGACGGTTGACTGGGAAAGCCCCAGCTCGCCAGCTCCGCTTGGCCGTTGCCAGCAGTCGCGACGATCGCCCGTTCCTGGAACTGTCCGTTCGACGGCGCCGTATTGCGTGCGGTGATGGCGGTCGCGGAGTTGTTCGCCGTTCCTGCCGACAGCCCGGTGTTCTTCCGCCCGTCCGCACGGATCGCGCCGCCGGCGCCGATGCCCGTGGCCTCACTGATCGCCCACACTCCCCACCGGTCCTTGTTCCTGGCGGTGAGGAGGCCTGCGTGGGCCGTGCCCGTGCTGATGACGTTCAACGCGGGAACGGAGCTCGAGTTGGTCAGCTTCGTCTCAGCCGAGCCGACGTTGGCCCGGCCGATCAGCAGCGGGCCGCCGTTCGCGGCCTGCGCCGTACCCTCCGACCCGACCACGGCGGCGCCGAGAACGACCGCGCCACCGGTCAGCAGCCGGCGCCGGGTGCGGGACTCGTCGGCGCTCATCGGTGCGCCGCCACGGAGGCCGACTCCGGCTTGCCGAAGCCCTTGGGGAACACGTACCTCCCCTTCTCCTGTGCGGACTTCTCCTCTTCCACCGGGATGCGGTGCGTCTCGGCGTACGCGTCCTGCCGGATGCCGGTGAGCTGCCAGGAGATCTTCTGGCCCGGCTTGGCTCCGCCAATCCCGAACCGGCCGTCAGACACCTCCGACTTCACGTGCAACTCGGGAGCCGCACCACCCATCGGCGTGAGCTGGTAGCGGTAGTCCTTGTTCAGAGCCTCGAACCAGTCCGGCAGCTCCACGGTCGCCTCGCCGCGCGCGTCGGCGATCACGTTGCCGTTGTAGACGTTCAGCATGTCCGGCGACTCGACGAACGAGTGCGACAGGTACTTGTTCGCCGGATCCAGCGGATGGTCGATGCGGAACGAGCCTGCCGCCTTCGTGAGCGTGCCGTACACATTGACCGGCCCGTTCAGCTGGGAGATGCCGCTTGTGTGGAGAGCCGTCGAGGTCGCAAACGCGATGCCCACCAGCGCCATGGTGCCGGGACGGTTCGCGACTCCGATCACACCGAAGCCGTTGTCCTTGGTCGAGACACCCATCACGCCGTTCGGGCCCGCGAATCCTCCCGCACTGTGCCAGTAGGCCGCGGACGCGTTCCGAAGCTCCTGGTCGGCGGTCGGTCCTACCGTGCCGACCACCGCGGTCGACGCGGTGTCGTTCGCCGTCGCGCCGGCGTTGCGAGCGACGATGGCTGCTGCCGCCTTGTTGCTCGTCCCCGCCGAGAGGCCCGTGTTCTGCCGACCGTCCGCGCGGATCGCTCCGCCGACGCCCCTCCCGGTGGACTCGTTGACGGCGAGGAGCCCCCATCGATCCTTGTGCTTGGCGGTGAGGACCGCGGCGTGGGCGGCGTTGGTGCTGATGACGTTCAGGGCGGGCACCGGGCTGGCGTTCGTCAGCTTGGTCTCCGCCGAACCCACGTTCGCCCGCCCGATCAGGAGCGGTCCACCGTTCGCCGCCTCGGCGGTGCCCTCCGCGGCGCCGCCGACGACTGCCGCGCCCAGGAGGACGGCACCGCCTGTCACTACAGCTCTTCGGGTGTCCTTCTTCTCGGACATGATGGTGATCCCCTCTCTTGGCCCTGCCGGAACGGTGTCAGGCGGGAGGCAGGATGATCTATCCGTAGAAGTACGTAAGTTGGTGAGATGTCCTCCCGAACCGTGCGCCTGTACGCAGCCCACCGCCTGTACGTGGAGGTGAGCGCGACCGACGACGGCGGGTTCGTGATCGAGGGGCAGGATCTCGGCCGGCCGGGCATGGTCGAGTACGAGTACTCGCTCCGGGTCGCGGCCGCCGACGTTCCCCGCGTCGTCGAGGCCCTCGGCGGCCAGCCGGGCGACGACGCCCTCGAGCTGCTCGTGCGGAACGGCGAGGTGCTCGTGCGGCGAGGCGAGTCGACCTGGCTGAAGAGCCTCGGGCTGGAGCCGGAGTTCTGGTCGCGTTCGGAGTACGACGACTGACCCTGTGGACAGCCGAAGAACCGCCGCAACGCCCAAGTAGGCTGCCCGAATGGCGTTGCAGACCTCACCCGAGCAACCCGCTCCCGTACGGCAGATCGCGAACCTGATCGGCCAGTGGATCGGGAAACTCGGCGTGATCTGGGTCGAGGGTCAGGTCGCGCAGCTGACCCGACGCCCGGGCACGACGGTCGTCTTCCTCACGCTCCGCGACACGGCCGCGGACATCTCGGTGCAGGTGACCTGTCCGCGCCGCGTGTTCGACGTGGTCGACCCGCCCGTCGTCGAGGGCGCGCGCGTGGTCGTGCATGCGCGCCCGACGTACTACATCCCGCGCGGCACGATGTCGCTCGCCGCGGACGACATCCGCCCGGTCGGCCTCGGTGAGCTGTTGGCGAGGCTCGAACGCCTGAAGAGGCTGCTCGCGACCGAGGGACTGTTCGCGCGCGAACGCAAACGCCCGTTGCCCTTCCTGCCAAGGAAGATCGGCCTCGTCGTCGGCCGTGACTCGGCCGCCGAGCGGGACGTGCTCGACAACACGCGCAGGCGGTGGGCGGCCGCGCGGTTCCGGGTCGAGAACGTCGCTGTGCAGGGCCCGTTCGCGGCCGAGCAGGTCATGGAGGCGCTCCGGCGGCTCGACAAGGACGACGAGGTGGACGTGATCGTGATCACGCGCGGCGGCGGTTCGGTCGAGGACCTGTTGCCGTTCTCGAACGAGGGCCTGGTCCGCGCCGTCGCCGAGGCGAGGACACCGGTGGTGAGCGCGATCGGGCACGAGCAGGACTCCCCACTGCTCGACCTGGTCGCCGACTTCCGCGCGTCCACGCCGACGGATGCCGCGCGGCGGATCGTTCCCGATGTCGGCGAGGAGCTCACCCGCGTGAGCGAGCTCCGCACCCGGGCGCGCCAGCTCGTCACCGCCTGGCTCGACCGCGAGACGAACGGTCTGCAGGGCCTCCGGGCGCGGTCGTCCCTCGGCGACCCGCTGCGCGAGATCACCCGCCGCGGCGAGGAGCTGGTCGCCGTCCGCGAGCGCGCCAGACGTACGCTCACCCACCTGCTCGACCGGGCCGGCGACGACCTCGTCCACCAGCTCGCCCAGGTCCGCGCGCTCAGCCCGAAGGCGACGCTCGACCGCGGCTACGCCGTCCTGCAGAAGGCGGACGGCGCGGCCGTGCTCGACCCCGAGGACGTCACAGAGGGCGAGCGGCTCGACGCGCGGGTGTCGGCCGGCCGGTTCGGCGTCGAGGTACGGAAGTAGGGTGCCTATGGTGACTGAGAACGGCCTCTCGTACGAACAGGCCCGCGACGAGCTGATCGACGTCGTCCGCAAGCTGGAGGCCGGCGGCACCACGCTGGAGGAGTCCCTCCGGCTGTGGGAGCGGGGCGAGGAGCTGGCGAAGATCTGCCAATCCTGGCTCGACGGCGCCCGCGCCCGCCTCGCGGCGGCCCGGTCGGAGAAGCCCGCCGACGAGGTAGAGGACCTCGACGGTGCTTCCTAGGTCGCACCGGTCGTGGCCTTAGGCGTCGCCTTCTCGGCGGGTGGCATCTATGGCGCCAGCTGGGATGGCTGGGTCAGCTGATCGATCGGGCGCCATCGAGGCAAAGCGGAGCCGAGAAAGCAACGCCGCCACCGACTATCCAGCGACAGACGAGCGCTGGATAGGCTGACGAGCGTCCCCCTCGACCCGCCCACGGAGGCGACGATGTCCGATCCCACCGCCGTACCGCCGCCGCTGCGCGTCGAACCGATGGCGCCGGATCGCAACCTCGCGCTGGAGCTCGTACGCGTGACCGAGGCGGCCGCGATGGCCGCCGGCCGTTGGGTCGGCCGCGGCGACAAGAACGGCGCCGACCAGGTCGCCGTCAACGCGATGCGCACGCTGATCGCGTCCGTCGGCATGCGCGGCATCGTCGTGATCGGTGAGGGCGAGAAGGACAACGCCCCGATGCTCTACAACGGCGAGGAGGTCGGCTCCGGCGATGGCGCGGAGTGCGACGTCGCCGTCGACCCGATCGACGGCACCACGCTGACCGCGAAGGGCATGTCCAACGCGGTCAGCGTTCTCGCCGTCGCCCCGCGCGGCGCCATGTTCGACCCGTCCGCGGTGTTCTACATGGACAAGCTCGCGACCGGCCCCGAGGCCGCCGACGTCATCGACATCACCGTTCCCATCGGCGAGAACATCCGCCGCGTCGCCAAGGCCAAGAACTCCTCCCCCGCCGACGTGGCCGTGGTGATCCTCGACCGCCCAAGGCACGAGGGCCTCGTCCAGGAGGTCCGCGAGACCGGCGCGCGGATCAAGTTCATCACCGACGGCGACGTGGCGGGCGCGATCATGGCCGCCCGGCCGGACACCGGCGTCGACCTGCTCGCCGGCATAGGTGGCACGCCGGAGGGCATCATCGCGGCGTGTGCGATGAAGTGCGTCGGCGGCATGATCCAGGGTCGGCTGTGGCCGCGCGACGACGAGGAACGGCAGAAGGCCATCGACGCCGGTCACGATCTCGACCGCGTGCTCAAGACCGACGACCTGGTCGAGGGTGACGACGCGTTCTTCGTCGCGACCGGCATCACCGACGGCGAGCTGATGCGCGGCGTCCGCTACCGCTCCGGCGGCGCCACGACGCACTCGCTCGTGATGCGCTCGCGCAGCGGAACGATCCGGTCGATCGTCTCCGAGCACTCCCTCGCCAAGCTCCGCGCCTACTCCTCGGTCGACTTCGAGCACGCCAACTGAGCATGGATACGGAAACCGTCCCACCACCGGCAGCCCCCGAGGCGCCGCCGGCGAAACCACCCGCGCCCGACAGCGGGTACGCCACCCGCGGCCGCTGGGTGCTCCGCACGATCGGCCTGATGTTGCTGCTCGCCGGTGCGCTGCACCTGCAGGCCGCGTCGATCCAGACCACGGTCACCGCGCCCGCGTCGGGCTACTCCCAACCCGGGTTCTGGCTCGACGGCAGCGTCTCGATGACCGTTCTCGCGTTCGCGCTGGCGATCATCTCCTGGTTCACGTTCCGCGACCTGTGGCGGCTGCTGGTCCCGAGCCTCACGCTCGTGGCGTCGCTCAGCGGCATGACGGTCGTCCTGCTCACGTTGATGGTCGAGCCCGGACCGCTCGGCGGCGCGGGCTTCCGCGGCCCGCTGGCGGCGGTCGGGCTCGGGCTCACCACGCTTGCCGCGATCTGCCTGATCGCCAGCCACCGCGGCCGGATGCACCGAGCGCGACGCGTGTCGATCATCTGCATGGGGATCGTCGTCGTGGTCGGCGTCGCGGGGGTCACGTTCTCCACCGAGCTCTGGCTCCCGCACGCGGTCTCGGACGGCAACACCATCGTCAAGGAGACCTCGCTACCGGCGCCGAAGGAGCAGGTGGCGAAGCTCGACGGCGGGCTGGAGTGGACCCAGCCGGCGAGCGACCGGACCAACGGCTGGCTCACCACCGCCGGCGGGCTCGTCGCCACGACCGGCCGCGGCCTGACGATGGCCGACCCGCGTACGGGCAAGATCCGGTGGGAGCAGCTGCGGTACGACACCAAGAACGTCGAGGTCCCCAAGGTCTCCACCGACGGCTCGATCGTGGCGACCACCGGGCGGCTCGACAAGAGCCGGAACGTGCTGTTCAACAGCCCGCCCACCCGCTGGATGTGGGTGTTCGACGCGCTCACCGGCGAGATGCTCGTCGCCCGCGCGGCGCCGGACGAACGCAGCTCGCTGCGCGCCGCGCTTGCGGGCAACTGGCTGCTGTGGAGCAGGGGCGCGACGCCCACCGATCACGCGGTGATGACCGCGACCCGGTTCGACGGCACGACGATCTGGGAGCAGAAGCTGCCCGGCGCGTGCTCCGTCCGGGACGCGCAGAACGCGCCCGGCGACCGGGTCCTCGCCGTGCTGGCCTGCCGTTCGCAGCCGGGGCGCGACTCGTACCCGACCCCGAACGTGCTGCTGATGTTCGACGCCTCGACCGGCAAGACGGTCTGGAAGTGGACGGCGCCGGCGTTCGGGCTGTTCTCCGTCGTCGGCAAGCTGCAGCCCGGCGCGACCGAGGCGGTCATCGCGATCGCCCGCAACGGCGCGCCGGAGTACACGCTCGGAGCGGTCCGGCTGTCGGACGGCTCGCAAACATGGCTGGACGCGAGCCACACCGGCCCGGAGTCCGACTTCGCCAGCTCCTCGGTCGCCTACCGACGGAGCTTCGTCACCTCGGGCCGGATCGCGGTCCTCACCGAGGCGACGTTCGACGCACGTGCCCTCGAGCTGCGTGCGATCCGTCCGGCGACCGGCTACACGGCCTGGACGCGGAAGCTGCCGATCACGGAGTACGAACGCTCGACCGTCCGCTGGGTGCAGACCGTCCTGCCCGACGGCCGGCTGCTGCTCGGCGTCGTCGGCTCCCCCGAGGGAACGGGCGGCGACGCGGCGCGCGACTACAAGCTGCGCCTGGTGACTGTCGATCCGCGGAACGGCGAGATCGGCACGGACACGACGATCCCGATGGCGAACGCCAAGACCACACCCGCCGACCTCGAGGCCACGCCACGGCTCAAGGTGACCGTCGGCGACCTCGGGCTGTTCGTCGAGCTGCTCTCGGAGAACTCCGTCCCGTTCGTCGGCGCCTCCATCAAGTAAGCCAGCCCGGCCGAACTTGACAGGCAAGATCACGTTCCCCGAACATCGACGTATGAACAGCTCTTCAGACGACCAGGTGCTGGCGCTCGACTCCTGTAACACCCGAGTCGTCGACGCCGCCCGCGTCCAGAGCGTCCAGAACCGCATGCCGGCCGAGTCGGACGTCGTCGACACCGCGGACGTGTTCAGCCTGCTCGCCGACCCGGGACGGCTCCGCCTCCTGGTCGCGCTGCTGGACGGCGAGCTCTGCGTCTGCGACCTCGCCGCGGTGACCGGGACCAGCGAGTCCGCCACCTCGCACGCGCTCCGCCTGCTCCGCGCCCACCGCGTCGTCGCCGCCCGCCGGTCCGGCCGCATGGCGTACTACCGGCTCGACGACGCCCATGTCCGCATGCTGCTCGACCTCGCGTTCTCCCATACGGGCCACACCGAAGCCATCCACCCCGAGCGAGAGTCTTGATGAGCGCAGGTCACGGCCACGGACACAGCACGGTCCCCGTGAGCGGTCACGCGGGCGGCAAGCACCGCTGGCGGCTCGCCGCCTCGTTCGCGCTGATCGCCGCGTTCTTCGTCGTCGAGCTGACGTACGGCCTCGTCTCCGGCTCGCTGGCCCTGCTCTCCGACGCGGGCCACATGGCCGCCGACGTGGTCACGCTCGCCGCGGCGCTCGTCGCCACCCGCGTCGCGACCCGCAAGGACACCACCGGACGCCGCAGCTACGGCTCGTACCGCGCCGAGGTCTTCGCCTCCGCGCTCGCCGTCTGGCTGATGCTGATGGTCGCCGGCTACATCGTGTACGAGGCCATCCACCGCATCAACGCTCCGGCGGAGGTCTCGACGACCCCGATGCTGGTCGTCGGCGCGCTCGGCCTGATCGTCAACCTGATAGCGCTGTTCCTCCTCCGCGCCGGTGCCGGCGAGAGCCTGAACGTCAAGGGCGCCTACCTCGAGGTCGTCGCCGACACCGCCGGCTCCGTCGGTGTGATCGTCGCCGGCCTGCTCGTCGGCGCGACCGGCCAGCCGGTCTGGGACACCGTGATCGCCTTGGCCATCGGCATCTTCGTCGTCGTCCGCGCCGTCGGGCTGGGCCGCCAGGTGCTCGCGGTTCTCGCCCAGCACGTGCCGGACGGGCTCGACGCGGACCAGGTCGCCATCGACCTGGCCGCCGTGGAGGGCGTACGCGACGTCCACGACCTGCACCTGTGGTCGCTGACGTCCGGGATGAACGTCGCGACCGCGCACCTGGTCATCGCGGACCAGGCCGAGGCGCACGCCGTCCTCGACCAGGGCCGCCAGATCCTCCGCGACCGCCACGGCGTGGCCCACGCCACCCTCCAGGTCGAGCCGGCCGACCACAAGGGCTGCGACGAACTGGGCTGGTGACACACATTCACCGGTTATGCTCGGCCGCGTGAATACACGAACGGGGGCAACGCGCGCCATGCGTGGCGCGGTGCTCGCGTTCGTCACGACCCTGCTCGCGGCGGCCGCGCACGTCGCCACGGGCGGACACCTGCCGCCGCTGCTGAGTCTGGTGGCCGGCTGGGTCGTGCTGGCCGCGGCCTTCGTCGTCCTCGCGGACAAGCGCCGCGGGCTGGTGCAGGTGGGCGCTTCGGCCGTCGGCGCGCAGCTGGTGTTCCCCGCCGCGTTCGTGATCTGCGGCCACGACGGCGCGTTCCCGAGTCCCTCGATGTCGGTGTTCCACGTCACCGTGTCGATTCTCGTTGCGGCGTTGGCCGTTCACGGCGACTCGTTGATCTGGGCGATCGCCGACCTGCTGCGGTTCATCCGGGTGGCGCTCCTCGGGGTGCTGCTGCCGGACGTTCCCCAGCTCGCTCCCGCGTCCGTCGTCGCGGCCCCCGCGCCGGCGGCCTCGATCCGTACGAACCGACTTCGCGGACCGCCTTCCTGCTGAGCTGTCGAGTGCCATTTCATCCTGCTCAGAAGGAAGATTCCCATGTCTCAGAAGAAGGATCGCGAGTCGCGGCGGGAGCGCCTCGAAGAAGTACAGAAGGCCCAACGGCGTAAGACGACCCGCCGCAACCTGGTGGTCTCGCTCGGCGCGGTCATCGCGTTCGCGGTCGTCGTCGGCGCCGTGATCTTCATCAACTCGGCGTTGAAGGACGACAAGCCGGCCGCCGCCGACACCACGTCGGCGAACAGCGCGCTCGTGCGCCCCGACAGCCACAAGCTCGGCGACACGGGGAACGGCAAGGTCACGCTCGTCGAGTTCCTCGACTTCGAATGCCCGTCCTGCGGGGCGATCTATCCCGCGGTCGAGGAGCTGCGTAAGCAGTACGCGGGCAAGGTGACGTTCGTCGTCCGCTACTTCCCGCTCGAGATGCACTTCAACGCCGAACGCGCCTCCCGCGCGGTCGAAGCCGCTGCCCAGCAAGGCAAGTTCGAGGCGATGTACCAGCGGATGTACGAGACCCAGCAGACCTGGGGCAACAAGCAAGTGCCGGCGGACGCGACGTTCCGCGGCTTCGCCGAGGCGCTGCAGCTGGATCTGGCCAAGTGGGACAAGGCCTACAACGATCCGGCAACGCTGAAGCGGATCCAGAAGGACGTCAAGGACGGCGAGTCTCTTGGAGTGGCCGGAACGCCGTCGTTCTTCCTGAACGGTGAGAAGCTGGAACCCAAGTCGTACGAGGACTTCACGAAGGCGATCGATGCAGCTCTCGCAAAGTGACACCGTGAACGACACCGAGGCGGACGTCGCCGAGCCGGAGCCGTTCGCGCGGATGTTGCCGTGGCTGTTGGTGATCGGCGGCATCCTCGGGTTCGTGGCCGCGTTCGTGCTCACGGTCGAGCGGATCGAGCTGCTGAAGAACCCGTGCGTACGTGCCGAGCTGCAGCATCAGCCCGATCCTGTCCTGCGGCTCGGTGATGACCAAGCCGCAGGCAGCGGTGCTCGGCTTCCCCAACCCGCTGCTCGGCATCGCCGGCTTCGCGATCGTGGTGACGATCGGCGTGGCGTTGCTGGCCGGCGCCCGCTTGCCGCGCTGGTTCTGGCTCGGGCTGCAGGCCGGCGCGACGATCGGCGTCGGGTTCATCCACTGGTTGATCGTCCAGAGCCTGTACTCGATCGGCGCGCTTTGCCCTTACTGCATGGTGGTTTGGGTCGTCACGATCCCGATCTTCTGGTACGTGACGCTCTACAACCTCAGGCGACAACGCTGGGCACGCGTGCTCATCGAGAACCACGCGGTCGTGCTCACCGTGTGGCTCCTCGGCATCCTCGGTCTGATCGTGCTGCGCTTCTGGGACTACTGGGTCAGCTTGTTCTGACCTGCTAACCGCGCGGTCGACCGAACCAGCGTCGCTTCGGCGGCCGCGCCTTCAGCTCGCCCAGCATCACCGGGCCACGTATGCGCACGACCGGCGTGCCCGGCGCGTACTCCGCCGTCGACGAGTTCGACCGCTCCCCCAGGATCGTCGGGGACGGCTCCATCACGACCGCGATGTCGTCGGGAACGATGAGCTTCAGCTCGCCGAGGATCACCTGCACGTCGAGCACCACCTCGTGCGGCAGCGCGGCCTGGGTGAGGTCCAGCGTGACCGAGCCCAGGAACGTCCGCGCGGTCATGTGCCGCGGCACCAGCCAGCGCCCGGTGACCTTCTGCTCGGACATGAACGCGCTGATCTCGGACGGCCCCGGCCGGGTGACATCGGTCGGCGTCGACTTGCCGCCGAGCGACGGCTGCTCCACCGGCAGGTCGGCGGTGACCCGCGCGAGCTCGGCGTACGTCTTCGCCGAGTACGTCTGCTCGAGCCGGTCCTCGAGCTCCTCTAGGGACAACCGTCCCTCGCCCGCGGCGTCGCGCAGCACCTCGGCCGTACGGTCGCGGTCGGAGTCCGACGCGCGCAGATCGTCCGGCTGGGGGCGCGATCCCCACTGAGGCCACCGCGGTGCGTCCATACGTCGAGGCTAACTCACGCGAGGGCTGGCCGTGGCCCCCGCCGAAGCGAGGGCCACGGCGCTCTCATCACGTAACGCGAGTGCCCTTCATAGCGGCCTCCTTCCCAGTCCCCCTTGGGTGTCAGACCCGCCAGCAAACGATTTCACAGGGCACCGACAACCGCAAACGCTCAGTCGGCGGCGACAGGCACCCGCACGAACGTCCGCACGCTCGTGACCAGGGCGGCGACGCCGGCGAGCAGCAGCACGACCGCTCCGACGATCAGCGCGATCCGCGGGCTCGCGGCCGCGCCGATGATGCCTCCGGCGAGTGCGCCGAGCGGCATGCCGGCGAACAGAATCATCCGTACCAGCGCCGACATCCGGCCGAGCAGCTCGTTCGGCGTCACGGCTTGACGAACGGTTTGCCCGGCGATGCTGCTCGCCACGATCGCGCCGCCGACCCCGGCGAGGCCGACGGCGGCGAGGACCTGGCCGAGCAGCCCGTTCGGAGCGAGCGGGATCAGCAACGCGGCGAGACCACTCGCGACACCACCGATCGCGAACAGCGGGCCGAGGCCGATCCGATCGGAGACACGCGCCGCGATCATCGAGCCGAGGATCGATCCGACGCCCATCGCGGCGAGCACGAGCCCGTACACCGGCAGCGGCCAGTGCAGCGTCTGCGTCGCGTACAGCAGCAGCCCGACCTCGATCATCTCCAGGCAGAGGTTGTAGGTGCCACCGACCAGCGCGAGCACCATGACGATGCGCGACTTCGCGACGACGCCGAAGCCCCCGAGCAGCTCGCGCCACGGGCTCGGGCCTTCGTCGGCGTTGCCCGGAAGTTCCTCGCGATGCCTGACCTTCAGCAGCGTCAGGATCGAGACGACGAGCGCGCCGACGTTCGCGAGCAGCGTCGCGGGTGCTCCGATGACTCCGACGAGGAAGCCGGTGATGCCCGGGCCGGCGGTGACGGCGGTCGAGCTGGACGTACCCAGCCAGCTGTTCGCCCGCGCGAGCTCCTGCTTGTCGACCAGGGACGGGAAGTACGCGAGCCCCGCGACGTCGACGAAGACGGCGGCCGCCCCGACGACCACCGCGACGACGTACAGCAGCGGCAGGTCGAGGAAGCCGAGCAAGGCCGCGACCGGTACGACGGCGAGGACGGCCGCGCGGACGACGTTCCCGCCGATCATGATCGGCCTTCGGCGATAGCGGTCGACGATCACGCCGGCGAAGATCGGGACGACCATGAACGGGACGAAGACCAGCGCCCGCATCAGGCCGACCTCGGTCGCGGACGCGTGCAGCGTCACGGCGACGATCAGCGGGATGGTCGTGAGCGTGATCTCGGTGCCGAGGAGCGAGATCGACTCGCCGGTCCAGTACCACTTGAAGTTCTTGTTCAGCGAGCGGCCGATCGTGAACCTACTGATGGAACTCCCCCATGTCCTCCCCCTGAGCGGCTCAGGTTACTGCGTTGAAGGCGTACGGCCAACCGCTCGGCGTCCAAGATCGGCTGGGGGTGGTCGGCGGTACGGTGGCTCGCATGCCCGCGCCGGATTCGCTGCCCGAGACCGTCGCGCGCGAGTCCACGCCGCGCGGCGACGTCGCCCTCCGGCGACGGCTCGTGCCGGGATCCCCCGCGGTGTACGAGCTGATCGTCAACGGCGCGTTCGTCATGGACACCGTCGAGACCGCGACCGAACGGCTGCTGGCCCGCGCGGGCACGCCGCCTTCGTCGTCGCTGTCGCGCGTGGTCGTCGGCGGGCTCGGGCTCGGCTTCACGTTGCGCGAGCTGCTCGCCGACGCCCGGATCCAGCACATCGACGTCGTGGAGCTCGAGTCCTGCATCGTCTCCTGGATCGGCGCCGGCCTCGTCCCCGCGACCCGCGGAGTGCTGGCCGACGCGCGGGTGGAGACGCACGTCGCGGACATCCGGTACTGGATCCCCGCGCAGCCCGATGCGAGCGCCGACTCGGTGTTGCTCGACGTCGACAACGGGCCAGACTTCCTTGTACATATGGCGAATGTCGAGGTGTACGAGCTGCCGTTCGCTCGCGAGCTGCTCCGCGTCCTGCGCCCTGGCGGCATCCTCGTCGTCTGGTCGGCCGCCCGTTCACGCGCCCTCCGCCGAGTGCTGGACCGTACGTTCGCGTCTTGCCAGGAGCTGCACGAGCTCGTCCACCGCGACGGCAAGCTGCTCGACTACTACCTGTACGTCGCGACCAAGGCCGACTCGGCCTGACGGTCAGGCCGCGGGGATCGGGACCGGCGGGGTCGGGCCGGTGTAGCGGGCGGCGGGGCGGATGATCTTGCGTTCGCGAGCCTGCTCGAGGATGTGCGCGGTCCAGCCGATGACGCGGCTGGAGGCGAACGTCGGCGTGAACATCTCGCGCGGCAGTCCGCACTGCTCCATCACCACGCCGGCGAAGAACTCCACGTTCGTGTACAGCTCGCGGTCCGGCTTCAGCTCGGCGAGCAGCGCGAGCACCTGACGTTCGACCTCCACCGCGAACCCGACCAGCTCACCGCCGAGCTCCTGCGCGGTCTGCTTGAGCATGCGCGACCGCGGGTCCTCGGTGCGGTAGACCGGGTGTCCGAAGCCCATGATCCGGTCGCCGGCCACGATGCGCGCGCGGAGGTACGGCTCGATCTGATCCGGCGTGCCGATCGCGTCCAGCAGGTCCAACGCACGGCTCGGCGCACCCCCGTGCAGCGGGCCGGACAGCGCGCCGATCGCACCGACGACGCAGGCCGCGAGGTCCGCGCCGGTCGAGGCGATGACGCGCGCGGTGAACGTCGACGCGTTGAAGCCGTGGTCGACGGTCGATACGAGGTAGCGCGAGATTGCCCTTTCCTGCAAGGGATCTGGGACTTGGCCGGTGAGCATGTACAGGTAGTTGGCCGCGTACGTCAGATCCGCGCGCGGCTCGATCGGCTGGTCGCCGTTGCGCAGGCGATGCAGTGCGGTGAGCAGCGTCGGCACCTGGGCGGCGAGCCTCAGTGCGTCAAGCCGGCGTTGCGTCTCGTCGATGTCCCAGATCGGGCGGAGGCCGAGCGCGGATCCGCTGAGGGACAAGGCGGTACGCAGCTCGTTCAACGGGTTGCCGGTCGTCGCGATCGACGGCAGCACCTCGCGCACCGCGTCCGGCAGCGTGAACATCGGCGCGATCGTGGCGGCGAACGCGTCCCGTTCCGCGTGCGTGGGCAGTGCGCCCTCGTACAGCAGGTACCACACATCCTCGAGCGAACGGGTCGTCGCGAGCTCGACGGCCGAGTACTGCCGGTAGTGGTAGAAGCCCTCCAGGCCGCGCACGTCCCCGAGCGTCGTGTCGGTGACGGCGACGCCGGCAAGTCCGGGCGGAACGTCGATGAGCGTCATGCCTGGACTGTCCGCCCGGCGAAACATGTTGTCAATGTTGATGGAATCAACGTCAAGCGTGCCGAGTGAGCAGGATCACTGGTCGGCGAGGACGGATCGGGCGATCCGCTGGAGGCCCGCGGTGATCTGCTCGGGTGTGAGGCCGCGCTGGTGGCGTTGGTGGTCGTAGACGTCGGCGGCGAGTGGGGCCAGCAGGGGTTCGACCAGGGCGTCGGGCTCGGGGACCTTCGCCGCGACGAGTAGCGAGCGAACGTGCAGCCGCCAGAAGCCGTACGCACCCGTCGCGAACCGCGCCGGCCCGACCTCGGTGCCCAACACGAGGTGGACATGGGCTTCCAGCAGCCGCACCATCGCGGCGTAGAACGCGGCGAGCCGCTCGGCCGGCTCGGCGCCCGGGCCGAGCGGCGGCTCGCCGTTGATCAGCTGTTCCTGCAGGTCGCGTTCGTGCTCGTCCAGCAACGCGGTCGCTATCGCGGCGATGTCGGGGTAGCGCCGGTACAACGTGCCGCGCCCGACGCCCGCCGCCGTGGCGATGTCGCCCATCGTCACGTTCCGCGCGCCGCGCGCCGCGAACAGCTCGCTCGCCGCGTCGAGCACCCGGCGGCGGTTGCGAGCGGCGTCGGCGCGCTCGGGGCGTTCGTGCACGGAGTCTATTTCTAGCTGAGTTGGACCAGCGCTGAGCCGGCGAGGAGCAGGACGAGGCCGCCGAGTGCGTACGGGGGCGAGTCGCCGTCGCGGCATCCGGAACAGCCCGAAGTGGTCCACGAGCGCCGAAGCCAGCTGCTGCCCGGTGACCGTGAGCGCGACCGTGGTGGCTGCGCCGATCTGCGGGATCAGCAGGAACGTCGCGGTCACGTACGTCGCCGCGCAGGCACCGCCGAGCCAGCCCCACCACGGCATCTTGTTCAGGCCTTGGAGCTTCGGCCTCGGCGTCCGCCTCGTCGAGGTGAGAACGAGAAGCACGAGCGCGATCGTGATCGTGGCGACGAGGAAGCTGATCAGGCCCACGACGATCGGCGCGCCGACGGTCTGCCGGAGCTGGGCGTTCACCGCGCCCTGTACGGGGAGGACCGCGCCGGCGACGATGCCGAGCGCGATCCAGCCGACCCGTCCGGCCGCGGGCGCTTGCGGCGATGCCGCCGACTGCCCGCGGATGATCACCGTGATGCCCGCGATCACCGCGACCGCGCCGAGCAGGATGCCGGCCGTGACGGGTTGGCGCTGGACGCCGATCAGCCCGAACAGGTCGAGGCCGACCGAGGCGAGGATCTGGCCGGTCACGAACAGCCCGACCGCCGCGAGCGCGCCGAGCCGCGGGAACAGCAGGATCCCGCTGGTGATGTAGAGCGGGCTCGCGATGCCACCTAGCAGCTGCCACGCGGGAACGTCCGCGACGTGCACGATCGCGCCGACCGCCCCGGTGGCGGCTGCCACCACCAGCAGAAGCCCGGCAGCGACGCCGAGCTGGATCGTCGAAGCCCCATACGGCGTCCCCACCGCCGCATTGAGGCGCAGGTTGACCGAGGCCTGGACGGCCAGCAGCCCGCCGGCGAACAGGGCGGACAGGAGCAGGAGAAGTGTCATGCCGAGTCTAACCGGACACGGTGTCCACTTCATTCCCCACGAACGGTGGCGACGACCTTCGCCGCCAGGGTCGCGAGGTTCAGCCGTGCTCGATGATGTCCAGCAGGAGCTCGGTCACGGACGCCACGCCGGCTTTGGTCCTGCCGCCCGACATCTCGACGACGGTCATCCAGTCGCCGTGGCGGGCGCCGCCGTACCAGATCGGGATGCCCTTCACCGACGCGCCGATCGCGAACGCCTGGTCGCCCACTCCGCGGACCACCTGGGCACCGCCCGCCTTGCGGCTCTCCGCCTTGTCGACGACGTTCGAGTGGATCGTGTCGTACCGCGCGGCCTTGGCTCGCGTGATCGACACCACGGTCGGGATGGGCGGCGTGCCCTTTCCCTGAGCGGGCTTCCCGGTCCCGACCCACTCGCAGCTCGCGTTCGTCTTGCTCGTCCCGGGCCGACCCTCGCGTACCGGACGCCCGATGAACTCCTCGATCTGCTCCTCGGTGTACATCGCGCACAACCCGGCGGACGACGTGACGATCTTCGGCTCGTCCTCGGCCGGATCGTCGGCCGGCGGTGGCTGGTCCGCGATCAACGGCTTGGAGACCTTGGTCGGCCCGGCCTCCGTCGCGCCGTACTCCTTGGGCGCCGCGGGACCACATGCCGTCGCCACCATGAGCAACCCCACGAGCACAACCCTGCGCAGCATCAACTTCCCCCCTCGGCCGAAACGACCATAGCTGGCCGTCGCCGCACGAGAGAGCTGTTTACGCAGGCTTCACCGGCGGGCCGGTGTACAGCGCCCGCGGCCGGAAGCGCTGCCGGTGGGGGTACTCCTCCAACGCGTGCGCGAGTACGCCCACCATCCGCGCCACCAGGAAGATCACCTCGCCCGACCCGATCGTCAACCCAGCCTTGACGCCGAACGAGGCCAATCCGAAGTCCACGTTGGGCTGCGGACCACCCTGCGCGCCGACCACCGAGGCCAGCTCGTCGATGACGGCGTCCAGCGTTCCCCGGCGGCCCATGTCGCGCACCAACGCGAGCAGCACCTCGGCGCGCGGGTCGACGCCGGTGTAGACCGCGTGTCCGAACCCGGGCAGCGGCTCCCCACGTCGCATCCGCTCCCCCACCACCCGCGGGACGTCGTCCGCGCCCGACGGCTCGCGCAGCAACGACTCCACCGCCGACGAGACCGCGCCGTGCAGCACCCCGCCGCCGACGCAGAGTCCGGTCAGGGCGACGAGGTACGGGTCCGCCCACACCGACGCGGCGATCCGGGCCGCCAACGTGGACGCCGGCAGCTCGTGGTCCATCAGCAGGATCAGCGCCGCGTTCATCGCCCGCAGCTCCCCGCGACGCGGCGTACGCGAGCACAACCGCGCCCACAGCCGGGCGGCGATCGCGGTCGACGCCGGCTCGGACAGCTCGGGCAGGCAGTCGATGGCGGCCGCGATCAGCGAACGCGCGACCTCGACCACGACTGCCGGGCGGCGGTCGTCGCGTACCGGGTTCGTCGCGGCCACCGCCGCCACGATCACCCGTACGCGGTCGATCACCCGCGCCGACGCGGGCAGCGCGGCCTGGGCGCGCCGGCCGACCTTGAGCGCGACCGGCGACGCCTCCCACGGCGCCGGGGCGGGCGCGCCCCACAGCAGGGCGGCGACGTCCTCCACCGTCGACGTCCGGGCCAGCTCCGCCGCGTCCTGGCCGCGGTAGTACAGCCGCCCGGCGGGGTCGAGCATCGTCAGCTCGGAGTCGATCACGACCTCGAGCGACCCGGCCCGCCCACCGCGCCGCGTACGCGCCGCCAGCCGTTCGACCTCGACCCGGTCGAACCGCGACGAGCGCTTGTCGGCGCCACGATGCCGTACGAGCACGCCGCGGCTCACGTACGCGTAGAGGGTCTCCCGCTTCACGCCCAACCGCTCCGCCGCCTGCGCGGTCGTCAGCCAGCGCGAACCCTGCGACATGGGAACAGACCGTAGCGTCATAAAGTCGGGTCCATGGTCGAGGACGCTGAGTTTCGGATCGAGCACGACACGATGGGTGAGGTCCGGGTGCCCGTCTGGGCCAAGTACCGCGCCCAGACGCAGCGGGCGGTGGAGAACTTCCCGATCTCCGGCACCACGCTGGAGAGCCAGCACATCCGCGCGCTCGCGCTGATCAAGGGCGCGGCCGCCAAGGTCAACGCCGAGCTGGGCGTGGTCGACGCGGGCATCGCGAAGGCGATCCAGGACGCCGCCCAACGCGTCGCCGACGGCGAGTTCGACGAGCACTTCCCGATCGACGTGTTCCAGACCGGCTCGGGCACGAGCAGCAACATGAACACGAACGAGGTCATCGCCACCCTCGCCTCGGAGTCGCTCGGCAGCGACGTCCACCCGAACGACCACGTGAACGCGTCGCAGTCCAGCAACGACGTGTTCCCGTCCTCGATCCACATCGCCGCGACGAACGCCGGTCTCAACGACCTGATGCCCGCGCTCGGGCACCTGAACGAGGCGCTGAGCCGCAAGGGCACCGAGTTCGCCGACATCGTGAAGTCCGGCCGTACGCACCTCATGGACGCGACGCCCGTGACGCTCGGCCAGGAGTTCTACGGGTACGCCGCCCAGATCACGCACGGCATCGAGCGCCTCAACGCCACGCTCCCCCGCGTCGCCGAGCTGCCGCTCGGTGGCACCGCGGTCGGCACCGGCATCAACACCCCGCCCGGGTTCGCCGACAAGGTCATCACCGAGCTCGTCGCGATGACCGGCCTGCCGCTCACCGAGGCCCGCGACCACTTCGAGGCGCAGGGCGCCCGCGACGGGCTCGTCGAGCTGTCCGGCCAGCTCCGTACGATCGCCGTCGGCCTGTACAAGATCGCGAACGACATCCGCTGGATGGGCTCCGGCCCGCGCACGGGTCTCGCCGAGCTCGCGCTGCCCGACCTGCAGCCGGGGTCGAGCATCATGCCGGGCAAGGTCAACCCGGTGATCCCCGAGGCCGCGCGCCAGGTCGTCGCGCAGGTCATGGGAAACGACGCCGCGGTGGCGTTCAGCGGATCGCAGGGCGACTTCGAGCTGAACGTGATGCTGCCAGTGATCGCGCGCAACCTGCTCGAGTCGATTCGCCTGCTGGCCAACGTAAGTCGGCTCTTCGCGGACCGGCTCGTCGACGGCATTACCGCGAATGTCGAACGCTGCAAGGAGTACGCGGAGTCGTCGCCTTCGGTCGTTACTCCGTTGAACCGCTACATCGGCTACGAAAACGCCGCCAAGGTTGCGAAAACCGCTCTCGCCGAACGAAAGACCATCAAGCAGGTCGTTCTGGAGCAGGGATATGTCGAGCGCGGCGATCTCACCGAGGAGCAACTCGATGCGGCATTGGATGTTTTGTCCATGACACACCCGTAATTGCCGCTGTGGCCAATCTCGCACAATGATCCAAACCAGCGGCATCGCCGCTCATTGCTGCGCACAATGGCCCAATGCGCACCGAACTGTTCGCCGTGGGCGGGCTGCTCGGCGCTGGCGGCTTGTGTGTCGTGCTCGCTTCGTTGTTCCCCCAGCTCTACCGCGTGTGGTGGAGGCGTGGCGAGGACGCGTTGCCGCTGGTGGCCAGGCGGACCGGCATCTGGAGGTTCGCGAACTGGCTGTTCGCTGTGGGCGCCGGCCTCACGCTGCCTGGTCTCGCCGGGCTGGCTCGAGTCATCGACCGGCAGGAACCCGAGGGCTTCCTGCCGACCCCCGCGCTGATCATGTTCGCCGTGGGGTCCGTGCTGTGGTTGGCGAATCTCGCGTTCCGGCTGTCGGTGACCGCGACGGAGGCCGAGGCTTATCGCCACGGCGCGGAGATCGGCGACTGGTACGAGCCGCTGTCGAGATGGGTCAGCGGACTGTGGCACGCCGGGGCGATTCTGTGCTCGCTTGGCCTGCTGGGCTTCGGGATTTCGCTGGTGATGACCGACCTGATGCCGTTCTGGGTGGGCTGGACGAGCGTCGGTGCGGGCGCGCTGATCGTGGGCTTGTTCATCCTCACCGACGGCGTACCGCCCATCCTGCTGTACGTTCCGACCGCTATCTTTGGCGGCGTGATTCTGATGCGGCTGCTGTCAACCACGTCCTGACGGCGCGATGAGCCTGCTCGAGCTGTTGTCCTCGTGGGACCTCCCTTCGCCTTCTTCGGTGCGTGACGCGGCCCGAGGTACGAACAACACCATGCTGATCGTCGAGATCGGCTCGTCTTCGTACGTCCTGCGTGGGGTGCAGAACTTCGCGCTCGAGCAGGTGCTCGCCGAGCACGCGTTACTGCGCGAGGTGTCCGCGCTCGGGCTGCCGTTCGCCGTACCGTCGCCGCTGCCGACCCCGGACGGTCGCACGGTCGTGTCGGACAGTACGGAGCTGGCAGCGCTGTTCCCCTACGTGCGCGGCAGGCACCCGGAGTGGAAGCGGCCGGACGAGGTCGGCGCGGCGGCATCCGCCTTGGCCGAGCTGGATCTCGGGCTCGCCAAGCTGCCGTTGTCGCTGGCTCCGACCGACTGGCGGCGGCCGTTCACCGAGATCCACCCGGCGGTGACGGACCTCGACGAGCTGATCGCCTCCCTGCCGGACTCCGAAGGCGCGGCGTGGTTCGCCGAGCACGTCCACGCGACCGACGAGCAGCACCGGGTGCTGCAGGAGACGCTGCCGGTCCAGATCGTCCACGGCGACTTCGCGCTGTCGAACATCCTGCTGGCCGACGACGGCTCGGTGGCGGCGATCCTGGACTTCGAGATCGCCGGCACCGATCTGCGCCTGGTCGATCCGGTGACCGGTCTGCACTCCGTCCTCGCCTGGTCGGAGGACCTCGACGACGACGCACCCGTGGAGGCCTTCGCCCGCGGCTACACCTCACTCTGGCCGTTGTCGGAGCCGGAGCTCGCCGCCCTGCCCGTCGCGGTCCGGCACCGCGCCCTCGGGTCGGCGATCTGGCGAGCCGGGAAATGGCGCCGCGGCCAAGCCACGCTGGAGGACGTCGTGGACCGGCTCGACGCCGGCGTTCGGCTGGAGTCCCGTACCGCCGCGTACTCCGTTGCCTGGTGGAGATAGGTAGTCTCCTCGGCATGTCTGACGCACCCCTCGATCGCACCCGTGCCGCGTCCACCGAGGAGGAGATCCGGGCGGCGACGGTCGGGGAGCCGAGCCGGCCGGTGGGTGGTCGGATCGTGCTGGCGGAGTACGACCCGGCGTGGCCTTCTCTGTTCGCGCGCGAGGCCGAGCGGATCCGTTCGGTCCTCGGTACGAACGTCGTACGTCTGGAGCACACCGGCTCCACCTCGGTGCCCGGGCTCGCGGCGAAGCCGATCATCGACCTGACACTCGAGGTGCCCGACTCGTCGGACGAGTCCGCGTACGTGCCGCCGATGGAGGCCGCCGGCTACGTGCTGCGGATCCGGGAGCCGGACTGGCACGAGCACCGGTTGTTCAAGGGGCCCGACACGAACATCAACCTGCACGTGTTCTCGGCCGGCTCGACCGAGACCGAGCGGATGGTGCGCTTCCGGGACTGGCTGCGCGCGAACGACGACGACCGGCTGCTTTACGAGAAGACCAAACGGGAGCTGGCGTCGCGCGACTGGGAGTTCGTCCAGAACTACGCGGACGCGAAGGACTCCGTCGTCGACGACATCATGTCGCGAGCTATGCGCTGAGCTGCTTGGTCAACCAGGCCGTCGCGTCGTCCTGCATCTCGAGGTCGAACTTGTGCGGGCCGTCGTAGAACCTGCCCTCGTACGCGCCTGATTCTCCGTACGCGGCCTGGAGCTTCGCGTGCGCCGCTCGCATCCCGTCCATCGTGAACAGGCCGTCCTCCCGGTCGTACTGCACCATCAGCGGCGACGGCGCCCGCGTGGCGGCGAGGTCGGGCCAGTCGCCCTGGCGGGCCCAGCCGGCGGGGAAGAACATCCACGTGTGCCCGGCGACGTTGTGGTCGAGCAGGCCCTCGTACGTCGACATCATCCCGACCACGACCGCGGCGCCGATCCGTTCGCTCGTCGCCTGCAGCAGCGCCGACCTCGCGCCGCCGCCCGAGAGACCGACGCAGCCGACCTGGCCGTCCTGGACGTCGGCCCTCGAGGCGAGGTACTCCACCGCCATCCGGTCCTCGGCGGCCACGACACCAGCCATGCTGGTGCCGAGCAGAACGCAGTACTTCTCGACCACGTGCTCGAACAGCCTCGCCGCGGTGTTGTGAACGGTCACCTCGTCCGCGCCGGGCACCAGGATCGCAGTGTGATCCTGGATCGCCTTCGGCATCCTCCCCACCGGGAATCGCCGGCTGCCCCAACAGAAGACGTCCGGCGCGAGCACCGCGAACCCAGCCTCGGCCAGCCGGTTGGCGAACGCGACGCCGCCGTACTGCCCTTCGCGATTCGCCGCCAGCGCGGGCGGGCACCCGTGAAGGCCGTCGACGACCTTCTCCCGCCCGTAGAACATGAAGCCGCCATGGCAGTGCAGCGCGACGACACCCGGCAACGGCCCCGTCGCGCCCGCCGGCTTGACGAAAGTGGCCGCGGTGCGTGGCCCGTAGCCCACCGACCAGGTGAGTTCCTCCCCCACCACCCCGTCGCGCTCCCACGTCCCCTCGACCCGCACGTCCGCCGGCGGAGCATCCGGCGCGTCGAACCCGAGCGCCGCCCGCACCCCACCGCCATCCCTGGCTGATTGGCGGGCGCGGGCGGCGTCGACGAGGTCGGAGTACGGCCCGAGATCCTGGTAGGTCGCCATACTCGCGACGCTACTAGCCCGAGCTCAGCGGCCGAACTCCTCGCCCACCGCACGGAAGATGCGCTCCGGCCGGTCGGGGACGAAGTGGTCGACGCAGGCGAGGATCGGGCCGTCGCCTCCCCGTACGTACTGCCAGGCGCCTTCTTCCTCGAAGCCCGGGTCCGCGATCGTGAAGCCGATCGCCTCGAGATGGTCGATGCCGACGTCGACGTACCGGCTCGAAACGTCCCGCTCCGCCGTCAGCCGGAAGGCCAAGCGGGCAGACGTCTTGCCCTTCAGGTACGGCGTGATGTCAACCGGGCCTTGCAGCCCCTTGCCCTGGATCCACAGAGCCCAGGGCTCGCCGCGCACGTCGGACGCCCACACCTCCTCGTCGTCGACCAGGACGCGGAACACGTAGTCGCCCGGCGCGGGCACGTTCGAGGTGAAGAGGCGGTAGTGCCAGAACGACAGCTCGTACCGCGGCGAGTCCGGGTCGACGGCGACCGTCTGCCAGCCCTCGGCGTACGTCCCGGCCTTCGCGACCGAGTGGTACGGCGCCGCGAGCGACAGCCGGCCGGAGCCGTACATCGCGAGGTTCTCGCTGTTCGGCGTCGGCGCCCCGTCGACCTGGGTCCCGTACGCGACCACGCCGGCGATCTTGCCTTCCGCCGCGTGCTCGACGCCCGCGCGGACGCACTCCGCCGCGTACGTCTCGGTCGGCCGCAGCTGCGAGGTGAGGAAGCGCCCCGCGTAGACGAGCAGGATGGTCTCGATCCCACGCGGCTCGGCCACCTCGCGGATCGCGTCGAGGTCCGACTTCACCGTCGACGTGACCTGCGTGTTGTGGTTGTGGCCGTCGAGGTACGGATACACGATGCCGTCGATGAACGGCCCGTACTTGTCCAGGAACTCCGGACTGGTCGCGGCGCCCCAGTACGCGCATGTCAGGAAGCCCAGGTCCGGGTTGATCGCGTCCTGCGTCTCGCGCATCTGCGTCATGTACTCGTGCGTGAACAGCTTCGCGTTCATGTCGAACTCGAAGTCGTCGATCGACCATCCGATCAGGTTCGGGTACTCCAGCGAGAGCTCGGCATGCGCGCGAGCCCAGGCGACGTAGTCCATGAGGTACGGCCGCGACGCCCGCCCGTTGAGGTCGGTCTCGGACGGCGGCACGAGGTACGGGATCACCTTGAGCCCGATCTCCTGTGCCGCGGGGAGAAACTCCAGCCGGAGGTCGTCCCAGTCGGTGGCGGAGTCCCAGACGCCGTAGAAGTACGTGTTGGTGTTGAGCTCCTGGAGGCGCTCGATGAGCCGAGGCGTGTCGAGGTGGCGGTAGCCGTCCGAACGGGGCGTGGCCTCGCGGATCGACGCGCCGATCGTGTTGCCGCCGATGAGCGCGGCCTTGATGCCGCCGGCGGGGAGGTTGGCCCGGAAGCCTTCACGTGCGGGCATGACGTCTGACGTCCTCCGTACGAAATACTGGAGATATCTATGCGGTTACAGAAAGACGCTAGCGACCCCTTGGTGGGCTGACAACCCGTTCGGCTAGACCGCTACGGGTCATGTCGTCTGCTCGGCGAGGACAGCCTCCCAGGTCCGGCGGCCGGTCGCCGAGCCCGCGGCCGGAAGGTTGGCGCCGTCTCGGTACGCGCGGGCGGCGTTGCCCGGCATCGGAATGGACAGGATCGGCCGGCGCCGATGGGTCGCTCGCAGGTAGTCGCGGGCGAGCTCGTCCAGGCCGTACGACGTCGGGCCGGCGAGGTCGGGTACGAGGCCCGCGGGCGCGCCGAGCGCGAGCTCGACCAGCCGTTCGGCCACGTCCTCGGCGGCGACGGGCTGGAACCGGAAGCCGGCCATGACCGGGACGACCGGGAGCTTCGCCATCGCGCGGACCATCGCGACCATCGCCTCGTGGAACTGCGTCGCGCGCAGCGTGGTCCACGGCAGCCCGGACTCGGCGATGACCCGCTCGGCGGCCAGTTTGGCCTCGAAGTAGCCGAACATCGCGCGGTCCATGCCGCTCTTGACGGGTACGCGGTCGGCGCCGACGACGCTCACGTACACCACGTGTCTGACGCCGGCAGGCTTGGCGGCGTCGACGAGGTGCCGCGCCTTGGCGTCGTCACCCTTGGCCGAGCCGCCGAGGTGGACGACGGTGTGGACGCCCTCGACGGCGACGGCGAGGCCGTCGCCCGTGGCCAGGTCGCCGACCACGTACTCGACGCCGTGGGCGGCGGGGTGGGCGTGCCGGCTGAGCACCCGCACCTTGACGCCGGCCTCGACCAGCCGCGGCACCACGAGTCGCCCGAGCGTGCCCGTACCGCCCGTCACCAGGAACAGTTCGTTGTTCGTCATGCCGCACTGACGGAGGGCTCACCAAAGATGTGACCGACGTGCGATAGTCGAAGGGTGGAGGGTGTCGGAGCTTCCTACGCGGACCACCTGACCGAGCATGACCTCGAGCTGTTGGGGAAGCTCGGGGCCACTGATCTGCGGCGGCAGCCGCACCTGATTCCGCGGCTGCTGTCGGACCGGCGTGTGTTCGAGAGCATCCTCGGCGCGCACTCCAAGGCGGCGACACCGTTCCTCGAGGTGTCGCCGTTCCTGCTGTTCGCCGTGGTCGTGCACAAGGCGGCGGCGGACCTGGCGGAGATGACGTACGTCACCGAGCGCACCGGGCTGCGGGAACGGGTGCCGGTGTTCGACGGGCCGCAGCTGGCCGACTTCCTCGCCGACGACGCGCGCCGCCTGCTGCTGGCCGAGCTGCTCGCCTCGTTCACGCGCATCGGCAGCGGGCGGTATCGCGTGCAGACGAGGCGGGGGTGGCGGTGGCGGAAGTACAGCGAGCTCGACCCGCTGCACCTGGCCGGGCTGCTGGACGCCGCGACCGAAGCAGAGCGCCCCGGCATCTACCGGAGGCTCGGCGACGTCGCGCTGTTCCTGGCCGGCGTCTTCCCCGAGTACACCCAGCGCCAGGCGCTCTCCCCGATCGACGCCGGCAGGCTCCTGCGACTGGTCCAACGGCACGAGCGGGAACGGCTCGCCGGCGCCCCCGCGCTGGAGCTGTTCGAGGTGCTGGGCGCGAGCTGGTACCGCAACGCCTGGGAGCTCGCCCCCATCCGCACCGAACGACTCGCGACGGTGCACGACGTCGCCGGCAGGTTCCGCCAGGCGAGGCGCGTCCTCAACCACATCGCCGACCGCTACCTGTTCCCGATCGTCGAGCGCGGCGAGCTCACGGGGTAGCGCGCTTCAGCCCGAGATAGTGCGCCCGAAGCTCCGGCGAGAGGTGCTCGATCGCGTCCCGGAGCAACGGGCGCGGAACGGTCGCCGCGTACTCGTCCAGGTACGCCACCAGCCGCTCGCGATCGTGCTTCCCCGCCTCCCGCAGCATCCCGCCGACGACCTTCTGGACGTAGAACTCCTCGTCATGCGCAAGGAGCTCGGCGAGCGCGAACGTGTCGTCCAGCTGACCGTCCCGAACGAGCGCCAGCGTCGCGAACATGGCGATCCGCCGTTCGAACCAGAGCTCGGAACGCGCCAGCGAGTAGAGCACGTCGCGCGGCTTGTCGAGGAGGTACGCCCCGACGACGTGATGGGCACTGAGGTCGACCAGGTCCCACGTGTCGATGCGGGGCGTGTTCGCGAGGTAGAGCTCGAACAGCTCCTTGCGACGGGCCTCGGACGTCTTCTTGTGCGCGGCCTGCTTGCCCATGATGCTGAGCGCGCCGACGCGCACCTCGTGCACGTCGCTCCGCAGCAGGTCAGCGAGGTCGGCCGGGGCCAGCTCGCGGTAGGTCTTGGCGAGCGCGAAGATCGAGCCCATCCGGATGCCGTCCGGAGTCCGCAGCGCGTCGAGTTCGGCGACGAACCGTTCAGCGGTGGTCATGACCCCAAGCATGCGCCGAGAAACCAGCCCAGACATGCGTGACGGCCACGTGCCCAGCACGCGACCGCCACGTAGTCAGGACGAACGTCAGGAAGCTGTGGCAGCAGCTGCCTTGTTCGTCAGGTTGTCACCGGAACGCGGGTCGAACAGGTGCATCCGCGTGGAGTCGACCCAGAACTGCGCCGGCTCCCCCTCGCGGATCCGGCTGGCCGGGTCGAGGGAGATGATCAGCTGCGGCCGCATCGCTTCCATGTCGAGCTCCTTTGCCAGCGAGTCGATCTGCGCGCGGATCTCCGCCGGCGACTCGTACGGCACGTACGCGTACTGCTCGTTGCCCAGCCACTCCGTCACGTCGACCGTCGCCTCGAACGTGTGCCCACGCGGTTGCTTCGCGGACTCGACGTACTCGGCGTCCTCGAAGTGCTCCGGCCGGATACCCGCGACGAGCAGCTGACCCGACAGCTCCGAAGCGTCAAGCCCAGCAGGCAAAGGCACCGTGGTGAACGGCAGCTTCACCTCGTTGCCCTCCACCGACGCCGGCAGGAAGTTCATCGGCGGCGCACCGATGAAGCCCGCGACGAACAGGTTGACCGGCTGCTCGTACAGCTCCCGCGGCGAGGCGCACTGCTGCAGAATGCCCTTACGCAGAACGGCAACCCGGTCCCCGAGCGTCATCGCCTCGGTCTGGTCGTGCGTCACGTACACGGTCGTCGTCCCGAGCCGCCGCTGCAGCCGGGAGATCTCCGTACGCATCTGTCCACGCAACTTCGCGTCCAGGTTGGACAACGGCTCGTCGAACAGGAACGCCGAAGCCTCGCGAACGATCGCCCGGCCCATCGCGACCCGCTGCCGCTGACCGCCGGAAAGCTGGCTCGGCTTGCGTTGCAGGTGCTCCTGCAGCTCCAACAGCTCCGCCGCGTTCTCGACCTTCGACGTCACGTCCGCGTCCGACATCTTCGCCAACCGCAGCGGGAAGGCGATGTTCTCGTACACGGTGAGGTGCGGGTAGAGCGCGTAGTTCTGGAACACCATCGCGAGGTTGCGGTCGCGCGGCGCCTTGTCGTTCACGCGCTCGCCGCCGATGACCATGTCGCCGGACGTGATGTCCTCCAGGCCCACGATCATCCGCAGCAAGGTGGACTTCCCGCACCCGGACGGTCCGACCAGGATCATGAACTCGCCGTCAGCGATGTCCAAGCTGATGTCGTTGACCGCTGGGAAACCATCCCCGTACCGCTTGACGATGTTCTTCATCTCAATGGCTGCCATGGCGTATCAACCCTTCACAGCGCCGGACGTAAGGCCGGCGACGATCTTGCGCTGGAAGAACAGAACGAGCACGATCACGGGAATCGTGACCACCACCGCGGCAGCCGCGATGGCCGCTGTCGGCTGGGTGAAGAAGGACTCGCCGGTGAAGAAGGCGAGTGCGGCGGGCACAGGTCTCGCGGCATCGGACGCGGTGAGCGAGATGCCGAAGATGAAGTCGTTCCACGCGAAGAAGAACGTGAGGATGCCCGCGGTGAACACACCCGGCGCGGCCAACGGAACGATCACCTTACGGAACGCCTGCCACGGTGTCGCACCGTCGACCTGCGCCGCTTGTTCCATCTCCCAAGGGATTTCGCGGAAGAACGCGGACAACACCCAGATAGACAAGGGCAGGGTGAACGACATGTACGGGATGATCAGCCCGATCCACGTGTCGTACAGACCGATGCTGCGCCACATGTCGAACAGTGGCGGCACCAACGAGATCGTCGGGAACATCGCGATTCCCAACGCCATCGAGAGAACCAGCCGCTTGCCCTTGAACTCCAGTCGCGCGATCGCGTACGCCGCGAGCGTCGCCAACACCACCGACAGCACCGTCGCGATCAGCGAGATGCCGATCGAGTTGCGGAGTGCGCTGGTGAACAGACCGGAGTCGAACACCGTCTTGTAGTTGTCCCACGTGAACTCGCTGGGGAAGAACTGCTTGTCCTGGTCGTCCGCCTTGAACGACAGCGAGATGATCCAGGCGACGGGCAGCAGGGCGTAGACGATGATCACGACCCCGCCGATGCCCCACCAGAGGTTGCTGCGGTTACGCATCACCCATCACCCCGCACTCGACCGAGGTCGACCTTGAACAGCTTGATGAAGACGACCGCTATCAGCACCACTGTCAAGAACAACAGCACCGAGACGGCCGAACCCAAGCCGACGGCTGTTCGGCTGATCATCTGCCGGTACGCGAGGAACGACACCGTCTCGGTGCCCTGCGCGCCGCTCGTCATGATGAACACGTTGTCGAAGATGCGGTAGGCGTCCAGCGTCCGGAACAACAGCGCGACCATGATGGCCGCCTTCATGTTCGGGATCGTGACCTTCCACAACCGCTGCCAAGGCGTCGCGCCGTCGACCTTCGCGGCCTCCTGCAGCTCTTCGGGCACCTGCGCGAGGCCGGCGAGCAGCAGCAGCGACATGAACGGTGTCGTCTTCCAGATCTCCGACAGGCAGATGACGGCGACCGACGAACCGAACTGCGCGAAGAAGTCGTAGTTCTCTAACCCGAACCAGCTGTTGATGAAACCCGAGTCCGGCGCGAACGCGAACTGCCAGGCGAACGCGGAGACGACCGTGATGATGCCGTACGGAACGAGAATCGACGTTCGGACGCCACCGCGACCGAAGACGATGCGGTGCATCACCATCGCGAGCGCGAAGCCGATGATGAGCTCGACGACCACGGTGATGATGGTGATCAGCACCGTGACCGCGACGTCTCGCCACCACAGGCCGTCGGACAGGACGACCGCGTAGTTCTGGAACCAGACGAACTCGCGGGCCTCGGGGTCGGTGATGCGGTAGCTCTGCAACGAGAGCCAGATCGCCTGAATCATGGGGTACGCGGTGACGACGAGCATCAGCACGAACGCCGGTGCGCACAGGTACCAAGCAAGTCGCTGCTCGTTCCGCGCCCGATCGGTCGCGCCTCTGCGTACTGCCGGAGGGGCAGGAGTTGCCGTTGTAGTCATGCTTCTTCCTCCCTTCGGCCTAGAGCAGTCGCTCGTCGTGGAGCACGGCGACCATCAGATCCGCGGAACGCTTGGGCGTCGAGTCGCTCACTCCGGACTCCGGGTGCCACGTGCGCTGGACGGCCTCGGTGATGTCCGGGTAGTAAGGCGTGACCGGCCTTGGCGCGGCGTCGTCGACCGACTGGCGGAGCAGATCGGCCATCGGGAACGCCTTCTTGACGTCCGCGTCGTCGTAGACGGACTCGATGGTCGGGAGCAGACCCTCGGCGAGCGTGTAGGTCTTCTGGCTCTCCGCCGAGGTGATGCACTTGACCGCCTCGACCGCGAAGTCCGCGTGCTTGGTGAACGCGCCGATCGCGAGGTCGATGCCGCCGAGCGGGGGCCTGCTGGCCTCACCCTCAGAGACCGACGGCCATCTCGCCCAGCCGATGTCGGCGCGCAGCTCGTCATTCGCCGCCGCGAAGATGAACGGCCAGTTCGTCATGAAGCCGCCGTTCTTCGCGCCGAAGCCGGCCTGCGTCGTACCCTCGTCGGAGTTGCTCAGGTCGGTCGCCTTGGCCGGTGAGTCGGCAAGGAGCTTGACGACCTCGGCGGCGCGCTTCCCGGCCTCGGAGTCGAGCGCGGGACGAACGTCCTTGCCTGCTTCGGGATTCTCCAGGATCTCGCCGCCCGCCGACATGATCAGCGAGTTGATCCAGACCATGTAGCCCTCGTACCGCTTGCCCTGGACCTGCACAGTGGTCTTGGTCTGCTCGGCCGCCTTGATGACCTGTTCCCAGGTGAGCTGGGCGTCGGGGCCGATGTCAAGGCCGGCTTGCTCCGCGACCGACTTGCGATACCAGAGCACCTGCGTGTTCGTGTTGAACGGGACGGCGTAGAGGTCGTCCTCCCACTGCGCGGCTTCCAGCGGGCCTTCGAGCATGCCCTCGGTGAGCTCCGCACGTTCCTCGTCGGTGAACGGCCGGACGAAGTGGGCGTTCGCGAACTCGGCGAGATAGGGAACGTCGAGGCTCATCAGGTCGATGCCGGAGTCACTCGCGGCAAGCCGGCGGACGAGCTGCTCGCGCTGGCCAGTGGACTCGCGCGGCAGCAGCGCGGTGTTGATGCGGTACTTGCCCTCCGCCTGCTGGGTGCAGGTCTCGGCGAGCTTGGCTTGCGTTCCGTTGTCCGGGTTGATGTACCAGGTCAACGCCGGCGGGCCCGACTGGCCGCTGCAGCCGGCGAACGCGCTGGCGGCCAGCAACGTCGCGACGCCGAAGACCGCGCCAGTTCGGCGGCGGCGTTGGCGTTGTCGGGCCGGTGCTCGTGCGTCGGCCATGCTCTGCGTCCGTTCCCCGTTGCCCTGACCCTTGCGATGCACCGTGTGCCTCCCCGGTCGCGTCAGCGCGTAGGCCATTGCCTACGCACGGTAGCTCGTGGTCGGTCTAAGTTACGCCCGTGCGAACTCATCCTGTCGATCTTTGCGAAATCCGCAAGACCTTCCAACGGCGCGGCGCGGCGCTAGAAGATCATGAGATCTCGCACCGGGTTCCCTACCCTGTCGGGTGGCGTTTCAGTACGTCTTAGTACCAGTGATTGCGCTGCCAGAACGACCACGCGCCACAGGGCGTGCCGTACCGGTTCTCGACGTACCAGAGGCCCCACTTGATCTGGGTGACCGGGTTCGTACGCCAGTCGTCGCCGAACTTCGCCATCTTGCGCCCCGGAAGGGCCTGCGCGATGCCGTAGGCGCCGGAGGACTTGTTCTCGGCGAGCGGGTTCCAGTTGCTCTCGCGCCGCCACATCGGGACGAGGCAGTCGTACTGGCGTTCGCTCCAGCCGCGCTCGAGGACGAGCACCTTGGCGATTTCCTTGGGGGTGCCTTCGGCGAAGACCCGTTCCTTGTCCCGGCTCGCGCGCTCGATGGCCCGGCGACGTTCGACCATCGTCCGGTCGAACGAGGCGACGCCGCTGGCTACCTGGGGAGCTTCGAAGGTGACGGCGGTGCCAGCCTTGGCAGCGGTAGTCCCGCTCGTCTGGCTCTGGTCTGGCTTCGGCTTCTGCTGCTCGGCGAGGCGGGCCCTGGTGGCGGAGGTGAGCGGGCCGGGCACCTTGATCTCGTCGGCGAGGAGGTTGTCGCCGTTGGCGAGCTGGTTCTTGGCGGTGGCGACCACCGCGGCCGTGACTCCGACCCCGGCGACGCCGACGCTCGCACAAGTGACAGCGGCGAGGGTGGGCTTGAGGCCCTTGAACGGGAGCTTCTGCAGCGCGAACCGCGGCCCACTGGGGCGCGCCGGGCGCGCCTTGGCCGAATGGCGCCCAGGTGCTCTATGCCTGCCTGGCTGCCGCGACGGCACCCTTTGCCTCCAGACGTCGCTCGTCCACCGAATGAACACGGACTGTATCAAGACGGTAACGCTGCGTTCACGCGGGGATGGCGCGTGTCGAGCCTGCTCTCGAAGGGTGGAGAGAGCGCAGAGGAATCTATAGCGGGCGTCTTGGTCATCCGTCCAGTACCTGCAACGTGAGAACGCCGGAGCTGGATGGCCGAGTCCGGACGAGTGAGGGCGCCCCATACGGGACGCCCTCGCTCGAAGCTCCACCTCTGCCTAGAGAGTGATGTCCTCCAGCATCTCCGTCACCAGCGCGGCGATCGGGGAACGTTCGCTCCTCGTCAACGTCACGTGGGCGAACAACGGATGGCCCTTCAGCTTCTCCACCACCGCGACCACGCCGTCATGCCGGCCGACCCGCAAGTTGTCCCGCTGCCCCACGTCGTGGGTCAGCACCACGCGCGAGCCCGAGCCGATGCGCGAGAGCACTGTCAAGAGCACGTTGCGCTCCAGCGACTGAGCCTCGTCGACGATCACGTACGAGTCGTGCAACGACCGCCCGCGGATGTGGGTCAACGGCAGCACCTCGAGCATGCCGCGGTCCAGGACCTCGTCGATCACCTCCGACGACGTCACCGCACCCAACGTGTCGAAGACCGCCTGCGCCCAAGGCTGCATCTTCTCCGACTCCGACCCCGGCAGGTACCCCAACTCCTGCCCGCCCACCGCGTACAACGGGCGGAAGATCACGACCTTGCGATGCTGCCGCCGTTCCATGACGGACTCGAGCCCCGCGCACAAGGCCAGGGCAGACTTGCCCGTTCCCGCACGCCCGCCCAGCGACACGATGCCGATGTCGGGGTCCAGCAGCAGGTCCAGAGCCACCCGCTGCTCAGCCGAACGGCCATGCAGGCCGAACGCCTCGCGATCGCCACGTACCAGCCGGATCGTCTTGTCCGCCGTCACCCGCCCAAGCCCAGAGCCACGCGGCGACAGCAGCACCAGGCCCGTGTGGCAAGGCAGCTCTGCTGCCGCCCCATGGGCCAACGAGCCCGACGAGTACAGCTCGTCCAGCTCATCCGGCGACAGATCGAGCTCGACCATCCCGGTCCACCCGGTCTCGACCGGGATCTCCGCGCGGTACTCGTCGGCCGACAGACCCACCGCGGACGCCTTCACCCGCAGCGGCAGGTCCTTCGACACGAGAACGACGTCGCGCCCCTCGGCCGCGAGGTTCCGCGCGACCGCGAGGATGCGGGTGTCGTTGTCCCCCAGCCGGAAGCCGGCCGGCAGTACTTCGGCATCGGTGTGGTTGAGCTCCACCCGGATGGTCCCACCGGCCGCACCAATCGGGATCGGCTCGTCGAGTCGCCCGGCCGACACTCGCAGTTCGTCCAACAACCGCAGGGCGGAGCGGGCGAAGTAGCCCAGCTCGGGGTGGTGCCGCTTGCCTTCGAGTTCGGTCACGACGACGAGCGGGATCACGACCTCGTGCTCGTCGAATCGGGTGATGGCGTGCGGGTCCGCCAATAACACGCTGGTATCTAACACATAGGTTCTGCGACCCGAGGGGGTCCGCGTCTTCCGGCGAACGGGATTCCGCGTCGAGGTAGCCATGCTTCCGTCCCCTCGAGCCCGCGGCGCGCACCCTGCGCCGCAAGTGCCCTTTGCGCGCTAGGTGTGAGACCGGGACCAAGCCCGAGGGCCGGGTGCCGGCCCTCCCGCCTCAGGGCGTACTGACCCTGGAGCGACCTGCGCGCGCGTTCCTCGCCCCGCTCTGCGGTGCTTGGACCGAGCTCGCATCGATGAGCCTCCCGAACGGCTGGCTGTCCTTCCTGCCGTCACTTATGAAGGTACGACGGTTCTGGGCATCCGAACAGAGGACACGCGCGACCGCGTGGTGAACAGCGTGTAACGCCAGGCGTGGGAACGGTCGCCCGACCTAGCTCTTCCTAGAGCCCGTAGCGGCGGTTGCGCGCGGCGTACGAGCGGATCGCCCGCAGGAAGTCGACCTTGCGGAAGTCCGGCCAGAACGCTTCACAGAAGTAGAACTCGCTGTACGCGCTCTGCCAGAGCAGGAAGTCCGAGAGCCGCTGCTCCCCCGACGTACGGATCACCAGGTCCGGGTCGGGCTGACCCTTCGTGTAGAGGTGCTCGGCGATGTGCTCGACGTCGAGCACCTCGGCCAGCTCCTCGATCGTGGTGCCCTTGCTCGCGTGCTCCTGCAGCAGGGACCGGACGGCGTCGGCGACCTCGCGGCGGCCGCCGTACCCGATCGCGACGTTGACCAGCAGGCCGTCGACGTTCGCCGTACGTTCCTCCGCACCCTTCAGCATGTGCGCGAACTCCTCCGGCAGCAGGTCGCGCGCGCCCACCGGGTGAATCCGCCACCGCCCGCTGTCGGCGAGCTCGCCCACGATCCGGTCGATCACCGAGAGCAGCGGGGCGAGGTGTTCCTCGTCGCGGGTGAGGTTGTCGGTGGAGAGCATGTAGATCGTGACGACGTCGACGCCGAGCTCTTCGCACCAGCCGAGGAACTCCGGGATCTTGTCCGCGCCGGCGTCGTAGCCGTACTCGACGTTCCCGCCGACAGAACGCGCCCAGCGCCGGTTGCCGTCGATGACCACCGCGACATGGCGAGGGATGCGGTCGCTCGACAGGGACGCGATCAGACGGCGTTGATAGAGCCGGTAGAGCAGGCCGGACAAGGCCATTGGCTCGGGTCACCTCCTCGACAGGCCAGGACTGAGGCTACCGGCGCGAGCGGGTCCACCGCACCGGCCGGCCAGCGACGAGTCAGGTACTGGTCCGCGAAAGGCTGACCACGCCTCCCTAGACTCGTGAACATGCGAGTCCAGAAGTACACCCACGCGTGCGTTCGCCTGGAGAAGGGCGACCACGCGCTGGTGATCGATCCTGGGACGTTCTCCGAGGCGGAGCCGCTCGACGGCGCGACCGCGGTGCTGATCACGCACGAGCATCCCGACCACCTCGACCCGGCGAAGCTGGAGAAGTACCCGGACCTGCCGATCTACACCAACGCGGCCGTCGCCGAACAGCTCGCGGACTTCGGCAAGGAGCGCCTGAACGTCGTGGCCGAAGGGTCGCGGTTCGAGATCGGCTCGTTCCAGATCTCCGTCCACGGCGCACTGCACGAGGTGATCCACCCGGACCTGCCGTCGGTGCCGAACGTCGGGTTCTTCGTCGACGACTCGTTCTTCCACCCCGGCGACGCGTTCACGGTCCCCGACCGCCCCGTGCGGACGCTGATGGTCCCGGTCAGCGCGCCCTGGCTGAGGGCGGCGGACTCGGTCGACTACATCCGTACGGTCCGGCCGGCGCTGGCGCTCGCCGTCCACGACGGGCTCTACAACGACATCGGCCTGTCGATCGTCGACGGGCTGCTCGGGCGGATGGCCGAGCAGGCCGGCTCGGAGTACCGCCGGCTCGCGGTCGGCGCAGCGGTCGACGCGTGACCGAGTACGCGCTGCTGGTCCTCCCGGCGGCGAACCGGGTGTACGCCGACGCGACGCCGGCCCTGACCCGCGCCGAGCTCGGCGTCGTGCTGGGTGACGCGGTCGCGGAGGTAGACGAGGCGACGATCGGCGGAGTGCCGTACGTGACGTTCGGCGGCGCGCTCGACGCCGGCGCCGTCGCGACGCTGTCCAACCTGTCGTCGGTCTATGCGCTGTTCGCCCGCGAGGGCGAGCTGCTGCGCCCCTCGAGCTGACGCCGCGGGCGGACTACGACGACGACCTGATCACGATCCCGAAGTACGCGGGCAAGACGAACGAGCACTTCACCAAGCTGCTGCTGAACGTGACGGTCGCGGCCAGCGCCTTCGCCGGCGCCGAGCGGAAGCTGCACGTCTTCGACCCGCTGTGTGGGCGCGGCACGACGCTGAACCAGGCGCTGATGTACGGCTGGGACGCCACCGGCATGGACGTCGACGGCAAGGACTTCGACGCCTACGCCGCGTTCCTCAAGACCTGGCTGCGACGCAAGCGGCTCAAGCACCGCGCGGACATCACGCCTGTCCGGCGCGAACGGAAGACGCTCGGCCGCCGGCTCGACGTGACCGTGTCGGCGACCGCCGAGCTGCACAAGGCCGGTGTCAGCCAGTCGTTGACAGTCGTGCACGCGGACACTCTGCTCGGCCGAGACGTCTTCCGCGCGTCGGCGTTCGACGTGATCGTGGCCGACGCACCGTACGGCGTCCAGCACGGCAGCCGCGCGGCCGGCCAGTCGTCGCTGTCCAGGTCACCGCTCGACCTGCTGCGCAAAGCCATCCCGATCTGGGTCGAGCTGCTCCGCCCAGGTGGCGCGATCGGCCTGTCGTGGAACACGCACGTCGCGCCGCGCGCCGACGTCGCCGACCTGTTCGCCTCGTCCGGCTTGGTCGTTCGCGACGAACCGCCGTACGACGGCTTCCGGCACTGGGTGGATCAGTCGATCGACCGCGACATCGTCGTGGCGGCTAAGAGCCGCTGACGCCTCGGCCGGCCAGGTGGCGGCCGAAGTGGTCGGCGAGCTCACCGATCGCGCGGCCGACGTACTCCTGCTGGTCGTACAGGTCGATGTGGTTGGTGGTGTCGAGCCAGACGATCCGCTTCGGCTCGCCCGCGGCGTCGAACGCGGCCTGCGCGCCCTCGGGGCTGCAGTAGTCGTCCTTGCGCCCATGCACGATCAGCAGGGGTGTGGGTGAGACGAAGCTCGCGGCGCCGAGCGTGTCGAACGTCAGCAATGTGTACGTGGTGAAGGCGGTGACCTCGTTCACCCAGTACGCGCTGCGACCGCGTTCGGTGCCGTAGTAGGCGTACGGTTCGTCGCCCGGCATCGCCGCCACTCCGACCTCGGCGACGGCCGCGATGCGTTTGTCGGGCTCGTCGGCGTACTCGCGGATCAGCTCGGCCAGCGTTGCCTGGTAGGCCGTGGTTCCCATCTGGTCGCGGAACCAGGTCGGGCTGTTGAACCCGCCGGCCACGCTCGCCACGGCCGCGATGCGGCGGTCGAACGCGGCCGCGCGGACCGCGTACCCGCCGCCGAGACAGATGCCGACCATGCCGATCTTGCTCGCGTCCACCTCGGGCCGGTTGCTCAGATACGTGACCGCGTCGCGGAGGTCGTGGAGCTTGCCCTGCGCGTCCTCGTGCTGGCGGGGGCTGCCACCGCTCTCGCCGAAGTTGCGGTGGTCGAGCGCGAGGGTCACGTACCCGGCCTCCGCGAGCTGGTCCGCGTAGGCTCCGGCGACCTGGTCGCGGACTCCGGTGAACGGACCGGTGAACACCAGCCCCGGCATCGGCCCGCCCGCCTCGCTCGGGACCCGCAGGTCGCCGACGAGCTCGATGCCCTCGCTGGTGAACGTGACGCGTTCGGTCTGCATGCCGGCCTCCCGGTGGGGAGTTACTGCTCCGAGGTGTCCTCGAGATTGTCGGCCGATCCGGTGCCGCTGTCAGGACCCTTGGACCGAACTTCCTCGACATGGGCCATCGCCTGGCGCAGCTCGCCCAGCCAGGACTCGGTGTTCTTGCCGACCAGCTTCACGCACCAGGCGAGGGCCTCGGAGCGCGTACGGGCCACGCCGGAGTCGACCAGCGTGTCCAGCACCTGGCGCTCGGCCTGCCGCAGCCGGGTCATCACCGGAATGGACAGCGTGGTGAACAGCTCCTGGGTGTCGCCGCACTTCGCGCCCCACGCGACCTTGCGCCCGGCGCCGTGCTCGAGCTCGCGCGCGATCCCGATCCGGTCGTCGCGGGTGCGCTCGCGGAACTCCTTGATCCGGCCTGCCTCCGCCGCCGCCTTCTCCGCCGCGGACGCCTCGTCCCCCACGGTCGGCGCGGTAAGCCGCCCGACCACGGTGATCTCCTCGCGGTCGATGGTGATCTCGATCGCCTCGGTGAACCACTCCCCCGGAAGCCGGCCCGCCAGCCAACCCCGGATGCGCTCCTCGCGCTCCTGCGTCGTCTTCATACCTGGATGATTACACGATTACATCGATACGGCAACGCGCTGTCTACGCGGCGCCGGTGCCCTCGATCACCGCTTTGAGGCGTGCGACGTTGCGCCGCATCTCGCCACGCGACTGCGGACGGACCAGGAGCGGGACGAGGACCCTGCCGATCCCGAACCCCTCGAAGTCGAGCTCGATCGTGACCCAGCTGGCCGTCCGTCCCGGAACGGGCTCGACGACGACGTTCACCCGCGAACGAATCGGCCCGTCGATCCCGTACACACCCCAGGTCCGCGGCGGCTCGACATGGGTCACCTTCGACGTCACCGTCCGTTCGGCGCCGCCGATCCTCCGGGTGGTGACGCACTCCGCGCCCGCGCCGGTCTGGCCCTCCGCCATGTAGCCACCGAGCACGTTCTGCTGCCACTCGGGGAACCGCGCGGGGTCGGTGACGTACGCGAACACCTCCTCCTGCGGTCGGTCGATCTCCACCTGCGTCACGATCGCGGTCATCTTCTCCTCGCCCTTCACCACTCTTGTCCCCACCTGGAGACGAACGCCGCCCGCCCGAATCGGACAGGTGGGTTCACCCATTCTCACGTTGCACGCGCCAGCTGGGTGGAACCGTGGCCTCTGCGACACGCATCGCACGGGGCTGGGGAGTCGGCCTACTCGTAGTCTGGCTGCTCGGCTGGCGAGCCGCCGATGTCGGGCTCAGTCGGCGGCGGCTCGACCGCTCGCTGTGGACGATCGCGCCATTGTTCGTGCTCACGTTGACGTTCGCGTTCGCCCTGACGGCACTCCGCTGGCGCGGGCTGACCATCTGGCCGCTGCTCCGCACGGTCCAGCATTCGCACACCGCCGCGCCCGAACCGAGGCATGCCGCCTGAGACCGCGTTGCCCCGCACGTGTGACGATGGACGGATGAACCGGCTCGGCGAAGCGACCAGTCCGTACCTGCTCCAGCACAAGGACAACCCCGTCGACTGGTGGCAGTGGGGACCGGACGCGTTCGCGGAGGCTCGCGAACGCGACGTGCCCATCCTGCTGAGCGTCGGCTACTCGGCCTGTCACTGGTGCCATGTGATGGCGCACGAGTCGTTCGAGGACGAGCAGACGGCCGCGTACATGAACGCGCACTTCGTCAACGTCAAGGTCGACCGCGAGGAACGTCCGGACGTCGACGCGGTCTATATGGAAGCCACGCAGGCGATGACCGGCAGCGGCGGTTGGCCGATGACCTGTTTCCTCACTCCCAAAGGCGATCCCTTCTACTGCGGCACGTACTTTCCTCCGAGCCCACGGCACGGGCTCCCATCGTTCGGCCAACTCCTCGAGGCGATCAGCGAAGCCTGGAAGGGAAGGCGTGACGAAATCGTACGTGCGGGCGCCGACATAGTGGCGCGGCTTTCCACAGGGGTGTTGAAAGGCGACGGCGCCACCCGACGAGGAAGCCATCGACGGCGCGGTCGGCTCCCTTGGAGCGGACTTCGACGACGTCCACGGCGGCTTCGGCGGCGCACCGAAGTTCCCGCCGTCGATGCTGCTCGAGTTCCTACTGAGGCACGCGGCAAGGACAGAAGACGAGAACGCCCTCGCCATGGTCGAGCTCACCTGCGAACGCATGGCCCGCGGCGGCATGTACGACCAGCTCGGCGGCGGATTCGCCCGCTACAGCGTCGACAACCGCTGGATCGTGCCGCACTTCGAGAAGATGCTGTACGACAACGCGCTCCTGCTCCGCGTCTACCTGCACTGGTGGCGCCTCACCAAGGCCGCCCTCGCCGAACGCATCGTCCACGAGACCGCCGACTTCCTGCTGCGCGATCTGCGAAGCCCGCAAGGCGGATTCGCCTCAGCGCTCGACGCCGACAGCGAAGGCGTCGAGGGCAAGTTCTACGCCTGGACGCCCGCCCAGCTCCGTGAGGCCCTCGGCGACTCCGACGCCGCGGAAGCCCAGGAGCTCTTCCTCGTCACCGAGGATGGCACGTTCGAGCACGGCAGCTCGACCCTACAGCTCCCCGCCGACTCCGAACGCTTCGAGGAGTTTCGCCAACGCCTGTTCGAGGTTCGCGCGCAACGCATCCCACCTGGCCGCGACGACAAGGTGGTCGCCGCCTGGAACGGCCTCGCCATCGCGGCCCTCGCGGAGGCCGGTGCGTTACTGGACGAACCGAGGTATGTTGAAGCCGCCATCGAAGCCGCGCAGCTCATCCGCGACCTGCACAGCGTCGACGGCAGGCTCGTCCGCACCTCGCGCGACGGCAAGCCCGGCACCAGCTCTGGCGTGCTCGAGGACTACGCGAACGTCGCCGAAGGCAGCCTCGCCCTGCTCGCGGTGACCGGCGACGCGCGCTGGCTGGACTGGGCTGGCACGCTGCTCGACGTCGTGCTCGACCACTTCGAGGACGAGCAGCACGGCCTGTACGACACGGCCGACGACGCCGAGCAGCTCGTTCGCCGGCCGCAGGATCCGACCGACAACGCGACGCCGTCCGGTCGTTCGGCGGCCGCCGGCGCACTGCTGTCGTATGCCGCCTACACCGGCTCGGCCAGGCACCGCGAGGCGGCCGAACGCGCCCTCGGCGTGACCGGTCTGCTCGCCGACCGCGCACCGCGAGCCGGCGGTTGGGGCCTCGCCGTGGCCGAGGCCATGCTCGCCGGACCGCTCGAGGTCGCCATCGTCGGCGACAAGAACGACCCACTACGCAAGGAACTTCTCGACGCGGCACTGAACAGCACCAGCCCCGGAGCCGCAGTCGTCGCCGGCGAACCCACCGACGGCGAAGCCGCCATCCCACTCCTCGCCCACCGCGGCCTCCTCAACGGCAAGCCCGCGGCGTACGTCTGTCGCGGCTTCGTCTGCGACCGACCCGTCAGCACAGTGGAAGAACTGCAGGCCCTGCTCTAGTGGGCCCAGACTCGAGGGATAACGGTGTGACTCCGCAGGAGTGGAGCGTCCTCGCCTCTGAGGTCGTCTACGACAACTGGATCACCATCGTCCGGGACCGCCTACGCAAACCGGATAGTGGCGAGATGGACTACCACTACCTCGCCTCAGCTGGCTCGTCGTCGGTCTTGGCTTTCACCGAGGACGAGCAAGTGGTGTTGACGCGGCAATATCGGCATCCCCTTCGGCAGATCATCTACGACCTGCCCGCCGGCGGGCTTCGCGCAGGTGAAGATCCTCGAGATGCGGCGCTTCGTGAACTGGCCGAAGAGACGGGTTACGTCGCAAGCGAGATCGAATCGCTAGGGCGTTTCAACCCGATGCCGGGCACGATGTCGCACACTTGCCACGTCTTCGTGGCTCGCAAGCTGCGGCTTGGCCCGAACAACCTCGATGAGCACGAGGTCATCGAGGTAGTCCTCATGCCGTGGCCAGAGGTGGTGGGCCTGGTGCTGAACGGTGACGTGGTTGACGGATCCCTTGTCTACGCGGTGTTGCGCTACTTGGCACGGACGACGAGCCTGCTCTAGAAGTACGAAGGCCCGCTGTTCGGCGATTCCGAGCAGTTGTTGCCGGTCCACGTGTTCTGGTCGCTGAACCATTGCCCCGGCCGGAAGTCGTCCGCGCATCCGTGCACGCTGCCCGTGACGTCGTTGTTCGCCACCGTGTTGTTGCGCGGCGCCCAGTACGGGCGGGTCTCGTCGTTCCCGACCAGCAGGATGCCGTACCAGCTCGACACCGTGTTGCCGCGCACGACGTTGTCGGTGGTCACGTCGTTGTCGGTGTCGTGGAGCTGGCAGAGCATGATCGCCGCGGAGCGTTCACCGGCCGGTCCGTTCGCGCACGGCCGCTGGTACGGCTGTCCCTGCGAGGTCGCCGGATGCCGAACGGTATTGCCCTCGATCAGCCAGTGCGAGCCGAACAGCGAGATCCCCGCCCAGTTGGTGTTGGCGACGATCGTGTTGCCGATCAGCTGCCCGCCCCACACGCTCGCGATGTCGAGGCCGGGACCGGTGTTGTCGCGGATCGTCGTGTTGGCGATCCGCGGCGCCCAGTTCGACGGCCCCGCGACGGTCGAGACGATGTAGACGCCCGCACCGGGTGGGCTCGGGCAGCCAGACCACGCACCGTTCGCACGGATCAGGCTGTCGCTGACGTCCACCCGCACGCCGGCGATGCCCAGCCCGTAGCACCGAGCGCCTTGCAGGACGACGTTCCGGGCCGTGAATCCTCGGCAGCACAACGCGGACGTCGCGAGCCCACTGCTCTCGAGCGTGAGGTCGGCGACGACGAACGGCGTGCCGTCCGACCCGTCGTCGTTGAGGATTCCCTCCGCGACCGTGTTCTCCCAAGGCTGCACTGCTCGCAACACCGTGGCCGAACGATCGCCGCCCGGCGTCCCCTGCACGGTGTGCCCCGGCGGCACGACGACGAAGTCGTCCACGTTCCACACGCCCGGCGCGACCTGCACGCACGCATTGGCCTGCACGGCATCACGCAACGGCATCTGCGCAGACCAGACGAAGCAGTCGGCCGCCGCGGAAGGCAACGGCACGACGAGAAGCGACGCCAACCCGGCCAGTACCACCAAGAGGCGCCTCATGAGTTCAGCCCCGCGATCTCCGAACCAGCCATCAGGAAAGCGCCGACACCGAAGTCCTCGGTACGCGTCGCGGGCGCCGCCGCCGGCCGGTCACCGCCGGGCTGGCAGTAGCCGAGGAAGCCGTCCGAACGCACGGCCGTCGCGACCATCCCGTTCCACGCACGCGCGACCACGGGCAGGTACGTCGCCCGATCGAGCAACCCCGCGCGGATCCCGTACGCGATGCCGAACGCGAAGAACGCCGTCCCACTCGTCTCGGGCCCGCCGAAGTGCTGCGGGTCGGACAGGTTCGGATACCAGAATCCGTCGGCCTGCTGGACGGTTCGCAGCTCCGCTGCCAACTGCCGCAGGCCGTACACGTACTCCGGCCCGCGCTTGTCCGTGTGCGGGATCACCTTCAGGGTCTTGGCGTACGCCCCCATCACCCAGCCGTTGCCACGCGACCAGTGCACCGGCTTCCCGTTCGGCGACACCGCCGCCTCGCCGTCGACCTGGAACCGTTGGTCGCGGTACCAGAACGCCGACGACTCGCTCTGGTTACCCGGCTTGTAGTAGCTGGCCGCACCGCCGTGCATCCGCTTCGAATAATGGTAGAGCCGGTAGAGCTTCACCCAGTACAGGTTGTTCCCACGCAGCTTGCCGAAACGAGCGAACACCGGCATCGCCATGTGCAGCGTGTCGCACCACCACCAGTCGTCGTTCTTGTCCGGCTGGTCGGTGAGCATGCGGGAGACCGACGACTCGATCATCGCGATCTTGTTGGCGCCGCCGACCTCCTCGAACATGTCGAGGTACGCCTGCCCGGCGCAGTGGTTGTCGGCGTTCCGCGTGGTCACACCGCCTGGGATGCTCCACGAGTTCTGGTTGCCCCACGCGATGCCGTAGTCCAGCAAGCGTTGTTCGCGGGTGAGCCGGAAGTGGTGCAGGAGCCCGCTGAAGTACGTGGCGCGCGCCCAGTCCGTCCCGCCGGGATTCGCGTGCGTGCCGATCCAGTAGTTGTCGACCCTGTTCATCACCTCGACGACCTCGGCGCGAGTCGGCAACGTGTCGGGCGGCGCGGCCTCAGCGGCGGTGGTGGTGGTGGGGCTGGCGAACGTGGCCGCCGCGCCGAGTGCTGCCGTACCGGTCAGGAACTGTCTGCGCCTCATCGCGCACCACCTCCGAAGGTCACCTTGACGACCGGGAAGTCCGAGTTCGTCGGTCCCGTCGTGTGGGCATACGTGACGTACTGCACCTTGCCGTTCTGTTCCCCGTACTCCGGATGCGCGAACGCCGCGTAGCTGATCGACGCCAGTCCCGTCCCGGCGGAAGGCAACGCGGTCGTGAGCAGGCCGGCCGCGGACCACGGGCCTTCGGGCCGATCCGCCACGCGGTAGTGGATGTCGTTACTCAGTGGCGCGCTGTAGATGGCGACGAACTTGCTCAGGTACGGGCTCCAGAACACCGACGTACCCGCCGCGCCTCCGCTGAGCTTGCCGTTCTCCCCTGCAGGCAAGGGAATCGCACAGGCCAGAGCGACCGACCACAGGTCCGGGCAGGCCGTCGTGTCGCGGCCGGGACCCGCGTAGAACCGCCAGGCGGCGCGATCCCACACCGCGTTCGCGGGTGTCAGGGGAACGCGAGCCAACCGGCAGTCCGACGCGAGGAACCCGTAGCACCCATAGGCATAAAGGAATCCGTCGTCGATGAGCATGCCGGTGTCGAAGTGCGGATCGGACGTGGCCGGGTCGGCGTCGTACGGCCAGATCGCGCTCGGCGTCGTCGGGTCGGTCGCGTTGGCGACGCTCTGCCTGACCCAGCCGTCGCCATCGGAGGTCGTCTCGGTCCAGACGTTCACGCCGATGCCGACGCCGTCGAACAGGAACTCGCGACAGGACTCCTTGCGGTTGTCGATGTCGGCTTGCGTACAGCCGTCCTTCAACGCGTGGTAGCGCTTGATCAGGCTGTAGAACGCGAGAATCCGACCCCGAACGGGATCCGCGACCACCGAACCGCCCCAGAGCGCGAGCTCGTCGCCGCATTGCATCCAGGCGACTCCGTCCCGCGGTTGGCAACCCGCGGCCGTGCTCGTGTCGGCGCGGTGGGTGTTCCAGACCTGCTCGGTGGGATTGAGCGTGATGAACTCGCGCGGCGCGCCGGCGCCGCCGTCGTACCACCAGTCGCTGACGCTGTCGCCGAGGTCGAGGTCGACGGTGAGCGCACCGGTGTTGCCGAGGAACTGTCTGCCGTCGCCGTTCGGCTGGGTGAGGAACGTGTCGCCGAACGACCAGTACGAGAACCTGAGCCCCTGCCCGTTGTCGTAGCCGGCGCTCTGCCCGTTGTCGTGACCGGCGATGAAGCTCGGTTCGTTCAACGGACTGTAGAGAACGCCGTTCGTGGCGCGTTCGTACCGCGGCCCGTTCGCCAGCGTGACAACGGATTCGATCGGCGGCAACGGTGGTGGTGCGCTCGTCTGATGCGTAGGAACGAGCCCACCCACACTGAGCAGTCCGGCGACAACGACCCGGGCGATCATCGTCCGATCTCCCGGTAGTAGAGCTCACCCCGTCGGGCGGAGATCGCCGTCGGTGCGCAGAGATAGGCGAGATCCGTGCCGTTGGCGCGCGTGATGACCGCCAATCGTTGAACGAGCTTGCCTGCCGCCACTGGCGTCTCCACCCAGCTCGCACCGTTCTGCTCGGCGGCGATCGCGGTGCCGCCGGCATCGGTCTTGACGTAGTAGATGCGGTCGGAGGTGCCGGCTGTCGTCACATCAAGGGCCGCGGTGGTCTGCGACGGCCCGCCGTACACGATGTCCCTCGCCCAAACCCCGTTGACGAAACGTGCGCGGCGGACCTTGAACGTGGGCGTGTTGACCTCGCGGTAGCGGTACGCGATCACCGGCGTCCACGCCGTGCCGGACGGGCGCAAGGCCAGCTTGGCACTCTGTACGCCGAAGTCACCGTTGTACGCCTCGCCCGCCATCAGCGGCTGAAAGACCAGCCCTGGCGTGGCCGGCGTCGTGGGGATGGCGACCTGCGTGCCGTTCGCGACGTGGAACGTGTTCGTCGCCGGGCGGTACTGCAGATACGAGCCCTCGTGCCGCACACCGGTCGCGGCGTACGCCCACTCGAACGCGATGTGCACCACGCCGTCCGCGGCCACCTGGACGTCGTCCGGATAGACGGTGCGTTCCGGATCCAGCTGGTACGCGAACGCGGTGCCGCCGACGAGCGACCAACTGTTGGTCGCGTTGGTCCAGTGGTAGAGCCTCGCACCGGCGCGCGTCAGCACGCTGCGGGCTCGAATGATCAACCACAGATCGCCGTTCGGGGCGCGGGACACGTTCGGATAGGTGAAGCCGAGGGTCCCGTCGGGCATCTCCGCGGTCCGCCGCGCGAACTCCGTCGGGTCCCCCGGACGCACCGACCGGTAGTAGGTGATGCCCGCGCTGTTGTGCATCGCCGCGAACACGTGGATGTAGCCGTCGCCGTCGACCGCCAGCGAGGGCTGGTTGTGGCCGAGGTCGTCGGTGAACTCCGCGCACACCGTTCCCGTGGTGTTCGGGAGGCAGCCGCGGACGTAGCTGCCGGCCGCGTCGCGGCGGGTGACCCAGACGTTGTGCCGACCAGGGTTGTCGAGGACGTCGGTGTTGTACGTGAGGTACGTGCGGCCGTTGAACTCGTCGATCGGCGACCACCAGCCCGCCTGGTTCTTGTCGTCGACCGCGGCCGAGATCGTCTCGAGCGGTCCGAGGACGACGGCCGCCTCGGCGGGCGGCGCGAGAACCGCGCCGGCGAGAACCGTGGAAAGGATGGCGGTGGCGAGTGCTGTGCTTCGGAACGGGATCATCATTGGCTCCCAGATGGTCACGTAGCGCTTAGCTCTACGCGTTCTGTGCATGAGCCTGCCAGATATTGACGATCCCATCCAGACTTCGGTAGACGATTTGCAGCTTCCTGCCAGCCGCTCAACTGGCGAGGGCTCGTACCGCCGCCTCGTCGACCGAGATGCCCAGACCAGGACCGTCCGGGACCGCGATGCTACCGGCGTCCGGCACGGGCACGTCGGGTGCGAGCGGGCGGCCGAGCGGGTTGGTGCCGACCCAGTACTCCAGCACCTCGAGGTTCGGGATCGCGGCCGCGCAGTGCAGGCTCGCGGCCAGGTGGACGGCCGATCCGATGCTGACGTGCGGGGTCGCTCGGGCGCCGAACGCGTCGGCCAACGCGGCGATGCGCATGGTCTCGGTGATCCCACCGGCGCGGCAGACGTCGGGCTGCAGAACGTGCAATGCCTCGCGGCGCAGGAACTCCAGCGCGCGGAACCGTCCGGCGAGCGAGTCGAGCGCGATCGGAATGTCCAAGCGGGCGGCCAACATCGCGTACGCGTCGAGCAGCTCGGGGCCGACGGGCATCTCGAAGAACCCGACGCCGAGCCGCTCCAGCTCGCGACCGACGAGCAGCGCCTGGCGCGCGTCGTACTGGCCGGCGGCATCGGCGTACACGCGGCAACCCTCGGCGAACACCTCGCGAACGGCGGCAACCGAGGCGACGTCGGATGCCGGCTCGACGCCGATCGCCACCTTCACCGCGTCGTATCCCTGCCCGCGCAGGGTTTCCGCCTCCGCCCGCACCGCGGCCAGCCCGTCGGCGCCCGATCCGGCCGGTGCGGCAGGGATGCCAGACGCGTACACCGGGACGCGCTCGCGCTGCCGCCCGCCAAGCAACGCGTACAACGGCTGGCCGAGCGTCCGCGCCCACGCGTCCCAGAGCGCGATGTCGACGCCGGACAGCGCCTCGATCCAGAAGCCGGAGTCGTGGCCGCGGACGCGCATGCCGGCGTACATCCGGTCCCAGGTCACCGCGAGCTCGTCCAGCCGCGAGCCGAGGACGAGCGGAGTCAGCAGCTCGTCGATCAGCGCGCAGGTCGCGGTCACTGCCACCGGCGCCTTCGCCTCGCCCCAGCCGACGACGCCGTCCTCGGTCTCGACGCGGACGAGCGCGGTGTCGATCGTGCGCGAGTAGAGGTAGTGGCGGCGCGACTCCGGCGGGTACGTCGGCATCCGCTGGTCGGAGCTCCACGTCCGCGCACCCCAGTACGTCTCCACCGGCTCGGCGCGCAGCGCGAACGTCTCGAGCTTGACGATCTTCATTTCCCAGCTCCGTCCAAGAGGGCGAGCAGTAACGGGCCCTGGCCCCAGGGATGCAGGCCGAGAGGCCGGTCGAGGTAGCTCTCCACCGGGCCGACGGGCGTCGCCTCGGAGGTCGGGAGTACGCCGTTCTCCAAGCCCGCAAGGGCTGCCGCGAACGCACGGTCGGCGAGGTCGCCGTACGTGGCGTCGATCAGTCCGTGCCGAACGGCCGTGCCGACGGCGTACGCGACGTACGCCGAGGTCGACAGCTCCACCGAGGCATCCGGCCGGTCGACGACCGTGCCCCAGCGGCCGTCGCGCTCACACTCGGCCAGGACCGCAACCAGGCGTCGCAACCGATCCGCGAGACGTTCGTCCGGCACATGGGCGAGCACCCCGGTCAGGCCGAGCAACGCCCAGCCCTGGCCGCGTCCCCAGGCGACGCCGTTCCCGCGGCCGGCGGCGACGTCGTACCCGTGGTCGAACAGCCCGTCCTCCCGCTGGAGTGCCGCGCACGCCTCCTCGGTCAGCTGCACGGCAGCCGCGTGATCGCCGAGCAGCACGAGACCAGGGCCGTCGGTATGCAGGCAGTCGACCCAGATCGTGCGCCGCCACGGCGGAAAGTCCGGCCGATGCACGCGCGGCTGCCCAGGTACCGGCCGTTCGGCATCGACGACCGCGGCCCGAAACGCCTTGGCCCACGGGCCATCCAACCCCAGCTCGACCAATGCCTCGACCGGGATCAGGTGATCGGTCGGATCCCCCGACGGGCGCGCCGCAGCGGGCGTCACGAGCTCGCGCACGTACGAGCCGTGCCCCGCCCGCACCAGTCCGGTGAGCGCCGGCCCGATGCCGTACCCCCAGATCCGGAACGAGCACCGCAAGGTCGCGTTGACAACGCTTTCGAGCTCAGCCGACAAGCTTCTGCATCGCCTCTCGTGCCGTCTCCAGTCCCTGCTTCGGCGTCGCGTCGCCGATGAGGATCGCCTGCACCTGCTTGGCGAGCGTCTCGTACAGCTGGGCCGACTGCGGATACACCCACAGCGGGTCCGACTTCGAGGTCGCGGTGACGTTCTCGACGAACGAGGACGCGAACGGGTCGCCGGTGAACGTGCGGGTTCTCCAACGCCTGTTGGGTCGTTGGCGGATAGCCGGCGCTCTTGAAGTACGTGATCGCGGTGTCGGCGTCGCTCGTGAGGTGCTTGACGAACTGGCCGGCCGCGTACTCGCCCTTCCCACCAGCGACGACCGCGAGCACGTGTCCCCACGCCATCGCCTGCGGCTGGTCGCCGGCCTTCAGGACCGGCCGCTTCCACGCGATGAGCTTCTCGCCGATCTTCGGATCGGTCGCGTTCGCCGAGACGAACTTCCGCGCCGGCGCGGCGTCGTCGTACAGGCCTACCTTGCCCTGACCGAACAGCGCGCGGGCGTCGAACCGGTCCATATCCTTGCCGATCAGACCCTTGTCGTACAGGCCCTTGTACCAAGTCAGGGCGGCGACGGACGGCTCGTCGCCGACGACGATCTTGCCGTTGTCGACGACCGGACTGCCGAACGTCCACATCCAGACGACGATGTCCTTGAGGTTCGCGACCTTGGTCATCGCCGCGTACGGGACGACTCCGCCGCCGAGGCCCTTGAGCTCCGTCAACGCCGCTTCGAAATCCTCCAGCGTCTCGGGCTCGGTCGTGATGCCGGCACGCTGGATCAGCTCGGAGTTGCCGACCAGGCCGATCGCTCCGTGTGTCCAGGGCAGCCCGACCTGCTTGCCGTCGTACTGCCCGACCTTCAAGCCCGCTTCGGTGTACTGGACGTCCTTGGCGATCGGGGCGAGGTCGGCCAGCTTGCCCATCGCGCCGAGCGACGCTACCCAGGTCACGTCGAGCTGCACCGCGCCGGCGACCTGGCCGCCCTGCAGCTGGAGGATGACCTGCTTGAGGTAGTCGTTGTACGGGTACGACGGCGTCTTGATCGTCACGCCGGCCGACGACTTGTACGCGTCGAGCAGCTCTTGCAGCTGCGCCTTCGACGCGGCCTCGTTCATCGACCAGCTGGTGAACGTGACGTCCTTGACGCCGTCGTCCTTGGTCAGCCCGCCGGCGTTCTCGTTCTGCGTACTCGGCGGCGGCCCGCCGGACGGTGCGCACGCCGCGAGCGTGCCGGCCGCGAGCGCGCCGAGCAGGGCGCGGCGACTGAGGGTGCGATCCATGGTGCCCTCCACTAGCCTTTCACGGCGCCGCCGGCCAAGCCGGCGACGAGATAACGCTGCAGGCTGACGAATCCGACGATGACCGGGACCGAGACGATCAGCGAGGCCGCCATCAGCGCCGGCCACGCGGTCTGGAACTCGCCGACGTAGGTGTTCACCAAGCCCGGCGGCAGAGTCTGCTTGTCCGGACCGGCGAGCGTCAGCGCGAAGATGAAGTCGTTCCACCCACGGATGAAGGCGAACAGCCCCGCGGCGACGACGCCCGGCGCGGCCACCGGCAGCACGATGCGGTGGATGATCGTGAACCTGCCAGCACCGTCCACCTTGGCCTGTTCGATCATCGCGTCCGGAATGGTGTCGAACACGCCCTTCAACATCCAGATACACAAGGGCATCGTGAACGCGGTGAACGAGAGCACCAGGCCGAGATAGGAGTTCAGCAGGCCGAACGCGTTGAACAGCAGGTAGAGCGTGATCAGCAACAACGCGTGCGGGAACATCTGCGACGCGAGCACGAGGTACATCAGATAGGACCGGCCGCGGTAGCGGAACTTCGAGAACGAGTACGCGGTGTACGTCGCGACCGCCAGCGTGAGGACGGCGGTGGCGACCGACACGATCACGCTGTTCAGCAGGTAGCCCAGCAGCTTGGGGTCGCTGACGAACGACTGGAAGTGGTCGAGCGTCACCGAGGTCGGCAGCAGCTTCGGCGGGAACTGGAACACCTCGCTGGCCGGCCGTACCGCGGTGACGAACATCCAGTAGACGGGCAACAGCGCGAACGCACCGACGAGGACGATCGTCAACCAGGCAAGGAGCTTGCCCTTGTTGATCGGCCTGCGCCTCCGGGCCTTCACCGTCGCGTTGCGCGTGCGGCTCGGTGCGAGCGCGGCGAGCGTCGACGTCATCACGACCTCACCTCAGGGCGTTCGGACTGCCGGAGGTAGAAGGTCACGACGACGGTCAGCACGAGCATCCAGAGGGCGCCGAGCGCGCCGGCGTGGCCGAGGTCGAAGCCCTTGAAGGCAGTCGTGTAGACGGCGACCGCGAACGTCGTCGTGGCGCCGGCCGGTCCGCCTCCTGTGAGCACGTAGATCGTGTCGAAGTGCTGCAGGTTCCAGATCAGCTCGAGCAGCAGGACGATGCCGATGATGCCGCGCAGGTGGGGCATGCTGACGTTCGCGAACCGCCGTACCGCGCCGGCGCCGTCGAGCGCGGCGGCCTCGTACAGCTCGCGAGGAACGGTCTGCAGTCCGGCGAGCAGCATCACCATCATCCACGGGAAGCTCGCCCAGGTCTTCGCGACGACCACCGCGACCATCGCCCAGAACGGGTCACTCAGCCATGAGGTGCTGTCGGCGGCGAGCCCGGTACGGACGAGGATGCCGTTCAGCAATCCGTAGTTGGCGTTGAAGATCCACAGCCAGACGAAGCTCACGACCACGCCGGGCAGCACCCACGGAAGCAGGAACAGGCTGCGCAGCAAGGCCTGTCCGCGTACGCCGGTGTTCAGTGCAAGCGCCGCCGCGAATCCGATGACGAACGGCAGCAGCGTCGCCGAGATCGTGAACACCGCGGTGTTGCGGGCGATCTCGAACGCGTCGCCGCGCAGGACGTCCGCGAAGTTGTCGAGGCCGACGAAGCTTCGGCCCGCCACCACGAGGCTCTGTTTAAACAGGCTCGTCGTGAGTGCGGAGACCAGCGGGTAGCAGACGATGCCGGCCAGCAGGACGAGCGCCGGCAGCGTCAGCAGGACGCCGAACGTCCGGTCCGACAGGCCGCGGCGATGCTCGGAGCCGCTGAGCGTGGTCACACCGCGACCCCGTCCGGATGGCTCGCGGTGTAGCCGAGCGCGATGCTCACCGAGTCGGCGGCCTCGATCAGCGTGGCGGCGAGCTCGGCCTCTCTCGCTTCGAGGTTGAGCGCCGTCAGGGGTCCCGAGACCGACATCGCGGCGACGACATCGCCGGACGCGTCGCGGATCGGCGTCGCGACGCACGCGCGTCCGAGCGCGAGCTCCTCGACCTCGGTCGCGTACCCGCGGACCGCGGCGGCCGCGAGCTCGGTGTCGAGCGTCTTGTGGTCGCCGATCGTGTGCTTGGTGTACGTCGGCAGCTCTTCGCCGAGGAGCTGCTTGCGCTCGTCCAGGGTCGAACCGAGCAGCAGGCATTTGCCCAGACCGGTGGCGTGCAACGGGTTCTTGCGGCCTGCCTGCACGAAGTTCTTCGGCGCGCGGCGGCCCTCGAAGTTGCACAGGTAGAACAGGCTGGCGCCGCGCCTGATGGCAACGTTCGCACCGAGGCCGAGCTCGGCGGCGAGGTTCTGCGCGACCTGGCGCGACTCGCGGTGCACCGGCTGCTGGTTCAGTGCCGCGCTGCCGAACGTGATGAGCGCGGGACCGAGCCGGTAGAGCTGGCTGACCGGGTCGCGTTCGACGAACTCGACCGACTCCAGCGTGGCGAGCAGACGGGAGGTCGTCGACTGGCCGAGGCCGATCGCGCGGGACACGTCGCTGACGCGCAGCTCGGTGCGTCCGGAGCCGGCCTCGAGGAACGCGCGCAGGACGGCGGCGCCGCGTTCGACGCTCTGGTTCGCGGCTGCGCTGGAGGGACTGGTCGGCGCCATTCGGATGCCTCTCGGGTTCCGTTGTGCAATTATTACGCAGCCTACGCAGATAGCGGATGACGTCAAGCACTAGTCACTCTGATGAGGCGGATACTGGAAGCGATGCAGATCAATGCGGTCGAGACGTTCGTCCTGCGGCTGACGCCTGCCAGCGCGGACGGGATCTACCTCGGGCTCCAGGCGGACGGCAGCCGGGTGTCGGACGCCGGGTATGTCGTTCGCCCACCTTGGCGCAGCCTGTACTCGGCGCGGTACGAGACCGTGCTCGTACGCGTCGAGGCCGACTCCGGACAGGTCGGCTGGGGCGAGGCGCTGGCACCGGTCGGGCCTTCGATCGTGGCTTCGGCTGTCGACGAACTGCTCGCGCCGCAACTAGTCGGCGCCGACCCGCTGCGGGTTCGTCCGGTCTCGTCGGCGCTGCGCGAGCTGATGCGCGAACGAGGGCATCTCGTCGGCCATCAAGCCGACGCACTTGCCGCTGTGGATATCGCCTTGTGGGATCTCGCCGGCCGTATTCTGGAACTGCCAGTTGGCACCTTGCTCGGCGGCGCGTTCACGGACCCCGTGCCCGTGTACGTGTCAGGGCTGCCGGTTCCGACCGACCCGGAGCGGGCCGACCTCGCGCGCTCCTGGGTCGAGCGTGGCGCTCGCGCGGTGAAGCTGCACCTCGGGCACGGGGTCGCGGCGGACCTCGCGACGTTCGACGCGGTGGCTGCCGCTGCGCCGTCGTTGCGGATCGCGGTCGACGCGCACTGGGCGTACGACCGCGCGGACGCGATCCGGCTCGGTCGCGGGCTGGACGAGCGTGGCGCGCTGTTCTTCGAGGCGCCGCTCGCGCCGGAGGACCTGGCCGGCCATGCGGAGCTGCAGGCTCTGCTCGCGACGCCGGTCGCGGTGGGCGAGACGCTGCGGAACCGGTACGAGTTCGCCGCCTGGCTGGACGCCCGGGCGCTGGCCGTCGCGCAGCCGGACGTGGGGCGCACCGGCATCACCGAGGCTATGGAGATCGCGTCGCTCGCTTCCGCGCGGCATGTTCCGGTCGCGCTCCACCACTCGGTCGGGCTGGGCGTCAGCGTCGCCGCTGGACTGCACGTAGCCGCGGCCGTCGACAACCTGCTGCTGTTCGAGTACCAGCCGGCGACGCTCGACGTGGCGAGCCGGATTCTCCGTTCCCCGCTGGAGCTTTCGCCGGCGGCAATGCCGGTGCCCGCGGGGCCCGGGCTCGGCGTCGAGGTCGACGAGGACCTCGTTCGCCGGCACGCTGAGCGGACCACGAAGGTGAAGGGGTGAGCGCATGACGCATCCGGTGAGCGGCCTGGTGCCGATCCTCGCGACGCCGTTCGACGAGAGCGGCGCCCTGGACACGGCGTCGCTGAGCCGGTTGGTCGACTTCCAGCTGTGGTGTGGCGTCGACGGCGTGGCGACGTTCGGGATGGCGAGCGAGGGCTTCGCGCTGACGACGCCTGAACGTTCGGCGGTGTTGGCCGTCCTCGCCGCACGGGTGCCCGCCGGGATGCCGATCGTGGCGGGCGTGAACGCGACGAGTACGGCGACAGCGGTCGAGCAAGCCCGGCTTGCCTCGGAGGGCGGCGCGACGGCGTTGATGGTGCTGCCGCCGTACCTGGTGAAGCCGTCGCCGGCGCAGCTGGTCGAGTTCTACGGCGAGGTCGCGGCGGTCGGGTTGCCGGTAATGGTGCAGGACGCGCCGGTGGCGACCGGCGTCGCGATGCCGGTGCCGATGCTGGTCGAGCTGAGCAAGCTGGACGGCGTGACCTCGGTGAAGGTCGAGACCCAGCCGACCGCGCCGAAGGTCGAGCGCTGTCGTCGAGGCGGTCGAGGACGACTTCGCCGTGCTGGGCGGGCAGAACGCGTTGTTCGTCCTGGAGGAGTACGCCCGCGGCGCGGTCGGGACGATGCCCGCGTGCGAGTTCGCCGATGCTCTGCGGATGGCGCTCGCCTCGTTCGCCGCTGGCGCTCTGGCCGCCGCGCGGGCCGAGTTCGCGCGGCTGCTGCCGTTGATCCGATCGGGCATGCAGGGCCGATCGCCTGGGCGGTGCACAAGCACGTGTTGGTGCGCCGCGGAGTGATCGCGTCGGACCGCGTACGGCTGCCGGCGGCTCCGTTGACCGCCGCTGACCGGCGCGATATCGACGCTCTGCTTCACGATCTGGCTCTGCCGGAGTTCGCGGGGTGAGCCGTCGCGTCCTGCTCATCGGCGGCAGCTCGCCCATCGGCCTGGCGATCGCCCGGGCGTTCGGCCCGCCGGTGGTGGGCGTGGGACTGACTCCATGCTCCGATCCAGCGTTTGCCTCGTACCTGGTGGCCGACTGTTCCTCGTCCGAGGTCGCGTCGGAGGTGGTCACACGCGCCGCCGCCGAGTTGGGCGGGCTGGACGTGGTCGTCCTGGCCGCGGCGGTGATGCCGGTGGCGCCCGCGCATGAGACGTCGGACGCGCAGTGGCGGGCCGCTGTCGGGGCCGCGCTGGACTCGGCGTTCTTCGTCTGCCGCGCCGCGCTGCCCATGCTCGAGGCGGGCTCGGCGATCGTCGCGGTGAGCTCGGTGAACGCGTTCTTGGCCGCGCCGGGCGTGCCCGCGTACGCGGCGGCGAAGGCGGGGCTCGAGGGGCTGGTTCGCCAACTGGCGTTGGAGTATGGGCCGCGCGGTATCCGGGTGAACGCCGTCGCGCCCGGCATGATCGGCGGCGAGTCGGTGCCCGATGCCGCGGCCGGCTATCCGCTTGGGCCGAACCGGTCGGCCAGAGGAGGTCGCGGCCGCCGTGACGTTCCTGTCCGAGGCCTCGTTCGTCACCGGCGTCGTGCTGCCGGTCGACGGCGGTCTCTCGATCGCCTCCCCCGCCGCCTTCCTGCGGCCGGATCTTCGAGCGCGCTGGGGCTAGGCTGGTGGCCCGTGCTGCCTGTCTTCGACGAACCCTCTGAAGTTCTGGTCGCCGCCGAGGACTGGAGCGACCTCCGCCCCGGCGCGGACCAGGTCCGCCTCAGCGTCGCGGCCGACGACTCGGTGACCGTGTTCGTCCGGTCTTCGGGTCCGCTCAGCCGAGTCGTGCTCCGCTGGCCGTTCGCGCGACCGGCCGACGCGTTCGTCCTCGGCGACGCGTGGGAGCGGACGTACGGCGAGCAAGCCTGGCGGCTGGTGCCGCCCGACGTACTCCCCTGGTACGTGCTCGTGCACGCCCAGGTCGTGTCGCGCACGATCGGCATCGGCGTCCGGGTACGGCCGAACGCGTTCTGCGCGTGGACGGTCACGGACGGGTTCCTGTCGCTGCATCTGAACGTGCGCAACGGCGGATCCCCCGTCCTGCTTGGCGATCGCGAGCTCGAAGCTGCGACGATCGTGCATATCGCGGGCGAACCAGACGAGTCGCCGCGGCTGGTGCACGAACGCCTCTGCGCGGCGATGTGCCTCGACCCGCTGCCGTCGCGCGGTCCGCTCGTCGGCGCGAACAACTGGTACTACGCGTACGGCGAGAACTTCGGGCCGTCGAACGTGCTCGCCGACGCCCGGACCGTGGTCGAGCTCGCCGACGGGCATCCGGTCCGGCCTTACTCGGTCGTCGACGCCGGCTGGAGCCCTGGCGGTTCGGCGCCGGGCGGACCGTGGGCGGCGGGGATTCCCGGGCTGTTCGACGACATGGCCGGGCTCGCCGCCTCGATCGCCGAGGTCGGCGCGGAGCCGGGGATCTGGTACCGGCCCGCCTCGCTGTCGGTCGTCGCCGACTCGTCGCTGTTGCGTGCCGGGCCGCAGCCCGTTCGGGAACAGGCGCTCGACCTCAGTCTGCCTGCCGTCCTGGACCTGGTGCGCGAGGACACCGTCCGGCTCGTCTCGTGGGGGTACCGGTTCCTGAAGCACGACTTCTCGACGTTCGACATGTTCGCGCGGTGGGGCCCGTCGATGGGGCTCGGACTGACCGACGACGGGTGGTCGTTCGCGGACCGTTCGCTGACGAACGCCGAGCTGCTGCTCCGCTTCTACCGGACGATCCGCGAGGCGGCCGGCTCTGCCGTCGTGCTCGGCTGCAACGTGGTCGGCCACCTCGCCGCCGGCCTGGTCGACGCGCAGCGGACGGGCGACGACACCTCCGGACGGGAGTGGGCGCGGACCCGCAAGATGGGCGTGAACACGCTCGCGTTCCGGCTGGCGCAGCATGACCGGTTCTTCACCCTCGACGCGGACTGCGTACCGGCCACGCCCCAGACGCCGTGGTCGCTGAACCGCCAGTTCCTCGACCTCGTAGCCCGCTCCGGCACCGCCCTGTTCGTCTCGGTCGACCCGGCGTCGCGGAACGACGAAGTCGACGCCGACCTCTCCGCCGCCCTCCGCCTCGCCCTCGACGGCGGCGACCCCGGCGGGATCGAACCGCTCGACTGGCTCGAGACCCCGACCCCACGCCACTGGCAGTCCGGCGGCAGTTCGGTGGGGTACGACTGGTCATAGTGATACCAGGTAGGGGTATAGTGATGGGCGAGGGAGGAACCATGCCGAACACCGAGGCTCCGAGCGAGGGCGCCAACACGCACTCGCATGCGAGCGTGCCTGGCTACCAGAGCACGAAGGACGCACACCTGAAGCGGCTCCGGCGGATCGAGGGGCAGGTGCGGGGGTTGCAGCGACTGGTCGAGTCCGACACGTACTGCATCGACGTGCTGACCCAGGTCTCGGCGGCGACCAGGGCGCTCGAGTCGTTCGCGCTCGGCCTGCTCGACGAGCATCTCTCCCACTGTGTCGCCGAAGCGGTCGCCGAGGGCGGCGCGGAGGCTGACGCGAAGGTCAAGGAGGCGTCGGCAGCGATCGCACGCCTCGTTCGCTCATAGTCCGCCGCGCGTACTCACCCGAAGGGTTGGATCCGCATGCCCACTGCCACCTACACCGTCTCCGGACTGACCTGCGACCACTGCGTGCACGCGGTCAAGTCCGAGTTCTCCGCTCTCACGGGCGTAAGTGAGGTGACCGTGGATCTCGTCCCCGGCGGCGAGTCCAAGGTCACCGTGACGAGCGCCGCGCCGCTCGAGCTCGACGACGTACGGACCGCGCTGGACGAGGCCGGCGACTACCTGCTGGTCAGCGCCTGATGGAGGACCTGATCCGCCGATGGCAGGAACCATGGGGAGTTATCCGGGGCCTGCCACCGGCGGAACGGACCGTTGACGGCCTTCGGGCCAAGCTCGGACTTCCGGGCCGCATGTACGAGCTCCTCGTCTTCGACGAGGGCGACCGCGTCCGCCGGCTGGCCACCGAGGTGGCCGCCGCTCCGGAGGCGACCTGGCTCACGGTCTTCACCACTCGGCCGGACTCGGCCGAGGTCGCGATGAAGGAAGGCGGCCTGCCGCCGGCGCCGTACCGCGAGTGCTTCATGTCGATCGCGCTCGCCGACCATCCACCGGCTGCCGCGCCCGAGCCGTACGAGCTCGCAGTCGTGCAGAACGGTCGGGTCATCCGGGCTGAGGTGCGGCTGCCCGACGGCGAGATCGCGGCGTACGGGCACGCGGCGGTGAACGGTCCGGACGCCGCCGTGCACGACGTCCGAACCTTCGACGCGCACCAGCGCCGCGGCCTCGGTCGCGTCGTGATGAGCGCGCTCGCGCAGCACGCCGCCGCCGCGGGTGCGACGACTGCGTACCTCACCGCGAGCGCCGAGGGCGAACGCCTCTATCTGGCGCTCGGCTGGACGAACGTGTTCGCCATCTTGGTGGGCAAGGGCGGTTTGCCGGTCGAGTAGACCCAGGTCCGGAAGAACGGCCCCAAATCCTGTCCGGAGACCTTGGTCGCGAGCGCTTCGAACTGCTTCGTCGTCGCGTTGCTGTACCTGTACTCGGTCGCCCAGGCACGCAGCACCCTGAAGAACGTGTGGTCTCCGAGTTTCTCCCGTAGCAGTTGGAGAATCATCGCGCCACCGAGGTAGACCCTCGCCCCCGCGAGCTGGGTCGGCTGCTTGGCGTCGGACACGACGACGTCCCAGAACGAGGAGTCGCTCGGGAACTCGTCGTAGGTGCCGATCGCTTGATCGTGCGCCGAGGGCTGACCGTTCTGCTCGTCCCAGTACCAGGCGGCGAACGTGGCGAAGCCTTCGCTCAACCAGATCTCGTTCCAGCTCTTGATCGTCACGCTGTCGCCGAACCACTGGTGTGCGAGCTCGTGCGCGACGGTCCGTTCGGTGTCGACCCCCGAGTAGATCGGACGGCTCTGCGTCTCCTGGGAGATGGGAACCGGCTTGCCTTTGTACAACGCGTAGTCCGCGATCCCGCCGGTGGACTCGTACGGGTACGGACCGAAGAGCTGCTGCCACTTGTCGATCACGCGGGTGGTCGTGGTGTCGAAGAACGCCATCGGGTCGGGCAACTGCGTATGCTCGGCCAGCTGCGGGTCGACCGCCACGTACGAGGGGATCCCGCTCGGAGTCCTGCTCTGCTTGACGATCCAGTGCCCGGCGTCGACGGTGACGAGGTACGTCGCCATGGGGGCGCGCTCCGCCCAGACCACGGTCGTCCAGTCCTTCGAGGCACGGCGCGAGATCAAGTTGCCGTTGGAGACGTCGAGCCCGCGGGGCACGCGCGTGCGGATGCGGAACGTCGCCTTGTCCGTCGGGTGGTCGTTGCTCGGGAACCAGGTCGACGCGGTGTCGCCGCCTCCGGTCGTGGTGAAGCCGTCGTCGGTGGGCACGAAGCCGACCGGGTTGTCCTCATCCGCGGGCTTGGGCATGCCGCCGTACTTCACGGTCACGGTGAAACGGGTGCCGGTCCGCAGCCCGTGCCGTGGCGTGATCTGGAGCTCCTGGCCGTCGCGGTGCCAACGGACTTCGCGTCCGTTGATCCGCACCTCGTGCACGGTGAGCTGCTGGAGGTCGAGGTCGAAGCGGGACAGGTTCTGCGTGGCCTTGGCTTTGATCGTGGTAACGCCGTCGAGCTGGCCGGTCTTCGGTCGGAACGCGAGGTCGAGGTCGTAGTGCTGGACGTCGTAGCCACCGTTGCCGGACATCGGGTTCCAGGGATCGCCGACACCGGGGGCGCCGGGAGTGAAGCGCGGGTCAGCGAGCGCCGGCTCCGCGGCCAGAGTGGTGAGGCCGAGAGCGGCGACCGCTATCGCGGCGAGTGCTCGTTTCATGGGTTTCGACCGTAGGTCGCCCATGGGCGCAGCACATCGCGCCAGGGTGTGTCATACCTGGGTGTGACCCGGCGGTCAGCGCGGATAGGGGCGGTGCAGCTCGCACTCGGGGTTCAGTCGGACGCCGAAGCCGGGGGTCTCGGGTAGCTTGAGTCGCCCGTTCACCGGCACCGGTTCGTCCAACAGCAGTGGCGAGAACATCGGTACGACCTCGCTCGCCTGCGGGTGCATCATCAGGAACTCGGCGAACGGGCTGTTGTGGCGGGTCACGACGAAGTGGTACGAGTACACGCTCGACCCGTGGGGCACCACCATCGCACCGTACGCGTCGGCGAGTGCGGAGATCTTGATGAGCTCGGTGATTCCTCCACACCAGTTGACATCTGGCTGGATGAGATCGGCGCAGCCCATCTCGAGCAGCAGCCGGAACCCGTACCGGGTCGACTCGTGCTCGCCCGTCGTCACCCACATGCCCGGCGGCACCCGACGGCGCAGCTCGGCGTAGCCCCAGTAGTCGTCCGGTGGCAACGCCTCCTCGATCCAGCGCAGCCCGAACTCCGCGCCCGCGTGTGCCAACCGCGTCGCGTAGTCCAGGTCGAGGGACATCCAGCAGTCCCACGCCAGGAAGAAGTCGTCGCTCACCCGTTCGCGCATCGTCCGCAGCTCGTCCAGGTTGGCGCGCATGCCCGCCGGCCCCTCGGCCGGGCCGTGGTGCAACGGCAACTTGCCACCGATGAAGCCCATGCCCTCCGCGAGATCGGGGCGCGCACCGGTCGCATAGAACACGAGCTCATCGCGTACGGGACCGCCGAGCAGCGCGTACACCGGTTCGCCGCGCAGCTTGCCCAGCAGGTCGTACAGCGCGAGGTCGATCGCGCTGATCACGTTGACCACGATGCCCTTACGGCCGTAGAACAACGTCGCGTTGTACAGCTGGTCCCAGATCCTCTCGATGTCGGTCACCGGCGCGCCCTCGAGGAATCGCGCGAGGTGCCGCTCGACGATGTACGCGCCGGGCTCACCAGCTGTCGTCAGGGCGAAGCCGACGGTGCCGTCGTCGGCTTCGACCTCGACCACGAGCGTCCCGAGCACATTGAGCCCGAAGGCCTGACGGCTCTGCCGATACTCGGGATACTTCGCCATCGGCGTGGCGATGTGATCGTCGATCCAGTGCTCCGCACCCTGGTCGTGGTAGTCGGCGCCGCCACCACGGACCACGAACGCACGGACCGCTCGAATACGTGGCATCGCCATCAGCTGCACTCCCCTGCCGGCCTGACGGCGTGCCCGTTCCGGCCCGGCGTGATGGCGTGGGGACGGACCGTACGCATCCGTGGCGTTGCCATCACGCGGGCTCTCCTCGAGTCGACCGGGCGGCGCCACCCGGCCGTCCCGCTCTCGTGCTGAGCGAGGATGGGCGCATCATCCTCGCCAGCGCGCGGCGGCCGCGGCCGCCCTCCACGGGCATCGCCATCGGCTGCGCATTCAGCCGGCGCGACAGCGTGCCCGTACCGGCCCGGCGTGATGGCGTGGGGACGGACCGTACGCATCCGTGGCGTTGCCATCACGCGGGCACTTCTCGTACTACCTTCACCGGGCCGAGCAGGCCGGAGACCCGCTGCCCGCCGAACACCATCGTCGTAGGTGAGGCGTCATCCAAATAGGGCGCCAACGTGTTGAACACACTCACCTCGATCTCGTTCGCGCCCGGTCGTACCGCGGCAGAGATGTCGAACCGATACGGCGACCATACTCGTGCGCCGATCAACTCGCCGTTCACTCGAACCTCTGCCGTGCCACGCACGCGCCCCAGCTCCAGTATCGTCGCCGCGTCAGTCACGTCGGCACTGTCAATCTCGACTTGACGACGATACGTCACTCCCCCTGAGTACGAGCCTAGACCCGCATCAGCCCACTCGCCTTCGCTCATTCGGCCTTCTCCACAAGCGAAGATCGGTGGCCCGTCCCAGAGAGCTCCTTCGGTGCGACCATCGACTGGCTCGACCCGAATCGTCAACACCCGGTGCTCGCGTTCCGAACCCGGCAACGACAGCATGCCACGATCCGCCGACAGTTCGCTGTCGTCCATCCACAGGCTCACCCGATCCGAAGCGACCGGCAACGTGCAGGAGGTGGCGCCAGGCGGCACCGTCAGGCGGAACCACTCGGCAGTGCGTTCGCCACCGGCGAACGCGTTCGGCACGAGATCGAGCACCGTCTCCGCGTGCGCGATCGGCTCGAACCAACCCGCGCGAGGCAGCGGATGCGGACGCGGCCGAAGCAGCGCCCAGCGCGGGTCGTACGTCTGCGCGCGCCGGCGCGCGGTCGGCACCGAAACGCCGTCCCGCTGGAACGTCCACGCGTCATCGGTCACGAACGCCTGCAGCCGCCCGTCGTCGAACTCCAGCTCCGCGTCGACGAGCACGGCGAGCGGCCCGCCGATGTCGGTGAAACGCACCTCGACCTCGTTGTCCCCAGGTCGAAGAACGGTCGTCACGTCGTACGGGAGCACGCGGTTCTGCCCGCCATACGGCTCGAACGCGCCCTGCGTCGCGATCTCCTGACCGTTGACCCACAGCGTCGCCGGCCCGTCCGTCCCGAGCTGCAGCGTCGCGCGCGAAGGGGCGGACGCGACTGTCAACGAGGCCTTGGCAACCACAGCAGTCCCACGCGCACCACCGTCACCAGGCACCAGCCACTCCGGCCGCACGAACGCCGCCGCATCGGTCGTCAATGCCCAGTACCCACGGAGGAATCCGGCCTTCTCGGCCGTGACCCGCAGCTCCAGCTCGTTGTCGCCCGCCAGAGCCGCAACGGTGTCCAGCCGCAGGAACCCACCTGGATCCGCCGGCAGCGCGGTGCCGTTGAACGTCACCTCCGCGGAACCGTTCGTGCCGATGGCCAACGTGTACTCGCCAGCCTCGGCCACGGGCAACGTCGTCCGCAGCTCCACGACCTCGCCCGGCTCCACCTTGTCGACGTGCCAGAACTCGTCCGGCACCCGCGCCTTCGGGCCGAGCATCCGCGCGTGCGCCTGGTCGTTCTCGATGCCTCGAGACAGCGAGTACTTGATCGGCTCCCAGTCCGAACCCGACCGGCGCAGCCAGCCGAACGTGCCCTGCCCGACCAGCACCGAGCCCCAGTCAGCGGCACTGTCCAGGCGGTGGTCCAGGCGCCATTGCTGAACGGGCAACGGCCCTTCGTGGGCCGGCAGCGCGAGGTCCCCATGAGAGTTGTCGGTGGTCGGTAGCAGGATGCTCGACCATGAACCTTCGAGTGAGAATTCCGTCCGATCGACCGGACCCGAGGAAGCGTTGCGTTCCGACGGTGCGGCCGCGTCGGATGCTGCGCTATCCGCCGCAATGGAACGCCACACGAGCACCGCCGCGGGTGCCGTTGCGAAGTCGACCGTGACCTCGACGCCGCCGTCGACCTGCCGTACGTCGGCGGGTCGCGAGGTGCCGGTCAACGGATCCCACTGCTCGACCTCGGTGGCCGAGCCGTCGATCGTGACGGTCGTGCTCGGCAGCCAGTCGGTCGGGTCGAAGCCGTAGCCGTTGCCACGCAGGCCGCCGATCCAGTCCTGCGTGCCACCCATCCGCGTGATGGTTCCGCTCGGCGCCGCAGGGACGAGCAACACCTGACGGTCGTCGACGACACGGCGCAACAGGCGGCCGTCGGTACGGATCGCGCGGCCGAGCCGCTCGAGAACGGCCGGGACGTCCTCGGGCGTCTCGACGTGGACGGCAGTGCCGGCCGCGACCAGCTCGCGCAGCCGGGCGACCGCGGCGTCGCCTGCTGAAGAGTCAGCCAACGAAGGGAGATCACCAACGACAACGAGCAATCCGCCCTGCTCGCAGAACTCGACCAACCGCGACGCGGTGTCGGCTTCGAGCACCGTGCACGACGGCAGCACGACGGCGCGGTAGGTCTCCGCCCGGGTGTGCAGCCCGGCCCCGTCGACCCGAGCTCCGGCGACGGTGTCGTCGTCGAGCACGTCGAAGTCGTGACCGGCCCGGTCGAACACGCCGGGCGCCGGGTCGAACCAGACCATGCGCCCGACGAGGTCGAGGTACGCGCGATGCGCCCGGTCGGCCTCCGGTCGCGGCCCGCCCAGCAGCGACGCCGCCTGGATGGTCGCGGACGGGAACAGGACGCCGACGTCGCAGGTGTGCTCGCCCTCGGTGAGCAGCCAGCTGAGCCGGCTGACGGTGTCGGCGAAGTGCCGGTAGTGCCGCCAGTACGGCTGGCGCCAGCAGGTGCTCGGCGGTGCCCACTCGTACCAGCCGCCGCGGGTCGAGTAGTAGACCGCGTGCGGGTTGTACAGGTTCGCGCCGGAGAGCAGCCACGGGACGAGCCAGTCGAACGTCTCCTCGAGCGTGCCGCCCCAGCCGCTGGAGTGGAACGACTCGATCCAGGTGCGCGGCCGGTCGTAGTGGTGCGCGAGCGAGCTGTGGATGCGCGCCTCGCCGTGGTGGTCGCTGCCGGGTGCGCTGTACCAGCGGTGGGTACGCGCGTAGTCCGCGTACTGCTTGGTGCAGCTGATCGGCTCGCCGGCCCGCGACGGTCCCTGCTGGTCGACGCCCAGCAGCAGGCCGCGGCTGTCGTGCCAGTCGAACAGCGGCCGGAAGAGCGCGTCCTCGGCGAGCCCGGCCCGCACGCGCTGATAGTCGGCCCGCACGCGGGCGGACTCCGTGCCGAAGTCCTCCCAGAGCGCGGCGAGCTGGGTCTCGAGCCGGTAGCCGCGGCGGGTGGCGAACTCGTCGGCGAACGACGGGCTCCACGTTGGCAGTGACGGCAGCTCGTCCTGGAACGAGCCGACGATCACCTCGCCGATGAACTTGCTCAGCCGGCGGTCGAACTCACCGTGCACGGTGTCGATCAGCTTCGCGCACGCTTCGCGCGAGGTGTAGTCGAAGCCCTGGCGAAGGCTGTACGCGAGCATCACCCGGTGCGGGCCGGAGCCGCCTTCCCAACGCGCGCGGCGGTCGGCGAGCTCCAGCGCCACGGGCGGCCCGGAGACCTCGCCCGAGGCGTCGAGCGGCAGAGCGAACGCCGCGAGCGGCTCCCCCGCGGCCGGGCACTCGAGCTCGACCGCCTCGGAAGAGTCGACGGACACCCGTTCCAGCGAAGCGCCCATGAACTCGGGCCGCTCGGTGACGAGCAGGCCCTGCAGGTTCGCGCCGGAGAACCCGATCTGGTCGTAGAACCACAGCCGGGCGCCGATGCCGCGCGCGTGCGCGCACAGCCCCTCCCAGATCGCCCACCACTCCTCGGAGAGCAACGGCGGATCGTCGGCGAGCGAGCCGTACGTCGGCCCGGTCGGCGCGAGGTTCAGAACGACGACGTTGTAGACACCCTGCGAGACGAGCTGGTCCAGCTGCCAACAGAGCCGGTCGAGCTCGAGGCGCTCGCCGCTCCACCACCAGATCGGCACCGGAGAGTACTCAGGCCGTGGGGTGGAGAACCCGTCGAAGAGGTCAGCGTGTGCGGAAGGCCGAGACATGCATCCCACCCAATCGGTTTGGGTCCGGTATCGGTCAAGAGGTGACGCGCGACGGTCTTGCTGGTTACCGTATGGCGAGTTTCAGTAGTGTGAAGTTGGGTTCACATATACGAACTAGCCCGGGCACGTTCCCTCGGGAGGTCGCATGGCCGAGGCAGTGAAATCCGCAGAACGAGCACTCGCGATCCTCGAGCTGCTCACGACCACCGAGCGCCCGCTGACGTTCACCGACATCGCCGACTCGCTGCAGTACCCGCGGTCCAGCCTGCATGGGCTGCTGCGGACACTGGTCGAGCGCGGCTGGGCGGACTTCGACCTCACCCATCGCTCATACACCTTGGGTATTCGTACCCTCGAAGCTGGGAACGTCTACACGCGTTGTCTCGGATTGGTCGAGCGCGCGCTGCCGCTGATGGAGCAGATCCGCGACTCGATCGACGAGACCGTCCAGCTCGCGGTCCTCGACGGAATGCAGAACGTGTACGTGGCGAAGGTCGATGGCAAGCAGACGTTGACACTCGCGTCCGAGGTCGGTCGGCGGCTGCCGGCGTACGCCACCGGCGTCGGTAAGGTGCTGCTGGCCGGACTTGGTCATGACGACCTGGTCCTGCGTCTGCGCGTCGCGCGGCTGCAGCCGTTCACCCAGAACACCATCCTCGACAAGCAGCGTTTGCTCGCCACGTTGGAGCAGGTGCGGCGCCGGGGCTTCGCGGTGGACAACGAGGAGTACACGATCGGCCTGCGCTGTGTGGCCGTTCCTATCTACGACTACAGCCGGCACACCGTCGCCGGGTTGTCAGTGTCCGTGCCGACGATCCGGTTCACCCCCAAGCACCGCGAACGTGCTCATGCCATGCTCACCGACGCGGCCGGGCAGATCTCGGCCGCCCTGGGCTACCGACCGGCGCGCATGGTCGCGTCCGTGGAGGTTCGTTGATGTCTACGTACGACGTGCAGATCCTGCCGATGGGACGGGGAGACATCCCCGGGCCGGAGCTGTTCTGGATGAGCAGCTGGAACGACTGGCACACGTTGTTGTTCCAGTCCGTGCTCATCCGCGGCAACGGCGTGACCGCGTTGGTCAACACGGGGCCGGCGGCGGATCTCGGGCCGATGAACGCGCACTGGTCCCTCGTTCTCGGAGAACGGGCCGTGATGCGACGCGAAGACGACGAGTTCATCGTCGACCAGCTCGCCAAGCACGGCGTGACTCCGGACGACATCACGCACGTGATCCTCACGCCGCTGCAGCTCTACACAGTGAGCAACGTCCAGCTGTTCACCAACGCGCAGATCTGCATCTCGCACAAGGGTTGGGTCCACTTCCACACCACGCATGAGCATCCGCACGACAACCGCGCGACGTCGTTGCCCGACGACATCCTCGTGCACCTCGTCACCGAAGCCTGGCCGCGCGTACGGCTGCTGGCCGACGAGGACGAGCTCACGCCCGGCCTGCGGACCTGGTGGAGCGGCGTCCACCACCGCGCGTCGGTGGTCGTCGAGGTCGACACCCCGAACGGCGTCGCGGCGATCTCGGACAGCTACTTCGTCCGGGAGAACGTCGAGAAGGGCGTCCCGATCGGGATCAACGAGAACATGTACGAGGCGATCGCCACGTACAAGCGCGTCCGCGAGACCGCGGACCTGATCGTTCCGCTCTACGATCTCGGCAACCTCGACCGTTATCCGGAAGGCAAGGTCGGATGAGCCGAACGGTTCTCGTCACCGGATCAGCCCGTGGCATCGGGCGTGCCACGGCCGCGCGATTCGGCAAGGAGGGTGCGCGAGTCGCGGTGAACTATCCGCCCGGCGAACGCGACCACGCCGACGAGACCGCGCGGCTCATTGCGGACGCGGGTGGCACCAGCCTGCTCGTCGAGGCCGACATCGCCGACCCGCGGGCGGTTCAGCGGATGGCGGAGGAAGTCCACGCGGAGTGGGGCGCGCTCGACGTTCTCGTCAACAACGCCGGCATCTGCCCGTTCAAGGACTTCTTCGACATCGACCTCGAGCTGTGGGATCGGGTCCAGAACGTCAACCTGCGTGGGGCGTTCCTCGTCACCCAGGCGTTCACGAAGAAGATGGTCGACGAGGGCAGGTCCGGCCACGTCATCTCCGTCTCGAGCATCTCGGCCTGGGTGGGCGGATCGCAGCAGGTCCACTACTGCACGACGAAGGCCGGCATCTCCTCGTTGATGAAGAGCCTCGCGATCGTCCTCGCCCCGCACGGGATCACCTGCAACGCCGTCCTCCCGGGCGCCATCGCGACTGACATCAACAAGGACGACTGGACGAACGCCGAGAAGCTCGACTACTTCAACAAGCGCATCCCGGTAGGGAGAATCGGCCAGCCCGAAGACGTCGCCGGCGTGATCTGGCTGATCTCCCAGCCGGAGGCGAGCTACCTGAACGGCTCCGACGTCCTGGTGGACGGCGGCATGTTCGTCAACCTGCAGTAGGGGTCAGGGCGTCCGCGAGTAAGCGCGGTGGTCGGGCGCCAACGGCAGGTCGACCGTCGTCCCGCTCTCCGCCGAGTGGTAGATCGCCGCCACCAACGACAGAGCCTCGTGCGCTTCGGCGATCGTCACAGGCGGCGGAGCGTCGCCGGACAGGGCCGCGCCCAGGTCCTCGAACATCCCCGCGAACCCGTTCCGTCGAGGCGCCGCCTCCGCGCGAACGAGCTCGTCAACCTCCTCTTGCAGCCCGGGATCGCGTGCGGTGAACGTCCACACGTCCTCCCCCGGCGCATACGCCGAGGACCCGCTCTCGGCGGTCAGTCCCGCGTACACGAGCCGGTAGAGGCTGTAGTTGCCCGCCGCCCCGATCGTCACCGACGATGTCGCCAGCGCGCCGTTCGCCAACCGCATCGTGATGGCCGCGGTGTCCTCGACCTCGAGCGGGTGCACCAGCGTCGCGACCTCGGCGCGCACGCGCGCGACCGGTTCGGTCAAGTACGTCAGGAGATCGTGCGCGTGGATCACGTGCCCGATCACCACACCACCGAGCTCGGTCGCGAGTTTCCCGCGCCAGGGAACGGAGTAGTACGCGGCGTCGCGGTCCCAGTGCACGATCAGCGAGGCGGCGATCGGCGGGCCCGCGAGGCCCTCGGCGATCAGCCGCCGCAGCTGCCGCGGCCCACGTCCGTACCGGTACTGGAACACCGGGATCAGCAGCCGGTCCGCCTTCAGCGCGGCGGCGGCCAGCAGGTCGACGTCGGCGGGAGAGGCCGCGACCGGCTTCTCCACCACCACGTGCTTTCCGGCCTCGAGCGCGCGCAGCGCGAGGTCCTTGTGCGTGTGCGGCGGCGTCGCGACCGACACCACGTCGATCGTCGGATCGTCGAGCACGCGGTCGAACGAGTCCGTCGACCGTGCCGTCGGCACCATGGCCACCAGCGACTCGGCCCGCGAGCGGTTCAGGTCGCAGATCGTCGCGACCTCGTACATGCGTGGGTTCTGGATGTAGCCGACCAGGTGCGAGCCGCCGATGCCCGCCCCGACGATGGCGACCCGATGTCGCGTCACTTCAGCCCTCCGACTCGCGTGGCGGAGGACTGCGCGTTCAACGCGAGCTCGGTCGCGGTGAACACGTGCTCCTGCGGAATCGCGGTCGTCGTCCGCTCGGTCACGTCCCGGACGATGGACGGGAAGAACGGGAGCTGCACGTCGAAGCTCTCCAGGTAGTGCGTGCCCTTCTGGTCCACCAGGAACAGGTGGTCACCGCCCGGGCGACCGAGCAGATCGATGTACTTGCGGATCTCGATGTACCCCTCGGTGCCGAGCACCAGGAGCCGTCCGTCGCCCCAGACGCCGAGGCCTTCGGGGGTGTACCAGTCGACGCGGACGTACCCCTGCGCCTTCGGGCTGCGCAGCACCATCTCGCCGAAGTCCTCGAACTTCGGGTGGTCGGGGTTGCCGAAGTTGCCGACCGTCGACGAGACCACCTCGGCCGATGTCGAGTCGGTGAGGAACAGGAACTGGTCTGCCTGGTGCGAAGCGATGTCGGCCAGCGCTCCGCCGGCCAGCTCGGCGTCGAACGTCCAGGACGGCCGGGTCTTCGGCCGCAACTGGTGCGGCCCCGTGCCCATCGTCTGGACGACCGTCCCGATCGCGCCCTCGTCGATCAGCTGCTTCGCGTGGTACGTCGCCTTCGAGCTGGTCCGCTCGGAGAAGGCGACCGACCAGAACCGCCCAGTCTCGGCCGCCGCCGTACGCAGCTCGGCCAGCTGGTCGAGCCGGATCGCGCCGGGCTTGTCCGCCACCACGTCCTTGCCGGCGCGCATCGACGCCACCGCGATTTCCGCGCGCTGCACGGGAACGGCGGCGGTGACGATCAGCGAGATCGTCGGATCCTCAAGCAGAGCTGCCCGTTCGTTCACCCGTGGGATGTGTGGCGCCTGCTGCGCCACCATCGCGGTGTACGGCGTGTCGTTCTCGCTCCAGTAGCCGGCACAATCCGCGCCAGCTCCCTGGAGGCCGGTGATCAGGCCCATGATGTGGCCGTGATCCAGGCCGATCGCTGCGAACTTCAGTGGCTCTTCTGAGGTAGTCACACCCCCAGCCTGCCACGCTCGCTCAGTGGACGGAAACCGCTTGCTGGTCCGCAGCCGAGGTACGGCGACCGATTCCGGGCACCAGCCGCAGCAGCAGATACGCGCCCAGCCCGAGGGGCGAGAGCAAGATCGTCAGCACCAGCACCGGAGCCATCACCAGCGGATGGATGCCGCGCGAGCGGCTGTCGAGATACATCCACCGCCCGACGAACAGGTCGAACGCGATCAGGTGCGCCCAGATCGCGGACGTACCGACCGCCGTCGAGACCGCGCCGCGTACACCGTCCAGATCCGGCGACACCATCTCCGCCGCCCAGGAACCGAACTCCGGCAGCAGCTGCACGAACCAGACGATCAGCGGCGGCACGACGATGTACGGCGAGCCGATGATCCTCCGCGTCCAGGACCAGAACGGCACGAAGATGATCAGGGCCCAGAACGGGACCGCGAGGTAGAACGTGAGGTCGAACAACCGCTCGGTCATGCCACCTTCTCCTTTGCTTGTCGAGTACCCACGGTCAGGATCGCCAGCGTGCTGGCCGCTGCAGCACCCAGCAGCAGGCCGAGCGCCACGAGGGTCTGCCCGTCCGGATGGATCACGGACTGTCCACGCAGCGCCTGCCAGGTCGAGATGACGACCACGCCGAGGTAGGTGAGCCCGCCGACGACGACCAGCCCCGTCCGCACCGCCTCACTGGCGAGGGAGCGGAACCGCGGCGCGAGCAGGATGAGCGCGAACGCGAGCAGTGGGATCGCCTGCAGAGCGTGGATCCCGAGGAAGTGCGCGACCCGGAGATCGCCGCCGACCGTGCTCCAGCCGACGATCGGCAGCCCGGGACCGCCGTCCGGCACACCGACACTGTGCGCGCCGACGATGTCCGACGTTCCGCCGCTGTCGAAGACTGCCTCCTGTTCAGGCGTCGGCTGCGGCATGAAGAACGCGACCGCCATGCCGGCGAGTGCGACGAGCGTTCCGAGGCGGAGCGACCAGGCGAGCGAACGGTCCTCGAGTCGCTGGAAGAGCAGCAGCACGCCGACCGCGAGGTTCGCCACCCAGAGTGTGACGATCATGCCGGCCATCGTGGTGAAGATCGTCGAGTCGAACGACGTCGCGTAGTTGAAGTGGCTCGTCGTTCCGCGGACCACCTGCAGCACGATCAGCGCCAGCTCGCCGCCGAGCATGACGGTGATGACCGTTCCGAACCACCAGGCCAGCCGGCGGAACCGGAGCAGCGACAGCATCCAGGCGATCGTGAACGAGTAGATCGCGATCGAGACGGAGAACTTGAACGGCTTCATCCAGATCGGCGCACCGGTGAGCACGCGGTCGTCGAACACGAGGCCGCCGAGGCAGACGACGCCCACGAGGACCGACGCGGCCGTCAGGACGAGCAGTGGCCGATGCCAACGGGCCAGACGTTCCCTCATGTGAACCCTCCCAGGTGCAACCCCGTACCGAATGAAGTAGATAGTAGCACTATCCACTATCCATTCGTCTAGACTGGGCCCCATGCGCATTGCCGAGCTCAGCCGCAGGACCGCGGTGCCGGTGCCGACGATCAAGTACTACGTGCGGGAAGGCCTCGTGCCGCGCGGCGAGCTGACCAGCCGCAACCAGGCGACGTACGACGAACAGCACGAACGCCGGATCCGCCTCGTTCGCGCGCTGATCGACATCGGCGGGCTGTCGGTCGCGACGACGCGCGACCTGCTGGCGCAGCTCGACGATCCCGAGGCCTCGACCGACAACCTGCTCGGCCGAACGATGCTGAACCTGAACCCCGCGCGGGATCGGGTCGACGACGAGACCAGAGCGGAGGCGGGCGCACGGGTTCAGGAGCTCGTCGCCGGCCGCGGCTGGCAGATCGATGCCGACGATCCGACGCTCGACGTGTTGATCGACCTGGTCGCGGCGTTGCGGGCGCTCGGGGAGGACGACCTGCTGGAGATCTTGGACACGTACGCCGAAGCGGCGGAGAAGGTCGCGGCGATCGATCTCGCGGTCGTGTCGCGGCGCAAGGACGTCGAGTCGATCATCGACGGCGCGGTCGTGGGCACCGTACTCGGAGGTTCGATGCTGCTCGCGCTGCGCCGGCTGGCCCACATCGACGCCTCTGGCCGCGTGTTTCGCCGCGACTCATAGGCAGCCGGACCGGTTTGTTAGCGATTTGTTAGAGGGCCCCGCGAAGCTGGTCGACATTAAGGACAGGACCAGATGGGGAGGCCGCAGGTGGCACTGACGCACTCGACCGAGCATGACGTTCCCCGGCTGACCAACCGCGAGCTCAGCATCCTCGAGCTCGCTGCCTATGGCCATTCCAACGACGAGATCGCCCATGAGCTGTACCTCAGCCGGCAAACCGTAGCGCACCGGCTGAGCGACGCGTTCCGCAAGCTCCAGGCCCGCACCCGCGCCGACGCGATCGCTCGGGCGTACGTCTTCGGGCTACTGGAGCCCTTCACCTGGCCGCCGCGACTGACCGGCCGTACGCACATCGACTAGCTCGCGAGGACCCGCCTCGCCTTCGCCACCTTGGCGGCGGTGAGCTTGGTGAGGCGATCGAGCTGAACGGTGTTCTGCTCGATCGCCTTGCGCTGGTACTCGACCATCACCGAGTGCCAGGTCTCGATCAGGCCGGTGGAGTGCTTGCACCGAACATCGGCCACGGCGGTCTTCTTCTCCAGCGGGGTCGGCTTGCCGGGGACCCACTTCGGGCTGTCGTTGGGCTCCCAGGGATCGGCGTACGTGAAGCCCTTCGCCTTCATGCACGCTGACCACTCGCGGAACTCGCCCTTGACTCGCTGATCGGCCTCGGCCTGGTGGTACGTGTGGTTGGTGAGCTCGTCGAGCGCGTCCGGGCCCAGCCCCTTGGCTCCCGCGGCGAGCTGCCGACTGGCTTCGCCCGCGCAGCCGTCCTTGGGCGCCTTGCCCTTCGCGGGCTTGGGCTCGCCGCTGCTGAAGTCGATCCCGGTGAGGGTGGCGTACTCGGCCTCGGGCAGCTTCGGCTCGGAACCCTTCGGCTCGTCCGGAATGGCTGGGCCGGTGTAGCCGTGGCGGGCGGCCTCGGCCTCGTCGACGAGTCCGAACGTCCGTTCGCGCGTGTCCCGGATGTCCCCGGCGACCGGCTCGGGCGGCTGGTAGTGGTACCCGAAGCGGAGCATGCAGCGCGCGGCCAGCACGCCTTGCGCCCGCTGCATCGCCAGTTCCTGGTCCTTCAACGGATAGAAAGCATCGAGCGGAAAATCGTAGCCGGACTCCTTGACGGGAACGGACAGCTGCTCATTTCCGCAACCACTCAAACCGAACAGCAGAAGGCCGGACGCGATGGCGCCGATCAGAGCTCGCATAGGACACTCCCGAAGGGACGGCGGGGTTGGCCGTGAGAGATCGCGGCCAACCCCAGGAGAAACTAGTTACGGCAACGCGCCGAGATGGGGTTTCCGGCGTAGACGAAGCAGAACGAGCTGAACTTGTCGTTCGCGACCTGTCCATCGGTGAGCCGGTCGAGCGTCAGATTCTGTGCCTGGTCAGTCGTGCCGCTGTTCGATGCCGCGCGGTTGAAGTACGCGCCGCCCATGCTCGCGTGTTCGAAGAACCGCACCTTCTTGCCCGCGTCGTAGTTCTTGAGCGAGCTCACGGTGTCGTTCAGGGTGCAGTTCGCGGTACAGGTGCCGCGGTAGTAGGTCACCGTGTTGAAGTTCGTCGTGCTGTTTCCGGTGTCGTATCTCCCGCCGAGGAAGTCGGCGGCCTGCCAGAAGCAAACCTCGCCGGACTCACAACGTCCGTTGTTGCTGACGTAGGCGTGCGCGGATCCTGCTATGCCGACGAACCCGACGAGGGACATCGCGAGTGCGCCGAGGACTGCGACGAAGCGTCGAACCATGACGACCACCTTTCTACGCAGGGCAAGTGCGGCGAGCATGTCAAGGTGGCCGGCTGCTCCGATAGGAACGTTCGTCTACTGGTGTGGTCCAGAATGCCGGGGCGGTGGGGCGGCGAACCCCACCACCTCGACCTCCCGAACTACTGGCGGCAGCGCTGCGAGACGGGGCTCGACGCGTAGACGAAGCAGAACGAGCTGAACTGGTCGTTCGCGACGATCTGGCTGGGGGTCATCCTGTCGATACTCAGGTTCTGCGCCTGGTCACTGTTCGAACTGTTCGCCGCCTTGCGGACGAAATAGGCGCCCCCATAGTTGGCGTGCTCGAAGAATTTCACAGCCTTTCCCGAATCGTAGTTCCGGAGCGAGCTCACGGTGTCGTTCAAGGTGCAGTTCGACGTGCAAGTACCGGAGTAGTACGCCTTGGTATTGAAGTTCGCCGTGGTGTTGAACGTGTCGTATCTTCCGCCCAGGAAGTCCGCGTTCTGCCACATGCAGACCTCGCCCGCCTCACATCGCCCGTTCTCGGTTGCGGCGTTGGCGGAACCCGCCACACTGGCGAAGCCGACCAACGACACGACTAATGCCCCGAGAATGGCAACGAAACGCTTCATCATGAAGACTCCCGCCTCTCATTCGGAATGGGAACGAGAATGAGCATTCCGCCTTCAGAAGGCCTTCGATAGGCATATTCGTCTAGGACCCCGAACCGACCGCCGGTGGCCAGATCCGGGCGATGGACGGGCCGGGCGGCAGGAGCGGACTCACAATGACGAGGTCGTCGAACTGCTGGGGGGTAGGTATGCGTACGAACGGTCGCTCACTCCTCGTGACAAGGCGCCTGCGGATAGCCGTGCCCGCGCTGGTGGCGCTGAGCGTTGCCGGGTTGCTGGCCGGCGGCGTCGGCACCCCCGCGCAGGCGGAACGGGCCGCGGCGACCGCGGATCGGCAGCCGATCGACCCGCAGAACTGGGAGAACCCGGACGACATGACGTGGGAGGACTACCGCCACGTTCCCGGGACCGACTGGGCCAACCCGGCGCTGACCCCGACGGTTCGCGACTTCAAGGGCGCGCTCGTCCTGCTCGACTATCCCGACGAGGAGTTCGCCGTCACCCAGCCGCCGGAGTCGACGATCTTCGGCAACCCGCAGGCGGTCGCGTCCGGCATCCCGCGCGCGCAGGTCGGCAAGTTCTACGAGGACTTCCTCAACAAGCCGAACGACCTCAACCGCGGGCACACGATCAACGAGTACTGGATGGAAGACTCCGGCGGTCGCTTCGGCGTCGACCTGACCGCGTTCGGGCCGTACCGGATGCCGTCGAAGTCGTACCAGTACGGCATCGACAACGGCTTCAACCCCGGCGCGTGCCCGGCCGGCGCACCCTGCGCGCGCAACATCCGGACCGACGGCCGCGCGGCCTGGGCGGCGGACGTCGGCGAGGCCAAGATCCGCGAGTACGACTTCATCTTCTACCTCTCCGCCGGCCAGGACGAGTCGTCCACCTGGCAGGAGTTCGGCGAGATGATGTTCCAGAACAAGGAGGACGTCCCGGACGCCTGGGGCCCGCCCGACCCGGCCCTGCCCAACTGGGCGAAGACCCGTTACGTCGAGTGGACCTCCTGGAAGGCCGCGTCCACGATCTGGCCCAACGCGGGCGGCGGATCGTCAACCCAGGCTGAGAGTTCGGGCCAGTCGGTGTACGCGCACGAGTTCAGCCACATCCTCGGCATCGGCGACAACTACAACAACCCGTACGGCGTCCCGCTGCGCCGCGCGTACTCCGGCATCTGGGGCATGCTCAGCCGCGGCACGTTCAACGGACCCGGCGGACCCCACAGCCGTTGGCAGATCCCGCCGCAGAACGGTGCCTCGATGGGCGCACAGCACATGCTGCGCGACAAGCTCGACCTCGGCATCGTCGACGAGACGAACGTCCTCCGCCTCAGCCGCCAGGCGCTGCGCAACACCGGCGTCGTCGTCGCCCGCGTGACCGCGCGGGCCGCGCCGCCAGGCGGGAACGGCATTGCTGGCATCAACATCGCGATGGACCGCGACCTCACCCGGCGCTGCGTCATCACCCGCGACGTGCTGTGCGACGGCTTCAACTACAACAACTACACGCTCGAGGTCGTCGACCGGATGGGCAGCGACTCGTTCACGCCGGACAACGGCGTGTTGCTGGCCAAGACGAAGAACGTCGACTCCGCGCCGTTCATCTGGGTCGTCGACGCCCACCCCGAGGACATCGACGAGGTCGACTTCTACACACCGGACGGCACGCCGAAGAAGCTCACCCGCGGCGACTACCGGCAGCTGTCGGACGCCTTGTTCCACGCTGGTGCGGATTCCGGCTCCGAGTACGAGTTCGTCGACCCGGACAACCGGCTGCACTTCTACGTGATCGACCTCCACCGCACGAACGAGGGCGTGCTCTCGTACACGGTCGCGGTGAAGTCAACGTCCGGCTCCGGACCGCAGCCGCGCGGGGTCGCGCTCGGCGGCGGTGCCGCGAACGGTACGAGCTGCGCGTTCGCCCTGAGCAACACCGGGCAGGCGCGCACGGTCGGTGGGCATCCGGAGGATGTCAACGCGTACTTGCGCTCCGACGTCTACCGGCTGTCGGCGAAGGTGACCGGCGCGGGATGGTCGACCTGGTTGCCGAACGAGCTCGCCACCGCCGAGGTCGGCAAGTCCGTCCAGGTGGCGGCGCTCGCGACGCCGGACGCGAGCGCTGCGGCGACCGCGACGGTGCAGATCACCGCGACGTCGGAGAGCGACAAGAGCAAGCAGGCAACGGCAACGTGCACGGTCGCGCGCTGATCGCGGCCGTCCTGCTCGCAGCTGGATGCGGTGGCGCCGAGCCCGCGGCGACGCCACCCAGCCACACCGTGCAGCTGCTCGTCCGCGACTCCAACCTGCGCGAGGTCGGTGTGGACTGCGCGGGCAGTGGTGCGTTCCTCGCGTTCCACCGGACCGCGAAGTTCCGCGTCGTCGACACCGCCGGCGAGACCGTGGGCAGCGGAACGTTGCCGTCCGGTACGTCCGTGCCGGCGCTGAAGGAGGACCTCGAGATCGACCGGGTGCCGACGTTCTGTCAGTTCGAGTTCGGCGTCGCCGTTCAGGAACGCGACGCGTACCAGCTCGCCGTCGACGGCCGACGCGACCCGATTCCCCTGACCAGCAAGGGCAACGACCTCGTGGCGGTCATCCCGTGAGGCGCTTGGTCGCGCTCGTCGCCGTTCTAGCGCTGGCCGGCTGCGCCGCGGAGCCACTCGAGCCGCGCGCGGCGCCGTCCAGTGCGGTCGTGGCGCCGGACTTCGAGCTCACGCTGCTCGACGGGTCGACGGTCAAGGCCTCGCGGCTGTGGCAGGAACGGCCCGTCGTGCTCACGTTCGTCACCTCCTGGTGCACCGCGTGCGAGTCCCGCGAGAACGAGATCGCCAGGCTCGCCAAGGAGTACGGCGACAACCTCGCGTTCGTCGGCATCGCGGCGGCCGACGACGCCGACGCGCTCGGCAAGTACGTCGACGACCACGACGTCGAGTACGAGGTCGGCCTGGACAACAGCCAAGCGATCTGGCGGAAGTACGCGGTCCGCGAACCGCCAGCGGTAGTCCTCGTCGCGAAGGGCGGCAAGCTGGTCAAGGGCTGGCCCGGCGGCCTCGAGCCGAAGGAGCTCGACCAACAGATCAAGCGCTGGCTGGTCACCAGCTGAGCGCGAACAGCCCCCAGTACGCGGCGACCAGGATGATCAGGCCGGACGCGAACAGCACGCCGCCGAGGTGCCACCACTGCGAACGGGAGGGCCGCCACCCCTCGCGCCGGAACCGCACCAACGTCGCCGTCGTGATCACCCACGTCGCGACCGTCACGATGCCGACGATCCGGATCGCCCACCACAGCGAGCCGGTGACGAGCCAGGAGCCGACCTGCGTGTACTCGCCCTGCCGCGCGAACCCCAACGCCACCAGCGCGGCGCTGACGAACAGCAGGCCGAAGATCGTTCCGGCGCCCCACGCGACCAACTGCCGCAGCCGCCGGCGCAACGCCCGCCAGCACGCCTCGTCCTCCGGCTCACGCCGGCGGGCCAGCAAGCGACGGCGCGCGCTGGCCAGCGGACCGGCGAGATAGCCAGCCAGAACGAGACCGAACGCCATCACCAGCGCATGGCCGCCGGTGAACAGCCACGGGTACGGCAGCTGCACGCTGACCGGGATGAAGTCCGGCACCGGCGGGATCTCCGGAACCGGTCGCGTCACGTCCGTCGAGGACGGGCGGGACTCACCCACGGCCGGCGCGACGCCGGGCAGCGCCACGATCCAGCCGGCCATCGTCTGCACGTACCCCGCCGGCAGCGAGCCTTCCTTGTTGATCCGCATCCCGTGGTTGGCGCCCGCGAAGAACCGCACGGTCAGGTGGTGGTTGCCGACCCCGCTGAGGATCTCCTTCAACCGCGCGGCGCTCTCGACCGGCGGCACCGCTACGTCGGCGGTGCCGAAGATCGCCAGCACCGGCTTCTTCAGCGAACGCAGCGACTGGAGCGGATCCCAGTCGAGGAAGTTCAGCCGGGCGAGCCCGACCGCCGCCGCGGCGAGGTCACGGGCGCCCGGCGGGGTGGCGCGGCGGCGGAGTCCCTCGGTGACGGACCAGGCGGCTTGCCGGCGTGGCGTGGTCGTCGGCGACGCGACGAGGATCGTGAACGCGACGTTCTTGCTCATCGACGACGCGAGCGGGACGATCCAGCCGCCCTCGCTCACGCCCCACATACCGACGCGGTCGGGGCGCACGTCAGCGCGCTTGCGGAGCGTCTCGAGCATGGTCAGCGAGTCGCGCGCGAGCAGGTTGAAGTCGCGCTTGAGGAAGCCGTAGTCGACCTGACGCTTGTCGTACGTGATCGTGACGACCCCGTCCACGGCGAGTCCGCGGGCCTGGCTGTGGAAGCCGGCCTGCTCCCCCGTCCCGGCGCCGGAGACGAAGACCATGCCCGGATAGCGGCCCGGCTTCTTCGGCGAGAAGATCGTCGCGGTCAGGACGGTATCCTCGACCGGGATCCTGACCTTCTCCTCCTTGACGCCCGCGGCGCCCGGCGTGGGCTCCGGCGGTCCGGCGAGCGGCGGGTCGATGTGGTCGGGGATCCACCGCGGCGGCGTCCAGTCCGGCGACAGCCGGCCACCCAGCAGGCCGAGGACGACGACGGTGGTCAGCGTGAGGATGACGACCGACTCGCTCCAGCGGCCACGCGGGGCAGCCGAAGGTCGCTCCGGTCCGCCGATCCGTAGCACAGTCCCCACCCTTTCCCACGTTGCATGCCCAAGGGACTCCTCCAGGTTACCGAGAGGTATGGACCTGTCGGGGCCTTTGGGGCGTACACGGGGTTACTCGATCTCAGTCAATGAGACCAGGCGGCGGGTGAGGAAGCGGCGTTCGGCGTCGGTTCCGACGAAGGTCAGGGCTTCCCGGTAGTTCGCCTCCGCCTCCTCACGGCGGCCGAGGCGGGCGAGCAGGTCGGCGCGGATCGCGGGGAGGAGGTGGTATCCAGGCAGCTTCAGGTCTCGGAGGAGCTCGAGGCCGGCCGCTGGTCCGCGGGCCATCGCGACGGCGACGGCGCGGTTCAGGCCGATCACCTCGGACGGCGCGCCCGCGTACAACTCGTCGTACAGCAAGGCGATCCGTTCCCAGTCGGTCTCCGCCGCCGTCGCCGCGCGGGCGTGACACGACGCGATCTCCGCCTGCAGCTGGTAGAAACCGCGCTGGCCGCGGCGGTGGGCGGCCGCGAGGAGGTCCAGCCCCGCCGCGATCTCCGCCTGGTCCCAGAGCGATCGGTCCTGGTCCTCCAACGTCACCAGGTCGCCGTCTTCGTCGATCCGCGCGGTCCGCCGCGAGTCCTGCAGGAGCAGCAACGCGACGAGCGCCAGCACCTCGGCGTCGTCCGGCATCAGCGCGGCCAGGACGCGGCCCAGCCTGATCGCCTCGGCGCAGAGGTTGCGGCGTACGAGGTCCGCGCCGGTGCTGGCGGAGTACCCCTCGTTGAACAGCAGATACAGCACCGCCAGCACGCCGGTCAGCCGCTCGGGCAGCAGGTGCGCGGGCGGCACGCGGTACGGGATGCCGGCCGAGCGGATCTTGTGCTTCGCCCGTACCAGCCGCTTCGCCATCGTCGGCTCGGGGACGACGAACGCCCGCCCGATCTCGGCGGTGGTCAGGCCCGCGAGCGTACGCAACGTCAGCGCCACGCGGGCCTCGAGCCGCAGCGCCGGGTGGCAGCAGGTGAAGATCAGCCGCAGCCGGTCGTCCGGCACGCCGCTGTCGTCTTCGTCTACTTCGGGATGGTCTGGCAACAATGTCGCCACCTCGCTCAGCTTCCTGGCCTCCGTGGCCGAGCGGCGCAACCGGTCCAGCGCCCGGTTGCGCGCCACTGTGGTCAGCCACGCCCCGGGCACGCGCGGGATCCCGTCGCGGGCCCACACCTGCAGGGCCTGCGCGAACGCCTCCGACGCGCACTCCTCCGCCAGGTCCCAGTCGCCCGTGACCCGGATGAGCGTCGCGACGACGCGGCCCCACTCCGCCCGGAACGCGGCCTCGACCGCCTCCTCTACTCCGACCAGTACGGCCTCACCTCGATGGACCCGATTTTGGCGAGCGGGTCTTCGGCTACGGCCTCCAGCGCCTCGTCCAGGTTGGCGACGTCGAGGACGACGAAGCCGGCGAGTTGTTCCTTCGCCTCGGCGAACGGGCCGTCGCTGAGCAGCACCTCGTCGTTCCGCACGCTGACCGTCGTGGCCGCGCTGGACAGGCTGAGGCGCTGCGCCTGCTTCAGGATGCCGCGGTCGATCATCCGCTTGTCCCACGCCTGGGTGGCTTCGTCGATCGCGGCGGCTTCCTCGGGCGAGTGCTCGAGCGTCTCGTCGATGTAGATCAGGAGCAGGTACTCCATGCGTCGTTTCCTCCTTCGTGGCGAAAGCTACAGGCGGGAGCCGTCCTGGCGCCCGAGCACGGTCAGGTCCAGCAGGTGGTCGATGCCGCCGTGGGGCTCGGTGCCGCGCGCGTATGCGGAGTAGGTGTGGAAGATCTCGTCGCCTTCGCGGAGGAACGAGCTGAAGCCGGGGAGCTCGGTCGACTTCGTTCTCGGGCTCGGCGCGTAGTTGTACTCCGTTGCGTCGCGGGCGGGGTCGAGGGTGACGCCGAAGTCGTAGTTGAAGTCGCTGCCGTACGAGGAGACCCACTGGAACGTCCAGCCGCGGTCCTCGGACATCTTGGCGAGCTTGTCGTACGGGGCGCGCGAGATCCTTACGTAGGCGGTGTTCTTCGCCTTCAGGTTGCCCGTCAGGGCGGGCGAGGACGTCTCGTCCATGCCGCCGGCGCAGCCGGGGCAGGCTTCGTCCCATTCCGGGTCGAACATGGCGTGGTAGACGAGCAGCTGGTCGCTGTCGTCGAACAGGTCGCGCAGGGTGAGCTCGCCGTCCTTGCCTTCGAAGACGTACTTCTGGTCGATCCGCACCATGGGGAGTGCGCGGCGGGCGAGGGTGACCTCGTCGGTGGCCCTCGAGTGCGCCTTCTCTCTGGTGAGCAGTTCTTTGCGGGCCTTGAGCCAATCCTCGCGGGAGACGACGTCGGGTCGGGTCATGGGGTCCTCCTTGGTTGCTGTCACCCCGACGACGTACGGGTTGGCGCGCGATGGACACTCCGTCCGAAGAATTCTTCGGGACCGGGTGTCCATCGGGCTGGCCGGCGTTCGTCGTGGGGTCATGAACGAGCGAATGGCCCACCTGCTGGTGCGCATCGAGACCATGACCGAAACCGACCGCCGCGCCGCCGACGACATCGCCGCCCGCCTGGCCGCCCAAACGACCAGACGCCTCTCCTGGTGGAAGCGCCGACGCCGCGTCCCCACTCCGTTGCCGCGCCCGCGCCACGCCTAGGTCCACAAGGCTTGGGGATATCCGTTCGGCCTCGACCGGTCGTTTCGGGGAGACTGGCGCGGTGCTGATCACGTTGACCATGACCGCGCCCGATGCGGCGACGCCTGCGACCGATCTGGGGTTCTTGCTGCACAAGCATCCCGACCGGTTGCAGTCGTTCGACGTCGCGATGGGTGTGGCCCAGGTCTGTTACCCGGAGGCCACGCCCGAACGCTGCACGGTCGCGTTGGTGCTCGAGGTCGACCCGATCGCGCTGGTGCGCGGGCGGAAGAACGGGCCAGGCGCGTTCGAGCTGGGGCAGTACGTCAACGACCGGCCGTACGCGGCGTCGTCGTTCCTCGCGGTGGCGCTCGGGAACGTGTTCCGCACCGCGCTCTCCGGTCGCTGCGACCAGCGCCCCCAGCTCGCCGCCGAGGCCGTTCCGCTCGAGGTGAACCTCCCCTCCCTGCCGTGCCGGAACGGCGCGGAGCTGATCGAGCGACTGTTCGCGCCGCTGGGCTGGGCGGTCGAGACGACCAAGGTCCCGCTCGACCCGGCGTTCCCGGAGTGGGGCGACTCGCGCTACTTCTCCGTCCGGCTCGCCGGAAGGCTGAGGCTGGCCGACGCACTGACGAGCCTGTATGTCCTCCTGCCCGTGCTCGACAACGCCAAGCACTACTGGGTCGCCGAGGACGAGGTCGACAAGCTGCTCCGGGCCGGCGGCGACTGGCTCGCGGCGCACCCCGAACGGGAGCTGATCACCCAGCGGTACCTCAAGCACCGGCGCGCGTACGTGCAGAGCGCGCTCGCCCAGCTGGCCGAGGCCGACGACATCGCGCCCGAGGCCCTCGACGACGCGCTGGACGAGCCGGTCGTGACCGAGCTGCCCGACCGGCCGGAGCCGTTGGCGATGCTGCGACGCGGGTCCGTACTCGCCGCGCTCCGGGCGAGCGGTGCGCGCAGGGTGCTCGACCTGGGCTGTGGCGGCGGGGCGCTGCTGCACGACCTGCTGGCGGATCCCTCGTTCACCGAGATCGTGGGCCTCGACGTGTCCGCGCACGCGCTGGAGCTGGCCGCGCGCAAGCTCAAGCTGGACCGGCGCGGCGAGCGGGCGCGCGACCGGATCACCTTGCGCCAGTCCTCGCTGACGTACCGGGACCGTTCGCTGGAGGGGTACGACGCCGCGGTGCTGATGGAGGTCATCGAGCACGTCGATCCGGATCGGCTGCCGGCTCTCGAGCGGTCGGTGTTCCAGTACGCCAAGCCGGTCACCGTGGTCGTGACGACGCCGAACGTGGAGTACAACGTGCGCTTCCCGACGCTGCCCGAAGGGCACTCGCGGCACCGGGACCACCGGTTCGAGTGGACGCGTGCCGAGTTCCGGGACTGGGCCGAAGGCGTCGCGGAGCGGCGCGGGTACGACGTGCGCTACCTGCCCGTCGGCCCAGACGACCCCGAGGTCGGACCGCCAACCCAGCTTGCTGTTTTCACCCGAGAGGAGGCCGCGTGATGGCTGAGCTCCTGATTCCCGACATGTCGCTGGTCGTGCTCATCGGCGCGTCCGGCTCGGGCAAGTCGACGTTCGCCGCCCAGCACTTCAAGCCGACGCAGGTGCTGTCGAGCGACTACTTCCGCGGGCTGGTGTCCGACGACGAGACCGACCAGGGCGCCTCGACAGCCGCGTTCGACGTCCTGCACTACGTCGCGAGCAAGCGGCTCGAAGCCGGGCTCGTGACCGTGATCGACGCGACCAACGTGCAGTCGTTCGCCCGTGGCCCGCTGGTGAAGCTCGCGAAAGAGCACAACGTGCTGGCGACCGCGATCGTGCTCGACCTCCCGGAGGACGTCTGTGTCGCGCGTACGGAGGCGCGACCCGACCGCGACTTCGGCGCGCGCGTGATCAAGCGGCACCGTTCCGAGCTACGGAGATCGCTGAAGTCCTTGCAGCGTGAGGGATTCCGGCGCATCCACGTGCTGCGCAGTCAAGAGGACGTTGACACCGCAACGATTTCGGTCGAGCCGCTGCTGAACGACAAGAGGCACGAGACCGGCCCGTTCGACGCGATCGGCGACGTGCACGGGTGCCGCGAGGAGCTGGAGGAGCTCCTCGACCGGCTCGGGTACGTGCGGTCGTTCGACGCTTCCGGCCGATCCGTCGGCGCTCGCCACCCCGAGGGGCGGCGGGTGATCTTCCTCGGCGACCTGGTCGACCGCGGGCCGGACACGCCTGGCGTGCTGCGGATCGCGATGGGCATGGTCGCGTCGGGCGACGCACTCGCGGTGTGCGGCAACCACGAGCAGAAGCTGGTCCGTGCGATGCGCGGGCAGAACGTTCGCATGACCCACGGGATCGTGGAGTCGCTGGACCAGCTCGGGGAGCAGGACGAGGATTTCCGCAAGCAGGTCGAGGAGTTCTGCGGCGGGCTCATCGCGCACTACGTCCTCGACGAGGGCCGGCTCGTGGTGTGCCACGCCGGGCTGCCCGAGGGCTTCCACGGGCGAGCGTCGGCGCGGGTGCGTTCGTTCGCCCTGTACGGCGACACGACGGGCGAGACCGACGAGTACGGGCTGCCCGTTCGGCTGCCCTGGGCGAACGACTATCGCGGCACGGCGACCGTGCTGTATGGACACGTTCCCACACCGGACGCGGAGTGGATCAACGGGACGATGTGCCTCGACACCGGTGTGGTGTTCGGCGGCAAGCTGTCGGCACTGCGCTACCCGGAGCGCGAGGTCGTGAGCGTGCCCGCGCACCGCGTCTGGTACGAGCCTGTCAAGCCGCTCTTGCCAGCCGAGGACCTGCCGCCAGCCGCCGAGTCGCAGCGGGAGTCGGACGTACTCGACCTGTCCGATGTCCTTGGCACGCGGGTCATCGAGACGCAGCACCACGGGCGGGTGTCGGTGCGGCCGGAGCAGGCTGCCGCGGCGTTGGAGGTGATGAGCCGGTTCGCGGTCGATCCGCGCTGGCTGCTCTACCTGCCTCCGACGATGTCGCCCTCCTCGACGTCTTCGGTCGACGGCATGCTGGAGCACCCGGAGGAGGCGTTCTCCTCGTACCGCGCGGACGGCGTGCAGACGGTCGTGTGCGAGGAGAAGCACATGGGATCGCGGGCTGTGCTGCTGGTGACGCGCGACTCGTCCGTTGCGCCGCAGCGGTTCGGGATCGACGGTGCTGGCGCGGTGTTCACGCGAACGGGACGGCCGTTCTTCTCGCCTGCGTTGACCTCTGAGCTCCTGGCGCGCGTGTCGTCCGCGGTGACGGCTGCTGGACTTTGGGACGAGCTCTCGACCTCCTGGCTGCTGCTCGACGCGGAGCTGATGCCGTGGAGCGCGAAGGCCGGTTCGTTGATCACCGAGCAGTACGCGTCGGTGGGCGCTGCCGCCTCGTCGGCTCTCCCTGCCGCGGTGTCGGCCCTGTCGTCCGTGGCCGCGCGTGGGGTCGACGTGAGCGAGCTGCTCGCGCGTACGTCCACGCGGGCTGCGAACGCCGAGCTGTTCCGCGACGCGTACCGGCCGTACTGCTGGCCGGTGTCGGGGCTCGATGGCGTTCGGGTCGCGCCGTTCCAGGTCCTGGCGTCGGAGGGACGGACGTACCAGGAGACGTCGCACGAGTGGCACCTGTCGGTGGGTGCGCGGCTGGTCGCCGCCGACTCGGAGCTGTTCGCGGAGACGCGCAACCTCGTCGTGGACACCACGTCGCCATCATCGGTGGCGGACGGTGTCGCGTGGTGGACGTCGCTGACTGGCGCCGGTGGCGAGGGCATGGTGGTGAAGCCGCTGGCCAACCTCACCCGCGGGCCGCGCGGGCTGGTGCAGCCGGGTGTGAAGGTACGCGGGCGGGAGTACCTGCGGATCATCTACGGCCCGGACTACACGGCGCCGGAGCACCTGGCCCGCTTGCGCGACCGCAACCTGGGCCGCAAGCGGTCGCTCGCGCTACGCGAGTACGCCCTGGGCCTGGAAGCCCTGGACCGCGTGGCTCGCGGCGAACCGCTGTGGCGGATCCACGAGTGCGTCTTCGCGGTCCTCGCCATGGAGTCCGAGCCCGTCGACCCGCGGCTCTAACCTCGGGCCGCGGCACGGACGTGGGCGATCGCGGCTACGCACGTTGGTGCGATGTGGGTCGGGCGGAACGACTGCTCGACCCACTCGCGGCCGTTCGAGACCCACACGTTCGGCAGGCCGAGGCCGTCGGCGCCGGCGATGTCGGCGGACGCGGAGTCGCCGACCATCCAGGCGTCAGCGAGGTCCGTTCCGGCGGCGCGGGCCGCTGCGTGGAAGATCTCGGGCTCCGGCTTGCGGTGGCCGACGCCATCCGACACGACCCAGGCGTCGACGATCGCGTCGAGTCCGGTACGCCGAATCTTCTTCTCCTGTTGAGGAACGCGGCCGTTCGTCACGATCGCGAGCCGCCAGCCCTCCGCCTTCGCCACTTCCAACGCGGACCGGGTGGTGTCGGTGAGCTCGACCCGTTCCGAGGCACCGGCGACGAGCAAGGCGCGGATCGCCGCCACGGGGACCGCCTTGCCGTAGCGCGCGACCATCGCGCGTTCGACGTCCTCGCGCGGCGCGAAGCCGCTGTCGTCGAGGGACATCACCCAGTCCGCATCCGCGGCGGGCTGTCCGTGGTCGGCGAGGAGATCCACGACCGTCAGCCGGAACGCGGCGTCCCGGTCGACGAGCGTGTTGTCGAGGTCGAGCATCAGCAGCATGCGGTCACTCCGGGATCAGGCGGTGGCGTTCGTCGACGTGCTGTTCGACGGCCTCGCGGGAGTAGAGCAGCGGAACGTACTCGCCCTGGTGCCACTTCTCGAACAGGTCGAGATAGTGCTTGCTGCCCGGGTTGCCCGACTGGCCGGGTGTGTTGATCACCACCGAGTTGTCCCACTCCCCCACGTCGATCACCGTACGGAAGCTCGCGCCGGCGGTCAGCGTGAAGTCCGACAGCCGGTAGCCGGCGACGTTCACGGTCGTGCCCGATCCACCCATCGGCAGCGACGGCGGCTCGAGGCTCGAGTCGACGAAGCCCAGCGCGTGCGGGATCGTCGTCCGGTGGAGGTCGCCCCACCGCCACGCCGACGGGTCGGTGCCGAGCACGTCCTCGAGATCGGCGTACGCGGCTCGCAACGTCGACAGCACCAGCTCGTCGCGCTTGCGTTCGGCGTCGACGCCGAATACGGGACCTGGCTTGCAGAGCGACTCGCGCATGCCTTCGTAGTCGAACGTCTCGAGCACTCGCATCGCCGCCGGCGGCACGGCCATGCGCAGGTACGCGCGGGCGAAGTGGCGCATGATCCAGACCTCGTACATCGCGGCGCCCGCCGACTCCGCCGAAGTCTCACCGTCCCAGTTCGTCAGGAGCTCGAGCGCTCGCGTGGTGGCCTCGTCGTCGGGCGCGATGTCACGGAGGGCCGCGACGACCCCGCGGGCGGCCAGCGAGTTGACGTCGGTCTGCAGCCGCATGGCGTCCTGCATGGTGACGTTCTCGTTCGCCGCGAGGACCTCGACCATGCGCTGGTAGCGGCCGGGGTCGAACCATTCGTACGACAGCTCACGCTCGGCCGGGTAGCCGTCCGGCAGGTTGAACTGGTTCGCGGTCGCCCAGAATCCCTCGTCTGGGTTGAAGATTTCCGGGAACTCCGAGCTCGAGTAGAAGCCGTCCCACTCGTACCTGCCATCGCCGGGCACGGGGAGAAGGCCGTCGTAGCCGACGCGCTTGGGTACGAAGCCGGCAGCCTTCCAGCCGATGTTGCCCTCGATGTCGGCGTAGACCTGGTTCTCGCCGGGCGCGCCCCAGCTGGCGAGGGCCTCGCGGAACTCGGGCCAGCTGCGGGCGCGCATGTAGCCGATGCTGCCGAAGTACGCGGCGGTGCCGGGTTCGGACCAGGTCGAACGAACGACATACGCCTTGTTTCGTTGGACATCCGTGTGCACGACCGGGCCGTGGCGGGTGAACGTCAAGTCGACCTTGCGGTCGTCCTCGCCCTTGACGGCAAGGGCTTCGGTGACGATCTGGAGGTTCTCCCAGCCGTCCTGGTACCGATATCGGGTGTGGTCGTCGGTGTCGAGGTCGTAGACGTAGACGTCCTGCCCGTCGATGGGGAAGATCGTCAGGCCGAACGCGATCGTGTCGTTGTGCCCGATCGACACGCCGGGCAGGGCGGGCTCGCCGGCGCCGATGACGTCGAGGCCGGGCGCGCTGAGGTGGGCGACGTAGCGGAGGCTCGGGGTGCTGTACGCGCGGTGCGGGTCGTTCGCGAGGATCGGCCTTCCGGTGGCGGTGCGACTGCCGGAGATCGTCCAGTTGTTGCTGCCCTCGACGTCCGCCGGCGGCGGGGGTGCGCCTTCGCCGACCCTGAGCAGTGGCTCGCGCGGGTCGCCGGTGAAGACGACCTGCTGGGCTGCGAGCGCGAACGTACGCAAGACGCCTGCCGGGATGTCGAGGTCGAGGCCTTCGGGGATGTCGATGTCGTGCTCGGGTTGGATCCTTCGCCGGATCTTGTCGGCCTTGCTCCCTCCACCCGCGTGGAGGAACCGGGCTCTGGCCAGCTCGCTGGTGACGTTGTGGATGATCGCGTGGCTGCGCACCCGGACGACATCCTCGGGCGCCCACTTCGCCGGCCGGTAGTCGAGCAGGTCGAACTCGGGCGGCAGCTGGTCGGGATGGTCGTCGAGCCAGTCGACGTACGCGTTGATGCCGTTGGTGAACTGGATCGCGATCTGCTCGGCGTCGGCTCCGTACGAGGCCCACTCGCGCTGGAAGTCGCCGCGGTAGACGAACAGTCGCGCGGCTTGGTCCTGCTCGACGTACTCCGGCCCGAACGCCTCCGCCAGCTGCCCCAACCCGCGACGCCGCCACAGGTCGATCTGGAACAGCCGATCCCGCGCAGCGTTGAAGCCCTGCGCGAAGAAGACGTCGTCGGTGTTCTCGGCGTACAGATGCGGGATGCCCCACTCGTCGACGATCAGCTCGACCGGTCCCCGTAACCCCTTCACGCGATAGTCCACGGCTTCGATCATGCCGTCCAGGTCAAACGGGTTCGCGGTCGGACGGCTGGAACGTCCGCAACCGGCACCCGTTCCACCGGCAACGCCCCCGGCGCGTCGACCGGTCCGAGCGGCAGCGCTCTCCGCAGGAGAGCCAGCAGGTCGCCACGTCGCCGTAGCTCGCGACGACGACGAGGCAGTCGTCGTCCGCACGGAGGACGCCGGCTGGCGGGTGGCGGAAGACGCGGACGGTGTCCTCGCGGGGGTGGAAGTCGTGATCGCGGAGCAGGTCCATTCAGACGTCCAGGGTGACGAGGCAGTGCCAGTGGCCGTCATCGTTCTGGGCGAAGGCGAGCTCGTACAGGGAGACCGCCTTGGGGACGGCGCCGATGAGCTCGGCTTGGGTGACGGAGGTCACGGTGAAGCGGACGTCCAGTTTGCCGTCGTTCGCCGCTGCTCTGACGTCGGCGCGGAGCGGAAGGACGTCGCGGGTGTCCATCAGGAAGATCAGCTCGTCCAGTACCGAGGCGAGCTGGTCGACCGGCGGTCCGGTGTCGACCTGGAACGCGACGTCCGTCGTGGGCTCGGCGGTCGAGACGTCGACGAACGTCTCGACCGCCGCCACGACCGCTTCCGCGATGCATTCCTCGCGCGTCGGCGCCCAGGCCTCGAAGCGGACGTCCGCCGTGTGCGGCAGCAGCCGGTGACCGCGTCCGGCCGTCACCCATTCACCCCTTCACCACGCCGACCGGGACGAGCCGGGCTACGCGGGCGGCGAGGCCGGCTCCTTCGGCGACGGCGACGACCTCGTCGACGTCCTTGTACGCCTCGGGCGTCTCCTCGGCCAGACCGCGCGGCGAGGCGCCGCGGACGGCGATTCCGGCCGACTCGAGGCGAGCCTGGAGCTCGGTGCCGTCCACCGTCTTGATCGCCTGGTGCCGGCTCAGCAGCCGGCCGGCGCCGTGGCAGGTCGAGGCGAACGCGGCGCCGCCGACGACTCCGCGCAGGACGTACGACGCGGTGCCCATCGAGCCCGGGATCAGCACCGGCTGTCCGTACGGCGCGAGGTCTTCGGGCAGCTCGGCGTGCCCCGGCGGCAGCGCCCGCGTCGCGCCCTTCCGGTGGACGCACAGGTTCCGGCCGCCGTGCGTCTCCAGCTTCGCGAGGTTGTGCGAGATGTCGTACACGAGCTCCAGCCCCCGCCCGGTCACGCTGGCGAAGACCCGCCGAGCCGCCTCACCGAGCAGCTGACGGTTGGCGCGCGCGTAGTTGGCCGCGGCGGCCATCGCGCCGAGGTACGAAGCGCCTTCGGGCGACCGCACCGGCACGCACGCGAGCTGCCGGTCCGGGACCTCGATCCCGTACGACGGCATCGCCGACTCCATCGTCTTCACATGGTCCGTGCAGATCTGGTGCCCGAGCCCGCGCGAACCGCAGTGGATCATCACGCAGATCTGCCCGACCCGCAGCCCGAACGCCTCGGCCGCCGCCTCGTCGTGCACGGCGTCGACGGCCTGCACCTCGAGGAAGTGGTTGCCCGACCCGAGGCTGCCGAGCTGATGCAGTCCACGCTCCATCGCCCGGTCGCTGATCTGCCGCGCGTCGGCGTCGGCCACCGCACCGAAGTCCTCGCACCTGTCAAGGTCGCGTTGCGTCGCCATGCCCTTCGCCAACGGCGTAACGCGATCCGCCCCATCAGGACGTCTTCGAGCTCGTCCCGTGCCGGCCAGCTTCCACACCGCGCCCGTACCCATCCCACGCGGCGTCGCCTCGCCCAGCCCGTCCATCAGGGCGGCCTTCACAGGCGCCAGCTCCTCGCGGGAGAGATCGGCCGCGTACAGCCGGACGCCACAGGAGATGTCGAAGCCGACTCCGCCCGGCGAGACAACGCCGCCGTTCTCGACGTCGGTCGCGGCCACGCCTCCGATCGGGAAGCCGTAGCCCCAGTGCGACGTCCGGCATCGCGTACGAGGCGTCGACGATGCCCGGCAGAGTCGCGACGTTCGCCACCTGCTCCAGCCACTTGTCGGCTCCCGAGTCGGGCAGCAACGCCCTGGAGACAAAGGCGATTCCGGGCACGCGCATGCCATCGCGCGGGTCGATGCGGAACCGGTACGGCGTCTCCTCGACGATCTCGATCACGAGACTCATGGTCGACCACCGCCCACACCACCACAACCCAATTCACCGCCAGTTGTCCACAGCTTCGGCGCACTTCACCCGCCGAAACGGGGTTCGCAGGGGTGCATATCGGGCGCGGAACCCCGGTTCGGTAGGTGAAGTCGCGAGGGGTCAGGAGAGGAGGGGGAAGGCCGAGGCGAGGGGGCCGAGCTGAGTGCGTTCGGTGTCGGTCAGTGGAGTCCGGCCGGTGGCACAGGCGAAGAGGCGGGCGTCAGGCCAAGGGGGATCGGCACCGAGCAAGGCGATCCAGACTGGACGCATCACCTCGAGCGCCTCTTTCGTCGTCCACGGTGTGCGGTCGAGGCTGATCGCGAGGTCCAGCCCGTGCGCCGCGTGCGCGATCACCCGGGTGAGCACGAAGTCCGACAGCAGGATCACGCCCATGTGCCCTTCGACCGGACCATCCGCACGGCTCTCCCCGTCCGCCAACGCGGCTTGCCAACGCTGTGTCAACAGTGCCTTGACGTCCTCGTCGGCGATGGTCGCCGCCTTCTCCTGGGTACGCCGGACGTTGTCGTCGTGGTACGCGGTGGTCGCTCGCTCGGGACGCTGGTAGTTCGACACCGCGGTCAACTGTGGCTGCCGCGTTGTCGTGCGGAGCACGCCCGTTGGCGGGAGGCCACCGCCGATGTGGACGAGCAGCTCTTTCACGTTCCAGGGCGGACAGTTCGTCGGGCGGGCGAGATCCTCGATCGTCAACCCGGCAAGGGCATCGTCGAGCGCCTCGGCTTCGGCGCGGAAGGCGGCGAGCGCGTTCACGACCGACCCTTCTCGAGGAACTTGCGCAGTTTGTCCAACGGCCAGGTGTTGATGACGTCGTCGGGGGTGAGCCAGGCTCGTTGGGCGACGCCGATTCCGTAGCGCATGAAGGGCAGGTGCAGCGTCGAGTGGGCGTCGGAGTCGATCGCGAACTTCACGCCGTGCCGCTTCGCCCGGAACACGTGCTCGTCGGACAGGTCGAGCCGGTCGGGTGCGGCGTTGATCTCCAGGGCGGTGCCCGTACGGGCGGCCGCTTTGAAGACCTCGTCCACGTCGGCGTCGACCGGGGCGCGCCGGCCGATCAGCCGGGTGGACGGATGGCCGATGATGTGTACGTACGGGTTCTCGCACGCACGGACGAAGCGTCGCGTCATCTCCTCGACGGGCTGGTCGAACTGCGAGTGCACCGAGGCGACGCAGATGTCGAAGCCAGCAAGGAAGTCCGCGGGCCAGTCGACCTCGCCGTCCGGCCCGATGTTCAGCTCGGTGCCGTGCAGCAGCACCATCGACGGGTACCTCGCTGCGAGCTTCTTGACCTGCTCGCGTTGCTTGAGCATCTTCTCGTCGGTCATCCGCTGCATGAACAGATCCGGCGCGTGGTCGGTGATCGCGTAGTACTCGTACCCACGCGTCGCCGCGACCGCGACCATCTCCTCCAGCGTGGCGATGCCGTCGGTCAGCGTGGTGTGGGTGTGCAGGTCGCCGCGCAGGTCCCGTTCGGTAACCAGGGTGGGCAGCTCGTCCTTCAACGCCGCCGCGACCTCGCCGCGGTCCTCGCGCAGGGTCGGCGGAATCCACGGCAGGCCGAGGCGTTCGTACACCTCCTCCTCGGTCTGCGAGACGATCAGCTCGTCGTTCTCGGCGTGGAACAGCCCGTACTCCGACAGCTTCAGCTTCTTCCGCACGGCCATCTCGCGGATGCGGACGTTGTGCTCCTTGGAGCCGGTGAAGTACTGCAGCGCGGCGCCCCACGAGTCCGGCGGGACGACGCGCAGGTCGACCTGGAAGCCCTTGACCGTACGGATGGACGTCTTCTTCTCGCCGCGTGCGATGACCTCGGCGACCAGCGGCAGCTCGGCGAACGCCGCCATGACCGGCGCGGGATCGAGCGACGCGACGAGGATGTCGACGTCGCCGATCGTCTCGCGCATCCTTCGCAACGACCCGGCGTACGTGCAGCGCTCGACGCCCTCGAGCTGGGAGAGCGCGGCGACGATGTCCTCGGCGATCTCCAACGCGGCGTCGATCAGGACCCGGCCGCCGGACGGCGTGCAGGAGCTCGATGCCGTGCAGGATGTTCTCGATGGTCTTGGCGCCGAAGCCGGGGAGGCCGTCGAGCCTCTGCTCGTCGAGTGCCTCCTCGAGCTGCTCGACGGAGGCGATGCCGAGCTCCTCGTACATCGCGAGCGCCTTCTTCGGCCCGAGCCCAGGGATCTGCGGTCAGCGCGCGCACGCCGGCCGGGATCTTCTCGCGGAGCTTGTCGATGGCTGCGATCGTTCCGGTGGTGAGGAACTCGGTGATCTTGTCCGCGATCGAGTCGCCGACGTTCGGGATCTTGCGCAGCCCCGCGCGATCGAGCTTGGCGAGGTCTTCGTGATAGCCGCCGATGGAACGAGCGGCCTTCTCGTACGTCCTGACCCGGAACGCCTGCCCACCGGTGATCGCCGTCAGATCGGCGTACTCCTGGATGAGAGCGGCTACTTGGTCGTTCGAGCGAGGCATGCCGCGAGTCTACGAGTCGAGCTCCGCGAGCAGCTCGGCCTTGCGGGCGGGCGTCGTGAAGGCGGCTTCGATCGCGTTGCGGGTGATGTCTGCCAGCTGGGCGTACGTCAGGCCGATCGAGGCCGCGAGGGTGTACTCCTGGCCGATGTCGGTGCTGAGTTGGACGGGGTTGTCCGTCGCCAGCGTGACCTTGACGCCGGCGCGCACGAGAGTCAGGAGGGGGTGTTCGTCCGTCGCGGGGAGGACGCCGAAGTAGTTGTTGCAGGTCGGGGCTACTTCCAGGGTGATGCCGCGCTCGATCAGCAGGTCCATCAGGGCGGGGTCCGTTGCTGCGTGGATGCCGTGGCCGATCCTCGTCAGCCCCGGCATGCGGGCGGCTGCGGCGATGTTGGCTGGTGACAGTTCGCCGGCGTGGGCGGTGATGCCGAGGCCGGCCTCCGCGATCCGTTCGGCCCGGCGGTAGCGCTCGGTCCACGAGACCTCCTCGTAGTACGGCGCGTAGAGGAAGTCCACCCCGGCAAGGCCCTCGACCTCGAGGCACCGGGAGATGAACCCGTCCACATCCTCCAGCGCCGGCTCCATCACGATCGCGATCGCCTCGGCCGCAGCCTCGAACTCGGAACGCCCGAATAGCTCCATGAAGCGCGACCTCGCCACGAAGCGGACCTCCACGTAGGAAGCGTTGTGCCGCGCGTGATCCGCGCAGCGCTGCGATGCGTGCCACGAACAGCCAGTCGTCGGAGTCGAGCTTGTCAGCACCGTTGGGAGCGAGCCGATGCATCCCAGCGTGGCTCTCGGCGGCCCCGCGCAGCCAGCGAACGGCGCAGCGACCACGACGCAAACGACCACTCGAGCGGTACGGCACGATTCGAGGTACCGCGACGCCTCCTCTGAGCGGTCGGCTTCGGCGAGAGTCTTCTTGCAAGGGCATCCGTCACTTGACCACCGGAGCGAGGTCGAGGAAACGCTTCGCCACCGGGCCGGCGTCCGCGCCACCGCCGCCGCCGTCGTCGATCACCACGGCGAACGCCAGGTCTCCGCGGAAGCCGATCATCCAGGCGTGCGTCCGGGGCGGATCAGCCGAGCCGTACTCCGCGGTCCCCGTCTTCGCGAAGACGGGCTCGCCCGGCAGGTTGAGCAGCTTCGCCGAGCCGGTCATGACCACCGCGCGCATCAGGTTGCGCAGGTCCTTGTGCACCGAGTCCGGCAGCTTGTCCCCCACCGGACCGCCCGGCTTCTCCTTCGGCAGCAGCACCGGCTTCTGCGGCTGGCCGGACGCGACCGTTCCGGCCACCAACGCCATGCCCAGCGCCGACATCTCCACCCGGCTCTGCCCGATCATCGTCGCCGCGCGGTCGGTCAGGTCGCGCGGCTCCGGCACCGAGCCGGAGAACGCCGGCAGACCCAGGTCCCACTTCTCGCCGATCCCGAACCGCGCCGCCATGTCCGGCATCGCGTCGTTGTCGAGCTGCGCGGCCCGCTCGACCATCGTGGTGTTGCACGAGTGCGCGAACGCGTTCTGGAACGTCCCCACCGGCAGCTGGAACGAGTGCGAGTTCTTGAACCGGAACCCACCGACCACCACGTTCGCCGGGCACTCCACCGGTGTCGAAGCCTCGACCATCCCCGCGTCCAGCAACGCCGCCGCGCTGACCGTCTTGAACGTCGACCCCGGCGGGTACTTCCCCTCGAACGCGCGGTTGTACGACGTCACACCCGGCCCGTTCGCCGCCGCGAGGATCTCGCCCGTGCTCGCCTGCACCGCGACGACTGCCGTCGGCTTCGCCTGGCCCGCGACCACGGCCTCCGCCGCGTTCTGCACGCGCCGGTCCAGCGTCGTCCGCACCGGCGTCCCGGGCTCCGGCTGCACCTCGAGCAACGTGCCCGTCAGCGAGTCGGACTCCTTGTCGTACATCTCGATCGACCCGCCCGGCTTCCCGGCGAGCTGCAGCTGGAACGCGAGCTGCAGGCCGGACGCACCGACGTCGTCTGTCGGCCCCGCGAGCGGTCCCGCCGTCTTCAGCGACTCGGCCGTCGCCAAGCTCACCGCGCCGAGGATCGCGCGGGCGTACGACGACGAGGGCGCGAGCGAACGCTTGCCCTCGGTCACGATCACGCCGGGGACGTCGTCCAGCCGCGACGAGACGTTCGAGTACGCCGCCTCGCGCAGCACGATCACGTCGACGAGCTGCGTCGGCGGCGCCGCGTCGACGCGCTTCTTCAGGGTGCCGGTGTTGACGCCGACGAGGTTCGCGAGCTGCGAGTACGTCGCCGCGGTCACCTTGCCCGCCTCGACACCCACACGGTAGACCGGCCGGTCCTCGGTGATCGGCTTGCCCGCGCGGTCGAGGATGGACGCGCGCGGCGGCAGCTCGCGGTTGCGCTGGATCCGCGTCGTCGCCGACAGGTCGGGGTGCAGGGTCTCGGGCGTCCAGTGCACGCGCCACGCGGCTTCGCCGGTGCGGTAGACCTCGACCGTGGTGTGGTAGCTCCACGGGCCGAGCCCGTCGATCTCCTGCAGAACGGCGACCTGCTGGCGGCAGATCGCCTGCGGCTTCGGGTCGAGGCTCTTGACGGCGTTCTCGAGCGCCTTGTCGTCGAGGCAGGTCACCTCGCCGTTCGGCGTGACCTTCGTACTCGTGATGGCGAGGCGCTTCTTGAAGTCGGCCAGCTCCGCGCTGGCCTGCTTGGACTCAGCGGCCACCTGGATCGCGTCGGTGACGGACTTCGCCTGGCCGGACGTCCACGCCTTCGCGAAGCCCTCGACGACCGGTGTCGCCTGGTCCCGCGGGTCGTCCTTGCTGCAGGCGAGCGGGATCAGTGCGAGCGCGATGAGCGCACAGCTCGTACGGAAAACCCTTGCCCACATGCGGAAAGTCCCTCTGCGTAACGACCCGTCACGTCACGCGACGAGTACCCGGTCATGGCCCAGGCATCATGACATGCCGAGCCGACAAACGCTGGCGCGTTCGTCTGGAACGTCCCTTGATGTCATCGATAGCATCCGTAACAACGAGAGGAGCGACATGAACGGGGCCACCGAGCGCTCGACGCGACCGCCGAACATGGCTGACGTCGCGCTGGCCGCCGGGGTGTCGGCCCAGACGGTCTCGCGCGCGCTCCGCGGCTCGCCGAACGTCAGCCCGGAGACCAAACGACGCGTCCTCACCGCCGTCGACCAGCTCGGCTACCGGTTCAACAGCGCCGCCCGGATGCTCTCCTCGGGCCGCAGCCACACGATCGGTCTCGTCCTGATGCAGTCGGGCGGCTACTACTCCCGTTCGGCGGTGACCGCGGGCGTGGAGGCGGCCGCGGGCGCCGCCGGTTTCGCGGTGACCATCGCGACCATCGCCGCACCCGACACCGGCCTGCTGGAACGTTCCCTCTCCAAGCTCGCCGACCAGGGCGTCGACGGCATCATCCTCGCCGTTCCGCTCATCTCCACGACGCAGAAGATGGAGGACATCACCCGCGACATCCCGACCGTCACGCTCGACGGCTCGCGAACGGCGGGAGCCCTGGTGCTCGGCATCGACCAGCTGGAGGCGGGGCGCATCGCCACCCAACATCTGCTCGACCTCGGGCACCGCCAGGTCTGGCATCTCTCCGGACCGGACGAGTGGATCGAGGCGCGCCAACGCCGGCAGGGCTGGCAGGAGTGCCTGGCCGCCGCGGGCATCGAGGCGCCGCCACCGCTCGAGGGCGACTGGTCGCCGGACTCCGGGTACCGGCTGGGGCAGGTCATCGCGATGATCCCGGACGTGACCGCCGTCTTCGCGGCGAGCGACGAGATGGCGTTCGGGGTGATCCGCGCCGTGCGCGAGCGCGGCCGGTCGGTGCCGGACGACTTGTCGATCGTGAGCGTCGATGACATAGCGCTGGCGGCGTACTGCTCCCCACCGCTGACCACCGTGCGGCAGGACTTCTACAGCTGCGGCGCTACGGCGGTCGCTCTGCTCCTCGAAGGGCCGGACGTCGACGCTCCGTTCGTTCCCGCGACGCTGACGGTCCGCGCCTCCACCGCGCCGCCACCCCTACGCTGAGCCGCTTGGCCGCGTCCGGCAGATCCTCTTGCCGCCGCATGTTATCGATGCCATGGTGCGGGCATGCCGTCGCGCCGGGTCGCCGTAGCCCTGGTCGCCGGTGTGGGCGTTCTCATCGCCGCGCTGGTGGTCACCGGCTTCGCGCTCGCCCGGAACCCGGCGGAGGTCGCCTCCATCGACGGCCACCCGGTGACCCGCGACGAGCTGGCCTTCCACGTTCAGCGGCAGGAGCCACTGGACGAGGTCTGGCGGGACAAGGCGACGTTGATCCTCGCGAACGAGCAGGGGCTCACCGTCCCCATCGACCACAAGGAGATCCTCGCCGAGCTGGCGGACGAGAACGAACGGCGTGCCGACGCCGTCGCGAACGGCGAGGTCGTCTACGGACTGACCGAGTTCTCGATCGACGAGTACTACTCGCACCTGCTGACCGAGGTCAGGACCGCGCTGAAGCAGCGGCTCAGCGCGCGTGCAGGTGACCCGCTCTGGGTCACCGAGGCGGAGGTCAGGCAGGAGTTCGACGCGAACCGGGGCAAGTGGAACGCCGGCGCGACCACCTACCGCTACACGAAGCTCGTCGTCCAGACCCCCGGCTCCACAGCCCTGCGAAGGCGGGTCGCCACCGCGGACCGCCTCGCCGAGGTCGCCGCCGAGGAGCCCCGCGCCGAGCTCACGACCGGCACGTACGACGCCGGCTCAGCGGCCGTGAGGTCCCAGGACCTCGCCCCCTTGCTCGAGCAGCTCGACCCAGGCGAGATCTCCGCACCCGTCGTGGGCGCGGACGAGGTCACCTACTACCAGCTCGACGACAGGACGGTCGACGAGAACGCCGCGTTCGCCAAGTACGCAAGGCGAATCCGCCAGTCGCTGGTCGACGAGAAGTTCGACCGGTACGTACAGCGCCGGATCGCCAGCAGTGACATCCAGGTCGACACCCACGCAAAGGATGTGCAGGAATGAAGCCCGTCACGACTGCCCTCGCGGGCCTGCTCGCCATCCTCCTGGCCGGCGCCTTCGTTCCCTCCGAGCCCGCCGCCGCCAGCGCCGAGGGCTGGCCGGGAAACACCCCGAACCGGTCCCACGGCACGGACTACTTCCTCGATGCCACCAAGGGATCCGACACGGCCTCCGGGACCTCGCCGAAGAAGGCCTGGCGCACGCTGGCCAAGGCGAACGCGACGACGTTCCGGCCCGGCGACCGCATCCTGCTCAAGGCCGGCGAGCAGTGGCAGGACGAACAGCTTTGGCCGAAAGGCCAAGGCAGCAAGGGCAAACCGATCACGATCTCCGCGTACGGCGACAAGCGCGCACGCCGGCCGTACATCGCGACGAACGGCAACGTGCCGAGCCCGTTCAACGCCGACGGCACGAAGAACCCGGAGACGGTCGGCCTCACCGGCGCCATCGTGCTGCGCAACACCCAGTACTGGACGATCAACAACGTCGAGCTGTCCAACGACGACGACTTCGCGACCGACATCACCACCGAACGCGTCGTCCGCGACGGGATCATGGTCTCGATCAACGCCGACAAGCTGGCGGCGGGCGCGGACAGCATCATGGACCATTTCCGCATCTCGAACGTGTACGTCCACAACACCGACGGCCCGGACTTCTGGCAGCAGATGCACTACGCCGGCGTCAACTTCCAGGTTTTCGGCAGCAAGAAGTACACCGAGTACGGGACGGGCGGCTACTACTTCAAGGACGTCCGGATCGAGAACAACACGTTCGTGAACGTCGAACTGCACGCCATCCAGTTCGCGTTCAACTGGTTCAACGACCGTTACCCGGAGGCCGGCCAGTACGACGAGGCCGGGAAGTGGCATGAGGGCTGGGAACAGCTCTGGGTACGCACGCGCGACCTCTACAGCCGGGACGTCTACGTCGGCCACAACTACGCCGAGAGCATCGGCCAGGGCGCGATCCAGCTCGCCAACACCAAGAACATGACGGTCGAGTACAACGAGGTGAACGGCTACCTGGAGCGGTACGGCTCGGTGTCCGTCGCGCTCTATCTCTGGGCGGGCGCCGACTCCGTCATGCAGTACAACGAGGTCTACGGCGGACCGAACAACGAGTTCGACGGCACGCCCTGGGATCTGGAGTACACGAACTTCAACGTCACGTACCAGTTCAACTACTCGCACGACAACGCGGCGGGCTGGATGTCGTACATGGGCAACAGCTCGAACTCGGTCGCCCGCTACAACCTGAGCGTCAACGACAACGGCGTGCTCGTGAAGAACATGCTGTCGACGAACTACACGCCGACGTACTTCGTCAACAACACCTTCGTGTACGACGGCGCGGATCTCGACTACTTCCACGACGAGAGATTCCTCAGCCGCGTCTATTTCCTGAACAACATCTTCTACAACTACTCGAAGACGGAAGCGACGCCGTGGTACCGGCGGACCGGAGCGCTTCGCCAAGCGGTGTTCTCGAACAACGACTTCTACGAGGCGAGCGGCACCCACTCCACCCAGGAGCCGGCCGACCCGCGTGGCGTAGCGGTGGATCCCAGGTTCGTCGGCGATCCGGCGAAGTACCCGACCGGCTTGGGAGTCGACCGCATCCGCAAGGCGGCCGAGCACTTCGCGCTCCGCAAGGACTCCCCGCTGATCGACGCCGGAAGGTACAACCCGCATCTGGGCACCAGGGACTTCGTCGGCACGCAGATCTACTACGGCGCCGCGCCCGACATCGGCATGGCCGAGCGGAAACAGGGACGGAAGGTCGCCCACCCCGTGGACAACGACCCCATCGAGGACGAGGTCGACAACAGGGTCAACCTCGCGCTGGGCAAGGCGGCCACCGCGAGCTCGACCCACCCCGGCGCGGGCGGGACGCTCACCGCGGACAAACTGACCGACGGCAACCTCGGCACCCGCTGGGCGGCCGCCGACGACGCGACGTACCCGGTCACGCTCGACGTCGACTTCGGCGCGGACACCACGTTCGACCAGGTCTATCTGGACGAGTACACCGACTCCGGCACCAACCCGCGGGTGCAGTCGTTCGCCTTGCAGCGTTGGGATTCCGGCACCGGCGCATGGGTCACGTTCGCGAGTCGCACCGACGGCATCGGGCACGACCGTACGGTGACGGGCTTCGGCAGCGTCACGACGTCCAAGCTCCGCGTGGCACTCACCGAGAAGATCGCGACCGAGACCTACACCCCGACCATGACCGAGATCGCCGTCTACAACACGGCGACCTAGGCGAGCTGCCAGTCGACGGGCTCCCCGCCCTGTTCGGTGATCATCGCGTTCGCGCGGCTGAACGGGCGGGACCCGAAGAACCCGCGGTCCGCCGACATCGGGCTCGGGTGCGCGGACTCGATGCACGGCGTCTGGCCGAGCAGCGACCGGAGGTTCTGCGCGTCGCGGCCCCACAGGATCGCGACCATCGGCTGGTCGCGGGCTACGAGCGCGCGGATCGCCTGTTCGGTGACCTCTTCCCAGCCTTTGCCGCGGTGCGAGGCGGGCTTGCCGGGCGAGACGGTGAGGGCTCGGTTGAGCAGCAGGATGCCGCGCGTCGACCAGGGCGTGAGATCCCCGTTCGTCGGCGCCGGCAGGTCCAGGTCGGCGGTGTACTCGCGGTAGATGTTCTGCAGGCTCCGCGGGATCGGGCGTACGTCCGGCGCGACCGAGAAGCTCAGCCCGACCGGGTGTCCGGGCGTGGGGTACGGATCCTGGCCGACGATCAGCACGCGCACGTCCGCGAACGGCTGCTGGAACGCGCGCAAGACGTTCGCGCCCTCCGGGAGGTAGCGGCGACCAGCGGCGATCTCCGCCCGCAGGAAGTCGCCCATCGCCGCGATGCGGTCGGCGACCGGTTCCAACGCCTTCGCCCAGCCCGCTTCGACGACCTCGCTGAGAGGTTTGCGGTTGGTTCCTGTGGTTGCCGGGGCCGTCTCGACCACGACCGCCTCCTCGCGTCGTCGTGAGCTGGCCCGTCAGCTTAGTAGGGTCCGATCATGACCCAGCAGCCGTACGGCGCGTTCGACCCGAAGGCGTACCAGGCCGTGATCCGCAACGAGGCGGACGCGTTCGTCGCGGCGTACGTCCACGGGGACCCGGACGCGCACGTCGCGTCGTGCCCCGGATGGACGCTGACCGACCTCGTCGATCACCTCGGCCAGGTGCATCAGTGGGCGCGCGGCATCGTGCTCGGCGAGGGTCCGCGCGATGTCGTGACCAGCGGGCCGGAGGACGGCGACGACGTCGCCAGCTGGTACGAGGAGTGCGTCGGCGACCTGCTCGACACGTTGGCGACGACGGATCCGGGCAGGCCGTGCTGGACGTTCCAGTCCGACAACGAGCAGGCTCGGTTCTGGTCGCGGCGGCAGGCGCTCGAGCTGCTCGTCCATCGGGTGGACGCGGAGGCCGCTGTCGGCGGTTCGGTCCGGGTCGACCCCGACCTCGCGGTCGACGGGGTGGCCGAGATCTTCGACATCTGGCTGCCGCGGATCACCCGGCGCCATGGGCCGCCCGACCTGGCGGCGCCGCTGCTGATCGCCTGTACGGATCGCTCCGAGCGCTGGCTGGTGCATCCGTCGGTGGGTGCGGACCAGCCGTTGCCGGCGCCGATCGCGGACGGACCGGCGCTCACCGACCAGGACGCGGCGAGCGCGGCGGCGACGATCTCGGGCTCGGCCGCGGGACTGTTGATGGTGCTGTGGAAGCGCCTGAACCTGTCGGCGGCCGGCGTTAGCCTCGGCGGCGACCCCGAGATCGCGGTGGATTTCCTGCGGTCTCGCATCACCGCTTAATAAGGATCCCCGCCTGAAGCCGCGCCAGACGGAGAGCGCGGTGAACGCCTTGTACCGGCGTCAGTTCCTGTCTGACCGCTTCGAAGGAGGCTTGCTGCGTGACGTTCGCCTTGATCCCTGCGTCTTACCTCATCCTGCGCCGCGACGACGAGGTGCTGCTGTCGCGCCGAAAGGGCACCGGCTGGCGAGACGGCTGGTGGTCGCTGCCCGCGGGCCACGTGGAGGACGACGAGTCCGCTCTCGCCGCCTGCCTGCGCGAAGCCGCCGAGGAGATCGGCATCGTCGTCGGACCAGAAGACTTGGTCCCGCTGTGTACGGTCCACCGGACGGGTCAGCGCGGCGATCCGAACGACGAACGGGTCGACTTCTTCTTCGCCGCCGAGGTCTGGACCGGCGAGCCCACGAACCTCGAGCCCGACAAGTGCGGCGGGCTGGGCTGGTACGCGCTGAAGGACCTGCCCACGCCGGTCGTCGATCCGGTCGACAAGGTCCTCGCCGGCCTGCTCAGCGGGCGGCTACCCGCGATCTTCGCGACCGGCTTCTAGGACCTGCCCGACCCGCCAGCGCTGGTCGCCGGCCGCGTCGTACGTCCAGGCCACGGTCTGACCACCGATCACGACGTCGGCGCCGGGAGTCTCGTCGGCGAGGTCGTGCAGGCAGTTGTGCCGCAGGTCGAAGACGTACGCGCCGCTCGCCTGGCCACTGCCGTCGCCGAACCCGACCAACCCGCGGCCCGCGCTGAGCCAGCTGAGCTGCTCGCCCTCGGCCGCGGCGACCTTCACCACGGGCTCGGACGGCTTCCGGCTCACCTCGACGGTGCCGTCGCCGAGCGCCCACGCGAGCGCTTCGCCGTCGGCGGTGAGGAACGTGACGCCCGGCCCGTTGTCGGTCTGCCGGACGGTCTCGGTCTTCCCGGTCCGCAGGGACCGGCGCTGGATCTCGTAGCCCGGCTTGGACGTGCCGTCGAAGGGCACGTAATACAGCCAGGAGCCGGTGACGGTGGGGAGGACCGCGTTCGGCGCGACCAGCTTCTCGGGGCTCGACGCGTCGAGGCTGCGCGAGAAGACGGAGACGACGGGAGCCCCTCCGGCGGTCGTCGCCCGGCGTGCCTCCGCCCAGAAGACCGTGCCGTCGTGGAGCTGGGGAACGGTGTAGCCGGGCACTGTCGGCTTGAGCCCCTTCGCGTCGACCGGCCGAGCCTCGGCGACCACGCCGGTCTTGCCGGACCGGCGGTCGGCCGCGTAGATCGTCCAGTCCGACTCCTCGGCCTTCGTTCCCGTCTCCTGCATCCACACGACGTGGTCGCGGTCCAGGTCGGCGAACACGGTCTGGGTCCCGGGCTGAACGGCGTCCTTGCCGCGGACGAGCTGCGTTCGCCCGGTCGCCGGATCGAGCACGGTCAGCGTGCCTGGTCGCAAGGTTGTCGGTCCGCCGTCCTTGCCGGGAACGTCGCTGCGGCCGCTCTCGATCAGCAGCTCACCCGTCGGACCGGCGGCGAGCAGGAGGTCGTCGGCCGGCAACGGCTCGCCCGCGGTCAGCAGGTCGGCCGCGCCGCCGGACGCGTTCGCCGTGCTGAGGGAGGTGCCGGTCCCGCCGCACGAGAGCGCCGGGTCCGTACGGTCGGCGTCCTTGTCGCTGCCTGTGTCCGCGGCACAGGCGGTCACGGCGAGCGCCGTGACCGCCACCGCGAGGAGCTTCTTCACCACACGATCGCCTTCGACGGCTTGACGAAGCGGTTGACGAAGTCGTTCGTGTCGTAGGAGAAGTACGGCTTCACGCTGGACCAGACGGTCGTCGCCGGGTCGACGAAGTGGGTCCTGCCGTAGTTCGCCGTGTAGCCGCGCGCCACGATCCAGTGGTCGATGCTCTTGCTCTTCGGGTGGCCGTTGTAGTGGTGGCTACCGGCGCGCTCGTACGCCGCCACCGCGACCGCGTAGCCCTTGCGAATGTCCTTGCCCAGCCGGTCCTTGAACTGCGCCGGGCTGGGGTTGGAGAACACGTCGAAGAAGTCCTTGCCGGTCCACTTGTTGATCCCGTTGCGCAGGTCGGCGCGCTGGGTGCCTCCGCCGCCGTTCGCCTTGAGGTAGGCCGACCCGGCGAGCCTGGACTGGGTGAGCGTCGAGCCCGCCTTCGACTTCGTCGTGCTGATCTTCCCGTAGTGCTTCATCCCGGCGATCATGATGTAGGCCGAGGCCGGGCCACACCAGTGGTTCTCCTTCTGCCCCACGTGCTTGTAGCCCTCGAGCGCCTTGGCCGGAACGGATGCCGCCGCCGGCGTCGACGGGTCGCCGCCGGCCGCCTGTGCTGGCAGGCAGATCGAGAACGCCGCCGCCCCCGCGACGAGTACGACTCCGAGTCGCTTGATCGATCTCATCTTCTCCGAATCCCTCCGTTGATCCCGGCGGCCTGCGTGTCTGCTGGCCACCGCGATCAGTATTCGTCCGGGCCCGCCCAAGATCCGGCCAAAGCACGTCAGGCTGTGGATAAGCGGCATAGGGGACCTCCGACGTGACAGGCTTCGTCCAGGGAGGTCAGATGGAGTTCAGGCTGTTGGGTCCGGTGGAGGTGCGCCGGGCGGGGGACCTGCTCCCGGTCGGTGGCGCGCGCGACCGTGCCCTGCTCGCGGCCCTGTTGCTCCGGGCGAACGAGGTCGCCTCCGTGAGCTACCTCGTGGAGGCCGCCTGGGAGCGCCCGCCCGCGTCGCCGGACACCAACCTGCGGACGTACATCTCCCGCCTCCGCCGGCGCCTGGCCGGTACCGACGACGACGCGCCTCGGGTGGTCACCCGCGACGGCGGCTACCTGTTCGTGGTGGGTCCGGGCGAGCTCGACGTGGCCGAGTTCGAGCACCAGCTCGACCTGGGTCGCGACGCGCTCACGGTCGCCGACCACGGCGCCGCCGCCCGGGCGTTCGAGGCGGCACTGGCGTTGTGGCGGGACGACCCACTGCCCAACCAGCGGCACGGTCCCCCGCTGGAGGCCGAGCTGACCCGGCTCCGCGAACGTCGGCTCGCGGCGCTCGAGGAGTACGCGCGTGCCCGCATCGAGCTCGGCCGCGCGGTCGACGTCGTGGAGGACCTGAGCAGCCTCGTCGCCGAGCATCCGCTGCGCGAGGAGCTGTGGGCGCAGCTGATGATCGCGCTGTACAGGACCGGCCGCCGGGCCGACGCGCTCGAGACGTACGTGCTGGCGCGGTCGAGGCTGGCCGACGAGGTCGGCGTCGTACCTGGTCCGCGGCTGCAGGCGCTGCACGCCGAGCTGCTGCGCGACGCCCCCGAGCTCACGCCCGCCGATCCGGCCGCGTCGGTCGTGGCCGGGCAGGCCGCACCGCCACCGGCTCAGCTGCCGGCCGACCTGGCCGCGTTCACCGGGCGTTCGACCGAGCTCGACCAGCTGACAGCGTTGCTGACCTCGGAGGACTGCCCGTCCGCGGTCGTCATCACCGCGATCGACGGGATGGCGGGCATCGGCAAGACCGCGCTCGCCACACACGTCGCCCACCGGGTGCGCGAACGGTTCCCGAGCGGTCAGCTGTTCCTCGACCTGCACGGTCACACCGAGGGCATCAAGCCGCTCGATCCGGGCGACGCGCTCGACCGGATGCTGCGCGCGCTGGGCGTTCCGGGCGACCAGATCCCGCGCGACGCCGAGGAACGTGCGGCCTTCTACCGCACCCAGCTCGCGGACCGGCCGATGTTGATCGTGCTCGACAACGCCGCCTCGGAACGGCAGGTCGCTCCGCTGCTCCCCGCCAACCCGGCCTGCGTCGTCCTCATCACGAGCCGGCGCCGGCTGACCGGTCTCGAGCACGCGGTGCCGATGTCGCTGGACGTGCTGTCTCCGGACGAGGCCGTGCTGCTGTTCACCCGCGTCGCCGGCACCGCTCGCGTGGCGGACTCCCCCGAGCTGCTTCTCACGATCGTCGAGCGGTGCGGGCGCCTCCCGTTGGCGATCCGGATCGCCGCGGCTCGCCTGCGGAGCCGGCCTGGTTGGACGCTCGCGCACCTCGCCGACCGGTTGGGCGACGAACGGCGCCGGCTGGACGAGCTGGGTCAGGACGACCGCGGGGTCGCGGCGGCGTTCGCCCTCTCGTACCGGGACCTCGATGACGAGCAGCGGCGGATCTTCCGGCTGCTCGGCCTGCATCCCGGTGTGGACACCGACGCGTACGCGGTCGCCGCGCTCGCGGGAGCGTCGGTCGCGGAGGTGGAGCGGGTGCTCGACGACCTCGTTCAGGCGCACCTGCTGACCGAGCAGACGCCGGGGCGCTTCGTTCTGCACGACCTGCTGCGCGCGTTCGCCGCCTCCCGTTCCTCCCGCGAGGACGCGGAGGATGCTCGCGGGGCCGCGGTCCGGCGGCTGCTCGACCACTACGTGAGCGCGACGGCCACGGCGATGGACTTCGCCGATCCGGCGTACGCGCGGCACCGCCCCGCCGTGCCGGCGGCCGCTTCCGAGCTCCCACCGCTCGATGCCGGCTCGGCCAACGCCTGGCTGGAGGTCGAGCTGGTCAACCTCGCGGCCGCCGCCTCGTCCGCCCAGGCGCAGACGATCCTGCTCGCGCGGATCCTCGGGCGCTGGCTGTCGACCCGAGGCCACAACGACCGGGCGTTCGCTCTGCACGATGCCGCGGTCGCGGCCGCCCGCGCGCTCGGCGACGAGTCGGCGGAGGCGTACGCGCTGGTCGGGCTCGGCGACAGCCACGGCTTGGCGGACCGGTACGCGGAGGCCGGCACGGCCTACCTCGACGCGCTGGCGGTGTCGGAATCGAGCGGTGAACGCGGGGCGACGCTGCTCGCGATCGCCGGCCTGGGCGACTGCCATCGGCTGACCGACGACCATCGGCTGGCCAGGGAGCGCTACCACCAGGCGTTGACGTTGGCGCGCCAGCTCGGCGACCAGCTGGTGGAGCTGCGCGCGCACCGCGGTCTCGGCGTGGGGTACGCGGTGACCGGCGAGATGTCGCAGGCCAACGAGCACTACGTCCAGGCTCTGCGGCTGGCCCGATCGACCGGTGAACGTGGGCACGAGGCGCGTTCGCTCGCGAGCCTCGCGATGACGCAACGGCACGCGGGCAACCACGAGGCCGCGTTCCACTACGCGCGCAGCGCTCTGGACCTCGTTCAGGACCTCGGCGACCTCGGCGCGGAGCTGTCCGTACGCAACGAGCTAGGCCGCAACCTCCGCCTGGCCGGCGACCTCGACGCCGCGCTCACGCACACCCAGCGCGCCCTCGACATCGCCCGCTCGCTGGGCGACCCGCTCGGTGAGTCGCAGGTCTGGAAGGCGCTCGGCGAGGTCCACCTCGCCGCTGGTCGGTACGACCAGGCGATCTCGTCGTATCGCTCGGCGGTGGCGATCGCGCGGCAGATCACCAACCGCAACGACCTGTTCGAGGGCCTGTTCGGGACCGGGTACGCCCTGCTGTCCGCCGGCCGTCCGTCGCTGGCGGCCGAGCCGCTGGAGGAGGCGGTGGCGGTGGCGAAGGAGCTCGACCAACCCCACGACCTCGCCCGCGCCGAGCGCGCGATCGCCGCCGCGCAGGCGGAGCTGGCGAGGAGCTAGGGACGGTTCTCGGAGGTGGGCGCGGGCTCGTCCTTCGCGACGGCGTCCTCGGCCTTGGCCGGGTCGCTGCCGTCGTCGAATTTGACCTTCTTGATCTGCTTGTTCATGTTGCGCCACAGCAGGATCGTCGCCACGACGAGCGCCATGATCACGACGAAGCCGAGCAGGCCGGGGCCCACCCACACACTCGGGTCCCGCTCCGCGGCGAGCAGCGTCATCACGTACCTCACCTCACCCCGGCGAACAGGTCGTCCTCGGGAAGCTCGGTGTCGACCACGACTGCGCGCGAGCTCGTAGTCCTCGGTCGGCCAGGCCGCCTGGTGCACCTCGAGCGGCACGCGAACCACGGCCCCTCCGGGTCGATCTGGGTCGCGTGCGCGAGCAGCGCCTTGTCGCGGACCGCGAAGTAGTCCGCGCACGGCACCCGCGTGGTGATCCGGCGCGTCGTGCTCCGGGTCGCGGCTTCCACTCGGCGAGCCGCTCGGCGTACGGCGACTCCAGGCCGCGGCGGAGCATCGCCTCGTGCAGCGCCAGCGATCCGCTCGCGGTGGAACGAGTGGTGGTAGTACAGCTTCAGCGGCTGCCACGGCTCGCCGGCGTCCGGGTACGCCGTCCGGGTCGCCGGCGGCCTCGAACGCGCGCGACCGAGACCTGGTGGCACATGACGTGGTCCGGGTGCGGGTAGCCGCCGTTCTCGTCGTACGTGGTCATCACGTGCGGCCGGAACTCGCGGATCAGCCGCGACCAGCGGCGCGGCCGCCTCCTCGACGTGCACGCGCCGCGAAGCAGCCGTCGGGCAGCGGCGGCAGCGGGTCGCCCTCGGGGAAGCCGGAGTCGACGAACCCGAGCCAGGCCTGCTGGATGCCGAGGATCTCGCGCGCCCGGTCCATCTCCTGGCGGCGGATCTCGGCGATGTTCGCGAGCACGTCCGGGCGGTCCATGTTCGGGTTCAGGATCGAGCCGCGCTCGCCGCCGGTGCAGGTGACGACGAGGACCTCGACGCCGTCGGCGACGTACATCGCGGTCGACGCCGCACCCTTGCTGGACTCGTCGTCGGGATGGGCGTGGACGGGCATCAGCCGAAGCGGGCCCGGTGCGGTGGACGGCACCTTGTTTCCTCTCAGTTCAAACGTGGAGCAACAATGATCGCGCAAGCCACTCCCACGAACGTTCGGAAGGCCGACGCTATGCCCGCGGATCCGCTGTCCGACCGGTACGGCAGGACGCGCGGCTCACGGCGTACGGCCGGGCTCGCCGCGATCGGTGTAATGATCGCCGCCGCTGTCGGGGTGGTGCTGTGGAGCGGCATCCGCGCCGCCCAGCCGCCGATCGCGGCCCGTGTGATCACGTTCGACCCGGTGTCGGATCGGTCGGTGACCGTACGGCTGCAGGTCGAGGCCGCCCGTACGGTCTCGTGCGAGCTCATCGCGCGGGGTGAGCAGATGGCGACGGTCGGAACGTCGCAGGTGGACGTGCGTTTCGTCGCCGCGGACGGCCGGAGGACGCAGCTCGTCACCCATCCGATCGTCACGTCCGACCGGGCGCTGAGCGTCGAGCTGCTAGGCTGTTCGGTTCCTGGACAGGCTCGAACGCGATAGCGCTCGGGCGCAGGCATTGTTAGCCTCAAGGGCCTGTCCGTACGCTGCTGGACACTCGCAGTTCACTCCCAGCTCGGCTTCATCGGCCGTATGCGTATGGCCCGGCTACGGAACAAGGAGAAACCGTGACGCAACCGACCGACACGAATGTGATCTGGCTCACTCAAGAGGCGTACGAGCGTCTCGAGGCGGAGCTCGAGCACCTCACGGGTCCGGTGCGAGCGGACCTGGCGCGCAAGATCGGTGAGGCACGCGACGAGGGCGACCTCAAGGAGAACGGCGGCTACCACGCCGCGAAGGAAGAGCAGGGCAAGACCGAGGCGCAGATCCGCAAGCTGCAGGACATGCTGCGGCGCGCCCGGGTCGGCGGCAAGCCGGCCGACGACGGCATCGTGCAGCCCGGCATGAAGGTGACGATCCGCTTCGCCGGTGACGACGACACCGAGACGTTCGTGCTCGGGTCGCGCGAGCTGCTGGCGCTGGACGACTCGGTGGACATCGAGATCTACTCCCCGAACTCCCCGCTCGGCGTGGCCATCTCGGGCAAGCGCAAGGGCGACAAGGCGTCGTACACCGCACCGAACGGGCGCGATGTGGCCGTGGAGATCGTCGACACGGTGCCGTTCGAGGCCTGAGGTCCTCATGCCGCGGAGCGTCCTCGGGATCGGTGTCTCCGCTGATCTGCTGGAGTCCTGGCGCGTCTGGTTCGCCCCAGCCGTGCAGCCTTTTCGCTCCGATGCGCTGACCGGACCTCGGCTCGAGCCGACGAGTGAGGTGCGGGACACCTTCCAGATGTACAAGGGGTCCTGGGTCTGGTTCGACGAGGACGCGTTCGATGCGTTGCCTAATGGGGTGCGGCGTTCGCTGCTGACCAAGCGCGAGGCGACCGGCAGCGAGAACGGTCGCCGGTTTCCGTGGTGGCCTTCGGTGTTGGCGCGGGTCGGCGACCGTCCGGTGATCGAGTACGTCGAGGAAGGCGTCGCGCCGAGCCGGCATCGCGAGGTGCCTTCGTCGGTGTGGCGCGCGGCGCGCTCGGTCGTGCCGAACGCGAAGGAGCTCGCCGGCACGTTCCCGCCGGGGTCGGGCCCCAACTGCTTCGGCACCGTGATGGCGGGCGCCGGCGTGCCGGACGCGGAGTCGAAGTGGATGGTGTGCGAGCCGTTCGAGGAGTGGCTCGCGACGCGAACGGTGCCGATCCGCGGCACCGCGTCCGACGACTCCCCCGGCGTCGTGCTGGTCTGGCGCAACACGAAGAAGGTGGTCATCCACGCCGCCCTGACGATCGGCGGCGGCTGGGCGTTCAGCAAACCGTCCCAAGCCTGGTGCAGCCCCCGCGTGGTCTGGACCGTCCGCGAAACCATCGCCACCAACCGCCACCCCGGCGAAACCCTGGGCCGCTACCTCATCACCGGCTAGCGGCGGTTCAGCGTCATGCGCATCCCGTACCTGGGCCGCAGCGTGACCGCGGGTTGGAGCTCGACGGGGTGGCCGGGAACGAGGCGCGGATCCCACTGGCGGGCCAGCGTGGCCAGGACCAGGACGCCCTCGGCCCAGGCGAAGGACTCGCCGACGCAGGTGCGGGCGGCCAGGCCGAACGGGAAGTACGTCGTTCGCGACTGCCCCGGCGCCGACTCGTCGAACTCGCCGTTCGACAACAGCCACCGCGACGGCCGGAACTCCAACGGGGCGGGCCAGAACCGCGCGTCCCGGTGCAGCACCCACTGGCTCGCCGTGCACAACGAACCCGCCGGAATCGTCCAGTCGTCCACCACGAGATCCGTCGTCGCCCGCCGCCCCAACAACCACACCGGCGGGCGGACGCGCATCGACTCCGCGACGATCGCGTGCGTCCGCGGCAGCCGTTCGAGGTCGTCGTACGTCAACGCCCGGGCGGGCAGCGCGTCGAGCTCCTCCCACAGCCACGAGGTGACCGCGCGGTGCTGATCCAGCAGCCACCACGTCCACGTCAGCAACGTCGCCGTCGTCTCGTGCCCGGCGAGCAACAGCGTCATCACCTCGTCGCGCACCTGCGTGTCGGACATCCCGTGCCCGTCGTCCCGCACCTCGACGAGCCGCCACAGGAGGTCGTCGCCGGGCGGCCGCGTCCGGCGAGCCGCCACGAGCGACCGTACGACGCCATCGAGCCGCTCCACCGCCGCGAACAGTCGCTTCCGCCGCGGCGACGGGATGGCGAGCAGCAGATCGGCGCCCGGCAGCATGTACCGCTGGAACCCCGCCATCAGCATGGACAAGGACCGTGACACCTCGTCCGACTCCGACCGCACGTCGGTGCCGAACAACGCCTGCCCGACGATCGACAACGTCAGCGCCGACATCTCCTTCGCCAGATCGAGCTCCGCGCCCGGCCGCCAGCGCGCGTCGTACTCCAACGCGGTCGAGACCATCGGCGCGGCGTAGGCGCTGATCTGCTTGCTGTGGAAGCTCGGCTGGATCATCCGCCGCTGCCGCTTGTGGTGCTCGCCCTCACTGGTGAGCAGCCCCTCGCCGAGCAGCACCTTGATCCGCTCCAGCGTGCGGCCCTTCTTCAGGTTGCGGCCGTTGGTCACGTAGATGTCGCGGACGGCGGCAGGGTCGCTGAGGATGTAGATGTGCTCGCGACCGAAGTGGGCATGAGCGATCCGCGGGTTCTCGCGCGCGATCCGTTCGAACGACGCGATCGGGTCCCGGCGGAACGTGAGAGCGGCAAGCGGTCCCGGGCCAGGCGGTCGGCGCACCATGCCTCCATTCTGGTGCGAGGATGCGCGCATGAGCACGGATCCGACCCTCGCCGAGTTGCTGGCCGACATCGAGGCCGCCCAGCGCACCCTCGACGGCATCGCCCGCGTCACTCCGATGGAGGGCTCGCGCTGGCTGTCCAGTCGCGTCCGCGGGCCCGTTCACTTCAAGTGCGAGAACCTCCAGCGCGCCGGTTCGTTCAAGATCCGCGGCGCGTACGTGCGGCTCAGCCGGCTCACCGCGGAGGAACGTGCCCGCGGCGTCGTCGCCGCGAGTGCCGGCAACCACGCGCAGGGCGTCGCCCTCGCGGCGCACCTGCTCGACACCAAGTCGACCGTGTTCATGCCGAACGGGGCGCCGATCCCGAAGGAGAACGCGACCCGCGCGTACGGTGCAGACATCCGCTTCACCGGCACGGTGATCGACGACTGCATCGTGGCCGCGGCCGAGCTCGCGAAGGAGACGGGCGCGATCCTCATCCACCCGTTCGACCACGCGGACATCGTCGCCGGGCAGGGCACGGTCGGGCTGGAGATCCTGGACAAGGTGCCCGACGTACGGACCGTGCTGGTACCGGTCGGCGGTGGCGGGCTGATCGCGGGGATCGCGACCGCGCTGCGGGCGAAGGGCTCGACGGCGCGCATCGTCGGTGTGCAGGCATCCGGCGCCGCGGCGTACCCGCTGTCGCTGAAGGTCGGTCATCCCGTCGCGGCGAAGGCGATGGCGACGATGGCGGACGGGATCGCGGTCGGGCTGCCGGGGACGGTGCCGTTCGGGCTGGTCCAGCAGTACGTCGACGACGTCGTCACCGTCTCGGAGGACTCGCTCTCGCGGGCGCTGCTGTTGCTGCTCGAGCGGGCGAAGCTCGTCACCGAGCCTGCCGGGGCGGCCGCGGTCGCCGCGCTGGTGGACGCGCCCGACACGTACGAGGCACCGGTCGTCGCTGTCCTCTCCGGCGGCAACATCGACCCGCTGCTGCTGATGCGCGTGATCCGTTCCGGGATGGCCGCGGCCGGGCGGTACCTCTCGTTCCGCGTCCGCATCCCCGACACCCCCGGTGGGCTCGCCGGCATGCTCGGCGAGCTGGCGGCCGCCGAGGCGAACGTGCTCGACGTGGTCCACGAACGTACGTCGGCCACGCTCCACCTGGACGAGGTCGAGGTCGCGCTCCAGGTCGAGACGCGCGGCGCCACGCACAAGGAGGAGATCCTCTCCCGGTTGCGCTCGGCGGGGTACGTTGTCATCTTCTAGAAAGTCGATCTTTACAAAACACAAGGTTCACTTGACAGAAGCTCAAGCGCGACGTGCAATGGAGGCATGCCGGAGAACTCGAAGGGCCCTGAGACCGACCTGTGGGCCGAGGTCACTGATTCGGTGCGGTCCGCCGCCGCATCCGCCGCCGGGGTCGCCCAGGCCGCCGCTGCCAAGGCGCAGGAGATGGCCGACGATCTCCAGGCGAAGGCCGAGGAGACAGCCCAGAAGTTCCAGGAGAAGGCCGACGAGGCGCAGGAGCGGGCGGACGAGGCTCCCGACGGACCGGAGCAGGACGCAGCGCAGGAAGAGGCCGACCGGGTCCAGGAGGAGGCGGACGCCGCTGCTGAGCGCGTGCAGGAGTTCGCCGACCGCGCCCAGGAGGAGGCCGACGAGCTGCAGGAAGCGGCCGACGAGGCGGACGAGGTCGAGACCGCCGGGGACGAGGTCCTGACCGCTGCCGACGAGGCGGAGATCAACGCCGCCGCGGCTTCGGTCGACGAGCAGACGGCTCCCGCGGCGGGCTCTGGAGCGTCGGCGGACGAGCAGATCCGTTCGATCCTCGCGATGGTCGCCGACGGGAGCATCGACCCGGACAGCGCCGCGAAGCTGATCGACGAGGTCAAGGCCGGCGCAGCGAGCGTCGGCGGCGACACCAAGACCCAGACGAAGACGAAGACCCAGGCGAAGACCGACGGCGCCAAGCCGGCCGACTCCGTGCCCGCCAACGCGATCGCGGCGACCAAGCTGCGGATCCGCGCGGTCGGCCGCCGGGTGCGCATCATCGGCGAGCCGTTCGTCTCCACCGTGGCTGTCGACGGCCCGCACGTGATCCGCCAGGAAGGCGACACGTTGATCGTGACGAGCGAGGGCGAGTTCGGCGCTTCGCTGGACGGGTTCCAGCTGCTGCGGTCGCGTTCGCTCAGCGAGGTCCCGGAACGCGTCTTCGGCTTCGGCCGCGAGCTCTCGATCCGGGTCAACCCGCGACTGCTCGTCGAGGCCGAGATCACCGCGGGCTCGATCAACACCGAGCGGTTGCCCTCGTTGGAGCAGGTACGGGTGACCGCCGGCTCGGCGAAGCTTCGCGACGTCGAGGGGCCGATCGACCTGCTCGTTCAGGCCGGCTCGGCTCAGGTCGAGGGGCGGATCAGTCGCGGCGAGTCCCGCCTGCGCGCGGAGTCGGGCTCGGTGACGCTGCACCTTTGGCCGGGGTCGAACGTACGCATCAAGCCCGACATCCAGCTCGGCCAGGTGAAGTGGGAGCCGCCGGGCAAGGACCGCAAGGAGCACATCGTCGGCGCCGGCGACGCGAAGCTGTCGCTCGAGGTGATGATGGGCACGGCGACGGTGCGGGAGGCACAGTGAGCCTGGCGCACTCGGGTGCGCACCAGTTCCGGCCGCCGAGCGACTGCCCGGTCTGCGGATCGGGCCTGGCGCTCACGCGGCTGAGCTGTGGGTCGTGCGGGAGCGAGCTGTCCGGGGTGTTCGAGACCTGCACGTTCTGCGGTCTCACCGAGGCCGAACGCGACCTGTTGCGCGTGTTCCTGGTATCGCGCGGCAACATGCGCGAGGTCGAACGGCACCTCGGTGTGAGCTACCCGACCGCTCGGCAACGCTACGCGGACCTGCTGACGAAGCTGGGCCTCGAGCCCGTCGAGGCCCCGGCGGCCCCCGAGCCGGAGCTGTCCCGTACCGACGTCCTCGCCAAGCTCGCCCGCGGCGAGCTCGACATCGACGGCGCGACCGACCTGCTGCGCAAGCTGGCCTAGTTTCGGCAAAGGCTTCGGCGGAGCGCCACGTTCCCTCGACCGCTCCGGCTACGGTGCATGGCGGTTGTGACCGTACGTCGAGGGAGAGCCGCTATGCCGTTCCATGTGCTCCGGCAGCAGATCCGCAACTACTACGGCGACCCGCTCGGCACTGGCACGTTCGGGGTGGACAGCAACTACGCCAAGGAGGCCCAAGCGGTCGCCAAGGACGGCAAGCGCTACCTCGACAAGCGCTACCGCGGCCACAAGACGAAGGCGATTTTGCTCGACGTCGACGACACGTCGCTCGCCACCTGGAACTACGAGATCGCCAGCAACTGGGCGTACAACCCGGCGACCAACGGCACGTTCGTCACCGAGCAGCGCTTCCCGGCCGTACCCGGCATGGTCGACCTGGTGAAGAAGGCCGAACGGGAGGGGTACGCGGTCTTCTTCCTCACCGGCCGCGGCGCCGCGCAGGAGCCGGCGAGGACGGCCTGTTCACCAAGCCGCCCGTGGCCGAGTACCCCGACTACCTCAAGCAGGCTTGCGCGAACGACCCGAACGGCAGCTGCACCACGATCCACTACAAGTCGGCCACCCGCGCGCATATCGAGTCACTCGGGTACGACATCGTCGCGAACTTCGGCGACCAGTTCAGCGACCTGAAGGGCGGCCACGCCGACCGTACGTTCAAGCTGCCGAACCCGAACTACTTCCTGCCGTAGCTTCGGTCAAGAGCCGGCAAAGGATCGCCGATCCTCAACCGGGCAAGGAGATCCATCATCCCTGGCCGCACGCCTGAACATCACGCCGAGGTGATCACCGGCGACGCCAAGTAATACTTGCATGGTGCAAGCAAGCGCGTACCCTTCCTGAGTGCGAGCATCGAATGAGGACCTGCTGGTGGCGTTCTGGCGGATGGGCCGCGCCCTGAAACGGTCCCACGGCCCGCTCGAGCCGGCGCTGCTGTGGGTCCTGCACGCGACCGCGTGCGAGGGGCCGTTGCGCCTCTCCGACCTCGCCAGCCGCCTCCAGCTCGACCTGTCCACGGTGAGCCGGCACGTCCGCTCCCTCGAGGACGCGGGCTATCTGGAACGTACGCCGGACAAGGACGACCGGCGCGCGACGCAGATCTCCATCTCCGACAAGGGAACGCAGATCCTCGACGAAGGACGGGCCGCGCAGGTCGAACGGCTCGACACCGCTCTCGCCGACTGGGCAGACAGCGACCGCAAGACCCTCGAGCGGCTGCTCAGCCGACTCGCGAACGAACTCGAGCACACCACAGTGGGGACCGACGCATGACCGAAACACCCGGGGCACAACCTGACACCGCACCACCGCAGGAACAGCAAGGCCCGAACTACCTGTCCCACAAGCAGATTCTCGTCGTCCTCGGCGGACTCATGGCGGGCATGCTGCTCGCCGCCCTCGACCAGAGCATCGTCGGCGTCGCGCTCCCCCGGATCGTCAGCGAGCTCGGCGGCCTCGAGCAGCTGTCCTGGGTCGTCACCGCGTACCTGCTGACGAACACCGCCTCGACTCCGCTCTGGGGCAAGATCTCCGACCTGTACGGACGTCGCTCGGTCTTCCAGATCGCGATCGTCATCTTCCTGATCGGCTCCGTGCTCGCGGCACTCGCGACGAACATGCCTCAGCTGATCGGTTTCCGCGCGCTGCAGGGCCTCGGCGCCGGCGGTCTGATGGCGCTGTCGTTCGCGATCATCGGCGACGTCATCCCGCCGCGCGAACGCGGCCGCTACATGGGCTACTTCGGCGCGGTGTTCGGCGTCTCCAGCGTCGCGGGACCGTTGCTCGGCGGCTTCTTCACCGACGGTCCGGGCTGGCGGTGGATCTTCTGGATCAACCTGCCGATCGGCGTCGGCGCGCTGCTCGTCACGTCGTGGGCGCTGAGGCTGCCGAAGGTCGTACGGAGCCACAAGATCGACTACCTCGGCGCCGCCACGATCGTCGCCTCGGTGTCGTTGCTGCTGCTCTACCTGACCTGGCGCGGGCAGGAGTTCGGCTGGACCGACGGCTGGGCGCTCGCCATGCTCATCGGCAGCATCCTACTGGCGCTGCTGTTCGTGTTCATCGAGTCGCGAGCCGCCGAGCCGATCATCCCGCTGCGGCTGTTCCGCAACCGTACGTTCACGATCGCCAACTCCTACGGGCTTCTCGCGGGCATCGCGATGTTCGGCGCGATCGTCTACCTGCCGATCTACCTGCAGGTGGTGAAGGACCTCTCGCCGACGGCGTCCGGCCTCGCGATGCTGCCGATGGTCGCCGGCATCTTCACGTCGTCGATCGGCTCCGGTCAGATCATGACGCGAACGGGCCACTACAAGATCTTCCCGATCCTCGGCGGCATCTCGCTGGTGGTCGCGATGTTCCTGCTGTCCACGTTGCACACGGACTCGTCGATGTGGCTGGTCGGCTTCTACCAGTTCCTCGTCGGCTTCGGGCTCGGTTTCTCCATGCAGGTCTTGATGACCGCGACGCAGAACTCGGTGGAGTTCCGCGACATGGGGTCGAGCACCGGCGCGCTGACGTTCTTCCGTTCGATGGGTGGCGCGGTCGGTACGGCCGTGTTCGGCGCTGTGCTCACGTCACGACTGGCCACGCACCTGACCGAGGTCGTGCCGGGGCAGGTCCTGGCTCAGCTGCCGCCCGGCGCCTCGGACAACGTGGAGGCGATCAAGGGACTACCGCCTCAGATCAAGGAGCCCGTGCTCGAGGCGTTCGTCCGTTCGTTGCACGACGTGTTCCTCACCGGGATCCCGTTCGTGCTCGGCGCGCTGATCATCGCCTTCTTCCTGAAGGAGATCCCGCTCGCCACCGGCAAGGCCAAGCAGCCCGAAGAGGCTGAGGAGCTCACTCCGACGATTTCTCACTAGATGGAGCTGTAGGTGACTCCTGAGGCGGAGGCGGGTCGTCGTCATGCGACTCGGCCTCCGCCTCTGTCACTACCAACGCACCATCGGGCGATGGGTCGTCGCCGCCGGCGAGGTACGTGACCACCGCGTTGACCATCGCGACCAGCGGCACCGCGAAGAGTGCTCCGACGATGCCGGCGAGGTAGACGCCGCCACCGATCGACAGGATGATCGCCAACGGGTGCAGGCGAACGAGCCGCCCGAGCAGGAACGGTTGCAGGACGTGCGCCTCGAGCTGCTGTACGGCGATCACGCCGACCAGCATCAGCACCGCGGCCAACAACCCGTGCGTCACCAACGCGACGATCACCGCGACCGCGCCGGAGATCAGCGCACCGATGATCGGGATGAACGAACCCAGGAACACCAACACACCGATTGGCACCGCCAGCGGAACGCGCAGCAGTAACGCCACGGCCATGATGCCGACGGCGTCGACGAACGCCACCATGACGGTCGCTCGGACGAACGCGGTCAGCGACACCCAAGCCCTATCGCCGGAAGCGTCGACGCGGGCGCGGGCCGCACGCGGGAAGATCCCGACGATCCAGCCCCAGATCTTGCCGCCCTCGTAGAGCATGAAGTACGTCGAGAACAGCACCAGGAAGAAGCCGGTCGCGACGTGCCCGACGGTCGTACCGATCTTCAACGCGCCCTGCGTCAACTGCGCATTGCTCCCGCTGATCGCCTCTCGCGCGGCATCGAACGCCGAGGTGATCTGCGCGTCGGACAGGTGCAACGGCCCGTTGACGAGCCAGGTGTGGATCTGGTCGATGCCGTCGGTCACCTGGTTGGCCAGGTCGTCGAAGCCGGACGCGATCTGCTGCCCGACGATCGTCAGCAGCCCGCCGACGATCAGCAGCATGCCGATCAACGTGATGCCCGCGGCGAGGCCACGCGGAACGCCGAGGCGTTGCAGCCCGTCCGCGACCGGGATGACGAGCGCGGTGAGCAGCATCGCCACCAGCACCGGGACGACGATCACCCGCAGCTGCACGACGAGGAACAGGAACGCCGCGGCCGCGAGGCCGATCAGCAGCAGCCGCCACGACCAGCCGGCGGCGAGCCGTACGGCCCAGGGGATGTCCAGCGGACGGTCGGCGGGCTTGGGAACACGAGGCCGTGGCGCCCTCGGGTTCGCCGCGGTCCGGGAGGTCAGGCCGCCTCGCTGCGGCCCTTCCTGCATCCGTTGCCGGAGCCTGCCGATCCAGCTCTGCGCCATTGCCCACCCAACCTGACTGCCTAATCTGCCGACCAGTACCGATCACCCGCGAGGATGAGCGCCGCCGCACCCACCAGCCCGGCATCCTGGTTCAGCGTCGCCGGACCGACTTGGGCGGCTTTGGTGTAGGCCATCTTGGCGTACTCGCGCAGCGTACGTTCCAACGGCTCGAACAGCAGCGGACCGGCCTGCGACACGCCACCTCCGACCACGACGCGGCGGACGTCGCACAGCGCCACAGCCGAGGCGATGCCGACGCCGAGCGCCCAGCCGGCCCGTTCGAACGCGGACAACGCGATCTTGTCGCCCGCTCGCGCGTCGTCGGCGAGCTCCTTCGCGGTGGCTTCGTTCTCTGAACGGTCGGCCCGCCAGCCGAGCTCGCGCGCCCACGCGGCGAGACCCGGGCCGCGCGCGATCGCCTCGACGCAGCCTCGGCCGCCGCACGGGCAGGGCGGACCCTCCGGATCGACGACGATGTGCCCGACATGTCCGGCGTTCCCGCTTGCTCCGTCGACCAGCCTTCCGCCGAGGACGAGTCCGCCGCCGACGCCGGTCGACACGACCATGCCGAGCATGTCGTCGACGTCCTGCCCGGCGCCGCGCCAGTGCTCGGCGATGGCGAGCGCGACCGCGTCGTTGTGGACGCGTACCGGGAGCCCGGGATACGCCGTACGCAACCGCTCCCGCAGCGGAAATCCGCGCCAGGCTTGCAGGTTGAGCGGCGAGACCTCACCGGCCGGCCAGAGCATCGGTCCCCCGCTACCGACCCCGACGCCGACGAGTGGTGGTCGTCCCACGCTTGCGAGAACGGTCTCACACAGCTTGTGCAATCGTTCCCAGACTGCTTCGCCGTCGTCCTCGGGTCCGAGTGAGGAGGGCGCACGGTCAGAGCTCAGGACGTGGCCGTTGGTGTCGACGACACCGGCGGCAAGCTTCGTGCCGCCGATGTCGATCGCCAACACCACGCCATCGGTCGCATGGTCGGTCATGGAACGCATGATGCCTGCTGCCACCCGGATCAGCGGTAAGGGTGTCCGGAAATGATCTTGCGTTCCCTTCTTGAACGCAGCTCAGCCAGCGAATTCCGGAACTTTCGGAGCGTTTGGAACTTTCGGTAGCGCAGCGGTCAGGACGAGCGCGACGACCAGCACGCCGACGCTGACCACCATCGTGCCGGCGGTAGCCGCGGCGAAGTCGCCGCCGTGCAGCCGGCCGAAGAAGACCGTGCCGAACAAGGCGATTCCGGTCGCCGTCGCGAGCTGCATGGTCGTGTTCACCAGCCCGGACGCCGATCCCGCGAGTTGCGGCGGAACTTCCGACAACGAGGCGCCCATCAGCGAACCTAGGACCGTTCCCATACCGAGACCCAGCCCGACGGCAGGCAGGGCCAGCGCGAGCGAGCCGAGGTCCGTACCTCGCCAGACGACGAGCCCAGCCATGGCCGCCACACTCACGAGCAGGACTCCGATCCCGGCGGCAGTGAACGCACGCCCGATCCTCGCCGCCATGCGCATCGCGAGCACGTTCCCGACGACGATGCCGACGGTCGCGGGGACGAACGTGAGCGCGGCGTGCAGCGGCGAGAACCCGAGTCCCAGCTGCAGATGCAGGGTGAGGACGAAGAAGACGCCGACCGCGCTGTTGACGCAGAACATGACCGCCTGGCCGGCGACCAGGCTGCGGTACTTCAGCAGCTCCGGCGGGACCAGCGGCTCGCCACCGTTCCGGGCGAGCTTCCGCTGCTGGTACGCGAACAGGCCGAGCACGAGCAGGCCGACTGCCAGCAGGGCGATCGCCCAGGCCGGCCAGCCCAGCTCGCGGCCCTGTACCAGCGGGTAGAAGATCGCGAACAGTCCGGCGGTCAGCAGAGCCAGACCGCCTCGGTCGATCTTGTGCATGGCCGCGCGGGGCCTGTGCGGCATGGCGACCAGCGCGCCGACGAGGGCGATCGCGCCGATCGGCAGGTTGACGAGGAAGATCGCGCGCCAGCCGGACTCGAACAGGTTGGCCTGGGTCAGCGCACCGCCGAGCAGCGGGCCGGCCAGACCGCCGAGCGGGAACGCGGCGGCGAACAGCGCCATCGCCTTCGGCCGTTCGGTGTCGTCGAACTCGGCGTGGATGAACGACAGCACCTGCGGAACCATCAGGCCGGAGCCGATGCCCTGCGCGATGCGGGCGGCGATCAGGACTTGGACGTTCGGCGCGAGCCCGGCGACCAGCGACGACGCGGTGAAGATCGCCATGCCGGCAACGAAGAGCGCCTTCCGGCCGTACCGGTCACCGAGCCGGCCGCCGGTGATCAGCGTGAGCGCGAAACCGAGCGCGTAGCCGGCCGAGATCCACTGCAGCGCCGCCTCGCCGGTGCCGAGGTGCTGCCGGATCGTCGGCAGGGCGACGGTGACGATCTGGTTGTCGACCATGTCGACGAAGACGGCCAGCACCGAGACCGCCAGTGCCCACCACCTGAGCGGATGCCTGTCCACGGACGTACTCCTTGCATCGGGATCGGGGTTCCTCTCGATAATCAGTCGTCCGCATCACTGTGTCAATCATTTGTTTGATTAATTCCCCCTGACTGTATGGTTGAGTCATGTCGCCACGCCGATCTCCCTCGCCGCAGGAGCGCCAGCGCGATCCCGAGCGCACCCGGAAGCTGATCCTGGAAGCGGCGGCGACCGAGTTCGCCGCGCACGGCTACGCGGGCGCCCGGATCAGCGCGATCGCCTCCCGGGCGGGCGTCAACCAGCAGCTGATCTCGTACTACTTCGACGGCAAGGAAGGCCTGTACCGGGCCATGTCCGAGCTGTGGTGGCAGCGGCAGGGCGAGCTGGCCGCGCCGGGAACGTCGTTGCCGGAGCAGTTCCGCCGGTTCGTACTCGAGGGCGTGGCCAGCCCGGAGGGCCCGCGGCTGTTCGCCTGGGCCGGCTTGCAGTACGTGGGGCCGTCGTCCGACCCGGACCAGGCCGTACGGTCCGAGCGCCTGCAGGCGAGCGTCGACCAGCTCCGCGCTGCCCAGGCGGCCGGCAACCTGCCCGCCGAGCTCGACCCGGCAACCCTGCTGGTCATGCTGATGGGCGCGGCGATGGCCGCGACGACGTTGCCGCACGTCATCGAAGGCGTCTGCGGAGTCGACCCGCGGTCACCGGAGTTCCTGCGCCACTACGCCGACCAGCTCGCCCTCGTCGCCACCCACCTCGGCCTCGGCGAACGCCCGCCAGCGGTCGATCCGTCCGCCTGATAGCGTCAATCGGGGACTGTCTCCGATTGAGGTCACGAGGGGTGCGAAAGGCATGGGGAAGCCAAAGCTCGACCGGGTCGGCGTGTGGACATGGAGCTTCGACCAGCAACCGTTCAGCCGCGTACAAGAGGCGGTCGCCGAGCTGGACGAGCTCGGGTTCGGCGCCGTGTGGTTCGGCGAGGGCGTGGGCCGCGAGGCCGTCAGCCAGGCCGCGCTCATCCTCGGCGCGACCGAGCGGATCGTCGTCGCACCCGGCATCGCGAACGTCTACCGCCACTACCCCGTGACGCTCGCCCGCGCCGAGCGCGCGCTGCACGAGGCCTATCCGGGGCGGTTCCTGCTCGGACTGGGCGTCGGCGCCAAGCTCGTCGCCGAGGCGGCGGGCCTGGAGTGGACGAACCCGATCGAGAAGATGCGCACGTTCCTCGACGCGATGGACGCCGCGCCGATGACCGCGCCTGGCAGCACCGAGAAGCCCCCGCGCGTCCTCGCCGCGATCGGCCCGCGGATGCTCCGGCTCGCGGCCGACCGGACCGAAGGCGCGCACCCGTTCCTCGTCCCGCTCGAGCACACCGTCTGGGCCCGCGAGATCGTCGGCCCGGACGCGTTCCTCGCCGTCCATCAGGCCGTCCTGATCGACGACGATCCCGCCAAGGCGCACGACACGGCCCGCGAGGTTCTCCAGCCGGTGATCGCCAACGTCCAGGTCGTCCCCACCCGCTGGCAGATGGTCAAGAAGCTCACCGGCCTGACCGACAAGGACCTCGAGGACGGTGGCAGCGACCGGTTCGTCGACACGATGATCGCGAACGGGACCATCGACACGGTGGCCGAACGGATCCGCCAGCTGCACGATGCCGGCGCCGACCACGTCTGCATCAGCGTCGGCGTCCAGCCAGCAGAGCTCGAACAGGAGGAGTGGCGCCAGCTCGCCGCCGCGCTCCTTTAGTGCGATAGCTCCCAATAGCTCCGATAACGATGCGGCGACAGCCCGATTGGTCCTCCCGCACAACCCCGATCCGGGACAAGACTGGGGGCGTGCAGTGGAACCGAGACGCTCTGTCGGACGAGCCGGACGTCGCCGCGCTCGAGGAGCGACCACCTCGGCACTGGCCGGGCTGGCTGGTCCGGCTGCTGATCGCGCTCGGGGTGGTGGCCGTCGCCCTGTTCGTGTTCTGGCGGCTGACGGCCGACCAGGCACGGGCCGAGTTCCAGCAGGTACGGATGGTGAGCAAGTACGCGGCCGAGATCGACGTGGCCACGACGAACCTGACCAGCGACGAGCTGTACGTGCTCCCCCGGCTCGCCCAGAAGGAAGGCTTCCTGATCGAAACGCCGCGGGTCCTGCTCGGTGACCGGCGAACCGACATCGCGACGACCAGGGTCACGGTCGTCGACTGCACGCTGGCCGCGGCCCACGCCTCGGAGCCGCTCGACCTGGCGTTGCTCACCGGCCCCTACACGGGCACCCGCGACACGATCAACGTGCGCGGCGTCCTGCCGACCTGGTCCGCGCTCATCCCACCCGTCTGCGACGACTCCCCGGACCGCGGCATCGCGTCGGTGTCGAACGTCCGCGTGGTGATCGCGCGCCAAGGCGAGGCGCAGGTCGCCGTGCAGTTCCAGAACAGCGGCGGCCGACCGCTCACGTACGCACGGGTCAGCGTCCCGAAGAGTCTGGGGCGGATCTCCCGCGACCCGGCCAAGCCGGACGGCCCGCTCAAGCCCGGCCAGTCCGCGGAGGTCGTCCTACGGCTGGCCCGTACGGGCTGCACGGCGAACGGCGACGGCCCGGTCATGGCGACGATGACGTTCCTCGGCGGCGAGGACATCCAGGTCCAGCTCGATGGCAGCTGGACCAACCTGCTCGGCGTCTGCCCCGCCGCCACCCACGGCCACCTCAGCGGTTAGGCCGCGTCTGCCAAAGATCGCCTGGCGCGCGACACCTCGCATCCCGCCTGGCCGCGGTCCAGTTCGTCACCCATAGAACCACTATGAATTCCTCCTGCACCACGCCCAGCCGGGCGCGATGCGCCGCGCGCCATCGCGCTACGCGCGATGACCGGCGCTATTTGGCAGACACGACCTAAGTGAGCCGGCCGCCGAGGCCGGGCACCGGGCCGGGCGGTCGCGCCGGCGGGTTGATCGGCGGCAGCGACTGGGCGCCGAGCGACGGCAGGTCGGGTACGTCGACCACCGCCTCCCCGCCCTGCGAACGACGGCGCGCGGAGTCGACGGCGAGGTCGGCGAGGTACGCGGCCAGCTTGCCGTTCCGCAGCTGCCGCTGACCGGGCGTGTTCGCGAGCAGATCGCCCGCCGCCACCGTCGCGGCAGCGGTCGTCGAGGCACCCCGTTCCTCGCAGGCCCGGCCGAAGATCGTCGCGAAGTCGCGCGCGTCGAACTCCCGCGTCCGGACGATCCGCCACCTGGCCGCCAGCGCGGGATCGACCTCGACCAGCCGCCGGTAGCCGTCCACGCCACAGAACGCGGCCACCTGCAGCTTCGGCCCGTGCACCTCGAACAGCCGGTTCAGCTCCTCCGCGACCGCCCGACCGGACAGCGCGTTGCTCACCAGCAGGTCGAGCCCGGCGATCGCGACCAGCCGCTCGCCAAGCGCTGAGGCCACCGTGTCCTGCAGCCGGGCGACGGCCGCCGCGGTGCCGAGCCGCTCGTACTCCTCATAGCTCACCCACGCCGCGCTGCCGTCGAAGCCGCGCGCCACGACGAGCTTCCGCAGCACGTCGACGGTGATGCCCATTCCCGTTCCGGGCGGTCCGACGACGAGCAGCCGAACCTCCTGCTCGTGCCGGTCGGCCAGCTCCCGCAGGGCAGACACCAGGTCGTGCTGGCCGACGATCCGGTCGGTCAACGTCATCGCCTCGACGACCGCGCGCGGCGGCATCAGGTCGAGCCCGGTCCCGTTGTGCTCCGGCTCCGGCGCGGCCGCGACCACCGGCTCGGGCTCGGGCTCGGTCGCCTGCTCGGGAACGGGCATCGGCGCCTGCGCCGGCGGTCGTACGGTCAGCCCCAGCACCGGCGGCGCGAGGGTCGGCACCGTGACCTGCAACTCGGCTGTCTCGTCGATCGGCACCTCGGCAGCCGGCTCCTCCTCTTCGGCGGCAGGCTCCGGCTCCTCGGCCGAAGGGCCCTCGTGCTGCCCAGGCGCGGACTCCGCCTCGGCCGGGCGCTCGGGCTCGGGAGCCGCCGGCGGACCGGCGTGCTGACCGCGGCCCGCGAGCGGGTCGACGGTCTCGGGCAGCTCGTCCTCGTCCTCGGGCTCCGGTTCGACCGGCTCCTCTTCGGCGACGTACTCCGGCTCCTCGACCTCCTCGACGACCGGCTCCTCCTCGGGCTCTTCGAACCAGGTCGGCTCGGGCGTGCCCGGAACGGTCAGCGGATGCCGGATCCGCCGTACGCGAAACAACCTGCGCAGGTCCTCCTGGAACGCACCCACCGGCACGGCGCACGGATCGGGCGCGACCGGGGTGCCCGGCACGCCTTGCAGCGCACCGGTCAACCGGACCGCGAGGTCGAGCCAGCTGCGGCACAGCACGACCTCGCCGGCGACGAGCCCGCGCGCGAGGAACGCCCGGATCGACCGCTGCCAATCCTCGACCCGCCAGTCCGGGGCGAGCGCGGCGATGCGCGCGTCGAGGTCGCCGTACAGGTCGCCACGTACACCGACCGCCAGCTCGGCCGGCGCCTCGGTGAGCCCGGCCTGCAGCACCAGCTCGGCGAACGCGTCGGCGCCGGAGGCGAGACCTGGCACGACAGCGAGCAACCGTTCGTGCGCGGCGAGCCAGCCGTCGAGCAGCCAGCTGAGGTAGCCGACGGGCCCGGTGATCTCGGGCAGCAGCTGCGCCGTCTCGTCCGGCGCGACGTCGGCCCAGAGCTCCTCGATCCGCGTCCATTCCGCACGCAGGTTGGGCACGACGAGCGTGGCCTCGGTGAGGTCGGCGTCGGCGCGGACCCGTTCGTACAGGCCGAGCAACGCGCGACGCCGTTCGTCGACGGGCGAGATTCCCTTCAGCGCATGGAGAATCTCGATGGTCAGGTCCCACGCGGCCTCGCGGAGCGTCGGGTCCTCGCCGGCCACGCGGAACAGCTCGCCGCCCGGCGGGCGCCAGGGCGCGGGGATCGCGAGCCAGCGGGTGGGGCCGTGCGCGGGACCGTTGCCGGCGGTACGGAACCGGCCGAGCAGCTCCTCCTCGAAGCCGGCCCGCGACCCGCCGCGGACCGCGAGGTCGCCGAACAGGAAGCGGACGATCGCGAGCGCGTCGGCCACGACAGCGGGCGTCGGCGAACGGAGGAACGGGTGCTTCTCGACCGTCAGGCGAGCCGACCGCCCGTCCGCGACGAGCGCGTCGATCCGACCCGCGAGGTCGTCGACGAGACCGTCCGGAATCCGCCACGGACCACGTGCGTACAGGTCCAGAACGGGCTCGTCGGTGAACAGGAGCTCCAGGGAGCCCGGCAGACGCGATGAGCTGGTAGCCACGGTCATCCTCCGTGTGTGATCACGTGATTGTGGCGGATACCACTCACAAACTCACCATCAGGGCCGCTACCAAGGCGATTCGGCCGGGAATGGACGCGACGACGACCGCCTCGTCGGCGGCGTGCGCGCCCTGGCCGTGCGGGCCGAAGCCGTCGAGCGTGGGTACGCCCGCGGCGCCGGTGAGGTTGGTGTCGCCGGCACCGGCCGCGGGCTTGCCACTGATCTCCTGGCCGAGCTCGGCGCCGACCGCGATCACCTTGTCCAGCAGGTCATTCGGCTCCGGCGGGGACCAGGCGGGGCGGTGCGAGAGCCGCTCGACGGTGACGTTCGCGCCTTCTCGTACTGGGCTCAGCGCTTCCAGCGAACCGAGGACGCGTTGCTCGGCTTCGAGCGTGGTGAAGCGGAGCCCGAGCTCGGCCGACGCGCTGCCGGCGATGACGTTCGCGCGGCCGCCTCCTGCGATCGTGCCGACGTTCGCGAGCGTCGTCCCGTCGTTCGGGATCAGCTGCCGCACGGCGGCCAGCTGGTCGACGAGCTCGTCGATCGCCGACACGCCCTTGTCCGGGTCGAGCGCCGCGTGCGCCTCGCGCCCCTCGACGTTCAGCCGTACGCGGGTCGAGCCGCGGCGTCCGCTCTTCAACACGCCGCCGGGGTGGGGCGACTCGAACCCGAGGACCGCGGCGGCGCCTTCGAGCTCGGCCTCGACCACCGCGCGACCGGTCGGACTGCCGATCTCCTCGTCCGCGATCACGACGAGCCGCAGCTGCCGGGTGAGCGGAATCCCCAACAGGGCAAGGGTCTTGAGCGCGGCCTCGATGACGACGAGCCCGCTCTTCATGTCGTACACGCCGGGGCCGGCGATCCGTTCGCCGTCGTCGACGTACGACAGCCGCCCGATCGGCCACACGGTGTCGTAGTGCCCGACGAGCAACAGGTGTTCACCGTCGTCCGGTCCCCAGGTCGTGACCAGGTGGTCACCGTTCGCGCTCGGCACCCGCCGCGTGCGGCCGCCGGTGTCGGCGTGGCCGGCGACGACGAGCTCGGCGCAGGCCGCGAGCGCGTCGAGCTCGCGCGTGGGCGACTCGGCTCGTGCGTACGCGTGGACCTGCTCGCGCACGAAGTCGAGCTGGTCGGCGGCGGTCTTGGTGATCTCGGCGAACGGAAGCACCAGCACATTCAACTAGATACATGGTCGAGCCGGCTCGCTCAGTTTCGACTCTGCTTGCGGTCGTTGACCGCCCGAGATGGGCCGCTGCCTCGACGAGCCGGCTCGACTACGCTCAGGAGCCGATGAACGCCTCCGTGACCGTCGTGCCGCTCGACCAACCCGAGCAGCTGCGTACGGCGATCGACCTCTACCGGTCCGTGTTCGAGCTCGACCCGACCGATCCGGCCGTCAGCCCCCGGCTGCTCGCGTCGCTACGGCTCAACGGTGGTTCGGTGATGGGCGCGTACGACGGCGAGCGGCTGGTCGGGTTCGCGTACGGCTTCATCGGCAAGGATCCGACGAGCAGCGAGATCTACCACTACTCGCAGACCGCGGCCGTCGACGCCTCGTACCAGGGGCGCGGCGTGGGGCGAGCGCTGAAGTACGGGCAGCGCGAGTTCATCCTGAGCACCGGAATCACCAAGATGCGTTGGTCGTACGACCCCGTACGCTCGGGCAACGCGCACTTCAACCTGGACGTGCTCGGCGCCCGCGGCCGCTGGTTCGTGCCGAACCTCTACGGCCTGGACGACATGGGCCGCGACGCCGGCCACCGCAGCGACCGGCTGATCGTCGAGTGGGACCTCGCGGGCTCGCCGTCCCCGCCTTCGACGTCGCTGGCGCCGACGACCGTGCCCGCGTGGGGCGAGCTCGTCCGCGACCACGTCGACCTACTGCTCGGCGTACCGAGGCAATGGTCGAAGGTCGCGGTCGACCACGAGGCGGCCGAGCGACTCCGTACGGTGGTGAGTGCCGCGCTCACCGAGGCGCTCGACGACGGGTACGTCGCCACGTCCTGCGTGGTGGCCGACGACGACACCGCTTACTACCGACTCCGCCCCGCGGGCGCGGCGTAGAAGGGAATCTCCATGCAGGTCACGTCCGTCGAGGCGTTCCGCGTCGAGCTGCCGCTCGTGCACGAGTTCGAGACGAGCTCGCACCGCAAGTCGTCGATCGAGCACATCCTCGTACGCATCGCCGACACCTCCGGCGTCGTCGGCTGGGGCGAGATCGCGTCGCCGAGCGACCCGTTCTACTCCTCGGAGACGGTCGACACCTGCTGGCTGATCCTGCGCCGCCACCTCGCGCCCGCGCTGCTCGCGCACACCTGGGACGAGCCCGGCGACGCGTCGCGCGCGTGGGCCCGGATTCGCGGGCACAACTTCGCGAAGGCCGGCGTCGACATGGCGTGCTGGGACCTCGCGACGCGCGCCTCGGGGGTGTCGCTCGCGTCGGCGTTGGACGGCGAACGCGCGTCCGCCGTCGCTGGCGTGAGCCTCGGCATCGAGCCGACCATCGACGATCTGCTCACCCAGGTGTCGAAGTACGTCGACGAGGGCTACCGCCGGGTGAAGCTGAAGATCGCGCCCGCGTGGGACGAGGAGCCGTCGCGTGCGGTGCGGGCCGCGTTCCCGGACCTGATGCTGCAGGTCGACGCGAACGGCGCGTACCGCTACGACGACCCCGATCACCTGCGGTCGCTGCTCGCGCTCGATGCCTATGGGCTGCTGCTCGTCGAGCAGCCGTTCGCGCCGGGCGCGTTGGCCGCGCACGCGCGGCTGCAGGCTCGGCTGGAGACTCCGGTGTGCCTGGACGAGTCGATCGACGACCTGGACCAGCTTGACTCGGCGATCGAGCTCGGCGCGGGGAAGATCCTGAACATCAAGACCTCGCGGATGGGTGGGCTCACCGTCGCGCGCCGGGCGCACGACGCCGCGACGGCCGCCGGCTGGCAGGTGTGGAGCGGCGGGATGCACGAGTTCGGCATCGGCCGGGCGGCGAACGTGGCGCTCGCGAGCCTGCCCGGCTTCACGTTGCCCGGCGACCTGTCGGGGTCGGACAAGTACTACGCGCGGGACATCGTCGACCCGCCGATCCGGGCGCACGACGGCGAGGTGCCGGTGCCCTACGACCGGCCCGGGCTGGGGCACGAGGTGGACGAGGCCTTCGTCCGTTCGCTCGCCTCGGAGACGTTCACGCTCGCGAATTGACCTGTATGTCCGCGTTTACTGCGTTGTAGAAGCCGACCGACACCGGACTGTCGAAGATCGTTCACCTCGGAGAGCTGGCGTAAATTCTCTCCAGCGAAGAGACTGCCGCTGTCATTCTCCTTCGGCGGGAGGTCGATCGTGCCTACGCGCGTCCGCGCCATGCTGCTCTCCGTTCTGGCGCTTCTCCTCGTGTCCGGCCTCCAGCCCGCTGTTTCGGTGGCGACCGCCGCGGCGCCTGCCGCCGCGCCGGTGCCGGGTGCGATCGAGACGTACAACGGTCCCGGCCGGTCGCTCCGGGCGTCACCGTGGAACAGGTCGAGACGCTCGACGCGCAAGCGGCTGGCAGCAGGGCAACGTGCTGACGATCGACACCACCAAGGGTGCCCGGATCGACTACCTGGGCAACGAAGCCTTGACGACGATCAGGCCGATTGAACGAGACCGCCGACGAGGCTGGCGCGGTCGCGGCGATCAACGGCGACTTCTTCGACATCAACAACTCCGGCGCTCCGCTCGGCCCGGCGATCGACGACGGCGAAGCTGATCAAGTCGCAGTCGGAGGACCCGTACCGGGTAGCCGGCTTCGACGCCAACGGGGTCGGCCGGATCCTCGAGGTGCTGTTCGAGGGAACGGCGACGCTGCCGTCCGGGCCGATGAAGCTCGACCGGCTGAACAGCCCGCTGCTGAAGGCGGACGAGGTCAGGCGTTCACCTCGCTCTGGGGCGCCTCGCCGCGCGGCCGGGCCGTGCAGGGGGCCGAGGGCGTCGTCGAGGTGACGGTCACCGACGGCGTGGTGACGGCGGTCAGCGACGCGGCGGGCGAGGGCGCCGTCCCGGCCGGCACGACGATCCTGCTCGGCCGCGAGGCCGGCGCCGACACGGTTGCGCGCGCTGCATCCGGGCGACGAGGTCGAGGTGTCGTACCGGCCGCGGCCCTCGGACGGCGGTACCGTGCACACTGCGGTGGGCGTGCACGCGTTGCTGGTCGAGGACGGCAAGGCCCGCGCCGGTCGAGGACGCGAGCTATCCGGGACGGACCGGGCTGGGCTTCTCCAAGGACGGGCGAAGACGATCACCATCGTCACCGTCGACAGCGATCGGCAGACCCACAGTCGGGGCGCGACGCTGGCCGAGATGGGCAAGCTGCTCGCGGCTCGCGGCGCCTGGGTCGGGGTCGAACTCGACGGCGGCGGCTCGTCCACCCTGGTCAGCCGGCGGCCCGGTGCGGCGAAGGTGCGGTCGACAACACCCCGGTGACGGCTCGCGCGGCTGGTGCCGAACGGGCTCGCGGTGATGGGACTCGAAGGGGAGCGGGAGGTGGACGGCTTCTGGGTGGAGACCGCCGCGTCGCCCCGGACCGTCCGCGAGCGACAGCCCAGTGACCGGAAAGGCGCGGCCGGACCGGGTGTTCAGCGGCTTTCCCGCACGCTGACGGCGACGCCGCACGACGAGACGTACGGTCCGGCGGTGGCGTCCGACGCCGGTCCCTGGTCGGCGACGCGGGGCTCGGCGCAGGACGGCTCTTCCGCGCGACCGATCCCGGGCCGGGCGATGGTCACCGCTGCGGTCGGGCCGGGCCAGGGATCTTCGTCCTGGAGGTGCTCGGCCCGTTGGCCCGGGTCGCGACGACCGCGCGACCCTGAACGTGCCGAGCGCCGACGAGCCGGCGAGCTTCGGGCTGCTGGGTTTCGACGCGTTCGGCGACCTCGGCGCCGATCGACCCCGTCGACGTCAAGCTCGAGCTACGACCGGCCCTGTTCACGATCACTCCGCACCGCCGACGGGCGGTTCCGGTGGCGCCGCTCGACCGGAGTCGGGCGCTGGGCTGGTGACCGCGCGGGTCGGGTCGGCCTGACCGCCACGATCGCGGTCTCGGTCGGCGTGGAGAAGAAGACGCTGGCGACGTTCGACGACGCGGACAAGTGGACGGTCGGCGACGGCTCGGGCGACGGCGACGGTGAGCAAGGTGCCGAACGGCGAGGACGGCGCCGCGCTGAAGCTGGCGTACGACTTCAGCCAGTCGACGCTGACCCGGAACGCGTACGCGATCCCGCCGAAGCCGCTGGGCGACCCGGGCCAGGCCCGGTCGTTCGGCGTCTCGATGTACGGCCACGGCAAGGGCGAGTGGACGGCGTTCGGGCTCTACGACGCGACCGGGAAGTTCACCGCGGTCTACGGCCCGTACGTGACCTGGAACGGCTGGCAGAACGTCGAGCTCGAGGTGCCGCCCGGGCTGCCGCAGCCGGTGACCCTCGGCCGGATCTACACGCTGGAGACGAAGGCGTCGGCGCAGTACAGCGGCGAGGTGCTGATCGACAACCTGTACGTCAACGCGGCGCCGGCGGTCGAGGTGCCGCCCGCGCCGCCGGTCGCGGGCGCCGATCATCCAGACCCAGGCCGACGTCGACGGTCGGGACTGGCGGTTCGCGGTGATGTCGGACGCGCAGTTCGTCGCGCGCGAGCCGGACTCGCCGCTGGTGCAGGCGGCGCGGCGGACGCTGCGGGAGATCAAGGCGGCCAGGCCCGACTTCTTCGTGATCGCCGGCGACTTCGTCGACGAGGCGACCGAGGCGGACTTCCAACTGGCCAAGCGAATCCTGGACGAGGAGATCGGCTCCTCGGTGCCGTACTACTACGTGCCGGGCAACCACGAGATGATGGGCGCGGCGATCACCAACTTCGAGAAGTACTTCGGGGCGACGAACCGGATCTTTGATCACAAGGGCACGCGGTTCGTCACGCTGAACATCGTCCGGCGGGCACCCTGCGCGGCGGCGGCTTCGACCAGACTCGCAATGCTGCGATCGGCGCTGGACTCGGCGGCCCGTGATCGTACGGTGAGCTCGGTCGTGGTGATCGAGCACCACCCGCCGCGCGACCCGACGCCGGCGAAGAACAGCCAGCTCGCGGATCGGCACGAGGCCGCACTGGTGGAGGACTGGCTTGGCCTCCTTCCAGCGCTCCACCGGCAAGGGCGCCGCGTTCGTCGGCGCGCACGTGGGCACGTTCCACGCTTCGCAGGTGGACAACGTGCCGTACCTGATCAACGGCAACTCCGGCAAGGCGCCGGCGACCGAACCAGCGGAGGGCGGCTTCACCGGCTGGACGCTGTTCGGCGTCGATCCGGTGTCGGCGGCCGGAGCAGGCTCGGCGCGAAGCGTTTCCCCTTCCAGGGTGGGCCGGACTGGCTGTCGGCGCAGACTCCGTCCGCACGTCGACGAGCTGATCGCTGACCGTTCCGTCGACGCTGCCGGTGGGCTCTTCGGTGAGGTCGAACGCGTCTCTGATGCAGGGGGCGCGGTGCCGTGCCGGTCGCTACCCGGTGAGCGCGGACTGGAAGACGACGTCGAATCTGGGGCTCGATCTCGCCACAGGGATGGTGAAGGCGCTGAAGGCCGGGCCCGCGATGGTGTGGGTGAAGGTGAACGGGGTGACTCGTTCGGCGGCGATCCAGGTCACGCCTTAGTCCAACGGGAACCAGGCATGCCCGAGCTCGGGGCTCGGGCATGCCCCCTTTTCTCTTAGCGTGTGGGGACGACCGCCGCCTGGTCCGCCGCAGTCGGCCGGACGAACCACAGCGTGGCGATCGGAAGTCGATGAACGCCGACCTCGAGCACGGCGTCGCCGAGCTGCTCGACGTGCTTGGCGGGGGCGCGGTTCAGCTTCCACACCAGGCCGAGCAAGCCTCGCCTTCCGGGCTTGGCCGGAGTGACGTAGATGACCCGCGACGTTCCGTTGTCCAGCGGCGTGAACGCGGTTAATCCCTCACCAGTATTGACGATTCGCCAACCGACAGCCGTAAGAGTCCCCCTGTAGTTTGGCCTGGCGGGAGTGGGACAGGCCGTACTTGCCGGCGTCGGGGACGTACTCCATGTTGCGCGAGATCAGGTCGATCGTGCTGACGCCGTCGGCGCCGAACTCCCTTGCCCAGCGGTCTTGCACGGACTCGATACCGCCGGCCTTCTCGTCGCCTAGCGCCATGCCCATGAAGTCGGTCCCCAACCCGAACGTGCCGTCCGGAAAGGCCTCCAGGTAGGTCTCGCGACCGTAGAGGTACGTGCCGGTGTAGGTCATGTCCGGCCGTGTGGTGGTGCGGGTCTCGACGGTGCCGAACGTGTCCTTGAGGTACGCGTTGGTCTGGAGGGCCTTCATCGCGGGTGCGGGCTAGCGCCTTCCGCCAATCGATTTGGCGAGGAAAGTCCCACTCTCGGTTACTCGTTCGATGAGCTCTGTCACGTTGTGGTGGGTGATTACGCCTGCCTGCTTGACGATTCTTCCGGCCACGATGACGGTGTCGACCGCGCTGCGGTCCGCGTTCATGACGATCGCCGAGACGGGGTCGTGGAGTGGGGCCATCGCGAGCGTGTCGGTGCGCAGGAGCACCAGGTCGGCCTGCATGCCTGACTGGATGGCGCCGACGCTGTCGGCGAGGCCGGCCGCTTTGGCCCCTCCGGTCGTGGCCATGCGCAGGATCTCCGCGCTGGTGATGCTGGTGTTGAGACGTTCGAGGGAGTAGGCGGTGCGCATCACGCTGAACATGTCGGTCGACGTGCTCGTCATGGCGTCCACCGCCAAGCCGGTGTTGACACCCGCGGCCAACGCGCGGCCGGTGATCGGGTGGCCGTGTCCCATCTGGGCTTCGACGATCGGGGCGATCGAGAGGCCTCCGCCCGACTCGGCGACCGTTTGGAGCGCCTTGTCGGAGAAGTGGTTGGCGTGGGCGTACAGGATGTCCGGGCCGAGAAGGTCCTCGTCGCGGAGGAAGTCGATCAGGTCGTCGCCGTGGGAGTGGACGCTGAGCGGGATTCCGAGCTCGCGGGCGAGCTGCCATTCGGCACTTGCGGCTGCTGGACTGGAGAAGCCCGGCCCCCTTGCGGCGACGGCGAGGGTGATGCGTTCGTTGCTCTCGAGCGCTTGGTGGACGCGGTGGATGTCTTGCGGCAACGCCGCGGTGGCGGCGTCTGGGCCGGCGAGTGCGGGCGATCCGTACCCGAAGATCGCCCGGATGCCGGACTCGTCGAGCGCCGCGGTCGCGGCGTCGGTGTGCCCGGGTGAGAGCTGCAGGTGGGACCAGTCGACGAGCGTGGTGATGCCGCCCTCGAGCGCCTCGACCGCGCCGGCGAGCGTGGCGGCGTGAATGTCCTCAGGCCGGTAGTTCGGAGCGATGGTGTTGAGGATGCGCTCGAGGTAGCCGCCGAGCGTGTCGTCGGGGTCGATCGAGCGGATCGCGGCCTGCCAGGTGTGCCGGTGGGTGTCGACGAAGCCGGGCAGGACGATCCGGTGCGTAGCGTCGATGACGGTGACGTCGGGGCCGGTGGCGACGCTCGGGCCGACCTCGGCGATCCGCGCCCCGTCGATCAGCACGTCCGCGCGCCGGGGCCGGATCGGGTCCTCAGCCGGGTCGACGAGCAGCCCGTTCTTCAGGAGCAGAGATGTCATGGCCGAAACCTTAGCCAAAAGCTTTCCAGAAAGCTATCTCAAAAGCTTTTCCAAAAGCTATCCCGAAAGCAAAGTAGGCTGGAACCATGACGCGGCAGGGCGACGAGGTTGATCAACTGGTGGCGGCGTGGCAACGGGAGCTGCCCGAACTGGCGACCGCGGAGCTCGAGCTGGCCAAGCGGGCGGCCAAGCTGAGCGCGATCCTGGGAACGGCGTCGAAGGACGTGATCGGCGAGCACGGTCTGACGTACGCGGAGTTCGACGTCCTAGCCACCCTCCGCCGCTCCGGCCCGCCCTACCAACTGCGGCCGAGCGCACTCACCAAGTCCCTGCTGTTCACTTCAGGCGGGATCAGCAACGTGTTGCAACGCCTCGAAGCAGCGGGCCTGGTCGAAAGAGGCCAAGACTCGAACGACGCCCGCTCCCGCTGGGTCCAGCTCACGCCCAAGGGGGCGGAGCAAGCCGAAACAGTCCTGCGCGCCTCGGCCGAAGCCCAAGACGACGTCCTGGCCGAAGTCCCCCCATCAGTCCTCCGAGCAGCAGCCGACGCGCTCCGCGAAGTCCTGCTCTCCCTCCGCCCCCGCTAGCCAGACCGTCCTATCGAGGACACCGCCAAGTAACGCGGTCGCGTCTGGGTCCGGTCACTGTGTCGCGCTCGTTCACCGATGCGGAGTATGAATGGTTCACATGCATCCATTGCGCTTCGGACTGAAGCTGTCGCAGCACGCGACGACAGAGGAGTACCGCGAGTTCTGGCAGATCGCGGATGACGCGGGCTTCGACCACACGTGGGTGATGGACCACCTCGCGACCATCGGCGGCCCCGAGACCGGAGTCATCCACGAGGGTTGGGCACTGCTCGCGGCCATGGCGGTGACCACCACCCGCACGCGGATCGGCTGCATGGTCACCGGCAACACGTACCGGCACCCGGGCGTCCTAGCGAAGATCGCCACCACCGTCGACCATCTCTCCGGCGGCCGGCTGGAGTTCGGCCTCGGCGCGGCGTGGGCGGAGGTCGAGCACACGATGTTCGGCCTCCAGTTCAACACGATCGGCGAACGCATGGACCGCTTCGAGGAGGCCCTGCAGATCATCCGTTCGCTCTGGACCCATGAACGAACGACGTTCGACGGCCGGCACTACCAGCTGAAGGACGCGATCGCGAACCCCAAGCCCGTCCAAGACCCGTACCCGCCGATCTGGATCGGCGGCAGCGGGCGCAAGCGCACGTTGCGGTTGACGGCGGAGTACGCCGACGCGTGGAACGTCGCCGGCGCGCCCGATGATGCGACAGCCCGCGAGCTGCACGAGGTGCTCGACCGGCACTGCGAGGACGTCGGCCGCGACCCGGCGTCGATCCGGCGCACGACGCAGTACCGTCCCGGAGCGGACGCCGACGAGACGATCCGCGACACCGAGCGGCTGCTCGGGCTCGGGTTCACCGAGGTCGTGTTCGTCGTCGCGCAGCCGGACGCCGTACGGAACGCCGAAGCCGCGGCCAAGCTCCTCCCCCGGCTCCGCGAGCTGGGCGCCAGCTAGAGCAGGTTCTGCTTCACCAACGCGCGAGCCGCGTCGGGGTAGTCGTCGGCGAGCAGGCCGGCGGCGGCGAGGACGTAGTGCTTGTCGACGGTTCGGCGGGGGTTCTCGGGCAGCAGCCAGCCCCCGCCGGTCTCGTCGGCGAGCGCACCCTCGAGGACGCGTTCGCCGAGGTCCGCTCCCCCGTGCCGGAGCAGGCCGCCGGAGCCGACGAGGACGGCGAGCGCACGGAGGTCCTTGCCCGTACGTTCGACCACTCGTCCCGCTGGCGTCGTCACGACCTGCGAGCGGCCGGCGTGCCGGCGGAGCGCGACGGTGATCGCGGTCTTGGCGAGGAGCTCGTCGACCGCGAGGTCCTCCTCCGAGGTGGCGACGAAGGAGGGGTCGTCCGTCCGTTCCTTGACGGCCGCGTCCATCGAGTCCTCCAGCAGACCCTCGCGCAGGCCGGCGGCGACGATGCCCGCGGCGTTCCAGCGCAGGCCGAGGTCGCCCTCGACGGTACGGCTCACCGGCAGGGTCGCGACGACCTCGCGGGACAGCTCCGACGCCTCGGGGTCGACCGCGAGGACCGAATGCACGTCGGTCGTCGCTCCCCCGACGTCCACCACGGCGACATTGCCAGCGCCTGCAGCGGCGAGTACCTCGACGCCACGCAAGACGAGGTCCGGCGTCGCCCCGCGAACGATCGAGGCGAACTCCTCGCGCCGCGACAGCTCCTTCCCGCCGATCACGTGCCGAACGAAGACGTCACGGATCGCCGCCCGCGCCGACTCGGGCTTCACGACGCCGATCTCCGGAAGCACGTTGTCGGCGGGGACGTACGCCACGTTCGCGTCCTCGAACAGCGCGGCGATCTCCTCGCGCAAGTCCACGTTGCCAGCAATCACGACGGGCAGCGCAAGGCGCGCTTGCGCGAGGAGTTTCGCGTTCGTACGAAGGACTTTCGTGTTCCCGCCGTCCGTACCACCGACGAGCAAAACGAGGTCCGGACGAGCCGTCAACAGCTCATTGACATCGACCTCGCCGGACGCGACGTACACCACCAACCCACCGGAGGACATCGCGACCCGGCGGCCGGCCTCGCTCGTGACCAGCTCCTCGTTGCCAACGACGGCGATGCGTAGGCCGCCGCCAGCGCTCGAGCAAGCCCGCACCTCGTCGACAGCGCCGACGGTGGCGCGGATCGCGTCGAGCGCCTCCATCAGATCGGTGCCGATCGTCGTCGGATGACTCGCCGCCGCGAGGAGCGCGCCAGTCTCGGCGTCGACCACGACCGCCTTGGTGAACGTCGAGCCGAAGTCGACACAAAGGATCCGCACGCCTAGAGCTTAGGTGCGACCCTGAACCGCCCACGCCCGCGCGGTCAGCGCGATCCCGCCCTCGGGGAGCTCGGCGCGCAACCGTTCGCGAATCGCCACCTGCGTGGACTCGTCGAGCTTGGCGAAGTACGCGGGCGCCGCGCCCTGTCCGCCGAGGAACGGCTGCCAGTAGTCGTCGAAGTCGGCGAAGACGGTGGGAATCACGATGCCGTCGGTACGGACATCCGCCAACCCCGCTTGGGAGAACAGCGCCTCGAGCGAGTCCCGCCGACAGATCGGAAAGCGCGGACCCTCGTCGAGCTCCTTCGCGGCTTCATCCTCCGCGACCGCCGCGGCCCAGAACAGCCGCATCATCTCCATGCCTTCGGCGTAGTCCCAGACATACAGGCCGATGAAGCCGCCCGGCTTGGTCACGCGGCGAAACTCGGCCACCGCGGCGTCGTAGTCGGCTACCCAGTTGAGCATCAGCCCGCCCACGACGCGGTCGAACTCGCCGTCGCCGGCCGGGATCTCGGTAGCACTGCCCACCCGTCCCTCGAACGGCCCGTCCGCGTTCCGGATGGCCACGCTCAGGAACCCCTCGGACGGGTCGACGCCGAGGACACGCGAGGGCTGGTGGCTGGCAAGGATCGCGTGCGAGAGCGCGCCCGTTCCACAGCCGACGTCACACCAGGCGGCACCCGGCGCCGCCGGCAACCAGTCGAGGAACCTCGGAGCGACCTGCCGGCTCCACCGCCCGACGTACCGCTCATACGGCCCGCCGTCCGTCCACACCTCAGTCATCCTGCTCGTTCTCCTGACCCCGCCCGGGCCCCCAGTATCCCGGCCGGCCACTGTCGCCGACGTCACTTTGCTGGCACTGGCTGAAAGTGACAGCTCTCTCAGCTGAGGCAACGGCCTTCGGCTCTGGGTGCTCGTCCGTGCCGTCCTGGGAGGACAGCGCTGTCGAGACGAGGCTGCCCACGACCGCCTGCTCCGGCTCGGAGACCTCCCGCAGCCGAGGCGGACTCGCCGACCAGGCCTTCAGGTTCTGCATGACCTCGCCGTAGAAGACGTCGATCGCCTGCAGGACCGAGTCGATGAACGACCCCCGCCCACGTCCTCGTTTTGCCCCGCTGGGCAAGGAGAGCGCGATCCGGAACGAACGAAGCTCCTTCTGCGGATCGGCGATCAGCGAGCTCGGATCGACGCGTACGGCGGCAAGCAACTCCGCCGCACCGGCGCCGCGAGCGTGATAGGCGAAGGCCTCGATCCGGGTGTTGTCAGGCGCACCGCGTAGCTGCCGAACCAACCAGTTCACCCGTGTCGTCGGGCGGCCCTCGCGCGGAGCGTCGAGATCGACGTGGCAGGTGATCCTCGAGGCGCGGAGATCGGCGGTGACCGTCAACGGGCCAACGGTGTCGGGGATGCGGATCACGCCTTCGAGTACGCCCTGGTCCGCCAAGGTCCCCACCATCGACTGGACGCGCTGCTCCGGATCGGCGAGGTCACGACGAGACAGAACGGGTGTGACCTCGATGCCGAGCTGACGCCCGAGACCGAGGCTCGCGTACCGCAGCAGCGCGTCGAACCGACCCACGACCTCCGCGGCGCCCTTGTCGGCCGGCCGCAGCGTGCCAGCTGCCAAAGCCTCGCGGATCGGGACCCACGACGAGCCCATGTCGTCGAACTCGAGAGCGCCCGATCGGGGATGCTCGAGGTAGCGGATCAGCTCGCCGAGGATCCAAGCCTGGTCGGGATCTGCGACCCCACGATGCTCCTTCTGCACGACCGCCGCGGCCAGGACCTGGGACCACGACCAGTGGTGGAGCTCGACCTTCTTGAGCAGGCGCTTGTTGATCTTGGTGGGGTGCTGTCCCACGATGGCCGGGATCTCGTTCGAGATCGTGATGACGGCCTCGAATCCCTGCTCTCGTGCGATCTCCAGGTACGCCTCGAGCTGTTCAGCGCCAAGGTCGTTCGCCCCGGTCTTGACCTCGACCAGGGCGGTCCAGACTCGTCCACCACGCGCGACGCGGATCAACCCGTCCGGGAAGAGCTTCCGATCGCCAAGGACGAACGGCACCTCGATGTAGGTCTCCAGTCGCCCGGCGGGAGCGCCCAGTGGCTGGGTCAGGCTGCGGCCGAACTCCTTGACCGCTGTCATCACCGCCAGAAGTGCGGACGTCGCCCGCCGTTCCTGCTCGTCCGCACCGTTGATCCCAGAGGTGGGAATCAGTCGCGCTTCATGCCAAGGCTCCGCCATCGAGTTCTCCCCCAGAGATTGATCTGGCCGCCGCCCCCTCGCGGTCACCAAATGTAGCGACGGAACTCATTGCTGTAAGCGGTTCGGGCAAATCGCCTGCTGGCCAACGACCTTCGGCTCTGAGAATGTGGAGGGGTGACGCGGAGCGAAGTGCTGGTGCTGGGAGCTACGCCGGCGGGGATGGTGGCGGCGCTGGATTTGGGGCGGCGGAACATCACCGTGCGGGTCGTCCGCTGGGGCCCTGATCCCGAGGGAGAGGTGACGCTCCAGCCGCGTACGCAGGAGGTGCTCGACGACCTCGGCGTACGGGAACGGCTACTCCCGCACACCACCGCGTCCGACCAGCGGCGGCGGCGCAAGAAGAGGTGGGACGGGCGCCCGTTCCCCACGCCGATGACCGTCACCGTGCACGGCCTGACGAACGTGCTGCACGGCAAGCTCGCCGAGCAGGGCATCCGCGTCATCACCGGCCGCGGCGAGGCCAGCGAGTACGTCGTCGAGGCCCATCCCGGCGCGCGCGGCGACGCGAGCCCGGACACGTTCCAGGACGGCAACCGCCTCTTCGTCGACCACGTCGACCACAACCTCGCCATCCAGGACGCCTACAACCTCGGGTGGAAGCTCGCCGCGGTCCTCTACGGCGCCGAGCAGGAGCTCCTCGAGACGTACACGACCGAGCGCGCCCTCACCCGCGGCCAGCGCGACGCCGCCCAGAACGCCCACTACCGCGACCTTCGCATGAGCCTCGAGCTCGGCGGCCGGCGGACGCGCATCCGGTCCGGCGACCACGTCCCCGACCTTCGGCTGTGGGGTCCGGAGTACGGCGACGTACGCCTGTACGAGCTCCTCCAGGGCACCCGCTGGACGGTCCTCGGCATCGGCAGCATCACCGCCGAGGCCGTTCTCGCCATCCGCAACCGCTTCGGCAACTCCGTTCGCGCCGAGGTCATCGGCGGCGGCGTCGGCCCCAACACCGCTCCCGGCGTCACCCTGCAGGACCGGCACGGCGACTCGCTCCGCCTGCTGACGAAGAACGCCGGCATGCTGCTCGCGATCCGCCCCGACGGCTACCTCGGCCTGCGCAGCAACCCCGACCCCGAGATCGTCGGCGCGTACTTCGAGGGCACCCTCGGCATCTGGGACGAGGCCGCGCTCTAACGAACGGACTTGTCCGCAAGCAACTCGGCCACCGGGATCGGCGCCGGAGTCATGGCCACGTCCGCCAACGCGGCCGACCGCCCGCTACGTTGCCAACGTTGGAGAATCTCCGGCCTGGTGCCACCTGTAGAACCACCCCGAGAACGCCGCCGTGGGAACGCAACTGCCCGTGGCGGCGTTCTGCACGTGGGAGGTCAAAGCGACGATATGCAGGTCAACGAGCATTGCCAGCGCAACCAGCTGAAGACGACGGCCATCTTGGCGACGGCGTCGACCCTGGTGTTGCTGGTTGGATATGGGGTGGGCGGCCGGGTCGGCCTGGTCGTCGCTGTCGTACCCACGTTGGCCATGAACGGTGCCGCCTTCTTCTGGAGCGACCAGATCGCGCTGCGCTCGATGCGTGCCCACCCGGTGAGCGAGACGCAGTACCCGGAGCTGTGCCGGATCGTTCGCGAACTGGCCACGACGATGCGGCTGCCGATCCCGGCGGTGTACGTGTCGCCGGTCAGCACGCCGAACGCGTTCGCCACGGGCCGAAACCCCCGCCGCAGCGCCGTTTGCGTGACCTCGGGCCTGATCCGACTGCTCGACGCACGCGAACTGCGCGCGGTGATCGGGCACGAGCTCGGACACGTGGCCAACCGGGACGTCCTGGTCTCTTCGGTCGCGTCGGCGCTGGCGAGCATGATCATGTTCGTGGTGAAGGTCGCCGCGTTCGGGCGGGCGCGGAACCCGCTCAGCTCGCTGTTCCTGCTCGTCGTCGGTCCGCTCGCGGCGACGCTGATCCAGGTGACGATCACCCGTTCGCGCGAGTACGAGGCGGACGCCGCCTCCGCTCAGCTGACGGGCGAGCCGCTGGCTCTGGCCAGCGCGCTGCGCAAGCTCGATGCGGCGACTCGGCGTAATCCCTTGCCGCCGACGCCCGCGCTGCGCCCGACCGCGGCGCTGATGATCTCGAACCCGTTCCGGGGCGGCGTCTTCGCGCGACTGTTCTCCACGCACCCGTCGACGAACGAGCGGGTCGCCCGCCTGGAACGCATGGCCGGCCTGCGCCGCTGGCGCTGATTCATCGCCCTGGGCGATTGGTCTGAGCAGATTCTTCTGTTGGCGTGCTGCTGATCTCCGACGAATGCTGGGTAGGGAGATCTCAGCTCAGCGAAGGGTGACCAGACCATGCAGCAGCGCAAGATAGGTGAGACCAGCGTCGGGGCGATCGGCCTCGGCGGCATGCCGATGTCGATCGAGGGTCGGCCGGACGAGTCACGTTCGGTCGCCGCGATCCACGCCGCGCTCGACGCGGGCGTGACGTTGATCGACACGGCGGACGCGTACCACCTGTACGCGAACGACGTCGGCCACAACGAGTCGCTGATCGCGGGCGCGCTGGCGTCGTACGGCGGCGACGCTTCGGACGTGCTCGTGGCCACGAAGGGCGGCCATCTGCGGCCGGGCGACGGCTCGTGGGTTGTCGACGGCTCGCCTGCCCACCTGCGGGCGGCGGCTGAGGCCTCGTTGAAGCGGCTGGGCGTGGACGCGATCGGGCTGTACCAGTTCCACCGGCCGGACCCCTCGGTGCCATACGAGGAGTCGGTCGGGGCTGTGCGGGATCTGCTGGACGAGGGCAAGATCCGGTACGCGGGCATCTCGAACGCCAACCCCGAGCGGATCCGCCTCGCCCAGGAGATCCTCGGCGGGCGGCTGGTGTCGGTGCAGAACCAGTTCTCGCCGGCGTTCCGGTCGAGCGAGCCGGAGCTTGCCCTGTGTGCCGAGCTCGGCGTGGCGTTCCTGCCCTGGAGCCCGTTCGGCGGGATCTCGCGAGCCGGCGAGCTGGGCTCGCGCTTCGCCCCGTTCCAGACGGTGGCCAACGCCCACGGTGTGAGCCCGCACCAGGTCGTGCTGGCCTGGATGCTCGCGAAGGCGCCGGTGGTGATCCCGATCCCTGGGTCGAGCCGTCCCGAGACGATCCGCGACTCGGTGCGGGCGGTCGACCTGGAGCTGACCGCCGAGGAGATCGCGACGCTGGACGCGACCGCCTAGAGCCCTTCGGGATTGTCTGGCAGCCATTGAGGGTGGCGCCACGTGGGGCATCGCGTTCGAACGGCGTCGCGGCGATGAGGTCCGTGCCGCCGTCGTAGGGCGGGCCGGCGGGCGATCAAGCCGACGTACATGTGCCAGTAGATCATGTGCCAGTAGATGAAGTAGGGCGGGTCGCTGTCGTCGTACAGGATGGTCTGCCAGAGGGTGCCAGGTGCGGCGTCCTCGACCTCCCGCCGCCGACCTTCCAGCGTCACACGTCCGTTCCAACCGGCGGTGATCACGACCAGTTCGGCCGGTGCACCGAGGCTGTCGAGGATCGCGTGCTGGCGGCCGAGCAGGATCGCCAGCGGCGTCGAGGACAACTTGTTTGTGCTGCCACACGTGCGGCACGCGGTTCGGCAGCCAGCCGCGGTGCTCTGCGGCCAGGCGAACGGGAGGACGAGGTTGAGCACGTGCGGCTCGGGCAGGTGCCAGCCCTCGCGGACCACAACCCGTGGGCGGCCTCGTACTGGGCCAGTGACATCGGGCTGGCCAGTCCCGCGAGCAACGTGAGGCGGGGCGGCAGCGGTGGGAGGTCGTCGTTCGCTATCAGCGACGGGACGTCCCACCAGGCCACCATCCCACACCTACCGGTAGTTCACGAACTGCAGCGCGAAGTCGAGCTCCTTGCCCTTGAGCAGGGTGATGACGACCTGCAGGTCGTCCTTCTTCTTGCTCGTCACCCGCAGCTCGTCGCCCTGAACCTGGACCTTGACGCCCTTCGGGCCCTCGTCGCGAACGATCTTGGCGACCTTCTTGGCGTTCTCCTGGGAGATGCCCGCCTCGAACGTCGACTCGATCCGGTACTCCTTGCCCGACTGCTTGGGGTCGCCGGTGTCGAGCGTCTTGAGGGAGACGCTGCGCTTGACCAGCTTCTCCTTGAACACGTCGAGAACGGCCTTCGCGCGCTCCTCGGAGTTCGCGACGATGAGCACCCCGTCCTCGCCCTGCCAGGTGATCCTGGCGTCGGTGCCCTTGAAGTCGTACCGCTGCGAGATCTCCTTGGCGGCCTGGTTGAGGGCGTTGTCAGCTTCCTGGTGGTCGACCTTGCTCACAATGTCGAACGACGACTCGGCAGCCATCCGGGCTCCAATCTCAGTAGACGGCAGAGCGACAGCGCTGGCACCCTGACCTGGGTAGGGAGAGTGCGAGACACCTGCGCTATCCTCTCAACTCGCCGCTGCAGCGCGGCACCCGGCAGGTTGCCCGAGCGGCCAAAGGGAGCGGTCTGTAAAACCGTCGGCTACGCCTACACTGGTTCGAATCCAGTACCTGCCACCCCTCTGGGAAACCATTGAGGAAAGCGCCTCTGACCTGGCCAAACAAGCCAAGGGACGAGGCGCTTCGCATTCACGGCCATTCCCGGCTGCCACCGGCAGTTCCCCGCTGCTCGCGGTCCAGGCGCGACCCACGACTCGGCGTGTCGGAATCAAGACCGAGTCGACTGACGTTGGCGATAGGCGCGTTGCTGACAGGCTCTCGAGCAGTAGTCCCGTGGCCGTCCCCGCCCTGCCCCGTCCAACGGCTTCCCGCACATCACACACCTCGCTCCCCCATTTTCATCACGCATTACCTCACTCCCCCGGCTTTCGACGAGCACCTGGACGCCATCGAGCGTGCGCTGCAGCCCGAACTCGAACGGGTCGAGCGGCTCGTCCATTCCCCCGCTCTCCCACAGCCTTCCCAACGCCTGGTAGGCGTCGAACCGCTCGAACAGGGACTCGCGTTCGCTCCACCAGCGCTCATGGGAAATCCCCGTACGCCGCTGGAGTTCCGCGGTCTCCCCCGCCTGTCGCGCCACGGACTCGACGAAACCACCCACGAGGTTCACGACCGCGATCACCTGAGCCGGTTCCAGACCGCTGCGCGAAGCGACGTCGAGCGCGTGGTCGTACCCGGCCATGATGTTCGGCCCGGGCAGGCGGCGGCTTCCCGCGCTGTAGACCAGCCAAGGATGCCGCTGGTGGATCTCCCACACCCGCCGCGCCCAGCGTTCGAGTCCGGCGCGCCAGCCCAGCCCGTCCGCGGGCTCCAGAGGCGCCTCCCCGTAGACGGCGTCCCGCATGAGTTCCACCAGCTCCGCCTTGCCGGGGACGTAGCGGTAGAGCGACATCGTCGTGGTGCCGAACCGTTCCGCGACCTTGCGCATGGACAGTGCGCCGAGCCCCTCGGCGTCCGCGACCTCGATCGCCGCCGCGACGATCCGGCCGAGGCTCAACCCTGGCCGGTCCGGTTCGCGCGCGCCCCACAGCAGCTCGATCGCACGTTCCGGATCCGGCTGCGCCTCGTCTGCAGCCACCGATACTCCCTTGACGCTTGTCATTCGATCGTGTTTAGCTAATAAACCTCAGCATATCCCATAAACCCATCTCGCAGGAGCGCCTCACCATGCCCGAAAACAGGTTGTACGTGTCCCCCGACGGCCAGGACGACTGGCCAGGCACCCTCGACCGGCCGTTCGCCACTCCGCACGCGGCTCAGAGAGCCGTCCGCGCGCTCACGATCGAGATGACCGGCGACATCGTCGTCGCCTTCCGAGCCGGCGTCTACCACCTCGAAGAACCGCTCACTTTCGACGACACGCAGGCCGACTCCGGAACCAACGGCTTCCGAGCGATCTACCAGGCCCACGGCTACGGAACGGCCGACCAGGAGAAGGTCGTGTTCAGCGGCGGCCGCGAGATCACCGGCTGGTCCGCGGGCGCCGACGGCGTATGGACCGCCCTGATCGGCGAGCTGGAACCACGCCGGCTCTCCGTCGACGGCCGCCCCGCTGCCCGGGCGGCCCGCATCACCGGGCTTCCGGGAAGCGTGACGAAAACAGCTACTGGTTACGTCACGGACAGCGTGGAGCCTCAGTCGTGGCCGGATCCCGCAGGACTGGAGTTCGTCTACCCAGGCGTCTATCCGTGGTCCGAAGCTCGCCTGGCGGTCGCCGCGATCTCCGGAGACGGCTCCTCGACCACCATCACCATGGCCCAGCCCGCCTTCGACAACGCCAAGTCCCTCTACGACTCGAAGTGGTACGGCGCAGGGGTTGACGGGACCTGGGACGGCCTCGCCGCACCGGCTGTGCTCGAGAACAACGAGGCCTTCCTCGGCGAGCCAGGCACCTTCGCCGTCGACCGCTCCGTACCGGGCGGACACGTCCTGCACTACCGTCCGCGCCCCGGCGAGGAGATCGGCAAGACCACCGCGATCGTGCCCGTTCTCGAGACGCTCGTCAGCGGGAAGAACGTGCACGACATCGCGCTGCGCGGTCTCACGTTCGCCGAGACGAACTGGTCGGGCCCCACCCGCACCGGTGGTTATCTGCACTATCACGGCAACAGCCGCCACGAGCAGGGCGAATTCGAGAAGATCGACATGGGTGCCGACGTGGGCTATGTCCACGTTCCGGCGACGCCGACTCAGTTGCCGGCCAACGTCATATTCGACTCGGTCAGCCGGATAGTGCTGGAGGGCAACCACTTCACTCGCCTCGGCGCCGGCGGTTTGGCGATCGACGACAGTACCGCCGTCGAGGTCCGGGGGAACGTGTTCGACGAGATCTCGGGCAGCGGGATCGCCGTCCAGAGCTCCGCTCGCGTCACTATCGAGGACAACCTCGTCCACCACATCGGCACCGAGTACCGCGGTTCGCCCGCCATCCTGGTCTTCGTCTCCGAAGAGACCACCGTGGCGCACAACGAGATCCACGATGTCCCGCACAACGGCATCGTGATCACCGGCGGCGAGCGGGCCAAGGGCACCCAGGTGGTCGGGAACCTCGTCGAACGGAGCATGAGCGTGTTGATGGACGGCGGCGGGATCCAACTGTCCGCAGCGCAGGGCTCGTCGTTCGCCGGCGGGGCGGTGGTCCGGGGCAACGTGATCCGCGATGTCCTGACGTCGTACAACTTCGGGCTCTACGCCGACTACGGCGCCGCGTGGATCACCGTCATCGGGAACATCGTGTGCCGGGCCGACACTCCGATCGTGCTGCAGGTCGGCCCTCCGATGGAGAACGTCGCCTTCATCGGCAACTTCTGGGACGTCCTGCCCGACGGCTACGACGACCCGCCCAAGACGGTGACCGTGGCCGGGAACACCGTGCTGCCCAAGGAAACCTTCGACGAAGCGATCAAGGCCGACCCGGCGGCGGCCGACATCCTCGCGCGGGCGGGACGGCGCGCCTGAAACGATGATCGGGCCCCTGCCGGACCTGCGGTTCGTACGTCCGGCAGGACCGTCCGCTCCCGCGTGACAGTTCATTCAGGACATTCACGGGCCGGCGCCGGTCGCGGCCTTCTGGTAGCGGCGGTCATGCTGGCGGTGGATGTTGCACCTCGACGAGCACATCTCGGACTTCCCGACCCCCGCCCATGCGACTCAGGTTGTCCGCCCGGTCCTCCCCGCCGGCCCTGTCGCCGCCCGTATGAGCCTGCTGCACCGGGGCCGCAGTCGACGCGGTGACGCGGGCCGCCAGGCCGCTGGTGCTCTCCGGCGACTGCCCCACTGCCCGGGCGACGGTGGCCGGGCTGCAGCGCCGCCATCGCGACCTGGCCGTGCTGTGGCTGGACGCCCACGGCGACTTCAACACCCCCGCCATATCGACCAGCGGCTACCTCGGCGGCATGGCCTTGGCCATGCTGACCGGCCGCACACCCGGCCTGTTCGACGACGACCTCGGCCTGCGACCCGTCCCCGATACCAGCGTCGTGCTCGCTGACGCCCGCGACCTCGACCCCGCCGAGCGCGACGCCCTCGCCACCAGTCGCGTACGTCGCGTGTCCGCCGACCCCGCCGCGATCACCTCGGCCCTCGGCCAGCTGGGCCACGCCCCCGTCTACCTCCACCTCGACATCGACGTCCTCGGCAGCGGCCAGCTGCCCGGCGCGCGCTTTCCCTCCGGCCCTGGACCCTCCCTCGCCCAAATCGAGGAGTGCCTGGCCGCCGCCTGCGCCACCGCCAACATCGCCGGCGCCTACATCGCCTGCGCCTGGCTCCCCGAGCACGTCAGCGATCAGACCAGCCTCGAGACCATCACCCGCCTCACCGCGGCACTCGGCGCCAGCCTGGCATAGGACCGGCGGACAGTCCCACCGCCAGGTCACTGGTCTCCTCCGGTCGTGGCGCCAAGGTGCCGCGTGCCTTGTTCGGCATGACGAAGCGAGCCGATACTCCGTTTCGCCGGTCGTTCGCCAAGCCTTGGGGTCGTCGTGCGCCGTACGTACCTGCTCGTCCTCGCGTTGGCCCTCGGGCTTGCCGGAGCTCCCGACGAGCAACCGGTCGCCCGGGCCGCGACCCCGGTCGCCGCGCTCTCCGCGCCGCCGATGGGGTGGAACACCTGGAACAAGTTCGGCTGCGACATCGACGAGAACCTGATCAAGCAGACCGCCGACGCGATGGTCTCGAACGGTTTGGACCAGCCTCGACCACGAGACGATCGACGCGCAGACGTTCGCCGCTTGGGGAATCGACCTGCTCAAGTACGACAACTGCCACAACCAAGGCCGCCCCGCTTTCCAGCGCTACAAGGCGATGGGCGACGCGCTGAAGGCGACCGGGCGCCAGATCGTCTACTCCGTTTGCAACTGGGGCCACGAGGAGCCGTGGCTGTTCGGCCCGAACGTGGGCGCGAGCCAGTGGCGTACGACCGGCGACATCACCGACGACTGGGCCAGCGTCCTCAGCCTGCTCGACCAGCAGGTTGGCCGGGAACCCTTTGCCCGTAAGGGTTTCTGCGCTCGCCGACGTGATCGCGGTCAACCAGGACTGGGGCGGTTCGCAGCGCCGCCGGCTCCGGCGTACGGGAACGCAGGAGGTCTGGGCCAAGCCGATGTCCGACGGATCGGTCGCGATCGTGCTGTGCAACGGCCGCGCCGGGGCCCGGCACGCACGAGGTGAGCAACCTGACCTGGCTCCACAGCGAGAACGGGTACGGACCCGCCGAGCGCGACAAGTCGAACAGCGAGCTGCCCGCGGGCGACGGCCGGACGCAGACGATAGGCGGCGCGACCTACGCCACCGGGATCGGCGCGGACTCGGCGGTGCACGTCTACCTCGGTCGCGCGTGCTCGGCCTTCTCCGCGAAGGTCGGCATCGACGACGAGGTGGGTGATCGCGGCGGGGTGCGCTTCCAGGCGTACGGGCACGGCAAGCTGCTCGGCTACACCGGCGTGATCACCGGTGCGCAGGGGTCGACCGCGTTCACAGTCGCCGTGGGCGGCTACCGCACGCTCGAGCTGCGCGTCGCCGACGGGCGGAACACGCCCGACTACGACCACGCCGAATGGGCCGAGGCGCGGCTCACGTGCGGGACGCAACCGGGCGCCGGCACAGCCGCGTCGGAGCGTACGTTCATCTCGAGCACGAACGGGTGGGGCCGGGTCGAGCGCGACCAGTCCAACGGCGAGCTGGCAGCCGGCGACGGTGTCGTACCGAACGTCGCCGGCGTCCACTACGTACGTGCAATCGGCGTCCACGCGAACAGCGCGATCGCCGTCCCGCTCGCCGGCGAGTGCGAGCGCTTCACCGCCGTCGTCGGCGTCGACGCCGAGACGATCGGCCGCGGCGCGGTGGCGTTCACCGTTCAGGCCGACGGGGCGACGCGCGGCTCGTCTGCTGACGCGCCTGGCGCGGAGGACGATCGCGATCCTCGAAAATAGCTGGCGTCTCGGTGTCGATCTGGCCGCGGCCCGTTTGTCCTAGAGGCGACCATCCGAAGTCGAGGAGGACGCGATGAAGTACATGCTGCTGATCAACCACGGCGACCCGGAGGCGTGGGAGCGGCTGTCTCCGGAGGAGCAGAAATCGTTGCCGGCCGAGTATCAGGCGATCGAGCAGACGCCCGGCGTGACGCCCGGGCGATGGATGGAGCCCCCGGACACGGCGACCACCGTACGAGTGCAGGACGGCAAGACGCTGACCACCGACGGCCCGTTCGTGGAGATGAAGGAGGCGCTCGGCGGCTTCCTGTTCTTCGAAGCCGACGACCTGGACGCGGCGATCGAGCTGGCCGCCCGCATCCCGGCGGCCCGGCAGGGCGGCGCGATCGAGATCCGCCCGCTGCACGAATGACGGACGTCCTGGACCGCGTCTTCCGCGAGCAGTGGGGACGCGTCCTGGCGACACTGGTCGGTTTCCTCGGTGACTTCGACCTCGCCGAGGAGGCCACCCAGGAGGCGTTCGCGATCGCCGCCGACCGCTGGCCGCGCGACGGGACGCCGACCCACCCGGGCGCCTGGCTGATCACGACGGCGCGGAACCGGGCCATCAACCGCATCCGCCGCGATCGGACGCTGGCCGAGAAGACCCGTCTGCTCGAGGTACGGCAGACCTCGGAGTACGACATGGACCGGCTCGAGGACGTGGTGTTCCCCGACGAACGGCTCGAGCTCATCTTCACCTGCTGTCACCCTGCTCTTGCTACGGAAGCGCAGGTGGCGTTGACGTTGCGCGCCTTGGGCGGGCTGAGCACCGAGGACATCGCTCGGGCGTTCCTCGTACCGGAGCCGACCCTGGCGCAGCGGTTGGTGCGGGCCAAGCGGAAGGTCAGGGCCTCAGGGATTCCGTTTCGGGTGCCTGCCGACCATCTGCTGCCAGATCGGTTGGCCGCCGTCCTGGCCGTCGTCTACCTGATCTTCAACGAGGGCTATACGAGTCGCGTCGATCTCGCCGCCGAGGCGATCCGGCTCGGCCGGGCGCTGGTCGAGCTGATGCCGGACGAGGCGGAGGCCTTCGGCCTGCTGGCCTTGATGTTGTTGCACGACTCGCGTCGCGATGCTCGTTTCCGTGCGGGCGAGCTGGTCCTGCTCGCCGACCAGGATCGGTCGCTGTGGAACGCCGCGTCGATCGACGAGGGCCGGCTTCTCCTGGCGCGTGCTCTGGCCCTGCACGGGCGCGGCCCGTACGTCGTCCAGGCGGCGATCGCCGCGCTGCACACCGAGCAGCCGACCGACTGGCGGCAGATCGCGGCGCTGTACGGCGAGCTCGTCCGCCTCACCGACTCGCCGGTGGTCTCGCTCAACCGGGCGATCGCCGTTGCCGAGACGGAGGGGCCGGAGGCTGGGCTGGCCTTGATCGACGGGCTCGCGCTCGACGACTTCCACTACCTGCACGCCGCCCGCGCCGAGCTGCTCCGGCGCGCTGGCCGTACGGCCGAGGCGCGGGCCGCGTACGACCGCGCGTTGGCGCTCGTTCACCTCGAGGCGGAACGCCGGCATCTCGAACGTCGTCTCACCGATCTCGGGCGCGCTAGTTCTCGGCAGTAGGGTGCAAGCTCCACGCCTGCCGAGGGTCACGGTGAGGAGAAACGTCCATGTCGGTGGACGATCCAGGACGAATCGGTGACTACGCGCTGCTTTGTCGGTTGGGTGCCGGTGCGATGGGGACTGTCTACCTGGCGCAGTCGCCGGGTGGGCGGCCGGTCGCGGTGAAGGTGGTTCGCGCCGACCTGGCGGACGATCCGGCGTTCCGGGAGCGGTTCCGGCGCGAGGTGGACATGGCCCGTTCGGTGGGCGCGTTCTGGACGGCCGCGGTGGTGGACGCCGATCCTTCGGCCGACCGTCCCTGGCTGGCGACGGAGTACGTGGCGGGGCCGAGCCTCTCTCAGGCGGTCGCGTCGCACGGCCCGCTGCCGGAGGCGTCGTCGCGTCGGCTCGCGGCTGGGCTCGCGGAGGCTCTGGCGGCGATCCACGCCGCGGGTCTGGTGCATCGCGACCTCAAGCCGTCGAACGTTCTGCTCGCCTCGGATGGGCCGCGGGTGATCGACTTCGGGATCGCGAAGGCGGCGGTCGCCGAGGCTGGGTTGACCGCTACCGGGGTGTTCTTCGGAACTCCCGGCTATCTGTCTCCGGAACAGATCACCGGGTCGTCGGTCGGGCCTGCCAGCGATGTCTTCGCTCTTGGCGCGGTGTTGGTGTTCGCCGCGACCGGGCGGGGACCGTTCGGTGCTGGCGACACCTCGGCGCTGATGTACCGGGCTCTGCATGACGATCCCGATGTCAGTGGGGTGCCGTTGGCGCTGCGGGAGCTCGTGGCGGCTTGCCTGCGTCGGGATCCGTTGCAGCGGCCGGATCCCGGGTGGCTGGTGGCGCGGCTTCGGGACGTCGTCGGACCGCCGCCGCCGGATGGCACGTGGTTGCCGACGGGCGTGCGGTCGCTCGTTCAGCAGCGGCAGACCGAGCTGCGCTCGCTGGCTCCTTCGCCGACCCGGGCGTATACGTCGGTGGCGACGGCGCCGGCCGGAGGCGCGCGCTTCCGTACGTCGCGAGCCGTCGCCGCGTCGTGGGGCTCCGGTGCGGTCGTGGGCGCGCTTTTCGCCGCCGGCGCCTCCGACCCGGGCTCGGGTTATGGCGCGGTGGGCCGGCTGGTGGCGTTCTGCCTCTTCATAGCCCTGGGGATCTTCGGCATTCGCCTTCTGCTGCAGGCGATCCGGCCGCAGTCCGCCCTCGACGTCTCGCCCGAGGGGCTGGTGGTGTCGCGCGGGAACGAACGCAGCCAGCTCCCCTGGGCGGCGATCGCCCGTACGCGCGTGATCGAGCACAACAAGAAGCCCTGGTTGGCGGTCTGGCTCGCCGGCCACCCGTCGTCGTGGCCCGTACCGAGCACGGCGACGTTCCGCCCGTACCACGGCGGCTTCCGCGTCTACCCCATCGCCCACGAACGCCGCCGCCCTCACCGAGACGCCGAGACCCGCGAACTCCGCGCCGCTCTAGGCTGGTACGGACGGACGACCTACGACCCGACGTAGCTGGCGGAGGTGCCCCGGTGGGCAAGAACGAGGCGAACGTCCGGAAGTATCGGACGCTGTCCCCGATCTACGACTTCTTCGCGCGCAACCCGCTGATCGAGAAGCCGCGCCGGCGTCAGTTCGAGCTCAGCGGCATCCGGCCGGGTGACCGCGTCCTGGTCGTCGGGGTGGGGACGGGCCTCGATCTCGAACTCGTACCGGCCGACGCGCGGGTGACCGGCGTCGACCTGTCCGCGGACATGCTGCGGCAGGCCGAGCTCAAGGTGCGGCGGGACGACTGGACGCTGCTGCGGATGAACGCCGAGCAGTTGGAGTTCGAGGACGACTCGTTCGACATCGTCCTCATGAACTGCGTCCTCAGCGTCGTCGCCGATCCCACCAAGGCCCTCAGCGAGGCGGCCCGCGTGCTCGCGCCCACGGGCAGCATCTGGATCCTGGGCAAGTTCATCGAGACCCCGCCCAGCCTCCCCCGCCGCGCCCTCAGCTCAGCCCTCGTCGCGATCGGCGGTGCCGACCTCACCAGGTCCCTGACCAGCGCGATCGGATCCACGCCGCTCCGCAAGGTCCGGCACGAGCGCGCCTTCATCGCCGACATCATCCAGCTCACTCCCGCTTAGCCGCAGCGTGCGGCTGAGCAGGATCGGGGCGCCGGCGAGGGCGCAGAGGGCGGCGGCCGCGAGCATGGCGGTGGCGGGGCTCAGCTGGGAGGCCAACGTTCCGAGCAGGAGGTCGCCGAGCAGCATCATCAGCATCTGGGCGACGATCAGCACGGACTGGAAGCGCGCGAGCATGCCTGGTGGCGTTCGCAGCAGGTAGAGCGGGAAGAGGTGGCTGGTGAACAGGGCCGTGCCGATGCCCATCACCCAGGTGCCGGCGAACGCCAGGTACGCCACGGGCACCAGGGCGGCGATGACGACGCCGGCCGCCGCGAGCAGCGGGCCGCCCACGAGCAGCAGCGCGGGACGGTCGTACGTCCCCCACTTCGCCACGACCAACGACACCGCCAGCGCGCCCACGATCCAGAACGCCTCCATGAGCCCCGCGTCGCCCACACTCCAACCGCGACTGCGCGCCAGCAGCGGGACCGCCAGCCCGAGCATCGGGAGCACGCTGCCGGCCACGATCCCGACCGCGCACAGCATCGCCACCACGCCGGGCACCGAACGTACGGCACGCAGCCCAGCCCGCAGCTCCAGCGAAGCGGAGCGCCCCTCAGTACGCGGAGGTTCGTACGGCGGCCGCACCACCAGCAACACGACCAGAACGCCAACGAAGCTTGCCAAGTCCGCCAGCATCGCCCAGTTGAACGAGATCGCCACGACCACCGCGCCCAACGGTGGCCCCGCCATCCGCGCGACCTCCATCGCCGACCCGGTCAGCGACATCGCCCGCGCCACGCCCGACTCGGGGAAGAAACAGGCGCGGGAACGCGTTGTCCGCCGGCCGGCGGAACGACCCCACCACCCCGCGGGACAGGGACAGAGCCACCAACACAGCGGCGGAAACCGGCACGAAGCGAGCGAGCACCAGGTACCCGGCGAGCAACACGCACATCGCGATGTCGCAGGCGATGATCGTTCGCCGCAGCCCCCAACGGTCGGCGGACGCCCCGCCCACCAGTGTGAGCAACAGCGGCGGCACCAACCCGGCGACCATGACCGCCGTCACGACGCCGGCGCCGAGGCCCGACGCGGTCCACGACAACGCGAAGTAGAAGATGCCGTCCCCGATCGCGGAGAAGGTGGCCGCACCCAACCAAGCGAGGAATCCCCCACGCAGCAAGCGAGAACTCACGACTGTGGGCGTCCCGGCATCAGCAGGACGCCCAGGCTGTTCTGCTCGACCGGGATCAGCTGCACCGCCCGATCGGTACCCGAGTGCACCAGCGAGACCAACGACCCCACCATCACGTCCAGGGCCGCCCGCAGCAGCGAGGACGAGAGCCACATCGTCACCGGCTGCCCGGAGGTGACGGCCTCGACCCGGGCACCCTCGCTGCCGCCCGCCACGCTCACGACGAGCCGATCCGTCCCCACCGCAAGGCGAATCGGAGTGTCGTCGACGGGCAACAGCCGGGTCAGCGCGGAACGGTCGAACGTCACCCGCCCGACCCGTTCGGCCGGAACGATCAAGCGGTACGCCGGAAACCGGTCGTCCAGCATCGCGAACGGCACCACACCCGCCTCGTCGCACACCTCGAGCTCGCCCGCGGCGAACGAGACCGTCACGACGTCGCGCCGTGCCAGGTGATCGGCCAACTCCTCAAGCCCAGCGAGGGAAACAAACGCTCGACGATCCGCCACCTGCGCCTCGGCGACCGGAATCGTCCAGTACGCAAGCCAATACCGGTCCGTCGCGACCACCGTGATCCCGCCAGGACCCAGATCGAGCAGGACGCCACGCAACGGATCCTCAACACCAGAAGCAGCCCGCGCCACCCGCCGCAGCCCCGCCGCCAACGCAGGCCCGTCGACCGTCACGGCGGCCGGAGAGACGCTGACCTCACCCGACAGCGCCGAGACGATCTCGTCCACCGTCGCGGAGGCCTGCCGGGCATTGTGCGCCGCCCGTTCGGCGAACCCGGCGAGAATCTCGGCCGCACGCGCGGGCGGCCCTGCCAGCACCATCCGCATGGAGTCCACCGGCACGCCGACGTCGCGCATCCGCCGGATCAGCAACGCGCGCCGTTCGAGCTCGGGGCGTGTAGTACCGATACCCCGTACGCGGGTCCACCTCGGCCGGCGGAAGCAGCCCCGCCTCGTCGTAGTAGCGCAGGGCGCTCGGCGCCAGCTCGACCGCGCGAGCGAACGCGCTGATCGTCAACAACGGCTCCGACACATCTCGGAGTATCAACCTTCATCCGGCTTGAAGGTCAACTAGCGCGGGCTTGACAACCGACCGAAGCTCGTGGATACCCTCATAAGCAGCGCGTTGGGAGCGCGCCGCGGGCTCGCCGGAAGGCTTGAAGCCATCCCATGGACATGTCAGCGGTTTGAGCGACGGATGCCGAAGCTCTTGACCTGCTCGCGCGAGCCCGGGCGGAAGAGCCGAGGTGTCTTGTGAAGACGCTCCCCGACAGCCCCAATCTCGATCACCTGCGCCAGCAGGCCAAAGACCTGCTCGCCGGCCTGCGCGACAGCAGGCCGCAGACCACCCTGTCCGAGGCTCAGGCGCAGCTGGCGCAGCAGTACGGGTTCCGTACCTGGCCCGAGCTCAAGGCCGAGGTCGACCACCGCACCGGCGGCGATCACGCCGGCGACGCGCTCGCGAACGCGATCGCCGAGGCGTACGAGCTCGGCGACGTCACGGGGGCGATGCGGTCGATCGCGCGCCCGGACGACAGCGGCCGCCGCTGGTCGCTCGATACCGCTCGCGGCCGCTGGGAAGTGCGGACGATGGACGACTGGTGGCCGATCGTCGACGCCGACACCGGTGTGCGGCTTCAAGAGGCGGCGTTGAAGGCGGGCGTCTCGCTGCCGTTGCCCGTCCGTAGCCGCTCCGGCGCGATCATCGAGAAGGTCGGCGATCACACCTGGCGCGTGGACGAGTGGGTCCACGCCGGCCCGCCGCTGTCGGCACCGGTCGGCGCGAAGAACGCGTACGGCGCGGGCCAGATCCTCGCGACGCTGCACGGCCTCGGGCTCGAGGTCGACCGAATCTCGCCGTACCACGCGCGGCGGCTCACCGACTCGACCTGGGCCGAGCTCGTGGCGAAGGCCAAGGGGGCCGACGTCGACTGGGCGGATGAGCTCTCGAACGCCTCGCACAACCTGGCCGATCTCGAGCGCATCGGCTCCGACGTGGAACCGCCCGAGCCGGTCCTGACGCACAACAACCTCACGCCGAACAACGTCCGCCGAGCCGCTGAAGGGCGGCTGATCGTCGTCGGGTGGGAGCACGTCGGCGGCCTCCCGCCGAGCTGGGAGCTCGCCATCGCCCTGCAGCAGTGGGTGCCGCGCAGCCCCACCGGCGCGAGGGCGATGCTCGACGGCTACCGGTCGGCGGCGGGCGAGCTGCCGCGGCTGGACCTCGCGATGTTCCGCGGCGCGGTGATCAGCCTGGCGAACTACGTATGGGGCCAGGTCGACTACGCGCTGGCCGCCACGACGGAGGCCGACCGCCAGCACGGCAACCGCAGCGTGCGGCACCTCCTCAGCGGCCTGCCCACGCGGGCCGACCTGGAACGGATGGCCGAGCTAGCCGGCTGACTCGGGCAGCACCGCGAGGATGGCTTCCATGGCTGGGTCGCGATTCTCCTTGTACGCGGCGAAGGTCGGCGGCGCGTAGAGGTGGGGCGCGATCCAGCTGCGCCGGTCGAGCGGCGTCATGCCCTGCCAGTACAGGTTGGAGATGTTGCAGGGCATGCCGCTGTACGGCAGGGCGAACGGGTTGGTCTCGCCGATGAACTGCAGGCTCGATCCGGTCGGTTCACCCACCACGGTGAGAGTCGAGCCTGCCAACCACTCGAGGTACTTCGCGGTATTGCCCGCCGCCGAGAACGTCCGCCGCCCGACGACCAGGAAGATGCCGTCCGGGTGGTCGAGCTTGCGTGCGCCGATGATGCGTTTGAGCAACGTACCCACGAGAAACGTGTTGCCGCCGCCGTTCCAGCGCAGATCGACGACCATCCGTTCGACCTCGTTCGCGTCGAGGAACTCGCCGAGCCGCGAGGTGAAGGCGGCGAGCGACTCGTTCGGATCCTCCACGATCCGGTTGAACTGCAGGTAGACGAGCCGGCGCTCGGGAACATACTCGAACCAGTACGCGGACTCGACGTCGCGCAGGTACAACGGCAACGGCGGAGCGAGCTGGTCGTGGTACTGCGCCATCGCCTTGCTCTCCGGGAAGTGCCGGGGCCGTTCCTCGTCCTCGGGCTCGGCGGCGACCTCGACCTCGCCGGAGGACGTTGTCAACCGGACCTTGCCCGGGTCGTCGACGAGGCCGAGCACGTGCAGGTACGGCGTCCGGCGCAGCCACGCGGGAGCCGCCTCGAGCGGGTTGCGCTCGTTGTCCCGGCCGATGAGCGGATCGACACCGCGGATGACCTCGTCGATCGGCCGACCGTCGAACGCGAGAATCCGCTCACCGAGCAGCCTCTTGTGCGACTCCTCGGCGGCGACGACGTACATGCCGTCCTCGAAGAGGAACGGATGGATCGGCAGCGCGAGCGCCAGATCCGTTCCAGGCTTGGCCGACAGCCGCGCGTGGCCGTCGCCGAGCGAGGCGATGAGCTTGGTCAGCTCCACCGCGACCTCCGCGTCGCTGAGCCGCGGGATGTCATCGCGGAGCCGCGCGGCCGCGGCGTCGAAACGCTCCTGATGCGACGGCGTGAACGGCAACGGCCGCCGGCGGTTGGCCTCGCGGACAACCACGGAGAGGTCCGTACGCCAGCCCTCGTCGCGCTCCATCCCGTCGACGTTCACCACGCCGAGGACAGTCGCGAGCCGGTCGTCGGCACGCAGACTGGCGAACAGCTCGTGCTCGAAGACCTCGTCGACATGGACGAAGCCCTCCCGCATCGCCTCCGCCACCAGGTCCATCGCGGTGTCGAAGTCGCCCAACCCGGCGTGACAGGACGCCATCATCACGGGCACCACACCGACGAACGTCGCGAACCGGTCGCCGTGGTAGACGCCGAGCCGCCGCACCTGCTCGAACGCCGGCAGCGCTCCCGCGAAGTCGCCGGCGAACCACCGAGCCTCGGCGAGCTGGTCCCATCCGCGTCCGTCGTGCGGGTTCGCCTCGACGACCCGCGCCCACAAGGCCGCGGCCGCCGACCAGTCCTCCGCCGCCGAGCGCGCCCCTGCCTCCTCGACGACCTGCCGATACTCCCGTGCGTCCATGCCCTCCCCTTACTGCGCGGTGCCCGTCAGCAGCCAACGGCTGACGGGGATCTCGACGAGCACACGCTCGCCGGCCTTCTCCGGTGCGGTGATGTCCCATCCGTCGTACTTGTCCGCGAACGCCGCGATGATCCCCGGCGGGAAGTCGCCGCGGTCCCGGTGCAGAACGGCCTTGCCCTCGGCGACGACGGGCGAGACGCCGTCCGGCAGGGCGAGCGACACTCGCGGATCGGCTGCCAGATAGGCGATCTTGCGGTTCCGTTCGCCGCTGCTGAACCACCAGCTCTCGTCCGCGAAGACGAACCACACCGGCGTCTGGTGCGGCGTTCCGTCCGGCCGCAAGGCGCAAAGCCAGGCGATCCGGTCGTGCTCGAGCCGTTCCCGTACCGCGTGATCCACACCGTGCAGGCTACGTCAGAGCGGCAGCCGGACGACGTCGAGCACGTTCAGCGCGAGGTCCGGCGCGACCGACAGCACGACGGCCACCGCCGTGGTCAGGCCGACGGCCACGGCAGCCGGCCACGGGGTCGGCGCGCGAGCCGGGGCGTCCGGGCGCGGCGCAAAGAGTAGCGCGGTCCAGTACAGGTAGTACGCGAGCGCGATGACCACGTTCACCGCCATCACCACCGCCAGCCAGCCGACGCCGCCGTCGACCGCGGCCTGGAAGATCACGACCTTGCCGAACAGCCCGATCACGCCCGGCGGCAGTCCGGCCAACGCCAGCAGGAAGAAGCCGAACGCCAACGCACGCGGCCGGTCGACCCAGAACAGCCCGCGGTAGTCCTCCAGCGACGAGGACGTCAACGCCACCACGGCGAACGCGCCGAGGTTGACCACCGCGTAGATCACCAGGTACGCGACGGTCGCCGGCAGCACCGAGACTCCCGGACCCGCCGAACCCAACGGCACCAGCAGGTAGCCGGCCTGCGCGACCGACGACCAGGCCAGCAGCCGGACCGCGTGCTTCTGCCGCAACGCGACCAGGTTGCCCAACGTCATCGTCAACGCCGCCAGCACCGCGACCACCGGCGCCCACACCGAGACGAGCGGCGCGAACCCGACGCTCACGACCAGCAGCAGCCCGACGAGCCCGGCCGCCTTCGAGACCACGGAGAGGAACGCCGCCACGGGAACGGGCGCGCCGACGTACGTGTCCGGCACCCAGAAGTGGAACGGCACCGCCGCCACCTTGAACGCCAACCCGACCAGCGTCAGCACCACACCGACGCCGACCACCGACGACGGCGCCGAGCCTTGCGCCAGCTCCGCGGCGATCCGGTCCAGGTGCACCGCGCCGGTCGCGCCGTACACCAACGAGACGCCGAACAGCATGACCGCGACCGAGACGACCGAAACGAGGAAGAACTTCATCGCCGCCTCGGCCCCGCGCCGGTCGCCAGAACGCAACCCCACAAGAGCGAACGCCGGCAGCGACACGGTCTCCAGTGCGACGACGATCGTGATCAGGTCCCGCGAGGCCGCCAGCCCCATCGCGCCGGTCGCCGAGCACAGCAGCAGGAAGTGGTACTCCCCCGCCGGTACGCCCTCGCGCAACGTGCCACGCGCCGACAGCAGGACGACGACGGCGGTCGCCGCCGCGACCAGTACCTGGAACACCGCGGCGGTCGAGTCGACCACGTACGAACAGGATTGGTCGATGCAGAACGTCGCCCGCGCCGAGCCCCATAGAGGAAGCACCAACAGCAACGCCACGGCGAGGCCGCCGACCGAGATCCACGTCGCCACCCACCGCAGCCGCGGCGGGACGAACGCGTCCGTGACGAGCACCGCGCCGGCGGTCAGTGCGACGGCGAGTACGGGCCCGAGAGCCAGCCAGTCGATGCTCTGGATCATCCCGTTCACCGCCCCACCAAGAGTTGAACGGCCGGATCGGTGACGACCAGAATCGCCTTCGGGTACAGGCCGAGCACGATCGTCAACGCCACCAGCGGCACCCATGCCCCGAGCTCGATCGCGGTGACGTCCTGGCGAGCGCCCAACGTGTCTTGCCCTTGGCACATCCGCCGTACGAGTAAGAGGAAGTACGCCGCCGTCAGCACCGCGCCGAGGCCCGCGAGCACCATCAGCACGATGTACGTGCCGCGCGACAACGAGGCGTGTGGCGAGTAGGCGCCGAACAGCGACAGCATCTCGCCCCAGAACCCCGCCAGCCCGGGCAGGCCGAGGCTCGCGACCGACGCGAACACGAACAGCCCACCCAGGCGGGGCATTCGCGCGTACAGCCCGCCGCCGAGCGACGCCAGCTCACCCGTACCGTGCCGGTCCTTGATCGCGCCGGCGAGGAAGAACAGCAGCCCGGTGATCAGCCCGTGCGCGACGCCGGCGAACAGCGCGCCGTTCACGCCGACCGGCGTCAGCGTCGCGATGCCGAGAACGACGAAGCCCATGTGCCCGACGGACGAGTACGCGATCAGCCGCTTGAGCTCGCGCTGTGCCAGGCACGCCAGCGCGCCGTACAGGATGCCGACCGTCGCGAGGCCCGCGAGGTACGGCGCCACGGCCCGCGCGCCGTCGGGGACGACCGGCAGCCACACCCGGACGAACCCGTACGTGCCCATCTTCAGCAGCACGCCAGCGAGCAGCACCGAGCCGATCGTCGGCGCCTTCGCGTGCGCGTCCGGCAGCCACGAGTGCAACGGCCACAGCGGGCTCTTCACCGCGAGCCCGATCGCGATCGCCGCGGCCGCGAGGATCTGGGCACCGCGCGCGATGCCGGCGCCCTTGCCTGACGCGAGCTCCACGATGTCGAAGGTGCCCGCGTTCGCGTACACGATCAGGAACCCCAGCAGCATCACCGCGGAGCCGAGCAACGTGTACAGGATGAACGTGTTCGCCGCGCGCCGCCGTCCTTCGGGATCGTGTTCGTCGCCCCAGACCGCGATCACGAACCACATCGGGATGAGGACGACCTCGAAGAACAGGAAGAACACGATCAGGTCGAACGAGACGAACGTGCCGACCATCCCGACTTCGAGCAACAGGGCAAGGGCGACGAGCGCTCTCACCCGGCCGGCTTCCGGCGTGATCCGGGTCGTGTAGAGCAGGCAGAGGAAGACGAGCAGCGTGGTCAGCAGGATCATCGGCAGCGAGACGCCGTCGAGGCCGAGATGCCAACGGACGTCGATCGCGCTGATCCAGCTGGCGTTCGTCTCGAACTGCACCCGTCCCGCGTCGCCGTAGTCGAACAGCACGGCGATCAGCAGCGAGACCAGCAGTGCCGCGCCGGAGACCCCGACGCCGACCAGCGGGACCTTCTCGTACGGAATCCAGCGCGGGAACGCCAACAGAGCAACGGATCCGAGGAGTGGAATGGCGAGCAGCAGCCAGACCAGGACGTTCACGAGACCACCACCCCGGCGGCGATCGCGAGGAGGACGACGCCCGCGAGCAGGAGGGTCAGGTACGTCTGCGCGTTCCCGGTCTGGACGAGTCTGAGCAGGCCGGCCAGCGCGCGGGCCGCCCGGCCGGAGCCCAGCACGTAGAAGTCGACCACGTCGCGGTCACCGGCGACGACCGTTCGCGCGAGTGCGTAGACAGGCCGCACGACCCACCGTTCGTAGAACGCGTCCACGCCGAACGCGTTGGCGAAGACCGGCTCGACCCTGCCCAGGATCCTGGCCGGGTCGCGCTTGTCGATCCGATGCCACTCGCCGATGACGAACCCGGCCGTGAGCACGACCAGCGCGATGGAGATCACCGCGGTCAACGGGTGCACGAGCGCGCCGACTTCCGGAACGGGAGCCGGACCGTTGCCCAACCACTTCGTCAACATCACCGGCCTGAACGCCAGAAGACCAAGCAGGGCAGCGGGAACGGCGAGGACGACGAGCGGCCACCGCATCAGCACCGGCGCCTCCGCGATCTCGCCCGCGGCATGCGCCGGGGCGGTCGACGGCACCGGTGTCGCGGGCGTACCGAAGAACACGCGGAGCCACAGCCTCGTCGCGTACGCCGCCGTCACGACGACGGTCGCGAAGCCGGCGACGAGAACCAGCCACGCCACGAGGTTCCCGTGCAAGGCCGACTCCTGCGCGACGCCGAGGATCGCGTCCTTGGAGAAGAAGCCGGACAACGGAGGCAGTCCGACCAACGCGGCAAGGCCGACCGTCATCGTCCAGAACGTCACCGGCATCGCGCGCCGCAGGCCACCCATCGCCGACATCGCGTTGCTGCCCACCGCGTGGATCACCGAACCCGCGCACAGGAACAGCAGCGCCTTGAACGCGCCATGGCTGACCAGGTGAAGGAAGCTCGCCGTGTAGCCGCCGACCGCGAGACCGGCCAGCATGTACGCGAGCTGGCTCACCGTCGACCATGCCAAGACGCGCTTGACATCGTCCTGGGCGAGGGCCGCGAGCGCCGCTCCGAGCATGGTGATCGACGCGATCAGCGCGAGGACGACCATCGTCGCCGGGGCGAGCTCGAAGACCGCGAGCATGCGGGCGACGAAGAACACGCCGGCCGCGACCATCGTCGCCGCGTGGATCAGCGCGGACACCGGGGTCGGGCCGGCCATCGCGTCGGGAAGCCATACGTGTAAGGGGAACTGGGCCGACTTGCCGACCACACCGCAGAGAAGGAGGAGGGTCGCGAGGGTCACCATGCCGGTGTCCAGCTCGCCACCCGTTGCCATGCGCTGCAGCTCGCTGATGCGGAACGTACCGGCCGACAGCCCGAGGACGAAGATGCCGAACAGGAAGCCGATGTCGCCGAGCCGCGTGACGATGAACGCCTTCACCGCGCCGTCGCGGGCGTCGGCGAGCTCCCAGTGGTGACCGATCAGGAAGTACGAGCAGATGCCCATCAGCTCCCAGCCGATGAGCAGGACCAGCAGGTCGTCCGCGGCGACGACGACCAGCATCGCCGCGGTGAAGAGTGAGATCAGCGCTACGTACGACGGGTAGCGCGCGTCGCCCCGCAGGTAGTCGACCGAGTAGATCTGCACGGCCAGCGCGACGCTCGCCACCAGCAGGCTGGTGAAGGCGGACAGGCCGTCGGCCCTGAAGGCGAGGTCGAAGCCGACGCTTCCGGTGGGGACGTGGGCGAGTGACAGGAGCTGCGTACCGAGGTCGCCGACGAGGCCGGCACCGACGACGCCCCAGGCCGCGAGGAACGCGATGCCCGCGCCGACGACGCCGATCGCGCCGACCGCGCGGGGTTGGCGGTGTCCGAGCGCGAGGGCCAGGACGCCGGCGCCCACGGAGGCGAGGATCGCGATGAGGAGCAGGCTCATGCGCGCGACTCCGCTTGGTCGCGGTCGGCGAGGTCGGTCAGCTTGTCGACGTCGACTTGCCTACGCGTACGGAACACCAGCAGGACGATCGCGAGCCCGAGGCCGATCTCCGCGGCGGCGATCGTGATCACGAACAGCGTGAGGATCTGCCCGCTGTGCAAGGTGTCGTGCAGCCAGGCGTCGAACGCGACGAGGTTGAGGTTGACCGCGTTCAGCATCAGCTCGACGCCCATCAGCACCATGACCGCGTTGCGGCGCGCGAGGACGCCGTACACCCCGATGGCGAAGAGCACAGTCGCCAGCAGCAACGGGTAGAGGAGCGGCATCAGTCGTTCGCCTCCGCCGCCTTGCTTCTGCGGGACAGCGTGATCGCGCCGACGAGGGCCGCGAGGAGGAGGACGGAGAGGATCTCGAACGGCAGCACCCAGCTGGAGAACAGCGTGCGGCCGGTGGCTCCGGCGCCGCCGATCTCGACGGTGTGGAGGTCGATCACCTCGCCGTTGAAGCCCGCGACGATGGTCGCGCCGAGGACGGCCGCGACGGCTGTGGCGACGACGGCGGCGAACCAGGCGTTGCCTGTGGTGAGGTCGGCGCTGAGTCCCGTGGGTGCTCTGGTGAGCATGAGCGCGAACAGCAGCAGGACGACGACCGCGCCTACGTAGATGAGGATCTGCACCCAGGCGACGAACTCCGCTGTGAGCAGGAGGTAGCAGCCGGCGAGCGCGCCGAGCGTCACGACCAGCCAGAGGGCCGAGTGCACCAGCCTCCTGGTCGAGACGACGAGGAGTGCCGAGCCGATCGCGACGAGGCCGAAGAGCACGAACAGCACGTTCACTGCCGTCATGCGTCGGCCTCGCGCGCCTTCTCCACCGCCTTCTCCGCGGCCGCGATCTCCTTCGGAGCTTCGGCGTGCGGGTCGACCGGGGGCGGTGGTGGGACGGTCCACATCCACTCGCGCAGCCGGTCCTTCTCGTGCGTCATCTCCTGGATGTCGGTGCCGGCGTACTCGAACTCGGGCGACCAGAAGAGGGCGTCGAACGGGCAGGCCTCGATGCAGATGCCGCAGTACATGCAGAGCGAGAAGTCGATCGCGAACCGGTCGAGGACGTTGCGGCTCCGTTCCCTCGCGCCTTCCTCGGTCGGCGGCTGGGTCTCCTTGTGCGAGTCGATGTAGATGCACCAGCACGGGCACTCGCGTGCGCACAGCATGCAGACGGTGCAGTTCTCCTCGAACAGCGCGATGACGCCGCGCGAGCGCGGAGGCAAGTCGGGCTTGACATCGGGGTACTGCTGGGTGACCGAGCGCTTGGTGAGGTTTTCGAACGTGACCTTGAGGCCTTGGGCGAGGCCCTTGCCGGGTAGGTCCATTTAGAGGGCCACCTCCACGACGCCGGTGAGCGCGAGTTGGAACAGAGCGAGTGGGACGAGGAACTGCCAGCCGAGCTTCTGGAGCTGGTCGGCCCTGAGCCTGGGATAGGCGACGCGGGCCCAGATGACGACGAACGAGACGGCGCCTGTTTTCAGGAGGGTCCAGAGCCAGCCGAGCTGGTCGTCGAACGGGCCCTTCCAGCCGCCGAGGAAGAGCACCGTGGTGAGGGCGCCGAGGACGACGATGCCGGCGTACTCGGCGAGCAGGAACAGCGCGAACCTCATGCCGGTGTACTCGGTGTACGGGCCGAAGATGATCTCGGCATCCGCGATGGGCATGTCGAACGGCGGCCGGTGCAGCTCGGCTAGGCCGGCTATGAAGAAGCAGACCATTCCTGGGAGCTGCCAGGCGAGCCACCAGGGTTGCCATGCGTCGACGATGCCTGTGAGGCTGACGGTGCCAGCGGCCATCGCGACGCTGGCGGCGGCGAGGACGAACGGGAGCTCGTACGCGAGCAGCTGCGCGGCACTTCTGAAGGCGCCGAGCAGGCTGTACTTGTTGGCGCTCGCCCACCCGCCCATGAGGCTGCCGAGAACGCCGACGCCCATCGCTGCCAGGACGAAGAACAGCCCTGTCTCGAGATCGGCGCCCACGAGGCCTGGGCCGAGCGGGATGGCGACGAGGGCGATGAGGTACGGGATGAGCGCGACGATGGGCGCGAGCTGGAAGACCCGCCTGTCGGCGTTGGTGGGGACGATGTCTTCCTTCTGCGCGAACTTCACTCCGTCTGCGACCAGCTGCGCCCAGCCATGGAACCCACCGGCGTACATGGGTCCGAGGCGCGACTGCATGTGCGCCATGACCTTGTGCTCGGTCTGGCCGACGAGGAGCGGCAGGACGAGGAACGCGACGAAGACGACGCCGATGCGGAGAACGAACTCGACCACCTCAGGCATCCGCATCCCCCTCCCGCCGACGGGAGGGCGGTGGGGCTGCGGAATCGTCGTCGCCGGGCGCGCCCGACTCGGTGGGAGTGACCGACTCGGTGGGAGTGGCCGGGTCGGCAGATGCCGCCGGCTCGCCTGGAGGTGCCGCTCGCCGGCCTGCCCTCCGCTGGTCGGCGGCCTCTTCGGCGACTGGAGGCTGCTCGTCAGCTGACTGCTCAGCAGCTCCTTGCCCCACAGCAGCTCCTTGCCCCACAGCAGATCCCTCGCCCGCACCCGCCGGGTGCTGACCCGTGGCGGCCGACTCTGTGGGAGTGGCCGACTCGGCAGATGTCGCCGGCTCGGCTGGAGGTGCCGCTCGCCGACCTGCCCTCTCCTGGTCCGCGGCCCCTTCGGCGACTGGAGGCTGCTCGTCAGCTGACTGCTCAGCAGTTCCTTGCCCCGCAGCAGATCCCTCGTCTGCACCCGCCACGTGTGGACCCGTGGCGGCCGACTCGGCAGGAGCGTCCGGGGTGGCCGGCTCGGTAGATGTCGCGGGATCGGCTGGAGGTGCCACTTCCGCCGGACTCGGCACCTCCGCAGGAGGTGCCGCTCGCCGGCCTGCCCTCCGCTGGTCCCCGGCCTCCTCGGCGACAGGAGGCTGCTCGTCAGCTGACTGCTCAGCGGAACCTTGCCCCACAGCAGATTCCTCGCAGCACCCGCCACGTGTTGACCCGTGGCGGCCGACTCGGCAGGAGCGTCCGGGGTGGCCGGCTCGGTAGATGTCGCCGGCTCGGCAAGGGTGGCCGGCTCTGCCGGGGTGGTCTTGCCCGTGGCAGTCTCCGCGTCGGCTGAGGTCCCCGCTGCCTCCGGGGCCGCTGGCCGCTCGGCGGCGGAGGCTCCAGCGGCCGGAGATCCCTGCCCCGCAGCAGCAGATCCCTCTCCGGCACCGGCCACCTCACCTGCCACCCGTTGGACGGCGGCTTCCTGGATGGTGGTCGGCTCCGTTGGCGCTGCCGGTTCCGTTCCAGGCCGGCCGGTCGCGTGTTCGGCCGAGGCGGTCACCGCGCGGGCTGGGCGTTCTCGGCGTTCTCGGCGGGCGGGGGCGGTGGCTGCGGCGGGGTCCGGCGTTGGCGAGCCCGGCTCTCGCGGCCCCCAGGCGTCGGGGCCCGGCACCCCTGGCGGGGCCATCCGGCGGCGGCTTGGCGAGCGGCCGCCGGTGTCGTGGTCGGACTCTCCCGGTTCCTTCGCGCCCGGCCACGCCTTCGCGACGCGGGCGGCGAGCACGAAGTCCTTGCGCAGCGGATGGCCCTCGAACTCGTCCGGCAACAACAGCGGCGCCAATCCTGGGTGCCCGGGGAAGTCGATGCCGAACATCTCGTGCGTCTCACGTTCATGCCACGACGCCCCAGCAAAGACACCCGTCGCCGTCGGCAAAGCCGCCAAAGCCTTGGAAAGACGCGTACGCACCACCAGATGCTCCACAGCCCCAGGCCCACGCAACGCAGCCAGATGGCAGGCCACCGTGAAGCCGGACTCGAGCTCATCCACAGCCGTCAGAAAGTCGAAGAAGTCGAACCCATGCGCCCGCAAAGCCGACAGCGCGTCGATCCACTGCTCAGCGGGTACGTCGAACGTAGGCGGCCCAAACCCCTCGTCGTACGAAACCTCAACCCCCAGAGCAGACGTCAACGCAGCCTTGACGTCCTCGCGCCAGCTCACGAGCCGCCCCGGTGTCGAGTCTCAGGACCACGCCCGGGCGGCTGCTCGATCAACGAGCGCAGATAGGCCGCCGGCCCACGCCGCTTCCGCTCAGGAGCGGCAGGTGCCGCGGAGACCGGATACCGCTCGGCCAGCGACTCATGAGCGATCTTCTCCTGCAGCTTGACGATCCCCTGCAGCAGAGCCTCCGGCCGCGGCGGACACCCAGGCACGTACACGTCGACCGGAACGATCTGGTCGACACCCTTCGTCACGCAGTACGAGTCCCAATAAGGCCCACCGGAGTTCGAGCACGACCCGAACGAGATCACGTACTTGGGCTCCGGCATCTGCTCGTACAACCGCCGAATGGCCGGCGCCATCTTGTCCGTCACGGTCCCCGACACCACCATCAGGTCCGCCTGCCGCGGCCCAGGAGCGAACGGGATCACGCCGAGCCGGATGAAGTCGTGCCGCGACATCGACGAGGCGATGAACTCGATCGCACAGCACGCGAGCCCGAAGTTGAACACCCAGAGCGAGTAGCGCCGCCCCCAGTTCAACACGAGCCGCAAAGGCTCGGGCGCGAGCTGCTGCAGAGCCCCCAGCCGCTGCGGACCCACCGTAGGCATGGGCAGATCTACGTCCATGTCAGCACCCCCTTGCGCCATGCGTAGAGCAGCCCGACCGCGATGAAGCCGAGGAACACGAACATCTCCGCGAGCGTCCCCCAGCCAAAGCCGGGCGCGGCGAACACCGTCGCCCAAGGAAACAGATAGATGGCATCGACCGCGAACACCACATAGAGATAGGCGAAGACGTAGTAACGGACGTGAGCCTGCGCCCACCCCGAGCCGACCGGGTCGACGCCCGACTCGTACGTGAGCAGCTTCTCGCGCGTAGGCCGGGACGGGCGCAGCAGCCGGTTGGCCCCGAAGGCGAGCGCGGCGAACGCGATGCCGACGAGCACGATCCCCAGAACGGTCGTGTAGGTCGCGTAGTAGTTCGCGGTGCCGGCTGGGCCCACGCTGTGCTCGCCTCCTTCACCCGTGCGGGAGAGTTTAGGGGGTCAGAACCGCCGCGCGGCGAGGACCTGCTGGAGGAACTGCTGCGTACGCGGCTCGACCGGGTCGTCCAGCACCTGCGCCGGCGGACCCTGCTCGAGGATCACGCCGTCGTCGAGGAAACAGACCCGGTCGGCGACCCGGCGGGCGAACGACATCTCGTGCGTCGCCAGCAGCATCGTCGCCCCGTCCAGCTTGAGGTCGCGGATCAGCGCCAGCACCTCCCCCACGAGCTCCGGGTCGAGCGCCGACGTCACCTCGTCGAACAGCATCAGCCGCGGCGAGTTCACCAGCGCGCGAACGATCGCCACCCGTTGCTGCTGCCCGCCGGACAGCCGGTCGGGATACTCGCGCGCCTTGTCGGCCAGACCGACGCGCTCGAGCAGCCCGAGCGCGGTCCGTTCCGCTTCGACCTGGGCCCGCCGGTGGACGCGGCGCGGCGCGAGCGTCACGTTGTCCAGGACGGTCATATGCGGGAACAGGTTGAAGGACTGGAAGACGATGCCGATCTTCTGCCGGATCGCGTCGACGTTGATGCGCGGGTCGGTGATGTCCTGGCCGTCGAGCTGGATGACGCCGTCGTCGACCCGTTCGAGCAGGTTGACGCAACGCAGCAACGTCGACTTGCCCGACCCGGACGCGCCGATCAGCGCCACGACCTCGTGCTCGTCGACGCTGAGGTCGATGCCGCGGAGGACGTCCACGCGCGCGGAACGCTTGCCGAACGACTTGCGAACGTCGTAGCACGCGAGCACCGGGCCGGCCATCTACGCAGCTCCTTCAGCGGACTGCCGGCGCGCCGCCCGCAGCGTCACCCAGTCGGTGACCGCGACGAGCGGCACCGCGAGGAGAACGAAGAGCACTCCGGCAACGACATACGGCGTGAAGTTGAAGGACTGACCGGTCGCGATCTGGGCCGCCGAGACCGCGTCGATCGGACCGGCCAGCGAGATCAGCCCGACGTCCTTCTGCATCGCGACGAGGTCGTTCAACAGCGGCGGCGAGACCCTGCGGACGGCCTGCGGCAGGATCACGTACCGCATCGACTGCCGATAGGTGAGTCCGAGCGAACGGGCGGCCGCGCGCTGGCTCGGATGCACCGACTCGATGCCGGCGCGGAAGACCTCGGCGAGGTACGCGCCGTACGTGAGCACGATCGCGGCGCCACCGAGGACGAGCACGCCGGGCGTCCCGGCGAGCCGCAGGCCGGGAACCCCGAGCGCCATCACGTAGATCACGATGATCAGCGGCATGCCGCGGAAGCCGTAGGTGTAGGCCGACGACAGCGCCCGGAGCGGGAAGAAGATCGGGCCGCGCAACGTCCGCATCAGCGCGACCAGCAGCCCGAGCGCGAAGGCACAGATCGCGCAGACGACGAGCAGCCTGATGTTCAGCCAGAGGCCGCGCAGGATCGCGGGGAAGGTGTCCGCGGCGATCTGCGGGTCGAGGAACCTCTCCCGTACGCGATCCCAGCCCGGCGCCCCGGTGACCGCGAAGTAGAGGACGACGCCGAGCACCGCCGTCGAGGCCGCCGCGATGAGCACCGAACGTACGGTCTGGCGGCTCCGGAAGCGCTGCCGCTCTACCTGTAGTGCGCTCGGTGCGGGCGCGTCGGCTGATGACATCGGCTCAGCGTAGGACCGGAGCCCCGGCCACGTCAGCGAGCCACTCCTGGGCGAGGTCGTCCAGGGTGCCGTCCTCCCGCAGCGCGTCGACGGCCTTGCTCACGCAGGTGGTGAGCGGCGAGTCCTTGTCGAGGACCAGGCCGAACTGCTCCGGCGTCCCCTGCCCCGTCTCGAACTGGCCGACGATCTTGCTGCCCTCGATCTCCGCGCCGGTCATGAAGAAGGCAGTCGGGAGGTCGACGACGAGACCGTCGATCTGGCCGTTCTGCAACGACTGCTTGGCGTTGTCGTTGTTGGGAAACACGCGCGGCTCGACGGTGGGCTTCACGATGTCGGTGATGACCGAGTAGCTCGTGGTGCTGACCTGGGCGCCGAGGCGGGCGTCCTTCAGGTCCGCGAGGCTCTTGGCGTTCGCGATCTTGCTGTCCGCCATCGCGATGACCGCCTGGCTGACGTCGTAGTACGGGCTGCTGAAGTCGACAGCCTTCTTGCGGTCCTCGGTGATGGAGAACTCGTTGATGTCGAAGTCGAACGGCTTCGGGCCCGGCTGGATCGCGTTGTTGAACTTCACCCGCGCCCACGCCACGTCTGCCTGCTCGAAGCCCAGCTGCTTGGCGACCGCGTACGCGACGGCGCCCTCGAAGCCCTTGCCGGACTCGGGCTTGTCGTCTTGGAACCAGGGCTCGTAGGCGGGCTGGTCGGTGGCGATCGTCAGCTTGCCCTTCGTCCGTACGGGGAGACCCTCCTTCGCGCACGGGTCCGAGGACTCGGTGGGCGCGGTGGCCGAGGGCTGGTTGGTCGGCGCCGAGGTGGAGGAGTCCTCGGGAGCGCAGGCGGCGACGGCGGCGAGGGTGGCCGCGGCGAGGGCGAGAACGGTGGGGGCGCGCATGCGGTGCTCCGGTGGACGAGGTGGCGCTGGCGAGGGTCAGGATACGGCCGGGTGATCTTGATCAGGGGGCCCTGTGGATGACGTCCGGCGTTAATCGTCGCACCGGTCTATGGTGTCGAACACACGTTCGAAGACGACATCTCGGGAGGAACCATGATCACCTCGTTCTGGCAGCAACCTGCCTGGCCAGTTGGGGCTCGTTGCCAGAGTGTGACGAACGGCACGCGCGGTCGTGCGTTCGTCACTGCTGGTTGGCGTTTACACAGGCCAGCGGCTCTTTCGGCGGCGATGGGGAATCGTTGCCAGGGCAAGCACTGGCCGGCAGCGGCCAGCGCGTTCGGAGAACCATCTCGAAATCGCGAGACCTCCCACACGCGTGAGAAGCGCCGACGTACGATGAAAAGAAGTAGACGTTGGAAAAGCGCCGCCACCCGGCGGACATCCCGCCCCGATGCGGCGTGAGGAGGTCGTCGCTCCGGTGACCAAGCAGGTGCTGCAGGTCGACCGTGTGATCATTCGCTTCGCCGGAGACTCCGGTGACGGAATGCAGTTGACCGGTGACCGATTCACCCAGGAGACGGCGGCCTTCGGCAACGACCTCTCCACTTTGCCCAACTTCCCGGCGGAGATCCGCGCACCGGCTGGCACCTTGCCGGGCGTCTCGTCCTTCCAGATCCACTTCGCCGACCACGACATCCTCACGCCTGGCGACGCGCCCGACGTGCTGGTCGTGATGAACCCGGCGGCGCTCAAGGCCAACCTCCCGGATCTGCCTCGCGGCGCGACGATCATCGCCGACAGCGACGAGTTCACCAAGCGCAACCTCACGAAGGTGCGGTACGACGCCAACCCGCTCGAGGACGACTCGCTCGCGGCCTACCAGCTGCACTCGTTCGCGCTCACGTCGATGACGACCGAGGCGGTCAAGGAGTTCGGCCTGTCCCGCAAGGACGCGTCGCGAGCGAAGAACATGTACGCGCTCGGCATCGTGTCCTGGCTGTACAACCGGCCGACCGACTCGACGCTGTCGTTCCTGAAGTCCAAGTTCGCGAAGGTGCCGGCGATCCGCGACGCCAACCTCGCGGCGTTCCGGGCCGGTTGGAACTTCGGCGAGACCGCCGAGGCGTTCGCGGTGTCGTACCAGGTCAAGCCGGCCGAGATGAAGGCGGGAACGTACCGCAACATTTCCGGCAACCTGGCGCTGGCGTACGGGCTGATCGCGGGCACGCAACGCGCTGGCCTGCCGCTGTTCCTGGGGTCGTACCCGATCACTCCGGCGAGCGACGTGCTGCACGAGCTGAGCAGGCACAAGTCGTTCGGTGTCACGACGTTCCAGGCCGAGGACGAGATCGCCGGCATCACCGCGGCGATCGGCGCCGCGTTCGGTGGTGCGGTAGGCGTGACGTCGACGTCCGGCCCGGGCATGGCGCTGAAGGCGGAGTCGATCGGCCTCGGCGTCTCGCTCGAGCTGCCGTTGGTGATCTGCGACATCCAGCGCGCGGGTCCGTCGACCGGTATGCCGACGAAGACCGAGCAGGCCGACCTGCTGATGGCGATGTACGGACGCAACGGCGAGGCGCCGGTGCCGATCGTCGCGCCGCAGTCACCGGCCGACTGCTTCGACGCGGCGATCGAGGCCGTGCGGATCGCGGTGACGTACCGGACGCCGGTGATCATGCTGTCCGACGGCTATCTGGCGAATGGCTCGGAGCCGTGGCGGATCCCGAAGGTGGCGGAGCTGCCCGAGATCAAGGTCGAGTTCGCGACCGAGCCCAACCACGAGACCGAGTCCGGCGAGCGGGTGTTCTGGCCGTACAAGCGCGACCCGGAGACGCTGGCCCGGCCGTGGGCCGTGCCGGGCACCGCGGGTCTGGAGCACCGCATCGGCGGCATCGAGAAGGCCGACGGGCACGGCAGCATCTCCTACGACCCGGACAACCACGACCTGATGATCCGCACGCGTCAAGCCAAGATTGACGCAATCGCTCGGACCATTCCGCCCTTGGAGGTGGACGATCCGACGAGCGACGCGCGGGTGCTCGTGCTGGGTTGGGGCTCGACGTACGGCCCGATCGGCGCGGCCTGCCGCGCGGTTCGGGAGCTCGGGACGCCGGTCGCGCAGGCACACCTGCGGCACCTCAACCCGCTGCCGCCGGACCTCGGCGAGGTCCTGAAGTCGTACGACCGCGTCCTGGTGCCGGAGATGAACCTCGGCCAGCTGTCCATGCTGCTGCGCGGCAAGTTCCTGGTCGACGTGGTCAGCTACAACCGGGTGCGGGGCATGCCGTTCACCAGCACCGAGCTGACGGCGGCGATCACCGACCTGGTGGGCTCGCTGGAGGACGCCGACGAGTCGGCGCCCGCGGAGCAGGAGATGCGCGTTCGATGACCGACACTGTCAATCTCGGCTTGCCTTCGCTCTCGGGCGTACCGAAGGCGGATGCCCCGCAGACGCGGAAGGACTTCACCTCCGACCAGGAGGTGCGTTGGTGCCCCGGTTGCGGCGACTACGCGATCCTGGCCGCGATGCAGGGATTCCTGCCGGAGCTGGGAGTGCGGCGCGAGAACGTCGTGTTCGTGTCGGGCATCGGCTGCTCCTCGCGCTTCCCGTACTATCTGAACACGTACGGCGTGCACGGCATCCACGGTCGCGCGCCGGCGATCGCGACCGGTCTCGCGACCTCGCGGCCGGACCTGTCGGTCTGGGTGATCACCGGTGACGGCGACGGCCTGTCGATCGGCGGCAACCACCTGATCCACGCGCTGCGGCGCAACGTGAACCTGAAGATCCTGCTGTTCAACAACCGGATCTACGGGCTGACGAAGGGCCAGTACTCGCCGACGTCCGAGCTCGGCAAGGTCACCAAGTCGACGCCGTTCGGTTCGCTGGACGCGCCGTTCAACCCCGTGTCGCTGGCGCTGGGCGCCGAGGCGACGTTCGTGGCGCGGACGTTCGACACCGACCGCCAGCACCTCACCTCGGTGCTGCGCGCAGCCGTCTCCCACCGCGGCGCCGCACTGGTGGAGATCTACCAGAACTGCAACATCTACAACGACGGCGCCTTCGACCTGCTGAAGGACCGGGACAGCTCCGCCGAGGCCGTCATCCGCCTCACCCACGGCGAGCCCATCCGCTTCGGCGCCTCCAACGAGCACGGTGTCGTCCGCGACCCGGCGTCCGGCGCCCTCCGCGTGGCCGAGATCGCCGAAGCCGACGAAGACGCGGTCCTCACCCACGACGCCTACGCCGACGATCCCACCACGGCCTTCGGCCTGTCTCGTCTGTCGGACCCGCAGACCCTGAACCGCACGCCAGTAGGCATCTTCCGGCAGGTCGACCGCCCCACGTACGACGACCTCGCGCGCGACCAACTCGAGCAAGCCACCGCCAAGTCAGGCCCCGGCGACCTCGGCGCCCTGCTTAGCGGTTCGGACACCTGGACCGTGAACTAACAAACCTCGATCGCGAGCCGGGCACGGGCTCCGACCTGCCAGGAGGATGCCTGCCGTGGATCACGATGAGCTGGTTCGGCGGTTCGGTGCGCTGACGACGCCGCATGTGGCTGATGGGTGTGTGCGGGCTTCGGTGGCGGTGCGGTGTGGGCCGGCGGGGCTTCGGCCGGTGTCCGAGGGGGACACGCTCGTCGGGCGGGTGTTGCCGGCTCGGCATGCGGGGAGTGTGGACGTCTTCTTGGAGGCGTTCGAGTCCGCCGAGCCCGGCGACGTGTTGGTGGCGGACAACAACGGTCGGACCGACGAGGCCTGTGTCGGGGACCTCGTCGTCGCCGAGGCGCAGGCGGCAGGCGTGTCCGGGGTGTTGATCTGGGGACGGCACCGCGACACCGCTGACGTTCGGGCGATCGGGCTGCCGGTGTTCAGCCTTGGCGCCTTGCCCACCGGGCCGCTGCGCCTCGATCCGCGGGCGGGCGACGCGCTCGAGGCGGCCACGGTGGGCGAGTGGACGGTGGGCCGCGACGACCTGGTCTTCGCCGACGAGGATGGCGCGCTGTTCGTTCCCGCCGATCGGGCCGCCGACGTTCTCGGGTTCGCCGAGACCATCCGCGACACCGAGCGGCGGCAGGCGGAACGGATTCGCGGCGGTCAGGCGACGTTGCGCGAGCAGGTGCGGTTCGCCGAGTTTCTCGAACGCCGTAAGACGATTCCCGACCTCACGCTCCGCCAGCATCTGCTCGACGTTGGCGGAGCGGTCGAGGTCTAGGACACCAGCCGCAGGTACGCGTCCACCTCGGCCGCATCAGAGGCGACCAGCCCGACGTAGCCGTCCGGCCGCACCAGCACGATCGGCGCCTCGTAGACGTCGGTCACGTACGCCCGCACGCCGGGCCGCTCCGACACCGGCGCGTGGGTCAGGAGCGTCCACTCCCCACCGCGGAACAGGTCGAACAGCCGACCCTCCGCGCACACCCCGTCCGGCGCCCGGTCGCCCGCACGCAGCGAGCCCACCTCGACGGCGTCGCGTGACAGCGGCCCGCCGCGGTACGACACATCGAGCTGCCTCGTCTCCTCGCCACGCTCGTGCGCGTCCGCGGCGCCGTCGGTGTACTTCTTCAGCAGCGCCGCGCTGATCCCGAGCACGCGCGCGGCGTTCGGCAGCCGTTCGCCCTCATAGGTCGACAGCAGCGAGACCGGCGCACCAGCCACCACCGCGGCGAGCTTCCAGCCGAGGTTGAAGCCGTCCTCCACACCGGTGTTGAGACCCTGCCCACCGGTCGGCGGATGCACGTGAGCCGCATCGCCGGCGAGGAACACGCGGCCGACGTTGAAGTGCTCGGCCATCCGCACGTTCGGACGACAAACCGACAACCAGGTAAGGTTTTCCAGCCGCAGATCGGTGCGACCGGAGTACTTGTCAAGTCGCTCTTGCAGGTACGCGAGATCCGGCTCCCCGATCTCCTCGGTCAGCGGTGTCGCGTACACGAACGAGGCCTCGCCCTTGCCAGCCAGCGGGGTCAGCCCGACACCGACCTGCGCGCCCGACCCGTCGCCGTACCAGTGCCCGACGGTGTGGTCGAGCCCGGGAATGTCGACGTCGGCCAGCACCACGCGGATCGAGTCGTCGGTCTCGCCGAGGAACCCGACGTCGAGCCCCTTGCGCACGACCGACCGGCCGCCGTCGGCGCCGACGAGGTAGCTCGCGCGGAGCCGCTCGACCTCACCATCGCGCGACACGTTCACGGTGACGGCCTCGGCGTCCTGCGAGAACGACACCAGCTCGGTCCCGAGCTCGACCACGCCGCCGAGCTCGAGAAGCCGCTCGCGGAGGATCTCCTCGGTGCGGTCCTGCCGGACGAGGCAGGGGTTCGGGTACGGCACCTCGGCGGTCGGCTCGAGCCGCTCGTACTGGCCGACCTCGCCGACGAAGGTCCCGTCCTGGTACGCGCGCATCGCCGGCGGCAGCTGCCCGGACTCGAGGATCCGGTCGAGCACGCCGAGCCGTTCGAACACCTCCAGCGTCCGCGGCTGCAGCCCGTCGCCGCGCGAGCCCACCGCGTACGAGGTCGCCCGGTCGACGATCCTGAACGGCACCCCGCGCCGCGCCAGCTCGATCGCCACCGTGAGCCCGGTCGGGCCCGCCCCCGCGATCAGCACTGGGTCGGTCATGATCCCCTCCTTAACAGCGTTAAATCCAACGGTGTTCAGATTGCCTTAACGCTGTTAAGGTGTCAACCAGCGGAATGCAAAGGAGAAGGAAAGGCCGATGGCGCTGACCAGACAGAGCGTGGTGCGGGCCGCGCTGGAGTTGCTCGACGAGGTCGGCCTCGACGGCCTGACGCTGCGCAAGCTCGCCGCGAAGCTGGACGTCCAGGCACCGGCGCTGTACTGGCACTTCGCCAACAAGCAAGCCCTACTGGACGAGATGGCCACCACGATGCTCGCCGACAACGTGCGGGCGATGGCACCCCAGCGGGACGAGCAGAGTTGGCAGGACTGGGCGCGCGCGTACGGCAGCAGTTACCGCCGCATGCTGCTCGAGCATCGCGACGGGGCGAAGATGTTCAGCGGGACGTACCTCACCGACCGATCGCTCTACGAGCCGATGGAAACGGTCATGGGGCTGTTCGCGCAGGTCGCCGGCTCGCTCGAGGAGGCGGTGATCGGACTGACGACGATCAACTCGTACGTGGTGGGCTTCGTGATCGAGGAGCAGGCCGTTTTTCCGAGCCCGAAGGACCGAGCCGAGCGAAACGACCAGTACGACCCCGCCGAACGAGCCCGCCGCGTCGGCGACGACCTCCCGCTGACCCAGGCCGCCGGCGAGCACATGTTCGCCGACCACGACACCCGCTTCAGCCGTGGCCTCGAGCTGATCATCCGCGGCATGCAGGCCACCTACGAGGAAGCCCCTTGAGCGTCGCGACCGATTCATCTGATGACCGGACGATGCCGTAACCTGGCGCCATGGCGGGTGGTCGGGTGATGGGTGAGGGCCAGCGCGGGATCGTCTTCGGCGTCGGCGCCTACGCCGCCTGGGGGCTGTTCCCGCTCTACTGGACGCTCCTAGAGCCAGCTTCCGCGTTCGAGATCCTCGCCCACCGCATCGTCTGGTCCCTGGTCTTCGTCGCCGGACTGCTCCTCGTCACCAGGCGCAACGGCTGGTGGACGGCCATGCGGGCAAGGCCGCGCACCGTCGTGTACCTCACGATCGCGGCCGTGGTCATCGCGGTCAACTGGTTCGTCTACATCTGGGCTGTCAACCACGGCAACGTCGTGCAGACGAGCCTCGGCTACTACATCAACCCGCTCGTCACCGTCCTGCTCGGCGTCTTCCTCCTGCGCGAACGCCTCAACAGGACCCAGTGGGTCGCGATGGCCGTCGCCGGCGCCGCGGTCGTGCTGCTGACCGTCGACTACGGCAAGCCGCCGTGGATCTCGTTCTGCCTCGCGATCAGCTTCGCGATCTACGCACTCTGCAAGAAGAAGGCCAACGCCGCGGCGGTCGAGAGCCTCACGGTCGAGACCGCCGTCCTCATGCCGGTAGCGCTCGGCTACATCGTCTTCCTGCACGCCACCGACCAAGCGACCTTCGGCCACCACGGCATCGGCAAGGCCCTGCTGCTCATGTCCGCGGGCGTCATCACCGCGATCCCGCTCCTGCTGTTCGCCGGCGCCGCGACGAGAACGAGCATGGTCACGCTCGGCCTGCTGCAGTACCTCGCCCCGACGATCCAGCTCGTCATCGGCGTCGGCCTCTTCCACGAGCCGATGCCACCCACGCGGCTGGCCGGCTTCGCGATCGTCTGGCTGGCGCTCGCGATCTTCACCTGGGACGGCTTGGCTCGCCGGCGGGCTTCAAGGCGAGCACTTGCCGGGCCATCGTCAGGAACAGCTCCCGTCGTCGAGCAAGGGTGATCGGGCCCCACAGCGACCGCTCCAATCCCGCGATCGCCGGGCTCATCGCGAAGCGCGCGACCCAGCGGTGCAGCCACTTCGGGTTCGGGCAGTACCGCCCCTCGGCCGCGAACCACGCCACCAGCGTGTGCCGCAGCACCTTGCCCAGCAGCTCGTGGAAGAGCAGCCCGTCGCCCCGGGACGCGCAGTCCCCCAAGTCGTGGTCGTACGACGACAGCTCGGCCGCGAGCATCGTCAGCGATCGCGACACGAGCTCCTCGGGGAACGTGGTCAGTTTGTCCCGAATTGCCCCGGCTACCCCATTTGTGTCAGCGAGCAACGTTCCATAGACAAACCCCGAGACCGCGTACAGCGGCATCGGAAAGGCCGCTTCCTCCCAGCCCCAGCCCTGCCGTACGTCGGACACCCAGCTCTCGAACGTCCGACGCGTCCGGTGCGCCACCTCGACCCGCTGACCCTCGACCCAGAACCGGTCGAGCACATACCCCGGCTGGTAGTCGAAGCTCGTCGGCCGCCGCTGGGCGTCGTTCAGCTCCCGCACCGGTCGCCCACGCAGCCGCGGCGCCTCGTCCCGGTCCCAGACGATGACCAGGTCCAACGCCGAGGTGGTGGTGTAGCCGGCCACGACCGAACCATGGCCGTAGGCGAAGGACAGGCCGCCGAGCGCCCGATACGCGGGGATGACCCGCTGGGCGATCTCGAGGGTTCTGTCCACCCTCCCACTCTCGCCTATTCGAATGCCTCCGCGCACGCTCGCCTACCATCCGGTTGCGACCAGCAGCGGCTACCGACGCCGCCGATCCTGGGAAAGTGGCCCATATGTACCGTACGCCCGGCTTAGGCGGACACCGACCGGGGGGAAAGATCAGCAGGCCGTGATCGGCCATCAGCGCTGTGCGACAGCGGGAGCCGTTCAAGCCACGTTCGACGAGGCGGTCCGCTGCGCGACAGCCCCTGGACACCGTGCGTTCAGATGGCGTCTCCGCCGCGATCGAATTCCGGGCCTAGCGTCACGCCCGAGCCCGTCTTTCCCGCGTTGACCAGGAGTAGCAAGCCGATGAAACGTGTCATGCTGCCGTTGATCCACCGGCGAGGTTCCCGTAGCCACGTCACCTGTGAGTACCGCTGCGGCAACGCCTGCGACAAGCCGGTACCGAACAAGACCGACAACAAGTACCTCGGGGACATCATCCAGTCGGCGCTGACCCGCCGGAACGTCCTCAAGGGAAGCGCCGCCGGCGCGCTCGTGCTGAGCACCGGATCCATGCTCGCCGGCGCCACCACCGCGGCCGCCGACTCGACGGGGAACGGTGCCGCCAAGCACGGCGGAGGCGGTGGAGGCGGTGGGTTCAAGCTGAACAGCCTGAAGTTCGACACCGTTCCGCCGAACAACGACGACAAGCTGACGGTCCCGCAGGGCTTCCAGCAGGCCGTCATCGTGTCCTGGGGCGACCCGATCGTGCCCGGTGCGCCGGCGTTCGACCTCGACGCCCAGACGCCGAAGGCCCAGGAGGGCCAGTTCGGCTACAACTGCGACTACGTCGCGGTCATGCCGCTGGAGCACGACTGGAGCTACGAGCGCGCGCTGCTCGTCGTGAACAACGAGTACACCAACGAGAACAACATGTTCGCCGGGTGGACGAACGCCGCCGCCGCGCCGATCGACCAGCTGAAGATCGCGCAGGCCGCACACGGCCTCTCGGTCGTGGAGATCGAACGGGTCGGCAAGACCGGCCGCTGGACGCAGCGCAAGAAGGGCAGCCGCAGGTACAACCGCCGCGTCACCGGTACCACCAAGATCCAGGTCACCGGCCCGGCTGCGGGACACGCGCTGCTGAAGACCGCCGCGGACCCGTCGGGCCGCTGGGTCAAGGGCACGATCGGCAACTGCTCCGGTGGCATCACGCCGTACGGCACCACGCTGCACGGCGAGGAGAACTTCAACGGCTACTTCGAGGCCTCCGGCCCGGTGGACGGCGCGTACGAGGCGGCGTTCAAGAGGTACGGCCTCCCCATGGCGGTCAACGCCGGCCGCTCCTGGGCCCGCGTCGACGAGCGCTGGGACCTCGCGAAGAACCCGAACGAGGCCAACCGGTTCGGCTGGATCGTCGAGCTCGACCCGTACGACGCCGACGCCGCGCCCCGCAAGCGCACGATGCTCGGCCGGATGAAGCACGAGGGCGCGACCACCACGCTCTCCAAGGACGGCCACCTCGTCGCCTACACCGGTGACGACGAGCGCTTCGACTATCTCTACAAGTTCGTCTCGACCGAGAAGTTCCGCCGCGGCCACTCCCGGCGCGACCGCGAGCACAACCTGAGCCTGCTCGACCACGGCACGCTCTACGTCGCTCGCTTCCTCGACGAGCAGCCCGGCGACACCGAGTACGACGGCATCGGCGAGTGGATCCCGCTGACGTCGGACCAGCAGTCGTACGTGGACGGCTTCACCGTCGCCGAGGTGCTGATCAACACGCGGCTCGCGGCCGACAAGGTCGGACCGACGAAGATGGACCGGCCCGAGGACGTCGAGCGCAACCCGGTCAACGGCTCGGTCTACATCGCGTGCACGAACAACACCGCGCGCACGCCGGCCCAGGTCGACGAGGCCAACCCGCGCCCGGCCAACAAGGACGGGCACATCATCGAGCTGGACGAGGCCGGCGGCGACGCGGCTTCGGACCTGTTCCGGTGGCGGATCTTCCTGGTCTGCGGCGACCCGACCGACCCGTCGACGTACTTCGGCGGGTACGACAAGTCCAAGGTCAGCCCGATCTCCTGCCCGGACAACGTCGCGTTCGACAAGACCGGCAACCTGTGGATCTCGACCGACGGCAACACGCTCGGCTCCAACGACGGCTTCTTCGCGGTGCCGACCAAGGGGCCGGAGCGCGGCCATGTCAAGCAGTTCTTGACGGTGCCGGTCGAGGCCGAGACCTGCGGGCCGTGGATCACCGACGACCAGCGGACCGCGATCGTCGCGGTGCAGCACCCGGGCGAGGACGGCTCCGTCGCGGAGCCGACGTCGCACTGGCCGTTCGGCGGCGTGCCCCGCCCGTCGGTGGCCTGCGTCTGGAAGGACTGACAAAAGATAACGCTCGCCGCCGCCCGCCGTGTTCCCTCCAGCGGGCGGCGGTGGCACGTCAGGGCCGTGCTTCGTAGACGATGTTGAACGGCGTCTCGGCCACCCGGCGGAACCTCGAAAGGCCAGCCTCCTTGGTGATGTGGCGGATCGGCTCCTCGCCGGCCTGGGCGCCGAGGGAGTACCCACCGTCCTGGGACAGCGCGTTCGGAACGCAGAGGAACGACGAGAACGAGTAGTACGAACGCCCAACCGGGTTGAGGTTCTCCTCGACGGAGTCGCCGGCGAACGGCTCGACGACCATCCACGTGCCGTTCGGGCTGAGCGACTCGCGGATGTGCCGCGCGGCGAGCAACGGGTCGCCCATGTCGTGCAGGCAGTCGAAGGTGGTGACGAGGTCGTACGGCTGACCGCCGAAGTCCTGCGCGGACGCGACCTCGAAGCTCACCCGGTCGCTCAGGCCGGCGTCGGCCGCACGCTTGCGCGCCTCCTCGACCGAGCCCCGGTGGTAGTCGAAGCCGACGAACTCCGACTCCGGGAACGCCTGCGCCATCAGCAGCGTCGAGGCGCCGTGCCCGCAGCCGACGTCGGCCACGCGGATGCCGTTCTGGAGGCGCTCGACCACGCCGTCCAGCGCCGGCAGCCAGGTCGGCAGCAGGTTGCCGATGTAGCCCGGACGGAAGAACCGCTCGCAGCCCACGAACACCTCGGCGTCGTGCTGGTGCCAGCCGAAGCCCTCACCGGTCCTGAACGCCTCGGTGATCTGGTCGACCGAGCGCAGCGTGCCGACCGCGAGCTGGAACGCTCCGGGCGCGAACACCGGCGCGTACGGGTCGGTGAGCGCGAACGCCTGCTCCTCGGTGAGCGAGTAGCGGCCCGTCGACGGGTCGTACTCGACGTAGCCGCCGGCGGCTTGGCCGCGCAGCCACTCCTCCACGTACCGCGGCGCCGTCTCGGTGCGCGCGGCCAGTTCCTCGGGCCGCAACGGCCCCTCGGCGAGGGCCTTGTACAGCCCGAGCCGGTCCCCCACCACCACGTTGCCGGCGGCCATCGCCGCGCCCAGATCCCCCACGAATCGGCCCACGAATTCCATCAGCCGGCCTTCCTCAACTGCCATCTTCTTGTCCCTCCCATTTCGGGTGTGTCCTGGGCAGTCTCGGCTCGGGCGGTGGGCGTTCGATGGGCAACCGGTGGGAAGCGGTCTATAGGATTGCCCGGTCTGATGCAGGATTTCCGGAGCTCCGGGAGGAGTTCGCGGTGCTGAAGTGTGACCTCGACCAGGACGGCCTCGCCGTCGAGCTAGGGCCGTGGGCTCCCGGGGCAGGGCCAGCCGGCAGCGAGGCGTTCGGCGTACGGGTCGACGGTGAGCTGCTCACCGCCCGCTCTCCGCAGCTCGAGGTCCGGGGCCTCGACCGGCAGATCCTCGGCGACGGCGTCGAGGAGACCGTGGTCCGGTACGAACGGGCGGACGCTCCCGCGCTGGCGGTCGAGTGGCACGTCCAGCGCCGTGACGCCCTCGACCTCGCCGAGGCGTGGGTGGTCGTCCGCAACCTCGGCCCCGGCGAGATCACCGTCGACCGGCTCGACTCGGTACGCGTCGACGTCGCGTCGGACGGCGCAGAGCTGCGGTCGTTCACGAGCAGCTGGGGCTTGGAGTTCGAGCCCGTCAATCAGCCGTTGACAGGGGACAGGACCCTGCAGACGTTGGCCGGACGCTCGTCCAAGAACGAGCATCCCTGGTTCGCGCTCGTCCGTCCCGACGGCGTCGCCCTCGCGGGCGCACCCGTCTGGTCGGGCAACTGGGTGTTCCGGTTCGAGGAGACGCCGCGGGGACACCGGCTCTCGGGCGGCCTGCACGACGAGGGATTCGCCAAGAAGATCGGCCCCGGCGAGCACCTCGCGGCGCCGCATGTCGTGCTCGCCACCGGCGCCGACCTCGACGCCGTGTCGGTAGCGTTCGCCCGCGTCGCCCGAGAGAAGGCGCCGACGAACGAGCTCGCGAACGCGCTTCCCGTCGAGTGGAACACCTGGTGGACGTACGAGGACCACAGCATCGACGAGCAGGTCTTCCGTGCGAACGTCGACGTGGCCGCCGAGCTCGGCGTCGAGGTCTGCACGCTCGACGCCGGCTGGTTCGGGCCCTCCGACACCGGCAGCCACTGGACCGACCACCGCGGCGACTGGGACCACGTCAACGCCGAACGCTTCCCGAGTGGCCTGCGCTCCCTCTCCGACTACGTGCACGAGCGCGGCATGAGGTTCGGCCTCTGGTGCGAGATCGAGGCGATCGGGCCCAAGGCGTACGTCGCCGAACGCCGCCCAGACCTGCCCGCGAGCCGAGACGGCAAGCCACTCGGCCTGGTCTGCTTCGGCAATCCCGACGCCGCGCAGTGGGCGTACGAGACCCTCGACCGCCTCGTCAGCGACGAGGGCGCGGACTGGATCAAGCTCGACTTCAACCTCGACCCCGGCCTCGGCTGCAACCGCACCGACCACGGACACGGCCCGGACGACGGGCTGTTCGAGCACTACCGCGGCTACTACGGCGTCCTCACCCGCGTCCGCGAGCGCCATCCCGACGTCGTCCTCGAGAACTGCTCCTCCGGCGGTCTCCGCATCGACCTCGGCATGCTCCGGCAGACCCACCTCACGTTCCTCAGCGACCCCGACTGGCCCGAGCACGGACTCCAGCTGCTGTGGGGCGCGAGCCTCATGCTGCCGCCGAACCTGCTGCTGCACTGGGGATTCTCCGAGTGGTACGGCGATCACCGGCACCAGACGTTCGACCCGCGCGACCCCGAGCTCCAACCCCACCAGGTCGACTACTACCGCCGCATCGCCATGGTCGGCTCGACCGGCCTCTCGTGGGGCCTCCCCAACCTGCCGGAGAACGTGCGCGAACGACTCGCCAGCAACAACCGCACGTACAAAGAGCTCGTCCGGCCGTTCGTCCGCGACGCCGATCTACACCGCCTCACCGGCCAGCCGAAGCGGTTCGGCGAGGGCGACCGCTGGGCCGGCTTCCAGTACGCACGCGCCGATGGCAGCAGCCATCTCGCGCTGCTGTTCCGCCTCCCTGGTGGGGAGAACGAGCGCACGATCGCCCTGCGCGGTCTCGCCGAGGACGCGGAGTACGACGTCCGATGGCTCGACGCCGACCGGCGCGAGACGCGCGGCGGCGGCGACCTGATGAGCACCGGCCTCCGGCTCGAGCTGCCCGAAGAGGGCTCGGAGATCGTCGTGCTGGAGAGGCGCTGACCGATGCGCATCGACGCCGTCGACTTCTTCTACCTCGCGATGCCGGAGATTCGCGACGTCGGCGACGGCAGCCAGGACATGCTGCTGGTCCGCGTGCGCGCCGGCGACCAGGTCGGCTGGGGCGAGTGCGAGGCCTCGCCGCTGACCTCGATCGCGAGCCTCGTCACGCCGATGTCGCACAGCGCTTGCAAGCCCGTTCTCGCTTCCGTACAAGGCGAAACCCTGAACGACGCCAAGGACATAGCCCGAATCTCCCAGCGGGTAAGGGAGAACAGCCTCGACCTCCTGCAGGCTCCGCATACGTACTCCGGCATCGAGATCGCGCTGTGGGACCTGCTCGGCAAGCACCTCGACGCACCCGTACACGCTCTGCTCGGCCAGCCGACGGCACATCGCAAGGTCGCGTACGCCTCCGTCCTGTTCGGTGATACGCCCCAGCAGACGTACGAACGGGCCAAGGCCATCGCCGGCCGCGGCTTCCGGGCCGCCAAGTTCGGCTGGGGACCGTACGGCCACGGCACGGTCGCCGCCGACGCCGAGCTCGTCGAGGCCGCCCGCGCGGGGCTCGGTGACGAGCCGCGGCTGTTCGTCGACGCCGGCACGGTCTGGGGCGAGGACGTCGAGGCGGCGGCCGCGCGACTGCCCGCCCTCGCGGCGCATCGCGTCGACTGGCTGGAGGAACCGTTCGTCAGCGCGGCTTTCGGTGCCTACAGCCGGCTGGCCGCGGACGGTCGCGTGGCGATCGCGGGCGGGGAGGGCGCACACGATCCGCGCAGTGCGATGAACCTCATCGACTACGCCGGCATCGCGTACGTCCAGGTGGAGACCGGCCGGATCGGCGGCATCGGCCCGTCGGCGCGGGTCGCGGAGTACGCCTCGGAACGCGGCATCAGGTACGTCAACCACACGTTCACCTCCCAGCTCGCGCTCGCCGCCTCGCTGCACGCGTTCGCCGGGATGGCCGACTCGGCGTTGGCCGAGTACCCCGCCGAGCCCTCGCCGCTCGCCGCGGCGCTGACGACCGAACGCATCGAACCCGACGCCGACGGCACGATCGGGCTGCCCGACGCCCCCGGCCTAGGTCTCACACCGACGCCAGCGAACGTCCGCGACTACCTCATGGACGTGGAGATCCGCGTCGGCGACGCGGTGCTGTACGCCACGCCTACGTTGGAGGACGGTCGTGGACGTTCTGACGTTGACATGTAAGTCTTGACATGTCACTGCTGGACGATGCATGCTGTGGTCATGACCGATCTAGAGATGCGAGCGGCGGATCAGGACCGCGAGCGAGTCGTTCGCCAGCTGAGCGAACACCTCGCCACGGGTCGGCTGACGATGCCCGAGTTCGATGAGCGCGTGTCCGCGGCGTACGAGGCGAAGACGTACGGTGCGCTGGACCAACTGCTGCGGGATCTGCCGCGCGAGGAGCTCGCCCGGGCTGCCGCGGCGGCGGTCGCCGCGACACCGCGCCGCAAGCGCAACACCGGCGTCTGGGCCTCCTGGCTCGGCACGACCGTGATCGTGCTGTTCATCTACCTGATGACCTCGATCGGCAGCGGCGAGGCGGGCTACTTCTGGCCGATGTGGGTGATCGGTCCATGGGGCCTGCTGCTGGCGATCGGCACGCTCGCCGAGCGCGCGAACGCGCCGCGGCCTACCCGAGGCTGATCGGGTCGCCGACCCTGATCGTGCCGGGCTCGGTCAGCGTCAGGTTGATGCCGAACAGCATCTTCTGGTCGACCAGCCGGAACTTCGCCAGGATCTTGAGCGGCTGCTTACCGCTTCGTTCGCCGGTTTCCTGATCGGTCGTGGTCACGACGCATCGCCCGCAGGGCTTGGCGTTCGCGAGCTCGATGTCCGGGAGTCGGAGGGTCGTCCAGTGGTCCTCCGCCCAGGGCTCGGCGCCTTCGACGACCACGTTCGGGCGGAAGCGGTTCATCGGGAGTGGCTCGTCGCCTTGGGCTTGGAGCCGCTCGTTCAGGTCTCTGAGCGATCCCTCGTTCGTGGCGAGGAGCGGATAGCCGTCGGCGAACGTCGCCAGCGCGCCGTCGTCCTCGCGGGGCGGGCGTCTCAACGGGTCGTCGAGCCAGACCAGTCTCGCCTTGATGCCGAGGAACTCCGAGAACCACTCGTGCCCGTCGGTCGGTGCCTCGACGGCTTGGAAGTCGGCCTTCCACACCCGTACGTCGGTGAGATGGGTGTCCGGCTCCGGCGTCTTGACCGCCAGCCCTTCCATCCCGGGCGCCGTCAGCTCGAGCCCGTCGTCGGTCAGCCTGGCGACGACGGTGGCGAGCGCCGGCACCTCGCGCTGGGACTGGAACCGCCCGTGCTCGTCGACGACCATCCAGCACCGATCCCCCACCGCACCCCACCGCTCGACCCGCAGCGACTCGACGGGCACGGCGCGGCAGCCCTTGACCGGATGGACGAACAAACTGGCGACCCGCATCCGTCCAGTGTGCCGACCCGAGCCGACAACCGCTTCGTCGAACGAGCGGAAACCAGCCGCCCAGAATGCGCGACCGCGTCCAGCCCATGCGGGCGACGACGAGGTGCTCCCGCCTCCTTCTGTCACGGAACGCAGCTAGTAGGAATCGACTCGTCCTCGCGCGGGAGACGTCGACAGAGATGCATTTTCGTCCGTCCCTGACGAAACAGGGGCTATGATTGCATCTGAATCGTCAGATAGGAGCTGCGGTGCTGATCCGGTTCGAGGTCGCCAACTTCCGCTCGATCCTCGATCCCATCGAGCTGTCGATGGTCGCGGTGGATCGAGATCGGACCGAGGCCCACCAGGTGGAGAACCTCGGAGAGCCTCCTGCCAGTGGCAGGCATCTACGGCCCCAACGCGTCCGGAAAGTCCAACGTCGTCGCCGCGCTGGCATGGCTACGGACTGCCGTTCTGAGGTCGCTCGTCCGGTGGGATGACCGGATCCCGGTGGAGCCGTTCGCCCTCGGCACCAGTGCGGAAAGCTCGGCCGCGTTCACCATCGAGGCAGTCGTCGAAGGCGTTCGTTACGAGTACGTCGTCGAGCTCGGTCAGGAGGCGGTGACGTACGAGGCGCTCTTCCACTACCCGGAGAAGAAGCGTCGGCGGATCTTCGAACGCGAAGGTCGAGAGCTGAGGCTTCAGCGAGGACTCGGTCATCTCACGGGAACGCGCGACCTTCTCACCGATCGTTCGCTGGTGCTGTCCATCGCCCGACGGTTCAACGAGAGACTCATCTCCGACTTCGTCGAACAGATCCGCAACATCCAGGTCCTCGGTCTTCAGCAGATCGACCAGCTCTGGCGTTCACAGCTGCGGGGAACTGCTCGATCCACGCAGACCTGGTTCGAGGAACCCGTCGGACGCGACCAACTTCCCATCGCCGAGCTCGAGTACCTAGACGATGAGGCGTTCATCGACCGAGACCAGGCTCTCGCCCTTCTCCAGCTCGCCGATCTCGGCGTGGCCGACGTCATCGTCGACGACCAGTTCGTGGTAGATCCGGTATCCCCCGTGGGGAAGGTTCAGCGAACGCGACGAACTCGGCTGGTCCACCAGGCGGGAACGCGACGAGTGCCACTCGACTTCGAGTCGGAGTCGAGAGGTACCCGTGCCTGGTTCGAGCTCATCGGGCCGGTGCTCAGCGCGCTGAAGTCGGGCTCACTCCTCGTCATCGACGAGCTCGACGCAAGCCTGCATCCCTCGCTGTCCGAGGAGCTGATCCGCCTCTTCCACGACCCGACGACCAACCGGCATGGCGCCCAGCTGATCTTCACCTCGCACGACACCAGTCTGCTCAACCACCTGAACCGCGACGAGGTTTGGCTGACGGAGAAGGACGAGAACGGAGCGACACGACTCGGCGCCCTTGCGGACTTCGCCGGCGAGCGTGTGCGTAGGTCGCAGAATCTGGAACGCGCCTATCTCCATGGCAGGTTCGGCGCCCTTCCCGACGTCGACCGTACGGAGATGCTCCGCGCCCTAGGTCTCATCGCCTGATCGATGCCTCTTCGACGTACCAGCCGCGGAGTCTCACCCGCAGAGCTGCTCGACGGCCCGAGCGCAAGACGTTCGTGATCTTCTGCGAAGGAAGGGCCTCCGAACCGGACTACATCAACGGGCTCAAGCGCCTTCAGCACATTCGGGACAACGTGTCGATCAACATCGAGATAGATCCGCGCCACGGCGATCCACTCATCCTGGTGAAGCGCGCGATCGAGCGTGGCAAGGACGACGAGGTCGACCAGTGCTGGTGCGTCTTCGACGTGGAATGGCCGGACAACCATCCGCAGCTGCGGCGTGCTGTCCTGCTTGCCGAACGGCACGGTATCCAGGTCGCCATCTCAAATCCGTGCTTCGAGCTCTGGCTGATCCTTCACTTCCAGGATCAGACCGCGTGCCTGACAACCGCCGAGGCGGAACGCCTGAGTCGCGGCCTGGATGGTCGACCGGGCAAGGCCATCGATCCCGCCGCATACCTCGATCGTCGAGCAGAGGCCGCACGACGTGCGCGCCACGTTGCCGACTGGCATGGGAAGAACCTGACGTTCTTTCCCGACGACAACCCCTCGTCCACGATGTACAAGCTGCTCGCGGCGATCGAGCCCAAGCAGCTCTAGCCGGTGCGGGAGACGACGAGGTCGCAGAGGGCGGATAAGGCGACGCGGGCGGGGAGGTCGGGTAACTTTGTCAGGGTTGCTCGGGCGTCGTCGGCCCACTTCTGGACGAAGGCTCGGGACTCGGCCATGGCGGGGTGTTGGCGCAACAGGGACAGGACTTCGGCGTGCTTGTCGTCGTCGGTCAGGTCGCCGTCGAGCAGCTCGAACAGCCGGGCGTCCGATGGTGACGCGGAGCGGCGGGCCAGCAGCACGGGCAAGGTCGCGATGCCCTCGCGCAGGTCGGTCCCCGGCGTCTTCCCCGTCTCGGCCGACGTCGAGGCGATGTCGATCACGTCGTCCGACAGCTGGAACGCTATGCCGATTTTCTCGCCGAAGTCGGTGACCACGGCCTCGATCTCAGCAGACGCCCCAGCGTGCAGAGCCCCCAACCGGGCGGAGGTCGCGATCAGCGACCCCGTCTTGTCCGACAGCACGTCCAGATAGTGCGACAGCGGATCCTGCCCAGAAGAAGGCCCCAGCGTCTCGCGCAGCTGCCCGTCGACCAGACGAGCCAGCGTACGGGCCTGGATCCGCACCGTCGGCAGTCCCAGCTCCGTCGTGATCTCCGACACCCGCGCGAACAGGTAGTCCCCGGTCAGGATCGCGACCGTGTTGTTCCACCGTGTGTTCGCCGACGGCGCCCCGCGGCGCATGGGCGCTTCGTCCATCACGTCGTCGTGATAGAGCGTCGCGATGTGCATCAGCTCCACCACGACCGCGGTCTCGATGACCTCCGGTGCCGACGGGTCGCCGAACTCCGAGGCCAGCACCGCCAGCAACGGGCGGAAGCGCTTCCCGCCCGCCACGATCAGGTGCTGGGCCGTCTCGGTCACGAACCCCGTGTCCGACGTCACCGACGCGGTCAGCCGCTTCTCGACCTCCTCCAGGGAGGTACGTACGCGCGCGTCCAGTCCCGCGTCGACGGGAGGCAGCGGGAGACCGGCGATCGTCATCTCGCACCTCCCTCAGAGCGACAGCTATCCGACGAGCTGGGCAGCCCGCGCCGCCAGCTCGAAGAGCGGCTGCGGCAGGAGGCCCAACACCACGGTAGCCGCGACGCCAATCGCGACGGCGACCGAGGTGAACACCGACGGTACGGCGACGGTCGGACCTTCCGCCGCGGGCTCGGAGAAGAACATCAGCACGATGATCCGAACGTAGAAGAACGCCGCCACCACCGAAGCGATCACCGCGACGACCACCAGCGGCCAAGCTCCACCGGCCCAGGCCGCGGAGAACACCGCCCACTTCCCCATGAAGCCCGAGGTCAGCGGGATCCCGGCGAACGCCAGCAGGAACAGCGTCATCACACCGGCGACCAACGGCGACCGCCGCCCCAACCCAGCCCACCGCGACAGGTGAGTCGCCTCGCCCGAGGCATCGCGCACCAAGGTCACGACAGCGAAGGCACCGACAGTCGCGAAGCCGTAAGCAGCCAGGTAGAACAGCACGCCCGAGGTCGAAGCCGCGATCGAGTCCCGCACCCCGACGAAGCCCACGAGCAGGAAGCCCGCGTGCGCGATCGAGGAGTACGCGAGCATCCGCTTGATGTCCGACTGCGTCAGCGCCAGCACCGCGCCGACGGCCATCGTCAGGATCGCGACGACCCAGATCATCGGCTGCCAGTCCCACCGCGCCCCGCCGAGGCCCACGTAGAACAGCCGCATCAGCGCACCAAAGGCAGCGATCTTCGTGCAGGCCGCCATGAACGCGGTGATCGAGGTCGGCGCGCCCTGGTAGACGTCCGGCGTCCACACGTGGAACGGCGCCGCGCCGATCTTGAACAGCAGGCCCACGGCCACCAGCGCGATGCCGGCCACCAGGAGCCCGTCCAGGCCCACCGCGGAAGTCACGGCGGCGGACAGACCCGAGAACGAGACGGACCCAGCAAACCCGTACAGCAACGCCGCGCCGTACAGGAAGAAGCCCGACGAGAACGCACCGAGCAGGAAGTACTTCAGCGCCGACTCCTGCGACAGCAGCCGGCGACGACGCGCCAGACCACACAGCAGGTACAGCGGCAGCGACAGCACCTCGAGCGCGACGAACATCGTCAACAGGTCGTTGGCAGCCGGGAACATCAGCATGCCGCCGACCGCGAACAGGAACAGCGGGAAGACCTCGGTCTGCTCCAGGCGGCGCGCCAACGTCTCGCGCTCGGCCTCGGTGCCCGGCAGCGCCGCGGCCTGGGCCGCGAACGCCGTCACGCCACCGTCGACGGAACGTTCGGCGATCAGCAGCAGCGAGACGATCGCCAGCGCGAGGATCGTGCCCCACAGGAACAGCGTGAAGCCGTCGACCGCGAGCGTTCCCTCGGCGACCAGGTTGCTCGTGCCAGCGAGGCGAATCGTCAACACCAGCGCGGCAACGAGCGCACCGAGCGACAACACGACCTGTACGCCGTACCGGATCCGGCGCGGCAGGAACGCCTCGAGGATCACGCCCAGGATGGCCACGCCGAAGACCACGAGCATGGGCATGATCTGCGCATACTCGATGGTCGGAGCGGTGAATTCAGGCACTTCGGACTACCTCGCACCTTCTTCAGAAGCCGTGGGAACGCGCGGCGCCGGATCGGTCACGCCCACCTGCTTCATGGTCTCGTCGACCGCTGGGCTGATGAGGTCTGTCGCGGGCTTCGGGAACAGGCCGAGCCCGAGGATCAGCACGACGAGCGGCGCGATCGCGACGAGCTCGCGCGGCTTGAGATCCGGCATCGACTTCACCGACTCCTGTGTCGGCCCCGTCATCGTGCGTTGGTACAGGATCAGCATGTAGAGCGCGGCCAGGATGATCGCGACCGTGGCGATGATCGCCGGCGCGCGGTACCGCGCGAACGTTCCGGACAGCGCCAGGAACTCACCGACGAACGTCGACAGGCCCGGCAGCGACAAGCCCGACAGGCAGGCGAACAGGAACGCGCCCGACAACACCGGCGCGACCTTGTCCACGCCACCGAAGTCGCCGATCTGCGCGGAGCCCCGTCGCTTGATGAAGTAGCCCGCGATCAGGAACAGCGCCGCGGTCGACAGCCCGTGGTTGAGCATGTAGAGCGTCGAGCCGGTCTGCGAAGCCGAGGTCATCGCGAAGATGCCCAGCACCATCACACCGAAGTGGGAGATCGACGTGTACGCGATCAGTCGCTTGATGTCGCGCTGCCCGATCGCGAGGATCGCGCCGTAGATCACGCTGACCACCGCCAGCACGATCACGAACGGCGTCGCCCACTGCGAAGCCTCCGGGAACAACTGCAGGCAGAAGCGGATCATGCCGAACGTGCCGATCTTGTCCAGCACCGACACCAGCAGCACCGCGGTCCCCGGCGTCGCCTCGCGCGCCGTGTCCGGCAGCCAGGTGTGCACCGGGAACATCGGCGCCTTGATCGCGAACGCGATGAAGAAGCCGGCGAACAGCCACTTCTGCGTGCTCGGGTCGATGTTCAGGTCGCGCAGCGCGCTCAGCAGGAACGAGGGCTCGCCACCGGTCTGCACGTTCGACACCGCCCACAGCCCGACGACCGCGGCCAGCATGAGCAGACCGCCGACGAGGCTGTAGATGAGGAACTTCACCGCGGCGTACGAACGTCCCGGGCCGCCGTAGCTGCCGATCAGGAAGTACACCGGGATCAGCGTGGCCTCGAACAGCAGGTAGAACAGGAAGACGTCCGTCGCCACGAAGACACCGAGCGACAGCGTCTCGAGGATGAGGACCAGCGCGAAGAACGTCTTGACGCTGCGCTTGCCGTCCTCGGCGTCGTTCCACGAGGCCAGGATCACGATCGGCGTCAGCAGCGCGGTGAGGACGACCAGCGTGAGACCGATGCCGTCGACGCCGAGCGCGTAGTTGACGCCGAACGCCGGGATCCACTGGTGCTCCTCGACAAACTGGAACCCACCGGCCGGGTCGAAGCCGACCACGAGCAGAGCCGCGAGTACCAGCGTCACGAGCGAGAACACCAGCGCGAGCGTCTTCGCCGCGCGGGCGTTGCTGCTCGGCACCAGGGTCAGCAGGATCGCCCCGACCGCCGGCAACAGTGCCGTGATGGTCAGCCACGGGATCGAGCCGTTGAGAGCGACGTTCACGAGAGCCTCACCAACACCATCGCTGCGACGACGAGGGCCGCGCCCCCGAAGATGCCTAACGCGTACGAGCGAACGAAGCCGGTCTGCAGTCGGCGCAGCCGGCCGGACGAGCCGCCGATGAACGCCGCGAGCCCGTTGACGAATCCGTCGACACCCTTGTTGTCGAACGCCACCAGGCCCTTGGTGAGCTCCTGGCCGGGCCGCATGAGGACGACCTCGTTGAACGCGTCACCGTACAGATCGCGGCGAGCCAGCGTCGTGATCGGCGAGACCCGCTGGGGCGTCTCGGCGGAGATCGTCTGCCGCTGGTAGAAGAACCAGGCGATCGCGACACCGATGATGACGACCAGCAGCGTCAAGATCGTCAGAACGAGGATCGAGATCGGCGGCTCGGCGTGCTCCTCGCCGACCACCGGCTCGAGCCAGTGCACGATCCCGTTGCCCAGCAGCAGGAACCCACCCGCGGCGGACAGGATCGCCAACAGGATCAGCGGAATCGTCATGACGCTCGGCGACTCGTGCGGCTCGACGCCCTCCGCCCAGCGCTTCTCGCTGGTGTAGGTCATGATCATCAGGCGGGTCATGTAGAACGCGGTCACGCCCGCACCGAGCAGCGCGCAGAGCCCGTACCAGACGCTCTGCGAGAACGCGGCCTCGATGATCTTGTCCTTGCTCCAGAACCCGGCGAACGGCGGGATGCCGATGATCGCGAGGTAGCCGATCGCGAACGTCGCGAAGGTCACCGGCAGCAGCTTCCGCAGCCCACCGTAGCGGCGCATGTTGACCTCGTCGTGCATGCCGTGCATGACCGAGCCGGCACCGAGGAACATGTTGGCCTTGAAGAAGCCGTGGGTGAGCAGGTGGAAGATCGCGAACGCGGCACCGACCGGGCCGAGCCCCGCGGCGAGCATCATGTAGCCGATCTGGCTCATCGTCGAACCAGCGAGGGCCTTCTTGATGTCGTCCTTCGCGCAACCGATGATCGCACCCATCAGCAGCGTGATCGTGCCGATGACCGCGACCGCCGTACGTGCGACCGGAGCGGCGTCGAAGATCGCCGAGGACCGGACCACCAGGTAGACGCCGGCGGTCACCATCGTCGCGGCGTGGATCAGCGCGGAGACCGGAGTCGGACCCTCCATCGCGTCCAACAGCCAGGACTGCAAGGGGAACTGCGCCGACTTACCGCAGGCGCCGAGCAGGAGCAGCAGCCCCAGCGCGGTGGCGGTCGCCGTACCGGCGTCGGTCATGCCGCCGAACACCGCGGAGAACGCCGAGGAGCCGAACGTCGCCAGCATCAGCATCACGCCGACCGCGAGGCCGAAGTCGCCGACCCGGTTCACCACGAACGCCTTCTTCGCCGCGGTCGCCGCCGAGTGCTTGTGCTGCCAGAACCCGATCAGCAGGTACGACGCCAGACCGACGCCCTCCCAGCCGATGAACAGCACCAGATAGTTGTCGGCCAGCACCAGCAGGAGCATCGCGGTGATGAACAGGTTGAGGTAGCCGAAGAACCTCGTCCGCCGCTCGTCGTGCTCCATGTAGCCGATGGAGTAGACGTGGATGATGCTGCCCACGCCGGTGATCAGCAGCACGAAGCAGATCGACAGCGGGTCGAGCAGCAGGTTGACCGAGATGTCGAACGCCGGCAGCTTCACCCAGTCGAACAGGTGCTGGCTGACCGCCCGCTCCTCGGCGCCCCGGCTGAGCATCGCGAAGAACATGAACGCCGCGAGGACGAACGACGTGATCGGTGTCACGCAGCCCAGGAGATGGCCCCACGCACGCGTCGCGCGGCCGCCCAGGAGCAGCACGACCGCGGACAGCGCGGGGAGGGCGATCACCAGCCACAGCAGGGCGAACACGCCGTCGGCAGCGCCGGCGGCGTGCTGCTCTGTCGCCGCGAGGAGGACAGTGCCTGTCATCGGAGTCACGAGAGCCTCATCCGTCAGTACTTGAGCAAGCTCGCGTCGTCGACGGAGGCCGACCGACGAGTCCGGAAGATGGTCACGATGATCGCCAGGCCCACCACGACCTCAGCCGCGGCGACGACCATCACGAAGAAGGCCACGACCTGCCCTTCGAGATTGCCGACCTGGCGGGCGAACGAGACGAACGCGAGGTTCGCGGCGTTCAGCATCAGCTCGACACACATGAAGACCACGATGGCGTTCCGACGGATCAGAACGCCCAGGGCCCCGATGGTGAAGAGCAACGCCGACAAGACGATGTACGGCGTCGTGCTCACGCCGACTCACCTCCTTCGTCACCCGCGATGTTTCGCTCGACCACGTTGATGTCCTTGCTGTACTGCTCTGGCGCGCGGATATTGCCGCGAGCGGCCAGCACCCGCGAGACCGAACCTGGTGCGGGGGTGCCGTCGGGCAGCAGCGCCGGGGTGTCGACCGCGTTGTGGCGGGCGAACACACCGGGCGGGATCGCCTGGCCGGGGTGCTTCCCGTCTTCGGCGTACTCCTTCATCCGCTGCTCGATGTAGTCCTTCTGCGTGACCTTCTTGCCGAGCCGCTCGCGGTGGGCGAGGACCATCGCGCCGACCGCCGCGGTGATCAGCAGGGCGCTGGTGACCTCGAACGCGAAGACGTACTTGGAGAACAGCAGCTGCGCGAGCGCCGGCACGTTCCCGTTCGGCTGCGCCGCGTCGAGCCCGGTCGGGGTCAGCAGCGTGATCTGGCTGACGCCGACCAGCAGCAGGATCCCGAACAGCAGCGCGCCGGTGACCGCGAGCCAGCGCTGGCCGCGGATCGTCTCCACCAGCGAGTCGGACGAGTCGACGCCGACCAGCATGAGGACGAACAGGAACAGCATCAGAATGGCGCCGGTGTAGACGACGATCTGGACCGCGAACAGGAACGGTGCGTCCTGGCTCGCGTACAGGATCGCGAGGCACATCATCACGCCGGCGAGCATCAGCGCGCAGTGCACGGCCTTCTTGCCGAGCACGAGGCCGAACGCGGCGAGCACGGAGAGCGGCCCGAAGACCCAGAACGTGAAGCTCATGAGGCGGCCTCGTTCGCTGCCGGGTGCGTGGCGGACTGCTCCGGGCGCCCCACCGGGATGCCCGCGCCGAGGTAGTAGGCCTTCTCGTTGTCGCCGAGCCGCATCGGGTGCGGGGGCTCCTCCATGCCGGGGAGCAGCGGCGCGAGCAGGTCCTTCTTCTCGTAGATCAACCGGCCGCGGTCGTCGTCGGCGAGCTCGTACTCGTTCGTCATCGTGAGCGCCCGCGTCGGGCACGCCTCGATGCAGAGCCCGCAGAGGATGCAACGCAGGTAGTTGATCTGGTAGACGCTCCCGTAGCGCTCGCCCGGGGAGAAGCGGTCGCCTTCGGCGTTGTCCGCGCCCTCGACATAGATCGCGTCCGCGGGGCACGCCCACGCACACAGCTCACAGCCGATGCACTTCTCCAGGCCGTCCGGGTGCCGGTTCAGCTGGTGCCGGCCGTGGAAGCGAGGTGCCGTGGGCTTCTTCTCGAACGGGTACTGCTCGGTGAACGTCTTCCGGAACATCGTCTTGAACGTGACTCCGAAACCCGCGATCGGGTCCCAGAGTTGTTCCTTGAGGCTAGCCACGGGAGTCCTCCTGACTCGGGTCAGCACTCGGGGTCTCACTCGGCCCTTCCACCATGTCCGCTTCCACCGCTTCCGCCGGCACCGTCACCGGCTGGAGCCGCGGCAGCGACTGCCCGGGCATCGGCGGGACAGGGTAGCCGCCGGAGAACGGGTCGAACTCGACCGGCACTTCCTCTTCCTTCTTGCCGCGGCCGGTCGCCATCTCCCAGACGATCGAGCCGATCAGCACCACGACCAGGATCGCGGCGACCCCGACGAAGAACTGGTACCGCAGCCCCGCGTTGAGCATCGCCCGCGCGGTCGCGACGAACACCGTCCAGATCAGCGCGCCCGGAATCAGGAACTTCCAGCCGAGCTTCATGAACTGGTCGTAGCGCATCCGCGGCAGTGTCGCGCGGACCCAGATGAAGAAGAACATGCAGAGCAGGACCTTGCCGAGGAACCAGATCACCGGGATCCAGCCCTCGTTCGCCCCGTCCCACATGGAGATCGGCCACGGCGCGCGCCAACCGCCGAGGAACATCGTGGTCGCGAGCGCGGAGACCGTGACCATGTTGGTGTACTCGGCGAGGAAGTACAGCAGGTACTTCATCGAGGAGTACTCGGTCATGTAGCCGGCGACGAGCTCGCCTTCTGCCTCGGGGAGGTCGAACGGCGCCCGGTTGGTCTCACCGACCATCGAGACGACGTAGATGAGGAACGAGGGCAGCAGCACGATCGCGTACCAGCTCGGCAGCTCGACCGTGACGCCGAAGATGTTCGCCGTACCGCCGCTCGCCTGCGCCGCCACGATGCCGGAGGTCGACATCGCGCCGGAGTAGAGGAACACCGAGACGAGCGCGAGGCCCATCGCGACCTCGTACGAGATCATCTGCGCCGACGAGCGAAGCCCACCGAGCAGCGGGTACGTCGAGCCGGAAGCCCAACCACCCAGGACGATTCCGTAGATGCCGAGCGAGCCGATCGCGAGCACGAACAGCACCCCGACCGGAAGGTCGGTGAGCTGCAGCGGCGTCCGGTGGCCGAAGATGCTGACCTCGGGGCCGAGCGGGATCACCGAGAACGCGACGAACGCCATCGTCGCGGAGATCATCGGCGCGATGAAGAACACCGCTTTGTCGACGCCCTTGGGGAGGATCTCCTCCTTCAGGGACAGCTTGATCCCGTCCGCGAGGCTCTGCAGCAGGCCGAACGGGCCGTGCACGTTCGGGCCGATCCGGTGCTGCATCTTGCCGAGCACGCGGCGCTCGAACCAGATGTTGAAGATCGCGAACAGCATCAGCAGGACGAAGACACCGAGCGCCTTGATGACGACGATCCACCACGGGTCCCGCCCGAACGAGGCGAGCTCCTCTGCGGCGTACGGGATCGTCGTCGCGGCGGTGGCGATCATGCCGCGCCTCCTTCTTCGGCGGGTGCCGAGGCCTTCCCGACCCTGACCACGGAGCCCGCGCCGGCTCCGATGTCCCTGCGTACCGCAGACCCCGGCGAGTTGGTGGGAAGCCACACCACCCGCTCGGGCAGGTCCGCGATCTCCAGCGGCAGCACGATCTCACCACCGTTGGCGGTCACCGAGACGAGGTCGCCCTCGACCAGGCTGAACTCCTCGGCGGTCGCGGCGGACAGCCGGGCCTTCGGCGCCCGTGCGGTGCCGGCGAGGTTGGGGTCGCCGTCCTGCGCGCGGCCGTTGTCGAGCAGCTGCTGCCAGGTCGCGAGTACGGCCTCGCCCGGACCGGGCTGCGCCGGCTCGGCGGCAGCGACGCTCGGCGCCGCCGCGCGCTCGCCGTCCCAGGCACCGAGCTCGACGAGCTCGCGCCACGCGCCGGCGACCGTGTTGAAGCCGAGGGACGCGCCGAGCTCATCGGCGATCCCGGCCAGGATGTAGAGGTCGGAGTGCGTACCGACACTCGGGATCGCCTTGTCGAACGGGCGAACCCGGCCCTCCCAGTTGAAGAACGTGCCGGCCTTCTCAGCCATCGCGGCGACCGGGAACACCACGTCCGCGCGCTCGGTGACCTCGCTCGGACGGAGCTCCAGGCTCACCAGGAACGGCACCTTGTCGAACGCCTCGAGCGCCACCCGCGGGCCGGGCAGGTCGACCGGGTCGACCCCACCGACGACCAGCGCGCCGAGGCGGCCGGAGCCGGCCGCGGCGAGGATGCCGGAGGTGTCCCGTCCACGGACGGTCGGCAGCGTGCCGGTTGCCCAGGCCGTGCCGACGTCGACGCGAGCCGCGGCGTCCTCGACCTGACGGCCACCGGGCAGCAGCGTCGGCAGCGCGCCGGCGTCGACAGCGCCACGTTCGCCCGCCCGCTTGGGAACCCAGGCCAGCCGAGCACCCGTCGTCTCCGCGAGCCGAATGGCGGTGGACAGCGCGCCAGGCACACCGGCCACCCGGCCGCCGACCAGGACGATCGCGTTGCCGCCGCGCAGCGCCTCGGAAGCGGCGATCCCGAACTCGTCGAGCCCGGAGTCCTCGTCGCCACGGTTGAGCGCCTCGAGGTACTCGGCCTCGGTGCCCGGCGCCGCGCGAAGCAGCGTGCCGCGCATCTTGGTGAGGCCGCGGGTCGTGTACGGGGCGACCGACCAGATCTTCGTGGCGTTCTTCAGCGCCGCCTTGCGGAGCCGCAGGAAGATGATCGCGGCCTCTTCCTCGGGGTCGAGGCCGACGAGCAGAACGGTCTTCGCGTGCTCGAGGTCGCGGTAGGTGACACCGAGTCCGGTGCCCGCCACGGTCGAGGCGAGGAAGTCGATCTCCTCGTCGGAGTGCGACCGGGCGCGGAAGTCGACGTCGTTCGTGGCGAGCGCGACGCGGGCGAACTTGCCGTACGCGTAGGCGTCCTCGACCGTCACACGGCCGCCGGGCAGCACGCCGACTCCACCGTCGGCCTTGGCCTTCGCGAGCCCGTCGGCAGCGACGCGGAACGCCTCCGACCACGAGGCGGGCCGCAGCTCACCGGTGTCCTCGTCGCGCACCAGCGGGTGCGTGAGGCGGTCGGGCTGCTGCGCGTAGCGGAACGCGAAGCGGTCCTTGTCGCTGATCCACTCCTCGTTGACCTCGGGGTCGTCGCCGGCGAGGCGGCGCATCACCTTGCCGCGCCGGTGGTCGACGCGGATGGCCGCGCCGCACGCGTCGTGCTCGGCGATGCCAGGCGAGGAGACCAGGTCGAACGGGCGAGACCGGAACCGGTACGCGGCGCTGGTCAGCGCGCCGACCGGGCAGATCTGGACCGTGTTGCCGGAGAAGTAGCTGGAGAACGGCTCGTTCTCGTAGATGCCGACCTGCTGCAGCGAGCCGCGCTCGAGCAGCTCGATGAACGGGTCACCCGCGACCTGGTTGGAGAACCGGGTGCACCGCGCGCAGAGCACGCAGCGCTCGCGGTCCAGCAGCACCTGGCTCGAGATCGGGATCGGCTTCTCGAACAGCCGCTTCGTCTCGTGGAACCGGGTCTCCGGACGGCCGTTGCTCATCGCCTGGTTCTGCAACGGGCACTCGCCGCCCTTGTCGCAGACCGGGCAGTCCAGCGGGTGGTTGGCGAGCAGGAACTCCATCACACCCTGCTGCGCCTTGTCCGCCACCGGCGACGACAACTGCGTCTTGACGACCATGCCGGGCGCGACCTCGATGGTGCACGAGGCTTGCGGCTTCGGCATCCCTCGGCCGTTCCCCGCGTCGGTGATCTCGACGAGGCACTGCCGGCACGCACCGACCGGATCGAGCAACGGGTGGTCGCAGAAGCGCGGGACCTGGATCCCGATCAGCTCGGCGGCCCGGATGATCAACGTCCCCTTCGGCACGCTGACCTCGATGTCGTCGATCGTCAGCGTGACGAGGTTCTCGACCTCCGTGGCAGCGCCGTCCGACGCCTGCACAGTCATGATGCGACTCCAGCGGTAGCGGGGCTTTCGAAGAGCATGGACGCGGCCGGGTCGAACGGGCAGCCGCCGTACGTCTGGTGGGCGAGGTACTCCTCGCGGAAGTGCTTGATCGAGGAGATCACCGGACCGACCGCGAAGTCCCCGAGCGCGCAGAACGAGCGGCCGGAGACGTTGTCGCAAAGGTCGAGCAGGGTGTCGAGATCCCGCTCGGAGCCTTCACCGTTCTCCAACCGCTGCAGGATCTGGGTCATCCAGAACGTGCCCTCGCGGCACGGCGTGCACTTGCCGCAGGACTCGTGCTTGTAGAACTCCATCCAGCGCAGCACGCAGCGCACGACGCACACGGTCTCGTCGAACACCATCGGCGAGGCGGTCCCGAACTGGGAGCCGGCCGCGGCGACCGAGTCGTAGTCGAGCGGGACGTCGAGCTGGTCGGGCGTGAACATCGGCGTCGACGAGCCGCCCGGCGTGAAGAACTTGAGGTCGTGTCCCTCGCGGACGCCGCCGGCATACTCGAGGAGCTGCCGCATCGTCGTCCCCATGGGCGCCTCGTACTGCCCGGGGTGCTTGACGTGGCCGGAGATCGAGTAGATCGCCGTACCCGGCGCCTTCTCCGTTCCCAGCATGCGGAACGCCTCCACGCCGTCGCGCACGATCGCCGGCACGGTGCCGATCGTGCAGACGTTGTTGACCACGGTCGGCGAGGCGTACAGCCCTTCCACAGCGGGGAAAGGGGGCCGCAGCCTCGGCTGGCCGCGACGACCCTCGAGCGAGTCGAGCATCGCGGTCTCCTCACCGCAGATGTACGCACCCGCGCCGGCGTGCACGATCACGTCGAGCTCGTAGCCGGTGCCGAGGATGTCGTCGCCGAGGTAGCCCTCGGCGTACGCCTCCGCGACGGCCTGCTGCAGCCGCCGGACGACGTGCAGGACCTCGCCACGGACGTACACGAACGCGTAGCGAGCCTTGATCGCGTACGACGAGATGATCACGCCCTCGATCAGCGTGTGCGGGCTCGCCATCATGAACGGGACGTCCTTGCAGGCACCCGGTTCCGACTCGTCGGCGTTGACCACGAGGTAGCGCGGCTTCTCCGCGAGCGGCGGCAGGAAGCCCCACTTCATGCCGGTGGGGAAGCCGGCACCGCCGCGGCCACGCAGGCCGGAGTCCTTGACCAGCTGGACGACGGCGTCCGGGTCGAGCGTCACGGCCTTACGCAGCGCGTCATAGCCGCCCTGGGAGACGTAGGCGTCGTGCGTCCAGGCACGATCCTGCTCCCAGTTGGCGGTGAGCACCGGCGCGAGGGCTGTGGTCATGTGGTCGCTCCGACGGGCTGCTCGCTCGGGAAGAGCTCGGCAGCGGCCGGGTCGAACGGGCAACCGTGGTTCTCGAAGTGCGCGAGGTACTCGTCGCGGAAGTGCTTGATCGACGACTGGATCGGCGCGGCCGCACCGTCGGCGAGCGCGCAGAACGCGCGGCCGGCGATGTTGTCGCACAGGTCGAGAAGCGTGTCGAGGTCCTCCTCGGTGCCGTCGCCCTTCTCCAGGCGCTCGAGGATCTGCACCAGCCACCAGGTGCCCTCGCGGCACGGCGTGCACTTGCCGCAGGACTCGTGCTTGTAGAACTCGGTCCAGCGCAGCGCGCAGCGTACGACGCACACGGTCTCGTCGAAGATCGACAGCGCGCGGGTGCCGAGGATGCTTCCGACGGCCACCATGCCCTCGAAGTCCAACGGGGCATCGAGATGCTCGGCGGTGAGCAGCGGGGTCGACGAGCCGCCGGGGTGCCAGAACTTCAGCTGGTGTCCCTCGCGGACGCCGCCCGCGAGGTCGAGCAGCTCGCGCAGCGTGATGCCGAGCGGAGCCTCGTACTGGCCGGGGTTCGTGACGTGCCCGGACAGCGAGTAGATCACGTGGCCCTTGGACTTCTCGGTGCCCATGGAGGAGAACCAGTCCGGGCCGTTCGCGATGATCGCGGGAACGCTGGCGATCGACTCGACGTTGTTGATCACTGTGGGGGACGCGTACAGACCTGCGACCGCGGGGAACGGCGGACGCAGCCTCGGCTGCCCGCGGCGACCCTCGAGCGAGTCGAGGAGAGCCGTCTCCTCGCCGCAGATGTAGGCGCCGGCGCCAGCATGCACGATGACGTCGAGGTCGTAGCCGCTGCCGAGGATGTTCTCGCCCAGGTAGCCCTCGGCGTACGCCTCCGCGACGGCCTGCTGCAGCCGGCGAACGACGTGCAGGACCTCACCGCGCACGTAGATGAACGACGTCCGCGCCTTGATCGCGTACGAGCTGATGATGACGCCCTCGACCAGCGTGTGCGGGCTGGCCATCATCAGCGGAATGTCCTTGCAGGTACCAGGTTCGGACTCGTCCGCGTTGACGACGAGGTAGCGAGGCTTGTCGCCCAGCGGGGGCAGGAAGCCCCACTTCATGCCGGTCGGGAAGCCCGCGCCGCCACGGCCGCGGAGGTTGGAGTCCTTGACCATCTGGATGACCGCGTCAGGGTCCAGCGTGACGGCCTCGCGCAGGCCCTCGTAGCCGCCCCCGTCGACGTACGCGTCGTGCGTCCAGGCACGGTCCTGGCCCCAGTTCGCGGTGAGGACAGGTCCCAGCGGATCGACCATCAGCCCTCCCCCTTCGCGGTGTCGTCGTGCGGACGGTCGCCACGCTCGTGCGGGCCTCCGGCGCCAGTGCCGGAGCCGACCTCGGCTTGGCGGGTCTCGGACTCGGCGCGCTTGGTGTCGGCCTCCGCGACCGCGGAGGCCGGGGTGTGCTCGGGAGCCTTGCGGCGGGCCCGGCCGTTCGACGACTCCGGCGCGGACCAGCCGCGTTCGTCGGCGAGCCGCAGCCCGGCGAGCGACGCCGGTCCAGCGGTCACGCCCTCGTCCGCACGCCCGTCGGGGAAGCCGGCGAGCACGCGCTCCGCCTCGCGGAACGTGCACACCCGCGCGCCGCGGGTGGCCTGGACTTCCTTGCCCGCACGCAGGTCGTCGACCAGCTGCCTGGCCGAGTCCGGGGTCTGGTTGTCGAAGAACTCCCAGTTGACCATGATGACCGGCGCGAAGTCGCAGGCCGCGTTGCACTCGATGTGCTCGAGCGTGACCTTGCCGTCCTCGGTGGTCTCGTCGTTGCCGACACCGAGATGTTCCTTCAGGGACTGGAAGATCGAGTCCCCGCCCATCACCGCGCACAGCGTGTTGGTGCACACGCCGACGTGGTAGTCGCCGACCGGACGCCGCTTGTACATCGTGTAGAACGTCGCGACCGCCGCCACCTCGGCCGAGGTCAGCTCGAGCAGCTCGGCGCAGACCTCGATGCTCTCCGGGGTGACGTACCCCTCCGTGCTCTGCACCAGGTGCAGCATCGGCAGGAGCGCCGACCGCGGCTGCGGGTAGCGCGCCATGATGGCGCGCAGCTCGGTCTTCGTTTCTTCAGCAATCAACGGTCCACTCCGCCCAGAACGGGGTCGAGGCTGGCGATGACCACGATCACGTCGGCGATCTGACAGCCCTCGGACATCGCTGCCGCGGCCTGCAGGTTGGCGAACGACGGATCGCGGAAGTGCGCGCGGTACGGACGCGTTCCACCATCGGACACGGCGTGGCACGCTAGCTCACCGCGCGGCGACTCGACAGCGAAATATGCCTGCCCCGCTGGAACGCGGAAGCCCTCGGTCACGAGCTTGAAGTGATGGATCAGCGCTTCCATCGACTCGCCCATGATGTGCTTGATGTGGTCGAGGGAGTTGCCCATGCCGTCCGCGCCGATCGCGAGCTGCGCCGGCCAGGCGATCTTCTTGTCCTCGATCATCACCGGGCCGGGCTCCTCGAGCCGCTTGATGCACTGGTCGATGATCTTCACCGACTCGTGCATCTCGTCGAGGCGGATGCGGAACCTGGCGTACGCGTCGGAGCCTTCGTGGATCGGCACCTCGAAGTCGTACGTCTCGTAACCCCAGTAGGGCTGGTTCTTGCGCAGGTCCCACGGGTAGCCGGTCGAGCGGAGCGACGGTCCGGTGACGCCGAACGCCATGCAGCCGGCGAGGTCGAGGTAACCGACGTCCTTCAGGCGGCCCTTGAAGATCGGGTTCGCGTTGCAGAAGTCGGCGTACTCGACGAGGTGCTTCTTCATCCACTTGGAGAAGTCCTTGAGCTCGTCAAGGGCGTTCGGAGGCAGGTCCTGCGAGATGCCACCGGGACGGAAGTACGCGTGGTTCATCCGCAGACCGGTGATCAGCTCGTACAGGTCGAGCACCTTCTCGCGCTCACGGAAGCCGATCGTCATGACCGTGATCGCGCCGATCTCCATGCCGCCGGTCGCGATCGCGACCAGGTGCGAGGAGATCCGGTTGAGCTCCATCATCATCACGCGGAGCACCTGCGCGCGGGTCGGCACCTCGATGCCGAGCAGCTTCTCCACCGCGCCGACGTACGCCGCCTCGTTGTGGAACGGCATCACGTAGTCCATGCGAGTGCAGAACGTGACGCCTTGCGTCCACGTCCGGTACTCCATGTTCTTCTCGATGCCGGTGTGCAGGTAGCCGACCATCAGCCGGGTGTCGCGGACGGTCTCGCCGTCGAGCTCGAGCACGAGCCGGAGCACGCCGTGGGTCGACGGGTGCTGCGGTCCCATGTTGACCACGACGCGCTCGTCGCCGGACTCGGCCACGCCCGCGACGACGGAGTCCCAGTCCTGACCGGTGACGGTGTAGACCTGACCCTCGGTGGTGTCGCGGACGGAGGCGTAGGGATCCGTCACGTTGTCTTGGGTAGTCATCAGCGGTAGGCCCTCCGCTCGTCGGGCGGCGGAATCGTCGCGCCCTTGTACTCCACCGGGATGCCGCCCAGCGGGTAGTCCTTGCGCTGCGGGTGTCCGGGCCAGTCGTCCGGCATCTGGATCCGCGTGAGCCCCGGGTGCCCGTCGTAGATGATCCCGAAGAAGTCGTACGCCTCCCGCTCGTGCCAGTCGGCGGTCGGGTAGACGCCGACGACCGACGGGAGGTGCGGGTCGGAGTCGGGGCAGGTGACCTCGAGCCGGACGCGCCGGTTGTGGGTCATCGAGAGCAGGTGGTAGACGCTGTGCAGCTCGCGGCCGAGGTCGTTCGGGTAGTGCACGCCGGAGACGCCGCTGCAGAACTCGAAGCGCAGCTCCTGGTCGTCGCGGAACGTCTTGGCCACCTCGAGCAGCGACTCGCGGCGTACGTAGAACGTGAGCTCGTCGCGGTCGACGACGACCTTCTCGAACGCCTCGTCGTACGTGCTGCCGTCGCCCTCGGGCATCACCTCGGCGAGCCGGTCGGCGACGTCGTCGAACCAGCCGCCGTACGGACGCGCGGTCGAGCCGGGCAACGTGATCGGGCGGACGAGGCCGCCGTACCCGGAGGTGTCCGGTGTGCCCTGCACGCCGAACGAGCCCTTCTGGACGCCGATCACGTCAGGTTTCGGCGCCCGGGTCTCCGGGAGCCGGCTGTCCAGGGTCTCGTCGGGGCCCTGCTGTTCGGTCATCGCAGCAAGCCCTTCATCTCACTCGTCGACGGGGCTTCGAGCGCGGTCTGCTCGCGTTCGACCAGTTCCTTGCGGTGGTTGACGCCGAGCTTCGCGTGCTGGATCTTCTCGTGGATCTTGAGGATCGCGTCGAGCAGCATCTCCGGCCGCGGCGGGCAGCCCGGGAGGTACATGTCGACCGGCACGACGTGGTCGACGCCCTGCACGATCGCGTAGTTGTTGAACATGCCGCCCGAGCTCGCGCAGACGCCCATCGCCAGCACGTACTTCGGGTTGGCCATCTGGTCGTAGATCTGCCGGAGGACCGGAGCCATCTTCTGGCTCACCCGTCCGGCGACGATCATCAGGTCGGCCTGCCGCGGCGAGGCCCGGAAGACCTCCATGCCGAAGCGTGCGGCGTCGTACCGGGGCGCGCCCATCGTCATCATCTCGAACGCGCAGCACGCGAGGCCGAACGTCGCGGGCCACACCGAAGCCTTGCGCATGTAGCCGATCAGGCCCTCGACCGTGGTCAGCAGCATGCCTGCCGGCAGCTTCTCTTCTATGCCCATGGCTATCTACACATCCCTTAGTCCCACTCGAGTCCGCCGCGGCGCCAGACGTACGCGTACGCGACGAAGACCGTGAGGATGAACAGGACCATCTCCACCAGGCCGAACAGCGCCATCTGGTCGAACGAGACGGCCCAGGGGTACAGGAAGATGATCTCGATGTCGAAGATGATGAAGAGCATCGCGGTGATGTAGTACTTCACCGGGAACCGGCCGCCGCCCATCGGCTGCGGAGTGGGCTCGATGCCGCATTCGTACGAGTCGACCTTCGCCCGGTTGTAGCGCACCGGGCCCATGAGAAGGCCGGCCACCACGGAGACGACGACAAAGCCGCCGCCCAGGATGGCGAGCACGAGAATCGGCAGGTAGAGGTTCATGCCTCTCTCCCGTTGGCTGCTGGGATCCCGGACCGCGTCGTCGCGGCTGGTCGGTCGCCCATCTTAGGAGTGATCTTCATCGACACTTGCGCGCCACCCCCTAGGCTGCCGGCGCGAGCTTGCACATGGCGTTGATCAGTCGGTCCATCGCGTCGCCACCCCGAGGGTCGGTGAGGTTGGCGAGGAGCTTGATCGTGAACTTCATCAGCAGTGGGTGCGGCAGGCCGTGCCTGGTCGCGATCTTCATGACGTTCGGGTTTCCGATCAGGTGCACGAAGATGCGGCCGAGCGTGTAGTAGCCGCCGTACCAGTCCTTGAGGACGCGCGGGTAGGTGTGCAGCGCGCGTTCCCTGAGGTCGCCCTCGGGGCGGCTGAGGGCTTGGGCGATGACGTCGGCCGCGAGCTCCGCGGACTCCATCGCGTAGGCGATGCCCTCGCCGTTGAACGGGTTGACCATGCCACCGGCGTCGCCGACGAGCAGCAGGCCGTCGTCGTAGTGCGGTTTGCGGTTGAAGCCCATCGGGAGAGCGGCGCCGAGGACCTTGCCCTGTTGGTACTCCTCGGTGAACTGCCACTCCACCGGGAGGCCCTGGAGCCAGCTGTGCAGCAGGCCCTTGTAGTCGGCGTTCGCGAAACCCTTGGTGGTGTTGAGCAGGCCGAGGCCGACATTGCTGGTGCCGTCGCCCATGCCGAAGATCCAGCCGTACCCGGGGAGCAGGTTGCTCTGGCCGGGCTTGCCGTCCCAGAGCTCGAGCCAGGACTCCAGCCAGTCGTCGTCGTGCCGGGGACTGTCGAAGTACGTCCTCACGGCGACGCCCATCGGGCGGTTCTCGAGGCGTTGCCTGCCGGCCTTGACGCTGAGGCGGCTGGAGTTGCCGTCGGCGGCGACGACGAGCTTGGCGCGGTACGTCTTCTCTTTCTCGCTGCCCTTGGGCTTGGCGGTGACGCCGACGATGCGGCCGGTGCGTTCGTCGCGGACCGGGCCGGTGACGTTCGTCTGCTGGAGGAGGCGGGCGCCGGCCTTCTCGGCCTGGCGGGCGAGTGTCTCGTCGAAGTCGAGGCGGCGTCGTACGAGACCCTTGTTGCCGTACTCGGCCAGATCCGGCCAGGGGATCTCGAGCCGCATGCCGCCGCCGTAGATCCGCAGGCCGTGGTTGTGCAGCCAGCCGGCCTCTTCGCTCGTGTCGATGCCCATCTTGACGAGGCTGTTGACCGCGCGGGGCGTCAGACCGTCGCCGCAGACCTTCTCGCGGGGGAAGTTCGTCTTCTCCAGAACGAGGACGTCGAGGCCGGTGCTGGCGAGGTGGAACGCGGCGGTAGACCCGGCCGGACCTGCGCCTACGACGATGACATCGGCATCGAGCGCGGTCTGCTGCGGCGGGCTGGTGCGGCTCATCGGTCCTTCAGCACTGGTGCGTGAGGTTCGAGGCTGTGAGATTGTGAAGCAGTTCACGAGACCCTGACGAGGGACAGTCTAAAGGGTCGTTCAAGTGCTGGGTAAACCACCCACACCGTTGCTGACCTGCGGATTTACGCGATCTTTATGTTGCGGAAAAGCCCCCATCGAGAAAGGGATCCGATGGGGGCTTTTGACCCGTTTGCGCTGTTGGGTTACAGCTCGCCAGTGCTCCGCGGCGACTCCATCCAGGTACGGACGGCCTCGATCTGTTCGCGCGGCACCTGGTGGTGGTCGTCCACGACCTTCTCGTCGAGTGGGCGCAGGTGGCGCGGGTGATAGGACGACTCATAGGTAGAGACGCGCTCGATGTGTTCTTCCCGCATCGCGTCCCGATCGACGTGTCTACGGTGGTTCCCTCGTGCTCGAAGCGGCATGGTTGGCCTCCCTCTATGAGAGAAACCGTTCCCGCTCCCCCGCCTCCGAAACGTCAGCAAGCCGTCGCACGGTGTAGGGCGACGATGCCGCCGGAGAGGTTGCGCCAGTGGACTCCTGCCCAGCCGGCTGAGCCGATCAGCTCGCCGAGGCCCTGTTGGTCGGGCCAGGCGCGGATGGATTCGGCCAGGTAGACGTAGGAGTCGGGGCTCGACGAGATCGCCCTCGCCACTGTCGGGAGCGCGCGCATCAGGTACTCGGTGTACACGGTCCGGAACGGCGCGAACGTGGGCTGGCTGAACTCGCAGATGACCAGCCGTCCGCCTGGCCTGGTGACGCGACGGAGCTCCTCCAGCGCGGCCGGGACGTCGGCGAAGTTCCGGATGCCGAACGAGATCGTCACCGCGTCGAAGCACCCGTCCGCGAACGGCAGCCTCAGCGCGTCGCCGGCGACGAACGGCAGCCACGGCCTTACCTGCTTGCCGGTCTCGAGCATCCCGAGCGAGAAGTCGCACGGCACGACGAACGCCCCGTCGTCCTCGATCGGCTGGGTCGAGGTGCCCGTACCCGCGGCCAGGTCGAGGACGCGCTCACCGGGGCGCGCGTCGACGGCCCGTACGGTGGCGCGGCGCCACAGGCGGTCCTGGCCCAGGGACAGGACGTCGTTGACCAGGTCGTAGCGCGGCGCGACGTCGTCGAACATCGCTGCCACGTCCTGCGGGGACTTCTCGAGGCTGGGACGGCTCACGTGGTCAATGTCTCACGGCCTCCCCCGCCACCGAGAACGGACTCCGTCCTACGCTGAGAACCGTGACGAGTACGCCAGCGCTGCGACAGGGTGAGGTTCCGAGTTCGGTTCCCCGTCTCGTGGTCCGGACGGTCGAGCTCCAGCACGAGGTGCAGCTGATGGACCTGCTGCCTCGTGAGGGGGCGACGGTCTGGACGCGGCGCGGCGAGGGGTTCATCGGGATCGGCGAGGCGGTGCGGTTCGACGCTTCTGGGCCCGCGCGCTTCGAGGATGCCGTTGCCTGGTGGGAGGATCTGGTCGCCACCGCGGCGGTGCGGGACGAGGTGTCCGCGCCGGGTACTGGGCTCGTCGGCTTCGGCTCGTTCGCTTTCGCTTCCACACCTGGGGATTCGGCGCTCGTCGTCCCGAACGTCGTCGTAGGAAGGCGCAGTGGCAAGTCCTGGTTGACAACAGTCGCCGTCGATCCCTCCTTGCCCCTCGCGCCACGCCTCGACACGCTGGCCGCGGCCGCCGCGGACCCGATCGAGCAGCCGGACGACGTGTCGTTCGCCGACGGCGCGCTGACCGGCACCGAGTGGGTCGGCGTCGTCGCCGATGCCGTCAAGCGGATCAACGCCGGCGAGCTCGACAAGGTCGTCCTGGCACGTGATCTGCTCGCCGAGCTCGACGCCCCGCTCGACCTGCGCTGGCCGCTGAACAGGCTCGCCGAGCAGTACCCGGCCTGCTGGACGTACTCCGTTCGCGGCCTCTTCGGTGCCACCCCCGAGATGCTCGTCAGGCTCGAGGACGGGCTCGTCACCTCCCGCGTCCTGGCCGGGACGATCCGGCGCTCCGACGACGACGCGCACGACCTCGCGCTCGCGGCGTCGCTCGCCAGGTCGTCGAAGGACCTGGAGGAGCACGAGTACGCGGTACGTTCCGTCGCCGAGGCGTTGGACGCGCACTGCACGAGCATCAACGTGCCCGAGTCCCCGTTCGTCCTGCACCTGCCGAACGTCATGCACCTCGCCACCGACATCGCCGGCGTCGTGTCCGACGAGTCGTCGTCGCTGCAACTCGCCGCGGCCCTCCACCCCTCCGCCGCGGTGTGCGGAACGCCAACCCCCGTTGCGCTTTCGCTGATCGCCGAGCTCGAGCAGATGGACCGCGGCCGGTACGCCGGGCCGGTCGGCTGGCTCGACGCGCAGGGGAACGGCGAGTGGGGCATCGCGTTGCGCTGCGCCGAGGTGTCGCCGGCCGATCCGTCGCGGCTGCGGCTGTTCGCCGGGTGCGGGATCGTGGCGGACTCCGTTCCGGACGCTGAGCTCGCCGAGACCCAGGCGAAGCTCGTACCGATCCGCGACGCGCTGGAGTCCTGACTCTTGCTGCCGCTGCCGCGTGGCTCTTCGACCCGCGTGCTGGGCATTTTCGCCCACCCCGATGACGAAACGTTCTTCGCCGGCGCGACATTGGCGGCGTACGCCGAGCACGGCTGCGTCGTCGAGCTGGTGACGTTCTCCGCCGGTGAGGCGCTCGGGCCGCAGCGGATGGAGGCGTACGCGAACGCCTGCGCCGCACTCGGCGTGGACGTCGGCACGCGGGTCGGTCCATGGCAGGACCTCCGCGAACGCGGTGCGCCCGGATCGCTCGCGCACGCACCGTTGCCGGACGTCGTCCAGGCTGTCAAGGACGTGTTGACAGCGATGCCGGTGGACGTCGTGATCACCGTCGGGCCGGACGGGGTGACGAACCACCCCGACCACGTCCGCATGCACGAGGCCGTCGCCGCCGCGCTGCCGCCGAGAGTCATCGGGCTGGGCGCGTGCGTACGTCAGTGGGCCTACGAAGCGGGCACCTCACGCCTCGCCGACCTGGCGCCGGGCAAGCAGCTCGGCGACGGCGGCATCCGCGGCATGACCGGCGACGTGCTGGCGATCGAGTCGCCCGACGCGTCCGCCGCGGCGAAGCGCGCGGCGCTCGACAGCTACCACCCGGGGCTCGGCTCGGCACCCCTCGAGCGGCTGGTCACCGGCGACCGCATCGGCGACGGCGTGGTCCTGCGGGCGATCTACGAGGCCGAGGGGCTGCACGTGGAGACGTTCCGCAAGCTCTAGTAGTCCGGCCAGTCCGCGATCACCGGCGAGCGGCCGAGGATCACCTCGACCTGGTCGACGCCGGCCAGCACATACGCGGTCAGCCGGAAATGCCCCTCCGCGACCACCAGACGGGTGCCAGGTCCGGTGTCGACGAGGATCATCGGCCGCGGATGGTCGCCCGCCCGGATCGCCGAAGCGATGGCCTCGATCGCCTCGTTCGGCTCCCGCTCCAGTTGGCGGAGGAAGTCCCGCGGCCGGCGGGTGCCGTTCGTCACCTCGAGCCAGTACTCCCAGTCGATGTACAGAACCTCGGCGAGCTCCTCCCCACTCAACGTCGCCCGCCACCAGGTGATCTCGCTCACCGGGAGGCCGTCGACGTAGCTCGCGCCGGGGATCGCGGGGACGTCCTGGTGCCGGTACGTGTTCAGGATGCGCAGGCGTTCGGCCGGGTCGTCGAGATCGACGCCGTCGACCAGTTTCGCGAGCTGTTCGGAGAAACGGGAGGAGTCGAGCTCGGCGAACAGCCACTGTTCGACGACCTCGTTCATGTCGCTGCGTCTCAGGAGCTCCATCGGCTCGCCAGCGTATGTGTGCGCGGCGGCCTAGGGTAGTGAATATGCGGCAGCGGTACACGTACGAGATCGAGACGACGAGCGACGGGACGACGTGGCGGCGAACGGCCCGGGACTCGGACACGTTCTCCCGCACGGCGCCCGCGGTCGCGCGTGCGCTGCTGGAGACGTGGGTGATCGACCATCCCGGCAAGCTGGACGGCGGCGAGCGCATCGTCGTGCACGATCCGGTCAACCATCCGCACGACGACGACCACGAACGCATCGCGCCGACCGTCCGCGTGCGCATCTACGCAGGTGACAACGGTGCGGCGGCGCCGATCGCGGTCGGGTATCTCGGGCACGACGAGCGGGACTTCCAGACGTTGCAGCAGCCGGTCGTCAAGCAGGGACTGGAGCGGATCCGCCGTACGGTCAACGAGCACCGCGTGGAGACAGGCGTCGCGGCCGCCGTGACCGTCGGGCTCGGCATCGTCGTCACGCGCCTGCTACGCCGGCGTCGCCGGCCGACGGACGAGAGCTAGCCTTCGACGATGCGCAAGCTGATGCACTGGGTGCACACGTCCGCGGACGGCTACATCGACGGGCCGAACGGGGAGCTCGACTGGGTGCGGATGGGCCCGGAGCTGTCGGCGTACTCCGAGGGGCTCGCCGACCGGGTCGACACCTTCGTCTACGGCCGGCCGGTGTGGGAACAGATGTCGGCGTACTGGCCGCAGGCCGAGTCGATGACGGACGACCCCCACCACCTCGCGTTCGCGAAGATCTGGCGGGCCACGCCGAAGGTCGTCGTCTCCCGGACGTTGTCGACGGCCGACCACGACGCGCGCGTCATCTCGGATCTCGCTTCGGAGATTGGGGCGCTGAAGCAGCAGTCCGGGAAGGACCTCCAGCTGACCGGTGGTTCCGCGCTGGCGAACGAGCTGACCGCCCTCGGCCTGATCGACGAGTACCACCTCGTCGTTCATCCGCTGCTCCTCGGTGGCGGACGGAAGCTGTTCGCCGACCGTCCCGAGCGGCTCGGGCTGCGGCTCGCCGAGACCCGGCTCTTCGACGGCCGCTCGGTGCTGCTGCGGTTCGACCGGGACTAGGCCGTTCAGACGAGTCCGGTGGTGCCGAGGAGCGTGCCCAACCCATAGGTGACGCCGAGCGCGAGGGCACCGCCGACGACGACTCTGGTGGCGGCGTTGCGCTTGGAGCTGCCGCCGATGCCCGCGCCGGTCGCGCCGGTGATGGCGAGGGCGACGAGGACGGCGGCGAATGTGACGGGGACTCGTGCGTTCGCCGGGAGCAGGATCGTCAGCAGCGGGAGCAGGCCGCCGGCGAGGAACGCGATGGCTGACGCGAACGCGGCGTGCCACGGGTTGACGACGTCGTCCTGGTCGAGGCCGAGCTCGGCTTCCAGGTGGGCACCGAGCGCGTCGTGCTTGGTCAGCTCGACCGCGACCGTACGAGCCGTCTCGGGGCTGAGGCCCTTCTCCTCGTAGATGCCGATGAGCTCCTCGAGCTCCTGCTTCGGCATCTCCTTGAGCTCTTGCTTCTCCTTGGCGATCAGCGCACGTTCGCTGTCCCGCTGGCTGCTGACGGAGACGTACTCCCCGAGCGCCATCGACACCGCCCCGCCGACGAGCGCGGCCAGGCCCGCGGTGATCACGGCGGGCCTCGACATGGTGGCTCCGGCGACGCCGACGACCACGGCGGCAACGGAGACGATCCCGTCGTTCGCGCCGAGCACCCCGGCCCGCAGCCAGTTCAGCCGCTGGGCCAACCCCTCCTGGTGCGGCTCGTGCTCATGCGCCACCTCGGCACTCATGGGCGCTAGCGAAGCAGGATGCGACCCTGGTCCGCCAGCAAGGATTGGCTCGCCTCCCTCGCGGATGCGAAAGGGAGTCGTTGTCGGTGCGTCATGACACGATCCCCAAATGATGGTCACGCCGCTACCCGGAATCAGTCGGAACAACCTGCGCGACGTTCTCCGCGACGTGATGACACGGCTAGACAACCTCTCAAGGTCCGAGGTCGACGACTACCTTGAGTGGGTCGTGCATGCGGCTCGAGTCCTGGGTTCTCAGGTCAGCTCCACCGATATTGAGCAACTCGTTCACACACGTGGCTATGACCGTCTGCTCTCGTTCGCGGTGGGGACCGCGCGAGTGCGAGTCATGTCGACAGGGACACCTAACGAAGTCGCAATGACGCATCCCCAGAAGATCGAAGACGTGAATTTCTGGGAACTTCTGGACGCTCCGCACGAACCCGTCCATATCGTCGTCTCTATGGTGATCGTCGACGAACTCGACGGACTTAAGGACCGGTCGTCGAGGTGGGAAGAGCGCTGGCGCGCCGGGTACACACTTTCCGTACTTCACGATCGCGTCGCACTCGATGGAGGACTGAGTGGACTGCTGTTGGTCGGTGAGCCTCGGTCGGTTCCCGGTGGGATGAATGCGCCCGGTTTCGAGGTAACAGTCGAGGTAGTTCCTGACCCGCCTGGGCACCGACGCCTGGCGATCAACGACGACGAAATCGTGGCCAGGAATGTCTCGTTCGAACCGCTTGCCGCTCGTCGCATTCGCCTAGTTACGTACGACACCGGCCAGAGCATGCGAGCACGTAGCGCCGGACTCGACGTCCTCAAGCTTCAACTGCCGCCCGAGGAACCACCGATAGCAGGGAAAGGCGCGAGGGCAAGGAGGCGCGAGAAGCACGCTGACGGCAGCAGATTCGAAGGCGCTAGTTGAACGTCAGGCCGAAGCCTCGCGGGTAGAGGACTTGGCGGGGTCGTCGAGGGCGGTGATCGGGACGGGGAGCTTGCCCTGCGGGCGTACTCCGCCGGTCAGCACTCGGGCCAACGCGGTCATCGAGGGTTGGGCGGCGGAGTACGTCGCCAGGTAGGTCGGCGCCGACGGGAAGGCGGCGAGGTCGTACGGGTCGCGGACGGCCGCGACGACCACGGGCTTGCCGGTCGCCTGGAGGGACGAGACGAGCAACGCCTGGCGCTTGTCCGGGTCGTTCAGCACCTGCTCCCAGGCACGATTCGTCAACACCACCACGAGATCCGCCTGCTCCGCCCCCGAAACCGCCGCGGCGATCTGGGAGTCCGACGGCCGGATCCCCGTCGCCAACCCGGTCGCCGTGGCGCCCAAGGTGGTCAGCGAGGACACCAGCGTCGCGATCGGCTTGTTCGCCACGTTGTCGAAGCCCACCACGAACGCCTTCCGCCCCGCCGGCGACCAGGGCAGCACTCCGTCGGCGTTGCGCACCGCCGTGATCGTGTGGTCCGCCACCTGCTGCGCCACCGCCAGATTCGCGGCCGAGCCCACGTCCCGGACCGCGGATTCCTCAGACACATAAGGCGAAGCGACGATCCCGCGCTTCACCTTCAGCTTCAGGATCCGCCGTACCGACGCGTCGATCCGCGCCTCCGTCAGCTCGCCCGACCGCACGGCCGCGAGCACCGCGTTGTACGCCACGCCGAGGTCCGGCGGCATCAGCAGCACGTCGGCGCCGGCCTTCAGCGCGAGCACCGGGACCCGGTCGTCCGGGTACTTGTTCCGTACGCCCTGCATGTTCAACGCGTCCGTCACCACCACGCCGTCGAAGCCCAGCTGGCGCCGCAGGAGGTCGGTGAGGATGGTGTGCGACAGCGTGGCGGGATCGCCCGAGGCGTCGAGCCCCGGGTAGACCACATGCGCGGTCATCAACGTGTCGACGCCAGCAGCGATCGCGGCCCGGAACGGCGGCGCGTCGAGGCGCTCCCACTCCGCCCGCGTGTGGTCGATCACGGGCAGCACGACGTGGCTGTCCTTGTCGGTGTCGCCGTGCCCGGGGAACGTCTTCGGCGTCGCCACCACGTTCGCGCCGCGCTGGAAGCCCAACACCTGCGCCGCCGTCAGCCGCGCCGCGAGCAGCGGGTCGTCGGAGTACGCGCGCACGCCGGTGACCGGGTTCATCGGGTTCAGGTGGACGTCGGCGACGGGTGCGTACGCGTCGTGGATCCCCATCGCGCGCAGCTCGGCGCCGGTCACCTGGGCGGCGCGGTACGCGTCGTCGGCGCGACCCGATGCGCCGAGCGCCATGCTGCCCGGGAACAGCGTCGCGGCGGCCGGCAGGCGATGGACGTACCCCTGCTCCTCGTCGGTCGCGATCAGCATCGGCACTCCGCTGCCCGAAAGTGCGGAACGCTGTAGACCATTCGAGAGCACCGCGGTCTGGCGCGGATCGGGCAGGTTGTTGGCCCAGACGAAGTACGTCGCGCCGCCGAGTGCGTACCGGTCGACGATCTCCGCGGGAGTCTCGAAGCCGTAGTAGCGGAGGTTCTGCGCGCGGTCGGCGGCGCTCGGGTTCGTGGCGTCGGAGCCGAACACATACACGCTGAACAGCTGGCCGACCTTCTGCTCCAGCGTCATCCGGGCGAGCGTCGACTCGACCCAGTCCGGCTGGGCAAGACCCTGCGCGTGGGCCGTCGCCGGCGTCAGAGCTCCCAGCAGCGCGAACACGCAGATCGCGACCCGCAGCCTCATCTCGCTGTCCCCTCCCGGCCGTTCGTAAGTCTCATTCGCAGTCTTCCAGGGTTGCGGAGGAATTTTCCACATCGCTAGCTTGGGTTTCTCACGTTGCACATCACAGGGGAGGCAGTCATGCGCAACCCACCTGGCCGGCTGCGGACGCTCGCTCTCGCGGGCGCAGCCGGACTGGCCCTCACGATCACCGGCCTGACCGGATCCACGGCACTCGCGTCGGACAGCAGCTGTCCGGACGGTTCGCTGTGCATCTGGGAAGGGGCGAACTACACAGGCACCAAGCACGTCGACCCGGAGCGCTCGGAGTGCACGTACCTCGGGTACGGCGCGCAGTCGGCGAAGAACTACTCCGACAGCCTCGCGAACTTCTGGGTCGGCGAGGACTGCATCTTCAGCGGAACGTGGAACGACGTACTCCGACCCGGCGAGGTGAGCCCGCGGCTCGACGTACCGACGGCCTGGTCCATCAGCAGCTACATCTACTAGGGGGATTCTCTGATGCGTATGCGCAAGGCGGCGGTGGCCGTCGCGGCAAGTGTGGCCCTGGCCTCGACGACGGCGTTCGTCGCGGCCGCGATCCCCGCGCAGGCGGCGGACTCGAGCTGCCAGCAAGGGCAGCTGTGCGTATGGGAAGGCCAGAACTACACCGGCACCAAGCACGTCAACCCGCCGGTGACGTGCGAGGAGCTGCCGTACGTCGTCCGTTCGGCGAAGAACTTCACCGACAAGCTGGTGAGCTACTGGTGGGGTGAGGGCTGCATCGACAGCGGCTCGACGAACGAGGCGACCTGGCCCGGCGAGTCGCAGCCCTCGTTCTTCTTCGAGCCGCGGGCGCTGGGCAACTACATCGCCTAGGCGGTCCCGTACAGAGTCAGCGAGACGCCGACGACGTGGGTGACGAACGCGGCGACGGTGAAGGCGTGGAAGACCTCGTGGAAGCCGAACCACCTCGGTGAGGGGTTCGGCTTCTTCGTGGCGTACACGATCGCGCCGGCGGAGTAGAGCAGGCCGCCGACGATGATCGAGAAGAAGATCGCCGCCTTGCCCTGCTCCCAGAAGTCGGGCAGCCAGAACGCGGAGGCCCAGCCGAGCGCGACGTACACCGGGACGTAGAGCCACCTGGGGGCGCCGAGCCAGAGCACGCGGAACGCGACGCCGATGAGCGCGCCGATCCAGACGATGCTGAGCAGGATCTTGGCCTGGTTGCCGCGCAGGAGCAGCAGCGTGAACGGCGTGTACGTGCCGGCGATGATCAGGAAGATGTTCGCGTGGTCGAGCCTTCTCAGGACCGCCGCGACCTTCGGGCTCCACTTGCCGCGGTGATAGAGCGCGCTGACACCGAACAGCAGGGCGGCGGTGACGGCGAAGATCGCGGTCGCGACCTTGGCCTGCGTGCTCGGGGCGAGGATGACGAGCACGATGCCCACCGCGACGGCGAGCGGGAACGTGCCGGCGTGGAGCCAGCCGCGGAGCTTGGGCTTGACGGCCTTGGCGACGTCACTGACCGCCGATCCCAGGTCGGGCATCTGCATGGGTGTCCTTCCCTGGACCTCGGGCCCGCTGCGCGGGTTATCTTACCCGTGAGTAACAACGGGCCCGCCGGCGGGTTCATTCCAGGGTGCGACACCTTTCGGGCTCGCCGCCACCGCGCGTCCACGGAGCCAGATCTGACCGCCGGCCGTCGGGAGATCCACGGGCTCCACACGTCCCTCGCCCAGCCCCACCGTGATCATGACGGTGATCATGAAGCAGGACCGGTCATATACGCCGGTTTCCCTTCATGATCACGATCATGATCAGCCGGCCACCGGCGAGGGCTAGGTGTACTGATCACAGAGGTTGGTGACGGCGTGGCGCACTAGGACCGCGCCACGCCCACCCGCACTCAACGGCAACCACCCACCAGGCGCGTCCCCCACCTCACAGGACCGAATACTGCTATTCGGTTGTCGGGGTGTCCCAGGGCGAAACGAACCACCGCACCGCGCCGGTCTCTGGGTCGTAGGCCGGGCGGTTGAGGGTGCCGATGTTGGCGCCGTACACGTGGATTCCGATCGTCGGCACGTCGCCGACCGCCACGACCGCGTGGACGTCGTCGTCTGTCGTACAGCACACGGTGACCTGCCCGCGCTCGAACTGCACCTCGCCGGCCGGCTCGAGCGGTCCGCCCTCACCCGGGATCGCGGGCTTGAGGTAGCGGAACTCGCGTTCGGACCCGGAGTAGATGCCGGCGACGCCCCAGGTCTCGTGCCCGTGCACCGGAGTGCGCTGGCCCATGTTCCAGACGACGGACACCACGCACCAGCTCTCGTCGGGAGCGAGGTAGAGCGGGTAGTTGAGGTGGCGTTCCTTCGACGGCCGCGTGAACGCCGGCGGGAGCTCGTAGCCGCTCCCCAGGAGCGCGTTCAGTCGCTCGGCGACCAGCTTCGTGATCTCGTGCTGGTCGTCGGTCTTGTCGAGCACGACCTGAACGTCGTCGACGAAGGCCTGCAGGTCGGCATCAGGTGCCATCGCCGATCACCCCTCCTTGCGGACGCGGTACGTGACGTGGATGACGCCCTTCCCCGTACGCGACTCCACCTGCTCGAGGTGCTGGAGCGGGACGCCGTCGAACAGCCGGGAGCCACCGCCTAGCAGCATAGGCGCGATGTGCAGCCGCAGCTCGTCGATGTGACCAGCGACGAGGTACTGATTGACGGTGTTCGCGCCGCCCTGGACGCTGATGTCGCGGTCGCCCGCCGCCTCACGCGCCTGCTTCAGCGCCGACTCGATGCCGTCGGTGACGAAGTAGAACGTGGTCCCGCCCTCCATCGGCTGCGGCTCGCGCGCGTGGTGGGTGAGCACGAACACCGGCACGCGGTACGGCGGGTTGTCTCCCCACCACCCGGTCCACGGCCGGTCCCACTCGCCGCGGATCGGGCCGAACATGTTGCGGCCCATGATGAACGCCCCGGGCGCCGCCGCCTGGTCGATGTCGGGCTGCGCCGTGTCGTCGTCGTTGTACCAACCGTGCAGCTTGTCGGCCCAGCCGTCGCCGCCGTCCTCGCCGAACGGACGCTGCTCGGTCTGGTTGACCCCGGCCGCATACCCGTCGGCCGAGATCGTCAACTCGCTGGTCACCCTGCCCGCACCTGTGCTCATCTTCGCCTCCTCATAGCTTCTTCTCCAAGGTCCCAGGAAACTGTGTCCCTCGGACACTGTGTACCTTAGACACAGTTGTACGAAGCCGCAAGCCGTGAGCAGCTGGAGGTCCGTTTTCCGCGCGTCGAGGTCCGATTCAGCGGGCTTCGACGGTCACTTGGCCGTCGGCCACGTGCAGGATGTGCGTGGCGTGGACCGCCTCCAGCAGGTGCCGGTCATGGGACGCGAGGACGATCGTTCCCTCGTAGGCCGCCAGCGCTTGCTCGAGCTGCTCGACCGCGGGGAGGTCGAGGTGGTTGGTCGGCTCGTCCAGCACCAGCAGGTTCGCCTGGCGGGCCATCAGCAGCGCGAGATCGGCGCGGGTGCGTTCGCCGGGCGACAACGAGCCGGTGAGACGGAGGACGTCGTCCGCCTCTAGGCCGAACTTCGCCAGCAGGCTGCGCGCTTCCGGTTCGTCGAGCGCGGTCGCCGAACGGAACGCGTCCAGCAACGTCTCGTCCGCCGCGACTCCGCGGATCACCTGGTCGATCTCGCCCGCGACGACACCGCGGCCGAGGTGGCGGGATCCGGACGATGGGGCCAGTCGGCCCAGCAGGACGGAGATCAGCGTCGACTTGCCCGAGCCGTTCGGACCCACGACCACCACGCGGTCGCCGTACCGGATGTCCAACGACACCGGGCCGAGCGTGAACGTGCCACGCGTCACGACCATTTCCGACAGTCCGAGTACTCGTTCACCCGAACGTCGTGCCTGGTCGAGCCGAATCCTCAACTCCCATGGAGTTCTGGGCTCGTCGACAACTTCGAGTCGCTCCAAACTTCGGTCCACCCTAGCCGCGGCCGCGCCCATCCGCTGCGCACCCGAGATGGCCGCGTGCCGGATGAACTTGTCCGACTCGCCGCTCTTCTTCGCCCGCGCGGCGCCGTTTCGCGCCCATTCGCGCTGCCGCCGCGCCTGCTCCACCAACGCGTCGCGCTGCTCGGCGTACGTGTCGTACGCCACCTGCGCCTGGGCTTGCGCACGAGCTCTTTCCTCAACGTACGCGGCGAATCCGCCGCCGTAGACCTTCCCCTGACGGCTGAACTGGTCGATCTCCAACACGTCCGTCGCGACCCGTTCCAGGAACGCGCGGTCGTGCGACACCAGCCCGACGCCGCCACTTCGGCTGACGACGAAGCTCTCCAGCTGTTCGAGACCGGCGAGGTCGAGGTCGTTCGTCGGCTCGTCGAGCAGCAGAACATCGAAGCGGGCAAGGAGAACCGAGGCCAACGCCAACCGGGCGAGCTGTCCGCCGGACAGGCCCTCGACCGGAGAAGGCAGCCGTTCCGGGTCGACACCGAGGTCGGCGAGCACGGCCGGCGCGCGGGCGTCGAGGTCGGCCGCACCGAGGTTCAGGTAGCGGTCGAGCGCGAGCGCGTACCGGTCGTCCGCACCCGACTCGCCGGCGGCGAGCGCCGTGGTCGCGGCCTCGAGCTCGTTCTCGGCCGCGGCTACGCCGGTGCGGCGGGCGAGGTACGCGCGCAGCGTTTCGCCTTGCCTGGCGTCGCGTTCCTGCGGCAGCAGGCCGACGGTCGTGGTCGATGGCCGGCGTTCGACCGCGCCCTCGTCGGGCGTGAGCTCACCCGCGGCGAGGCGGAGCAGCGTGGTCTTGCCGACCCCGTTCGGGCCGACGATCGCCAGCCTCGTGCCTGGGCCGATGACGGCGGACACGCCAGCGAGGACGGCCTGCGGGCCGAGAACGAGTTGGACGTCGCGAAGATGAATAGTTCCGAGAGACATGACACTCCGGTGAGATGCGAGATCGAGCGGACACACGTGTCCGCAGGGTCGGCGTTCTCACCAGGTCACAAGTCGGTCTCCTCGGTTGGCGACGTCGTCAAGCATACGTGTAGACCTCGACATCGAGCACGGGGATATAGCCGATGGCCGCGTAGATCTTGTTCGACGTGGGGTTCGCGAGGTCGGTGTAGAGCGAACAGGCGGTCGAACCGCTGTCGAGCAACAGCTGGCTGACGACTGCGGTCAGCGCGGTCGCGTACCCACGCCCGCGGCGCTCTGCCGGCGTGTAGACCGGGCCGACGCGACTGACGCCGGCGACGGCCAGATGGGATCCGACGTGCGAGACGCGCTCGCCGTCGTCCTCCCAGAAGAACGCGTGCCCGGCCTCGATCTTCGCGTCGATCCCGTGGGCGGGGTCGAGCGGCGGCCGCATGCCTACGTCGTCGTGGAACGCGAGGTTCCAGGCGATCAGCAGCTCGCGGTCGTCCTGTGTCGCACGGCGCCAGGTGCCGGACGGCTGCGGAACGGGCGCGACCTCGTCGAGCTTGTGCAGCCGTTGGCGCGAGGTGACGACGAGCTCCTTGCCGGCCTTCTCGGCCCAGCGCTCGGCGAGCGGCCGTACGGTCTCCAACGGCCCGGCGACGCCGCTCGAGTCGCCCGCGACCGGCCAGACCTCCTCGACCAGTGTGGCGACCGCCTGCTCGCTCATCGGCGTGGTGGTCAGCGGGAACGGCTTCGTCCGCATCGCCGCGCCCACGACCTCGTCGCCGTCGAGGATCGCGACGAACAGCGGTTCCTCCTCGGCACGCGCGCCGCCGCGGCGGGACCAGACGTTCGTGGTGATCATGTTGTGCCGGACCGGATCGGAGAGCAGGAACTCGCCGGCCAGCTCCCAGAACGCGTTCGGATCACTCGTGGTCTCGCAGCGCATGCCCCAGCCTGGCATTCCAGCGTCGGCGACCGCATCGGAATAGACGCGGACCAGAGTCCGTTTAGGTCGGCGTGACGAAGCTGCTGCACATCTCCGCCTCGCCTCGGGGCGAGGCCTCCGCCTCCCTGCGGATCGCCCGGACGTTCGTCGACGCCTACGCCGCGACCCATCCCGATGCCACCGTCGAGCACTGGGACCTCTGGGACGGCTCTCTGCCCGACTTCGGCCCGGCCGCCGCGCACGCCAAGATGACCGTCTTCGCCGGCCAGACGCCCACCGGCGAGCAGGCACGGGCGTGGCGACAGGCGGAGGCAACGTTCGAACGGTTCGACTCGGCCGACCGGCTGCTGTTCAGCGTCCCCATGTGGAACGCCGGCATCCCCTACATCCTCAAGCAACTGATCGACGTGATTCCCCAAGGCCATGCGGCAAGCCGAAGAAGAAGCAACGGAGCAAGCGAAAACGTTCTAGTCGGCGATCGCGTCCGAGACGGCGGCGGCGAGGCGGGTGTGGAGGTCGCGGAGGCCTGAACGGTCGACCGGCACCTCGACGATCCGCAGGCCCCGCGCCCGGGACAAGGCACCGCGCAGCTCGGACAGGTTGCGTACACGGGCGAACGGCGTACGCGTCGCCGCTGCCAACGCCGCGAGGTCGACGCCGTGGGGCGTGCCGAAGACGCGGTCGAACGCGTCGGAGTACTCCGGCGCGCCCTGCTCCAGCGTCGCGAAGATCCCGCCGCCGTCGTCGTTCACGACCACGATCGTCAGGTCCGGCCGCGCCTCGTACGGTCCACGCACCAGCCCGTTCGCGTCGTGCAGGAACGTCAGGTCGCCCACCAGCGCGTACGCCGGGCCGAGCCGGTGCACGAGCGCGGAGCCGATCGCGGTCGAGACCGTGCCGTCGATGCCGGCGAGCCCGCGGTTCGCCATCACCCGGCGGTGGTCGCGCGGGTCGATCCGGCCCGCGTCGTCGACGAGCCGGTTGTCCCACGGCATCGCGGCGATGTCGAGGTCGCGGATCGGGTTCGACGAGCCCGCCACCAGCAGGCCGCCGCCGGGCAGCTGAGCCGCGACCTCGCGCGCGACGTGCAGACCGGTCAGCGTCGGCTCGTCGGCCAGCACCTTGTCGACCGAGATCCGCGCCGCGGCGTCGACCGACAGCCACGCGGCGAGCCACTCGTCGGGCTCCGCACGTCCAGCCCCGTCGACCGTTCCCTCCAACGCGACGGTCGCCGCGATCAGCGACGCCCGGTGCCCCGGGTCCGGCCACGACGGCCGCCGCGCGACCATCACCAGCTCGATGTCCTCGCGCGCGAGCAACCGGGTGATCGGCCGCGACAGCGTGGGCCGCCCGTACACCACGACCCGCTCGATCGCCTGCGTCAGCCGGGTGTCGGCGCGCAACAGGTACTGGTACGGCCCCATCGCGTTCGGCCCGGAACGAGCGCCGCTCGTCGGCTCCGCGAACAACGGCCAACCGGCCGTCTCCGCGAGCCAACGGGCCTGCGCGTCCGCGCCGTCGCCGGCGACGACCACGGTCCGCGGCCCGGCCTCGAGCCAGGAGATCCGATCGGTGACGAGCCGTTCGACGCGGGTCCAGCGCGCCCCGTCGGGCCGTCCGTCCAGCGACTCCGGCCACGGCCGCGCTGTCGAGTCGTCGGGAACGAGCGGCTCGCGGAACGCGATGTTGAGATGCACCGGCCCGGGATCGCGGTCGCGGAACCCGCGCGCCGTCGACACGGCGCGGCCGATGAGCTCGCGCCAGTACGCGTTCTGTCCCGTCCGCCGCTCCGGCGCCGGAACGTCGTGGAACATCCGGACCGCGTCGCCGAAAAGTTTCACCTGGTCCGTCGTCTGGTTCGCGCCGACGCCGCGCAGCTCACCCGGGCGGTCCGCGGTCATGATGATCAGCGGTACGCCGGTGTGGAACGCCTCGAGGACAGCCGGGTGCAGGTTGGCCGCCGCGGTACCCGACGTACACACGACGGGAACCGGCCGACGGCTGACTTTCGACAAGCCCAGTGCGAGAAACGCGGCGCTGCGTTCGTCGATGCGGACGTGCAGCCGGAGCCGGCCCTCTTCGTCGGCGGCGTGCAGCGCGAACGCGAGCGCGGCGTTCCGCGACCCCGGGGCCAGGACCGCCTCGCGGACGCCGACGCGGCAGAGCTCGTCGATGAGGACGCGGGCGAGAGCGGTCGACGGGTTCACGCGAGTGCCTCCACCGCGGCGAGGCGCTCGGTCCAGCGCGCAATCGTTTCCGGTTCGGCCAGCGGCACGTCCGAAAGTTTCGGCCGAGCGACCGGTAAAGCCCCGTCGACCACGGTGAACGGCGCGTCGACGACGTCACCGGTCAGCAACGCACCGGTAGCGAGCCCGCAGGCGTACGGAAGTTCCGGCAAAGCGGCCGCAAGTGCCACTCCGGCCGCAATCCCCACGGAAGTTTCGAGCGCACTGGACACGACCACGGGCAGCCCGATCCGCGCAGCGATCTCCAGGCAGGCCCGCACGCCACCGAGCGGCTGCACCTTCAGCACGGCGACGTCGGCCGCGTCCAGCTCGACCACGCGGTACGGGTCGGCCGCCCGCCGGATCGACTCGTCCGCCGCGATCGGCACATCGATTCGCACGCGCACAGCGGCCAGCTCCTCGACCGTGCGGCAGGGCTGCTCGACGTACTCCAGCCCGCCGGCCGCCTTGTCGAGCAGGCGCGTCATGCGTACGGCCGTGTCGACGTCCCAGAGACCGTTGGCGTCGATGCGGATCCGGCCGCCCGCACCGAGCGCGTCGCGTACGGCCTCGACCCGAGCCAGGTCGTCCGCCTCGGTCTGACCTGGCTCCGCGACCTTGATCTTCGCGGTCCGACAGCCAGCGCTCGCGGCGACGACCGCCTGGGCGGCCTCGGGGCCGACGGCGGGGATCGTGCAGTTGACCGGGATGCTCGTACGCACCGCCGCGGGCCAGCCCTCGTCGGCCGCCTCGCGGGCGGCGCGGAGCCAGGGCACGCACTCGGCCGCGTCGTAGTCCCAGAACGGGCTGAACTCGCCCCAGCCCGCGCGGCCGCGCAGCAGTACGCCTTCGCGGACCTCGATGCCCCGGAACCGGGTACGCATGCCGATCGCGAAGACGAGAGGGGTCCCGTCCCCACGCGTGACCATTACCGCAGCCTCCTGCTTCGTCCAGCCCGTGCCGTTTTGACCAGTGAAATGGTGATAGCGCTACAGACTGTCACGAACTCCCCTCGTAGCCTAGACACGTGACCGGGATCGATCGTGACCTTTACGTGATTGAGGTCGCGTCGACTCCGTTCGACGCACAAGCCGTGCTCGCGCACTTACGGTCCGCGCTCGAAGGCGGCTCGGCAGTCGCTCCGGTGGCTTCTGGCCAAGAGCGGAAGCGGTTGCTCTCCGTTCTCGCTCCCGAGACTCCGCTGGAACTTCCGGGCATCGCCGCGGTCCTTCCGACCTCGGGCTCGACGGGCGAGCCGAAGGCGGCGCTGCTGCCCGCGTCGGCGCTGCTGCATTCGGCGCATGCGACGCACGAGCGACTAGGCGGGCCGGGCAGCTGGCTGCTCGCGCTGCCGCCGACCCGGGTCGCCGGCCTGCAGGTGCTGGTCCGCGGCATCGTCGCGGGGACCGAGCCGACGGTCCTCGAGGAGAAGCTCACGGCGGACTCGTTCGTCGCCGCCTCGAAGCGCCTGTCTGACAGCACACGCAGGTACGTGTCGCTCGTCCCGACCCAGCTCGTCCGACTGCTCGCGAACGCCGCCGCGACCGAGGCGCTGCGGTCGTACGACGCGGTCCTGCTCGGCGGCGGGTCGACGCCGCCGGCCGTACGCGCCCAGGCCGAGGATGCCGGGGTGACGATCGTCAGGTCGTACGGGATGACGGAGACGTGCGGCGGCTGCGTGTACGACGGCGTGCCTCTGCGCGACGTCGAGGTCCGGCTCGACGCCGACGGGCGGGTGTCGATCGGCGGCCCGGTGCTGTTCGCGGGCTACCGGCTGCGGCCCGACCTGACCGCCGAGGCGTTGGTGGACGGCTGGCATCGGACGGGCGACCTGGGCGAACTCGAGAGCAGCGCCCTGCGGATCCTCGGCCGGGTTGACGATGTGGTGATCTCGGGCGGCGTCAACATCCCCCTGACGCCGGTCGAGCAAGCGCTCGCCAGCCTGCCCGGCGTGGCCGAAGCGGCTGCCGTCGGCGTACCCGACGAGGAGTGGGGCACGCGCGTCGTCGCCTATCTCGTGCTGCGGAAGGACGTTCCCGCGCCCACGTTGGCGGCGGTCCGCGACCACGTGGCGGAGTCGTTACCGCGTACGCACGCACCTCGCGAGCTGGTCGTGGTCGACAAGCTCCCGCTGCTGCCGTCCGGCAAGGTCGACCGGCTGGCCCTGCGAATCCCCTGACCCTGTCGATCCAGGCCTTTGCCGTTCGTGTAGACGGCGACAAGGGAGGTTCCAGATGAACGACATTCTGCTGACCGGTCTGAAGATCGGCGAGTCCGCACGCTGGCACGACGGCCGGCTGTGGCTGTCCAACTGGGGTACGCACGACATCCTCGCCGTCGACGCCGACGGCAAGACCGAGGTCATGGCGTCCGTGCCGGTGACGATTCCGTTCTCGTTCGACTGGCTGCCCGACGGCACGCTGCTGGTGGTCGCCGGGCCGGAGGGACGGCTGCTCCGGCAGGAGCCGGACGGGTCGCTGGTCGACCACGCGGACCTGAGCGTGCTCGCGGCGAACCTGAACGAGATCGTGGTCGACGGCCGCGGCAACGTGTACGTCAACGGAGGCACGAACTTCCACCCCGACGAGGGCACGGCGCCCGGGTTCGTGGCGCTGATCACCCCGGACGGCGCGGTGCGCAACGTCGCCGAGGAGATCGCGTTCCCGAACGGGATGGCGGTGACGCCGGACGGGTCCACGCTGATCGTGGCGGCTTCGTTCTCACAGGAACTGCTCGCGTACGACATCGCCTCCGATGGCTCGCTGGACAGCCGCCGCGTGTGGGCGCCGGTGATGGCGGACGGCATCGTGGTCGACGCGGAGGGCGCGGTGTGGACGCCGACGTTCACGCCGGAGTCAGGGCCAGCCTGTGTCCGCGTCGCGGAGGGCGGCGAGATCCTCGCCACCGTGCCGCTCGACCGGGCCGGCTTCGCCTGCACGCTCGGAGGCGAGGACGGGCGCACGCTGTACATGCTGTCGGCCGACTGGCAGATGGGGCAGAGCTTCGAGGAGAACATCGATCGCCTCACCACCGGGCCCGAGACCGGCGTCGTCAGCACCACGCGGGCGCCCGCACCCCACGCCGGCCGGCCGTAGGCGTCCCCGTGACAGGATGAAAACGTGGCGACTCCTGCTGAATGGTTCGAAGGTGCGCGGCTGCGGACCTGGTCGGCCTCGATCGCGCCCGTGCTCGTCGGCTCCGGTGCCGCCGCGGCGGCGGACCGCTTCGTGTGGTGGAAGGCACTGCTCGCGCTGGTCGTCTCCGTCGCGATCCAGGTCGGCTGCAACTACGCGAACGACTACTCCGACGGCATCCGCGGCACCGACGACCAGCGGGTCGGCCCGCTCCGCCTCGTCGGTTCCGGGGTCGCCACGCCGACGGCGGTACGGTCCGCCGCGTTCGTCTGCTTCGCCGTCGCCGCGGTCGCCGGCCTCGTGCTGGCGATCACCAGCGCGATCTGGCTGATAGCGGTCGGCGCGGTCGCGATCGCCGCCGCGTGGTTCTACACCGGAGGCGACCGCCCGTACGGCTACCGCGCGCTCGGCGAGGTCTCGGTCTTCGTGTTCTTCGGCTTCGTCGCCGTCGTCGGCACCACGTTCGTCCAGGTGGGCGGCATCACCTGGCCCTCGGTCGCCGGCGCGATCGCGGTCGGCGCGCTGACCTGCTCGTTGCTCGTCGCGAACAACGTGCGCGACATCCCGACCGACGCCGAGAGCGGCAAGCGCACGCTCGCGGTCGTGATGGGCGACGGCCCGAGCCGCCAGTTCTACGTCGCGCTGCAGGCGCTCGGGTACGTCGCCGTCGTCGTGCTCGCGGTCACCACGTCCCTGTGGGTACTGCTCGCGCTTCTCGCGCTCCCGTTGGCGATTCGGCCCACCAGGATCATGCTCAGCGGCATCACCGGACGCGCGCTGATCCCCGTTCTGAAGGACACCGGCGTCTCCGAGCTCGCCTTCGCCGCGCTACTGACCGTCGGTCTCGTCCTGGCGGCGTAGGAACTCCGCGACCACGCTGAGGTCCCGCTCCCCCATCCCCTGGGCGAGCGCCTCGGCGGCGATCTGCCGGTTGGTGGCCCGCTGGTCCATCCGAGCACCCACCTCGTCCGCGAGCGCGCCGATCAGGTCGAGGTCCTTCACGACGAGCTGGAGCATGAACGCGGCGGGAGTTTCGGCCGGGCGTTCAAAATTCTCGCGCTTGTAGTGCACGAACGGCGCCGAGATCGCGCTGTTCGCGAACACCTCGTACGCCACCGCCCTCTCCACGCCGGCCTTCTCGGCGAGCACGAGCGCCTCGGCGACCGACTGGTTCAGTCCGTAGACGACGGAGTTGACCGAAAGTTTCATCGTCGCTCCGGAACCCACGCCGCCCAGGTGAAAGATCCGGGTCGCGAACGCCGAAAGTATCGGACGCACCTGGTCCAACGCGTCAGCCGGACCGCCGACGAGGAACGTGATCGCGCCTTGCTGGACGACGGGAACGCTGCCCGACACCGGAGCGTCGAGCAGGACGGCGCCGCGCTCGGCGACGAGCTCCGCGGCCTTCCGCACAGTCGCCGGCGCGACCGTACTCGTGTCGACGACGATGGTGCCGGGCCGCAGCCCGGCGGCGATCCCGCCAGCGCCCGGGTACGTCGCCATCACGGCGGCGTCGTCGGCGAGGGACACCAGCACGACGTCGGCTGCCGCCGCGGCCTCGGCGGCGCTGGCCGCCACGTCGGCATCGAGGCCTTTTGCCCTTGCTGGCGTGCGATTCCACGCCACCACGGGATGACCGGCGCCACGCAGCCGGCCGACCATCGCGGCACCCATCCGTCCGGTGCCGATCATCGCGACGGTCAGCGGATGCCTCCGTCGATCCGCAGGTGGACGTCGTTCGCCGAGGTGTTCTCGAGCAGGAACGCCACCGCGCTGACGATGTCCTTCATGTTGGCGGCCCGCCCTGTCAAGGTCGCCTTGTGGTGACCCTCCAGCACTTCTGCCGGCTTGTCGCTCCAGAACGGGCTGTCGCCGACGATGCCGGGGTGCAGCGAGTTCACGCGGATCGGCGCGAGCTCGATCGCCAGCGTGCGGCTGAGTCCGAGGATGCCGGCGTTAACCGTCGACACGGTCGTCGAGCCGGGGTACGGGCGGTCCTTCGCCAGGCCACCGAACAGCAGCACCGAGCTGTCCTCGGACAGCTTGTCCCGCAGCGCATGGACGACCTCGGTGTAGCCGACGAGCTTCATCGTCACCAGTTGCAGCGCTCCGGCGAGGTTGTAGTCGCCGACCGTGTTGGCGTCGCGTTCGATCGCCATCAGCACCACGTGGTCGACCGCCCCGAGACCCGCCAACGCTGGCGCGATCTCCTCCGGCTTGGACAGGTCGAAGCCGAGGCCGGCCGTCGCGCCGATCTCCGCGGCGATCGACTTGGCCCGGTCGGGGTCGCGACCGGTCACGACGACCTCGCGCCCCTGCCCGACGAAGTGCTCGGCGACAGCCCGTCCCAGACCGGCGGTTCCCCCGACAACCACGATCACACCCATGGAGTCAGCTCCCTTCGAGATTCCTGCGTAGATAGTCCCAGTCCCGCGCGAACCGGTACGAGTGGCGGCGCGGCGGCATCGGCGCCTGGGTCTCCAACCAGCGCAGCGGACCGCCGGCCAGGTTGCGGAAGCTGTGCACGCAGCCGACGCCGGCGAACGCGAGATCGCCGGGCCCCAGCTCGTACCGCACGCCGTCGAACGTCGCCTCCGCCGTGCCCTCGAGGAACAAGTAGACCTCCTCGAACGGGTGATCGTGCGGTCCGGCAACACCGTTCGGCTCGTACTGCACCATGAACATCGTCGACAACTGTGCCCCGAGATCGGAGTCGACCATCATCTTCACGCTGATCCCGCTGTAGACGAGCAACGCGGTCCGCATGCTCGCGGAAACGACAAGCCTGTCTTGCGTCTGCTTGGCCGGATCCATGTTCGCGGGATCGACCTGGCCGAAGAGCCGGTTGCGTGGGTCGCGTACGTCGAACGGTGTCGCGGTCCGGAACGTCAACGGTGGAAGGGCGAACGTGTCGCCGCCCGTTCTGGCCCGCGGTTGCGGCGCGAGCATCTCCGCCCAGCGCGCGGCCTCGATGCCGTCGTTCCGCCAGGCATGCGGCGTCCCGACCGGCAGCAGTGCGTAGTCGCCGCCGGCGAGCGTGGTCGCGCTCTCCTCGGTCTCGAGGATCACCGCACCGCCGAGGATGTAGACGCTCTCCTCGAACGAGTGCACGTGCGCACCCACCGCGCTGCCGGGGTCGAGCTCGCACAGCCCGAACCCGGTATGGACCGCGTTCGACTCGCCGATCGGGGTCCAGCGCCGGAAGCCGTCGTCGCCAGCACTTGGCGCGAAGACGGCTTCACCGGCGTGGAAGACCGCGTGCCGGACCGTGGATCCGGCTCGTCGAAGCAGCGGCGATGTCCGTCGGGCCGGCAGGCCCCGTTGGGAGTGAAACTGAGCGAGCCGGATCCACCAGCGAGCAGTCATACCGCCGCGGCCGCCTTGCGGTCCGCAGCCCTCGAGACGAGCCGCTGGCTCGCCGCTTCGACCAGCAGGCGTGCGGCATCGGTGTCGGCGACCAGCTTGCCACCGCGCTTGCGGACGACGCCGTCGACGATCACGGTGTCGACGTTCGAGACGTCCGCGCTCAACGTGACCGCGGCGACCGGGTCGAGGACCGGGGCGACGTTGATCGCTCCGGCGTCGATGAGGACGAGATCGGCCTTCTTGCCAGGGGTGAGCGAGCCCGTACGGTCCTCGACGCCGGCGACGTGCGCGCCGTTGATCGTGGCCATCTCCAGCATCTGCCGCGCGGTCAGCATGGTGTCGGGAACGTTCTCGTTCGCCTGCCAGGAAACGGCGTTCACGCGAGCGCGCTCGGTTCCGAACGCGGACCGCATCTGGGTGAACATGTCGCCGGGCGCGGTCGTGACGACGTCGATCGAGAGGCTCGGCCGCAGTCCGTACTCGATCGCCTTCATCACGGGCGGCCAGCCGTGGCCCATCTGCGCCTCGATCTGCGGAGCGATCGAGATCGTGCCGCCGCTGTCGGCGACAAGTTGCCATTCCTCGTCGCTGAAGTAGCAGCAGTGGATGTACGTCGTGTCGGGGCCGAGGAGGCCGAGATCGCTGAGTTGCTTGACCATTCCGAACCGGCCGGCGAGCCGTCCCATCGCGACGTGGACGGTGATCGGGATGCCGAGCTCGCGCGCGAGCGCCCATTCGCTGCGGACGACTTCCTCTTGGCAGAAGCCCGGTCCGCGAGTCGCGAGGCCCATCGTCAACCTGCTGTTGTCACTCGCGAAGTACGCGTCGCGGATTCGACGTACGTCCGCCCCGGGGATGGCGAGTTTGCTCTCGAACCAGTAGTCGGCGAGGGAGGTGTTGGCGCTGCCGTACGCGTACTGGGCCCGGATGCCGGTCTCCTTGAGGGCTTGGATCGCGGCGTCGGGGTGGTCGGGGGTGTTGTTGATGTGCGACCAGTCGACGAGCGTGGTGATGCCGGCGTTGAGGCATTCGAGGGTGCCGGCGAGGTTGGACGCGTACACGTCCTCGGCGTCGTACAGCGGCGCGAACGTGTCGAGGATCTCGACGAAGTAGTCGTCGAGCGTCGCGTTCGGCGCGCTGCCGCGGATCGCGGCCTCCCAGGTATGGCGGTGTGTGTCGATGAAACCCGGGATGACGATCTTGCCGGTCGCGTCGATCACCTCGGCGTCGGCGTCGATCTGCGGCTCGACGGCGACGATGTGGTCGTCCTCGATCAGCACGTCACCGCGCGGAAGGTCCCCGATCGCCTTGTCCATCGACAGAATCTGGCCACCCCGTACCAGCGTTCGTTTGCTCATGACTCTCCTTTGAGGCACTCAGGGTTTGTGCTAGTAAGCCGCGAGCCGACGGACCGCGTCGGCGACCTTCTCGGTGGTGGGCATCACTTCGGCTTCGAGCGCGTCGGCGAACGGCAGTGGGACGTTCGCGGCGGCTACTCTTCGGATGGGTGCGTCGAGGCTCTCGAAGCCCTCGTCGGCGACGACGGAGGCGACGGTCGCACCCCAGCCGCCTTGGTACGGGTTCTCCTCGACGATGACGAGTCGCGAGGTCTTGCTCACCGAGCTCAGGACGGTGGCGAGGTCGAGCGGGATGAGGCTGCGGAGGTCGATGACCTCGGCCTCGATCCCTTCCTGGCTGAGGATTTCGGCCGCCTGTGAGGCGAGCGGGACGGTCGACGCGAGGGCGACGATCGTGACGTCCGTCCCGCTGCGTACGGTGGCGGCCAGTCCCAGCTCGACGACGTGGCCGTCCCGTGCCGCTGGGCCCTTGGTCGCGAACAGGCCCTTGTGCTCGAAGAACACGACGGGGTCGTCGGAACGGATCGCCGCCGCCATCATGCCGACGACGTCCGCCGGGGTCGACGGGGCGGCGATCTTCAAGCCTGGAATGGTGAACGCCCAGTTCTCGACTGCTTGGGAGTGCTGTGCGCCGAAGCCGAGGCCGCCGCCGTTCGCCGTTCTGACGACGAGCGGGACGGTGACCTGGCCGCCGGTCATGTAACGGACCTTGGGGATCTCGTTCGCCAGGTAGTCCCAACAGCAGGCGAGGAAGTCGGAGAACATGATCTCCGCGACGGGCCGCATCCCGGTCATCGCCGCGCCCATCGCGGCGCCGACGATGGCCTGCTCGGAGATTGGGGTGTCCCAGACGCGCTTCGGGCCGAACTCGTCGTACAGCCCGACCGTCGTCTTGAACACGCCCTCGGCCTTGCCGATGTCCTCGCCGAGGCAGACGACGGTCGGGTCGCGCCGCATCTCGCGGGCGATCCCCTCGGCGACGGACTCGCGGTAGGTCACGTCCGCCATGTCGAGCTCCCGTCGGCCCAGACGTCGGTGAACGCCTCTTTGCGGTCGGGTGGCGGGGCCTGCTTGGCGGCCTCGATCGCATCGGCTATGACCTGCTCGACATCGGCGTTCACCTTGTCGATCGTCGGCTCGTCAACGCCTGCTTGACGGAGGTACTCCTGGGCCTTGAGGAGGGGGTCGCGGGCGAGCCAGCTCTGCAACTCCTCCTCTGTTCGGTACTTCGCGGGGTCGGTGCGGCTGTGGCCGTAGTGCCGGTAGGTCTGTGCCTCGATGATGGTGGGGCCCTCGCCGGCTCGTGCGCGGTCTGATGCGCGGGCGAACGCGTCCCGGACTGCCAGCACGTCATTGCCGTCGACGATCTCGGCCTTCATGCCGTACGCGGACGCTCGGTCTGCCGCGGGGTTGGCGACCGCCGTGACGTCGGCGATCGGCGTGTACTCCATGTAGAGGTTGTTCTCGCAGCAGAAGATGACGGGGAGCTTCCACACCGCGGCGAGGTTGAGGGCTTCGTGGAACGCGCCGATGTTCGTGGCGCCGTCGCCGAAGAACGCGACCGCGACCTGCCCGGTGCCGCGCAGTTGTGCCGACCAGGCGGCGCCGACGGCCATCGGGAGATGGGAGCCGACGATCGCGTACGAGCCGAGCATGCCCCGGTCCGCCTTGGTCAGGTGCATCGAGCCGCCCTTGGCGCCACACAGCCCGGTGGCCTTGCTCATCAGCTCGGCCAGGCACTCCTCCGGCGTCGCGCCGCGGGCGATGGCGTGGTGGTGACCGCGGTAGGTCGCGAACACGTAGTCGTCCGGCCTCAGCGCGGCTGTGGCACCGACCGCGACGGCCTCGTGGCCCGCGGCGAGGTGCGTGGTGCCCTTGACGAGTCCGGCCATGAACAGGTCGTACGCGGCCTTCTCCGTACGTCGGATCAGCGCGAGCTGCTCGTACATCGTGAGCAGCTCGGCCTCAGTCGGCGGCGTGGCCATTGCCGGATGCCCTTGTGGTGTTGAGATGTGACTGGCTCTCCCTCGTCGCTGCGAGCGGACCTGTCGCGGTCCAGTACTTCCGGCCGGCGACGAGCAGCTCCTCGGCCGGGAACTTCGTGATGACCTCGCAGCCGTCCGCTGTGACGACCACCTCCTCCTCGATGCGTGCGGCGGACCAGCCGTCGGCGCCGGGCCAGTACGTCTCGAGCGCGAAGACCATGCCCTCTTTGAGTTCCTCGGGGTGGTCGAGGGAGACGAGGCGGCTGAAGATGGGCTTCTCCCAGATCGCAAGGCCTACGCCGTGGCCGTACTGGAGGGCGAATGCGGCTTCCTCGTTGGGGAAACCGAACTCTTCGGCTCGTGGCCAGGTGGCGACGATGTCTGCCGTGGTGGCGCCGGGCTTGACGAGGGCTATCGACTCGTCCATGTACTCACGGCATCGTTTGTAGGCGTCGCGTTGCGCTGGGGAGGCGCTGCCGACGGCGAACGTGCGGTAGTAGCAGGTGCGGTAGCCGAGGTGGCTGTGCAGGATGTCGAAGAACGCGGGGTCGCCCGGTCTGATCAGCCTGTCGGAGTAGACGTGCGGGTGCGGGGAGCAGCGCTCGCCGGAGATGGCGTTGACGCCCTCGACGTACTCTGAGCCGAGGTCGTACAGGACCTTGCTGACGAGGCCGACGCACTCGTTCTCTCTGACGCCGGGGCGGAGGAAGGTGTAGAGCTCCTCGTAGGCGGCGTCGACCATCGAGGCCGCTTGGGCGAGGAGGCTGATCTCGTCCTGTGTCTTGATCGTGCGTGCGTCGAGGAACGCCTGCTGGCCGTCGACGACATCGATGCCCTTGTTTTGTAGGGCTTTGAGGATGGGGAGCTCGACGAGGTCGACGCCGAGCGGCTCGTTCTCGAGGCCGTACTCCCTGAGCTCGTTGGCGATCTTGGTGGCGACCTCGTCGGCGATGCCGGCGTCGGGGTGGAACGCGCCTCTGAGGGTGGAGATGCCTGCTCGGGCGCGCTTTTCGCCGTCCAGCCAGGGGTTGTAGAGCTGATGATGCCGGGCCGCGGAGCCGAAGTCCCAGCTGATCGGGTCGTGGCCGCGCGGGAGGAGGGCGAAGCGGATCAGCTTGTCCATGGCCCAGGTGCCGATGTGGGTGGACGTGAAGTAGCGGATGTTGGAGAAGTCGAACGCGAGCAGGGCGCCGAGGTCGGTGCGTTCGAGGCTTTCGTTCAGCCGTTCCAGGCGTTGGTCGCGGAGGCGGGCGAGGTCGATGCGTTGCTCCCAGTCGACCGCGTTCGGACCGAACGTACGAATGGCCATCGCACCTCCCGTGGGCGGCTGGCTCTTTGCGTTTCGAACGTAGGCCTGGGGTTGGGTGCTGTCAAGTATTACTTAACGCCTTGAACAGCTACACTTCACACTTGTGTCACCCAGCGAGCTGCCGGCCGTCGGCGAACGGATCCGCGAGGAACGCCTCCGCCGCGGCGTGTCCCTGCGCTCCCTGGCCCGGTCGGTGGGGGTGTCGGCGAGCATGGTGTCCCAGATCGAGACCGGGCGGTCGCGGCCTTCGGTGAGCACGCTGTACGCGATCACCTCGGCGCTGGGGATCTCGATCGAGGACGTCTTCGACGCGGCCGAATCCGCCGCTGCCGTGCCTGTTTCGCTCGCGGGGGGCCCGCCGACCACGGTGCTCGAGGCGCTCGGTTCGTCCACGGGCCTGCGCCTCGGGCCGCTCGTCCAGCCGTCCTCGCGACAGGTCCTGGTGCTGGACTCCGGCGTGACCTGGGAACGCCTCGGTGCCCTGCCGCCACACGCGACCGACTTCCTCCGCATCACGTACGACCCCGGCGGCACGTCGTCGTCGACGGGAGAGCTGATGCGCCACTCCGGCTCGGAGTACGGGCTGTTGCTGAGCGGCGAGCTCGTCCTGACGCTGGGCTTCGAAGAGCTCCACCTAGGCCCCGGCGACTCCGTGTCCTTCGAGTCCTCCACCCCCCACCGCTACCGCAACGACGGCACCGAACCCGCCGTGGGCATCTGGTTCGTCACCGGGTAGAGGGGAACGCAGCTGTCCTTCAGGTCGCCGTCATCTGCATCAGGGCGTTCGTTGTGTTGATCGGCTTCCTCGGGATGACTCCGACGCGTGTCCGATCTCAGAACGTCGCCAAGATCGCCAGGTACAAGCCGACAAGGGCTTCTGCGCCGCAACCAGCGACGATCTCGTCGCCTACGTCGAGTTTCGCGGCCTTCAAGCAGAAGACGACGATCACACGATCTTGATCCACGTCACCGCCTACCGTTGAGGATCATCGTCTGGTGAGGAAACTCACCAACCCCCACGCAATCACCCAAGCCGTCCAGTCCCGCGACACCGACGACGTCCCCCGGTCCTAGCCGCTAGCTCGCGACCGCTGAGGCCATCCGGTCGACGGCCTCGGTGAGGATGGCCTTGGAGGTGGCGAAGTTGAAGCGGACGAAGCCGGTTCCCTCCTCGACGCCGAAGTGGTGGCCGCCGACCGTGGCTACGCGGCCTTGGTTGAGGAACGCGGTGGCGGGGTCGGGGCCTAGGCCCAATGCGCGGCAGTCGAGCCAGGCGAGGTACGTCGCGTCGGGCATGGCGTACGTAACTCCCGGCAGCTTCTCCGCCAGCAGCGAGGCTAGCAACTGCCGGTTGACGGACAGGTAGTCCAGGGTTTCCGTCAACCAGGGAAGGCCGGAACGGAACGCCGCGATGTTGGCCGCGATCCCCAGCACGCTGCTGCCGACGAGGATCTCCTCCGGCAACGTCTGCAGCGCCTTCGACACCTCCGGGCTGCCTGCCAGGGCCATCGCGCACTTCAGGCCCGGCACGTTCCACGCCTTCGAGGCCGAGACGAACGTCACCGACCGCCGCACCACGTCCGACGACACCGACCAGAACGGCACGTGCCGCGCGGAGCCGTACGTCAGGGGCGCGTGCACCTCGTCGGACAGTACGACGACGTCCGAACGTTCCGCGATCTCCGCCATCGCCGACAGCTCCGACGCCGTGAACATCCGGCCCGTCGGGTTGTGCGGGTTGCAGAGCAGGAACGCCGACACGTCCGGCCGTCCCAGGGCCGCGGCGAGCCGGTCGAAGTCCACCGACGGCCGACCCGAAGCAGAGAACGCCAGAGGCACCGAGACAGCGCGCCGGCCCACGTAGGGGACCGACTCGAAGAACGGCGGGTACGCGGGGGTGAGGAACGCGACCCCCGAGTCCGGCGGCGTCAGGACCTCCAACGCCACCTGGATCCCGCGCATGATGTCCGACACCACGTACGCCCGCGACGGATCGACCGCGACGCCGTACCGGGCCTGAGCGAACGAGGCGAACGCCGAAGGCAGCTCGCCCACCCACGGATAGCCCGTGTCACCCCGGTCGACCAGCGAGTGCAGCACCTCGCGGATCGGCGGCGCGAGCGGGTAGTCCATCTCCGCCACCCACACGGGCAGCACGTCCGGGGGAAACGCCCGCCACTTCTCCGACTGCCGCTCGCGCAAGACGTCCAGCGTCAGATCGTCGTAAGTGCTCAAGGCTCCACCCACTCCCCGTTCGCCCCGAACCGGCTCAACGTCTCCGTGTACGACTCCAGCTCCAGATGCTGCGCAGCCACCCACGCGTCGTCGTAGTACGTATGCGCGTAGCGATCCCCGCCGTCGCAGATCAGCGTCACCACGCTTCCCTCCCGACCGGCGGCGAGCATCTCCGACACCAACCGCAGCGCGCCCCACAGGTTGGTCCCGGTCGAGCCGCCGGAACGTCGACCCGTCACCCGAGCGAGATACCGCATCGCCGCGATCGAAGCACCGTCCGGCACCCGCATCATCCGGTCCACGACGGTCGGCACGAACGAGGGCTCCACCCGAGGCCGCCCGATCCCCTCGACCCGCGACCCCACCGCGGTCCGATCCGCGTCGGACAACCGCCACCCGTCGTAGAAGGCCGAGCCCTGCGGGTCCACCACGCACAGCCGGGTGTCGAAGCGCCGGTACCGCACGTACCGCCCGATCGTCGCGCTCGTCCCACCGGTCCCGGCGCCCACGACGACCCACTCCGGCACCGGATGCCGCTCAGCCGAGAGCTGCTCGAAGATGCTCTCCGCGATGTTGTTGTTGCCGCGCCAGTCGGTCGCCCGCTCGGCGTAGGTGAACTGGTCCAGGTAGTGCCCGCCGGTCGCCTCGGCCAGCCGCTTGGACTCGGCGTAGATGCCGCGGGCGTCGTCGACGAGGTGGCACTTGCCGCCGTACAGCTCGATCAGCGCGATCTTCTCCGGCGACGTCGACGCGGGCATCACGGCCACGAACGGGAGGCCGAGCAGCCGCGCGAAGTACGCCTCGCTCACCGCCGTCGAGCCGCTGGACGCCTCGATGACCGTCGTACCCTCGCCGATCCAGCCGTTCGCCAACGCGTACAGGAAGAGGGACCGCGCGAGCCGGTGCTTGAGGCTGCCGGTCGGGTGGACCGACTCGTCCTTGAGGTAGAGGTCGATGCCCCACTCGGTCGGGAGCGGGAACACGTGCAGGTGGGTGTCGGCGCTGCGATTGGCATCGGCCTCGACGCGCCGGATCGCCTCGTTCACCCACGCGCGGTCGAACGCACACCGCCCCTGAGTCGAGTCGCCGGTACATGACATGCGCCGAGAGTAACTCGTTCCGAGATATTGGCATCTGCTACCGATGCGACGCCCCCGCGACCCGTGCTGCCCTCCTAGCGAGGCCGGCGAGCCCGACGATCGAGACCAGTGCCCAGACGCCTTCGAGGAGCAGGAAGCCCCACTGGCGTTCGTGATACGCGAGCACGGCGAGCACGCCGGCGCCGACGGCGTTGAGCAGGAGGTACGGGAGCGAGTTGGCGTCGACGACCTTGGCCTGGGAGAGCACGAACGCTCCGAGGACGAGGACGGCGCCAACGAGCTGGACGATCTGTTCAGTCATGATGTGGTGCGGGCCGTCTTTACACCACCGGGTACGGCTCGCTACTCGTCCGGGCCAGCTCCAGACCGGAGCCGACCCACCGATCGTGTCACACCTCGCGACGCGGGGGTTGGTGAGTTTCCTCACCGGCCTGGGCGTCGAGCGCCTCGTCTTCGCGGCGGGCGGACTCGTCGATGCGGTTCTGGACCTTGCGGAACGCCTTCGTCAGCTCGGCTCCGGCCTCCGCACCGCGTTGGCGGAGGAGGAGCCAGGAGAGGCCGGCGGTGAAGATGATGGCGAGCATGGCGACCAGCCAGACCGAGACCTGGCTGCCGAAGAGCGTGTACAGCACGCCGAAGCAGCCGGCGAAGATGGCTGCCCGGAGCAGGGTGTAGATCACGAACGTCTTCATGCTCCGTCCAGTGTCTCTCCGAGGATCTCGGCCAGGCGCGGGGGGTCGATGTTGCCCCCGGAGACGACGGCCACGACGTCGCCGGGCGGGAGGGACGACGCGTGGGCGAGGTAGGCGGCGACGGCGATGGCGCCGCCCGGTTCGGCGACGAGGCGGGACTCGGTCGCCAACGTACGCACCGCCTGCCGGATCTGGTCGTCGGTCACCGTCAGCACGCCATCGACCCGCGAACGGATGTGGGCGAACGTGAGATCGCTGACGCCGACGCGGACCGAGTCGGCGATCGTCCGGTACGTGCGGTCGACGGGCCACGTGACCCGCGATCCCAAAGCGAGGCTCTCCTGAAGCTCGGCGGCGAACTCGGGCTCGACCGCGATCACCGACGTCTCCGGGGAGAGCGCCTTGACCGCGGTGGCGATCCCCGAGACGAGCCCGCCACCACCCGTCGGCACGAGCACGGTCCGAACCGACGGCAGGTCCGCGAGGATCTCGAGGCCGATCGTGCCCTGACCCGCGATGACGTCGGGATGGTCGAACGGCGGGACGATGACGTACCCGTGCTCCTCGGCGAGCGCGAGCGTACGAGGCTCGCGGTCCTGCGGGGGCACGATCACGACCTCGGCCCCGAGAGCACGAGTGCGCTCGACCTTGACCTGGGGACTGCCCTCGGGCATGACGGCGACGGCCTTGACGCCGTACTGCCTGGCCGCGAGCGCTGTGGCCTGGGCGTGGTTGCCGCTGGAATGGCTGATGATCCCCCTGGCGCGGACCTCGGGCGGGAGCTTGCCGACCGCGTTCAAGGCGCCGCGAATCTTGAAGGCGCCCATGACCTGCAGGTTCTCCGGTTTGAGCCAGAGCCGGTCCGCCCAGAGGGTCGGAACGAGCGGGGTACGAAGGACGCCGCCCTCGATCCGTTCGGCGGCGGCTTGGACATCGGCGAGGCTGACCAGCGTCACATCGCGACCGTACCGGTGTCTACCGGAGTGAGTTCGCCCGACCTTGCAACCAATCGCGGGCTACGCTCGTTCTTACGGGGCATGGAGTGAGAAGGGAAAGGTCAGGCTAGTGCAGCGAGCTTTGCCGATTCTGATCGTGGTCGCGCTGGCGATCTACTGCCTCGTGGACGTGGTGCAGAGCCCGGCCGACCGTGTACGCACGATGCCCCGTTGGGCGTGGGCGCTGGTCATCGTGGCGATCCCGCTCATCGGGCCGATCGGGTGGCTCATGGCGGGCCGACCGCGCAGCCGCGCGCCGTTCGCCGGCCCAGGGCCGAGCCCGTTCGGCGGCGACACGCCTGGGACCGAGCCCCGGCGCGTGGTGGCGCCGGACGACGACCCGGAGTTCCTCAACCAGCTCAAGCAGCAGCAGCTGTCCAAGGAGAAGGAGCGGCTGCGCAAGTGGCAGGACGAGCTGGAGCGCCGCGAGCGTGACCTCGGCGAGGACTCCAAGTCGCCGGACGAACGTCCCGATCAGCCGTAGCCGCGGGGCCGCGCTCCTGGCAGGGTGACGGCATGAGCACCGATACGAACGCCCAGCCGCCCGTCGTCTCTCCCGAGGAGTGGCAGAAGGCGCGGGACGAGTTCCTGGTCGCCGAGAAGGAAGCCACCCGCGCGCTGGACGCGCTGGCGGCCCGCCGGCGCCGACTGCCGATGACCGCGTTCGCGAACGACTACCCGTTCGAGACGCCGGACGGCACGAAGACGCTGCTCGAGCTGTTCGAGGGCCGGCGGCAGCTGATGGTGTACCAGTTCATGGACAACGGGCCGGACGCGTACTGCCCGGGTTGCACGAACTTCACCAACAACGTGCCGCAGTTCGCCCCGGCCGCGCTGAACGACTACGACGTCACCTGGGTGACGGTCTCGAACATGCCGCTCGCCCAGATAGAGGCGTACAAGAAGGAGAAGGGCTGGACGCTGCCCTTCTACTCCTCGCGCGGCACCTCCTTCGCCGACGACTGCGGCGCGGGCGGCGGCTTCATGCTGACCGCGTTCCTCCGCGACGGCGACGACGTCTACCGCACGTACAACACGACCTCACGCGGCGTGGACCGGCTGCTGTTCACGCACAACGTCCTCGACGTGACGCCGTACGGCCGCCAGGAAGAGTGGGAGGACTCCCCCGCCGGCTGGCCACAGAACCCGACGTACGGCTAGAGCCCGTCCTGCCAGCGCGCGAGACAATCCTCGGTCCACGCCGCATGTCGGTGTCGTAGGTCGGCCGCGGTCAGGTCCGTGCGACCGAGATCGTGGTAGTTGGGCAACCAGGTCTCGACGGCCTCGTGGGAGTTCGCGAGGGCGTAGAGATCCCACAGCGCCAGCTCGGGCACCTCCACCTCGACCGCTTCTTGGTACGCGTCGAGGAAGGACCGAGCCGCGCCCGGCCCGTGCAGCAGGACCAGGTCGAGCCGGCACCAGCTCACGTCGAAGCCTCGCGGTGCCAGCGCGGCGCCGGACCAGTCGACGATGCCGGTGAGCGTCTCCTCCTGCCAGAGAACGTTCCCCGACCAGTAGTCGTAGTGCGTCAGGACCGGTTCTTGCCGAGCGAGGCGATGACCGTGGGCAGCCACGATCGACCGAGCCGGGCCGGCGCTCGCGGACGAAGCGGCGGCGGCCAGGCCGTCGCGTAGCTCGGCGACCTGATCGTGCGGAATGCCATGGATGCTGGCCAGTGCGCGTCCCAGCTGGACCGCTGCGGCGGCCGGCGACTCGGGGGTGATGTCGGCACGTCCAGGTAGCCGGCTGATCAAGATGGCCGGCTCGCCGAACCGGCGCCCGTGCGGGTCGACGGCCACCAGCGTCGGCGCCCGGCCGTCGAGGCCGTCGAGAGCCGCCAGTACGCGCGCTTCGCGCCCTGGCGCGCCGTCGCCGGGAGGGAACCGCCGGAGAACCACCTCGCGGTCCGGACCTACGGTTCGGAGGAGGTGCGTGGCCGCATGCGTTCCGCCGGCGAGGCGCCGCACGGTTCGTGCCGAGTCGGCTGACCCGGTGACCTCGGCGGCCCAGGCCAGGGCCGCCGCGGGTGGGTCGGACTCGATCACCTGGCCATCCTGCACGATCACCGCTCGAGTAGGCCAAGCACCCGTTCGGCCTGGCGTTCGGCCATGCCGGGCGGGTTTCGTCGCGCTGCCGGACCGCCCGGCAGCAGGAGGTGGAGCCAGAACATCGCCCACAGGCGGCGGGCCGCCAGGTAGCGCTGTGGGTCGACGTCGAAGCGGGCGGCGAAGGACTCCAGCGCAACCGGGCGGGTGGCGAGGTGTTCGGCGAAGATCGCGAGCTCGGTGGCCGGATCGGAGATCGTGGCGTCCTCGAAGTCGACGATCCGCACCTGGCTGCCGTCCCACAGGTAGTTGGCGAGGTTCGGGTCGCGATGACCGAGCACGAGCTCGCGTGGCCGAGTCCGTAGCAAGGCGGGATCGGGTCCGGACCACCAGGCAACGGCGGCGTCGTACGCGGCCGCCAGCACCCCGCCAAAAGGACGCGGACCGTCGACCAGCATCCGGCCGAACCGCAGGTCGTCCCTCCACTCGCACACCGCCGGCAGCCCAGTGACCGGGACGGCCCACAGCCGGCCGATCGCCAGAGCCAACCCGTCGAGCTGGTCCGGCGGGACGGGCCGGCCCGGGATCACCGACATCACGATCGAAGGCGGGACAGCGTCCAACGACGCCGACAGCGGCGACGGCGCGAGTCCCGGCGCATGACGGGCCAGGTGCCGGAGCACGGCCCACTCGCGCAGGTGCTCGCCCCGGGACCACGAGACGTACCGCTTGGTCAGCGCCGCCCCGGAAAACGTCAGCGCATGGGTCTGCAGAATCAGATGCCAGCGTAGGAGTGCAGGCCGGAGAAGAGGATGTTCACGCCGATCAGGTTGAACAGCAGGCAGGCGTAGCCGGCCAGGGAGATCCAGGAGACCTTGTTCCGCCAGCCGGCCGTCGAGCGCGCGTGCAGGTAGGCGGCGAAGACGACCCATGTGATGAACATCCACGTCTCCTTGGGGTCCCAGCCCCAGAACCGGCCCCACGCCCGTTCGGCCCAGATCGCGCCGCAGATCAGCGCGAACGTCCAGACCGGGAACGCGAAAGCGTGCAGCCGGTACGCCACCCGGTCGATCGCCTCGGCCGAGGGCAGCCGGGACAGGATGCCGCCGATCGGCGCGCCCGCGGAGACGGCACGACGTTCAGCGCGAGCCTTCACCAGCTGCAGCACCGAGGCGAACGCGCCGACCGAGAACACGCCCGTCGCCAGCGCCGCCGCCGACACGTGGATGATCAGCCAGTACGAGCGCAGCGCCGGGATCAGCCCGGACACCGGGGAGTACAGCAGGATCAGCGCGACCATCACCACCAGCAGGATGAACGCGGTGATCGGCAGCCCTAGCCAGCGAATCCGCAGCCGGGGCAGGAACGCGAGGTACACGACGGCGATCACGAACGCGCCGGTCGTGGTGAACTCGTAGAGGTTGCTCCACGGCACCCGCTCGGCCGCCAGCCCGCGGCACAGCACCGCGGCGCCCAGCAGCAACGTCGCGAGGATCGACAGCGCGACGCCGATCCGGCCGAACCGGTCGCCGCGATCGTCCGCGGGAGGCTCGGCGGGAGCCTCGGGGACGTCGACCGGCGCGCCAGCGCCCACCGGCACGGCCGTACGAACGGCGACGGCAGCAGCGGAGGTCTTCCGTTCCCGCGTCAGCGCCCACTCCGCCGCATAGGCCAGCATCGCCAGCGCGAACACCGCCGAGGCGGAGTACATGAAGTTGTTGGACAGCACCGCGAACGTGGCGGTCACCGCTCCTCCTCAGCCGATCCAGCGCGAGCCTGCACCGTTGCCGTGAGCTTGTCGATCTCCGCGCCGAGCTCCCCGCCCTCGGTACGGTCCAGGCCGGCAATCTCGACGACCGTACGCCCGTCGACCTCGGTCACCCGCACCCAGGCCCGCCGGCGACGTACTACAAGCGATAGTAGCAAGCCGCCCAGCGCCAGCACCGCCCCCATGAGCACCACCGGTGTCCCCGGGTCACGGCTGATCTGCAGGTTGACCCAGCGCGAGTAGCCCTCGAACGTCACCGTGCCCGCGCCCGACGGCAACGTCACCGTCTGGCCGGGCACCAGCTGGTACCGCACCGGCTCGCCGTTCGAGGCGCGGTACTGGGTGAGCTTCGACAGGTCCAGCCGGTACACCGACTGCGGGATGCCGTCGTCCAGGTTCAGGTCGCCGTGGTACGCGGTGAGGAACACGGCCGGCGCGATCGCGTCCGGGAACGCCGAGATCGGCCCGCGCTTCGGATCGAGCATCGCGGTCGGCGCGAAGATCCCTTGCAGGCCTAGCTGTTCGGGTCGCGCGTCCGGCACCTTCACCACGCCGGTCGAGCTGAAGTTGCCGTCCTGCGGCAGGAACGGCATCGGCCCGGTGTAGGCGACGTCACCGTTCCCGTCGCGGCACGTGAAGCGCGGCGCGTACCCGTGCCCGATCAGGTGCACCTCGCGTGCCGTCGATCTGCAGCGGGTGGTTGACGCTGCAGGTGGTACTCGCGCGGCTTGTCGCCCGGGCGCGGAACGTACGCGAGACTGCGGCGTCGAACTCGCGGCGCGGCGCCGCGCTGCTCCGGCCTGCGTCTCGAACCGCACGGTGAAGTTGTCGACCGTCAGCGAGAACGGCGCGAGGCTCTGCGACGTCGAACAGCCGGCCGGCGGGTAGGCGTCGTACTGCGTGACGGTGTTGGAGAACCCGTTGCCCGACGACGACGAGCGTCGTCGCCTTGAAGCCGAACAGCGTCGCCGATCGCGGCGCCGAGGAGCACCGACCAGCGAGCGCGAGATGGAAGACGAGGTTGCCGGTCTCGCGCAGGTAGCCGCGCTCGCCCGCCAGCGACGCCGTCGCGTCGGTCGACGACGCGGAACCGCCGCGCCGCCAGCGCCTCCTGCGCGGACGCGAGCACCGCGGTCGGGCGCGCTCGCGGTGGTCAACGAGCGGTGCTCCGGCAGCCGGTCCAGGTTGCGCGGTGCCGCCGGCGGGCGGGCCCGCAGCGCCCGGACGTGCTGGAAGGTGCGCGGCACGATGCAGCCGACCAGCGAGACCAACAGCGCAGGTAGATCGCGGCGAACCAGGGCGACGCCGAACACGTCGAACAGCCCGAGCCGTCGAGAACGGCGCCGAGGTCGGGGTTGTCCCGGCGGAACTCGGCGACCGCGACCGGGTTCACCTGGCGCTGCGGGAGCATCGACCCCGGCACCGACGCGACCGCGAGCAGGAACAGCAGCAACAGCGCCGTACGCATCGACGTCAGCTGCCGCCACATCCAGCGCGCGAACTCGACCGGCTTGAGCGGTGGCGCGGACGGCTTGTCCGGCGCTTCCTGCGCCGGCACCGTGTCCAGGGGTGGAGTCTGCATGGTCACACCACTGTCTCGAAACCGCTCACGAGCTGCCGCAGCGGCCCCACGACGGCGTCCCACGCACCGGTGACGAGCAGCACGCCGACCGCGATCAGCAACACACCGCCGGCGCGCGTCACCCACTGCTGGTGCCGGCGCACCCACTTCAAGGTGCCTACCAGCTTGCGGAATCCGATCGCCACAAGGACGAACGGGATGCCGAGCCCGAACGCGTACGCCACCATCAGCAACGCGCCGCGGCCGGCTGTCCCCTCGTTCGCCGCGAGCGTCGCGACCACGCCGAGCGTCGGGCCGATGCACGGCGTCCAGCCGAGACCGAACAGCACACCCAGCAAGGGCGCGGCGCCGATGCCGACGGCCGGCACGCTGTGGATGCGGAAATCGCGTTGCAGGAACGGAACGAGCCCGACGAACGCGAGCCCGAGCACGATCGTGACGACGCCGAGCACGCGGATGATCACGTCGTCGTACTCGCCGAGGAACGCGCCGAGCGCGCCGAACAGCGCGCCGGCGGACACGAAGACCAGTGCGAAGCCGGCGACGAACAGCAGCGCGCCGGTGACCATCCGGCCCTTCTTCGCCGACTCCAGATCGGCGCCGGAAAGCCCTGTGACATAAGACAAATAGCCCGGCACGAGGGGGAGCACGCACGGCGAGAAGAAAGGACACGAGACCCGCCGCGAGCGCGACCGGGATCGCCAACGCGAGCGAGCCCGACAGGGCAAGCTCGGCGAAGCTGTCACCGATCGACGCGAGGTTCACTTGGCCACGACGTCCAACACGATCTGTTCCAGCGTCGTCTTCGTCACCGGCCCCAGCACGCGCGCCGCCGCCCTGCCCTGGGCGTCGACGACGAGCGTGGACGGGATCGTGCTCGGCGGCAGCGTGTCGCGGAACGCGAGCAACTGGTCCCCGTCGGGGTCGTACACGCTCGGGTACGGGACCTTGAACGTGCGGACGAACGCGTTCGCCGGACCCTTGTCGTTGTCGCGTGTGTTGACGCCGATGAACTGGACGCCCTTGCTGGCAAGGGCTTTCGAAGCCTCGGCGAGGTCGGGCGCCTCCTTGCGGCAGGGCGGACACCACGAGCCCCACACGTTCAGGACGACGACCTTGCCCTTGTAGTCGGCGAGCGAGACCTGGTTGCCGTTCAGGTCCTCGCCCTGCAGGTTGGCGACCGGCTTGCGTTCGGCCGGCTTCATCGTGGTCACGGTGCCGTTGCCGGAGACGTAGCGGACGTCGGAGTCGGCGCCCGTTCCGGCTCCTGGGTTGCTACACCCGACCAGCGCCGCGGCGAGTGCGGCGACGACGAGCAGCTTGCGTACGGACATCACGCTCCCGCGACGAACTTCTTCGTGACGCGAACGGGCAGCAGGTCGGCCGCGGGCTCGGAGTACGTCACGGAGACGATTCGCTCGTCCTCGTAGGTGAAACTCGTCAGGCTGGCGAGCGAGCACTGGCGCCTGCGCGGGTCGTGCCAGAGGTGCTTGCCCTCGACGTACGAACGCACGGTCCAGATCGGCAGCTGGTGCGAGACGATCAGCGCCTCGTGCCCTTCGGCGTCGCGGCGCGCGTCGCCCATCGCCGCCAGCATGCGGACGACGATCTCGCGGTACGCCTCGCCCCAGGACGGGCGGAACGGGTTGCGCAGGTGCCACCACGACTGCGGCTTCTTCAACGAGCCGTCGCCGACGCCGAACGTCTGTCCCTCGAAGACGTTCGCCGCCTCGATCACCCGCGGATCGGTGCCGATCTGTTTGCCCACCGCGGTGGCGATCGGCTCGGCGGTCTCCTGCGCGCGCTCGAGCGGCGAGGCGACGACGCGGACGATGTCGCGGGACGCGACGGTCTCGGCGACGCGTTCGGCCATCTTCAGCCCGAGCTCGGACAGGTGGTAGTTCGGCAGTCGGCCGTAGAGGACCTTCGTCGGGTTGTGCACCTCACCGTGCCGCAGCAGATGGACGATGGTCGAAGTCACGAGGTGGCCTCCGGTTGCGCGGCCGCGGCCGCTCGGGCCGCGTCGGGGACCGCGGCGGCGATCCGTTCCAACGCGGCGTCGTCATGGGCAGTGCTGACGAACCAGGCTTCGTACGCGCTCGGCGGCAGGTGGACGCCGCCGTCCAGCATCGCGTGGAAGAACGCCTTGTGGCGATGGAGCGCCTGCGACCGGGCGTCTTCGAAGTCACGTACGACAGGGACCACAGCCGGGTCTACGAAGAAGATGCTGAACAGGTTCCCCGCGAACTGTGCGAGGTGCGGCACACCTTCCTTCGTCAACGCCTCGCCGACGATGCGCGCGACCGCGTGGGCAGTGCGGTCGAGGACGGGATAGATGTCCTCGGTGGCGAGCCGCAGCGTGGTGAGGCCGGCGGTCGTCGCGATCGGGTTGCCGGACAGCGTTCCCGCTTGGTAGACGGGGCCGGCCGGCGCGAGCTGTGCCATGTACTCGGCCTTGCCGCCGAACGCCGCGGCGGGGAAGCCGCCGCCCATCACCTTGCCGTACGTGAAGAGGTCGGCCTCGACGCCGTCGATGCCGTACCAACCCTGCCGGCTGACGCGGAAGCCGGTCATCACCTCGTCGGAGATGAACAGCGCGCCCGCGGCGTGGCAGGTGTCGCGGAGGAACGCGTTGAAGCCGGCCTCGGGTGGGACCGCTCCCATGTTGCCGGGTGCGGCCTCGGTGATGAGGCAGGCGATCTCCTCGCCGTACTGCTCGAACGCCGCGGTGACGGCGGCGCGGTCGTTGTAGGGCACGACGATCGTGTCCTGGGCCTGCGCGCCGGTGACACCCGGGGAGTCGGGGAGACCGAACGTCGCGACGCCGGATCCCGCTTGGGCGAGCAGCGCGTCGACGTGGCCGTGGTAGCAGCCGGCGAACTTCACCACCTTGCCGCGGCCGGTGACGCCGCGGGCGAGTCTGATCGCCGACATGGTGGCTTCAGTGCCGGACGAGACGAACCGCACCTGGTCGATCGGCGTTCGCGCCACGATCTCCTCGGCGAGCTCGACCTCGGGCACTGTCGGGGTGCCGTACGACGTCCCGTTCGCGACCGCTTTGGTCACGGCCGCTATCACTTCGGGATGCGCGTGTCCGAGAATGGCCGGGCCCCAGGAGCCGATCAGGTCGACGTACTCGTTGCCGTCGGCGTCCAGGAGGTAGGGACCGTACGCCTTCGTCACGAACCGTGGCGTCCCGCCTACCGCTCGAAACGCTCGCACAGGTGAGTTAACCCCTCCTGGCGTGACAAGCCGGGCGCGATCGAACAAAGAGGCCGAAGCGGGTGTTCTCGAAGGCAACTCTGGAGTAACGTTCGTCGCCGCAGGGATGGAAGACGCAGGGTGGGGCTTGGTCACCGGGCCATTGTCACCGAGCCCCCTGAAACAGGAGTTGCCCGGGTTGCGTGTGATGCGTAACCCACGAGTAGCCGGTCGTTTGTACGCCGGGATCTACTGAGGGGCAGCTCCTGGGTGCGTTTTTGGACCGGGACTTTGGGGAGGACCGCCGCATGCCACGGGGTCGTGGCCGTCACAAGCAGCTGCGGGTGCGCGCTTTCTTGCCGTCGCTCGTTGCCCTTCCGCTGACTCTTCTCGTAGGCGCGTGGGCGATCCACGCTCTGCAGGGTCCTCCCGCCTCTTCGGAGGCCGGCGGCGACCGCAAGCCTGTCGCGAAGAGCCAGCCACCAGTCGTTCCGCCGGTTCCGGACAACCCGTTCGTCGACCCGGCGCACGCGCCGGGTCGCTCGGGCGAGGTCGGGCTCGGTGTGGGCTCGTCGCCCGCTACCTCCGTCGTGGGGAGTCTGAAGGCGACGGGGATCCCCGCGTCGGCGCTGCGCGCGTACGCGCTCGCCCAGGCCGCGATGGTCGAGGGCGACGAAGCGTGCCATCTGCCATGGACGTTGATGGCGGCGATCGGTCGGGTCGAGTCGAACCACGGCCGGGTGGACGAGTCCACGTTGACGCGACAGGGCAAGGCCGTACCCGCGATCGTCGGGCCGTCGCTCGACGGCGGGCCCGGGCTGCCGCACGTGGCCGACACCGACGAGGGCGTGTTCGACCAGGACGGCGCGTTCGACCGCGCGGTGGGACCGATGCAGTTCCTGCCGGAGACGTGGCGGTCGATCGGGATCGACGCCGACCGGGACAGCAAGCTCGATCCGCAGGACGTGGACGACGCGACGCTCGCCGGGGCCGTGTATCTGTGCTCGGGGTCGGACGATCTGGCGACACCCTCCGGTCTTGCGACGGCTTTGGGGCGGTACAACTCGTCGCCGGAGTACGCGGACCTGGTGGTCGCGGTGAAGTCGGCGTACGAGGCCGGCGAGTGGCAGCAGGTCGCCGATGGGCGGCAGCTGCCGGTGACACCGAAGACGCCTGGGTCGGTGGATCCTGGCGCGCCCGACCCTTCGCCTACGGGTGGGTCGCAGGCTCCTGAGCCTGGGCCGGATCCGGTGCCAACGGGTGGGCCCGTACCTGGGCCGGATCCCGTGCCGACATCCGGGCCTCAGCCCGATCCCGCGCCGCCGGGGCCTGTGCCGACGAAGAACCCGTCGCCTCCGCCGGGCTCCCCCAACCCCGAGCCGCCGAAACCGGCTCCGACGAAGCCGGCTCCGTCGCCTTCGCCGACCTCCGAGGACGACGACGGTGGGCTCGAACTACCACTTCCGTTGCCACCATTGCCCATCCCGCTTCCCCTGCTGCTGGCACCCGTGTAGAAAGATCTCTGCCTAGCGGCACCCCCCGAGCTGGCTCGGCGCCCTCACCCCCCCGGGCGCGCCGAGCCGCACCGGCCGCCGCAGCGCCTGGTTACCTCCCCCCCGACCCGGCGCTGCGGCGGTTGTTTTCCCGGCCCGGGCTTCGCCCGGCGCCCCGGGTCGCGCGCAAAGGCTCGCGGTCCTTGGACTCCTGCGTCTCGAAAGAAATTCCCGGCGCTCGTGGGGGCCGGGGTGGGTTGGTGGGTGGGGATGGTCAACTCCGGTGTGGGCGGGCCGGTGGGTTAGGAACTCCTCTTCCGGAGGATACGGGTGGGCGGAGAGGCCTAAGGGGAGGATGGCTAGGCCGTTGAGGAGGAAGAGCAGGGCGGTGGTGAGCCAGTTCGCTCCTAGGGCGAACCAGGCGAAGACCGCTATCGCGCTGAGCTCGGCCAGGAGGCCGACGACCGATGTCACGGTGGCCCGGGCTCTGCCTTGGATGGCGTGCTGCACTTGGGCCTCGAGCACGAGCTGGACCAGGTGGTACGTCGCGATGCCGAGGCCCACCGCCACTACTCCTGGGACCGAGCCCCACAGCGCTCCGCCGATGATCAGCGCTGTCGTGAGCAGGACGGGAACGAGGACGGGCTGCCACCTCGCCACGATCAGGGCGGCGATGATCATGGCGACCGTCGGGACGAGGTTCAGCAGCACGATGTCGTCGGTGGCGATGCCCTCTTCTCTCGCGAACAACGGGAAGTACTCGTCGAAGGCCAGCAGTCCTGGCGCCAGCCCGGCGACGAGGACGAGCTTGCGCAGCGATGGCGAGTGGATCGCCTCGCCGACTCCCGACCTCAGCGTCGAGAGATAGGCGCCGATGCCTCCTTCGGAGGCCTCCTCCACCTGGGGCGTTTCCTCGAAGCTCAACGCCACGGGGATCTGGGCCAGGCAGACGGCTACCGAGACGAGCCCGACGAGGAGGTAGCTGCCCGACGTCATCATCGGGATGGCTGCCGCGGCGGCCAGGATGCTGCCGGCGTTCTCGGCGGCCGAGGCCCGGCCGAGGAGCTTGGTGTACGCCGACGTCTGGTCGACAGCGGCTAGCTCGTCGTAGACCAACGCCTCCAGGGTTCCCGACGTCAAAGCGCCCTTGACGGACCACAGGACGAAGCCGACGGCGAAGGCCCAGTACGACGGGAAGGCAATCCACAGCGTGAAGCCCAGCGCGCGGACGACGGCCGCGACGGCGAGCAGCTTGCGGCGGGAGACGCGGTCGGCCAGCGCGCCCAGCGGGACCTCGAGCAGCAGGGCGGCGGCGGACCAGATGACGAACAACGACGAGATCTCGCTGGTCGACAGGCCGGTGTCGGCGAACAGCAGCGCGTACACCGGGTACAGCACGATCGCGTCGTCGAGTCCGGAGAACAGGGCGTACCGACGGCCGATCTGCCGTACGGGATCAGGGGTCGCTCATAATCGATGCTTCATGCGGGGAGCGTACCCCGCACGTTCGAGAATCGACACGCCGTTTACTGCCTGGTCCCTCGAGCCAAGGCCCCGAGCGCCGGCGCGGCCGCGGCGGAGAGCGGCGACGCGTTCACGACCTGGACGAACGTCGCGCCGTCGATCCGCGCGAGCACCGAGGGCTCCGTCGTCCGCACGGTGGCGGTCCGCGGGATGACCCGGGCCGACGCGGCGACCGACCGCAGGACCAGGCGCGAGACCCCGTGGAACATGGGGAACCCGGCGAGCTGGCCGACGAGCTCGTCGTCGACGGTGTGACCGAGCGAGCCCAACCGAAGCAGGCGCCGGCCGGCGACCACCGTCACCAGCGGAACGATCGCGCCCGTGACGACGAGCGCGATCGGCAACGCCGCAAGGGCAAGCGCCGGCGCCACCAGCGATCCGGCGAACACCGCGGACACCGCGGACACGACCAGCCCGTCGAACATCCCCGCGATCCGGGCCATCACCTCGACCGGCGCCGCGCGTTGCAGCAACGTCAGCGCCACGACCTCGGTGATCACGGTGCCGGCACCCGCGAACCCCATCAGCACCACCGCCAGCGGCGAGGCGGGTCGCAACGCCAGCAGGGCGAACGGCACGCCGGTCAGCAGCACCGAGCCGACGAGGATGCGCATCGCGTCGTCGCGCAACGCGAGGCGACCACTGACCAGCAGCGCGGCGAACGCGCCGACGCCGAGCGGCGTTGAGGTAGCCGTACCCGGCCTCGCCGATCCCCAACAGCGACTCCGACACCGGCAGCAGGAGCACGGTCGCGATGCCGTACACCAGGTTGACCACGACGACGAGCAGCAACGGGACGAACGCGTCCGCCGACCCTCCGACCACCCGCGCCGCCTCCCGGAACTGTTGCCCGACGCCCGGCGGCTCCTCCGGTTCCTCCTTGCCTGCTTGGACGAACCGGACCGGCACCAGGACCAGGACGGCAAGTCCGAAGACGACGATGTTCGCCGCGATGACGACCGCCGGCGAGGCGAACATCAGCAGGGCACCGCCGATCGCGGGACCGATCACGAACGCCGCGGTCTCGACCGTACTCAGCAACGCGTTGGCCGCCGGCAGCTCGCGCGGCTCGACCTGGCGCGGCAGCGTCGCGGCCATCGCCGGGTAGCAGACCGTTCCCGCGGCACCGGCGACGAACGACAGCAGCACGACGAGCCAGGGCGAGCCGTCGAACGCCACGACCACCAGCAACGCGGCGGTCAGCAACGCCCGAGCGACATGCGAGGCGAGCAGCAGCCGGCGCCGGTCGAGCCGGTCCGCGACGACACCGGCGAGCGCGGAGAACAGCATGTACGGCAGCAGCCGCGCCGCCGCGCCGACGCTCACCCACGTCGTGGAGTGCGTCGCCTCGAACAGCGCGACGGACGTGGCGACGGTGCCGAGCGTCTGCCCGATGCCCGACAGACCGTGGCTGGCGAGCAGCGCGCGCGGACCGCGATCGGCGAGCACGGCGCGGAAGCCCGTCGGCCAGTCCCGCTCCCCCGTCATGAGCGTCAGGTGGGTTCCGGGGTGCGGCCACGGGCCGTACGGCGGATCTCCTCGGCGAACTCCGAAGAGCTCCGCATCACCTTCTGGAACGTCGCGTTCGGCACGACCAGCACGCGACACGGCGACGACGTGACGATCGACGCGGTGCGGTTGTAGCCGAAGCTCGCACCCCAGTCCATCGCGGCGATCTCGCCGAAGTAGTCGCCCGCCGTGAGCACCGCCAGCCGGTCGCCGTCTCGCCGTACCTCGGCCGAGCCCTCGAGGAGGACGTAGAAGTCCCGGGTCGGGTCCCACTCGCGGATCAGCACCTCGCCGGGGCCGACCTCCTCGCGCCGCGACTCCTTGTCGAGCATGGCGAGATCGGCGTCATCCAAGATCGTGAAGAGCGGCACATCGGTCAACGTCACCAGGGAGTCCGCGACGAACTCGCCGAACACGCGCTGGACGTCGTCGAGCCGTGCGAACGTCGCGAGTGCCTCGGGTCCGACGTCGGGCGGCTGGGCTTCGAGCCAGGACAGCACCCGGTCGACGTCCTCGCTGCCGCTGGTGTGGTTGAGCACGCAGAGGCGGATGGCGTACGTTCCGCGAAGCCTGGTTGACGAAAGCAGGCCGATGCCGCTGTCGGCGAGGTCGCGTACGAGCGCGGAGTTGACCGCCTCGAGATCGCGTTCGTCGTCGATCCCCTTCGGATGGCGCCGGAAGCAGACGACGCCGAGCGAGGCCGGGAGCAGCAGCTCGAACTCCTCGCTCGCGACGATCCGTGCCTGCGCGGCGCGGGCGAGGTCGATCGCGCGGTCGATGGCCTTGCGGAACGCGTCGATGCCGAACGTCTGCACCGACATCCAGATCTTCAACGCCCTCGACATGCGGGTGAGCTGGATGCCGAGGTCGGAGAAGTTCACCTCGCGATGGGCGATCTGCGCGTCGGCGAGGTAGTCCGGGGTGATCTCGAACGCCGTACGGAGCCGGTCGCCGTCGCGGACGAGCAGGCAGCCGCACTCGAACGGCTGGTAGAGCCACTTGTGCGGGTCGAGCGTGACGGAGTCGGCGCGTTCGATGCCTGTCAACCAGCGCTTGCCGCGGTCGGTGAGCATGGCGAAGCCGCCGTACGCGGCGTCGACGTGGAACCAGATGTCGTTCGCCTGGCAGACGTCGGCGAGGCGCGGCAGCGGGTCGATCGCCCCGGCGTTGGTCGACCCGGCGGCCGCGGCGAGGAACATCGGGCGGTAGCCAGCCGTACGGTCGGCGTCGATCGCCCGTTGCAGCGTGCCCGGGTCGAGCCGGAAGTCGCGGTCGACGGGGAGGACGCGCACCTGGTCCGGCCGGAAGCCGAGGATCCGCCCGGCCCTCGCCATCGAGGAGTGGGCCTGGTCGGCGACGTACGCGACCACCCGCTGGTCCATCGCGCCGACCCGGTGCTCGCGGGCGAGCGCCAGAGCGGTCATGTTCGCGGCCGAGCCGCCGCTGACCAGCACGCCGGCGGCGCCGGGCGGGTAGCCGATCCACTGCCGGAACCAGTCGAGCACGGTCAGCTCGACCTGGCTGGGTCCGGCCGCCTCCATCCAGGAGCCGGCGTAGAGGTTGAGCGCGCTGGCGACGAGGTCGCCCATGCTGGACGGCCAGGTGCCGTTGGACGGGATGAACGCGAAGTAGCCGGGGTGGTCGCCGCGGCTGGTGAACGGGAGAACGTCTCTGGCCAGCTGTGCGAGGACCTCTTCGTACGCGCGCGGGCCGGCGGGTGGCGGGCCGTCGATCCGCGCCTCCATGTCGTCCCTGGTGGCTCTCCGCAGCGCGGGAACGGCGTCCGGCTGGCTCAGCAGGTCGACGAGCAGGTCGACGGTGGCGTAGCCGATTCTGCGCATGTCGTCACGGCTCTGACCCAGTGGGTCCGCCCCGAGGTCCACGCGCTCACCCCCTGCCAGCCTCCATCGCTCATGCTGGCACGAGGGGCGGGCGTTCTTGGGGTGATTCTGGAGTTTGCCCGGTGACATGCGGGACTCGCATCGCGGGCATTCCCAACTGTCGTTGGGCATCCGGCGGTGGCGTTCCTAGGCTGGCGACCATGGACACGATCGCCTTCCTCGGCCTCGGAGCCATGGGCCTTCCCATGGCTCGCCGGCTGCTCGCCACCGACCACCGGCTGGTCGTCTGGAACCGCACCGCCAGCCGCGCCTCGTCACTGGCCGGCGCCCGGGTGGCGTCCTCGCCGGCGGACGCGGCACGTTCGGCCGACGTCGTGATCACGATGCTCGCGTCGCCCGCCGCGGTGGAGTCGGTGCTGGCCGGCGTCGTGGAGACCGTTCGGCCGGGCACGTTGGTGATCGAGATGTCGACGATTGGTCCGCGCGGCGGTCGCTTCGCTCGCCTCGTCGTTGCCGGCGGGGGTGGAGCTCGTGGACGCACCCGTTCAGGGCAGCGTGGTTCCGGCGGCCGAGGGCAAGCTGCGGATCCTTGCCGGCGGGTCGCCCGCGGCGTTGGATCGCGCGGAGCCGATATTGCGGACGTTCGGGACGGTAACGCGGACGGGACCGCTCGGCAGTGGCGCGGCGGCGAAGGTCGTGGCGAACACCGCGATGCTCGCGGGTCTCGCGTTGCTGGGTGACGTTCTCAAGCTCGCGGACACGCTCGGCGTGGATGCGGTCGAGCTCGTGCGGAACGGGCCGTTGGCGGGCGTCCTGAAGAGGTACGAGAACACCGCCGGCCGGTTCCTCGTTCCGCACGGCGCCAAGGACCTCGACCTCGCCGTCTCGGCCGATCCCGCGCTGCCGATGGTCGCGGCCGCGCGGGACCTGATGGCGGCCGCCGCCGTCGACCTGCCGGACGCCGACGTCCGCGAGGCGGTCAGTCTCCGGCTTGGATCTGGTCGAGGTTCTTCGGCTGGGTGAGCCTCCAGTGGTTGCCGAACGGGTCGCGGAAGGCCGCGTCGATGCCGTAGAAGCGGTCCTCCGGCTCCTCGATGAACTCCACGCCCTTGGCCTTGAGCTCGTGGAACGTCGCCCAGCAGTCGTCGGTCGCCATCGAGCCGAGCCCCAGGTACCCCTTGGCGATCAGGCCGCGCAGCTGCTTGGCCGTCTCGTCGTCCACGACGGGGGCTTCGGGGACGACGAGCATCATCGGCAGGTCCTGCTGGGGAGGGTAGACGGTGAGCCAACGGAAGCCGTCGCGCACCATGTCGATGCCCTCTTTGAAGCCGAGCGTGTCGACGTAGAACGTCTTGGCCTCGTCGAGGTCGAGAACGTTCAGGCAGACCAGGGCGAATCCGGTGATCATCGCCGGCCTCCTCCTCAGGAGCTGGGACGTCGGCAAGCCTAGACACATCAGCTTGCCAGGAACTCTTCGAGCACGGGGTTCAACGCCTGGGCCTGGACGTTGTGGTCCTGGCCTTCGAGGGTCTGGGCCTTCGCGTTCGGGATCGCGCTGGCGAGGTCGGCCGCGGCTTCGCGCATGAACGCGGGGCTCTTGCTGCCGTCGAGGACGAGCGTCTTGGTGGTGATCGTCTTGAACGTCTCGGTGGGGATCTTGTCGTTGCCGAGGCAGGCGGCGTCGTACGCGAGGGTGGGGGCGAGGCGCTTGCCGATCTCCCAGTACGGGGAGTGCTTCATGCCGGCGATCATCTCTTCGGGGAGGCCGACCTGGCGCATGAACAGCTCGACGGCTCCGTCGCGGTCATCGCGCGCGAGGGTCTCGGCGAGGTTCTTTCGGTACTGCTTGGCGCGCTCGAGCAGGCTTTCGTCGTTCAGGTAGGGGGCCTCCCAGAGGACGACGTGGCTGAAGTCGAGGCCCGCCGCCGCGGCGTGGGCGGTGAGGGCGGCGCCGGAGGAGAGGCCGAGGACGGCGGCTTCGCCGGTGACGTCGAGGAGCGCCGCGATGTCCTCGATCTCGCGCTCGACGGCGTACGGCTGCGTGTCGGTGCTGTCGCCGCGACCGCGCCGGTCGTAGTTGTAGACGGTCGCGATCTCGGCGAGACCGTTCGCCAGTTCGGCGTCGACCATGCGGTCACAGCTGCCGCCGCTGACGAGGATGAGGGCCGGACCGCTGCCGAGCTTGTCGTACGCGATCGTGGTGCCGTCCTTGGAGGTGACGGTTTCCATGGTGGTTTCTCCTTGACTCGTTGGTGTTTCTCGAGCCTAGGGAGACGTTGTGCGGCGTGGCTTCTCGAAAAGTGCCCAGCTCAGCCTGTGTCAGGCCGCTGCCGCGTGTAGCGCTTGACGAAGCACCCCGGCAGCCTGGCCAGGTCGGCGTGGCCGTCGCGATCCCTGTAGTCGGTAGGGCTGGTGCCGACGAAGCGCCGGAACTGGGTGCTGAAGCTGCCGAGGCTGGTGAACCCGACGGCCAGGCAGACGTCGGTGACGGTGAGCTCGTTCTTGCGCAGCAGCGCCTTGGCGCGTTCCATCCGGCGACTCATCAGGTACTGGTGCGGCGTCTCGCCGAACGTGGCCCTGAACGACCTGGCGAAGTACGCGCGGGAGACGTGCGCGGACCTGGCGAGCGCGGTGAGGTCCAGCTGCTCGGCATAGGACCGGTCGATCAGGTCGCGTACGCGCAGCAGGTGCCGCGCCAACGGGACCGGACTCGCCATGGCTAGCCGGCGAGCGAGCCGGTCGAGGTCGACGCGGAGCGGGAACGGCTCCCGCGTGACGAATTCGCCAGTGACAGCAGGCGCCTCCTGATACGCCTCGAAGGCATCCGCCAGGTGATAGGCAGCGAGGCTGAGCGGCGGCTCCGAGGTCGATGACCCAGTAGTGGCGGAATCCCGGCCTCGGCATACTCGACCGGCTTCAGCACCCGGTCGACCCGCTTGGTGCCGGGAGAGATGACCTCGACCGCGAGAAGGACGTGCTTCGCCTCGAGCCGCTGACCGGAGTCGACGGTCTCGGATGTGGTGAGGATGAGATCCGGCTGCCGGACGGTGGGCGGAAACTCGGGCTCCAGGATCACGTCGGAGCTGAACGAGACCTCCGATCCGCTGGGAAGCTGATCCTTCAGCTGATGCGCGAGATTGAGAATCACGCGCTGATGAATAAGCGTGGGAGAGTTCAAGATGAGCACGCCTTCTTGCAGCTCAGCGTGCCTGAAGGGGGGCTCTTCGCCGAGCGCGAAGTAGTCCTCGACAGTCAGGAGCTGCCCGTCGAAGGGTGCGGTGCTCATCGGATCTCCATGGACCAAGCGTAGACGTTTCCACATTCCCACCCCAGAGTGATCGGTTTGTCACGGTGAGCGGGAAACGCTAGCCAGTTCAGCGAAGGCGCGGCTTCAGCTGTCCACAGGGCTGGGGAAGTCGCGGCGGGCGGCGGTGATCATGGTGTCCCGAGAGACGGGGCCGTGGAAGCGGAGCCGGTCGTACGCGGTGAACGGGGGCTCGAGCTCGTCCAGCTCGTCGACCGCCTCGTGCAGGGAGGCAAGCCAGGCCTCCGACTCCGCCTGGGGCGAGGCCAGCAACGCAGCGATGCGCTTGGTCAGCACGTCCTTGCGCTGGATCGTCCGCGGCGAGACCGTCCAGAGGCACACGTACTGGCCGGACAGGTAGGAACCCCACTCCTCCTTGCCCGCCGCCTCGTCCTCGAACTGCGACCGGAACCACTCCGGCAAAAGCGACAGACCACCCGCGGTGTCGGCCAACGCGAGCAGGTCCGTGTGCACCATCTCGGTGCCGTCGGACAACAGGTAGCTCGGCAGCGGCACCTGGCCGGCGAGCATCGACGCCCGCACCTCGTCGGCCGTCAGCGACCGGGCCGAAGCAACCGACTCGACCGACGAGAAGTACGTCGAGACGTACGCGTCGTCCTCCGCGGTCATCGGGTGCTCCCCGTTCAGCTCGACGAACCGCGCCCGCACCTGCTCCCGAAGTGTCATGCCCAGCACGCTACGCCCGACCACCGACAAGTGCGGCCAGGACACCGCGATGGTCGGTTCCGGGCACCGTCACGAGCGAGACCGACGACACCCCCAGCCGCGGGGTCACGAGAACGTGGTCGATCGCGAACAGCGGCGGGTACGTGCGCCCCAACGGCCAGGTCGGCTGCACGCCCGCGCCCGCGACGTCAGCGGCGTCGAGGTAGCCCAGCTCGTCCAGCGCCCGCATCGACGGGTGATCCGGCGTCGCGTTGAAGTCTCCGGCCACGACGACGCGCTTCTTCCGTTCGGCGGACAACGCCTTCGCCAGTGCCACGTGGTCGGACTGCCACCGCGAGTTGTCCGCGATCGGGATCGGCGGGAACGGATGCACCGCGTAGAACCGCAGCGGCCCGTCCGGCAGCGTGATCGTCGTCGAGATGCTGCGGAACGACATCCCCGGCACCTGGACGCCCGGTGACAACGGGAACCGGCTCCACACCCCGGCACCGCTCGCACCGGGCTCGTCGGCCAGCGCCGAGTACTTCAGCACCTTGTGGATCCCGGCCGCCTGCAACGCCTTCACCGCATCGGGCGTGAGCTCCTGGATCGCCACGACGTCGACCTTCGCGCGCTGGATCTCCCGCACCAGAGCGGTGGGGTCGGCCCGCCCGTACTCGAGGTTCTGCGTCAGCACCGTGAGCTTGTCGCCGTACCGGGGCGCGTCCTCGAGGTAGAACGGCATCAGCCACAGCCCGTGCGCCACCAGGCCGAGGACCGAGACGCCGCCGATCACGAGCGGCCCCGACCGCCGCGAGAGCGCCGCGGCGACGATCGACCACAACAGCGGGACGCCGTAGAGCAGCGCGGCGAACGGCGCCAGCCCGACCGCGAGCGCCGCCGGCCCGTCGCTCACAGCTAACGCTCGGAGCAGCGACGTACCCAGCGCGACCAGCAAGAACGGCGCCATGACCACGCCCGCGATCTTCAACCCCGTGTGCACGCAGGACATCCTGGCCGAGCGAAGCGCCAACCGCGACCGGGAGCTGCCCGCCGCGCGCCCTTGCCGCGCCCGGCAGGCGGTGCGACGTTCGACGGATACTCGGAGGAGGCACCATGTCCACCATTCCCCGACGCGACGTGCTCGCCGGCGCCGCCGCGTTCGCAAGTTTCGCCACCGTCGCGTTCCTTCCGGGAACGGCCGCCGCCAGCACGCGGCGCCGCCCGGGCGCGACAGCCGCACCAAGCCTCAACCTCGGCGACCGCGCGGTCGTCGGGAAGGTCAACGCAAGGCGGGCTCTCCGCGACCTGCACTACCTGTCGAACGTGATCGGCGCGCGGATCAGCGGCACGCCGTCGGAGCACCGCGCCGCCCAGTTCATCGCGCACGAGATGCGCCGCCTGCAGTACGAGGTGACGCTGCAGCCGTTCGCGGTCGACGACAGGTTCATGGGCTCGCTGAAGGTCGGACGCGACGCCTGGCACACCGGCTCGTCGCCGAACGGCGCGTTGAACGTCACGGTCGCCGGCCCTCTCGTCGAGGGCAAGCAGGGCGGCGCCGCCGACTACCCGGAGAACGTCACCGGCAAGCTCGTGCTCATCGACCGCGGCATCGCCGGCGGCCCCGACCCGGACAGCTCCGTTCGCGTCGCGCTCGCCGTGTCTCGCGGTGCCCGTGGTGTGCTGCTGGTCGGGGTGCAGACCGCGCCCCCGTTCAAGGCCGGCGCGTTCTCGCCGCGCTTCCCGACCACGTACCCGGTGCCGATCCTCGGCCTCGGCCAGGCGCACGGCGAGTGGCTCCGGGCGCGGCTGGCCCGCGGCTCGGTCGACGTCGAGGCGACGACCGTGCATCACGCGGGACTGACGTCGTACAACGTGTTCGCCGAGCGGCGGCCGAGCATCCCCCACCCGGACAACAAGGTCGTGATGGTGTCGGCGCACTACGACAGCGTGCCGGGCTCGCCGGGCGCGAACGACGACGGCAGCGGCACCGTGCTGACGATGGAGCTCGCGCGGGTGCTGCGGCGGGTGCCCGTCCAGCAGGGGTTGCGGTTCGCCTGGTGGGGGTCGGAGGAGTACGGGCTGATCGGCTCGCGCTTCTACGTGAACGGGCTGTCGAACGCCGAGACCGGGCGGATCACGGGGCTGTTCCAGAACGACATGGTCGCGACGAGTCACCCGCCGGCGAACACATACTGGCTGCTCTCCGTGGACGGCGTGCACAACGCGACGACCGCGGCGGTCGCGGCCGCGGCGGAGCGGCTGGGGTACGTCGACCAGACGGACGGCCCGGTGGTGCGTGGGTCGAGCGACCACGTCCCGTTCCACGAGCGCGGCGTCGCCGCCGCCAACTTCAGCTGGCGCGGTGAGGGAGGACCGGCGAACCTCGAGCCGGTGTACCACACGCCGGAGGACACGGTCGCCGGCAACGTGAGCAAGGAACGGCTGCAGGTGTCGCTCGAGCTCATCGGCGCCGCGACGTACGACCTGGCCCGGAAGCGCTAGCGGTTTCGGTGGCTCTAGTGTCGATCTCCTGGCTGGTCGTTCGTTTTACTGCGACCAGTCAGGAGACGGCGAGGAGGCCGCGGTGAAGTACGTGATGTTGGTCTATCAAGGGCCCGCGCTCGAGCGCCAGGCCGAGCTTTCCGAAGACGAGCAGAAGCAGGTCCGCGCGGACTATCAGGGGATCAACGAGACGCCGGGTGTCACGGGTGGGCTGCCGATGGGGTTGCCCGAGAACGCCACCACGGTGCGCGTCGAGGGCGGGAGGACCTTGACGACCGATGGCCCGTTCGTGGGGATGAAGGAGGCCGTCGGCAGCTGGTTCATCCTCGAGGCCGACAACCTCGACGCGGCCATCGAGCTGGCCGCCAAGGTCCCCGCGGCTCGCTATGGCGGCGCCGTCGAGATCCGGCCTTCGGAGACCTATTGGTAGCGACGCTCGACGGGGTCTTCCGCGAGGAGTGGGGCCGCGTTCTCGCCGCCGAGCGCTGGGCGCGCGACGGCGTACCGGAACACCCGCGCGCTTGGCTGATGCGAACGGCGCGCAACCGCGCCACCGATCGGGTCCGCCGAGAGAAGGCCCTTGCCAGCAAGCTCGGTCTGCTGGCCGCAGCCCCGCCAAGGGAGGTGAACGAGACGACCTTCCCGGACGAGCGCGTCGAACTCGTCTTCACGTGCTGCCACCCCGCGCTCGCGATCGAGGCGCAGGTCGCGCTCACCCTCCGCACGCTGGGCGGGCTGACGACGGACGAGATCGCCCGGGCCTTCCTCGTACCGGAGCGCACGATGGGGCAGCGCCTCGTCAGGGCCAAGCGCAAGATCAAGGCGGCAGGCATCCCGTTCCGCGTGCCACCGGACCACCTGCTCCGCGAGCGCCTCGACGCCGTCCTCGCGGTCGTCTACCTGATCTTCAACGAGGGGTACGGCGGCCGCGACGAGCTCGCGGCGGAGGCGAGCTGGCTGGGCCGCGCGCTGACCGAGCTGTTCCCGAACGACGCCGAGGTACGCGGCCTGCTGGCGATGATGCTGCTGAACGACTCCCGCCGCGAGGCGCGGTTCAGCGACGGCGACCTCGTCCTGCTCCACGATCAGGACCGGTCCCGCTGGAACACCCCCAGGTCGCCCACGGCCGCGCCGAGCTCGACCGAGCCATCGCCCTCGGCACGCGCGGACCGTACGTCCTGCAAGCCGCGATCGCCTCCCTGCACGCCGAGACGCCGTGCGACTGGGCGCGGATCGCCGTGTTGTACGGCGAGCTCGGCCGCCTCACCGGCTCACCGGTCGTCGAGCTCAACAGGGCGATCGCCGTCGCCGAGACCGACGGCCCCGAGGAAGGCCTGCGGATCGTCGACCAGCTCGGCCTGCACGACTACCGCTACCTGCACTCGACGAGGGCCGAGCTGCTCAGACGCCTCGGCAGGACCGACGAGGCGCGCGACGCCTACCGACGCGCGCGGGATCTCACCGACGACGGCGCCGAACGGCGCTTCCTCGAACGCCAGCTGGCGAAGCTGGCCGAGCGTTGATAGCGAGGGTATTTCCGGATTCGCCGCTATGCCCCTGATGGGGATGGTCGACCTGGACGCGTCCGACCATCCTCAGGGGGAGAGCTCATCATGGGCACATCGCGACTTCGAGTCGCCGCCGCACTCACCACGTGCGCGGCCCTCGTCGTCCTCACCGCGTGCGGCGGTGGGGGCGAGCCGACCAGTACGGATCAGCCGAACAAGCCGGCCACCCAGGCCGAAGCCGTCGCGAAGTACGGCCTTCTGGCGGTCAAGGACCCGAAGACGACGTACCAACCCGACGTCGTCTTCATCGACAAGGGCCCCGAATCCATCAGGTCGGTCACGCCGAGCGGTCTGGTCTGGACCCTCGACGGCAAGGCCAAGGGCGTCAGCGACCTGGAGATCGGCAAGGTCATGTTCGCCAGCCGGGTGGCGCTCGGGCGCGTGCTCGACGTACGGAAGCAGGGCGAGGACGTCCAGGTCGTCATCGCGCCGGTCCTCATCCAGGACGTGATCAAGGACGGCCTGATCAAGGTCGATACACCAATGGACATGAGCGCGATGACGTTCCAGACGTACCCGGACGCACCGGCCGCGTTCATCGACCAATCGGCGAGCGGGGCGACCCCCGAGCCGACGAGCCCGCGGAGCCGGAAGCTGCCGGACGGGATCGAGACGATCACGATGCCGACCCTCCGACCGGCCGCGGCCGTCCAGGCCGGGCTCGGTGCACGGAAGCCCTCGAACCCGCAGGGCGCCAAGGTCACCATCGGCAACTACGAGGCCGAGCTGAAGTGGGAACAGAACGGTGTCATGTCACTCAAGCTGCTCCGCCAGGGCAGCATCGGCGACACCAAGATCCGCGGCGGCATCACGGCAAAGCTGAAGTTCAACAACCCACGGGTCAAGGTCAACATGCCGATCGCGGACGGGCGACCGTCCGCGACCTCCAGCTACGCGCTGTCCGGCTTGGAGGAGATCAGCGGCTCGTGGGAGTTCGGTGGCAAGGAGGACAGCAAGGTACGTATCGAGATCCCCGTCGACGCACCGTTCGGACCGGCGATGTGGGGCCCGGTGCCGATCTCAGCCGTCCTCAAGTACAAGGCGATCATCACGTTCGGGCTCACGTCGAAGAACACGACGCTGAACGGCAACGTCACCTACCAGATCTCCGGACCGATCGGAACGGGCACGGCTCCCAAGGCCACCACGAACGGCTCGATCCTGGACAAGACCAGCTCGACCACACTCGGGCCCTGGGGCGTGCTGTTCGCGTTCGAGTTCAAGCTGATCGTCGGCGCCGGGGCCCCGCAGTTCATGGGCGGGATCTACGGCAAGGTCATTCTCTCCATCGGCCTCACCGGCTCCGGCCCGATGAGCATCGTCGAGTGCAGCTCGGCCTATACGAAGATCAACTTCTCGGCAGGGTTAGGCAGCCAGATCTCGTTCGACGCCCTGAAGGAGTTCAAAGACTTCTTCGACAAGATCCTGACCAAGAAGGGCAAGGACCTCTGGGAGAAGATGAAGGGCAAGTTCGAGACCGAGCAGACGGTGCTGAACTCCGGCGACATGCTGATCCAGGAGGCGTACAAGCCCAGGATCAACGCCTGCAAGCCGTCCTAGCGGAGCGTGCGGGCCACTTCGGTGGCCCAGTACGTGAGGATGATGTCGGCGCCGGCGCGCTTGATCGAGGTCAACGCCTCGTGGATCGCGCGCTCGCGGTCGATCCAGCCGTTCGCGGCCGCGGCTTCGATCATCGCGTACTCGCCGGACACGTTGTACGCGGCGACGGGGACGTCGACGACGTCGCGGACGTGGGCGACGACGTCGAGGTAGCCCAGTGCCGGCTTGACGAGGATCATGTCGGCGCCCTCTTCGACGTCCAGCAGCGCCTCGCGGATCGCCTCGCGGCCGTTCGCCGGGTCCTGCTGGTACGTCGTCCGGTCCCCCGTCAGCGACGACTCGACCGCGTCGCGGAACGGGCCGAAGAACGCCGACGTGTACTTCGCCGAGAACGCCAACGCAGCCACGTCCGTATGCCCGGCAGAGTCCAGAGCCGAACGGACGGCACCCACCTGGCCGTCCATCATCCCGCTCAGCCCCACGACGTGGACGCCCGCGGCGGCCTGCGCGACAGCCATCTGCCCATACAGGTCCAGCGTCGCGTCGTTGTCGACGGACCCGTCCGGAGCCAGCACTCCGCAGTGCCCGTGCGAGGTGAACTCGTCCAGACAGAGGTCAGCCATGACGACCGTGTCGCCCCCGACCTCCGACACGACCTCGCGGATCACGCGGTTCAGGATCCCGTCCGGGTCCACCGCCCCGGACCCGACCGCGTCCTTCGACGTGGGGATCCCGAACAGCATCAACCCGCCGACGCCGGCCTCCATCGCCTCGACCGAAGCCTTCCGCAACGACTCCAGCGTGTGCTGTACGACGCCCGGCATCGAGGCGATCGGGACGACCTCCGACGCGCCCTCACGCACGAACAGAGGCAACACCAGGTCGGACGGCGACAGCCTGGTCTCGGCGACCAGGCGACGCAGCGCCGGCGTCGTACGCAGCCGCCGCGGACGGATCTCGGGGAATCCCATGCCTACCGAGCCTACTTCCGCCGCCGAGCGGCCGATCGCCGCTCCGAGGGACGCGTCACCGGCTCACCCGCCTCGAGCTGCGCCAACCGCCGCGCCGCACCGAACTCCGCCAAGGACTCGGCCAGCGTCTCGATCGAAGGCGAGGACGGCTGAACGTCGACCCGCAGACCGTGCTCGTCCGCGGTCTTCGCCGTCTGCTCGCCGATGGCCGCGATCACCGTCGTCGTGTGCGGCTTGCCCGCGATCCCGACGAGGTTCCGCACGGTCGAGCTCGACGTGAACGCCACCGCGTCGAACTTGCCGGTCTTGATCGCCTCGCGCACCGGTGCCGGCGGCGGGGCCGCGCGGACGGTCCGGTACGCGGTCACGTCGTCGACCTCCCAGCCGAGCTCGACCAGGCCAGCGACCAGCGACTCGGTCGCGATGTCAGCACGCGGCAGGAACACCCGGTTGATCGGGTCGAGCACCCGGTCGTACGGCGGCCACTCGTCGACGAGCCCGCGCGCGGAGTGGTCCTCCGAAGGCACCAGGTCGGGCTTGATGCCCCACGACTGGATCGCCTCGGCGGTCTTGTCGCCCACGGCCGCGATCTTCAGGCCGGCGAAGGCACGTGCGTCGAGCCCGTACTCCTCGAACTTCTCCCGGACCGCGCGCACGGCGTTGACCGACGTGAACGCCACCCACTGGTAGCGGCCGGTCACCAGGCCGGTGATCGCGCGGTCGAGCTGCTGCGGGTTGCGCGGCGGCTCGACGGAGATCGTCGGCACCTCCTCGGGCACCGCGCCGTACTGCCGCAGCAGGTCCGACAGCAGGCCTGCCTGCTCCTTGGTACGGGGGACGAGCACGCGCCAGCCGAACAGCGGCTTGGTCTCGAACCACGACAGCTTGTCGCGCAGCGCCACGTTCGCGCCGACGATGAGCACGTACGGCCCCGCGAGCCGCGCGGCCTTGAGGTCGGCGGCCAGCGAGTCGAGCGTCCCCGCGACGGTCTTCTGCTGCGTCGAGGTCCCGGCCACGGTCGCCGACGCGGGCGTCGAGCCGTCCCGGCCGGCCTTCACCAGCAGGTCGACGACGTCCTTGATCGGGTCGACCACGCCGGTGAGCACGAGCGTCGCGGTCCCCGCGGCGAGCGTGTCCCAGTCGGGGTCGCCGCCGGTGAGGTCGGCGATCCGCACCTCGCGCACCTTCGTCGTGGTGAGCGGCGTGCCGGAGTACGACGGCACCGCGGTCGCGGCCGACAGCCCCGGTGCCACCTCGAACGGCACGTGGTGCCGCACGATCGCGGCGACGTGCTCGGCCGCGTGGCCCTCGACGAACGGGTCACCGGGGTAGAGGCGGACCACGTGGTCGCCGTCCTTGGCGTGCTTGGCGAGTACACGGACGACCTCGGCCGGCGTCGCCGTCTCCTCGGTCAGCTCCAGACGCATGGCGTCGGCGCGTACGTACGCCTTCAGCACGGCATCGTGCAGGGCGAGATCACCGGCGACGACGTCGGCCCGGGCGAGCAGCTCCTGTGCCCGGACAGTGACGAGGGCGGGATCTCCCGGGCCGGCGCCCACGAAGGCCACCGAGCCCACGGGCTTCTTGATGCTCTTGTTCTTGGCGGTCACGTGGCGCGTTCCTCGATCAACCGGCCAGCGCCGTCGGCGAGCAGCTTGGCCGCGACCTGGCGGCCGAGCTCAGATGCCTCACCGAACGACCCTGACATGGACATACGGACACTTGCGGAGCCGTCTGGTGCGACGGCGATTGCGTGCAAGGAGAGCTGCGCATTATCCGACCCCGGCAGCACTTGCGCGAATGCTCCCACGGGAGCGGCACAACCCGCCTCCAATTCGGCGAGCAGAGCGCGTTCGGCGGTGACCGCGGCGCGCGTCACCGCGTCCTCCAGCGGCGCGACGGCGGCGAGCATGCGCTCGTCCCCCGCCCGGCACTCGATCGCCAGCGCGCCCTGGCCCGGCGCTGGCACGAAGGCCGCCGGGTCGAACGTCTCGGTCACCTCGTGGAGGCGGCCGAGCCGCGCCAGCCCCGCGCGGGCGAGGACGACAGCGTCGTACGCCCCCTCGCGGACCTTGCGGACGCGGGTGTCGACGTTGCCGCGGATCTCGGCAACCTCGAAGTGCGTCGGTTCCTTGCTGAGCAGCCGCAGCTGCGCGGCCCGGCGGGGGGAACCCGTGCCGATCCGAGCACCCGCGGGCAGCGTCTCCAACGTGAGCCCGTCGCGTGCGACCAACACGTCGCGCGGGTCCTCGCGGCCAGGTACGGCAGCGAGCGCGATGGGCTCAATTCCCTTGCTGGGAAGGTCTTTCAGGGAGTGCACGGCGAGATCGATCTCTCCGGCGAGCAGCGCGTCGCGCAGCGCGCTCACGAAGACTCCCGTGCCACCGATCTGGGTGAGCGGCGCGAGGTTGCGGTCGCCTTCGGTGGTCACCTCGACGAGCTCGGCCTCGACCCCGAGGCGCGCGAGCGCGTCGACGATCAGCTGGCTCTGCGCGAGCGCGAGCTGACTGCGCCGCGTACCGATGCGGATGGCCGTCACGAGGAATCTCCCTCGGTCGGCTGGACCGGCGCGGGGTCGGTCAGCGCGTCGACCGCGTTCGGGTCGAGCGCGAACAGCTCGCGCAGCGCGTCGGTGTACGACGTGCCGACCGGCTGCTCGGCGAGCTCCTTCACCCGGGTCGTCGGCACGTGCAGGAGCTTGTCGACGACGCGGCGTACGGTCTTCTCCACCTCGGCGCGCTCGGCCGGCGGCAGGTCCGGAACGCGAACGGTGAGGCGTCGCAGCTCGGCCTCGACGACGCTCGCCGCCATCGTGCGCAGCGCGGTGACGGTCGGTGCGGCTGTCGCGGCCCGGCGGGACGCGGCGTACGCGGCCGCCTCGTCCGCGACGATCGTGCGGACCGCCTCGATGTCGTCGGCGCGGCCCTTGTCCGCGAGCGCCTCGGCGAGCCTGGCGAGGTCGAGCAGCGCGACGCCGGGCAGCGAGCCCACGGCCTCGTCGACGTCGCGGGGCATCGCCAGGTCGAGTACGACGAGCGGCTGCGTACGGCCGGTCGCGGCGGCCCGGATCAGGTCGGCCTCGATCAGCGGTGCCGACGGCTCCGGTGCACGAGACCAACACGTCGGCGCCGGCCGCGGCGGCCGGGAGGTCGGACATCGGGACGGCGCGTCCGCCGACGTTGCCGGCGAGGCGCGCGGCGTGCTCGGGGGTGCGGTTGGCGACGACCACGTTCGCCTGGTGCGCGCGGTAGGCGGTCGACGCGGCGAGCGCGGCCATCGAGCCGGCGCCGACGACGAGCACCGTACGTCCGACGAGCCCGCCCAGTTGGCGCGAGGCGTAGTCGAGCGCGGCGCCCACGATGGACGCTCCGGCGCGGCCCAGCTCGGTCTCGGTCTGCGCCCGCTTGCCGACCCGAAGGGCGTGCTGGAACAGCCCGTTCAGCTCCGGCCCGATCGTCTCGGCGTCCTGCGCCTGCCGCAGCGCGGTCTTGACCTGGCCGAGGATCTGACTCTCGCCGACCACGAGCGAGTCGAGCCCGCAGACGACCGAGAGAAGGTGGCTGACCGCGCCGTCCTCGTAGCGGACGTACAGGTGCGGGGTGAGCTCGGTGAGCGGGACGCCGGAGTGCCGCGCGAGCAGCTCGGAGAGCTCCTCGACGCCGCCGTGGAAGCGGCTGACCTCGGCGTACACCTCGACCCGGTTACAGGAGGCGAGCAGCGCCGCCTCCCCCACATGGGTCGACGCGGCAGCGTCGGCGAGCAGTTTGTCGAACCCGTCGCGAGGCGCCGCGACGCGTTCCAGCAGCTCGATCGGCGCGCTGCGGTGGGAGACACCGACAACGAGCACACTCATGGTGGCTAGCTCACTCCTTCCACGGGCAGGCCCTCGATTCCCGAAACGTGTCCGTTCTGGGAGAGCGCCTTGCGTTGTTCGTGGTAGGCCAGGATCTGCAGCTCGGTGGACAGGTCGACCTTGCGTACGTCGACGCCCTCCGGGACGGACAGCACGACCGGCGCGAAGTTCAACACGCTGGTGATGCCGGCCTCGACGAGCCGATCGCAGACCTCCTGGGCCGCGGACGCCGGCGTCGCGATCACGCCGATCGCCACGCCGCTGTCCCGGACGACCTGCTCCAGGTCGCTGTACGGGCGGATCGTGTGGTCGCCGATCTGCTCACCGACGCGCTGGGGATCGGCGTCGAGCAGCGCGACGATGCCGAAGCCCTTGGTCGCGAAGCCGGAGTAGTTGGCGAGCGCGTGGCCCAGGTTTCCGATGCCGACGATGACGACCGGCCAGTCCTGCGTGAGGCCGATCTCACGGGCGATCTGGTAGCGCAGGTACTCGATGTCGTAACCGACGCCCCGAGTGCCGTACGAGCCGAGGTAGGAGAGGTCCTTGCGGAGCTTCGCCGAGTTGACGCCGGCAGCCCTGGCCAGTTCCTCGCTGGAGGCGGTGGCGGTCCCTCGTTCGGCCAGCCCGGTCAGCGCGCGCAGGTAGACAGGTAGCCGTGCCACCGTGGCCTCGGGAATCCCTCGGCTGGGGCGCGGGTCGATGTCGGCTGACCTGCGGGGACGCGACGAGCTCACAATTCTCCTGGGGGTTTCCAGCCGGCTGTCGGAACGGGCTGGTGCCTCCAAGACTAGGACTTTGTGAACGTGCGAACAAATTGAACGGATTCACGCCCGCCTGACGAGGGCAGACACCGCTTCGGCCACCTCGTCCGGAAAGTCCGGGTACGTCGTTGCACCGACGACCCGCTCGTACCTCCCCGCCTTCTCGGGCGTGCGCTCGAGAAGACCGCGCGATCAGCCGCATCAGCGTCCGGAAGACGACCGGAAGACGGGCGGAGGCGAGCCAGGCCTCGCCGAGGTACCGGTGCGCGAACGGCTCCATCACCCACGGCCGCTTGAAGCGATCGACGGTGACTGCGGTGTTGAGCACGAGCAGCGACCGGACCCGCTCGGGTGCGGCCGCCGCGAGCTCGAATCCGACCGGGCCGCCGATGTCGTGGACGACGAGGTGGACGCTGCCCAGCTCGAGCGCGTCGAGAGCTTCGAGCGCCCAGCGACCGAGGCCGGCCAGGAGTAGTCGAAGTCCGCCGGGCGGTCGGCGAGGCCTAGTCCTGGGAGGTCGAACGCGATACCGCGAAGCCCCAGGTCAGCGAGGCTGTCGAGGACCTTGCGGTAGAGGTACGACGACGCCGGGACACCGTGCAGGCAGACGACGGGCTCGGCGTCGGCGGGGCCGCGGTCGAGCACGAAGCTGCGGACGCCGCCGGCGGTGAACTCGCGCCCGCCCGCGCGGTGTGTGGCCAGGACGTCGACGACGGTCATCTCAGCCGAGGGCGGCGCGGAGCCGTTCCTCGTCGACCCGCCAGAAGTCGTGCTGCTTGTCGTCGACGTACGTGACCGGGATCTGCTCCCAGAACTTGTCGTACAGCGCCTTGTCCTGCTCGATGTCGACCTCGACCCAGTCGACTCCGAGGTCGTCGCAGACCTTCTCGATCACCGCGCGGGCGTCGTCGCAGAGGTGGCAGCCCGGCTTGGAGTACAACGTCACCCTCGCCATGCCGCCGACCCTATCGGCGGCCCCGCGAACGGAACTTGTTGGCGACGAACGCGACGCCCGCCGCAACGACTCCGACGCCGAGTCCGATCATCATCGCGATGCCCGCCATGTACCCGTGCAGCACCAGCTCGCGCAGCGGCGAGCCGAAGCGCTCGGCCAGGTCGACCGCCCCTTGCGGCGGGTGATGCCCCTGGGAGGACCCGAACGACCACAGCGCCTCGTGCACGACCACCAGCGAGAGCCCGTACAGCGCTCCGGCGACGAGGTGGTCCTTGATCGGGCTGGCGGTCCGACGCACGATCGCGACCGCGAACCAGAAGGCGAACGGCGCGAGCGCGAGCACGTAGTAGACCCACGAGCCCTCCGGGACGATGACGCCCAGGTCGGCGAGGATGGTCCGAGGCAGGCCGAGCGCGATCAGGACCACCAGGAGCCATGCCGGCCAGCTGGTGCCCAGGATCCTCCGGCCACCGTTCTGGTGTTGCTGGTACATCGCGCACCTCTCTCGAGTCCGTGCCGGGTTCGTTGACGTCCACAGCGTCGCGTGAACGCGGCGGGACGCCATCCGCCCAGCAACGTCTTCCTTCGTACGCACCTCGACGTAGCGAGCAAGACTTGCCTTGCTAACTAAGCATGCTAAGTTGCGAACTATGAACCGCCGGCTGAGCTTCGATCTGCACGTTCTCACCGCTCTGCTCGACCGGGCGGCGGACCGGATCCTGCGGGCCGAGCTCGATGTCTCGTACCGGCGGTTCCTCGCGCTCACCCACGTCGGCGAGCTCGGCGCGACGACGCAGCGGGCGCTGGCCGACAGCCTCGGCGTCACCGAGCCATCGGTGTCGCGGATGACCGCGGTGCTCGCGGACGAGGGCTGGCTCGACGTACGCCAGGACCCGGGCGGCGGGCACCGCCGCCAGCTCGCGCTGACGCCGGAGGGGAAGCGGCTGGTCAGCAAGGCGCAGCGGCTCCTCGAGGACAAGTTCGCGAAGCTGGTGGAGGCGAGCGGCGTGCCGTACGACGTGTACGCCGCGCACACCGAGCGGTTGCTGGCGGTGCTGCGATGACCACCGCGACCTCCCGCGACGGAACGAAGATCGCCTACACCACGCGAGGCGAGGGCCCAGGTCTGATCGTCGTCGGCGGCTCGCTGCGGACGGCGGAGGACTACCTGCCACTGGCCGGCGCCCTGCGCGGCTTCACGGTGCACGTCGTCGACCGGCGCGGCCGCGGCGACAGCGGGCCGCAGGGCGCGGGCTACTCGCTGGGCAAGGAGGTCGAGGACCTGCTCGCCGTACGGGACGCGACCGGCGCGCGGCTCGTTTTCGGCCACAGCTACGGCGGGTTCGTCGCGCTCGAGGCGGGCGACGCGTTCGACCGCATCGCGACGTACGAGCCGGGACTGCCGAGCGACCCGTTCCCGACCGCGTGGATGGCGCCCTACCGGGAGGCGCTGGATCGGGGTGATCCCCGAGGCGCGCTGGCGTACTTCGTGAAGGGCTCCGGTGGCGCGCCGAAGTTCCTGGAACGGATGCCGGACTGGTACCTCCGGCTGATGATGCGGTTCGTCTTCCGCGGCGAGACCTGGCAGAGGATTGTCCCGCTGCTCGGGCCGTGCCTGGCCGAACACCAGCAGCTCGCGGCCCTTCAGGGCGAGACCGGCCGCTACGCCGACCTCACCAGCCCCGTCCTCGTGCTCACCGGCACGAGGTCGCGCGGCGACTTCCAGCCGCTCCAGGACGAGCTGAGGAAGGCCACGTTCCAGACCCTCGAAGGCCTCGACCACTTCGGCCCCGAAGGCAAGACCGCACCACGCGTCGCCGCACGCGTGTCAGGGTTCCTGCTGCCCTAGAAGGCAGCCGACCCTGTCCTCTCGGCCAGCGGTCCTATACCTCAGGTGGAGGCCAGCGACACCTCCTCGTTCCTAGCGTTCCCGTTCGTGATCATCCTGCTGTCCGACCACCGGGTCGCCGCGATTCCCGTACACGAGAACCACGACCCTCTCGTCCGGTTGGATCCCGACTTCGGCCCCGCCCGTGCGCTCGTCCGGCGGCCGCTCGCCGACCGGCTGCTCGAGGCGCGGAAGGAGCTGCCGCGCGGCGTCCGGCTCCGGGTGCACGAGGGCCACCGCTCCCCCGCCGACCAGCTCAGGATCATCGACCAGTACGCCCGCAAGCTGCGCGCGGCCCACCCGGGCATCGACGCGGACGAGCTGCACCGGCTGACCAGCCGGTGGGTCTCGCCGCTCGAGGTCGCGCCGCACGTCGCCGGCGCGGCGGTCGACCTCACGCTGGTCGACCGGCACGGCCAGAAGGAGGACCTGGGTACGCCGCTCGACGCGACGCCGGAGGAGAGCGACCGAGCCTGCTACTTCGCCGCCGACAACATCAGCCTCAGGGCTCGCCGCAACCGCGGCCTGATCGCCGACGCCCTCGGCGGCGCGGGCCTGGTCAACTACCCGACCGAGTGGTGGCACTGGAGCTACGGCGACCGCTACTGGGCGCTCATGGAGGACATGTCAGCGGCGCTGTACGGACCCATCGACCTGCCCGACGCAGCGTGAGCGCGCTCCTCGCACCTCGCGGCACGCGGGGCGCGGCGCTCACCGTCGACCTCGCGGCGATCGCGGCGAACACGAGCACGTTCGTCGCCCGTACGTCGGCCGCGGTGATGGCCGTCGTCAAGGCGGACGGCTTCGGCCACGGCGCCGTCGACGTCGCCCGCACCGCGCTCGCGACCGGTGCCAGCCGGCTCGGCGTGACGAACCTCGACGAGGCCCTCGCACTGCGCGCCGAGGGGATCGACGCACCCGTGCTGAGCTGGCTGAACCCGGTCGACGCCGACTTCGCCGCGGCCGGACTGGCCGGCGTCGAGCTCGCCGTCCCCAGCCGCGAGCACCTGGACGCCATCGCCAGGACGAGCCCCGGCGCGTACGTCCACCTGCACCTCGACACCGGCCTGGCCCGCGACGGCGCCGAGCCCGAGGCGTGGTCCGACCTGTGCCGGGCCGCTCGCCGTGCCGAGCTCGACGGCACGCTCCAGGTGGTCGGGGTGATGGGCCACCTCAGCCACGCCGACGTCCCCGGCGACAGCGCCAACTCCACGGCGCGGACGAGGTTCGCCTGGGGCCTGCAGGAAGCGCAAGCGACGGGACTCCGGCCGCGGTGGCGGCACCTCGCCGCGACCGCCGCGACGCTCACCGACCCGCTCGCCCACCACAACCTGTGCCGGATCGGCGCCGGGCTCGTCGGCATCGACCCGTCGCACACCACCCGGCTGCGGCCCGCGATGACGCTGACCGCGCCGGTCGTGACCGTGCGCCGGGTCCGCGCGGGTACGCCCGTCGGCTACGGCCACACCTGGACCGCACCCGCCGCGACGTACCTCGGCCTGCTGCCGCTCGGGTACGCCGACGGGCTGCCGCTCAGCGCGAGTGGGAACGCCCAGGTGTCTCTTCGCGGCCGGCGGCTGCCGGTGGTCGGCCGCATCAGCATGGATCAGCTCGTCGTCGACCTCGGCGACGATCCCGTCCTGTCCGGCGAGGTCGCCACGGTGTTCGGACCCGGTGACGCGGGCGAGCCGACCGTCGCCGAGTGGGCCGCGTGGGCGGGAACCATCGAACACGAGATCGTCACGCGGATCGGTACCCGCGTGACGCGAGGGGTCGCATGAACGCCAGGATCCGGGTCGCCGTCATCGGCGGCGGCCAGAACTGCGAGCACGAGGTCTCGTTGTCGTCGGCCGCTTCGGTCGCCTCGACGCTGCTGACCGGGCCGTACGAGGTCGTGCCGCTCACGATCACCCGCGACGGGACGTGGCTCGACGAGGGCCGGCCGGTCGGGCTCGCGGCCGCCGTCGCGCGGCTGCAGACGTGCCACGTCGTGCTGCCGATCGTGCACGGCCCGCGCGGCGAGGACGGCACGCTGGCCGCGCTCTGCGAGCTGGCCGGCGTCAAGTACGTCGGGTCCGGCGTCCGCGCCGGCGCGATCGCGATGGACAAGTGGACGACGAAGCTGATCGCGAACGCGATGGGGATCGCGACCGCGACCGCGGTGGTGCTCACGCGGACCTCGGCCGCCGGGTACGCCTGGACCCACCCCGTCGTCGTGAAGCCGGTCGCCGCCGGCTCGAGCCGCGGGGTGGCGCTCGTACGCTCGGCCGACGAGCTCGCCGGTGCGCTGGAGGAGGCGTTCGCGTACGACGACCGGGTGCTCGTCGAGGACCTGCTGGTCGGGCGCGAGATCGACATCGCCGTCCTGGGCGGCCGGGTCTCCCCGCCGCTGGAGATCGCCAACGGGGGCGTCTTCGACTACGAGACGAAGTACGGCGGCGGCGCGAGGTTCGTCGTCCCGGCACCGCTCGAGGACGGCGACCGGAAGGCGTTGGAGGACGCGGCGCAGACCATGTACGCCGCCCTCGACTGCCGCGGCGTCGCGCGGGTCGACTTCTTCCGTACCGACGCCGGCTGGGTGCTGAACGAGGTCAACACGATGCCCGGCTTCACCGAGCACTCGCAGGTGCCGCGCCTGTTCGCGGCCGCGGGCCTGACGTACGCAGAGCTGCTGGACCTGCTCATCGCCGACGCGCTCGCGGTCCCGTGACCGGACGCATCGCTGGGCTCGACGTTCTTCGCGGGATCGCGATCGGGCTGGTGATGCTGCGGCACGCGTTCCCCGACCAGTTCGCCGGTGCGGGCGTGGTCGGGGTCGTGATGTTCTTCGCGCTCAGCGGCTACCTCATCACCGGAGTGCTGCTCGGCGAGCTCGAGGACACCGGCCGCGTGGACTTCCGCCGCTTCTATCTGCGGAGGGCGCGGCGGCTCGTTCCCGCGATGCTGTTCCTCGTCGCGGGCGTCGTCACCGTCACGCTCCTGCTGAACCCGATCGGCGATCGCGGGCAGCTCGGCAAGACCGTCGCGGTCGCGCTCACCTGGACGGGCAACCTGCCGTTCGGGCATGCGAGCGAGGCGACGTTCCACCTGTGGACGTTGGCGACCGAGGAGCAGTTCTACCTGCTCTGGCCCGCGGTCCTCGCCCTCGCGTTCGCACGTGGGAAGGTCCGCACGGCACTCCTCGCCGTCGCCGCCGCCTGTGTCCTCGGCTGCCTCGCCACGGTCGTCTGGCTGTGGGAGGCGCCCGACCTCGCGTACTCGCTGCCGACCTCCTGGGCGCTCTGCTTCGTGATCGGCGCGGCGATCCGGGTGTATCGCGACCGGATCAACCCGCCGGCCTGGGCGGTTCCCGCCGCGCTGACCGCACTCGCGATCCAGAGCGTGATTCCATTGCGAGGCACCGCGCTCACCTATCTGGCGGGAGGTCCGGCCATCGCGTTGCTCACCGGCGTCCTGCTGTTGGCGTGGCGTACGTGGACCGAGTTGACCACGCCGCCGCTCCGTGCGCTCGCCTGGCTGGGCACGGTGTCGTACGGCGCGTACCTGTGGAACTACCCGCTCTCGATCTGGCTCCGCCCGTACCTCGACGCCTGGGCGGGCATCGTGGCGCTCGGCGGAACCGTCGTGATGGCCGCCGTCAGTTGGTACGGGATCGAGCGATCGCTGCAACGGGTGCGCGTCGCATGACGATCACCATCGACCGACAACGCCTGCAGAGCTGGGCGCCGGACCTCCTCGTCGGCGTGATGGTCGCGCTGCTCGGCCTGGCCGAGGTGTGGTCCGACGGGTTGTCCGGCCTGCCGGAGGCCCTGCTGACGGCGGTCGCCGTCAGCCTGTTCCGCCGCCGGCCGGGTCTCGCGCTCGGCCTCGCCTGGGCGGTCTTCGCGCTGATGTGGATCAGCGACGGCGAGGTGATGCTGGTCCAGCTCTCGTTCGTGCTGATCGCGTTCGGCGGCGCCCGTTGGGGCAGTCGTACGGTGGCCGCGCTGACCGGCGTGTCCATCCCGATCGGTGCCGCGGCGACCACGTTCGTCGGCATCGGCGGCGTGATCCGCGACATCGACATCAGCGCGATCAAGCCGGTCTTCGACGCCGCGATCGGCTTCACCAACAGCTGGCAGCTCGCGGTGGTCTTCCTCGGCGCGGCCGTGCTGATGGTGCCGTGGTTCGCCGGCCTGTCGCTGCGGTACAGCGCACGGGCTCGCGAGGAGCAGGTCTACAAGCAGGCCGCGGTGGAGGACGCGGCGCGCGCGTACACAGCGACCGAGCTCGCGCGGGACGTGCACGACGTCGTCGGCCACTCCCTCGCGGTGATCCTCGCGCAGGCCGAGTCGGCGCAGTACCTCGAAGATCCCAGTGCGCTGAAGCAGACGATGGCGAACATCGCGACGTCCGCGCGTACGTCGTTGCAGGACGTACGTGAGGTGCTCGCGCGTACCGGCGGCTCGGCCCCGCCCGTTCGTCCGCAGGCCCTCGACGAGCTGATCGCCGGTGTCCGGGCCAGCGGCCACGAGGTGCTGTCGTCGGAGGTGGGCACCCCTCGCCCGCTGCCCCCCGAGCTGTCCGTCGTAGCCTTCCGCGTGCTGCAGGAAATGCTGACGAACGCGATCAAGCACGGCCAACGCGGTGCGCCGGTGATCGTCGAACGCCACTGGGACGGGGAGCTGAGGATCGAAGTGCGCAACGTGATCGGGACGGCCCCCTCCGGCGCCGGCCAGGGCGTCGAGGGCATGCGCCGTCGGCTCGAGGCGGTGGGCGGCCGGCTCGACGTACGCCGGCGGGACGAGGACGGCGGGCCCACGTACACGACCACCGCCTGGGTGCCGGTCCGGTCGGCGACGTGACCGCGCCGATCCGGGTCCTGCTCGCCGACGACCAGGAGCTGTTCCGCGCGGGCGTCGAGGTGATCGTCAACGCCCAAGGGGGCATGGAGGTCGTGGGCCTGGCGTCCGACGGCCTCGAGGCGGTCGCGCTGGTCGACTCGCTCGCGCCCGACGTGGTGCTGATGGACATCCGCATGCCGGAGCTGGACGGGGTCGAGGCGACGCGGCAGATCTTCTCGCCGGAACGAGTGGTCGCGCGCGAGCGGCCGGTGCGGGTGATCGTGCTGACCACGTTCAACCTCGACGACCGTGCGGCGACCGCGATTCGCTATGGGGCAAGCGGATTCCTGCTCAAGGACACCACGCCGCCGATGCTCGGGCACGCGATCCGTACCGTGCACGCCGGCAACGCGGTCCTGGCGCCGAACGACCTGTCCTCGTTGCTGGAGGGGTCGTTCCGTGCGCGGACCTCGGTGCCGGTCGCGTACCAGTCGCTGACCGAGAAGGAACGCGAGATCTTCACCGCCGTGGCTCGAGGCCTGTCGAACACCGAGATCGCGGGGACGGTGTTCGTCAGCGAGTCGACGGTGAAGACCCACGTGGGCTCGATCCTGCGCAAGCTCGCCTTGCGGGACCGCGTGCAGATCGTGGTCTTCGCCCACGAGCACGGGCTGGTCAGCTGACCTCCGCTTGCTCGGCGTAGTGCTTGGCGATCTCGTCGCTGGTGGTGAGCCAGACGCCTTCGTGGTGGGCGATGTACTCCAGCGCCTGGTCGAGATACTTCGCGCGGAACGCCTGCCCGATGACGAACGGGTGCAGCGCGACAGTCATCACGCGGCCGCTGTCCTCTGAGTCCTCGTAGAGCTGGTCGAGCTGGTCCTTCATGATCTGCACGAAGTCCTCACCGGACATGCCGTGCGCGGTGAAGAGGCCGAGGTCGTTGAGCTCGACGGAGTACGGGACGTTGAGCATGCCGTCGACGTTGAGGCGGTACGGCTGGTCGTCGTTCGTCCAGTCCAGTACGTACGTGAGACCCAGCTCTTTGAGGAGGGCCGGGGTCTGGAACGTCTCGGTGAGCCCTGGACCGAGCCACCCCTTGGGTCGTTGGCCGGTGGCCTGCTCGATCGTCTCGACGACGTCGGCGAGGTAGGCCCGTTCCTCGGCCTCTGGGACGGCGCCTTGCAGGGTGGAGTTGTTCTTGCCGTGGGCGAGCCAGGCCCAGTCGCGGTCGCGGCCGGCCTCGATGATCTGCGGATACCGTTCGGCCACGTCGGAGTTGAGCAGGACGCTCGGCCGGACGTTGTGCCTGTCGAAGATCTTGATCAGCCGCCAGATCCCGACCCGGCTGCCGTAGTCGCGCCAGCCGAAGTTGAGCGGGTCCGGCACCTGGTCGGCCGTACCCGCGTTCAGGCTCGTCGACGGCTTGTCGATTTCGAAGTGCTCGACGTTGAGGCCGACGTAGAACGCGATCCGCTTGCCGTCTGGCCACTGGAGCTTGGGGCGGCCGACAATGGGGCTGTAGTCGAAGAGTTCGTTGTCCATACGAGCTATCGTCGAGGGGTCACATAGATGGGAAGGTCAAGTCCTTCGATGCGCATCGGTGAGTTGGCGGACCAGACCGGCGCGAGCCGCCGGCTGCTGCGGTACTACGAGGAGCAGGGGCTGATCGCGCCGACGCGACGCGCGAACGGCTACCGGGACTACGACGAGACGCTGGTGGACCGGATCCGCCAGATCCGCGGCCTGCTGGACGCGGGCCTGCCGACCCGGATCATCAAGCTCATGCTCCCCTGCCTGTCCGACGCCCCCGGCCTGCGCTGCCCCATAGCCACGGCGGAGTGGGTGGCTCGGCTCGAGCAGGAGCGAGACCAGCTGACGGCCCGCGTCGACGAGCTCGCCCGCAACCGGGACGCGATGACGGAGTACATCAAGGGGATGTACGCCGGCCTCCCGGACTAGCTTGGCCCAGTTTGCGGCGACTCCGCGCCTATCAGTATAGGCCTTGACGCGCATATACTTGACGGAGCATGATCGAGCGCATGCCCCTCCCTGGACCGGTGCGGTTTCCGAACGAGTCCGACGAGTACCGGGCGGCGCGGGACGCGCTGACCGAGGCTGAGCACGAGCTCACGCGTGCGATCGAGGCGGTCGCCGCGCAGCGGAGGGCGCTGCCCGACGGTGGCGTCGTGCCGCGGGACTACGCGTTCGCCGAGGGACCGACCGACCTCGACGAGGACGGCACGGAGACGACCGTCACGCTGTCCGAGCTGTTCGGCCCGCACGAGTCGCTGCTGCTGTACAGCTTCATGTTCGGCCCGAACGGCGACGAGCCGTGCCCGATGTGCACCTCGCTCATCGACGGCTACGACGGCGCTTCGGACCTCACCGAGCGGGCCGCGTTCGCGGTCGTCGCCGCGAGCCCGATCGCGCGGCTGAGGGCGTACGGCCGCGAACGCCGCTGGACGAACGTGCGCCTCCTCTCCTCTGCCGGCTCGACCTACAACCGCGACTACCAAGCCGAGGACGAGACCGGCCAGCAGAACACCACGATGAACGTGTTCACCAAGCGGGACGGGAAGATCCGGCACTTCTACGGCACCGAGAAGGGCCCGACCGCCGACGGTGAGGACGACCGGCACCTCGACCTGGTCTGGCCGCTGTGGAATCTGCTCGACCTCACTCCAGAGGGCCGCGGCCGCACCTGGCGCCCCAGCCGCCCGGCTCGCCGCTAGCCGCGCTGGCGTGCCGCGTACGTACGGGCCTTCGAACGGTTCCCGCACACCTTCATCGAGCACCATCGCCGCGCGCCTCGGGGTGAACGGTCCCAGAACACCCACCCGCAGTCTGAGGCCGGGCACTGCCGCAGCCGGTCCCATTCGCCCGTTGCCCGGCCCGTCGCGTACCCGATCACGACCTCCGTCAGCCCGGCGAGCACCGGGTTGCTCGAGGTCGCGACGAGCGGCGGACCGTCGAGCGAGCCCGCCATCGTCGGGAGCCGGTCGAAGCACTTCGCGGCCAGAGCCACCTCCGGGGAGGACGGCAGAATCCCGTTGTTGGCAAGGGTGAAAGCCCGCAGTGCGCGACGCAATGAGAGCGCGAGCCGCAGCTCCCGAGCGGAGGCCCCACCGGCGGCGAGCAACCCATGCGACCGCAGGAACGACGTCAGCTCCGCCGGCGTCGTCAACACATCGGTCTCGGCCTCGATGTCGATGCTGTTGACGAAGTCGTACACCGGCCGCAGGTAGTCCGGAATCAGGTGCGGCGCACCCACGACGACGAGGGCAGGCCGGAACGAGTGGCTGCTGGTCGTCTTCACCGCGACCACCAACCTCGCGGACGCGGTCACCCGGATCGCGCTCCCGCTGCTCGCCGCGAGCCTGACCCGCTCGCCCGCGCTCGTCGCCGGCGTGGCCACGATGCTCACGCTGCCCTGGCTGGTGACCGCGCTGCACGTCGGCGTCTTCGTCGACCGGCTCAACCGGCGCAGCCTGATGGTCGGCGCCGAGACCGCGCGACTCCTCGCGGTCGGCGCGGTGCTGCTCGCGATCCCGTTCGACCTGGCGAGCCTGCCGCTCGTGTACGTCGTCGCGCTCGTGCTCGGCATCGCCGAGGTGGTCGCGATGACCGCCGGCGCCTCGATCATCCCGTCCGCGGCACCCAAGACCCGTTGGCAGCAGGCGTCCGCGCGGATCACCGGCCTCGAGTACCTGTTCAACGGCTTCGTCGGCGCGCCCGTCGGCGGCTTCCTCGTCGCGGCGGGCATCGCGTTCGCGCTCGGCCTCACCGGTGCGGTGTACGCGATCGGTGCGGTGCTGCTCGCCTTGCTGGTCGGGCAGTTCGCGCCGACGGGCGGCGGGCCGCGACGCACGATGCACGTCGAGATCCGGGAGGGGCTCACGTTCCTCTGGCAGAACCGGCTGCTGCGCACGATGGCCCTGCTGATCGCGGTGATGGCGGGGACGTGGGCAGCTTGGTACGCGCTGCTCCCGACCTTCGCGGTCTCGCCGGGCCCACTCGGCCTGGACGCGCGCGGCTACGGGTTGCTGATGACCTGCATGGGCGCGGGCGGTGTCATCGGCGCGGCACTGGTCGGGCCGGTGAACAGGATGCTGGGCCGGCGCTGGGCGATGTTCGTCGACGTGCTCGGAACGTTCTTGCTGGTGGCGATTCCGGCGCTCGTGCACGAGCCGTGGGCCATCGGCGCGGGCGCGTTCGCGGCCGGGATGGGCGGAACGATGTGGACGGTGAACTCGCGGGTGCTGTTCCAGACCTTGGTGCCAGACCAGCTGCTCGGCCGGTTCAGCGCTGCCTATCGCCTGGTGAGCTGGGGATCCGCACCCGTCGCGACAGCACTCGCCGGCGTGCTGGCGCAGTGGGTCGGCTTCGGTGTCGCGTTCGGCACGTTCGCTGTGCTCGCCGGTCTCTGCGTCGTCCCGTACCTGCGCGTGGTGACCAAGGAGGCGGTCGCGGTGGTGGACCAGGGGTAGCGTCGGGAACGTGAGGCGGATCGAGCTCGGCGAGGTGCCGTACGAGCAGGCGAACGCGGACATGGCCGGCTGGGTCGAGGAGCGCCAGAACGGGCGCGCGCCCGATCGGCTGTTCCTGCTCAGCCATCCACCGGTCGTGACGTACGGACCGCGCACCGACGCCGCCGACCTGCCCGCCGACCTTGGCATCCCGGCCGTCGCCGTGAACCGCGGCGGCTACGCGACGTACCACGGCCCGGGACAGCTGGTCGGCTACCTCGTCCTAGACCTCAACGAGCGCGGCCCCGGCGACGTCGTGCGCTGGGTGGAGAACGCGCTGATCGACGCGCTCGGCGGGCTGGGGTTCAAGACCGTGCGGCGGGACACCCCGCCCGGTGCGCGCAGCCTGGTCGGCGTGTGGACGCCCGAGCACCACAAGCTCGTCTCGATCGGCATGCGCATCCGCCAGGGCGTGACCAGCCACGGCTTCGCGCTGAACGTCGACCCCGACATGACGGCGTTCGACCGCTTCACCGTCTGCGGCCTGCACGACGTGACGATGACCTCGCTCCGCCGAATGGCCGACCAGCACGGCACCCCGATGCCGACCGACGCCCAGGTCCGCACCGCCGTCGCGAAGGCGCTAGGTAGTTAGTAGTTAGTAACTGCTATCCAGTAACCTGCGGGCATGCGAGCAACGTCGGTCGAGCGGATGTCCAAGCAGGAGCGGCGGGAGCAGTTGCTGGGGCTGGCCGCGGAGGCGTTCGCCGAGGGTGGGTTGCACGGCACGTCCACCGAGGCGTTGGCCCGGCGCGCGGGGATCACGCAGACGTACGTGTTCCGGCTGTTCGGGTCGAAGAAGGCGCTGTTCCTGCAGGTCGTCGAGCGGGCGTTCGGCCGCCTGGTCGACGGGATGGACCGGGCCGGCGAGGAGAGCGACGCTCTCGGGGCGATGGGGCAGTTCTACAACGACGCCTTGACCGACCGGACCGGGCTGCTCCTCCAGCTGCAGGCGTTCGCGGCCTGCGGCGACGAGGAGGTCCGCGAGGTCGTCCGCGGCCAGATGGCGCGGATGTGGAACACGACCGAGCAGAAGAGCGGCCTCCCACCGGTCGCGGTGAAGACGTTCCTCGCGTACGGCATGTTGCTCAACACCGTCGCCGCGCTGCAGGTCGGCGACGTCGACGAGGAATGGGCGCGCGGCATCAAGACCCGCATCCACGCCGGCCTGTTCGACCACCTCACCGCCGAGAACAACACATGATCAGGGCAGCCCTGCTGTTCGTCGCGCTGGTCGGCGCCGCCATCGGCAGCATCGGCGCCCCGCTGATCACCGCGGTCGCCGAGGAGTACGAGGTCTCGCTCAGCGCATCCCAATGGACGTTGACGATCGCCCTCCTGGCCGGAGCGGTCTCCGCCCCGCTCCTGGGAAGACTGGGCTCGGGAAGACACCGGCGCAAGGTCGTGCTCGCCATGCTGGCGATCGTCGTGGCCGGCAGCGTCGCCACGGTCGTCCCCGCCCCGTTCGCCGTCCTCCTCGTCGGTCGCGCGGCGCAAGGGATCGGCCTCGGGCTGACCGTGCTGATGATGGCGATCGCGCGCCAACACCTCGGCGACAAGGCGCCCGGCACGATCGCGATGCTCTCGGTCGCCTCGACGGTCGGCATCGGCGTCGGCTATCCGCTCGCCGGGTTGCTGACCCAGTACGGCGGAGTACGCGCCGCGTACCTGCTCGGTCTCGGAGTCGCCGCCGCCGCCCTCGTCGCGGCCATCCTGGCGATTCCCCGCGACGACAGGGACGCACCAAGAGACGGCCCCATCGACTGGGCGGGCGCCGTCCTGCTGTCGGGCGGACTGATCGGCGTCCTGCTGGTCACCAGCAACGCGATCCGCTGGACCACCCATCCCGTCGCCGCGCGAGGCTGCGGCGGGATGTCCTGCTCGCGGGTTGGGTCGCGGTCGAACGCCGCGTACCAAGACCGCTGGTCGACGTCCGCGCGCTACGCCACCCCGCGGTCGCTCGCGCCAACCTGATCATGGTCGTGGCCGGCATCGCGATGTACCTGCTGTTCACGATCGTCACCCGGTACGTCCAGACGCCGCCCCGCGTGGGCTACGGCTACGGACTGACCGACTTCCAAGCCGGGCTGGTCCTGGTGCCGTTCTCCGTGCTGGGCTTCGTCGCCGGCCGCCTCGCACCACGGCTCGGCAAACGTACGGGCCCGTTCCCGCTCCTCGCCGGCAGCGGCGTCGTCGTGGTCGCGGCCTGCGCGCTCTTCGCGGCGACCAACGACCTGGGAGTCGCCTGGCCGATCGTCGCGATGTCCCTGCTCGGCTTCGCGGTCGGCGGGCTCTCCGCCGCCATGCCGCAGGCGATCCTCGCCGTCACCCCGCCGGAGGACACCGCCGCGGCGATGAGCGTGAACCAGGTCGTACGAGCCGTCGGCTTCTCGATCGGCAGCGCGCTCGGCGGCCTGCTGCTCGCCGCGGCAACGCCGACCGGCCAGTTCGCCCCCACCGGAACGGGCTACACCACAGCAGCCTGGATCGCCGCCGCCCTCACTCTCGTTGCCATCGTCCTCGGCCTGCGAAGACGCTAGAAGCCCAACGAGGCTTGACGTTCCGCCAATCGGAGGCGAGCCTTGGCGATCTTCCCGGCCACGGAGCGGGGAAGCTCGTCGACGATCTGGACGGAAGTTGGGCACTTGAACCGGGCCAGCCGATCCCGCGAGAACGCCAACACGTCCTCCGGCGTCACCGAAGCACCGGCGGCAGGCACGACGTACGCCTTCACGGACTCGCCGGTGCGCTCGTCGGGGACGCCGATCACCGCGACCGAGGCAACGCCGGGGAACGACGCGATCACGTCCTCGACCTCGCGCGGGTAGACGTTGAAGCCGGAGACCAGCACGAGCTCCTTGACCCGGTCGACGAGGTACAGGTCGCCATCGGCGTCCACGTAGCCCACATCGCCCGTCGCCAACCAGCCGTCCTCCGCGGAGGGCCCGTCGGCGCCGTCCGGCCAGTAGCCGGAGAAGAGGTTCGCGCCGCGTACGAAGATCTCGCCCGGCTCCTCGTCGTCCTCCGCGGCCGGGTCGACCTGCACCCGCACCTCGACACCGGGCAACGCGGCGCCGACCGAGCCGGCCTTCGGCGACGCGGAGCACAACGTGCTGGTCACGCCCGGCGCGGCCTCGGTGAGCCCGTACCCCTCGTGCACCATCAACCCCGACGCGGTCTTGATGGCGTCGGCGACGGCGATCGGCAGGGGCGCGGCACCCGACAACAACAGCCGAACGCTCGCCAACCGCGCGGCGAGATCCGGAAGAGACTGCCAAGCCACGAAGACAGGCGGCGCGACCGGGATGTTCGTGACCTGCTCCGCCGCGACCAGGTCCAGCGTCGCCTCGGGATCGAAGCGCCCGGTGATCACCAACGTCGCGCCCGTACGAGCGCACAGCGCGAGCAGGCTGAGCCCGAAGACGTGGAACAACGGCAGCAACCCGAGCACGACGTCGTCCGCACGCATCGCCGGCGGCTCGATCGCCGCCATCTGCGCGACGTTCGCGAGCAGCGCCCGGTGCGTGAGCATCGCGGCGCGCGGTGCCGAGCTCGTGCCGGACGTGAACAGCAGAGCGGCCAGCGCCTCGGGGTCGCGCGGCGGTACGGCCGCCGGTCCGGAGCCCGGCAGGGAGGAGTACGCGAGCTCGCCGGCCTCGGCGGGTGAGTCCACGGCGACGACGACCGGCTGAGGTCCGTCGCCATCGGTGGACGACAGCGTCGCCACGGCCGAACGGACAGCCGCCACGCTCCCCGCGCCGGCGACGACGAGCCGCGGCCGCACGTGCTCGAGCGCCCGTACGTACTCCGCCGCGGGACTCTCCGGGTTGAGCGGAACGACGACCAGCCCCGCGCGCACGGTCGCGAAGAGGGCGGTCACGAGGTCGATCCCGTTCGGCAACGCCACGGCGACCCGGTGCCCGGCCACGACGCCCTGCGCCGCCAACCCGGCCGCGAGCGCGTCGACCTCCCGATCGAGCTCCGACCAGGTCACACGCCGGTCACCGGCGACGAGCGCGGCTCGTTCGGGGGCGTCCTTGGCTGCCTGGCGGACCAGGTCAGCCAGGTTGACCGCAACGGTCTGCACATCGGCGGGCGAGACCACGACGGGAGTGTGCCACACCGTGATCCCTGAAGCTGAACAGAGCCTCTAAGGTGGACGCATGACGCCCGTGACGCCCGGCGACGAGCATCACGTCGACAAGGTCGTGGCGGTCGCCGAGGCCGCCCCCGAGGAGCCCGGCGCCGCACTCGAGGTCGAGCCCGACCTGACCGCGGCAGCCTTCTTCGACGTCGACAACACGCTGATGCGCGGTGCGTCGATCTTCTACCTCGCCCGCGGCCTGTACGCCCGCAAGTTCTTCTCGACGGCGACCGTGCTCAACGCCGCCTGGAAGCAGCTGTCGTTCCGGGTCTTCGGCTCCGAGGACCCCGACCACATCGCCTGGGTCCGCGAGCACGCGCTGGAGTTCGTCGCGGGCTGGCCGGTCGACCAGTTCGAGGAACTGGCCGAGGAGATCCTCGACGAGGTGATCACGACGAAGGTCTGGCCGGGGACGAGGGCGCTCGCCCAGCTGCACCTCGACCAGGGCCAACGTGTCTGGCTGGTGACCGCGGCACCGGTCGAGATCGGGCGCGTGCTCGCGCGCCGGCTCGGCCTCACCGGAGCGCTCGGAACGGTCGCGGAGATCGAGAACGGCCGCTACACCGGCCGCCTGGTCGGCGACCTCCTGCACGGCACCGCGAAGGTGGACGCGGTGAAGCTGCTGGCGGCCGACATGGGGCTCGACCTCGCCCGCTGCGCGGCGTACTCCGACAGCGCGAACGACGTTCCGATGCTGTCGCTGGTCGGGACGCCGTACGCGATCAACCCCGACCGCAAGCTGCGGGCGTACGCCAAGGCGCGCAACTGGCGGATCCGCGACTTCCGCCGCGGCCGCCGAGCCGCGCGCCTGGGCTTCTTCATCGCCGTGCTGCTCGGCGCCGCCGGTGGCGCGGCCGCGGCCATCGTCGCGATCCGGCGACAGGCCAAGCGCCGGCACCGCTGGTCGAACCGCTACGAGCACGACCGGCCGGGATCGTTGGTGCACCTCGATGTGAAGAAGCTGGGCCGCATCCCTGACGGCGGTGGGTGGAAGGTCCACGGCCGCGGTGAACGTCCCGGCCACAAACGCGGCCTGGGCTACGACTTCGTGCACACCGCGATCGACGACCACTCCCGACTGGCCTACGCCGAGATCCACGACGACGAGAAAGGACCGACCTGTGCGGCGTTCCTGGCCCGGGCGGCCGCGTTCTACGCCTCCCTCGGCATCGGCGTGCAGCGCGTCCTGACCGACAACGCCAAGAACTACCGCCGCTCCCGCGTCTTCCGCGACACCGCCGCCGAGCTGGGCATCACGCTGAAAGCGATCCGACCCCACTGTCCGTGGACCAACGGAAAGGTCGAACGCCTCAACCGCACCCTCGCCACCGAATGGGCCTACTCCCGCCCGTTCACCACCAACACCCAACGCACACAGCTCTTGCCCACCTGGCTCAACTACTACAACCTAGAACGACCCCACCTCGGCATCGCAGGCCAACGCCCCATCGACCGCGTCAACAACGGTCGTAACCAGTACATCTAGGCCACCCAGTTCCGGAAGCCTTCCCGCCAGCTCCCGAACCGCGGCTCCCAGCCGAGCTCCTTGCGCGCCTTCTCGTTCGAGATCCCGCGTGCCGTCGTCATCTGGACCACGACGAACTCGCCGGCCAGCTCCTCTCCGACCGAGACCGGCACCTGCGCCGGCGGCTGCGCGCCGGCGACCTCGGCGAGGTACGGCAGCCAGTCCGAGACCGGCGCCGGGTCGTTGTCGCCGACGTTGTAGATCCCCGGCTCGCCGCGCTCGATCGCCGCGACGGTCGCCGAAGCGGCGTCGGTGGTCTCGATGAACGACCAGATCCCGGTCCCGCCTCCGATCACCGGCATCTGCTGGGCGCGTACGGCCTCCAGCAGGAAGTCCGAGGCGCCCGGCCCGTAGAAGGTCCCGTACCGCAGCACGATCCCCTCGGGCACCGCCGCCGGCACGGTCTCCTCCACGTACCGGATCGCCGCCTGCGTCCGCGCCGCCGCGGGCACCGGCTCGTCGTACGGGTCGGTCTCGACCTTCACCGAGGCGCCGGAACGGTAGAGCGGCCGCTCGGCGGTCTGTGCGACCACCCGGCGCGTGCCCGCCGCCTCGGCGGCGGCGAGCAGGTTGTCGGTGCCGCGGGTGCGCAGCTCGTTGGTCGCGGCGAACGCCTCGTCCAGGTTCTTCAGGCTGTGCAGGTCCGCTAGCGCGGTCATCTGGTGCACGATCACGTCCGGCCGGGCGGCGATCACCGCCGCGACGACCGCGTCGCGGTCGAGGCCGTCCAGGACGACGGGCGACGCACCCGCCGAGCGCAGGTCCGCGACCTTGCCAGACGATCGCGTCGTGGCGGTGACGTCGTGGCCGGCGGCGACGAGCCCGGGCACCAAGTGCCGTCCCAGGGCCCCCGTCGCGCCTGTGACGAAGACTCGCATGAGGTGTCCTTTCCGAAGGAGAGATTGCTTCCTCCCCCTGACACCTCGGACACCCCCGGTGTGACATCGCCGGTCCAGGAATCCGTTCGCGACCTTTGCCCGGATACGTCAAGCGGCGTCATGCAGCCGTCCGTTTCCCATTCCCGAGGAGGGGTCGACCTGCTCCGCCAGGCGGCATAGTCTGGGCCAGCCGGGGCCAGGCTCCAAGAGATCGTTCACTGAGAGTAATCGTCGGCTACTGACTGTTCACATCTCGGGGGATGTTCCCTACGATGCCTGATGGAGGCCACGAGCGATCCCTGCTCGGGGGGCAGGAGCTGAACTGATGGTGGACAGGGCACGACCCGCCCTCGCCGATTCGGCGGGGATGGCGGAGCTCCGTGCAGTTGTGCGCGCGATGCACGACGCGCTGACAAGCGCGATCGAGCCTGCTTACGCGCTGGCACAGACGTCAACGAGCGAGACCCTGCCCGAGTCACGGCCAGAATTCGACCGATCTGACGTAATCCTCCAGGCAGTTCACAGCGAAACCGCGCGGTCGAGGGCCGGTGGCGCCCACCTGGCTCACCCGCGCGACGGGCTGTACGACACGATCGAGGACGCCGAGACCCGCCGGATGATCGCGCTGGTCGAGCTCGCCAAGGGCGGCGACGCCGAGGCATTCGGGCAGCTGTACGACCACTACCTCTCCACGATCTACCGCTACATCTACTACCGCGTGGGCACCCACGTTCTCGCCGAGGACCTCACCAGCGAGACGTTCCTCCGCGCGCTGCGCGCCCTGAACTCGTTCCACTGGCAGGGCCGCGACTTCGGCGCCTGGCTGGTGACGATCGCGCGCAACCTGGTCACCGACCACTTCAAGTCCGGACGGTTCCGGCTCGAGGTCGCGACCGGGGAGATCCTCGACTACGACTCCGCGGCCGAAGGCCCGGAGAACGACGTCCTCGCGAGCCTCGCGAACGAGGAGCTGGTCAAAGCGCTCAAGCAGCTGGGCGCCGACCAGCAGGAATGCCTCGTTCTGCGCTTCCTCAACGGGCTCTCGGTGGCCGAGACAGCCCACGTGCTCGCCAAGAGCGAGGGGGCGGTCAAACAGCTGCAACTCCGGGCGATTCGCAATCTTGCGAAGCTGTTGCCCGAAGGCCTCCGGTAGAGCGGGTCGGGGGCATCGTGAAGGTAAGGTGCTTTACCGCGGGCACGGTACGCGCCAGCAGCGTAACCCTGCGATGGTTCGGCTCGTTGGTCGAGATGTCCGGATCGCTCGATCAAGGAGACCGTCGATGACCTCGCTCCTGGCGACACGCCGGCGTGCCGAGGACTTCGCACGGCTCGTCGATGAACGCAGGCAGTCCCGCGACCCCAAGATCGTGCCGTTGCTCGATCTCGTCGCGGCGTTGACGCCCGCGATGATCGAGCCCGCACCGGCGTTCCGCAGCTCGCTGCGTGAGCGCCTGGTCTCGGCCGCCGAGGAAATGCCGCTCGGCGAGCCCGCAGCACCCACCCATGTCGCTCGGTCCGCGGTTCGACCGCCGCGAGTTCGCCTCGTGGCGGCCGCCGCATCGGTCGCCCTGGCCGGCGGCATGGTGGGCACCGCCGCGGCAGCGCGCACAGCGCTGCCCGGCGATGTGCTGTACGGGTTGAAGCGCAGCCTCGAACGTACGGAGGCCGGCTTCACCTCCAACACCGAGTCGCGCGGCCGGCACTTCCTCCGCCAGGCGGAGGTCCGGCTCGACGAGACCGTCAGCCTGGTTGGCGGCGCGTCGCTCAACTCGGCCGAGCCCGAGGAGCTGGACCTCGTCCGCGGCACGCTCTCCGACTTCGTGGTCGAGGCCAAGCGCGGCGGCGGGCTGCTGACCCAGGCGTACCGCCTCGACCACCGCCAGGCGCCGCTCGTGATCATCCGGCACTTCGTCTCCGAGGCGCGGCCGAAGCTGGAGGCGCTCCAGCAGTTCCTGCCGCCGACGCTGATGCCGTCGTACGACGAGGCGATGAACACCCTCGACGGGCTGGACGACACCGCGCTCAGCCTGTGCCCGGACTGCGGGACCAACCCCACCGGCGGCGAGGTCACGCTGCTCAGCGCCGAGGCACCGCCGCCGTCGAGCGACAGCGCGCCGGCTCCCGCGCCGGAGAAGAAGGACGCGACGTCGCCAGCGCCGACGCCGAACCTCGACGGCATCCCGACCGTGCCGCCCGGTCCGTTCCCGCCCGGCCCGCGGCCCGGCCCGACGACCGAGCCGGGTCCGCGCGACCCGGGGCCGACCAAGGCGCCGCTGCCGATCCCTCCGCTGCCGAACCCGATCCCCACCTCGCCGGACGTACCGCTGCCGACCGAGCTTCCGTTGCCGACGTCGCTGCCGTTGCCGTTGCCGAGCGGGTTCCCGTTGCCCCTGCCGACGGCGATTCCGCTGCCGTTGCCGACGTCGCTGCCGCTGCCCTTGCCGCCGGAGCTCCCGCTACCGACCTCGCTGCCGTTGCCGTTGCCGACGTCGTTGCCGCTGCCGCTCCCGTTGCCAGGTGACGACCCGATCGACGGCAAGAAGCCGAAGTCGCCGGCCCCGACGCCCCCGCGCCGACCTCCTCGTCAGACAGCGAAGCCCCGCTCCCGGAACTGCCGGACCTGCCGATCCCCGGCGACAACTAGGCGCCCTCCACAGCTCGAACGCACTTCACCCACGGAACCGGGGTTTGCGAGGTGTTTGCCACGTTGCAGAACCCCGATTGGGTGGGTGAAGTGGTATCAGGCTGGGGACGGATCTAGAAGAACGCGCGCGGGCGGTCGAGCAGCAGCGCGTACAGGGTGTGCTGGATCGTCTCGCGTACCTGGTCGGTCAGATCGAACACCAGCATCGGGTCGTCCGCCGCCTCCCGGCCGTAGCCGTTGGTCGACACGGGTTCGCCGAACGAGATGATCCACTTGGACGGCAACGGCACCATGCCCAGCGGGCCGAGCCAGGGGAACGTCGGCGTCACCGGCACGTACGGGAAGCCCAGCAGCCGGGCGAGCGGCTCGATGTCGCCGAGCATCGGGTACGTCTCCTCGGCGCCCACGATCGAGCACGGGATGATCGGCACGCCCGCCGCCAGCGCGGCGGACACGAAGCCGCCGCGGCCGAAGCGCTGCAGCTTGTACCGCTCCGAGAACGGCTTCCCCAGCCCCTTGTAGCCCTCCGGGAACACGGCCACGAGCTCGCCACCGGACAGCAGCCGGTCGGCGTCCTCCGACGACGCGAGCGTCGTACCGCCCTTGCGGGCCAGCTCGCCGACGAACGGGGTCTTGAAGACCAGGTCGGCGCCGAGCATGCGGACGTGCCGCTTCGCCGGGTGCGTGTCGTACACCGCGACGTGCGTCATCAGCCCGTCCAGCGGCAACGTGCCGGAGTGGTTCGCGACGATCAGCGCCCCACCGGACGAAGGGATGTTCTCGATCCCCCGCACCTCGACGCGGAACCAGTCGCGGTACAGCGGGCGCAGCAGGTTGAGCAGCACGTTCTCGGTGAGATGCGGGTCGAACCCGAACTCGTCGACCTCGTAGTCGCCGGTCAGGCGCTGGCGGACGAACGCCAGGCCGGACAGCACCTTGCGCTCCCACTCGTCGCCGAACAGCTCCTCCGCGACAGCCTGGCCCAGCGCGCCGACGGCCTCGACGAGCACGTTCGGCTTCTCCGCGGGGGCTTCCTCGCGCGGCTCGTCCACAGGCGGCTTCCGGCGGCGCCCGCCAGAGCCGGTGCCGCCGCGCTCGCGGCTGTCGATCGGGATCACCCGAGCGTGGTCAGCCATGGCTGTCCTCCCATCCGTTCCCGACACTACGCGCGCCGAGCACCGATGCGACCCGTCGTTCGGCGGATTTGACGCGGTCCGCGTCCAGCGAGCCGGTGCCGCGTACGTCGACGAACGTGGCGAACGCCTCGGCAGAGGAGTACCGCGGCTCGAACTTGAGGTCGGAACGCATCCGCGAGGTGTCGACGCCCCGGCCGTGGGTGAGGAACGCGAGCTGCTCCGGGGTGAAGTCCGCGAGCCGGGCCTGGCGGAACGCCTGCCCGAACGCAGTGACGGCGAAGCTCGGCACCGGCAGCGCGGGCCGACCGGCGCGGCGGATCGCCTGCGACAGCATGATGATCCCGTCGCCGGCGACGTTGTAGCGGCCGGTGGCGTCGGACAGCGTCGCGAGGATCAACGCGTCGATCAGGTCGTCCTCGTGGGTGAACTGCAGCCGCGCGTCGAAGCCCATCACGGTCGGGACGACCGGCAGCGTGAAGTAGCGCGTGAGCGGCGTCTCGACGGCCGGGCCCATCACGTTCGCGAACCGGAGCGTGGTGACGTCGACGTCCGGGCGGCGCCGGGCGAAGCCGCGGACGTACCCCTCGACCTCGACCGAGTCCTTCGCGAAGCCGCTGCGCGGAAGGCTGCGCGGCTCCATCTCCTCGGTGAACATCGCCGGGTCGCCCGAGGAGGCGCCGTACACCGTCGTCGACGACTTCACGACCAGCTTGCGCAGGGACGGGCTCCGCTGGCACGCGGCCAGGAGCTGCATCGTCCCGATGACGTTGATCTCCTTCATCGTGGCCCGGCCGCCGGCGTGCAGCGGGGTCGCGATGACGCTCATGTGGACGACGGTGTCGACCTCCTCGCGCGCGAGGACACGTGCGATCACCGGGCTACGGATGTCCGCCCGGACGAAGTCGGCCGCCCCGAGGTCGTGCGGAGGTGGGATGACGTCGACGCCGACCACGCGATCGATCTGCGGGTCGGCGGCCAGCAGGCGCGCGAACCTCGCCCCGAGGTAGCGGGAGCAGCCCGTGACGAGGACGACAGGCATCTGCCTTGCGGCTTACTTGCCCTGGCGGCGGCGCTGGACGCGCGTCTTCTTCAGCAGCTTGCGGTGCTTCTTCTTCGACATACGCTTGCGGCGCTTCTTGATGACCGAACCCACGCGGATTCCCCTTTACCGGACGTTGGTGTGGCTGGACGGCGCGGACGCCGTACGTCCGGGAGCTCGCCAATGTGGCCCAAGGTTACCCCGAGGCGGCGGCGAGTACGCCACCCGCCTGTTCACAGCCCGTTCGCGACCCGGCGGCCGGTGTCGCTCTGCCAGTACAGGACCTGCCTGCCCGAGCGCCTGTGCTCGAGCAGGCCGGCGTCGGCGAGGACCCGCAGGTGGTCGGCAACGGTCCCCAGGCTGAGCCCGGTGGTCGCCACCAGCGCGGTGGTGCTGATCGGTTCGGCGGCCTCGGCGAGGATGCGTGCCCTCGTTCGGCCGAGCAGCCGGACCAGCGGGTCGGCGAGCGGCTGGGTGTCGGCGAAGATGCCGGTCACGGGGTACGAGACGGCGTACCGGTCCGGCCGCCGCCACGCCAGGCCCACGCCCTTGCGGTGCGCGGCGATGAACATCAGGTCGCCGCCGCGCACGTCGAGCGGCGGGTACGTGTAGTCGTTCACCTGGATCCGGCCGTCGCCCAGCCAGCGGACGTGCTGGCCGAGGCCCTCGAGCACGCCTGACCAGCCCTGCTCGCTGAGCCTCGACGTCCGCGAGACGACGTCCGCCCTGAGCACCCGCAGCCGCCGCGGCCAGGTGGGCAGCACGGTCGCGGTCCAGACCCAGCGCAGGAACTCCGCGGCCCGTTCGGCCAGGTCGTCGACGTTCAGGGCGGGCAGGAGCGGCGACCGGACGAACGCGAGATCGGCCCGGATGCGTTCGTCGCCGAGCGCGACCATCGTCGCCAGCTCGTCCTCGAGCTCCTGGTCGGGCGCGAGCGGCGGCATCGTGAGGAAGTCGGCCACCCAACCGGGGCGGAACGAGTTCTCGACGAGCGCCGCCTCGACCTCGTCCTGCGCGAGCCGCTCCCGCAGCGCGGGCAGGTGTTCGCGGTACCAGGCGCGGAACCACGGCTCGGGATCGGGCGTGAGGAGAATCCGCAGCGCCGCGACGGTCTCGGTGAGCTGGGACGTGCCGAACCGCGCGTTCGCCAGGATGTCGGCGTCGACTATGAGCTCTGTCAACCGGCTTGGTAGAAGGAGTCCCGCAGGTAGTCGTGGACGGCACGCTCCGGGATCCGGAACGAGCGGCCGACCTGGTGCGCGGGCAGCTCGCCCGCGTGCACGAGCCGGTACACCGTCATCTTGGATACCCGCATCGCCGCGGCGACCTCGGCGACCGTCAGGAAGCGCGCCTCGGAGATCGGACCACCGCCGCCAGCCGGGCGGTCCGGACGTTCTGGTGAAGCCATTGGGGCCACCGTGCCTTCGCCTCACATGACGTGCTCCGGCTTCCCCACCGGAGCCCTCGCGCCCGGGCCTTCGCAGGTACGTGCGTGAGGGGAGAGTAGTGCCAGATGGGGCGCGTGGGGAAGGGGTTGCGGCGTGGGCAATTCCGGCACGCGACCTCTTGGTCACGTTCAGTAGCTGGGATCGAGCCCCAGTCCGGGGAACGAGGCGGTCCGTGTCGCCATGATCGCGCGGTCCACCGGGTCGGCCGGGTCGTAGCCGGCGGACCAGTCCCGGTACTCGGCCGAGCACCCGTCCGTCATCGACAGCGGCGCCGGCCTACCGAACAGTCGCTGCACCAGCTCCCGCCAGCGCGGCGGCGTCGGCGTCTCGGGGTCCAGCGGTGCGCCGTTCACGATCGCCAGCAGGTGCGTCCAGACGCGCGGCACCACGGACGCGATCGCGTACCCGCCACCGCCGGTCGCCACCCAGCGCCCGTCGCAGAGCCGGTGGGCGAGCGCGTGCACCGCCTCGTACGCCGCCCGCTGCCCGTCGACCGACAGCGCGAGGTGCGCGAGCGGGTCGTCGACATGGCTGTCGCAGCCGTGCTGGCTCACGATCACGGTCGGCTCGAACGCCTCGAGCAGCTGGGGTACGACCGCGTGGAACGCGCGCAGCCAGCCCGCGTCGCCGGTGTCCTCCGGCAGCGCGACGTTCACCGCCATGCCCTCGGCCGCGGGCCCGCCCGTCTCGGACGGGAAGCCGGTGACGAACGGGAACAGCGTCCGCGGCGACTCGTGCACCGAGATCGTCAGCACCCGCGGCTCGTCGTAGAACACGTCCTGCACCCCGTCGCCGTGATGGACGTCGAGGTCGACGTACGCGACCCGCGGGCAGCCGTGGTCGAGCAGCCACTGGATCGCGACCGCCGGGTCGTTGTAGACGCAGAACCCGCTCGCGGCGCCGGGCATCGCGTGATGCAGCCCGCCCGCGATGTTCGCGGCGTGCAACGCCTCGCCCTCCCAGACCGAGCGCGCGGCCTCGACGCTCGCGCCGACGATGTGCGCGGACACCTCGTGCATGCCCTCGAAGGTCGGATTGTCCGACGTGCCCAGCCCGACCGAGAGTTCCAGCAGCGACGGGTCCTTGCTGCTGCGCTTGACCGCCTCGATGTACGCGGGGTCGTGCACGGTCGCGACGAGCTCGTCCGACGCCATCGGCGCCTTGACCGTCGGGAGACCGTTCGGCCCGAGGACGCCCAGCTCCGTCGCGAGCTCGACCGTGAGCCGGACCCGGATCGGCGCGAGCGGATGGCCGGGCCCGAAGTCGTACGCGGTAAGGCTCTCGTCGTACACCAGTCGCGCACTGCCCGCCACGCGCCCACCTCCCTCTGTCAGCAAGTCCTCACATCATGCTTCCCCCACCACCTGAACGGGAACCCGGGCCCGTAGCCTCGCGGGGTGGACGTAGAGGTCAGGTTGCTGCTCGGCGGCCACTCCCCGGTGACCGGACACCTCACGCAGTACGACCTCGACAACCCTGGCGCCGCGCCGGTCGTCGTGCCGGACACGCGAGTGATCCGGTGGGCCGACCTCCCGGCGGCCACGGTCTCCGCTCCCGACGAGCGTGCTCACCGAGATGGCGCGTGGCGGAGAGTTCGGGATCGACGCCGAGGGCCGGCTCGTCCTCGACGGCGACCGGCTGCGACGGCTCACGATCGGAGACCTTCGACGCGCGGCGGCGAGCGGCTGGGTGTCGTTCGACCCGAACCGCCTGCTCGCCTACGAGATCTGGGGCGCGTCCTCCCCTGGGTCCACCGGCACGATCACGGCTTTCCTCAACGAGCATTGGGAGTTCCTCGTTCCATACGCGCTCGGCGCCGCGTACAAGGCCAACTCCACCTTGCGGAACCGACGCGTCCGCCAGCAGGTCGCGCAGTGGCACCGGCAGGGCATCCACGACCCGTGGCAGATCCGCGCCTTCATCGTCCTCCGGAACGACTGGACGCCCACGCCGCGGAGTTCGAGAGCTAGCCCACGCCCATCGCCTCCTTCGCGGCGGCGAGGTAGGGCGTGCCGAGGTCGCGGGCGCGGTCGGCTCCGGCGGCGAGGATCGCGTCGACGGCTCCGGGATCCTTCGCGAGGTCGGCGTACGACTTCTGCAGCGGCTCCAGCACCGCGACCACGGCGTCGGCGGTGTCGCGCTTGAGCTGCCCGTACGAGTCGTACCGCGCCGCCACCGCCTCGACGGAACGTTCGCCGAGCGCCGCCGCGAGGATCTCCAGCAGGTTCGTCAATCCGGGCTTGCCTTCGCGGTCGACCCGCACGACGCCGTCCGAGTCGGTCACCGCGCGCCGCACCTTGCGGCGGACGACATCGGGCGGGTCGAGCAAGCGGATCTGGCCGAGCGAGTCGTCCGACCCCGACTTCATCATCTTGTGGGTCGGCTCCTGCAGGTCCATCACGCGCGCCGCGACGTCCGCGTCCATCATCTCGGGGAGGACGAACACCTCGCCGTACGTCCGGTTGAACCGCACCGCGAGGTCGCGGGTCAGCTCCACGTGCTGCTTCTGGTCCTCGCCGACCGGCACGTGCGTCGTTCCGTACAGCAGGATGTCGGCCGCCATCAACGCCGGATAGGTGAGCAGCGACGCCCTGGTCTTGGGGCGGCCGCGGCCCTTCTCCTTGTACTGGATCATCCGCTGCAGCTCGCCGACGTACGCCGTGCACTCCATCAGGTACGTGAGCTCGGCGTGCAGCGCACCGACCGCGCTCTGTCGTACGACCACACAAACGTCGGGATCGAGGCCGGCGGCGAGATAGATCGTCGCCGCCTCGCGGGTCAGCTCGCGGAGACGTTCGGGCGAGTGCTCGACGGTCATCGCGTGCAGGTCGACGATCGAGAACACGCACAGCGCCTCGTGCTGCAGGTCGACGAACCGGCCGAGCGCGCCGAGGTAGTTGCCGAGGGTGAGATGTCCGGTCGGCTTGATGCCGGAGAAGATCGTGCGCATGGTCCTGTGCTCCTTGGCTTCGAGGTGGTGGAAGCCGCCCTGAGCAGAGGGCACACATGGAAAAGCCGCCCTCGTCAGGGCGGCAGCACAACGTGAGGGGACCGCCCTAGGCGGTCCACCAACCAAGCTGGCAACACTTGTGCATGCATTCATCATAACCGCTGGCGGTGATGGCCGCAGCCCTGAAACCATGCCGCCCATGGTGGAGATCAGGCAGGTCGAACCCGAAGGCTGGCGCGAGCTGCGCGACGTCCGCCTCGCGGCGTTGCTGGACGCGCCGACGGCTTTCGGGTCCACGTACGAGGACTCGGTCGCGCGGTCGGACGAGCAGTGGCAGAAGCGGCTCGAGGTCGGACCGATGTTCATCGCGTACCTCGACGGCAAGGCGGTCGGCCTGTCCGGCGGCTTCGTCGAGGACGGCGGCTACGAGCTCGTGTCGATGTGGGTCGACCCGGTGGCGCGCGGCAAACGGGTGGCCGAGCAGCTCGTGAACGTCGTCATCTCCTGGGCTCGCGGGCTCGGCGCGACGCGGCTCCACCTGTGGGTGACCGACGGGAACGTGTCCGCGCAGCGGTTGTACGAGCGGCTCGGGTTCGCCTACACGGGCGAGCGGCAGGAGCTGCCGTCGAACCCGCAGCTCACCGAGGTCGGGATGGCGAAGCCCCTGACCGAGGACGCCACGCCCCAGTGAGGCCCGCGGGCGCCAGCAACGCCTCCGGTTGGGGCTCGATCTCGGCGGCCTTGGTCCACCACCGGTCGTCGCGGTGCAACCACTGCGGCGGATGCGGGCGCAAGCCCTCCTTGACAGTGGCTCTGGCGTACGTGAAGGTCGTTGCCTGGTTGGCGTTCGCGAGCTCTTCATTCTCCGCTTCGGCTCTCACCCGCTCGGCGACGTCGCGATGCTCGGCGAGAGTACGCGTCAGCCACCCTATGCTGTCCGCCTCGTACGCCGTGACGTCCTCGACCAACCACTGGACCGCGTTTGCGAGGTGGTCGCGCTAAGGCAAGCGGTTGTTCAGGGCCGGCGCGATGCGGTCGATGCGGTTCGTCCAGATTCCGCCGGTGTAGCCGTCGGGCCGCTTCTCGAGGACCTCGTCGAGCTCGGGCATGAGCCCGATTCTCTTACCCCTGAAGGGGAAAGTCTTCCCGTTGTCGGCGGTGTAGCCGTAGCCGACGTCGAGCTTGCTGAGCTCGTCGAACGTGTGGTCGCGCGTCACGCCCTTGCCGTTCGTGCGGCAGTCGACCGTCCAGTCGTGGAAGACCGCGAACCGTTCGTCCTTGGTGGGTTGGAGATCGAGCTCCACGATGTCCGCGCCGGAGTCGAACGCGGCACGCATCGAGGCGATCGTGTTCTCGAGGTACCGGTGTTCGGGTTCGTTGATCCGTTCGGCCGCGCAGGTGTCGTTCTCCACACCTGCGAGGTCGAACGTCTGCGCCATCCCGCGATGCGCGAGCAGCCGCGGCTCCTCGTTCGGCGGGCTCGCCAGCAACGACATGTTCGCGGCCCATGCGACCACCAACGCCCCCGCCGCCACGATCGCGGCGACCCGCTTCTTCGAGGGCATGCGGTCAGTCGACGGAGGCCGCGAGCTCTCGAGCGCGGTCGCGGGCGGCCTCGATCGCGTCGAGGAACGCGGCGCGGACGCGGTGGTTCTCCAGCTCGCGGATCGCGCTGGTCGTCGTACCGCCGGGGGACGTGACCGCCTCGCGCAACGCGACGGGGCGATCGCCGGACTCGCGCATCATCAGTGCGGCGCCGAGAGCGGTCTGGACGACGAGGTCGTGCGCGACCTGGCGCGGCAGCCCGAGCAGGATGCCGGCGTCGGTCATGGCCTCGACGAGGTAGAAGAAGTACGCCGGGCCCGAGCCGGACAGTGCGGTCACCGCGTCCTGCTGCGACTCGGGGACGCGGAGCGTCTTCCCCAGCGGGCTGAGCATCTCCTCGGTCAGCTCGAGGTGCTGGGAGGTCGCATGCGCGCCGGCGGAGATCGCGCTCATCGCCTCGTCGACCAACGCCGGGGTGTTGGACATGACGCGAACGACCGCGGTGTCGTCCGCGAGCCGCTTCTCGAAGAACGAGGTCGGCAGGCCGGCGCAGAGCGACACGACGAGCTTGTCCGACGGGATCTTCGGGCCGATCTCGTCGAGCAGCGCGGTCGCGTCCTGAGGCTTGACGGCCACGACGATCACGTCCGCGGACTGCGCGGCTTCGACGTTGCCGAGCACCTCGATGCCGTACTGCGTGCGCAGCTGGTCGGCGCGCTCCTGGCGCCGAGCGGTGGCGATGAGCTTCGTCGTGGGCCAGCCGGCGCGGAGCAGACCCGACAGGATGGTCTCCCCCATCTTGCCGGCGCCGATGACCGCGACCTTGTGGACGGTCATGTGCGAGTCACCAAGGAGCGAAGGAAGAACGCGACGTTCGCGGGCCGTTCGGCGAGGCGGCGGACGAGGTAGCCGTACCAGTCCTCGCCGTACGGGACGTACACGCGGACGGTCTCGCCGAGCCCGGCCAGCCGGCGCTGCTCGTCGGGGCGAACGCCGTAGAGCATCTGGAACTCGTACGACCCCTTGGATCGGCCGTGGCGGGTGGCGAGCGCTCCGGCGATCTCGACCAGGCGGGGGTCGTGGGTGGCGGCCATCGGGTAGCCGCGGCCGGCCATGAGGATCTTGAGGCAGCGGACGTACGCGCGGTCGACGTCGGCGTCCTTCTGGTACGCGACGGAAGCGGGCTCGTCGTACGCGCCCTTGCAGAGGCGCACGCGGCTGCCCTCGTAGGCGAGATCGCGGCAGTCGGCTTCAGTGCGGTAGAGGTAGGACTGCAGCACGGCGCCGGTCTGCGGGAAGTCGCGGCGGACCTCGGCGAGGATGCCGAGCGTGGAGTCGATCGTGGTGTGATCCTCCATGTCGACCGTCACCGTCGTGCCCGCGTTGTGCGCGGCGAGCGCGATGGCCTGGAGGTTCTCGGTCGCGATCTTCTCGCCCTCGGTGCCGAGGGCCTGACCTACGGCGGAGAGCTTGACGGAGACCTCGGCGCCACGCGTCAGCCCGGCACGGCCGAGGCGCTCGAGCAGCGTGAGATACGACTGGGTGATCTTCTCCGCCTGCTCGCGGTCGTGCGTGTCCTCGCCCAGGTGGTCGAGACTGACCTGCAGGCCGTCGACGACGAGCTTGCGCGTGGCCTCGACCGCCTCGTCCAAGGTCTCGCCAGCAACGAACCTCGTCACGATGCTCGCCGAAACGGGCACCGCCGACACCACCTTCTTGAGCCGCGTGCTCTTGGCGGCAGACAACAGCGCCTGACGTAACACCTGGTGACCTTCCGTCGAAACGTCCTGCTCAGCCACCACAGGTTACCTACGCCGGGGATGCATGGCGGCGGAGGCCTAGGAGGTGGGCCAGTTGGTTTGTCGCGTACTCGAACATGGCTTCCCTGTTGTCGATCACGCCTTCGAGGTGGCCCCAGAGCTCGAAGCTGAGCAGGCCGTAGAGCTGGGTCCAGGCGGCTATCACCGCGGCGAGGTTGGATCTGAGGACTTTGTCGAGGGCGAGGTCCGGGAGGATCGCCACGAGGTGCTCGATCTCTCCGGAGACCTCGTCGGTGAGCGGCGGCCCCTGGACGGCTTGCAGCTCGCCGGCCTTGTTCGCGTCGGCGACGATGCTCAGCAGAACGACGGGGACGCGGGCGGCGGGCGTCGCCGTGGCCTGCGGGGCGCGGTAGCCGACGACGGGCGAGCCGTAGAGGAGCGCGTACTCCCACGGGTTTTCGTGCGCCCATTGCCGTACGGCTTTGCAGGCTGTTTGCCACCGGGCGAGGTGATCGCCGCGTTCCTGCTTCGCTTCGGCCTCCTCGACGTGCGCGCCGACGGCGTTGAACGCGTCGATGATCAGGGCGGTGAGCAGGTCGTCGCGGCTCGGGAAGTAGCGGTAGATCGCCGACGAGGCCATGCCCAGCTCGCGCGCGACGGCGCGGAGCGAGAGCCCTTCGGCGCCGTGCTCGCCGAGCTGACGGCGGGCCTCGTCGGTGATCTCGCGAGTGAGCGCCTCGCGGGCCCGTTCCCGTACGCCTCGCACCTTGGTCATGTGGGCCATTGTGGCACAACGAGAGCACTGCTCTTGACAGAGAGCTGCGCTCTCGTGAACAGTGGACTCAAACGAGAGCAGTGCTCACAGTTTGGAGACGGTCCCGATGTCGACCCACCAGCCCCCTCGCTACCTGGTCCCGCCCCAGCGCGCCGCCTGGATCCACCGCGCCGCGAAGTGGCTGACCGCCCACGGCGTCAGCCTGTACGGATCCCGCATGCTCCGCGTCCGCGGCCGCAAGACCGGCGAAGCGCGCTCGACCCTCGTGAACCTGCTGGAGGTCGACGGCGTCCGGTACCTCGTAGCTCCCCGCGGCCACACCCAATGGGTCCGCAACCTCCGCGCCGCCGGCACCGCCGACCTGACGCTGGGACGCCGCGAGTGGCCGGTGACCGCGGTCGAGCTGGCCGACGACGCGAAGCTCCCGATCCTGCGCGCCTACCTGAAGCGCTTCGGCTGGGAGGTCGGCGAGTTCTTCGAGACCCTGACCAAGAACTCCACCGACGCCGAACTCGAAGCCGTCGCCCCCGACTTCCCCGCCTTCCGCCTCACCCCTCGCTAGGCACGCGGGCGGTAGTAGAGCGCGACGACGCCGCTCTCGAACGGCTTCGCGGCCAACGGCTCCAGCTGCCTGCCGGTCAGCGGCTCCAGCCAGGTCGAGCCGGGCGACACGACGGGGTACACGAAGAGCCGGTACTCGTCGACCAGCCCGAGCCGGATCATGCTCTCGGCGAGCTTCGCTCCACCTGAGAGGTGGATGTCCTTTCCTGGTTGAGCTTTCAGGCCCTCGACGAAGGTCCGGAGCTCGTCGTCGTTCGTCACGACGGCCGCTTCGCTGTTGTTCCATTCGAGCTTGTCCTGCGGGCTGCCGGTGACGACGAACTTCTTGTAGTCGTTCATCATCCGGCCCATCGCGCGATGCGTCTCGCCGGCGTTGGGGTCGTCGAGCGCCTTCGGCCAGTCCTCGGCCATCTCCGCGTACGTCACGCGGCCGACCAGCACGGTGTCGAACGCCGCGTAGCCATCGGCGATCTCCTGGTACTGGTCGTCGCTCAGGCCCGTCATCCAGGCGGCGGGATCGTCCAGCCTGCCGTTCAGCGTCGTCATCATGGCGAGCACGACCTTGCGCACGAGTGCCTCCTGAAGTTTCGTCGGAACGCGTCCAGGAGCATAGGTCCGGCCGAGCCGTCAGGGCTTGTACAGAAGGGACAACTGCTCGGGCGCCTCCCCGCACAGCTCGGTGGCCGACTGGCCGATGAAGCGCCGGAGCGAGCGGGCGAGGTGGGGATGGTCGAAGTAGCCGAGGTCGCTCGTGACGTCGGCGATCGGCACGCCGGCCTGGATCAGCACGGCAGCGCGGCGGGCTCGTTCGATCTGCCGGATGGCGCCCGGCGTGAGCCCCGTGGCGCCGAGGAAGTGCCGCCGCACACTCCGCACGGACAGGTCCGGAGCGCCACCCGCGAGCACCTCCCGTACGACGCCGTCACGGACCAGGCCTCCGGTACGCGCGAGTCGCCGCACGAAGAACTCGACGTTGTCGAAGTCCGGCAGCGACCAGCTCGCGCCGTTCAGCCAGAACGACCGCCGGGACACGTCGGCGAGCTCGGCGTGGCCGTCGACGAGCTGTCCCATCGGGAGCCAGGGCATCGTCGTTCCGAGCGCGAACCGGACGCCGAGGAACGTCGCGTCCTCCGGCACCGGCGCCGACGCCGCCCGCGTCTCCGGCCCCTGCACCGCCGCGTGGACCTCGCCCGCCTCGGTCCAGAACACCATCGTCCAGTGCGCGGTGGCGACCGAGGTCATCCGGTCCAGACCCGCGCTCCGGCTCCGCCAGATCCGTTCCACGTAGGGCGAATCCGACCCACGCTGCTCGAACTCCAAACCCATCACGCGAGCGTAGCGGCGGAGGTCGAGGGTTCGCCGGGTTCAGCGCTCCTCGCGCGGGCCGAGCCAGAGGCCGCCGTTGACCTCGAGCACCTGGCCGGTCACCCAGCGGCCGTCGTCCGACGCGAAGAACGCGACCGCGTCGGCAGATGTCGGCGTGGCCGTGGCGCCCCAACGCCACCATCGAGGCGACCTTGTGCTGCGTCCGTGCAGGTTGACGAGCCACTGGTTCATGTCCGTCTCGGTGATGCCCGGCGAAACCGTGTTCACGGTGATGCCGCGCCCGCCCAACATGTGCGCGAGCGAGCGGGTCATCACGTTCAGGGCGCCCTTCGTCATCGCGTAGACGACCTCCGGGGTCGCGAACCACGTGACCCCGAAGAGACGTTGACGATCCGTCCGCCCTCCGCCATCAACGGCAGTGCCCGCTGCACGATGAACAGGGGCGCCTTCACGTTCACGTCGAACGTGCGCTCGAGTACGCCTCGGCGTCGCCTTCTCAATCGTCGCCTCGTCGCCCTGATGGCAGCGTTGTTCACGACGATGTCCAGCCGCCGGCCGCCGAGCCCGCTCGCGAGGCCGTCGAAAAGCGTGTCGACGTCGCCCGGCGACACCGAGCACGCGCGGACGGCGAAGGCGCGGCCCCCGCCGCCTCGATGGCGGACAGCCGCCGCCTGGCCGCGGCCTCGTCACGGCCGTAGTGCACCGCCACCAGCGCACCGTCGGCGGCGAGCCGGTGCGCGATGGCGCGGCCGATGCCGCGTGAGGAGCCGGTAACGAGGGCAGTCTTGCCGTGAGGGCTTTGGTCATGCCGTCCCATGCCCCGTTGTTGGGGCTCGTTGCCGTAGATCGAATGATAGGAGTTCCACTACAAACTACGGTATAGGTTCCATGGCCCGACCACGGCGCGCCGATCGAGCGCGGAGAACCGCGAGCACGTTCTCGATGTCGCTCATGAGCTCTTCTACTGGCAGGGCATTCGCGCCGATCGGCGTAGACAAGGTCGCGGCCGAGGCGGGCGTCGCGCCGACGGTCCTCTACCGGTCGTTCTCCTCGAAGGACGTGCTCGTCGCCGCGTACATCGAGCACGCGGCCAGCGCGCTACAGGGCGTGGTTCACGACGCCGTCGAGCGAGGCGGATGGGCGACCCGGCGCGAGCGGATCCTCGCGCTGTTCGACGCGCAGGTCGTGACGACGCAGCCCGAGGTGTGCCGCGGCTGCCCGTACCTGATGGCGCTCACCGAGTTTCCCGACCAGGATCTCGCCATCCACCGGCACGCGGTCGAGGTCAAGGCATGGGTGCGGGAGCAGTTCGGTCAACTAGCCAAGAAAACAAGGCCAAACGACAGCGACGCCCTCGCCGACCAGCTGATGCTGGTCTTCGAGGGCGTGTACGCCACCGTTCAGGCGCTGGGCGCGGACGGCCCTGCCGCCCGCGCCCGTGCGCTCGTCGAGCTGCTCGTCACGAGACCGCCGCGAACTGGTCCTCCTCGGTGGAGCCGCGCAGCGCGGTCGTGGAGGAGTCCGGGGTGATCGCCGTGCTGACCAGGTCGAAGTAGCCGGTGCCGACCTCGCGCTGGTGCCGGGTCGCGGTGTAGCCGTGCGCTCTCGGCGGCGAACTCGGCCTCCTGCAGCTCGACGTAGGCGGTCATGCCCTCGTCGGCGTAGCCGCGGGCGAGGTCGAACATCGAGTGGTTGAGCGAGTGGAAGCCGGCCAGCGTGATGAACTGGAACTTGTAGCCCATGTGCCCGAGCTCGCGCTGGAACTTGGCGATCGTCGCGTCGTCCAGGTGCTTCTTCCAGTTGAACGACGGCGAGCAGTTGTAGGCGAGCATCTGGTCCGGGTACTCCGCCTTGATCGCCTCGGCGAACGTCGCGGGCCACCTCCAGGTCCGGCGTGACGGTCTCCATCCAGAGCAGGTCGGAGTACGGCGCGTAGGCCAGGCCGCGGGCGATGCACGGGTCGATGCCGTTGCGGACCGCGGTAGAAGCCCTCCGCGGTGCGCGTCGCCGGTGGTGAACGGCCTGGTCGCGCTCGTCCACGTCGGACGTGATCAGCGGTCGCGGCCTGCGCGTCGGTCCGCGCGATGATCAGGGAGGGCACGCCGCAGCACGTCGGCCGCGAGGCGGGCGGCGTTGAGCGTCTTGATGTGCTGGCCGGTCGGGATCAGCACCTTGCCGCCGAGGTGGCCGCACTTCTTCTCCGAGGCGAGCTGGTCCTCCCAGTGCACGCCCGCGGCACCGGCGGCGATCATGCCCTTCATCAGCTCGAACGCGTTCAGCACGCCGCCGAAGCCGGCCTCGGCGTCGGCCACGATCGGGGCCAGCCAGTACGGCGCGTCCGCATCGCCCTCGGACCAGGTGATCTGGTCGGCGCGCAGCAGCGCGTTGTTGATGCGGCGCACGACGGCCGGGACCGAGTTCGCCGGGTAGAGGCTCTGGTCGGGGTAGGTCTGCGCGGCCGAGGTTGGCGTCGGCGGCGACCTGCCAGCCGGACAGGTAGATCGCCTTGAGGCCGGCCTTGACCTGCTGCACGGCCTGGTTGCCGGTCAGCGCGCCGAGCGCGTTGCACGTAGTCCTCGTCGTGCAGCAGGTTCCACAGCCGCTCGGCGCCGAGCCGGGCGAGGGTGTGCTCCTCCTGGACCGAGCCGCGGAGCCGGACCACGTCCTCGGCCGTGTAGGTCCGCGCGTCGATGCCGCTCCACCGCGGGTCGGTCTCCCACTGCCGGCTGCAGCTCGCTCGCTGCGCCCTTGAGGCTGACTTGGAACTCGGTCCATGGAGATGCGCCTCCTGAGGCGACTGGTCTTCCTGCGTGGTAAGTGCAGTTTTTACGCTGGCGGCCATACCAGTGGAGTCGTTCGGCGAGTAGATAGAAGATCGTGCGAAAGTTTCCGCTATCGCGAAGCTCTCGTGGCGATGCCTTTCGAGACGAGAAGGGATCGTGCGTCAACTTGTCGACCGGAGCTCGATCTCGTCGACGTTCGGCCAGCGGCTCCGGCACCTGCGCCGGGCGCGCGGGCTCACGCTGTCCGACCTGGGCGAGCGCGTCGGGCAGGCGCCGTCGCCAGCTCTCGCTGCTGGAGAACGGCAAGCGCGAGCCGAAGCTGTCGCTGCTCGCAGGCGCTCGCCACCGCGCTGCAGGTGCCGGTCGAGGAACTGCTCGCTGCCAAGCGCCCAACCGGCGGGCGCAGCTGGAGATCGCGCTGGAGGAGGCGCAGCGCGACCCGCTCTACCGCGCTCGGCCTTCCGACCTGAAGGTCGGCAAGCGGGTGCCGAACGAGGTGCTCGAGCACATCCTGGGGCTGTACGAGCGAGCTGCAAGCGGCGCGCACGAAGCCCACCGCGACGCCCGAGGAGGCGCGGATGGCCAACGCGGAGCTGCGACGCAGCATGCGCGAGCAGGGCAACTACTTCGCCGAGATCGAACGCGTCGCCGCCGAGGCCTGGACTCGGTCGGCTACCGCGCCGGCGCGCTGTCGCAGGGGCATCGTCGATCGCGCTGGTGTCGCCGACTTCGGCTTCACCCTGCGGTACGTCCAGGACCTGCCGCGGTCGGTCCGCTCGGTCACCGACCTGCGCAACCGGCGGATCTACCTCGAGCGCGAGCAGCTCGGCATGCACACGCCGCGGACGATCCTGCTGCAGACGCTCGGGCACATCTCCGCTCGGCCACGCGCAGCCGCGCGACTTCGCCGACTTCCTGCGGCAGCGGGTCGAGGCCAACTACTTCGCCGCCGCGGTGCTCGTGCCCGGAACGGTCGGCGGCGTGCCGTACCTGCAGGAGGCCAAGGCTGGACCGGGAGCTGGCGGTGGAGGACCTGCGGGACGTCTTCGCGGTGTCGTACGAGATGGCCGCGCACCGCTTCACCAACCTGGCCACGCACTACCTCGACCTGCGGCTGCCACTTCGTCCGGAACGACGAGAGCGGAATCATCTACAAGGCGTACGAGAACGACGGGATGGTCTTCCCCGCCGACGAGCAGGGGGCGATCGAGGGGCAGCGGATGTGCCGCTAGTGGGCGGGGCGGCAGGTCTTCGCTTCGCCGGACCGGTTCTCGTCTTCTACCAGTACACGGACACGCCGACCGGCACGCTACTGGTGCGTCGCGCACGTCGACCCGGGCGGCGAGCGGCGACTTCGCGATCACGCTCGGGCGTGCCGTTCAAGGAGTCACGCTGGTTCCGCGGCCGCGAGACCACGAACCGTGCGAAGTCGCGCTGCCCGACCGGCACTGCTGCCGCGCCCGCCGGCCGAGCTCGGCCGGCGCTGGGAGGGCTACGCCTGGCCGTCGGCCCGCGGCGCACTCGCACGTGCTGGCCGCGCTGCCGCCCGGGTCGTTCCCCGGCGTGGACGAGGCGGACGTCTACACGTTCCTCGACCGGCACGCCGACGTTTGACCCGCGGGTGGCTATCTTCTCGGGGTGGCGGATTACCAGGACAGCACCACGTTCACCTTCGACCGAGCCGAGCTTTGTTGGCCGGTCCTGTTCCAGGTGGAGCCGTTGATCTCGGCTTACGCGTGGAAGTCGGAGCTCGCGGCCACCGTACTGTCCGACGACGGCGCCGCGACCTTTCCGGACGTCGGGAGCGCGCGGGCCGCGTCGCGGGAGAAGTCGCCGCACCGGGTGGAGTTCTACGCGACCGCCAAGAACATGAAGGCCGGCGTCTGGGTCGTGGGCTTCGGCGACGGGGAGCAGCCGGCGGTCACGATCTACAGCGACTCCGGGGTCGCGGACGACTTCAACGAGCTGCACGACGCGGTGGCCCAGTTCCTGGGTCGCAACGGAGTCGACGTCTCCGAGAAGCCCGCGCCGCCTCCCGCCCTCGCCAAGCCCAATCTCTGGCGCTGGATGACCAACCAACCCATGGCCGTCCAAGTCATCGGCGGCGTCATCGCCACCTTCCTCGCCTCCGGCATCGCCGCCCTCATCACCATCCTCGTCCGCTAGCACCAGCCCCGGGCAAACACGTCGTGCTGGCGACATTGCAATCGCGGACGTTTCTCGTGGCTGGACCAGGTATACGTCGACGCGGTCCTCGACCGGCACGCCGAGCACTGAATCCACCCCAGAGCTTTACTCGCCGGGAGGTATTGGTTGGCCGAGTAGCTCGTCGAGCGCCTTCTTTAGCCCATCCTCTCGAGCTCCGGGCGCCCACTTCACTAGAAGAATCTCACCGTTCTTAGCGATCTCTTCCATATCTCGAAGAAATTCCTTGTTGGATACGATCGCGCCAGGTGCGCCAGATTCTCTTAGTGGCTCGAACTTTGACATAACCTTTATGGAGGAAACGAACGCCCCAGGCTCAACGTCGTAGACCGTGTCGAAGATGATGCGGATGTCGCCGTTGTCTATCTGAAAATCGGTGAGACGGTTCGACTGATCGACCCAGGACTGTTGGGCGGGTGGACCCCAAACCTTGACGTCGCTTCGGAGCGATTCGATTGCCATCACCAGCTCTGCCTCATATCGTCGCTCGTCGCGACGGCGCTCCAGCACGCTGTCCGCTACGTCTACCAACGACCTCGACGCGTATGCCTGCAATGCAGGCGACTCCGCCACCGATCGCGCCACGGACTCCTTGTCCTCATCGCGGATCGACGCATTCTCGAGTATCTGCTCGGCCATCGCTGCGGTTTCTCGAACCGCCCGCCTATTGAGCTTCGCCTCATTCTCCCCAAGTTTGACGCTGCTCACGGTTTGGCCGGTAAGCGCTAGATATCCGAATAGTGCGCCAATGGCAAGAAGGACTGGAACTCCAGCCGCGTTACTGTCCGGCGCGAAAGTGCCGAATATGCCTATAAGGAACATGCACGCGGATACTGCCCCGCACGCGATGCGCTCCCACGAGTCCAAGCCTCGTTCTTCCGAGCGGTTTGAAGGAGGCCTTCGAGGCGGCTGCTCGATGCTCATACCTCATAGTGCAGCCTTGACGCCTGCTTGGCGCATCGGTAGGTCCACCGATGGCCTGTAGTTGACTCGTCTGGCCTAATCCTGCGTATCGCCTCCCTGCACTCGCATGCAATCCTTCGCGAGACTCGCGCACTGTCGAACTCATCCAGGACCTCAACCCGAGCGTCGGCCCTGGGCGACGCTCCCCGGACGGGACGGAATCCGTCATGACCGCATCCGTGGAAGACGGACGTGTCGGCCACCGTCGTCTCCGACGACGGCGCTAGCACATATCCTCGTCCGCAAACGCGGCCGAGCGGTCACGCCATTGACGGCGCGAGGCGACCAGGCGGCGCGAAGCCAGTCACCCAAGTCGGGTCGTCAGCTAAACCGGGCAGACCAAGGACTTTGCCGCGTGACGCGAAGCGGTTCACCGTGCGGTCGCGGTGCCAGCGCGGGCCGTCGTCGGTGGGCAGGTTCCCCACCGCTCCACTCGCCTCACGAGCAGCACCTCGGTTGGGCGGACAGGTGGTCGGCCGATGTCGGTCGGGGTCGATCGATGCCTAGCGACTCCAAGCGGTAGTTAGGTTAGCCTAACCAGATGCATCGTCGTGGGATCGGCAGGAGAGCGGCGCTGTCCGCTGGGGTCGTCGCACTCGCTGGGTTCGCCGTCGGGTGTGGGCGGGCGAGCCGGCCGGTCACCGCCGAGGCGGCGCCGCTCGAGCTGGCGCATCAGTACGGCACCACGAAGGTGCCCGCCAAGCCGGCACGCGTGGTCACGATGTCGAACAGTTGGACCGACGCGCTCATCGCGCTCGGCATCCCCATAGCGGCCGAGTTCGTCACCAAAGGCTATGCGGGCAAGAAAAATCGCTTCGCCTGGACGCCCGAGCACGACTCGAAGATCGTCGAGATGTCCACCGTCGGCGAGGTCGACTTCGAGCAGCTCGCGAGCTTCGACCCCGACCTCATCCTCGCCGGCTACGTCGGCGACCAGCAGGTCTACAAGAAGCTCGAAGCCGTCGCCCCCACGATTCCCGTCATGGACAAGAAGGCCGTCCTCGACACCTGGCAGGACGTCACCACCACCGCCGGGCGCATCTTCGGCCAGCAGGACAAGGCCACCGACCTCGTCGCCAAGGTCAAGCAGGAATTCCCCACGGCACAAGGCAAACGTTCGTCTTCGGCCAGCTCGCCGCCGACGGCCAGATCGGCCTCGTCGCCGCCTAGAGCGACGCGGCCGCCAAGCTGATCGCGAGCACCGGGCTCGAGCTCTTCCCCAAGCTCGAGGAGGTCGCCAAGGGCGGCGACCGCGTGCTCGTCTCGAAGGAACGCACGGACCTGCTGCGCCCAGCCGTGAAGGCGGCGACCTGACCTCGATCCGGCCTCCCCGGCGGGAGAGTCAAGCCTGCAAAGCAGACTCCACGAGGTCCGCGTAGCCGACCTGGCCCGAGGTGTTCGGGTGGTACGACTCGGTGATCGGGTTGGACAGCCCGTTGATCCACTCCGGGCTGTCGCACACCGCGTGCCCGATGAAGTCCTGCGTCGGGTTCACGAAGCCGAACCCGTGAGCACTCGCCTGAGCGGAGGTCGTCGAGTTCAGCAGGTCCGCCGTGGTGTTCAGGCGCGTCATCTCCGAAGGCGAGAAGAACGTGCCCGCGTTGCAGTCCTCACCCATGAAGATCCGCGGATACCCCACCACGACCACCTTCGCGTTCGCCGCGCGCGAGCGGATCTGGTCGTACAGGTTGTCCAAAGTCCCCGGCAGCGTGTTCCGGATGTACGCCTGCGCGTTGTCCAGCTGGCTCGTGCAGGTGTACGGAGCCGGCTTGGCGCACTGGGTGATCACCGGCGCGAAGCCGGCGTCGTTCCCACCCACCATCACGGTCACGTACGCGGTGTTCGCGTTCAGGCTGCCGAGCTGGTTCAGCACGTCCGGAACTTTCGCTCCCGAGCACGCCGCGAACGTGAGCGTCAGCCCGAGCCGCTGCGAGTCGAGCACCGGGTACGCGTAGTTGGAGCGCTTGCAGCTGGAGGTGTCGTACGCGTACACGCGGGTCCCCACGCCCGAGGTGTACGAGTCCCCCAACGCCGTATAGGCGGGTGCAGCCTGCGCGGTCCCACCGAGAGCGATGACTGAGGCAAGCGCTATCACGCTCGCGATCCCGACCCTGAGCACTCGGCGCCCTGACTCGCCCATGCTCGGTCTCCTTCCGGTCGACGCGGAGGCCCGGGAGGAGAAGCATTACGCAGTGGTACCGATACCGGACCAAGGGTGACAACAAGGATCACGGGTGCGGGCAGACCAAATCAAGCCCCAGGGAGGTGAACAGATGGCCGAGGCACCTTCCTGTCACGCGCCGCCCGCGTACGCGTCCACCTCGGCGAGGAACGTGTGCCTGGCCGAGTCCGGCAACCAGGCGATCTCGAACGAGTTCCGCGCCAGCCGCACGAGCTCGTCCCGACTCAAGCCAGCCTCGGCCGCGGCGACGAAGTTTTCCCCCACGTACTGACCCGCGAAGTACGCCGGATCGTCGGAGTTGAGCGTCGGCTTGAGCCCGAGCTCGAGCATCCGCTTCACCTCGGCAACCTTGAGACCGTCGGTCACGAACCCGTTCGACACCGGGCACACGGTGAACCCGATCCCGCGCTCCAACACGGCAGCCACCAACGCAGGCGACTCGAGCACGTTCACGCCATGGTCGATGCGATCGACACCGATCACCTCGAGCACCTGGCGCAGGTTCTCGGCCGTGTCCTGCTGATCCACATCGCAGTGCATGGTGAGGAAGAAGCCCTCAGCCCGCGCCCGAGCGAACACGGCCGCGAACTTCACCGGCGGGTTGTCGCGCTCGTCGGAGTCCAGCCCGACGCCGAGGATCCAGTCCTTGAACGGCAGCGCCTCCATCAGCGTCGCCATCGCGTACTCGGCGGAGAAGTCGCGCAGGAAACACATGATCAGCTCCGCGCGGATCCCCAGCTGCCGTCGCCCGTCGACCAGCGCCCGGCGCAGGCCGCGGACGACGACCGGGAACGGCACGCCGCGCGAGGTGTGCGCCTGCGGGTCGAAGAAGATCTCCGCGTACCGCACGCCCTGTGACGAGGCCTTCCGCAGATAGGCCAGCGCGAGGTCGTAGAAGTCCTCCTCGCCGAGCATCACGTTCATCCCGTCGTAGTAGCCGACGAGGAACGACGTGAGGTCGTGGAACGAGTACGCCGCCCGGATCTCCTCAGGCGTGGAGTACGGCAGCGAGATCCCGTTCCGGCGCGCCAGCTCGAGCTTCAGCTCGGGCTCGAGCGTCCCCTCGATGTGCAGGTGCAACTCGGCCTTGGGCAGCCCTTGGACGAACGCGGTCAGCGAGGTGTCTCCCACGGCACCGACCGTAACCGAGTTCGAGCCAGGACTTCGGGGTTGGACGGAAGGTTGGGGTTCACGGCAAGATTTCCTGGCCGATAGGCGCAACCGTTGTGCCCGATCGGGTGTCTCTACTGGCGTCGCAGTACCCAACGACCATCGGGGGTTCGTACTCGTGTTCTGTTCTCGCCGCTCCGTCCTGCTCGGCTCGGCCGCCCTGGCGGCCACGTCCGCTCCCCTGCTCGGCTCCGGCGTCGCGTACGCCGGAGGCTCGGGAACCCCTGGCACCCCCGGCGTCGGCGACGAGGTGTTCCCGAACCTCGGCAACGGCGGCTACCTCGTCGACCTCTACCTGCTGGATCTCGACTACCGCGAGACGACGAAGCTGGTCGAGGGCTGCGTGACGGCCAAGTCGAAGGCACAGCAGGACCTGTCGACGTTCTACGTCGACTCGGTCGGCCTGGTGATCCACTCCGTCGAGGTCGACGGCCGCGCCGCGACGTTCTCCCAGCAGGGCGAGGAGCTCCTCATCACCCCGGCGCGCACCTTGCGGAGGGGTTCGAGGTTCAGTACCAAGATCCGCTTCACCGCCGATCCCCGCCTGAAGGTGCCCGGTGTCATCTCGGGCTGGTGCCCGACCGACGACGGGTTCGCGATCGCGCCGCAGCCGGCCGGAGCGCACACGATCTTCCCCTGCAACGACATCCCGGCGAACAAGGCCGGCTTCGTCGTCACCCTCACCGTGCCGCAGGGCCTGACCGCGGTCGCGAGCGGCGTGCCGGTCGGCACGAAGACGCGGAACGGGCGGACGACGCACACGTTCTGGTCCGAGCACCCCATCGCGACCGAGATCCTGCAGGCCGTCGTCGGCAACTACACGATCGTCGAGCGCGGCACCGTACGCGGCACCACGCTGCGCGACGTCGTCCCCAGCCACAAGGTCGAGCTGCTCGAGCCGGCCCTCGCGCTCACGCCGGGCCTGCTCGACTGGATCGAGGCGAGGCTCGGCCACTTCCCGCTCGAGGCGTACGGCCTGCTGCCGTTGAACAACGAGGACCCGGCCGCATTCGACTTCACCGGCCTGGAGACACAGACCCTCACGCTGTACAAGCCGAAGTACCTCGAGGGCGTCGAGTCAGCGATCGCGTCGCACATGATGCACGAGATCACCCACAGCTGGTTCGGCAACAGCGTCGCGCCGAAGAGCTGGTCCGACCTGTGGATCAGCGAGGGCCACGCGGAGTGGTACGGCCTCAACTACCGCTACGAGCGCGGCTGGGTCGACCAGCACGGGCTGCTGACGTTCGAGGCGCGGATGAAGCGTACGTACGGGCTGTCCGACCGCTGGCGCGTCACGTCCGGTCCGGTCGCCAGGCCGAACGCCGTCAACCTCTGGGACGCGCAGCGCTACCAGGGCGGATCGCTCGTGCTGTTCGCCCTGCGGGAGAAGGTCGGCGAGGACACGTTCAACCGGATCGAGAAGGCCTACCTGCGCCGGTTCCGGGACAAGTCCGCGGGCACAGAGGACTTCATCGCGAACGCGGCCGACGTGTCCGGTGACGCGTCCGTGACGCCGTTCCTGCGCGAGTGGGCGTACGGGACGACAACGCCGCCCATGCCGAACCACCCGGACTGGGTCACGCTCCCGCCAGAGGCCGCCAAGTCGGCACCGCGCCACCCCGGCCGCGACGACAGCCCCGTCTACTGAGCCGCTAGTTGGTAGCTCTTATCGTCGAGGCTGCTGCCCGCTGACGAAGACAGCGGACACGCGAGTGAGAGCCGTGATGTCGGCGAACGGGTCGCCGTCCACCACGAGGACGTCGGCGTCGAAGCCCGTACGCAGGCGGCCCTTGGACGCGCCCAGGCCGCAGGCCTCGGCGGCCACGGAGGTCGCCGAGGCCAGCGCCGCTTCGGTGGGGATCCCGCCGACGACGAAGTCCTCGATCGCTCGCGGCACCAGGCCGTGCGGCTTGCCCGGGCTGATGCCGGTGTCCGCTCCGGAGACCAGCCGTACGCCGGCCCTGTGCATGCGGGCCATGAGTCGCTGCCGTACGTCCCAGGTCGCGCCGGTCCGCTCCAGGAACTCGCGGATCACCGCCGGCGGCTCGGCGCCGGAGGCCTTGCCCATCGTCGGGCAGACCACGATCTGGCGCTCGGCAAGGCGTTCCAGCAGCTCGTCTGTCACCTGGAGGCCGGTTTCGACCAGGCAGGTGCAGTGTTCGATGCCGTCGACACGCGCCTCGATGGCCTGCTCGACGGCGGGCAGCCCGTGCGCGTGCGCGGTCACCTTCAGCCCGGCGGCATGCGACTCTTCGACCACGAGCCGGAGTTCGTCCAACGTGAACTGGCAGATCATGATGTCGGTGCCCGGCGTCATCGCGCCGCCGCTCGCCATCACCTTCACGAGGTCGACGCCGCGCTCGGCACGTTCGCGGACGGCGGCCTTGATCTCGGCGGGTCCGGATACCTCGCCGCCCATGTTCCAGCAGTGTCCCCTGTGCGTGGTGAGGGGCGGACCGGTCGCGAGGATCGTCGGCAGCGGCTCGGTGGTCGGCTGGCCGCGGCGGTCGGCGACGGCGAAGCGGCGGTCGCCGAGATCCCGAACGGTGGTGACGCCGGCGGCCAGCTCCTGCCGCAACGACGTCGTGATCACGTCGTCGAGCTCGGCGTCGGTGAGGTCGGGTAGCCGTTCCAACGCTCCGAGCCCGTTGTCGCCGCAGAGGTGTACGTGCATGTCGAACAGCCCGGGCAGGACCGTTCCGTCCGGTGCGTCGACGACCTCGTACCCGTCCGGCACAGCGAAGCCAGCCGCCTCGACACCGACGATGCGCGCGCCCTCGACGAGCACGGTCGCCCCCTCGGGGAGGAGTCTCTCGCCGTCGAACGCGCGGCCGGCTCTGATCGCGTACATGCGCTTTACGCTAGCGGCGGAGACAGCCGCGACAGCGATTTTGCCAACGGCTTTGCCCGATAGGGCTACTGCGGCTTGGGCCCGTGCAGGTAGCGCTGCAACGTCGGCGCGATCCAGGCGATGACCTCTTCGGACGGCGTCGACGCGAGTGGCTCGAGGCGGATCACGTACCGGGCCATCGCGAGCCCGATCAGCTGTGAGCCCGCGAGGTTGGCGCGGAGCCGACCGTCCTCCTCGTGGATCCGGTCCGCCACCGCGTCGAACAGCAGCCGGGTCAGCGCGGTGCGCATCAGCTCCGCCGCGGCCTCGTTCGTCAACGCCGAGCCGAGCAGGCCGCGGAACCGCTGCTGGGCGTCCGTACGTTCCCACAAACCGAGGAACGTACGGACGACGATCGTCCCCACCTCGTCGTGCGGCGAGTCGACCATCAGCTTCACGAAGTCGCGCGGGTCGAACGGGACGTCCATCACCGCGAGGAACAGGTCCTCTTTCGACCCGAAGTAGTGGTGGATCAGCGCCGGGTCGACGCCGGCCGCTCGGGCGACGCCGCGGATGCTCGTTCCCTCGAAGCCGCGGGCGGCGAACTCCGCGCGCGCGACCTCGATGATCTCCCCACGCGTGTCCGGCGCGCCCGGCCGGCGACCGGGCCCCCGTGACTTCGTCGCTCGGCTCACGCGACCGGACCTGTTCCCAGGCTGCGCAGCCCGCTGACCACCTCGATGGTGCCGTCGGCGCTCACCGCGTACGCGGGCTCGACCGGTGCCGCGAAGTGCAGACGGGCGAACGCGAGCGCCTCGGCCAGGTCGGTCTCGCGCTCGGACCGCGTCGCCGACCGGCGGGTGTTGACCTCGAGCACGATCGAGCCGGTGTACCCGCGACGAGCGAGCAGCTCGAGCACGTCGGCGCAGCGCTGGGTGCCGCGGCCGGGCACCAGGTGCTCGTCCTTCAACGAGCCCGAGCCGTCCGCGAGATGCAGGTGGGTGAGGCGCGGGCCGAGGTCGACGGCCATCTCGTACGCGTCGACACCGGCGGTCGCGGTGTGCGAGAGGTCCAGCGTGACCTGCGCGTAGTCGAAGTCGCGCGGGTCCCAGCCGGGGAGGTACGCCTGCAGCTCGCGGACGCCGGCGCGCCAGGGGAACATGTTCTCGACAGCGATGCCGATGCCACTGTCCTGCTCGCGCTGGGCGACACCCTCGGCGAAGTCACGTGCGTAGGTCTGCTGCCAGCGGAACGGCGGGTGCACGACGACGATGTCGGCACCGAACGCCTTCGCCGCCTCGACGCTCTTGTCGACCTTGCCCCAGGCGTCGCCCCAGACGTACTGCGTGATCAACAGCGTCGGCGCGTGCACGGAGTAGACCGGCATCTGGTGGTACTCCGAGAGCCGCCGGACCGCGTCGATGTCCTGGCTGAGCGGGTCGGTCGTCACCATCAGCTCGACGCCGTCGTACCCAAGCCGGGCCGCCAGCTCGAACGCCGTGGCCGTCGACTCGGGGTAGACCGCGGAGGAAGACAGTGTGATCCGGGCATCCGGAACGCGCACGACGGCGTCCTTACCCCGCCGATGAGTCTCGACCTCGTCAGCCTGCACGAGAGTCAGCGTACGGTGGCGCCCGCATTACTGCCCGGTCAGGACTGGCGTGGCGTCCCCACCTGGTCTAGGCGTGAGCGACGACGACGCCGGCGAGGTGCGGGACCTGTTCGCCGGACGCGAGGCGGACCGCGCCGGACAGCGAGTCACCTCGCGGCTCGCGCGGCAGCGCCTGTGGGCACATGCCGGTCAGCGCCGTCGAGAACGCGTCGAAGATCACCGGCGACGTCAGCACGCTGCCCGCCCACGACACCGGGACCGAACCGATCTCGGCGTCGGGGAAGCCACGCCCGATCGCCGCGGAGACCGTGATCGCGAGATCCCGGCCGGCGTCGTGGCAGATCTGCGCGGCCACCGTGTCGGTCACGGCCGCGCCCGAGACCGCGGTCGCGAACGCGGCAACCGTCGCGACCAGGCGGGGCGAACGGTAGGCCGCCCGCAGCGTCAGCCCGAGCGGCGTGCCGAAGTGCTCCTCGGCCGCGGCCGTCAGCTCGGTCACCGGCCCGCGGCCGTCCATCGCGGCGAACCCGGCACGGATTCCCGCGCGGCCGATCGCGAACCCGCTGCCCGCGTCGCCGAACAGGTAGCCGATGCCGTCCACGTTGAAGAGCTCGCCGTCGGCTGAGACCGCGAGGCAGTTCGTCCCCGTTCCGACCGTGATCACGACGCCCGGCGCACCCTCGAGCGCGCCGAGGTGGGTCGTGACGTCGTCGCTGGTCAGCAGCACCGTCCGGGCGCCGAGGCGCTTCGCCACCGCCGGCGCGAGGATCGGCCGGCCCGCGGGGTCGGCGGATCCCCCGGCCAGCCCGAACGCCGCGATGTCGATCGGGGCCGGGCTGCCGAGCTGCTGCCAGGCGTCGTCGATCCGGTCGCACTGGACCTGGACGGGATCGACCGAGGACGACCACTGGAAGCCGGTGACCTCGACCTGCTCGGCCACGCGCGGGCCGTCAGCGGTGTCCTCGAGCACGCCCATGAGGAGCTTCGTCGCCCCGCCGTCGACCACCAGCCGTACACCCATCGCGTACGTCCTCTCCCGTGCTGTCCCCGTTGGTTGTTGCTGGGTGGATCAGTCTTGCTCCGGCTCCATCGTGTCGAGGTGCCGCAGGATCAGGCCCTCGCGCAACGCCCACGGGCACTGCTCGAGCACGTCGACCTCGAAGATGTCCATCGCGGCGTCCGCGACGATCGCGCCGGCGAGCAGCTGCGGCGCCCGCGCGCCAGAGACTCCGGGGAGGTCGGTTCGGTCGTTGGCCGACATCGAGGCGAGCCGGGAGAGCTGCTTCTCCAGGTCGTCGCGGGCGAGCGTGCGGCGGACGTACGGGCCCTCCGAGCTCGGCGGGGCACCACAGATCCTGGCCAGGGAACGGAACGTCTTCGACGTTCCCACGACCTTGTCGGGCTGCTCGTGCCGGAGCACCTGGCCGGCGTTCTTCGCGATCTCGGCGCGGACGTGACGGCGGAGCTTGCGGACCTCGTCCTTGTGCGGCGGGTCGCTGCTGAACCAGTCCCTTGTCAGCCGGCCAGCGCCGAGCGGCAGCGAGATCGCGACGTCGGGGTCCTCGTCGGAGCCGGTCGCGATCTCCAGGGAGCCGCCGCCGATGTCGAGGACGAGCAGCCGGCGGCTGGACCAGCCGTACCACCGCCGTACGGCCAGGAACGTCAGTCGCGCCTCCTGGTCGCCGCTGAGGACGGTGAGCTCGATGCCGGTCGCGTGGTTGACCCGATCCAGGAGGGCCGGGCCGTTGCTGGCCTCGCGGATCGCGGAGGTCGCGAACGCCAGAACGCTCTCGCAGCCTTTGTCCTCGCCGATCTCGAGCGCCTCGGCGACGGCACGCTCGAGGTTCTTGGCGCCGTCGGAGGAGATCTCCCCGCCCTTGCCGAGGTGCTCCGCGAGGCGTAGCTCGGTCTTGTGGGAGTACGCCGGGAGCGGCCTCGCGCCTGGTCGTGCGTCGACCACGAGGAGGTGGACAGTATTGGAACCCACGTCCAAAACGCCGAGCCGCATGGTGGGAACGCTACCGTTTCGCTACGCCCGGTACGCATGGGAGCGCTCAAGTCGCCTTATCCACAGGTCCGACATCGGCGCCTGATGACCCCTGCCCCCACCTTGGTACGGTTTCCTCCTTCGAGGGGCCTCAGTCCCTGACTGCAAGGGGGATCTACCTATGCTGCGTCGTCGTGGTGGCACTGTGCTGCCTCGCGTTTTCCTCGTGGCGGCCGCCCTGGTCGGCGCCACTTTCGTAGCACCGACTTCGGCGGTGCTCGCGGACGATGAGACCAAGTCCTCGTCCGCCGCGGACAAGCCTGTCGTCGAACCGCTCTCCGAGCTCACCGAGAAGTTCGAGGTCGAGAAGTACAACGCGGTCGACACCACGCTCCAGATCGCCAAGCCTGCTGAGTTCACCAAGCTCCGCGCCAAGGCCGAGAAGTCCGGCAAGGTCCAGGTCATCGCTGGGCTCCGGATGTCCCACACCGCTGACGGCGCCCTGTCGGCCACCGCGGCCGACGCGCAGCACGCGATGATCGGCCTGCGCACCTCGCAGATCCGCGCGGCGGTCGCCGGTGACGGCGCCCGCGTGGTGACCACGTACGAGTACTCGCCGTACGTCGCGCTCGAGCTCAGCCCCGCCGCTCTGGACCGTCTCCAGGCGTCCGGGCTCGCGTCCTCCGTCACGGAGAACGAGCTCGACAAGCTGACGCTGAACGAGTCCACGGTGCGCGTCGAGGCGACGGAGAGCTGGAAGATGGGCCGCGCCGGCGCGGGCCAGAACGTCGCGATCCTCGACACCGGCATCCAGAAGAGCCACCCGTTCCTGCGCTTCGCCAACGGCAAGAGCAAGGTGATCTCGGAGGGCTGCTACTCCCTCGTTCGCGCCTGCCCCGGCGGCACGACGCTCACCACCAAGCCGGGCGTCGGCGCTCCCTGCACCGGCACCACGCAGTGCCACCACGGCACGCACGTCGGTGGCATCGCCGCCGGCCGTGGCAAGGACATGAGCGGTGTGGCGCGCGACGCCGGCCTGATCTCGCTGCGGGTCTTCTCGGTGTTCTACGACAACTCGACCTGTGGTGGCGCGCCGCCGTGTGCGCTGTCGTACACGTCGGACCAGATCAAGGCGCTCGAGCGCGTCCTCGGACTGAGCAAGACGAAGAAGATCGCTTCGGCGAACATGAGCCTCGGCTCGTTCAACACGTACTCGCGTCCGTGTGACACCGACCCGCGCAAGCGGATCATCGACACGCTGAAGTCGAAGCGGATCGCGACCGTGATCTCGTCCGGCAACTCCTCGTCCAACACGGGCGTCGGCGCTCCGGGCTGCATCTCCTCCGCGGTCACGGTTGGCGCGACCAACGGTGGCTCGGTGGCTTCGTTCTCCAACTCCAACTCCTACGTCGACCTGCTCGCTCCGGGTGTGGGGATCCTGTCCTCGATCCCGGGCAACAAGTACGCGAGCTTCGACGGCACCTCGATGGCCGCCCCGCACGTCGCGGGCGCGTTCGCGATCCTCAAGGGCATCCGTCCGGGCTCCGCGGTCTCGACGATCGAGGGCGTGCTGAAGGCGACCGGCGCTGGGGTGAAGGACGCCGACAACGGCGTGCTGAAGCGCCGCATCCGGGTGCTGTCCGCGGGCGTTCGCCTCGCTGACACGGGCCTCCGCGTCGCCGCGAACTACACGGCGCCGCAGCTCGACATGACCTCCGACGGCGTCGGCTTCGCCCGGCGTGACGGCGCTCCGGCGTCGACCTCGTTCAAGATCAGCGGCATCCCGGGTGGGGCTTCGGTCTACCTCGCGAAGCTCGTCTACACGACCATCGGTGGTCCGGACTCGACGGTGACGTTCAACGGCAAGGTCACGAAGGGCGCGCTGGTCGGTGCTTCGAAGCCGACCTGCACCAACCTCAACACCGGCCAGCCGAACCGTACGTACCTCGCGTCCGTGCGGGTCACCAAGAACGGCACGTACCCGATCAGCGGCGTCGGCGCCGGCAAGACCGACGGCCAAGGCGCCTCGCTGATCGTGCTGTTCCGCAAGCCGACCGGCCTCAAGGGCCGCGTGACGCTGCGCGTCGGCGCCTCGAGCGCGCTGGCGAACAACGGCACCGCGGTCGCCCAGCTGTACACGTACGGCAACGGCCGCCACTTCCGCGCGCCTGGTCTGCACTTCGGTGTGGGCGACGCGACGTCGTGGAAGCAGGAGAACCCGATGAAGTTCAACCGCGGCAACGTCACGCCGGGGAACTACTTCACCACCTCCGCCGGCCGCGACTGGGACGACCGCCGCCGCAACATCTCCAAGGGCCTCGTCCCCGCTGGCAAGGGCAACCGGCCGCTCACGTTGCAGACGAAGAACGACTGCATGGTCCTGAGCTACGCCGCGATCAGCTGGTTCACCTCCGGCTGACGCCCCCACGGCCCGACAGGGCTGTAGGCACCTGAAAGGGCCCGCGTCAACTGGGAGTTGACGCGGGCCCTTTCGCATGCCCGCACCCCACGTTTCGAATGAGGGCGTCCCTCTATCGAATAGGCCGGTAGGTCATCTGGGGGAGCATGCTGGCGCTCTCAGGTCGCGCCCACGCTGTGCCCCTGGGTGTCGCTGTTCTCGCGAGTTGTTGGACGAATGTCGGCTTAGAGGCCGATATTCGTCCAACAAGTCCCCTCGGACCCAGCACCACACCACCTTGGCAACACCCGCACCGGACCGTTTCGCATCAGGGCGTCCCTCTATCGAAATGCCGGTCTGTCAGCCGGGTGCCGCGAAGTCGCGGGAGTTGTTCAGTGATCCGGCCTCTAGACCGGGGACAACTCCCGCGCGACTCGTTCGAAACGAGTCCCTCCCGCCGCACAAGACCACCATCTCCCCTAAAGTTGCGGGGCAGGCAATATTGCGCAACGCGCATATTTCTGTCAAGCCTGAGTCTTATGACAACCACCACGCACTCGCCCCCGCGTCACGCCACCGCCACCGTGGCCAGGTGGTGTGGGATCGTCGCCGGCCCGTTGTTCGTCGCTGCCTTCCTCGTCCAGGGCATCTTCAAGCCCGACTACAACCCCCTCCGCCATCCCGTCAGCGCACTGGCGCTCGGCCCACTCGGAGCCATCCAGACGGCCAACTTCCTCCTCACCGGCGTACTCGTCCTCGCCTTCGCCACCATCGCGCTCAGCAGGACCCACAAACCCACCGCCGTCCTCATCGGACTCTGGGGACTCGGTCTCATCGCCGCCGGCATCTTCCAAACCGACCCCGTCAGCGGCTTCCCGAAAGGCACCCCCGCGATCGGAGAGCCCACCCTCGAAGGCAGCCTGCATGACGGCTTCTCCGTGGCCGGCTTTCTCTGCGTCATCGCCGCGATCTTCGTGACCGGACGACGCCAGTGGAAACGCGGCCACCGCACACAAGCCGCCACCAGCATCGCCATAGGCATCGCGACGGCAGCGTTCTTCGGACTCTTCGCCGCCGCCTTCAGCCAGACGCAAGGCCTCGTCGAGTACGGCGGCGCGTTCCAACGGGCGTGCGTCATCCTCGGCTTCGGCTGGATCACGGCACTAGCAATACAAGGCCGGACGCCGACACAACATTGACCCGCAACAACACAAGAATCCCCTGCGTGTACTGTGTCAACGTGCCAGAAGTCGCACTCGAGTTTCCCCGCGCCTGGGTGGAGTTCCAAGATCCCGACGACGCCGCCCAGCAGTACCGGTGTGACCTCACTTGGCTCACCTCCAGCTGGTCCTGCATCTTCGGCTCCGGCTGCAAGGGCATCTACGCCAACGAGCCCGACGCCGGCTGCTGCGTGCTCGGCGCGCACTTCGCCGACAAGGCGGACGAGAAGCGCGTACGCCAGTTCGTCAAGCGCCTCAGCCGGGACGAGTGGCAGTACAAGGACGAGGGCCGCAAGGACTGGGTCGAGACCGACGAGGACGGCGACCGCAAGACTCGCGTCGTCGACGGCGCCTGCATCTTCCACAACCGCCCCGGCTTCGCCGGCGGCACCGGTTGCGCGCTCCACAAGCACGCGCTGAACAACGGCCTGCACCCGCTCGAGACCAAGCCCGACGTGTGCTGGCAGCTCCCGATCCGCCGCCTCTTCCGCGAGGTCGAGCTGGCTGACGGCACCGAGTACACCGAGGTAACGATCACCGAATACGACCGCCGCGGTTGGGGTCCCGGTGGCCACGACTTCGACTGGTACTGCACCGGCAACACCGAGGCGCACGTCGGTGCCGAGCCGGTCTACCTGTCCAACCGCGCCGAGCTCGTCGAGCTGATGGGGCAGAACGCGTACGACCAGCTCGCCGCGTACTGCGAGCAGCACCTCGCGAGCAACCCCCGCGTCGCCCCGCACCCGGCGAGCTCCGGCCCGGTCCCGATCGAGCTCTCCGTGCGCATCTCCGACAAAGCGATCGCCAAGCACTCCTAGAAGCGAACACCACGTGTCTGGCATCGCCGACGGAGCTCGCCCGAGCCCCAACATCTGGAACAACCCCGACGTCTACGAGCTCGAGAACCGAGCCGTCGACCCCGACGGCGTCCTCGAAGCCGCCATGTGGGCACGCCGAAAGTGGGACCAAGCGACCGTCCTCGACATCGGCTGCGGCACCGGCTTTCACCTACCCCGCTTCGCCGAACGGGCCGGCAAGGTCATCGGCGTCGAGCCCCACCCCGACCTCGCCCACGCGCTCGCCAGCGCACAGCACTCCTCGACAACGTCGAGGTACGCGACGGCGCCGCGCAGGACCTCCCCGTCGAGCCGCTCTCCGTCGACCTCGTGCACGCCCGCTGGGCGTACTTCTTCGGCCCCGGCGCCGAGCCCGGCCTGCGCGAGATCGCGCGCGTCGTACGACGGGGCGGCGCCGCGTTCGTCATCGACAACGACGCGACGCGGAGTACGTTCGGACGCTGGTTCCAGCGCGCGTTCCCGAAGTACAAGCCGAACGACGTCGAACGGTTCTGGGCCAGCCACGGCTGGAACCGCGAACCCCTCACGATGCACTGGCGCTTCGACCGCCGCGAGGACTTCGAGGCCGTGGTGAACATCGAGTTCCGCCCCAAGATCGCCAAGCAGGTGATCAAGGAGCACGCGGGCACCGAGGTCGACTACGCGGTCAACCTCTGGTGGCGAACGTTCTGACCGGAGCCACAGCCGCACCTGCCGAGCGCTGAGGTAGCGCCCCCGGTCCGGTGATGAACACCGTCGCCAGCGCACCGATCGCCAACCAGGTCACGAGCAGCACCACTCCGGTGACCAACCCTCCCCCGCCCATGACCGTCGCGCGCAGGGCGAGCGTGGCGACACCGAGGAAGCCGAGCGTCTCGACGAGGCCCAATCCCAACACAGGAACGGCAAACGCCGTGATCACCACCGCCGCGAGCCCGGCCGCCGTCTCGCCCGGGATCGCGGAGCGAACGATGATGCGCCACGTCGGCTCGCGCGCGGTGAGCACGGCGTCGGGTACGGCCCGCGTGACGATGTACGTCGCGAGTGCCAACGCCCACAGGGGGAGCGTCGCGATCAAGGTGAGGGCGAGGATGCAGATCCGGACGTTGTCCTGGTTCGCGGTCGTCGGCTCGGCCGCGACCGCCTTGAGGTGCTCCCGTTCCGCCGGCGCGTAGCTCGGCACCTGGTCGCGGCCCTTGTCCAGCTGCGAGGCGAGCCGCGTCTGCTGGGCACCCGAGGCCGCGTCGGCAATCCCGCTGGCGAGCAGGCCCGCGTTGTCGGCGAGCGCGAACGCTGGCCCCCACTCCGTCGATCTTGCCGGCGTCTCGGGCGGAAGTCGTTGGCGACGCGGCGATGATCCGGTTGGCCAGCGGAACGACCGTGTCGGCGAGCTGGCCCGCTCCGTTGGCCAGTCGCCGTTCCGCTGGCCGGCCGACAACTTGCGGCTGTCGGTCAACGCCTTCTTCGTCACCGACGGCACGCGGTCGGTTCTCATCGACACCGGCGCGTCCAACGCCTGGCACGACCCCACCATGGGACTGATCTACGACGCACTCGACGAAGCGGGAATCGACCGCGCGCAGGTCACCGATGTGGCCATCACCCACAAGCACGAAGACCACATAAGCGGCCTGATCGCGCCAGACGGTTCAGAGGCGTTCACCAAACTCCAGCGCGTATGGATCGGCGCAGGCGACGCCTCGGTGGTGCGGACGTTCCCGCTCGTCGAGGTGGCGGAGGCGCATCGTGCCGGGGAGGACGGTCGGGTGCGCGGGAAGGTCGTGCTCGTCGGTGGATAACCAGCCGTTGTCCACAGCCCCGGCGCGGGACCCGGCGGCTGTCGGTGGTGAGCCGTACTGTCTGGCTCGTGGCGAAGACCAGCACGACCCGCGCGATCCGACCCGCTTACCGCTGTGCCGAGTGCGGCTGGCAGACCGGCAAGTGGGTCGGGCGATGTGGCGAGTGCCAGGCCTGGGGGACGGTCGAGGAGCTCGGTGCGCCGAAGCGTGCGGTGACGGTTGCCGGGCCCGTCGCCACGCCCGCGTTGCCGATCGACCAGGTCGACATCGAGGCGGCGCGCGCGGAGAAGACCAACATCTCCGAGCTCGACCGCGTGCTCGGTGGCGGCCTCGTCCGCGGCGGCGTGGTGTTGGTCGCCGGTGAGCCTGGGGTGGGCAAGTCGACGCTGCTGTTGGAGGTCGCGGCCGAACGAGCCCGGTTGGGCGGCCGTTCGCTCTACCTGTCCGGCGAGGAGTCGACGGCGCAGGTGCGGCTGCGGGCTGAGCGAGTGAACGCACTGGAGAGCTCGCTGTTCCTGGCGGCCGAGACCGACCTGTCGGCGATCCTCGGGCACATCGACTCGGTGGAGCCCGACCTGGTCGTGCTGGACTCCGTGCAGACGGTGTCGTCGGGGTTGGTGGATGGCGCGCCCGGCGGGGTGACGCAGGTACGTGAGGTGGCCGGAGCGATGATCCGGGTCGCCAAGGAGCGCGGGATCTCCACGTTGGTCGTGGGGCATGTGACGAAGGACGGCTCGATCGCCGGGCCGCGGGTGTTGGAGCACCTGGTGGACGTCGTGCTCTCGTTCGAGGGCGACCGGCACTCCCGGCTGCGGATGGTGCGCGCGGTGAAGAACCGCTACGGGCCGACCGACGAGGTCGGCTGCTTCGACTTCGCCGACGGCGGCCTGACGTCGTTGCCGGATCCGAGCGGGCTGTTCCTGACCAAGCGCCCGGTGCCGGTGTCGGGCAGCTGCGTGACGGTGACCGTCGAGGGCAAGCGTCCCTTGCTCACCGAAGTGCAGGCGTTGGTGTCGAAGTCCAGCCTGCCATCGCCACGGCGGGCGACCTCGGGGTTGGACTCGAGTCGGATCGCCATGGTGCTGGCAGTGCTGGAGCGTCGCGGCGGGATCAAGTTCGGCGACCAGGATGTGTACGCGGCCACCGTCGGCGGCGTGAAGCTCCGCGAACCTGCCTCCGACCTCGCCGTAGCCCTGGCCGTCGCCAGCGCCGCCACCGACGAGGCCTTGCCCAGCCACCTCGTCGCCGTGGGCGAAGTCGGCCTCGCCGGCGAGCTCCGCCGAGTAACCGGCGTCCAACGCCGCCTGAGCGAAGCCATGCGCTTGGGCTTCACCCACGCCATCGTCCCCCTGGACAGCGGCCCCGTCCCCGACGGCATGCGCGTCCTGGAGGTCGGCAACCTCGCCGACGCCATGCACGCGGCAGCCTCCCTGACCCGCCACTGAGACGGTCACCTGGCAACCAGGGAACGGGCCGCCGATCGAGGTGTCAGCAGCCACTGGCTGACCGCGATGGTGACGGGACGGTGGCATGACGCCGACCATCGCGCCGCGCCATCGCGCCGGCTTGCCATCTCGCCGGCTTGCCATCTCGCGGGTCACCTGGCTTCCCGCCTCGCGACTTTACCCACCAGGAAGGCGTTTCCGGCCTTTCTCCGACCCAGCCGAACGCCCCTCCCGTGGGTAAAGTGCGGGCGCCTCGTCGCCGACGAGCTGGTCGCCGAGCGGCGTACGTCGATACAGGACCGTGCGTCCATCTCGGGCGCGGGCGATCAGGCCGGCGCCGTGCAGTACGCGCAGGTGTTGGGACACCGCACTCGGCGTGACCCGCAGGCGCCGCGCGAGCTCGATCGTGGGCTGCGGCTCGGCGAGCAGGTCGAGCAGCCGAGCCCGCGACTTGCCGAGCAGCTCCACCAGCGCCGCCGAACCCCCAGCCGGCGCCGGGGCCACCAAGGTCGCCACGCCGCGGGCCGGGTAAGTCGAGGACGCGGCGGCTCGTCCGGACTCAACGGTGGTGCGGGCTTGTGCGCGAACACCGACGGGATCAGCAGCAACCCCCGGCCACCCGCCAACACCGTATGCCGGCTGATCATGTCGTCCACGTGCAGCACCCCGTCGGACCAGCGCACGTTCGGATGCACGTCCGCGAACAGCAGCCGGGCGCCCCCGAGGCCAGCTGCCGAGCCCGGTACGTCATGTCCGCCTCGAGCACCAGCCGGATGTCCCGCCAGAGCGGCCGGACGGCGACCTCCCAGTACGCCCGCATGACGTCGCAGATCGCATCACGCAACGCGGCGACAGCCGAGTCGGACGCCGCGACCGCACCCAAAGCCGCGGGCACCGGATCCGGCGCGTGCGTCGCCAGCAGGTCGGCGCGTACGGCGGCCGGGCTCGTGGCACGCGCCACCGCGAGCTCCTCGTCGAACTCCGGCGCGAACGTCGTCGCCCGAGGCGTCAGGAAGTCGGGCAGCGTCAGCCTTCGAGCGACCAACGACATCAGCAACTCCCGGTCGAGGACATCCAGCGCCGGCAGCACGCTCCTCCGCCAGGGCAGGTGGAGCGCGTGCAGACCGGGGTCGCGGAGCACCCGCAGGCTGAACAGCGTCTCGCTCATCGGCGACACCGCGAACCGGGTGAACGCCAGATCCTCGACGCCGAGCACGAAGCTGATCATTTAGCCATACGCTACATCGATTGGCCGCATCCGACGCTCGCACCACCGTAGAACGCATGACACGGACAGCAATCGTCACCGGCGCCGCACGAGGGATCGGCCTGGAGAACGCCCAAGACACCGTCGACGCCATCGAAGCCGCCGGCGGGCGAGCCACAGCGGTCACCGCCGACGTGAACGACGAAGCAACCGTCCGGCAAGCCGTGGACCAGATCGCGAACGAGCTCGGCGCCTTCGACGCGTTCAAAGAGCAGGCAGCACAGTCCAACCCCGTAGGAAGAGTCGGCCAGCCGGAGGACATCGCACACGCGGCGGCGTTCTTCGCCAGCCACGAGGCCGGCTTCGTCAACGGTCAGGTGCTGTACGTCGCGGGCGGGCCGGTCGACTGATGAGCCGGCGTCTCGTGCTGTTGCTGGCCGTCACCAGTGGCGTGGCGGTCGGCACGATCTACTTCCCCCAGGCGATCGTCCCGCTGGTGGCCGGCGGCCTGCACGTACCCGCCGACAAGGTCGCGCTGATCGTGACCGCGACGCAGATCGGCTACACGCTGGGCATCGTCTTCCTGGCACCGCTCGGCGACCGCATCCGCCACCGCCCGTTGCTCGTCACGCTGCTCATCTGCACCGGAGGCGCCCTCCTCGCCGCCGGCTGCGCGCCGGCCCTGCCGCCGCTGGTCGCCGCCAGCACGCTCGTCGGCCTCTCGACCGTCGCCGCGCAGGTCATCGGCCCCCTCGCGGTCAGCCTCACGCCGCCCGAGCGGCGCGGATCGGTCATCGGCGCGCTGCTCGCGGGCTCCACCGGAGGCATGCTGCTCGCGCGTACGTTCAGCGGCTCGCTCGGCGAATGGCTGGGCTGGCGCGCGCCGTACCTCGTCGCCGCTGTTCTCACCCTGCTGCTCGCCGCGATCCTCCTGACCACGTTGCCCATCACGGCTCCGGCCGCCACCGGCAGGTACGTCGACCTGCTGACCGGAGCGCTCCGGCTGCTCCGCAGCGAGCCCGACCTGCGGCGTTCCTGCCTGTACCAGGCGACGATCTTCGCGGGGTTCTCGGCCGTGTGGACCTGTCTGGCCCTGCTGCTCACCGGGCCCACGTACGGCCTGAGCGCGAACGCCGTCGGCCTGATCGCGCTCGTCGGCGGCGCGACGATGGTCTGCACGCCGTTGGCCGGTCGGCTGGTGGACCGCAACGGGCCCGACCCGATCAACCTCGTCTGCCTGCTCGGCGTGCTGGCCTCGACAGGCATCCTCGCGGTCGGCGTACGAGGCGGCGCGCTCGGCCTGGTCGCCCTGACCGTGGGGACGTTGGTGCTCGACGTGGCGATGCAGTCCGGGATGGTCGCCAACTCCGCCCGCATCTACGCGCTCCGCCCGGACGCGAGGAGCAGGCTCAACACCGCGTACATGACCTGCGCGTACCTGGGCGGTACGGCCGGCTCCTGGCTGGGCGTGCAGGCCTGGCGTCTCGCGGGCTGGTGGGGCGTCTGCGCGCTGGTCTTCCTGCTCGCGACGATCGCGCTCGCCCGCCACCTGTTCGCGATCCGCGGCCCGCGCGGCGAACGTTTCGCCTACCTTCTCCGTCCTAGGAGCACGGGAGGGTTGGATGCGTCTGCTGAAACGCAGTACCGAGGATCCGCTCAGCGATGCTGAGGCGGATCGGGTTCGCGCCATCTTGTATCTCGGCGGGGTGCCTGCGGGCGACCTCGACGACGGGGTGCAGGAGGTGCGACTCAAGCTGCTCGAGCGCCAAGCGCGCGACGCCGAGCAGTTGCGGTCGGCCCATGCCTGGATCGGCGTCGTCGCCTCCAACATCGCCGCCGACTGGCATCGGCGCACCGCCAAGGACAGGCGGCTCACCAGCCGGCTCGCGGAGTACGTACCGACGCTCGCGCCCCATCCGCAGGAAGACGCCACGCTCGCGGCCGCGGTCGCCCGCGGGCTGGCCGAGCTGCCACCCGACCAACGCCAGGTCCTCGTTCTCCGGTTCTACGAGGACCTGCCCCTACGCGACATCGCGACCGCGCTCGACCTGCCGATCGGCACCGTCAAGAGCCGCCTGCACTTCGCGGTCAAGGCAGTACGCGAACGGCTGCGCGCCACGGAGGTGATCTGACCATGACCGACCGCGACCCGCTCGCGTACCTCCTCGACGACGATCCGGTCCCGGACGACGTACGAGCCGACCCGCGCTTCGCCGAGGCCGAAGCCGACATCGAAGCGATCAAGCGCGGCCTTCACCTCGTCGCCGCCGCGACGCCCAAGCCACCGAAGGCCCAGCGCAGCAGGTGGAACGGGAACGTCATCCTCGCCGTCGCCGCCTGCAGCCTCGTCGCCGTCACGTTCGGCGGGCTCGTCGCGGTCCCCACCTTCCTCAACGGTGCCGACCAGCAGAACTCGACGGCCGGCAGCGCGGGCAGTCGCAGCCAAGCCGCCCCCGAGCCACCCGATGCGGCACCGGCCGACCCCGAGAAGCGACCCCTCGGCGGCGGCGCAGACCTCACCGAGGAAGGCCTCGTCTCCTGCGCGACGCTCATCGTCGACGGCGTCATCACCGACGTCCAGCCCGGCCCGACGAGCGACACCACCAAGCTCACGATCAACGTCACCCGCACCTACAAGCCGGCGTCGTCTGAGAGCCAGCTCACCGTGACGGCCTACAAGACCGAACGCCAACGCATCGGCGCGACGGCGTTCGTCATCGTGTCGCGGTTCGCGAACGAACCGGTCGGGGTCTACGTCGGCAGCGACCGGGACTCCGCGCTCCAGCGCTTCGACAAGGCACTGGAACAGAAGCAGCTTCCGCCCTGCCCGGGCCCGGGCTGAGCTCAGGACCGGAACACCGACGAGCCAGGTCCGCAGACCTGAACGGCATGCGTGCCGTCGGACTGCGGTACGTGCACATGCCCGACCACTCCGACGGGCAGCTCGACCGCGACCTCGTACCCGCTGCCGACGCGGTGCCAGGACGCGGCGACCCGGCCCCGCACGGTGTCGACCGACGCTCGAGCCCGCCCGAGCGTGGCGGGCGGAACGGGCCGCACCCGCACCTCCGACCACCCCGGAGCGGCCGGCGCCAGCCCAGCGAGGTCCTCGATGAACCACTGGTCGACCGTCCCGTAGAAGTGGTGGTTCAGCGACCGCGACTCCGCGTGCCACATCTCGTACAGCGCGGTCGACCCGAGCTGGAGCCAGTAGCCGTACCCGGGGTACGTCCGCTGCATCGCCACCTTGAACGCCAGATCCACCAGCCCCGCCCGCGTCAGCACCGGGAACAAGAACTTCGTCCCGATCACGCCCGTATCGAGATGGTCGTCCCGCGCGTGCAGGTCCGCGACGAGGCTGTCGAGCACCCGTTGCCTCTCGCCTTCCGGCACGAGGTCGAACGCCAGCGCGACCACGTTCGGTGACTGCCGGTACGGCAGCTCGACCTCGCCGCGGAACGTCCCCGACGCCGCGTCGAAGAACTCCCGCTGAAAGCCCGCCCGCACGGTAGAGGCGATCTCGCTGTACCCCGTGAGATCGTCCGTGCGCCCCAGCACCGAACCGATCTGCCGCAACAGGTCGACGATCCGGTACGTGTACGCGGTCTCGTAGACCGTCGGCCCCTCGGGCGGGATGCCGCCGGCACCGGGCGGGAGGTAGTCGCCGAGCCCGACCGTCGCGACGCCGTCGGTCACGAAGTCGGCGAGCAGGAAGTCGAGGTAGCGCCGCTGGTTGTCGTAGTGCCGCGCGAGGATCCGGGTGTCGCCGTAGTGCTGGTACATCACCCACGGGATCTCGAAGTACGCCGCGTCCCACGCGGGGATCGGGCCGACGATCCCCGACGGCGTCCCGTGGTAGCCCCAGCCGCTGGTCGGCACGATCGGCGGGAACTCGCCGCTCGGCAACTGCGCATCGACCCAGTCGTCCAACCATTTCGTATAGAAGCGCGGCATGTGGAAGTTCAGTGCCGCGACATTCGCGGTGAGGTGTGCGTCGCCGGTCCAACCGTTCTTTTCAAAGACCGGTGTATCGGTCGGAATTCCATGCAGGTTGTTGAGAACGGCCCATCGCGTTCCGGCGTGCAATCGATTCACGTCATCGTCGTCGCACTCGAACTCACCGACCGAAGCAACGTCGCTATGGATCGCGAATGCGCGCAGATCCGAGAGTTCGGGACGGCTCGGATGTCCGGTCACTTGGACAAATTGGAATCCCTTGTAGCTGAACTCCGGTTCGTACGTCTCTGGACCGTCTCCGCGCAGGACGTAGACGTCGGCTTGGATGCCGTCCGGAACGAAGTGCTGCTCGAGCGCGACGAACCCAGAGTTGTCGAGGCGCTCGGTGTACCGCACCCGGACCTCGGTGCCGGCGGGCCCGTTCAGCGTCAGGCGTGCCCAACCGGCGAGCTGCTGGCCGAGGTCGTACACGAACGTGCCGGGTGTCGGCTCGGTCAGCGCGACCGGCTCCAGCTCCTGAACGACGGCGATCGGCTCGAGCTGTTGCGACCTCAGCTCGCCCGCGGGCGGCGTGGCCTGAACCGCGTTGCCCCATTCGGCATCGTCGTATCGGGGCAGTGTCCAACCCGGACGCGCGAGGCGCGCGTCGTAGCGCTCGCCGGAGTAGAGGGAGTCGTACGTGGTGGGGCCGTCGATCGTTCGCCAGGACGGATCGGTGCCGATGCGTTGGACCGTTCCGTCCGCGTACCAGACGACGAGCAACGCCAACAGCTTCGGGTGATCCCACCACGGGGAACGTTCCCACCACCACACGCTGGCGGCCGGCTCGCCGTACCGCCCGCGGCCGAGTTCGACGCCGAGAACATGGCGACCGCCGGTCGCGAGCTGCTCGGAGATGTCATACGTGCTGTACAAAACGGTTTCCGCGTAGTTCGTCGAAGCGGGATCGAGAACGCGGGTGCCGATGCGTTCGCCGTCCAGATAACCGACGCCATAGCCAAGGCCGCACAGATAGAGACGCGCCCGGATCACATCGGAGCGGGAAAGCTCGAAATCCCTGCGCAGCAAGGGCGATGGCGGGATTGCGTCGAACGCCGAACTCGGCGCGGAGATCCAGCTCGCCGCGACCCAGTCCTCGACCGCGAGGAGGCCGGTCTCGAAGGTCGCCGGCTGCGACCACTCCGACGCGTTGCCGGCCTGGTCCCAGACTCGTACCGCCCAGTAATAGATGGTGCTGGACTGCAACGCCGTACCGGCGAACTCCACCTGTCCGTTGGCCGACGACTCGACCTTGCCGGAGTCCCAGACGTCGCCTTCTCCGCCCGTGGTGCCGACGACGACCTGGTACGCGGACTGGGCCAGCGGCTGCGGGTCGGCTTGGCCGCCGGCCGCTTCGAGCAGCCAGGAGAACCTCGGGTGAGGCTCGTCGAGGCCGAGCGGCTGGTCGGCGTACTCGACTCGAAGCCTGGTCGGCCGCACGCTGGAAATCGCCACGTTGCCCGCCGTTCCACTGGTTGAAACCTGAGCTAGAAACAAGATCCACTCTGGCCGACCGCCGCGGATAAACACCAGCAAGAGGGTCCGGTCTGGCCGACCACATTCGGCCCCGCTGACCAGATTCGGTCAAGCCTGACGCGAACGGAAACCACAACGCCTCGGAGGAAGTCGAAATGGTTTGTCGGTCTCTTGTTTCGCGGGCGACCGACCGTCGGAATCGGAGGCACCGTAGACTCAGCGCAGCGGACTATAACGACCCGGGAGAGTTGTGGCAGCCAGTGACAAGAGCCCGGACGCGAGGCTGCGGGCGACGCTCGCTGCGATAGCGCCCGGAACACCCTTGCGTGACGGACTCGAGCGAGTCCTTCGCGGCCGTACGGGTGCGCTCCTCGTTCTCGGGTACGACAAGGTCGTCGAGTCGGTGTCCACCGGTGGCTTCGTGCTGGACGTCGAGTTCAGCGCGACCGGGCTCCGTGAGCTCGCCAAGATGGACGGCGCGATCATCGTCGACCGCGACTGCACCCGCATTCTGCGTGCCGGCGTGCACCTGATGCCCGACCCGTCGATCCCGACCGTGGAGACGGGCACGCGGCACCGGACGGCGGAGCGGATCGCCAAGCAGACCGGCTTCCCGGTGGTGTCGGTGTCGCAGTCGATGCGGATCATCGGCCTGTACGTGGACGACATCCGGTACACGCTGGAAGACACCGGGCAGATCCTGTCCCGGGCCAACCAGGCGCTGGCGACGCTGGAGCGGTACAAGCTGCGGCTGGACGAGGTGTCGGGCACGCTGTCCGCGCTGGAGATCGAGGATCTGGTCACGATCCGTGACGTGTCCGCCGTCGCTCAGCGGCTGGAGATGGTGCGGCGGATCGCCAACGAGATCCAGGGGTACGTGGTCGAGCTGGGTGTCGACGGCCGGCTGCTGTCGCTGCAGCTGGACGAGCTGGTGGCTGGGGTCGAGCCTGAGCGCGAGCTGGTGACGCGGGACTACCTGCCCCAGGTCGCTACGCGGCGACACCGGACGGTCGACGACGCTTTGACGGATCTGGACGCTTTGTCACCGGCCGACTTGTTGGACCTCGGAGCGGTGGCTCGCGCCTTGGGGCACGGGTCGGACGCCTTGGACGCCGCGGTCTCGCCGCGTGGCTACCGCCTGCTGGCCAAGGTGCCGCGGCTGCCGGGGACCGTGATCGACCGGCTGGTGGATCACTTCGGCAGCCTGCAGAAGCTGCTGGCCGCGTCGATCGACGACCTGCAAGCCGTGGACGGCGTCGGCGAGAACCGGGCCCGCACCGTTCGCGAGGGCCTCTCGAGGCTGGCCGAGTCCAGCATCCTCGAGCGCTACGTCTGACCCTCCAACAACTCGCGGCGCGGGCCGAACCCGCGACCTGTTGGACAGCCGACCCTGGAGTTGTTGGACGAATCTCGGCCTCTATCCCGACATTCGTCCAACAACTCGGCGGCGCCGTCCCAGCGGCCACGCCAGTCACATCCGTCCCGCGCTCGTGACTTGTTAGATGGATCTCGGGATAGAAGCCGAGATTTCTGTAACAACTCCGCAGCCTGGGGGCTTGGCCGACTTGTTGGACAGATCTCGGCCTCTATCCCGACATTCGTCCAACAAGTCGGCGGGAGCGGGCCGTTAGGCGAAGTACGACTCCACGTCGGGGTCGGCCTCTGGCACCCGCACTGGGGTCGAGCCCGCGCGCAGTGACTCGGCACCGGCCACGCCGGTTGCCACCGAGTAGCGCGCCGCCACCGGTGAGGTGTCCGTCGCGCCACCTTCACGTACGTACCGCAGGAACTCGGCCACGATCTCGGGATCCGCTCCGCCGTGCCCACCCTCGCCAGGCAGCACCTCGAAAGACTGATCCCCCTCGGACTCCCAGCCGTGGTGCCGCTTGTTCCAGATCCGCAGCGTCGTTCCCGGCTCGCCGTTCCCGAAGTTCTCGATCCGCCCCTCGGTCCCGATCACGGTGTAGTTCCGCCAGTAGTCCGGCGTGTAGTGACACTGCTGGTAGGACGCCATGATCCCGTTCGACAACCGCATCAGCATCATCGAGACGTCTTCCATGTCCATCTTCGGGTTCAGCCCCGTCAACGACAGCGGCGGCCAGCGGGTCAGCCGCTCTTCGTCCGAGCCGTGCCACCAGGGGTCGGCGTCGCCCTTGTCCTTGGTCTGGTCGTAGAGCGTCAGGTCGCCCATCGCAGTGACCTCGGTCGTGTACGCGTCACACAACCAGTGCAGGACATCCAGGTCGTGCGCGCCCTTCTGCAGCAGCAGGCTGTTGCCGTACTGGCGCTCGACATGCCAGTCCTGGAAGTAGAAATCGCCGCCGTGCCCGACGAAGTGCCGCGCCCAGGCGACCTTCGGCTCGCCGATGGCGCCCGAAGCGATCAGCCGCTTCATCTCGCGTACGAACGGCATGTGCCGCATGTTGTGCCCGAGGTACAGCTTCCCGCCGACCTTCTGCGCCGTACGCAACAACCGGTCGCAGCCCTCGGTGGTGATCGCCATCGGCTTCTCCAGGTACACCGGGAAACCGGCCTCCAGCACCGCGACCGCGTGCTCCTCGTGCAGCCAGTCCGGGCTGATCACGAACACCGCATCGAGATCCGAGGCAAGGAACGCGGACAGCTCGGTATGCACCGCGGCGTCCGAGCCGTACGCCTCGCGGAACCGCTCCCCCGACGTCGGGTCCGGGTCGTACAGCGCCACCACCCGCGAACCCTGACCAGGCTTGTGCGCGTGGCGCGACAACGTTCCGCGCAGGCCGTAGCCGATCACGCCAATCGAGAGGTCGGACACCACTCACTCCTTACGATTCGAGCACCGAACGGCCGTCCAGCCCCCAGCTGTCCGCCACCGCGACTCCGACGTGGGCCAGTACGGTCGGCGCGATGTCCACCAGCGCCATCCGTGCCGCGGCCTCGGCGTCCACGTTGGCGCCGCGCGTCAGCACGAACGTACTGCGCTCGTCGTCACTCTGTCCGCCATGCCCGCCAACCGGTAGGTGGCCGTGATCGGTCGTGATCACCACGAGCCAGTCCTCCGAGGCGTACGAGGGCCGCGCCTCCACGGCGGCGAGAACGCGTGCCACGTTGGAGTCCGCGAGCTCGACCGCGGCCGCGTACTCCGCCGACGCCGCCCCGGACGCGTGCCCGACCTCGTCCACGTTTCCGAGGTACACGAACGCCAGATCCACGTCCTCCGCCAGCAGGGACGTGGCGAGAGCGACCGAAGACCGGTCCGCCGCCGCCCAGTCGACCTCGCCGGAGAAGTCATGGCGCGCGGGCACCTCGGACGAGATGACCGTCGAGGTGATCGGCCGCCAAGCCGCGACCACGAACGTGGACAGGCCGTCTCGCGTCGCGCGGGTCAGCAGGTCCGGGTACGAGGCGAGCGCATGGTCGGCGAACTCGTTGTCCTGCACGCCATGCTTCGCCGGCCAGGTCCCGGTGGTGATCGTCGACCACCCCGGCCCCGACACCGTCTGGGTCGTGCCGTCCGGGTAGATCCGCGACTCCGCGAACACCGCCGTCGAAGCCAGCCGCTGCAACGTCGGGGCCGCGACCGAGGCGACCTTCCGGAACAGCAGCCCGTCAATACCGATCAGAAGAGCCTTGCGCGCGGTCATGAACGGAAACGCTAGCGGAGCGGCGCTGTGCTCTCCCGGACGAGGAGCTCGGTCGCCAGCTCGACGCGCGGGTTCTCGACCTCCTCTCCCCTGGTCAGCCGCAGGACCGTCCGGGCCGCCAAACCGCCCATCTCGGCCAATGGCTGGCGCACGGTCGTCAGCGGTGGCGAGAACCAGCGAGCTTCCGGAAGGTCGTCGAAACCCACCACGCTCAGGTCGTCCGGCACCCGCAAGCCACGCTTGCGCACCGCCTCGTACACCCCGAACGCCATCTGGTCGCTCGCCGCGAAGATCGCCGTCGGCGGCGCGGGCAGGTCGATCAGCACGGACGCTCCGACGAACCCCGACTCGTGGTAGAAGTTCCCCGGCCGGACGAGCTCGTCCGCCATCTCGATCCCGGCCGACTCGAGCCCCGCGCGATAGCCGTCGAGCCGCGCCCGGCTGCACCGCAGCTGCGGCGGCCCCGCGATGAACCCGATCCGCCTGTGCCCCAACGAGATCAGGTGCTCTGTCGCCGCCAGCCCACCCGCCCAGTTCGTCGCGCCGACCGTCGGAGCGTCCAAGGTGGGAACGCCCGCCGGATCGACCACGACCATCGGGATCGACAGCCGCCGAAGCTCTTCCTGCAAAGGAGAGTCGAGCGTGGAGGTCACCAGGATCACGCCGTCCGACGCCCGTTCGCGCAGGTTGCGCATCCACTGCCGTGCCGAAGCGCTGCGCCGGTGGATCGCCGACACCACCACGCCGACGTACTCCGAGTGCGCGACCTCCTCGACGCCACGCAGGATCTCCACGGCCCACGGGCTGTCCAGGTCGTTGAAGACCAGGTCGATCAGCGACGCCTTGTCCCGAGAACGCGCGACCCTGCGCTTGTACCCGTGGGCGCGGAGCAGCTGCTCGACCCTGGTCCGCGTCGCCGGCGACACGTCCGAGCGGCCGTTCAGGACCCGGGACACGGTCGGTACGGAGACGCCGGCCTCCTGCGCGATCGCCGAGATCGTGACCCTCGGCCGCTGCTCAACGGTCACTGGGCACCCTCCAAGTCCCAGGTGGTGAGCCGCCCGCACATCCCCCAGGTCGGCACCGCCGACGTCTGGTCGGCCGCCATCACGGCCGACTCCGCCAGGTGGTCCGGGTGGCCGGAGGCCAACAGGGCAAGGTGTTCGGCCGTGCGCTCGGCCGACGCGAGCACCCGCTCGCGCCACAGCGCCTGCCACCCGATCGCCTTGTCCCGCACGAGCCTCGCCGCCGCCTCGTACAGCGGCGCCAGCGCCGTGGGGCCCTCCGCCTGGACGGAAGCTCGCAGCGCGAGGTAGCCCTCGATCGCGAGATCCCGCCGGCGCCGGGCGGCGACGACGTGCGGATCGTCGGACTGTGGACCGGCCTCCACATCAGCGAGCTCCGGAAGTTTCGCCGCCGCGGTGTACGCCGTCGGGCTCGCCAACACCGACGGCGGAAACGTCAGCACGGCGTCTCCGGCTTCCGGAAGTCCGGCGTTCTGCATCACGACCAGGATCTCCAGCTCCGGCGACGCGGCCACCAGCCGGTGCACAGTGCCGGGCGTGAACCACAGCAGCGTTCCCGGCTCGAGCGGATGCTCGACATACCCCGCGCCGCTCAGCGTCTCCAGCGTTCCGGAGCCGCGCAGCACGACGTACCCCTCGGTCGACGCCGTGTGCAGGTGCGGCGACCCGCCGCGCAGCCCATCGGCCGCCGGCCAGTCGTACACACGCAGCTGCGTGACCGCGGTCCCGCCAGGGAACCAGGTCCTCGTCGTCGTCTCGGTCATGCGTCACCTCCGGCCGTTGCCTGCTCGACCCGAACGCCCGCCACCAGCTGGCGTCGATGGTCGACTACCCGCTCACAGCCAACCATGCGAACGCGGAGAACGTGTCGAGCGTCGGCGCTGCTTGTGGACAACCGCAGCTCGAGCTCGCCCGGCTCGACGACGCGCACGCCGCGCCGGCCGGTGAACGAGGTGAGGTCGGCGTGGACCGCGAAGCGCACGCGCCGCTGCTCGCCCGGCTCGAGCGACACCCGCGCGTACCCGATCAGCCGTGCGACCGGGCGGGTCACCTGCGCGACCGGATCGTGCAAGTACAGCTGAACGTTCTCGATCCCCGCCCGGTCCCCGACATTGCGAACGGCGACCGAGACTTCCAGCGTCTCGTCGGTGCCGAACGACTCTGCGGCCGTCGCCTCGGACCATGCGAACCGCGTGTACGAAAGCCCATGTCCGAAGGGAAACAGCGGTGTCGGGTCGACGTTGCTCACGTCGTTGCGCTGACCGAGCGGCGGCGCCAGGTACGTGTACGGCTGCCCGCCCGGCTGCCTCGGCACGCTGATCGGCAGCCGGCCGGACGGGTTCACCCGGCCGGACAGCACGCCGGCGACCGCGTTCGCCCCTTCCTCGCCGGGGAAGAACGCCTGCACGATCGCCGCGACCCGGTCGACGTAGGCGCCGAGCGCGTACGGGCGGCCGGTCAGCAGCACGAGCACGACCGGCGTGCCCGACGCGAGCAGCGCGTCGACCAGCGCGGCCTGCTCGCCCGGAAGTTCCAGCTCCTCCGCGTCACACCCCTCGCCGGAAGTTCCGCCCCCGAACAGTCCCGCTCTGTCGCCCACCACGGCAACGCAGACGTCCGACGAACGGGCGAGCGCGACGGTCGCGTCGATGCCGGAGCGATCGGGCGCCGCTACCTCGCAGCCCAGCGCGACCGAAACTTCCGCCTCCGGTAGCTCGGCCGCGAGCGCCGCTCGGACGGTCCGCACGACGACGCCGAGCGGGAGGTCGGGGTAGGACCGCCCGACGTGGCTCGGGAACGTGTAGCAGCCGAGCATCGCCATCGGGTCGTCCGCGAGCGGTCCGACGAGTGCGATGCGCATCGACCCGTCGGGGTCGAGCGGCAGAATCCCCTTGTTCTCCAGGAGAACGACGGACTCCTCGGCCAGCTGGCGGGAGATCGCGCGAGCCTCCCGCGGGTCGAGATCGACCGTGCCGCGGACCTCTTCCTCGTCGCCGCGCACCGCCGGCGGCAGCGGATCCCACTCCGCGTCGAGCAGGCCGAGCTCGCACTTCTGCCGGAGTACGCGTTCCGCCGCGCGGTCGACCAGCGCCTCGTCGACCACGCCGTCGACCACGGCTTGCAGCAGCGGATCGCCGTAGCACCGGACGGTCGGAAGTTCCACGTCGATCCCCGCGGCCAAGGCGAGACCGGCAGCGGAAGCCGGCGAGTCCGCTACGGCGTGCAGGAGCTGAAGGAACGAGACAGCGAAGTAGTCGGCCACCACCGTTCCGGAGAATCCCCAAGCATCACGGAGCAAACCAGTCAGCAACGAGCCGTCTGCCGCGGTCGGAACGCCGTCCAGCTCGGTGTAGCTGTGCATCACCGACCGGGCACCCGCCCGCAGCGCGTGCTCGAACGGCGGCAGCAACACGTCGGCCAGCTCGCGCGCTCCGACGCCGACCGGAGCAAGGTTGCGACCGGCTCGCGAGGCGGAGTAGCCGACGAAGTGCTTCAGCGTCGCGACAATTCCGGAAGACTCCAGCCCACGGACGTACGCCGCGCCGAGAGTTCCGACGAGGTACGGGTCCTCGCCGATCGTCTCCTCGGTCCTCCCCCACCGCGGGTCGCGGCAGACGTCCAGCACGGGCGCGAGCCCCTGGTGCACGCCGACAGCACGCATCGACATACCGATCGACGCGGCCATCCGTTCCACCAGCTCGGGGTCGAACGAGGCGCCCCAGGCCAACGGCGTCGGAAAGATCGTCGCGCCCCAGGCGGTGAAGCCGGACAGGCACTCCTCGTGCACGAGCGCCGGGATGCCGAAGCGGCCGGCGGCGACGATCTCCGCCTGCGTACGGGCGAGCGCACGGGCACCGACGGCCGGATCGGTCGGAACAGTTCCGAAAGGTCGGGTGAGCTGGCCGAGCCCGTTCTCGATCAACGGCTTCCAGTCCGGCAGCTCGTCGGCGAACTCGTGCTGATGCGGCGCCACCGCGTCCTCGGAGGCGGCGAGCCCGACCCAGACCCCGTACAGCTGGCCGAGCCTCTCGGGGAGCGTCATGCGCTCCACCAGGTCGGCGGCCCGTTCCGCAGGCGATCGCGACGGGTCACGCCAGACAGCGGATGCCTGCATACGCACCTCCGAAAGTTTCGGACGCCTTTCGATCGTCGACGTCGCCACTATAGGCGGAGCTTTCCGAGCGAAAGGAGGTCTTGACCGCGCATCCGAGCGGTCGTAGCTTACGGGACACACGAGCGTAACTATCGATACTTCTCCGAAACTTTCGCACCTACTCCAGGCTGCCCGTCGGAAGGAACTCGCTCATGAAGCTGACGAAGTGGCATCGGAGGGCCGTGCTGGGCGCGGCGGTCGCCCTGCTCGTCACCGCGTGCGGCGGCGGAGATGGCGGAAGCGGCGAGACCGGCTCCGAGCCGGGCGGCGCGGTCACCATCGACTGGTGGCACATCCAGAACCAGGAGCCGATGCTCGGCGTCTGGAAGGCGATGGCCGCCGAGTATCAGAAGCAGCACACCAACGTGACGATCAAGATCACGTCGTTGGAGAACGAGGCGTTCAAGGCCAGGCTCACGACCGTCACCCAGGCCGGCACTCCGCCGGACCTCTTCCACACCTGGGGTGGCGGCGTGCTGAAGCAGCAGACCGAAGCCGGGCTCACCAAGGACATCACCGACGACCTCGCCGACATCGCCGATACGTTCACACCGACGGCCCTCCTGCCGTACCAGATCGACGACCGGACGTACGGAGTTCCGTTCGATGTGGGAATGGTTGGCTTCTGGTACAACAAGAAGCTCTTCGCGCAGGCTGGAGTCACCCAGCCGCCGGGAACGTGGGCCGAGTTCCTCGATGTCGTACGCAAGCTCCAGGCCGCCGGCATCACCCCGATCGCCCTTGGTGGCAAGGAGAAATGGCCTGGGCACTTCTACTGGGCGTACCTCGCGATCCGCGTCGCCGGTGTCGACGCACTGAAGCAGGCGGAGTCCGACGGCAAGTTCGACGCGCCCGAGTTCGTGGAGGCGGGCGCGCACCTGAAGGAGCTCGTCGACCTGCAGCCGTTCCAGAAGGGCTTCCTCGGAGCGCCGTTCGGCTCCCCCGACGGCCAGTCCGCGTTCGTCGGCAACGGTAAGGCCGCGATGGAGCTGATGGGCCAGTGGGCACCGGGCGAGCAGCGCAACTCTTCGGCGAACAAGAAGGGGCTCGGCGAGGACCTAGGCTTCTTCCCGTTCCCGGCGGTCGATGGTGGCAAGGGCACGGTGACCGACGTGTTCGGCGGTGGTGGCGGCTTCGCGGTCGGGCGGGACGCTCCGCCGGAGGCCGCGGACTTCCTGAAGTTCATCTCCAGTGTGGAGAACCAGCGCAAGGCGGCCGCCGCCGGCGGGCTGCTCCCCGTAGTGAAGGGCGCGGAGGACGCGGTCAAGGAGCCCAGCCAGAAGATGGTCGTCGACCAGCTGGCGAAGGCGACGAAGTTCCAGCTCTATCTGGACCAGGCGTACGCGCCCGAGGTCGGGCAGACGGTCAACGACAGCGTGGCGTCGCTGATCGCGGGGCAGTCGAGTCCCGAGGACGTGGCGAAAGCGATCACCGACGCGGCTCAGAGCGCGCAGTAGGCGCCGGGGCGATGGGTGTCGCAACGTTGCAGAGTCCCGCGCCGCCGGCGACCGACGCGCCTCCGCGTCGCCGGCGGCGCGTCCCCTGGCTGACGATCGGGCTGTTTCTCCTTCCAGCGTTGGTGTTGTTCAGCCTGCTCGTCCTCGCGCCGATCGGTTTGGCCAGCTACACCAGCCTGTTCAAGTGGAACGGGTACGGCGGCGCGCCGACAGACTTCGTCGGGCTGGGCAACTTCCTCCAAGCGCTGACCAGCCCGATCTTCCTCGGCGACCTGGGCCGGCACGGGACGTTGATCGCGCTCTCGCTCCTGATCCAGCTTCCGCTGGCGCTCGCGATCGCGATGGTGCTCAACCAGAAGATCCGCGGACGCGCGTTCTTCCGGCTGCTGTTCTTCGCGCCGTACGTGCTGTCCGAGGTCATCACCGCGGTCCTGTTCAGCCTGTTCTTCTCGCCGAACCTCGGCCTCGCCAACCACCTCCTCGGCCTGGTGGGGTTGGGAGAGCTCGGCCAGACCTGGTTGGCCGATCCGAAGACCGTGCTCTACTCGCTCGCCTTCGTGATGACGTGGAAGTACTTCGGCTTCCACATGATCCTCTACCTCGCTGGGCGGCAGAACATCCCGAACGAGCTGATGGAAGCGGCCGCGATCGACGGCGGGAGCGCATGGCAGATCTTCCGGTACGTGACGTTGCCGCTGCTCGCGCCGACGATCCGGATCAGCGTGTTCCTCTCGGTGCTCGGCACGATCGAGCTGTTCGACCTCGTGTGGGTGCTGACGGGCGGCGGGCCACTGCACGCTTCGGAGACGATGGCGATCACGATGTTCGAGTCGGGCTTCCGACGTTCGCAGGTCGGGTACGCGAGCGCGATCAGCATCCTGATGTTCGTGATCGCGTTGACGTTCGCCCTGCTGTACCAGAAGTTCGTGATGCGACGTGATCTCGAGGGAGCGATGACGGGGATGCGGTCATGAGAGTCGCACGTCAAGTCGGGCTTTACGCCGCGCTGCTGATGATCACGGCGTTCGTCGTGGTGCCGATCGCGTTCGCGGTCCTGGGCGGGTTCAAGGACAACGGGCAGCTGTCCGTCAACCCGTTCGGGCTGCCGGAGCCGTGGAACTTCGCCAACTACGGCGAGATCCTCGCGGCGTCGGCGTTCTGGCGGCCGCTGCTGAACAGCACGATCATCGCGGTCTCGACGACCGTGCTCATGGTGGCGGTGTCGGCCCTTGCTGCGTTCGTGTTCGCCCGGTTCGCGTTCCGGGGCCGCGAGCTGATCTTCATGCTTTTCGCAGTGGGGTTGATGTTCCCGTTCGCGGTGGCGATCCTGCCGCTGTTCGTGCTGCTGCGCGAGCTCGGCCTGCTGAACAACCCGCTCGGCGTGATCCTGCCGCAGGCCGCGTTCGGGCTACCGGTGACGATCATCGTGCTGCGTACGTTCTTCCGCGCGATCCCCGGCGAACTCGAGGAGGCGGCGACGTTGGACGGCTGCGGCCCGCTCGGCTTCTTCTGGCGCATCCTGCTCCCGATGGCCCGCCCCGCGCTGGCCACCGTGTCGGTCCTGGCGATCGTCGCGAGCTGGAACTCGTTCATGCTGCCGCTGGTGGTGTTCAACGACCCGAGCTGGTGGACGATCCCGCTCGGCGTGCGGCAGTTCCAGGGCCAGTACGGCCAGGACACCGCGAAGATCCTCGCGTACGTCGTCCTGGCGATGGTCCCCGCGCTCGCCTTCTACGCCGTCGCCGAACGCCAGCTCATCGGCGGCCTCACCTCCGGCGCCGCCAAGGGCTAGTCGAGCAGGAAGTGGCCCGTCTTGGCGGCGACTCCGTTGAACGACGCGTCCACCGCGTAGAAGCCCGGCAGCGACTTCTCCTGACCGGCCGGGCAGCCCTTCTTCGAACGCTCGCCCATCCAGACGACGCCGAGCGTCCGCACCTTGCCTGGCTGCAGGGTGAATGGGCCGGGGTTGATCGCCGCGGTGCAGTGCTCGGTGGTCCAGATCCGGTCCTTGCCCGACGTGACGGTGACCTGGAGCGACTTCGCGCTGACCGTGACGCGGCAGGCGACCGACGCGGTGTTCTCCAGCTCGACCTCGATCAGCACCGGCTTGCCGGCGGGGGACTTGCTGGTCTTCGCGTCCGCCGCGATCGACACCACGCTGTCCGGGCAGGTCGGCGTGCCCGTCGGCTTCGGCTTGGGCTTGGGTTTCGGCTTCGCCGTGGGCTTGGGCTGGGCCTTCGTCGACGGCTTGGCCGAGGTCGAGGCCGGCTGTCGCGTCGGGCGCGGCGAGACTGTGGCGGCCGAACGTTCCGGCGCCGCCTGCGGGTTCTTGGGTGGCGGAGCCGCGTCGCCCGATCCGGTCTTGCCGAACGGGAGGACGCTGATCAGCAACCAGGTGGCGAGGCCGATCAGCGCTAGTGCGAGCGCGCGGCGTACCCAGTACACCGACGCCGGCAGGGGCCCGACCGGCCGGAGCAGCGGGCTCATACTGCGGAGCGTAACGATCTTGTGCCGGGTAGCCACGTAAGCGCGCCGTGGGAGGATGCCTTTGATGCCAGAATCGTCACTCCACGCACCCGTGCTCGACTGGTACGCGACCCACCAGCGCGACCTGCCGTGGCGCCGCCCGGACGCGTCGGCGTGGGACGTGCTGGTCAGCGAGATCATGCTGCAGCAGACGCCTGTCGTGCGGGTGTTGCCCGCGTACGCGGAGTGGCTGGAGCGCTGGCCGACGCCCGCCGCGCTGGCCAAGGACGCGCCCGGCGAGGCCGTCCGGCAGTGGGGTCGGCTCGGTTACCCACGCCGCGCGCTCCGCCTGCACGCGGCTGCGGTGGCGATCACGGCGCGTCACGACGGGGTGGTGCCGTCCTCGTACGACGCGCTGCTCGAGCTGCCCGGTGTCGGCGAGTACACGGCCGCCGCGGTGGCGTCGTTCGCGTACCGGCAGCGGCATCCCGTCCTCGACACCAACGTGCGCCGCGTGCTCGCGCGGGTGGTGGCCGGCGTGCAGTACCCACCGCAGGCGACCACGGCGACCGAACGGCGAACCGCCATCGACCTGCTCCCCGAGGACTCCGACACCGCGGCGACCTGGGGCGTCGCGGTGATGGAGATCGGCGCGGTCGTCTGCTCGGCACGTTCCCCGCGCTGCGAGGTCTGCCCGATCGCGACGCTGTGCGCGTGGCGGCTGGCCGGTCAGCCGGCGTACGACGGTCCGGCGCGGCGGCGGCAGACGTACGAGGGCACCGACCGGCAGTGCCGCGGCCGGCTGCTGAAGGTGCTGCGGGAAGCTCCCCGGCCGGTCACGCGTTCGGCACTGGAGGCGGCGTGGCCAGACGCCGTCCAACGCGAGCGCGCACTGGACGGACTCGCGGCCGATGGCCTGGTCGACCCGTTGCCGAACGGCCGTTTCGCCTTACCTGGTTAGAAAGGGCGATCCGCCTGATCCGCGCGTACCTCCCCTGGCATGACCGAACGCCGACGCACACCGCCGGGGTGGAGGCCTTCGTCTACCAGCTCGCCGCAGGCGTCGTCCACGACCGGCGCGGCGGTCCGCGTCGACGGCGGGTACGTGGACTCGATCCTCCCTAGCGGCGGCAGCTTGTGGCCTGGCACCTGGTTCCCTGGGCCGGAGTCGTGGAGAATTTCTGACCGGCAACGAGCATGACCTGAAGGTATCTGCCAACGAACCGGGTCAGGGAGCAGTGATGAGACGCCTCGCCTTGCTATGTACCGCGGCCGTCTTGGCCGTCGTCGTGTGTCTGTCCACCACCGCGCAGGCCGCGGCCGCCTGGCCGACGGTCCGCCAGAACGACCGCGGGCCGAACGTCCAGACCGTGCAGTTCCTGGTCTCCGCACACGGCTTCGCGACCACCGCCGACGGCATCTTCGGCCCGAACACCGCCACCCAGGTGAAGGCGTTCCAGACGTCGAAGGGCCTGACCGCAGACGCGATCGTCGGCCCTCTGACGTGGGCGCAGCTCGCGATCACCGTTCAGGAGGGCAGCACCGGCGACGCCGTCAAGGGCGCGCAGGTGCAGCTCGCCAAGCACGGCTACGCGGTCGCCGTGGACGGGCAGTTCGGGGCGGGAACGACGACCGCCGTACGCGACTTCGAGGGCAAGCACGCGCTGCCGGTCGACGGCATCGTCGAGGCCGACACGTGGCGCGAGCTGACCGGCAACTCCGGCGGCAACCACGCGTTGCCGATCCCGCGCGCGTCCGCGCCGCGGAGCGAGTACGACGACCCGCACCACGACTACCCCGCGATCGACCTGCAGGTCCCGACCGGCACGGACGTGTTCGCGGTGACCGGCGGCTCGGCGTTCCCGATCGGCGGCACGACCAGCAGCTGCGGCCTTGGCGTCCAGGTCGACGGAGCTGACGGCGCGGAGTACCGGTACTGCCACCTGTCGGCGCGCGCGATGTCCGGCCGGATCACGGTCGAGGCCGGCGCGAAGCTCGGCGACAGCGGCAACACCGGCAACTCGACCGGCCCGCACCTGCACGTACAGATCCGCTTCGGTGGCGCCCTGCGCTGCCCGCAGGCGATGCTGCTGGCGATCTACGACGGAGCTTCCGTCCCCACCCCAGGCCAGCTCGCCACGTCGGGCTGCTCGAACTAGCGCGTACCGTCGGGGCATGATCGCTCGGGTTTGGCGTGGGTTCGCCCCGGTGGGGACGGCGGACGAGTACCAGCGGCACTACGAGGCGGAGGTGGCCACCCACCTCCGCCAGGTCGCGGGCTTCCGCGGCGCCCGCCTCCTCCGGCTGGAGGAGGCGGGCGAGGTGCGGTTCACCTCGATCACGTTCTTCGACTCACTCGACGCCGTACGCGGCTTCGCCGGCGCCAGCTACGAGCTGGCCGTGGTCGAGGACGAGGCCGCGCGCGTCCTGACCCGGTGGGACGAACGGGTCACCCACCACGAGGTCACGGTCGACCTGCTTTAGACCCCGCTGGCGCCGAGGTCGAGGGTCTGGCCAGGTGGCTGGTTCGTTCCGACCTGGCCGAACGGCGCCCAGGTTGTGCCGGTGCGGGTGGAGTGCAGGACCTTGGTCTCGGTCGCCACGACGACGTGCAGGGCGTTCGCCACGCTGGCCGCCGAGATCCCGGTGACCGGTCCCGTCACGCCGCTCGTCGGGATGGCCTCGAACGCCGACCAGGTGGCGCCGGTCTTCGTCGCGGTCGACAAACCCGAGCCCTGGTTGGTCGAAGCGACCAGCGTCAACGTGCCGTTGACATCGGCGAGGCTGACCTTGTCCGGCGTACCGGTCAGGCCGGGAACGGGCGCGAACGGGGTCCAGGTGCCGTCGGTCTGCCTCGTGGCCGAGTGCAGCGTTCCGCCGGCGATGACCGCGACGTGCAGCAGGCCGCCGACCTCCTCGGCCGCGACGTCGCTGACCTCGCCCGGCGGCGTACCGGCCGCGGCGAACGCGTCGACGAACGGCGTCCACGTCAAGTCGGCCTTGCGCGTCGCCCACGACAGCTTCGTTTTGTCATCGGTGACTGCGAAAACGTGCAGCTCGCCGCCAACTCCGGCTGCCGCTACCGACGACACGGCCCCGCACTCGCCGATCTTGGCGATACCGTCCCAGAACCCGTTCGCGTGCCGTGCCGTCACGAACACCCGCCCGGACACGACCGAGACGACCGCGAGATCCGTTCCCAGCTTGGTCGTCGCGACCAGGCTGGTCGTACCGGGGTTGCCTGTTTCCCCGTACACGTTGCCGAAAGCCGTCCAGTCGCCGTTCGCCCGGCGAAGTGAGTGCCAGAGTCCGCCGTTCGCCTGCGAGATCACCTGCAGCTCGGCGCCCGTCGCGGCCGGTGCGACGTCGCGGTTGCCGATCCAGGAGCCGACGCCGAAGACAGCAAGGACGAGCGCTGCCGCGACAACTCCGATCGCCAGCTGGGCAAGGGTCTTACGCATCGCTGCCTCCCCGGAGTCGCAGCAACATCGCGGCACCTGGCCCGACCGTCACCGGTATTCGACTGGGATCTCGCAGCTCCACAAAGGAGTTCGTGCCGGGATCGAACCGATCCGCCCGCCGCACCTTCCGCGCTTCCGTACGCAGCTGGACGGTCGTCGACTCCTTGTGCGAACGGTTCGCGACCAGCAGCCAGCGGGTGTCGGCCTGGGCCGAGTCGGGGCTGGCGAACCTGCCCAGGATGACGGCGCCGCCGGTGACCGATCGGAGGTAGGCGTCCGGGGTGAAGCCCGTCGTGGCCGGTGGGAGTGGCGTCTCGTTCGCGTGGACGACGAGCTCGGAGACGAGCGGCTTGAGCTGCCTGCCGACCTGCGGGAGCCAGGTCGTGTTGATCTCGCGGGAGTAGTCGTACCTCGGCGTTCGCTTGCCGTCGACGGTGATCAGCGCGGGTTGGAATCCCTCGCCGCGGGCCGGGTCGGGCGTCCAGTAGGTGAAGTACTGGATGCCCTTGGCGCCGTACGCGAGGGAGACGTTGATCTGCCAGAGCAGCTCTTCCTTGGTCGGCGAGCGGTGGTTGTTGTAGCCGAGCGACTGGATGTACACCCAGGTGGGGAGATTCGCTGTCAACCCGGCCTTGCGGATCTGGACCCAGTTCTGGAAGTAGTTGAGATCGTCGTTCCCGTCCGAGAGGAGCGGATAACGGTCGAACGAGATCAGCGGCGGCTTCGTTTGTTTGACGTACTCGGCCACGTAGGTGTCGTAGTCGGCGCCCTGGCCGGGGAGCAGGTTGGAGTACGGCAGCGCGGTCGGGCCGAGCTCGCGCACGATCTGGGTGGCCTTGCCGAGCGTGGGGTAGTTCACCGGGAACGGCTCGTCGAACAGGTTGAAGCCGGCGAACGAGACGTGCCGGCTGTAGCGGCCAAGGGCGCGCTGGATGTGCGTCCTCGCGTCGGCGACGGTGATCGAGTTCGGGACCGTACGGTCGTCGCTGATCGTGAACAGCCTCGTGACGGCCTTCACGCCCGGGTCGTCGGCGACGAGGACCTGGAGCCCGGCCTGGTCGGCCTGGGTGAGCGCGTAGTCGGTGATGAACTCGTCGAACAGGTAGTTGCCGGTGACGACGAACGTGAAGCCGGCGTCCTTGATCTCCTGGTAGCGGTCCCGGTTGGTCTCGAACGGCGGTGGCGGCCAGAAGATCCCGATCGGGAACTCGGGCCCGCCGACGAGCGGCAGGTTCGAGCAGTCCGCGCTGATCGCCGCCGCTGGCACGGCCGGGGCCGCTCCCGCTGCCTTGTTCGCGCTCGCCGCCAGCGGCGCCGCGGCTGCCGCGAGCGAGGCCCCGATGGCCGCGGCGCGGAGTACGTCGCGCCGGCTGAGACTCAACGAGGACGTGGTGACGTCATGATCCGACACGGTAGGCCTCCCCCTCGAACCGTGAATCCGCGCCGGAACTCATTTCCGCGGCACGGCGGTGCGAGGTGAGCCTTTTGCAACGTTGAGCCCCTGTCAACCGCTGTTCGCGACCATGACCGCGCCAGTCCACCATCGGCCGCCGGGCCGCGAACGGCGAAGCCCCCGGAGACCGTGAGGTCGCCGGGGGCTTCCCGTCGTACGGGCTGAGGGTGCTTAGCCCTCCTGGGCCGTCTGGCCGGGCTCGCTGCCGGACGCCGAGGCGCTGACCGGCGGGAGCTCGGGCACGGGGGCCGTCGTGGTCCCCTTGAAGGTGAACGTCGCCTTCGCGCCTTCACCCTCGACGTCGACCAGGACCAACTGGCCGGCGTGGATCTCGCCGAACAGCAGCTTCTCGGCCAACGTGTCCTCGATCTCGCGCTGGATCGTCCGGCGCAACGGCCGGGCGCCCATGACCGGGTCCCAGCCACGGTCGGCCAGCACCTGCTTGGCGGCCGGCGTGAGCTCGATGCCCATGGCCTTGCTCTTGAGCCGCTCCTCGACCTCGGCGATGTTGAGGTCGACGATCGACAGGATCTCCGGCCGGGTGAACGGCGGGAAGACGATGATCTCGTCGACCCGGTTGAGGAACTCGGGCCGGAAGTGCTGCTTGAGCTCCTCCTGGACCCGGATCTTCATCCGGTCGTACGACCCGGTCGTGTCGTTCGACTGCGTGAAGCCGAGGTTGACGCCCTTCGCGATGTCCTTCGTCCCGAGGTTCGTGGTCATGATGATCACGGTGTTCTTGAAGTCGACCACCCGACCCTGAGCGTCGGTGAGCCGGCCTTCCTCGAGGATCTGGAGCAACGAGTTGAAGATGTCCGGGTGCGCCTTCTCGATCTCGTCGAACAGCACCACCGAGAACGGCTTGCGCCGCACCTTCTCGGTCAGCTGACCGCCCTCGTCGTACCCGACGTAGCCGGGAGGCGAGCCGAACAGCCGCGAGACGGTGTGCTTCTCGGAGTACTCCGACATGTCGAGCGAGATCAGCGAGTGCTCGTCGCCGAACAGGAACTCCGCGAGGATCTTCGACAGGTGCGTCTTACCGACACCGGACGGGCCGGCGAAGATGAACGAGCCGGACGGGCGCTTCGGGTCCTTCAGACCGGCCCGCGTACGCCGGATCGACTTGGCGAGCGCGTGGACCGCGTCCTCCTGGCCGATGTAGCGCTTGTGCAGCTCGTCTTCCATCTTGAGCAGTCGCTGGGACTCCTCTTCGGTAAGCCGGAACACGGGGATGCCGGTCGCGTTCGACAGCACCTCCGCGATCAGCTCCTCGTCGACCTCGGCGACGACGTCCATGTCGCCGGCCTTCCACTGCTTCTCGCGCTCGGCCTTCTGCGCGATGAGCTTCTTCTCCTCATCCCGCAGCCCGGCCGCACGCTCGAAGTCCTGGGCGTCGATCGCGGCTTCCTTGTCGCGGCGAACGTTGGCGATCCGCTCGTCGAACTCGCGCAGGTCCGGCGGCGCGGTCATGCGGCGGATGCGCAGCCGCGAGCCGGCCTCGTCGATGAGGTCGATCGCCTTGTCCGGGAGGTATCGGTCGGAGATGTACCGTTCGGACATCTCGGCCGCGGCCACCAGCGCCTGGTCGGTGATCGTGACCCGGTGGTGCGCCTCGTACCGGTCCCGCTGGCCCTTGAGCATCTCGATCGTCAGCGCGATCGAGGGCTCCTCGACCCGGATCGGCTGGAAACGGCGCTCCAGCGCGGCGTCCTTCTCGAGGTACTTGCGGTACTCGTCGAGCGTGGTCGCACCGATCGTCTGCAGCTCACCGCGGGCGAGCATCGGCTTGAGGATCGACGCGGCGTCGATGGCGCCCTCAGCCGCCCCGGCGCCGACGAGCGTGTGCAGCTCGTCGATGAACAGGATGATGTCGCCGCGGGTACGGATCTCCTTCAGCACCTTCTTCAGGCGCTCCTCGAAGTCACCGCGGTACCGCGACCCGGCCACCAGGGCGCCGAGGTCGAGGCTGTAGATCTGCTTCTCCTTGAGCGTCTCGGGAACGTCGCCGCGCACGATCTGCTGCGCGAGACCCTCCACGATCGCGGTCTTGCCGACGCCCGGCTCGCCGATCAGGACGGGGTTGTTCTTGGTACGGCGGGACAGCACCTGCATGACCCGCTCGATTTCCTTCTCTCGCCCGATGACCGGGTCGAGCTTGCCCTCGCGGGCGCCCTGCGTGTAGTTGCGGCCGAACTGGTCCAGCACCAGGGACCCCTGCGGCGAACTCTCGCCGGCCGCGCCGGTGCCGGCGCTGGCGGTCTCCTTGCCCTGGTAGCCCGACAGCAGCTGGATCACCTGCTGGCGCACCCGGCCCAGGTCGGCGCCGAGCTTGACCAGCACCTGGGCGGCCACGCCCTCGCCCTCACGGATGAGGCCGAGCAGGATGTGCTCGGTGCCGATGTAGTTGTGGCCGAGCTGGAGTGCTTCCCGCAGCGACAGCTCGAGGACCTTCTTGGCCCTCGGCGTGAACGGGATGTGCCCGGACGGGGCCTGCTGGCCCTGGCCGATGATCTCTTCCACCTGGGCGCGAACAGCTTCCAGCGAGATCCCAAGGCTCTCGAGCGCCTTCGCGGCGACTCCTTCGCCTTCGTGGATCAGCCCGAGCAGGATGTGCTCGGTGCCGATGTAGTTGTGGCTGAGCATCCGGGCCTCTTCTTGGGCCAGGACGACAACCCGCCTCGCTCGGTCGGTAAATCTCTCGAACATCTCTCGCTCCCCGGATGGAGACGGTCTCGGGGCTGGGGTCCTTCCCCGCCTCCTGCTTGTCATGCTAGTCCCGGTCACCACCACGCCCGGCGCCCATGTCTCGCAGACTGGACCTTCCGGGCGCGCCAGCAGCACGTTCTGTAACGGTGTAACTGGCTGACCAGCCTCAGTGTTCCTCGCGCGAGCGCGTAAGGCACACGTTACGCGTGGAGCGAACATGCCCGGAAACAGGCCTGATCATGCCCGAGGCCTCCCGGCGATGACGCCGAGGAGGCCTCGTTCATTCAGCGGTGACTGTACTGATGTGCCCCACTTGCCAGTGAACGGACAGCAGGTGTCCGCCCGTGCCCCGTCGCGGCAGGAGGGTCAGCGGCGACCCTTGCCGTGGTACGCCTCGATCACGTCCGCCGGGATCCGCCCCCGGTCGCTCACTTCGTAGCCCTGGTCCTTGGCCCAAGCCCGGATCTCGGCCGTCTCCGGCTTCCGGGAACCGCCGCCGCCGCGGGCAGCGGCCTTGGGCGCCCGCCCGCGAGCCGCTCGCCCGCCGACCCGGCGGGCCGAGTCGACGTACTGCGAAAAAGCATTGCGAAGCTTCTGTGCGTTCTTGCCCGACAGGTCGATCTCGTACGAGACGCCGTCAACGGAGAACTTCACGCTCTCCTCGGCCTCACTACCATCGAGGTCGTCGATAAGAATGACACTGGTCTTTGTCGCCACCGCTGTTCCCTTCTTCCACTGCACACAGGGGCCGGCCCAACTTTAGAGGCAGCAGGCAGTGCCAGCAAAGCACCCGCCTGGTTTTCCCCACCCTATTTCCCCGGGTCAATCCTTGCAAAGGGACGATCCGGACTCGACTACCCCGTTATACCGAAGACTCCGGCTTCAGCAGCGGGAAGAGGATCGTGTCCCGAATACTGCGAACGCCGGTGAGAAGCATCACCAGCCGGTCGATTCCCATACCCATCCCACCGGTCGGCGGCATGCCGTATTCAAGGGCGCGGAGAAAATCCTCGTCCAGCTGCATCGCTTCGGGATCCCCGCCGGCGGCACGTACGGATTGTTCCACCAGCCGCTGACGTTGCTCGACCGGATCCACGAGCTCGGAATAGGCCACACCCAACTCGACGCCAGCGGCAACGAGGTCGAATGCCTCACCCAGCCGCGGGTCCTTGCGGTGCGGGCGAGCGAGCGGACGTACATCGGCCGGATAGTCGACGACGAACGTCGGCTGGAGCAGCGTGTGCTCCACCAGCTTTTCGAACAGCTCCAAAACGATTTCGCCAGCGGTCCAACCCGGTTGGAGCTCGATCTGAAGGCGTTCGGCGTAACCCCGAAGTTCTGTTTCGGTGGTGTCCGGAGTCACCTCTTCGCCGACCGCTTGCGAAACTGCCTCGTGGATGGGCAGCCAGCGCCACTCGGCCGTGAGGTCGATCTCTCCGCCACGACCGTCCGGAACGACCGTCGTTCCCAACGTGTTCGCGGCATCCAACACCAACGTCCGGATCAGGTCGGCCATCGTGTGATAGTCGGCAAAGGCCTGGTACGCCTCGAGCATCGTGAACTCGGGCGAGTGCGTCGAGTCGATGCCCTCGTTGCGGAAATTCCGCCCAATCTCGAAAACTCGGTGCACTCCGCCAACGATCAGCCGTTTCAAGTACAGCTCGATCGCGATGCGCAGATAGAAGTCGCGGTCGTACGCGTTCACCTTCGTCACGAACGGACGAGCCGCCGCACCGCCGTGGATCGGCTGCAGCAGCGGCGTCTCCACCTCGACGAAGCTCTGTTGGGCGAACGTCTCGCGGATCGAACGGACGACGGCGGACCGCGCCTCCAGGAGCTGGCGGGCCTCCGGCCGGACGATCAGGTCGGCATAACGCTGCCGAACTCGGGCCTCTTCGGACAGCGCCTTGTGCGCGACCGGCAAGGGGCGAAGCGCTTTGGACACCATGAACCAGCGCGTCGCCGCGATGCTCAATTCGCCGCGGCGGCTGGTGATGATCTCGCCAGTGACGCCGATGTGGTCGCCGATGTCGACGATCGACTTCCATTCAGCGAGCTCGTCGGCGCCGACCCGGTCCACGCCGATCATCGCCTGCAGCTCGGTGGCGTCACCATCGCGTAGACGGGCGAAACACAGCTTTCCGGTGTTCCGGAGAAAGATGACCCGACCGGTGATTGTCGCCGTATCCCCCGTTTGGTGATCGGCCGGTAACGCGTCGTAGGAGTTGCGGAGTTCGGCCAACGTGTGCGTGGCCGGCACGGAGACCGGATAGGGATCGACGCCGCGCTCGAGCAGCCGAGCCCGCTTCTCCCGGCGAACACGCATCTGTTCGGGGAGGTCGTCCTCGGAATCTGCCGGCTGATCGTGACTGACGTCGGTCATGACAGCCAAGGCTACGGTCCCGGCATGAGAGGCTCGTGCGCGGCATCCCTTTGTCGAGAACGCCAACAAATCAGCTGGAACGGAAGGTCGACGTGACGTTCACTCTGGTCGGACATCGTGGCTCCATGGGCACCGAGCCCGAGAACACACTTCGTTCATTTCGCCGCGCCGCGGAGGTCGGCGCGGACATGGTCGAGCTGGATCTGCACGTGACCAGTGACGGTCAACTCGTGGTGTTGCACGATCACGACGTCGCGCGCACGACGAGCGGTTCGGGCGATATTTCCACACTTTCGCTGGCCGAGGCCAAGAAGCTGGACGCGGGACAGGGCGAGACCATTCCGACGTTCGCCGAAGTACTGGATGTGGTCACGGTTCCAGTCCAGGCCGAGATCAAGGCGCCGGCCGCTACCGCGGGTGCGGTCGAGTTGATTCGGGAACGTGATCTGCTCGACCGCGTCTGGGTGATCTCGTTCATCCCGGATGTGCTCGCCGAGACCCAGCGGATCTGCCCGGAAGCCCATCGCGGACTCATCTTCAACGCCGTTCCGACCGACGCGATCCAGCAGGCGCGTTCGTTCGGCGCGAAGGCGTTGTGCGTGGGCATTTCGTATCTCACGCCCGAGCTCGCCGAGGAATGTCACGAGACCGGGCTCGGCATCTATTCCTGGACGGTGAACGAGCGGGCGCAGCTCATTCACGCCTTGCGGTCCGGGGCGGACGGGGTGACGTCGGACTTCCCGGAACGGATGCGCGGCCTCTTGTCCGGCGACGACGAGGCGCTGGAGCTGCTCGCGCGCCGCTGACGGCATTCCTCGGGGCATTCCGCGGGGGCGCTTGACCTGTCACGCTGTGGGTAGCGGGCATCCATGGAGGTGCGCATGGGACAGGTCGAGGTCGTGGACCGCGGAAGCCGCGAGATCGTCGTCTTCCTGCGGGGTGACATCACCAGCGGCATGGCGAAGGAGCTGTCGGCCGCGCTGGAACAGGTGGCGCTGCTCGAACAGGTGGACGACCTGCATCGGGCTGTGGTCGACACCCGGGAAGTCACGGCGTTCGACCGTTCCGGGGTCGACTTCCTGCGGCGGCTGGAGCAACGCGGCAAGGCCGAGGACTACGAGGTCGCGCTGTCGATGACGTCCAGGCCCGTACTGAGGGCCTTGGAGGACGCGCACTGGCCGTTCGCGACGGGGCTGGTCGTCTGATCCGTCGTCTGACCCGCGCCTAGCCCGGGCCCGGGCCTACGGGGCCGTCCGGGAGAGGCGGCGGGCCGCCGGGGCCAACGTCGATGCCGCCGCTGGAGCCGACCCAGAAGACCATCGCGATCACGAACAGGGCGATGATGATGCCGATCGCGATCTCGATGTAGCCCATCACCAGACCGGCCACGGCCATGCCGTGGCCGTCTGTCTTGTTCCGCCTGATCCGGCCGAGCGCGAGGTGCCCGGTGATCACGGCGGGGATCGCGGTGATGCCGGTGAAGAAGCCGAGGATGCCGAGCACGAGCGACGCCACGGCGAGCTGCTCGGGCTCGCGGCGGGGTGTGTAGCCGGGCTGCTGCTGCCAGGTGTTGACGGCCATCGGCGCCGGGTGGTTGCCGAGGCCGCCGGGCAGGTCGGAGGTGACCTGGACGAGCTCGCCGTACGTCTGCGAGGTCATCACGTCGTCGAGCCGCGTGGAGTGCTCGTCGTAGCTCAGCCGGCCCTCGGCGAGGGCGGCCTTCAGGACGTCGGCCGCCCGCTCGCGGTCGTTGTCCGAGGCCCGCATGCCGGGCGAGTCGTGGGTCATCAGCTCGCAGCCCTTCCGTTCAGCTTCCGGCGATCCCGGCGATCACGGCCAGGAGGATGAACGCGGTGAACACGTACCCGAGGACCAGCCCGCCGATCGCCATGCCCTTGCCGCCCGCGCCGTTCTCCTGGATGCGGTTGAGCGCGACGTGCCCGGTGATGATCGCGGGGATGCCGGTGACGCCGCACATCGGGGCCAGGATCCCGAGCACCAACGACGCGACCGCCATGCTGTCGTTCTGCTTCGGGTGGACGTACGGCTGGTACGGCGTCGCCCACGGGCTGACCGCTCCCTGGGTGGGCCGGACGAGCTCGCCTGGCGGGCTCAGCGGGATCGGGATGCCGCTCGTCGGCAGATCGCCGATGACCTGATGCATCTGGCCGTACGTGTTGGAACGCATGAGCCGATCGAGCCGCGTCGAGTGCTCCTCGAAGTTCAGTCGCCCTTCGGCGAGCGCGGCCTTGAGGACGTCGGCCGCCCGCTCGCGGTCCGCGTCCGATGCTCGTATCGACTGCCAGTCACTCATTCGTCCCCCGGGTGCCCTCCGGATTGCCAACACCAGTCTGACGTCGCCGGCGCCGAGAAGGTGCCCAACCCCGGAACTCCTGTGGATGACGAGCCAATCACATGACCTGGCTTAGCGCTGGAGGGTGCCCTTGACCGCCGGTCAGAAGGCCCCGACTCGACTGTTGTCATCGCCAGACCGGCCTGGGACGTTCACCGCGCTCTCCGTCTGGCGAGACGTCCGGAGGGGATCCTTTCTCGGTACGCTCGCCGCGAAACCGCACACGGAACTGGTGGGAGGCGACGCTGATGGCCCGGACGGCCCGGTCACGGTTGCGGGTCGGGGTGATCGGCGCGGGTCGCGTCGGTACGGTGCTGGCCTTGGCCCTCCGCAACGCCGGCCACCACCTGGTCGGCGTCGCGACGCACTCCGACCACTCCAGCGTGAAGGCGGCGACCGCGCTCCCGGGCGTGACCCAGGGCGGGGCCGAGGAGATCGCGGGGGCGTCGGAGCTGGTTTTGCTCGGCGTACCGGACGACGCGATCGGCTCGGTCGTCGGCGAGCTGGCTGCCGCCGGTGTCGTCAGCGAGGGGCAGTACGTCGTCCACCCGAGCGGCATGCACGGGACGGCGGTGCTCTCGCCCGCCGCCGAGCGGGGCGCGCTCGTGGCGGCGATCCACCCGGCGATGGCGTTCCGCGGCCACTACTCCGACGTCGGCCGGTTGTACGGCTGCGCGATGGGCGTGACCGCCGCACCCGAGCTGCACGACTTCGTCGAGGGCATCGTGCACGACCTCGGCGGCAACCCGGTCTGGATCGCCGAGGAGAACCGGGCGCTCTACCACGGCGCGCTCGCCCACGGCGTCAACCACCTGGTGACCGTGATCGCGCAGGCCACCCAGCTGCTGCGCGCCGCCGGCATCCCGGACCCTTCCGCCGTACTCGGGCCGCTGTCCCAACACGCGCTGACCGACTCGATCGCGCACGGCGACGCCGCGTTGACCGGGCCGATCGTGCGCGGCGACGCCCAGACCGTGGCCGCTCACCTCGACGCTGTCTCGCTCGCCGCACCCGCGGTGCTCCCGTCGTACGTCGCCCTCTACGAGGCCACCGTCGAACGAGCCGTGCTGGACGGCCGACTGTCCGAGGAGCAGGCGGCATCGCTGCGCGCCGTGCTGGGCCGGAGGGCGTCGTGAGCACGCCCCGAGTCGTACGCAGCCGCGCCGACCTCGCGACCGCCCTCGACGCGCTGGCCCCGCGGCCGCGCGCCGTGGTGATGACCATGGGCGCGCTGCACGACGGGCACGCGTCGCTGCTGCGCAAGGCGCGCGAGCTCGCCGGCGCGAACGGGAGCGTGATCCTGACGATCTTCGTCAACCCGCTGCAGTTCGGGCCGGCCGAGGACTTCGACACCTACCCCCGCACGTTCGACTCCGACCTCGGCCTCGCCGCCGCCCAGGACGTCGACCTGGTGTTCGCGCCCACGCCGGACGTCGTCTACCCGACGTCGCCGCAGGTACGGATCGACCCCGGGCCGCTCGGGCTGGAGCTGGAGGGCGCTGTCCGCGAGGGGCACTTCTCCGGCGTGCTCACGGTCGTGGCGAAGCTGCTGCACCTCACCGGGCCGGACTTCGCGACGTTCGGCGAGAAGGACTATCAGCAGCTCGTGCTGGTCCGGCGGATGGTCGCCGACCTGGATCTGCCGACCGAGATCGTGCCGGTGGAGACCGTCCGGGAGGCGGACGGGCTCGCGCTCTCCTCGCGGAACCGCAACCTGAAGTCGCCGCAGCGCCGCGCGGCCGTGGTGCTCTCGCAGGCGCTGGCGGCTGGGGCGGCGGCGGGTTCGGCGGGTGCCGAGGCCGTGCTCGAGGCGGCCGGCAAGGTGCTCGCGGGCGAAGGTCTGGTCGACGTCGACTACCTCGAGCTCCGGTCTCTGGACCTGTCGCCGGCGCCGGAGTCCGGCCCGGCCCGTCTGCTGGTCGCGGCGAGGGTGGGCAAGACGCGGCTGATCGACAACGTGGCTGTAGAGCTCTAGGAGGGCTTGTCGTGGGAGTTCTGGACTCGTTCGGGTTGGCCGGCAAGAAGGCGGTCGTCACCGGCGCGACGCGGGGGCTGGGCCGGGCGTTCGCGGCGGCGCTGGCCGACGCGGGCGCGGACGTGGCGATCACGACGCGGGACCGTTCGCAGGCGTCCGGCGTGCTGTCGGACGTGGAGTCTCGCGGCCGGCAGGGCTTGGTCGTCGAGGGCTCGGTGACGGACCGGGCCGACGTCGAACGGATGACGGGCGAGGTGCTCGCGGAGTTCGGGCGGATCGACGTCCTCGTCAACAACGCCGGCGACTGCATCCACAAGCCCGCGCTGGACGTACCAGACGAGGAGTTCCACCAGATCATCGACGCCAACCTGTTCGGCGTCTGGCTCTGCAGCACGGTCGTGGCGCGCTCGATGATCGACGCGGGCGGCGGCGTGATCGTGAACATCGGCTCGATCTCGGCGCTGGTCGTCAACCGGCCGCAGTGGCAGCCCGCGTACAACGCCTCCAAGGCCGCTGTCCACCAGCTGACCAAGTCGCTCGCCGCCGAGTGGGCGCCGTCCGGGGTCCGCGTGAACGCGCTCGCACCGGGCTACGTGAAGACCGACATGGCACCGGTCGACCGCCCGGAGTTCCAGCAGCACTGGGTGCAGGACCCGCCCATGCAGCGGTACGCGACGCCGGAGGAGATCGCGCCGAGCGTGATCTACCTGGCCAGCGACGCGTCCTCGTTCATGACCGGCTCGGTCCTCGTCATCGACGGCGGCTACACCGTCTGGTGATGGCGCGCCGCCGACCACGGACCGAGCCAGTCCCTGACTACTCCTCGGCGAGCGCCGCGGCGGGCTTGACGCGGACGGCGCGGCGGGCGGGGAGGACCGAGGCGAGCAGGCCGGCGACCAGGGCCACGCCGGCGACCAGGGCGAGGGTGCCGAACGGAACGCCGTACGCCATCGCGCCGTCGACTGCCCGGCCGATCAGCGTCGCCGCGCCCGCGAACCCGTACAGCAGGCCCAACGGAATGCCGAGCACGATCGCTACCGACGCCACCAGCACCGCCTCGCCCGCGAGCGTCCGCCGGAGCTGTCCCTTGGTGAGGCCGAGCGCCCTGAGCAGCGCCTGTTCGCGGGTGCGTTCGAGCACGGACAGGCTGAGCGTGTTGCCGACGCCGACGAGCGCGATCAGCACCGCGACGGCGAGCAGGCCGGTGGCGACGAGCAGCAGGATGTTCATCAGCTCGTAGTACTCCGCGCGCATCTTCGCGCCGCCCTCGATGCGGCCGCCGTCGATGCCGAGCGCGGACTCCAGCCCGTGCACGGTCTTCGTCATGTCCGCGCTGTCGGAGACACGAGCCCAGACGGCGAGCTGCCCCGCCTTCGGCGCGATCCGCGCGAGGTCGTGCGGAGTAAGAACGACGCCGTACGCCTCGCTGAAGCCGCCGCCGAAGTCGACCCGGAACGTGCCCTTGCCGTCCGGCGTGGTGACGGTCAGCTCGCGGCCCCGCTTGACGCCGAGCTCCTGCGCGAGTTGCTCGGGCAGCACGGCGACGCCGTCGCGGAGCTCCCCGAACGTGTCGGTGCTGCGGAGGACCGCGGCCGCGGCGGCGGGGTCGATGCCGAACAGCTGCGTGTCCTGCTCGCCGACCTTGCCCATCGCTCCGGTCACGACCGTCTGAGCCGACAGCCCGTCGACGCCCTTGACCGTGTCGATCGTCGAGGCGGGGAGGTTCCCGCCGGCGCCCCGCACCGAGATGTCGAGCGGGTAGTTCGTGGCGAGCGCCTTGACCGTCGTCCGTTCCACGCTGAGCGCGCCGACGCTCATCATCACGATCAGGGTCACGCCGACGAGCAGCGCGGTGGACGTGGCCGCGGTCCGACCAGGGTTGCGTACGGCGTTCGTCGCGGCGACGCGCGCCGGCACCCCGCCGAACCTGGTCGTGACGAGGCTGAACAGCCGGATGACCGCGGGTGCGAGGACGGGGCCGAGCAGCAGGATGCCGAAGAACGAGAGCAGCCCGCCGCCGATGCCCACCGGCAGCAACCCGCTGTCCGAACCGACCTTGAGCATCGCGGCCCCACCGACCAGCAGCACGAGCGCGAAGACCAGCCGCACCACACCACCGCGAGAGCGTACGGAGATCGCGAGATCTGGCCGCAGTGCCGCGAGCGGCGGAACGCGGGTCGCCTTGCGCGCCGGCAGCAGAGCGGCGAGCACTGTCGTCACCAGGCCGACCGCGATCGGGACCAGCACGCTCGCGGCCGTCACCTCGAGCGTGCCGAGCTGGAGGTCCGGTCCGAGCTGCTTGATGCCGAGCGTGACGATCGCCGCCAGTGCCATCCCCACCGCGACACCGACGACGGACGCGATCGTCCCGACGAGGAACGACTCGAGCAGCACGCCGCGGAACACCTGACGCCTGTTCGCGCCGACGCACCTCAGCAGCGCGAGCTCGCGGGTCCGTTGCGCGAGCACGATCGTGAACGTGTTGGACACGACCAGACCGGCGACGAACACCGAGATCGCCGCGAACCCGAGCAGCACCGCACCCATCACGTCGAAGCCGCCGGTGACACCCTGGGCTTCCTCCTCGGCCGCCTCGGCGCCGGTGTTCACGTTCGCGGTGTCGCCGAGCGCGGCGGCAAGACTCTGCCGGAGCTGGTCGATGTCGACGCCCTCCTTGGCGCTGACCAGGACGCTGGAGGGGCCGCCTTCACCGCCGAGCTGGGTCGCGGTCGAGCCGAACAGCTGGAGGTCGTTGTCCCAACGACGGCCGCTCGAGCCCGCGCTGATGCCGACAACCTCGTACTGCTTGGCCTTTCCGTCCGCACCCCAGATGGTCACGTTGGCGCCGAGCGCGAGGTGACGGTCGGCGGCGGCCAGCTTGCCGACGACGACTTCGCTTGCCTTGGTGGGGAATCGGCCCTGCGCGAGCTGCTCCCAGCGGAGGTCCGGGCTGGCGGGGACCGTTCCGGCCTGGACGTGGTTCACGTTGCCGTTTCCGAACGAGGCCTTGAGGAACGGCCGGTCGAGGCCGGCGACGGCGGCTACTCCGTCGACCTTGCTGACCTTGCCCTCGTCGACGCTGTCCCCCGTTGCCGAGACGACGAGGTCGGCCTTGACGAACGGGGCGCCGGCCGCCTTTGTCAAGGCGGAGTTGGCAGAGGACAGAACCATCAACGCCGCCGCGACGAACCCGACGCCGAGCACGATCGCGAGCATGCCGGCGACGTACCGCCTGCCGTGACCCTTGATCGAGGACAGCACTACCGTGCGCACCTCAGACCCCCAGCCGGCTGATCGCGGTGAGGACGTCCTCGGCCGTCGGGTCCTCGATCTCGCCGGCGACGTTCCCGTCGGCGATGACCACGACGCGGTTCGCGTACGACGCGGCGACCGGGTCGTGGGTGACCATGACGACGGTCTGGCCGAGCTCGCGGACGGACTGGCGGAGGAAGCTGAGGACCTCGGCGCCCGTCCTGGAGTCCAGGTTGCCGGTGGGCTCGTCGGCGAACACCACGTCCGGCTTGGTGATCAGCGCCCGCGCGAGCGCGACCCGCTGCTGCTGGCCGCCGGAGAGCTCGGCCGGGCGGTGGCTCATGCGGTCCTGGAGGCTGAGGACCTCGACCAGGCTGTCGATCCAGGCCCTGTCGGGCTTGCGACCGGCGAGCTCCAACGGGAGCAGGAGATTCTGCTCGGCGGTGAGCGTCGGGAGCAGGTTGAACGACTGGAACAGGAAGCCCACGCGTTCGCGCCGGAGCTTGGTGAGCTGGTTGTCGTTGAGCTTGGTGAGGTCGGTGTCGCCGATCCAGACGCTGCCGCTGGTGACCTCGTCGAGCCCGGCGAGGCAGTGCATGAGCGTGGACTTGCCGGAGCCGGAGGGTCCCATGATCGCGGAGAAGCGGCCCGTCTCGAACCCGACGGTCACCCCGTCGAGCGCTCGGACGGCGGTGGGCCCGGAGCCGTAGATCTTGACGACGTCGCCGCTACTCGCGGCGATCCGCGCTTGCCCACCGGAATCTGACACAGGGGTAGCCGGCGCAGGGGGCATCGGCGCAGAGGTTCTGTTCACTCGCCAGACGCTATTGCTCGGCCGGGGTGGAGAGCGTCAGCCTCACGTGGGGGATCAGGTCCCCCTCGCGGCGGACCCCATGCGACCTCCGGCGTACGGCCGGAAGCCGCGCCGTCGCGAGTTGTTGGACGAAGGTCGGCCTCTAGGCCGAGATCTGTCCAACAGGTCAGCTGGTTGGTGCGCACCACCGCCGCACGTCGTCCAACAACTCGCCGCCGGAGAGTGTGGTGACGAGTTGTTGGACGGATGTCGGCCTCTATCCCGAGATCTGTCCAACAAGTCGGGAGAACAACGGGACGCGCGTGCGGCCGGAACCAGACAGGTAAGTTGCAGCACCCATATCTGGCCATTACAGTGCCAGGCACCGTGAAGACGATCCGACTCGCCAGATCCCTGCCCGTCGCGGTCCAGCTGCTGCTCGTCAACACGTTCGGCATCGCGCTGGGCTTCTACCTTCTCTTTCCCTACCTCGCGACCTACCTCCGCGACAACCTGCATCTCGCTGCGGCAGTCGTGGGCGCGGTGCTGGGGCTCCGCGTTCTGTGCCAGCAGGGTCTGACGCTCGTCGGCGGCACTCTCGCCGACCGGATCGGGCATCGGCCGATGATCATCGCCGGGTGCGCGCTGCGTACGGTCGCGTTCGCGATGTTCGCGGTCTTCGACAACGTCGCGGGCCTGATCGCCGCGTCGATGCTCGTCGGGTTCGCCGGCGCGCTCTTCAGCCCGGCGTCGCGGGCGTACCTGGCGATCGCCGCCGGCGAGAAGCGGCTGGACGCGTTCGCCCTGCAGAACATCGCGATGACGGTCGGCGCGCTCGCCGGCCCGCTGATCGGCAGCGTGCTCGTCGCGATCGACTTCCGCTGGACGGCCGGCGGGTCGGCCGCGGTGTTCGCCATCCTCACGGTCTGGCAGCTGTTCAAGCTGCCCGCCCACCACATCGACAGGGACACCGGCTCGACGCTCGCGTCGTGGCGGGAAGTCCTTCAGAACAAGGCATTCGTCGGCTTCGCGATCGCGACCAGCGTGCTCTTCCTGTTCTACAACCAGTTCTATCTCTCGTTGCCGCTCGAGGCGACGCGCGTCACGGGTTGGATCGGCGCGACGAGCGGCGTGTTCATCGCCTCGACGATCGTCACGCTGCTCGCCCAGGTTCGGCTGATCCGCTGGCTCAATCGCCGCGCGAGCCCCGGCACGGCCGTAGCGCTCGGGCTGGCGATCATCGGAGTCTCGTTCGTCCCACTGGCGTTGAGCATGGCGTTCATCGGCGACGACCAGTCGCTCTGGGCCGCGATCCCCGTCGCGCTCGCCGCGATCGGGCTGACGCTCGGCCTCGACATCGCCCAGCCGTTCACGCAGGAGCTCGTCGTCGGCTTCGCCCGGCCCGCCCTCACCGGCACCTATCTCGGCATGTTCGGTACGGCGTCCGGCATCGCCACCGCGCTCGGCAACACCGGCATCGGCGCGGTCGACGACCTCGGCCGCGGCTGGTCAGTGCCGTGGCTCAGCGCGGCCGGGCTCTTCGTCGTCGCGCTGGGTACGTCCGCCGCTGTCTACCGCATGCACCGGCGCGGAAGGCTTTCAGGGACGGCGGAAAGCCCGCAGGACGGGGAGAGCGCGGCCGCCGAAGTCGAACATGGTGAGGTTGTCGTTCGGGGTCCCGGCCTCTCCGGGAGCCCAGGGGACGCCGGGAACCCAACCGGGCTCCCAGTCGAAGAAGCCGAGCCCGCGCCCACGCGGAACACCTAGCAGGATCTTCCGCAGCCGTTCGAAGAACGCGGCCTGGCCCGCCGGCGTGGCCGGGTACGTCGCCTCGTCCGGCAACGGCTCCGGGCCGGGGTAGAAGTTGCCGAGCGCGTCGCCGTTCGCCTTGGTCCAGGGGTACGCGGTCTCGACGACCACGAGGTCCTTGCCGTACCGCGGCGCGAGGTCGTGCAGGTTGGCCTCGAGGTCGGCGAGCGAGCCGTGCCAGATCGGGTAGTACGACTGGCCGATCACGTCGAACGGGACGCCGAACTCCCGCAGGTGGTCGAAGAACCAGCGCGACCCGCCGTTGTCGCCACCGCGGTCGATGTGCAGCATGATCCGCGGCCTGTGTCCGCGCGGCGCCCCGGCCAGCGCGCCCGCGACTCCGGCCTTGAGCAACGTGGTGAACGCCGGCCACTGCTCCGGCCTGCCGTCGGTCGGGTAGAGCTCGCCGACCGGATGGAGCATCCCGTTCGTGATCTCGTTGCCGACCTGCACCATGTCCACGGGCGTGCGCTGCCTGGCGAACGCGGCCACAACGTCCTTGGTGTACTGGCGAATCGTCGCGGCGAGCGTGGGCAGGTCCTGGCCCTGCCACGCGACCGGTGTGGGCTGCTTGCCGGGATCGGCCCAGAAGTCGGAGTAGTGCAGGTTGAGCAGGATCTTCAACCCCGCTCGCTTCGCCCGCCGCCCGAGCGTCAACGCGGACGCGAGATCGCTGTACCCCGCTGGCGGATTGGTCCACATCCGCAGGCGAACGTGCGTTCCGCCATGCCTGCTGAGGATCTGCTCGATCGGACGTACGCGCCCGTCCCAGTCACGTAGCCGGTTCCCCGCCGCCTCTTCTTGCAGGGTGAACCCGACGTCGGCGCCGCGAACGGAGAGCGCCCTCGACCTGTCGCCGGCCGAGGCGGGCGCTTGAGCAAGACCGATCGTCGATGCCGTGAGAGCCGAGCCGAGCAACACTCGCCGAGAGATCGCGCGCATGGAAGTCTCCTCTGTGAGCGGTCACAGACACCATGCGCCTGTCGGTTGTGCTCGGGCAAGACTTGGCCGACACTGGTCGGCAATGAGCGCTGTGAACGGTCACACACCGGCCCACCCCAAGTCGCGCGGTGCTGCTCGGCGGGCTCAGCGACGCCGGCCGACGATCGACGACGTCGCGGAGATCGCCGGCGTCTCTCGCGGCACGGTGTCGCGCGCGCTCAACGGCGGCCGGTACGTCAGCCCGTCCTCCTTGGCCGCCGTCGAACGTGCCGTGCGCGACATCGGCTACACGGTCAACGTCAACGCGCGCAGCCTTGTGACGAACCAGTCGAACACGGTAGCGTTCGTCCTCTCCGAGGCGCCGGAGCATCTGTTCAACGACCCGAACCTCGGCGTGCTGCTGCTCGCCTGCACCAAGGCCCTCGCCGACCACGACTTCAGCCTGATCCTGATGATCGCCGAGAGCGCGACAGCGCGGGACCGAACACTGCGGTACGTACGCGGCGGGCACGTCGACGGCGTGCTGCTGATCTCGACGCACGGCGGCGACCCGATCCTGTCGGCGCTCGAGCACAGCAACGTTCCCGCGGTCGCGTGCGGCCGACCGCTCGACGTCGCGATCCCGTACGTCGCCGCCGACGACCGCGAGGGCGCGCGGCAGCTCACCCGCTACCTCCGCGACCGGGGCTGCGAACGCATCGGGACCATCGCGGGACCGCAGGACACCGCCGGCGGCATCGACCGGCTCGCCGGCTTCCGCGACGTGCTGGGACGGAAGGCGGTCAAGCGCCAGATCGCCTACGCGAGCGACTTCGGCCACGCGGCCGGCGAGGCGGCGATGACCGAGCTGCTGGAGCGAACCCCCAACCTGGACGGGGTTTTCGCCGCCTCCGACCAGCTCGCCTCCGGCGCGCTCGCCGCCCTGCGCCGCGCGGGTCGCCGCGTCCCCGACGACGTGGCGGTCGGCGGCTTCGACGACACCAGCGTCGCGGCGACCACCGATCCCCCGCTCACCACCGTCCGGCAGCCGCTCGACCAGGTCGCGAAGGAGCTCGTCGAGGTCCTCCTCGGCCTGGTCCGCCGCCAACCCATGTCGTCCCGCGTCCTGTCCACCGAGCTGGTGGTGCGGCGCTCGGCCTAGCTTCGGCCGAGCGTGCTCTCGCGTTCGATCAGCTTGAAGTCGGCGACGACCTGTTGGGCCGGACGGTCGATGCCCGCGATCCGGTCGGTCAGCAGCTGCAGGGCCGTACGGACGAGGCCGGGCTTGTCCGGCGCGATCGTGGACAGCGACGGGGTGCCGAGCCGGGCGGCCTCGATGTCGTCGATACCCACGACTGCGATGTCCTCGGGCACACGCACGCCCAGCGACGTCAGCGTCCGGATGACGCCCAGCGCCGCGCGGTCGTTGAACGCGAACACCGCGTCGATGTCCGGCGCCCGGCCGAGCAGCGCACCGACCGCCGTGGCCACGGCCTCCGGCGTGTGGTCGCCGACCGGATGGGCGACGAGCTCGGGATCGAACGGCAGGCCGTTCTCGATCAGCGCGCGCTCGTACCCCTCGTTCCGACGCGCCGGCTCCAACGGCCCGCTGCGCCTCCCCGGCGCGCCGACCGCCGCGATCCGCCGCCGGCCGAGGCCGATCAGGTGCGCGACGGCGGCCTGAGCCGCCGCCCGGCTGTCGATCGCGACGCTGTCCGCGGTCGGCACGCGCCGCTCGCCGAGCAGGACGAGCGGTGTCTTGTCCACGCGGGCACGCAGGAACGGCGCGGAGATCGACCACGGCTGCAGGATCATCCCGTCGAGCAGCTGGCTGCGGAACCCCTCGGCGACGAGCTTCTCCCGGTCGGGATCGCCGTCCGTGGCGTCGATCAGCACCGTGAGGTGGCGCGCCGCCGCCTCCTTCACCACGAGGTCGGCGATCTCGGCGAAGTACGGGCTGCTCAGGTTCGGCAGCGCGAGCGCGATGACGCCGGTGCGGCCGCGGCGCAGGTTACGGGCGGCGATGTTCGGCCGGTAGTCGAGGTCGGCCATCGCCCGCTCGACCCGGCCCTTGGTCTCGTCGGTGAGATACGGGTAGCCGTTGAGGACGTTCGACACCGTCTTGATGGAAACGCCGGCCAGCTTCGCGACGTCCTTGATCGTGGCAGGCATGGTTTGTCCAACGTTATAGGGCCAGGCGGTGGAACCGGACGTAATCGAACGTGGCGACCACCTCGTCGTCGCTCTCGATCCCGTAGGCGGCAAGGCCGATCCTGGGGGTCGACGCCGCGGGCAGGGCGCGAACGCCGTGCCACGTCCAGTGTCGGCCGTCCGTGCTCGTCGCCGCCTGGTAGCGGTGTTCACCCGTTTCTCGGTCGGTCGTGTGCGTGAGGCGCAGCCACATCGTGTCCGCCGTCGGGCCGACCTGGGCGCTGCCGTAGACCACGCCGGTCCCCCACGGCAGCTCGGTGCCGAAGTCGACCAGCCGACTGTGGTTGTGCGCGTCGTACGTGAGGTCGACGAAGTGGTCGTCGTTGTCGTACATCACGATCCCGGCCTGCGGCCAGCCGAGCGGAACGCTGTCGCCGAACGGGACGGTGACCTTCGTCTCGAGCGCCCAGTCCCCTGTCGGCGCGTCCGTCAGCAGCACCGAGGCGGAGTCGTCGGCGTTCGGTCGGCGGTCGACGAGGTCGGTGCGTTGAACGGCGAACCGCAGGTGGCCGTTCTGTACGGTCGCGGCCGGCGTACGTTGCCACGACCAACGTGGCCCGAGCTCGCCGGTGAACTCCTCGTCCAGCTCGCGCATCGGCCTGCCGAGCCGCGGATCGGGCTCTTTGTGAGTGACAGGCTGGAAGAGCCTGGCCACGGTGATGTCGTCGAACGCGGCGCCGGCAGCGCTCGCCGACAGACCGACGCGCACGGGGCCGCTGCCAGGCAAGATCGTCTTGACAGTGGCGAGAACGTCGCCGAGCCCCGCGTCGGAGACCTCGGCGACGACCTGCCGGCCGCGGATCCGTACGTCGAGCTGATGCCAGTCGTCCCGCGGGATGCCCGGAGGCAACGCCACCCGCACCTCGCGATGGCCGTCGCGCGCGAGCACGAAACCCGCGGAGCCACGAACCATCCCGCGCAGCCGTACGTCGCCGTCGAGCTGCCTGCTGGCAAACAGCGTTCGGCCCGTGCCCGTCAGGTATCCGCCGGCCGGCTCGCGTGCGATCGTCCAGCCGTCGCCGCCGGTCCACTGCTCACCTGGCGAGGTGCCGGACTCGAAGCTGTCCGCGATCCACGCGTCGGTCGCGGGCGCCGGGAGCGGCCCGTCCAGCACACCGCGCCCCGCGTTGGCCGTCGGCCAGCCGTCGATCCAGTCCAGCCGGCTGATCACGAGCTGCCGGTTGTTCGCGGTCCCCTGGTAGTACGGGTGGTACCGGTCGATGCCGTGACTCACCAGCCACTGCTGTCCGGCGAGATCGGTGGTGACCGAGGTGTGCCCGACACTCACCCAGCGGTTGCCGTTCGGCACCTGGACGGGCGTGCCGCTCCCGTTCTGCTCCACCACGGGCGACCCGTCCCTGCCGACGAACGGGCCGAGCGGACTCTTCGATCTGGCGACGTGGACCGGGTACGCCGACGCGGCGCCGTTGCAGCAGCCACCGATGACGGACAGGAACAGGTAGTAGTAGCCGTCGCGGTACACGAGGTCCGCGGCCTCGTACCGGTCCGACGGCGTCAGCTGGGTCCGTTCGCCGACCGCCGTCAAGCCGTCGGGCGAGAGCTTCACGACGCGGACGCCGCCGAGGACCGACCCGTAGTAGAGATAGCGGTCGCCGTTCGCGGTGGCGATGATGTCGGGGTCGATCACGTTCCGCCAGGCGGTCTGGCCGGGTCGCGGCTCCCACGTCTCCGGGCCGGTGACATACGCGCCGGAGTCGGTCCACGGACCGGCCGGATGCGGCGCGGTCGCCACGCCGATCGCCCGCCAGTGGGTGTCCGTGCCGACGTTCACGACGTAGGAGTAGTAGAGAACGTACCGGCCGCCGAAGTACTCGATGTCCGGAGCCCAGTACATGCGCTTCGCGGCGTCGCCGTACCCGTCGTAGCGCGGCTCGGTCTGCGGGGTGAAGACGTCGCCGACGTACTCCCAGGTCGCCAGATCACGCGAGCGGATGATCTTCATCAGGCGGTAGGTGTCGCCGGCCTGCTTCGGATCGGCGGTGGCGTACGCGTACCAGTAGCCGTCCCGGCCGCGGATGATCGACGGGTCGGCGAAGTTCGGCGACGCCTCGGTCGCCACCGGGTTGGTGTAGACGGGCTGCTGCTCGGCAGCGACACCCGTGCTCGGCAACAACGCCAGCAGCAGCGCACTGACGACCAGGGTCACACGCACGCGCACCATGCGAAACCTCCTCACTTGTACTGGTCGAGCGCGTAGTCGGCTCCGGGCTTCCAGTCGGGGAAGGCGTAGTCGTCGAGGCTCACCTCGGCGCCCTTCGCCTGGGCCGCCTTGATCGCCCGTTCCCGTTCGGCACTGCTGTCGTCGCTCAGTTTCTTCAACGCCGCTTTGACATCCGGCACGTCACCGGTGAAGGCGCCCTGGATGATCGTGCCCAGGTTGGGCTCTACGGGCTTCGTCTCGGCTTGCACCTTGGTCACCGCGACGTTCTTCACCACGGCGGTCGGCGCGAGGAAGACCGTGTCGCGGAACCAGCCGATGAGCTTCTTGTACTCCGCATGGGCGTTGGACTTCTCGACCGCGTCGAGGTCGCGCGGCGGCTGCGACATCGTGTTGGCGACCTCGACGGAGTAGTCCGGCGTGGTGAAGTAGTCGCTGAGCAGCTTGTTCGCCGCCTCGGCGTTCTTGGACTTCGGCGTGAGCCAGTAGTCGCCAGTCTGCGGGCCGTGGTACGTCCGCACGTCCCCGCCGGAGGGCGTCAGAATCGGCGCCACACCAAGGGATTCGGCGAACTGGGGCGCGGCCGACAGCACGACGCCCGGGCACCACGGCCCGTCGAAGTAGTAGCACGCGGCCCCGGCGCTCCAGCGACCACGCGCGTCGGTGTCGACCCAGGACTCCGACCCCGCCATCATCAGCTTGTCGGTCTTCAACGACAGCAGGAACTCCAGCGCGTTGACGAACCCGTCGTCGTGGTACGCGAACTCACCGGTCTTGAACAGCATGCCGGTGTTGCCCTCGAACCCCGCCGCCTGCGCGAGGTAGTTGACCTGGTCCGCGGTGCGCTCGGTCATGCCGATGTTCCACGTCCACGGCGCGACGCCGCCGCCCTTCGACTGCACCGCCCGCGCGGCCGCCCGGAAGTCGTCGTACGTCGCCGGCGGAGCGGACGGGTCGAGCCCGGCCTTCTCCGCGACCTTGGTGTTGAACCAGGTGACGTTCGTATAGACGTGGTAGTCGAAGATCGGGAACGAGTAGACCTTCCCGTCGAAGATGTGGATGCCGTCGAGCAGCACGTCCTTCAGGTTGGCCATCGCCTCGCTGCTGAGCTCGAGCGGAGCCATCCACCCCTCGTTGATCAGCTGCGGCGCGGGAACCTGCAAGCCCGCATTGGAATGGACGTCCGGCAGCTGGTTGCTCTGCTTGGCGAGCTGGAGCGCCTGGCCGAGCTTCTCCGGGTTGTTGAACGTGTAGTCGACCGGCATCCCACCAGGCGCCTTCGCGAACTTCTCGAAGATCCGCTTCTTGGCGGGTTGCAGCTGCAACTGGTGATCCCACCAGGTCAGCGCGCTCGCGCCACCCGTACCCGAGCCCGACCCGGAGTCGCCCGCGCAGGCGGCGAGCCCGCCACCGAGGGCCAGGGCACCAGTGGCACCGGCGGCCTGGAGGAAACGACGACGGCTGAACGTGTTCATGCCTCACCTCGAAACGTGCGTTGGTCTGTTGCAGGGCCGGTCACCAGAACGCCTCCCGACCCGCGGAGCGGTCTTCGGTGGCTACGAGGACGTCGAGAAGCCGTTCGTAGAGGGCGATCCGAACGTTCGCGTGCGAGGGATCGCTCCAAAGGTTGGTCAGCTCGTTCGGATCGTCGTCGACGTCGTACAGCTCACCGGTGTGTGCGCGACGGGTTGCCGGGCCACCGTGGTGCACGACCAGCTTCCACCGGTCGTGGCGCAGCATGGTCGTGTGGACGGGCGGATCGTACGGATGCCCGCTGTCGCGGTACTCGCACAGCGCCCAGTCGCGCACCCATTCCGACGTCCCGGTCAGCAGCCCGAGCAGGCTCGCGCCCTGACGGGCCGGCGAAGGCGGCAGCCCGGCGGCGTCGAGCAACGTGGGCGCGAGGTCGATCCACTGGACGAGCTCGCGTTCGCGCTGTCCTGGAGGAACGACTCCGGGCCAGCGGATCAGGAGGGGGACGCGAACGGCGACGTCGTACATCATCGGGCCCTTGAGCATGAGCTGGTGGTCGCCGAGCATCTCTCCGTGGTCGCTGGTGAAGACGACGATCGTGTCGTCGGCCAGCCCTTCGTCGTCGAGTGCGGCGAGGATGCGACCCACCTCGTCGTCGACGAGGCTCACCATCGCGTAGTACGCCGCCCTGGTGTCCTGGAGCTCCGTCGCGGTGTACTCCGCATAGCCTTTCGCGTGCCCCGCATAGGACTTCCGCGACGCGTCGGTGTAGATGGGCGGCTTGTTCTCGAGCTCGTTCGGCGTGGTCACCGGCGGTGCGAGGCTCGACGGGTCGTACCGGTCGAGGTACTCCTTGGGCGCCCCGAAGCCGTGATGCGGGTCGAAGAAGTTGGCGACGAAGCAGAACGGCTTGTCCCGCTCGCGACTTGCCCGCAGGTAGTCGATCGTCTCCTCGCCGATCCAGTGGCTGTAGTGGCCCTCGGTCGGCATGGAGTCGAACGTGACGCCGGAGTCCGGGTCGAGCGCTGCCTCGTACAGGCCTGGATGGCGCGCTTTCAGCCAACGGTGGTAGGCGTTCTCGGACGAGCCCGGGTACGGGTCGTGCGCCCAGCGGAACACCCGGAACCCGTCGTCCTGCCGCGGTTCGGTCCGCCCGCCGAGACAGGCGGCCAGATGCAGCTTGCCGACCAGCCCACAGTCGTAGCCGGCGTCGGCCAGGTCTCGCGTGAACAGCCGCTCGTGCCGCGGCAGGGCGACGCCGTTCGCCCAGAGACCGTGGGAATGCACGTACCGGCCCGTCATCAGGCTGGCCCGGGACGGACCGCAGACGGGGCTCTGCACGTAGCAGTTCTCGAAGAGCGCACCCTGCGCGGCGAGCCGGTCCAGGTGGGGCGTGTCGATCTCGGGGTTGCCGTATGCCGCGAGCGCGTTGAACCGTTGCTGATCCGTACAGAGCAGCAGGATGTTCGGCCGCTGGTTCATTGCTTGATCGCTCCCGCCAAGCCCTTGACGAAATGCCGTTGGAGAACGACGAAGAGGATCACGACGGGCAGCAGCGAGAGCGTCGCGGCGGCGGCCATGCCGGACCAGTCGGTGGTGTTCTCGCCGACGAACGCCTGCATGCCGACGCTCAACGTGCGTAGGTCAGGGCGCGAGAACGTGAACACCAGGGGAAGAAAGAACGCGTTCCAGGTCGACAGGAACGTCAGCAACGTCGCCGTGGCGGTCACCGGCATCGCCAGCGGCAGCATGATCCGGAAGAAGATGGTGAAGAAGCCGGCGCCGTCGACGACCGCGGACTCCTCCAGCTCCTTGGGGATCTGCCGGAAGTAGCCCCAGTACAGCAGGATCATCGCGACGTGCCCGCCGCCGGTGAGCGCGAGGATCACGCCCGTCAGCGAGTTGAGCAGGCCCAGCTGCTGGGAGATCTCGACGACGGGGATGATCGTGTAGCCCGTCGGAACGAACAACGTGGCAACGAGAACGACGACGACCACCTTGCGGCCGACGAAGGTGTAGCGCCCGATCGCGTACCCGGCCATCGCGCACCGGACCACCACGAGCGCGACCGTCACCACGGTGACGACGACGGTGTTCCACATGTACTTGCTGAAGTCGGCGTCCACCCAGGCTCGGGTGTAGTTCTCCCACCTGAGCGTGTCGGGCAGCAGGTTCAGCCCCGAGCCGAAGATCTCCAGCGGCTCCTTCAGCGACGCCGACACCATCCAGAGGAACGGGTAGATCCAGAGCAGGACACCGCCGAGGAGGACCAGCGCGACGATCCACCAGGGCAGACGCCTCAGGAGCCAGGACCCGGACCGTCGGTTGCGTCGCGGCCGCGTCTGCTCGGTCTTCGGACGCGGAACGGTCGTCGTGGCGGTCACCGTTCTGCCCTCGCCCTCTGCACGGTGCGGACGCCGAGCAGCTGCAGGAGCCCGACCACGCAGACGAACATGCCGAACAGCACGGCGGCCGCGGACGCGTACCCCAGTTGGGGAATCGTGGCCGTGAAAGCCCAACGGTAGATGTAGATCTCCATGACTTCGGTGGAGTAGAACGGCCCACCGCCGGTCATCGTCTGCATCAGGTCGAAGATCTTCAGCGCCGACTCGATCGACAGCAGCGCGATGATCACCGCGAACGGCTTCAACAGCGGCAGCGTGATCCGCCTGAGCAGCTGCCACGCACCGGCACCGTCGATCCGGGCGGCCTCGTAGACCTCCTCGGGAACGGTCTGCAGCGCGGCCAGCCAATAGATCATCGTGATGCCGAACCACTTCCACACGTACACACCGGCGACGCTCCAGAGCGCGACCGACGAGTCACCGAGGAAGTTCACGCCCTGGTCGAGCAGGCCGACCTTGACCAGCAGCTGGTTGATCGGCCCGCTCGCCGGGTCGAAGACGAACTGCATGACGACGCCGACGATCGCGGTCGTCGTCACGACCGGGAGGAAGAACGCGGTCCGGAAGAACGTGGCGAAAGGGAGCTTCGGCGAGTTCAGCAGGATCGCCAGCAGCAGCGTCAGAACGACCTTCGCCGGAACGACGACCACCACGAACAGCACAGTGATCCAGAACGCGTTCCAGAACAGGTGATCGGCGAAGACCTCCTGGTAGTTCCGCAGTCCAACAAAGGTCTTGGTCGCCTCGAAACCGTTCCATTCGACGAGCGAGTACCAGTAGCTCGCGACGATCGGATAGACCGTGTAGACGCCGTAAACGACGACGGTGGGCGTCAGCAGCAGCCAGATCCACAGCTGCTGTGTCTTGCGTGGTGCGGAGACGACCGACATTGCCGAACTCGACCTCGAGGGAATCTGGGGTGGGCCCTGGTGGTCGGTAGTATTACGTTGTATTCAACGTTATACAAGATTCGGCAGACGGCCAGTTTCGTCCATCTCAGCGGCGAAGCAGTAGAGCGCCGATCGCTCCGAGCAGTGCCACGCCGGCACCCGCGGCGAGGGCGGCGTTCACGCCGGCGGAGAGGTCGTTCGACGGTCCGGCGACCGCCGCGACCAGCGCCACGACCGCCGCGACGCCGAGCGAGGAGCCGACGTACCGCGCCGTCTGGTTGATGCCCGAGCCCGTTCCGGCCCGGTCGGCCGGCACGCTCTCGATGGCCAGTCGCGCGAGGGCCGCGTTGACCAGCCCGCTGCCCACCCCGGCCACGACGAAGCCCAGGGTCGCGTGCAGCCAGGACCAGTGCTCGACGAAGCCGAGCAGGACCACGTTGCCCACGGCCGCGAGCAGGAGGCCGATCGCCAGCTGGTGGCGTCCGCCGAGCGGCAGCCGGTGCGCGTGGAACGAGGTGAGGAACGACGCTGCCGACCAGATCAGCACCACCGCGGCGGTGATCGTCGGGGTCTGGCCGAGCGCGAGCTGCATGACCGTGGGCACGTAGCTCATCACGCCGATGACCGCGAGCCCCGTCGTGAGCGCGCCGAGCGTCGCCGCGAGGAACAGCGGCCGCTTGAACAGCCTCAGGTCCAGCAGCGGATGCGGCGCTCGCCGTTCGACGAGCACGAACGCGCCGAGCAGGACGGCCGCGGCGAGCAGGCCTGCGAGCACGGTCGGCCGCGTCCAGCCGAGCCGTCCCTCGGTGACCGCGTACAGCAGCGCACCGACGCCGAGTGCGAAGACCGCCGTTCCGCGTACGTCGAACCTCGGCCTGACGGCGGCGCGCGACTCGGTCAGGACGAGCGCTCCGGCGAAGACGACGACGGCCGAGCCGGCGGCGAAGAACCAGTACGCGCCCCGCCAGCTCACGAACTCGGCGAACAGGCCGCCCACCCACGGCCCGAGCGCGATGCCGGCGCCGATCATCGCGCCCCACATGCCGGTCGCCCTGACCCGCGCCGGCCCCGAGGGGTACGCGACGCCGATCAGCCCCAGCGACGCGGTCAGCACCGCCGCGCTCGCCACGCCCTGCAGGATCCGGCCGAGCACGAACGTCCCGGGATCGTTCGCGACCGCGCTCAACACGCTCGCGAACGAGAGCATCACGGCACCGATCACGAACACCCGGCGCCGCCCGTACGCGTCGGCCAGGTTGCCCGTGACCAGCAGGAGTGCCGAGAGGCCGAACGCGATCCCGTTCAGGATCCAGGTCCGCCCGATCACGCCGGCGTCCACGCCGGCCGCGATCGCCGGCATTGTCGCCAGCGGCGCGACGTAGTTCATCAGCACGAGCAGGGTGGCGGCACTCGCCACCGCGAGCGTCGTGGATCGCTTCGTCGTCGCCTCGACCGCGGCTGTCGGCTCCATGAGTTCGGTCACTGAACCGACCATACCGGAGTCGGTTCGTTCATTGAACCCTTGGGAGTAAAGTGTTGGTTATGGCGCTCGGCAAGGACTACCCCGACCAGGACTGCTCGCTGGCCCGCGCGCTGGAGCTGCTCGGCGAGCGGTGGACGATGCTCATCCTTCGCGACGCGTTCTACGGCATCAGGCGCTACAACGACTTCCTCGTCCACCTCGACATCCCGCGCGCCGTGCTCGCGGAGCGGTTGGCCGTGCTGACGCACGCGGGCGTGCTCGCCAAGCACCGCTACCAGGAATCGCCGCCGCGCGAGGAGTACGTGCTGACCGAGATGGGCCAGGGGCTGTGGCCGACGCTGCACACGCTGAGCGGGTGGGGCGACCGGCACTTCGGCAGCGAGAAGGGGCCGAAGCGGCTGTTCGTCCACGTCGGCTGCGACACCAGGATCGACGCGCTCAGTCAGTGCCCGACGTGCGCGCGGCTGGTCGGGCCGTCCGAGATCGAGATGCGCCTGGGCCCGGGCGCCGACCCGTTCCGGACGGACCGGGTCAGCGTGGCGCTCCGCAAGCCGCATCGGATGCTGGAGCCGGTGCTCGCGTGAGCTCGCCGCGGAGCCAGGGCGTCCAGCCACCCTTGCCGTCGGGCACCTCGCCGACGTAGCGGATCCGGTCTTCTCCGTCCGGCTCGCGGGTGACCCGTGCCGGACCGGTGAGGACGAGCGCAGGGCCTTGGAAGTCGCCTTGGTACAGGGAGTTCGCCGCGTCGTACGGGCCGAGGCTGCTGAAGAAGTGCGAACGGAAGCCGCATGCCACCGGGTCGAAGTCGAAGAACTCGTACCCCGCGTCGACCACTGTCGCGCCGCCGGCCTCGAACGCGCCGGACCAGTGGTGGACGAGGAAGTAGCCGCCGGGTAGCCAGGCGAACGTCTCCGTGCCGGTCACCGTTCCGCCGGCCTCGAGCGTGCCCACCGACCGCCACTCGCCGACCAGGAACGCGAGCCGCTGCAACGCGCTGCTCGGACGCGGCATCGCGAACTCTCTGTCGTCGGCCATGGAGCCAGCTTCCGGCCGTCCTACCGCGGCAGGCATCCGTGCGGGCCACGTGCTCGCCACGGGTCGACCACGTGTCCATGCGGCCGGGCATGATGTGGCGGTGAGCGCACCCGGCCCCACTGAGGTCTCCGAGCGCGAGGCGGAGGTTCTCGCCGCGCTGGGCGCTGGGCTGTCGAACGCCCAGATCGCCGGCCGGCTGCACATCTCGGTGCGTACGGTCGAGGGCCACGTCTCGTCGTTGTTGCGCAAGTACGGCGTCGCGGACCGGCGCGAGCTCGGCGCGCTCGCCTCGACCACCACGGCTGCCGTTCCGGCGCCGGGGCACATCGTCGGCGTGCCGGTGTCGCGGACGACGTTCGTCGGCCGTTCGGCGGACCGCGACGCCGTTCTCGCCGCGCTCGACTCGCACCAGCTGGTGACGCTCGTCGGGGCTGGCGGCGTCGGCAAGACCCGGCTCGCCGCGGCGGTCGCGGAGGCCGCCGCGCCCTTGTTTCCGTTCGGCGGCGCGTTCGTCGACCTCGTTCCCGTCCGCGACGACTTCCTCGCCGAGGCGGTCGCCGCGGCGCTCGGCGTCACCGAACGCGGCCAGCGGCCGCTCGTCGAAGCGATCGTCGACCGGTTGAGCCGCGGCCGGTCCCTGCTGGTGCTGGACAACTGCGAGCACCTCGTCGACGCGACGGCCGCCTTCGTCGACCGGGTGCTGACCGCGTGCCCGTCCGCGGTCGTGCTGGCGACCAGCCGCGAACGGCTGGGGCTGCCAGGCGAACGTGCCGTCCCACTCGCGCCGCTGCCGCTGGGCTCGGACGCCGAGGCACTGTTCGAGGACCGTGCACGCGCCGCTGATCCTTCGTTCGCGCCGGACGACGCGGTGATCACCGACCTGTGCTCGCGGCTGGACGGGATGCCGCTGGCGATCGAGCTCGCCGCCGCCCGGTCTGCCTCGCTCGGGGCGACCGGGTTGCTGACCGGCCTCGGTGACTACCTCCGGCTGCTCGCGGGCGGACGCGGACCGGTCGTACGGCATCGGTCGCTGCGCGGCGTGCTCGACTGGAGTCACGAGCTGCTCTCCGTGGAAGAACAGGCGATGTTCCGCCGGCTCGCCGTCTTCGTGGGCCCGTTCGACCTGGTCGCGGCTTCGTCGATCGCGACGGACGGGGACGCGGTCGCGGCCGCCGATGTGCTGGGGCGGCTCGTCGACAAGAGCCTGGTGACGCATCGCGCCGGCAGCTGGCGGCTGCTGGAGACGATTCGCGCGTACGCCGGCGAACGGCTCGACGACGCTGGCGAGCGGGTCGAGATCGCAGGGCGGCATCTCGCCTGGGCCACGGCCGCGGCCGCCTCGCTCACCGGACCGAGCAGCCAGTGGCGGGACGCGTTCGACGTGGTGGCGACGGACCTGCGCGCCGCGCTCGCCGCGGCGCCGGCCGACTCGGGCTCGCACGCACTGGCCCGGGACCTCGGGCGGCTCACGTTCGCGCGGCAGTTCCTGATGGAGGCGCTGGGCCACTTCCGGGAGGCCGCGGAGCGCGCGCCCGACCGGCGTGCCGCCGTGCGGGACCTCACGGCGGCCGCGGAGACCGCGCAGCTCCTGAACGACTCGGGGCTTGCGTTCGACCTGCAGCTGTCCGCGGCCGCGGACGCCCCCGACGACAACGCGCGGGCCCTCGCGCTGGCCCGCGCGGTCGAGCTGGCCTGCCGGTATCCCGCGACGTTCCGCGAGGAGATCCCGCTGGACCGGCTGCGCTCGCTGCTGGCGTCGGCGAAGGCTGCCGGCGACCCGAAGGACCCGGTGGTCGCCGCGCGGATCGCCGTGGCGGAGGCGTGGGCGGCTGGGCCCACGACGCTGACGCCGGACGCCGCCCTGGCCGAGGTGGCGGTCGAGGCCGCCAAGGCGAGCGGGGATCCGGTGCTGATCAGCGCGGGCCTGGACGCCGTACGTACCGCCGCGATGACCGCCGGACGGGCCCGGGACGCGCACCGGATCACGACGCAGCGGCTGACGCTGCTGGCGACGATGAGCCCCGAGGACCCAAGGGCCGCGCCCGAGATCGAGGACACCCTGGCGCTGGCCTGCAGTGACGCGGTGGCGGCCGGCGACCTGCCGGCGGCGATGTCGGTCGCGCGCCTGATCCTGTCCGACGATCCGCGGGCCGAGCACGACTACCTGACGACGAGCAAGGTCATCCCGGCGTACGTGCTCGCGGGCGAGCTGGACGTCGCGCTGCGGCTCGCCGACTCGGCCTGGGAGGGCTGGCAGCGGGCGGGCCGGCCGCTCGCGTTCTGGCTGCAGACCACGGTGCACTTCGTCGCGCTGGCCTGCGGGCTGCTCGGCGATCGTCCGGGCGTGACGCTGTGGCGTTCCCGGGCCGCGCAGGTCGCGGGGATCCCGAACGTGTTCCAGGTCCGGCTCTCGCCGTTGGGCGCGTTCGTCGACGCGCGGGTGGCGGTGCAGCTGCGCGACTACACCGACGCCGCCGCGCTGGTGGCCCGGGCGGACGCGCAGCTGACGCAGGGCCGGTACCTCTCGTACGCGCGGGCCGCCGCGGCCGAGCTCGCCGTGGTGGCCTCGCTTCCGGACGCCGCTTCGCTGCTGGACGCCGCTCGGTCGGCGGGCGAGCAGAACGACTGGGCCGCCGCCTGCCTCACCCGCGCCGAGGGCCGGCTGCTGCGCGATGCCGCCTTGCTGGAGTCCTCGCTCGCGCAGTGGGAACGCCTCGGCGCCCGGTTCGAGCACACCTGCACCCGACAGCTCCTCCCGTAGGTGGCGCGTACGTGCCAGACACGTGGTCCGTACGCATGCGCGGCGGCTGACGTCGCCGGCACGCTGTCCCCATGACCCAGATGAAGCTCGAACTCGTCCTGCTTCCCGTCACCGACGTGGACAAGGCGAAGGCCTTCTACGTCGACCAGGTCGGCTTCGGCGTGGACGTCGACGTCGATCGCGGCGGCATGCGGATCGTGCAGCTCACGCCACCCGGCTCGGCCTGCTCGATCACGCTCAGCAAGGGCATCGCCGAGATCGACGCGCTGCCACCAGGGTCGGTCAAGTCCCTCCACCTGCTGGTCCTCGACGTCGCCGAGGCCCGCGCGGAGCTGATCTCCCGCGGCGTCGAGGTCGACGAGATCGAGGAGCACGACGGCGGCTCGATCAAGTACGCGCGGTTCGCCGACCCCGACGGCAACACCTGGGCATTGCAGGAGATGGCCTGGCGCATGGGCGACGCCTTCTAGAGAGGAACTTCAGAGATGGCTTTGGTAGTCACCGAGCTGACGATGTCGCTCGACGGTTACATCGCGTACGAGTCCGGTCACGTCGGGCCACTGTTCGACTGGTACGGCAACGGCGGCGTCGAGCTGGTCACCGGCGACGGCAAACGGACGTTCCACCTGTCGGCGGCGAGCGCGGAGCACGTACGCCGCGGCGACGAGGAGGCCGGCGCGTACGTGATCGGCCGCAAGCTGTTCGACTTCACCCAGGGCTGGGGCGGGGTGAGCCCGTCCGGGCCGCACGTGCCGGTGTTCGTGGTCACGCACACCAAGCCGGACGGCTGGCCGCGCCCGGAGGCGAACTTCACGATCGTGCTCGACGGCATCGAGAGCGCGATCGCCCAGGCCAAGGAGGCGGCCGGCGAGAAGGTCGTCGGCGTCGCGGGGCCGAATCTCGTGCAGCAGTGCCTGAATCTCGGCCTGCTCGACGAGGTGCGGATCGACCTGGTGCCCGTGATCCTCGGCGGCGGCATCCCGTTCTTCGCGAACCTCGAGGATGTGCCGGTCATCCTCGACGGCCCGACGCTCACCGAGGGCACCGGCGTGACCCATTTGCGGTACACAGTGCGCCGGTAGCCAACGCTCTCAGGCCGGCGGGATAGCCTCACGGTCGTGGACACGTTGTTCGCGCCGCCCGGAGAACGCTGGCAAGCGGTGTCGCCGAAGCTGCGCACTTTGCGCCGTCTGCTGCTGGTCGCGTGGGTCGGCGTCCTCGGGCTCGCGGCCTCGATCGTGCTGATCGTGCTCGTCGCGTGGTGGGTCGGCGTCCTGCTGTTGGTCGTGATCGCCGCCATCCTCCTGTGGGGCTGGTGGCTGATCGGCCGCAACTGGCAGTCGTGGGGTTACGCCGAGCGCGAGGACGATCTGCTCGTCACGCATGGCGTGATGTTCAAGACGCTGGTGGTCGTTCCGTACGGGCGCATGCAGTTCGTCGACGTGACGGCCGGGCCGTTGGACCGCAAGTTCGGCATCGCGAAGCTGCAGCTGCACACGGCGACACCGGCGAGCGACGCGGAGATCCCTGGGCTGCCGCCCGAGGACGCCGCGCAGCTTCGCGACCGGCTCGCGGCGCTCGGAGAGGCCCGGGCGGCCGGCCTGTGACCGAGTCCCCCGAAACCGCGCCGGCCCAGATGCGGGAGGACCTGGCTGTCGCGCCCGACGCCGACCTGACCGCCGAGGTCACCGAGCTGCGCCGGCTCCATCCGGCGACGCCGTTGCTGCGTGGCTGGAAGTTCTTCGCGGTCGCGGTCGCGGTGCTCGGGCAGGAAGCGGTCCGGAACCTCAACTTCAAGCTGTTCCTGCTCCAGCTCGGCGGCGCGTTGGTGATCGGCCTCGTGCTCGGGTTGTTCTCGTGGTGGTTCACGAAGTACCGCATCGACGGGGAGAACCTGAACATCGAGAGCGGCTTCCTGTTCCGCCGGTCGCGGCGGATCCGGATCGACCGGCTGCAGGCTGTCGACATCGTTCGGCCCGTGCTGGCTCGGCTGCTGGGGTTGGCGGAACTGCGCCTCGAGGTGGCGGGCGGTGGCCGTACGGAGGCACCGCTGGCCTATCTCACCGAGCCGGACGCGCACCGGCTGCGGGCGGAACTGCTCGCCCGGGCTGCCGGATTGGACGCGTCCACGCCGGAGGCGCCCGAGTCGCAGCTGGTGACCGTTCCGCCTGGGCCGTTGCTGGCTTCGACGTTGTTGTCGGCGCCGTTTCTCGTTGCTTCGTTGGGCATTGTCGCCGTCTTGGTCTTCTCGCTGATCATGCAGGAGATCGTCGGCTTCGCGTTCCTGATCCCCTGGGTGTTGGGCGGGATCGGCGTGCTCTATCGGCAGTTCGTGTCGGAGTACGGGTTTACGGTGTCGGAGTCGCCGGACGGGCTGCGGATCCGTAAAGGGCTGCTCGACACCCGTTCGCAGACGGTCCCGCCGGGTCGCGTGCAGGGCGTGGAGATCGAGCAGCAGCTGCTGTGGCGGACGAAGGGTTGGGTCAAGCTCTCCGTCGACGTGGCCGGGTACAGCACCACGGCGGGCGAGGAGTCGTCGAACGCCTCGACGCTGCTGCCCGTCGCGCCCTGGCCCGTCGCGCGTTCGCTGCTGCAGCGGATCCTGCCCGGCGTGGACGTCGACGCGATCCCGCGTACGGTCGCGCCGAGGTCGGCACGGTGGCTGCGGCCGATCGGGTGGCGCAACCTCAAGCACGGGTTCGACGAGGCCGTCTTCGTCACCGACGCCGGTTGGCTGACGCGGCGTACGGCCGTCGTACCGCACCCGAAGATGCAGAGCGTGCGGATCAAGCAGGGACCCCTCCAGCGGCGGCTCGGGTTGGCGAACGTGCATGTGGACACGCCCGTCGGCCCGGTGAACGCGGTCGCGCTGCACCGCGACGCCTCGATGGCGCGGGAGCTCGCACAGGGGCAGGCGGAACGTTCCCGTCACGCCCGCCGGTCCGCGGGGCCCGAACGCTGGATGCAGTCCTCCCTGCCTGCTGACGCTTCTCCTGAGGAGAAGGACTCATCCCAGCTCGACGGGTAGGTCCATCCCCTTCGTCTGGACCAGCCAGGTGAAGCCGCCCAGCCCGTTCGGGTCCAGCAGCGTGCCGACCTCGCCCGCTCTGGCGAGCGCGGTCAGGTAGCCGGCCGGGTCTGACTTCGCCAGCTCCAGCGGCGGCCTCGCGCCGTCGAGGCCGAGCGCCGTCAGCGCCTTGCGTTGGGTGGTCAGGAGCGTCTGGGTCGCCCCTGCCCGTACGCCTGCCGCGGCCACGGCGTCCATCGCCACCCAGGCGGTGAGGTCGCACGAGCCGTCCGGCACGGGCGACACCATCCGACCGTCGCGGTAGGCCGCGAGCGTCGGAGCTGCCGGCCGCTCCGCCCGTACGTGGCCGTAGTCGATCGCGACCGCCACGCCTCGCTCGAGCCGTGAGACCACCGACTCCCACGCCTCGTCCCGAGGATGGCCGACCTCGACTCCGCCCCATTCCGCAAGCCAGACGCTATCCCGTTGCGACGGTTCGGCGCCGGGACGTTCCACACCGCTGTGGGAAACCTCGACGAGCCTGCCGTTTTCCACAACGTCGATCGGAACGTTGTCCAACCACTCGTTCGCGACGATCATTGCCTCAATGCCGGTGGGCACCGTGGCGACCCACTCGATCCGCTCCGGCAGCTCGGGCGGGCGCTCGCGGATCTCCACAGCGATGAGCGCGAGCTCAGGATCCAACGCGGCAAGGGATTCCAGCAGCTCGCCACGACCGGCGCCGAGGTCGACGACCGTTCGCAGGCCCGTCAGCCGCGCGAGCCGGAGTACGCCACGAGCGAACGCGCTCGAGATGTGCACAGACGTGCGGAAGTGATCGACCGGGGCGGCGGTGCGGTAGAAGCCGGCCGGCCCGTACAGCGCGTCCGTCATCGCCTCACGCCAGGTCCGCCAGCTCACGGGCCGACCTTAGTGCGCTACTCAGATATCGTGATATCTTGCTAGCCATGAGCAAGGGAAGCGGAACGAAGAACATGCTGCTGCGACTCGACCCGGAGCTTGCCGAACGCCTGCAGACGGTCGCCGACGTCGAGGGCCGCACGGTCTCCGACGTCGCCCGCGAGGCGATCGCCCGCTTGGTCGAGGAGCGCCGAAACGACACGACGTTCGCGGAGCTCCTGGACCAAAACCTTGCCCGCCATGAGGAATCACTACGCAAGCTCCGGGAGGACGACTGATGCGGGCCCTCGACCTGGCCGATCTGTTAGCGATCGCCGCACGGATGCTCGACCGCGGCTCCACGCAGATCGTCGAGGAGACCGAGCTCGAGCTGCTGGCGATGACGGTGTCGGACGCGCGATCCGCCACCGCGACCGGCGAGCTCCTGTTCCCCGCGGCGGTCCTGCTCCACGGCCTGGTCGTCCACCGCCCGTTTCGCCGGCTCAACCGGCGGATCGCCGTCGCGGCGACCGTCCAGTTCTTGTCACTCAACGGCGGCCACCTCGAGCTGGAGCCCGTCGAGCACTTGAACGCCGTTCTCGATCTCGGCCGGCGCGACAAGCTGCTCGACCTGCTCCGTGACCGTGTCCGTTCCACTGGAGCCGGTCCGGCTCCACCACCGATCGAGAAGATGGGGCAGAGAATGTTCGAACGATTTACTGATCGGGCCCGGCGAGTGGTCGTTCTCGCTCAGGAGGAGGCTCGAAACCTGAGCCACAACTACATCGGGACCGAGCATGTCCTGCTGGGACTGATCCATGAGGGCGACGGCGTCGCGGCGAGGGTGCTCGAGAGCCTGGAGATCTCGCTGGAAGCCGTTCGCGCCCAGGTACTGGAGATCATCGGCGAGGGCGCCCAGGCGCCCGTCGGGCATATTCCGTTCACGCCGCGGGCCAAGCGGGTCATGGAGCTGTCGCTGCGAGAGGCGATCCAGTTCGGGCACAACTACATCGGGACCGAGCACCTCCTGCTCGGCGTGATCCGCGAGGGCGAGGGCGTCGGCGCCCAGGTCCTGGTCAAGCTCGGCGCGGAGCTGGACGCCGTGCGGCTGAAGGTGATCGAACAGCTGAAGGACGTCAAGGGCTCCGAGGCAATGCCGGCAATGCCGGCGATGGGGCCGCTGCGGGGTCGGCGGGAGGAGCTGCACGACGAGCTCGACGCCCTCCTGGAGGAGAACTCTAGGTTGCGGGCGGAGAACCGTCGCCTGCGCCGCCGGCTGGAGGATGCGGGCGGGTCGTTGGCGGAGTTCTTCGGTCCGGACGACTGGCCGGACGAGGGCGGCCTCGCGCCGACCGCTTCGGGCTGACGGCGCGTCATCCCTACGACGGACGTTCGGCCAGGTCAGGCCCCGTACGCTCGGATTGTTGTGCGTGAGCATCCGATCTACGACTGGCTGCGCCGGCGTCCGTACGTGCTGGACGTCGGCATCGCCGGCGTGCTCGCGCTCTGGGGCTTCGGGACCGGCAGCGTGCTGGGATCGTTCCCCCTCGGGTTCGTGCTCGTCGCGCTCTTCTCGGTCCCGCTGATCTTCCGTCGGACGTACCCGGTCGCTTCGTTCACCGCGATCTCGCTCGCCTGCGTGGTGCAGCTGATCCTGACCGACACCTGGATCCCGCTGGACGTGGCGTTCCTGCTGTCGCTGTACGCGGTGAGCGCCAACAGCACCAAGCAATGGGCGCGCATCGGGGCGCTGGGGGTCGGCGCGCTCGGCGCGGTGCTCGGGTCGCTCGACTGGATCGGCGTGACGGGCTCGTTCCTGTTCAGCGTCGGCATCATGGGCGCGCTGGTCGCGTTCACCTGGACGCTCGGCGACCTGCTGCGGACCCGGCGGGCGTACGTGGGCCAGCTGGAGGAACGCGCCCGCCGGCTGGAGATCGAGCGGGACCAGCAGGCGCAGATCGCCCGTGCCGCTGAGCGGGCGCGGATCGCGCGCGAGCTGCACGACGTGGTGGCGCACTCGTTGTCGGTGGTGATCGCCCAGGCGGACGGCGGCCTGTACGCGGGCTCGTCCGACCCGGGCGCGGCGCGCGAGTCGCTGGCGACGATCGGCGCGACCGGGCGCCAGGCGTTGACGGAGATGCGCCGGCTGCTGGGCGTTCTGCGCCACGACGGCGACAGCACGGCGATGGCGCCGCAGCCCAGCCTGAGCCAGATCGAGGAGCTGGTCGGCAACCTGCGCGGCGGCGGACTCGCGGTGTCGTTGGAGATCTCGGGCACACCACGCCCACTGCCGGGCGGCGCGGAGTTGGCGGCGTACAGGATCGTGCAAGAGGCGTTGACGAACACTCTGAAACACGCCGGCCCCGGCGCGAAGGCGCGAGTGTGCTTGGCGTACGAGCCGTCCCTGCTGCGCGTGTCGGTGAGTGACGACGGCCGCGGCGCGGCGGCTGCGAACGACGGGCGCGGACAGGGCATCCTCGGGATGCGCGAACGTGTCGCGCTGTACAACGGAACCTTCACGGCCGGCCCCCGCGCGGGCGGTGGGTTCCAGGTCGTAGCCGAGCTGTCGTTGCCAGCAGGAGGAGAGAAGTCGTGACCATCCGCGTGTTCCTGGTCGACGACCAGGTGCTGGTCCGCGCCGGCTTCCGGATGGTGGTGAACTCCCAGGAAGACATGACCGTGGTCGGCGAAGCCGGCGACGGCGGCGAAGCGATCGAGAAGCTGACAGTGACGCGGGCCGACGTGGTGCTGATGGACGTACGAATGCCCCGGATGGACGGAGTAGAGGCAACCCGCCACGTCCGCACCCTGCCCGACCCCACGCCCCGCGTAGTCGTGCTGACGACCTTCGACCTGGACGAGTACGTGTTCTCGGCGATCAAAGCCGGAGCATCGGGCTTCTTGCTGAAAGACGCCCCGCCCGAGAACCTGCTCTCAGCGATCCGCTCAGTCCACTCAGGCGACTCAGTCGTAGCGCCGTCGACCACCCGCCGTTTGCTGGAGCGCTTCTCGCCCTTCCTGCCCGACCAGCAACCCGCGGTTGACGACCGCATCGGATCCTTGACGGAGCGCGAACGCGAAGTCCTGCTGGAGGTTGCCAGAGGCCTGTCCAACTCCGAGATAGCCGCGAAGCTGTACCTGTCGGAGGCAACAGTGAAGACCCACGTCGGCCGCATCCTGGCGAAACTCTCGCTGCGAGACCGAGTCCAGCTGGTGGTCTTCGCCTACGAAACAGGCCTGGTCCGAGCCGGCACCTAGCCCTCGGTCGGCAGCGGCTCGCCCGGAAACAATTCCGTCCACACACGCTTCACGAAAGCGTCATCACTACCGTCGTCGTACTGCGCGGCTTTCGAGAGCGCCCCCTTCGGCAGGCCCTCGGTGTCCCCCACGATGACCCGCCGTAGCTCCACAAGGAACTGCTTCGTGTCCGCGAGCTGCTCGGCTTCCGGAAGGTTGCAGGCATATCGCAGCTGCTCGAGGCCGCCGTAGTAGTCGTCCGGATGCAGATACGTGCGGCAATAGCTCAGCAGCGTGCCGAATGGCTTCTCTCTGTCCCGCACCCAGATGTCACTCATATCTCTCCTTGCTCCGGCGGCAATGGATAGAACGTCCGCACCTCGTATCCGCTGCTGTCCGCCTTCGGCTGAAACGCCACCGACATCGTGCCACCCTCGAACGACGGAATGGCCTCGACCTCCGGCACCGGCATTCCCTGCTCCCGCTGCACCTTCTCAGCCGCACGCTCATGATCCGCGGCTGGATCGGGGCAGTCCTCGCCGGGCTTCTTCATCTCCTCCCGCACGGCCTGCATAAACGCTCCCCGATCTCTCCTCGCCCGGTCGGCATCGTCACCTGCCAACCGAAACCCACTGCAAGCGAGATGGCCGTCTGGCCCAAGGATCTCCGCGATCGTGATGTCCTCGATCCGGTCAGGTCGCGCTCTGGGATCGAAGGGGTCGGCCAAGGCCGCCTTGACCATCGGATGCTCGAGGACGCGCGCCGTCGCTACGGCGAATGCGATGGGGTCGTGGATTCGCGTGGCGTCATTGCCACAGAAGTGGAAGCGGTCCTCGCCCTCCAGGGCGTCTGAGCCGCGCCAGTACCTCAAATCCTCTGTCGGGCTGGCGGGGTCCAATCGCAGGCGGGCGCGCTCGGCTTGGGAGAGGTCGTCGTTCCAGCCGTCGTGGCGCTCGGTGTGGTGGCCTCCTGCCGCCAGCTGGTCCACGTAGATCCGCTGCACCTTGGGGTCCTGGTCGGCCACGACTCGCAGGATCGGATTCTCCACACGGTTGTCCCGGATGTAGTCCGCCAGCTCCTTCGCGTCCGCCTCCGACAGTTCCCCTCCGCAGTACCGCTTCAGCACGTCGCGGGCGGTCTCCGACCCCACCGAGGTGTCCAGCGTCCAGTTCGGGCGCTCCGCACGTTCCAACGCCACGGCGTCGGCGGCGTCTTCGGCGTCGAGGCGGGCTGATTCCACGGGGGACACCGACTCGATCTGGCGGGACTTGTCCACGTGCGCCAGCGGGTCGTACGCCGGCCGCGAGGGGTCCAGGGCGCGCACATCGCCCAGCTCGGTAAGCCGGCGGATCTCGGCGCCGGCCAGCAAGTCGCCGAACTCCCCCGCAGCTCACTCACGCGCCCACCATCTCGCCCTTCCTGCCCGACCAGCAACTCGCGGTTGACGACCGCATCGGGTCCTTGACAGAGCGCGAACGCGAAGTCCTGTTGGAGCAACGGTGAAGACCCACGTAGAAAAGATCCTCGCCAAACTCTCGCTGCGAGAACGAGTCCAGCTCGTCGTCTTCGCCTACGAAACAGGCCTAGTGCGGGCCGGCACCTAGCCCTTCGTGGGCAAGGCTCGTCCGGAAAAGACTCCGTCCAGAGCCGTCGTGACAAATGCCTCCTCACTGCCATCCTCGTAGTAGCACGCCTTGAAGAGCGCGTCCTTCGGCAGCTCGTCTCGGTCTCCCACAACGACCCGCCGCAGCTCCGACTTGAACTGCTTGGTCTCCGGGGCCAGGTCCGCATCGGCCTTCGAGCATTGATGCTTCAGGTCCTCGATGCCGTCGTAGTAGACGTCCGGGATGCAAATAGGTGCCGCAGTAGCTCAGCAACGTCCCGAACGGCTTGTCGCCATCGCGCACCCACACACTGCTCACGACTCAACCTCCGTCTGGGGTGGCAGCGGAAAGAAGGTATGCATCTCGTAGCCGCTGCTGTCCGCGTTCGGCTGGAACGCCACCGACATCGTGCCACCCGTCGAACGACGGAATGGCTTCGACCTCTGGCACCGGCCTTCCCTGCTCGAGGTGCACCTTCTCGGCAGCTCGTTCGTGATCGGCGGCCGGGTCCGGGCAATCCTCACCGGGCTTCTTCATCTCGGCCCGCACGGCCTGCATGAAGTCGCGCCGATCAACTATCGCCTTGTCGAGATCATCGCCTGCCAACCGGAAGCCACTGCAAGCGAGATGACCATCAGGCCCCAGGATCTCCTCGATGGTGATGCCGTCGATCCGCGGCGGCCGAAATCCCTCCCGGAAGGGCAGGGCCAGAGTGGCGTCTACGTCTGGATGCTCGATCATCCGGGCTGTCGCCACGGTGAAGGCCACCGGATCGTGGATGCGCGTCGCATGTGGCGCGCAGAAGTGGAACCTGTCCTCGCCCTCCAGGGCGTCGGAGCCGCGCCAATACTTGAGGTCCTCGGTCGGGCTGGCGGGGTCCGATCTCATCCGGGCACGCTCGGCATGGGACAGGTCGTCGTTCCAGCCGTCGTGGCGCTCGGCTTGGTGGCCGCCCGCTCGCAGCTGGTCCACGTAGACCTTCTGCACCAGCGGCTCCTCGTTCTCTACGGCGGACACCATCGGCTTCTCCGCACGGTTGTCCCGGATGTAGTCCGCCAGCTCCTTCGTGTCCGCCTCCGACAGCTCTCCTCCGCAGTACCGCTTCAGCACGTCGCGGGCGGTCTCCGACCCCACCGAGGTGTCCAGCGTCCAGTTCGGGCGCTCCGCACGTTCCAACGCCACGGCGTCGGCGGCGTCTTCGGCGTCGAGGCGGGCTGACTCTACGGGGGACACCGACTCGATCTGGCGGGACTTGTCCACGTGCGCCAGCGGGTCGTACGCCGGCCGCGAGGGGTCCAGGGCGCGCACATCGCCCAGCTCGGAAAGCCGGCGGATCTCGGCGCCGGCCAGCAAGTCGCCGGAACTCCCCCGCAGCTCACTCACGCGCCCAGCATCGCACGTGCGAGCATGGGGCCCGTGAGTAGCGAGCGCATCGTCAGCCTGGGCGCGGGAGCCGCCGGTCTGGAGTACGAGCGCGGCGGCGGGGATGACGGCGCCGACCTGGCCACGCAGGACATGGTCCTCAACATCGGCCCGCAGCACCCCGCCACCCACGGCGTCCTCCGGCTCCGCATCACCCTCGACGGCGAACGCATCGTCACCTGCGAGCCCATCGTCGGCTACATGCACCGCGGCGCCGAGAAGCTGTTCGAGGTACGCGACTACCGCCAGATCATCGTGCTCGCCAACCGCCACGACTGGCTGTCCGCGTTCTCCTCCGAGCTCGGCGTCGTCCTCGCCGTCGAGCGCATGCTCGGCATGGAGGTCCCCGTCCGCGCGATCTGGGCGCGTACGTTGCTCGCCGAGCTCAACCGCATCCTCAACCACCTGATGTTCCTCGGCAGCTACCCGCTCGAGGTCGGCGCGATCACCCCGATCTTCTACGCGTTCCGCGAACGCGAGACAATCCAGCACGTCATGGAGGAGATCTCCGGCGGACGCATGCACTACATGTTCAACCGGGTCGGCGGCCTCAAGGAGGATCTGCCCGCCGGCTGGCTCGATCGCGTCGCCGCCGCCCTCGCGGCGGTGCGGAATCGCCTTCCCCAGTTGGAGAATCTCGTCTTCGGCAACGAGATCTTCCGAGCCCGTACCCGCGGCGTCGGCGTGGTCTCCCCCGAGCTCGTCCACGCGTACGGCATCTCCGGCCCCATCGCCAGAGCGGCCGGGGTCGACCTGGACCTGCGCCGCGACGAGCCGTACCTCGCCTACGACGAGCTGTTCGCCCCCGGCGGCCCCGGCCACGTCGTCACCCGCACCGAGGGCGACTGCTTCGCCCGCTTCGACGTCCTCCGCGAGCAGGTCCATGTCTCGCTCGACCTCGCCGACGCCTGCCTCGACCGCCTGCGCTCGCTGCCCGCCGGGCCGATCAACGTACGGTTGCCCAAGATCCTCAAGGCACCCGAGGGTCACACGTACGCCTGGACCGAGAATCCCCTTGGCTTGAACGGATATTTCCTCGTCTCCCGTGGCGAGAAGACACCCTGGCGGCTCAAGCTACGTTCGGCCTCGTTCAACAACATCGCCGTGCTTCCCGAGCTCGTCCCCGGCTGCGTCGTCGCCGACCTGGTCGCGATTCTCGGCTCGATGTTCTTCGTGGTCGGCGACATCGACAAGTAGCCGCGGGTATGCGAGCGCCGCGACCGTCGCGATCACCATGGCGACCGCCGACATCGCGAACGCCGCGGTGTAGCCGTTCTCGCCCGGCATCGCCGCGACCACGGCGGCCGCGCTCTGGGTGCCGAGCGATCCGCCGATCGTCCGCATGATCGTGTTGATCCCGGTCGCCTCGCCGGTCTGCCGCGGGTCGACCGCCGTGACGATCAGGTTCGCGACGGAGGCGAACGCGAAGCCCGTGGCGACTCCGAGCACCGCCGAGCCGGCGTAGATCGTCCAGGCCGCGTCGTGCGCGAACGCGAACAGCGCGAACCCGAGCGCGCCTATCGTCGTCGCGAGCACCAGCGGTGTCTTGAACCCAGCCCTGGCCCCGAGCCGCCCGGCGATCGGACCCGCGGCGAGCATCCCGGCGGCCATCGGCAGCAGGAACAGTCCCGCCTGGACGACCGAGGCGCCGAACCCGTACCCCGCTTCGGGATTCGCGCCGACGAACAACGGGATCAGCGTGAACGTCCCGAACATGCCGAACCCGATGATCAGCGTCGCCACGTTCGTCGTGAGGATCGGACGCCGGCGGAGCAGCCGAACATCGACGAGAGGCTGGCGAATCCTCCGCTCGGCAAGGACGAACGCGACGAGCAGTCCCGCGGCGGCGACGAACAGCGCCAAGACCGCGGCCGTGTTCCAGACGCGGCTCTGGCTGATCGCCAGCAAAAGGAGGGCAAGCCCGCCGCTCAGCAGGATCGCGCCGACGACGTCGACGCGGCCGGGTGAACGTACCGACGACTCGGGTACGAACGCCGCGACCATGACGATCGAGACGACGATCACCACCAGCCCGAGCCAGAAGATCCACTGCCAACCCAGGCTGGCGACGATCAGGCCGGAGACCACGAGGCCGACCCCGAAGCCGACGCCGAACGTTGCGCTGATCCAGCCGATCGCGACGGGTACGCGGTCTCGCGGGAACACGTCCCGAACGATCCCGATCGCGAGCGGCATCGTCGCGGCGCCGAGTCCCTGGATCGCCCTACCGGCGATGAGGACACCGATCGAGCTCGCCATCGCCGCGAGCAGAGTGCCCATGCCGAACACGACAAGGGCGACGAGCAACATGCGGCGCTTGCCGAACATGTCGCCGAGCCGGCCCAGGAGCCCGGTCGCGACAGAGGCGGTGAGGAGGAACGCGCTCAGGACCCACGGCACGACGGTCGTCGACGCGTTCAACTGGCGTTGGAGATCGGGGAGCGCCGGGACCACGAGTGTCTGCATCAAGGAGAAGGCCAGGACAGCGGCCAGCAGGGCAGCGAAAGCCCCGCCGACATCACGTCGTGGCGTATCGATGTCAACCGGATTCGATGTCATGCAGATATAGTTACATGATGATATCATTCCTGCCAGTTATGATGCCCGGCATGGATGATGCCGAGGTGCGACCGCCGAGCCTCCTTGGCCTGCCGTCGTACCTGGCCGGGCACGTGTCCCGGATCGGGCGGCTGGCGTTGAGCGAGGTGCTGGACGACCACCGGCTGAAGTTCCCCGAGTTCGCCGCCCTGATGGCACTGCACGACTTCGGGCCGATGCCACAGTTCGAGGTCGCCGAGCGGCTGGACCTCAACCGGAGCCACCTGGTGGGCTACCTCGACGCACTCGAGGGGATGGGGTACGTCGAACGGTTCCGCGACCAGCGAGACCGGCGGCGGCAGCTCGTGGGGCTGACCGACTCCGGGAAGGGCTTCGCGAAGCGGCTACTGGCGCTGGTGCGCAAGTCGCAGGCGGACTACCTGAACGTGCTGTCGAAGGCGGAGCAGGCGACGCTGGCGGACCTGCTGACCCGGGTGCTGCAGGCGTACGACGAGAGGCGGACCGACAAGCCCGAACGGGCCGCGGGCTAGGCGGTCTCTTCCGCCGCCTGAGCCTCGACTACTTCGTCCGCCTCCGCCTTGGCCATGGCCTCGTCGGCGGCATCGGCGGCGGCGATGAGCTCAGCCAGCTTGGCACGTTCCTCGAACGCGATGAGGTCGACGACCGTGGGTGCGTCGCGCAGGTTCTCCCACAGCTCGGGCGTCTCGGTCTGCGCGGCGACCGAGCTCAGCTCGACGACCACCGGCAACGGCGAAGCGATGCCGTTGCTCGGCTCCGCAACGGGCGCCTCGACAGCGACCTCGACCGGCTCGACCGCTTCCGCGGCCAGCTCCTCGCCCGTGAGCGGCAGCGTCACGCCGCTCGTCGCCTCGACCTGCTCGCGAACGCGGGCCGCGTACATCGTCATGTACGAGCGCGCGAGGCTCGCCCGATCGGCGCCATGGTCGCGCCGCGCGTTGACGAGCTCCCGGTCGAACAGGATGACCGCGACGACGCCGATCGCGAGCGCCATGACCGCGGTGACCTGAAGCAGAACGGTCTGCCCGCGATAGACGGCGAATCCGACCAGCGCGGCCACCGCCAACAACAAAGGGGTAGCCAACAGCCTTGCCAGGCTGTGGTTACGGTGGTGACCGCCGACACTCATAGCGCCGACATTACGATGTGTGATCAGGAACCGCTAGCACCCCATGCCAAATCGGCCTGTCGGGCACCGAACGTAGCCAATCGATCACGAATCAGGCAACGCTCTGTGTCTACGTGCGTTCACGGCTCGACCGCCCCAGACGCGACTCTGCCCGTCGCGGGTGGGCGACGGGCAGAGTGGGGGCGACCCCGTTCGACGTCGTTTCGGGGGCGACGCCGAACGGCGCTATCTATATGAACCGACCGTGAGGCCGGGTGTCCAAAGTTCAACGAGCGCGGGTACTGCTTTCAGGTCTAAAGACCGACAGGAACGTGGGGAAGGTCGACCCAGAGCTGACGCTGGTGGACGTACACGCGGTCGGGAAGCTGCTCGAGCAGGGCGATCAAGTCCGGACGCGCCGCCTGGGCGTGCGCCGTCTCGATCAGCTCGCCGCGGCCGGCAGGGCCGTGAGCGAACGCATCATCGAGAACGTCGAGGATCTCGACGCGAGTAACGGGATCAATCGCGACATCCACCGTGGGACGAACGGCGAAGTCAGCGGGGGCGGTGCTCATGACGCTCCTTCCGCGATCAGTGTGGGCTTCTGATCGACTTCGGGTGACCCTTCCCTCACCCATGGTCAACGCGCGAGATCGCCGGAGGGTACGGGGTTAGGAGCCTTTATCGCGAAAACTTCCATGGAAATCTGCCGACTTAAGTCAGACAAATCAGCGCTTAAACGTACATTCCGCACTCCAGAGCCTTCCGCAGAGACCACCTCCGACGATCCCACCCGCGAGCAAGCGGTGTAGAAACGGGACCTGACTACCAGGAGGCACGCGGATGATCGGACGACCGGCACGTTATCTGGACGGCCTCCCGACCCCACCCCGCGCGCTCGTCATGGGTGTGGTGAACGTCACCCCCGACTCGTTCTCCGACGGCGGCCTCTGGCTCGAGCCTGACAAGGCCATCGCCCACGGCCGCGAGTTGATCGCCGAAGGCGCCGACCTCGTCGACGTGGGCGGCGAGTCCACCAGACCCGGCGCCGAGCGGCCCAGCGAGGAGGAAGAGCTCCGCCGCGTCATCCCCGTCGTCACCGCCCTCGTCGCCGAGGGCGCCCTAGTCTCCGTCGACACCATGCGTGCGAACGTGGCCCGCCTGGCCATCGAGGCCGGCGCGATCGGCATCAACGACGTCTCAGGCGGCCTGGCAGACGAGCGCATGCTCCCCCTGATAGCCGAAACCGGCGTCGCGTATGTCTGTATGCACTGGCGCGGCCACTCCCACGACATGCAGTCGCGCGCCACGTACGCGAACGTCGTGGAGGAGGTCATCGACGCGCTCGCCCAGCGCGTGAAGGCCGCCGAGCAGGCGGGAATCGCCCGTACGAAGCTGGCGATCGACCCCGGCCTGGGGTACGCCAAGAACGCGGACCACAACTGGGCGATCCTCGCTGGCCTGGACCGGCTACATCAGCTCGAACTCCCCGTGCTCGTCGCTGCGTCGCGCAAGACATTCCTGGGTAGGCTGCTAGCGGATCAAGAAACGGGCGACCTTCGCCCCACCCGGGATCGCGACGACGCAAGTTCCGCAACATCGGCATTGGCGGCGATGGCTGGGGTGTGGTGCGTGCGGGTACATGCCGTACGACCGTCGCTCGACGCGGTCCGGGTCGCCGCACGCTGGGCGGCCGAACCCCACGGGGTCTGATCGGCAATCCCACCGTTCCCAGCCAGGTGACGAGGGGCACACGGGTGGTCGGATGGTGGGCATACGTCGGTACTGTCTTCCGCGGGGTCGGCGGTAGCTGGGGTCAGGCAGGAGGTGGGACGCACGATGGGAGATCGGATCGCTCTGCGAGGGCTTCAGGCCTTCGGCCATCACGGAGTCCTGCCCGAGGAGCGCCTGAACGGGCAACCGTTCGTCGTCGATGTCGTGCTGGGCGTGGACACGCGCGCCGCAGCCAAGACCGACGACCTCGCTGAGACCGTTGACTATTCGTCCTTGGCTGGCCGCGTCGTGGAGGCGGTCGGCACCGATCCTGTGAACCTGATCGAGACCCTGGCGGAACGCGTCGCCGACGTCTGCCTCACCGAGCCCAAGGTGAACGACGTCGAGGTGACCGTGCACAAGCCCAAGGCCCCTGTCGGGGTGCCGTTCGACGACATCGCCGTGACCATTCACCGGAGCCGCACGTGACCGAGACGCCGAACCCCCACATCATCGATGCTGACACCCTGACGGGCGGACTGCGTCCGATCCGTCGGGTCGTGCTCGCGTTGGGCAGCAACCTCGGCGATCGCGCCGCCAATCTGCAAGGCGGGTTGAACGCACTGGCGGACACGCCCGAGTTGCACATCGTCGGTGTTTCGCCGATCTACGAGAACCCCGCCGTCGGCGGCCCGGACGAGTCGCCGGACTTCCTGAACGCGATCGTGGTCGCGGACACCACTCTGCAGGCACGGACGATTCTCGAACGGGCGTTGGCCGTCGAGGACGCGTTCGGCCGCGTACGTACGGTGCGGGGCGCCCCTCGTACGTTGGACGTCGACCTCATCGTCGTGGGCGACAAGGTCATCGACGAGGAAGACTTCGTGCTGCCGCATCCGCGGGCACACGAGCGCCCCTTCGTGCTGATCCCGTGGTCGCATGTCGACCCCGACGGCGAGGTCCCGGGGCACGGCAAGGTCGCGGATCTGGCCCGGTCGGTGGACACCTCGACGCTCACCCGCGTCGACGGGCTCGAGCTCCGGCTCGACGATTGAGCGCTCTCTTGGGTCCATACGCGAGAATCGAAGAGTGAACCCGGTTCGGACCACCTCGATCCCGCTCGTCATCGGCCTCGTCTTCCTCGGCGGGGCGATCGGCTGGTCCGGGGTGGCGATCATCGAGGCCACCGGCGGCACGGCTCCTCGCGCGCCCTGGTCGGCCGCCGCGGGGCTGGCCTTCTTCGCCGCCCTGCTGTTCGCCGGTGCCTGGTACATGTACGACCGGCTGCAGCGCAAGCAACGTTGGGTCGAGCCGCTGCTGGCCGTACGGCTGCTGGTGCTGGCCAAGGCCTCGGCCTTGGTGGGCGCCCTGGTCGGCGGCGCGTACGTCGGCTTCGCGCTGCACTTCGTGGCTGAGTACGGCACCTCGTCCGGCCGCGACCGCGTGGTTCTGGGCCTCCTGGCAGCCGGCGCTGGCCTCTTGGTCGCCGTGGGCGGCCTCCTGCTGGAACGAGCCTGCAAGGTGCCCAAGGGCCCCGACGACCCCGCGGCGGACGGCTCGCCCGCGACGGACTCGAACCACCGCCACTAGCCAGTCGTCCTTTGTTAAGGGGCGCCCATGGAGCCAGGCGGCGGTAGCTGCTCGTTGCCCTTCGGTTGGCTGTCGCCGAACGCATCGCGCTCCGAACGTTCGTGCCAGGGGCCGACGGCGAAGCGCCGGTCGACGACGTAGCCCACGATCAGCAGGACCACCACGCCCAAGAGGATCCATAGCCACAACATGAGCGCAGTGTGACAGGACCGGAACGTTACGGCTAGGACCCGATGATCAGGCTCATGGCCTCGGCGCGGGTCGCGGGGTCGCGGAGCTGGCCTCGTACGGCGGACGTCACGGTCTTCGCCCCAGGCTTGCGTACGCCGCGCATGGTCATACAAAGGTGCTCGCACTCGATGACGACGATCACGCCGCGGGGCTCGAGGATCCGGACCAGCGACTCGGCGATCTGGGTGGTCAGCCGTTCCTGCACCTGCGGCCGGCGGGCGAAGACGTCCACCAGCCGGGCGAGCTTCGACAGTCCGGTGATCTCGCCGGCCTTGTTCGGGATGTAGCCGATGTGCGCGACCCCCGTGAACGGCACCAGGTGGTGCTCACAGGTCGACCAGACCTCGATGTCCTTCACGAGCACCATCTCGTCGTGCCCGAGCTCGAACGTCGTCGACAGCACGTCCTCCGGCCGCATCCGCAGCCCGGCGAACATCTCCGCGTACGCACGCGCCACCCGAGCAGGAGTGTCCGTCAGACCGGGCCGGTCCGGGTTCTCCCCCACCGCGTGGAGCAGCTCCCGCACGGCCGCCTCGGCGCGCGCGTGGTCGAACGGCGGCACCTTGGCGGGGTCGATGGAGCCGTCGGGCTCGGAGGACGAGGGCAGGTTCACAACACTCACCTAACGAAGAACGGGCATACCCAGATGGATATGCCCGTTCTCACGGAGTTCCTCAGGCGCCGGACCACCCCGGGGTCTGCCCGGGCGACGGGTCCTGGGTCCGCTTCTCGTGGACGTCGGCCTCACCAGCAGGCGACGGCGCGATGACCAGGCCGCCCTGCTCCTCGGCCCGCTGACCGTTCGCGATCGCGGCCTTCGGCGTGTCCACCGGAGGGATCTCCGACGGACGCCTGCTGGCCGAACCGGTCCAGCCCGGGCGCATCTCACGCCGGCGGATCGGCTCGAACACGCGGGCCACCTGCTCCTTGTCGAGCGTCTCCTTCTCGAGCAGCTCGAGCACCAGGTTGTCCAGCACGTCGCGGTTCTCCACCAGGATGTCGAACGCCTCCTGGTGCGCCGTGTCGATCAGCGCCCGGACCTCGGCGTCGACCTGCGCCGCCACCTGCTCGGAGTAGTCGCGCTGGTGGCCGAGGTCGCGGCCCAGGAACGGCTCGTTGGCGTCCGAACCGAACCGGATCGCGCCGAGCCTCTCGGTCATGCCGTACTGCGTGACCATCGCCCGCGCGAGGCCGGTGGCCTTCTCGAAGTCGTTGGCCGCGCCGGTCGTCGGGTCGTGGAAGACAAGCTCCTCCGCGGCCCGGCCGCCCATCATGTACGCGAGCTTGTCGAGCATCTCCGAACGCGTCGTCGAGTACTTGTCCTCGTCCGGCAGCACCATCGTGTAGCCGAGCGCGCGACCACGCGGAAGGATCGTGACCTTGTGCACCGGGTCGGTCCCGGGCAGCGCCGCGGCGACGAGAGCGTGTCCGCCCTCGTGGTACGCGGTGATCTTCTTCTCCTTGTCGCTCATCAGACGCGTGCGCTTCTGCGGCCCCGCGATCACGCGGTCGATCGCCTCGTCGAGCGCGTCGTCGTCGAGGAGCTTCTTGTTCTGCCGCGCGGTCAGCAGAGCGGCCTCGTTGAGCACGTTCGCCAGGTCGGCGCCGGAGAAGCCCGGCGTACGACGCGCGACGGCCATCAGGTCGACGACCTGCGCCATCGGCTTGCCGCGAGCGTGCACCTGCAGGATCTTGTGCCGGCCCATCAGGTCGGGCGCCTCGACGCTGATCTGCCGGTCGAACCGGCCCGGGCGCAGCAGCGCCGGGTCGAGGATGTCCGGCCGGTTGGTCGCGGCGATCAGGATCACACCGCCGCGAACGTCGAAGCCGTCCATCTCGACGAGCAGCTGGTTCAGCGTCTGCTCGCGCTCGTCGTGACCGCCACCGAGGCCAGCGCCACGGTGCCGGCCGACGGCGTCGATCTCGTCGATGAAGATGATGGCCGGCGCGTTCGCCTTGGCCTGTTCGAACAGGTCGCGTACGCGGGACGCACCGACACCGACGAACATCTCGACGAAGTCCGAACCGGAGATCGAGTAGAACGGCACTCCCGCCTCACCGGCGACCGCTCGGGCGAGCAGCGTCTTACCGGTCCCGGGAGGCCCATAGAGCAGGACGCCCTTGGGGATCTTGGCGCCGACGGCTTGGAACTTCGCCGGCTCTTGGAGGAACTCCTTGATCTCGCCGAGCTCCTCGATCGCCTCGTCGCAGCCCGCCACATCGGCGAACGTCGACTTGGGGGTGTCCTTGCTGATCAGCTTCGCCTTCGACTTGCCGAAGTTCATCACCCGGGAGCCGCCGCCCTGGACGCTGTTCATCAGGAACAGGAACAGGATCGCGATGAGGATGAACGGCAGCAGCGTCGAGATCAGAGTCCCGATGAGGCTGGGCCGAGAGATATTGACGTCGTAGCCGTCAGGGATCAGCTTGCTGTCTGTCTTCTCTTGGAGAGTCTTGACCAGCTCGACCTGTTGGCCCTCGATGTAGGCGGCGCGAAGCTTCTGGCCGTCCTTCGTCGTGATCCGGATCTCCTGCTCCGTGCCCCCGACGACGACCGCGGACCGCACATCGTTCCCGTCGATTTCCTGGAAGATGCGGTACGTGTCGACCTCTTTGAAGCCGCCGGAGCGTGTGGCGAAGTCGCCGACGAGCAGAACCACGATGATGAGGACGGCGATCCAGAAGATCGGCCCACGGAAGAATCGCTTGAAGTCCATAGCGCGGAGCGTCGGGCTCCGTCCCTCCTGCTCATCCACGTAACCGATCGACGGGGAGTCGTCGATGCGGCGCACCAGTACGATCGGCGTCCCCTCGGCGGTGACCGCACCGCTGTCGGGCCCAACGCCGCTCACAGCCCGCGGCGTGGGGAGACTACGAAGGTACACCGGGCCAACGGCCGGCGCACGAGCAGCGTACCTTGCGCGAGCGTCTCCCCCATCGAACGTCGCAGGTCACCGCTGGTGTTCCCGAGAGCTGAGCCTGACTGGCCGGCTAGTCAGTGATGCTGGTCACGGCCTCGAATAGACATGCGGCGCGAGCGTGCCGACCAAACGCAGGTTGCGGTAGCGCTCGGCGTAGTCGAGGCCGTACCCGACCACGAACTCGTTCGGTATGTCGAAACCGACGTATTTGACCGGAATATCCGTCTTGATGGCATCCGGCTTGCGCAGCATCGTGCAGATCTCCACCGACGCCGGGCCGCGCGACTTCAGGTTCGACGCGAGCCAGGACAGCGTGAGCCCGGTGTCGACGATGTCCTCCACGACCAGCACGTGCCGGCCGGTGAGGTCGGTGTCGAGGTCCTTGAGGATCCGGACCACCCCGGACGACTGGGTGCCGGAGCCGTACGACGACACCGCCATCCAGTCCATCTCGACGTGGCGGCTCAGCGCGCGGGCGAGGTCGGCCATCACCATCACCGCGCCCTTGAGCACGCCGACGAGCAGCAGGTCCTGGCCCTCGTAGTCGCGTTCGATCTCGACCGCGAGCTCGGCGACCCGGGTACGGATCTGCTCTTCGGAGAGGAGGATCGACTTGAGGTCGTGATCGATCTGGTCGGCGTCCACCTTGAGAGCTCCCAGGTGCGGCGGAGAGTACGGCCGGAACAGCGTTTCATACCCGAGCGGGACCCGCCCGACAGACCCTGACTTTCAACGCAGGAAGGACAGGTGACGTCTGTCACTCCGGCGTGACCAACTCAAGCCGTCCGTCGACCCGATGGACGCGAATGCCGCCTGGCAGCTCCACGAAAGCCTGGCCGTGCCAACTCGTCACCAGCGCGTCGATCGCCGCCAGGTGGCCGGCGGAGAGGTCGTTCGCCGGCGAGCCGGCCGACAGCGCCGCACGCCGAAGCACCCGCCGGCGGATCGCCGCGGGCAGGTCGGCGAGCGCGCCGACGTCGACCCCCGACGACCCCAGGCAGGCCTCGGCGGCCCGCGTGGCCCACTCGTCGAGCGCGTCGGCGTCGTCGCGCAGCTGGTCGGCCGTACGTGCCAACGCCGCGGTCACGCCCGGGCCGAGCTCGTGCTCGAGCACCGGCAGCACGCCGTGCCGGACGCGTACCCGGGTGTACGCGGCGTTCAGGTTGTGCGGGTCCTCCCAGACCGCGAGCCCCGCCTCGGAGCAGGCGCGCTGGGTGGCCGACCGTTCGAGGGTGAGGAACGGCCGTCGGTACGTGCCCGAGCGCGCCGCCATTCCCGCCAGGGACCGCGCTCCCGAGCCACGCGCCAACCCGAGGAGCACCGTCTCCGCCTGGTCGTCGCGTGTATGGCCCAGTAGAACAGCGGCCGCCGACACCTTCTCCGCGATCGCGTCGAGCGCCTCGTAGCGAGCCGTTCGAGCGGCCCCCTCGGGTCCGCCGGCGGTCCCGACGTACACCTGGGCCACCTCGACCGGGTCGAGCCCCATGCCGCGCAGCGTCGCGGCCACGCCCTCCGCGCGGGTGTCCGAGCCCTGCTGCAGCCCGTGATCCACGGTCACCCCACCGGCGAGCCAGCCGGCTCCCCGCGCCTCGAACGCCAACGCCGAGGCCAGCGCGAGCGAGTCCGCCCCGCCGGAGCACGCGACGAGGACGACGGAACCGGGCGCTAGGTCGGCGAGGGAAGTACGCACCGCCAACCGGGCGGCCGCGACCGCCGGATGGGGGCCCATTAGGCGACCGCGGCGTCCCCGTGCACCCGGCGTACCCAGGCGTCCGGGTCGGTGATCTCGGCCTTGCTCGGCAGCGTCTCGGCCGAGGTCCAGACGCGGTTGAAGCCCTCCATGCCGACCCGGTCGACCACGCCGCGGACGAAGATCGCGCCGTCGCGGTACTGCTTCATCTTCGCGTCGAGTCCGAGCAGCCGCTTCAGCAGCTGGTCCAGCCAGGTGCCGCCGCCGCGGCGCTCCTGGAACTTGCCCCGGATGTGGTCGACCGACGGGATCACGCTCGGGCCGACGCCGTCCATCACCACGTCGGCGTGGCCCTCGAGCAGCGACATCACCGCGGTGACCCGGTCGAGGATCGCCTTCTGCGCGGGCGTCTGGACGAGGTCGATGAACGAGACCTCCTGGCCCTCGCCGCGTACGGCCTTGCCGACCTGCTCCAGGCCCTGCCTGAGCTGGGAGAACATCGCGGACGGGTCGAGGTCGGTCTGCTGCAGGAACTCGCCGATCTGCCCGCGCAGGTAGTCGCGCAGCCAAGGAACGGCGGTGAACTGGACGCGGTGCGTCTCCTCGTGCAGGCAGACCCAGAGGCGGAAGTCGCGCGGGTCGACGCCGAGCTCGCGCTCGACGTGGACGACGTTCGGGGCGACGAGCAGCAGCCGTCCGACGGGCGGCGCGCCGTCGCCGTTGGCGCTGGGCCCGCCACCGTTCCAGAACGGGTCGAACTGGCCGAGCACCTTGCCGGACAGGAACGCGAGCAGCGCGCCGGCCTCGAACCCGGTGACGCGCGCGCCGAACGAGCCGAGCGCGGGACTCTGCTGGTCGCCGCCGCGCTTCTCGCGGAGCTTCTCGGCGAGCGGGGCGAGCACCTCGCGGAACCCGTCCGCGTTCGCCTGGACCCAGCCGTTCCGGTCGACGACGAGCACCGGCGCGCGGCCGCCGCTCGTGTGCAGACCGGTGAACTCGCGCACGTGTCCCTCGGACAACGCGGCGAACTCGCGCAGGTCACTGACCGCCTGCGCGGCCTCCTCGCGGCTGATCTCGGGGCCGGGGCGAGTGAGCCTGCGGGCAGTGCTGACGGCGAGGTCCCAGTCGACCATCGACTCGGTCGCGTCGTTGTCGTCGGTGCTCATGGGTTCACCGTACGCGGTGCGCGGCGCCAAGGAACCGGTCATGGGGACGAACCAGGGATGCCCCGGAGCAGGTCAGCGACATCCACAGGTCGCGAGAGCGGCGGCGGCGCGGTCGAGGCCGAGCCTGGGGTCGCCGGCGGTGGTGCGGTCGGCCATCAGCGCGAACGTGAGGAGCGCGCCGTCCTTCGTGGTGACCACGCCGGCGAGCGACGCGATGCCGGTGAGCGTGCCGGTCTTGGCCCGGACGACGCCCTCGCCGGGGTCGGACGCCTCGCCGCCGAACCGTTCGTCGAGCGTCCCGCTGAAGCCCGCCACCGGCAGGCCGGTCAGCACCGCGCGCAGCTCGGGGTGGTCCGGGTTGGCGGCGAGGGCGAGGACGGAGCTGATCGCGTTCGGTGTCAGTTTGTTCTTACGGGACAGCCCGCTGCCGTCGTACAGCCGCAGGTCGGCCGCGTCCACGCCGAGCTCTCCGAGCACCAGCTCGACGCCCTTCATCGCGCCGCCGAACGTGCCCGGCAGGTCCTGGCTCAGCGCGACGTGGCGGGCCAGCACCTCGGCGCCCTCGTTGTCGCTGGTCGTCAGCACGTGCTCGACGATCTCGTCGAGCGGCGCGGACGAGACGCTGGCGAGCTTCTCGGCCCCCGCCGCGGCCTTGCCGCGGTCGGCGCCCGTGCCGATCTTGATGCCGTACGTCCCCAGCGCTTTCGCGAACGCGTCAGCCGGCCGCCAGCGCCGGGTCCTTGGAGCGAGCCTTGCCGCCCAGCTTGGTGCGGCCCTCGTTCACCCAGAGCGCGGTGATCCTGGAGACGACGCTGCCCGGCACGTACTGCGGCTCCCACTCCGGGCTGATCGGCTGCTGGAACAGGCTCGCGTCGACGAGCACGCGCGCCGACGTCAGCTTCCGCTCCTGCAGCGCCTTCGCGGTCGCGGCCGCGAGGTCCTCGATCGTGGCGCGCTCCGGATAGTCCTTGGCGCCCTCCGTCGCGAGCAACGGGTCGCCGCCGCCCACCAGCACGAACTCGCCCGGCTTCGCTCCTGCGACGACCTGCGTCTCGAAGCGGTGCTGCGGGCCCAAGGCAGCCAGCACGGCGGTCGCGGTGACGATCTTCGTCGTCGACGCCGGCACGAACCCAGCGTCGTTCCCCTTGCCGTAAAGGAGCTTTCCGGTGAGTGCGTCCCTGATCGCGACGCCGACGTGCGGGCCGACGCCTTGACCGCGAAGCGGGTCGGCGAGCTCGGCCGCGATCCCCGCGCGGGTGGGCAGCGCGCCGGTGGCGGAGCTCGTCGAGCACGCGTCCGGCCGGCGTACGGCTGGGGGAAGGCGACGGCTTCGGGGTGGGCGTCGGCGTACGGGACGGCGTCGCCGACGGCGTGGCAGCGCTCCTGCCCGCGCCCCAGGAGACGTCGACCAGATCGGTGACGACGGCGGCGTACCCGGCCAGACCGAGTGCGCCAACGACGATCAGCGCGAGCGCGACGCGCGCCCACGTACGTTGGTGCAGCCTTTCGGCCGTCACGGCCAGCCCCCGACCTTCGTTGCCTGCTTACTCCCGCGGGTGCCCACGGCGGGAGATCAACCAGCGTACGGGAGAATCGGGGCCAGTTCTTACTCAGAAGGGCGGCCGCGGTGGACTTCGACGTGACGATCGAGATCCCGAAGGGGCAACGCAACAAGTACGAGATGGATCACAAGACCGGGCGCATTCGGCTCGACCGCACGCTGTTCACCGCGACGCAGTACCCGTGGGACTACGGCTTCATCGAGGACACTCTCGGCCAGGACACCGACCCGCTCGACGCATTGGTGATGCTGCAGGAGCCGACGTTCCCCGGCTGCCTGATCCGCTGCCGGGCGATCGGGATGTACCGGATGAGCGACGAGAAGGGCCGCGACGACAAGGTCCTCTGCGTACCTGCGACGGACCCGCGGATGGAACACCTGCGTGACATCCATCACCTCCCGGAGTTCGACCGGCTGGAGATCCAGCACTTCTTCGCGGTCTACAAGGACCTCGAGCCCGGCAAGTCCGTCGAGGGCGCTTCCTGGACCGGCCGGACGGAAGCCGAAGCGGAGATCGTCGCTTCACGTGACCGGTTCGTTGCACAGCACTGATGGTCGCAGCCCCGGCTCGCTCAGTTTCGCCGCACGCCTCCGCCTGTGAGGCGGCGTCCCGGTGTTCTCTTGGGGCTTCTTCGACGAGCCGGGCAGCGACGTATTGAGTCTCTTCGAGGTCACCGTCGGGCCGGTGGCGCACGGTGGGCACTGCGTCGCGCGGCATGAGGGGCGCGTGGTGTTCGTACGGCATGCGCTGCCGGGTGAGCGGGTTGTCGTCTCGGTCACCGAGGATCGGGCGGGGTCGTTCTGGCGGGCGGACGCCGTCGAGGTGGTGGAGGCTTCGCCGGATCGAGTCGTTCCTCCTTGCCCGGTTGCGGTTCCGGGTGGGTGCGGTGGGTGCGACTGGCAGCACGTGTCCGGCGGCCGCCAGCGCCTGTTGAAGGCCGAGGTCGTCGCGGAGCAGCTGCGGCGGTTGGCGGGCATCGAGCGCGAGGTCGTGGTGGAGGAGCTGCCGGGCGACGGGCTGCTGCATTGGCGTACGCGGGCGCGGCTGGCCGTCGACGCGCATGGCCGGGCGGGGTTCCGGGGGCATCGCAGCCACGCCGTCGTGACGATCGACGGGTGCCCTATTGCGGCGCAAGGCACGGTTGACAGAGTCGTCAACGGCGACTGGACGCCGGGCGCGGAGCTGTCGGTCGCCGTCGACGCCGGCGGCGAGACGTTCGTCGCCGAGGGCCGCCGCCCCGTCTCGGGTGGGTCCGTCGCGCACGAACGTGCCGCGGGCCGGGACTGGACGGTGGCGCCGCACGGGTTCTGGCAGGTCCATCCAGCGGCGGCCGACACGTTCGCCGACGTCGTACGCGAGTGGGCCGCCCCGGCGACCGGGTCGGTGGCGTGGGACCTGTACGCGGGCGTCGGGCTCTTCGCCTCCGTCCTCGCGGCGCAGGTCGGCCCCGAGGGCACCGTCGTCGCCGTCGAGTCCCACCGCCGGGCCGCCGAGCAGGGAGCGGACAACCTCGCGGATCTCCCGCAGGTACGGGTCTTCGCCGGCCGCGTCGAGGCCGTCCTGGACCGAGCCCAGCTGCCCGACCCCGAGGTCGTCGTCCTCGACCCACCCCGCAAGGGTGCCGGCGTCCGCGTCGTGAAGTCGATCGCCCGCCGCCGGCCGGACCGCGTCGTCTACGTCGCCTGCGACCCCGCCGCCCTCGCCCGCGACCTCGCCTCGTTCGCCGAGCGCGGCTACGACCTGGCCGACCTCCGCGCCTTCGACGCCTTCCCGATGACCCACCACGTCGAGTGCATCGCCCTGCTCACAGCACGCGGGTGACTGACTAGTCCGACATGCACCGAATGGGCGCCAACGTTGTAAACAGGGTGTGCACGAAAGTGCCGAGATCAGTGATACCTCTCCCGAAATCCGCTTCGCCATCCGATCATGGGACGGTCGAGCACGGGCAGCGCACGAATGACATTGGTGTGGTTTGTCAAGATGACACGCCTGTGACAGAAGTTTTTCGTGTGAAGGGTGTTCCATTTGGGACACCGAGTCGCTACGTTCCGTGAATGAAGACATGATCATGATGTCGTTTCGGTGAGGGAGTAGGGCCGTGGGAGCGAGTGGCGACGATCCGACTGGACCGCGACCGAGCCGTTCCTTCCCCTCGTCTCGGCAGGTCCGTGTCGCGCTCGTCGCGCTCGCTGCCGCAGCTCTCACGTTCGGTACGGCCGGTCCTTCGATCGCCGATCCCGACGACACGTTCCCCAGCCAACAGAAGGTCGACAAGGCTCACGCCGACGCCCTGAGCGCCGCCACCGACGTCGGCCGGATCCGGGGCCAGCTCGCGGTCGCGAACGACAAGCTGCGGCAGCTCGACATCGCCGCGCAGACCGCGGTCGAGGAGTACAACGAGGCGACGTACAACCTCCAGCTTGCCGACAAGGCGGCCACCGCGGCGAAGACCAAGGCGGACGCGGCGACGAAGGCGGCCGCGGGCAAGCGTCGCGCGATCGGCCAGTTCGCGGCGGCCTCGTACCAGCACCAGACCGGCCTGCGCGAGCTCTCGGCTTTCCTGGACGCCGACGGGCCGCAGAGCCTGCTCGACCAGGCCTCGACGGTCGAGATGGTCGCGTCGTCCGCGGCACAGAACCTGCAAGCCCTGCGGGCCAGCGAGGTCGTCGCGAGCGTGCTCGAACGGCAGGCCGCCAAGGCTCGCGACAGCCGGCAGTCCGCCGCCAAGATCGCGGACGCCGCCAAGGACAAGGCCACCAAGGCGCTCGGCGAGCAGCAGTCGTCGGTCGCCTCGATCGAGCAGCAGAAGACCGCACTCGTCGGTCGGCTCGCGCAGCTCGAGGGCATCTCGGCGACGCTCGCCCAGCAGCGGCAGAACGGCCTGGAGGAACTGGCCCGCAAGCGTGCGGAAGAGGCGCGCAAGAAGGCCGAGGAAGAACGTCGCAAGCGCGAGCAGCAGGAGAAGGAGCGCCGCGACCGGGACCGCAGCCCCAACGACGACGGCGGCGGGGACGACGACGGCGATGACGACGGCGGCGGTGGCGGCGGAGGTGGCGGCGGCGAGTCCACGTCCGCGCAGGGCCGGATCGCGGTCACGTTCGCCAAGAACCAGCTGGGTGAGCCGTACGTCTTCGGCGGCGACGGCCCCGGCACCTGGGACTGCTCCGGCCTGACGATGGGCGCCTGGGGAGACGCCGGCGTCTATCTCCCGCACACCGCGCGCGGGCAGTACCGGCGGTCGGAGAAGCTCTCGATGGACGAGCTCCGTCCCGGCGACCTGATCTTCTTCTCGCGGAATCCCGGCGACCCGGGCACGATCTACCACGTCGCGATGTACGTCGGCGGCGGCAGGATGATCCACGCCCCGAACCCGCGCCGCAGCGTCGAGATCAAGTCGATGTTCTACATGGGGACACCCACGCAGTTCGCTCGTCCTCGTTGATCGCTAACCTTCCCACGTGATCCGCGTCGGGCTGCTGACTGACTACGGCACCCGTGACGGGTTCGTGGCGCTCTGCCAGGGGATCATCCTGAAGCTCGCGCCGGAGACGTCGCTGTTCGACATCTCCCACGAGGTCCCGCCGATGGACGTCCGCCACGGCGCCGCCGTCCTCACCCGCGTCCTGCCGTACCTGCCCGGCCCCGCCATCTACTTCGTGGTCGTCGATCCCGGCGTCGGCACCGAGCGCCGCCCGGCAGCCGTCCGAGCCGGCGACAGCGTCATCGTCGGCCCCGACAACGGCCTGCTCGCGGCAGGTGCCGCGGCGCTCGGCGGAGCGAGCGAGGCGTACGTGCTCACGAACTCCGCGCTCTGGCTGCCGACGGTCGGCCGTACGTTCCACGGCCGCGACATCTTCGCGCCGGTCGTCGGGCACCTCGCGGCGGGAACGACGCTGTCGGAGCTCGGCGAGCCGGCACCCGTCGACTCCCTCGTCGAGCTGCCGCCGCTCCGGTCGCGGGTCGCGGACGGCGTGGTGACGAGCGACGTGTCGTACGTCAACCGCTACGGCAACATCCAGCTCGCCGCCGGGCAGGACGCGCTGGAGGCGCTCGGCCCCGGCCGGGTGGACGTCCGCTGCGGCGACGTGGCGGCCTGGGCGACCGTGGGCAAGACGTTCGGCGACGTGCCCGAGCGCGAGCTGGTCCTGTTCGTCGACTCCGACGGCCACGTCGCGCTCGCGGTCAACGGCGGCGACGCGGCCGCACGGCTAGGCGTCCGCAGCGGGAGCGAAGTCGCCCTGCGCCGCTCCCGCGTGGAGGCCTAGCCCCAGGGACGCGGGAACGTCTCGCCGTCGAGGCGGTCGCCGGCGGTGAGGCCGAGCGAGTCGGTGACGACGTGCGGGTTGCCGTTGAACTGGGTCGCCTCGTCCATGTAGATGTTCACGTGCGCCATGCGCGCGAAGTCGGTCTTGTTCGGCAGCGCCATGTGGCCGGTGTAGCTGCTGTGGAACGTGCAGTCCCCGGCGCGCAGCGGGACCGTGACGCGCGGGTGCCAGCGCAGCGACGGGTCGTGCAGGAACAGGTCCTCCTCGTCCAGCAGGTTCTGCGGCTTGAGGCCCTTCACGTTCTGCGTGCCCGGGATGAACGCCATGCAGCCCTTCTCCGGCGGCACGTCCACGAGCGCGACCCAGCACGACAGCGAGTGCCGGTCGCCTTGGTGCGGCCAGTACGGGCGGTCCTGGTGGAACTCGGTCGCGGTGTCGCTGTGCGGCTCCTTGACGAGCATGTGGTCGTGCCAGATCCGCAACGGGATGCCGGCGATCTGCTCGGCGACGCGGCCGATCCCCGGGTGCAGCGTGAGGTCGCGGGCGACCTCGTCGTGCTGCCAGACGTTCACCAGCTGGGTGAAGACCTTGCGGTCGTAGTTGAGTCCCTCGGCACGGTGCGCCTCGAGGAACGCGGCCTCGCCGGCGCGGAAGCGTTCGACCTCGTCGGGCTCGAGGATGCCGCGGATCCGGACGAATCCGTTCTCGCGATACGAGGCGATGAGCTCGTCGGAGATCCGTCCGTCGGCGTCGACGTCACTGATTCGCTCTGCGGGTGGGCTGATCGTCATGCTTCCAGCGTCGCCCTTCGGACCCGCCGAGGGCTAGGAAGATCCATGCGGGGACTCGTACGATCCTGACATGCTGCCCACGTACCACGAGAGCGACCTGTTCGGCCGTGCCGCGATCTTCGCCGCCGTGTACGACGTCGTCCGCGGCGGCGAGGTGCACGGGCACGACTTCGTGGAGATCGCTGTCGTCGGCGGTGGGACGGGGTTCCACGAGACCTCCGCGGGACAGGAGCGACTGTCGGCGGGCGACATTCTCGTCCTGCGGCCGGGCGCGTGGCACGGGTTCTCGCGGTGCTCGCATCTGATCGTGGCGAACACCTGCCTGTCGCTGTCGGCACTCGGGACCGAGTTGGCGTTCCTGCGCGAGGTTCCGGGCGTCGCGGAACTGATCTGGCGCTCGCCCGTTCGGCCAGGCAGGCATGGCTGGTGGCGGCAACGTACGTCGCCGTCGTCGGCCGCCGCGGCCGTCTCGGAGATCGCCGAGCTCGGGGAGCTGATCGGCTCGAACGCCAACCAGGCAATGACCAACCAAGCAAGGATTTTCGGGCAGCTGCTCACGGTGTTGAGCTATCTGGTGGAGGCCTCGCCCGTGACGCCGCGGCACCATCCGTCCGTCGCCGCGACGGCCGCCCGGATCGACGACGACCCCGCGCACCCGTGGAGCATGGACGAGTTGGCGCGGCTGGCCAACCTCGACGCCGCGTACCTCACCCGCCTGTTCCGCCGCGACCTCGGCCTCCCGCCGATGGGCTACCTGGCAAGGGTCCGCGCCGAACGGGCCGCCGCCCTGCTGACCCGGACCGACTACGCCATCGCCCGCGTGGGCGCGCTGGTCGGCTGGCCCGACCCGACGTACTTCGCCCGTCGCTTCCGCGCCCTCGTCGGCCTCACCCCGACGGCCTACCGCGCGAAACGCCTGCTGCCACAGGCGGAGCCGATCTGAGCGACCTACTCGGACGGCCCGGACTCGTCGCCGGTCCACGCGCCGCCGGCGATCTGGGTCAGGCCGTCGACCGAGCCGATCCATTCGTATGCGGTCGCTTTGTGGCCCGCCTGGGTCTCGACGGTGACCGATTCGTAGAGCCCCGACTCGACCTGCGTCATCATCCGCTTCGCCTCGCCGGCACGGTCCGGCCGGAGACGGAGCCGGTAGCCCTCGATCCAGCCCTCGCCACCGCCGAACTTCGCGGCAGGGTAGCCCGCGCCGCTGTCGTAGAGCCGGCCGTAGACCCGGTCGGGCTGGGCGTCGGCGACGAAGTCGCGGATCACGTCGTAGCGGGAGTGTCGCGGCATGCTCGATCCGTAGACGAACATGTACTCGTGGGTCGCTGTAGGCGTCGGGCTGGGGCTCCCGTTCGCCGCCGGGGAAGGCTCGTCGCTGGCACCGTTGACGAACAAAGCGATCAACGCGACCAGCACCGCTCCCGCGGCCGCGATCGCGCTGATGCCGGCAGGCGTACGCCAGCGCTCGCCGCCACTCCCCACGCTCATAGCTCATGGTAGGGAACGACCTGCGGTGAACGCTGGCGTTTCGCCTTACTGGTAAGGACTAGCGGAGGTCGCTGAAGAACTCGCGGACGTCGGCTACCAACAGCTCGGGCTCCTCGAGGGCCGCGAAGTGGCCGCCGCGGTCGGTCACGTCGGTCCAGCGGGTGATGGTGTTCTCCGTCTCCGCGTACTTCCGGATCGCGACGTCGTGCGCGAACACCAGGGCCGCGGTGGGGACGCCGGAGTTCTCCTTGCCCTGACCCCAGGCCATGCCCTGCGCGTAGCCGACGTACGCCGCCGAGTTGCCCGTTCCGGTCAGCCAGTAGAGCATCACGTTCGTCAGCAGCCGGTCCCGGTCGATGATCTCCTCGGGCAGCGTCGAGGTGGGATGCGTCCACTCGCGGAACTTGTCCATCATCCAAGCGAGCAAGGCGATCGGCGAGTCGACCAGCGCGTAGCCGATCGTCTGCGGCCGCGTCGACTGGATCGCGATGTAGCCGAACTCGCGCTGCATGAACTCCTCGATCCGCCGTACGCGATCGAGATCCAGCTCGGACAGCGCCGCGCGATCCTCGTCGGACAAGGGCAGCGGAGGCATCGGGCCGGGGCCGCCGTTGGTGTGGACACCGACCACGTTCGAACGAGCCGCGCGCGCGACCTCGGGCGAGACCGCGCCGCCGATGTCGCCTCCCTGCACGCCGTAGCGCTCGTAGCCCAGGCGCGCCATCAGCGTCGCCCACGCGCGACCGATCCGCGCACGGTCCCAGCCGCCCTCCGACACCTGGCCCGAGAAGCCGAACCCGGGCAGCGACGGGATCACCAGGTGGAACGCGTCCTCCGCCTTGCCGCCGTGGGCGACCGGGTCGGTCAGCGGGCCGATGAGGTCGAGGAACTCCACGACGGAGCCCGGCCAGCCATGCGTCAGGACGAGGGGCAGCGCGTCCGCGTGCGCCGACCGGAGGTGCATGAAGTAGATCTGCTGTCCGTCGATCTCGGTGGTGAACTGCGGGATCTCGTTCAGCTCGCGCTCGATCTTGCGCCAGTCGTACCCGGTCCGCCAGTACTCCGCCAGCTCGCGCAGCCACGCCACGGGGACACCGGTGTCCCAGTCGTCGCCGGGCAGCGCGGCGGGCAGCCGCGTCGCGTCGAGCTTCGCCCTCAGCTCGTCGAGCTGCGCCTGCGGAATGTCGATCGTGAACGCCTTGATCTCTTCGTTCTTCGTCATGACCACCACTCTAGGAGTCGGTTAGGACAGTTTTGGTCCTAGCTTCGTGAGAAACTCGCACCATGTTGCAGACGTCAGGACGACTCCTCCGACTGCTTTCGTTGCTCCAGTCGCCGCGCGACTGGAGCGGCGCCGAGCTGGCGACGCGGTTGGAGGTGGACGTCCGAACGGTACGGCGCGACATCGACAAGCTGCGCGAGCTCGGCTACCCGGTCGAGGCGACCGTGGGCGTCGCGGGCTACCGCCTCGGTGCCGGCGCGAACGTGCCACCGCTGCTGCTCGACGATGACGAGGCGGTCGCGGTGACCGTGGGGCTGCGTACGGCGGCCGTCGGATCCGTCGCCGGGATGGAGGAGTCCTCCCTTCGCGCGTTGACGAAACTCGAGCATGTGCTGCCCTCGCGGCTTCGGCATCGTGTGGCGACACTCCAGGCGGTGACCGTGACGATGCCCTCGACAGGGCGGGCCGTGGACCCGGCCGTGCTGACCGCGGTCGCCGCCGCCTGCCGGGCGCACGAGCAGCTGCGGTTCGACTACGCGAGCCACTCCGGCGAACCCTCCGTCCGGCGAGTGGAGCCGCATCGCCTCGTGCACACCGGCTTCCGCTGGTACCTCGTGGCGTACGACCTGGACAGAGCGGACTGGCGCAGCTTCCGCGTCGACCGGCTGCGGCCGCGGATCCCCACCGGCCCGCGCTTCCCGCCGAAGCCGCTGCCGGCCGACGACCTCGCGTCGTTCGTCTCGCGCGGCATCTCGACGCAGGCCTACCGCTACCGCGCGAGGTTCACGCTGCACGTGCCGATCGAGGAAGCCGCCGACAGGATCCCGCCGACGATCGGCGCGCTGGAGGAGCGAGACGAACGGTCGTGCACGTTGCGCGCCGGCTCGAACTCCCTCGACGAGCTGCTCCTCTACGTCGCCCTGTACGGCTTCGACTTCGAGATCCACGAGCCGCCCGAGCTGATCGACCACGCCCGTACGGTCACCGCCCGCATCGCCGAGGCCGTCAGGAAGTAGCCGTCGAGACCGGCAGCCGGATCACGAACGTCGACCCGCGGCCCACCTCGCTCGCCACCTCGACCTGTCCGCCGTGCGCCTCGACCAGGTGCTTCACGATCGCCAGCCCCAGCCCGCTGCCGCCGGTCGCCCGCGAACGAGACGGGTCCGCGCGGTAGAAGCGGTCGAACAGATGCGGCAGATGCTCCGAAGCGATGCCCGGCCCGGTGTCGGACACCGACCACACGACCTGCCGCCCGTCCAGCTCGACCGACACCACGACCGAGCCACCCGACGGGGTGAAGCGCAGCGCGTTCGCGATCAGGTTGCTGAGCGCCTGCCGGACCCGGTGCGGGTCGGCGTGGATGGGCAGCGACGAGGGTGCCTTGGCCGACAGCCGTACGCCAGCCGAGTCGGCGGCCGCGCGGTGCCCCGCCACCACCTGCGTGGTGATGTCGGAGGCGTCGCACTCCTCCGGGTAGATCCGCAGCATCCCGGCGTCGGCCTGCGCGAGCATCTGCAGGTCGGACACCAGCCGCTCGAGCAGCGAGGCCTCCTCCAGCAATGACCGGACGAGCGCCGAGTCCAGCTCGACCACGCCGTCCTCGGCGGCCTCCAGATACCCACGGACGTTGGCCAACGGCGTACGCAGCTCGTGCGCGACGTCGCTCACGAGGGCACGTCGCTGCTGCTCGCCGGACTCGATCGCCGACGCCATCGAGTTGAACGCGTGCCCCAGCCGGGCGACCTCGTCAGCCCCTTGCACCGGCACCCGAGCGGCACGGTCGCCGGCCTCCATCCGCTGCGCCGCCGTCGTCAGCGCCCGGATCGGACGGACGAGGCGCTGACCGCCGAGCAACGTGATGCCCGCGGCCACGACGAGCACCGCGAGCGCGGTCGACGCCGTACGCCACCAGCCGTCCGCCGAGAACGCGTCGAACCGCTCGCTTGAACCGAGATAGAGCAGTGCGGCCGGCGCGACGTACGGCTGCAACGCCTGCGCGCGAGCCGTCGTGAAGCAGCTGGAGAAGGCGTCCAGCGCGTCCTGCGAGACCCGGTCGTCCTGGCCGCTACCGCCGCCCGCCCCGGTGCCGGACGACGCCGGTGGAACGGCTTCCGCGCGCGACGTCGGCTCGGGAAGCGGCTTCTCCTCGGGCATCGGCTTGGCCGACGCGCTGTCCGACGACGGCCACTTCTTCGCCTTCTGCAGGTCGAGGTCGTCGGGTCGGACCGCCTGCAGCCCGTCGGGACCCTTCTCGACGATGTACTTGACGCCGTGCCCGTCGAGGCACTGGGACGTGAGGCGAGTCTCGGAGCGGTTGTACGCGATCGCCTGGTTGCTCGGCCGGTACAACGCCGGCGGGACGCAGTCGCTCTCCTGCGCGGAGATCGCGCTGAGCACGTCCTCGGTAAGTCCGGTCGGCGCCTCGGTGGGCGCGGGTACCGGCGAGCTGTTCGACGTCACCTCGACCGGGTAGCCGTCCATGTTGACCTGGACGGCGACAGACGGATACTGCGTCGCGAGGCACGCGTTCGCCTTCTGGACAAGGGCATGCCGCTCGGACTCTTCCTCCGGGGTGAGCCCCCAGAGCCCGCCGCCGACGTACTTGCCCACGCTCGAGACGGCATAGGTCACCGCGGGGTACGCCTTGACCGTCCCCATCCGCAGAGAGCTCGCGCCGAGCGTGTCGCCGGAGATCACGTCGAGCGTCGCCGCCGGGTTGGCGGGCAGCCGGGGCGCGGCCTCGCCGAGCAGGCGGGCCGAGTCGGCGATGATCTGCCCGTCCGTCGTGGTCAGGGCGACGCGCCGGTCGGTACGCCGGGCCAGCTCCTCGATCGTGGTGTCGACGTCGCTCCAGGACTTGTGCTCGCCGGCGTAGTCGAGCAGCGAGCTGTACACGAACGTGTCCGCGTCGATCGTTCGCGCGAACTCGCCGCGCAGGGCGCTGCTCGTGCTCTGCGTGGTGAGCCACGCCGTGGCCGCGACCGCGCAGGCCGCCACCGCGAGGGACAGTCCGAGCAGGCGGAGCAACAGGCTACGACGCATCGTCGGCTGCCTCCTGGAACGTGGGCGCCAGCTTGTAGCCGACGCCGTAGACCGTGAGGAGGTACCGCGGCCGGGACGGCATGACCTCCAACTTCTTGCGCAGGTTGAGAACGTGCACGTCCACCGTCCGATCCAACGCGTAGTGCTCGAACCCGAACGCCTCCTCCAGCAAGTGCTGCCGGGTGAACGCCCGGCCGGGCGAGGCGGCGAGGCAGGCGAGGATCTTGAACTCCGCGGGCGTGGTCTCGACGAGCTCTCCGTCCAGCCTGACCTCGTGCTGGATCGAGTCGATCACCAGCCCACCCACGCGATAGACGTCACCGTTCGTACGGCTTCGTGCCGCGCTCCGGCGCAGCACCGACCGCACCCGGGCGACGAGCTCACGCGGGCTGTACGGCTTGGTCAGGTAGTCGTCGGCGCCGAGGTCCAGCCCCAGCAGCAGGTCGTCCTCGGTGGAACGCGCGGTGAGCATGATGATCGGGACGTCGCTGTCCGCCCGGAGCACGCGGCACACGTCCAGGCCGTCGACGCCGGGCATCATGATGTCGAGCACGAGCAGGTCCGGCCGGCGCCGGCGCGACTCGTCGATCGCGGCGCGGCCGTCGTGCACGACCACCGTCGAGTGGCCCTCTCGCTCGAGGTATCGCCGGACGAGCTCCGCCTGTTTGACGTCGTCCTCCGCGACCAGAATGCGCGCTCCCACATCTCGGGAGTATGCCTTGATCTGGTCAAGAAGCGATGAAGACAACCGTCGGTGACCTGCGCGGTTGCGTACCGAAAGGGCGACGAAAGAGCCAGAACGGTGACCTGACCGGATCTTCATCAGATCTTGACACGGGTTCCAGCACGATGCCGCCATGATCACACGTCGACCCACGGCAACACTGCGCGCTTGTCTATGGGGGATCAGTGCCATAGTCGGCGCCGCCCTCGTCCTGAGCTCCTGTGGCGGTCAGTCCCCGGACGACGACAACGGCTCCGGCTCCGGATCCGGTTCCAAGAAGAACGAGGCCGCCGAGAAGACCCCCTGGAGCCGTACCTCGGGCCGGGCGGGAGCGGCCTCGGCGGCGCGATGATGCGGGTGTCCGTCGCGGCCGGCGGCAACAAGGAGAACGAGGCGGAACAGAAGGCCAAGCAGCGCAAGGTCGAGGCCGAGGTCGTCGCCTGCATGAAGGACGCCGGCTTCGACTATGTCGCGAACATTCCGAAGGACGACGCCGGCAAGGCGTTCGAGGAGGCCTACTCCCTCCCGCCGGGCGAGTTCGCCAAGAAGTACGGGTACGGCGTCGCGACGCTGGACCACCTCATGCCGAGCGACGAGTCCTCCAAGGACCCGAACCAGAAGATCCGCGAGAAGCTCAGCTCGCAGGCCAAGAAGGCGTACGACAAGGCGCTGTACGGCGCGGCCGCGGAGGGAGTCACGGTCGACTCCGGCGGCGGCGCGGTGACCAAGTCGACGAAACCAGGCGGCAAGGACGGCCGGGGCGACCCCGGCTGCTACGGCAAGGCCTCCGAGAAGATCTACGGCAAGCAGAAGCAGTTCGACGAGAACTCGTGGAAGAAGTTCGACTCGCTGTTCAAGGACCTCGAGTCGCTGCGCAAGCGGATGGAGAACGACCAGCGCGTCAAGGACGCGACGAAGGTGTGGTCGGACTGCATGGCCGACCAGGGCTACACCGAGTTCAAGAAGCCCGAGGACGCCCAGTCCTCGGTGTGGAACAAGTTCTCCGATGCCTCGAAGCCGGCCGATGGCGGCGGTGAGGGCGAGGGCGACGCCAGTGCGCCCGCGGCGAAGCCCATGCCGATGAAGCTCGATGCCGCCAAGCGCAAGGAGATTCGCGAGCTCGAGCTGAAGCTCGCGCCGATCGACTACGAGTGCCAGCAGAAGCATTTCGTCAAGCCGGCAAAGGAAGTCCAGATCGAGCTCGAGAAGGAGTTCCTCGAGCAGCACAAGACTCAGCTCGAGCAGTACCGCGACATGATGGCCGAGATGGGTATGAACATCACGGGCGGAGTCGGCTGACCAATGCGGACACGTAGACGTACGTTGCTCATCACCGCGGGGGCAGCGGTAGCGTCGCTCGGAGTCGGCCTGTTCGCCGGCTCGCGCATGGAGTCTCCCGCCGACGCGGCGGCGAAGACCGCGCCGCCGAAAGCGTCGGACATCACTGTTCCTGTGGAGAAACGCACGCTGAAGAGCCAGGTCGTCACCCGAGCGGACGCTTCGTACGCCGGCAGCGTCGACCTGAAGATCGAGGCCGGTGGCGGCGAGGGCGCGAGCCAGCCGATCGTCACCGGTCGCGTTCCCGCGGTGGGCTCGGAGATCAAGACCGGCCAGGTCGTGCTCGAGGTGACCGGCCGCCCGGTGCTCGCGCTGGTCGGAGCGTTGCCGATGTACCGGTCGCTGCGGCCGGGCATGTCGGGACCGGACGTTCAGCAGTTGGAGAAACTGCTCGACCAGCTCGGGCGGGACCCTGGGACGGTCGACAAGAAGTACACCGCCGCCACGGGACGTGCGGTCGCCGAGCTGTTCCGGCGGGCGGGGTACGAGCCGCCCGCGCCGGACGAGCAGACCAAGGGCGCCGTCGACGCCGCCAAGCAGACGGTGAAGGGCGCGCAGGAGTCCGTGAACGGTGCGCGTTCGACGCTCCGGATGGCGGAGAAAGGTCCGACCGAGGGCGAGAAGGTGCAAGCCCAGAACGCGGTCGACCAGGCGAAGCGGGCTCTGAGCGCGGCGAAGAAGACCGGCAACGCCGCCGCGATCGCCGACGCGGAGGACGCACTGCGGCTGGCGAAAGCCCAGCTGCGGGATCTCCTGAAGCCGAAGGACGTCTCGAGCGAACGGGCCGCGTACAACTCCGCCCGGGAGGCGTTGGAGGAGGCGCAAGACGCGCTTGACGAGGCCGAGGAGGCAGCGGGAACTCCGTTGCCTGCTTCGGAGGTCGTCTTCGTTCCGAGCCTGCCGCGTCGGGTCGACAAGGTGACCGCGAAGGTCGGCCAGGCGGTCGGCGATTCGCTCATGTCGGTCAGTGGCGCGACCCTCGTTCTCACCGCGAACGTCGACGCGGAGACCCGCGCGTTGCTGAAGGTCGGCATGAAGGCGACGCTCGGGCTGGGCGACGAGGACCTGCCGGCGACCATCTCGTCCATCAAGGAAGCCGAAAGCTCCGACAACGGAGACGGTGACGAGGGAGAGGGCGACGAGGGGACGGCGACGAGGGAGACGGCGAGGCGTCCGGGTTCGACGTCGTGCTCAAGCCGGGAAAGCTCATGCCGACGCAGGTGGAGCTGCTGCGCCAGGCCAACGTCAAGGTGACGATTCCGGTGAACAGCACCAAGGGCGATGTCCTGGTCGTTCCGGTCGCGGCGCTGTCCGCGAGGCCTGACGGGGGGTCGCGCGTGCAGGTCAAGCGCGCGGACGGAACGACCGAGGAGCTCCGGGTATCCGTTGGGCTCGCCGCCGACGGGTACGCCGAGATCAGGCCACTCTCGGGAAACTCAGGAGCACTGAAAGAGGGCGACCTCGTCGTGGTGGGTCGATGAGCGAACACGACGAGGTCGCGTACCAGGGCGCGGGGAGCGACCTGCTGACATCTGACACTCGGACCATCCCACGGCAATCGGCGGTCGTGGAGATGGTCGGGGTCGGCAGGTCGTTCCCCGGCCCACCCGAGGTGCAGGCGGTACGCGGGGTGGATCTGACGATCGAGACGGGCGAGTACCTCTCGATCGTCGGGCCGTCCGGCTCGGGCAAGTCCACCCTGCTGCACCTGCTCGGGCTGCTGGATCGCCCCTCTTCGGGGATGTACCGGCTGGACGGCGTCGACGTGAGCACGCTGTCCGAGCGGCGACGCGCTTCGTTGCGCGGCGAGCGGATCGGCTTCGTCTTCCAGGCCTTCCACCTGCTCGCACATCGGACCGTGCTGGAGAACGTGGCGCTGTCGATGCTCTACTCGCCGGTCGGTCGCAAGGAACGTCTGGACCGCGCTCGGGCCGCGCTGGAGCGGGTCGGGCTGGGCCATCGGATCGACTTCGAGCCCACCACGTTGTCCGGTGGCGAACGGCAGCGGGTGGCGATCGCTCGCGCGCTCGTCTCGCGGCCGAGCCTGCTGCTCGCCGACGAGCCGACCGGCAACCTGGACAGCCAGAACGCGGAGGCGATCCTCGCGCTCTTCGACGAGCTGCATCGCGAGGGCCTCACGATCGCGGTGATCACGCACGACGTCGGAGTGAGCACCGCGCCCGCCGACGGGTTCGGATCGTCGACGGTCAACTCACCGAAGCGGTCGGAGGGGCGGGCGGATGAGCCAGTTCGGGTTCAAGGTCGGGGGCGAACGCAAGCGCGGCCGGCTGCCGCGGCCGTTCGGCTGGGTCCGCGCGAAGCTCCGCCGCGGTGGCGCTGAGGGCGGGCGCCAGACGAAGTCCAGCCGGCTGTCGTTGCGGGACCTGTTCGACGAGGCGCTGTCGGGCATCTCGGCGCGGCCAGCGCGACTGGTCCTCACCACGCTCGGCACCGTGCTCGGCATCGCCGCCCTGGTGGCGACGATGGCCTCGGGCAGACCGCGGCCGGGCAGATCCAGGGCCGGTTCGACGCGGCCGCCGCGACGCGGATCGTGGTGAAGCCGGGCGAGCAGAACGGGCCGGACGGCCAGACGCAGGCCGCGGGCAAGCTGCCGTGGGACGCGCCGGAGCGGGCGAAGCGGCTGAACGGCGTGGCCGCGTCCGGAACGGTGAGCGAGGTCAACCTGGACGGCGAGCTGACGCGAAGCCTGCCGTTCGTCGACCCGAAGAGCGACGACAAGCAGGACGTTCCGATGCTCGCCTCCTCGGGCGGAACGTTCGGCGCGGTGCACGCGAAGCTGCAGGGCGGACGGTTCTTCGACGAGGGGCACGACAAGCGCGGCGACCCGGTCGCGCTGCTGGGCAAGTACGCGGCGAAGCAGCTCGGGATCACCCGGGTGGACAACCAGCCGACGATCTTCGTCGGCGACCAACCGTTCACGGTGATCGGCATCATCGACTCCGTGAGCGGACGCACCGACCTGCTGGACTCGATCATCATGCCGAACGGGACGGCGAAGAAGCTGTACGGGCTGGAAACCCCTACGTCGTTGGAGATTCGTACGGCGATCGGCGCGGCACAGCTGATCGCGCGGCAGGCGGCGATCGCGGTCGACCCGAACAAGCCGGCCTCGTTGGACGTCGACGCGCCGCCGAAGCCAGGCCAGGTGCGCGACGACGTCAAGGCGGACGTGAACGCGCTGTTCCTGGTGCTCGGCGCGGTGGCGCTGGTCGTCGGCGGGCTCGGGATCGCGAACGTCACGCTGCTTTCGGTGCTCGAACGGGTCGGTGAGATCGGTCTGCGCCGGGCGATCGGGGCGGCGCGTCGACACATCGCGGCGCAGTTCCTGGTCGAGTCGGTGCTGATGGGCTTGCTGGGTGGGCTGATCGGCACGGCCGCGGGGGTGCTCGTCACCGTGACGGTGTCGGCGTTCCGCGACTGGACGCCGCTGCTCGACCCTCGGCTGGCGATCGCCGCGCCGCTGCTGGGCGCCGCGATCGGGCTGCTGGCGGGCACGTACCCCGCGTGGAAGGCGTCGGCGACCGAGCCCATCGCCGCTCTCCGAGCCGGTGTGTAGTCGCCCCGTAGGGTGGGGCGCATGACGAGGACTGTGGTGGTGACCGGCGGTGGGACCGGTATCGGGAGGGCGACGGCGATCCGCTTCGCGGTGGCTGGAGACGACGTCTACGTGACGGGGCGACGCTCGGAGCCGCTGGCGGAGACCGTCGCGCTCGCGCAGAAGGCGGGCGCGACGGGCACCGTTCAGTCCGTGATCTGCGACTCGAGCTCGCCCGAGCAGGTGCGTCTCCTCGTCTCCCAGCTGCCCGAGACCGTCGACGTTCTCGTCAACAACGCGGGCGGCAACACCGACTTCGACGCCGCCTCCGACGACTCGCTGGAGGCGCTCGCGGACGCCTGGCGGACGAACTTCGAGGCGAACGCTCTCACCGCTGTCCTCACCACCGACGCGCTCGCTGACAAGCTCGCCGACAACGGCGCGGTGGTCTCGATCGGCTCGATCGCCGCCGACAAGGGCGCCGGCTCGTACGGGGCGGCCAAGGCCGCGCTCGCCTCCTGGAACGTCTACATCGCCGGCGTCCTCGGCGAGCGCGGGATCACCGCGAACGTCGTCTCGCCCGGCTACATCGGCGAGACGGAGTTCTTCCGCGACCGGATGACCGCCGAGCGCCGCGGGACACTGATCGCGGCGACGAAGAACGGCCGCGCGGGTGAGCCGGACGACGTCGCGGAGACGATCTTCTTCCTCGCCTCCCCCGGCGGCCGGCACCTGTCCGCGCAGGTCCTGAACGTGAACGGTGGCGCGCAGACGACCAGGTGAGCCGTACGCCCGCTGACGTACGGCAGATGCCGTTCTCTGGCCGACGTCCTGGCGCCGTCGCGGCGGCACGATGACGGACATGACCACACCAGACCAGCCCGGGATCCGGGCATCAGACAGCGAACGAGACAAGGTCGCGTCCGCCATCCAGGCTGCGACGGCCGAGGGTCGGCTGTCCATGGAGGAGGCCGACGAACGCCTCGAGCAGCTGTTCGCCACCAAGTTCCGTCACGAGCTCGCTCAGCTCACGGCGGATCTGCCGGCCGAAGCACCGACGCCCGAAGCGCCGCCGGCGCCGGACCGGAAGCCGCGCATGCTCGGCCGCGTCCCGCTCGGCCTCGCCATCCACGGCGCGATCGTCGCGGTGTGGTCGGTGCTGCTGATCGTCCGCTGGTCGGCGATGGACACGCCGTTCTTCTGGCCGATCTTCCCGATGTTCTGGATGGGCGTCAGCGTGCTGGTCCACGCCGCCATCCGCGGTCGGCGCAACCGCTGGCGGAACTGGGGCCCGCCTCGTGCGGCCCCCTCGAACTAGTGGACCAGCGAGCTAATGGACCAGCGAGCTAGCGGGTGATCATGTCGGTGATCATGAAGCCAAACAGGCGAAGAGGACCGATTCGGCTTCATGATCACGATCATGATCACGGCGTCGGCGGCTCGGGACCTAGAACTGTTCGAACAGGAACGGGGTCGCCGCCGGGAACAGCGTCCGTAACGTGGCGGCGGCCTCGTTCGACACCTCGCCGTACCCGCGCAACGGCAGGTCGACCGGGTCGAGGACGCCGTACACCAGCGCCGCGAGCCCGTGCGAGGTCAGCTGCGCCTTCGGCGTACCGCCCGACTTGACGTCGAGCACGCCGCCGGTCCCCGACAGCGTCCATGTCCCGCCGACGAACGGGTCGTCGTCGATCCGTACCGCGATCGAGGCCGAGCCCGCCGACATGCCGGACAGCCCCGGCACCGACAGCACGCGCCCCATCGGCGCGCTCATCGACGGCGCCTGGATCCGCGTCTCGTCGGCGTACGCGAGGTCGGTGTACCAGACGTCGGGCCGGTCGTCCGGCGGCAGCGTGAACGTGAACGAGTCGAACTCCAGGTGCCTGGCCAGCCACTGCAGCAGCAGGGCCCGCCCGACGGGGCTGCGGTAGAGGAACTCCCTGCCCGCGATCGTGGCGCCGTGACCGAGCGTCCGGTACCGGAACATGCCGACGATCTCGCCCTCGTGGCGGGCGAACACCAGCCACTCCTTGTCGTCGTCGCCGAGTTGCTGCGCACTCTTGCGCCCGCGCCGGCCGAAGCCGTGCCGTTCGCCGAGCATGACCTCGGTCTCGGCGTAGTACTCGTCGAACGCGGCACCGATCCGGTGGAACGTGATCTCGCCCGGCAGCTCCCACTTCAGCAGCGGCTGCAGGCCGTCCGTACGCAGCCGGATCGACCGAGCCTTGGGGAATCCGACGTACCCGAACCGCTCGTAGAACGGCTCGCTGAACGGGTACAGCGTGCTGGTCACGTTGCCCGCGTCGCGGCTCTCGCCGTGCAGCTGGGTCAGCAACGTACGGACGTGCCCCTGTCGCCGCGCGGCCGGATGCGTCGCGACCCCGCTGACGCCGAGCATCGGCACGACGAGGCCGCGGAGGTTCTGCCGCATGGGCATGCCGACGACGGCCGCCGCCGGCTCTCCCTTCACGAACGCGGCGAGCCGGGTGTTGTCCTCGCTGTACTTCTGGTTGGCGCGCCAACTGTCCGATTGATCCGGTGTGGTTGGCGATTCACCGAATGCGTAGCCGTGCAGGAGGACCGACAGCGGGTGCCATTCGTCCTGGTCGACGTGCCGGATGTCAACGTTCGGGTCGTTGCTCACCCGGAGAGGTTAGCGGGCCTCAGGCGGGCACGATGTTCTGGTTCAGGCGGAAGACGTTGTCGGGGTCCCACGCCTTCTTGACCTGCTGCAGTCGAACGTAGGTCTCGGTGGGGTACGCCGTCTTCGCGCCCTCGTCGGTGAGGAAGTTGACGTACGTCCCGACGACCGGCGACGGCAGCTTCTCCGCGCCGCCGCGGGCCCAGTCGCGCGCCGGCGCGGGGTCCTGGCCGGGGTGCCAGTCGGCGTGGAACTCGATCGCCCAGCGGCCGGACCGCGGCGCGTACGCCGTCGCCTCGACCGGGACGCGCGAGATCGCGCCGCCGACCGCGGTGAGCATCACCATGGCGAACGGCGTGGGCGCGGTCAGCTTGTGCTCGATCAGCATGTCGATCGTCGCGTCGTCGATGTCCTCGTGCAGCGAGGCCTTGAGGTAGCGGCCGATGCCGTGCGCGGACATCGGGTCGATGGTCTGCTGGAGAACCGGGTACGGCATGGGCTGGAACATGTCGACGATCGGGGTGACGCCGGCGTCGCGCAGCGGTGCGAGCACGCGTTCGCCCTCGTCGGCGGGACCGGCGTAGCAGGCGGCGATGATCACGATCGGCTTGCCCTGCAGGTGCTCGGGGATGAACGGCGCGGGCGGCGCCGTGCTGAAGACCATGACCTGGCCCACCTCGTCGGGCGCCGTCTTGCCGAACTCGCGGTAGTGGCGGAACAGCGCGGGCGCGTCCTTGCCGTCGTAGATCGCGGAGCCGGCGAAGACGACTGGGCCGAGTTCGTGCAGCTGGTAGGTGAACTTCGTGACGACGCCGAAGTTGCCGCCGCCACCTCGGACGGCCCAGAACAGGTCTTGGTTCTCGTCGGCGTTCGCCGTGACGAGCTTGCCCTCGGCGGTGACGAGCTCGACCTCGAGCAGGTTGTCGCAGGACAGGCCGTACTTGCGGGCGAGCCAGCCCATGCCGCCGCCGAGCGTCAGGCCGGCGATGCCGGTGTGCGAGACGAGGCCGCCGGTGGTCTGCAGGCCGTGCGCGGCCGTGGCGCCATCGAGGTCGGCGAGCAGGGCGCCGCCTTCGGCGACGGCGGTCTTGCGTTCGGCGTCGACGACGACCTTGCGCATCAGGCTGAGGTCGACCACGACGCCGTCGTCGACCACGGAGAGTCCGGGGATGCTGTGTCCGCCCCCGCGGACGGCGATCGGCAGGTCGTGGGCGCGGGCGATGCGGATCGCCGCGGCGACGTCGTCGGGCGTGGTGCAGCGGGCGATGAGCGCCGGGCGGCGGTCGATGGCGCCGTTCCAGACCTTGCGGACCTCGTCGTACGCGGGACTGCTGGCGAAGACCAGCTCTCCGGCGAACCCGTTCGCGGAGGCGCGCAGCTCTTCTTCTGTGACGGACATGTTCCCCCTCTTGTCGATTCCCCTCAGGATCGTAGGTCGTGGGTTTGGTCGCCATCGGGGGTTCTACGTAATCACGGAGGGTGTCCGGGGGCGTTGTACGCAATTCCACCGATGCCGCTTGGCCCGTTCGCGCACCGATGATGCGCCTTATGAGTGAGCCGTATCCGGAGACGTTCGCCGCCCTGCACGACGCCGTGGGGACGGCCGCGGTGCTGGACAGCGCGGTCCAGCTCGGCGTGCTGGCCCGGCTGGCCGAGGGCGCGGCGACGCCTCTGGAGGTCGCACGTGACTGCGAGCTGGCCGAACGGCAGGCGCACGCGCTGATGGTGGCGCTGGTGTCGATCGGGGTGGTGGAGCACGTGCCGCCGAACCGCTTCCGCCCGGCGGTCGCCGGGATGCCGGCCGTCCACCGGCTGTTGGAGGTGTGGCGGCGGTTGCCGCGGCAGTTGGGGCAGAACTTGTTGCCCGCGGATCCCTTCGACTTCGCCTCTCTGGACTCGGGAGCTGTCACCCGCGCGCGTGAGTTGCTTGCCCGTCCGGGCGACCGGTTGTTGGTCTTTTCGGCCTCGTCTGCCGCTGCCGCTGCTTTGCCGGACACGTACGACCTGGTGTTGGTCGACAACGTGTGCCATTTGCAGACGGAGCCGGAGAACCTGCGGCTCGTCGCGCGGCTGGCTCCTGCTTTGCGATCCGGTGGGCGGTTGGCGATCATCGACGTGTTGCCTTCCGCTGCTGCGCCTTCGATGTCGCTGGCTCTGTATGAGCTCTTGTTGGCGGTGCGGACGTCTGGCGGTCGGCTGCATCCGATGTCGGCGTACCGGCGGTGGCTTCACCTTGCGGGGTTGCTGGATGTGTCTGTCTCGCCGCTCGGTGGGCGGCTTCCGCACGCGCTGATCGCAGGTGCGCGTCCGAGCGCGCAGTGACCGGTCGTACGCTCTGCGGCATGGCCGAGTTGACGTACGAGATCGTGGATGTCTTTACAGATCAGGCATTTGCGGGCAATCCGCTCGCTGTCGTCTTTGGCGCTGATGTGCTGGCGGGTGCTCAGCTGCAGACGCTGGCGCGTGAGTTCAACCTTTCTGAGACGGTATTTCCGCTGCGTCCAACTGTGTCGGAAGCGGACTACCGGGTGCGAATCTTCACCCCCGTTGCGGAATTGCCGTTCGCCGGCCACCCGTGCGTGGGCTGTGCGGTGACGATGGCGCGCTTGGGTTTGTTGGAGCACGGGACGCGTTGGCAGGAGTGCGAGGCGGGGCTGATCCGGATCGAGGTGGCGGGAAACCAGGCGACGCTGAGCGGCGGTCCGGTCTCCGTTGGACCTGAGCTGTCGCCATCGCCGTTGCTTTCCGTTGTGGGGCTTGAAGATTCGGACTTCGTGGGGCCAGCGCCACGTTCGACCTCAGCGGGAATCCCCCACACCTTCCTGTCCGTGTCGCCGTCCGCGGTCTCGCGCGCGGTGTTGGACCTGGCCGCCGCCCGCACCCACGACGTACCGCGCGTGACCGTCTTCTCCTGGAACGCCGAAACCCGCCGCTCCCACGCGAGAATGTTCGACCCCGGCCACGGCATCCTCGAAGACCCCGCCACCGGCTCCAGCGCCCTCGCCTTCGGCGTCTACCTGGTGGCGTCCGGCCTGGTGCCGGCGTCGGGCGAAACGGCCTACGGCGTCGACCAAGGAGCGGAGATGGGCCGCCCGTCCTTGCTCTGCTGCACAGTAGAAGCAGCAGACGGCGTAGCCACCCGCACCACAGTCGCCGGCCAAGTAGTCCCCATAGCCCGCGGCACCATCCTGGTCCCGTGAGCTACGACCCTGACGACGCTGGCCACCTCGTCCCCGGCGGCCGGCTCGTACACCGTCGCCACCTTCCACGTCGCGCCGACGAACTCGAAGGTGTCACCCTTCACGACCGACACCTCGCGATCGCCCGCACCATCCCCCAACCCCAGCTGCAGAACCCAACGCCCGTTCTCGTCGACATAGCTATGACCCGCGACGTACGCATCGCCGACCTGCTCGAGAACCCCATGGACGATCTCCATGGTCCGCGGAAGCTCAGTCATCGTCGTCTACCTCAGCGTGCGGGACAAGTAGTCCCCGTAGCCACGGCACCACCCTGGCCGTGAGCTAGGACGCCTCTCTCGTCAAGGTGGCGACACTGCGATGCTCGTCGGTCGTCGGCTCGTCCACCTTGGTGACACTCCACGACGCCCCCGCGAACTCGAAACGCTCATCCTCGCGGAGCGTCAAGAAACGGTCTCCCGCCTCATCGGCGATGCTCAGCTGAACGACCCGGTGTCCCTCGCCGTCGAACCCGTTATGCCCCGCCACCGTCGCCTGCGGAGTCACCCGCTCCGGGATCGCGTCCACCAGCTCGATCGACTCCGGCAGCTCGCTCGTCATCCGTCCTCACATCTCATCGCAGGGTGCTGTAGAAGCCGCCACGGCTTCCGTCGCTGTAGTACCGCCGGAAGAACTCGAGAAACGCCGGCAACTCCATCGGATCCGGCGTAAACCTGTCGCCCCACGGGTTGCGGAGGTGGATCTTATCGTCGGCGACACTTACAACCTCGTAGACGTGTCCGAACGCCAGCTCTCGTTGCGGGGTCAGCTCACCAGTGACCCGTTCGCGGCGCGTGTTGACGAGAATCGGCTTGTCCTGTTCGAGTTTTGCTCGGAACTCGTTGAGGAGTGACTGGTTGTCGCTCGGCACTTTACGTACCTCAGCCTCCTCGCCTGTGAGGGTCGCGAGGAGGTCCGCGCGGTCCCGAGGCGTGGAACCTGCTTGAAGACGGTCGTAGCCCGTGGGGCCGTCGTCCGGGGTCGGGTCGAGGTTCTGCTTCGCCCGATGGGCGTCGACGCCGCCCTTCCGGTCATTGCGCCAGGTGTGATCCCAGCGCGCCTTCTGGCTAGTGTCCCAGGTCTGGTCCTGCGCGGCGACGGCTTTCTCCAACAGGGCCGGCCAGGCGGCAGTTTCGGCATTCGCACCCACCAAGTCCCGATCGGGATGGTCCTTGCGGACGGGAAGCTCGTCGGAGAGGCGGATCGTTCTCGTGTCGCCGGTGGGCTTCGCGACCGGATCCAGGTGGGTCGCCGGCCTGATGGCGTACAGGGTGACCTCGTACTCCCGCTCGCCGACCTGCTTGATCGCGCTCGTGATGTCGGCAGGCCGATGCCCAGCGACGGCGCCGAACGTCGCGATCACGCCACAGTCGCCGATCCGTCCCTGCGCGACGTCTCGGCGGGTGGGCTCACCGTCGAAGACGGGAATCGGCTTCTCCTGGTCGCGCACGAGATAACGCTCGTACGTGGCCTCCGGGAGCGCCTGGAAGTAGCGGCGCGTGAGGGAGGGCTCTCCGACCTGGTGGACCTCGCGCGGTCCGTCCTTCCCCGGCGTCCCTTGATCCGACGTCGCCGCCCCGCCAGCCGGATGACCTGCCACGTCGCCCTTGTCACCGAAGCGATGCGCGACCTGCTCGGCCACCCGACCACTGAGCGCCGCGAGTCCCGGTCGACTCAGCTGACTGCCCTCGGGCTGCTGCCCGCCGACCTTCGCTGGCCCGACCTGCTCGATCGGGTCATACGCCCGCCCACTTCGATCCTCCGAGCGCAGTTCGGCCAACGCTTCCAACCGGCTGAACTCAGCCGACTCCGACCGCGACGGTTCGACGGCCTCTGGCGGAGTCTCCGCCTTCTCCGCCTTCTCCGCCTGCCCCCGCAGCTCGCTCACCCGCCCAGAATGGCACGATCCGCTCGCCACGACGCAAACCATTCGCGACGATGTGGGGACCGGTGATAGAGCTGGGACGTGGATGACGCGCGGAGGTTTTGGACGGTGCAGCTTCGGTTGGAGTGCAAGGAGCTCGACCGTGGCGGTCAGCGCGTCATCCGGAGCGGAGGCGAGAACCCGGATCCGATCGCCACTTGCACGGTGGTGAGATTCGGCGACGGCTACGCGACGGTATTCGCCGAGTCGTTCGAGCCGGTGGACCTGGACCCAGCACAATGCTTCGAGGACACCGCGGCCGCAGCGGCGACGGTCGGCCGCGGTCGGGCCGTGCACGTGGGCGAGTTCAGTACGTACGTCTTCGCGCGTCAACCCGACCTGTCGGATCCGGCCGTGGTTCGCAAGGCACGCGAGGACTACGCCGTCGTCGTCGACGGCCGCGAGGTGTCGTGGGCGAGTTCGTCGCGTTCGAACGACGAAGCCGCCGAGCTCTGGGTGCGTACCGAGGAGGCGTCCCGCGGCCACCGGTATGCGCAGCGGGCTGCCCGCGTCTGGGCCGCCGAGGTCACGGGCGAGGGTCGAATCGCGTTCTACAGTCACCTCCGAAGCAACGCACCCTCCCGCCAGCTCGCAGCCAAGCTCGGTGTCCTGCACGTCTTCGACCTGGTGAGTTTCACGATCGATGAATGAGCACAGGTCGTTGTCGGATCGGGTTTGTGGCTGGGTCGAGTCGGTCGTCGGTCCGATCCAGCTCGAGGAAGTCGTCCTCAGAGCTGCTTCCAGGCTTGGGTGAGCGCCTCGCGCAAGATCTGCTCGATCTCGTCGAAGTGCGACTGGTCGCAGATCAGCGGCGGCGACAGTTGGATCACGGGGTCCCCGCGGTCGTCGGCGCGGCAGTACAGACCGGCTTCGAAGAGGGCCTTCGACAGGAAGCCGCGCAGCAGGCGTTCGGACTCGTCGTCGTTGAACGTCTCCTTCGTCGCCTTGTCCTTCACCAGCTCGATGCCGTAGAAGTAACCCGGCCCCGCGGACGTCGCCGACGATCGGAAGGTCGTACAGCTTCTCCAGCGTCGAACGGAACGCGTCCTCGTTCGCCCGCACGTGCTGGGGCAGTTGCTCGCGTTCGAACACGTCGAGGTTCGCCAGGCCCACTGCGGTCGAGACCGGATGCCCGCCGAACGTGTAGCCGTGGATGAAGCTCGTGTGCCCCTTCAGGAACGGCTCCATCAGGCGGTCGGTCGCGATCATCGCGCCGAGCGGCGCGTAGCCGGACGTGATGCCCTTCGCGCACGTGATGATGTCCGGCTGGTACCCGTACCGCGTCGCGCCGAAGATCTCGCCCAGCCGGCCGAACGCGCAGATCACCTCGTCGGAGACGAGGAGGACGTCGTTCTCGTCGCAGATCTCGCGGACCCGTTCGAAATACCCGGGCGGCGGCGGGAAGCAGCCGCCGGCGTTCTGCACGGGCTCGAGGAACACGGCGGCCACAGTGTCGGCGCCCTCGTTCTCGATCGCGACGCCGATCTGGTCGGCGGCCCAGCGGCCGAACGCGATGGGGTCGTCGGCGTGGATCGGGGCGCGGTAGAGGTTGGTGTTCGCGACGTGGAACGTGCTGGGGACGAGCGGCTCGTACGGCGCCTTCAGCCCGGGGAGCCCGGTGATCGAGAGCGCGCCGTGCGTGGTGCCGTGGTAAGCGATCGAGCGGCTGATCACCTTGTGCTTCGTCGGCCGGCCGGTGAGCTTGTAGTACTGCTTGGCGAGCTTCCACGCGCTCTCGACCGCTTCGCCGCCACCGCTGGTGAAGAACACGCGGTTGAGGTCGCCCGGCGCGTAGTTCGCGATGCGCTCGGCGAGCTCGATGGCGGAGGGGTGGGCGTACGACCAGAGCGGGAAGTACGCGAGCTCAGCCGCCTGCTTCGCCGCGGCCTGAGCCAGCTCGGCGCGGCCATGCCCGACCTGCACGGTGAACAGCCCGGCGAGCCCGTCGAGGTAGCGCTTGCCGTTGCTGTCCCAGATGTACGGACCCTCGCCGCGGACGATCACGGGGATGTCGGCGTCCTGATAGGCACCCATCCGGGTGAAATGCATCCAGAGGTGATCGCGGGCGGACTGCTGCAGGTCGTCATGGGACATGTCGGTCAGTGTGCCTTACCCCGCGAGGAGCCGGCAAGGGAATCCGTGGCCCTACAGCGTTGAGACTCGCGATATCGGTAGCCGTTTGCCGGCCGCGCGACCGATTCCACGGCCTTGGCGGCTGCGACGACTGTGGACAGCCCCGGCACCGTACGGGCGGATCGTGCCATTCTGGACACGTGAGCGAACTGCGCGGCCAACCGGACTCCCCGGACCCCGGCCAGAGCGCCGACCGCCCACGCCCAGAGCCAACAGACTTCCAGCGCCTCGAGTCTCTAGCGGAGCTCCGCACCGGCGAGCGCAAGTCCTACGACCCGTCAGACCACGCTCCCCCATCCCGCGGTGACCTGCCAACGGAGACCCAGACCTTCGAACGCCCCGGCCTGATGGCAATGGGCAACCGCATCAAACAAGCCATCACCGACCGCTTCGGCGGCGGCTCAGACGCCGAGAAGCTGGCAGAAGCCGACGACCCGCGCGAGGTCCACGAGATCCAGCGCCCGCCCTATACGAAGAACTACTACTTGGACCTGCCCAACGCGCTCTACGACCGCTACCTCGTCCAAGACGCGAAGAATCCGATCCCACTCTTCGACGGACAGGCATCCCGAGACGACGTGCGGCAAGGACCGGTGGGCGACTGCGGCGTTCTCGCAACGCTCGGCGCGGTCGCCGGGCACCAACCGAAGAGGATCCGCGAAGCGATCAGCCAAGTAGGCGACCAGACGTATGAGGTCACACTTCATCGGATCTCGCCCGCGACACCGCAGGATCCAGTGGCGCGACCGACGGGCGACACGGTGACTTATCGAATCAACGACGAGCTGCCCATCCGGCTCGATCGTCTGGATACGCAGCCGGCAGCCGCCAAGCCGGAGGTCTGCGCGTGGCCTGCTCTCATGGAGAAGGCTCTCGCCGGCCAGGATCAGACCTGGGGCCAGGCCCGCCAATCGCTGTGGGACCAGGACTGGGCGATGGGGGCTCGCCATGATGTCGACGACCAACGGCGAAGGGCCCATCAGGGACCGGCGCCCAACGACCCACCGACCGGATACGACCGCCTCAACGTCGGGTCGACTTCGCTCATGCGGGCCGACCTGCTCACTGAGCTGACCGGCGAAGAGGCAGAGGTGCGTCCGATCCCCGGCGTTCAGCATGGCGAGCAGGCGTTGCTGGACGAGTTCCAAGACCAACTCGACGACGGGAAGCCGATCCTCGTGGGATCGAGGAAGGACAAGCCAAACGAGTCGATCCCCTTCGCTGGACACGAGTTCGGACACGTCTACGAGGTCACGGGCATCTCGAACGGCGAGATCAAGCTGAGGAATCCGTGGGGAAACGACTTCAGCCCAGATCCGATGGACGTCAAGACCTTCTGCGAGTATTTCCAGACCATCTACCCGGATGGCTCCCGTGGCGGCTTCTACACAACCCTCAAGTGAAAAGTGAGCAAGGATGAGCGAACCACTCCCGGCGAGTCTGACTCTGATGAAGAGGATGCTCGAGCGTGTCGATGAGGCTGGGATAGCGGGTCACAGCTACGTCGACGAGCAGGGACGTTGGGCTCTGCAGCTGCAGATCTCTGACGGTGGCCGCGCTCAGCTCATCAGCGTCTTCGAGGGAGACTCTGTCGAGTTCGCCGGAGCGACCTGGACCGTGAGCGAGGTCGTCGAGCCCACGACAACGGAGCGTGGCCCGGTGGCGACTCTTACGCGGGTTGGGGGCGGAAGCGGCGGCGGGTGAGTTCGGGGATGGCGACTATCAATAGGGCTATGACGAACATGGCTGTGCCTATCACGTTCACTTGGGGTGGAATGCCCCGCTGGGCTGCTCCCCACACGAACATGGGGAAGGTCACCGTCTGACCTGAGTTGAAGTTCGTGATGATGAAGTCGTCGAACGACAACGAGAACGACAGCATCGCCGCGGAGATGATGCCGGGGAGCACCAGGGGCAACGTCACCAGGCGGAACGTTTGCCACTCGTTCGCGTACAGGTCCATCGCCGCCTGCTCCAGCCGGGAGTCAAGGCCTGCCAACCGCGCCTTGACGGTCACCACCACGAACGACAAGCAGAACATCACGTGGGTGATGAAGATGGTCCAGAAGCCCAGCGACACCCCGGACGCCACGAACAGCGTCAGCAGCGAGGAGCCCAGCACCACTTCGGGGGTCGCCATCGGCAGGAAGATCAGCAGCGACGTTCCGGCGCGGCCTCGGAAGCGGTGCCGCACCAGTGCAAAAGCCATCAGCGATCCGAGCACCGTCGCCACCAACGTCGCCAGCAGGCCGATCTCCAACGACGTCACCACCGTCTTGCACATGTCCGGCGCCCCACACGGGTGCAGCCAGTTCTCCAACGTGAACGCGTTGAACTCGTAAGCCAGCCGCGAAGACGGGCGGTTGAACGAGAACATCACGACCACGAAGATCGGCAAGAACATGTACAGCAACACCAGCAACGCAAAACCCATCACGGCGCGTGCGGACAGCCACCGCCAGAAAGCAGTCACAGCAGTCACAGCAGCTCCTCCGTCCCCGCCCGCCGCACATACAGCAACACCAGCACGAGAATCGACGCCATCAGCACGAACGACAGGGCCGGCGCGTGCGCGTAATCTCGCACCTGCAGCAGCAGTCCGTCGATCACGTTCCCGACCATGTACTGGTTCGGCGTCCCCAGCAACTGCGCGTTGACATAGTCACCCGTCGCCGGGATGAACGTCAGCAACGTCCCCGCGACCACGCCCGGCATCGACAGCGGCAACGTCACCCGGCGGAACGTCGTCCAAGCGCTCGCATACAGGTCCGACGCGGCCTCCAGCAGCCGCCGGTCGATTTTCTCCAAGCTGGCATACAAAGGCAGCGTCATGAACGGCAGGAAGTTGTACGTCAACCCCGTCACGACAGCGAACGACGTCGCCAACAACCGACCGTTCGAGCCCAACAGCCCGATGTCGCGCAAGACGGAAACTATGAACCCGTTGTCCGAAAGGATCGACTTCCACGCCAACGTCCGCACCAGGAAACTCGTAAAGAACGGCGCGATCACCAACACCAGCAGGATGTTCCGCCATCGCCCGGCCTTGAACGCGATCGCGTACGCCAGCGGATACCCGAGCAGCAACGCCAACAACGTCGCCACGCCACCGTACAGGAACGAGCGCAGCAAATGCGGCCCGTACTGCCCGAAAACGTCACCATAGTTGGAGAAAGCGAACGCCACCCGGTACCCGAGCTCCAACGACCCGGCCGGATCGTAGAGCGACGCACCAGCCAGCTGGATCATCGGAACGACGAAGAACACCAGCAACCACAGCGCACCTGGCACCAGCAGCAGATACCCGATCCGCCGCCGCCCCCGCCGGGCGCCCTCGGGGGGAGGCGGAACGGGAGCCGAAGCCGTCAGCGGACCGCCACCAGGCCGGGCGAGAGCACTCACGACGCGACCCCCACGGCAGAAGGCTCCTCCTCGCGCTCCACCCCAGCAGTGGAGTCCTGTGCCGCGTCCAGCAGGAACGAGTGCGCCGCGGCGAAATGGAGATCCACCACGGTCCCGCTCGTCAACAGGTCCCGAGCCCCGGTGTTCTGCTCGAAGACGACGAGCTCCTGCCCCCAGGGCATGGCCACGAAGTACTGCGTCGACACCCCCACGAAGCACACATCGCGAACGACCCCGCCAGCCAGCAGATTGGCACCGTTCGACTCCTCGGTCCCAGCACGCGACAAGAACACCTTCTCCGGCCGCACCCCGATCCACACCTCGTCGGACCGCGTATGGACCCGAGAGGCCGGTGCCGTCAACCGACACCCGTGCGCGTCAACAGCCAGAGCATCGGACGAACGACGCGTCACCCGAGCGCGCACCAGGTTCGACTGCCCGAGGAAGTTCGCGACGTACGTCGTCCGCGGGTTCTCGTACAGCTCGGCCGGAGCACCGAGCTGGTCGATCACGCCGCTGTTCATCACCGCGATCGTGTCGGCCATCGTCATGGCCTCTTCCTGGTCGTGCGTCACGTGCACGAACGTGATCCCGACGTCGGTCTGGATCCGCTTCAGCTCGATCTGCATCTGCCGTCGCAGCTTCAGATCCAACGCACCCAACGGCTCGTCGAGCAGCAGCACCTGCGGCCGGTTGATAAGAGCACGTGCCAAAGCCACCCGCTGCTGCTGACCACCCGACAACTGAGCCGGACGCCGGCGGGCGAACGAGCCGAGCTCCACCAGATCGAGCATCTCCGAGACCTTCGCACGTACGTCCTTCACCCCGCGACGACGCAGCCCGAACGCCACGTTCTCGAAGATGTCCAGGTGAGGGAACAGCGCATAGTTCTGGAAGACCGTGTTGACCGGCCGCTTGTACGGACGTAGCCCGGTGATCGAAGTGGACCCGAGCCGAATCTCGCCCCGAGAAGGCTCCTCCAACCCCGCGATCATCCGCAGAGTGGTCGTCTTCCCACACCCAGAAGGTCCCAGCAGCGCGAAGAACGATCCGGCAGGCACCGTCAAGTCGAGGTTGTCAACGGCGATGAACGAGCCGAAAGACTTCGTGATCCCCACCAGGTGAAGGTCGTCGGCAGCAGCAGGTTCCACCATCGTCATGCTCCAATCACCTGCTGGAACTGGATCTCGAAGTTCCGCTCTTGGGTCTCGGTCAGATTCATCAAGCCCACAGCCTTCTTCAGCAAGGCCTCGTCGGGAAAGATCAGCGGGTTGTCGACGAGCTCGGGGTCGATCTTCTCCATCGCCTCACGCGCGCCCTTGACCGGGCAGATGTAGTTGACCCACGCCGCGACCTCGGCCGCGATCTCCGGCTCGTAGTAGTAGTTCAGCAACATCTCCGCGTTCGCCTTGTGCGAAGCCTTGTTGGGGATCATCGAGTTGTCGCTCCAGATCCCCAAGCCCTCTTCGGGAACGACGAACTTGATGTCCGGGTTCTCGAACTGCAGCTGGATCACGTCACCCGACCAGGCCATGCACGCCGCGACATCGCCGTTCGCGAGGTCCTGCGTGTAGTCGTTCCCGGTGAACCGCCGGATCTGCCCCGAGGCGACGGCCTTCTCCAACCGTTCGATGCCCGTGGCGAAGTCGTCCTGCGAGACCTCGATCGGGTTCTTGCCCAACGACATCAGGACCATCTGCATCGAGTCCTGCATGCCGGCGAGCATCGTGACCCGCCCCTTCAGGTCCGAACGGGTCAGCAGGTCGTTGAGCGAACGGATCTCTTTGGTGAGTTTCGCGTTGTACGCAAGGCCAGTCAGACCACTCTGCCAAGGAACGGAGTACTTGCGATCCGGATCCCACCCAGGCGCCTCGAGGCTGGGGATCAACTGCCCCTTGACGTTCGGCATCTTGTCGTGGTCGAGCTCCTGCAGCCAGCGATAGCGAATGACCCGCGCCGCCATCCAGTCGGTGAAGACGAAAATGTCCCGCCCGCACGAACGGCAGGCAGCGAGCTGGTTGCGGATCTTGCTGAAGAACGGCGAGTTGTCGTTGACGTCCTCGGTGTACTTGACCTGGATGCCGGTCTCTTTCGCGAACCGGTCCAGCGTCGGACGGCTCTTCTCGTCCTCGCTGACGTCGATGTACTGCGGCCAGTTGGAGAAGACGACCTGCTTCTCCGAAGCGGACAGGTCGGTGCTCTGACAGCTGCCCTCGGTGATCAGGCTGCCCTTGATCCCACAGCCAGAAAGGCCGGAAAGGGCGGCCGCCGCGGCGGCGGCGCCGGTCGTACGAAGCAGTCGCCTTCTGGAGAACCGTCGGCGGTCGGTCATCTCACCTCCGGCTCTCAGCGCGGGCTATCACCGAATATCGTGCGATGCCAAGACTTGTGGGCCACGCCGCCCAGGTCGTACATCACGTGCTTGATCAAGGTGTACTCGTCCAACGAGTACTGCGACATGTCTTTGCCGAATCCCGACTGCTTGTAGCCGCCGCGTGGCAGTTCGCTCACGATCGGGATGTGGTCGTTGATCCACACGCAGCGGACCAAGATCCGTCGCCGGATCGAACGGATCGCCGACCACCACCGAAGCCATCGTGTCCGCGACACCTGCCACGAACGAGTCGAAGACCGACCGATGGACGATGGCGCGGGTCGCCGCCGTGCAGTCCTGACCGGCGTTGATCAACGCACCGGCCACCGCACCCTGCACGGCGGCGTCGAGCTGAGCGTCGTCGAACACGACGAACGGCGCCTTACCCCCGAGCTCGAGGTGGACCCGCTTGATCCCCTCCGCGGCAAGCGTCATGACACGCCGGCCGACTGTGGTCGACCCGGTGAAGCTCACCATGTCGACGTCTGGGTGGGAGACCAGGGCCTCGCCGGCCACCGGCCCCGTGCCGATCGCGATCGACCCGACGACGCCGATGGGCTCCCGCCGCACCGACGAGGTGTGGTCGGCGGAGTACTCACCGGCGGCGAGGCCGTCGAGGTGTCGCGCGGCGCCGGCGAAGTACGAGGTGTTGTCGATCGTTCCGGGAACGTCGGTGGAGAGCTTGATCGGCTTGCCCGTTTGAAGGCTCTCGGTACGCGCGAGGTCGGCGGCCATCCGTTCGAGCGAGGTGGCCAGGCGGTGGAGCGCGCCGCTACGGTCGGCGGGAGTCGTACGGGACCAGGAGGCGAACGCCGTTCGCGCCGTGCGTACGGCCCGGTCGACCTCGGCCGGCCCAGCCAGCTCTACGGTCTCGATCAGCTCGCCGGTCGCCGGATTGGACACACCGAACGACTCGCCCATGCCCCGCCCTCCTCCCTGCGTACGCCATGGATCTTGACAGAGAGTGTCGGCCTAGACAAGCGATTCCGTTGTAGCGATCATTCATTTCGACGAAATCCCTACAACATCCCGGGATGCAGCATGACGCGCCCTGAACGGCCCGAAACCGACGGAGTCCGGCGTCCTCGCCCGGATCGGCAGCCCACGACCATCCAGCTGGACGACGTGTCGAAGGGAATCATCGAACAGCTTCAGCAGGACGGACGCCGGCCGTACGCGGCGATCGGCAAGGCCGTGGGCCTGTCCGAGGCCGCGGTACGGCAGCGGGTCCAGCGCCTGCTCGACCACGGCGTGATGCAGATCGTCGCCGTGACGGATCCCTTGCAGCTCGGCTTCCCGCGGCAGGCGATGATCGGCATCCGCGTCGAGGGCGAGCTCGAACCGGTGGCGGATCGCCTGGCGGAGATGGAGGAAGTCGAGTACGTCGTGATCACGGCGGGCTCGTTCGACATCCTCGCCGAGGTCCTGTGCGAGGGCGACGACCACCTGCTCGAGGTGTTGTCGCACCAGATCCGCGCGATCCCCGGCGTTCGCAGCACCGAGACGTTCGTCTATCTCAAGCTGCGGAAGCAGACGTACTCCTGGGGCGTCCGCTGGTAGGGGTCCGGACGTGGGACGGCCGCGATGGGGAGTCCCATCGCGGCCGTCGGCGTCCCTAGGAACGCCCTTGGTCACCAGCCCCGGCGATTGTCCGCTCGCGGCGGTTCGGCGGAGGCGGGCTTGTCGGTGTTGTGGTGGCCACGGTGCGTGTGGCCGTTGGTGTCGTCGGTCCGATCGGGCCGGTCCGTCCTGCGATTTGCGTCCGTGCGGTCCGCGCGGTCAGTACGGTCCGTGCGGTCCGTGCGGTCCGTGCGGTCCGTGCGGTCGGTCCGGTCAGAACGGTCGGTCCAGTCGTTCCGGTCAGGTCGGTCAGAACGGTCCGTACGGTCAGTCCGGCGCTCTTGTACCGATTCGTCGGCTTCGTCGGTCACGTCGGGGTCAAGCTCGTTCGCTTCCCGGACCCGCTCCGCGGCCTTGGCCTGCGAGGCCTGGGCGGCGGCGCGCTGCGACTCGGCCTGAGCCTGTGCCTGGCGAGCCTGCGCGGAGAGTTCGTCCGCACGGGCGCCCTGGTGCTCGGCGCGCTGGGCCAGACGTTCGGCTTTCTCTCGTTCGGCCGCGGCGTTCTCACGGCGCTGTTGCTCTCGGCGTGCCCGGTTGCGCGTCGACGCCAGTACGACGAAGGCGACGACCAGCGCAGCCACCACGACGATCGCGATGATCAGCACAACAGTGCTCGTATCCATGGGTTTCCTCCTGTCTAGAAGGCAAAACCCCCGTGTGGCCGGCCCGCGAGACTAGGGAACCGGCGGCGCGCCGCGGTCGCGGTAGACCTCTTCTTCGGTGACGGTAGTCGGAGCGCCGTCCTCGAACGTCCGTTGCTGGGTCACCGTCCGGGCCCGGCGGCGCTTCGACCAGATGGTGAGGGTCAGGGCCAGGGTCGCCAACCCGGCGAGGATCAGGACCCAGCCGACCACGTTGATGTTCAGCCAACCAACGATGTCAGCTCGCACGCCGAACGCGAGGATCGCTCCGACCACGATCAAGAAGATGCTTCCACCGATGCTCATGCGACCGGCGTACCCGCGTCAGGCGCGGATACACCTCAGCCGGTGAGAGCTCGCAAGGACCGAGGTTGCCGCCCGACGATGCGATCCAACGCCTCGCTCGAGGCGGCGTCGGCGGGCAGATAGACGATCAACGTCTGGTCGTCCGCGTCCGGCAGGGCGAGGTGCTCGAACGACAACCGCAGCTCCCCGACAGCCGGGTGGTTCAGCCGCAGGACGCCGCTCCGCCGCGGCATCGACGGCGCGCCCGCCATCCGCGACGTGAACGCCGCACCCGCCACGACCGTCAGCTCGTCGACCAGCATCCGTGTGTGCTCGTCCCCGCACCCGGCCTGCGACCGCAGCAGGGCGGCGGCGTCGTCCGCGACGAGCTCCCAGTCCGGGAAGGCCGATCGCGACTGCGGAGTCGCGAAGACGTACACCGGAAGGTTCACTTGCGAGCCGTCCAGCAGACCCAGGGGCGCGAACAGAGCCCGAAAACCTTCGGTATAAGCGAGAACGTCGCCGAGCCGGTTCTGTACGAACGCCGGTGACGGCTCCATCCGCTCCAGCAGCGTACGGACGGTCCCCCGCACCGCCTGCCCCGGCGGCACCGGACCAGGGCAGATGCCCGTTCCGCCCGTGGCCTTGACGATCCGCATCAGCAACATGCGGTCGTCGGTGGACATCCGCAACGCGTCGGCCAGCGCACCGAGCACCTGCGACGACGGATGCCGGTCGCGGCTCTGCTCGATGCGCGTGAGGTACTCGACGCTGATCCCGGCCAGCATCGCGAGCTCGGAGCGGCGCAGTCCAGGCGTACGCCGCCGCTGACCGGTCGGCAGACCGACCTCCGCGGGCGTGATCGCCTCCCGGCGGGAGCGCAGGAACCCTCCGATATCGCTCTCGTCCATGCCTGCCAGCGTACCCAGCCGCTCCACCCTGAGGGTGTCCCTACGAAGGCCACTCTGAGCGCGGCCTCCCTGCTCGGCGCCGAAACCCGCAGCGTGGGGGGCATGGATCTAGGACTCAACGAACGCACTGTCATCGTCACCGGCGCACCGGGCGGCATCGGCCGCCGGCTCGCCCGGACGTTCGCCGCCGAGGGCGCCCACGTCGTCCTCGGCTACCGCGGTAACAAGGACGAGGCCGAGGTCATCGCCAAGGAGATCGGCGAACGAGCCCTGCCCGTACGGTTCGACCTCGCCGACCACGCGAGCGCGCACGCCCTCGTCGACGCCACGCTCGAGTGGACCGGACGTGTCGACGTGCTGGTGAACAACGCGGTCAGCTGGGGCGCCGACCCGAGCGAGTGGGATCGCGGCTTCGAGAATGTCGACAGCTGGCAGGACTCGCTCCGGACCAACGTCGAAGGCACGATCGCACTCACTCGGGCCGTGGCGCCGACCATGCGCGAGCAGAGCTGGGGCCGGCTGCTGCACCTGTCGTCCACGTTGGCGACCGACGGCGCGGTCGGCGCGGAGTACTACGCCGCCGCCAAGGCCGCACTGCACGGGTTCAGCCGCTCGGTGGCGTTCGCGCTCGGCAAGGACGGCGACATCCTGTCGAACGTCGTGATGCCCGGGCTCACGTTGACCGAGACGAACGGGTTCATCACCGACTCGTTCGGCAAGGAGTACGCCGCGCGCTCCCCCATCGGCCGGCTGCTCACGGCCGACGAGGTGGCGCGGTCGATCGTCTACCTCAGCTCGGCCGCGAACACGGGCATCACCGGGCAGGTGATCAGCGTCAACGGCGGCTAGTCGACTGCACGCCCTCGTACTCCAGATGCAGCATCATCCCCTGGTCCGCGTGCGGGAGGTTGTGGCAGTGGTTCATCCACAGACCGGGGTTCGTCGTACGGAACGCGACCTGCCACACCTCCCCCGGACGCACCTCGAACGTGTCGACCAGCAACGGACTTCCGGTCGGCTCGCGCCCGTTCCCGGAGATGATCTGCACGGTATGTCCATGCAGGTGCCAAGGATGGTTGTCCAAACCCCGGTTGACGATCGTCATCAGCACGAGGTCGCCTTCCTTGACCTGCTGGACGGGTACGTCGGGGTACGCGCGGCCGTCCACGGTGTACGCGTACTTCGGCAGTCCGTCGGCGACGGCGAGAGTCCGGTCGACCACGAGGGTGAACCGGCGGTCGAACGTGCTCGACGCGTCGATCCCAGTCGAACGCGGCTTGCCGTACGACAGCAGGTCGAGCTGCTTCCAACCGGCCGTTTCGTCAACGCCCACGAAGGATCCAGCCTCGCCACCTTCCGGCGAGAACGTCCGGCCGAAGTCCGTCAGCCCGTCGACGTACAGCGCGACACCGCGCGGGGGCATCGTGAAGACGACGTCGTTCCGTCCGCCGGCGGCGATGACCAGCGACTTCTCGGAGACCTCGCCGGGCTCGTTGAGGTCCCGGCCGTCGACCGCGGCGAGCCGGAACGGCGTTCCCGCCAAGGCGAATCGGTGCGGCGTACTGTCGGTGTTGATCAGCCGCAGCCGGACCGGCAGCCCCGGCCGCAATCGGTGGTTGACAACCTGGTCGGAGGAGCCCAGCACCATCGCACCCGAGTACGTGTGCACCGGGAGAACGAGCTCGGCGCCCGTCGGCTTCGGCCCCTTCGGAGACACGATCAGCGTTCCGTACAAGCCCATTCGCACGCCAGTATCGGAGACCTGGTGCGTGTGGTACCAGTACGTGCCGACCTGGTTGGCACGGAACCGATAGACGAACTCCCCACCAGGCATGACCGGATCCTGCGTGACACCGGGCGCGCCGTCCTCGCGGTTCGGCACGTCGTAGCCGTGCCAGTGCAGCGTCACGCCGCGGTCGATGTCGGCGTTGCGCAGCTTGACCTCGATCAGATCGCCTTCTGTGGCGGTGAGTTGAGGTCCGGGGAGCTTCCCGTTGTACAGCCAGGCGTCGAGCTTCTGGCCGGACGGCAACGTCGCGGTGGACTTGCGCGCGGTCAGCTCGTACCGCCGTACCGGCACACCCGGCGGAACTGCCGCCGGGCCGGCGAGGTCCGCGACGGAACGGGTCGCGCTGGCAGCGCCGTGCGCATGGCCGCCGCCGGTGTCGATCGCCGCCATGGGCAGGAACCCGGTCGCGATCCCGGCCACACCGACCGCCGCCGCACCGCCGACGATCGCCATCCGCGACCTCGACCGGGTGGGAACGAGCATCCGCCAGGTCACCAACGCGGCCACACCGACCAGCGCGCTCGCGACCAACGCGACCGAGATCCGCAGCGGATAGCCGAAGAGGAACGTCACCACCAGCGCCGCCGCGGCGGCGTAGCCCGCCGTCAGTAGCACCAGCGGAACGACCGGCGACTCCTGTCCGCGTAGCAACGGCCGGAACGCCACCACCCAAGCCAGCAAGGCGAACAGGACCGCCAGCGGAAGGCCGAACAGCACCTTCTCCTGCACGAACCACCAGCCGTTCGCGGCCAGGGCCACCGTCGTTCCCACCCGGCCGAGCGTGCAGACCGACGCACCGATCATCACCAGCAGGGCGATCCGCGGCCGCCGTACGGCCGCGGTCACACCGGCACCGATCCAGGCGGCCGTCGCGACGACCGCCAGCAGCAGATCGAGGATCAGGAGTGCGCCGGCGGTCACGACGTTGCCGGAGCGGCGGCCTCGGTCTCGACCGTCCCGGAGGTGAGCTTGCGTCCCGCACTGAACAGGGCCCCGGCCACGCCGCCGATCGCGAGCCCGTTCAAGGCGTGCAGGCCGAAGATGATCAGGCTGGCCGTGTTGGTCGTTCCGGTGTCACCGGCGACGGCCCGCGAGATCGCGGCGATCACGATCTGCAACACCACCAGGCCGAGCGGCAGCAGCGAGAGCCCGATCAGCCGGCCGCCGCCCTTGGCCAGCGCGGCGAAGACCGCCATCAGGATCGACAGCACCGGTATCACCATCATCCCGATGATGCGGTGGATGTCGTAGGTGTGCTCGGTCCGCGGCTTGGCGAACGATCCGTAGCCCGCGAAGAAGAACTGCGCCACGGCTGCGGCGAGGAGAAGTACTGCGAGTCCGAAGAAGACCCTGCGCATGGTGCGTTCCTTCCAGGTCGAAAGACGGCCATGACGATAGTGGCCGCCCGACCGGAAGGAGTCATCGCACGCCGGGATACGGCAGACATACTCCCCAGGGAGTACTACAGCTGGTAGTTGTTACTCCACTCAGGTCCCCAGCCCTCGCCCAGTGCCGCGAGCTCGGCGTCGGAGCGGCCGTACGTGCTGAGGATCGCCATCGCCGCGGACTTCGCCGGGTTGTACGCGACGACGAGCAGCCCGTCGCCCCAGCCCTCGACCGTCAGCCCGAGCTGGTGCTCGGTCCGGAACCACACCTCGCCGCCGATCGGCTTGCCGGCGAGCTCGGCGTCGTACCGCTTGCCGACCTCGTACGCCGCGACGCCCGTCAGACCGAGCGCCTCGATCGGCTCCTGGCCGGTGCTGGCGAAGAACAGCGTGCGGCGGTCGTCGCCGTCGTGCCGCTCGAGCATGAACCTGAGCTGCTGGGCGAACGTCGTCCAGCCCTGCGTGATGTCGTCGTAGTACTCGTCCCACTCGCCGCCGGTCTTGGCGCCGCGGACGATCCGGAGCCGCGAGCCGCCCGGGACCTCCTCGATCGTGAACGTGTCGCCGCCGCCGAGCTCGAGCCGGCGCGCGGCGGGGTCCTCGGTGCGCTCGGAGAAGTAGATCGTGTCGATCTCGCCGTCGAGGCCGCCGGGTCCGTCGTAGTCCCAGCCGTGCCAGCGGCGCAGCTGATCCTTGTCGCGAAGGGCGTGCCAGACGGTGTCGGCGGGGGCGGCGATCGTCACCTCGATGACGGGCCGGTCGGTATCTCCCATGGTCATTCTCCTGCTGGTCTGGGTGCGGGGTGGCCGCCGACGACGAGGCGGTACGGGCGGCCGGTCGGGGTGTCGAAGTCCTCGACCGTGCGGCGGACCGCCTCGGCGAGGGCGTCGGTGAAGCGGTGCACGTCGCCCGGCTCGGCGAAGCGCACGTCGGTCTCGATCGTGAACGTGAGCAGCCGCGCGCCGGCCTCGGCCGCGGCGGCCTGCATGCGCGCGACATCCGTCACCGTGTCGGCGGCGACCTCGACCAGGTGATCCGCGGCGTACTGGTCCTGGATCCTGGCGAACGAGCGCTCGGTCCCCATCACGCCGGGATCGACGACGAACGCGTTGGCCTTGGCGCGGAGGATGCGTTCGATGCAGCCACGTCGTCGCCTTTCCTCAACCAGCTCGAGCAGATCCGCCTTCTCGAGCGCGCGCAGGTGGTAGTTGACACGTTGCCTCGGCAGGTTCAGCTCGAGGGCGAGCTGAACTGCCGACGCGGGCTCGCGGAGCCGAGCGAGCAGCTGGCGACGGATCGGCGTCAGCGCCGTACGTACCCGTTCTGGGTCCTCGAGCACGGTGAGATCGGCGGCCGGCATGAGCCCATGGTGCGATTGGACAGTTTCATTTGTCAAATCGCTTGCCTTGACGAGCATATGCGCAAGGCGGCATATTCGAGGTCGTGCTAGCCGACCCGTTCACCGTGCTCGCCGAGCCGACTCGGCGCCGCATCCTCGACGAGCTGCGTACGTCGAGCCACAGCGTCAACGAGCTCGTCGAGGCACTGAACGTCAGCCAACCGACGATGTCCAAGCATCTGAAGGTGCTGCGGGAGGCCGGCTTCGTGTCGGTTCGAACCGCGGCCCAGCAACGCATCTATCGAATCGAGGTGCGACCGCTCGTGGAACTCGACGCCTGGCTGCAGCCCTATCGCGAGCTGTGGGACAAGCACCTGGACGCCCTCGAACGCCACCTCGACAACCAGGAGGACTAGATGAGCTTCGATCCCGGCCCGTTGGCTCCGGTCGAATACCGCCCGAACGGGGACCGCTGGACGCTGGTCTTCACCCGCGACCTCCGGCACGCGCCCGCGAAGGTGTGGGCGTCGCTGACCGAGCCCGAGCAGCTGCGCGCCTGGGCACCGTTCACCGCCGACCGCGACCTCGGCAGCGTGGGCAAGGCGACGTTGACGATGGTCGACGGCTCGGACGAGTCGCTGGTCGGCGAGGTGACGATCGCGAATCCCCCGTCCCTGTTGGAGTACGAGTGGGGCGGCGACGTTCTGCGCTGGTCCGTCGTACCGACCGACGGCGGGAGCCGGCTGACGCTCGAGCACACCGTGAAGGAGCGCGAGTCGGTCCCGCAGCTGGCCGCCGGCTGGCACCTGTGCCTGGTCGTCGCCGAGTCGTTGCTGGATGGTCAGCCGATCGGCCCGATCCGCGGCAACGAGGCGATGAACTACGGCTGGGCCCAGCTGAACGAGGCGTACGCCAAGAAGCTCGACCTCCCCGCCAGCACCAGCCACGCGGACAAGGCCGCCGAGAACTGACCGTCTTGTCGGTGGGCTTCCCTACGCTGTCCGCACCACCACTTGGGACGGCGTGAAGGGAGAGGCGATGGCGAAGTTCACCGGGTCGGACGACCTGAAGGGTGCGGAGTTTCGCGGCGTGAGCCTCCGCGGCGCCCGGTTCGCCGAGTGTGACCTGTCGGGCGTCATGATCCGCGGCGTCGACGTGAGCGGGGCGGAGATCGACGCCCCCTGGCTCAGCGACGGCGACATCGGGCTGCTGGTCAACGGTGTCGACGTGGCCCCGTACGTCGAGGCCGAGCTCGACCGCCGCTTCCCGGGCCGCGCCGACAAGCGCGCCAAGGATCCGGACGACCTCCGGGAGGCCTTTGCCGCGCTGCATCGCACCTGGGCGGCCACGCTCGAGCGGGTCGCGGCGATGCCCGCGGGAACGGTCGAGGTGTCGGTGGCCGACGAGTGGACGTTCGCGCAGACGCTGCGACACCTGATCATGGCGACGGACATGTGGTTCGGCCGGGGCGTGCTGGAGAAGGAGCAGCCGTTCCATCCGCTCGGTCTCATCGACCGCGGTTCCCGGGAGGGCTTCGACCTCTCGGTCCTCCGTGACGACGAGCCGACGTTCGAAGAAGTCCTGGAGGCGCGGGCCGGTCGGGTCGCGATGGTGCGCGACTTCCTCGCCACCGCCACCGCGCACTCGCTGGCAGTGACCCGCAAGAACCCGCACAACCCCGACTACCCGGAGACCACGTTGTCGTGCGTGCACGTGATCCTCGAGGAGGAGTGGGAGCACCACCGCTACGCCGTGCGCGACCTCGACGCGATCGAGGCGCGAGGCTAGGCGGCGGCGTTGGCAGCCATGGGGGTGGTCTCCGAGACGATAGGGACCATGCCCCACCCCCATGTACAGAGCCCAGAAGGCCTCGTCGCCGGTTCGCCGGTCGCGGTGGCCGTCGTGCCGGGCGACGGCATCGGGCTGGCTGTCGCCGGGAAGCGATGGTCGATCGCGGGCGATCCGGCGGCGCTCGTACGCCGGCTGACCGAGCAGCACCGGCCACGCTGGGTCTGGTGGGACGCGGCGACGACGGCACGCGAGCTGGTGGACGTACGCATCGCGAGCTGCTGGGACCTCGCCGCCGTGCATCGGTTGCTGTACGGCGGGCATCGCGCCGATCCCGCCGCGGTCTGGGCGGCCGCGCACGACCTGGACGAGCCGGAGCCGCGGCGTCGCGGTGAGCCGACGTTGTTCGACGAGCCGACCCCGCCGCCGGACTCCCCCGTTCTGCCTGACGGGCACCTCCATCCGGAGTGGTGCGACCAGGAGTTCGCCTCTGCCGACCAGGCCGCGGAGTGGGCTTCGCTCGCGCTCGAAGTGCACGATAACCAGCGGCGGATCCTCGACCGGCTTGGAGATCCGCGACCGGTACCGCGCAAACCCAAGCTCTGCCTGCTGACCGCGTACGCGGAGTCGGCGGCGGCGCTGATCGCGGTCGAGCTCGAGCACGACGGCCTCCCCCTCGACCGCGCCGCAGCCGAGGAGTGCATCGCCGGCTCCATCGGACCGCGCCCCGAGGACGCCGCCGAGGAGACCGCGCATCGCGTACGGCGCGACAAGGAGGTGCTGGTCCACTGGCGCGAGGGCACGACCGCCGACCTCCGCAACCCTTCGCAGGTCAACGAGCTGCTCGCCAAGATCGGCATCGTCGTCCCGGACACGCGGTCCTGGCGGCTGGAACCGTTCCGCGCGACCCACGCCGGCGTCGCCGCGCTGCTCGACTGGCGCAAGGCGGAGCGCGTGCTCACCACGTACGGCTACCGCTGGCTCGACCGGCACGTCGGCGCGGACGGCCGGCTGCGTGGCGGTTGGGGTGCGGCCGACGGCGGCGCCGGACGGATGACTGCCCAAGCGGGGTTGCACAATCTGCCGGCCTCGCACCGGGTCGCGGTCCGCGCCGAGCCGGGGCATGTGCTCGTCCGCGCCGACCTCGGGCAGATCGAGCCGCGCGTCCTCGCGGCGGTGTCCGGCGACGCCGGGCTGACCGCCGCGACGCAGTCCGACGATCTGTACGCGCCGGTCGCGGCGCAGATCGGCACGGACCGGCCGACCGCGAAGGTCGCCGTGCTCGCGGCGATGTACGGGCAGACCTCCGGCTCGGCCGGCGCGGCGCTGAAGCGGATGGAGCGCGCGTACCCGTACGCGCTCGCCTACCTGCGCGCCGCCGAGGAGGCGGGCCGAGCTGGGCGCGACATCCGGACGTACGGCGGGCGGCGGATCCGGCTCAGCGGGCCTGGTCGTGTCGACCCGGCGTCGATCGAGCCCCTGCGAGTCGACGAGGACCTGCTCGCCGCGGGCGCGGTGCAGGGGCTGGTGACGGGCGCGGGGCGGTTCGCGCGGAACGCCGTGATCCAGGGCGCGGCGGCCGAGCTGTTCAAGGCCTGGGCGGCGAGCGTCCGCGCCTCGCTGGTGCCGCTGGGCGGCCGGATCGTGTTGTGCCTGCACGACGAACTGCTCGTACACGTGCCCGCCGCGCACGCGGAGACCGCGGCTGCCGTCGTCACCGGCTCGCTCGCCACCACGACCGCCTGGTGGGCCGCCGGCAGCGGGGTCCACTTCGTCGCCGACGTGTCGGTCGTCGAGCGCTGGTCGGACGCCAAGTAGTACGAGGCCAGGTAGCTAGAGACGGTCGTCGATCCACCTCACCGCGGCGGCTCCTTGCGCCGGCCAGTCCCAAGGAAGGCCAGGCGTGTCGCGCAGCCACTCGCCCAGCGACCTCGCCGACTCGCGCATCGCCGGAACGAGCACGGCCCGCTCCCGTTCGGTGAGCCGGTAGCCGTCGACAAGGTCCGCCATCGCGGCTCGGAACGGTTGCTCGCGCTCGTCGGGCCCGGCGACCACCCAGAGCACCTGGTCGACGAGGTAGCGGGCGACGTCATGGACGCGCGGCGCGTAACAGAGGTTCGCGAAGTCGACGAAACCCGTCACCTCGCCGTCGGACACCAACACGTTGCCGCTGTGGAAGTCGCCATGGACCAGCTGCAGCGGCAGATCGCCCTGCGGAATCGTGTACGTCTCGACGCGGCCCGGAAAATCGGCGAGCGCGCTGTGCAGCCGTCCGAGAGCGCGGCCGACCGCACGGGCGTCGCCGATGGTCGGCGCACCGCCCAGGAGCGCGGGCGCGAGGGTGTATGCGCCGTCCCCCACCAGCTGCCCGTCGTCAGTGGGCACGGGCACCGAGACGGGAACGTCGCGCTCGGCCAGGTGCCTCAGGACGCGCTGCTCTTGGTCCAGCCGGTCGAGCGACTCGTGCCGCTTCACCACGTACGACCGGTCGCCCGACGTCACCCGCCACACCGCACCCAGTGCGGACGGCAGCTCGGTCACCGTCGGCGACGGGGCGACCCGACTCCAGTGGCGCACGACGGCCAAGATCACGGGTGCCACGCTAGCCATCCATCCGTTTAGGCTAGCCTCACTTAACATGCGCAGACGTACCGTCGTGGCGGGAATCGCCGCGCTCACGCTGGCCGCCGCGGGCTGTGGTGGCAACGCCCCGGCCAGCATCGACGACAAGCCCCCCTCTACAGCGGACGCCGCGGGCGGCGGGTTCCCCGTCACGATCGAGCACGCCAAGGGCAAGACCACGATCCCGGCCAAGCCGGAACGGGTCGTCACGGTCGGCTACACCGACCAGGAGCCCCTGCTCGCGCTCGGCATCAAGCCCGTCGGCGTCATGGACTGGTTCGGCGAGCGCCCGTACGGCGACTGGCCGTGGGAGAAGCCGCTCTGGGGCGGCACCCAGCCCTCGATCATCGGAGGCGGCGGCGAGAAGCCCAGTCTGGAGAAGATCGCGGCACTCGACCCCGACCTGATCATCGGCCTGTACTCCGGTGGCGACGACGTCGACAAGACGTTCTACGACAAGCTCACCGCGATCGCGCCGACCGTTCTCAACGACGCGAAGTACGCCGACTACACCACGCCCTGGCAGAACATGACGCTCGTCGCGGGCAAGGCGACTGGTCAAGAGGACAAGGCGAAACAGCTCATCAAGGACATCGAGGACCGGTTCGCGAAGGTCCGTCAGGAGCACCCCGAGTTCGCCGAGCAGACGGCCGTCGTCGCCGACGCGGGGAACTCCCCGAAGTCGTACTACCCGTTCGCCAGCACCGACCCGCGCGGCCAGTTCATGGCCAACCTGGGCTTCAAGCCGGCGACCGCGCTGGACGCGAAGATCGGCAAGCAGTTCGGCATCGAGCTGAGCCCCGAGCAACTGCAGCTCATGGACGTCGACCGGCTGATCCTGCTGATCAACCCCAAGCAGGCCGAGGCGCTGAAGAAGAACCCGCTCTTCCAGCAGCTGACGGTCGCCAAGGAAGGCCGCGTGATCTACCTCCCGTACGACGAGGAGGACAAGGTCGGCGCCTCGCTCGCGTTCAACTCCGTCCTGAGCATCCCGTACGGCATCGACAAGCTGGTCCCGCTGCTCACGGCCGGGACGAGTTAGCCACGGCCGGCTAATGTCGACGGCATGAGCTTGCCCATCCTCCTGACCGTCGACGACGACCCGTCGGTCTCCCGTGCCGTCGCCAGGGATCTGCGGCGGCAGTACGGGGAGCACTACCGCGTCATGCGCGCCGACTCTGGGACCGACGCCCTGGACGCGTTGCGCGAGGTGAAGCTGCGCGGCGGCACGGTCGCCGCGATCCTCGCCGACTACCGGATGCCGCAGATGGACGGCATCCAGTTCCTCGAGCAGGCGATGGACCTGTTCCCGCACGCCCGCCGCGCGCTGCTGACCGCGTACGCCGACACCGAGGCCGCGATCCAGGCCATCAACGTCGTCGACGTCGACCACTACCTGCTCAAGCCGTGGGATCCGCCGGAGGAGAAGCTCTACCCGGTCGTCGACGCGCTCGTCGAGACCTGGAAGGCGGTCGGCGAGCAGGAGGTCGCGGAGACCAAGATCGTCGGCCACCGCTGGTCGGCGCGGTCGTACGAGGTGCGCGAGTTCCTCGCCCGCAACTCCGTTCCGTACCGCTGGTACTCCGCCGACGAGCCCGAGGGCGCCCGGCTGCTGGAGGCGGCCGGAGCGACGCCGGAGAACGTCCCGGTCGTGATCACGCCCGAGGGCGAGGCGCTGTTCTCGCCGTCCGGACCCGAGGTCGCGGCCGCGGTAGGCCTGAACACCCAGCCGGCCGAGGACTTCTACGACCTGATCGTCATCGGCGGCGGGCCTGCCGGCCTCGGCTCGGCCGTCTACGGGGCGAGCGAGGGCCTGCGGACGGTGATCGTCGAACGTGACGCCACCGGCGGGCAGGCCGGGCAGAGCTCCCGGATCGAGAACTACCTCGGCTTCCCCGACGGGGTCTCCGGCAGCCAGCTCACCGACCGCGCGCGCCGGCAGGCGCAGCGGTTCGGCGCGGAGGTCCTCACCGCCCGCGACGTGGTCGGGCTGGAGGCCCGCGGGTCGTCGCGCGTGGTGAGGTTCGGCGACGGTTCGGAGATCGCCGCGCACTCCGTCGTCCTCGCGACCGGCGTCTCGTACCGCGCGCTCGCGGCGGGCGGCTCCGACGACCTCACCGGCCGCGGCATCTACTACGGTGCGGCGTCGACCGAGGCGCCGAACTGCTCCGGCCAGGACGCGTACGTCGTCGGCGGCGCCAACTCGGCCGGCCAGGCGGCGGTCTACCTGTCCCGTTTCGCCAAGTCCGTCACGCTGTTGGTCCGCGGCGAGTCGCTCGAACGGTCGATGTCGCACTACCTGATCGAGCAGCTGCGCGGGATCGACAACGTGAACGTACGACTCCGTACGACCGTCGAGGAGACCCACGGCGAGGAGCACCTGGAACGCCTCACGATCTGCGAGGACGGCGGCTTCTCCGAGGCGGTGGCGACCAACCACCTGTTCGTGTTCATCGGCGCCGCGCCGCGGACCGAGTGGCTGGACGGCACGATCTCCCGCGACCAGAACGGCTTCGTCCTCACCGGGCCCGACCTGCTGGTCGACGGCCAGCGACCACGGTCCTGGCGGTTGGACCGGGACCCGTACTACCTGGAGTCGTCGATTCCGGGCGTCTTCGTCGCCGGCGACGTACGCTCACAGTCGGTGAAACGAGTGGCCTCGGCCGTCGGCGAAGGCGCCATGGCGGTCACTCTCGTACACCGGTACCTGGAGGACCGATGAGCGCGGAGATGCCGTCCCGCGAGGACCTGCGCACCCTCTTCCTGTTCGAGAGCCTCGACGAGGAGCAGCTCGACTGGATCATGGAGCACGCCGAGGTCAAGGAGTACGAAGAGGGCGACAAGGTGGCGTCGGAGGGCGAGACCGGCGACTGGTTCTACGTCCTGCTGGGCGGCACGTTGCGGATGTGCCGGAAGGTCCGCGGCGAAGAGGTCGAGGTCAACCGTACGGACCAGCGCGGCGTGTACTTCGGGACGACGCAGATCTTCCTCGACGAGGAGGTGCACCGGATCGGCGCGAGCGTGTACGCGCTGACGCCGATGACCGTGCTCGCACTGCCGGACGAGCAGTTCTCGCGCCAGTTCCGCGAATGGTTCCCGTTGGCGACGCACCTGCTGCAGGGCATGTGGCTGAGCGTTCGCAACAACGACGCGACCGTGGGGCAGCGCGAACGGCTGCTCGCGCTCGGCTCGCTGTCCGCCGGCCTGACGCACGAGCTCAACAACCCGGCCGCCGCGGCGGTGCGCGCGACCGCCCAGCTGCGCGAGCGCGTCGCCGGGATGCGGCAGAAGCTCGCGATGCTGGCCAAGCACGACATCAACCCGGACCTGCTCGAGCAGCTGATCGAGATCCAGGAACGACTCGTCAAGAAGGTCGCGTCCGCGCCGAAGCTCACTGCCATGCAGGAGTCCGAGCGCGAGGACGTGATGTCGGACTGGATGGACGACCACGACGTACAGAACGGCTACAACCTCGCGCCGACGTTCGTGGAGGCCGGCCTGACGGCCGACGATCTCGCGGACGTGCACGAGTCCGTCGGCGACGACTTCCTCGACGGGGCGCTGCGGTGGATCGCGTACGCGGTCGAGACCGAGGCGCTGATGGGCGAGATCGAGGACAGTACGACGCGGATCTCGACCCTGATCGGCGCGGCGAAGCAGTACTCCCAGATGGACCGCGCCCCGCACCAGTGGATCGACATCCACGACGGGTTGAAGGCCACGCTTCTCATGCTGGGTGGGAAGTTCGGCTCCGACGTCCAGGTGGTCAAGGAGTTCGACCGCTCGCTGCCGCAGATCCCCGCGTACGCCGGCGAGCTCAACCAGGTATGGACCAACCTCATCGACAACGCGGTTCAAGCGATGGATGGCGTTGGTACGTTGACGATTCGTACGCGCATGTCAGACGACGACCGCGTGCTCGTCGAGATCGCCGACACCGGAAAGGGCATTCCGCCGGAGAACAAGCAGCGCATCTTCGAGCCGTTCTTCACGACGAAGCCGGTCGGCGAGGGTACGGGGCTCGGGCTGGACATCTCGTACCGCATCGTGGTCAGCCGGCACGGTGGCGACATGCGGGTGGAGTCGGTGCCGGGCGACACGAGGTTCCAGGTCCTGCTGCCGTTGAACGAGCAGCCGCAGCCGGAGGGCTAGGGTCGGGCTGTCGAAATTCGTTCCCCTGCTACGACGTCTCAGTCGAAGGGCGCCGGAGGCGGTGCCTGAGACCGAGGGAGATCCGACGTGAAGTACTTGTTGCTGATCTACGCGAACCCGACCACGTGGGCGCACCCGATCTACCTGTACAACCAGGACGGACTGACGCCGGCGAAGCGGTCTGACCTGCTGGCGCAGGGGAACGGGCTGCTGGAGGAGATCCGCGAGTCCGGCGAGCTGTTGACCGCCGGGCCGTTGGCGGATCCGTCGACGACGAAGACGACGCGGCTGGTGGACGACGAGCTGCGGACGATGGACGGGCCGTACGCTGAGGCGAAGGAGCAGCTGGCCGGGTACTTCGTGCTCGAGACCGAGACGGAGGAGCGGGCGGTGGAGATCGCTTCGCGGTTCCCTGATGCTCTGTACGGTGCCGTCGAGCTGCGGCCGATCATGGACCTGTCCGGTCAGGAGATGTGACCGCGTTGCCGTTGGATGTCGCTACGGAGGACCTGCTGCGCTCGTTGGCGCCGCAGGTCCTCGGTGCGTTGATCCGGCGGTATGGGGGTTTCGACGCTTGTGAGGACGCCGTTCAGGAGGCTTTGCTGGCGGCGTCGCAGCAGTGGCCTTCGGAGGGGGTGCCTTCGAACCCGCGCGGGTGGTTGGTGACGGTCGCGTCGCGACGGTTGACCGACCTCTTGCGGAGCGACTCGGCGCGGCGGCGGCGCGAGGAGACGGTGGCTTCGCTGACTCCTGCCGACGAGTTCGTGGAGCCTGCTCCGGACGGCGCTGGCTCGTTCGAGGACGACACACTGACTCTGTTGTTCCTGTGTTGCCATCCGGCTCTGTCGCCGGCTTCGCAGGTGGCGTTGACGTTGCGGGCAGTCGGTGGTCTGACGACGGTGCAGATCGCGCGGGCGTTCCTGGTTCCGGACTCGACGATGGGGCAGCGGATCTCGCGGGCGAAGCAGGCGATCAAGGCCGCGGGGTCGTCGTTCGAGCTGCCGCCTTCGGCCGAGCGGGCCGAGCGGCTGGCGGTGGTGTTGCACGTTCTGTACCTGATCTTCAACGAGGGTTACACGACGACGTCGGGCCCGTCGTTGTCGCGCACCGACCTGACCGCGGAGGCGATCCGCCTGACGCGCGCGGTCCACCGCCTGCTGCCCACCGATGGCGAGGTCGCCGGGCTGTTGGCCTTGATGCTGCTGACGGATGCCCGTCGGCCGGCCCGGACCAATTCCGCTGGCGAGCTGGTGCCGCTGGCGGAGCAGGACCGCTCGCTGTGGAACCCCTCGTTCATCTCCGAGGGCGTGTCTTTGGTGACGGAGACCCTGGCCCGCGCGCCGCTGGGCCCGTACCAACTGCAGGCCGCGATCGCCGCGCTGCACGACGAAGCCCCGTCGGCGGACGCGACCGACTGGCCCCAGATCCTGGCGCTCTACGAGCTGCTGTCCAAGCTGTCCGGCAACCCCGTCGTCACCCTCAACCACGCGGTCGCGCTGGCAATGGTGCACGGTCCGCAAGCCGGGCTTGACATGCTGGCTCCGCTGGACTCCGACGACCGCCTGTCCAGCCACCACCGCCTGCACGCCGTCCGCGCCCACCTCCTCGATATGGCCGGAGACCTGCCCGGAGCCCGAGCGGCGTACCAGCTGGCGGCGTCCCAGACGACCAGCGCCCCCGAGCAGCACTACCTGACCCAACGCGCCGCCCAACTCCCCACGACCTAGGCCCACTGCCTTCGTCAACCCCACCTTGACACCTCCCTCCTTAACCCCTCTGACCAGCTAAAATCGGCGCCAAGGCCGGCCCTCTACCCGGCCCGCCTAGGGCGGGCCCTACCCAGTGGTCGCTCCGCCGAGTGGGGGCGCCCTTCCCCTTCCCATACCACCAGGCGTCACCCGGGTCGGCCGAACCACGCGCACGTGGGGCCGAGCCGGCCACGGGCTGGTGCGACCCGACCCGCGGCTTAGGCGACTGGTTCCAGGGTTTCCGATTCCGCGCGTTGCCGCCTGGCCCGGCGCCGATCTGTGGAGAAACCCGCCGATTTCGATTCTGTGGAGGAATCTCGGCCACCACGATGTCGAGATCCCCATCCGAGGTCCGACCCCCTCGTGTAAGCACCCCGAGGAAGGACCCGAGATGACCACCCAGACCACCCAAATAGCCGCCCCCGCCCCCGCGAGAGCCACCAAGCGCGAGTGGATCGGACTCGTCGCCCTCGCCGTACCGTCGGCGCTCGTCTCCGTCGACCTGTTCGTCCTCCTGCTCGCCCTCCCCCAGCTCAGCCGCGACCTCGGCGCCACCAGCAATGAGCAGCTCTGGATTCTGGACAGCTACGGGTTCCTGCTCTCCGGCTTCCTCGTCACCATGGGCAACCTCGGCGACCGCATCGGAAGGCGCAAGCTGCTGCTGATCGGCGGCACCGCGTTCGGCCTCGCCTCGGTTCTCGCCGCGTACGCCCCCACGCCCGAGCTGCTCATCCTGGCCCGCGCGCTGCTCGGCGTCGCCGGGGCCACGCTCGCGCCGTCCACGCTCGCGCTGATCGGCAACATGTTCCGCGACGAGAAGCAACGTTCCCTCGCCATCGGCGTCTGGCTGGTCAGCATGATCTCCGGCAGCGCCACCGGCCCGCTCGTCGGCGGCGTCATGCTCGAGCACTTCTGGTGGGGCTCGGTCTTCCTGCTGGCCGTCCCCGCGATGATCGTCCTGCTGATCGTCGGCCCGCGATTCCTGCCCGAGTATCGCTCCGAGCACGCCGGCCGCATCGACGTCCCGAGCGTCGTCCTCTCCCTCGCCGCGATCCTCCCCGTCATCTACGGCATCAAGGAGCTCGCCAGGAACGGATGGCAGCCCCTCCCCATCGCCAGCCTGCTCGCCGGCCTCGCCATCGGCGCCGCGTTCCTGCAGCGGCAGCGGCGGATCGAGCACCCGCTGGTCGACCTGAAGCTGTTCAAAGAACGGTCGTTCACCACAGCCCTCGTCAGCATGCTCGCCAACACGATGCTCGCCGGCGCGGTGATGGTGTTCATCACGCAGTTCTTCCAACTGGTGTTGGGCTACTCACCCCTCGAGTCCGGCCTCTGGATGCTCCCCGCGGTCGTCGCCGGCATCGTCAGCTTCCAGATCTCACCCCTGTTGGCGCGCCGCATCAGGCCGGCCACCCTGATCCCCGCCGGCCTGGCCGTCTCGACCGCCGGTCTGCTGACGATCACGCAGGCCAACAGCCTCGCGCCCATCGTCATCGGCTTCGTCCTCATCAACCTCGGCGCCGGCCCGCTGGTCACCCTCGGCACCAACCTGGTCATCGGCTCCGCGCCGCCGGAGCGTGCGGGTGCCGCCGCGTCGATCTCGCAGACGTTCAACGAGCTCGGCTTCGCGCTCGGCGTCGCGTTGCTCGGCACGCTGGGTACGGCGATCTACCGCGCCCACCTGAACGGCGTCCCCGCCGAGGACGGCGTCGCGTCGGTGACCAACCCCGAGTACGTCGCCGTCGCGCGGGACGCGTTCGCCAGCGGCGTGCACGTGGTGGCGTGGGTGAGCGCGGTGGTGTTCGTGGCCATCGCCGCCCTGGTCGCCCGTCAGCTGCGGCACGTTCCGCCCATCGGTGGCTAGAAGATCAAGCGGGCAAGGGCAGTCGCTCCCGCGGCGAGCAGGACGACCGCGATCAACGGCAGCCGCAGGAAGAGCGCGAGGGCCGCGACGCCGAGGCCGACGAGCCGGAAGTCGAGGTGCAGCTGGCGGTCCTCGCCGGCGAAGACCTCGGTCACGATGAGTGCGGCGAGCAGAGCCGGAACGAGCAGCGCGATCAACGAGCGCACCCGTTCCGGCAGCTCGCGTTCGCCGAGAACGAGCGGGCCGGCGGCCTTGATGAGGAACGTACCGACGGCGAGCAGGAGGATCGTGAGCCAGGCGGCGTTCATCGGTCCGCCCACTTCAGTCCGACCAGCGCGGCGAGGCCGGCGGCGAGGATCGGAAGGCCGGCGGGGAGCACCGGCGTCAGGACGAGTGTGAGGGCGGCACCGAGGAGCGCGATGACCTTGCGTACGGGCGTCTTCAGCTCGGGCCAGAGCAGCGCGAGGTAGAACGCGGGGAACATCACGTCGAGGCCGAACGCCTCGGGCGAGGGGATGCTGGCGCCGACGAGGACGCCGGTGATCGTGCCCAACCACCAGCCGGCGCCCTGCACGGCCGTGGCGGTGAACAACCGCCGGCGGTCGAACGAACCGTCGCCGCCACTCGCGAGCGCGAACGAGGCGTCGACGATCGTCTGGCCCTGGAGCGCTCGGGCGAACCGGTTGCCCTTGAAGCTGGACGCGACCGCGAGGCCCATCGGCAGGAACCTCGCGTTCATCAGCAGGCCGGCGAGCGTCGCGGGCGCGAACCCACCGCCCGCGGCGAGCACACTGAGCGCGGCGAACTGGGCGGAGCCGGCGAACACCACGATCGACATCACGATCGGCGCCCACGGACCCATCACGGGCTCGGCGAGGGCGCCGAACGTGACCCCGATGGCGGCCGTGGGCAGGAAGAGCGGAGCGGCCTGGCGCAGGTCCGGGCCCAGGCGATCGTCGAGAACCATGCCGATCACGCTAGCTGGGTGCGCGGTCAACGCGATCGTGGCCGAGTTCGACGCCCTAGAGCGTGAACTCGGCCACGACGGCCCGGCCAACTAGGCGGCCCTGGAGGCGGAAGGAACGAACCGCGCACCCAGCGCCTTCGCTCCGATCACCAGGGCGGCCGCCGCCAGCACGATGTCCTTGAACACGTACTGCGCAGCCAGCGTGGGCGTTCCGGTCGGGAACAGCTCCCCGAACGAGATCACCAACGGCGACATGATCCCCACCAGCGCCACGCCCAGCACGACCAGCCCGGTCTTCAGCAGCTTGCCGCTCACCAGCGTGAGACCGATGAACGTCTCCATCGCCGCCGTCAGCAACAGGGCCGCGTCCCCGGACACGATGCCGAACGTCAACTTCTCGATCGTCTCGACGGCCAACGCTGCCGCCGGACTCGCACCAGGGATGAACTTCAAGACCCCGAAGCAGATGAACACCAGCCCGAGGCTTACTCGCATGATGTCGATGCTGTAGCGCGACAACAGCTCGGTCGCCTTGTTCTTCAGCTCGGCAACGTTCTGAACGGTGATGGCAGACATTTCTCAAACCCTCCGACGAAAGCGTGAACTCGACTGCGAAAAGCCTCGTCTGAGCAGGGGGTTCTGGTCGTCGGCTGGAAAGCGGCACTGCTGCTAGGTTGACGGGCGTACGTCGAGGGCCTCGCGGGCGGGCTGAACGACGCTCCCCTACGTCAGCCGACGTACGCCGGGCGTCGCTTGCCAGCGGACGTTCCGGCGTCGCCAACGAACGAGCATGTGTACATGAGCATGATGAGGTCGCGAATGCCTATGAGGGGCGCGAGGTCGCAGGTCTTCGACGTGATCGTGGCCCTCGTGTTGACGTTCGTCGCGATGGGATCGTCCGGCGCACTCAGCAGGTACACCAACCCGGACCACGAGATCGACGCACTGGGCTTCGTCCTGGCCGCTGGGACCGGGCTCAGCCTGATCTTCCGGCGCCGCTGGCCGCTGCCCACGTTGGCGGTCAGCACGGCGTTCCTGGCGACGTACCTCATCATCGGCTACCCGTACAGCCTGATCTTCCTGCCGTTCGTGGTCGCCGTGTACACCGTCGCCCGCTACCTGCCGCTGGTGCAGGCCGGCGCCCGCGTCTTTCCTCGTGCTGCTCGCGCTGATGGCGCACCTGTTCACGAACGACGCGGCCCTGAACAGCGTCGCGGGCCTCGGCCCGGCGACCGCCTGGGTGGTCGTCCCGTTCGCGCTCGGCACGACGATGCGCACGTACCGGGAGAACCAGACGCGCGAACGCGCCGAGGCGCTCCGGCAGCGGGTCGACGACGAACGCCTCCGGGTCGCCCAGGAGGTGCACGACATCGTCGGCCACGGCCTCGCCGCGATCAAGATGCAGGCCGATGTCGCGCTGCACGTGCTGGCGAAGAAGCCCGAGCAGGCGCAGACCGCTCTGGAGGCGATCAGCCGCACCAGCGGGGACGCGCTCGAGGAGCTCCGCGCGACGCTGGCGGTCGTCCGTCGTACGGGAGACGACGACCGCTCCCCCACACCGAGCCTCGGCCGGCTGCACGGCCTGCTCAAGCGGATGGACGACGCGGGCGTCCGGATCGAGCTCTCGACGTCGGGCGACGAACGTCCGCTGCCCGACCTCGTCGACCTCACCGGCTACCGGATCGTCCAGGAGGCGTTGACGAACGTTCTGCGCCACAGCGGGGCCGACCGCGCGAAGCTGGACCTGACGTACGAGACTGATGCCGTGACGATCGTGATCAGCAACCCGGTGAACGGCGCCCCGTCGCCCGGCAGCGGCAGCGGCATCCCCGGCATGCGCGAGCGCGTGACCAGCCTGGGCGGGACGTTCGCCGCAGGCCCGAGCGCCGAGGGCTTCGCGGTGACCGCGACGCTGCCGACGCTGCCGACCGGGAGGACCTCGTGACTTCTGTCGCGGTCGTGGACGACCAGGATCTGGTGCGCATCGGCCTGCGAACGCTGGTCGAGAACGAGGACGACCTCACGTTCGCCGGCGAGGCCGCGGACGGGCTCGCGGCGGTCGCGCTGGCGGAGTCGGCGCGGCCGGACGTGATGCTGATGGACATCCGGATGCCGGGGGTGGACGGGCTGGTCGCGACGCAGCGGATCACCGCGAACCCGGACCTGGCGAGCACGAAGGTGATCGTGCTGACCACGTTCGAGCTCGACGAGTACGTGTTCGACGCGCTGCGCTTCGGTGCGAGCGGCTTCCTGCTGAAGGACACCAAGCCCGCCGAGCTGCTGCGCGCGATCCGCCTCGTGGCCGAAGGCGGAGCACTGCTCTCGCCGTCGATCACCCGCAAGCTGGTGGCGGAGTTCGTGTCCCAGTCGCCGCGCTCGACCAAGCCGCACCCGCAGCTGAACACCTTGACCGAACGCGAACGCGAGGTGCTCGCGCTGGTGGGCGAAGGGCTGAGCAACGACGAGATCGCCGAGCGGCTGGTGGTTTCGCCGGCGACCGCGCGGACGCACGTGTCGCGGGCGATGATCAAGATGTCCGCCCGCGACCGTGCGCAGCTGGTCGTGTTCGCCTACCAATCCGGCCTGGTCGGCTAGAGGTGCGACTTGCGGCAGTGGCCGCCACTCCCCCCGGCAAATGGGCGATCGCCGAGCGGCTGGTGGTCTCGCCGGCGACCGCGCGGACGCACGTGTCGCGGGCGATGATCAAGATGTCCGCCCGCGACCGTGCACAGCTGGTCGTGTTCGCCTACCAATCCGGCCTGGTCGGCTAGAGGTGCGACTTGCGGCAGTGGCCGCCACTCCCCCGGCAAATGGGCGATCGCCGAGCGGCTGGTGGTCTCGCCGGCGACCGCGCGGACGCACGTGTCGCGGGCGATGATCAAGATGTCCGCCCGCGACCGTGCACAGCTGGTCGTGTTCGCCTACCAATCCGGCCTGGTCGGCTAGACCGTCGCCTTCTCGCGCACCAGCTTCGCCGCTTGCCGGCGGCCCAGCCAGGTGCGGGACCAGGGCTTGTACGTCGACAGGACTGTCGCGGCGATCAGCATCAGGATGTGGGTGATCGTCAAGGCGAGCAGTGCTCTCATCGGCGCCTCCTGCACACCGTTCTGCATGAGAGCGGTGATCCGCGGGCCGATCTGGACGGACGTGATGATCACCGCGATCGAGAGCAGCAGCTTGGTGGCGACCCAGTAGTAGCGCAGCAGGCCGTACTTCGTGCACAGCGACAGCACGACGCCACTGATCAGCGTCGAGACCGCGGTGACCGGGAACACGATGTTGATCGCGTCCATGGCGAGGAACAAGGCGTCCGCCCGTTCCTGGGTGTCCGCGGCCTCGATCATCAGGCCGATCGCCAGCTTGCTGGCGGCCACGCCGAGCCAGCTCACGCTGACCGCGACGTGCGTCGTCAGCAGCAGCTTGTACAGGCCGGGCGACACGCGGCGGGTACGAGTCAGAGTGGGCATGCCCGCAACGATGCCCGGAGCCGGCCCGCGAATCGTCCGCTGTGCAACGGCATTCGACGTACGCAGCGGAACGTACGTCAGGCCACGGTCAGCCGCCGCACGGCCTGCTTCGCCCCGAGCTTCGTCGGGCTGATCGTCTCGCGGAGGTACTCCTCGTTCGACGGCCACTGGGCCACGTGCTGGGCGCCGGTCGCCTCGTCGTACCCGATGTACGTCAGCGAGTCGAGCTCGATCGCGAACAGCGCGAAGTGCCCGACGACCGCCTGCCAGCCGACCTCGGCGGCCACCTTCGCGGCGTACCGCTCGTGGATGTCGCGGTCCTCGACGAGTCGGGCGGTGCCGCGCAGCTTGATCTCGAAGTCCGCCTCGGGTTTGGTGACGATGCTGTGGATCGCGATGCGCGGGTCGCGGTAGAGGTCAAGCGCCTTCGTGGACCGCTGCATCATCGACAGGTAGAGCTCGCCGTCCAGCACCAGCGGCTCGACGCCGCTCACGCGAGCCGATCCGTCCTTGCGAACGGTGCCGACGAGCAGGACGCCAGGCTCGACCAACTTGGAGTGTGCGAGCGCGGCGAGGGTGGGTTGGCCTCGGGCCAGGTCGTTCCATCTCATGCCGACCTGCCTACCTCAGCCCACCGACAAGATCAGCGCGGCTCGACCGGCGGATCGTCATCACCGCAGGTCAGCGTGCGTTGGACCCAGGCGACGTCGTGCCAGCCGCCGAGCTTCCAGCCGATCCGCCGGTACACGCCGATGGGCTCGAAGCCCATCGCCTTGTGCAGCCCCTCGCTCGCGTCGTTCGGCAGGGTCATGCCCGCGATCGCGGTGCGGTAGCCGCGCTCGGCGAGCCGCGCGAGCAGTGCCTCGTACAGCAGCCGGCCGCCGCCGGTCCGCCGCCGGCCGAGCTCGAGGTAGACAGAGACCTCGCAGGACCAGCGGTACGCCGCGCGTTCCTTCATCGGCCCGCCGTACGCGTAGCCGATGACCTGGCCGGCGTCCTCCAGCACCAGCCACGCGTGCGTGTGCAGGACGCGGGCGATCCGCCGCGTCATCTCCGCAGCCGTCGGCGGCTCGGTCTCGAACGAGATCGCGGTCTCGCGGACGTACGGCGCGTAGATCGCCGCACAGGCCTCGGCGTCGGCCAACCATGCTTCGCGGAGCCTCACGCTTGTCTCACCAGCACAGTTCTCTCACCAGCACAGTCCCGATAGTAGCCAAACCTGCTCCTATAATCGACAACTATGTCCGACGAGCTCTCCGCCAGCCTCGCCACCGCCCTCCGCGACGCCCGGCAGGACCGCGACCTGTCCGCCAACGCGCTCGCCGACCGCTCCGGCGTCTCGCGCGCGATGATCGGCAAGATCGAACGCGGCGAAGCCCAGCCCACCGCCGTCCTGCTCGGTCGACTCACCGCCGCGCTCGGCATGACGCTCTCGGAGCTGATCGCCCGCGCCGAAGGCGAGCGCCGCTTCGTCCGCGCCGAGGAGCAGGTCGTCTGGACCGACCCGGAGACCGGCTATATCCGCCGCGCGCTCTCCCCCACGACCACGGGCCCGCTCGAGCTGGTCGAGGTCGAGCTGCCCGCCGGCGCGCGGATCGCCTACCCGGCCGACGCGTACGCGTTCAAACACCAGCAGCTCTGGATGCTCGACGGCCAGCTGCACTTCACCGACGGCGACGTCACGTACGTCCTGGAGCGCGGCGACTGCCTCGAGCTCGGCCCGCCGGCCCCCACGGCGTTCCACAACCGCACGCCCGAACCCTGCCGCTACCTGGTCGCTCTGGCGAAGCGACGCACTTGACGTCACGCATGCCTTGACATGACGTCACAACGACGTCATAGTTGTCGTCATCAGCAGTCACGACGACAACAGGAGCCAGAGATGAACGAGTACACCAACACCCAGATCGCCAGCAGCCGCAACGCCGAGCTGACCGCAAAGGCTCGCAAGGCCCGCCTGACCAGCAAGAACTCCGCCAACGGCGCCCGTCCCAGCTGGTTCGACCGGATCGCCAGGCCGCTGACGCTCGCCGACGTCAGGTGACGTCAGCGGGGCGGTGATCGAACGCCAACCTCTGGTGCATCAGCGCACCGAACAGCTAGGCCACGACGATCCCGCGCACGCGGCGCGGCAGCAGACCCGCTCCGAGCGGATCAGCTGGAACGGCGACCACGGCCCACACGGGTCGTGAGCAGCGCCGAGGCGAATACCGAAGGACAGCCGAGCACGAAGCCGAACCCCGGTCAGACCAACCGACCGGCGAGGATCGGCACCAGGACCGGCATCACCACCATGAACCTCACCGGCGCGTCCGCCGCGCGCTGCGACGCCGATGGCTCGGCCCTGATGAGCGATGGCTAGACGAACCTCGCGAGCCCGGAAGGGCCGGTAGGGTCAGCGCGTGTTGCGCGGTCGCGAGAACGAACAGGCAGCGATCGACGCGTTACTCGAGGGAACGCGCGGGGGCGCGAGCGGCGCGTTGGTCCTTCGTGGCGAGCCAGGGATCGGCAAGACCGCGTTGCTCAGGTACGCGGCCGATCGGGCCGCTGACATGCGGGTCTTGCGCGGCAGCGGTACGGAGTTCGAGTCCGAGCTGCCGTTCGCCGGACTCCATCTCCTGCTGCGGCCCGCGCTCGACCGGCTCGACGCCCTTCCCTCCCGGCAGCGGGAGGCGTTGACGAGCGCGTTCGGCCTCGGCGAGGGCGGTGCCGTCGACCGGTTCATGATCGGCGCCGGCGTACTCTCCCTGCTCGCCGAGCTGGCGGAGAACGAACCGGTGCTCTGCCTCGTCGACGACGCGCACTGGCTGGACCGCGCGTCGGCCGAGGCGCTGCAGTTCGCGGCGAGACGGCTGGATCGCGAGGGCGTCGTGCTGCTGTTCGCGATCCGCGAGCACGCGACCACGTTCGCGAGCAGTGATATCCCCGAGCTGAGGCTCGCCGGCCTGGACGCAGAGCACGCCGGAGCACTGCTCGACGAACGGAACGCCGATCTCTCGGCCGAGGTCCGGCAACGGCTGATCGACGACACCCGCGGGAACCCGCTCGCCCTGCTCGAGCTCCCCGCAGTCCTCGCCACCTCCGGCGGGCAGCCCGGCCCGATGCCGCTGACCAACCGCGTGCTCGACGCCTTTCACCAGCAGGTACGCAACCTGCCCGAACCCACGCAGACCTGGCTGCTGCTCGCCGCCGCCGACGACACCGGCGAGCTCGCGGTGCTGAGGCCCGCCGCGACAGCGCTCCACCTCGAGATCACCGATCTCCAACCAGCCCAGGACAGCGGGATGCTCTCGTTGGAGAGCGGTGCTCTCGTCTTCAGACACCCGCTCCTCCGGGCCGCCGCCTACCACGGAGCACCGCTCGCGCCGAGGATCGCCGCTCACCAAGCGCTCGCCGACTCCTACCGCGACCGCGGCGACGTCGACCGGGAGGCCTGGCAGCTCGCGTTCGTCGCGACCGGCCCGGACGAGCGCGTCGCCGCGGGCCTCGAGCACGCCGCCGACCGCGCGCTCAAGCGCAGCGGGTACGCGTCCGCCGCGACCGCGTACGAACGGTCCGCCCAGCTCAGCGAGTCCACCGAGGAGGCGGCGCGACGGCTCACGCTGGCGTGCGAGGCGGGCGCGAGCGGCGGCCAGCTCGACTGGGCCCGGGCGCGGGCGGAGCGCGCCAGCCGCGACGTCACCGACCCGGCGATGACCGCGCGGCTCGTGGACGTCCAGGCGAGCGCCGACTTCGCCCAGGGCGAGCTGAGCCGCGCGCACACCTTCCTGACCGAAGGCGCCAGCGCGATCGCCCCCGTCGACAACGACCGCGCGTTCTGGATGCTGATGCGGGCGCTGCACTGCGCCTGGGCCGCTCCGACGGACGAGCGACTGATCGCGGACTCGCTGGACGCGTTCGACGCGCTGCGCCTGCCCGACGACGACCCGCGGCTCGCACTGCTCTGGCTGGCCCGCTGGGGCATGGCCGTGCCACTGGGTCGCGACGTCGACGGCTACCCGCCGCTCGCGGAAGTGGTCGCCCGCGCCAACGACGCCGCGATCGGTCCGACCGGGCGCATCGAGGTCGCGAGCCGGACGACCATCGCCGGCGGCGACGTGGAGGTCGTCGACATCGCCACCGCACTCATCGACGAGGCGCGGAGCACCGGCGCGGTCTACGCGCTGCCAGCAGGGCTGGGCTACCTCGCGCTCACCCACGCCGTTTTGGGCAACGGGCGCGAGGCGATCATCGCCGGTACCGAGTGCATCGCGATCGCCCGCGACACCGGACAGCCCTTGTGGGTGAGCTATGCGGCGGGCGCGCTCGCGTACGTCGCGGCGATGCGAGGCGACGAGGTCGCCTGCCAGCGGCACACCGAGCAAGCCGGGATGCGGCTGTCGGCGGGAGTGACGGCCACGGGAGCGAGCTGGTCGCAGTTCTCGCTCGCACTGCTCGACCTCGGACTCGGTCGGGTGCAGGGCACGTTCGATCGCCTGCAGGCGTTGGCATCCGGGCCGACGCGGCATCAGAACGCCAACGTACGCAGCGTTCCCGACCTCGTGGAGGCGGCAGTCCGACTCGGGCGTGCCGACGAGGTGACGGCGTCGCTGGAGCTGTACGGCCGGTGGGCGAAGACGATGCGGTGGCCGTGGATCGAGGCGTCGTACGAGCGCTGTCTCGCGCTGACCGAGACCGACGCCGAGCCGCATTTCCAACGGGCGTTGACGTTGCACGACGACAAGTCCCGGTTGTTCGAACGAGCGCGGACCGAGCTGCTGTACGGCGAGTGGCTGCGCCGCGCACGGCGGCGTACCGACGCCCGCGAACAGCTGACATCGGCGCAGCAGGCGTTCGAGGAGCTCAGCGCCGGACCGTGGGCGGCACGAGCGCGGAGCGAGCTGAGCGCGGCAGGCGCCTCGGTCGCGCGAACGGCGGCGTCCGACGTGTTCTCGACGTTGACGCCGCAGGAGCTGCAGATCAGCCAGCTCGCCGCGCAGGGCATGTCGAACAACGACATCGCCGCGCAGCTGTTCCTGAGCTCGCGGACGGTCGCGTACCACTTGTACAAGGCGTACCCGAAGCTCGGCATCAGCTCACGGTCGGAGCTGGCCGCCCTCCTGTGACGCGCGGCCCTCGAGGTACCGCTGCTCCGGTGCGGACAAAGCAGGACTACTGCGACGCTCGCGCTTCGAGGTAGCGCTGCTCCGGTGCGGACAAAGCAGGACTACTGCGACGCTCGCCCTTCAAGGTACCGCTGCTCCGGTGCGGACAAAGTGGCCTTGGCAGCAAGGCGATAGTGCACGCGCGCGGTCTCGTGGTCACCGGCGAGGTCGAGCAGATGCGCGCGTACGGCCTCCACCCGATGATGCCCGGCGAGCGCGGGCTCGCTCTCGACGTCGGCGAGTTTCTCCAGCCCCACAAGGGGCCCGCGCACCATCGCGAGCGCGACGATGCGGTTCAGCGTGACCATCGGGCCGGGCGCGATCGCGTCGAGGATGTCGTACAGCCCGAGGATCTGCTGCCAGTCGGTGTCCTCGTAGGTCGCCGCTTCGTCATGCACAGCGGCGATCGCGGCCTGCAGCTGGTACGGGCCGGGCACGGCGGTCGGCAGCGTCGCCTCGATCAGCCTGATGCCCTCGGCGATCGCCGCGCGGTCCCACAACGCGCGGTCCTGCTCGGCGAGCGCAACCAGATCGCCTTGTGGCGTGGTGCGTGCGGGCCTTCGCGCGTCGGTCAACAACATCAGCGCGAGCAGACCGGCGACCTCGCCGTCGTCGGGGAGTTGCGCCCACAGCTGGCGAGTCAGCCGGATCGCCTCGCCGCTGAGCTCGACCCGGTTGAGCGCGGCGCCGGAGCTCGCGGTGTGCCCCTCGTTGAAGATCAGATAGAGAACGTGCAGCACCGACGCGAGGCGTTCGGGCAGCTCGCCCGGCGGCGGCAGTTGGAACTCCGCGCCGCTCGCCTTGATCCGCGCCTTCGCGCGGGAGATCCGCTGCGCGATCGTCGCCTCGGGAACGAGGTACGCGCGAGCGATCTCCGCCGTCGTCAGACCGCCGACGGCACGCAACGTCAACGCGACCCGCGAAGCGCTGGTGAGCTCGGGATGGCAACACAACAAGAGCAGAAGCAGCGTGTCGTCGACCGAAGGCACGGCCGACGGATCGGTCGGCGGATCGGTCGGCGCCAGCGCCGCGACCGTCTCCTCGCGCCGCACCCGCGCGGACTCGCTGCGCCACACCTCGATCCGGCGGCGCGAGGCAACGGTGATCAACCAGCCTTTGGGATTGGCCGGAACGCCGTCGGCAGGCCACTGCGTGGTGGCCGCGAGCAGCGCCTCCTGCACCGCGTCCTCGCACGCGTCGAAGTCGCCGTGGTGGCGTACGACCGCGGCGAGCACCTGCGGCGCGAGCTCGCGCAGAAGATCGTCGATACTCACAGCCCGATCGCGCTGAGATCCAGGATCGGGCGGACCTCGACCATGCCCCACTCGGCTTCGGGCAGCATCGCGGCGTACTCGATCGCGCGTTGTTCGTTCTCGCACTCGACCAGATAGAAGCCGGCGAGGAACTCCTTGACCTCCGCGTACGGCCCGTCGGTCGCGGAGGCGGTCGAGACCTGGCCGTCGCGCACGGAGACCCGCTTGCCCGCGTCCGGCCCCGGAAGCGCCTCGGACACGATCAACTCGCCCGTCTCGTTGAGCTTCTGGATCAGCTCATGATGCCCGCCCGCGGTCCGTTGGTCCTCCGGGATCGACATCCAGTAGTCCCGCAGATTCTGGTTCGAGTAGAGCATGATCAGATACTTCACGGGCCCGATTGTCTCACCGAAGGGACGGGCACGATGTTCGAGCAGACAAAGGCGTACAGCGGATTCTCGGTCGACGACCTCGCCGCGGCGCGGCAGTTCTACGGCGAGACGCTGGGAATCCGTACCTCCGAGCAGAACGGGTTGCTGTTCCTGCATCTCGCGGGCGATCGCGACACGCTCGTGTATCCGAAGAAGGACCACGTGCCGGCGACGTTCACGATCCTGAACTTCCCGGTGCCGGACGTCGTCGCGGCCGTGGACGAGCTGGTAACGCGCGGCGTGGTGTTCGAGAAGTACCCGAACGTTGACGAGAAGGGCATCCTGCGCGATCTCGGGCCGACGATCGCGTGGTTCAAGGACCCGGCCGGCAACATCCTGTCGGTGCACGAGCAGACCTAGGCAGGCCGTTGCGCCGACATGGGCAGTCGTTGCCGATGCTCCGGCCGGACTACTTCACCTGCACGTTCTTGTAGGAGGCGGTGCCCGCGTGGTTGCGGAGGCCGGCCATCCCCCGCGGGAACGAGTCGTACGGGTCCGTGAACGTCGCCGTCGTCGCCTCCCCACCTGCCGCCGGGCGCAGCGTCGCGGTCAGCTTCGCTCCGTCCACCTGGAGAGACAGCCGATACCAGTCGCCGGACCTCACGCCGCCCTTCACCGGCACGGAGACGAACGGCACGTACGCGTACTCCTGCCGCGCGATCGTCAGCTGCTGCGAGGCGAGGTCGAAGAACGCGTGGTACCCGTGATGCGAGTCCGCGCCGTCGGCCGGATCGCTCACGCGGGCGAGGACTCCGGCGTTCCCTTGGGCTGAGGTGATCCGCACGTCCGCGCTGATCGTGTAGTTCCGCCAGCCGGTCGAGCCCGTCAGCGCCTTGGGGCCGCCTCCCCCGCCGCAGGATTCGACGTACGTTCCGGCCTCGACCGCCCAGCAGCCGCCGTAGGTGTTCCAGCCCGCGTCGCCGTTCGCCGCGAACGCGTCGGCGAACGGGAGCACACCGACGCTCGCGGTGCCGGTCGCCTCGCCGCACGGGCCGGACGCGCCGGTGCTCGTCGGTGCTGACAGTCGGAGGACGCCCGGTGCGCCGTCGGGCATCAGGTGGGGACTGTAGTTGGCGTTGCAGCTGGGTGAGGCGTTCGAGATCCGCCACGGTGCCGGCGCCCAGTCCCAGCGGCCGGTGCCGTCGCCGGTGTTCAGGAAGACGGCGCGGTAGTCCTCGCCGGTCAGGTCGTCGCCGACCGTCGAGAACACGTGCTGGCCGCCGAGCACGAGCTGGCCGCGGCCGCCGCCGGTGGGCACCCAGGTCAGGTACGGACTGTGGCCGAGGTAGCGGCCGTCCGGCGTCTCGGGGCGGAGGCCGAGGTCGGTGGCCGGCGACCAACGGGCGCCGTCGTTGGAGAACTTCAGCCGTACCTCGCAGTGCGGCCGACCGCAGACCTCGAACGCCAGCACGTACTTGCGCTTCGCTCCGAGCTTGACCACGGTCGGCATGCCCGGCCGGTCACCGGCCACCGCGCTCGCGACGTCCCGGACGACCGGACCCCACGTCTCGCCCCCGTCGGTCGAAACGGTGTGCACGATCATCTGGCTGTGGTTCGGCGAGTCGCGTTCGTCGGCGAAGTACATGAGCAGCCGGCCGCGTTCGTCGAGGGTGAGGAACGGTTCCCAGATCCCGCGGCCGAACGTCCCGCCGCGCTGCACCTCGCCGATCGGCGTCCAGCTCGCGCCGTGGTCGGTGGAGCGCCAGGCGAAGAACTCGGTGTACGAGCCGTCCGCCGGGACCTTGTTGCCGACGAGCAGCAGCGTGCCGGCCGGGTAGCCAGCCGTTGAGCGCGGGAACTCGTACAGGTACGGCTGCCACATCCGGGCGACCGGATGCCCGGGGCCGGTCTCGCTGTCCCCGACGCGAGCCAGCGTGGTCCAGGTCGCGCCGTCGTCGGTGCTCGTACGGATGACGAACTCCGACGCGCGCCCGTCCTCGAACCAGTGCTCGAACGTGCCGAGAAGGCGCCCGTTCTGCGCGCCCGCGTGCTGGAGCCGGATCATCCGCGCGTACGCATTGGACTCCGCGCTCGTCTCCGGTGTGTAGAACAGGTTGCCGGGCGAGTCGGCCACGGCCACTCCCGGAGGTTCGACGGCCACGGTGAGGCTGGCCAGAGTGAGGAGCGGAACGAGCAGGCGGAGTAGCCGTCGCACGTGGACCTCCCACGACCGGGGGATTCTTTACAACGTGGCTTACCACGTCGTAACAGACGAGCGACACCCCGCCGACCGCAACCGGCAACGGGTGGGGGTGGGTGGCTTGCTCAGACCGTGAGGAAGAAGCCGCGGATGCCGCCGCCGGCCCAGGTGGGCCAGATGTGGGCGCCGCTGTGTTGGCACCAGTAGACGCGGCGGGTGACTCCCGGCCAGCGGACGCAGGGGGCGGGTTCGTGGCGATCGGGTCGCCGCCCTGGTAGCGGCTCATGTGCAGCCAGTACTCCAGGCTCCATCGGCCGGCCTCGATCTTCACCACCTGGTCAGCGGTGCCGTGCACGATCATCGCCGCGATGCCCTGCTGGCACGACGAGGTCTGCGGCCCGCCGCCCGCCACCGGGGCGATCGCGCGGAACATGCCCGGCCGGTAGCAGGCGAGCGAGTTCACCATGAACCCGCCGTTGCTCTTGCCGGCCGCGAAGAACCGCGTCGGATCCACGCAGTGCTTGGCCTTGAGCGCGGCGACGAGCGCGTCGAAGTACGGGAAGTCGACGCCCGCGGGGTCGACGTTCCAGCCCACGCCGCCGGCCTCGGGCCAGTACGGCGCCTGGGGGTAGACGTAGAGCGCGGGATAGCTGTTCGTCAGGCCCATATAGCGATTCGCGTTCTGCGCGGTGTCGCTACCGCCGTGCAGACCCATGATCACGGGCACCGGCGTGGACGCCTGGACGCTCGCGGGGATCGCGATGACGTACGTGCGCTTGACGCCGTTCACCGTGATGCTCCGGTTGAACGTGCCGGGCGTCACCGCCTTGCCGCAGCCAGCAGATCCGGCCGCGTTCGCGACAGGTCCAGCGACGAGGGCGGCGAGCAGGACACCGAGGACAACTGCGACGGACGCTACGGACCGGGTCGTTTGAGGCACGCCGCAGTATGAACCTCGAACGGTGCCGAGTCAGGACATCCCGTCCTGAACCGGCCAGGAACGTACGCGATGCGTCCCGTCCGGCAGCCGCCCGGTCCGGCCCTGCTTGTGCAACAGCTCGAGCAACGGGAGCGCCACCCGCCTGGTGGTGCCGAGCGCCTCGCGGGCCTGGCTGAGCGTGAACGGTTGCGGCAGCTCGGCGAGAACGTCGAGCGCCCGGTCGAGCGCGGAGGGCAGCAGCACGACGTTGTCGGAGAGCCGCACCAACCGGCCGGCGCGAGCGGCGACCGCCAGCTCGCGTGGACCGAGCGCGAGCTCGGCCAGCCGATCGGCGGTGGGTGCCGCGAACGGATCGCGCGCGAGCTCGTTCTCGACGAGGCGGACGAGCACGTCGAGCTCGCGCGGGAGCCCCTTCGCCTCGGTCAGGCCGGCCTCCTCGACGAGCTCGGGCACGACCTCGGCCGGAACGTCGAGCTGCTGCCGGAGCACCTCGACCGGGATGCCGCCGGCGAGTGGGTTTTCGCCTTGCCAGCTGGCGAATTCCACCCTCGCCCGCTCCAGCACCTGGAACCACGCAGCGGGATCGACGAGCCAGCCACCGGCGAGCTGCCGACCGCTCGGTGCGAGACCCATGGCGCGCAGGTCGGCAGCGCGGACGAACGTACGCTCGCGCAGCTGCGACGCCGCCGCATCGAACTCGGCCAGCGCGGCCTCACGTTCCAGCGCGGCACCTCGCCGGCGGAGCGGGGGCGGCCGGACGTCCAGCACACGCACCCCCGCGGCGACGAGGTGCCGGCCCGGATCGCGCAGCAGCCCGCGATCGTCCACCCGCAACGGGATCGGCCGCGTCAGCTGGAGCCGAGCCACGTCCTCACCTAGCGGACGGACTCGGCACGGCACCGCGGCGGAGCCAAGGTGGAAGATCAGCTCCCGCGGCAGCTCCGCGAACGTCCGCAGCCGAACGTCGATCGTGTCCGTGGTCCACCAGGCGTCCGGGGTGAGGAGCGCGTCGCCGCGGCCGACCGCTGATCGTTCGACGCCACGGAGGTTGACCGCCACGCGGGCCACGGCGGTCGCCGCGTCGACCTCGCGTTCGAGCGACTCGAGCCCGCGCACAGTGACCCGCTCGCCGTGTAGCTCGAGCTCGTCGCCGACCCGCAAGGTTCCCGCGGCGAGCGTGCCGGTGACCACGGTGCCGACGCCGCGGACCGAGAACGACCGGTCGACCCAGAGCCGCACATCGGCTGCACTGTCGGGAACGGGCAGGGGCGGAGCCGCCGAGCCCGACCCGCAGCGAGTCCAGCCCCGCACCGGTCTTGGCGCTCACCGCGACGGCATGCGATGTCGGCGAGCGACGTCCCCCGCGAGGCGCTGCTCGGCCCCAGTGCGGTTCCGGCTCGGCGAGGTCGCACCGCGAGATCACCAGCAGCCCGTGGCTGACCTCCAACGCGTCCAACGCCGCGAGGTGCTCCGACGACTGCGGCATCCAACCCTCGTCGGCCGCGACCACGAACATGCACGCCGGCACCGGACCCACGCCGGCGAGCATGTTCGGCACGAACCGTTCATGCCCGGGAACGTCGACGAACGCGAGCTGCTCACCCGTTGCCAGCGTCGTCCAGGCGAACCCGAGGTCGATCGTGAGCCCGCGCCGCCGCTCCTCCGCCCAGCGGTCGGGCTCCATCCCGGTGAGCGCCCGCACGAGCGTGGACTTGCCGTGGTCGACATGGCCCGCGGTGGCTACGACCTGCATGGCGCCCACTCGAGGAGGTGGCGGAGGCGGACGGGAATCGAACCCGCCAGCGACAGCTGCTGCCGCTCACCGGTGTTGAAGACCGGGCCGGCCACCAGACCGGAGACGCCTCCCTGCATCTGCATATTGTGGCTGGTCCATGTGTTCGGGCTTGGTGAGCAGGTAGTACGACAATGCGGCGACCAGCAGGCCGAGGCCCCAGAGCGTGTAGCCGCCGATGACCGCGAACTCCCACCACAGCGGGTAGATGTCGAGGCCCTGCGTGACCGTTGCCGGGATGCCGGCGAACCCGAAGTAGCCGGTGAGCCCGCCGCCCATGAACAGCGCGGGGACGAGCACGAGCCAGCGCGGTACGTTCCGGCCGGCGAACGGGAGCACCCAGCGCGGCCAGATCCGCCCCCAGCGGTGCACGAGCGCGAGCGGCAGCAACGTACCCGCGATGAACATGAGGACCACGAACACCGTGAACGGGCTGGCCAGCGGCGTGTACAGCGCTTCCTGGTCCTGGCCGACGAATCCGGTGATCGCCTGCGCGGTGAAGCGGGACAGGCAGCCGGCCATCGCGGCGTACGCGGCGGCCCAGGCCCACCACGGCGTCGCGTCCGTACGGCGCTCCGGCGACCGCCCGTGCACCCGCCCGCACTCCATACAGGCGCCACGCGCCGTACGCAGAGCACCGGCCGCGACGACGACCGTGAGGACGCCGGCGACCACGCCACTGCCGCGGGCCAACAGACCGATGCCGTCGAGTCCCCACTCGAGCACGAGCGAGGCGAGGTTCAGCGCGAACAGGAACGAGTACGCCAGCAACCCCGCACCCGCGAGCCAGCCCACCACAGCCGCGACCCACGGCAAGCGCCCGGCGATCACGAGCACGCCGGCGACCACCGAACCCGCCGCGAGCACGACCGGCAGCCAGGGCAGGTCGAAGTACGACTCGCGCCCGATCACCGCGAACGTCGGCGCCTGCCCGAGCAGCCACCACACCCGCACCGCGCCGTACCCGACCGCCCAGACCACCGCGACGTACGGCACCCATTTTCGCCATGCCCATCTCGATTGATACCGCATGAGAACAAGCCTGGCCGCAACGCAGACCCTCCCGACTCCACCGAAGGAGTGACCGCGGACTCGACCTGAGCAACGGAGTCAGCCGTTCGGGCTACCGAGTCCGAACCTGACGTCAGTATGACCTTGACCTGACGTCGTATTGACGTCATAGTGCCGGGCATGACCGAACCCAGCTACGTCCCGCGATCGAGGCGGCCCGCACGGAGTTCGGCGTACCCGGCGTGAGCTGGGCGGTGATCGAGGGCGGCGAGATCGCGCTCCAGGGCCGGCTGGGCGTCCTCACGACCAGCGGCAGACCGGCCGGTACGAGCTCGGAACGCGATTCCAGGCGTGCTCGATCAGCAAGCCGATCGCCGCGCTGGCGATGCTGCGGCTGGTCGACCGTGGCCTGCTCGACCTGGACGCGGACATCAACGACAAGCTGACGTCGTGGCGGCTGCCCGCAACACCGACTGGCAGCCCGTCGTCACCCTGCGTCACCTCGTCAGCCACTCGGCCGGGCTCACGACGTCCGGGTTCCCCGGCTACAGGCGTACCGACCGGCTGCCGACCGCGGTGCAGATCCTGCGCGGCATGACCCGGCGAACACGATCAGCGTGCGCGTCGACACCGTCCCGGAACGCAGTTCCGCTACTCCGGCGGCGGCACGCTCGCGATGCAGGTGCTGCTCGAGGACGTCACCGGGACACCGTTCGCCGACCTGATGCGCGAGCTGGTGCTGGATCCGCTGGGCATGACCGACAGCGACTACACCCAGCCCGCGCCGGAGGCGGTCCACGACGTGCTGGCGAGCGGCGCACGGCCCACGGCGGCCGAGGTCCCGGGCGGCTGGCACGTCTATCCCGAGCAGGCGACGGCCGGGCTGTGGACGACGCCCGGGCGACCTCTGCCGGTACGCGCGGGCGGTCCGCGCGGCCTACGCCGGCGAGGCGGCGCGCTCGCTGTCCGCAGCCGCTCGCCGGGAGATGCTCACCCCGCAGGTCGCCGCGAGCGACCGGATCGGCGGACTGACCGCGCTCGGGCTCGGGCCGTTCCTCTCCGACCGCGGGGCGCCGCGGTTCGGGCACAGCGGCGGGAACGAGGGCTTCAGCTGCCACCTGCTCGCCTACCGCGACGACGGCGCGGGCGCCGCGGTGATGACGAACAGCGACAGCGGCGGCTGCGGTCGTGCATCGCGCGTTCGCCGCGATCGCGAAGGCGAACGGCTGGCCCGACTTCCCCACCGACGTCAACGACCCCGACCTGCCGAACGACGACGAGCTCGCCGCCGTCGCCGGCACGTACCGGCTCAGGGCAGGCTTCGAGTTCACCGTCGAGACCGCCGACACCGCGCTCCGCGTGACGTTCGCCGGCCAGGCCCCGATGGACTTCAGCCCGCTCGGCCACACCAAGGACGGCGCGCTCGAGTTCGGCGCGAACGAGACCGACACCACG
>CAVXLQ010000007.1:0-32314 GCA_963762635.1 uncultured Actinomycetota bacterium
TGATCCATCTACCGATGGTTGGTCTGCTTGCGTTTCTGCTTGCGGCCCTGAGTGTGGATGGACGACGAACGACGCCGCAACGCGGCGATCTCCACGACCTGCGCCACCTCACATACGGGCTCTCGAGATGTGACCTAGTGACCGCTACAGGCGCTCGTGCGGCTCGCGCACGGCCGCGATCTCGTTCCGGCGGGAGTTTTCTGCACCCAGCGCATGAGCTTGGGGCGATCGCTGGGCATCTCGAGGTTCTCCTCGACGCTCGCGGCAGCCGTTGATTAGCCAGAGGCGATTACGACCCGCACCACGAGGCCCTCACGGTTGCCGCTGAGATCCTCCTCGATTCCGCGTGGGTTCCGTAGGCGTCTCGCTGGGTCGTAGATGAGCGCGACGATCGCGCCGCAGCTGGGATGGCTTCGATAGCGCTCGATGTCCTCGATCAGCTGGTCGCCGATACTGCGGTCACGAAGCCCCTCCCGGTCATCTTCACCTCGACCACAATCTCCGGCGCCTTGAGGAGGAAGTCGACCCGGGTCGAACCGCCGGCTCGGGTCGGGCTCGGGTCCTCGCGCGGACGTCCCGAAAATCACCCGAAGACACCGCCTCGATGAGGTCCTGGACGTCGTACTCGTCGCTAACGACAAAGGGCTGGCGGCCTTCGCGCCGATCCTGCAGGCTCTGGATCAGATCGGGAAGTCCGCGCCCGATCTGACGACAAGTTCGATCTCACCACTGGAGACAGCCTCTGCGGTGATTTGCTTGGCAACGGTGAGCAACTGGCGCTGCTCTAGGAGTGACGAGTGAAACGTCGTTTCGTAGGGGTGCTGCCAGTAAGGGATGACCCCGGGATCCTCCTGGTCTTCCTTGAAAAGGACGTTGACCGCCCCCGGGGCCTCCAAGAAGGACTTGATGCGCTTAACGAAGACACCGCCCTCATAAAGACCTGGAACTTTTGCCGAGTTCCGACGGGATGACGCTGATCGCCCGTACGTACCAGCTGTTGTAGTCGTCGACGAGTTCCTCGATTTCGGAAGCGTCGACCTCGAGGTCGCGTTCCCCCTGGATGACTTTGCCGCGCGCATCAAGTTCGCGTGTCTCGCGGATCAGGGTGTCGTAGATCGATTCGTCGGTAGTCATCTCTTCTTCTTCTTTGTGACCTGTCACTGGCCTCTCAATTACACCGAAACGGCTACGCGAGGCCGAGAGCCGGAGTCGTCCGATCACCCTCCGAGCGGATAGTTCTGGCGCCAGTTGGCAAGATCCGGGGGGTCGAGGTCGGCGATGCCGCGAGCGAAACGCCACACCACCTCGGCTCCATAAGTGCGGACCGCCGCGACGTAGCGTCGGTAGTCGTCGCGCATCACCCGAACGAAATCGCCATCGGCATAGCGGAGCGAAGGCGCGTCGGTCATGGCCTTTTTGTCAACGCGGCCGGCGCGATGCACCAACACGTGTCGTAGCGAGACCGCCTCCTCCAGTGCCTCATCGAGATCCGCGGGTATCTCGCGATCCTTCGTCGCGTCGAGCGCTGTCGTGCGAAGAACCTCCTCCCAAGCGCTTCACGCCCACCCCCTTCGCGCGACTCACCTTGCCGAGGCGATCGTCGAGAAGACCCGGCATCAGTTCGAGGACAGCGTCGCGAGTCTTGGCCAGGGCCTCCTCTGCGTCAGGTTCGTCCAAGACTTCGGGGAACTTCTCGAGCGCGTCTTTGAACGTCTGATCGACGATCATCGTTCCGAGCATTTCGCGGGCACTGGGGACGAGACCTTCGACCAGGGAGTCGAGCGCGCTGAGGATGGCGACGAGTGCCTGCGCGTTGAATTGAACGAACTCGTTCTCGCTCTCGGCGAGCGCGAGCTGAACACGCTCCTCCATTTCCTCGCCCGACCGCTGGGCCAAGGAGGAAATCCCAAGGATCGCGATCATGCGCGTACGCCAGGCAGCTTCCATCGCGGTCCAGAAATCAGCGATCACGGCGGGTGGGCGATCCAGCCGTGGATCGCGCCGGGCGTCCTCAAGTTGGCTCGGCGAGCGTGCGCTCGTCCAATCGGACTCTTCCGCCACGGCAGAAGGATCACACCTGGCAGAGAGCGACGCCAAGTTGCGTGACGGCAATTGACCGGACGGATCACTTCGTAGCGACCATGAGCGGGCCGTCAGCCTTCCCCGCTCTTAGCTGATCGGCGTGGCAGACCTCCTCAATCAACAGGAGCAGTTGCTCTCTGACCTTGTCGACGCGGTTCGGGCGATGCATCCGGAGAACCCGCAGATCCGGGTGACCACTGGCGGGCGGGCAGGTGCGCGGGTGTTTCTGGAGGGGCGACAGATGCGAGAGCTAGACGGCCGACGGCCGCACGCTGACATCTCGGAACTTGAGGCGAAGGGGTTTCTACGCAAGGCTAGAAGCGGGAAGGGCAACGACTACTACGTTGTCACCGCGGAGGCTCACGCCGAGCGAGACAAGATTGCCGAGCGAGAATCCTCAGCGACGAATCCGATGGCAGACGACGCTGTGCTTGATACAAAAGGCTGGATCCCGGATGAACGGGAGCTCGATCGAGGCGCCAACTCGGTTGTGTATATCGCCCGGCGGGATGCAGCGGTTGCGGTCCTCAAGGTCTGCAGCTCGTGGAAGGCCGACGCCGAGCGTTATCAGCGCTTCGTAGCGGAGATCCAAGCGCTCGATGAGCTCTCCGACGAACCCGGAATAATGCGGGTCCTCGACGCGGATGTTCCAGAGCCCGGGAAGGGACGTTTCCCGTGGTACGTCATGCCCCAGGGCACCCCGCTCAGCAAGCTGCGCTCGGAAGCGCCGCTCGACGAACTCATTCCGGGACTCGCCTCGATCGCGGACACGCTCGAGGCAATGCATGCGAGGGAGTATTCGCATCGGGACGTCAAGCCATCGAATCTTTTCGCGATGGAGGATGGAGCTACATCGTCGGCGACCTCGGCCTGGTTGGCGTACCCGAGGAGCTTCGCCAATCACTCACGCGCGAGGGACGCTCGCTCGGTCCGGCGAATTTCATGGCCCCTGAGATGCTCGAGTACGTGCCCGGAACGGACGCTCGGCCGGCCGACGTGTATTCACTCGCGAAGACCATTTGGGCTCTGGTCGCAAAGCGCAACTATCCGCTGCCGGGCCACCAGCGCTCCGACGATCGTGACTCCTTGGTCGCGCTCACGGGCGAGGTCGAGCCACCGACCTCGATCGCCTCATCGAAGCAGCGACGGAGCACGATCCTGCTCGTCGCCCAACGATGGCTGAAATGGCGGCCGCGCTGAAGGCATGGGTTGACGCCCACCTGGACGAGCGGACGTGGAAGGGGACGATGAGTTGACCGCGGCTATTTCGGGGGCGAGGGAGCGCCTATCCGCGCAACTGAGCGAAGCGGAGTCTGCGGCGACCGACCTCGAGAAGACGAAAGAGGCGTTTGGTCAGCTCGTTGAAGGCATGAACCCCATCGCCACCGCGTTGCCACAAGTTGGCGCGACCCACAACGTCGTAGGTGACGATCAGATGCTCGACGCGACGCTCGGCCATCCCTTCCTGGAGGAGATGGGCCGGCCTCTGATTATTTGGCGCAACCAGGGTTTCGCGTACGCGCAGGTGGGTGATGAGCACGACGGGGTCCGTCTCGCGGTCGCATTTGCCACCGCTCTATATGAAAATCAGTCGCTCGCCTCTGCGGTCGGCATCCTTGTGTACGACAAGGTACCGCCGACACTTGGCTCAGGCGGGTTCTCCTGGCACGACAGCTTCGAGGCCCCGGTCGGCACGGTGGCCGTGCAGCAAGAGACTGAACGTCTCGTTCAAGCAGCGAGAGGGCAAATGCCTGCCGCTATAGCCAGCTTTACCGAACTGGCGGAACAGCTCTGAGCCCAGGGGGTCCGGGGGTCTGGTGGCCTCGGGCCCTCTGCCCCGGCTCGGCGCGGCGGCGAGTCGTAATGTCGCTTGCTTCAGCCCCGGAATCACCCCCGGAATGCGATTCCGTGCCATTCCGCCCCTATTCGGCATGAGCACTGGGCGCACGGGCCCTCGCCGCCCCCGACCCCGCCCACCCACCATGGTGTCCGGACGGGTCGGGACCGGCTCGGGCCAGGAGTTAAAGGGACGGAGTTGGGGGCGGAAAGGCAATGAGGTCGAGGCGGGGAAAGCGGAAGGAAGCGGGTTGGGTGGGGTGTCAGGGACGAGCGGGAGCGAGAAGAGAGAGTGGATGGCAAGTGCGCGTCGATGAGCGTTGAGGAATGAGGCGCGGCGGAAGTCGAGAGGAGGGGCGGGATCGTTGATGGGTGAGGTGGGACTGGAAGTGGGGGTCGAGATTGGCGGTGTGAGGAGTGGGATTTGCCCCGGGATTTGCCCCGGGACGGCCCGTCTCACTCGAACCCGCATGGGGACTGGGCTCGGGCCTGTTCAGCCCCCGACCCCGCCCACACACCATGGGTATGCGAACGGGGTCGGAACCTGAAGCTGAGGAGGTGGGTTTTGCGGGTTCGAGTGAGACGGGCGAAGGAGGTGGCAGAGCGGGTTGGATTCGAGGGAAGGCAGGCGACGGAGAACAAGAGGCGTGGACTAATCGGCTGGTTGGCTGTTTAGGGGGGCGATGGATCCCGTAGAGGTCAGTGGAAAGGGAGCGGGCGATGACGCTGGCTGAGGCGGCGAGCCGGGTTGAGCCTTGGCTAACGAAGCGGGAGATTGCCGATCACCTACAACGCCTGGTCTGCGCTCGTCACGTTCCACCACTCGTTCCACACGGCGGTCGGACACCACATCGTCGGCACGCATCTCGGCAGCTTCAGCGACGCGGTCGTCGAACTGCAGACAGGGATCGCCCGAACCCGCGACTACATCTACGAATCCGCCGTCGCGCTGGAACGGATCGCCAAGAACTACTACGACACCGAGGCCCGCAACCAGGAGGTCATGCAGAAGCTGGCGGTCGAGTTGGAAGGCCTCGACGATCCCGTCTACCGAGGACCCGCCGTCCCCAGCGGCGGACACAGCGGGCCGTGAGTGGTGGCGGACTCGTCGGCGACGAGCAACGTCCGCACCGCGCCGGACCGACCTGACCTCTGAGCTTGTCGACGAGTCGCTCGACGCGCCGGAGCTGTCGCCAGCGTCATCGATCGCCGCGCTGGCGGTGGTCGGTCAGGACTTCGCGGTGTCGACGTCGGGAAAGGTGTCGATCACGGTGTCGAGGTTCGTGATCTTCAACAGTCGTTGCAGGAACGGCGGTAGCGCGGCCAGGCGCAGCGCGGTGCCACCGGCCAGTGTCTGACGGTGCGCGACGATCAGGACGCCGAGGATGCTGGAGTCGCAGAACTCGAGCTCGGCCAGGTCGAGCACGACGAAGGCCGGCGATTCGGCCAGCAGGGCATCCAGCTGCTCCCGCAGCAGATGGGCGTTCGTCAGATCGAACTCGCCGGCCAACGAGAGCACGGCATACGCCGCCCCCTCGACCCCGGCGCCCCGTTCGACCACGAGGCGACCGCTACTCGGCGGGGGTCCCTGACGCATCACTCGTGCCACCGTAGTGCCGCCACAGCGACCTTGCAGCCAGATCCGGGCGGCCGGTCACCATATGCCCGGCAGGAGGCGGCGCGTGGAGCTCTGGTAGCGGCGGTAGGGCTCGCCGAGGGTTTCGGCGAGTTCAGACTCTTCGGTGTGGATGCGCGGCAGCAGCGCCAGCGTCGGGACAACGGCGCAGATCAGAAGAGACAACCAGTTGCCGGTGCCAGCCCCCAGCCCGACGCAGATCAGCAGCAACCCGGTGTAGGAGGGATGCCGCACCCAGCGGTACGGACCCCGGGTGACCAGCTCCTGGTCGGCCTGGACGTGGAGAAAGGTGCTGAATGAGGCACCCAGGGTCAGGATCGCCCATATCCGCACGGCTAGACCCATCCACATCACCGCCAGACCCGCGGCGACGAACGTCTGGGGCGCGGGCACCTCCAGCTCCGGCACCCATGCCCGCACCAGCCATCCGACGAGGATCGCGCCTGGCAGGGACACCGAGACGAGCAGCCTGGTTCCGCGGTCACGTCGCTGCGCGGGCCTGCGCCGGACCAGGTCACGGACGAGCAGGCTCAGTTCCAGGACGAACCAGCAACCGATCGACAGCTGGTAGGGCGCGGACAGGGTTCTCCCTTTCAGAGCTGGACCTCGGCTGTCAGGCGGTTGAGGGCGTGGGTGGCCGTCCACGTGCCTACGACGTTGCCTTTCGCCTCGTACAGGGCACGAGCTCGCTGGAGCACGGATCGAGCCTCGCTGCCGCGCGCCGCGGACTGGAGCAGACGACCGAGATCGTCGAGAGTGTCGGCGATCATCGCGATGTCGTCGGTCTGCTCGGCGATCTCCAGAGCGGCCCGTACGAGCGTGATCGCATCGTCGGTGGCGCCGCGCGCCGCGAGGATGCCTGCCTGGGCTGTCCGCCACAGCACCTGGGTCGCCAGGTCGTCCTCGGCGCCGATGTCCTTGCTGAGCTGGACGAGAACGTGGGCGTCGTCCAGCTTGCCTTGCGCGACGAGGGCGAAAGCGAGCTGCGCGGCCACAGTGGAGAGGAAGCCCTGCTCGCCGAGCTCGACGGCGGCGTCGTACGCCGTGCGGAAAGCTCGTTCCGCGGCAGCGGGGTCGCCGGCCATCATCTCGATGGTGCCGAGAGTGCCCCCGAGGAACGCCTCGTGCATGCGGAGGCGGAGCTCGGTCAGCATCGACCTGGACCTCGCGACTAGGTCACGCGCCTCGGCGAACATCCCGTCCATCGCACGCGAGGTCGCGAGTGAGCGCAGCGCCTGCGCCTGGCCCACCCCGATGCCCGGAGAGGAGGCGAGGAAGGCCTCCGAGCGTCGGGCGACCTCTGCCGAGGTCGCCGGCCCATGAACGGCGGCACCCAGATACTGGCCCAGCGCCTCGGACTCGTCCCACCGCGATCCCGATCTTCGCGCGTGATCGAGGCCTTGCTCGAACGCGCTCCCCGCGTCGGCGAACCGTGACCGCGCCCAGTGCACGTGACCGAGCAGCCGGTACGCGCGGGCAAGGCCGGTCTCGTGACCCAGCTCGCGTAGCGTCTCGATGAGCCCGCCGATCTGTTCCGCTTCCGCCGCCAGCTGCTTGGGATCGGTGGACTCCAGCAGGAGCAGGCGTACGACCTGGATGTGAGCGCCCAGACCGCGATCACCCGTACGGTCGGCGACGGCCGCGGCCTCGGCCACGATCGTCTCGGCGCGAGCAAGGTCTCCTTCCTGACTCCAGGCCTCGGCCAGGTCGGGCAGCAGCGCGCGGCGCTCGGCATGATCTGTCGGCAGCAGCTCCACCGAGCGAAACAGCAAGTCCGCCGCGGACGACATCGCGCCCTGGGCGAACGCGTGCCGGCCGGCCGCCGAGAGGTGACCCGCCGCACGAACGGCGATCTCGGCTCCCCCAGTCGCCATTCCCAGCTCGAGCCGGTAGCGGTGAGCCTGCTCCAGATGGAAGCCGAGGACCTCGTCCACGTCGGGACCATCGCCACCGGTGATCTGCTCGTACCACCCCGCGAACCGCTCGTGCAGGGCGGCGCGCAGCTCCTTCGGCGTGCCCCGGTACGCGGCCATCTGAACGACCACGTGGTGGAAGCGAAACGCGTCCTCGCCAGCGAAGGTCGAGGTGTCCGGCCGGATCAGCTCCTTGCGCACCAGGGTCTGCAGGTGACTCGCCAACCGAGGCCGCACAGCCTCGGTGGCGAGGGTGGCGACGGCGCCCCACCAGAAGACGCGGCCCACGACCGAGGCGCAGCGCAGTACGGCACGCTCCTCCTCCGAGAGGCGGTCGAGCCGCGCACCGAGCAGCGCGTGGATCGAGGCGGGGACCTCGACGGTCGACAGGTCGCTGACCGCGGTGCCCAGCTCATCGTGCAGGAGCAGCCCGTCGTCCTCGAGCATGCGAAGCATCTCTTCCATGAAGAGCGGGTTTCCTCCCGCGGACTCCGCGATGCGCCGCGTCGTCTCCCCGCCCAGCCGACGACCGTCGAGCAGGACGGACATCAGCTCGTCGCTGTCGCGGTCGTCGAGCGGCACCAGTGCCAGGCTCGCGGCGTTCGACGTACCGGCCGCCCACGACGGGCGGGTGTCGGCGAGCTCGGGACGCGCGAGGCACAGCAGGAACAGCGCCACCCCGCGCGACCAGCCCGCGAGGTACTCGATCAGGTCGAGGAACGTCGACTCCGCCCAGTGCAGGTCGTCGACGACCAGGACGAGCGGCCGGTCGCGGCCCAGCCGCTCCAGCAGCCGGCGGATCGCCCAGAACGTCTCCCGGATCGCGGTCGGTTTGCCACCCAAGCCAGCCACCGCCGCGACGCGTTCGGCGACCAGCGGTCCGTCGTTGGCGGGGGCGAGAAGCTCGTCGATCTTGGCGCGGCTGGCTTCGGGCGAGTCGGCGTCGGAGATCGAGCACGCCTCCTTCACGAGCTCGACGATCGGCCAGAACGTCAGACCGTCGCCGTACGGAGGACAATGAGCGTGCAGGACGAGGGTGCTGTCGTCGAGCCTGGCCTCGAACTCCCGCGCCAGCCGTGATTTGCCCACTCCGGCGGTGCCGCGGACGGTGAAGAGCGCGCACTCGCGAGCCACGCGGGCCCGATCGAACGCCGACCGGATCTTCGCCAGTTCCTCGGCTCGTCCCACCAGCGGGGTGTCGGATCGGACGCTGATCGACGTCGGGCCCAAGGTGACCGACTGGAGGTCATACGCGCGGACGCGTGCCTGTTTACCCTTCAGGGCAAGGGGCTTCGTCGGAGTCGCGTCGACATGATCACGAACAAGGGCGTACGTGTCGGTGCCGAGGAAGATCTCGATCCGCGCCGGCGGCCTGCTCCAGCCTCGCGGCCACGTTCACGGCGTCGCCGACCACCAGCGCCTCGCCGGCGTTGGGATCCCCCACGACGACCTCACCGGTGTTGACGCCGATGCGTACGCGCAGCTCGACGTTCCAGCGCTGCTGGATCTCCGCGTTCAGCTCGGCGAGAGCGTCACGTATCCCGTTCGCGGCCCGTACCGCTCGCGATGGCGTCGTCCTCGTGCAGCAGCGGGACTGCCGAACACGGCCATCACGGCGTCGCCGATGAACTTCTCCACGGTTCCCCCCGTGGTGTTCCACGCGGGCCGCGAGGCCAGTCGAAATAACGTGTCATCACCTCGCGAATCGACTCAGGGTCGAGCAGTTCGCCCATAGCGGTCGAACCGACGACGTCGCAGAACACCACCGTGACCGTTTTGCGTGCGCCGGGCGGTGCGGGTCCTCGCGATGGGAGGAATCCCCCACAGGACATGCAAAACCGGGCTTGAGACAGGTTGTCCTGGCCGCAGCCCGGGCAGAGCGGCATGGCGGCAAGTCTAGGCGAGTTGGATGTTGCGGGGACGCGTTCGCGTTACGCTCACAGATCTCCGGCCGGGGTAGTTGAAGGGGAGGACGTGCCGTGAGAGAGACGCCGACGCCGATCTTCGGTGTGCCTGTGATCAGCGAGGAACGTGCCGCGGAGAGCCGTCTGCAGTTCGGCCGCGAGGAGGGCGACGACAGCCTCCGCGTCGAGGACGTGTACCTCGAGACGGCCACCTGGGAACACGGCGACGAGGTCATCGGCCTTCTGTACCTTCGAGAAACCCGCACAGGAGTCGAAGGCCGCGTCCTTCTGGCGGCCACCTTCGAGTTCTACAACGCCGACCACACGGACTCGCTCAGTTTGACGGGCCCGGTGTCCAAGACAGCCGGTCAGCTCGAGTCCGGACGGCTGGGCCTCTGCTCGGGCACCGGGCGATTCCGTCTCGTATCGGGCACAGTCGCCTTCGAGACCCGCAATCCGAAGCGCTGGTTCGTCCAAAGCCGCGACGACGACGCTGGCCGCGTTTGACGGCAAGCTCGGCCGCGTGGGGAACTCCCCCGCCTGGCTTGGGGTGCCAGCTCCATGGTTCGCGGTGCCTCCTCCGATGAGGCTTGCCGCATGACGTTCTCGACAAGCATCGTGGCCGGAGCTCTCGCTGGGCTGATGGGCCTCGTCCTCGCGGCAGGCCCGGCAGAGGCGGCCACGTCCGCGCCGTCTCCGCGACCCGAGCTACAGAACCTCGCGAACGCCGTCGTCGCCGCGGGCGTACCCGGCGTGAGCGTTGCCGTACGGGACGAGCTCGGTACCTGGAACGGTGTTGCCGGCGTGGGTGATCTCGCGACGGGGTCTCCACCCAAGGCAGCTGGCAGGTTCCGGGTCGGCAGCATCACCAAGACCTTCACCGCGACGATGGTCCTGCAGCTGGTGGCCGAGAAGCGCATCGAGCTCGACGCTCCGATCGCGAGGTATCTGCCCGGCCTTCTCCCGTACGACGAGCCGATCACCGTTCGCGAACTGCTCCAACATCGCAGCGGACTGTTCGAGTACGCCGAGGTGCTTTGGCCGAACCCGCAGGCTGTGAGCGATCGACGATTCCGCACCTACACGCCCAAGCAACTGGTGCGGGTCGCCACGCGGCACCCACCGCGGTTCACCCCGGGCACGAAGTTCTTCTATTCGAACACCGACTACATCGTGCTCGGCATGCTGATCGAAAAGGTGACCCATCACAGCGTCGCCACCGAGCTCAGGCACCGCATTCTCCGGCCCCTGGGTCTGCGCCACACCTACCTGGCGGGCAGCTTCCCGTACGTGCCGCACCTCGCCCTGCGCGGCTACGAAGCTCTCGGCCCTGCCGACGGTCCGCTCACCGACCTCACCACGTACGACATGACCGTCTCCTGGACGACGGGCGCCATCGTCTCCACCGGCGCCGAGGTGAATCGCTTCTACCGGGCTCTCCTGACCGGCAGGCTCATTCCCGCCACTCTGCTGCGACAGATGCAGCAGACCGTCGACGCCTTCCCGGGATTCGGCTACGGCCTCGGCCTCGCGGGCGGCGAGATCTGTGGCGAGAAGATCTGGGGCCACGTCGGCGGCGCTCCCGGGTTCCTGACGTACAGTTTCACCAGCTCCGACGGCGAGCGTCAGATCACCATCACGGTCAACCAGAGCCTCACCGTTCGCCCGAGCGTCCAGCAGGCGATCACCGCGTTCCTGTCGGCCGAGTTCTGCCGATAGCGCGACCGCCTCTCGATCGGATCTCCACCGATCGGCTCGTCGTACTGCAAGGATCAGGACTATGGATGTGTGGGCCCGGAACCAGGTGCGGGTGTCTGGCCGGCCAGGTGCGCCGGTGGTGGTGCTGGCGCACGGGTTCGGCTGTGATCAGCACATGTGGCGCCTGGTGGCACCAGCGTTGGAGACCGAGTTCACGGTCGTGCTGTTCGACCACGTCGGTGCGGGACGTTCGGATCTGTCGGCCTGGAGCAAGGAGCGGTACTCCAGTCTCGACGGCTACGCCGACGACGTGCTGGAGATCTGCCGCGTGCTGGACAGAGGGCCGGTGACGTTCGTGGGGCATTCGGTCAGCGCGATGATGGGCGTTCTGGCCGCCGCCCGGCATCCGGAGCTCTTCGCGGGCCTGGTGCTGCTCGCGCCCTCGCCGTGCTTCATCGACGACCCAGCCTCCGAGTACCGGGGCGGGTTCAGCGCCGAGGACATCGACGAGCTGCTCCAGTCGCTGGATGCGAACTACCTCGGCTGGTCGGGGGCGATGGCCCCGGTCATCATGGGCAACCCCGAGCGTCCCGAACTGGGCGAGGAGTTGACCGCCAGCTTCTGTGCCACCGATCCGGAGATCGCCCGAGCCTTCGCCCGGGTGACGTTCCTGTCCGACAATCGTGCCGACCTCAGTCACGTGACAGTGCCCACCCTGGTCGCACAGTGCTCCAAGGACGCCATCGCGCCGCCCGAGGTCGGTGCCTTCGTCCATGGTCAGATCAACGGCAGCCAACTGGTCACCCTCGACGCGACCGGACACTGCCCTCAGCTCAGCGCTCCCGAAGAGACCGCCGGGGCCATCAGCACGTTCGTCAGGACCCTCGCGTAGTGGAGCGGCCGGGCGGGGACCAGCAACCCGAGGACGCCGAGGAGCGCGCGAGCGACGACCGGGCGCTCTTCTCCGCGTTACTGGAGGACAGTGCCGAGGATCTGTACGAGAACGCCCCCTGCGCCTATTTGTCCACCTTGCTGGACGGGCAGATCGCCAAGGTCAACAAGACCTTGCTGGATTGGCTGGGCTACCGGCGAGACGATCTGGTGGGTCGTCGGACGTTCTCCGACCTCCTCACCGTTGGCGGTCGGCTCTACCACGAGACACACTTCGCGCCGTTGCTACGCATGCAGGGCGAGATCAGCGGTATCGCGCTCGAGCTCGAGACCGCCGACGGGAGCCGGCTGCCGGTCCTCGTGACCGCGACGGTCAAGACCGGCAGCGACGCGCAACCGCTTCTGATCCGGACGACCATCTTCGACGCTCGCGACCGACGCGCGTACGAGGAGGAGTTGTTGCGTGCCCGCAAGGAAGCCGAGCGTGAACGTGAACGTCTTCAGCGCCTGACCACCACGCTCCAGCGGACCCTGTTGCCGCCCACCTTGGCCAAAGTGCCCGGCCTGGAGGTGGCCGCGTACTACCACATCGCCTCCGTCGACGAGGTCGGCGGCGACTTCTACGACCTCTTCCCTGTCGCCAACGGAACGTGGGGGCTGTTCCTGGGCGACGTCTGCGGCAAGGGCGCCGAGGCCGCGGTCATCACGTCTCTCGTCCGCTACACCGTGCGCGCCGCCACCGTCCAAAACTCCGACCCGGAGAGTGTGCTCCGCACGCTCAACACCGTGCTGTGTCAGGAGAACAGCGGCGCGGATCCGCGGTTCTGCACCATCCTCTTCGGCGTCCTCACGTCCGTTGGCGACTGCTTCGAGCTCACCCTGGCCAGCGGCGGGCATCCTCCGGCGCTGTTGATCCGTGCTGACGGAACCGCCGACTACCTTCCCACCCCGGGCGGGCAGCTCATCGGGGTCCTGCCCGACGCGCAGGTCACCGCCATCACCGTTCGCCTCGCACCCGGGGATACCTTGCTCCTGCATACCGACGGCCTCACCGAGGCGCATACTGCCTTGCGGACGGGGGCCCGCGCGTCCCTCACCGACGGCCGCTACGGAGAAGAAGCCCTGCTGAACTTCGGCCGCGCCCTCGCCCCCACCACCGCATCGCACACCATCACGGCCATCCGTGAGCTTCTCGACGCCCTGGGCAGCGGAGTGGACGACGACACCGCCGTCGTGGCCGTCAGCGTGCCTCGACCCGACGCCGGAGAGCCGCGATGACTCCGTTGAGCATCCGCAGCAGGACCAGCCCGTGCGGCCCGATCCTCGAGCTGGTCGGGGATCTCGACTTCAGCAGCGCTCGCGCGCTCCGCGACGTTCTCCCCGAGCTCGCCATGGGACCGGGGCAACAGCTCATCGTCGACCTCCGAGGTCTCACGCTGTGCGACTCGAGCGGCATCGGCGCCCTGATCGCCGCCCGCAACCAGGCAGTCGCCGCCGATGCCACCATCGCTCTGGCCGAGGTTCCCGAGGCGGTCGGCCGGGTCCTCAGCATCTCCGGCCTGAACGGAATCTTCCCCGTCCACTCCACCGTCGAGGCGGCCCAGGCAGCCTGGCCGCCGCGAACCCGCTGACCGGCTTGGTGCGGGGAGGTTTGCGTCCGGCGCAAGCTGGTACGAGAGGTACGGCGACGGGAGGCGCGATGGAAGCCCAGGTCAGGCTCGAACGGGTCGGTGAGGTGGCCGTCGTCTCGCTGCGGGGTGAGCACGATCTGGACTCGGTCGCGGAGTTGCGGTCGCAACTGCAGAGTGCACTGGAGGAGCAGCCTCGCGCCCTGGTTGTCGACCTTTCCAGGACTTCGTTCATGGACTCGACCGCGCTCGGCGCGTTGGTCGCGGCTGCCCGGCGGGCCGCGCTGGCAGGATGCGCGTTCTTCGTTGCGGACCCGTCGCCCAACGTCGCGAGGATTCTCGCCGTCACCGGTTTGGACCGAGTGTGGCCGACGTACGAGAGTGTGGCTGCCGCGGCTGCCGCCGCGCAGAAGGCCGACCCATCCGTCGACCGCGAGGCCGACGGCTGACGGCCGTCAAGGCCCGTACTCCCACGGCTCTGAATTCGTTACCTGCCTGCGGTTATGTCGTCGGCACCGGGGTAGCACACGCTCAGCCCGGGCATCCGCCGGGCAGCTGATCCGCTGGCAAAGGAGTAGCGACGTGACCGGTGATGTCGTCGATCTGATCATGCAGGACCACCGCGAGGTGGAGCGGCTGTTCGACGAGCTGAAGAACCACCCGGAGAAGCGGCCCAATCTGCTCCCGGTCCTGACCACCCTGTTGACCGCGCACAGCCGCGCGGAAGAGGCGGAGGTCTACCCCGCCGCCGCGTCCGAGGCCGGCGCCGGCGACGACGTCGCGCACAGCCAGGAGGAACACGTAGAAGCCGATCAGCTCCTGGCCAAGCTCGCCGACACCGATCCCTCGTCACCCGGGTTCGACGCGGCTCTGAAGGCGCTCGTCGACGCGGTGACGCACCACGTGGAGGAAGAGGAGTCCAGCGTTCTGCCGGAGATGAAGGCGAACCTGACCGACGAACGCCTTGCCCAGCTGGGTGAGGCGTTCGTCGCCAGCCGCAAGCAGCACCTGGGTGAGCAGCCGGACGACACCACCAAGGAGGAGCTCCTCCAGCAGGCGAGGAACGCCAACGTGAGTGGCGTATCCGACCTCAGCAAGGACGAGCTGCAGCAGAAGCTGCGCGAAGAGGCCGACGGCTGACCATGCACAAAAGCCGCATCGGCGGGATCTTCATCGACCACCCCGTGTCGTCCTTCGCCCGAAGCCGAGTGTTCTGGGCCGCGGCGATGGGTCGGACCCCAGCGGACAACGAGGAGTACAGCTCGCTCGGCAGGTACTCAGGCGAGGTCGTCGTCGAGCTGCAACGGCTCGACGACACCGAGCCGCGAGTGCACATCGATATCGACACCGACGACGTCGAGGCCGAGGTCAGGCGACTGGAAGCGCTGGGAGCCAAGCGACTGCGCAGCTACCACAACGGGAGCTACTGGCAGATGGTCGACCCTGGTGGCTTGGTCTTCTGCGTGATCCCGCCGCACACGCCGGACTTCGACGAGCACGCCACGCAGTGGCCTTAAGCCGGCCGTAGCGTCTGTGGTCCAGATCGGGCCGGACCAGCTCGCCCGGCCCGATCTGGACACCGCTGCCGAAGGGTCCTCGTCCATCAGCGGGATCCGTCAATATAGCCGCACGCGCGGGTCCAGGACGGCGTAGGCGAGGTCGACCAGCAGGTTGGCGAGCACGACCGCGGCGGAGGCGAAGAGCACGATGCCGACGATCACCGGCAGGTCCTGCTGCCCGATCGCCACGACAGCCGTCTGGCCCAAGCCGGGAAGGCTGAACACCGACTCGATCACGACGACGCCGCCCACCAGCTGGCCGAGGTCGATGCCGAACTGGGTCACCACCGGCGTCAACGCGCTCCGGAGCGCGTGCCGCAGCACCACCCGGCGGCGCGACAGCCCCTTCGACCGCGCCGTCCGGATGTAGTCCTCGGCGAGCACCTCGAGCATCGACGCGCGAGTGAGGCGCGCGTACGTCGCCGCGAGCAACAGGGCCAACGCGAGCCACGGGAGCACCAGATGTTGGACCCACGGCCCGAGACCCGCACTCAGCGGCGCGTACCCGCCCGGCGGGAAGAGGGTGACACCCGCCAAGGTCAGCCGGAAGTACAGGAAGTACAACAGCAGCAGACCGAGCAGGAACGACGGGAACGAGTAGAACGCCAACGAGAACAGCGTCATCCCGCGATCCGCCAACGAGCGTGGGTGAGTCGCCGAGATCACCCCGTTCGACACACCGATCAGCATCCACAGCACCGCCGCCCCGCAGGCGAGCGACAACGTGATCGGCAGCGCGTTCCCGATGATCGTCGTCACCGGCACGCCGTGGTAGTAGTCGTAGCCCAGATCGCCGTGCAGCGCCCGCCACACGAAGTGCAGATACTGCTTCCAGATCGGCTGGTCCAGCCCGAGCCGGTGCTGGATGAGCGCGATCGTCGCCGGCGTCGCCTGCCGCCCGGCGAGCGTCTGCGCCACGTTGCTCGGCGCGACGAAGAACAACGCGAAGACCGCGACCGTGATCAGCCACAGGACCAACAGCCCATGCGAGAGCCGGCGCAGAACGAAGCGCACCATCACGTCCGTCCAGCACGTGGGTCGAACGCGTCGCGCACGCCGTCGCCGAACAGGTTGAACGCGAACGTCGTGACGAGCAACGCCAAGCCAGGAAAGAGAACGAACCACCAGGCGTTCGTGTAGTAGTTCTGCGCCTCGCTGATCATCCCGCCCCAGTCGGCGGTCGGCGGTGCCAGGCCCAGACCGAGGAACGAGAGTGTCGCCTGCGTCACGATGACGACCGGGATCAGCAACGTCGTATAGACGATCACCGGCGCCAGTACGTTCGGCAGGATCTCGACGAACATGATCCGCGCGTTCCTGGCACCGAGCGCGCGCGAAGCCTCGACGAACTCCCGTTCGCGCAACGACAGCACCTGTCCCCGGACGATGCGGGCCACCGCGGCCCAGCTGAACAGTCCGATCACGAGCACGGTCACGCCTAGACTCGGCCCGGTGACAGACACCAGTGCGATCGCCACGAGCAGGAACGGCACCGACAACACGACGTCGATCAGCCGGGCGAGCAACGTGTCGACGAGACCGCCGAAGAAGCCCGCCGCGATCCCGAGTACGACGCCGATCACTACGGTCAACCCGGTCGAGGCGACACCGACCAACAGCGAAATCCTTGCCCCGTAGGCGATCCGAACGAGGATGTCACGGCCGAGGTCGTCCGTGCCCAGCCAGAACACGTGGTTCGGCGGCCTCGGCAGCCCGTCGGCCGTGAGCCCGAACGTGCGGTACTGGGCGTTCGGCGGATGCCCTGTCAGGGCCGCGATCGCCGGCGCGAAGACCGCCATCGACAGGATCAGAACGCTCACCGCGAGCGAGACCATCGCGACTCTGTCGTGCCAAAGCCTCCGCATCGCAAGGGCGAACGGCCCCCGAGCGGCCACTGCCCGATGCGACGCCGTGACCACGTCGACCGTCGCGGTCACCACCCGACCTCGACGATCCGGCCGTGGTCCAGCACGGCGATCCGGTCACTCACCTGCCCCGCTGTCGTGTGGCTGCGCGAGACGAACAGGTACGTCAGCGCGAGCTCCCGGCGCAACCTTCGCACCAGCGTGAGGAGCTGTGCCTGTTCGCAGACGTCCAGCGCGGCGATCGGTTCGTCCCAGACCAGCAGGCGAGGATGCAGAGCCAGCGCGCGGGCGATGCTCACCCGCTGCCGATCGCCGGGCGACAGCTCGTTCGGATACCGCAGCTCGTCGAACGGATCAAGACCGACGAGCCGCATCAGCTCGCGTACCTCGCGCCCGCGGTTCCTGCCGGGGCTAGACCCCTGGGTGAACGGGTCGCAGATGATCGACCCGACCGAACGCCGAGGGTTGAGGCCGCCGTACGGATCTCCGACGGCTCCACGTACTGTCGCCGTCGTCGCGAGCGGATGAGCCATACCGTTGAACGACACCTGGCCGGACGTCGGCGTGAGCAGGCCCGCGACACAGCGCGCGAGCGTGGACTTGCCGGAGCCCGCTTCGCCCACGACACCGAGCGACTCGCCGCGGCGGATGCTCAGCGAGACCCGGTCGAGTGCCGTGACCGTCATCCGGCCGCTGGCCGGAAACGACCTGACCACGTTGTCCAAACGGACCATCGGAGCCTCGAGTACCGGCATCGAGATCACCCCTGCTCGTTCTTGGAGAGCCAGACGTTCGTCGGGTCGAACATCTGCATGGACGGGACGTACACGGCGTTGTGCACCTGGCTCGCGTGGTAGCTCGCATTGAGCGGGCTGGTGAGCGGGTAGAACGGGGCCATCGCCATCACGCGCTGGTCGGCCTTGTCCCACAGCGCCTCGGCCTGGTCGACCGTGGGGGCCGCGATCGCCTGCTGGATAAGGGAGTTCGTGGTCGGATCGTTGTACAGCCCGAAGTTGCTGCCGACCGGCGGGTACGAAGGCTGGCCGGAGAACAGCGGGTTGAAGAACGACAGCGCGGCGTTGCCGTACCAGTCGGGGCCCCAGCTCGCGAGGGACAGATCCCACACGCCGCGTCGCGCGACGCTCGGCACCTGCAGGTACTTCACGTAGAAGTCGGCGTTGGGCGAGGGCACCCCGACGACGGTGATGCCGGCGGCCGACAGGTCCTGCTGGATCGTCTGGAACGCCTTGGTCGATCCCTGCGACGCGCTCCGGTAGAGGAGCTTCAGCCGCAGGTGCGCGTGCCCTGCCGCGGCGAGGAGTTGCTTCGCCTTCGCCAGGTCGTGCGGGTAGGGATCGAACTGCTTCGACCCGAGGATGCTGCTGGGCAGGACGTGGGTGAGCGGCGGGTTGGTCGTCGGGCCGCCGAGGACCTGCAGGATGTTCGAACGGTCGAGCGCGTAGCTGATCGCCTGCCGTACGCGGACGTCCGCGAGCGCGCTGCCGTTGTTCGGCGAGACCGTGTTGTAGAGCACGTACGGGTTCGTCGACGCGGTCTGGCCGAGCGTGAGGTCCGGGTCCTTCTTCGAGATCAGGCCGGGCAGCTGGGACGGAGGCGGACCGACGTCGAACCCGAGGTCCGCGGTCGGGCTGCTCGTCGACAGCTGCTGCTGGATGGAGTCCTGGCTCAGTGTCTCGTTGACGACGATGCGGTCGACGTACGCCTTGCGGACCGAGTCGGTCGCGGGGTTCCAGACCGGGTTGCGGGAGTAGTTGATCGACTTCGTCGGCACCCAGGAGTCCACCTGGTAGGGGCCGTCGGAGGGCTCGTGGTTGCCGAGCGCGGTGCTCGCCGGGAGGTACTTCAGCACCTCGACCGGAGCGGGCGAGAACGCCGGCAGGGTGAGCATGTCGACGAAGTACGTCGCTGGTCTGGTCAGGTGGAACACGACCGTGGTGGCGTCCTTGGCGACGACGCCGGGCAACGGGGTGTCGTCGAGGTACTTCGCGATCGCGGCCGGCGTGGCGGCGATCTTCGCGAAGCCGTTCTGGAACGCCTGGTAGCCGACGAGCAGCGTCGCGAAGTCGGGGATGCCGCCGAAAGGCTGCACCGGGTTCGCCGTGCGCTTCACCCCGCGGACCAGGTCGGCGGCGGTGACCTGCCGGGCGGGGCTGGTGTTCCACTTCACGCCGCCGCGGAGGTGGACCGTGTACGTCTTGCCGTCCGCGCTGATCCCGCCGTTCGCCTGCGTGGGGAGCTCGGTGGCCAGATCGGTGACCGGCGCGGTGTTCGCGCCGCCGGGTGTGGCCGGGTAGGTGAACAGCTGCCGGCTCCACATGCGCAGGTTGAGGTAGCCGATCGAGTAGTAGCTGAGGTTCGGGTCCATGTAGTCGACGTCACCGGCGCCGAGCATGTTGAGCGTTCCCCCGGTGACCGGCTGGTCGGAACCGCTCGATCCGCCGGCTGTGTTGGTGCCGCTGCCGCAGGCGGCGAGCAGCAGGCCGAGCGCCGTCAGCCCGGCCGCTGCCGCCAGGCCGTGTCGTGATGTCCGCATGAGACCTCCGTGTCCCGAGGTGGGCAGGGCCGACCGTAGGTCCGCGGAACGGGGGTGAACGCGATGTCATCGGAACCGTCATGACGATGACATCGCCAGCACGCGGGAAACATGACGAAGTCATGACCTTCGTCATCGGTTGCTCTCAGGAAGGCGGCGGACCCTGGGTACGTGGCGCACAGGCTGCTGTTGATCGACGACGAGCCGCGGATCCGCCGGGTCCTCCGGCTCGCGCTCGAAGACGAGGGCTACCAGGTCGCCGAGGCCGGCGGAGGTTCGGAAGGGCTCGCCTCGATGCGACGCGAGCCGCCCGACGTCGTGCTGCTCGACGTCATGCTGCAGGACCGCGACGGGTTCGCGGTCTGCCGGGAGATCCGCCGGACGAGCGACGTACCGGTGATCATGGTGACGGCCCGTACGGACAGCCACGACGTGGTCGGCGGGCTCGAGGCTGGGGCGGACGACTACGTCACGAAGCCCCTTGTGGCGAAGGAGCTTTCGGCACGGATTCGCGCCTTGTTGCGGCGAGCGGAGCCTTCGCGGCAGGCAGCTGCCGACGTGTTCGTGGTCGGGCCACTGCGGATCGACGTACCCGCCGGTGAGGTGACGCGCGACGGCCTGCCTTTGCCGTTGACACGAACGGAGTTCAAGCTGCTCGCGGAGCTCGCCTCGGCGTCGGGCTCCGCGCTGAGCCGCGAGTCGCTGCTGTCGAAGGTATGGGGGTACGGGTACTTCGGCGACAGCCGGATCGTCGACGTGCACATCCGGCGGCTGCGGCTGAAGGTGGAACGAGATCCCGCCGACCCGCGCCACGTCGTGACGGCGCGCGGCCTCGGCTATCGCTTGGTCGGCTGACCCCGTGCGATTCGGTCTGCGCGCCCGCGTCACGTTGACGTACTGCCTGCTGGCGTTGGGACTGTCGAGTGTGCTCGCATTCGTCACCTGGACGGTGCTGTCGCGTTCGCTCACGCGCGAACTGTCGTCGACGGCTGTCGTCGACGCGTCGGACAACGCCGCCGCGGTGCGGTACGGCCTTGATCGTTCGGAGCCGATCGACTCGCTGCTGCGGGAGCTGCCCGTCACGTCTGGGGTGACGTCGCTGTTGTACGTGGGTCGCTGGTACACGCCGGGCGGCTCTTCGTTGCCCGCTGACCTAGTGGCGGCCGTACGCGGTGGTCACGACGCTTCGCGCCGGGTGCTCGTGAATGGCCAACCGGTGTTGGCGGTTGGCGTCGCGCTGGGGTCGCCGACGCGGGCGTACTTCGAGCTGCACTCGTTGGCCGCGTTGGACCACACGTTGCGAGCGGTCGAGATCGCCTTGCTGGCTGGGGCTCTCGGCACCGCTCTGCTGGGGCTCGCCGTGGGGCGGCTCGCCAGTACGGTCGCGCTGCGGCCGCTGTCGCGGCTGACCGACGCGGCCGCCGAGGTCGCTCGAGGGCGGCTCGGGACCCGGCTGGAGGGCGAGGACGACCGTTCGCTCGGACCGTTGGCTCGGTCGTTCAACCAGACCGCTTCGGCGTTGGAGCGGCGGGTCGCGGCGGACGCGCGCTTCGCCGGAGACGTGAGTCACGAGCTGCGGACACCGTTGACGACGATGCTGAACTCGATGGAGCTGATCCGCCATCGCCGCGCCGAGCTGCCTGTGTCGGTGCGGGAACCGGTGGAGCTGCTCGCTGACGATCTCGAGCGGTTTCGCCGGCTTGTCCTTGATTTGTTGGAGATCTCGCGTGACGACGGCGGGGATGCCGGGAGTCGTGAGGTCGTGCTGGTCGGGGAGCTCGTCCGTGCCGCCGCGGATGGTGCGGCGGGCCGGTCGGTGACGTCGGTGACGCCGGAAGCCGTGGAGTTGGCGTTGGAGGCGGACAAGCGGCGGCTGGAACGGGTGGTGGCGAACCTCGTCCAGAACGCCGAGGAGCACGGCGGCGGGTGTCTCGGCGTGACGGTCGCCGCCGGTGGTCTGGGCGTGGTGATCCGGGTCGACGACGGCGGGCCGGGCGTCCCCGCGGCGCATCGGGAGCGGGTGTTCGAACGGTTCGGTCGAGCTGGCTCTGACTCCGATGGCCGTCGGGTGGGCCTCGGCCTCGCCATCGTGGCGCGGCACGTCTCGTGGCACGAGGGAACCGTCCGCGTCGAGGACCGCCCTGGCGGCGGCGCCCGCTTCGTCGTCGAGCTCCCCGCCGTTCCGACCCCTAGGCCGTGTCTGGCAAAGATCGCCTGCCGCGCGACCCCCCGCATCCCGCCTGACCGCGGTCCAGTTCGTCACCCATAGGACGAACTATGAATTCCTCCTGCACCACGCCCAGCCGGGCGCGGTGCGCCGCGCGGCCCTTCCTTCGGAAGCCGGCGCTATTTGCCAGACACGACCTAGAGCGCGGCTACTGCTTTCAGCACCTTCTCGACCTGTTCCGGGGTGGTGACGATGCTCGGCCCGAACCGCAGGTAGGGGTTGTCGTACGGCGTGATGCTGGCGACGATCCGGTGTTCCGCACGCAGCCTCTGTACGGCCTGGAACGGTGCGAGGTTCGCGTGCGAGCACATCACCAAGCCCGCCGAGAGCTCCGGATCCGTCGGGGTGACCACGGTGACGGTCGGGATCTCGGCGAGGCCTTCCTTGAGCCGGGTCGCCTGCTCGCTCGTACGACGGGCGATCGCCTGCCTGCCGATCGCTCGGTGGAACGCGAACGCCTCGGGGACGGCCCAGCGATGCTCGAACGAGTGGTACCCGCCGGGCGTGGCCAACCGGCCCGGGCCCTCGGGCATGGAGAAGCTCGGGAAGACGGGCGCGACCGCGTCCCAGGCCTTCCCCCAGAGCAGGCCTGTGCCGCGCGGGCCGAACAGCCACTTGTGGATGCCGCTGGTGAAGAAGTCGCAGCCGAGGTCCGTGACGTCCTGGTCGACGGCCCCGAAGCCGTGAACACCGTCGACGGCCAGCAACGTGCGGTCGGCCGGTGGGCGGCTGGCGTTCCGTTCGGCCAGCATCGCGGCGATGCGGGCGATCGGCAGTCGGACTCCCGTGCTCGAGTGCACCCAGGTGAGCACGACCAGGCGGGTACGTGGCCGCAAGGCCCGCTGGAACCGCGTCACGATGTCACCGGTGTTCGCCGTCGCCGGGTCGTCGTAGAGGCGAACCCTTCGTACGGGGGCTCCCGTGCGCGCCGAGAGCTTTCCGAGCGCGTCGTAGGTTCCGAAGAAGTCGTGCTCGCTGGTCAGCACGTCCTGGCCGCGGCCGAGGCGCAGGCCGGCGCAGAGCAGACCCATGCCCATGGTCGTGCTGTCGGTCAGCGCGACGTCCTCCGGCTTCGCGGTCGAGCCGAGGTACGTGGCCGCGGCGGCGCGGGCCTTCTCCTCGTAGTCGACGTCCTTGTCCAGGTACCCCGCGGTGTCGGCGTCCAGGCCAGCCCGATGGCGAGCGATCGCATCCCTTACCGGCTTAGGATGGGAGGCGAGTTGGAACGCGCCGAAGTGCGCGAGCTCGGTGGTCAGCGCGAACTGGGCGCGCACCGACTCCCAGCTGCGCGGATCGAACGCTGCCGCCGGCTCGGCCTTGGCCGGTGGCGCGGCGGGTGGCGCGGCGGGTGGCGCGGCGGGTGGCGCGGCGGGTGGCGCGGCCTGGTCCGTACACCCCACGAGCGCGGGGGTGAGCAGCGCCGACCCGAGCAAAGTTCTCCTACCGACCGAATGCCCCATCCGACGATTGTGCAGCCTGGCCGCGCGCTCGAACAGTCGTCGCGAAGAGGACGGCCAGCGTGGCCGCCAGGCCGGCGAGCGCGACCGTCGTGAGGACTGGTTGCGACGCGTCGTACGTGCCGAAGGCCACGCCGACGAACGCCCAGACGGTAGCCGCGGCGTACGTCGCGGCGAGGACCGTCACCCGGGCCATCCAAGCGACGAGCATGCCGGCGGTCGCTGCAGCACCGGCCAGGATGGCGAGCTGACCCAGCAGGCCCGCGGTCCCCTGAAGGGGTGCCCCGCTGTCGGCGACCGACGTGGCGAGGTTGACCCAGATCGCGATCGTGCTCCAGCCGGTGTAGAGACCGAGCAGCGCCCACAGCAGGATGCCCGCGGGACGCGGCCACGTACGGATCTCGTCGCGGGCGGCGAGGGCAAGACGGACGGCCCACAACAGCGCCGCGAGCATGACGGCGAACACCGCGACCGTTGTCCACATCGGCTGGATCTCGGACACGGCGAGCCAACCGCTGAAGCCGGTGAACACCACCAGCAGAGGCAGGGTCAGCCGATCTCGCGTCGCCTGGCCCGGCGCGCGACTGTGCAGAGCCCAGACGGCGTACGCGAGGGACAGAACCTCGATCACCAGCCAGATGGAGAACGTGTACCCAGCCGGAACGATGGGCGGCTCGCCGGACCGGTTCGCGGTAGTGAACTGGCCGCCGTACCGCTGCACGAGCACGGCACTGACCACCTGGCCCACCGCCATGATCACCAGCGCCAGACGTCGGATCGTCATGCTCCTCCTCCAACCCTCATGAGCGTTGTGCCCAGAAGCGGGAGCTGCAACGCGGCCCACGGGCTGATCGCCCAGGGTGCGTCGCGGGCGATCGCGAGGAGCGCCGGCGAGGTCGTCCACTGCCAGTCGGCGACCTCGGCGGGCGACGGCCGCGGATCGTCGTCGGTGCGCGCGACGTAGACGGGACAGTGCTCGTTCTCGACCACGCCCGAGGGATCCGTCGCCACGTACGAGAAGGCCGGCAGCACGCACTCCACGGAGTGGATGTCTACGCGCAGCTCGTCGAGCGCTCGCCGGCGTACGGCGGTCTCGGCCGGTTCGCCGGGACCCGGATGGCCGCAGAACGAGTTCGTCCACACACCTGGCCAGGTGCGCTTCGCCAACGAACGCCGGCTCACGAGCACGCGGCCACCCGAGTCGAACACGTAGCACGAGAAGCCCAGATGGAGGGGCGTGCGCATGCCGTGCACGGTCGCCTTGTCGGCGGTCCCAATCGGCACACCCTCCTCCGACAGCAGGACGACGAGCTCTCCAGACATGACTCTCCTCTCCCCTCCTCTTCGGAGCCGAGGACCAGTTTGGATGCACCGCATCCGAATCGGGTGCTCCTGCGGAAGAAGGCAGTGATAGGCCAAGCTGCCCTGGAGGTCACATGTCTGTTCGTGCAATCACCGCTCTCACCGCCGCCGGCCTGCTCGGCCTCGGCCTCGCCGCGGCGCCCGCCGTCGCCGCGGAGAGCGCGACCGTCGTAGTACTCCACGGGGTGCCCGGCGCGACCGTCGACGTCTACGCCAACGGCGAGGAGCTGTTGAACGGCTTCGAGCCCGGCACGCTCACCGACCCGCTCCAGCTGCCCGCGGGCAGCTACGACCTCAAGGTCGTCGCCGCCGGTGCCGGCGCGGACGGCGACGCGGTCATCGAGGCGAACGACGTCGAGGTCCCGGCCGCCGCGAACCTCACGGTCGTGGCTCATCTCGACGCGTCCGGAAAGCCCGTACTCACCCCGTTCGTCAACAACGTCGAGGAAATCGCCGCCGGCAAGGCTCGGTTGACAGTACGTCACACCGCTGCCGCGCCCGCCGTCGACGTCCGCGCGAACGGCGAGCCCGCGTTCAAGGCGCTCGCCAACCCGAAGGAGGCCAGCGCGGACCTGCCCGCCGGATCGATCAAGGCCGACGTCGTCCTCGCCGGCACGGACACCGTCGCGATCGGACCGGCCGACATCGACCTGAAGGAAGGCACGCACACGATCGTGTACGCGTGGGGCAGCGCGGAGGACGACAACCTCGAGCTCGCTGTCCAGTCGATCGACGGCATGCACGGCAACCCGTCCGGCGTGCCCGGCGGAACTGGCGGACAGTCGGCGCAGAACCACGCGCCGATCGGCCTCGTCGTGGGCGGCGGACTCGCCGGCCTGGCCGCGATCGCGGCGATTGTCCTCGGTGTCCGCCGCAGGTCTCGCGTCCGTTCGTGACGCGAGCTCTCGCAGCCGCGCGAACCGCCGCCTCATGGGCCGCGGTGGCCGTCGCCCTCGCTGGCTGCGGAGCGTCGGTGGCTCCCGTTCCCGCCCCGGAACGGGAGCCACCACGGCACGTTCGAACGACGACGCCGTCGCCGACACAGGAGCGGCCGCAGGTGCGAACGAGGCCGGCCAGACCGCCCACGCCGACGCCGCCCGGTCCCACGCCGAAGTGGCTCACCGTCGACGCGGTCGGCCTGCGGATCCCCGTCGATCCGGTCGGCGTCGTCACCGCGGGAAGGCTCGCGGGACAGCTCGAGCTGCCGCCCGACCCCGCGCGGATCGGCTGGTACCGCTTCGGGCCGGCGCCGTCCTCGGCCCACGGCTCGGTGGTCCTCGGCGGACACCTCGACAGCCGGCGCTACGGCGTCGGTCCGCTGGTCAGCCTTCGCCGCGTACGGCCGGGCGCGACAGTCACCGTCGAGGACTCGCGCGGCGGGAACCACCGGTACCGCGTGACCGACGTGCGGAGGTTGGCCAAACGAACGCTGCCGGTGCGCGAGCTGTTCGACCGCGACGGTCCGGCGAGGCTCCAGCTGGTCACCTGCGGCGGCGCCTTCGACCGGCGACGCGGCGGATACCAGGAGAATCTCGTGGTGACCGCGAGGGCGGTCCGCTGACGATAGAGTCCACCGGCATGGGGCCCGACCCCGGCGAGCCTTCGCCCGCCGACATCGCCAAGGGCTTCGCCGAGGGTCGTGAAGAGAGCCTCGGCGACGCGTACCGGCGCTGGTCGACGCTCGTCTACAACCTCGCGCTGCGAGCGCTCGGCGACCGTACCGACGCCGAGGACGTGACCCAGCTGGTGTTCACGTCCGCGTGGCGTGGGCGGTCGACGTACAACCCGGCCGCCGGCTCGCTCGGCGCGTGGCTGACCGGCATCACGCGACACCGCGTCGCCGACCGCCTCGCCGCACGCGACCGGGACAGGCGTACGACGGCGGCGCTGCGCACGGTCGACCCGGACCGGCGCGTCGACAGCGTCGCCGACCAGGTCGTCGACCGGGTCGTGCTCGCGGACGAGCTGGAACGCATCGACGACCCGCGCCGAGCCATCCTTCGCCTCGCCTTCTACGAAGACCAGACATACTCGCAGATCGCGGAGCATTTGGACCTGCCGCTCGGAACGGTGAAGAGCCACGCGCGCCGCGGCCTGCTGTACCTGAGGGAACGCCTCAGGACGACGACGGCCGGACCAGAGGAGGCGAACCGATGACCCACATCGACGCCGAACTCCTCGCGCAATGGGCGCTGGACGGCGAGCCGCCCGACGCGCCCGACCACCTGGGCACCTGCCCGGAATGCCAGGCCGAGCTCGAGGCCCTTCGCGAGCTCGTCGACACCGCCCACGCCAGCACGCCGTTGGAACCCGTACCGCCCGCGGTCTGGGACCGCGTCGTCGCCGAGGTCGGGACGCCGCCGGGTCGAAAGGTCAGCCCGCTCTTCCGGCACCGCACCGTTCTCCTCGCCGCCGCCGCGGCAGTCGTCGGTATCCTGCTCGGCGTCCTCGGCGTCGGCCTCCTCACGCCGGATGGGCGGTCGCCGGTCAACCTCGCCGAGGTGTCCCTCGAACCGCTGGAGGGCAAGGTCGGCACCGGAACCGCCGACCTCGTACGCATCGACGAGGACGGCAGTGAGACGACGCAGCTCGAGGTCCGGGCGGCGAATCTCCCGACTGCCACGGGCTTCTACGAGGTGTGGCTGATCAACCTCGACGGCACCCGCATGATCTCCCTCGGCGTGCTCGACCCCCGCACCGCGACCTCGTTCGTCGTACCGCCCACCCTCACGGGCCAGGGCTACCGCATCGTCGACGTGTCGCTGGAGCCGTTCGACGGCAAACCCGAGCACTCCCGCGACAGCGTCATCCGTGGAACCTTGCCGGCCTGACCCCTCGAGGTTTGTCTTCGCCCAGGTGGGGGACGAACCGGTCATATCGCCGCACGCTCGGGAGCTTCGGACGATGAAGATCGAGGCCGGTAGGAACGGGGCCAGGAGCCGTCGTCGCATGGTGTATCCGCCGCCGATGCGGATTCCGCGGCCAGCCGCTGGTGAGATCGAGCTCGCCGGGAAGAGAGTCATCCTGGTCGTGGTCGACGAGTCCGGGCACGTCCAGTACGAGCACGAGTGGCGCGCCGCCTCCGAGCAACAACTGGACGCGGCTGGTGACGGCCACATCTGGGTGCTCCCCGAGGCGGCCTGGTACGCGTGGACCGGACTGCAGCCGCGGACCGACCCGATGTCCTGCCCCGACGCCCAGCGCTGGCCGGCCAGCCTGGTCTGGGCAGAGTAGGCAGACGCTCGCCGAGGTCGTTGCCGACAAGCTCGGCGTCTAACCGGTTCGATCCGAAGGCAGGTCGAGCCGGTCCAACGAATGGCCATGTGTCTTCGGATCGGCACGCCCGGGCGTGGCGCCCAGGGCCGTGCCCAGGTTCGGATGAATCGTAAAGAAGCGGGACATCGCCGTGAGCCTGAGGAGCTTCGTCACCACAGAAGGAACCTCGGCCAGCCGCAACGCGACGCCGAGCTCCCGTGCGCGTCGGGCGGCGACGACGAGGGCGCCGAGGATGCTCGAGTCGATGAACGTCACGCCTCCGAGATGCACCACGACCGCGGGCGGGATCGCGTTCAGCCTCTCCAGAAGCTTGTCGCGAAGGACCGAGGCGACCGCCAGGTCGAACTCACCGGTGAGCGACAGGACGTGGATCGTCGAACCATCCGAACCTTCGTACGTCTCGGCGACGATGCGCGGCGTAGAGACTGGGTGGAGGCTTTCGTCCACGCTTGAGACCTCCTGTGCCCCATCGAGCCGTTCGGCGGGAACGGGGCAAGCCCAATGTACCTCCGCCTCGACGCCGCGATCAGACCAGAATCGGCGGCGCCGGCGCCGATAGGCTGCCAGGGATGCGAAAACGGTCACCGGCGGCATTCGTCGCGCTTGCCTTGCTGCTGTCCGTTCCGTTTCTCGTGCTCGGCGCGACGGTGCCGAACGTCCGCGTCGTCGGGCTGCCGTTGGGCGCGTTGCAGTTCCTGGCCCCGTTCGCGGCGGCGCTGATCCTGGTCGGACGGGACGCCGGGCGATTCCTGCGGAACGCCGTCGACATCTCGCGACTTCGCAAGCGCTGGCTCGTTCCCGCACTCGTCCTGCTGCCCGCGATCTACGGAACGTCCGCGCTGCTCATGCTGCTGTTCGGCCGGCAGCTGCCACCGCTCGAGATCTCGGTCGCCTCGCTGCTGTCCTGGTCGCGCTGTTCCTCGTGTCCGGTTTCGCCGAGGAGGTGGGCTGGACCTCATACCTCCTTGACCCGTTGAGCAAACGGCTCGGCCCACTCGGTGCGGCGGGCGATGTTTCCGGCCAACGGATCGCACTACGATCCGGCCTTCCTGGTCCCCGTCAGCGCCGCCGTGGTCGCGGTCGTGAGCACGCTACCGATCTGGCGACAGCCTCAACGCTGACCAGTCCGGTGTGTACGTCGGCCAGTACTCCACCGCGAGCTCGTCGAACAGCTGCCGCGAACGGCTGACCACAACCTCCGGGGAAGAGCCGACGAGCTCCAGCACTCGGCCGGCGAGGTCGTTCCTCGGACCGCCGAAGCGGTGGCTGGTGGTGCCGAGGTCCCGGTCGCGAAGCATCATCGCGAGCACCAGGCAGAGGCGCGGCAGTTCCAACGCGAGGTGGGTCGCGATGAGCAGGTCGCGCCGAGCCGCCTTCACGACCGCTTGTACGGCGAGGAAGCGGAACTCGTTGACGAGCGGCGGCAGCTCCTCGAACGGCTTCTCCGGGCCGACGACGGACGGCTCGATCCGTCGCCGCGCGTTCCCCGGGATCGCGCTCTCGTTCGGCACCACCACGAGGTCCACCCGTCGGCCGTCCGCGAGGACGACCCGCGTGGTGCTCCCCGCGACCTCGTACGCCCACACAGGTCCGAGGCAGGTCAGCCAACCGGGCTTGGCGCGTTCGACGTTCTGGGAAACGAGAGCGACGTCCAGGTCGCTCCACTCGTCCAGCTCGCCCGACGCGGCGGAGCCGAACACCCAGACCTGTTCGACTCCCCACCCGACCGACGCGGCCGCGATCGCGCGCGCCGCCGACTCGTGCCAGCTCACCTCGTCCACCTCCGTTCCCACCCTAGGGCGAGGGCGCCGGGACGGCTTGCGGTGCCGCGGTGTCGTACTGCTTGGCGATCAGGCGGTACTGCGGCGTGAGGAACGCCACCAGCGCGACGATCGTGCAGGCGAGGCCGGCGATGACGAAGATCAGCGCGATGCCGCGGGAGTCGCCCGTTCCCAGCAACCACTGCCACTGCCGCTGGCCGGCGTCGGTGCGCAGGTACGGGATGACCCACAGCTCGGCGATCGGGGCGATCAGCAGTGACGTGAGGGGTGCCGCCGCGGCCTCGAACGTCATCGCGAAGCCGAACACGCGGCCCTGCTTCTCGTACGGCACGACGCGCTGGATGACGGTCTGCTCCGCGGCCTCGATGGCCGGGACGAGGGCCATCACGAGCCAGATCCCGGCGACGTACAGCCAACCCCACTCCCGGAGCGCGTACACCGCGCCGACCAGGCCGATGAGCGCGGCGACGATCACCATCGTGCGGATCGGCCGATTCCCGAGGCCCCTCGCCGCGATGAGCGCACCGCCGACGAACAGGCCGGTCGATCCCACCGCGAACCAGATTCCCCAACCCTGCACGCCGAACAGCTCGATGCCGTACGGATCCATCAGCGCCATCGACACGCCGCCGACGATGTTGTTCAGCGTCGTGAACAGCACGAGCGCGAACAGCCCGGGCGCGGCCATGACGGCCAGCCAGCCGCCGCGGAGGTCGACCCACTTGTTCTGTGGTTCGGCATGAAGGACGTCGCGTTCCGGAATGCGCAACAGGACAAGGTGAATCGTCGTCAGCGTGAGCGCCGAGATGCCGATGACGAGCGTCCAGCCCATGCCGAGGAAGCCGACCGACAGGCCGCTGAACACGGACGTGACGAGCATCGCGACGCCCTGCACCGCGCCGACGAGCCCGTTCGCGTTGGCGTGCCGCTCGTCGGGGATGAGCAACGTCACGGTGGTCGACAGCGCGATGCCGCGGAGCTGCTCGACGACCGCGCCGGCGAGCATGACGACCGCGAAGACCCAGAACCACGGCTTCGTGAGGTCGGCGATCGACCGTTCGCCGACGACGGCGAAGAACACGGAGTCGAGGGCGAAGACCGCGAGCGCGGCGAGGGTCGCCCACACCATCACGGTCTTCTTGCGGAAGCGGTCGACCAGCGTGCCGAAGAACATGCTGAACAACGAGACGAACAGCATGTACGAGGCGCCGATCACTCCGGTCGCGATCACGTTGCGGGTCTCGGCGTAGATCCAGAACGTCAGCGCGAACCAGAGGAAACTCGTGCTGACATTGGCGATCGCCGTGTTGACGAGGACTTGGAGGAAGATGCGGAAGCCGTTCGGCGGAACCGCGGGAGGGGCGGGGTGCGCCCGCCCCTCCCGTTGAGTTCGGGGACTCACTCATGGGTTCTTGCCGGCGTACTGCGCCTCGGCCTTCTCCCACTCCGGCGCGCGGAGCTTCGCGAGCCGCAGCTCCTCGGCCTCGTCGAAGACGTACCACTCCATGCTCGGACGATCCGGCAGGACGCCGCGCAGGTATTCGCCGAGGAAGTGGATCGGCGCCTCCCAACCGATGGCAGGGCTGAACTTGTCCGACGTGAGGTCGGTGTGGAAGACGTCGTCGACGGAGGCGTGCTCGAGCTCGAACCAGGTGGCGTCCGGTCCGTCGGCGGTGAGCCGAACCTCCACCTGGTCACTGGTGCGCGGTCGGGCGGGTTCCACTCGACCCGCAGCACACTCGGGGCGTCGCAGGCGAGGATCTTGCCGCTGGCCTGTCCGGTGAACGCGTACGTGCCGGCCTCGCTGTCGATGCTGACCGGCAGGAAGAACCGATCGATGCGGTCCGGTGTCGTGACGGCCTCCCATACCTTGTCGATGGGTGCGTCGAACCGGCGCCCGAGGATGGCGGCGCGCCCCTGTCCGGCGGCGATCTCCTTGTCAACCAGGCTCCGCTGCACGATCGTCAGGCTCGAGTCCTGGCTGGCGATCTCACTCAACTGTTCGTTCCCTTCTTGTGTGGTTGAACCTTCGGATGGATGGCGAGCAGGATGCGGTGGTCGCGACCGCTGGCCGACGACTCGTCGTGGTACTTCGCGACGAGCTTCGTCATGACCTCGGTGAGCTCGTCGGCGAAGGCCTTGCGGTCTCCCGCGGTGGCGAAGCGGACCTCGCCGTCCCGCCCGAACGTCGTTGCCTCGTTGGGTTTCAGCTCGCCGACCTCGCGCAGCAGCCTGCTCGCGAGGGCGACCAGCCAGCGGGCCGCCAGCCTGTCGTGGCTACGTTCGGGATCGGGCTCGAGAACGCCGAGCACACGGGGCGAGATGACGTACGCGGCCGCCGTCGCGCAGAGCCAACGCACGTTCATGTTGCCGCTCCGCCGCTCCTCGACCAGCGTGATCAGTCCGTGCCGCTCGAGCGCGTGGAGATGGTGGTTGACCTTCTGCCGCGCGAGCCCGACCCGCCGCGCCAACGTCGCCGCCGAGCCCGGTTCGACCAGCTCGGCCAGCAACCGCACCCGGATCGGATCGAGACAGACCTCAGCGGCGGCCGGGTCTGCGATCACCGCCACCTCGTCCATGACGATCAGCGTTCCACCGACAAATATTTTTGTCAACAACACTCTGACTGTCGGTGGGTCCAGGTC
>CAVXLQ010000008.1:0-377296 GCA_963762635.1 uncultured Actinomycetota bacterium
ATTCAGCCACGGGCGGGTGATTGCGAGCCCGTCCTCTGCGAAGCGCGAGGAAATCATATCCACTACGTCGTCCATTGCAGTGCTGCCGCGCTCGAAGGCCCGCATCAGCGCATCAGCCACGAGCTCAGTCCGGTGTTGGCCGAAGCTTCTCCCATCACCCGGGTCTTCAGCGACTGCTAGGCCACGTGCGAGCCGCCTCGTGAACATGGGAGTCGTGGGGCGTAGGTTCGCAGCGACCAACTGGTGAAGGTGCGGCAGGAGAATCATCACTGCGGCCAGATTGGTGTGTGCAACGTAGAGCACGCCTGAGTCCGCGCGAAGGTAGCCGTTTGGATTGCTTTGTACCTTTGCTCGAAAGGGAACACTAGCCGCGTTGAGCGTCCGGGTCAGCTCGTGCATCCACGACGGTGCGATTGCCGAGGTCAGGTGCCAATAGAAGCGGACTAGTCCCAGAGAGCGTTCATCCTCATCATCGGTCGGGTGGTCCGCGTCGCCAAGAGCGGTGTAATATCCGGGAAGCATCTCGCGCAGTTCCTTACCAACGTGCAGTCGGCCTGTGCTTCCAATGCTGACTGCGCCGTCTGCGGCACGAAACTCGTGCGGTCGCGCCCACAGCGTGAGACCGTCACCTGGCTTGTAGACAACTAGCGTGCCATCGTTTTCTACCGCTTTCACGATCCAGCCCAGCTCCCAGGTGCCAGTGCCGCTGTTGGCTCGCGAGAGCTCGTCAATGAACACACGGCTCGCTCGCGTGCTCGCACCGATGGTCGAGGCTCCTCGTGACGGTCGACAATACAATCGTTGGTACAGCATTGTCGCTAGCAGCGGTCGAATCTCAGCTGAACCGTTTGAAGGCTTCGAAACCTCAAACATTTCACCTGACACCGAGAAGCGCAACTCACTCTGGATACGGACGGCATCGACGATCTCTCGCATGTCCCTTGGCGCGTGATGCATTAAGGTCTCCTCCACGGTGTCGGGAGGCCGAAGAGGTGTAGCGCCGCGTCCCTCGGATCGGCCAAGATGTTGGTCGCCAGCTGGAGCATCGCCAGGGCATAGTTCGACGGATATTGCCTGCTCAGCGACAATTCGTACGCACCCTGCGCCAAGCGGGCCGCCGCGAATCTGACCGAGCGGAGCAAGAAGTGCCCGAGGATGTCACCGTCGAGCTGCGCGGCGATATGATAAGCCTTCCAAAAGGCTCGCGTTGCCGGGTGGATCTTGCTCAAGGGTATCTGCGCCCCCTGCAACATCTGCTCGGCCGTAAGGTCACCGCTGAGGGGCACTGACAGCAGCCAGTAGTCGAGAAAATCGCGAAACACCGCGCCAACGTCCCAGGCCGCGTCGCCGATCTGAATTAGCTCCCAATCGACAAGGTGAACGCTAATGCGCTCTTTCGTCATCCGCTTGACGAGGATGTTGTCACCTTTGAGGTCGTTGTGGACCAGCGTCTCGGGTACCCAGTCCTCCCGGAGCCTGTCCAGAGCTGCGGTCATCGTTTGATCTTGTTGAATCAAGCTCAGCACCTGGAGACTTGCAGGACTCAGGCGCAGATATATCTCGGGCGTCGGGCGGTGCGCTAGGAGGATCCACGGTGGGTACGCTCGGCAACCTGCCAACCAGGCGTGCGACAATGACGGACCCTCACGGAAGACTCGATGGACTGCGCCGAGCGCCTCGCCTAGGGGAGCAGCCGCGTCAGACGGGAAGTCCGGTGCCGTCGTAGCCGAATAGTGGACCCAAAGCGGGCTGCCGTCGATCAACTCGACGATCAGCAGACATCGAGCCTCATCCCATCGGTAGAGGCTGGGGATGACCCCCCGTAGTGGGGCCGTTTCGGGATTGAGCTGGCAGTGACGGTAGAACGCCGCCTCAGCACGAATAGTTGTCGTCGTCCCCGGCTCGCCTTCACCCGCCTGCTTCAGCAGATAGCTCGCGCCGTGCCGGCGCACGATCTTCACGTTCTGATTGCGGCGCCCCACGTCAATCACGTCAAGATCGCCGGCGACTACGGCGGCGGCGCTCAGAAGGTTCTGTTCGATGAGATATCGGACGACGGTGTCGATGGTTAGGTTCTGAGCCTCATCGGGGGCAGACGTCTCGTGACCAGACCTGACATTCACAAAGCGTCACCTGCCCCCCGGTACAAGCTGGTGTGGGATTGCACTCCCTGACGCACGTGTAGCCGGCGCACGTAAGGCACGAGTTTTCTGTCGCGAACTCCCCGTGACACCCCCACTGCTCCGTGTAGGCACACGGCATGTCATTGCTCGCAAGGCAGGCACCAACGAGGACTGAGCACGGCCACATGGAGAAGGGGCCACCTTCCGGACCAAAGGCCTCGCGAGGGAAGGGGCGGTACGGCACAGCTGGGCCTTTGGCCATGCGTGCGGTGACGGCTCCTGCGAGGAGTCGGCCTTCAATGCTGGTCCGCTGGCTCACGCAACACTCAACTTGCGCACCCGCCCTTATCCAGATCACCGATCCGGCGTGCGGCAATTCCTCGGACGACGCCTCCTCGGTATGGACGATATCATCCTCTCGGATCGCATAGTAGACGGACAGATCGTCCAGACTCGGATAGACCCGCACGATCCCGTCAACCGTGCTGCCAAAGTATCCGAGCAACTTGGTAGTACCTTCGTCCGACTCGCCCGTCAACTTGCCGACGAGTGGATGAGGAGGATATCTGGGGTTTGCCATGGTGCCTCCGGGGAGATCCCATTGATACAACTCGAATCACGGCGCCGTTACAGCCTGCCTGGCTGCGGGTCCTTGCCAGAGACGCCAGGCACGCACGACGATAACGTCGCGAGATGACAGAAGCCCCGCCTGACAAACTTCGCGACATACGGTCCACTACGACGGTTCGTCATTCAATCTTGGCACGATCTGCGAAGCATCATTGCCGATTTCCTCAACATGCTCAATGTGCGCCGCCAGCCTGCACCTAGTTGGATCCCATCCGACGGCAAGCCCCATCCCGACAAATCATGAGTCATGCGTCTCATCACATGATCTATCGAAATCCCTCACAATATACCATTCTTTTTGAGCCCTCCCCCACCCGAATCCTTTTGGAACTTGAACAAGACTATTTGGGTGCAGACATCCCATCGCCATGGTCTGACGATCATTGATCGGCCGATTGCGGCCGGGGCGGGGCAACACCACGAACGCTCGCCCACCAGTCGACAGCGAATGCGTCCGGCCAAAAGGAACGTTTCGCTCGTGAGCATCGTCTATAGGCCACACAGCGGCCAGGATGGGTAGATGCGCACATATTTTCCTAGGCCCGATCGATGACGAGTTCCTCGTCGGCGCGAGGTGGGATGGGCGCGGTTCCGTATGCGGGCGGTGTGACCTTCCGCGTCTGGGCGCCGTTCGCCGCACCGGCGCGGTGGCCGGCGAGTTCAACGGCTGGTCGACAGGCGCGAACGCGCTAGCGAGCGAGGGCAACGGCTACTGGTCGGCTGATGTCCCGGGCGCGCGGCCGGCCAGGAGTACAAGCTCGTCCTCACGGCCGCAGGGCCAGCTCTGGCGCAACGACCCGTACGCCCGCGAGGTCACCAAGTCCGTCGGCAACGCCGTGGTCCACGACCGGATGACTTCGACTGGGGCGGCGACGAGTTCCGGATGCCGCCGTGGAACGAGCTGGTCATCTACGAGATGCACGTCGGCACGTTCAACGACACGCGCGGGAGGCCCGCCGGGCAACTTCGACAGCGTCGATCGCGCGGCTCGACCACCTGAAGCGAGCTCGGCGTCAACGCGATCGAGATGATGCCCGTCGGCGGAGTTCGCCGAGCGACTTCTCCTGGGGCTACAACCCGTCGCACATCTTCGCCGATCGAGAGCGCCTACGGCGGGCCGAACGGGCTCAAGCGGCTGGTCCGCGAGGCGCACGAGCGCGGGATCGCGGTCATCCTCGACGTCGTCTACAACCACTTCGGCCCGAGCGACCTCGACCTGTGGCGGTTCGACGGCTGGAGCGAGAACGGCAAGGGCGGCATCTACTTCTACAACGACTGGCGCAGCCAGACGCCCTGGGGCGACACCCGCCCGGACTACGGCCGCGCCGAGGTGCGGCGTTCATCCGCGACAACGCGCTGCATGTGGCTGGAGGAGTACCGCGTTCGACGGGCTGCGCTGGGACATGACCGCGTACATCCGCAACTGTCTACGGACGGCAACGACCCCGGCCGACGACCTGCCCGACGGCTGGAGCCTGATGCAGTGGATCAACGACGACGCCGCCGCACGGCAGCCGTGGAAGCTACAGATCGCCGAGGACCTGCAGTGGCGTGGACGCCATGACCCGGCCGACGCGCTCCGGCGGCGCCGGCTTCGACAGCCAGTGGGACGCGGACTTCGTCCACCCGGTGCGCGCGGTGCTGATCGCGCGCGAGGACGGCGACCGCGAGCATGGGGGCGGTGCGCGACGCGGTTGCGCAGCGGCTACAACGGCGACGCCTTCCAGCGGGTGATCTACACCGAGTCGCACGACGAGGTGGCCAACGGCAAGGCGCGGCTGCCGGCACGAGATCGCCCGAGGCGACGCCGGGAGCTGGTACGCCCGGAAGCGCTCGACGCTCGGCGCCGCGCTGGTGTTCACCGCGCCCGGCATCCCGATGATCTTCCAGGGGCAGGAGTTCCTGGAGGACGACTGGTTCCGCGACGAGCGACCCGATCGACTGGACGAAGCAGCAGACCTACGCCGGCATCCTCGCCCTCTACCGCGACCTGATCCGGCTGCGGCGCAACTGGTTCGACACCACCCGCGGGCTGCGCGGCCGGCACGTCAACGTCCACCACGTCAACGACGACGACAAGGTGATCGCCTTCCACCGCTGGGACCGCGGCGGGCCGGGCGACGACGTCGTGGTCGTGCTCAACGTAGGAAACCGCGCGTACGAGAGCTACCGCATCGGCACCCCGAGAACTGGCCGCTGGCGCGTTCGGCTGAACACCGACTATCAGGGATACAGCGCCGACTTCGGAAGCCAGCCCACCTACGACACCAACACCGACGACCTTCCCATCGACGGCATGCCGTGCAGCACCAGCATCGGGCTGGCTCCCTACACCGCGGTCGTCCTGTCCCAGGGCGAATAGATACGGGCGGCGTTCCAGTGAGCAACTGACCGTAGCACCCGTAATTCTGGAACCCTCGTATTTGCGATAGCACTGGTGGCCGGGAAGATAAGGAGAGGGGCAGAGCCGGCGCTCATTGGCAGTATCTGGGGCCGACCGGTCCAGTGATCCGCGGCGCGGGACGGACACCACGGCGTTGCGCACCTCGACACGCCCGTGCCGTGCAACATGATCGAACATGACGAACGGCGGTTATCAAGCGGAGGCTCAGCAGTGGGTGGTACTGACGACCATGACACTCACGTTCGGCCGCGATGCCTTCCCGGGACCACCGTTTGGATCCGGCAGCGCCAGGCTGACCGTCCTGTCTGGGCTGATGCTTGACATCAGTGCCTCAGCTCGACGCCTGGAATGCGACAATTCGGACCTGAGTGCGGTACGAGACAAGGGAAGTTCGCACTTGAAAGGGCAGTCTCGGGCTGCGGTCGGGCTCGCAGAGGCCGACCTTGGCGTCCGGGGGCAACGGCGCCCTGCGAGATTGATACTTCCCAATGGTGTCGCCAAGGCCCCAATGGCCGTAGCGGTTCTTAGCGCGTTCTAGCACCTTGGCGGTACTAAGCCCCCCTCACCGGACTCGTCGGCTCGGCACACAGCGTGCGCCGGAGCATCGGATCACAGTCAGGAGCTGCCCGAGAACCGACCGCGATACGGCACCTTGGGAATGCTCTTGGGAATGAACTTCCGAGTAGAAGGCGATGTCAGAGTCGACGGTAGCCGCACCTGAGTCGGTCAGCGGGGCAGGAGTTCAGGCGTGAAGATGCTGTGGCTCGCCCTTCTAATCCGGCGGTCGTAGGTTCGAATCCTACCGGGCGCGCGCGTGTTTCAGCAGCTCAGAGGCTTGTAGGTCTTCATCGTGAAGGCGGCGCTCATCCGTTCTGCCGGAAGTCGGAAGCCGCCAAGCTCGTCATTTCGTTCGAGGTCGACCTGAGCGGCAACTTGGCAGGCCCACCGCCAGCTCCTGCCGAAAGCGCAGGGGGCGTGCACGATCGCCTCGGCGACGATCTTGGGTCGCGGTCCGATACAGGTCGAACGCGGTGGAGACAGGGAACTCGAACCCCTAACCCCTGCCTTGCAAAGCAACTGGTTGACCGCGACAAGTCTGCTGACCTGCGACGATATTGACATCGCCGTTGTCTGCGCTGGCAGGTTGGCAGCCTTCGGCACATTTCCGTTGACGGAATCGTTGACAGATGATCTTGGCGCGAACACGCCTCCTGGCCGCAGCCCCGTTCGCATGGCGGCGGCGATCTGTGGCTCCGGGTAGCATGGGACCTAGCACCGGCTCGGGTGTCCCAGTGTGGGGACCTTCTTTCCAGCGGCGTCCGCTTCTTGTGAGATCGCCGTTTGACGTCGGTGCGTCGGCGCTGAGGTACGCGCGAAGGTCTCGTGTGCTGAGGCGCGCTCGTCAAGGGGGCTTGCCGTGCGTGTTGACGGTGGGATGGGGCATCGCGGCTCAGCCGGCAGGTGACCTTGGTCTAGGTGAACTCAGTAGGAGGCTCGGTGGCACAGCGTGCGCGGCGTTCCGCGGGGACCGGGGGGACTCGGACAGCCCAGCGCGGCATGCGTGGTCCGCGGGACAACGACGGGATCTTGCCCGTCCTCGCCAAAGCGGTCCGCGAGGTCGAGGCGCGCGCCCGGCGCGGGCAGATAGAACCGGCGAGGTTTCAGGCCGTCGCTTTGCTGGCGCGTGACGAGCGTGCGCGGGTGAAAGCCGACGTGTCCTTGACCGATGTGCAGCGTGACACGTACCTGAAACGGCTGGACGGAATCGCGACAATCCTGGCCCAGACCGCGGCCCGTCAGCCGTCGCTGTTCCTCGTCCTCCACGAGGACGCCGAGATCAACGACTCGACGCTGAGGCTGAAGCGCGACATGCAGGTCGCCGGCGGCGTGGAACCGGACCCGGAGCCCGAGCGGCCGCAAATGCCCACGCCCGGCGCACGCGACCAGCGGCAGGTGGTGCCGCAGTCGGTGGCCACCGCGCAGCTGGCCAACCCGTTTCTCGAGCCGGATTTCAGCGCCGTAGGACAGCGCCGCCCCACGGCACGGCGCCTCGCCGGCTGGGAGCTGATCACGCCGCTGCTGAGCTCGTTCGAACTCACCGTCCCTGGCGCGTCGTCGAGCATGGATCTGCCCGAACCGACCCCATCCCGGCTGCCGTCCGGGCTCGAGCTGATGCCACACCAGGGCCGGGTGGTCACGGCCGCGGCCCACGGTCACCGGACGTTCCTGCTGGCTGACGAGCCGGGCCTGGGCAAGACCGCCCAGGCGCTGCTGGCCGCACAGGCCGCGAACGCCTACCCGCTGCTGTGCGTAGTGCCGAGCGTGGTCAAGACGAACTGGGCCCGTGAGGTCGCCCTCTGGACGCCCACCCGTAGCGTGACCGTCGTCCAAGGCAGCGGCGACACGATCGATGGATTCGCCGATATCGTCGTCGTGAACTACGAGGTGCTGGACCGACACGTCGGCTGGATCACCACCCACGGCTTCCGTGGCATGGTCGTCGACGAGGCGCACTTCATCAAGAACAAGAAGTCTCAGCGATCCCAGCATGTTCTCGAGATCGCCGATCGGATCCGGCAGCGGGTCCCGCGGCCGTTGATGATGGCGCTCACCGGAACCCCGCTCATCAACGACATCGACGACTTCCGCGCGATCTGGCAGTTCCTGGGCTGGATCGACGACCAGAAGCCCGGATCGCAGCTCATGGCCGGGCTGGAGGAAACCGGCCTGACTCCCGCCGATCCCGGTTTCCGGCCCGCGGCCCGACAGACCGTCGTCGATCTCGGCATCGTCCGCCGGCGCAAGGCCGACGTCGCCAGCGACATCCCCGCGCGGCGGATCGCCGACCTGCCCGTCGAGCTCGACCCCGCCACCACCCGCGCCATCCGCAACGCCGAGCAGCAGCTCGCGCTGCGCCTGGTCCAGCGATACGACGCCATGGCCGCGCGCGCGGAACGTTCGGACAAGACCGTCGACGGCATCGACCACGAGCTGGTCCGGCGAGTCGCGCGCCGGGAGCTCACCGAAGCGGCCGCGTCGTCGTCCGGCGAGAACGTGTTCGCCGTGGTACGCCGGATCGGAAAGGCCAAGGCCGCCCTCGCGGCCGACTACGCCGCCCAGCTGGCCCGCAGCGCGGGCAAAGTGGTGTTCTTCGCCAAACACGTCGACGTCATGGATGCCGCCTCCGAACTGTTCGAATCGCGGGGTGTCCGCTACGCCTCGGTCCGCGGCGACCAGACTCCCGACGTACGCCAACGCAACATCGACGCGTTCGTCAACGACCCGAACGTGACGATCGCGGTCTGCTCCCTCACCGCCGCCGGCGTTGGCCTCAACCTCCAGGTCGCCAGCAACGTCATCCTCGCCGAACTCTCCTGGACCAACGCCGAGCAGACCCAGGCCATCGACCGAGTCCACCGGATCGGACAGACCGAGCCCGTCACCGCCTGGCGGATCATCGCCGCCCAAACCATCGACGCCAAGATCGCCGAGCTCATCGACGCCAAGGCAAGCCTTGCTGCGCGCGCGCTCGACGCCTCCAGCGATGAGACGGTCTCCCCTGCCGACGTCCAACTCGAGGCACTGGTAGGACTGCTGACCGAGGCGCTAACTGACCGGCAGACATGACCGCGTGGATGTCCCAACTCGCGATGAACCCGGCGGGGCGACGAGGAGTTGAGGCAGGAGGAGGCCGTGGCATTCCCGGCCGGACAGCCACGCACAGCTGCTGCCCGAGGTTGAGACACGGTGGCGCAACGGCGAACAGTCACCGCGGTCGCCCGCACCCTCAGGGGTCGATCCCAACGTGGCGGGACAGGCCATTGGGCTGCACCCGGACGTCTCGGTAACCGCGGATTGCACGACATGACGGGAATAGTCGCCGCATGTCCCAAGAACTCGCTTCGGTTCTCGGCCTGTGCCTGTTGGTCGCGGCGTTCGTCGCCGGCGTGGCCCGAAGGAGGACCTTCCCCAGTGGCCAGGTCGTACTCGGCCTGATCCTCGCCGTGATCGCGATCGCAGCTTTGCTCCTGGTCGCTCTGCTGATCACCTGATCACCTGATCTCGCGGAGCCATGTTCTCGGGGGATAGCGCGCGGCAGCTCGCGGGCGAGGGCTCGATGCCCGAGAACGCGATCCCCCGACCCGAGCGACAACCGGCGGCGACAGAACCCCAGGTGCTGGGCGACTTGGGCGACGCAAGAGACCCCAGGACATCGCGTCCTAGAAGCCCGGTGTCGCCGCTAGCGATCTGAGCTGCGGTGCCGACACGGCCTGCGTCAGCAGCCGCGATCACAGAAGTGCTCGTTGGTGTGCTAGCACCCTCGGGCGAGCGGCCTTCTCCCCTTCACGGGACCGGAGGGGCGCCCTAGCGTTCAGGGATGCCAGCCGTCCTCCTGCTCGCCCGGACCGGTGTCCGGGGGCGGCTTGTCGCGCTCGGCGGGTTGGCGCTCTTGGTCGCTCTGGGGCTGGCAGCGGCTATGGCGGCGTCGACCGCGTCGTGGCGGACCGAGAATGCCTACGAGACATACCTGCGCGACGCCGAGGTGGGTGAGCTGGTCGTCAACCCCAGCGTGATCACCGACCGCGTCGCCGGCGCCATCCCTGCGGCGCCTGGTGTCAGCGAGGCGACCACCGACACCCTCATGGCCGCGACAGTCGACACGGGAACGCCGCGAACTCCTCAGGAGCTCGCTCATCCGGTCCAGGTCCGCTACTCCCCAGACGGCAGGTATGTCGACATGGACCGGCCCGTCGTTCATAAGGGTCGGATGATCCGAGGCGGCGCGGAGGCGTTCGTCAACCTCGAGCTCGCCGAGTCGCTCGAGCTGCGGCTTGGCGATACGCTGCCGATCGCGTTCTGGCCGATCAGCGACTCCGACAGCCACTCCGCCCGGCCCAACGCGACGATCGATCCGATCGGCACGGCGCAGGTCCGGGTGGTGGGAATCGGGATCTTCGCTCATGAGGTGCTCGCCGACGAGCTGTTCCCACGCGGCCAGGTGCTGCTCACCTCCGACGTGGCCGGGCCGTACGACTGCACGCCGAAGCAGCCGGCGGCTGGAGACAAACGGCCGTTCGACGAGCTGCGCGAGGTGTTCTGGCCGCCCGACTGTGCCGCGATGTATCACTACTACTCACTGCGGCTGTCGGAGGGAGACTCCGGTGTCGCCGAGGTTGGGCGGTACCTGGATGCCCTTGCTGACAAGGAGAACGCACGGCTTCCGGCGGCCATGCGAGGAATCGACGCCCAGAAGTACTTCGGGGGTTTCTACATCGTCCCGGCAGTGGCGGCCGAGGAGGAAGAACGGGTCGCCCGATCGCTGGCGCCGTCAGTCACGGCGCTCCGCCTGCTCGGGGTCGCCTCGGGCGGCGCCACGCTTGCGCTGGCCGTGCTCATGGCGCTGCGGATGGCGCGGCAGACGCAGCCCGCGCCAGCGATCTGGCAGCAGCTGGGGGCCACCCGGACCCAACGAGCGATCGCCCTCGGGACACCGCTTGTCGTGGCCGTTCTGGTGGGTGTCGTCGCGTCGGTGCTCATCGCGTGGCTCGGCTCCGCGGTAGGGCCGGTCGCTAGCGCGCGCCTCCTCGAGCCGCGGGTCACGTTCGCGCTGGCGCCCGTGGTCGTCGTCCCCATGGTCCTGACCTTCTTGCTCATCGTCGGAGGGGCTGTCACCGCCGCCGCGTACTCGGCGGCGCAGGTCGCGTCGATCCCGAGCGTCGCCCGGGAAGGGACGGTGGCGTTCGCCGCCGCTCGCACGGGCGATGTCCCGTTTGCGCACGGCACCCGCGCGGCGATCCGGGGAACGGGAGCGGTCGCGCTACTCGGCGCAGCGATCGTCGCGGTCAGTGCGATCGTCGGGTCGACGGTGTTCGGGACGAACCTGACGAGTCTCGTCACAACCCCAGCGAGGTTCGGCTGGACGTACGACGCCGCGGTGATCATCGGCGGAGGCTACGGCGGTGCGGACGAGCGCGCCATCGCGAACGCCCTCGACCGGCCCGAGGTCGCCACCTGGGGTGTGACGGGTCTCGGATCAGCGCTGGTCGACGGCGTGTCGGTCCCCTATGTCGTCGAGCTGTCCGGCGTCGGCCTGCTTCCGGTCGAGACGGTCGAGGGAGAGCGACCCACTGGCGACGACGAGATCGCCTTGGGTGCAGGAACGGCCGAACGACTCGGCGTCGCGTTGGGAGACACCGTGTCTGTGAAGATCGGCGAGCTGGAGCGCAGTGGAACCGTGACCGGGCTCGTCGTCCTGCCGCCGGTGGGTCCGATCTACGCCGACCGGGCAGGCCTGGGCACGGGACTGCTGGCGCCGGCTCCGTTCGTCGAGGCGATCGACGGTCCAGCCGCACGAGCTCCGGGAGAGGGCGGCTTGGTTGCCGTCGACCTCCGTCCCGGTGTCGACGTGTCGGGATTCGTCGCAGGGCTCGGTGATCTGCGGACATGGGACCTGTACGCCTACAGCCCGGTCGTGCACGTAGGCCCGGCGCGACCGGCGCAGATCACAGATATCGCGGCGTTACGTTCCGCGCCGATGTTCCTCGCCTCCCTCGTCGCCCTCGCGATGTCCGTCGGCTTGGCGCTGGCCGTGGGGATGGCGGTACGCACTCGCCGTACCGAACTGGCACTGCTCCGCGCGCTCGGGGCCACCGGCCGGCAGCTGCGCGCCACGCTGCGGTGGCAATCGCTCGTCATCGTCGGCACCGGGCTGGTCGTCGGCGTGCCGCTCGGCGTCGCGCTCGGACGCCTGAGCTGGCAGGGCTTCGCTCGCGACCTCGGAATCCCATCTCTGCCGACGGTATCCGCGATGTGGACGGTCGCGATCGTCCTTGCCGCATTGGTGATCGCGCTCGCCGCCAGCATCGTCCCGGGTCGACTCGCCACCCGGGTGTCGCCGTCGGTGATACTCCGGCGTGACTAGCGCATCCCCACCAGCCCAATCTTGCCGCCACCCGCTGCGACGGCAGGCTGTCCGGCCGAATGATAGCAACCAGATGGTTATGACCGGACGTCGTCAAGAACCCTCCCGGAACCTCGAGGTTCCGGTGTAGCTCATCGCAGATTTGGCACGAACCGACGATGTCCTCTTGAGACATCAGCAGCTTGCCAGCCTGCTGCATGCCGCTCATCGCTCCCTTGCGACGACCAGCAGGGGCAGGGCCGCCGGCCTTGCCAGGGCAGCGAGCGGAGCGGAGTGGTCGCCGTCAAGTGCCGCGGCCCGCGTCGTCAACCGTCTGAACGGCTTCCGCGATCGCGTTCGACCGCATCGCCCGCCGCCCCGAGCAGATCGTCGCGGTCGCCTATCTGGATGCGCTGGTTCAGCCGAGATCTGGGCGGACTTCGGCGACGGCGCGAAGATGTTCCGCGATCTTCTTTCCCGCTTGGCGAACGGATGATTCTCGACGACAACTTCCTCCTCGAGACCGTTCTCCCCGCCGGCGTCATCAGCTCGCTCACCCACGCGGAGCTGACGGCGTACGAGGCTCCATACGCTTCACGCGAGAGCCGGATTCCCATGCCCGTATGGTCCACGTGAGATTCCGATCGACGGCTCGCCGGCCGACGACGACGCGCAGGTTGCGCACTACGCCAAGACTCTCGCGACCAGCCCGATCCGGAAGCTGGCGATCTGGGGGCGACCCAGCGTTTCTTTACGCAGGGGCAGGGCAGGGTCCCCGCATGATCGAGGTTGTCAAGGCGATCCCGGCCCCCGCCGATCGCGTGTTCGCCGTCCTGGCCGACGGATGGTCGTTCTCGTCCTGGGTTGTCGGCGCCGCCCACATCCGCATGGTCGACGAGACGTGGCCAGCGCCCGGCTCCGCTATCCACCACAGCATCGGCGTCTGGCCGTTGCTCCTCCGGGACAAGACGGTCGTACGCACCTGCGACCCCGGCGTGCTGCTCGAGCTCGACGCCAGGATGTGGCCGGTCGGGAGGGCGCGGATCCGGTTGGAGATCAGCGCCGACGGGCCGGGCCGTACGACGGTCCGGCTGGGCGAGAAGGTCGTCGACGGGCCGTTCAGCCTGGCCCCGGAACAGGTTCAGGCGCTCTACCTGCGGCCGCGGAACAACGAGAGCCTGCAACGCCTGTACGACATCGTGGTAGGCCAGCAGAAGGCTCAGCGGTAGATCACGCCATGGGCGGCGCGGATCGCGACGCCGTACGCGTCGCCGAGCACACTCCATCGTGCCAACGCCGCGCGGGCGGCGTTTCCTCCGGGCGCTCCGTGCACACCGCCGCCGGGATGGGCGGACGCGCTGGCGAGATACAGCCGATCGATGACGGTGTCCGCTCGCCCCAGCCCCGGCACGGGCCGGAAGATCAGCTGTTGGTGCACCATCGACGATCCCGCGTTGATCGCACCGTCGTTCAGGCTGGGATTGTGCGCGTGCAGCTCGTCCGGTCCGCTGACCGTACGTGCGACGACGTTGCCAGTGAAGCCCGGCGCGTGGCGTTCGACCAGCCGCTCGACCCGCTCCGCGTGCCGGAGCACGGCGTCTCGACTCCAGCGCAGGCCACGGGGAACGTGCGTGTACGCCCAGACCGACTCCGTACCCGCCGGTGAACGCGTCGGATCGGAGGTCGTCATCTGGCCGAGCAGAACGAACGGATCCTCCGGAATCTCCTTGCGCGCAAGGCTCGAGCCGAACGCGGTCAGGCCGTTCATGTCCGCGCCGAGGTGGACGGTGCCGGCCGCGCCGACACCGGGAGCGGTCCACGGGATGGGCTGGGAGAGCGCCCAGTCCACCTTGATCGTGCTGTCGTCGTACGTGAACCGCCCGAGGTCGTCGATCATGCGGTTCGGCAGGTGTTCGGTCCCGACCAACCGGAGATACAGGTCCGGGGCGGGAACGTCCGCGACGACCGCGCGACGGGCGCGTACGAGCTCGCCGCCCGCGGTGCGCACGCCGACAGCGGTACCGCGGCCCACCAGCACGCGTTCGACGGGTTGGTCGCAGAGAACCCGCCCGCCACGGTCGGCCAGACGGCGCACCAACGCGTCGGTCAAGGAGCCCGCACCGCCTTCTGGCACAGGGAACCCGATGTCCTGCGCGAGCATGGTCAGGAGCCAGCCGAACAGCCCGCTGCCGGCGTCGTTGGGGACGAGGTCGGTGTGCATGGCACAGCCGGTGAACAGCAGCTGGGCACCCGCACCGGCGAACCGCTCCTCGGCGAGCCGGCGGACGGGCGACAGGAGGAGGCGGGCGAACCGCAGCGCGTCCGCCGCACCGAGCTCGCGAAGCAGCCGGGCGGAAGGCCGCACCGGAGGGAACGGCCGCAGCAAGGCGCGGAGCAGATCCTCGCGGACGCGCTCCCACTGCTCGTACTCCGCTCTCCACGCGTCCCCGTCCGCCTTGGCGAACGCCGCCACCGACTCGGCGGTCCGTTCGAGGTCGGTCGACAGGACCACGCTGCGATCGTCGGGAAGGACGTGCGCGAGCGGCTCGGGCGCCCGCCGCCACCGCAAGCCGTACCGCTCGAGCTCGAGCTCACGCAGGACCGGCGACGCGACGCCAAGTGGGAAGAACGCGCTGCACTGGTCGCTGCGAAAGCCGGGATGGGTCGACTCGCGGGTCTGGACTCCCCCGCCGGGGACGTCGGTCGCCTCGAGGACGACGACCTCCCAACCCGCATCGGCCAGCACGTTGGCGGCCACGAGCCCGTTGGGGCCCGCGCCGATGACGACCGCGTCGACGACCTCCATGATTCCCTACACCTCCTCGGGTCGGTCTTGGCGACCAGATGCCCCCGCGCCACCCGGAGAAACCATGCCCGCTCGCCACCTCGCCAGTGCGTACTCGGCTCGAAGGCGGGTACTCGCGCGGCATGACGCGTTCGAGCATGTGGCTGCCGCGGGATCGCACCACGTACCCCGCCCTCACGACTGACCTCGATGTCGACCTGGCGGTGGTGGGCGGTGGCTGGGTCGGCCTGCACGTGGCGTACCTGGCCCAGCGCGACGGCGCTCAGGTCGCCCTACTGGAAGCCGCCGAGCTCGGATCGGGGACGACCGGCTACTCGACCGCGAAGCTGACCAGCCAGCACGGGATGATCTACCACGACCTGGTCAGTAGGCACGGTTCCAGCGTGGCGGAGCAGTACGTGGCCGCCAACCTCGCTGGCATCGAGCTGGTGGTCGGCCTCGTCGACCAGTTGGTCGCCGGTTGCGATCTCACGCGCGCGCCGGCGTGGGCATACACCGTGGACCCGGCCCGCCGCGACGACCTGTCGCGTGAGGTCGAGGCCGCCCGGCAGCTCGGTCTGCCCGCCTCGTTCGACGAGAAGCTCGACCTCCCGTTCGAGATCGCGGCCGCGGTGCGGTTCGACGACCAGTACCACCTGGATCCGGTACGGTACCTGGACCAGCTGGCCGCCGCGTTTGTCGCCGCGGGCGGCGCGATCTACGAACACACGCGGGTCAGCTCGGTCGACGAGATCGGCGCCCAGTCCGTCAGCGTCACCGTCGACGAGCGTGGGACCGTGCGCGCCCACCAGGCCGTGGTCGCCACGTTGCTCCCGATCGGCACGCTGGGCGGCTACTTCGCGCGAACGCGGCCCATCGGTGCGTACGGCATCGCCGTCCGGCTCCGCGATCTGGCTCCCACCGGCATGACCATCCGGGTCGACGCGCCGAGCTGGTCGACGCGGCCCTGGCTGGCAGGCGGCCACACCGGCATGATCGTCGTGGGAAACGGCCACGAGGTCGGCGAGATCGAGGACACCGCCGATCGGCTTGCCCAGCTGGAGACCTGGACCCGCGAGACGTTCGACGTCGACACGGTCGCGCACCGCTGGTTCGCCCACGACTACGCCACTCCAGATCAGCTGCCTTACGTCGGGCAGTCGCCCGGCAACCCGGCGATCCTGGTGGCCACCGGGTTCAAGAAGTGGGGGCTGTCCAACGGCGCCGCGGCCGCCGTCGCGCTCACCGACCACCTCGCCGGCCGGGAGAAGAGCTGGGCCTCCGCGTTCGACGCCGGCCGCATCGGCGACGCCCGGTCCGTCGGCAAGCTCATCGGCGACAATCTCCATGTCGGCAAGGAGTTCGTGACCGGTCGGCTGGGCAACGACAACCCGACCTGCTCCCACTTGGGCTGCCCGTTGCACTGGAACAGCGCCGACTCCACCTGGGACTGCAACTGCCATGGCTCCCGCTTCGACACCACCGGCGCCGTCCTGACCGGCCCCGCGGTCGCACCGCTCGACCTCGACAAGAAATAGGGCGTGCCGCCAGGAGCGTGGCAGTTCCCGCACCGTCTATCCGGGGGTGGCGAGGGCAATCACTCGCGGCATGCGACTACTGAGCGAGGCAACTCACCTACCGCGACGACGAGGCCCGGCTCGTCGCATGCCCCGGCGCCGAGGTCCCGTTGTGGCAGCAACCGGCCATAGCGCTCGACCCGATCGAACGTGGCCCTAGCGTTCGTGCACTCTGCTGGCGGTCCTGCCCAGGAAGTGACGCGTGTACCCAGCCAACCAGATCTCGCAACCACGCAGTGACAGCTACGTAGCGCGTACTCCGCCACCTGACCCACGCCCACTGAAACAGTCACATCAAGAATCGTCGCGTCGACCATCGTCCGCGCCGCCACCACAGACGCACCTTGCGCCGCGAAGGCGGCGCACCAGGGGCCCGAAGCTCTCGAGCGCCACGACTCTCAAGCTGGTCAGCATCCTGTTGTCCCTGGGACTCTTCGCTCTGCTGTTGGGCATGCTCGTCGCATACATATCATCCACGGAGCGTCCCGAGGCTGTCGGCCAACGGATGGGTTCGATGGCCGAGACGAACGCGTACATCGCGAAGGAGTACCCGAAGGACGCCCATCTACTCCGGGTCTACACCGGTCTGTACATCAAGTCCGTACGCTTCGATGACTCGAACTCAGTGACCCTGTCCGGATACGTCTGGCAACGTTACAAGGGCGGGATCCCGAAGGGCATCACGCCGGGGGTCGCCTTTCCGGAGGCGTCCAACTCGTACGCCTTGGACGAGATCTATCGCGAGGCGGACGTCAGCGGATTCCGCCGTCGTCGGCTGGCACTTCGAGATCGTAGACGAGGCAGAAGTTCGACTACTCGATCTATCTCCTCGATCGGCAGAGCGTCTGGTGCGTATGTGGCATGCGGACTCGACAGCAGCGGCGCTTCTCGTCCCTGACCTGGACGGCTTCCGCCGATGGATCGACAAAGACTGCATCGGCGTAGGAGAGACCAGTTCGACGGTGGGAACCGAACACGCCTTCTTCGCCTATCCTGGCGTACAGCTCGCTTCGGACGGCAGTTCGCCAGGTTCTCGGCCGCCAGAGGATCCAGCGAGGGATCTCGGGGCGTTCATCGGCAGCTGATCCCATGCTCGCGTTCAATGTCGTGACTGCTCATCCAGGAGTCATCACGTAGAGAACGAACAGTCAGCATAGTCGAGGTTCACCGTGACGATGCTGCTGGTAGTCGTCGTCACCGCTCGATCCGCGGCGCGGATCGGCTGTGGCGCCCCTGTACCACGACTACCAGAGTTCATCGTCACGGTGAACGCCATGACGACGCGATCGTGCTGAAGCCGGTGTCCTCCGCTCGGTCTGGGTCGGCGGTCCGTTTTCATTTGTCAGCACTAGCGTCTTTCCGGAGCGTTCGACCGATCCCCTTCCGCAGTCGTACAACTAGTTGCGCGACTAAGGGCCCTCTAGTCACCGTCATCGCGCCGTAGGCGAGTCGGAAGGACCGTCGCTGGGTCGGGATAGATATCCCGGAGGTTGGGAATCTGTCCGAACTCGAACGGCGTCGCGGGTGATCCAGGCAACAGATGCCAGCACACACCAGTCCGGTCGGATGCGAGGATGGTCATGAATCCGTCGACCACTGTCTCCACACTCATCGTTTCGATACCCAGCGAGGCGATCATGTCGCGAATCGAGTCGACGATGGCGGTGTCGGCAAAGCCCGGACACAGCGCGTTGACCCGGACGCCCATCGGCGCCAAGACGGGCGCCAAGGCCCTGACCAGACCGACCGCTCCAGCCTTGCTCGCACCGTAGGTAGCATCCAGCGGTGTAGGAATGAGGCCGGCGATGCTTGCGGTCACCACGATGTCGCCACCACCGCTCGCAAGGAGCGCCGGAGTGGCGGCCTGCGCCCCGAACATCAACCCATCGAGATTCACCGCCATCACCCGCCGATAGTCGACCGGATCGAAGTCGGCGCCCACGCCCGTACCGTGACTCACACCAGCGTTGAGCGACGCGATGTGAAGTCCACCGAACTGGTCGATGGCCGCGGCTACCGCCGCCTTATTGTCCGCGAAGTCGCCGACATCACATCGAACGAACCGTCCACCGACGTCCTTCGCGACCGCGCTCCCAGCCTCCTCGTCAATGTCGGCAATGATCACCCGTGCGCCCAGACTGGCCAGCCTTCGGACGATTCCCGCACCGATGCCATGCGCTCCACCCGTCACCAACGCAACGTGATCCGAACTAACGGAACGTTCCATGTGCGATTCTCCTAGCCAGACGTGGATAATGGATATCGCCTCACACAAGATCAACTCGGCCACGGGAACAGCAGAACGACTCTGGTCGGGCGAAGTGCGCGGCCTCCTATGGACCGTACTCGACAAGGACCGGTTTGCATCAATGCGGCTGTTCCGGAGAGGGACTCAAGATGTTGTGCGAAGCCGCGTAGGCGATCGCTTCTCGCCGAGAGCGTGCGCCCGTCTTCGTGAAGAGGTTGTTGATGTGTGTCTTCACGGTGACGAGGAGATACCTAGCCTGGCGGCGACGTCTTCTCTCTTGAGACTCTCCGCAAGAAGCCGGACGACCTCTATCTCACGTGGGCTGAGGATCTCTTGCTGGCCGCCGTGGCGGCGGGGCTGAACCCGGGCGAGTAGTGCAGCCTGCGTAGAGGGCGGAAGAACCGGCCGTCCCTGGCGAGCGTTCTCGATCGCGGAAACGACTTCTTCGGGAATCGCGTCCTTGCCGAGGACCCCGACGGCGCCCCAAGAGAAGGTGAAGGAGATGACTGAAGCAAAGGGATCACGACAACGCCAAGGCAGCAGTGAGCGCATGATGACGATCGGACTGGTGCTGATCGCCATCTGGACTCTCGGAGTCGGACTGTTCATCGTCGTCGCGCCCGGGGTGTTCTACGAGACCCTCGGGCCGTTCGGTACGCGCAACGACCACTACGCGATCGACGGAGCCACGTTCCAGCTCGCCTTGGGCATCGGCGCGGTCGTGGCGATCCGCCAAAGGAGCTGGCGACTCCCGGTCGTCGCCATGGTCACGTTCCAGAACATCGCCCACGCCATCAACCACGCCGTCGACATCCAGAAAGCGACCCCCGCCTGGATCGGCGTACTCGACTTCGCGGTCCTCGCCATCGCCAGCGTTCTCCTCGTCTGGCTCCTCACCCGTACGGTGAACAGGCTCGACGAGAATGGATAGGTCGAACGAAGGACGGCTGGCTGGGGCCATCGCGGTCGCAGAATCTCGACCGCGAGCGAGGCGAGGGTTGGTCACCCGTCGCGGTTTGCTCGGCGGGACGGCCGGCGGCCGACGAGCGCCGCACGGACGGCGGCGCTCGTCCGACAGCACGACCGACTCGCGTGGTGGCTCTCGGCCAAGGTGCCGACGCCGACGCCCTGATCGCGCTCGGGATCATCCCGGTCGGCATGTCGGCAGCAGCGAAGGAGAAAGACGGCCTGCAACCGTGGACGGCCGCGGCGCTGGGATCCCGACAGATCAAGGTCATCCACGACGCCGACGGTCTTCCCGTCGAGCAGGTCGCCGCGCTCGAGCCTGATCTGATCGTGGCCACCACCCACGTCGAGTACGACAAAGACCGATCTCGCCTCGAACGCATCGCCGAGGTCATCGGCCCGACCACCACCGCGCACGACGAGACCTGGCGCCAGGGCACCATCCGGGTGGGCACGGCGGTAGGGATGGCCAATGAGGCAGCACAGCTGGTCCGAGGCATCGAGGCGAAGCTGGCAACGGTCCGCCAGGAACACCCTGAGTGGGCAGGGAAAACCTACACGAACGGTCCCGTGCCCGGCCCCGGGGAAGTGTGGACGATCAGCCCCACCACCGACGTCTCCGCCATCCTCCTCGGCGAGCTCGACCTTGCTCTGTTGCCGAAGGTCACCGTTCTGTCATCGCCCTATCCAGGCAGGGCACAGATCAGCTTGGAGCAACTCCAGCTCCTGGACGCCGACGTCGTGATGCTGAACTACTTCTCCGAGGAAGGCCCCTCCCTCGAGAGCAGTCCACTCTTCCTCCAGCTCCCCGCGGTCAAGCGCGGCGCCTACGTCCGCCTCGGCAACGACATCGCGATCGGCATCGCCTTTCCGTCGGTCCTCAGCATCCCGTACGTCCTCGATCGGATCACGAGCAATCACACGGGCGCTGAACACGGCATGAGCCTGACCCGACTGTTCGACGCCGACAAGGGGTAGGAAATAGCACGATTCAAGTATGCTCCAAAGCGCTCATCAGCAAGGGCGTCAGCATCGCCCCGTCTAGTCTCTGAAGGGTGTATCTATGACTGGTACGCCAGCCATCCTCTACCCATTCGACGCGGGTTCTGACACCGAACATCACCGGCTCATCAATCAGAGTCGAATGATCAATCCAATCACCGATCGGTTGCTCCGAAACGCGGGCCTCGAGCCAGGAATGCGGGTTCTCGACCTCGGCTCCGGGGCGGGCGATGTGTCGATCCTCGCGTCGCGAATCATCGGTTCCGGTGGGACGGTGACTGGCATTGAAAGGTCAGCCGAAGCGATTGCGCTCGCCGAGGGGCGGATTGACGCGGCGGGCATCAGGAACGTGACATTTGTACAAGCTGACCTCAATGCACTTGAGTCGGTGCCCCAACTGGAAGGCACCCGATTCGACGCCGTGATCGGCAGATTCGTTCTGGTTTACCAGCAAAACCCTGCCGCGGTCCTGCGCTCCGCAGCCGCACTTCTTCGACCGGGCGGCGTACTTTGTTTCGAGGAAATCGACCTGACCTACACCTGGAGTTATCCGTCTTCGCCGCTTTGGGACCAGGTCAGGACGTGGGTGGAGCAGGCTTCGCCGCAGGCCGGCCTAGATCTACGTTTTGGACTCACCTTGCATCAACAATTTCACCGCGCCGGCTTGCCGCGGCCGCAGCTAAGGATGGAGGCGGCGATCGGCAGCGAAGCGGACGGACCGATCGCCTTCTGGGCTGGCCTCTTCCGTGCCGTGGCGCCGCTCTGGGATGAGATCGGCGTCGCCAAGCTTGCCGATATCGCCCCGGAGACTCTCGAGGAACGGTTGCGGAAGGAAGCAGTCGAGAGTGAAATGGTTGTGGTCGGTCCGCTACTCGTGGGTTGTTGGTCCACGTTGGCGGAATAGCGGTCCGTTGTTGCACGTCTGAGAGCTAGATCAAACTCCCGTCGGAGCCCGTTCGACCGATGCGCTGTCCGCAGTCGAACGACTAGGTCGTGCGAACGCCCTTCGGACCGGTGGCGCGGGCACTCGGCACAGCTAGACGGCGCTGGTGCCGCGGATATTGCCGGTGTGGCGCTGGTTGACGTCGCAGTAGTCCGTGACCGCTACCGAGCCTCCTTCGGCGTACGCGGCGCAGGTCGGCTCGATGCCGTTAGCGCATGGGCGTAAGGCGTCGGCGCTTGCGTGGTAGTTCGGCACGAACTGCTGGGCGAGCTCGCCCTTTCCCAGGCCGGCTTCGTTGGCGCGGATCGCCGCGTCGACGCCAGCCCAAGCGGACTTGAACGTCTCCCCACTTGCCGACAGCGCGATCATCGCCGCACTGACCACATCGGTGTCCATCTCCAGTCGGCCGCCACCGAGATTGATCGGCATCGCCTCACCGTCCCGAGGTCTTCGCGAGCTGCGTCAGCATGGGATCGAACGCTAGGTCGGTGGTCTCCAACTCGGCCCCCGCGGGGAGGAAGGACTTCATGGCTTTGAAGCCGAGCCGCTCGGCGTCTCGCATCGCACGGCCGGCGGTCTCGACGATCGTGCTCGCCAACGCTTGCGCGTCCTGCGTGCGGTAGATCCGCGGATCGAGCTCGAGTCCCTTCAGCTCGCCACCAAGCCCGACGGACACACTGACCAAGCCGTCGTCGGACTCCGCGCGCCCCTCGATCCGCTGGATCGCGGCCTGCGCGGACCGGAGCTGGCCCATGATCTCCTCGGCGTCCATAGTGATCAGTTTCGGACGAACCAAGGCCGCACTCCGCCCATGACAGCTTCCGGCCATCGACCATCCGACCACCGGCGAGAATCCGCACTATAGGAACGTGATCGTGCTTCGGGTGGCGGCCCTCGCGGGCGTCGTGGCGGCAGCGCTGGCCTTGGCGCCGGCCCCCGCGAGTGGTGCCCCGCCAACGGGCCTTTGTACGAACGCCGAACCGGCGCGGCCGATCATCGGGTTGCTCCCGTGGGCGCAGCAGGATCTCGACTTGTCACGGACCTGGCAGCAGAGCACCGGAGCCGGGATCGTGGTGGCGGTCATCGACAGCGGCGTGGACAACGACCATCCCCAGCTGCGTGGCGGCGGCAAGGTGTTGCCTGGAAGGGATTTCGTCGAGGCGGGAACGCTGAGAGCCACCTTCGACTGCGACTCCCATGGCACCGCTGTCGCGAGCATCATCGCCGCACGGGCAGCCAAGGGCGTGGGATTCCGCGGCGTAGCGCCCGACGCCACCGTGCTGCCGATCCGAGTCGCCGAGCGTGGCGCTCTGGACGGCCGTACCGAACGGATCGACCCAGGTGTCATCGCCCAGGCGATCCGCTACGCCGCGAGTCAAGGCGCGAAGGTGATCAACCTGTCGCTCTCCGCTCAACGAGACCACGCTGCTATTCGCGCGGCGATCGCGTTCGCACGGTCTCGCGACATCGTGATCGTCGCGTCGGTCGGGAACGACCAGGACGATCGTCGTACTCTCTTGCCGTCGTATCCCGCCGCATACGAAGGAGTTCTTGGCGTTGGCGCGATCGATGCCAACGGGGTCAGGCTGTCGGGCTCGCAGCTCGGAACGTACGTCGACCTCGTGGCTCCGGGTGGAGCTGTCCTCAGCGCGGCGAGAAGGGCCGGCCACAACTATTACAACGGCACGAGCTTCGCCGCGCCGTTCGTCGCCGGAACGGCCGCCTTGGTTCGCGCGGCGTACCCGAAACTGACAGCGGACGAAGTCGTTCGCAGGCTCCTCGCCACGGCCAACCCGGCGCGCGGAGGAAGCGAGAACCTCGCCTACGGGGCTGGGGCAGTCGCGCCCTACCGGGCGGTGGCCGAGGGCCTCGGCGGCGCATGGCCGGCTCCCTTGCCGCGGGCGGTGCGGCCGATCCCGGATCCGCTGGAACGAGGACGCACCGTCATCCAGGAAAGGCGAATCTCGGCAGCCACCCACTCGACCACCGTCGTGCTCGCCGTGGCCGGACTCGTTCTCGTCTTCACCTTCGTGAGCCGCCGAGGCCGGCGCCGGCGGTGGCTCGCGACCCGGGCCGACGAGCCCTCCATCGATCGCGGGAAGGACGAACCGCCGGACGAGCTCTTCCTCTTTCCGGCGCCGAAAGTCGAGAGACAGAGGAGCTAGTGCGTAGGCCTCGCGGCGGACACGAAGTCCGTGGCCTGCAGAACGCGGAGCTCGTCGGACGTCGGCATCCGGTCGAACGAACGTAGCCGTTGCGACTGGGCCTTGCGAGCGGCTTCGAACAGGCGGCGCGCCTCGCGGGCATTGCCGAAGTTCGGACCGCTGGAGATCTGCGCGAAATGCCGCTTCAACGTCGCGCCCGCACTCGCGTCGATCCGGTAGTCCCCCGCGGCCACCATGCGCTCGGTGATCAGCAGGAGGTCGTCCGGACCGTAGTTCTCGAACTCGATGGACTTCGTGAAGCGCGATGCCAGACCAGGGTTGGCGTCGAGGAACTGGACCATCTCCGTGGTGTATCCCGCCACGATGATGGCGATCTCGTCACGATGGTCTTCCATCAGCTTGACGAGCGTGTCGATCGCTTCCTGCCCGAAGTCCGCGCCACTGCCCGCCGAACGCGACAGCGTGTACGCCTCGTCGATGAACAGCACACCGCCCTTGGCGTTCTCGAACACCACCGACGTCTTCTCTGCCGTGTGGCCGATGTACTGGCCGACGAGATCACGTCGTGACACCTCGCGGAAGTCCCCATGAGGGAGAACCCCGAGCGCCTTCAGCAGTTGGCCGTACAGTCTCGCGACGGTCGTCTTCCCGGTGCCCGGAGCGCCGGCGAAGATCAGGTGGTGGCTGACTGCCCCCACGTTGAGGCCAGCCTCCCGACGCCACTCGTTGACCTGGATCTCGTCGACCATCGCGCGCACCTCGGACTTCACCGCGTCGAGTCCGACCATGGCGTCGAGATCGGTGAGCAACTCCTCGACAGCCCTGCTCTCACTGGCGGGAGATGCCGAGCCCTCCGTGATCTCGGGCGAGGCTCCAGGCGCGATCGCTATGGCTGGTTGGGCATTGTTCGTGAACGTACACGCGTCGACCGAGCCGGAGCAGTCCTTGCCGAACCGGATCGCCGGTCCCCGTGTGTCGCGAACGGTGAGGGCGTGGAGTCGCGGAGCGCTCCGGTGGGCGACCTCGATCCCCTCGAGCCCGGTGCGACTGATCTCGCAGCGCTCGAGCTCCGGGCGCCCGTACTGGTAGACGTAGACGCCCCGCCCGCCGCATCCGTCGATCACGCAGTCACGCAGGACCGGATCGCTCCCGAACGCGAGCACGATGCCGTCGCCGAGCACGTCCTTGACCGTGGTGTCGCTGATCGTCCCCGACACACCCTCGACGACGATCCCGGTGACCTCGCCCAGGACCTGGCAACGTTCGATCGTCACCGACAGGCTGCTCCGGACGAGTAATGCCGCTGTCGTCCCACCTTGGATCGCGCAGTCGGACATCGTCAACGAGCTGCCCTCGACCAGCACAGCCGGGCCATCACCGGCACGGATCTGCAGATTGCGCAAGGTCAGAACGCCCTCCCGGCTGTGCAGGACAGGACGGTCGGTGGATGAGCCGTCGATCACCACGATGGCACCAGGCAGTGCCTTGAGCGTGAGCCGACGTTCGACCAACTCGAACGTCTCCGCGTAGACGCCATCCGCGATCTCCACGATCGCGTCGTCCGGGCAGTCGAGCAGAGCCGCGCCGATCGACGAATAGGCGCCGGGCGTGTGCTCGGCGACGAGAAGTCTGCGGTGGTCTGCCGCCATCATCCGGCCCTCTCCATCAACCATCCTTTGTCCGCGGCTTTCACGCCGGCTTGGAAACGACTTCTCGCGCCGAGGCGGTTCATGATGTCCGCGACCATCCGTCGAACGGTCCGGACGGAGATGCCGAGCTGCGCGGCGGCGGAGTCGTCCGTACCGCCGTCGGACAGATGCCTGAGCAGGGCGCGTTCGCGGTCGGTGATGTCCGCGTCGTCCGGCAGATCGCTGTCGATGAACGGGACCGCGGTCGTCCACACTCGATCGAACAAGGCGACCGTTGTCGTGACCACGCTCGGCAGCCGCATGACGACTACGGACGCACCCTTCCGATCGGCTGGCAGCACGGCGAACTTGCCGTCGATGACGACAACGTCCATGGGTGGGCGATCGACCGTTCGGATCGTCGCACCAGCCGAGGAGAGTCCGCCTAGATACGAGCCCAGGCCGGCGCCTGTGCGCGCTCTGTCGGGGAAGATCGCGCGATAAGTGATCCCGACCCGAAGATGGGCGGGATCGAACTGCCGGAAGAAGGTGCTCGAGAGGCTCAAGGTGCTCATGACGATCACGTGTTCGGTCGCCAGGTCGAGGAGCGCGGACAGGCTTGGCTGGCCGTCGTGGCCGAGCGGTTCGCCGGCGGCGTCAGCGGTCGGGGCCACCTCGTGGACGATCGACAAAGGTGTCATGGCGCCGGGATCCCTAGCGGGAGCGTGGCGATCACTCCGCCGAGGTGACGCCCGTCGAGCCGCTCGAGGTGAAGGCCCCATGCGGCTCCCAGCGACGACAGCTCGCCAGCGGCGTTCTCGAGGTCGATGCGGGCTGCGGCGGCGACCCGGAGGACGCCAGCGGTCACGGGTCCTTCGTCGCGATGGCTCTCCTCGCGGCGGGCGGTGAGGGCGACGGTCGTGGCGACGCCGCCGGATCCCTGCAGCAGAGCCTCCACCGCGGCATCGACGTCGATCGGCTCGAGCCGCTCCAGGCCATCGAGCCGGAACGTCACCTGCACGATCGGCCCTGCTGCCCACAGCTGCCACGCCTCGTGGACGTCACCACGGTTGGCGTTGATGTGCGCGAGCGACACGAGCGTGCCGCGCGCGTCGTACTCCGGAACCGGGAGCGACGCCGCGCCTCGCCGCGACAGTTCCTTCAGCACTCGACGCACGGCGTTGCCGAGCACTTGCTCGACGTTGCCGTCGAGCGCGACATCCGGGCTTCGCAGCACGCGGATCGCGAACCAGATCCGCGGCTCGTCGCGCCGGGTTCCGGTGTGCAGCACGGTCTGTGTCACGACGTCGGTGGGCTGTTCGTCGACCGCACGGAGCAGGTCGGCTGGCCGGGGAACTCTGCTGACGGGTTCGGCCGACGTCGGACGCAAGATCGTGGTGACGCCCTCCGCCGTACTCACCACGACGGCGGGCTCGCCTCGCACGTCCATCGTGCGGACCGCCGATCGCCCGAGGAGATAGGCGATCAACGTGTCGGCTTTGGCGTCGGAGTCCGGCAAGACCGTCTGGCCGCGACGCATCGCAAAGCGGAGGAAGCAGAACACCCATTCGTAGAGCAACGCCGACCGTACGCGTACAGCGCTGAGGAGCAGCGACACGACGGCCAGGCTCAGTAGCGCCAGCCGCACGGCCATCGGTGCCTGGAGTGCGAGGCCTGCGGCCACGAGTGCGAGCTGCCAGACCAGCCAGGGGAGCGGCAACCGACGGCGTGTAGGGGCGCCGCTCGCCTCGGGGGGACTCGTCCTCGGCGGCGCCCCGGGCGGAAACTCGAGGGTTGGCGGCTTGGTCAGCCCACGCGGTTGCGCGTGGAGCTCCCGTCCGACCGCGGGCGTGGAGGGACTGGCTGCCTGCGGCATCGACCGAGAGGTCGGTTGGGCGACGGGTCGGGCAGCCGATCCAGCCACTCGCGTAGAGGGAACGGTGTGGCGCGTGACGACGGCGTGCGAAACGGGCGGCGGCACGGCAGGGGCGGGTGTGGACGACGGAACGGTCCACTCGCGGGGACCGGGCGCGACCGCGGCCTGGTCGGGTGGCTCCGGTGGCTGCGGATAGGCCGGGCCGCTCATGCCACCCTCGGTGCGAGCTGGGCCAGCCGCGCGCGTGCGGCGCTGATCTCGCCCGGCGCGTCCTCGGCGAGCATCACCTGCCGCGCGGCGTCGGCGACGAGGCCAGGCAAGCCGTACAGACCGGAGGCGTCACAGGTCAGCAAGTGACGCTCGAGCAGGTCGTCGAGCAGGTCCTCGGCGTGATCGCGAGCGAAGTCCGCCAACGCCGCGGCGTGGTCCGCGGCGATCCGGCTGTGCGGCGCGAGACAGAGCCGGCGGAAGAGAATGCGATGGCCCGGAGGCAGGCGCCGGTATGAGGTCAGGACGCGGTCCACCACCTCGGCGAGCTCGATGCGCCGGCCGCTCTCCTCCGCCAGGAGTGCGGCCAGGTCGGCCACCGTGCGGTCGGGGCGTCGGTTCAGCCGCTCCCCCGCGACCCGAAGCGCCGCGGGAAGGTAGCCACAGAGGTGAACGACTTCCGACGCAGCCGCGGCGTCGCCGGCAAAGCTTCGCCTGGATTCCGTTCCGGCGAAGACCTCGAGAGCACTGTCCGCAGGCAACGGCTCAACGACGAGGTTCAGCGACGGGTCCAGTCCCGTAAGGCCGGAACGTGACGTGACGATCACCAGCGCGTCCGACGCGCCCGGCGTGAGATGACGGACTTGGTCGGCATCCGCCACGTCGTCGAGGATCAACAGCATTCGTCGATCCGATGTCGCAGCTCGCCAGAGCGAAGCCAGCTGGTCGAGGTCGGCGGAAGCTTCGTCGATCCGTTCTGCCGCGAGTGGTATCAGCCGTCGCAGCGCGTCAGCCGTAGCCATCTCGCCACGGGGTGAATGGGTCCGCAGATCGACGTACAGCTGACCGTCCGGGTAGCTGTCGGCCAGCTTGTGTCCGACGTGCAGGGCGAGCGCGGACTTGCCCACACCGGGTAGGCCTTCCAACGCGACCAGCGCGTGTGCGTTCGCCGATTTGTCCGCCACCCGCTCGATCTCGGCCATCAGCTCGTCGCGGCCGACGAGACGTGGGAGCGCTCGCGGCAGGTCGTTCCGCCCCTGCAGAGTCGGAGCGGCTGGCGAGTCTTCCGCCGCATCGACGAAGACCTCGCGATACGCCTGGGTCAGATCGACCCCAGGCTCTGCTCCGAGCTCCACCTCGAGGACGGCACGAGCTTGCTGGAAGGCGAAGAGCGCCTGGCCGCGTCGGCCAGCGCGATGCAACGTCCTGATGAGAAGTGCCCAGACATGCTCGCGGAGCGGATCGTCCTTGCACAGTTCACGAAGTACGGTCACGGCTTCTTGCGGACGCTCGGCCGCCGCGTACGCCACAGCAAGCCGTTCGCGCACCGTCCAGTACAGCTCCTCGGATCCTTGCATCGTGGGGCCGTGCGGCGGCAGCGCGGGCCGTCCCCGCCACAGGGCGAGCGCCTCGGTGAGGGCGACGACCGCGGTTTCCGGCTCGTTACGGTCGGACGCGGCCTCGGCGAGTGCGACGGCCTCGTGCGCCAGCTGCACGTCGAGTTCGCCCGGGAGCACGTGGACCCGGTAGTAGCCACGACGGGCCCCGATCCGCTTGTCCGCTCCATGCTGGCCGAGCACGGACCGAAGCCGCCAGACGTAGGTTCGCATGTTCCGGTACGCCGAAGCCGGTGCCACGTGGTCCTGCCAGACAGCATCGACGAGTTCGTCGACCCGCACCCACTCCCCAGACCGACACAGCAGAGCGGTGAGGAGCAGCGCGACCTTCCCGTGTCCGATTCTGACGGGACGACCGTGATCGTCGTGGACCTCGAGTGGTCCGAGAATTCCGAACCGCACAACACTCCCCTTCCCCACGGCGCTCTATTACCGTTGGCGCACAACACATTCCCGGGTGACCCGGCAAACGATCGAGAAGTGCGGATGACATTTCGATGACAGGAATCGAACGATGCGCGTCATGGTGGTAGAGGACAACGAAGATCTCCGCGTAGCCGTCGCCGCGGCGCTTCGATCTGCCGCCCTCGCGGTCGATGCCGCGGCAGACCTGACCAGTGCGGACGAGGCTATTTTCGTCAGTGCCTACGACTGTGTGGTCTTCGACCGTATGCTTCCAGACGGGGACGCCATCGACTACGTGCGGAGCCAACGGCGATTGGGCTGGAAGGTTCCGGTGCTCTTCCTCACGGCGCGCGACTCGCTCGCCGATCGAGTCGATGGTTTCGAATTCGGCGGAGATGATTATGTGATCAAGCCTTTTGCGACAAGCGAGTTGATTGCTCGAGTGCTCAGCCTCTGCCGTCGAGCGGAAACCACCCGGCCGCCGATTCTTCGGTATATGGATCTCGAGGTCGACTGTGGCCGCCGGGAAGTGCGCAGGGCTGGTGTTCTCCTGACGTTGACCGCGAAGGAGTTCGCCGTGCTCGAGCATCTCATGACCCGTCCGGACACCACGGTGTCGCGAGCCGACCTCGTCGAACACTGCTGGGACTCGATGGCCGACCCGACCTCGAACGTCGTGGACGTCATCATCCGGAGGCTGCGTCGCAAGCTCCGTGAACCCGAGCTCATCGCAGCGGTCCGGGGCAGCGGCTACCGGCTGACAGCGGCGGTATGACGAGCTCACCTGGCGATCGACTACGCCGGCTCGGCTGGTCACTGACCGCTCTGCTCGTGGGCCTGAACACCGTCGGCCTCGTGCTCTTCGCCGGCTCGATGATCGCCGTGGACGGCAAGCGCGGAGAGGAACGGCTGGATGGCGATCTGCGCCGCGTGACGTCGTCGGTGCCTCCGACTGATTCGGTACCAGTCCGGCGCGATCGACTTCGCCGCGGTTGGCGAGGACGAGCTCGACGCCGCGTGTCCCGAGTTCGCGATCCTGGCCGGCCGGAACCGCCCGTTCCCACAGCGTCCGAGCGGACGCGACTGCGTGAAGGTCGATCTCGCCACGCTCAACGCACTGACGCAAGAGTCCGTCCGCTCCGGGGCGCGCCTCGCGGGGTACGTGAGAGGTCCCGATGGTGGCCTCGTTCGCGTCAACGTGGAGCCGTTCATCGACGACGAGGGCGGACAGTACGCGGGAGCCGTGGTGGCCGCGAGCGACGCCGACGAGGAGCTAGGTCGCCACGGACGTGTCGTTCTCACCGTTGTCGCCGGCTGCCTCGGTCTCGTCGCGGGAACGGCTACCGCCGGGTACGCCTTGTCCCGGCGCATGATCCGTCCAGCCACGCACGCGCTGGACCAGCAGGAGGCCTTGCTGGCCGACACGGCGCACGATCTCCGCACACCAGTGGCCGCGTTGCGCGCCCTCGCCGAAGCGGCCGCCGACGATCCACGCCAGCGAGCCGAACTCCTTCCGCGTACGGTGCGGCTGGCAACGCGCATGGGCGACATCATCGACGGGCTGCTCGTTCGGGCGAGACTCGCCGCGGGAGTCGAACAGCTCGCGATCCAGCCTGTGTGGCTTGACCAACTGGTGGCGGGAGTCGTCGAGGACACACCGACAGATGGCGCCCAGGTCACGCTGATCGCGGCGCCGACGACCGTCGATGCCGATCCGACCCTCGTCCAGCGCGCGGTGTCGAACCTACTCGACAACGCACTCAGGTACGGGCGACCTGAGGGCGGAACGGCCGTGGTCACCGTGACCGTGACGAGTGGTCGTCTGATCGTCGCGGATCGCGGACCGGGGATCGACCTCGCGGTCGGCGACGTGCTGCGGAGGTTCAACGGATCGGGCAAGTCAGCTGGCCTCGGGCTGTCCATCGTGCGCTGGGTCGCCGAAGCTCACGGCGGCACGTTGACCATGACCAACGCCGAGGAGGGTGGCGCGATCTTCGAGCTCGCTTTGCCCGTTCACAGGAACTAGAGCGAGACAACGTCGTATCGCAGCTACTCCTCGCGACCAATCGTGGATGGATTCTGGACCGCGATAATCTATCCTCGCCGCCGTGAAGCGCATAGTGCAGCTTATTCGCCGCGGATTTCGAGACAACCGCACCGATAGTTCCGAGAACCCGACTCGGTCGAATTCACGAAAGTATGGTCGAGCCGGCATCGCCGTCGTGGCGGTCGGATCTCTCGCCATCATCGGAACGACCTTGACGAACGCGGGAACGAGAGCGCCCGACGCCGAGTCGATCCCCTCTGGTCACTGGATCTTCAATTCCGCTCTGGGCACCGCCTTCCATGTCGGTGGTGAAACGAAGACCATCGACGCCGAGTTGGTGGTGCCCGATGCCGAGCCGGGCAGCCACATCGTTCAGACGGACGAGAAGGCCTTCGTTCTCGGGAAAGGAAGCATTTACGAGTTCGGGAAATCCGATCTCGCGGTCGCGAACCCCGTCGCGGTCGCCGCGAACGAGTGGCCGATGGGTCTGGAGGTGGCTGGCGTCGCGTACGCGGTCCACGTCCGCGCCGGACTCGTCACGAGGTTCGGCGACCACCGGACCGCGGTTGAGGTAGGCGGACCGATCACCGAACCAGTCGTCACTACCGAAGGAACGTTGTGGCTGCACCGCCCGGGTACGGGTCAGCTGTGTCAGCTCCCGGTCGACGCCGAGCGACTCTCCTGCCCGGCGCGCATCCCGGATGGGCATATGGGCGCGCTGACACTGGCGTCCGGAACACCTGTCTTCGTCGACTTCACCGACGCGACGATGACGCTGGTCAGCTCCAACGGCCTCGGTGCACGCCATCCGCTCAACGAGGCCGCGTTCTCCGAACGAAGCGTGCTGGCGAGGGCCGCGATCGGCGAGCGCGTCGCGATCCTGGAGCCCGAGCTGCACCGGCTCCACCTCGTCGACACGGCCAGCCTGTTCGGACTTCGCCCTCCGGCACCACCGATCACGACGTCGGTGCGGCCAGGGAGCTACCGGCGCATCGAGTCGTCGGGATCGGTGCTCGCCATGATCGACGAGGCTACGAACAGGTTGGTCACCATCGGCGGCGACGGTCGTCAGCTCAGTGACGTTCCGATTCCCGTCGACCCGCAGCTGACGCCGCAGGTGCGTGCGCCCGCGGTTGTGGCCGGCAAGGACGGACAGCTGTACGTGGACAGCAGCACCGGCGAGCACGTTCTCGTCATCGATCGGAAGGGCCAGGTCGTCACGGTCCGGGTCGCGAAGCCGCACCCTGGGATTCCCACGTCAGTACCAGCGCCGACCCCGGTCGCCGCTCCCGAGCCGACCAGGGCGCCGGACACCAAGCGCACGCGAGGTCCCGCCCCTGAACGTTCCAAGATGCCCAAGCCAGGCCCACGCCACCCGAAGGCTCCGCGGGAGCCGGCGCCGGCTCCCGCGCCGAAGCCCAAGCCCACACCCAAGGCATCCAAGCCGGGCGCACCCGGCCGCGTGGTCGCAAGCGTCTCGAAGCGCACCGCCACCGTCTCGTGGCGAGCAGCTGCCGCCCATGGCGCGCCCATCGGCGCGTACCTGATCTCCTGGTCCGGAGGCAGCAGGACTGTGCGCGGCAACGTGCTCAGCACGAGGATCGATGGTCTGGCGAGTGGAACGGGCTATGTGTTCTCCGTCCGTGCTCGTAACCGCGTCGGGACCGGACCCACCGGCCGTTCGGGTCGGGTGGAAACGCCGAGTGGGATCGCCGGCCGGCCACGAAACCTCGTGGCGGTGCCAGGCGACGAACGGGTCGACCTGTTCTGGGATGTGCCCAAGTTGAACGGCGGCGCGCTCCTTGGCTACGACGTGGCCATGGTCATCGAACCGGTGGGCATGCGCGTCGAGGACAAGACGAGCAACGAGTCCATGCGGTGGGACGGAATCGGCAACAGCGACGACGTGCGATATCACTTCTACGTCAGGGCAGTCACGAAGGCTCCGGACGGCCGAATCCGCAAGGGACCTTCGGTCAGTGTGTCCGCGAACCCGCACTGATGGGGGCCGCCGGGACTGCCCAGTTGGTCAGTCCCGGCAGGTAGCTCCACGGATCGGTCGCGGCACGGTCTCGAGGAGCTGGTGGCCGTCGGTCGCCTGGATCTGGAAGCAGTAGGCGAGGTTGGGTTCGACCGGTAGATCCACCGTCGTTCTGCGCTGGACGAAGTGAACCTCTGGCTTCTCGCGACCTTGCACCGCGATCACCACCGCGTAGTCGAACGTGCCCACAGCCCGCCAGCTCAGGCGAACGGTCGTGCTCCGATCCACGAACTCGACGACCTCGAGGACCGTGGTGGCCCGGGGCGTCGGACGTGGGACTGGCGGATTCTTCAAGGTGGGAACGGCGATCGGCGCCGACGGCACTTGCGTCGGCCGATCGCTCGCACCTGGTCCGAGGGCGACCGGGACGAAGGCGGCCGCTGCTACCGCGACCGCCGCTCCAGCTACCGCGATCGCAACCGGGACGTAGCGAGCGCGGTTGGCACTTCGGGCAGGACGCGGCGGGCGCGGAGGAGGTGGGGGTGGAGACGGCGGGACAGCCGGTGTGGTCTGGTTTCGGTCGAACACCGCGTCGATGAAGTCGTCGAACGCGGGGCCGGTGGCTCCTCGAGGTTGCCGCACGCGCCGCCACTCGGCCAGCAGCCGTGCGAGCTCGGCCGCGTCCGCGGGACGCTGAGCCGGATCCTTCGCGAGCAACCGTGCCACCAATGCCCCGAGCTCGGGCGGCCCGTCGACTGGCTCGATCGGCGGCGCTGAAGCGTTGAGCACCCGCCGCACGTGATCGTCGAGCGGCTCCTCGGGCGCCGGCGGGAAGGGGGACTCCCCCGTCAGGCCGGCGTAGAGCAGACAGCCGAGTCCGTAGAGGTCAGACCGTGGCCCGAGCGGCTCGCCACGCAGCCGTTCCGGCGCCGCGTACCCGGCATCGGCCCGAAGGTCACGAGGAAAGTGCCGCCGCAGCACCAGACCGAAGTCGGCGAGCAACAATCGGCCTCCACCGTCGAATCGCACGTTCGACGGTGTGAGACCGCCATGCAGGAGCCCGGCGCGATGAGCCTCGGCCAGGACGCGCGCGATCCCTTCTGCGTAACGGAGGATCTCCTGCACCGGCAACGGACCCACCGCGATGAGCTCAGCAAGCGAGCGATCACAGCGGTCCATGATCAAACCCCATCGGCCATCGGGGTACATCGTGACGGCCGTCGGGCGCAGGATCGACGAGCCGGTCTGGAGCGAAGCCAGGGCGGACTGCTCGCGTTGGTACGCGGCCTCGGTCAACGGATCCGGCGCGCGCGGATAGACCTTGACGACCACCGGGCGCACACCAGCTGAGCCCGCGACGTCATACACCTCGGCGGCCGGACCTCTTCCGTGCAAGGCCAACGCCGGCCCGGGGATGGCATCGGTCGTGGGCAGCACCACAGCACTGTGCACGGACTCGGACCTTCCAGACCGTCCGTGTCACCAACCTGCCGCGCCCCGTTCGGCCCACCCATCCGTGGCCATCCTTACCGCAGGAGCAGCAGAACGAGAGGGCAGCCGATGAGGAGCACCGGTCTCGTCAGAGTGACGATCGTGTCGCCGAGACGCCGGATCGACATGGCGTTACCCGAGGGATCGTTGGTCGCCGAGCTCTTGCCGAGCCTGCTGCAGCACGCCGGCGAGGGACTAGCGGACGAGACTGCCGGTGGTGGCGGCTGGACCGTCCGGCGGATCAACGGTCACACGCTCGCGCTCGAGCGATCACTCGGCTCGTACCGGCTCCGGGACGGCGAGATCCTCTACCTCGTGCCCCGGTCTGTCGACTGGCCCGAGCTCGAGTACGACGACCTGGTGGAGGCCATCGCGACGAGCGCGGGCGGTGCGGCCCGGATGTGGTCAGCACGGCACACTCGCTCCACCGGCCTGGCGCTCGGCGCCGCGTCCGTTCTGCTCGTCTTCGCGGCGCTGCTCCAGACTGGACCGCCCTGGATCGCCGCGGCCGCGTGGTCGTGGGCAGTCGCGGGACTCTTGGTCGTTGCCGGATCCTTGGTCTCTCGGGCAACCGGCGACTCGTCGGCGGGCGCGCTGCTAGGCGCCGTAGCCCTGCCGTTCGCCGCGGCAGGCGGTGCGTTCCTGCTCACCAACGACGAGATGCTCGACCGGATGGGTGTGCCACAGCTGCTCACCGCTTCGGCGGCCATGGTGTTGGTGAGCGTCCTAGGGCTGCTCGGTATCGCCGACCGGCCCGCCTTGTTCAGTGGCGCGCTCTTCACCGGCTTGCTCGGTGTCGGCGCGGGATGGCTGACCACGACCGACGCGCTCGAACCGTACGAGTCCGCGGCGATCGTCGTCGGGGCACTGCTTCTGTTCTCTCCCATTCTCGGACAGCTGTCCGTTCGGCTGAGTCGGGTGCCGATGCCGATACTTCCGCGGACCACCGCCGACTTGGTGCGTGACGACCCCCAGCCTCCCCGCTCGACGATCCACCTGGCGGTGCTCCGTGCCGATGCCCTGCTCACGGGCTTACTGCTCGGCACTGGTGTGGTCGCGACCGTAGGGCTCGTCGTGTTGGTCGGCAGCGGGCGGCCGGCAGCGTTCTGGTACACAGCCGTCGTCACGACCGGATTCCTCCTCCGAGCAAGGCTTTACCCGGCCGTACGGCATCGCCTGCCCATGCTGGTGGCCGGTGCGGCGGGAGCGACGAGCCTGGTCGTGGGTCCGTTGACCTCGGCACCAGAGAACACATCGATCGTCGTCGTCGCGCTGCTCGCGACCGGAGGGCTCGCGGTGCTCGCCGGCCTTCTGGTCAGCACCCGTCCGTTGAACCCGTACCTCGGGCGCTCGGCCGAGATCCTCGAGCTCGTGGTGCTCCTCGCCGTGGTGCCGCTCAGCTGTGCTGTTCTCGGGCTGTACGAGGTGTTCCGCGGGCTGGGTGGCTGACATGGCATCGAGGCGGGACCAACTCCAGTCGTACCAGTTCCTCGTTCAGCGGGTGGTGACCGCGCTCGTCACGCGGGAGACCGATCCCGAGCAGCCGCCGTTCCGCCGGTCGACGGTGGCAGCCATCGGAAGCATCGTGCTGGCCGTGCTCGTTCTCGCGGGGTTCGGCGTCTACGGGCTGATCGTGCCGGGCGGCAAGGACTCGTGGCGGAGCGGCGACGTCGTCATCGTCGAGAAGGAGACCGGAACGCGGTACGTGTACCTCGCTGGGCGGCTGCATCCGGTGGCCAACTACGTGTCCGGATTGCTCATCCTCCAGCGAAACGCGCCCGTACGTGCGGTGTCACGCCGCTCGCTCGTCGACGTCCCGCGCGGACCGCGCCTCGGCATCCCGGACGCACCCGACTCGCTTCCCGATAGCCGGCAGGTGCTGCCCGGGAGTTGGTCGATGTGCTCGCAACCCGCCATCGACGAGACCGGAGCGGAGATCGACGAGTCCGTCCTGATGGTCGGCCGCGAACCGGCCAGCGGACAGCGGCTCCGTGACTCCGCGCTGCTGGTCGCGGTACCGGAGACCGGGGAGGAATACCTTCTCTGGCGCGGTTATCGGCACCGGATTCGCGCGGTCGACAAGCTCGTCGTGGGACTCGCACTCCAGTCGGAGCCATGGGCGCGGATCGGAGTGGAGTTGATCGACGCCCTGCCGGCGGGCGCACCGCTCGGCCCGGTCGCGTTGCCCCGCATGGGAGCTCGGTCGAGCGCGGTGCCTCAGCGTTCGGACCTGCGCATCGGTCAGCTCCTGATGCTCGAGACGTCAGGCGGCACTCGCCAGCACTATCTCGTCGAGGCGTCCCGGCTTCGGCCGATCAGCGCGCTGCAGTACGACATCCAAGTGGCGTACCCGCCGACGGCCGAGGTCTACAGGGGCCAACAACCGATCGCACTCCCGCTCGGCACGGTCGAAGCCGCGCGGGGTCGACAGGGACCCAAGGTGTCCACCGTCCCCGGAGCCTCGCCGCTCTCTCGGCCGTCGTTCGTCGGCCCACGGGAGTCGGGGTCCACGCTCTGTGCGACGTTCACTTCGTCGCAGCTCGTCCCTGCCTTGACGGTAGACGCGGCAATGCCGGTACGGGACCCGATGACGTCGACGTCGGGTCGGACGGTCCGAGGGACACCACTGGCCAATCGTGTCGTGGTTCCGCCGGGGCGAGTCGCGGTGGTCGAGGCGATGCCGAGCCCGGAGGCACCCGCGGGGGCGCTCGGAGTGGTGACCGACCTCGGAGTCCTCCACCCGGTGGCGAGTCCGGACGTGCTGGCGATGCTCGGCTTCGGCGACCTCGTTCCCGTTCGGATGTCGGCAAGCCTGGTGGCCCGGATCCCGACCGCACACGGGCTGGACCCAGCAGCGGCGATGAGGCAGACCACCGGGCTCTGACCAAACAAAGAAGGCGGCCTTCGGAGGTGAATCCGAAGGCCGCCTCTTCCCGTCCCCGGGACGAGGGACGGGCCTCTCCTCGCGGACCGCGTCAGGGAGGAACGGTCCCGACGAGGAGGTTTGCTCCGCCCGAGGCAGGCGGGCGGAGCAATCCTGACGAGGTTCTCCTCAGACCGCGGACGGGCGGGGCCGCAGTGGGTACTCGGCCACGTCCCACAGCTCCTCGTCGAGCAGTTGCATGGTGGTCTCCGGGTCCTCGCGCCAGCGCCGACGCGTCGCCTGGGAGGCTGCCGCCACGGAACCGAACTGCCCTGTCTCCGACCCGTCCGCCCGTCCGCGCAGTGTTGCCGGCACGCCGGGGAACCTCGCGGCTGGGCGACGAATCTGCTGGGCTCGTTCGGCCCGTCCCGCCTTCTGTCCCTCGGCCCCCTGGCCCTGGCCGGGAGCCATCGGCGGAGCCATCGGCGGCATCCCGGACCCCTGCGACGCACCCGCGTTCGCGGGTGAGGTCGTCGCCCCCCGTACGGATCCGGGTGCCATGCCTTCAGGCGCGTCGAACCCTCCGCGCACGTTCCCCCGACCCGGCAGGGGCGATCCCGCGGACCCTTCGATCGCGCTGCTTCCCGTCGAGATCCTGGGAAGTCCTCCACCGACGCCACCACCAGCGCCCCCGCCGAACGCGGGCAGCTGGAACTTCCCGGCGCCTCCGCTCGCTCGGCCCCCGAGAGTTCCGAGGGGAGGGATCGATCCGGGCCTGGTCGGATCCGGAATGCTGCGCGGCATCCATGGAGGCGTCGGGGGCGTCGGGATCCTCGGTGGCCTGGGAGTCGGCGGGATCCCCGTCCAGGGCGGAGGGTGCACCGGACCGCTCGGGGTCGGCGCCGGAACGGCCGGCCCACTTGGGACCGTAGGCACCGGCGGCGCGGGAGCGGGCGCTCCATCCAGTGCTGGGTCTCCGCTGCCGGCAGCACCGGAGCCGGGGACGCCCGGCGTGGTCTGTGCGCCGGCGCCCGGACTCGTTCCGGCCGTGCCAGGTACCCCACCGGGAACCGAGCTCGCGGCCAACGCGTCCTCGCCGAGGGCGCCGCCTTGGCCAGCGGAACCGGTGCCCGAACCGCCTCCCACGGCGCCTGTCCTACCGCCAGCTCCCGACTGGTTCCCGGCGGCTGACATAGTCCCGGCTTTCCCCGCACCATCGGGACCGTGCCAAGCGGTCGTGGGCGTGGATCTCTGTAGCGAGGACGAACTCTCACGGAAGCTCTGCGCCAAGACGTTCATCGCCTCGCCGCCCTCCCGCTGAATCGCGCCCTTGCGGTACGCGGCATAGAGCAACGCCCCGGCGGCGGCGCCGGCGGCGCCGGCGACTGCGGGCTGCTGATTCTTCTCCCACGCCTCCAACGCCGCGCGTTCGGTCACGAGAGCGGCAAGCCTCTTCTCGGTATCGATGATCTGCTGCCGCAACGGGACGAGAACCTGAGCGATGTCGGTGGCGTTGACCCAGGGCTTGAGCGACTTGAGACTCTCAGCCACCCCGGCCTGCAGTGCAAGACCACCCTTGTCCGACCATTGGTTCGCCAGACCGCCGGCCTCCGTCTGCAAGCTCGCTTCGGCCTTGCCGAACTCGCCTCGAACCGCAGTCCACTGATCGATGAGCGTCTGGAACCTCGCGCTGTTCGCGATCTCGGTCCGTACCAACGCGAGCTGCTGGTCGATGGTCAGATCCGCGTAGTCCATCTCACGCTCCCTCGCCCTTCAACAGACTCAAGATCGCCTCGGTGTTCCGACCGTTCGTCGCCAGGATGTCGTCGTGGCACTCCATCACCTTGTTCTTGTAGCCCGTGAAGCCCTCGTCGACCTTGGTGAGGCAGCCCACACCGTCCGCGATCAGCTTGCTTCCCGCCGCCCAAAGGAACGACGACTCCCCCATCCCACACGCTCCGGGCATCGCGTCGCCAGGCATCGCGACTTTCGGGTTGGGGTTGGTCAGCCGTTGCACGAAAGTGACCAGATCCTCGGTCACGACATTCAGGTCCTCGGCCATGTGTTCTCCGAATGGATTCGAAACGACTCGGACAACCCAGCCAAGCACCGGAAAGGAGGCGCAACCGGCGACGACATGTTCCGGCCATGACGTCCTCGGTGGATCAGGTGTCAGAGGGTGGAAGCCAGGCGAGTTGGACCAGCGCCGGTGAGCCTCGATGCCGTACGAGGTACGCCCTTCCAGGCGGGAGCGACTCCGGCTTGAGGCCACCGAGCAACGGGCCTTCCAACCGGTCGCCGGACATCATCAGGCCGGGCGAGCCGACGTCTCGTAGGCGCGCGAGGAACGGCTCGAACAGCGCCCGGCCCGCCCCGTTCATCCGACGAGTGACGACGACATGCAGACCGATGTCGCGCCCGTGCTGCACGAAGTCGAGCAGCGGAAGGAACGGATGGTTCGTCTGACTCACGATGAGGTCGTAGTCGTCGATCAAGAGGAACAGTTCCGGCCCGTCCCACCAGCTCCGCTGCCGCAGCTGCTCCGGCGTCACATCTGCCGGCGGCATCCGTTCCGCCATGCCACGCATCGCCTCCTGCATCAGCTGCGTGGTGGACTTCAGGTCGGTCCCGTAGCCGATGAGGTGGTCCGAGGTGATGTCACCGAGCAACGCGCGCCGATGGTCGACGAGAATGACGCGCGCTTGCTCCGGCTCGTAACTCGCCGCGATCCGTTGGGAGAGCACCCGAAGAAACGTCGTCTTGCCGGACTCCGCGTCCCCGAGCAGGATCACGTGCGGTTCGGCGGCGAAGTCCAACGCCACAGGCGCGAGGTCGCTCTCGGCTATGCCGACGGTGATCCGGTGGTCGGCGTCGTCGGTCCGGTCACGGGTCGGAAGATCGGTGTACGGGAGTTGGGCGGGCAACAGTCGTACGTCCGGTGCGGCCGGCCCCGACCACGCGTCGGCAACCGCGGCGACCAAGCTCGCCGTGCCCGGAGCGTCCTTGTCGTCCAGGTGAGGCAGGGCAATCAGCATCTGGTGCTTGGTGGCCGTAATGCCGCGGCCCGGTTGGTCCTCCGGAACACTCAACGCGGCAAGTCGATCCACCATCGAGTCGATCGGATCGCCGATCCTGAGCTCGATGCGATTGCCGAGCAGATCGCGGATGTTCATCCGCAGCTCGTACGAGCGCACGCAGGTGAGCATGATGTGGATCCCGTACGACAAGCCCCGTGCCGCCAGGTCGACGAGCGCGGGCTCGAGCTCCTCGAAGTCGGCCTTCAACGTCCCCCACCCGTCGACGACCAGGAACACGTCGCCGTACGGATCCTCGGCGAACCTGCCCTCCGCGCGCAGCTTTCGATAGCTCGCCATGCCCTCGATCTCGTGCTCGGCGAACATCCGTTCGCGACGAGCGAGCAGCGCGACCAGCTCGGCTACCGTACGCCGGACTGCGCCCACCGCTTGACGAGACGCCACACTGCCGACGTGCGGCAGCCCCCTGATCGAGGCAAGCGCACCGCCGCCGAAGTCGAGGCAGTAGAACTGCACCTCGGCCGGCGTGTGGGTGAGCGCCAGACTCGCGATGATCGTCTGCACGGTCGTGCTTCGCCCGCTGTGTGGAGCGCCCACGATGACGATGTGGCCAGCTCCCGCGGACAGGTCGAGCACCAACGGGTCGCGGCGTTGGTCGAACGGACGGTCGACGACGCCAGCGACCGAACACAGTCGACCGCGCAATCTGGTATTGACAGTGGTGAGTCCTCGCTTCGGATCCACCACCAACTCGCCGAGCACATCGCCGAGAGAAGCCGACTCCGCCAACGGCGGAAGCCAGACCTGGTGCGCCGGGGTACCCCGTCCGTTGAGCCTCTCGACCAGAATGTCGAGCAGGCTCTCGCCGATCGCGTCGTCATCGGTGGTTTCGACCAGCTCGTCCTCGAGCTGGTCGTTCTCGTCCACGTCGGGCGCCCGATAGGAGGTCGAGTAGACCATCAACGACGGCGCGCTCCCCAAGGCGGGACCGGTCGGGATGGGCAGCGACTGTTGGTGAACGCCGGAGACATACGCCGATCGGAACCGCACCATCGGCTCCGTTCCCGACCTGAGATAGCCATGTCCGGGTGGACGAGGAAGCTGGAAGGCATCGCCTGTACCGAGTACCGCTCGGCTGTCGGTGTCGGAGAACGTGCGCAGCGCGATCCGGTACGACAGGTGCGCGTCGAGCCCGCGCAGGCGGCCTTCCTCGAGCCGTTGGCTCGCGAGCAACAGGTGCACGCCGAGCGAGCGCCCCACCCGACCGATCTGTACGAACGTATCGATGAAGTCGGGTTTCGCACTCAGGAGCTCGCTGAACTCGTCGACGATGACGAGCAACGTCGGAACCTCGGACAGCGGCGCTCCAGCGGCGCGCGCCTTCTCGTAGTCGCGGAGCGAGGCGAAGCTTCCCGCCGCGCGCAGCATCTCCTGTCGCCGTACCAGCTCACCGTTCAAGGCGTCCGTCATGCGGTCGACGAGGTGGAGCTCGTCGGCCAGGTTGGTGATCATCGCACTGGTATGTGGCAATCGGTCCATCCGAGCGAACGTCGCTCCACCCTTGAAGTCCACCAGGACGAAGTTCAACGACCCCGGCGAATGCGTGACCGCCAGGCCGAGCACGAGGGTGCGGAGCATTTCGCTCTTGCCCGAACCGGTCGCTCCGATCAGCAACCCGTGCGGGCCCATGCCCTCCTGCGCCGACTCCTTGAGATCCAGCTCGATCGGAGTGCCGTCCGCACGGATCCCGATGCGAACGCGGAGGCGGTCGCGGTTGGGACGTCGCACCCAGGTCTGAGTGGGATCGAACGAGTACGGATCACCGAGTTCCAGAAGGTCTTCCAGACCGAGCTCCGAGCTCAGCGGTTGCTCGGCCGAGGCGCCGGCAGTGAGCCGGAACGGTGCCAGCGAACGAGCGAGCGCTTCGGCCGCTCCGGCGGGGAGATCGTCCGACCTACCCAGCTGGGCTTCGCCGTCCATCGTCTCGCTGACCACGTCGCCTTCGTCGTCGACGTCGAGAACGATCGTCGTCGGGTCCAGCGCACGAGGAGGTGGCGTCGTCAGATCGATGACCGTGACTCCCTCGACACCACCTCCCGTCATGACATGGTCAGAACCGCCGACCTCTCCGCCGTCGATGACGACGACGAGATAGGGCCCTGCCGTGGGTGTGATGCGCTCTGGGTCGAAGCGAGGGCGGTTCGCCAGCACGTCTTCCAGCATCGCCTCGATGCCAGCGATCGCCGGCGCCACCAACCGAAGCGAGCCAAGCGCGTCGGTCTTGGTCGGATGCAGCGCGTGCGGCAGCCATTTCACCCACTCCCAGGAAGTCCTCGAGTCGGGTGCCACACAGACAGCTATGCGGAGGTCGTCTGGTGCGTGCAGGCTGGCGAGCTGCGCGAGCAGCGCACGGATCATGCCGGTGGTTCGTTCGCGGTCACCACGCAGGTAGATCCGGCTGAACCCGTTGACCGCGATGGCGAGTGGAAGTCCAGGCACCGTGCTGTAGGTGGCGATGAAGCGCCGGAGCGCCATGGCCGAAAGGGGTTCCAGCCTTTCGAGCGGTTGCGTATCCGGCGGGATGAGCGTGACTGCTGCTGCCTGCTTGGCCGTTCCGATCCGCGCGACACCGAAGTCCTGGTCGTCGCGGCGCCGCTCCCAGAGGCGATAGCTCCCGACCAGGTTCCACAGTGCCGCCGGTTCGGGATGCAGGTACGCCATCGCCGTCCGCTGCTTTCCGATGGTGCGCACCATCCGCACCCGGTGCTGAGCGAGCTGTCTCAGATAGCCCCGCCTCGCCTGCGCCATCTCACGTCGACTCGGCCCCCCGCTCCCCTGCATGATGCCGACCACCACCATGCCGACCATCGCCGCGCCAAACAGCCCGTAGACGACGACGCGCATGCCGCCCGCTATGGCGCCGGAGAAGCTGATGAGCATCGCGCCCATCATCGCGGCCATCGGAAGCATCATGAGCGCCTGCGTCCATTGCTTCCCACTGGGCACGGGAATCTCTGGCGGCGCCTCGAGGACGAGCTCGCCCGAAGGCAGGTCGGGAGCGGGCCGGCGAGCCGGGCGCTTCACGATCACTGTTGCCACCGTCAGCTCCTTCTCGCGTTTCCTCCGCCAACGTAGGGGTGCGCTCCACCCCGGCCAGTCCGGTGGCAGGAACGTGCCGTCACCCGCTGTGGTCGGATCTGACGCCTAACGTCGACTACGAATAGCGCGAATCGAAAGGAGCGCTTCATGCCAGGCATTTTCCACATGGACACCGATGTCGTCGAACGTGCGCGAGTCGTGGCCGCGAGCACCGTCAGCTCCCTTGACGGTCAGGTACGCACGGTCGACTCCGAGGTGACCTCCGTGGTCGGAAGCCCCGCGTGGCAGATGAGCCAGGCACACGCTTACGGCGGTGTCAACGGTGAGTTCTGCACCACCGCGAACGTGCTGAACCGAGCGCTGGACAAGGTCTCGACCGACACCGGCGCGTCCATCCAGGACTACGTCGCCACGCACGACGCAGGTCAGGCGACCATCCAGGCAGTGGAGACGACGCCGTTCGGCGGTCGACTCCGCTGAGTCTCCCCCACTGTTCCAGAGAAGAAAGGAAGACCGTTCGATGCCGTACCTGAGAATGGAAGCTGGCACGGTGGAGGCCATGCTGGCCGGAAGCCGGCAAGCCAACGCCGCGATGCGCGAGGACGTGGAGGTGCTCGCAGCGAACGTCAATGCCACCTTGCCCGACTGGCAGGACGGAGCGGGCGACGTCTTCGGTGAGGTCAACCACACGCTTCGCGTGCACAACGACTCCAACCACGGCACCCACAACAACCTGGTGAATCGGGGCGAGACGGCGATGCACGACGACCTCGCCTGCGTCCAACGCTGCGCCGCACGATTCGGATAGTCACCTCGGATGAGCATCGACCCATCGTGACGAAGCCGGCGGCGAGACGGAGGTGATGGACAGGTAAGGCGAATCCCGAGAGTGGTGACCGAGCCGGGCCGCAGTTCCCCCTTTCCATGCGGCCCGGCTTCGCCATGTCTTAGGGATCGACCCGGGACACTCGGGGTCAGTAGTCTGTGAGGGCTTCGGACAGTGGCTCGGCAAGGGAGTCCTGGCGAGCCTCGTCGAGGTAGATCGCGCCGTGGGCGATGAGCACCTGAACCGCGGGAAGGCAGCGAAGGAGCATCAGCCGCGGCTCCGGGTCGAACGTCTGGTCGTCATCGGGGTTGTCCCGACCCACGGCGGCGAAGACCTCACAGGTGTGCCAAAGGTTGTCGCATGCCGGGCCCCAGTTCCAGAGCTCGTAGGTGAGGTACGGCACCGTGACCGCGGGCCTGCCGCCGGCGAGCCCGAGCCCGAACATCAACGGATCGTCGGGTGCGTTTCCCAGACCTGCCAGCAGGGAGCGTGCGCGATACGACTGGGCGAAGTCGATCGCGTCGTCCGTCCCTGGAACGACTTCCTGGATCAGCTCGCGATCGATGAGTTCGTCCAGAACCGCGCTCGCGTGGGAGATTCCGGCGGCCCGAGCGGCGCCCTCGACATCGGCGCGCGTCCACGGCTCCATCCCCGGCCCCTCGGCCAGGCCGTGGGCGAGAGCCCAGACACTGAGCTGCTCAGGCGCGTCCAGCTTGTACGTCCGCCAACCTACTCGGACGATGTGCCCGTCGAGAGACTCTCCTTCCGACGGGTAGAGGGCTCCCAGGTAGTGACCGAGAGGGAAGAGCAGGGAAGCCGTCATGCCGATTCCGCCTCGCTTCTGAGGTGATCGAAGCTTCTTGGGTGGTTGAGTCGGAACGCGTCGTCGAGGCAGGCGGCGCCGGCAGTGAGCAGCCCGTGCAGAGCGCCGAGAAGGCCAGTGAGAAGGCGTTCCGGATCGATGGAGTCGGGATCCTCCGCGCCCTGGCGCTCCGCGATCTCCGCCGCGCTGCGGCAGGTGTCCCACAACGTCTCGTCCATCGCCGACCATTGCCACAGGTCGTAGACCGGATAGGTCACGCTCACGATCGGCAGGTCGAAGAATCCGATGCTGAACAGCCACGGATTCTCGGCCGAGTTGCCCAACCCCAGCATCAACGGCACGAGGCGATGGGTGACCGCGAACGTATGGGCAGCGCGCGTGCCCGGCGCGACGTCGGCCAGCAAACCGAGCTCGGTCAGCTGGTCGACGATCTCGGCCGCGTCCACGATGCCGGTCACTCCTGCGAGTTCCTCCACCGAACGGCGACGCCAAGGAGTGTCGCTCTGGACAGCCTCCTGCGATCCGTGCGCGAGCTTCCAGACGACGAACTGTCGACGCGTGAGGTCGTGATACCGCGGGCCGAGGCGTACCCGCTGGACCGGCTCGAGGGAGGAGTCCGGCGGATGGTGCGCTCCGATGTAGTGGCCCAGTGGGTACAACAGCGGAATGGCGGCTCCCAAGTCGGTCGCCTTCTCCTCAGCCGTGTCGATGGTCATTCCGCGACGTTAGCCTCGCGATCCGCCCTTGAGGGGACGATGGCAGGTCTATGCCGTCGCGGACTTCCGACCGTCACGTCTCAGTAGCGTCGGCGCATGATCAGCAGCGAGGAGGCCACCCGGATAGCCGAACGTTGGGTCGCCGCCAGCACGCCGTCAAACCTGACGTCGGCAGTGGTCGTGCAGGAGTTCGAGGTCGGATTCGTCGTGTGGGCTGCCGATTCGGCTCTGCCCGGAAGCACCTTCTCGGACCGGCGCGGAATCATCGACAGAGAGACCGGCGAGGTGTCCGTATGGCCGGCCCTGCCTGTGGAACAGGTGATCGCCGCGTACTGCGAACGTCGAAGTGAGCAACCGCGCGCTCCTCTCACCTGGAGTCCGTCGGCGAGAACACAGCGGGACCTCCGCCGCCATGCGTCGCCAGCAAATCTGACGGAGTTGCGCTTCGCCGACGGTCGGGTCCTCGTTGCTCGTAGCGGAAAGGGCGATGGTTCGCCGAACCATCACAGGCTCGTCCGAAGGTTCTACGCGTCGCTGGCTCGGGAGTTCTTCGAGCGCGGCTACGCCCGCTGCTCGGAGGCCGCCGTGCTGTCCGATGCTCTGCACGCCGAGGACGCCAAACGCGCGAACGCCGACCTACCGCAGATCACGCTCGAGGAAGCACGATCGAACCTCTTCGCTGGTGCCGGCGTCGTGACCGTTCGTCTCCGCGAGCAAGGAGATCCGACCGGTGGAAAGTCCGCGGCCCCTTGCGTGACCTGCGCCTTGTTGGGCGCGCACTTCGGCTTTCTGGTCAGCCCACCCGAAGGGAACCCACAGCCATGACCGCGAAGTTTCCCCCTGACGTGGCGGCGGTTCTGCTCGAGGCAGGCTGGTCGGAAGGACGGCGCGCGGAATCGCAGACTTCGTACGCGGTGGAAAGGGTAGGGAGGTGGGTTGGCCGCGACGACACTCGCTTAGAAGCGTTCCCCGCGGCGATCGACGCCCTGGCGGAGTTCGGCGGCCTGTTCGTGATCCAGGACGGACCGGGCCGGGACGTCCGTCGCCGCCCGTTCGCTCTCGATCCGACGCTGGTCGCTGCCAGTGGCGAGGCAGTCGCCGATCTCGCACGCCTGTTGGGCATTCGATTGTTTCCGTTGGGCATGGAGGGTGACAACGACGCGATTCTCGCGATCGACGAGGCCGGCCGCGTGTTCGCTCTGGATCACGTTGGAGAGTGGTTTCTCGGCGCCACGGTCGATGCCGCTCTGACGACACTCGTCACCGGGAGTCTGCCGCCGAGACTTGACGACGAGGGCCGCTGGTAGGTGGGCTCGCTCCCGGCCGCTTCGACGGGCGGCGCAAGCGCTTCGGTCGAAGGACGCGGTAGACCGTGGCGCGCGAAACCTGGAACATCGAGGCAACCTGCTCAACAGAATGCCCGTCGTCGAGCGCCACCTGGGCCGCCACAAGCTCCTCCGCGCCGAGCTTGTTCGGGCGGCCGGGACGGCGGGCAGGCTTCCTCGTCACCTTGCCGACTTCAGCCTCGTGGCTGTTGAAGATTCGTACGAGTCGTTCGACTTCCTCCTCCGTGACCGACAGCCGTTTCGCGAGCTCGGAAGGCGAGCAGTCGTTGGACTCCCAGTGCCTCACCACCGCCCAAGCTCGTAAGCGCGAGACTTCCGCGGCGAATCGCAAGTACGCCCGCAACAGCGCGTTCGACTCCGCGAGCTGCTCCTCGAGGTTCTCGATCTCCCTGAAGCGGTCGACGACGTTCTCATGCACGGCCTGCAGTTGGGACATTGTCGACTCGATGGTCACGACGGCCACCTCCTCACGAGCACACGGGCCGTCGTCAGCCGACATGGCTGCACGAAGCGCCCTCGCCCTGCGATGGCGCAGGGTGATGCAGCATCCAGTACCGCTGCTCGGGACCGTACGTCCGGCTTCCCGTCACCTGTTCTAATGCGTTCTCCGTCACCGGACCAAAGTCACCGTCCACGACGACGCCGGAGTATCCATAGCAGTAGTTCAAGGTGACCTGCAGAATCCGCACCGCGTCGTTGTCGAAGTCTCCCTGCCGTAGCGCGCAGTTCCAGTCGTCGCCCACCGACGGCACGCGGTAGGCGCCCGCGCCGTCATAACCGATCGCGGTCACGTACCAGTCGCAGGTCGACAGGTACTGGGTACCCGGTCCGTCCTCGATGCTGGCCTGCGCGGCGGAGGCGAACATCCACGAGCAAGCCACGGCAGTCGTTGCGGCAAGACACAGTCGGAGGGTTCGCAGCACGAGTACTTCCTTCCTAGCGGTCCCATGGCTCTATCGATCAAGCACAGCAAGCTACGTCGGCGGGTTCGGTGAGACACAGTCCGGAAAACTACCTACGCGACGGGCGGAAAGCGGCGGATCGTTCGAATGAGGAAAGCCGTCATTCGAACACCATCCTCGTTGAGATGTCGCAAAAACGCCCCCACCTCATTTTCCGAAACTCATGAGGAATGATGCGGGTCCGCATTCGCGTCATGTCCTGTTTCCACTGGATCACACCCTGGATTGAGAGGGCTCGATGCATCTACGCATGGCAAGACGCCACCTCGTTGGCGTTCTGGCATCCATCCTGGTGAGCGCCGGCACACTGGTCCCGGCGACCGCCGCCGAGGCAGCCGCTCCCGCGGATCGTCAAGCTGGGTTCACGGCCTACGCCTACGGGACCAACGTGTTCAACGGCGATCGGTCGGCACTGGCCGGACCCACGGCCTACGTGAGCCTGGCTTGCACGACGACACCGGGCAGGAAGGCATCGAACAACGCTGCCGTTGTCTCGTTCGGCAAGTTCGGCAAGGCGGGCGCCTCCGTCACTACCGTCGAGTCGAAGCACAAGGACGAGTGGCGCGCGACGGAGTCGACGTCCACCATCGCCGGTGTGACGCTTCTCGGCGGCATGATCAAGGCAAAGGCAGTCACGGCCAAGGCGATGGTGAGGATCGCCGGCGATACCTGGGGCGCGACGAACGACAGCGTCTTGACCGAGCTGACGATCCTCGGAAAGAAGATCGACGTCCGGCCAGCCAGGAACACCAAGGTCTCGGTCGCGCTACCGGGCCTCGGCACGATCGCCGAGGTGACCTTGAACGAGCAGCAGACCCGCACCAAGGCCAACGGCACGTTCGAGACCACCACGACCGCGCTGCACGTCAAGGTCTTGCCGGGCAGTCGACTCGGCAACACCTCGAACGTCGACGTCCTGTTCGGCCGCGCCAACGCGCAGCTGACCCCGCCAACGGCGGGATTCCTCGGGGGCCGCGGCTTCGTCACCAAGGTCTCCCTGCTCGACGGAACGGTGAGGTCCGGACCCACCTCGCTGGTCTCGGTGCCGTGCCTGGGTGGAGTGTCGTCCAACCGGATCGCCGCGGGCGACCTCGGCCACGCCGCCAAGGTGAAGTTCGCGTCGAGCCGCGCGGAAGGCACGGCCGGTGAACTCGCGCACTCGAAGGTCTCGTCAGCGGTCGCCAAGGTGAGTCTGCTCGGCGGACTCGTCACCGCCGACGCGATCAAGTCGGTCGCCTCGGCGAAGCGATCCGCGGCAGGTCCAGTCGAGCTCTCGGACGAGGGCTCGACCTTCGTGAACCTCGAGGTCAACGGCAAGCCGGTGCTGGACAGCGACGTCGGCCCCAACACCAAGTTCACCGTGCATGGTGCCGAGATCACCCTGAACAAGATCCGAAAGACGGCCACAACGATCGCGGTGACTCAGATCGAGATCGTGATCAGAACGCCGCAGTTCGGTCTACCCGCCCACTCCAAGGTCGAGGTGGCCTACGCGTCGGCGAGCGTCCTGCCGACCTGACGGACAGCACCTTCTTCGCGAACCCACTCCTCCACGGGGCGGCTCCTACGGGCCGCCCCCTTTCCATGTCCTGGCCGGAGTTCGACGTTTACCGCGACCCGCTCAGAAGACGATCTGAGAAATCGATACCCCGGGACCAGTCCCAAGTGCCGCTTGATTACAACGTGGACAACGAACCCGACACGGGCCAACGACGCGATATCGGACAAATGCCACCAGCTAATTCGGACATATAGGTCGTACCGGTAGCGGAAGTGGCTCCAACCCGGCATTCCAATGGAGTTGGCATGGAGGTGACCCCTTCCAAACTGGGCTCAGTTCCACTCGTCACCACGGAGGACTGCGATGACTGCCCCCCGAGGCCTTGCCGACCAGACGCACGAGCCTTACGAACCCGCACTTGCCGAGGACGTCACCACTGTTCGGGTCGCCTCTCTGCTCAGCGACCTGGCAACACGCGTGAACGGTCCGAACGACGAGCACATTCGTCTCTTGGCCGGGATGGACGACGCCCTGCCACCGATCATCGTGCACCGCTCCACCATGCAGGTGATCGACGGTATGCATCGTCTCCGCGCCGCGGCCCTGCGCGGACACACCGACATTGCCGTCCGCTTCTACGACGGCTCGGATCGGGATGCGTTCGTCCTCGCGGTTCAGGCCAACATCGCGCATGGGTTGCCGCTCTCGTTGGCGGATCGCTCCGCGGCGGCCAGGCGGATCATCCGCTCGTATCCGGAGTGGTCTGACCGCCGCGTGGCGGCGGCCAGCGGACTCGCACCCCGGACCGTCAGCTCGATTCGACGGCGGACGGCAGGCGGGGACAGTGAGCAGGCCCGGATCGGAAGGGACGGACGGGTCCGACCTCTCGACAGCGCTGGCAAGCGTCGATTGACAGAGGCGCTCATCGTCGACAACCCCGACGCGTCTCTCCGCCAGATCGCCCGCGAAGCCGGCGTCGCACCCTCGACCGTGAGAATCGTTCGCCAACGCATGCATGCCGGGCTCGATCCGGTGACAGAACGCCGACAACACCAGGACGAGGCGCGCGCCACGAAGCCGAGCATCGTTCGCTCCGTTCCTCGCGCCGTCCCGATCGACCGCCAAGCGGCACTCCAGGGTCTGCGCAAGGATCCCTCGGTGAGGTTCAACGAAGCCGGCCGCATGTTGCTGCAGTGGCTCGACTCGAGCCCGCACGACCCAGAGAGCGTTCGTCGCGTCGTGAGCAATCTTCCCGACCACTGCTTCCGCACCGTGCTCGCCCTCGTCCGTGAGAACAGCCGTGCGTGGCAGGACCTCGTCCACCAGCTCGAGGAGCATCCGTACAAGCCCGCGCGCAGGCGCGCACTGCAGAGCTAGGCCAAGGCTCTAGTCGAGCTCGGCATCGTCTGGGTGGTCATGGGTCTGCGAGGACATCACTGGTTGAACGTCCGCCCGCTGCAGGACGTCCGCCGCGCGAGTCTCGCCGAGCAGGTAGCCGCATGCGCGCGCGAGCCGCAACGCGCGCCCACCCTCTGCGGCGACATCCTGCAGCCGACCGGTCGCGAGCGCCGCGGTGGCGAGAGCCAATCGTGCGTCGACCAGGCGTAGCCGGCGTGCACCACGTGTCGCCGCCCCAGCCGCGGTGCGCGCCAACCTGCGCGCGTCGTCGTACGCCCCTTCGGCGAGCGCGCACTCGGCGAGACCGAGGAGGGCGACGAGTTCAGCGTTCCGGTTTCCCAGCAGCCGGGCGGCCGCCAACGCCCGATCGAACTCTCTACCGGCTTCGCCTGGGCTCCCCGACCGGAGGATGACCCGACCCACCGTCGCCTTCGCCCCGGGGATCAGCCGGCGGTCGAAGTGCTCCGCACGCTGGAGATTGCGCTGTGCCTCGTTCAGTCGGTCTTCGAGGAGCCCCAGCTCGAGCCTGCACGTGATGAGGAAGTCGACCAGGGTCACCGCGCTCCATTGGTCGTCGTCCGCCAGGGCCCTCGTCGACGCCTCGACAAGACCGTCCTCGGCGCTCCGGAGCTCCCCTGAGTACATCGCCAGTGCCGAGACCAGACCTGCCGCACGATAGCCGGTCGCGCCAATGTCCTCCCCGAGCCCACGTGCACGAAGCAGGTCGCCATGCTCGATCAACGCGAACATGAGATTCTCGCGACAGCGATCGACAAGCCGTACCTCGCCGGCACGTTGCAGATCCTCCAACGCCCCCGACAAATGTCGAACGGCGACCGCGGCGCTTCCCGTCGTAGCCACGATGAGTCCGAGGTTGGCGCGGGCAGCCACGGCCATCGGTGCCCGGGTCCGCTCGAACGCTTCGATCGCCGCTGTCACATCGGCTGCCGCGTCCTCCGCGTGTCCCATGGTGAACCTGAGAACCCCACGGCTGTTGAGCATCGCTGCGACCGCACGACTGTCGTCCAACGCACGTGCCGCTCGCAGTCCCGCTTCGACGCACGTCGACCAATCGCCCGTATGACCGCGCACCAGGAAGTACCCGCCCAGGGCGTCGGTGAGGTGGAACGCCTTCTCGGCCGGGCCTCGAGCGACGGCGTCGAGCACCGCGGCGACCATCGCGGTCCGCTCTTCGTCGATGCTGGCCAACGGTCGCGGCTCTCCCTCGGCGACCGGTTCGCGGCCGAGGGTCGCGAGAGCGATCGCCGGCCGTACGGCGGAATCCGCGGTCGTGATGTAGTAGTCGAGCAGTCGCCCGCGGGCCTCCTCACGCACCTCCAGCGGGTCTTCAGCGTCAGCTCTATGCCGACCGTATGCACGCAGGGGGTCGGGGAAGGCGAAGCCCCGGCCGGACGAACGCACGAGCAAACTCGCCGCGGCGAGCTGGTCGAGCCAGGCCGCCGCGTCGGACTCCTTCAGGTCGGCGAGAGCAGCCGCCGCTCGTACGGTGAGGTCAGGCCCCATCGCGAGGCTCGCGAGTCGGAACAAGCGTTGTTGTCCGACGTTCAAGAGGCGATACGACTGATCGAACGCGGCAGCAAGACTCACCTGGCCGGCTTCGTCGATCTGAAACATCGCCATGGGTCCGTACGTGCGCAGCTCGTCGACATAGTCCGCGATCGCGAGGTTCGGACGCACCAGCAAATGGACGACGGCGATGCGGAGTGCGAGAGCGAAACCTCCGCACAACTCGATCAGCTGCGAGATCGCCTCGTGCTCCGCCTCTGTGCGGTCTGGTCCCAACGAGGACTGGAACAACGCCCGCGACTCCTGGGCAGGCAAGGGTCCCAAGGCGACGTGTCGGGCGTCCGTCGCCACGAGCAGACCACCTAGCTCATGGCGGCTCGTGACCACGACCGCGCACCCCGAGGTGCCAGGCACAAGAGAAGTGATGTCGGATCTTGGACCTGCGTTGTCCACAACCAGGAGGATTCGTCTGCCAGCAAGCAAAGAGCGGAACGCCGCGACGCGCTCGCCAACGGAGGATGGAATGGCGTCTGGTGGCGAGCCCAACGCTTCGAGGAACTCTCCGAGGATGTCGGAGATCTGCGTCGGTGTGCGTTCAGCGTATGCGCCAAGGTCGACATAGAGTTGCCCGTCCTGGAATCGCGGAGCGGCGCGGTGCGCCACCTGCACAGCCAGTGCCGTCTTCCCGACGCCCGCGGGTCCGGTGATCAGCACAACCGGGACACCCTTGTCGCCGTGTTCGGTCAGTGCGGCGAAGACCTCGGAGATCTCCTGGTGCCGGCCAACGAATCCCACCCCTCCCATCGGCAACTGGTGTGGCACGACGACCCGAGCCCCAGTACGTGCGCCCTCGTCCGCATTCGGGTCGTCTCTGGTGAGGATCTCCATATAGATGTCGCGAAGCTCAGCCCCTGGCTCGACCCCGAGTTCGTCGGCGAGAAGGCGTGAAGCCTCGTGGTAGGCCTCCAGGGCATCGCCGCGACGGCCGGCGCCTTCCAGCGCGATCATCAGCTGGCGCCAGAAGTGTTCCCGCAGCGGATGCCTGCGTGCGAAGACCCGCAACTCACCTATCAGCGAGGCATGCCGGCCCAACGCCAGGTCCACGTCGATTCGTCGCTCGAGTGTTTGCAGATGATGTTCGATGAGCTGAGAGATCTCGTGCCGATGGAGGGACGTCGACGGGACGTTCGACAGGGGTGTCGCGCTTCGCCACAAGCCCAACGCGTCGCGCAGCGCGGCTGACTCCGCGACCTTGTTGCCCTGCTCGACTGCGTCCTCCGCGGTGCGGACCAGAGCGGTGAACTCGTCGAGGTCGACGCTTCCAGCGGGAACGGAAAGGAGGTAGCCGGTCGGATCGGTGTGGATCAGTCCCTCGCCGAGGATCGCACGCAACCGCATGACGTACTTCTGAATCTGGCCCCGCGCCCCCTCAGGCGGATCGCCCTCCCACAGTTTGTCCGCTAGGTCGGAGAGGGACACCGTGCGATTCCGAGAAAGCAACAGGGCGGCCAGAACAACCCGTTGCCGCCCGGACGAGATCTCGACCCTCCGGCCTTCCGTCTCGACCTCGAGTGGACCGAGAAGACGGAACATCACTGTCACCACACACCGCATCCATTCAACATCTCAGAGCCGATTCCAGGGGAGATCCCGTGATCGGTGACAGTGGACTGGGACTCTCCGGAAGGCGTAAGTCCGGAACATTCCGGACTTACGGTGGACGAGCGAACGGCGGACCATCGAGCAAGAAGCCGCGGCCACGAGGAATGTAGGTCTTCATGCTCGAATTCGACGACGCCCCAGCGGAGGTCGCCTATCGCACCCTGGATGCGTTCGCCGCCGAGAACGAAGAGCTCGAGGCCCTCCTCGGCAGTCTCGCGCCGGACCTGTGGTGGACGCCCACTCCGTCGGACGGATGGACGATCCGCCAGCAGCTCGCCGAGTTGATCTGCCGGACGCAACGCACGATTGACGCGATGACGGACCGCAACCGCCTTCTCATGGAGGTGGAACGCACCGGGAGGATCTACGGCCAGGACGACTGGCACGCGAAGGATGTGCTCGCCCACTGCGAGCCGGACCTGCTTCTGTTGCAGTGGAGGGATGTCCGCGAACGGTTCACGACGACCTGTTCGAGAGTCCTCGGCGGAGCCATCCTGCCCTTGCAGAGCGTGGGAAAGGAGCGTCTCGTCTCCATCGCGAGCGCCTATGGACTGATGAAGGTATGGGCTCACGCTCAGGACATCGCCGATGGACTGGACCTGCGAAGGATTCCCAACGAACGGCTCTGGTACATCGCTGATCTCGGCATCGGCATGGACGACACCCGATTCGCCACACATGGCGTCGTACCGCTCGGTCAGCTGGATTGCCGCATCGAGCTCACCAGCCCGGTAGGAGCCGTGTGGGTCTGGGGAAGTCCGAGTGCCGAGGAACGGCTGACCGGAGCGGCGGAGGACTTCTGCCTCTTTCTGACCCGTCGCCGGACCCGTTCGATGGTCGACCTGGTTGCCACCGCCGAGGTAGAGGTCTGGATGACCGTGGCCCCGACGTACCTCGCTCCGCCCGGACGAAGCTCCAGGCTCACTCCTGCCCGCCACGGCACCGCCGTTCACGGTGACACGGCCCGCTCTCGCCGCTCGGAATCGCCCGGCGAAGCGCGCGCGACCACGGCCGCGACCTCGCTCCTCGACGAGACGTCGAGCTTGGCGAAGATACGTTCCAGGTAGGTCTCCACCGTGCGCGGACTCAAGGTCAGTCGGGTAGCGATCTGCCGATTCGTGCGTCCCTCACTCACCAGCTCGGCGATCTGACCCTCGCGAGAACTGAGATTGGACAACCGGTCCGGCTCGTTCTGTCCACTCGCCGCGAGATAGATACCCGCATGCAAGAAGGCGCGTTCGGCATGGAGCGGATATCCCGCGACCTCGAGCTCGACGCCAGCCTCTCGCGCGAGGTCGGCGGCGTACGCGGGCATGTCCGCCGCGGTGACCACCGCACGTCCGAGCTTCGCCAGAGCGGCCTCGATGGCCAAGGCAACGAGTGTGGCGGATGTCCTCTGTCGCATGCCCGGACGATAAGTCGGAAGTTTCGGGACCGGTCCCGAAAAGGTGCGGTCCATACAGTACGGTCGTCCTGTGCGTGCGGGAGCGCTCGTGGGAGACCGCTACCGCCTGGTGGAGCCAGTCGGCTCTGGAGGTATGGGTGTCGTCTGGCGCGCGACAGACGTGCGCGACGGCCGGCTCGTCGCCCTCAAGCACGGCCTTCCCGGTGAACATGCGATGCGGATGCGGCGCGAGGCGGCCATTGCCGCCGCACTCGACCATCCCCACGTCGTACGCTTCCTCGATCTGATCCACGACGGCGACCAGTGGTGGCTGGTGATGGAGTACGTGCCGTCCGTCAGCCTCGCGGAGCTGCTCGACCGGGAGACTCGCCTCCCCCCGGCGGACGTCGCTCGCGTCGGCATGCAGGTGGCGGGGGCGCTCGCGGCGATGCATCGGGTCGGGCTCGTTCATCGCGATGTGAAGCCGGCGAATGTGCTCATCGCCGAAGATGGCAACGCGAAACTCACGGACTTCGGGATCTCGCGCTCGGCGTCGGGATCGGACGTGACCCTGAGCCACACCGGCATCGTTCCGGGAACGCCGGCCTACCTCGCACCGGAAGTGGCGAACGGCGCGGTCCCCACAGCGGCGTCCGACGTGTTCTCGCTCGGGGCCACCTTGTTCACCGCTGTCGAGGGCACGCCGCCGTTCGGTGTCGCGGCGAATCCCCTTGCTGTCTTGAGACGCGTGGCGAGCGGACGGATACCACAGCCGCGTCACGCGGGGCCGCTCGCGCCGGCGCTCGGTGCTCTGCTGCGCCGTCGACCGTACGAACGTCCAGACGCCGCCCGCGCTGAACGACTGCTCTCGGCGGTCACCGCGGGAATCGCCATGCGACCCGGTCCTCGGCTGTCGAAGGTCGCGCTCGCACTCGCCTTCGTCATCGGCATGTGCTTCGCGATCGCGGCGGATCATCCGATCACCCGGTCGGGCGCGGAGCTGGCATACGCCGTCGGCGATCCGCGCACAGTGGATCCATGTGGACTGGTCGATGCCGAGGCACTGAGCAGCTTCGGTACGACGTCGGTCGACGCGGACCTCGGAAGCTTCAACCGTTGCGACGTTCTGCTCGAGACCTCGCAAGGTGACGCGAACGTCAAAGTCGAGCTCGAGACGCTATCGGAGATCCCTGGAACGATCCGCACGATCGGCACGATCCGCGTCGTCGATCAGCCGCCTGACAGCAACCAATGCCGCCGCACGATCCTGCTGCCCGATTCCTACCACCTCACGGTCGCGGCGCGCGGTGACCTCGACCGCTGTGCGATCGCCGACGTCGCGACGACAAGCGTCGCTCGGATCCTCGCGGACGTTGGCATACCTCGCCGATCGACGACCGCGGCAGCCGACTCGCTCTTCTGGTCCGACGCGTGCACGATCATCGAGAACGGAGCACTGGCGGCCCTACCGGGCGTCACTTCCGCACCAGCCGACGTGGGCTTCGGCAACTGGCTCTGTCGGTGGACGAGCGCTACCGCGCCGCTTACGGTCTTCGCCGTGTTCGAACGAGACCAGCCGCAGGGAGCCAGCGACGACGCGGCTAGGCTCGTCAACCAGCATGAGGTATTCGTCAAGCAGATGGACGAAACCAGCTGTCGTGCCCGCGTCGAGCGCCGTCCGTACACCGACGCACATGGACGGTCGGCCGTTGAGCTCATCACGATCTTCGTCGATGGGGACTTCCCCACAGCTCGTTTGTGTACGTGGGCGTCCTCGCTCGCTGGAGCTGTCACATGACCCGACTCCCCGCTGGACATGACAGCCTCGCCTTCGGCGTCCCGCGCGCAGCCCCGGGAACGATCTACGCCCTGGGCCTCAACGGTGGCATCGCGGTCGGCTCCGGCGAAGGTCACGAGGTGCTGTTCGGCCGTAGCCGTCCCGAGGTGCATGTCTGTATCGGCGAGGACGATCGACAGATCAGCCGTCAACAAGGCGCGCTCACGTGCCACGACCGTCGTTGGTGGGTGGAGAACACCGGCCAACTGCCCTTGCGTTTGCCACGTTCGCGGCTGCTCTTCGCCACTGAGGAACCCGTGCCGCTTCCGGAGGGATACACGCCCTTGTTCGTGCGGGGCAGCCGCGGACGCGAGCATCTGCTGGAGATCTATGTGACCGACGACGGCGGAAGTCGGCCCGCACCTCGACCGCACGACCTGACCGAGCCGCCGCGAACCTGGCGGTTGAGCAAGGACGAGCGCTTCGCGCTCGTCGTTCTCGGCCAGCTCTACCTGCTCCACGAAGCCATCCCGCGCCCGTTGTCGTGGCGGGAAGCCGCCGAGCACCTCGCGGACCTCCGGCCCAGCGACGGCTGGACGGCCAAGCGGGTAGAGCATCTGGTCGTCGCGGTCCGTACCAGGCTCTCCCGTGCCGGCGTTCCGGGTCTCACCCGGGAGGAGGTCGGCGAGCCGGTCGGGAACACGTTGAACGACAACCTCATCAAGGAGCTGCTGCTCTCGACGACGCTCGTGCCGCCGGACCTGAACGAGATCTTCCCCTAACAGGGTCGCGGCTTGTGCCTACGGGCGCTCCCAGACGGCGGAAACCCCCCCGCGGTCACGGCAGGGGGTTTCCACGTCTCGGATTATCTAGCCAGGCGGGTCAGGAGCGATACGTGTTCTCGTGGGTCCAGATCTGAGTGTCGAAGCGGTCTAGGTCGCTGCGCGAACGGCACTCGTACAGGCCGACATAGCTGCCATTGCTAGGAGGCAGCGTGATGTCGAGGCAAAGCCCGGACGCCCGATGCCGAATCTGACCGGTCCCTTGGTAGGTCGGGTTCCAGCGCTGGCTCGATGCGCCGCCCTTACATGTGCGGACGCTGACGATGACACCCCACGGATTCCTCGGGTCAGCCGTACGACGGGCGTCCAGGCACTTGGCAGGGCCGACCGGTGCGCCAGGTGTGCGGATCAGCGTGGCGGACGACTCCCAGTCCGCGTACCAGACCTGGTTCCACTTGACCGGCCCGCCGGGACGCTTGAGGCACTCCCAGACCTGGACCTTGCCGACCGGGCCGTTCCACGTGTTCGAGTCGGCGTCGAGACACTGGTCGTCGGAGTAGTCATTGACCAGGTCGCGGCCGCTCCAATCAGCCAATGCGGGTGTCGCAGTTAGGGCCGAGAACACAATGGCCAGTGTCGCGGCGAGAGTCGCGAGGAACGTTCTTGCCATGGAGCCCGCCTTCTTGTGGGTAATAGCTTTCGTACGCTCAAATGGAATCGATTGCGTCGCTTGTCACCCTACTGTCGAGGCGCCTCGGCGGCCATTGTTCGCATATCGATCGCTATGGCTATCGGTCCGCGGATTGTGTTCGAGTGGCCAGATTTGCCAGTCGAACACCCCACGCCGCATCGACACGAGAAGGAGAAGTGGAATGCGGAGGCTGCGCAGCATCGCGACCGATTTTCTCGCCTATCATTCTCGGCCGACTGTTGACGAGTCTCCCCTTCCGCTCTCCCGCTGGCTTCTCGTATCGACGGTCTTCGCTGTCATCGCGGGCGCGATCATCGCCGCACTCGGAGGGTTCGAAGCGGCACCGCGGACTGGCCCGCCCGCGGTTCGGCTGGGTGTACCCGTCTCCCTCGGGCCACTGGACGTCACGATCCACAGCGCCGCTTGCCTTCCTGAGTCAACGAGTCTGCTCAGTGCCGAACCGACTCGCCTCCTGATCAGAACGACCGCCGTCATCCGCGGCGACCGATCACTCGGGAACGTCGAGCTCCGCGCGGCACTGACCTCGAGGCCTCTGCCCTCGAAGCCCGACCGGGTCGCCACCGAGCTCTTTCGCGGCGATGACGGCGAGGTCCTCGACGCCTTGAACCCCGGCATCACCTCGACGGTGACCTATTCGTGGAACGTACCGGCCGGTTGGATTCCACCCCGCGCGATCAGCCTGGATGTCCACGAGCTACGACTCGACCGGTCGGCCTCGCGAGGTGCGGAAGGGTCGTGGATACGCGGTTCCTCGATCACCACGGTGAGCGTCCCGATTCCGGCTGGATGTCGCAAGTCTTGATCGGTCAACAGACGCCAGGCTTGCTGTCAACCCAACGTTGTCAGGTCGACAGCCATCGCCATCGCGCGGTAGCCCAGGTCGTTGGGATGCAGATGATCCCCGGAGTCGAATGGGACTCGAAGTCGACTGGGTGTCGCGGGATCTCTGAGCGCCTTGTCGAAGTCCACCACCGAGTCGAACTCCTCGCTCGTTCGGATCCAGCTGTTCAGCCGCTGACGAAGGAGTTCGCCGTCGCGGGTGAAGTAGCGGTCCCCCGCGAACGGGAGCAACGTTCCTCCGATCACACGGATGCCATTCGCATGCGACTTCGCGATGACCTGACGATACGCCGCGATCAGCTGTTGCGGTGTCGTGACGATGCCGAGTCGGATGTCATTGATGCCCTGCGAGAAGATCACCGTTCGAACCCCGGGCTGGGCGAGCACATCTCGTTCGAACCGCGCCATCGCGCTCACTCCCGTGCCGTCGCCCGTCACGCGGTTGGACGAGATCCCCACGTTCGCAACGCCGCGGTGCCTGCTCGCTGGCTGCGCCAGAATCCTCTCGGCAAGTCGGTCGGGATAGCGGCGATCGGTGTCACGTGTCGACCGCGTTCCATCGGTGATGGAGTCGCCGAGGCACACGACCGTGGACGTTGCTGGCGGCACGGTGACGATGACGGCCTCGAGCCAGGGCCAGTGTGGCAATTTCGCGTCGAAGGAGCGTCCGCTAGGTTCCCAGGCATGGTCACCGGCTCCGGAAACATAGCTGGTGCGGCTCGACACGGCGTGTCCGGTGACCGGCCCGCTTGCCCCTCTGATGTGCACACTCACGACAAGCCGATCGAGCGCCGCGACCGAAGTGGCTTGCGGATCGCTGAGAACCGACGCCCCTGGCGGCACGACGACGGAGGATGACCCGCTGAACGTCATTCGACGGTTCGAGCCAACCACGACCGATGCCCCGCTCCGATGTCTGCCGAGATAGACGCTCCCGAATCTGACCGCGCGCACGCCGAACACATTGGAGAGCCGGATGCGTGGGTACGTTCCCGCCACGCTGGCTCGCACCACCATGCGAACCGTCCGGTCCTCATAGGTCACTCGCAGCCTCTGCGGGGCCGCGCCCCAGGTCACGACCTCGTGACCGCTGGCGGTGATCCTCCGCACCGAAACTGCACGGCCATCGCCGGCCCTAGCCGAGTCCGCTTGGAGTAGGCCGACACAACCCAGGCCGATCACCACGGCGACGCTGAGAAGCCGTAGGAAACCAGTCCTCCACGAGGATCGCTTGAACATCTCTACGCCCTCCCCGAACGCCGATCCGGTCTGGATTGGGCTGATCGGACCTCACTGTCTAAGGTTTGGGCAGCTTCGGATCGCTACCGGGCTTCGCCGGCCATTTCCAGAGTATGGTCCGGCCTGTAAGCACAACCGGCCCTTCCACCCAGCGTCTGGCGTTACTTCTCACCCGAAGTAGACCTGATGCCAAACCTGCGTGTCACGTGGCTTAACGACCTCTTGGCGGCATGGGAAGAGCCCGACATAGCTACCATCACCTGCTACCAAGTCTGTATCCAAGCAGCTACCGTACTGCAGATTGCGGATCTGCCCAGTGTTCTTGTAGTTGGTGTCCCACATCTGCCCAAGGCCGCTCTCGCTGCAGTCTCGGACACTAACCTGGTATCCCCACGGATACCTGTCGTTCTGTATGGCATCAAGGCATTTGGCAGGGCCGAATTGCGCACCCGGCGTTCTGATCCTACTGCGGTCGCCCCAAAACGCATACCACACTTGGTTCCATTGCGGCCCGTCATTGTCGCGCAAACATCTCCACGCCTGGACCTTTCCGCCATTCTGCTCCCACGTGTTCAGATCGGCGTCCAGACAGTAGCGATTGCCATCATCATCAATCTTGTAGTTGTTCAACAGTTCGCGCCGCTCCCAGAGCGTCTGAGCAGTTGCAGACGTCGTGGTAGTGCTGAGGACCGCGAGGAGAAGCGCAGGAAGAAGAAGGTATCGAACCAGAGCTTTCATGGAATGCCACCTATCCTGTACTGGAAGGGTTAGGGACGCTGACTGCGAAACCCACCAGTCAATTCGGTCATGGGCGACTCCCAATCGACGTACCAACCCTAATACCACTGGACTGGTCTACCTAGCCGGCTCAGGCAGTCCTGCCACCCCACAGATCAACACCTCGTTGGAGGCAAACAATAGGACTCCGAGCGAAAACAACGAACTTGGTCGGGACCCGAATGCCGGCTCCGTCAGTATAAAGGTGCGGCGCCACCGCCACCATTGTTCGAGTATCGATCCAGTAGGGCAATTTGGTGGACGGTGGCAGTTGATCGAGGCATTCCCAGTTGCCCCCGGAGCTGACGTCAACACAGCCCGGCGCCGATACCAGATCGCGTGGCCGGCGGACTCTGGCCGTGCGGGGATGTTCGAGTGCTTGGTTCACCCAGTCAAACAGTTCACAAGGCCTCGAACCGAGCAGGCCGGCGTGAGGTCAGCACTGTTGCAGCGATGGGCTCCGCCGCGGTGACCCGAGACGACCAGTTCGGCCGATCGACGTCCTCGAGCGCTCCGGCTAGGACACGTTCCCATTCCCCGGCCCGTTGCGGCAGCTATTGCCAAGTTGAAATCAGGTGGACCAAATTCGAAGGCAGCATGAACAGTCCGATGACGAAACCAATCACTATCCATAGGGAGAGTGTCCGGACCCGACGCATGGCGACACCACCTCCCATTCGGGCGGACTTGTGCTGCAACCAAGGAATCGATTACCTGAACTCTACCCAGGAGCTGACGCCTTGCCTCGCTTGGCGAGTTCCTCTTTTCGAACAGCGAACGTGGCCGTCCCACACAGCGGGCTTCCGTACGCATGGTGAACATCCCCGCGGGCTCGGGACCGAGACCCTGGTTATCCCTGCACGGATTCCATCGCTCCGCTGACCGTGTCGATGCTGACGACGGCGGTCAAGGCGCCGACCAGAGCGCCTACGCACATGTCGCGAAGCTCGGTGCGCGTGAACCGCGGGTGGGTCAGCCAGTCCACACACAAGGTGCGTACGAAGACCAACCAGCTCAGGGCCGCCGCCGACACCAGCTCGCGATCACGTCCGCGGAACCCAGTGACGTCGACCAACCGCTGGCGCAGCACGTCGAGCTCATCGGTGATGACGGTCTGGACGACAGGATCCCCCGCCAGCACGCGGTTCGCTGCCAGCACGGTGTTGCTGTTCGCGACGAAGTAGTCGATGTGCGCATCGAGACCGGCGGCGATCTGCTCGAGGAAAGGACCCGCTGGGTCCAACTCGGTTACCGCCAGGAGCCGGTCCGCCGCATGTCGATAGACGGCGGCGAACAGGTCGCGCTTACTGGAGAAGTAGCGATACAGAAGCGCGCGAGACACGCCGGCGCGTTCGGCGACCTCGTCCATGAAGACGTCGTCGTACGGCTTCTCGGCGAACAGTCGCGAACCGACATCGAGGAGTTCGTCTCGACGCTCGGCGGGGACGAGCCGACGGCGCACAGGCATGCGCTCCATAGTACTTGACACCTGTCTACTAGGAGTCCTAGCGTCACGACTTAGTGGACAGGTGTCTACTAGCGGTGGGAGGTTGCTGTGGTCAAGCTGCTCAGATGGCTCGCCCTGCTGATGGGCGTCGCCTGCGTGGGGATCGGAGCCGTTCACCTCGCCCTGGGGATCGACTCCGTACCCGGCGAGGCGGCCGCGGGCGCGACCGTCGACAACCGTGAACGGTTCTACGGCGCGATCTTCCTCGGGTACGGCCTCGCCTGGATCTGGGCAGCCCGCCAGTCGCCGATCCCCGCTCGAGCGGTGCGATGGCTGGCCGCCATCTTCTTCCTCGGCGGACTCGGCCGGTTGCTCTCGATAGCGATCCACGGTCAGCCGCACTGGTTCCAGCTCGTCCTCACGGTCATTGAGCTCGTCCTACCGCCGGTCTACCTCTGGCTGTCGAGGTCAGCGCCTATCGGGCACGCGAACGAGGGCGCCTGATCGTCGTAGGCACACCATGTCAGTTGGGAGCTTCTCAGTGACCGCTGCGCGAGCTCGCCCAAATGGTGGATCAGGCTGGAGTGCGGAACTGCACGTTGCTCGGGCCGTAGATCGCGTACATCAACGGGAAGTAGTTGCCCTTCGCTGCCGCTGCGTTGATGGCCGAGCGCAGCGCTTCCCGCAGCGAGAGGCGGCGCTCGCAGATCGCCTCGAGCAGCGTCCGGCCAACGACATCCGCCAGCGCCGCTTGGACGGGCCAGTCGGTGCCCACGAAGGCCTGAGCATGCCATTGCTTGGTGAAGAAGTCGACGAAAGGTGCGCCGACCACCGCGTCACTCTGTCCAGAGGCGCAGGCGTTCAAGATGACGACCGGAGAGGTGCTTCGCGCGTCCTTCCACCATTTCCCGAGTTGCCGCAATGTGACGCGCGCCCTGTCCTGCTCTGTGGGCCCGAAGACCAGCGAGCTCCGATCCGGCCGCACGTCACCGTCCGAGGCAGGGTCCACGGGAACCGCGTGGCAGTAGATGTACAGCAGATCGCTAGGGTCGCCGCTCTCCGCCCAGCCGCGGATCTCCATCGGAGTACTCGAAGGAGACTGCACAAGTGAGTCGCCGGTCAGCACCGTTGCGGCCAGGCCTTCAACGAACGCGAGCTGCCGGTCACCGCGGGGAACGGTGTCACCGACGATGGGTTTGAGCCGACAACGAGTGCCTCGACGCGGGAGGATCGTCGAAGGGACAACGTCCCTGTAGAGGTCGTACCGCATACCCCAGAAGCCGTTGGGATCCACGTCATCAGCCGTCGGGCTTCTCTTCAGTGGGCGGTCGTACATGATTCCCCAAGGGAGCGGGTAGTCCGGCGCTTCGAGCTGCAGCTGCGGAGGATTGCTGCTGTCGCCCGCCGCCTGTATCCGCGCTGCCAACTGCCGCAGCTCGTCTGGAGCTGGGCCGTCGATCCATTTCTCGAACGTCCGCTGGTGGAGTTTGCTGCCGATCTGGGCGAGTGCCAGGAGGGTCTCGTCTCGGTCCTGGCCGAGCAGCGTCAGGTCGCCTTGCGGTACGAACTTCTCCGACAGTGCTCGGAGGTCTCGGTAGGCCTGCCGAACGAGGGGGTCGAGCTGCTTCGGCAGGTCGATGAGCCAATCGACTCTGTCCGTGAGCATGCTGTTGACCCGCAGTCCGGCGGTCCGGGACGTCAGGTGCAAACCCAGATCTGCTCCAGCGCGGTCCGCGATCGATTCGGGGGGTATCACCACGGGAACCCGACTGATGCTCCGTCTGCGACTGGGTTCCGTTCCAGGTCCCACGACCTCGAGCTCGATGGTCTGCCGGGCGACACTGCCGCCATCGACGATCAGCAAGGCCTCGATGGCGGCGGCGCCCGCGCCACCTGGGCGATACGTGACTCGGAACGGTGGTGTGCCGGCAGCGGAGACTTCCTGTCCGTCCGACATGACCACGCTGTGCCAGTCAACTTGGCCGGCCTGCTTGAACGCTCCGTTGACCGCGGTCAGTTCGTACACCACGGTCTTCCCCCGCAACTGCTTCGCGGACAGGGTATGACTGAATCCTTCGAGACCCGGCGTGCGATCGATCACCGTCTCGAACGGATACTCATCAGCAGCGATCACCACGTGCGGTTGACGACGGAGTAGGCCGGCGTCCTCGGGAAAGCGAACGGTCCAGTGGAGTTGGTCCTCTGCTGCTGGGGGCGGCGGGCTGTACCCAGCACTACCGGTAGTGGGTGCGTAGTCCTGCGTTGTTGGCTCGTGGTCGGGCAGCTCGACGGTCGTCTCGTGGAGCAGACGTCTGATCTTGGGCAACGTCCGCGCGGCAATGGGCTCACCGTCATCGGCGCTCACCGCGTCGGCAGCCAGCCTGATGAGGTCGGCGACCTCGTATGCACGGCTCGCATGGTCGACGTGCGCGTGGAGCTGTTCGAGCATAGCCCGCGCCACACCCGGTCCGAACGATCGCAGCGCCCGAGCCAGTTGGCGACGCAATCTCACGACCGGCTTCTCCGTGGAGACGTTCGGATCGAACGTCCATCGGCCGTCCTCCGTTGACGCGTACGAGTCAGCGCCAGCGAGGAGAGCACGAAGGTGTTCCGTTTGGTAGACACCGTCACCCTGGACGATGATGGAGTCGGTTTTTTGGGCGCGGGCACCGGCTATGAGTACCCTCACCTCGTTCCAGTCACCATCTTCTTTGATGATGAGCAGGTTGTAGTGTTTGGAGCGGATCATGGACACAGCTTCGGACTTGGTCCCTGCCCGATGGACATCCACATTCCGCAATGCTCGCAGCTTGTCGAGAACCTCAGGCGTTTTGTCAGCGACAGACAGGATCGCAAAGGGGCGCCCGCCGAGTGTCGTCTTCAGCGCACTGAGATTCATGTGTTTATCAGACGGCGAGGCGTCAGCTGTAGGGGTCGTCGGTGAAGGAGCTATTCAATTCCTCGGATCCCAAGATCTCCCCCTTGAAGCGCCCGAACCAGCCCTTCTTCACCTTGACGCAGTGGTAAAGCGGCGTACCCGCCTTGCAGATCGAGCTGTAGCCGCTGCCACGCCAGCTCGAAGCTGACCATCCGAGCTCCGCGTTCGCGATGCCGACGTCCTCGAGCATCTCCGGCACCTCGGCGTTCGCATGCAGGGAGAGATTCGACGCCTTCTCCGCGGACACCACCAGTGTGGCGGAGCTCGCCGCGATCACCTCGGTGACCAGCACCCATTCCTCACGCCACTGCTTATTCGTCGCAAGCTCGACGATCTGACGTTGGACCGTAGGCACGTCACGTACCCGTTCGCGCTTGGCGGCTTGATACGCGAGAGCGAAGCCGCTGGCACGGGAGAAGGACAGCGACACGGTGGCTTTGACACCAAGGCCGAACGGGGTGGCGACATCAGCGCCTGCGTCGGCGACGGTCTCGCGTTTGCAGCCGGCGTAGTACGTTTGCGAGCCCCCGATGTCCTCGCTGTCGACAGGGACCGCACTGCTCCATCCCGGCCAGTGAAAGACATTTCCCAGTTGGACCAGGACGCCCTCTCTGCCCAGCTCGAAGTAGTCCCCAACCCGCACGGGCACTACGAGCGGATACGCTCCAAGATAGCCCGTTGTTCGCCTCACAAGATCGCCGTATTCCCTAGCTGACATCGATGCCCCCACTCCGGAATCTCACGTCGCGCCACCCCATTGGCGGCCACGCCCGCGAAAGCCGGCCCTTCGGCCAGTGTGCCGCACGCCGCGAGCGAGGATCGTAGATTTCGGAAATGGCGAGGAGGAGCTCCAATCGTGCGTCGGTGCAGCAATTCATGACACCCATAGGGCAAGATGCCCGACCTCAGGTCCTTGGATTTACGGGTCCAGCCGCAAGCTTTCCAACGCGACGCCCTTTGCTGCCCGCACCAACGGCGGACGACAAGCCGTCGTCGATCAGCTTGGTGACGAGTCCGGCGAGGTCAAGGGCGTCGAGAACCTTGAACCGGTTGGTCGACGCTGCCCGGCGATCTTGGCGCGGCCGCACCTCTCGTTGCGCGGCGGCCGAGCTCGTCGAGGATCGCTACGACCTCGGGTCGGTGCATGGGGCCGGCGTGGGGGGCGGGCACGCTTCGTACGTCGAATCTGTTGCGCGGCGTGAGGCGGTCTGCCTCAGCGATCATCCGGTTCTGGAGTGCGAGCGGTAGATCCAGGTCCTCGGTGAACCGGATGTAGGTCCGTGGGACCCGCCCCCAGGTGTCTTTGTGCCCTCGTGCGTCCGCGGCGAAGATGCCCAGCGTCTCGTCCGGTTCGAGGAGGTTCAGCAGCGCACGAACCTCGCTGTCGGTGTAGTCGGCGGCGACAGCTCGCTTGAACGCGTCCAGGAATCGCGGGTCTGACGATCGCCAGTTGATCCGCAGCACACCGAGCGCTTCGGCGTCACCGACGGCGCCGTACCGGCCGATCTCCACCGACAGGCTGGTGCTGCCTTCCGGGGTCGCCAGGTAGTCGTCCACGCTCGGGAGGTCGACGCAACACATCGCCGCGATGTAGACGATCCGGTCGAGCAGGTGGGGAACGACGTTGCTAGCGCGGCTGAGGCTCACACCGCCCTCGCTGTGCCCGACCAGGATCACCGGCCCGTTTCGGCGCGCGCGGCGGACGATGCCGACGACTCGGTTCTCGTAGTCCTCGATCGTGACGTCCGCGAGCGGCGAGGGAACGGTCGCCAGTGCCTCCAGGTCCTGCGGAGCCTGGTACGCGACCGGGAAGTGGCCCTCCACCCCGTGTCCCGGCAGGTCGACCCCGATCGTTCGGTACCCGCGCAGACCGAGTTCGCGGTTGAGCGCCGCCCACCATTGCGACGAAGCGCAGGTGCCGTTCACGAGCACGAACGTGGGAGCGCCGCTTCGACCTCCGCTCGCGCTAGCGGCGGACGCCGATCCCGCGGTGACCGCGGCAGCACCTGCGGCGACCGCCGCCGTACGCATCAGGCCTCGTCTCGTGTACCCCGTCATCGTGACTCCTCGTCGCTCGACTCGCTGGATGGATGAGGGCGCCTGACCGTCCGCCGAGATGGATGCTACGCGAAACCATGGAAGGCTTGCATAGTTTCTGCTGGCTCGGCAGAATGTGGCCATGCCTCAGCACATCCGGCTCGTACAGCTCAGTCCCGCTGTCATGCAAGCGCTCGTTGACGGCGATCTCGGGCGTGCGTCGGAAGAGGCGGGTGTCCCGCTCACGCCCTTCACCGTCGGCGAGTCCTGGCTGTGGACGCTCCGTCTCGCGGACTTCGCCGAGCGGCCGGAGGCAGTCGACTGGGTCGCTCGAGCGGCAGTCGACGAGGAGACGGGGCAGGTCGTCGGTCATGCCGGCTTCCATGGCCCGCCGGACGAACGGGGCATGGTCGAGCTCGCCTATACGACCGATCCGGACTTCCGGCGGCAGGGGTACGCGAGGGCCATGCTCGAGGCGCTCCTGGAATGGGCAGCGAAAGCACCGGACGTTCACATCGTCCGCGCGTCCATCCGGCCCGACAACGCCGCGTCGCTCGCCACCCTCGCGGGACACGGGTTCGCGCAGGTCGGCGATCAATGGGATGAAGAGGACGGACTCGAGCTGCTCTTCGAACGCCCCGCCCGCTAGGGCACGTTCATCAAGTGGCGTCAGGACGTGACGTAAGGGTGTGGAGGTGGGCTTCGATGCCATCCAGGATTCGCTCGAGGCCGAAGGCGACATCGTCTGTGGTGGGGGTGTCCGAGTCGTCGAAGGCGCCGGTGGACAACATCGCGGCCAGAACCGGGAAGCCTTCCGTCTGCAGCCGGGGCTGCAGGAACTCGAACGCCGCGGCGGACTGCGTCGGGTGAGTAGCGGCGGCCCGGACCTTGATGATGATGCTGGCGGCGCTGTACGCGTATCCGTCGATCAGCTGTGCGCATCCGAGGCGGTCCTTGCTGCTCATCCCGGTGTCGTCCATGGATGCGAGCAGGACTTCCAACCAGCGCAGGAGATTCGGCGTCATCGGGGCCCCGGGGACCGGGACGTCGAGGAGCCACGGCCTGACGAGATAGTGGTCGATGGCGGCGCGCGTCCAGGCTGTGGCCGCTTCCCGCCAGTTCGGTGCGCGCCGGATCGAGTCGGGTGGCGCTCCCCAGGCAGCTTCACGCACCAAGACCAGCAGCTCGTCTTTGGACCCGACGTAAGCGTAGAGCGCGTTGGCGGTGACGCCTATCCGCTCGGCGACCTTGGGGAGCGAGATCGCGGCGAGCCCCATGGTGTCCGCGAGTTCGATGGCCGCTTGAACGACCTTCTCGACACTGTGCGTGGGTTTGGGGCCGCGCCGTCCTGGCGACTTGACGCCCCAGGCCAGCGCCAGTCCGGGCGGTAGCGGCGGCTTCTCGTCGGTCATGGCAGCGGGTCCAAAATGCCTTCCAAAACTCTGTAAGCCGTGCATTGTATCGTGTTAACGTCCGTGCACGGCACCGAACCCCACACAGAAGGACCCCGAATGTCCACGGACGGCTTGTTTCCCACCGATGCGTCTGGACTTCCTCCCGCTGAACGTTCGTCGATAGTCGACCTCGCGGACGGCGACTCGTTCGCCCTGCGGATCGGGCCTGTCGGTAAGCGGTTTGGCGACGCGACGGTGCGCATGCTGGCGTACAACGGTTCGATCCCGGGCCCGACGCTGCGCGTTCCGCAGGGAGCGCGGCTCGCGGTCGACATCAGCAACGACGGCGATGTCGACGCGACCGTGCACTGGCACGGTCTGCGGTTGGAGAACCGGTACGACGGGACGCACCAGACTCAGGCGTTGATCCCCATCGGGGGCACGTTCACCGCGAACGTGGAGTTTCCCGATCCGGGGATCTACTGGTACCACCCACACGTTCGGCAGGACTACGGGCAGGAGATGGGCCTGTACGGGCCGGTCGTGGTCGTTCCCTCGGAGGCGGAGTACTGGCCGCCGGTCAATCGCGAGCTCGTGCTGACGTTGGACGACATCCTGCTCGAGGAAGGCAGGGTGGCGCCGTTCAGCCGATCGCAGACGACGCACACGGCGATGGGGCGGTTCGGCGACGTGATGCTGGTGTCCGGGCAGACCGACCTGCTGCTCGATGCACGGGCGGGCGAGGTGGTACGGCTGTATCTCATCAACACGGCCAACACTCGGGTCTTCAACGTGGGTGTCACCGGGGCACGGATGAAGCTCGTCGGTGGCGACAGGGGCCACGTGGAGGTCGAGGAGCTCGTCGAGGCCGCGATCCTTTCGCCTTCGGAGCGGGTGGTGGTCGACGTCCTGTTCCCTTCGCCGGGCGTGGCGACGTTGGAGCATCGAACGCCGGAACACACCTACACGTTGGCATCGGTGACAGTGGGAGGTGAGCCGGTTTCGCCTTCGTACGTGCGGGAGTTCGAGACGTTGCGGACGAACGCGGATCTGGTCGCTGAGCGCGAACGGGTCGCGTCGTACTTCACCGCGGAGCCGGACAAGACGCTCGCGTTCGTCGCGGAGATGGACCTGGGCGGCGACGCGAACGGCGGCCCGTACACGTGTCCGATGCATCCTGCGGTTGTCAGCGACCTGCCGGGGAGTTGCCCGGACTGCGGCATGAAACTGTTGCCGGCGGCCATGGTCGCGGAAGCGGGCGGCGACCACGAGCATCACGACATGCACGACCACCACGACATGCCCGAGCACGAACACGGCCACGGCGACTCCCAGGGCATCGAGTGGGAGGACGACATGGTCGAGATCAACAAGTCGACCACGCCGGAGACCATGCGCTGGTTCATCGTCGATCGCGCGACGGACGCGCGGAACACCGCGATCGACTGGCGGTTCCGCGTCGGCGACCTGGTGAAGATCCGGCTGATCAACGAGCTGGAGTCCGACCACCCCATGCACCACCCGTTCCACATCCACGGCGCGGGACGGTTCCTGGTGCTGTCGCGGGACGAGACGACAGAACCCAACCTGGTATGGAAGGACACCGTGCTCGTCCGTACCGGCGAGATCGTCGACATCCTGCTCGAGGTGACCAACCCGGGCATCTGGATGGCCCACTGCCACATCGCCGAGCATCACGAGAGCGGAATGATGTTCAGCTTCCAGGTCGATGCGCGATGACGACCGCGCTAATGAGTGGAGGCTTGAGGGCAAGGTCGTTCTGGTGACCGGGGGCGGTCAGGGGATCGGCCGCGCCACGGCCCAGGCTTTCGCCGAGGCCGGAGCAAGCGTCGTGGTGGCCGACCGAGATGGGCCTTTGGCTCTTGATGTAGCGCGCGAGCTCGACAGCGATCGCCATCTCGGCTTCGAGACCGATGTGAGTCGCGCAGAGGATGTCGAACGGTTGCTGACCGCGGTGGGTGACACGGCCGTCGTGCCGGGCAGCGTCGCGACGCCGTTGGCCGCCGGGACCGACCCCGCGAAGATGGCCGAGTACCGTGAAGCCCATCTTGCGGGCCACATCGCGACCCGGAGGATGTCGCCGCGGCCGTCCTCTTTCTGAGCAGCGACAGCGCCAGGAATGTCACCGGTTCGGTGCTCAGCACGGACGGCGGCTACACGGCTCACTGATGCTGCCAGGGCAACATCGTCAGCGCCGACCCGGTTAGCCTGCTCTCACGTCGTTCTGGCCCTGCGGGAGGTGACACGTGGCTGGCACCTGTCGAGCGCTCAGCGTGGACGAATGATCGTAGAGAACGAGAATCGACCGTCGGACTCGCCGTACGTCGAGCGCGTCTACCGCAGCGAGGGCCTCAGCCCGGCGACCCGGATGCACTCGGTTGCCAACGCACACTGGGAGCTGGCGGTCTGGGAAGCTGGTGGCCGGGTGCACGTCGCGGTCCGCGGGCCGGAGACCAAGCCGACAGCGGTGGTGGTCACCACGGAAGCGTCCCACTTCGGGATCGTCTTCGCCCACGGCACGGCGATGCCGCACCTACCGGTCGCGCGTCTCGTCGACTCGGCCGTGCTTGCCCCGCACGTCACCTCGGACACGCTCGTGCTGCGAGGCGAGGAGTGGCGATTGCCAAGCTTCGACAACGCCGAGGATTTCGTGGATCGGCTCGTACGGACGGGCGTCCTGGTGCGCGATCCGCTGGTGGCCGACGTCGTCGCGGGCGACGAGGCCCCACGACTGGGCGCGCGCTCGGTGCAGCGCCGGGTGGTCGGTACGACCGGACTGACGCTCGCGGCGATCCGGCAGATCGAGCGCGCCCGGTCCGCGGCCGTCCTTCTCGGCGAGGGTGTCGCGCCGCTGAACGTCGTACACCGGCTGGGCTACTACGACCAACCCCACCTTGCCCGCTCGCTCGCGCGCTTCATGGGCCGAACCGCGACCGAGCTGCGACAGCCGAACGTGGAAGAGCCTCTGTCGCTTCTGTACAAGACCGGCGAGTGATCCGTCCCTAGCGTGATGGCGAGCTCTTCAGCAGGGCAAGGGGATCTGCCTTGGCACTCACAGGGAAGGCGAGACGCCAGAGTCGGTCCGAGGCCGGACGCCCACCGATCCTTACCTGGCCGCTCGCCGTGAGGTTCGTCTCGGTGGTGGCGTCGTCGATCGGATTCTTCCTCCCCCTGGGCGTGGTGCCCCTCTACGCCGCGCAGTCGGGAAGCGTGGCGATGGGCGGGTTCGCCACCAGCGCGCTGACGACGTTCCTGCCACGAGCAAATGGGTCGCCGGAAAGCTGGGCGACGCACACGGCCACGTGTGGCTCCTCGCCCCGGCATCCTCGCGTCGGCAGCGGGGATGGCCCTACTGGCCCTGACCAGCTCGCCGGTCGCCTTTCTCATTGTCGCGGTGGTCCTGCTGCCCGCACTCTTGCTGGTCCGCAGCGAGATTCTGTCGCTTCTGTACAAGACCGGCAGGTGATCCACTCCAGTAGCTTTGGCTCGGCCGATGCGGGCGGCTTGTCGAGGGTAGGGACAGCAGACGTGGCTGAAGAGCTGCGCGGACGAAGACGAAGGAGCAACTCGTGTCCTCATCGGTGCTCTACATGTCGATGTCCCTGGACGGGTACATCTGCGGTCCCAACGACGAACCAGACAACCCCGGCGGCGACGGATTCGACCGGCTACACGAATGGATGTACACACCTGGGACGTGGAACGTTCGCCCTGGGACGCCCAGGCAACTGTTCGACGAGATGGACCAGACCTGCGGTGCACTGCTGGCGGGTCGCCGGACCGTCGAGCAGGTCGATCACTGGGGCGGTGACAATCACGGCTGGCCAATCTTCGTCCCCAGCCACCGGCCACCCGGTCCCACCGTGGCGAAGTATCCGAAGGTGACGTACGTGACCGACGGAATCGAGAGCGCGATGGCGCAGGCGAAGGCCGCGGCCGGGGATCGAGACGTGCTCGTGCACGGTGCGTACACGGCGCAGAAGGCGTTGGAGGCTGGAGTGCTGGACGAGGTGCAGATCCACCAGGTCCCGGTGCTGTTCGGTGGCGGTCGACGACAGTTCGACATCCTGCCGTCCAGGATCGAGTTGGAGATCATCCGGGTGATCGACACCCCGGACGCCACCCACATCCGCTACCGCGTTCGCCGCTGAACCCGCACCGGGCTGTCCGTGCGGGCTGACAGCCCGGCCGGGCTACGGGCGGCTCAGCAGCGCGGTGTGGTGGCGGTGAGCGGTGCGCTGGGCCCGGAGAGGTTGCCGTTGTTGTCCATCGCTCGCACCGTGAACGTGTACGTGGTTCCGCAGCTGAGTCCGCCGTGATAGGGGTCGGTGAGCCAGAACCATTCGACCGGTGGGCCGGTCATCATCGCGAGTTGACCGTCGGCGTAGACGCGATAGCGCGCGACGCCCCAGTTGTCGGTCGAGTTGTCCCAGGTCAGTCCTATCGACTGCCCGTTCGCGTTACGGGCTTCGCGCAACCGGGTCGGCGCGGAGGGTGGCGAGGTGTCTGCGAGGGTGCTCGCGCGCAGGGTGGCACTAGGCCCGAATTCGCCGCCCGCGGGCTGCGCCTGGACCTCGAACGTGTACGTGACGCCTGGTTGGAGCTGCGTCACGGTGACGGCGCTCGCGGGGTCGTAGACGCCGGATCGCCATACCCCGTTGACAAGAACCCGGTAGAAGTCGGCATCTGGAACTCGCGACCAGGCGAGCGACATCGAGTCGAACCCCGCCGACGTGACGCGGAAGTCGGATGGCGCGGCCAGCGCAGGCGACGCCAACGCGGCATCAGCTGGAGCGAGGACAACAGCCACCAGCCCAACTACGGCCAGCAAGGCAGAACGAACCTTGGGCAACACGAATGCTCCTCCTCGAAAGTGGTTCTGGCTGACACCCGCCCCTGTCCCAAAGCACGGGGAACGTGGAGCATCGGTTCATCGCGCCGGCGCGCGCTAGTCGTTCGTCGCCCGCTGGGCTTCCGGATCGGCTGCGCAAGCTCGTTGATCTACTCGTTCGCGCATCCGAGGACGTCAAGCGCCACCAACGCGGAATCGTCGCCGCGAACATCCACGCCAGCACCGGCGGGTCCGGGTGGTGAACTACGCACAGTGGAGTCCGTCGAGGCGTTCCAAGCGATGCTCTTCGACCTGGTCGCTCAGGAGCACATGGCCGGGGCGGCGACCGGAGTGAGACCCGCGACGCTTGAACCTCCTGCTAGGGGGAGGATGAATGCTCGCTTCGTACCCGATCGAGAAGGTGGATCCGTGACGGTGTTGTTGAGCATTGGCGAGTTCGCCCGCGTCTCGCACGTCAGCGTGAAGGCGTTGCGGCACTATGACGAGATCGGGCTGCTGAAGCCGGCGGACGTCGATCCGTGGTCGGGACGCCGGCGATACTCCAGCGCGCAGGTGCCCTCGGCCAACGTCATTCGCCGGTTCCGGGATCTCGACATGTCGTTGGACCAGATCCGGCTGGTCCTCGACGCGCCGGACGTCGACAGCCGAAACGCGGTGATCATCGGCCATCTCGAACGCATGCAGCAGACGCTGGAACACACCCAGTCGACAGTGGAGTCGCTGAAGTCGTTGCTCGAAGGACGCCCTACGGCGTTGCCTGTCGAGTGCCGGCACGTCGAAGCCATGACCGCGATCGCCATCTCCGGGACAGTCGCCTGGGACGATACCGAGCAGTGGTTGGCGGCAGCGTTCGGCGAGCTACACGACCTCGCCGACGGTACCGGTACTGCCGACGCGGCGCTGTACAGCCCGGAGTTCTTCGAGGCCCACGTCGGGCAGGTCGTCGCGTTCGTCCCGACCACAGGAAACCCGAGGCCCACCGGACGAGCCGAGCTCATCGAGATCGCCGCGGCCCCCATGGCCGTGACCGTCCACCACGGACCGTTCGCCGACGTCGACCAGGCCTACGCCGCACTCGGAACGTTCGTCACCGAACGCGTCATCGGCGCGTCCGGCCCGATCCGCGAGCACTACCAGCCGGACGGCATCGAAGTCTGCTGGCCCATCCGCCATCTCCCTTGAGGAAACCTCACCATGACCATCGCCCTGCACGCCCTCGTCATCGACTGCGCCGACGCCGCCCGCGTCGCGGCCTTCTGGGCAGCCGTTCTCGGACGAACGGTCGACAGCGATCCGAACGAGGAGTTCGCCAGCATCGGCATGAACGACGACGCGCCGGAGTCGCGCTGGATGTTCGTCAAGGTGCCCGAACCAAGAGCCGGGAAGAACCGCCTCCACGTCGACCTCATCGCCACCGATCCCGCGGAGCTCGACCGGTTGGTCGAGCTCGGCGCGAAACGACTGAACGACTTCGACGAGGACGGCGAACAGTGGACTACGCTCGCCGATCCCGAAGGCAACGAGTTCGACCTGCTTGTCAGGAAGGCGAACTGACCATGGTGTCGCTCCGGAAACAACGATCGATCGACGTCGAGCCAGCAGTGGCCTGGACAGCGCTCAGCGACTGGAGCGGCCTCCGCGAGCGCCTCGTCCCAGGATTCGTCGTCGACGTCCGCATGGACGGCGCGGACCGCGTCCTCACGTTCTTCAACGACCTGGTGCTCCGCGAACGCCAGGTCGGCCTGAGCGAAACCCACCGCCGCCTCGTCTGGACCGTCGTCGAAGGCGGCCCGTTCACCCACTACAACGGCGCCGCCGAGATCCTGACCAACCCCGACGGCACCACGCAGTTCATCTGGACCAGCGACCTGCTACCCGACGAGCTCGAAGCCGACATGAGCGCAATGATGGAACGAGGAATGGACATCATCAAACAGACCCTGGAATCCACGAAACCATAAAGGCCGTCGGCAGGGCGCTGCACCCATCGAGTCCTCCGCAGCGCGTGCGAACGGTTGGAGCGCGCGGATCTCCTCGAACATCCACAGATACATCATCTCGCCGGTGAACAGCAGCGGCATCGCGTCGGGCGCGAACTCCGGAAAGCGGCCTGGAAACGCGCTGTCCGGTTCATGCCGACAGGCGCACCGCTAGGCGTCGACGGATGGATATTCGGGGACATACGACTTGCGTGGACTGGGCGGATTGCAAGGAGACATTTCGCGCAAGGTGTGCCTCGGGTGGCGTCGGTCGTAGGTTGGGGTCTACTCGGCCGCGACGAACACGCCGACGCCTTGGGACGGGAAGGTCTTCACCTCAACCCGTGGTGACTCCTGACGCCCACCCTGACCTCGATTGGTGCTTGTCGTCTCGCTCATGACGCTCCGTCCGAGGACCGGACCTGTCCAGCGAGGAACGTGTCCTGGCCGGGTTGCGCACGTCGTCGACCGGAGCGACGAAGTGCGGTGGACCCTGATGCGCTGAGCATCGATGTTCGCCCACCGCCTTCGGCGGTCGACGCAGACGCCCGTGATCGTCCTCGAGCCGCCGCCGACGTCCACGGCCACCTAGGCACGGGCCAGCTGAGGCGGCCGATCAGTACGTGCCACCCGGCACGAGGAGGTAGATGACCAGGGCGACGAGGGCGCAGGCAAGGGACGCCGCGGCGGCGAGCAGGCCGAGCATGGGGCGCCGGCCGTTGCGGCGGTTCGCGACGACGGCGACGATGGCGACGATGGCGACGACCAGTCCGGGAACGGTGGCGACGGCGATCCACTGACCCTTGGCCGAGTCGGCCAGGGCCACGGGCGTGGCTTCGAAGTGCAGGCCGAGCGTGAGCGCGATGACGGTGAGGAGCAGGTTGCCCGCCAGCGCGAGCACTGCCAGGAGAAGGGCGATCGATCGGCGGTCCACCAGGCTCCATTCTCAGATCGCTCGGTCCGAACGCCCAAGTCGTGCAGGCGCGGAACACCCTGGGCTTGCCGATCATGATCACACGCCACCGGACTCACCGCTCGAGCACCAGCCGGAGGCCTACGGGCGCGCCGTCGATTCTGTTGCCAATTCTCGGCGATTGGCCATGGCTCGGTCGGGCGCCGCGGAGCCAGCATGGGGCACCAACGGGGGTGCCGTCGGTGCCTGGAAGGGGACGTCCATGGCGGACCTGTCGGACCGACTCGTTGCCAGCCCGTGCTGCCTACCGCAGCTTGGGCTGGAGCAGCTGCTGCGGCTGTATCAAGACCTCGGGTTCCGCAACATCGAGCTGTTCACGTCGGCCGGATCGGTCGGGTGGCCGTCGTCGGTGGATCCGCTGGGCGACGCCGATGCTCGAGCCGAGCTGCGTACACGCGTGGAAGAACACGGCATGCGGGTAACGTCGATGCACCTGCCGCCGATCACCGCCGACCCCGAGGTGACCCGCGCGGTGACCGCGGCCGGGTTCGCGCGCGGGGTCGGCGCCGACGTCGTGCTGTTCAAGGCGACGACTCGGGACCTCTACATCGAGTCGGCGGGACAGTTCCTCGAGGAGACAGCTGGCGTGGGGATCACGCCCGTCCTGCAGAACCATGCCGGCGCGGCGATCTCCACGTTGGACGACTTCCGTACGGTGCTGGTCGGCATCGGCGATCCGCGAATGCGGACGCTGCTGGAGGTGGGCCACTTCGCCCGGGTCGGTGTCGACTGGCGGGACGCGTACGACGTTCTCGGCGAGACGATCGCTTTGGTGCACGTCAACGACATCGACGGCAACGGCCGGTCGGTTCCGTTCGGTACGGGAACGGTCGACTTCGAGGGCCTCCTGAAGCACCTAGACGACGTCGGCTACACCGGCAACATCGTCGTCGAGCTCGAGCTCGAAGGGCACACGGACTCGGTAGAGCCGACCGTGACCGGCCTGCGCGATGCCCTCGAGCTGCTCGAGAGGGTGGCGCCTTGAGCATCCCTCGCGTGTGCGTGATCGGGGCCGGTGCGCTGTCGACTCGCCGGATCTACCCGAACCTCGGTGCCGCCGGGCTCCAGCTGGTCGGTGTCTGCGACCTGGACCAGGACAAGGCCGAACGCAACGCCACCTTGTTCGGCGGCACGCCCTACGCGGTCGTCGAGAAGATGCTCGACGAGCAGCGGCCCGACGGGGTCCTGGTCTGCGTCGGACCGCAAGGGCACGCGGCGCTCGCGGTGCAGATCCTCCAGGCCGGCTTCCCCGTCTACACGGAGAAGCCGCCGGCACCCACCGTGGACGCCGCGATCGAGGTCGTGCAGGTCGCACGCGACACCGGCCTGCTGTGCATGACCGCGTTCAAGAAGCGATACTCCGTCGCGTTCGAGCACGCCCGCCGCTGGCTCGACCAGTTCCCGCCGGAGGACAGGCTCTCCATCTCCCACGACTACTGCTCGGCCGCGTACGGGGAGGGCGAGGCGAGCGAGAGCCCGTTCCTGTTCGACTTCGCGATCCATCATCTCGACCTGACCCACTACCTGATGGGCGACGTCGACGAGGTCTTCGCCTACTCCCGCGGCACGAACACGTTCGCCGTCTCGCTGAGGTTCGCGAGCGGTGCCGTCGGAACGATGCACCTGTCCGACGGCCGGTCGTTCGCCGTGCCCACCGAGGAGGTCGGCCTGACCGTACGCGGCGGGAACTTCCTCGCCGTCTCCAACTCCTCGCGGTGGCGCGAGGTCCGCGACGGGAACCCGACGGGATGGCGAGAGCCCGCCACATTCACGAGCGGTGGGGACAGCGGGCGCGACACCGGGCATCTCGCCGAGCTCGAGGCCTTCGCCGCCCATCTGCGCGACGGCACACCGGTGCGCTCGCCGATCGAGGAGAGCGTCAAGAGCCTGGTCCTGCACGACGCGATCCTCGACTCCGTTCGGAGCGGTCGGCCGGTAGCGGTCCGATACCCGCGGTTCTGATCCTCCGGGTTGCGCATCGGTCCCGCTCGAACCTACGATCTTCGAAACACGAGATTCGTCTACGAAATACCGTACGAAGATTCCCACGTCGTAACGCGGCGGAGATGGATGTCGAGTGAACCTGCGCAGCAATCTCACCCCGGGCACCACCGAGTGGGCGGTGCGCCGCGCGCAGTGGCGGGCGATGGGCATCGAGGACGCCGACCTCGAGAAGCCGAAGATCGCGATCGTCAACTCCTCGTCCCAGCTGTCGGTCTGCTTCACCCACCTCGACGAGGTGGCGCGCGAGGTCGCCGCGGAGATCCGTGCGGCGGGCGGCCTCCCGTTCGAGATCAGGACGGCCGCCCCGAGCGACTTCATCACCAGCGCCGGCAGGCAGGCGCGTTACCTGATGCCCACCCGGGATCTCGTCGTCAACGACATCGAGGTGCAGGTCGAAGGCGCGCTGCTGGACGGGATGGTGTGCCTCTCGTCCTGCGACAAGACCACGCCAGCTCATCTCATGGCGGCGGGCCGCCTCGACGTGCCGACGGTCGCCGTGATCGGCGGCTATCAGGCTGGCGGCTGGTGCGAGGGCGTCCGCGTCGACATCGACGACGTGTACGAACAGGTGGGCGCGTACGCCGCCGGCAAGCTCGACCTCGCGGGCCTGACCGCCCTGACCGAGCACGCCGTCGACGGTCCCGGCGTCTGCGCCGGCTTGGGTACGGCGACCACCATGCACATCCTCGCCGAAGCGCTCGGCATGACCATGCCAGGCTCCGCGCCTGTTCGCGCGGGCTCCGAGGCGATGCTCGAACGGGCTCGCGCCGCCGGCCGCGCCATCGTCTCGCTCATCGCGAACGATCAGCGTCCCCGCGCGATCATGACCAGGGAAGCGTTCGAGAACGCGGTCGTCGTCGACCTCGCGATCGCCGGTTCGGTCAACTCCGCAAGGCATCTGCAGGCGATCGCCGTGGAAACGGGCGTCGACGTGGACATCTACGGGCTCATCGAACTGCTCTCCCTCGAGGTGCCGATGATCTGCGCCGTACGTCCCAACGGCGTCCACCACGTGGAGGATCTGGAACGCGCTGGCGGTGCCCGAGCGGTCCTGGCCAGGCTGCGGGACCGGCTGCACCTCGACGTTCCCACGGTCACCGGTCGACCGCTCGGTGAGGTGCTCGCCGGCGTCGAGGTCGAGGACGACACGGTGATTCGCCCACTGTCCAAGGCGTTCCGGCCGACGTCGGGGTTGACGCTCGTTCGCGGGTCGCTGGCGCCGGACGGCGCGATCGTCAAGATCGGCGCGGTGCCGGCCGGGCGCGAACGCTTCACCGGCAGTGCGCGCGTGTTCGCCACCGAGGACGACGCCAAGCGCGCGATCGGCGAAGGCGGCATCGTGGGCGGCGACGTCGTGGTGCTGGCGGGGTTCGGCCCGAAGGGCGGCCCTGGCACGGTCTTCGCCGCGGGCCTGGTCGCGGCGCTCAACGGTGCCGGCCTCGCGAGCGAGGTCGCCGTCGTCACCGACGGCGAGCTGTCCGGGCTCAACCGCGGCATCACCATCGGCCAGGTGATGCCGGAGGCCGCCGAGGGAGGGCCGCTGGGGTTGGTACGGGAAGGGGACACGATCGTGATCGACCTGGTCGAGCGTCGCGTGGATCTCGACGTCGACGCCGCCGAGCTCGCCTCGCGGCGTTCGCTTCGCGTCGAACCACCCCTGCCGACCGACCGCAGCTGGCTCACGCTCTACCGGCACCTCGTGCAGCCGCTGTCCGCCGGCGCCGTGTTGGGACCGGTGACGTCGGATGAGTGACAAGCCGTACGCCGCCGCGATCGACGCCATGACCGACCGCATCGACCACACAGCCGAGGACGCGGCGACCGGGTTCCCGCACTACGCCGACCCGACCACGGGCAGGTGGACGCGATCGCCGGACGGCGACTGGACCGGTGGCTTCTGGGGCGGCGAGCTGTGGCTGGCGTACCACCGCACCGGTGACGAGGCGTACCGCCGGCACGCGCTGCGGTGGGCCGAACGGCTCCGTCCGCGGGTCGCGTCGCAGACCGTGTTCCGCGGTTTCCTCTTCTACTACGGCTCTGCTCTCGGCGCGATACTCAGCGGGGACGGGACCGCCGGCGAGATCGCGGTCGACGGAGCCCGGGCCTTGGCGACAGGCTTCCTGCCGACCGTTGGCGCGATCCCGTTGGGCGCCCAGGCCGAGGAGGCGTCCGACGTCGGCGACACCGAGTTCAACATCGACGGCGTGCCCGCTGTCGCGCTGCTCGCCTGGGCGGCACAGCGGACGGCGGATCAGAGTCTGCGTGAGCTCGCGGTCTCGCACGCGCGTCGGCACATCGAGCTGTGCGTACGGGACGACGGCTCGGTCTGCCAGTCGGCGACCGTGGAGCTCGACACCGGAAAGCTGCTGAAACGCTATACCCACAAGGGATTCTCGGACGAGTCCACCTGGACCAGGGCCCAGGCGTGGGCGATGGTCGGCTATACGCTCGCCGCGCACTGGCTGCCCGAGCACGACGAGCTGCCGGCCACCGCGGTGCGCGTCTGCGACTGGTGGTGCGATCACCTGCCCGGCAGCGGCGTCACGTACTGGGACTTCGACGCACCACAGGTGCCCGGAACGCGCATCGACACCTCTGGCGCGGCGATCGGCTCCGCCGCACTCCTCAAGGCGGCCGCGCTCGTTCCCGACGAAAACCGCGCGAAGCGATACCGCGCGACGGCGGAGCAGACCGTACGTACCTTGGTCACCGACTACCTCACCCCGGCCGGGATCCTCACCGCCGGCTGCTACAACCACCGCATCGGCCTCGCCACCGACAGCGAGCTGATCTGGGGCTCGTACTACCTCTACGAGGCACTGCACGTCCTGACCGGTGCGCTCGACCCACTCGCGGTCTAGCGGCTGGAAGCCTCAGGCGTCGGGTTCGCTGGGGGTCCTCAGGGACAGGGCGTCCCGTTCGACTTGGGCGGTCAGGGTTCGGCCGGGCTCGATCGGGTCGCCGTCGAGTTGGCGTTGCATCGGGCGGGCCGCCTCGATGTGGATGCGACGGCCGGCGAGGCGGTGCACGTGGCGGTCGGGGGCCACGCTGCGGGTCAGGATGCGCCAGGCCAGACCCGGCCAGTGCGACAGCCGAGTCGGGGTGAGGACGACGACGTCGATCAGCCCGTCGTCGGGCCGCGCGTCCGGCAGCAACGCGACGTCCGCGGTGAGGGTGCCGACGTTGCCGACGATCACCGTACGGGCTCGCCGCTTCATCGGCGGATGGTCGTCGACGGTGATCGTGACCCGTACGGACCGGTGGTTGAGGTTCTTGGCGGCTGACACGAGGTAGGCGGCCCAGCCGAGGCGTTTCTTCAACGGGTCCGGGGCATCGGCCATGATCGCGGCATCCAGTCCGAGGCCCGCCATCACGGTGAACCGGTCGGAGTCCATGCCGTCGCCTTCGACGCCGACGATGTCGATCACGCGGGTCGCACCGTCGAGCAGGGCGGGGAGCGCGGTCTCGAACTGGAGAGGGATGCCGAGGTTGCGCGCGAGCAGGTTCCCGGTGCCCGACGGGAGGATGGCGATCGGAACCTTGGTGTGAGCGAGCTCGGCACAGACGATGCGTACGGTCCCGTCCCCACCGGCGACCACGAGGAGGTCGACGGGGTCGTCGACGACCTGCCTGGCCATCGCGTACCCGGGATCGTCGACCGTGGTCTCCAACCAGACCGGCTCGTCGTACCCGCGATCCGTCAAGGCCTGGTGGACAACGGACCTGAATCCGTCGGGGTCGTCGACCTTGATCGGGTTGACGATGACCGTCACGGATCGTCCTGGTCCTCGCTCCACGGGACGAGTATCAACCTGCCCGAGGCGGGTACCGTCGCCGGGTGCGTCGCCGCGAGGATCTCCCCAGAATTCTGTGGGCCGCCTGTCGAATCCGGAGCGGGGTTTTCGTATGAGGGATGACAGAGACCGGACCGAGGAGTGGTGAGATGAACCAGAACCTGATCTATTCGATGAACGTCTCGGTGGACGGGTTCATCGCCGACCGGGAGGGCGGACCCGGGTGGTCGGTGGGTCCTGGCGAGGAGCAGTTTCGCTTCCACATCGCCGAGGCACGTGAGACAGGCGGCTTTCTGTTGGGCCGCAGACTCTACGAGACCATGCTGGTGTGGGACACGGATCCCTCGTTGCGCGAGAACGAGCTCGGGGCCGCGTTCGCCGAGGCCTGGTGTGCCATACCGAAGGTCGTCTTCAGCCGCACGCTGGACAGCGTGCAGGGCAACGCCCGGCTTGCCGAGGCGTCGGTGGCCGAGGAGGTCGCCGCGGCACTCGACGCGACCGACAAGAACGTCTCGATCGGCGGCGCCGGCCTGGCGGCCGCGGCGATCGAGCTCGGCCTCGTCGACGAACTGCGCATGTTCCGCCTCCCGATCGCCATCGGCGGCGGCACGCCGTTCCTGCCGCCTGTCACCGAGGACGTACTACTGGACCTCGTCGAGACCAGGACGTTCGACTCACGCGTGGTCTACGAACGCTACAAGCGCAGCACGCGGTGATGCCTGAGCGTTGCCTCGACCGCGTTCCCCAGGTCGTGTGACACCTGCTTGCCGAATCGTTCCTCGAGGCGCTCGCGGGCCTCGAGATAGGTACGAACGGCCTCGGCCAGATCCGTGGGGCTGCCCGTCGCACCCATCGGCTCCAGCAGGTAGCCGGCCAGCTTGGCGAGCTCGGCGCCGACCAGGTCGTTCCTGCCGGCTAGCGACTTCGAGCCCAGCCACAAGATCCAGTCCCAGAAGTGGCAGTCGATCGCCGGCAACGACGCCGGCGAGGCCGCCCAGGCGGGCTGGGGGCTCTGCGGCTCGTCGAACAGCAGGTCGACCTTGGTCGGTCCGTCCAGGACGAGCATGAAGTTGGCGTGCCTGCTCAGCGGATCCCACAGCGACCCGAGCGGACGAAGGGCCGCCGCGGCGGCGGGAAGCGTCGTCCGCGAGCGGGAGAAGTCGGTCGTACGGAGGGCGAAGTCCCAGTCCGACAGCGGGTTGAACGTACCGTCGGCCCTCGATCCGACCAGCCGTACCTCGCTCACCTCGGGCAGCGTCTCGAGCAGCTCGCGGATCACCCGTTCGACGGGCTCGGTCACCATGCCTCCATCATGCTGGCCGCCACCGGCCTGTCGCTGGTAGCGGTCCGTGGGCGACTCGGTACACTCCTCACACGCGTGGACGGGGCTGGTGTCGGGCCGAGTGTTGACGCCTAAGACAGTGCTTCACTGTTGATTTGGAGGCAACGAATGACTGGGCAGGATGCCGCTCTCCCTCCGGAGGTCGACTCGACGAGGCCTGCGGCGGCCAGGGTGTACGACTACATCCTCGGCGGCACCCAGAACCTCGAGGTGGACCGTCAGGCAGTGGAGCACACCAAACAGGGTGTTCCGGAACTTCCGGACATCGCCTGGTCCAACCGAGGCTTCCACCAGCGCGCGGCGCGATGGCTGGCGGAGACGGCTGGTATCAGCCAGTTCCTCGACATCGGCTCCGGGTTGCCGACCCAGAACAACACGCACGAGGTCGTTCAGCGGATCAACCCCGACGCGCACGTCGTGTACGTCGACATCGACCCGATGGTGAAGGCCCACGCGGCCGACCTGCTCCGCGGCGCTCCCCACGTCACGTTCACGACCGGTGACGTGCGCGACCCCGACGGCGTCCTCGACAACGCCGAGGTCAAGTCGCTGATCGACTTCTCGCAGCCCGTCGGGATCTTCATGACCGGGCTCCTCATGCTGGTCGACGACGAGTCCGACCCGCCCGGCCTCGTACGCCGCTACCTCGACGCGGTCCCGTCGGGCAGCTACCTGGCGCTGACGCACCCGACGGCCGACAAGCAGAGCCCCGAGGCGGCCGAGCGGATGAGCGGCGTGCTGGGGCGAGGAGGCCACTTCAACCTCCGGCCGACCGAGTACATCAGCGCGTTGTTCGACGGGCTCGAGCTGGTCGCACCGTACGAAGGCGCCAAGCCCGCCGTCACGTTCGCCGGCCTGTGGGGCGCCGAAGACGTCGAGGCCGCCGACAGCGACGGCTCGCGCTGGATGCTCGCCGGAGTCGCCCGCAAGCCTTAGCGGGCGGATGGCGTCGACGCACTCGCGGTAGTCCCGTGTCCTGGCTACGATGGCGCGGAGCGTGCGAGGACGCCACCAGTCCGCGGACAGGGACTTTCCCACCTCGCGCAAGCACCTCCTAGCGTCGGTACACACCAACCTCTTTCCGACCGAGCAAGCGGACCTCGGTGACGAAGGAGGTTGTGATGTCCGATCGCCACTTCGAGCTGCCGGCGAATCCGAGCCGGGAGTACTACCGCAAGCAGGCCAAGCGGCTGCGGCACGAGTTCGCCGCCGGCGACCAGGAGGCCGCGGACAGGGTTGCCGAGATCCTGGGTGACCGGGCGGCTGAGCGGTTCCTGCTCAGCGACGCCCAGTTCGTCCTCGCACAGGAGCACGGCTTCCGTACCTGGGCCGAGTTCCGCACCATTATCGACAGCCAGACCGATGCCGACGACAGGCCGGTCGCCCGGCTCCTTGGCGTGTCTCTGCCCTTCTTCGAGTCCCAGGCCGACAGACTGCTCGCCGAGCTGCGCCGCAACGACCCGACCGCGCTGGAACGTCTGCGGACCCTGGTGCCCCGCCACGCCGACACGTCGGACGCCACCACCGTCGACCTGCGCGACGCACGGCTGATCCTCGCGCGCGAGCTCGGCTTCCCCACCTGGCTCGACCTGGTCACGTCCATAGAGAAGGCCCGAGGGAACCAAGCCGATCTCCGGCAACAGTGGCAGCAGCTGGAACCGGAGCTCGAAGCCCTGCGGGACGGCGACACCGGGCGGCTCGTACGACTGAGCCCCGACCAGGCCAACGACCTGCTCCATGCCCTCGCTCTCCCCGAACGGCTTCCCGGCGAGCAACTCGGCCGGGAGCTCGGTGTGCCGCGCCCAGCCGTGGCTGTCCTGATCGAGAAGGCGACGAACCTCGAGGTCCCGCTCGCCCACGCCGCCATCCACAACCGGGTCGAGCTCATCCGGCTCCTCCTCGAAGCCGGCGCCGATCCCCGCGTCCGGCACGAGGCCCATACCCCGCTGGAGAACGCGATCTACCACGGCTGCACCGAGGTCGTCGACCTGATCGCCGAGCGCGACCTCACCCCCGGAACGCTCTGGACGTACGCGGCCTGTGGTCGCCTGGACCTGGTCCAGGCCTGCTTCGACGCCCACGGCGCGCTACGTCCGGACACGGCGAGCCCGCGACCAGACCTCCTGCACGTGCCGGGCTTCGCCACTCGCCGACTCAGCGACGATCCCGACGAGCTTCTCGCCGAGGCGTTCGCGCACGCCTGCCAGCACGGCCGGACCGACGTCGTACGGTGGCTCCTCGACCACGGCGTCCCACCCAATGCCACGTACTACTACGACCGAACGGGCCTGCATTGGGCCATCCCGGGCAGCCACGTCGAGGTCGTCCGACTGCTGCTGGAACGCGGCACCGATCCCTCCATCCGCGAAGGCATGTTCAAAGCCGACGCCGATGGCATCCTCCACATCACCCTCATCAACCGCCCGCACCACCCCACCACGAAGGAGCTCGACGACCTGATCGCCGCACATCAAGGCGTCGACCATGAGTAGCTGGCCGAAATACCTATTCAGCTCAATACTCTCAATAGTGAAAGCCGGAACGGATCGCCATCGAGATCCATAGCATGTAATCGACTGCCGCCTGAAGAGGGAGGCTCGAGATCATGCCACTGCGCTCTGCCCGGTTGACCGGTGATCCCATTATCGAGAGCTGTCTAAATGGGACCGACAGGATCCAGGCGGGGCGGAATGGCCTGTCGGTGATGCGTCTGCAGTCGGCGTTGCTCGAGCTGAATTTCTCCGTGGGGCCTGCCGGTGCCGACGGGATCTTCGGCAACGACACGGGTACGGCGGTGGCGGCTTTCAAGATCAGCCACGGTCTGGTGCCTCATGATCCGGTCGTCGGCCCTGGCACCTCTTTGGCTTTGGATAATGACCTTTTCTTCGATCCTGCCGTCCTCGATCCGACGTTCGGCGAGTTCAGTCCGGTCGTCGTCGCTCACCGGCTCGAGCAGTTCGTCGCCGCCGAGCTGTTCGCGCTGCTGTCTGCCCCGCTCGACTCCTGGCGACACATACTGGGCCGGTTCACCGCTGGCGCACTCGACTCCGGTGAGCTGCTCGGCATCGTCGCCGAGAGCCGTTCGACCGATCTGCGCGTCCCCTTCCTCGACGTAGCGGACGACCCACAGGACGGAACCCCTGCCGACGTGTTCTTCGACGACGGAGTCATCCTGTCGGGGGCACACGGTGTGACGGTCGAGTTCGTCGTCGGCGGCACGAGCCGATCGTTCATCGTCATCAGTGACGAGGTGATCCTCGGGCGTGCCTCGACGGGGCTCGCGGGAAGCGCCGCGAGGGCACCCGAGACGTTGCTGGGCACGGTGGTTCACGAGCTGACGCACGCTCGGAACCTGGAGAACTCACACGTTCTCGGCGACACCGATGACGCGGACACCGACGCGTTCTTCGATACGGACCTGGCGAAGCAACAGACAGCGGCTACGGGCATCCGCACCGCTGTCGGCCTCCGGTCGTTCGTGGAGGAGGTCGTCGGCCGGCATGTGCACTGGGTCGTCCTCCGGGAACGTGCCGGAACGCCAGGCACCATCGCCCTTCTCCAACTGGGTGCGGGCAATCTCGCTTCGGCAGCCCACTTCTACTTCTTCGACAGGCGAGGAACGTGGGACGCCAACGACTACGGGAAGCTGCTGTTCACCCAAGGCGACGCGGCGAAGTTCGGACAGCTCGCGCTCTTCTTGCGCAGCTGCGCCGCTCAGTCGTTCAGTAGCGACTTCGCACAGGACAACGCTTCCACCCAGGCTTTCCTCGCCGCGGCACAGTTCTGTGACGACCAGGCCGTCAACCCCACGGCACTCCCGCCTCCAGACGGATGCTTTCCGCTCCTCCAGGACTTCGTCTGAGCGCGTCACCCATTCGCCACCAGGAGGTGCGCCATGGCTGGACAACCCGTACGGCAACGCATCGTGGTCCCGTTCGCCGGGCACGTGATCGGCCAGGGCGTCAACTCCGACGCGGCGGAACGGGTCGGTACGGGGCTCACCGCCGCCAGCATCGGGGAGGACCCGGCCGCACCGGGACAGACCGCGGTCTTCAAGTTCCAGATGCTCACCTCGCAGTCGAGCCTGGAGAGCGCGCTCAACATCGGGGCGGAGCTCGAGGCACGCTACGCGCTCTTCAGCGGCGGCGCGAAGTTCGACTTCGCCGAGAGCAACGCGATGAACTCGACGTCCACCTACATCGTCGCGTCGTGCATCGTGACGAACGCCCGAAGGTCTGGTGCCGGTTTCTCGCCGACACCCGCGGCGCAGCAGCTCATCGCCGCCGGCGACCTCGACGGGTTCAAGACAGCTTTCGGCGACCGCTTCACCGAGACGCTCCACACCGGTGGCGAGTTCTACACGCTCGTTCGGGTGACCTCGTCCAACGCCGTGCATCAGCGACGGATCTCGGCGAGCCTTCATGCCGAGTACAACGGGCTCGCGTTCGGCGCGAGCTTCCAGGCGTCCCTCGAGCAGGCGGTCAAGGACACCTCGTCGCACACCGAGGTCGTGGTGCAGGTCCATCAGAGCAGCGGCGTCGGTCCCGCCGTCCAGATTCCTGGGATCGAGGCGGACAAGATCCGCGCGCACATGAACCAATTCGCCGCAGCCGCTCATCAGAAGGCCGTTGCCTACCAGGCCGAGCTCGTGACGTACGACACCCTCGCGCTCGACTTTCCGCGGCCCGAGGAGCTCGAGGACAGACGGCAGGTGTTGGAGGACTGCCTCGTCCTCCGGCAGCGGTTCTGGTCGGTGATCAACGATCTGCGGTTCGCCCAAGGCGAAGACGCGGAGCTGATCTTCGAGGACCTGCCGACCCCGGAGAGGCTCGCCGAGCTCGAGACCGCGTTCACCAGAATCCTCGGCGACCTGATGGCCCATGCGCGTGGTGTGTCGAGCGGCGCGATCGCACCGGTCCCGTTCGCCGTCGACGGGCCGCCCATCCCGCGCTTCAAGCGACGCCAGGCGAGCCGGTTCGCCACCTGGTGGGCGAAGCGCGACAGCCCGGACCTCCTCAAGAACGAGCGCGTCCTGATCGGCCGCATCGGCAGAGAGGTCGGGTTCCTGCTCGACGTACCGGTCGCGTCGGCATCGCCGGAGACGATGGAACGGGCCTCCGAAACCCTGAGGTCGTTCGCCTTCGGAGTCGAGACGTTCGGCGAACGTGAAGTCCCCGACCTGGTGACCTCGATCGCGATCCTCCCCGAGATGCTCGATGCGCCGCTGAAGACCCTCCACGCGAGCGGCACGGAGCTCCGCGATCTGGAGGGAATCGAGGCCTATCCGCGCCTCGAGACGGTCACCATCGCAGGCGGCCAGCTGCGAGACCTCGACGCGTTGGTCGCCACGCCCGGAGTTCGATCGCTCAGCATCCGCGGAAACAAGATCGAGGATCTGAGCCCGATCCGCGCCCTCACAGCCCTCGAACACCTCGATCTCCGAGGCAACCGGATCGAGTCGCTCGAGCCGCTGCGAGAGCTGCGAAGCCTGAGCCGAGTCACTCTCGCCGGCGTACCTGGCGGAGGCGTCTTCGTCGACAATCCCCTCACCAACGCACGTGCTCTGGCTGACTTGCCGCAGCTCGCGACCGCTCTTGCCGTGCTGGATCGGGTGCACCTGACCGTGGTCAGTCATACGGGAGACCTCGTCGACCAAGGGATCGCCACCCGGGTCGGCGACACGAACCGCTTCGACTTCACGTCGGCGTCGACCGGTACCACCGAACGGGTTCAGGTCCTGGGCTTCGGTGTCTGCCGCGACCTGGACCTGTTCGACCTCCCCGTGGTGGTGATGGGACTTCACTTCCGAGACCAGGACAGGATCGGCGCTACCTGTACGAAGCCAGGCGACCTGTCCCGAACGTTCTCCGGCCCCGAGATCGCCAAGCTCTTCGACCGGAACGCCACGCAGAACGACACGGTCCGCGACGAGCTGGCCCACATCTCGATCAAGCGGCCCAGACTTCTCGTGGAGGTCGTACCGGCCTAGTCAGCTCACCGCGGCCACCGGCGCTAGCCGCTAGCCCTTGTTGGCTTGGGCGTCGAGCCGGCGCGCGGTCCTGCGGAGCTGGAGGATGCGGGCCGATCCGGGGATGGCGACGAGCAGGACGCCGGCGATCGCGGCGAAGAGCAGTGCCACGCCGAGCGGGAGCTGCCCGTCCAGCCAGAGGAAGCTGATGTGAACGGCGCGGTTGTTCTGCAGAACGAAGACCAGCAGCAGGATCAGGACGACGGCGGCCAGGACGAGCATCACCCAGAGCGCACCGAACCGCGACCGCCGAACCCCGCCCCGAACGCGGCCAGCGCCTGTCGACGGGCGCTTCTCTGTCGCCGGCTGCTTGTGTGACGGTGAGGTGCGTGCCGGGAGATCCTCCGGCGACTTGGCCGGTGCCGGGACGAGCGGGCTCTCCACCTCAGGCTCGGTGGGCGGGACGTCCGCGCTGGTCGAGGTGGGGTTCCTGCCCTCGTCGGGCTCGTGCGCGTTGGTCATGATGTGCTCCTGACGTCTTTGCTGGTTCGGCAGAAGGCCGCAAGCCCGTCCTTTCTCAGAGTGACAAGGCCTAACCGAATGACACTATTGTCGCGAATCTAGCACTCGGGCGCTGTCACGACCTCGCAGTCGCGCGCTGTTGGTACGTGTCCTCAAATCACCACTTCACACTTGTTTCAGCTGACAAAATCCCGCGGCATCTATCGTTTCCCGCATGCCCGTCTCCCTCCACCACATCGTCATCGACACGCACGACCTGCCGACGCTCGCTCGCTTCTGGGCAGCGGTATTGCGATGGCGCATCCTGTCCGAACGTCCTCGCGAGATCGTCATCGGCCCCGAAGAGTCAGCACCCGTTGGCATCTGCTTCATGCCGGTCACCGAGAACAAGACCGTCAAGAACCGGATCCACCTCGATCTGACCTCCGGCCAGGAGGATCGCGAGGAGGAGATCGAGCGGATCCTGAGCCTGGGCGGCCGCAGGGTGGACATCGGGCAGTCCGGGAACGAGTCGTGGACCGTACTGGCGGATCCCGAGGGAAACGAGTTCTGTGTCGTGCGACCGAAACAGACCCTCGTTTCCTGAATCACCTTACGGAGCTGAGGATCGGCGGCGCAGCGCCGGGGCGATCAGCAGCAGCGCGACGAACAGGACGACGCCCGTCACCGTGGAGGCCATCCACAGCGTGGTGCGCCCGGCGTTCTGCAGGAGCGCGGTGCCGAGCAGTGGTCCCAGCACAGCGCCGACGCTCCAGGTGGTGGACGCGATCCCCATGTAGCGGCCACGGAGGTCGGCCGGCGCGAGGTCGGCGAAGGTGGCGCCGTACATGACGGCCATGCCGATCTGGCCGAGGGTCCACACGAGGATCGACCCGGCGATGCCGACGCCGCCTTGGACGACAGCGCCGAACCCAGCGCCGACGCCGCCCAGGAGCATGGACACCGCCAACACCGTGGCCCTGTCGCGCCCGTCGAGCAGCCGGACCGCGATCGGTTGGACGACGACGATCACGATCCCGTTCAGGGCGAGCACCGCACCGTACGTGCCGGCGCTGTAGCCGTCGCTGGTCATCACGAGCGGGAGCGTCGAGAACGTCTGCAAGAACATCGTGAAGTAGACGATGTGGATCGCCGACATGGCGAGCATCACCGGATCGCGCAGGAGGACCGGCAGCAGCGCCCGGCGGGTCTGTTTCGCCGCCTGCGTACGGATCTCGGGAACGTGCCGCCACACGATCAGCGCCGCGACCACCGAGGCCGCCGCGTTGATCCAGAACAGGATGCCGTACCCCTGCTGGACCAGGGCCCCAGCGGCGACCGTCGAGATCGTGAAGCCCACGTTGGCAGCCCAGAAGAGCAAGCCGAAGGCACGAACCCGCTGCTCCGCGGGCAGGTCCGCCACCACGGCCGAGATCGCCGGGCGGTACAGCTCCGACATCAGCCCGACGCCGACGACCGCCGCGACGATCGCCGGCATCGACTCCGCCGAGCCGAGCGCGATCAGCGCGACGGCCGAGCCCAGGAACCCCACCAGCATGGTGTGCCGCCGGCCGATGCGGTCGCCGAGCCAGCCACCCAACAGCTGCGACCCGATGTCCCCGACGCCGATCGCCGCGACGATCGCCCCGGCGGTCGTCGCCGACAGGCCGCGTTCCTGGGTCAGGAAGAGCACCAGGAACGACCGCGCCATGCCGCCGCCTCGACTCACGAAGTGGGTCGCGGTGAGCGCCCAGACCAGCCTCGGCTGCCTCGACCACGGCCGAAGCTTCCTGGTCTCGCTCGCTGGCGTGACGGGTGCCGCGGTGGTGTGGGTTGTCATGCTCACCGACGCTAGATCCGCGTTCGCATCGCGAAAAGCGATTGTTTTCGATCGACTCGATCGTCATCGGCGATACTAGGGTCCATGATCGAGGTGGAACTGCGACATCTGGCGACGATGGTGGCGATCGTCGAGGAGGGCTCGTTCGGCCGCGCGGCCGCCCGGCTCGGCTATACCCAGTCGACGATCAGTCAGCAGGTCGCCGCGCTGGAGAGGTCCGTGGGCGGCCCGGTGTTCGACCGGCCCGGCGGTCCGAAGCGCGTACGGATCACGCCACTCGGCGCCGTGGTGCTCGAACACGGACGTGACCTGTTGGCGAAGGCCGAGTCGCTGGCCGAGGCCGTCGAGCGGTTCCAGGCAGGCGACGGCCGCATCGACATCGGCACGTTCCAGAGCGTGTCCCATGTGATCCTGCCGTCGGTCATCCGTCGGCTCCGGGACGAGCATCCCGGCTGCGAGATCAGGCTGGCCGAGGTGCCGGAGGTGGGTCGGCTCGGCGACCTGGATCTGCTGTTCTACGACGGCCCCATCGAGGGAGACGTCGAGCGCGTCAAGCTGGTCCACGATCCGTACCTGCTGGTGACCCGAGCGGGCGACTTTCCCGACGGCCCGGTACGCCTTCAGCAGCTCGACGGTCGACCGATGATCGGCTGCCATCTGACCTGCGACCAGCGGTGGATGGACCCGGCCCTGGCCGACGGCGGTGCGCGACCGCGGATCGTGTTCCGCTCCCCCGGCAACGAGACGATCCTGTCGATGGTGCGAGCCGGCCTGGGCTGGGCCGTGCTGCCACGGCTAGCCCTGCAGGGGTCCGACACCTGGTCCGACGAACGGCTCGCGACCCACGAGCTGCAGCCGGCGCCAGCCCGCGAGATCTACCTGTACTGGGCGGCCGGAGCTACCCAGTCCCCCTTGGCCGTACGGACGATCGAGATCGCTACCGAGGTCGCCGCCGAGGTCTCGGCCGACATGGCCGAGCAGTCCGGCGTCGCCGACTAGGTGTCGGTCTTCGCCGTCAGTGAGGTGAGGAGCTGGCGGACGACGGCGAGCATCTCCTGGCGGGCGGTGACCGGGTCGGCGGCCGAGGCCACGTACATGGCGGCCTCGTCGGCGACGGCGATCAGTGCGTGGGACAGTGGCGGCACCGCTTGCTCGGTCACCTCCCCCGTCGCCATGCCCTGGGCGAGGACGGCCTGGATCAGTCCCAACACGTGGAACTGACAGATCTCCCGCCACCGCACCCAGCCCAGCACCGACGGGCCGTCGACGAGCACGATCCGTTGGATCTCGGGCTCCTCGCACAGCACCAGCCACGCCTCGAACGCCCGCATGGTGGCAACCTCGAACCCCTCGTGGGCCATGGCCATCGCGGCCGCGGCGAGCTGTTCGGTGACCTCCCGTTCGACGTCCTCGAGAACGGCCGCGAACAGCTCGGTCTTGTCGGCGAAATGGTGGTAGAGCGCGCCGCGGCTGACCGACGCCTCCTTGACGACCGCCTCGGTGCCCACGCCGGCGAAGCCGTGGGCAGCGAACAGTCGCCGGGCCGCCTCGGTCAACGCCGCTCGGGTGGCCGCGGTCCGGTCTGCTTGCGTTCTGCGCTGAACATTCATACAGTCTGTATGTTACTTCCCTGCAGGCTGTCGGTTTCAACCCCCGATTCTAGGAGGTCCGCCCGTGACCACGATCGAGCTCTCCCGCGGCACCGTGCACTACAGCGTCACCGGGCCGGCGGACTCGACCGCGCCACCGGTCGTGTTCGTCCACGGCTTCCTCACCGACAGCTCCCTCTGGTCCCGCGTGACCGAGCGGCTCGCGGCGAACGGGGTCAGGTCGTACGCACCCGACTGGCCGCTCGGCTCGCACCGCACCCCGATGGCGCCCGACGCCGACCTGTCGCCGCGGGGCGTCGCGCGGATGATCCTCGAGTTCCTCGAGGCGCTCGACCTGACCGAGGTCACGCTCGTCGGCAACGACACCGGCGGAGCGCTGTGCCAGTTCACGATCGACGAGGACGCGAGCCGCATCGGGCGGCTGGTGCTCACGAACTGCGACGCGTTCGACGTGTTCCCGCCCGCACCGTTCAAGCAGCTGTTCGCCTTGCTGCGCAGCGAATGGCGCGCACGCATCCTGGCCGCTCAGATGCGGTTCACCCCGCTGCGGCAGTCGCCGCTCGGCTTCGGCCTGCTGGCCCACGATCTGCCCGCCGACCTGACCCGTACGTGGATCGAGCCGGCCCTCGACGACAAGCTGATCCTGCGCGACGTCGCCCGCTTCGCCCGGTCCGTACGTCCGAGCGAGCTCCTCGACGTCTCGACCAGGCTGGACCGCTTCCTCGGCCCCGTCACGTTGGCGTGGGGTGCGGACGACAAGGCGTTCTCGACGCAGCTGGGAAGGCGCCTGCAGGGACAGTTCAAGGACGCGCGGTTCGTGTCCGTGCCGAAGTCGAGAACGTTCGTCTCCCTCGACGCCCCCGAACCGCTCGCGGCGGAGATCGTCGCCATCGCGGCCAGGCCCACCACCCCGTGAGGGCGCTCAGCCGAAGCTGAACGTGTAGGCGGTCAGGCCCTTGCTGTAGGTCAAGGTGATCGTCCCCCGACGTTGTTCGGTGTCGTCGACGAGCTGGTAGGCGTTGGGAGTCCCCTCGACCTTGATCGTCCTGTCCGGCCGGCCAGGGGTCGAGACTGTGACGGTCCCGGTGCCCGAGAGCACGTGGTAAACCTTCGCCGCGTGGTAGCTGAGGCGGGAGCGAGCCTCACCTCCGGCGGTGACGCTCTGCGTCCCGACGGTCCAGCTGCCGCCGAGGCTGTACGAGTCGGCGGGCTGCTCGGGGTTGAGTGTGAAGGCGCCTTCACCGGGAGTCAAGGAACCGGTGCCCTTGAAGTTCGTCGCCCTGGAGTACGAGAGGTAGGTCTCCGGCGTCGTGCCGTCCTTGCCCGGGGTTGGCGCGTCGACCGAGCCCTCGACAGGGTTGGGCAGGCGGGTGCCGGGGTTAGCGTCAAGGAGAAGTTGACGGAGCTGGCGTTCGGTCTGGTCGTAGTCGCCTTCGCCGAACTTGATCGAACGTACGGTTCCGTTCGCGTCGATGAGGTACTTCGCCGGCCAGTAACGGTTTCTGTAAGCGGTCCACGTGCCAAGCGCGTTGTCCTGCCCGACTGGATAGCCGATCTTCTCCTTGCGAATGGCCGATGCGACGTTGCCGGCGTTCTTCTCGAACGCGAACTCGGGAGAGTGGATGCCGACGATCTGGAGTCCGAGCTCGCGGTAGGCCTTGTCCCAGGCGAGCAGATGTGGAGTGGCGCGTTGGCAGTTGATGCAGGAGTACGCCCAGAAGTCGATCAGCACGACCTTGCCGCGGAGCTCGTCGAGCACGACCGGTCCCCCGTTGGGAGTGTTGAACCACTTCGAGATGTCGCGCAGGGCCGGCGCCGCGCCGCAGGCGGCGAGCTCGACGGCACCGGGCGTGCACTTGGACAGCTCGGTGTTGTCCGTACCGGTCAGCGGCGACAGCGCACCCTGCGCGGTCTTGGACTCGGCGACCTTCTTCTCCAATCCACCTGTGTAGGCAGGGATGTTGCGTTGGATGAGGTCGGTGACGTTGAACGCGAGCGCGATCGCGAGGGCGATCATGACCACGCCGCCGGCGATCCGGAAGCCGCGAGCTCGGTCGCGATAGGCCTTGACCCGCTTGGCGATTCGCGAGCCCGCGGCCGCGAAGATCAGCAGCGGGAGTGCGGCTCCAATGGCGAAGGAGACGGTCAACACCACCGTACGCCAGCCGATCTGCCCGGTCGCCCCGGCGACCGTGATGGCGGCCAGCACCGGTCCGGCGCAGGGAACGTAGAGCGTGCCGAGACCCAGCCCGAGGACGAATCCGCCGTTGCTGTTGGGGTTGAGCTTCGGCAGCCGGTAGAACGGCTTCTCGATCAGGTGGCCGAGCTTGGGAATGATCAGGCCGAGGCCGACCAGCGTGAGCGTGACCAGACCGACCCAGCGGAGGAAGTCGTCCGGCAGGCCGAGGACCGAGAGGATAACCGATCCGAGGAGGGTGAAGAGGCTGAAGCTCACCACGATCCCGGCGATGATCTTCAACGGACGAAGGTCGCGTGGGCGGCGGTGGGTGTCGGTCTTGGGCCTGTCGACAGTGAGGACCGACTGTTTGCCCGCGGCACTCGTCGCTGGCTGGGTGTCGCGGCGCTGTTCGCCCGTACTGCCTGCGAAGAAGATGATCGGCAACATCGGGAGCACACACGGGGAGACCCCGGTGATGAGGCCGCCGATCAGGCCGACTAGCGCGAGCGTGAGCATGCGGAAGCTCCAGTCTCCAAAGGGATTTCTCGCTGGTATTCGGAGCTGGTCACCGCTGCGGATGGGTCGGAGCGGACATGAGTGTGCGCCCGTCGACCGGCATCGACGGGCGCACAGCTATGTGGGTTACTAACTTCGGCATCAACACGGAGTCGATGAGGTAGACGGTGGCGTTGGCCGTCTTCACGCCGCCGCAGATCACGTTGGCGTCGTTGACCTTCAGCGCATCGGCCGAACCGGTGACGGTGACCGTTCCGCCCTGGACGGTCTTGTGCTCGCCGACGATCTTGTCGGGTGCGATCTGACCGGCCACCACGTGGTACGTGAGGATCTTGCTGAGTAGGGCGTCGTCGGTCTTGAGCGTGTCGATCGTCGCGGCGTCGATCTTGCCGAACGCGGCGTCGACCGGCGCGAAGACCGTGAACTCGCCACCGTTCAACGTCGACACCAGGTCGACCTTGGGGTTGAGCTTGCCCGACACCGCGGACACGAGCGTCTTCAGCAGCGGGTTGTTCGAGGCGGCGACGGCAACGGGGTCAGCCGCCATGCCCGCAACGGAGCCCGGGCCGGACGGCACCTGCTTGGCGTAGCCCGCGCAACCCGGTCCGACCATGCCGGACGCCATCGCGTCAGCCTTCGGCATGAGCACGGAGTCGATGAGGTAGACGGTGGCGTTCGCCGTCTTCACGCCGCCGCAGATCACGTTGGCGTCGTTGACCTTCAGCGCGTCGCCGGAGCCGGTGACCTCGACCGTTCCACCCTCGACGGTCTTCTGCTCACCCGCGATCTTGTCCGGCGCGATCTGGCCAGCGACCACGTGGTACGTGAGGATCTTGCTGAGTAGGGCGTCGTCGGTCTTGAGCGTGTCGATCGTCGCGGCGTCGATCTTGCCGAACGCGGCGTCGACCGGCGCGAAGACCGTGAACTCACTGCCGTTCAACGTCGACACCAGATCGACCTTGGGGTTGAGCTTGCCCGAGACAGCCGACACGAGGGTCTTCAGCAGCGGGTTGTTCGAGGCCGCGACCGCGACCGGGTCAGCCGCCATGCCCTCGACCGAACCCGGTCCGGACGGCACCTGCTTGGCGTAGTCCGCACATCCCGGTCCGACCATGCCCGACGCCATGGCGTCCGGGCTCTGCTCCGCGGTGGGCGTAGGCGAGTTGTCCGTGCTGGTGTTCGAGCCAGGATCGGCGCCGCTGTTGCCGCACGCCGTACCGAGCAGGGCGACGAGTCCGGCGACCGCGAACATGCCGAGCCGCAGGCGGGTCGTCCCACCTGCCGCACGTCGCGTGGGTCTGGGGATCATGGGGTGTTCTCCTTGGGGTGAACGGTCGATCCTTCGTATGCATGGGCATTCGGAGGCCGGCTACGTCCGGATTGGTCGGAGAACGAGAAATCTCGAACGCCGCCCTCTTCCCGGTCGCGGAAGAAGGCGGCGCAGGAGCTGGCCGATGACGAGGCTCCTGATCGCGTCCTCGCTGGCCACGCCTCCTATCCGACCGGGAGATGCCGCGCAAGGGGCAGGGTGACGGTGACGGTCAGGCCGCCGGTGGGGCGGGGGGTGGCGGTGGCTTGGCCGCCGTGGGCGTGGGCGATCGAGCGGACGATCGACAGACCGAGACCCACGCCGGCTTGGCCGTTCACGCGCGGCGTTCCCGTTCGGTGGAACGGCTCGAACAACTCCCCCGCGTCCGCGCTCGACACGATCGGGCCCGTGTTCTCCACGATCAGCCGGCACTGTCCCCCGGCCGCGAGGACCGACACGACGACCGTGCCGTCGCGGTGGTTGTAGCCGATCGCGTTCGACACCAGGTTCTGGACGAGCTGGGCCAGCAGCACGGAGTCGCCCGGGACGACGGCGGTCCCTACGTTCGGCCGCAGCGACACTCCCGAAGCCTCGACGGCGTCGCGCATGCGCGTCAGCACGCTGAGCACCACCGATCCGAGGTCGACCGGAACGACAGCCGTCAGAGCCTGTTCCGATCGCGCCAACGTCAGCAGCGCATCGGTCAGCCGTGCCTGCTCGGTGTTGATGTCGAGCAGCTTCGTCCCCAGCTCACGCAGATCCGTCGACGCGCCGGGCCGATCCATCGCGACCTGCACCAGAGTCCGCGTCACCGCCAGCGGCGTACGCAGCTCGTGCGACGCGTTCCCCACGAACCGCCGCTGCCCGTCGAACGAACGGTCCAACCGCTCCAGCATCGCGTCGAACGTGTCCGCCAGCCGCTTCAGCTCGTCCGGCGGCCCGCTCATCCGGATCCGCCGATCCAGGCTGCTCCCCGCGATCGACTCGGCGGCGGCGTTGATCATCGCGAGCGGCCGGATCGCCCGGCCCGCCAGCAGCCAACAGACCAGCAACGCCAGCAGCCCACCGACCAACGCCACCGCGACCGAGATGCCGAGCAGGTGGGTCGTGGTCGTCTGCAGCGCGAGCTCCTGCTGCTCGGTGATCCGCGTCCGCAGCTCCTCCATCGTGATCGGCGTGCCGTCGGCGCGGAAGTCGACGATCTTCTCTGGCGGCAGCCGGAGGCCGCCCTTCAGGTCGAACACGTTCAGCCGCCGGTACTCCGTCAACAGCTGGTTGCGGACCAGGACGTACGTCGCCCCGATCAGCACGCTGCTCACGACGAAGAACGTCGCCGCGTACCCGAGCGTGAGGCGGACGCGGACCGAGGCTCGCCGCGACATCACGGGATCCGGTAGCCGACGCCGTGCACGGTCCGCACGACAGGCGGGTCGCCGAGCTTGCGGCGCAGGTTCAGGACGGTCACGCGGACGACGTTCGTGAACGGGTCGGCGTTCTCGTCCCACGCCCGTTCCAGCAACAGCTCCGACGACACCGCACCTCCCTCTGCCCGCAGCAGTTCCTCGAGGACGGCGAACTCCTTGCGAGACAACGGAATCAGCCGGTCGCCGCGGTACACCTCGCGTACGTGCGGATCGAGCCGTACGTCCGCCCGCGCCAGCACCGGACTCCGAGCCGGCCCGCTCCGCCGGCCCAGCGCGCGTACCCGCGCCAACAGCTCGCTCAGGTCGAACGGCTTCGGCAGGTAGTCGTCCGCGCCAAGATTCAACCCCGCAACGCGATCCGAGATCGTCCCGGCCGCGGTGAGCATCAGCACCCGCGTCCCAGCCTTCGACGAGACGATCGACTCGCAGACCCGATCACCTGACACCAAAGGCAGATCTCGATCCAGAACGACCACGTCGTAGCTGTTCACGTCGAGCCGCTCGAGCGCCGCGGCGCCGTCGTACGACACGTCGACCGCCATCGCCGCGCGGCGCAGCCCTTCGGCCACCGCGTCGGCGAGCAGCTGCTGATCCTCGACCACCAAGACTCGCACGAGCACATCATCACCACACGGTCGTTAAGAAATGATCAACGTTTCGCCTTAACGGACGATTTATCGCTCGCTCCCTAGCGTCCGATCCATGACCCGACGAATCCCTTTCGCCTTGTTGATCGCCGTCCTGGCGATGCTCACGGCCTGCACGAACCCACCCAGCAACGAGGTCGCGACCGCTGATTCGCCAGCGGCCACAACCTCCAGCACCTCGGATGCCACGCCCGATCCGCGCAGGTTCGCGGCCTGCCTCCGCGAGCGCGGCGTCGACGTCGCCGACCCGCAGCCCGGCCAGCAGGTCGAGCTTCCGAACAAGGACGACAAGACCCGTTCGGCTCTCCGGGCCTGCGCCGAGTTCGCACCGCCCAGCCAGCAGGCGGAGTCCTCGGTCGACCCGGCGGCGGCGCGCGCGTACGCCCAGTGCGTCCGCGCCCAGGGCCTGCCGGACTTCCCCGATCCGGACGAGAACGGCCCACGTATCCCGAAGGACCTGATCGACGACGACCGGTTCAAGGCCGCCGACCGGGAGTGCGCGCACCACCTGAACGAGGCGAAGGGCGGCGGTAAGCAATGAGGGCCGCCCGGATCGGATGGACGGCGTTGGCGACCGTACTCGTCGCCGGCGCCGTCGCGCTGGCCGCCGCGGGGCTCCGACCTCGCCCGGTGGTCCAGCAGCAACCGGTCGATCTGGCGACCGCGACCGTCGAGCGGGCGGATCTGGTCGGAGACGCGGACGATCTCCGGCGAGCTCGGGTACGGGCCGGCGACGCCGTTGCCGACCACGTTGGCCGGGAACGACCACCTGGCTGCCCGCCGCCGGCGCGACGATCGGCCGCGACGGCAGGTTGTACGCGATCGACACGCGACCGGTGATCCTGCTTCTCGGCAGCGTGCCGGCGTGGCGCACTCTCGCGCCGGGTGTCGCGGGCAGCGACGTACGCCAGCTCGAGTCGAACCTCCGCGCCCTTGGCTACGAGGGATTCACGGTCGACCACCGGTACACCTCGCGGACCGCCGAGGCGGTGAAGGACTGGCAGGAGGACCACGCGCTCCTGCGGACCGGGGTGGTGGAGCTCGGCCGGGTGGTGTTCTGGCCGGCGCCGGTCCGCGTCGACACCGTGGAAGCCACGCCAGGTAAGGCGATCGCGGCCGGCGAGGTCGTGCTCAACCACACCGTGACCACGCGGAACGTGTATGCCGACCTCGAGGTCACGCAGGCCCCCCTTGCTCGTACGGGCGCGAACGTTCAGCTGACGGTGCCCGGACGTCCAGCCATCCAAGGGAGAATCAGCCGGATCGGCAACGAGATCGAGGCTTCAGCGGAGGACACCGAGGTCGTCGAGGAACCGATGGTCACTCTCACGATCACGATCGACGACCAAGCAGCATTGGGCACGATCACCGGCGCTCCGGTCGACGTCCAGCTGGTCGGCGACCGGCGCAACGACGTCTTGACAGTGCCGGTCGCCGCTCTGCTCGCCCTGCGAGAGGGCGGTCATGGTCTGGAGATCGTCGACGGCGACAGCCGGCGCGTCGTGCCGGTCGAGACCGGCCTGTTCGCGGCGGGCCGCGTCGAGGTGTCGGGCTCGGGCATCGAGGCCGGCACCGTGGTGGGGATGGCGGCATGAACGCGCCGCTGGTCGAGCTGGTCGACGTTCATCGCACGTATGGCGCGGCCGTTGCCGCTCTGCGCGGGGTCACGCTGTCCGTCGAGCCCGGCGAGCTGGTCGGGATCGTCGGGCCGTCCGGTTCCGGGAAGTCGACGATGCTGCACCTGATGGGAACGCTGGACCGGCCGGACGCGGGTCGCGTACGGATCGACGGCCAGGACGTCACCCAACTGGACGACCGCAAGCTGTCGCGGCTGCGGGCACGGACGATCGGCTTCGTGTTCCAGCAGTTCCACCTCCCAACCGGAGTGCCCGCGGTCGACGCGGTCGCCGACGGCCTCGTGTACGCCGACGCGCCACGGAGCACGCGACGCGAACGGGCGGCGAGGATCCTCGACCGGCTCGGCCTCGGCCATCGCCTCGGGCACCGACCCGACCAGCTCTCCGGCGGCGAGCAGCAACGCGTCGCCGTCGCCCGCGCTTGCGTCGGCGAACCCGCGCTCCTGCTCGCCGACGAGCCCACCGGCAACCTCGACAGCGCCGCCGGCGACGAGCTCGTCGAGGTGCTGTTCGACCTGTGTGCACGGGGAACCGCGGTCGTAGTCGTGACGCACAACCTCGAGCTGGCCGGTCAGCTGCCGCGCCGCGTCGAGGTGAAGGACGGGCTCGTCCGCGACGACCGGCGCATGGGGGTGGCGTGATGCGTACGTTCGACGGCCTGCTCGACACTCTCGGCGCCGCTCGGCGCGGACTGCTCGTTCGCCGGACCCGGATTCTGCTGTCCAGCCTGGGGATCGCGATCGGCATCGGCTCGATGATCTCCGTGGTCGGCATCTCCGCGTCCGCCGGCGCCGACCTCGACGCGGTGCTGAACCAGATGGGCACGAACCTGCTGACCGTGTCGGCGGGCCGGACCGCGTTCGGCGAACCCGCGGTCCTCCCGCGTGAATCGCCCGCGATGGTCGCGCGGATCGGGCCGGTCACCGATGTCTCCGCGGTCGGCCGCGTCGAGGGCGCGCAGGTCTACCGTTCCGATCGCATTCCGGCCAACCGCGGTGGCGGCATCGGCGTGTACGCGACCCAGCTCGACCTCCTCTCCACGGTCAGCGCGTCGGTGGCGACCGGGCGCTGGCTGAACGCCACGACCACGACGTACCCGGCCGTCGTCCTCGGCGCCGACGCCGCCGTCGCGCTCGGGCTGGCGACGGCCGACCCGGACGTGCTGATTCGGCTCGGCGAACGGTGGTTCAGCGTGGTGGGCATCCTCACCGAGGTGCCGCTCGCGCCAGAGATCGACAGCGCCGCGCTGATCGGCTGGCCCATTGCCGAACGGCTGCTCGGCTTCGACGGGCATCCGACGCGGATCTTCGAACGCTCGTTGCCGGAAGCCGTCGAGGACGTACGGGCGGTGCTGCCGCGGACCGTCGATCCCGCGAACCCGAGCGCGATCGCGGTCAGCCGGCCGTCGGACGCGTTGGAGGCGCAGATCGCGGCGCGGCAGGCGTTCACCGGCCTGCTGCTCGGGATCGGCGCGGTCGCGTTGCTGGTCGGCGCGATCGGCGTCGCGAACACGATGGTGATCGCGGTGCTGGAGCGCCGTTCCGAGATCGGCCTGCGCCGGGCCCTTGGCGCTACCCGGCGGAAGATCTTCGCCCAGTTCCTCGCCGAGGCCTTGCTGCTCGCCGGCCTCGGCGGCCTCGCGGGGGCTGTATTGGGCTCGCTCGCCACCGCGGCGTACGTGACGAGCCGCGGCTGGCCCGTCGTCCTCGACCCGCTCGTGCTCGGAGCCGCCGTTGCCGCGTCCGCCCTCCTCGGCGCGGTCGCCGGAGCCTGGCCCGCCCTCCGCGCCGCCCGGATGGCCCCCACCTCGGCGCTGCGGTCCGGCGCCTAAAGTAGCGACGCGCGGGTAGAAAGGCGGTCATGCGGGTTGTCACGCTGAACATCTGGGGCGGCGGAACGGACTGGCTCAGACGTCTGCGCGCGTTGCGGACCGGGTTCGAACGGTGGGCGCCCGACCTCGTGACGTTGCAGGAGGTGCGCCGCACCGACGGGGAGGACCAGGCCCGGGAGATTCTCGGTGGGGACTATCGCCTGGTCCATCAGTCGGAGCGGAGCACGAACGGTGAGGGTGTGGCGACGGGTTCGCGGTGGCCGATCGAGGAGGTCTTCGAGATCGAGCTGCCGCTGGTCGATCCGTACGCCGGGTTCTTCGCGACCGCGCTGGTCACCGAGATCGCCGCGCCGGAGCCGTACGGGCGGGTGTGGTTGGTCAACTACCTGCCGAGCTGGCGGCTGGACCAGGCGCACGAACGGGAGCAGCAGGCGGTGGCGACGGCCAACCGGCTCGAGGCGCTGGTCGCGGACAAGCCCGGGCACGTGATCGTCGCGGGCGATCTCGACGCGGATCCGATGGCGACGAGCATCCGGTTCTGGACCGGCCGGCACGCGCTCGACGGTCGCTCGGTCTGCTACCGAGACGCTTGGGAGAGCGCGGGAACGGGCGATGGCGACACGTTCTGCGCCGGCAGCCCGTACGTCGCCGACTGGGACTGGCCGTTCCGGCGCATCGACTACATCCTCGTCCGCTGCGCCGCGCACGGCGGACCCACGCTTCCGATCGGCGACTGCCGCCGCGTCTTCGACGGTCCCGACGACACCGGCAGCGACCACTACGGCGTCCTCGCCGACCTCCAGCCACCGCCCGCGCATACATAGCGCAACCGGCGCGGCTGGCGAGAAGGCCAGCCGCGCCGGTTTCTCCTTACCCGGTTGCCCGATCTAGCCGAACAGCACCTGCTCCGGCCGCATGAAGCCATACCCGATCACCGCGGACTCGGCCCACGGGGCGGTCGCGAACCCGGCGGCGTTCCGCCAAGCCCGCAGGAACCCGTGCCGCTCGACCGTGACGATCTCGGCCTTGCCATCGGCGTTCAGGTCGGCGAACTTGACCCGCTGCGGCTCGGTCATCCCGGTCGCGATCGGCACCGACTCGGCGTACGGCAAGGTGGCGAAACCGCTGGCGTTGCGCCACGCCGTGACCGTCCCGTCGGTGCCGATCGAGGCGATCTCCGCCTTCCGGTCGGCGTTGAGATCCATGAACCGCACCCGCACCGGATCGGTGAACCCGGTGGCGATGATCGCGTCGGCGTTCCACGGCATCGCCGCGAAGCCGGCGCCGTTGCGCCACGCCTTCACCTCGCCGTTCGGCTGCACCCACTCGAGGTCGGCCTTGCGGTCACCGTTCAGGTCCGCGAAGTGGTACCGCGACGGGTCGGTGATCCCGGTCCCGATCACCACCTCGGATCCGCCCCACGGGGTCGAGGCGAAACCGCGGACGTTCCGCCAGGCCACGAGCTCGGACGTGGCCGCGCGGTGCGCGATGATCTCCGACTTGCCGTCGCCATCGAGATCGGCGAACCACACCCCGCCCGGCGTCATGCCGGTGGCGACGACCGCCGGCGTTCCCGTGTACGGCCACGTCGTCAACGGCGTTGCGGGGTTGGCGCTCTGCGTGTTGAGCTGGCCGACGACGGTGCCGCCTCGGTTGACGCAGATCGGCTCGGCTCGACCGTCGCCGGACAGCGAGTAGCTTGCACCGGCTGGTTCGCTCACCACCGTGGGCGAACGGAACGGCGGCTGGATGCCGATCGACTGGACCGAGCGGCCGTTCCACACCACCGTCGCGGTCGCGTTCGCGTTCCCCGCACCGCCCGGAGCCTGCACCGCGTACTGCACGTGGGCATGACCGGCCGGTGGGAGTGACCCGACGTTCGGCGACCCGATCGGGGTCGCGGACCACCCGGGCGGCAGGTGCAGCCGGGTCTGGACGCCGGTGATCGTGGCGGCGGTGTCGTTCATCACCGACACGACCGCCGTACCCGCACCGGACGCCGACAGCGCGGCCGGTGTGAAGCTCACGTGCGGCCGGTCGGGCACGGTCGGCGCTGGGGCGGGGACCTGGCTCGCCACCGCGCCGGCGACGATCCGGGGCGGGAGCGCGTGGTCGCCGGCGTACGCGCCGAACACCCTCAGCCCACCGCCGTTCGATGCGAGCCGGACGGTCACCGTGGTCTTGCCGTTCAGCAGTGCGGCCGACAGCGGTACGGCGACGCGATACCCGTAGTGGTTGCCGATTCCGCTCTTGAACGGGAAGTTGTACCGCCCGATCATCCGCGACGTGATGCCCAACGCGTCGCCCGGATCGTCCGGCAGTACGGTCGACTGGACCTGCTGCCCGTCGACGGTAATCGTCAAGCCCGCTTGGAACTTACGGGCTCCGGTGAAGAACGCGCCGTCGTTCGGGTTCGGCGCCTCCGCGGAGGACGCCTCGAACGTCAGCGTGCCGCCGCTCTGCGCCGCCGCGGGAACGGTCGCGGTGTACTCGAAGAGGCCGCTGCCGTAACCCGTCGCGATCTCCGGACCGCACTGGAACTCCGGGTCCTGCGTACCGCCGGTCCACGACTGGTTGATCGGCGACATCGGGTCGAACGAGGCCGCGGCCGGCGTCTCGTCGGTGAACGTGATGAGGTTCTCCGCCGCGGTCTGGCCGCCGGCCTCCATCCATACCCACACGTACCCGGTGTGCACCGAGGCCGGGATCGTCACGCTGACCGTGCCCGCGTCGGTGACCGTGTAGCGCGTCGGGTTGATGGGTTTGGAGCCGGCCACGCCGGGGTCGATCCAGTTGCCGTTCGCGTCCCGTCCGGCGACCTTCCACCGCAGCTGCGCGCCGGTCAGGTCGGCGTCGCTGAAGTGGCTCACCTTGACCGGGAACGTCAAACTCTCGCCCGGCTGCGTCGTGGTGAGGCTGTCGCGCATGATCGACACCGCGTCGTCGCCGTTCGCGAGGTCCGCCGCGCGTTTCACGCGGTTGTGGTCGACGAACTCCGCGCCGCGATCCAGCCGGTCGTAGGTGAACTGGCTGGCCATCTCGTCTTCCTGGTCCTCGTACTGGACGACGACGTAGCCGGCGATCTTGGGGTAGCTGCGGTACATGCTGAAGTTCGTGAGCTGGGCGCCGCGGTCGATCGTCGCCTCACTCATCAACCAGGGTTGGCCAGACTGGCTGCCTTCGGCCATATTGGCGGTCGAGCCGGGGAAGACGCCGGCGTTGTAGTCGTTCAGGAACGGTGTCCATTGGTCGATGCCGCCGAGCCCGGCATGGACGTCGTTGATGTCGGTGACGCTGGTGTGCCCGTTCTCGCAACAGGCGGAGTTGTCGTTCACGAGCACGCCCGGGTTCTGCGCGCGGATCAGCGCGACCATGTCCTTGATGAACGGGATCGCCTCCGGCGCGAGGTCGCCGAACGGTCGGACGACACCCCAACCCTCGTTGAACGTTGTCCAGATGACGACCGACGGGCGGTTGCGGTTGATCGCGAGCGCGGACCGCAGCAGTCCCTCGTAGCGCGGCTTGAACTGGTTGAAGAGCGCTGCGCCGTTGTCGAACATCTGCTCGCGGCCCGAGTTCGGCATCTCCAACCAGACCATCAGCCCGAGCTTGTCGGCCCAGTAGTAGTACTCGGGGTCGAACACCTTCACGTGCGCGCGGACCAGGTTGTACCCCTGGGCTTGGATGTTCTTGAGGTCGGCGACGATCGAGCCCTGGCCGGGCTTGGCCTCGGTGCCGGTGACGAAGTCGGGTCCGGTGACGTCGCCGGTCGGGGTCGCCGTACCCCACGGGTTCAGGCCCTGGTCAAGCGCGCCACGTAGGTAGACGGGGCGGTTGTTGAGCCAGATGTACTGGTACTGCGTCGACGAGGGTGCGGCCTTGCGTTCGACCTTGCGCAGGCCGAACGTCACCCGTACGCCGTCGTCGCCGTTGGTCAGCACGACGTCCGCCGTGTAAAGGTTGGGCAGCTTGATGTCCCACAGCTTGGGCTGCGGGATCGCGAGCTGGACCTGGCCGGCGCCGTTCGTCAGCGTTGCCGTTCCTGATGCGACCTGCTGGCCGGCCGGGTCGCGGATGGTGACGTCCGCCGTGCCGCTGGTCTGGCCGCTGGCCTGCACCTTGACCGTCGCGCTCGCGGCGCTCGGCGTGCGGGACGACCCGTTGAACGTGACGTCGGTGATCACCTGCGGGGTGGCGAGCTGGCCGGCCTTGACCGGCTCGATCCAGACGGACTGCCAGATGCCGCCCTTGTTCGCGAACCTGTCCTGTCGGCCGATCGGGAACGGCGAGTTGCCGCTCGCCGCGCGGCCGGTCACCTTGATCACCAACGTGTGCGTCGTTCCGGGCGCGAGCGCGCCGAGGTCGACGACCCACTCCGTGTCGCCGTAGTCGATGCTCGGCTGGACCAGCGCGCCGTCCTCCCAGACGGTGAAGCCCCAGTACGCCGCGCCGATCCTCAGGCGGGTGTGCTGGCCAGTGAAGCTGGTCGGGACGGTGAACGAGCGGCGGTACCAGACCGCGCCGTTGTAGGTGTCGAACGCGCTGCGGAACACGTCGGCGGTCGCGAGGCCCTGCTCGCCGAACGCGGCGAGCGACTGGTAGGGGAACGGGACCTGGATCGCCTTGGTGTATTGACGGTTCGGCTGTTGCCAGCCGTTCTGCTCGCCGGTGTTGGACGGGTCGAAGTCGAACGACCAGGTGCCGTTGAGGCTCTGCCATGCCTGGTTGGTGAACGGCCTCCGATCGGCGTCGGGGCGTGGGTACTCGCGCCTTGGTGGCTGGGTCTGGGCGGGCATCCGTACGGTCACGCCGGTGGTGCCGTTGCGGACGACGGAGGTGAATGCGAAGCCCTCCTTGGCCGCGACCACCTCGGAGCTCCCGTCGGGCACGCCGGTCAGCGTGTAGGTGCCGGCGCTGTTGGTGAGCGCGTACACCTGGGTGCGGGACGCGTGCACGCTCGCGCCGGCGACCGGATTGCCGGCGGTGTCGGTGACGGTCCCGGACACGGTGACCGTCGGCCCGGAGGGCGCGACCGCGGCGTTGGCGGTCGGTAACGCGAGGACCGGCGCGGCGATGAGCGCCAGGATCAGCGGAGGTACGGCAAGGCGGGTCAAGGACATGAGGCGACTCCTCGCTCGAGCGGCGGTGAAGTACGGACCTACGACTGTCGAGTCGCCAGATTACGACGTCGTAATGCCATTGACCAGATGTCGGAGGTAACTTCGAGATATCGAAGGACCAACCATCCGCTCGAGCCCCGAGGTGCGGGCGCCGATCGCCGTCAGGCTGTTGGCGATGAGGAGTTGGACCACGTTCCGCCTGCTGGCCCTCTTGGACTGTTCCGGAGTGATCCGGCAGCCTCCACCAGACGATCCATGTGCGGCGACGGCTTGGAGCTGTAGGGGTCACGCTATGCCCTGACGCCAAGGGGTGTTGGGCTTCGGGAGCCGATGGAGGCGCTGGGGAGGTGGGGTGCGCCGCTGTCGACGAGGGGGCGTGACGGCGATGCGTTCCAGCCGCACTGGCTGGCAGCCGCGCCGACCCTCGCTAGCCGGTGGGACCGCTCACGTCGAGCGCGTCGAGCTCGGCGAAGCAGGTGCCCTTGGTGACCCGCACCGTGTTCGACCCCGCGTGCAGCTGGACGGTCGTCCCGGGCGTGCTCCACAGCCGCCAGCTCGGCAGGTCGGTGCCGTACGACGGATAGGAGACCGCCTGTGGTGCGGCACCGTTCGCCGAGACCTGATGCGTGCAGGTCGTGCCCATGCCGTTGGCGCCGCGCAGGTGCAGCCGGTAGGAGCCCGCCACGGACGCGTTCACCGTGAACGTGACCGAGCTGTCCGCGTAGTCGAGGTAGCTGACCTTCGAGCCGTTGGACGCCGAGGTCGCGGCGTCGATCCGCGCGTGCACGATCGCGGCGGACTCGGCCTCGTAGCGCGCGGTCGGCCAGCCGGTGATCGCGCCGTACCAGCGCGAAGCGCCCTTCGACGACGCGCCGTACGTGGTGTGCACGGCGTCCCCGAAGTCGCCCGGCTGTTGGTACACCGGCCCGATGTCCACGAACGCGACGTGCTTGCCCGCGGCGGCCTTGGCCGCGACGATGCCGGGGATCTGCGCGTTGTACGTATGCGCGCGCTGCGTCGCCGTCGGGTCGCGGAAGTCCGGGATGCTCGTGACGAACACCCGTGCCTGCGGCACCGTATGGGTGATCCGGTCCAACAGCGCCGACAGGTTGCCCGGTGCGGCCGTGGCGCCGCCGGCGGTGTTCATGTCGTTGGTGCCGATCTGCAGCGTGACCACGTCCGGCTGGTACGTCTGCAGCCACGGCACGACGTTGTCGAAGAGACCCGGAATCGTCCAGCCCCCATGGCCTTCGTGGTCCTTGTCGCCGAGGTTGGCCGAACCGTGCGAGAGCGTGCCGACGAAGTCCACCTGAGTGCCGTCGTTGGTCAACAGCTGCCAGAGATCGGCCCGATAGCCGACGTGGGCCTCGTCGATGCCCTCGGTGTTCGAGTCGCCGAGCGGCATCACTTTCAGAACGGCCGCGGGTGCGGCCGCGGCGGGTACGGCGAGCATCGACAGCAGGGGCACCACAGCCGCCAATACCCGGACGGAAGCGCGCATTGCTGACCTCATTCCGACGTCGTAATGGGATGCATCATCGTCCCATTGCGCGCCCACCGGCCACAAGAGTCAGGTCGAGCGGGGGTAGTCGATCACCTGGGTCGGTATAACGACCTGCTGGCGGGAGGCCGTACGTTCGCCGGTCTCCTCGACGCGCTGGAACAGCAACCGGGCTCAGTCCTCCGGAGTCTGGTCGAAGCGGGCCAGCTCGCCCTGGGCGGGGACGAAGTAGTAGGCGCCGGTCAGCGCGGTGGCGAAGTACGTCAGCCCGTCGCGCAGGCCGTCGTCGGTGCCGGCCATCCGGAGCAGCATCCGATGCAGGCGGGACTGCTCGGCGCTGAATCCGACGAACATCGTGCCGTGGTCGTGCACCGTGCCGTACGGCATGTTGCGACGGAAGATCTTGCCCAGCTCGTCCTGGTCGGTGCGCGCCACATGGGAGAAGTCGGCCTTGTCCTCGAGCTCGGTGCTGTCGGACTTCGTCCGTCCCATCGTGCGCTCCTGCTCCGCGACCGGAAGCGCCTCCCAGTCGGCGACCGCGTGCCGCCACTGCTGCAACAGCACGACGCTGCCTCCGGCGCCCGGCTGCCCTTCGGGCACGACCGCGACGTCCGGCGCTTCGGACAGACTCGGGTTCTCCGTACCGTCGATGAAGCCGGTCAGGTCGCGGTCCTTCTGGTACGGCCAGCTCGACACCTCGCCCGACAGAACGGCGACCGGCGCGAGGCTCGCCATCGCCGCGCGGGACACGTCGAACACCACGTCGTACGCGGCTCCAGAAACCCACAGCAGCAGGTCGTGCTGGGTCGCCGGCATCGCATAGCCGTCGACTCCGACGACCGGCTCGACGAACCCGGTCACGTCCGCGGGCAGTCCACCCGGCACCACCGAGCGCCACAGCTCCGGCCGGAACCCGGCGACCAGGTTCACACCGCCGATCGTGGTCCGCGGCTCCCGCAACTCGGCGACCGCGGCGACCAGCGCGGCCGCGTCGCCGGTCAGGTCGAACTCGAGGTACGCGTGCGAGGACGTCCCGAGGGAGAAGATGCCGGGCTGCGGATTCAGCATGCGCCCAGTCTGGCCGAGGTCAGGGACGGCGGGGGAAGCGGCGGCCGAAGATCGACTCGATGTGGTCGCGCATCGTGCCGCCGCCCGTTCCGCCAGGCCGAACCCGGCCGCTTCGTCGCGTGCATCCGCGCGTGATCACATCGGCGATACGATCCACAACGCGGTCCCACTAGTTATAAGGCAGGTGTTGGGAGATGGCTCGTCCGCGCTCCACCGACGAGTACGAAGGCATGATCGCCGAGACGATCGCGGTCCCTGGGCATGGCGGCGACCTCATCAACGCCTATCTCGCGAGACCTGCCGGACCCGGCCCGTTCCCCGCGATGGTGCTCTTCCACCACCGCCCCGGCTGGGACGAGTGGTACAAGGAGGCGACGCGCCGGTTCGCCCACCACGGGTACGTCACCATCTCGCCGGACCTGTTCTTCCGCTTCGGGCACGGCACGCCGGACGACGTCGCGGCCCGCGCTCGCGCCGAGGGCGACGTCTCCGACGCACAGGTGATCGGCGACGGCCTCGCGAGCGTCGCGTACCTGCGTGGTCTGCCCAACACCACCGGCAAGGTCGGCGTGTTCGGTACGTGTTCCGGCGGGCGGCATGCTTACCTCACCGCCTGCAGCGGCAACGTCGACGCCGCGATCGACTGCTGGGGCGGGCGCGTCGTGATGGCACCGGAGGACCTGAACGACACCTACCCGGTCGCACCGATCGACCTGACCAAGGACCTGAGCTGTCCACTGCTCGGGCTGTTCGGCGAGGACGACCACTCCCCCACGCTCGACCAGGTCGCGCAGCACGAGGAGGAGCTGAAGAAGCAGGGCAAGACGTACGAGTTCCACCGCTACCCCGGCGCCGGCCACGGCTTCTTCTACTACGACAAGCAGGCCGCCTACCGCGCCGAGGCCGCGGTCGACGGGTGGTCGAAGATCTGGGACTTCCTCGAGACGAACCTCGCCGGACAATAAGACTCGCGCGGACGCCTCGCCAGACCAGGAGCGCGGTGAACATCCTCAAACGGCCTGGCGATGCCAACAGTCGAGTCGCGGGTTGCTCTCCAAGAAATGACTCCCCAAGGAGACTGACGCCAATGTGTACGACGATCGCCAACAAGGTCACGATCTCCGGCAGCGCGAAAGGGACCCGCGGCTGGTTCGCCGTCGACCAGGTCTGTGTGAGCTACGACCACCCGTTCCACATCGACCTCGGGCACGCGATGATGCTCGACTTCGTCGACGCGAAGGCCGGCCCCGACGCACGCGTCGCGATCGAGCTCAACCGGGAGTCGGCGCGGGCGCTCGCGGCGCGGGCGCTCGCGGCGCAGCTGCTCGCTGCCGCCGACGAGGCGGACGCCTACGAGGGCAACGTGACGGTCGCGGCGAGCAGACGGTTTCGCATGAGGGCGTCCCTGTAGCGATCTATTCGACAGAGGGACGCCCTCATTCGCATCGGGCCTGGTGGTGCCGGACGACTTGTTGGACAGATACCGGCTTAGAGGCCGAGATCTGTCCAACAACTCCTAGCGTGGTGCGCGTGTGACCAGCGGTGCGAGAGCCGTCGGCAGGAGCTCGGACTTGTCGACCGGCCTGCTCGTTTGACGACGCCCGGCACCCGGCCACCTCCGTCCACAGCTCCCGCGACTTCCCTCACCGAACCGGGGTTTCGCGGGCTCTTGCCACGCTGCACAACCCCAGTTCGGTGAGGGACGTGCACGATCCTGTGGAGAACCTGCCCGGAGTTCACGGCACCCAGGTGACATAGCGATCTATTCGATAGAGGGACGCCCTCATTCGAATCGTCCTGGACCTGGAGCGCGGCCATTGGTAGCGTCCCGGCCATGCTTCCCGGCAAGGTCTAGTTGGCTGGACTCGACGCGCGGGAGAGGTCTGCCCATTTCCGGGCCGGTCTTCGCACCCCAATCCTCGTGAGCCTTCTCGCCGCGTGTCCTCGCATGTCCAAGCCCGACAGACACGCACCGAGGGACTTCTCATGACCACCTCCACCGGCTCTACCAGCATCTGGCGGAACGGCGACTTCCGCCTGCTCCTCGGCGGGCAGCTGGTCTCGCAGCTCGGCGACTCGCTGCAGATGCTGGCGCTGCCGCTGCTCGTTCTCGCCCTCACCGGCTCGGCCGCCCAGGCCGGCCTCGTCCTCGGCATCAGCACCGCGACGTACCTCGCCGTGGGGCTCGTCGCGGGCGCGCTCGTCGACCGTTGGGACCGCAAGCGCACGATGATCTGGTGTGAGATCGGGCGCGCGGTGCTCACCGCGACGATCCCGGTCGTGATGATCTGGGACGCGCTCACGATGGCCCAGCTGTACGGCGTCGCGGTCGCGACCGGCATCCTCACCGTGCTGTTCCGGACGGCGTGGAGCACTGCGCTGCCGAACGTCGTGCCGGCGCACCAGCTGCCGGACGCGCTCGGCGCGGTGCACGCTTCGGGCAGTGCGCTGAGCATCGTCGGCTCGTCGATCGCGGGCGCGACGTACGCGCTCGGGCGCGCGGTCCCGTTCGCGTTCAACGTGGTCTCGTTCCTGATCTCCGCGGTGACGCTGCGCGCGATTCGGACCAGGTTCCAGGAGGAGACGACCTCCGCGCCGGCTCCCGGCGGGAACCGGCTCGTCCGCGAGGTGCGGGACGGGCTGCAATGGCTGTGGGGTCAGCGCGTGCTGCGGATTCTCACGGTCCTCGAGGCGGCGGACGCGCTGCGGTTCGGCGCGGGCTACCTGCTGATCATCGAGCTCGCCCGGCACGTCGGCGCGAACCCGGTGCAGGTCGGGCTGGTCTTCACCGGCGCGGCCATCGGCGGGCTCGCCGGTGGGCTGCTGGCCGGCAAGATCGCCGGCCGGTTCGCGCTCGGGCGGGTCGCGACCGTGATGCTGTGGGTCGAGGCGGCCGCGTTCCCCTTGTACGCGGTCGCGCCGTCCTGGATCTGGCTCGCGCTTGTGGCGTTCTCCGAGAGCGTGATCACGCCGATCTACTCGGTCGCGATGGACACGTACCGGCTGTCGATCACGCCGGACCGGATGCGAGGCCGCGTGATGAGCGCGCTCGGCACGTTGGTCACCGGCGCCTCGGCGGTCGGCACGATGCTCGGTGGCGTGCTGCTCGGCCAGATCAGTGCGCCGGCCCTGGCGATCGGCTGCTCGGTCTGGCTGCTGGCGCTGGCCGTCCTGGCCACGGCGAGCCGTACGCTCCGGACCGCGCGGGCAAGTCGGTCAGGATCGTCCGAGTCCCGGCTCGGATCGGACTACTCCTAGGCAGGGCGCGCCAGTCAGGCTCGGCACAGCGGCCGCCCGCAGCTTCCCTTGCAGCACTCACGCGCAACGCGCCATCGCAGGAGGGGTTCGTCATGCCGTCGTTCGCTCGGTTCGTCGTCTCACTCATGCTCGTTGTCGGGATCCTCCTGGCCGTGCCGAACACCGCCCAGGCGGCGACGGTCACGATCAATGCCGACTACAGCGTCACCGCAGGCACGTTCGACCACGCGAAGGTCCTGAACGGCAACGAGGGTGGCTACCTGACGCACAACGCGCTCACGTGGCTGCCGGAGTCGTACCCGCAGCTCGACCAACTGGGCATGCGGATGGTGGCGATCACCCACCTGCTGAACGAGAACTTCTACAACGTCGTCTCGGGAACGGCGCCGAACTTCAGCTACGACTTCAGCAAGCTCGACCGGGTCGTGCTGCCGCTGGTCGAGCAGGGCATCACACCGCTGATGGGCTTGGCGTTCACGCCTGCGGTACTGGGCGGCTCAGCCACCGGCTTCAGCAGCGCCATTCCCAACAACAACGCGCACTGGAAGCTGATCGCGCAGGCGATGGTCCAGCACTACAAGGACCTCGGCCACACGGGGTGGTACTGGGAGGTGTGGAACGAGCCCGATCTGACCAACGGGCAAGGGGTTCCCTCGTTCTGGGCCGGGACGCAGGGGCAGTTCAACGCGATGTACGCCGCGACAGCCGAGGGCGTTCGGGCGGCCGATCCGAGCGCGAAGGTGGGCGGGCCGACGACGACACAGGGCGGGTGGACGTTCTTCGAGGGCTTCACGACGTTCCTGAAGAACAACCCCGCTGTGCCGTTGGACTTCGCTTCGTTCCACACGTATGGGGGAAACACGTTCGGCGAGACCGACGCCGCGAAGGCGCGGCTCGACGCGGCCGGGCGGACTGGTGTGCCGATCTTCATCACCGAGTGGAACCTCACGCCGAACATGACCGGCGGCCCGGGATCGGCGACGGACACGAACGTCGGTGCGTCGTACGTCGCTCGCCGGGTGGCCGACGCGCTCGACCGGCCAGCGTTGTCGAAGGTCTTCTGGTTCGTCCCGAAGGAGGGGCTGACGCCGACCGCGTTGATGAACGGCGACCTGGGGATGCTGACGGTCGACGGGCACAAGAAGGCGCCGGCGAACACGTTCCAGCTGTTGAACAAGCTGTACGGGACGCGGCTGGCGGCGACGGCCAGTGGCTCCGGAACTTCCGATCGGACGGTCGGCACTATCGCCACGAAGGACCCGGCTTCCGCGAAAGTTGCGGTGCTGGCCTGGAACGACCAGAACGCCGTGACCGACCTTTCGGTGAACCTGTCGAAACTTCCGTACGCCGGGCAGAACGTGCGCCTGACGCGGTACCAGATCGACGCGACGCACGGGAACTACTGGCAGGACTACGCCGAAGGCCTGCGGGGCTGGAAGGTCGGGCCGTACGAGAACGCGGACCCGGTGGAGAGCCGGGTCGTCGCCGGCGGGGAGTCGCTCACCCGTACGTTCCAGGCCGCCCCGCACAGCGTGGTGCTGTGGCTGCTCGAGCCCACCGCGACGCCGCCGACCGACGTTCCCCAGGTCGGGCCGGCGCCGATCCCCGTGGGCTCGCGCAACCTCGCGCACGGACGGACGGCGACCGCGAGCACAGCGGTGGCGTTCGGTTGGTCAGCCGGCGCGGCCGTGGACGGTCTCACCCACACTTTCCGGAAGGTCGACGGTGGTCCGATCAGCAACGGGTGGTCCAGTGACGGGCACGCCACCGCGACGGCCCCCGAATGGGTGCAGGTGGATCTGGGTGCGCCGGCGTCGTTGAGCCGGGTCAAGCTGTTCCCTCGCGACGACAAGGAGTGTGAGGGCTACGGCTTCCCGGTCGACTTCGTCCTGCAGGGCAGCAACGATGGCGCGACCTGGTCGAACCTGCGGACGGTGACCAACCACAACGGCGGCCAGCCACTCGCCGTTCCGATCGTTGCGCAGACGTTCCCTGTCACCGGAACATTCCGGTACGTGCGGGTGACCGCTTCCCGGCTGCGACCCGCGTGTGCCGAGGACCCGGGCTTCCACTTCCAACTCGCCGAGCTGCAGGTGGAGAGCGACACCAACGCGTCTGTCGGGGCCACCGCCCAGGGCAGCACGACAATCGAGGACTGGGGCTGGTCCCAGGCGTTCGTGAACGACGGCGTCAGGTCGTCCTCGGGCGCAGCGCACGGCTGGTCCAGCGCGCTCCTGACCACCAACACGCCCCAGCACCTCACGCTCCGGCTGCCCGCGACGACCCGGCTGAGTCGCGTCGACCTGTTCCCGCGCGACGAAGCCGGGAACCAGGGGGCCGGGTTCCCGAAGACGTTCCGCATCCAGGTCGCCGCCGACGAGGGTTGTGCGGCTTGGACGACGGTGGCGAGCCGGGCGAACTACCCGAACCCGGGGACGTTCGCCCGCACGATCGGCTTCGCCGCCGCCACCGCCCGGTGCGTACGGATCGAGGCCACCGATCTCTACCGGTTCTTCGACGGAGCTTTCGCGTTCCAGCTCGCCGAGGTCGAGCTCTACCACTGACGACGCGCGCACGCTGCCGGACGGGCTTAGGATCTTGAGTGTCCTGACAGGTCGGTCCGGCAGCGTGGCCGTTTCTCATTACTCGGGGGCGTTTCCTCATGAGTGAGTTCGCGGTCTCGGTCGAGCGGCGCGACGTCGACTCCCGCCAGGTGGCGGTGGTGGTGCCGCGCGGCGAGGGCGACGTCGACCAGATGCCGCTGCTGCGCGAACGGCTGCTGTCCGCGCTCGATCCCGCTCCGGCCGCGTTGGTCGTCGACCTCTCGCAGGTGGCGTTCCTGGACTCCTCCGGGATCGGGACCCTGGTCATCGCCGCCCGCCGGGCGCGGGAGATCTCCTGTGAGTTCCACCTCGCCGCGCCTACGCACGTCGCGGCCCGGGCGTTGGCCGCCACCGCGCTGGATCGGATCTGGCCGATCCACCTCAGCGTCGACGAGGCCATCGCCAAGGTCGGACGCGGTGGACCGTCAACCCCGAGCTGACAGGATGGGGCGGTGGAGCTCCGCGAGATCGAGATCTTCCTGACGCTGGCCGACGAGCTGCACTTCGGTCGTACCGCTGAACGTTTGTATCTGTCGTCTTCTCGCGTCAGCCAGACCGTGCGGACGTTGGAGGCGCGGGTCGGCGGGGAGCTGTTCGAGCGTACGTCGCGGCGGGTTCGGCTGACACCGTTGGGCGAACGGCTGCGGGATCGGCTGCGTCCGGCGTACGACGAGATCCATCGGGCGTTCTCCGAGGTCCGCGAGGTCGCGTCGGGCATCACCGGGCAGCTGCGGATCAGCCTGCTCAACTTCGTGGCGGGTGGCCCGCGGTTCTCCGAGATCGTGCAGGCGTTCACGCTCGCCCATCCTGGCTGCGAGGTCGTGGTGTACGAGGCGTTTCCCGGTGAGGCGTTGAATCGGCTGCGCCGCGGCGAGCTGGATCTGGTCGCGCACTGGTTGCCGCTTCGCCAGCCTGATCTGACGATTGGGCCTGTCCTGCTGCGGGAATCGCGGGCGCTCGCCGTTCAGAAAGGGCATCCGTTGGCTGAACGGGGGTCTGCGACGCTTGCCGATCTGTCGACGCTGCCCTTGGTTGACGCCTCTGCCACCGTTCCCGCGGAGACGCTCTCGGTCCTGCAGCCCGGGCCGGCCGGGCGGCATCCGGATGGGCGGATGGTCGAGGTGCTGGCGCTGGTGGCGCGCGGCGAGGTCGTGCATCCCACAGTTTCGACGCTTCCGGACTACTACAGCCATCCCGGCGTTTCCGTCGTTCCGCTTCAGGGTCTGCCGGCGTTGGAGAGCGCGCTGGTGTGGGTGACCGAGAGGGAGTCCGCGGCGGTGCGTGCCTTCGCCGCGATCGCTGGGGAGCTCTCGAGTGCTGCCCCTGCCACGGGCTCGCCTTCCTGAATCACCAGCCAGATCCTCTCCTTGTCCTCGAACAGGGCCGGGTCTGCCAGCGGATCCCCTTCCACCACGACGAGATCGGCTCGCTTGTTCGGCTCGATCGTGCCGAGGTCGCCGTCCATGCCGATGGCCTTCGCGCCGGTGGTAGTGGCCGCGCGTAGTCCCTCGTGGGGTGTCAGCCCGTGCTTGACAAGCCTCGTGAGCTCGACGGCCGCGTCGGTGAACGGCTGCCAGTCGTGGCCGAGCGCTATGGGTACGCCCGCCGCTCGGGCGGCCAGCAACGTCCGTGACGCCTGTTCGAGGTTGTGGTGGGCGAGCTTGACGAGGGGCTCGGTCCACGGGCCTTCGGCGACGCCGTAGTAGCAGGACAGTGTGGGCACGAGGGTCTGGTCGTTTGCCGCCATCTCGTCGAGCAGTTCGGGCCGTTGGTTCAGGTACATGCCGTGCTCGATCGTGTCGGCGCCCAGCCTGATCGCTAGTTCGGTGCCTGGGAGACCTTCCGCGTGGGCGGCGACGCGGTAGCCCAGTCGGTGCGCCTCGTCTGTCAGCGCGGCGATCTCGTGGCTGGTCAGCTGGGCGGGATGCGGGTCCTCGAGCTCGACCGATCTCGCGCCGGTCGTCATGACCTTGATGAAGTCGGCGCCTCGACGTACCTGCTCGCGGACGGCCTTGCGGATCTCGTCCGGCCCGTCGGCCTCGCGATACATGCCGTCGAAGAACCGTCCGCCCGGTGCGGTCGCCGACACGATCTTGCCGCAGGTCAGCAGCCTCGGGCCGCGGAATGCCCCGTACCGCATGGCTTGTCGGGCCGCGACCACCTCGTCGCCGTACGAGCCGACGTCGCGCAACGTCGTGAAGCCCATCCGCAGCGCGTCCCTCAAGCCGGTGGCGACGAAGTGCGCCGCCAGGCCTGGCCACAGCGGCTCCGCGCCCTCCTCCGGTGTGGGTGGCGTGGCGAAGACGTGGGCGTGCACGTTGATCAGACCGGGCATGACCGTCCGGCCGGCCACGTCGATCGCTTGCGCGCCGTCGGGTACGGCACCTGCGCGGTCCTCCGCGACGATCCGGCCGTCCTGGAGGAGGAGCGCGCGGCCGGCGCGGGGTGATTTGCCGGTCGCGTCGAGTACGCGGGCGTTGGTCAACCACAGCTTCTGCACCCGTTCAGCATGTGCTGTGCGGTGTTGCCTGAACAACGGCCGGTCGCTCACCGGATTGGTGAGCGTGGCTTCACGATGCGGTGAGTTGTTGGTCGTTGTTCTGGCCAGGTGCCGCGGCCGACGATGCCGTCATGACTGATCTTCGGAACGAAAGCCCTGTCTCCACAGGGATCCCGCCCTTGGGTTTGGTGGGACGCGTGCTGGTGGCCGCGGTGGCGACCATCTTCGTCAGCTCGCTCTACTACATCGTTCTGGGCGACGTGTACGCCCAGCTGCGCGGCGGCGCCGTGATGTCGACGGAGCTGTGGCCGATCTTTGTTCAGCTCGGCCGCAACCTCGTGGTCGCGGCCGTCCTGGCGGCGTTGCTGGCTCGACTCGGGGTGACGACCCGTGGGGCGGCGCTTCGGGTGGGGGTGCTGGTGTGGCTCGGCTTCCAGGCCATGGAGGTCCTCGGCTCGGTGATCCACGAGGGCTACCCGTTCGGCCTGTACCTGCTGCACATCGGCGACGCCCTCCTGACCACGGCGGTGATGGCGCTCATCGTGGTGAGAAAGCCGAAGTGAGCGCGACTCCGGACTGGCGGCCGGGACCGCGGGGGTTCGTCGAAGGAGGCCGCGATGAGCGCTTCGCTTCGCCCCTGCGGTCCAGGCATGGTCTGTCGTCCTTGCTTCCTCCGTTGATCTCTTTGGTTCTTAGGCGTTGATCTCCTTCTGATCCTCCTTGTCGGCGCCGCTGGAGATTTGGGTACTCGAGCCCTGGACGGTGCTGGAGACACTGATCTTCTTCGGCTTGGCCGCCTCCGCAATCGGGATGCGCAAGGTGAGGACACCCGCGTCGTAGCTGGCCTTGATGCGGTCGGCGTTGAGGGTGTCGCCGAGGAACAGCTGCCGCGAGAACACGCCGAGCGGGCGTTCGGATACTTGGAGCTCCACGCCATCACCGGTGGTCACGGGGCGGCGTTCTGCGCGGACGGTGACGACGTTGCGTTCGACGTCGAGCTCGATCGCTTCGGGCTCCACGCCCGGAAGATCGAAGTGGACGACGAACTCCTCGCCGGATCGGTACGCGTCCATCGGCATGGCGGTCGGACGAGTCCACGTGCCCGGGTTGCCGGAGCCGAACATCTGCTGGGTCAGCCGATCCAGCTGCCGGAAGGGATCGGTGCGCATCAACATCGGAACCTCCTTCTCGTTTCGCTTGGTGTCAACGCGCTGAATCCGTTGTAGCATGTCATCACATCGATGACAAGGTCGATGTCATCCTCATGACGACAGGGAGTCGTGGATGCTTGACCCCGTTGCCGATCCCGCTGCGCCGGCGTCGGTGCTTGCTGCCGTCGCCAGCGTCCGCGATCGGATCCCAGCCACCACGGCGGTCGAGCTCCTCGCGGCACTCGTCCAGCTGCGCCAGCTCCGTGAGCAGTTGGAGGGCTGGGAGCCAGGGCTCATCGACGCGGCACGAACGGCCGGCGTGAGCTGGGCGGAACTGGCACCCGCGATGGGGGTCGCAAGCCGACAAGCGGCCGAACGCCGGTATCTGAGGCTCAAGCCCAGCGCGACGAACGAGTCGACGGCAGAGGGCCGAGTGCAGGCCGTCCGGAAACGCAGGGCCGGCGACCGTGCGGTCGCCGGCTGGGCCCGCGACCACGCTTCCCAACTCCGACAACTCGCCGGCCAGGTGAGCGCCGCCGCGGGTTTGTCCAGGACCGGGCAACGCCACGCCAACCTCGTTCACGACGCGCTCGGGACGGACAACCCCGCGGACCTGCTCGAGCCGCTGCACAAGGCCGGCCCGCACCTCGGCGAACAGCACGCCGACCTCACGAGGCGCATCACCGATCTCAGCGCCCAGACCGATCAGGCCCGCGACGACGCGGGCTAGGTGAGGAGGTTGAGCACCTTGAACCACCCTGTCCCCTCGCACACCGCGCAGATCCGCAAGAGCTGCGTCCTGCATCCCGAGCACGCCACCGAACTGATGACCACTCTCGACCGCCTGGAAGGTCTCCTGGTCCAGATAGCGATTTGGGAGGATCTCGACGACATCGTCCTCCCGTCCCCACTCGCGGCCGGTCGATCCCTGGATGCCGTGCGCCGACTGTGGGACGCGCTCGCGGCCTGCCGCGAAGAAGGAGGAGCACTCGTCGAGGTGGACAGCACGGACCCGCGGACGATCGCAGCCGCCTTGGCTCAGCTGCGATACGCCGCGACCAGGCCCGCCACCGCCCGCGACAGATTCGGACAAGCACTAGCGCTAGCGGCCGAGGACGCCGGCGCCTCCGTCGCGAGGATCGCCGACGACGGTGCCCGCTTGCTCGCCCAAGCCGCAGCTCCACCGAAGCGCGCAGATCGCGGCAGCACCAGAACCAATGCCGGCGCGGGCCGGCGGCCCTAGTCTGCTGGCAAGGAGGGGTGACGCCATGTCGGAACTTGTCAACGGGTGGCGGAGGACGGAGGATCGTTCGGCAGCTGAGGTGTTCGCCCGGTTGGCGGTCGACCTGCACGATGTCGACGGAGTCGACGAGACTGTCGACGCGGTCGTGCAGTTCGCCCTGCAGGCCGTGCGATGCGACTACGCGGCGGTCGTACTGATCACCGGACAGCGACCGGAGATCATGGCCATGACGGATGACAAGCTCGCCGACCTGTACAGAGCGCAGATCGATGCCAACTCCGGACCGCTGGTCACCACGGTCCAACAAGGCCAGCTCGTGTCCATCACCGACGTGCTCGCCGAGGTCCGCTGGCCACGGGAATGGCGCGAGCGTGCGCTGGCTACCGGGATCCGCAGCTCGATTCACATCCCGTTGACCGCCAACGGGAAACCGTCCGCGGTCCTCGGCCTGTACAGCAGCGAGCCGGACGCGTTCGGCGACGACGATGTCGCGGTGGCGCACATCCTGGCCCGCCACGCCGCCGTCGCCATCGCCTCGGCACGCAAGGAAGCCCACCTCGCCACCGCGGTCGACGCCCGCAAGCTCATCGGGCAGGCGATGGGCATCCTGATGGAGCGGTACGACCTCGACGGAGACCACGCCTTCGAGGTGTTGAAGCGCTACTCCCAGGACACCAACCGCAAACTCCGAGACGTCGCACAGGAACTCATCGACACCCGCCGACTTCCCAACGGCAGGCACCAGCCCCCTTCGTAAGCCCGCTTGCGAACGGCCGCTCGTTTGGTCTGCATGCGAATGGACATGACTTGATCCCGAGCACGAGACGAGGAGAAGCGATGTCAGCCTGCCAAACCTGTGGCAACGACTACGACAAAGCATTCACCGTCACTACCTACGACGGAACGCAAGCAACGTTCGACAGCATCGAGTGTGCCGCTCACGCGATCGCTCCGTCCTGCGCCCATTGTGGATGCCGGATCCTCGGTCACGGTGTGGAGACGGAGAGCCAGATCTTCTGTTGTGCCTCCTGCGCAAGCTCTGCCGGCGCGGAGGGTCTCACGGACCGTAGCTGAAACACCTCCCGGTCTTGAGCCGATGAGACCAGCGGGGCGGCGTACTTGCTGATCAACGGGGTAGACGAGGGCTCAGACGAAGGGCCCGCGACAAGATGGGCCCTTCCCGGAAGTGGCGAGGCAGCCATGACTGACAGGACCGAACCTCCCGAAGGACTTCCCACCCGGGGAACCACGCCGATCACCGGACCGGACGACGCGGCCAGCAAGGTGCCCGAGCCGCCGCGGGTTGAGCCCGCGCAAAGGGAAGCCACACTGAGCACGCCTGGCCTGCCTGGTGACGTACGCCCAGGTGCCTCGGGCGGTGCCGCCCCCGCGTCCAGCGATCGCGAGCCTGTGCGGGTGGCGGCGACGGTGGTCGGGTTCGTGTTCCTTTTGGTCGGTGTGTTGGGATTCGTCCCCGGGGTCACGACGGATTTCGGCGAGCTGACGTTCGCCGGCCACGACTCCGGCGCGATGCTGCTCGGCTTGTTCCAGGTCTCGATCCTGCACAACGTGGTGCACCTGCTGTTCGGTGTCGCGGGCCTCGTCCTGGCCCGGACCGCCTCCGCGGCACGCGGATTCCTGGTGGGCGGCGGCATCGTCTACCTCGTGCTGTGGCTGTACGGGTTGGTCATCGACCCCGACAGTGCGCTGAACTTCGTTCCCGTGAACGGGGCCGACAACTGGCTGCACCTCGGTCTCGGTCTCGGCATGGTCGCCCTCGGCCTGATAGTTCCGCGGCGCCCACGTTGACGACGTCGTCAACCATTGTTGACGATGGATCCCGAGCCACTGGTTGAACGATCCCGCCCGGATCGTCAGCCGTTGTCGGGCCGTGCCGAGCCGTGGACCTCGAGGTCGGCGACGACGCCGAAGTGGTCGCTCGCCCAGATGCCGTCCACCGGCTGGTCGAAGACGCGCTCGCAGGACGCGACGTCGAGGCTCGGGCCGCGGTCCCCGCAACGCACCAGCACGTAGTCGATCCGCCTGCCCACGTCCCAGGCCACCGAGCCATCACCGACACGTGCGTTCTCGCGGGTGAAGGTGTGCCCAGGCTCGCCGGGATGTGCCGTCTCCCACGCGTCGCGATAGCAGACGCTCAACCCGTCCAGGGCATGCAGCCCGCGCCAGAACCGCATGCTCGTGGCGTTCGGAGTCGCGTCGAAGTCGCCCGCCAGAACGACGTGCCGGTCGCCTGCGAGTTCCTCGATGAACCGGGCCGAAGCTACTGCTTGGACCTCCCGCTCGTACTCGTGCGGGAGTTGCCAGTTCGGGTTGGTCGAGACGAACAGGATCGGGCCGACTGGCTCCGGCACGTCGATCTCGGCAGCGAACGTCACGCACGGAAAGCCCGGCTGAGTTCGTGCCGTGAGATGGAGATCGAGTTCGTGCGTCTTGCCGATCGGCCACCGGCTGGCGATCGAGATCCCAGCGCCGTCCTCCCCACGAGCTCCCTGATGGACCAGGTGAAGGTCGGGGCCGACCAGGTCTCGAGGCTGGTCGTAGTCGTCTGTCACCACGGCCTCGACGAACGCCACCAGATCAGGCCTCAGGTCCCGGATCCCCGCGGCGAGCACGTCGCGACGGCGAGGCCAGTCACCAAAGAGAGCCTCCGGGTTCTGCATCAGGACGCGCATGGACACCTGCTCCTCAGTTACCAGTAAAATGCCTTTACATCAGTAACATGACCGTTCGTCGCTTCCTCAAACCGAGGCACGCGGCCACTCGGGACTAGCTACTCCCCCGAGGACCTGGAGGCTAGGCGGTACGTGGCATCGTGCGGACTGCGACGATGGCGCCACCGGCAAGGATGGCGGCGCCGAGCAAGAACGCCGTCGTGAAGCCGGTATCGGCGAATTCCGTCGCGTGAGCAGACGCCGCCGCGGCGACTGTCGAGAGCGTCGCCACTACGAGGGCGCCGCCGAGGTGAGTCGCGGACTGGAACAGGCCCGACGCCAGGCCGCGTTCGCCTTCGGCTTCCTCGGTGTCGCCCACTTCCTCCGTGACGATGGCGAATGGTGGCAGCTCCAGGAGTACTTCGTGCTCGGTCCGCCTACCACGGCAAGGAAGCCGACCCGCAGGGCTGGAGTCCAGGTACCTGGCGTAGCTGGACCACGTGCCGGCGGCGATGCTCGCCAAGGTCAACCTCATGTCGATGTTCGGCCTCCACCGCTCGCTGCGAGGATCCTGGTCGGCCACTTCGCCGCGGCCGAGATCTCGACGGCGCCAAGTGCGCAGCGGATGATCGCCGCCCTCGAGAGGAAGGGAGCGGACCCGTTCTGGATCCGCCTGCGCCGAGGAGTCGGAGGGCCGGTTACGGCAGGTCGCTCCTGGACCGCTCGGAGAGTTGGCACGCGAGTCCTCCCTGCACCGGCATCGCTTCTGGACCCGCCGACGGTGCGCTCTTCGAGCGGGTAACGGTTCAGTCGCGTGGTGTGCACCGTCCTCATTACCTACGACGCCAAACCCGTTCGACTCGCTTCCGTTTATCCCTGAGCGGTGTGGCTATCTGCTGTCGCGTGTGGTTGTCGACCATTCGACCGTAGGAGAAACCATGGCCCCGAAGCGCAAGCGTGACCAGGCTGCTCCCGAGCCGGTGAGCCCGACCGGCAAGAGGGCGTCCGCTCCTGCAGATCGGGAGACCTCCGGGGTGGACGATCCGCGGAGTCAGGCCGGCGAGTTCCTGACCACTGCCCAAGGCGTCCGGCTTCACGACACCGACCACACGCTCAAGGCGGGGCCGCGTGGGCCCAGCCTGATGGACGACTTCCATCTGCGGGAGAAGATCACGCATTTCGATCATGAGCGCATCCCGGAGCGCGTGGTGCACGCTCGCGGGGCCGCCGCGCACGGGACGTTCGAGGCGTACGGCAACGCGGCCTCGGTGACCAAGGCCGGGTTCCTCCAACCCGGCCAGCAGACTCCGGTCTTCGTGCGGTTCTCCACGGTCGTCGGATCGCGAGGGTCGGCGGACACCGTTCGTGACGTCCGCGGCTTCGCGGTGAAGTTCTACACAGCCGAGGGAAACTTCGACCTGGTCGGCAACAACATGCCGGTCTTCTTCATCCAGGACGGCATCAAGTTCCCCGACATCATCCACGCCGCCAAGCCACACCCCGACCGGGAGATCCCGCAGGCACAGACCGCGCACGACACGTTCTGGGACTTCGTCTCCCTGCACACCGAGGCGACCCACCACGTCATGTGGGCCATGTCCGACCGAGGTATCCCCCGCTCCTATCGGACGATGGAAGGGTTCGGCGTCCACACGTTCAGGTTGGTCAACGCCGAGGGCCAGACGTCGTTGGTCAAGTTCCACTGGAAGCCGGTCGCCGGGATCCACTCGCTGGTATGGGAAGAGGCCCAGATCGCCGCTGGCGCCGACCCTGACTTCCATCGCCGTGACCTGGCGGACGGGATCGAGGCCGGTGCCCCGTTGGAGTACGAGCTCGGCCTGCAGATCGTTCCCGACACCGAGGACCAGACGTTCGCGGGTATCGACCTGCTCGACCCGACCAAGATCGTGCCCGAGGAACTCGCCGAGGTGCAGCTGGTCGGCAAGTTGACGCTGGACCGCAATCCCACCAACTACTTCGCCGAAACCGAGCAGGTCGCGTTCCATACGGGCAACCTCGTCCCCGGCATCGAGGTCACCGACGACCCCTTGATGCAGGCCCGGCTGTTCTCCTACCTCGACACCCAGCTCACGCGCCTCGGCGGCCCGAACTTCACTCAGCTTCCGATCAACTGTCCGCACGCCGCTGTCAACGACAACTTGCGCGACGGCATGCATCAGACCGCCATCCACACAGGCACGTCTCCGTACCTTCCGAACAGCATCGACGGGTTCCCTCGGCCGGCTAGGGAGGACGAGGGCGCCTACGTTCACCTGCCTCGCGCGATCGCCGGCCCCAAGCTACGGGCGAACCCGGTGTCGTTCGAGGATCACTTCTCCCAAGCCACGTTGTTCTGGCTGAGCATGAGTCCAGTGGAGCAGAGCCACATCGTCGAGGCCTTCACCTTCGAGCTCAGCAAGTGCTACGAGCAGCCGATCCGGGAGCGGATGCTCGGTGTGCTCGCCCAGGTCGACACGGAACTGTGCGCCGCGGTCGCCGAGGGACTCGGGCTTCCCGCGCCGGTGGGCGAACCTGCCACGGACGTGACGCCGTCGCCCGCTCTGTCCCAGCTGGTCTCGGGGCCAGGACCGATCGCCGGCCGTGTCATTGGCGTGGTCGCGGCTCCTGGCTCTGATCTTCCGGGCATCGGCCGGCTCCGCCGCGCGGTCGAGGCGAAGGGCGCCGTCCTTCGCGTTATCGCACCAACCGGCGGTGTCTTGAAGAAGGGCCGGTCCCAGCAGATCGTCGAGCGGACCTTCCTCACCACACGTTCGATCGAGTTCGACGCCATCGTCGTCGCCGCGGGGAACCCCGACCTCACCCACCCGAAACTCACTGTGCTCCTCCAGGAAGCCTTCCGACACTGCAAGGCGATCGGTGCGTGGGGCGATGGAGTCGAGGTCCTCCACGGTGTGGGAATCGACCCCGCGGCGCCCGGCATCCTGCACTCGGACGAGGTCGACAAGACCGCGACCACCAAGCTCATCGCCGCCGTAGGCATGCATCGAGCCTGGGAACGCGTCTACTCCGACTAGCCACAGACCGTCAGGACGCGATCGAGGCCGGTGACACGAAGCAGTTTCAGGAGCACGGGCGACGGCCTCGCGAGGCGGAACGAACATCCCACCAGCTGCGCTCGTCGGTGCACCTCCACCAGGACAGCGAGAACGCTGGAGTCGGCGAACTCGAGCTGTGAGGCGTCGAGCTCGAGCCATGACGGCTGGGCCCCGAGCGCCGCCAGCAGTTCTTCCTGCAGCGCCGAGGAGTTGGAGAGATCGAACTCGCCTCGCGCCGTCACGACGACGTGCTGGTGCTCGCCGTCAGAGTGATGAACGGTCTCCAACGGGACTGGTGTGAGTGAGGATGCCGTCGTCATGGTGATCGTGGCCCTTCGTCGGGAGGTTGAACCTCCCCGTCGTGCGGGCCTCACTGCTGGACCGGCTCCGCCAAGGTAGCTCATGAGTGTCTGGAACGAAAGCCCTCTGGAGGTGCGGATCTGGCTATGCGAGGTTTCCCCCGCTGTCGCCGGATTTGACCTGCGTCAAGGTCAAGTTGACAGTAGGAGGTCGCCGCATTTCTTCGCGCGACCACGTGGTTTGTCCAAGCGAACGCCGGGAAACCAGGCTGCACCGACGCCGAAGCGTACTTCCCGCATCGCCCCGCGGAACGCACGGCATCGACAAGCGGACCGAGCGGTCCGGCCTCTTGTGCCGCTCGGTCCGCGACACATCGAGCTCGAGGAGAACCCCGATGAGCCAGTTCCAAGATCCCGGTGCGCCACGGAGCTCCACCGAGGCGGTCCGCGAGGAGACAGCGGCCACCACTGCGCGCGCTCGCGACGCCGCGGGAGAAGTCGCCAGCACAGCCGGCGAGCAGGCCCGTTCCGTCGTCGAGGAGACCGGTGCCCAGGCCAAGAGTGTGCTTTCCGACGTTCGCGACCTCGTGACGCACGAAGCCGACGGTCAGACTCGCCGGCTATCCGCCGCCGTCCGGCAGTGGTCGGACGAGTTCGGCACGATGGCGGGTCACCAGGAGGACGACTCAGCAGCCAAGGACATCGTTCGCCAGCTGGCGCAAAACGGGCGCCGGGCCGCGGACTACCTGGACGAGCACAGCTCGAGCGAGCTGCTCGACGAGGTGCGCCACTTCGCACGCCGCCGACCGGGTACGTTCCTGGCCGCGGCGGCGCTCGCCGGCCTCGCGGTCGGCAGACTCGCCAAGGCCGGGACCGCGGACTCCACCGCGCAGCATCGGCAGACCGAAGGCTCACCTGCCATGCCGCCGTCTCCGGAGACCAGCCCGTCCACCATGCCCGCATCGGAAGTGGGCTCGGCCGCGATGCCCCTGCCGCCGACCGAGCCGACGGAGCCGACGGAGCCGGCGCAGCACCGGCGTCCGGTGCCACCCACCGTCCCGACAGCCTCGCCGTTGCCCGACGAGGTGACGAGATGACCATGCCGCCCGGCGGTAGGGACGACCTGGTTCCGCAGCCCGACACCGAGGAGTCGTTCGGAGACATCGTCAGCGACGTCGCCGAAGACCTGCAAAGGCTGTTCCGCCAGGAGCTCGAGCTCGCGAAGACCGAGCTCAAGGAGGAAGCGGGCAAGGCCGGCCGTGCGGCCGGTTTGCTCGGAGCTGCCGGATTCGCCGGCTATCTCACCGTGGTGCTGCTGTCGTTCGCACTCGTCTTCGCGCTGTCGAACGTGATGGACGCCGGGTGGGCCGCGCTCATCGTCGCCGCCATCTGGGCGGTCGTCGGTGTCGTGTTGTTCGTCACCGGACGGTCGCAGCTCAAGCAGGTCTCACCGACCCCCACCCGAACCATCGAAACCCTCAAGGAGGACGCGAAATGGGCACGTCACCCGACGACCTGACCAGGCAGATCGATGCGACAAGGACGGATCTTGCCGAAGACGTGAACCGTCTCGTGGACCGGGCGAGCCCGCGGCAGATCGCCCGCCGTCGAGCCGCACGCGTGAAGGAAGGGGCTCGCAACGTGCGGGACAAGGTGATGGGCGTCAGCGATCGCGGCGAGGACGCCGCGCATCGGGCGAAGGAGACGCTCGGCGAGGCGTCCGGCAAGGCCGCGGACGCCGTACGCGCGGTGCCGGAGCGGGTCGTCGAGAAGACCGAGGGCAACCCGATCGCGGTCGGCCTGATCGCGTTCGGCGCCGGTCTGCTCGCCGCCTCGCTGATCCCCACCTCCCGTGCCGAGGAGCGTCTCGCGGGCGATCTCAAGGAACGTACGGCGGACCTGGTCGAGCCGGTACGCGAGGCGCTCAAGGAGTCGGCACAGTCCGTCGGAGAGGGCGCGCAGCAGAGCGTGCGCGAGTCCGTCTCGGAGGTGCAGGAGACCGCCCGCGACGCCGCCGCCACGACGGCCCATGAGGCGAAGGTGCAGGCGGGGGAGGTTGGCGACCGCGCACGCGAAGCGGGCGACAACGTCGCTCGAGAGCGCTGAGTCACGAACCAGGTGGCCGCGGCGCTCGGCCGCGGCCACCTCCCGGCCGTACCGCTCTGGAGGTGGACCATGACGACGTCGAGCACATCGGCGGACGGTGAACGCCGACCGTCGAACGAGCCGCCCGAGCAGCCGACCGAGCTAGGGCGCGGATCCTGGTGGAACGTGGTGAAGCGGACGGTGCGGGAGTTCCAGGCGGACAACCTCACCGACTGGGCCGCGGCGCTCACGTACTACGCGGTGTTGTCGATCTTCCCCGGCATGCTGGTGCTGGTCTCCCTGCTCGGACTGTTCGGCGACAGTACGGTCAAGACGCTCACCGACGACCTCACCAGCGAGGCACCCGGCGCGATCCGACAGATCCTCACCAACGCGATCCAGGGCCTCCAACAAGCGCAGGGGGCTGCCGGCGTGCTCTCCATCGTCGGGCTCGCCGCCGCGCTGTGGTCGGCGTCCAACTACGTCGCGGCGTTCATGCGTGCCTCCAATGCCATCTACGACGTTCCCGAAGGCAGGCCGTTGTGGAAGACGCTGCCCATCCGGATCGGCGTCACCGTGGCCGTCACCCTGCTGCTGGCCGTCAGCGTGCTCATCGTCGTCCTCACCGGCACGCTGGCCGAGCAGGTCGGGAGTTTCCTCGGACTCGGCTCGACGCTGGTCACCGTCTGGGACATCGCGAAGTGGCCGGTCCTCGTTCTCATCGTCAGCCAGATCCTGGCGTTGCTGTACTGGGCCTCGCCGAACGCGAAGCAAGCCGGCGTCCGCTGGGTCAGTCCGGGCGGCATCCTCGCCATCGTGCTCTGGTTGATCGCGTCCGCCGGATTCGCCTTCTACGTAGCCAACTTCGCGTCGTACAACAAGACCTACGGCACGCTCGGCGGCGTGATCGTCTTCCTCGTCTGGTTGTGGATCACGAACATCGCCATCCTTCTCGGCGCCGAGTTCGACGCCGAACTCCACCGCGCCCGCGCCATCGCCGCCGGGCATCCGCCCGAGGAGGAGCCGTTCATGGAGCTCCGCGACACCCGCAAAGTGCTGCGGTCGGATGACACGGACTCCGAGCCGCGATAACGACCGAGGTCGATGCCCTGCCCAGCTGGCTCCGTTGACGTAGGCCGCCTGGGAGCTGGTGAGGAACGCGACGACGGCGGCGAGCTCGAGTGCCAGCACCTTGGTGAGCAGGCGGAGCCCACCCTTCGCGGCGCAGTACGGTGCCGCGCTTCGGCGACGGACTCGAATCGAACTTCGACCTCGCCGCCTTCCCCAGCCGTGTATGGGTGACGAGTACGGAACGGCTGGGAGAAGATCGACGAGATTCGCCAGTCAGGCCTTGCCGAGTCGCTCGACGAGCAGCTGCTTTCCTTGCTCGGCGCCCTTCTTGCTTTCGGCCTGGGCTCGCCGGAAGAAGTCCGCGAGGTCGGAGTCGCCGGCCTGGTCGGCGTCCTGGATGTACGTCTCGAGACGTAGGGCATTGGACAGGCATGCCTCGGTGAACCAGATGATGTTGTAGTCCTTGTCCTTCGTCCCGGTGATGTTGCCAGTTTCTGCTTGGCTCATTCCGCTTTCCCTTCTTGGGTGAGCCCGCGTCAAGGTGACCTTGACACGGGCTTCGTTCCGCGCTCGTGTCGTTCTAGAGCGTGCCACCAGGCCCGCGGCCGTAGGCGCTCTCGTAGTAGTCGGCCAGCCGGGCCCGGTAGTCCTCCTCGACACTGCCCATAGCGACCTGGTCATTCCCCGTCCTGGCGTCCGCTCCGGTTTCGGCGTCGGCGTCGTACTCAGGCGCGTCCTTGATCTGGTCCTTGGTCAGATCGACCTCGATCTTCTCGTCCTCGTGGTCGACGCGTTCCACCACGCCGGCCGGCAGGAGCACCTTCTTGCCGAAGATCCACGGTCCAGTGTCCACCACCAGGCTGGCGGCGCCCACGTCGAATGTCGCCTTGTCCACCTTGCCGATGTCGCCGTCCTGCGCCGCGATCTTGTAGCCGACCAGGTCGTTCCCCTCGACATAGCCAGCGCTCGAACGGTAGTTCCACGCATCGAACGCGCTCGGTGCGGTCATCATGCACTCCTTTCGGTCGGAGGCCCACGACGTACCCAGCGCAAGCGCGGAGAACCATGGCAGTGCCGTTTCTGCGCAGATGTCGGGTTGGCGCCGACGACGACGTACGTACAGAGCGCCTCGCTCGTGAACGGTCGTACTCTGTAGCCGCGGCAGTTGCCGGTGCAGGAAGTGATCATCGAGCTGAACCGCACGCGCGCCGCGACTGGAAGTGAGCGAACGTCATGGAGCAGCTGCAGGTGCTCACCGAGCGGGTTGGCACCGCCATCGTCGCGAGCCTTCGCGGGGACGTCGACATGTCCACCGCGCATATCCTCCGCGAACGACTGGTCGACGTTCTCGACTCGGCCCCAACGTCGCTGGTGGTGGACCTTTCCGAAGCCCAGTTCCTGGATTCCTCAGGACTCGGCGTGCTCGATGCCACTGCTCGTCGGGCGACCGCCGCCGGATGCGACTTCCGCCTGGCCGCGCCCACCACCGCCGTCTCGCGGGTGCTCTCACTCACCGCGCTGGATCGACACTGGCCGATCTACCCGAGCGTCACCGAGGCCCTCGCAGCCCCGCCACCTCACGAGGCGCCAAAGCACCCGTAGGAGTGCGCGGAGGAGACCGCCGGTCAGGTGCCGGCGATGGCGGTGGCTAGCAGGTTGGTGAGCTCGTCGAGGCAGGCGGGGATGCCGAGGGGGCCGCCGATCGAGAACGAGCTGGAGAAGTTGCCGGCGGGGGCGGTCTGCATGATGCTCGCCGGGCCGGGGAAGTACGCGACGTGGCCGGCCTTGACGGAGGCGAGGTTCTGGAAGACCTGGGGGATCTTGAAGCCCAGGGAGGCGAGCAGCTGCATTGGCGGGACGGCGGCCTGACGCCCCACACCGGTGGCGATGATCCGAAGCTGCTCCTGCCGCGGCACGCCGTACGCGTTCTTCACCGACGCCGGCCCCGCGATCGTGTCCGCGATCGCCGCCAGCTTCGAGTACACCGCCTGGTCGTTCGAGGTGTTCACGTACAGGACGAGGTCCGGCGCGAGGCCCGCGATCTGCTCGAAGTTCACCGCCGACGGCTGGACCAGAACGGGCGCCGCAGGCACCAATCCCAGCGCGATCAGCGCCTCCAGGTCCCCACCGCCGAGCGCCACAGCATCCCTAAAGACGCGTTTCCGGCCCACGCCAGCAGCCACCAATCACCACGAGTCCGAACCTGGACCTTGACGCTCCAAGCCCGCTCGCCCATAGTGTCCGATGTCCGTAGACCTCGTTTCGGACATTGGGAGGCGTGATGCGGTCGCTGTGGAAGGTGGCAGCCGGGGTGCTGGCCACCGGTGCCCTGCTCACCGGATGTATCTCCGGCGGCGAGCCGGCACCGGAAGCGCAACCGGGCAAGGACCAGCCCACCGGTGAGAAGTACTCCGGTGAGGTCGAGTGGTGGACGATCAACCTGCAGAAGAACTATCCGACCTACATCCAGGGTCTGATCGACAGCTACCAGAAGCAGCATCCGGACGTAAAGATCCGCTGGGTCGACGTTCCGGGCCAGGACATCACGACCAAGCTGCTCGCCGCGATCGCCGGCGACAAGGTGCCGGACGTCGTGAACTTCACCTCGTTCACCACCGGTCTGTTCGCGAACTCGATGAGCGACCTCGGCGGGCTCTTCAGCAACGAAGACCTCGCCACGTACGCTCCCGCCCTGCTCGACAAGCTGAAGAGCACGGACGGCAAGCAGATCGCGATCCCCTGGTACAACGGCGGCGCCGGCGTCGCGATCTACCGGAAGTCGGCGCTGGAGGGCACCGGCTTCGACCCGGCCAACCCGCCGAAGACGTGGGACGACGCGCTTGCCCTTGCGCAGAAGGTGCATGACACCAAGGGCGGGTACGGCACGAACGCGATGGCCTACAGCTACACCTTGCAGAGCGAGGGGATCAAGCTGATCTCCGACGACCGCAAGAAGGCCGCGTTCGCCACACCCGAGGCCGCGGCGGTCTTGGAGAAGTACAAGAAGAACCTCGAATCCGGCGCGATCGCCCCGGGCGTACTCGGCAAGGACGCGCGTTCCTACCCACAGAACCTGTCCAACAAGCTGATCGCGTTCGTCCCGAAGGCGACCTCCACCGACGTCGTCCTGCTGCAGAACAACTCGCCGGACGTCTACAAGGACATCGTCGTGACCCCCGCCGTCACCGGCCCGCCAGGCTCGCAGCTGCTGAACGGCCAACAGGTTTTCGGCATTCCGGCCGCGTCGGACAACAAGGCGGCCGCCGCGGAGTGGCTCAAGTTCGTCACGAACGCGGAGAACCAGCTCGGCTTCTGCAAGATCTCCTCGATCTACCCGTCCGCGGTGAAGACCCTCGAGGACCCGCACTTCACAAGCACGGAAGGGAAGACGCCGATCGACGAGGCCCGCAAGGTCCTGGTCGACACGTTCCCGCAGATCGTCGACGCCACGCTGGGATCGCCAAACGACGAGCGCATGCGCGAGCTGCTCGACGAAGAGATCCGCACGTACATGCGCGGCTCGAAGTCCGCCGACGACGCGCTCAAGGCCGCGGCCGCGGCCTGGGACACCGAGCTGGCCAAGGCGAGTTGATGGCGGACAAGCTCCGCGTCGCGATCGTCGGCGCCGGCATCATGGGGCGTGGCAACGCCCAGGCGCTGTCCGGCGAACGGGACGTCGTGGTCGCCGCGGTCGTGAGTCGTACGAGGGCCGCGGCGGAAGACCTCGCGAACAACCACAAGGACGCACCGCGCGTCCTCGACAGCCTCGACGAGGTGCTCGCGAGCGACGACATCGACGCGGTGGTGCTCACCACGCCCGACCACCTGCATGGCGACATGATGGTGAAGGCGGCCGAGGCCGGAAAGCACATCCTGGTGGAGAAGCCGTTCACCACCGACGTCGCGGAAGCCGACCGCGCGGTGGCGGCGATCCGCAAGGCCGGCGTCGTCGCGATGTGTTTGTTCAACCACCGTTGGGTTCCCGCGTACGCGCAGGCCAAGGAACTGGTCCGTCCACTCGGCGAGGCGGTCGTCGGGTACGCGCGCAAGAACGACACGATCTACGTCCCCACGAAGATGCTCACCTGGGCGGACCGGACGACGTCCGCGTGGTTCCTGTCCAGCCACGACATCGACCTGATGAACTGGCTCGTCGACGACCAGGTGACGCGCGTCTACGCCACCGCGCGCTGGGGCGTCCTGCGCGAACGAGGGATCGACACCCCCGACGCCGTACAGATCCAGGCCGAGTACAGCCGCGGCGCGACGGCGACCTTCGAGTCCGCATGGGTGTATCCCGAGACGTTCCCGACGATGGTCGACTCGTACGTCACGCTGGCCTGCGAGGGCGGTGTCGTGCAGCTCGATCGGCAGAAGGAGAACGTCGTTCTCGCGACGCACGACACGTACGCCTACCCGCGCAACATGCTGCAACGCGTCCTGCACGGCATCCCCGCCGGTGCCTATCGCGACGCGATCAGGCACTTCGTCGACTGCTGCCTCACCGGCTCCGAGCCGTTGATCAGCGTGGAGAGCTCGCGGCACGTGACCGCCGTGCTCGCCGCGGCACACGAGTCGATCCAGTCCCGACAGCCGGTGGAAGTCGCTCCGCCGGCCGCCACGTGACGACAGAGACCGGGCCGGAGAAGGCCCGGCACATCGACGACCGGATCACCCGCATCGGCTTCGACGACCTGGTCGAAGCGTTCGGGCGGCCGGTCGGCGTCACCGATCTGCGGTCGCTGAGGTTGTGGGTCGCCGCCGAGAGCCGGACCGCGCTCTGGCCGGTCGGCCGCTGGGCCGACGCGTGGCTCGGCACCGACGAGGCCGCGGCCGCGATCGCCGCCGCGGACGCCCTGCGCGAGAACCCACCCGACGTGACCGGCGCGCACCTCGGCAGATCGGCGCGGTACGGCCACCACTACCTCGGCTGGCTCCGGCCCCTGGTCCAGGCGTGGGAGCTGACCGGCGACGAGGCCTACGTCCACACGTTCGAGACGATGTTCCTCAAGTGGGCAAGGGAAAAGGACGGTCTGGTCGGCGAGTGGCCCGGCCTCGATCTGGTCTGGTACTCGCTCGGCACCTGGGCCCGCGCCGCCCTCCTGCTCCCCGCACTCGACAGCCTGCAACGGTCACCGCTTTCCGACGAGGCGTGGGGCGCGATCATGGCCACGCTGATCGGCGGCGCGCGCTGGGCGTACGACGAGCACGACGTCTTCCGGCACGGCAACTGGCAGTTCGTCTCCGCCTCGCACCTGCTCCACGTCGGTGCGGTCTACCCCCAGCTCATGGAAGCGGCGGCCTGGAGAGAGCGCGGACGGGAACGCCTGGTCGAGCACCTCGACCAGGACATCCGCGCCGACGGCGGTCATCACGAACGCTCCCCCGGCTACCACTCCATGTGCCTGGACGCGGTGCAGCTCGCCCTCGCGGTCGACGAGCTGCATCTCCAAGCAGGGTTGGCCGAACACCCCAAGGTGCGCGCGATGCACCACTGGCTGCTCGAGCTCACCAGCAACGGCGGTTGGGCACCACACCTGCAGGACTCCGGGATCGTGTGGAGCGGCCCCGCACTGCTGCGCGGCGGGCTCCTGCTGGACGACCCCGAGCTGGTCCGCGCGGCCGAACGTTGGCTGCCCGAGGAACGCGTCCTCCGCGAGCTCGCGGCCCTCCCGACGCGCGTCGCCGAACGCCGGCCGACCAGCTGGCCGAAACCGCACGAGCCGCAGTCGGTCCTGCTGCCGGACAGCGGCTATGCCGTGCTGAGGGCGAACGACCTCCGGGTCGTCGTCAACTGCGGCCCGTACGTCGAGCACGAGCTCGAGTCGCACTCCCACAACGCCGTGCTCGACTTCGTCGTCGACCACGCCGGCGAGCCGTTGCTCTGGGAGGCCGGCGGGCCGCCGGACTACGACGACCCGACCTACCAGACCTGGTATCGCGCCGCCCGCGGCCACAACACCGTCGTGGTCGACGGCGGCGACATGCGCCCGGACCGCGACGCCGTCGTCGAGACGTTCCGCGAGACCGCCGAGGTCGCGGTCCTCACGGCGCGCCACCGCGGCTACGGGTTCACCCAGCGGCGCACGTTCGTCCTCGTCCGGACCGATCCCGCGTACCTCGTCGTCCGCGACACCACCGAGGACGACACCGACCGGACGTACGAGCTCCACCTGCACTCCCCCAAGCCGTGGCGCGGCAAGGGCGACGAGTGGGAGAGCGGCGTACGGGCCTGGCTCGTCGGGGCCGCGGAAGACCCGACCGCGTTGACGAACGGTGTCGCGCGCATCCCCGATCAGGACACCGGCACCGCCGCGTACGGCCCGCTGCACACGCTCGGCTGGCAACGAACGCGCGGCGACTTCACCACCGTCCTCGCGCCCCACGCCGAGGGCTGGCACGTCTTCGGCACCGACAGCGCGCTCACCGTCGTGCACCCGGCCGGCGAGGATCTCCTCACCCGCACGCAGCTCTCGCGCAAGGACGCGGACGGCAACGTGCGGTGGCTGGTGGAGGTCGGATGACCGCGCTCATCGACGCCTGCGCGTGGGTCGGCGCGCATCCCCGCGCGTACGTCGACGACCACACCGCGGCCGGGCTCGCCGCGACCATGCGCCGGCTCGACATCGCCGCCGCGATGGTCGGCGCCACCGCCGCGGTCTGGCACGACCCCGTCGGCGGCAACGACGAGGCGCTCGCCGCCGCCGCACACCACGGCCTGTTCCCCTGCTTCACCCTGGTCGGCTCCACCCCCGAGGAAGCCGACCCGCCGGCGCTGATCGCGGAAGGAGTCGCGGCCGGCGTCGTCGGCTTTCGGATGGCGCCGTCGACGCACGGGTTCGACCCGGCCGACGCCGCGCTCGATCCGACGTACGACGCGCTGGTGAGCACCCAGCGCCCGCTCACGATCGACCTCGCCGATATCGGGGCGGCGCGGCTCGACGCGCTCGCCGCCAGGTGGCCGAGACTCTCGCTGATCGTGTCGTCCATCGGCTATCGCGCGCTGCGCACGATCGCGCCGCTGCTCGCCCGGCGGGCCAATCTGTCCGTGGACACGGTGAACTTCGCCACCCACGAAGGCTTCGAGTGGTTCGTCCGCCAGTACGGCGCCGAGCGGCTGCTGTTCGCGACAGGGGCGCCGTTCCGCGACCCCGCCGAGGCCGTGGCGCGGCTGATGTGGTCGGGGCTGACCGAGTCCGACCGCGAGCTCGTCGGGCACGCGAACGCCCAGCGCCTGTTCCCCGGGGTGGTCGCCGATGTCCGCTGAGCTGCTGCGGGCGATGCGGGCGGGCCGCCCGCTGACCGGCGTCGACGTCGTCGACGCGCACGCCCACCTCGGCACGTACAGCCTGTTCTTCGTTCCCGACTCCGACGCCGCCGCGATGGTCGGCGTGATGGACCGGACCGGCGTACGGCTCACGGTCATCTCGTCCAACCGCGCGATCCAGCACGACGCGCCGGCGGGGAACGACGAGACGCTGCGCGCGATCGACCGCTTCCCCGACCGCATCGCCGGGTACGGCGTCGTCAACCCGTGGCAGCAACCGGAACGCGAGCTGGCACGCATCGCCGAGGACCCGAGGTTCGTCGGCGTCAAGGTGCACCCGGACCTGCACGAGTACCCGCTGACCGGCGACCTCTACGCGCCGCTGTGGGAGCGCGCCGCGGCCGAACGCATCCCCGTTCTCACCCACACCTGGCACGGCTCGCGCTTCGACGACCCGGCGATGGTCGGCGAGGTCTTGGCGCGCCACCCCGGCATCCCGTTCATCCTCGGCCACAGCGGCGTCAGCCCCGCCGGCATGGCCGCCTCGATCGAGGTCGCCTCGCGATACCCGTCGGCCTACCTCGAAGTGTGCGGCTCGGGCATGACCGGGTCCCTTTTGCGGTGGTTGGTGGACTCGGTCGGCGCCGACCGAGTGCTGTTCGGATCGGACTTCCCGTTCATCGACCAGCGATGCTCGCTTGGGCGAGTCGTCGGCGCGGGCTTCGACATGGGCTCCGCAGCCGCCATCCTTGGCGGGAACGCCAGGTTGTTGTTCGGCCCACGGGCGCCGGAGAGGTTCGGCACCGTGCAGTACGCGGAAGGCATCGCATGACCGAGGACAAGCCGCTCCACGCCGTCGGGGAGAACGTGCCCGACCTCGCCGTCGGTCTGTTCGGCCCGCGCGCGATCGTCAAGGTGATGGTCGACGAGGGCAAGACCGTCGCCGCACGCCACCCGCGCCAGGCCGTACGGTTCCTCGCCGCCGGGCATGCCGACCTGTCGGAGGCCGCCGACCGGTACGTACGCCTCGCCGACCGCATCGACGTCGCGGTCTTCCCCGGCCCGATGCACTACGACCTGGCCCGCGCAGCCGGGTATCTGTCGGTGCCGTCGTCCTACGTACGCCTCAGTGGGGCTGCCCTGTACTCGACGCTGCTCCGCGGGCGCGTGCACGGCGAGTTGGACCTGACGCGGATCAGCATCGACTCGCTCAGCCATGCCGCCGTCGAGGAGGCGTACGAGGAGATCGACGTGCCGTCCTCGGGAGTGCGGTGCTCGCCCTACGCCGACCCGGAGTCCGCGTTGCTCTTCGCCGAGTTCCACCGGCCGTTGCTGCAGTCGGGTGAGGTCACGATGGCCTTGACGACGATCCTGAGTGTCGAGCAGGAGCTGCGTTCGGAGGGGTTCCCGGTGATGCGGATCCAGCCGACGCGGGCGACGATCCGGGAGGCTCTGGAGACGGCCGTTCTGCTGGGGCATGGGTCGAAGCTCGGTGAGCAGCAGATCGCGATGATCGCCGTGCAGGTGCTGACCGAGGGGTCCTTGGCGAACGGCTCGAGCTACTGGCAGCAGGAGGCGGCCTTGTCCGTCCATCGGCTGCTGCTCGCGGAGGCGCGGACGGCCGGTGCGACGGTGGCGCGGCGGGGGGACGCGTCGTTCGTGCTCACGACGACATTCGGTGGGTTGGACTCGTTGACCGCGCACCTGCAGCACGCACCGTTCATCAACGCGATCCAGCAGCGGCTCGGGCTACCGGTCGCGGTGGGCATCGGGGTGGGCAACACGGCGCGCGACGCCGAGGGCAACGCCCTGGTCGGGCTCGAGGGGTCCTTGGAGCGGCGTGGCGAGGTCGCGGTCTACGTGGACGGCGGCGACGCCGCGATCGTGCTGACCGCGCCGACGTCGGCTTCCGACGAGCCCGCGGTGTCGGCGGATCGCGAACGGGAGCGGGCGGTTGCCGTTCTGGAACGGATCCTCGCCGCACATCCTGCCGCCGGTGACCAGCCGCCGGTTGTCGGTGTCGAGGAGGTCTCTTCGGCGCTCGGGGTGACGGACCGGACCGGGCGGCGGTTGCTCAAGCAGCTCGTCGAGGCCGGCCTGGCCTGGCCGTTGCCGCCGGTCGCTCCGCCGGGTGGCGGTCGGCCGCGCCTGCAGTTCCGCCTGTTGCCGGACAGCCGTCCGGCGACCTCGACGAGCCTGTTCGGTTGAGGTTTCGATGGTGACACGTACGCGCGCCGAGGAGATGTACGCGCGAGCCCGCTTGACGATCGCCGGTGGCGTGTCGTCGGACGCGCGGCGCGCCGCTGGAACGCCGTTGTTCGTCGACCATGCGCGCGGCGCCGAGCTGTGGGACGTCGACGGCAACCGGATCATCGACTACGTACTCGGTCAGGGCCCGAACATCCTCGGCCACGCCGCGCCCGTCGTCGCCGAGGCGGTTTCCGCGCAGGTGTCGCGGGGGGTCGCCTATGCGGCGCAGCATGCGCTCGAGCACGTCGTCGCCGAGCGGCTGTGCGCGATGGTGCCGGGTGCCGAACTGGTGCGCTTCAACACCGTCGGGTCGGAGGCCGTGCACGCGGCGCTGCGGCTGGCTCGCGGCTTCACCGGGCGGCGCAAGGTGGTGAAGTTCGAGGGGCACTACCACGGGTGGTTCGACACCGTTCTGTACAGCGTGCATCCCGATCTGGGGTTGGCCGGCTCTTCGTCACGGCCGTCGACGGTGCCCGGGTCGGCTGGGTTGACGCCGGGAGCTGGGGACGAGCTGGTCGTGCTCCCGTTCAACGACCTCGCGGCTGTGCGTACGTACCTCAGCGCCCACGCGGGCCAGGTCGCGGCGGTGATCTGCGAACCGCTGCTGTGCAACTCCGGCGTGATCTCGCCGCTGCCGGGCTTCCTTGCCGGTCTGCGTGAGCTGTGTACGGAGGCAGGCGCGCTGCTGATCTTCGACGAGATCATCACCGGCTTCCGGCTCGCCGCGGGCGGGGCGCAGGAGTTCTTCGGCGTCACGCCCGACCTCGCGGCGTTCGGGAAGGCGATGGCCGGCGGCATGCAGGTGTCGGCGCTGGCCGGACGTTCCGAGTACATGGCGGCGATCGCGGACGGACGGGTCGCTCATGCCGGGACGTTCAACTCCCAGCCGGTCGCGATGGCGGCAGCCGCTGCCGTGCTCGAGGTGTTGGACGAGAAGCGCTCGCAGATCTACCCGCCGCTGCACGCGACCGGCCAGTCGTTGATGGCAGGCATCCGCGCGTCCGCCGCGCGGCACGGCGTCCCGGTCCTGGTGACGGGCCCGGGCGCGCTGTTCCAGGTGTACGTGACGGATCGGCCCGAGGTGAACGACTACCGCGCCTTCGCCTCCTGCGACCGCGCGGCGATGCAACGCTTGCACGAGCTGCTGTTGGACCACGGCATCTACACCGTGCCGCGGGGCCTGTGGTTCCTGTCCACCGAACACACCGCCGCCCACGTCGAGGAGACGCTGGCAGCGGTGGACGCGGCCTTCGCCGAGCTCAGTCGCTGAGCGCCGCACAGCGGATTCCGAAGCACAAACTGTGGGCCGGCGGTCGGAGTGGCGTCAGCTCAGTCGCTGAGGCGGACGCGCACGAGGTCGCGGTCTCGGATGGTGTAGACGGCGTCGGTCTTCTCGTCGTAGTAGGGCGCCGGTGGGTTGAACCAGTCGCCGGACAGGCCGTCCGCGAGAACGGTCGGCCCGTCCGCATCGACGCGGAAGACGGTGTCCCCGCTCGCGCCGTAGAACTCACCGCCGCGCTCGAAGAGCGTGCCGCCCGTCTTGTCCGGCGTCGGGTACGTCGCGACGACCTCGCGGGCGGTGACGTCCGCGCGGAAGAGCGTGCCGCGAATCGTCAACCCGTACAGGTGATCGCCGTGCATCCGCAGCGCGAGGATCGCCTCCTCCCCCGGCAGCGGGACCCATCGCCAGCGTACCGCGAACGTGGTGAGGTCGACGGCCGCGAGCTCGCACTCCGAGGCCACGCCCTCGACGCCGTCCGCACCGATGCTCCCGCCGAGGTACGCGACGTCGCCCTCCACGGCGATCGCGCTGACGCCCTGCTGGGGAAGGGGATCGTCGAGGCGTTCCACCGCTCCGGTGTCGAGGGAGTAGCGCGAGAACGACCCGCCGATGAGGCCGTAGTCGGAGCGCGAGCCAATCAGGAGAGCGTCAGCGTGACGGACCATCGCCAGCGGGCGGTTCTGCCGGCCGCCGAGCGTCGCGATCCGTTCCACCTCGCCGGTGCGCGGGTCGTACGTCTCCAGGTGCGCGCCGGGATAGAGCGCCAGGTAGAGCGTGCCGCCGACGGAGAGGGACTTCTTCGCCTCACCGCCCACCACGATCCGGCGCGCTTCGCCGGTCCGGAGGTCGTGGACGGACAGCCGGTAGTTGCCTCCCACGTACGCGCGCTCGCCGTCGACGGACACCGACTGCACGGGCTCCGGTCCACCGGGGGCGCCGGCGTCCAGCAGGCTGCGGAGCCCCGGGCGGCCCAGCGTCCACAGGTCGCCGCCGCCGGTGACGCCGAGGATCCCGCCGTCGACGGGTACGAGCGCGCGGGCCTCCTCCGCGGCGGGCACCCCGAGCGGTTCCAGCGTCCCGCCGCGGTACCGGTAGAGAGCGCCGGCGTTTCCGGTGGCGAACACGACGCCGTCGTCCTCGAGCAGGATCGCGTCGATCCCGCCCTCGCCGACGTCGACGGTCGTGACCCCGCTGGTTCGGTCCACGACGACGAGATAGCCGTGCGGAGCGGTGCCGGCGACGACGCGATCGGCGTCCGCCACCACGGTCCGGACGAACGTCTCGCCCTCGATCGACCGCACCTCGCGGAACTCCCGCAGCGAAGGGTCGTAAGCCATCAGGTGCGCCGTCTCGCCGCCCGCTCCGGCGTAGACCGTCCCGTCCGCCCCGACGGCGACGCACCGCACGTAGCGCTGCCCCGGGCTGGCCTCGCCGAGGTCGTCGACCTCGCCGGTGGCGGGGTCGACCGCGTACACGCGACCGCCCGGATAGCTGCCCGCGTAGAGCGTCCCGTCGGGGCCGGTCGCGAGATCCCAGACGAAGTCCTCCCCGGGCAGCTCCGCGAGCAGCCGCGTCTCGTTCGTCCCGGGGTCGTAGCGGACGATCGCCGCGGGAGCGTAGGTGCCGAGGTGGACCACTCCGCCGGTCGCCGTCGCCGCCCAGCTCCCCGAGCCGATCGGCAGGGCCGCCGACGCCACCACCCGGTCGGTGACCAGGTCGTAGCGCAGGACGCTCGTGGGACGGATCCCGCGCGTCCCGAGGAACAGGTCGGTGCCGTCCTTGGCCGCCGAGGTGATCGGCGAGGCGACGATGCCCGGGCCGAGGTCGTCGACGTTCATGCCACTCCGAGTCGTGCGATGAGGAGAAGGGAACGGGCCACGTGGAACGGGTCCTTCACCGGCAGGCCGATCAGCTGGTCGACGGGCGCGCCGTGCCGGTCGCGGATCTGGATCCACTCGCGGCCGTTCGGGTCGGGGAACGTCGCGTACGTGTAGTCGCGCAGCCGTTCGTGCCAGTCGAGCAGCTCTTCGGACTCGTACCGATCCGCCAACAACGCTGTGGTGTAAAGGGATTCGGCGTGCGGCCACCAGAGCTTCGTCGACCAGGTGCGGTCGACCAGGTCCTCGTACGGCACCCCGAGCCGAGCGCCGCGAGGCGGGCCGCCGTCGCGGTCGGTGAAGCGGAACAGCCCGCCGTCGTCGGTATCCCAGCCGAGCTCGAGCGAACGAACGGCGAGCCGCACGCACCACTCGCCCAGCTTCGGCTGGACGTCGGGCAGCGCGTCGCCCGCGTCGATGAGAAACCACAACAGTTCCAGCACATGGCCGGGTGTGCGGTGCCGTTCCATCAACGTGTCGCTCGGCGAGGCAGCGACGAACTCCGCCAGCAAACCGTCGCCAGAAGACTGCGCGATCAACTGCTCCGCCCAGGACGTGGCGACCTCGCGGACCTCCGGCGCACCGGTCGCGCGGTACAACGCGGTCGAGGCGCTCAGCATCATCATCCCGACAGCCAGGCTGGTCATGCCTTCGGGCACCGGGTACGGCTCGCTGCGGATCTCCCCGCGCCGGACCCGCTCCGAAGCCGAGGCGAGGACGTCCTGCGCGGTCTTCGTCCAGACCGCCGCTCGCTCGGAGCCGGCGTGCGCGCTCGCGGCGCCGGCGAGGCCGAGCACGAGGAACAGGTCCGCGTAGATGCTCGCGTGCAACGTCCCGTCGGCCTGGGCGATCGGCTCACCGTCGGCGGTGAGCTGGTAGATCGTCGACCCGTCCGGCAGCACGGCGTGCGCGACGAGGAAGTCCGCCGTCCGCGCCGCCCGAGCGGCGGCCTGGTCGGCGCCGAAGACGGACAGCTTCTCCTCGGACGCGATCGCCCCGACCAGCCAGGCCCAGCGGCCCTGGCTCCAGGTGTACTTGTCGGTCGAGACGAGCTCACCCGCGTTGTCGAAGCAGGTGTAGACCCCACCACGTTCGTCGTCACTGCCATTCGCGAACCACCACGGCAGCACCTGCGTGTTGAGGTGCTCCAGGTGCTGCGCGGCGTACGTCTGCAGTCGAGGGGTCATGACTCTCCGCTGATCAGGTGGGACTGTTGCTCGCCGAGTCCGGATGCCCATACCCGCATGACGTCTCCGGCATGCAGGAAGACCGGCGGCTTCTGCCCGGCACCGACGCCGGCCGGCGTTCCGGTGCTGATGACGTCGCCGGGATAGAGCGTCATGAACTGGGAGATGTACCAGACGAGGTGCGCGACCGGGAAGATCATCTGCCTGGTGCTGGAGTTCTGGTACGCCGTGCCGTTGACGTCCAGCCCGAGCGCCACCGACTGCGGGTCCGGGATCTCGTCGGCGGTGACGAACCAGGGACCCATCGGGCAGAACGTCGCGCAGTTCTTTCCCTTGTCCCATTGGCCCCCGCGCTCCAGCTGGAACGCCCGCTCGGACACGTCGTTGCACAGCACGTACCCGGCGACGTAGTCCAACGCCGTCGTCTTGTCGGCGAGCGCCGAAGCCTGGCGGCCGATCACGACGCCGAGCTCGACCTCCCAGTCGGTCTTCGTGCCGCCGCGCGGGATCACGACGTCGTCGTGCGGACCGACGACGGTGTCCGGCGCCTTCATGAACAGGATCGGCTCCTCCGGCGCCTGCTGCCCGCCCTCCGCCGCGTGGTCGGCGTAGTTGAGCCCCACGCAGACGATCTTGCCCGGACGCAACGGCGCACCGACCCGAATCCCCCGCAGGGCAACGCGTTCCCCGCTCTCGAGCGCAGCAGCGCCGCGCTGGCGTACATCACCGCCACCGGGCGGGAGCCAGGCCGCGTGCTCGTCGTCGACGAGCACCGCCTCGCGCTCCACGCCCGGTTCTCCCAGTCGAACGATCCTCACAAGCTAGCTCCCATATCCTCTCGATCCCCATACACAGTAGGCGAAACCCAGCACGTACGAGCCCTGCGTCGGTTGCAGAGCCTGCGCCCGCGTGACCGCCAAGGCGTGCGGTAGTACGGCGGTGTTGAACGCGCCGGTGGGCATCCACCGCGGGACCTGCTGAATGTAGCCCGATCCGGCCGTGCCGGTGCCGGCGACGGTCAGGTGGGCGCCGGTCGCGCCGTTGCGCACGTTGGTCGCGTACGTCGCGCCGAGCCGGGTCATGTCGGTCGCGGTGTACGCGAGGCCGGCGCGGTACGCCGCCACGACGAACTCCGCGTTGATCGCGGCGTGGCTGATGTCCTCGTACTGGCGCGAGGCGGACATCGTCTGCGTGTAGCTGGAGATGTCCTGCGCGGTGTAGCCGGTCGCGGTCCAGCCGTCGTACACAGCCGCGCGGATCGACCAGTAGTGCCAGCGGTACGTACTGCCCGCCAGCTCCAGGTTCTCGCGCATCGCCTTCGCGAGCCCGACCACACGGGGACGGTACGCCGCGTCGCCGGTCGCACGGAACAGCTCCGCCGAGGCGGCGCCGAGCGTGTTGCACTGGTTCAGTGGCTGGTTGCTGCCGTCACACGGAACGGGCGTCTCCTTGATCCACTTGTACGAGCCCCAGCCGTCTGCGTTCGTCCAGTACTCGCGCTCGTGGTACGCGATCGCGGCATCGACCGCCGCCTTGTACGCATCGGCCTTCGCGCTGTACGTGGGGTTCGCGTTCAGGGCCGGGTCGCGCTTGACGATGCGGACGAACGCCGCCATCGGGTAGCAGAGCTGTCCCGTGTGCACGGGGAAGGCGTACGCCGCCGGCTGCAACGTCGTACGGCCGAGCACCGGCAACCCGTCGAACACGCGGTTCGGGCGCGCGTCCCGGACGCTCCAGCGCGTCGTGGTGTTGTAGACGTCCAGGTAGACCCGCTTGAAGAAGTAGCGGCTGCTGTTCACGTCGAAGTCGAGATCGGTCAACGTGGTGACGGGCGCTCCGCCCTTCGGCGTCAGCAGCATCGTGAACTTCTGCGGGCTGCTGCCCGCGCGGATCTCCACCGACGCGCCTGTGTTGACCGAGCTCTGCGCGTTGCGGACGTGGATGAGCGGGCGGCCGGCCGCGTTCTGCAGCGTGGTCGTCGCGGCCGTGTAGTTGCCCTTCGCGCGCCACACCGGGCCGGCGATCCCGCGGTAGTCGGTGACGCCGCGGTCCTGGTCGCGCTGCTGGAGCACGAGGTCGACGTTCTGGATCAGGTGGTCGAGGTACTTGGTGTCGTGGGTCGCCTCGTACATGCGCACGAGGCCGAGCAGAACGTAGGCCTGTCCCCAAGCCAGGTTGCCGTTCTCGTTGTTCTCGGTGGGCTGGCCGATCGCTCCGGACGCCTCGTAGTCGGTGAGGAACCGGTCGAAGTCCGCGGGCGAGGTGTAGTCGTAGGTAGCGGCTCGAGCGGGCGACGCGACCGTCGCCGCGAGTCCGAGGGCGGCACCGCCGGCCAGGAGGGTACGGCGGGTCAGAGAGGTGTGGCGGCGTGCAGAGAAGGCATCGTTCATGACGGATCCCTTTCGTACGAAGGCGATCACCCTTTGATCGCGCCGGCCATGCTGCTGAGGATGTGGCGTTGCAGGAAGAGGAACACCACCACCACGGGGATCAGCGACAGCACGGTGCCCGCGGCGAGGCCGCGTACGTCCGCACCGCTGACGCCCGACAGGTAGGCGATGCCGAGAGCGAGGGGGAACTTGCTCTGATCGGTCAGGGCCACGAGCGGCCAGAGGAAGCTGTTCCAGACCGAGATGAAGCCGAGAATCGTCAACACCGCAAGGGTGGGTCGCGCGAGCGGAACGGCAATGGAGACGAAGATGCGCCACTCGCTCGCGCCGTCGACCCGGGCCGCTTCGATGATCGCCTCGGGGATCGCGGCGAACGTCTGTCGCAGCATGAAGATGCCGAGCGCGGACAGGATGCCCGGCAGGATGACGGCGGCGTAGCTGTCGATCAGGCTGAGCTCGCGCATCACGAGGAAGCGCGGGATGAGCATCAGCTCGCCCGGCAGGAACATCGTCGAGAGGAAGAGCAGGAAGAAGAACTGCCTTCCACGGAAGGCGATTCTCGCCAGTGGGTACGCGGTCATCGCCGAGACGACGAGGTAGAACGGCACCATGACGACCACGTAGAACAGCGAGTTCAGCACGAACTTGCCGTACGGGATGGTCGTCCAGGCTTCGATGAACCAGTCGATCACCGGTGGGCGCGGGATCAGGTCGGGCGGGAACGAGAACACCGACTGCGATCCCGGCTTCAGCGCGGTCGACAGCAGCAGCAGGAACGGGCCGATGAACGCGGCCGCGACGACGACGAGCAGCGCGTACGTGCCGACCAGCTTGAGGATGCGCACGTTCGTCACCCCCGCTGCCTGGTGAGGCGCTGGTTCAGCACGGCGAGCACGATCATCAGCGCCCACAGCACGAGCCCGGCCGCGCTGGCGTAGCCGATCTCGTAGCGCTCGAACGCCGTACTCCAGATGTAGTAGCCGAGCGTCAACGTGCTGTCCTGCGGTCCGCCGCGGGTGAGGACGTAGATCGACTCGAACGACCTCGTCGCCTCCAGCATCCCGAGCGTGAGCGTGACCGAGATGTAGGGGAGCAGCGCCGGCAGCACCACGTGCCACAGCCTGCGCGCCGCGTTCGCGCCGTCCACGGTCGCCGCCTCGATCTGCTCCCGCGGCACGCCCTGCAGCCCGGCCAGGTAGAGGATCATGAACAGGCCCACCGACTTCCAGCCCTCGACGGTCGCGAGCGCGGGCAGCGCCCAGTCCGTGTCGAGCAGGAAGTCGATGGGGCCGAGGCCGACGAGGGAGAGCAGCCAGTTGAGCACGCCCTCGCGGCTGAGCAGGTAGCGCCAGGCGACCGCGACGGCGACCATGCTCGTCACGACCGGCAGGTAGTAGGCGACCCGGAACGCGTGGATGCCGGGCAAGCGCCGGTTGACGAGGAGTGCGAGGAACAGCGGCAGGATGACCGCCCAGGGCAGGAACAGCCCCATGAACACGAACGTGTTGGCGAGCGCGTGGTGGAACTGCGGATCGTTGGCCAGCTCCATGAAGTTGCGCAGGCCGACGAACGTGACCGGGGTGACGATGCGGTAGGACGAGACGGCCATCTGCAGGGAGATGAACGCCGGCCAGGCGAACATCGCGGCGAACAGAGCCAGGCCGGGCAGCATGAACAGGTAGGGCGTCAGCGCGCGCTGGCCGACCACTCGTCGCGGGCCACCCCGCGTCGCTGCCCCGCCACGTGCCATGCGTCGCTGTCCTAAAATCGGGTTTACGGCAGATCGATTCCACAGCCTGGCCTGCCTTCTTGGACACTGTCAAGCACGAAGTCCGTGGTCGGCCCGCCTGCACGGGCCCAGCGGGCCGACCCAATGATGTCCGCAGTGTTAATTTCGGACGGCCACTATCCCCAGAGGTCCTGGTAGACCTTGCCGTCCTGGATCTTCCAGAACCAGTGGTGCATCTTTCCTGCGGAGTCGGTCGCCCAGACGTGCTGCTGGTCGTTGGCCGAGTTGAAGCCGTACGGGTCCGCGACCGCGGTCGCCGGGCCACCGATCGCGGTCCCCGTCCAGTCGTCGACCGTGACACCGCCCGCCGGCGGCAGGGACAGCTTGAGCAGGTGGTTGTCGCTCGCGCGGCGCACCCAGACGTACTGGCTGCCCGCGTCTCCGACGCCGAAGGAGTACTCCACCGGGTTGCCCGTGACGGTGACGCCGGTCTCGGTGGTGAGGTCGCGCCAGGACGACGTTCCCGCCTTGTGGTCGTACGACCACAGCCGCAGCCGGCCGGTGCCGTCGCGGAGGACGACGTCCTGCCGGGTCTCGAAGAAGCCGAGCGCGGCGGGCCTCGCGTCGGCGGGGAAAGTTCCGCCGAGGTTGCGGTACTGCCGGTGGGCCAGGTCGGTCCCCTGCAGCGACCACTGCCGCAGCGTGCCGTCCGGGGCGACCGCGAAGACGTTCTGCGTCCTGCCCCAGGCGTACGCGACCGGCGACCCGGCGACCTCACCACCCCAGACGTCGGTCAGCACCTTCTGCTGGTTGGCGTCCCAGAAGATGTGCCGCAGCTTGTTGTCGGTGCCGCGCGCGAAGATGTGCTGGTGCGGGCCGTACGTGTAGCCGGCCAGGTCACCGGTGAACGAGCCGAGCGGCGCGCCGCTCTTCGCGGTCCAGTCGTCGTTGGCCCACCGGTTCGCGGTCGGGTCCCACCAGACGTGCTGCAGGCTGCCGTTCGTCCCGCGTACCCACACGTGCAGCTGGCCGCTCGAGACGTACGCGAGAGGGCGGCCCGCCACCGTGACGGCGGTCGTCAGCAGCTCGTCCTTCACCGGCTGGCCGGAACTCCAGAACCGGTGGCGGAGCTGGCCGGCCGCGTTGACGAAGAAGACCTGCTGCGAACCGTTGTAGCCGACGGCGGGACTGCCGGGGAGGGAGGACTTGCCCGGGTCCCACGGGTCGTTCGTCGCGCCGGTCGCGGGCGTCTGGACGAAGCCGGGCGCGCGGCCGATCGCCTTGAACAGGATGCGCGCGGTCGCGATCGTCGACGTCGGCTTGGCCGGCGCCCAGGCCCGTTCGGCGAGCGGGCGGGTGAGCGGCAGCAGGTTGTTCTCCATCGGCGCCGGCGGCAGGTGCATCGAGCCGTGCCAGGTGTTGAGCTTGATGCCGTCGAGATGCGGGTCGTCCGCACCGCCGGGCAGCCTGAGTCCGCCGTTGAACTCGCCGGGATCGAACGTCGACCAGAGGGCGGTGTCGGTGGCGTTCGGGAACTGCGGGGCACCCTCGTTGTAGTAGAGGTACTGCTGGTTGGAGTTGATCAGGTGGTTGCCGGCCGCGGCGAACTGCGCGGGCTCGAGTGAGGGTGGCCGCTTGAACCAGTGGTCGATGGTGATGTCGGGGTCGAGCTTCACGGTCGTGGTGGGGACGATGGAGTCGCTCCACATGCGCAGCTGCTTGCCGTGCTGCTTGGCGATGTCGTTCAGGTCGTTGAAGACCTGGTTGTAGAGCGCGCCGGCGGGGTACTGCTCGGTCGGGTAGCGCTGCTTCGCGACCGCGTACAGGTCGGGCGCGTTGGTGGCCGTCACCCCGTTGTTGCGGAGGTACCACTTGGGGTACTCGTCGCCGCCGGCGTGCCAGATTGGCGTCGTCTGGATGTCCATGTAGTGCTCGATCTGGTCGGTCGCCCACTTGATGGCGGCCGGCTTGGTGAGGTCCAGCGTGGCCGGGTCGGGCGCCACCACGGTGCCGGCCTGGTTGGCGACCCGCAGCTGGTAGGCGGCGGGCACGTTGTTGTTGTAGTGCGGGGTGTTGAACCAGCCGACGAACTTCACGTGGTACTTGTCGGCGGCCGCCTGGATCGTTCTCAGCTGGTCGTCGGAGAGGCCGGCGAGGGCGGAGCCGGTGGTGAGCTCGTTCAGCTTGACGAAGCTCAGGTCCCTGACCAGGTTGACGAACCAGCCGGCCGGGTACTGGTCGAGGCTCACGCTGACGGCGCGGACCTTGAACTTGGGCCAGTCCTTGACGGTGTACGCGGGCAGGGTCGCGCGCTGCCTGAGCATCTGGAGCACGGTGCGCGTACCCCAGAACGCGCCCGTGCTCGTTCTCGCCTGGATATTCAGCGTGGGGCCGATCGCGAGCGTGTAGCCCTCCTCGCCGAGCTGGGTGTCGGTGCTGCCGAGCGCGAGCGTGATGTCGCCGGGCTGGGCGCTGCCGGGCGCGCCGGTGACGACCTGTGGGAGGCGGCCTTCGAAGATGCCGGCGAGGTCTTCGGCGAGCGTGCGCGCGTCGTTCGCGAGCGACGCCTCGGCCACGATGCGTCCGGTGGCCGTCCAGGCGAAGCCGGCGCCCGTGCCGGCGGTGGCCTGGCGTACGGAGGGGACGGTCCCCGGTAACGGGTCGGCCGCCTCAGCCCGGTCGGGTTGGACGCCGCCGAGCAGGGTGGCACCGAGCAGCGCCACGGCGGAGAGCAGGATGGAACCACGAGCCCACATGTACGACCTCCGATGTCCGAAACCCAAGTTCAGGACCTACGTCAGTGTCGGCCTGCCTCGACGTGGACAACAGGTCTTGGCCGCAAGTTGCCACGCTGTAAAGGATCCTCTCGAAGCCGCTTCGCCTGATCGGGACTGGCGTGATGGCCGACAACCGAGCTTTAGGACATCGTCCTGGCGTAGCGCTAGCGTATCCCTGGCGGCGGCTGGTACGGCGGGATATCGAATTCTTGCCATGAATGCGCATTCGATCTCCCGTTGAGCCCTCGATTCGTCTTTTGGAGGAGGGCCAGAAAGGCCTTCCCAACGGGTTGTCGACGCAATTTCTCAATTTCTGTAATGCGACGTTGACACGCTGCTATTCTTCGGAAACTTTCCACGAAGCGGGATACTTCGTGGAGCAACACTTGGGGGGCTTACATGGCCATTCGTAGTTCTTGGCATGCCCAAATTGCCCGAATTGCGGCGATTGGGCTTACTCTCATCGGCACGACCCTGATGGTCCCGGCGGCTTCCGCCGCGGGTGACCACGGGGACGCCACTCGGCGGCCGGCGGCTCCGGCGAAGGAGCGCTTGGCTGCAGTCGACAACACCGCGAAGACGGCGTCGGCCGGGTCGTTGGCCACGCTTCGGGCCGCGGCTCAGCAGAAGGGCACCGTCCGAGTCATCGTCGGGCTGCGCACCAAGCAGACCGCCGAGGGTTCCCTGAGCGCGGCACAGCGTACGGCCCAGCGCGGCGACATCGCGCGCAAGACCAGCGACCTGAAGGCAGCGCTCGCGGGCGGTGGGAAGTTCCGCGTCGTCCGGACGTTCCAGACCGTTCCCTATGTGGCTCTCGAGGCCGACGCCGCGACGCTCGACCGGCTGAAGAGCTCCGGTCAAGCCGCAAGCCTGCAAGAGGATGAGCTCGCTCGCCTCGACCTCGCGCAGTCTTCGCCGCTCGTCGAGGCGACCGAGAGCTGGGCCGTCGGACGTACCGGCGCCGGCCAGCACGTCGCCGTGCTCGACACCGGCATCGAGAAGGGGCACTCGTTCCTGCAGAAGGCCGCTGGCGGCACCAAGGTGGTCTCCGAGGCCTGCTTCTCGGCCAACGCGACCTGCCCCGGTGGCGTCACCTCGTCGACCGCCGTCAACTCCGGCTTGCCCTGTGTCACGGCGACGAGCGACTGCCGTCACGGCACCCACGTCGCGGGCATCGCGGCCGGGCGCGGCGCGTCGTTCAGCGGCGTGGCGAAGGAAGCCAACCTGCTGAGCATCCGGGTCTTCTCGACCTTCACCGACACCGGGTCCTGCGGTGGCCCGCCGCCGTGCGCGCTGTCGTTCACCAGCGACCAGATCGCCGGGCTCGAGCGCGTTTACGCACTGCGCAACACGTACGCGATTGCCTCGGCGAACATGAGCCTCGGTTCGTTCAGTACGTCTACGACGAATTGCGACGCCGACTCGCGGAAGGCTGTTATCGACAACCTGCGTTCGGTGGGAATCGCGACCATCATTTCCTCGGGAAACTCTACTTCCAACACCGGCGTCAGCATCCCGTCCTGTATTTCGACCGCGATCACGGTCGGTGCGACGAGCAAGACCGATGTGGTGGCCTCGTTCTCGAACTCGTCGCCGCTCGTCGAGCTGCTGGCGCCGGGCGTCTCGATCAACTCGTCGGTGCCGGGCAACGCGTTCGCTCTGTTCAACGGCACCTCGATGGCCGCTCCGCACGTGGCCGGTGCGTGGGCGATCCTGAACCAGATCAACAACGCGGTCAGCGTCCCGACGGCGCTGTCGGCGTTGCAGTCGACCGGAAAGCCCGTGACGGACGCGGACAACGCCGTCGTCAAGCCGCGGATCAAGGTGCTCGGCGCGGGCACGCGTCTTCTCGACAGCGGCCTCCGCGTCGCGCTGACGTCGACGGCACCCGGGCTCGACCTGGTGTCGGACGGCGTGGGCATGGCGCACCGCGCGGGGGCGCCGGCTTCGGCGTCGTTCACCATCGCGGGCATCCCGGCCGGGGCGACGGGGCAGTTCGCGCGGCTGGTGTGGACCACGATCGGTGGCCCGGACCCGACCGTCGTCTACCGCGGCGCGAACGTGACGGGCACGCTCATCGCGGCGTCGGCCGACACGTGCTGGAACATCAACAACTTGGGTCCGAACCGTACGTACCTCGCGTCGGTCCCGGTGCCGGGCAACGGCGTGTTCACTCTGAGCGGGGTCGGTGGCGTCGGTGGTGCGGATGGCCAGGGCGCCTCGCTGGTCGTCGGCTACCGGACGGCGTCTGGCGCGAACGGCCGCGTGTACGCGCGGTTCGGTGCGTCGAGCAACACCGCGGTCGGTGCTTCGGCGGGAACGACACTGACCACCTCGGGCAACGGCGTACACCTACGCCGCCCCGCGCTGCACGTGGGAGTCGGAGACGGTCAGTCGACCGGAGAGGGCGCGCTGACGTTCGCCGGTACCGGTGTGACCGCGCCGAACTTCTACGCCAGCTCCCAGGGCTCGCTGTGGGACGACGACCGCGTTCCGTTGAGCGCGGCCTTGATCCCGTCCGGCTCGGTGGCCCGACCGGTGGGAGTCGTGTCGGCGGGTGACTGCTTGGTGATGTCCTACGCGGCGGCTAGCTGGCAGACGACCGGCTGACGCCTGACACCTCACACCTGGCCGCCTCCACCCCGCGCTGGGATGGAGGCGGCCGCTCGCTCGGTGCGGGTGGCTCGCTCGGTGCCGGCCACTCCCCACCTCCGCGAGTTGTTGGACAGATCTCGGGCTCTAGGCCGAGATCTGTCCAACAACTCCTGCGTTGCCACCCACCGCCACGCCTGCCCGCGAGTTGTTGGACAGATCTCGGTGCCTATCCCGACATCTGTCCAACAACTCGGCCACTCGCCGTCGGCCACTCGACGTCGGCCACTCGCCGTCGGCCACTCGACGCCGGCCACTCGACGTCGGCCACTCGGTGTCGGCCACTCGACGCCGGCACTCGTTCGCCGGCTACTCGACGCCGGCCACTCGCCAGCTGTTCGGCGTCGGCTCGCTCGGTGCCGGCCACTCTGCGTCGGCCGCTCTCGCCAGCTGTTCGGTGTTGGCTCGCTCGGTGCGGGTTGCTCTCTCGGTCGGTGGGGATCGCCGGGAGTGTATTGGCCGCCCTCCATGTCAAGGGCGCTTCGCGTCTCGCCTTCGCCGAGATCAGGTCGCTTCGCGACCTGACCCGTTGACATGGAGCCTCTCGGCGGCCAATGAGCAGGCACCATGGGCAGGCTCCGCCTGCCCACCACTGGCCCCGGCGATCCCCACCGGCCTCGTTCGCCACCCTCCTCGCTCGCCCGCCACTGCCTCGGTCGCCGCTGCCTGCCCGCTCGCCACCCGGCCTCGCTCGCCCGCCACTGCGTCGTTCGCCATCCTGCCTCGTGCGCCGGCCCGCTCGGCTAACGTGCCGCTGCCTGCCCGCTCGCCCCTGCCGTCACATCCGTCCCACTCCCGCGAGTTGTTCCACGATCTCGGTCTCTAAGCCGAGATCTGTGTAACAACTCCAACTCACCCGGCCTGGTTCGCCACCCTGCTCGTTCTCCGGTCCGCTCGGCCCGTGTGCCGCTCGCCTCGCCCGCGCCAGGTCCCGTGATCATGATGGTTTTCATGAAGCCAAACCGGTCGTATTCGCCGGTCTGGCTTCATGATCACGATCATGATCACCGCCCGGTCAGCTGGCATTACGCGTCACTCCGGTTCCACACCTCCGAGTTGTTACAGAGATCTCGGGCTCTAAGGCGAGATCTGTGTAACAAGTCCGGCTTCTTCGGCGCGGGCGATGGGGGAACGATCACCTAGATCCCCTCGCCACCGCCTGGCGGAAATCTCGTCCGGCTCCCCAAGCAACAAACGGCACCCGCTCGATGTCTGTACCGGTAAGCAGACCAAGAGGGGTTCGGGGGCTAGATGGAGGCGGGGCTGGGGCTGAGCGTTGTCGTTCCGTGCCACGACGAGGCGGCGGTGGTCGTTGCTGCTCACGCGAGCCTCACGGCCGAGATCGCGGAGGTCGTGGACGACTACGAGCTGGTCTTCGTCGACGACGGTAGTACGGATGGCACGCTCGAGCTGATCCGCGGCCTCGCGGCGGAGGACGAGCGGGTCAGGTACGTCGCGTTCAGCCGCAACTTCGGCAAGGAAGCCGCCATGCTCGCCGGGCTCGAGGCAGCGAACGGCGACGCCGTGGTGATCATCGACGCCGACCTGCAGCACCCGCCGGAGCTCGTTCCCCGCATGCTCGAGCTGCACCGCAAAGGGTTCGACCAGGTCGTCGCCAAACGCACCCGCACCGGCGACAAGCCCATGCGAACGCTCGCGGCCAAGACCTACTACAAGGTGATGAACCGCCTCGTCGACGTCAAGCTCGTCGACGGCGTCGGCGACTTCCGCCTGCTGTCCCGCCGCGCGGTCGAGTCCGTGCTCGCGCTCGGCGAGTACAACCGCTTCTCCAAGGGCCTCTTCTCCTGGATCGGCTACGAGCAGGTCACGATCGAGTACGAGAACGTGCAACGCGCCGGCGGCGACAGCAGCTGGACGTTCCGCAGCCTGCTCAACTACGGCATCGACGGCGTGCTCTCGTTCAACAACAAGCCACTGAGACTGTCCATCTACATCGGCGGAATCGTCATCGTCCTCTCGATGCTCTACGTGCTCTGGCTGATGATCCGCGTTGCCCTGTTCGGCATCGACCTGCCCGGCTACGTCACGCTGGTCGCCGCGGTCGCCGGCCTCGGCGGCATCCAGCTGCTCTTCCTCGGCGTCATCGGCGAGTACATCGGCCGCATCTACTACGAGACCAAGCGCCGCCCGCACTTCCTTATCAAGGACAGCAACGTGCGCGGGCCATGGTGATCCTCAAGCAGGCCGTACGGTTCGGGCTCGTCGGCGTCGTCAACACCGGCACGTACTTCGCCTCCTACCTCGTCCTCCGCCTCGTGCTCCCCTACCTCGCGGCGCACGTCCTCGCGTTCGTCCTCAGCACGATCGGCTCGTTCTTCCTCAACTGCTGGTTCACCTACCGGGTGCGGCCGACCTGGAAGCGCTTTCTCCTCTTCCCGCTCACCACCGCCACCAACTTCGTGCTCACCACCGCGGGCGTGTACGGACTCGTCGAGTGGATCGGCATGGATGAACGACCCGCCCCACTCGTCGCCGCGGCGGCCGCGATCCCGGTCACGTTCCTCGTGTCGCGAACGATCCTCGCGCCGAAGGACGAGCCCGCCACCAAGAGATCCACACCAGCATGGGAGATCGTCACCGCCGCAGTCCTCGCCGTCTGCGTCTACCTCGGCACGCTGGTCGTACGCCACGTCTACCCCGCCGGCAGCAACTCCGTGTTGACGCACGACCTCAGCCATCAGTACGCGCCGCTGTTCTCCTATCTCCGCAACGCTGTTCTGGGTCCCGAAGGCCTGATGTTCAGCTGGCAGGCCGATCTCGGCATGAACTTCTTCCCGCTCGCCGCCTACTACCTGGCGAGCCCGTTCAACGTGATCGCGCTGTTCGTCGACGACAGCAACCTGCCCGAGGCGATCATCGTGATCATGGCCGGCAAGCTCGCGCTCGCCGCCGCCACCATGGCCTGGTACCTACGCCGTACGTTCCCCGGCCCTCGCCCGTTCGTCGTCGCCGCCGCGGTCACGTACTCGGCGATGAGCTGGGCGCTCTACAACGCGTCGAACCTCATGTGGTTGGACGCCCTCTACCTGCTCCCCCTCGTCCTGCTCGCGGTGGAACGGCTGCTCGCCCAACACAGCATGCTGCCGCTCGCGGGCATCACCGCGGCCACCATGCTCGTCAACTACTACGCGGGCATGATGACGATGCTGTTCGCCGGCCTCTACCTGGTCGTACGGTACGTCGCCGTCCGCCGCGCCTTCGGGATACGCGACGCACTCACGACGGCCGCGCGAGCTGGCGCCGCGGTGGCGATCGGCCTGCTCTGCGCGGGCGTGGTGATCATCCCGTCCCTGCGCGCGATCCAGGACCGCTACGCGGCGCCCGAGGGCAGCAGCGACGTGCCACTCCCCTGGGCCGACTTCCTCGGCAGCCTGTACGGCGGAACGATGCTGGACAAGCTGAACGGCCCACCACATCTCGCGGTCGGCACCGCCACGCTGGTCTTCGCCTTGGTGTTCTTCGCTGCCCGGAAGATCTCCATGCGAGAACGCCTCGGCTTCGCGGCGCTGCTGGCGTTTCTCGTCGCGTCCTGCCAGGTGCCGTTCCTCTACCTGCTGTGGCACGGCCTCGAGTCGCCGACGAGCTACCCGCACCGGTTCGGCTTCGTCCTGTCGTTTCTCCTTGTCCTGCTGGGCTATCGGGCCGCTGTCGCCGGCGTCGGCAAGCCCGCTGCGGCAGCAGCGGTCGTCGTGGCCGGGATCGCGCTCGCCACCGCGGCCTGGGTCGCCGGCGTGCGACCGAGCCTGCTGCCACCAAGAGTGCTGCTGTGGACGGCCGTCGTCGTCACCACTGCCGCCACCATTGGGCTCGCGTACTTCCTGCTCCGCGGGCGAGAACGGATCCGGCGACCGCTCGTCGCCGCGCTTGCCATCCTCATGCTCGTCGACGCGAGCGGCGCGGCGGCGTTGGCGTCCAAGAAGCTGGTGGTGGTCGACCGCGAGCTCTGGGCCCGGCCCGGACCGGCCTGGTCCGCGGAACTCGAGGCGGCGAATCCCAAGCAGGACGAGTTCTTCCGCGCCGACGCGACGAGCTACCGGACGCCGAACGACTCGCTGCGGTTCGGCAACTTCGCGATCACGCACTACTCCTCGATCACGAACGGCCGCGCCCACCGCACGTTCCACGCGCTCGGCTTCTCCGATCCGCTGCCGAACGTGCGGTTCGACTACCAGGGCTCGACGTTGGTGACCGACGCGTTGTTCGGATTCCGGAACGTGCTCAGCGACCGGCCGCTCACCCGACCGGGCTTCGAGCTCGTGCGTCACGTTCCCGCCGAGCGACCGCAGCCGTACCAGGTGCCCTTGTACGCCTACCAGAACGCGAACTCGCTGCCGGTCGGCTACTTCTTCGAGCCAGCAAGCCCGCTCGCTTCGAAGAACCCGTTCACCAACCAGGAAACCCTCCTCAAAGGTGAGGATCTCTTCACGGACAGCTGCCGGCAACCTCCCGTGGTCACAGGCGGAACCTTGCGCAACAGGCCGGGGGCGATCGTGCTCACCCGCGACCCAGCGGTCAAGTCGGCGACCCTGCGCTGGACCTGTCAGGCCACCGGCACCCGCCAGCTCTACCTCTGGCACCAGGCGCCGCTGGACGCGAGCGACGTACGGATCGACGACGAGCCAACGGTCATCTACCCGACCAGGCAGGCGACCGGCCCACTCGACCTCGGCCAGCGCACGGACACCACGTTCACGATCGAGCTCAGCACCCGCAGCAAGCGCGTCGCGCTGCCTCAACCGCTCGTGCAGGGTCTCGACGTGGATCGCTTCGAACGTTGGGTCAACCGGCTCCGCGCTCGTTCGGCTCGCGAGGTGCATTGGACCTCAGCCGGCCTGACCGTCGACGTCGACGACGCCAAGGGCGGCCGGTTCTTGTTGTCCGTACCGCACATCTCCGGCTGGCAAGCCCAGGTTGACGGTCGGCCGGCAACGATCCGGACCACCGCGGGCGCGTTCATCGGCCTCGACCTCGAGCCCGGTTCGCACCGGATCGAGCTCGCGTTCCGCCCGCCCGGATTGCGCGCCGGCCTGCTGACCTCGTCCGTCGGCGCCGCCGGGCTCATCGTGCTGCTCGTCGTGCCGATCCTGCGGCGTCGCCGTCGCGAGAACTTCAGAAATCCTTCACTCCGAGACGACGAAACGACGCTCCCCGGTGTCTCTTCACGTAAGGAAGCATCGGGACACCACTAGAGGGCGTCATATGTCGGGAAAGCCGTACTTCTCGGTCCTGGGACCGCTGGAGGTCACCCGCCGCGGCCAGCCGGTTCGGGTGGGGCCGCCGCGCCTGCGCGCGCTGCTGGCCTCGCTGCTGCTCCGGCCGAACCACCCTGTCCCCACAGGGGATCTGGTCGAACGCCTCTGGAACGAGCGGCCACCGAGCAAGCCACGCGACGCGGTCCAGCTGTACGTGGTGCGGCTGCGACAGGCGCTCGGCGACGCCCATCTGATCCGGACCACCCAGGGTGGCTACCAGCTCCAGCTGGATCCGACGCACCTCGATCTGCTGCGGTTCGACCAGCTGCTCCGCCAGGCGGCGAAGGCGCCCGACGTCGTCCGCCGGGTCGAGCTGCTGGCCGAGGCGCTGCGGCTGTGGCGCGATCCCGTCTGCTCCGACCTCGACTCCGATGTCCTGCAGGCGTTGGACGCCACGCCGGTGAACGAACGTCGCCTCGAGGCCGAGGAGCAGCTGATCGATGGCGAACTGTCGCTCGGCCGCCAGGCCAGCCAGATCCCGCGACTGCGGCGACTCCTCGCCGAGCATCCGCTTCGGGAACGGTTCTGCGGCCAGCTCATGCTGGCGCTGTACCGGTCCGGTCGCCAGGCCGAGGCCGTGCGCGCGTACGCCACGACCGCTGCCGTGCTCAGGGACGAGCTGGGCGTCAGTCCCGGTCGCGAGCTGCAGGACATCCACCAGGCGGTTCTCGCCGCGGACCCTCGCCTGCTCACGGTGGAGACCCCGACCGTCGCACCGCGAGTTCAGCCGGCGCAGCTTCCCGCGGACACTCCTGCGTTCACCGGACGCGCGAGCGAGCTCGAGCGGCTGCTCGACCTCGCCGACCGGCCATCCACCACCGTTCTGACGAGCAGGATCGAGGGCATGGCGGGCGTCGGCAAGACCGCGCTCGCCGTGCACGTGGCGCATCGCCTCGCGCACCGGTTTCCCGATGGTCAGCTGTTCTTCGACCTGCACGGCTACACCGACGGGCAGCAGCCGTTGTGCACCGGCATCGTTCTCGCTCGCGCGCTGCGGGCGTTGGGGGTGAACGACGAGTCGATCCCTGCGGAGCTCGAGGAACGTGCCGCGCTCTACCGCAGTGCGCTCGCCGGTCGGCGCGTGATCGTCGTTCTGGACAACGCGCACGACGAGTCCCAGGTCCGGCCGCTGTTGCCGGGCAGCCCCGGTTGTCTGGTGTTGGTCACCAGCCGTCAGCGGCTCCGGACTATCGACGCCACCCACCAGCTGACGCTCGACGTGCTCTCCACCGCGGACGCGGTCGCGCTGTTCACGAGGTCGCACGGACGAGAGCACGAGCCGGTCGGCGAGATCGTCGAGCTGTGCGGTCGCCTTCCGCTCGCGCTTCGGCACGCCGCCGAGCTGCTGCGTTCCCGACCTGTCTGGACCATATCCCGTTTGGCGGCAAGGCTCCGAGAGCGAAATGGAATGCGCGAGGTGAATGCCGCTCTCGCCTTGTCCTATCGCCAGCTCCCGACCGACCGGCAGCGCGCCTTTCGGATATTCGGAAGGCACCGCCAGAGCGATCTCACGCCGGACGTCGGAGCAGCATTGTTGAATGCGACCGTCGACGACGCGAGCCGCCTTCTCGAACAGCTCGCCGACGCACACTTGATGGAAGAACACGCACCGGATCGGTATCGGTTCCACGAGCTCGTCCGGGCATACTCGCGCACGCTCGAGCGAACACTGCGCATGGCCGAGCCCACCCCCTGCCCGCGGGCGAGCTAGCGCTGGCGGCGAAGGAGTCGCTTGGCCCGCCCGAGGATGCCGAGGACGCGGCGACCGGTGGGCGACGAACGCAGCAACGCCTTGACAGTGACTGGCTGCGAGGCGGCGTGAACTTGCTTGCGCAGCTCGACGGAGAGCTTCTCGGAGTGGGCAGCCGCCTTGGCGAGGTGGCCGAGCAAGGCCTGTTCGCTACGCCGCCGGCGCGCCTCACCTGAGGCCGCCAGCCGGCGAATCTCCTGTGCACGTGGGCGATGGCGAGACATCCCCGCTTCGGCGATCGTCGCTGCGGAGTAAGCGGCGGCCACCAGGGCGCCCGTCTCGACCGGGCCGGCGTCGGTACTCGCCGTACGGAGCACCGCGCATGGTCGTTCGCCGAGCAGCACCATCCCGTCCCACTCCAGACCCGCCAGGGTTGGCGATTCCGCACTGTCGACGGCCGGACCGCCAAGCGCGACGAGCAGCCGGGTCTTCGGGCTCAGCACCGGACGCAGCTCGGACGTGACCCGGTCGAGCCACCGCGGATCGAAGCCGCGACGGTCGATGACGACGGTGTCGAACGCGCCCTCGAGCTCCCACGAACCGTCACCGTCCACCACGGTCGCGTCACGGAACGGAAGCCCGAACGCGTCGGACCATGCACCGGCACCGTCGGCCACCACGAGCAGTCTGGCTTCGTTCTCCATAGCTTCCACGCTAGCGCATTTCCGAGCCGAGTTCGCGTGGCCGAAGTCGCCTCTCCCGTAGGGAGAGTGAAGGAAATCTGAAGGCCATTTGACTCCGCCCTATGACACAGTTTTGTCGAGCAATTCTCGGTCGAAATTCGGGGGCTGGAAAGGGTGGGGATGTCGGAGTTCGAGGTCGTCCTGTTGTGCGACGGCGAATGGCCGAACGTACCCGGCGTCTGCTGTTGGCGCAGTGGCGTACGGGAGGCGTTCGGTGCCGTCGGCGCGACGGTCCGCGAGGTGGTGTGGCAGCCGCCCGCCCCCGCACCCGTCCGCAGCGCCACCACCAGCGGGCCTCGGAAGTTGGCCTGGTTGCCACCGTCCGTACGGCGCCCACTGGCCCAGGCCTACCGGCGCCTGCGCCGACCTAGCACCTGGAGCACCAGCACCATACCTCGCGTAGTCCCACCCATCGCCGGCCTGGCAGGCGCCGACCTCGTGATCGCCGAGTCCCTCCGAGCAGCGCGGGCAGCAGCGAGCGCGGGCACCCCCGCCTACCGCGTCTGGGCGCTCGCCCTCCCGCCGCAGTGGCTGCCGCCCGGCGGGCACACCGAGTACGCCACCGAGCTGAACGAGACCGCCAAGCAGGTCGGCGGATTCCTCACCGACAGCGAGCTGGCCCGGGAGTCGATCGAACGGTCCGCCCAGTCGCTCCGGCCGAAGGTCGAGCTGTACCCGCCCCTCGCGGACGACCACGACTGCCCGACCTGCAGAGCCGAGAACCTCGAACCCGTCAACCTGACCGAGCTCGATCCAACCGTGGCACAGCTCGCGCTCTGGCGGCACGAGCTGGCAGAGGACGAGTCGCGACCATACTCGTTCCCCGGCGCACGGCAACGCGGCCTGGCCGGCCCGTGGGCGAAGGCGACCAGATCCGCCTGGCAGGACGACCACACCGGTACGCCGATGACGATGCCGGACGACGAGACCTCGGACTGGTCGGTCGCCGCACAAGTACGCGGCGCCCGCACCCTGCGCGACACCGTCCAAGTCCCCACCACGCCGAGGAAGAAGCGCGACGCGATCGTCTCGGGGCACGACCTCAAGTTCGCCGTAGAGCTCGCCGAACACCTCGACCGGCGAGACGATCTCGACGTCACGACCGACGAATGGCCAGGCCTGGCAAGGCAAACCGCTCACACCACCGAACGGCTGGAGCGAGCCGACTCGATTCTCGCCGAGTGGGCCCGCACCAGCGCGATCTGGCTCTCCGAGCACAAACGCCCGGACCAGTTCCTGGTCGTCAGGCTGCATCGGTTCGAGCTCGACACCCCGTACCCACAGCAGTTGCGGATGGAGAACGTCGACGCGGTCGTCTACATCGCTCCGTTGTTCGGCCGAAGGATCCGCGACGAGGTCGGCTGGCCCACCGACAAGCTGATCTACATCCCCAACTTCATGGACATGGACTGGCTCGACCGGCCGAAACAACCCGGCGCCCAGTTCACGCTCGGCTTCGTCGGCTTCGAGTTCATCCGCAAGAGGTTCGACCTCGCGCTGGACCTGCTCGCCGAGATTCGCCAGACGGACAAGCGATTCCGCATGGTCGTCCGCGGCGTGATGCCCTGGCACAACAAGTACGCGTGGACCAATGGCGACGAACGCGACTACGTCGGCTGGTGCTTCGAACGGATCGAACGCGACCCGCTGCTGCGCGACGCCGTCGTCTTCGACTCGCCCGGTCGGGACATGGCGCGCTGGTTCCGCCGCGTCGGCTCCATCGTCTCCACCAGCGACGAGGAGGGCAGCCACGCGTCGGTCGCGGAGGGGATGGCGTCGGGCGCCGTTCCGGTCGTACGGTCCTGGCCCGGCGCCGCGGAGATCTACGGCAAGGAGTGGGTCGCACGACTCGATCGGCGAGGCGGCGAACGCCGTACTGGCCAACGCCGATCCGACAGCGTGGGCGGAGAGCTGCGACCAGGCCCGCGAGGAGATCCGTCGTACGCACGATCCGGACAAGGTCGTCGCTGCCTGGGCCGACCTGCTGCACCGCGACGTCGCCGGCGCCCGCCGCTACTTCGCGGAGTACTCCAGCATCGAGCTGCCGGACTCGGACCGGTGAGATCGACGATCGCCGGCAACCTCGCACGGCGCGGCCTGCTCGCCGCGGTCGCCGCTGTCTGGTTGGCCGCGCTGGCGATCACCACCGCGCTCGGAGCCGACGTCACCGTCGTCCTGCTCGTCTCCGTGCTCGGCCTGCTGCTTCTCCTCGGACTCAACTCGCACCGGCAGAACCGCTTCCTGATCGGTGAGCTCCGCCTGCTGACCGGCGCGAACCAGGACCGCGCGCACCAGGCCACCGCGGTGCTGACCGCGATGAGCTCGACGCTGGACACGACGGCCGTCGCGATCGACCGCGGTCCGGAGAACACGCGGCGGAAGGTCGTCCGCGACACGACGACGGTCTACCGCCAGCTCGAGGCGCTGTTCAACCTCTACAGCATGGTGCCGGTCTCCGCGCGCGTTCCGGCGATGCGCGGCTGGGCGGCGTCGCCGGATCTCCTTCTCCTGTTGGTCGAAACCATCCGCACCGACCGGCCGCGACTCAGCGTCGAGTGCGGCAGCGGCGTCTCCACACTGTGGTGCGCGCTGGCCCGACGAGCGTTCGACGTCGAAGGACGTCATGTCGCGCTCGAGCACGACGCCCAGTACGTACGGCAGACCGAGGCGTTGCTCGAAGCGCACGGCGTCGCGGATTTCGCCGACGTACGTCTCGCGCTGCTCGAGACCTACCGCCTCGGCGAGCAGGACTGGTCCTGGTACGCGAAGGACTCCTGGTGCGAGCTCGACCGGATCGACCTGCTGTTCGTCGACGGTCCTCCCGGCGTGACCGGACCGCATGCCCGCTACCCCGCGCTGCCGCTCCTCGCCGATCGCCTCGCGGGCGACACCATCGTGGTGCTGGACGACCTGGTCCGTACGGACGAGCAGGAGCTCGTCGCGCGCTGGCTGGCCGAGTACCCGTGGCTGAACGAGACGCGCCTCAACGTGGAGAAGATCGCGTCCGTCCTCCGCGGCTCACGCTGAGGGGAACTTCGCCCGCACGATCCGCTCGAGCACCGACCGCGCCGTCCCGGCGTCGCCGACGGGCGACCGGTAGGCCAGCGACTGACGGCTGAGCGGGCTGTCCTGCTCGACCAACCCCCACACCGCCGTCCCGCTCCCCTTGTAGTCCGACCACTTCGACGGCAGGTACGGGTTGCGCTCGTGGTACGCGGACGTGTTCGCGTCGTTGACCACGAGGCAGTCGAATCGCGTGGTGAGGTTGAGGAACTCGAGGTACCGCGCGTAAGGGCCGACCCGTACGTTCGCGCCGATCCCCAGCTCCGCAGCACGTTTCTCCAGGATCTCCGACTTCGTCGTGAAGACGTGCAGCACGAGCCGATCGCGTACGTTCGCGTCGAGCTCCGCCGCCGCGGTGAGAACGTCGTCGAGCCCGCGCGTCGGGTAGAAGACGCCGAAGTACGCGACATGCGCCTTGTCCGGCTCGAGCGGGTAGGACCCGTTCACCATCGAGTAGAACGGCCGTGGCAGAGTCGGGTGCGCGGACACCACCGACTTCGCGCGGGCCGTCGCCGCCACCAACGGGTTGGAACAGTACGACAGCATGTACTCCCGCTGGTTCTCGTTGGTGAAGATGAGCTCGTCGGCGAGGACGTAGGCGAGCTCCTCGCACCAGACGAAGCAGTTGTCGGACCCGGGCATCGGAAGGCCTAGTTTCTCCATGCCTGTCAGCAACAACTCGCGCACCGGGCCCGGCTCAACGGTAGTACCGCGTTCCTCGTCGAGCATGTCGCGTGACAGCGGGTCGGAGAACTCGGCGGTCCACGAGACCGACGGGTTGGCCAGCTTGTACGCGGCACCCAACAGATGGGACGCCGCGAAGTGCGCGCGGCTGTACGACCACGGGTACGGGCCCTTCTCCGCCTCCCACTTCCGTACCTGGTCGAGTCCCTCGAGGATGTACTGCTCCATCGCGGGCCAGTGCGAGAAGTACGTCGGGGTCGCGAGGACCGCCTCGTCAGCGGTGAACGGCCCGGCGATGCGACGGGTCGTGGCATCGACCGTACGGATCCGGTCCATCGCGTTGGAGACGACGTCGGCGACCCGGCCCATGGTCCTGATCCGCTTGGCCATGACGATCCCGCTCGCGTCGGCGTACGGGACGAACGCGTACGCGAACACCACGCCGCGCGGCATGCTCGCGTTCACCAACCCATAGGGCAGGTGGAAGATCGGCAGGTCGTCGAGCGCCGCGACCAGCTGCGCGTGCTCGGACGGGTTCCGCTCGAGGTACGAGCCGATCGCCGTCGCGCGTGCCGCGATGGCCTCGTCGATCGCCTCGACGTGGGCCGCGCCGGCCTCGGTGCGCAGCTCCTCGAGCTGGACGATCGCGGCGAGGTGCGGTCGCCAGTCCGCGTCGTCGTTCGGCGTTCCGGCGACGAGCTCCGTACCGGTGCGCACCGCGACGGTCGCCCAGTAGATGTCCTCCGCGCTGCCGACCTGCCGGGCGATCGCCTGGGCCAGGTCCGTCTCCACCACCGCGCCGTTCTCGCCGGCCTCCATGACCTGGGCCCGGCGGGCGGCGGCGAGGGCGGCCACCCGACCGGCCGCTCTGTCGGCGGTCGGCAGCGAGATCGTACGAACGTCGAGCTCGGGATGGGCCGTGCGGAACGCCTCGACGACCGGCCGACCCGCCGGCGTGAGGACGACCACGAGCTCGACGTCGCTTCGGCCGGTCACCGAGAGCCCTTCGAGATCGTCGAGGTCGAGCACCACGATGGACAGCCCAGGCGCCAGCGGTTCCGGAGCGCCGAAGACAGGGGCCATGGGGTACGGAAGCGCGTCGAGGGTCGTGGTCCACGTCTCGACCAGCTCGGCGTCGACGGTCGCGGCCCGCGACCACGGACGTTCTGCACTCTCCACGCTGGCACCCCTCGTTCGTGAGACCGATTCCACTCAACGAGAGACACCCGGCCTCGCCCGGATGTTGTTCGCTCAGGCCGTGGCGGCCTGAGCGGTGTGGCGGCGGATGAACGTGCCGGCGTCGCGGACGGCGTCGGCGCCCTCCGGCAGGAACGACCAGAACAGCTGGAAGCTGTGCGTGTCCGCGGGATAGGCGTCGAACGTGACCTCGAGGCCATGCGCGCGTGCCCGGTCCGCCAGCTGACGGGCGTCGGCGAGGAACGGGTCGCCGGTCCCCGCCTGGATGAGCAACGGCGGCAGGCCGGTGAGGTCCGCGTGCAACGGCGACACCCGAGGGTCGTCCCGCGCGACACCGTCGAGGTACGCGTCCACCAGCTCGTGCAGCTCGTCCAGCTCGAGCGCTGCCCCGGCGATCCCCTTCGGGAAGTCGGCCAGCGCCGCTCCGGACAGGTCGACCGCGGGCGACAGCAGCGCGGCGGCACCGGGGAGGGGCTGCCCGTCCGCGTGCAGTCGCAGCAACGTCGACATCACCAGACCCGCGCCGGACGACTCACCGACGATCGCGACCTGGTGGGGTGGCACGCCTTCGGCGAGGATCCACTCGTACGCGCGCACGGCATCGATCACGGCCGCCGGGTACGGATGCTCGGGCGCGAGGCGGTAGTCGGGCAGCAGCACGCCCGATCCGGCCGCCGCCGAGAGCGCGCCGGCGATCGCGCGGAACCCGTACGCCGAGCCCATGACGTACACACCGCCGTGCAGGTAGAGGATCGTTGCCGGGCTGTCGGACTCGGAGAGGACCAACGAGGACACGCCGCCCGCGACGACCGACCGCACGCGCACCTCGGCGGGAACGCTGAAGCGCTCCATCATCTTCTCGGCGTCGTTGCGCAACCGTTGGATCTTGGAGCCCTCGCGGAACCACTCGTCGGTGGGTGCCCAGAACTGGGCGATGCGGCCGGCAAGCTCGCCGCCCACCGCCTGGGTGGCGGACACGGCACCGTCCATCGCGGCGAGGACGTCGCGCGCCCCGTTCATCAGCGCCTCGCCCGACAGCGTCAGCTCGACCTGGTGGGTGTTGCGGCGGAACAGCTCGCAGCCGAGCAGCCGTTCCAGGGCACGGATCTGCCGGCTCAGGGCGGGCGCGGACAGGTACAGGCCGGCCGCGGCGCGCGCGAAGTTGAGCTCCTCCGCCACCGCGACGAACGCCCGCAGGTGCCGCAGCTCGATGGCGTCGGGCGCGCTCGGCAGCCGGGCCACCTCGTCGTCGGCACTGGTCATGTCGGAAGTGTGCACCACGATCGCGTCGGCCGGGAGCCCATGCCCGTAAGGCGATCTTGCGGGTACGGCAAGGCCGCGTTGCGCAGACGGACGTTCCCTCCGGACCGGTCGCGGCCGCAGAGTCTCGAGCATGACCCAGCCAGCGGTACTCCGACTTCGCGGCACCAACGCCCCGATCCACGTCCAGATCGCGTGGCCGTTGGGTCCTGTCCTGGGCTCGGTGCTGCTGAGGTTCGGCGGCGGGTCGGTGTCGCGGCCGCCGAACATGCTCACGTTGACCGCGTTCTGCGACACCGCGGCCGACGCGATCAGGGCCGCCGCCTGGGCCGGTGACCACAGCGAGGAGCTCGGCGCTCCCGCGAGCCGATTCGTCGTCGCCGGCCACGGTGCGGCGGGGCGGCTCGCCGCGGCCGTCGCGCTGTACGCCCGCGACCAACGCTGGCCGCGGATCGTCCGGCAGATCCTCGTCACGCCGGCGCTCCTGCCGAGTTCCGACACCGGGCCGTACGGGTCGCCGCTGCGCGCCGCGAACCTCGCCGGCCTCGCGCCCGCGACCGTCGTCACCACCCCGGACGGCGACGGCCGCCGCTACGCCGCCCGGCTCCGGCTGGCCGGCGTCGCCGTCGACGAGCTCTCCGCTCTCGCCCAACCCAGCTGAAAGGAATCGCCATGTCCACTCGAACAGTCCCGACGCCCACGGGCCAACGCGGCGCGCACGCGATGCTCGCCGCCGGCTTCGTCGCCGGCCCGCTCTACCTGGTCGTGTTCGTCGCCCAGGTCATCCTCCGCGACGGCTTCGACGTCACCCGGCACGCCGGCAGCCTGCTCATGAACGGGCCGGCGGGCTGGGTCCAGGGCGCGAACTTCGTCCTCACCGGCACCCTCCTCGTCCTCGCCGCCGTAGGAGTCAGGAGCGCGGGCGCGACCTGGGCGGGTCGGCTGCTCGGCGTCTACGGCGCCAGCTTCGTCGTCGCCGGCCTCTTCCCTCCCGACCCCGCGTTCGGCTTCCCGCCCGGCGCACCCGAGAGGAACGGCGCGTTGAGTTGGCCTGCCGCGGTGCACTTCGCCGCCGGCGGCATCGGGTTCCTCTGCTTCCTCGCCTGCTGCCTGATCTTCGCCCGTTCGTTCGCCCGCTCGGGCGAGCGCGGCTGGGCCGTGTTCTCCGCGGTGACCGGGCTGCTCTTCCTCGCCGCGTTCGCCGGCATCGCGTCGGGGTCAGGTGGCAAGGGTCTGGCCTTGGCCTTCGTCGGCGCCGTCCTCCTCGGCTTCGCCTGGATCGCCGCGGTCTGCGCGCACCTTCGCTCCTCCGTCGCCCTGCAAGGAAAGGAATCGTCATGACCAGCACGACCTCCGCCGACGGCACGCCGATCGGCTACGAGCAGACCGGCACCGGTGCACCGCTCGTCCTCGTCGACGGCGCGTTCGGCTACCGAGCCGGCGGGCCGAGCGGGCCGTTGGCCGCCCTGCTCACCGATCACTTCACCGTCTACACCTACGACCGGCGCGGGCGCGGGGAGAGCGGCGACGTCCAGCCGTACGCGCCCCAACGGGAGGTCGAGGATCTCGCTGCTGTCGTGGGCGAAGCGGGCGGTTCGGCCTTCGTCTACGGCACCTCGTCCGGTGCCCGGCTGGCTCTGCTCACCACCGAACAGGCCACCGAGCAAGGAATCCACGTCACCGGGCTCGCGCTGTGGGAGCCGAACTTCGTCGTCGACGACGGCCGCGCGCCGCTCCCCGCCGGCTACGTCGAGCGCCTCGACGAGCTGGTGGCCGCGGACCGGCGCGAGGACGCCGTCCTGTACTTCATGACGGCGGGAACGGGCATGCCGGCGGAGTTCGCCGCGACGCTGCTCGGAACACCGGCCATGGCGTGGATGGCCAGCGTCGCGCACACGCTGGCGTACGACGGACGCGTGGTCGACCAGTTGAGGTTCGACGCGCAGCGCTACGCGTCGGTCGACGTGCCGACGCTCGTGCTCGACGGCGGAACGACGCCCTGGCTGAGCACCGGCGCGAAGGCCCTCGCCACGGCACTGCCGAGCTCGACGCACCACACGCTCGCCGGACAGCAGCACAACGTCGACCCCGCGGCCATGGCGCCCGCCCTGGTGGAGTTCTTCGCTAGCGTTGTGCCGACCTGACCCGGAGGGGAGCTCGCACACGTGAAGGACGGAAAGCGGAGCTACACAGCTGAGGGGGTGGCGGCGCTTCGGGCCGCCGGCGCGCGGGAGCGGGACGCCGCCGTACGCAACCCGGACTACCTGGCCGAGCGCCTCCTCAGCTGGCGCTTCCGGCTCCGCCTGCACCCGCCGATCGTGCGCCGGCTCGCACTGACGTTCATCCAACGTGCGCTGCCTGGCATCTATCCGTTCGTGACGGCGCGGACGAAGTACTTCGACGCCGCGCTCGCCCGGTCGATCGCCGCCGGCTGCCAGCAGGTGGTCGTGCTCGGAGCGGGCGGGGACACCCGGGCGTACCGGTTCGCCGACGCCGCCGACGGGATCCCGTTCTTCGAGGTCGACCATCCGTCGACGAGCGCTTGGAAGCAGGAGACCATGCGCCGCCTGCCGCAGCTGTCCGCCGACGTCCACTACGTCGCGATGGACTTCACGTCCGACTCGCTGTTCGAGACGCTGACCGCGGCGGGAGCAGCGCACGACCAGGTCACGCTGTTCCTGTGGGAGGGCGTCACTCCCTATCTCACCGAGGAGGCTGTGAACGAGACGCTCGGCGCGATCGCGGGCTTCGCTCCCGGGTCGAGCGTCGTGTTCGACTACTTCCACAAGGAACCGATCGACCATCCGGACAGGCACTCCGACGGCGGCAAGTACGTCGAATACCTCCGCAACCATGGAGAGCCGCTCAGGTTCGGCCTCGATCCCGACGACGTCGAACGTTTCTTGAACGAGCGTGGGTTCAAGCTCGAGTCGCACTCCAGCCCGGCCGATCTCGCCGAGCTGGTGCGCTCAACTACGACGACGATCGGCCAACCGTTGAGCAGCTCGAGCATCGTCCACGCGACCCTGCCGCGCGCTGAGGAGGGTGATCATGATCCGGATCATGAAGCCGAACCGGCGTATACGACCGGTCCGGCTTCATGATCACGGTCATGATCACGTGGCGTACGCCTCCAGTTCGGAGAGCCCGACGTTCAGCCCGGTCCCGCCGGCGGGGCGGAACTCCACCCAGGTCACGGTTCTGGGCGAGAACGGGACCGGCTTGCCCACGCCGGTGTTGTCGATCCCGCCGACGTTCACCTGGCTGCCGTCGCTGAAGACGAGCATCCCGCCCGGCGCGTGGTCCGTGAGGTTGTTCCGGTCGTAGATCTCGACCTGCCCGAGGGTCTGCGGCGTCGTCCAGGTCAGCCGGATCCAGGGGTTGAGCTCACCGTTCGACGCCCACTCGCCGGCGAACCACTGGTTGACGACGCCGTCGACGGCCGCCGAAGGGCCGAGCACGGGGTCGTTGGCCGAGCTCTTCGCCGTCGCCACCGCACTCGAGGCCACGTTGCCCGCACTCAGCACGCGCAGCTCGGCGAGCCCGTTGCCCGATCCTGTCCCGCTCGCGGCCTGGAATCGCACCCAGGTCACGGACTTCGGCGTGAACGACACGACCTTCGCCGTTCCGTTGGCGGGAACGCCGGTCACCGCCACCGAGGTGCCGTCGCTGAACGTCAGCGTGCCGCCGTTGACGTTACTCGACGTGCTCGCGCGGTCGTGCAGGACGACGCGGTCGATCTGGTGGCTGTTCACCCAGCTGAGCTGGACCCACGGATTGGTCTCGGTCGACACCCATTCGCCTGTGCTCGTTGCGTTTCCGTCGGTCGCACGGAGCTGGCCGCGTGGCCCGAGGTCCGCCTGCGTCGAGGTGGTGAGCGTGCTGTCCCGGGCGACGTTGTCGCCGGCGAACACCTGCAGCTCGGACAGCCCGACGTTGAGGCCGGCGCCGTTCGTCACCTCGAAGCGCACCGAGCTGACCGTCCTCGCGGGGAACGAGATCGCCTTGCCGGTCACGCCGTCGTTCGGCAGCGTGGGAACGTCGACGACACTGCCGTCACTGAACACGAGCCTTCCGGCGTTGATGCGATCGGTGGGGTTGGCGCGGTCGTACAACACGACCTGACCGATCGACTGCGGAGTCGGCCACGCGAGCGTGACCTTCGGCGTCAGCTCCGCGTGGGACGCCCACTCACCGCGGGCGTGGAAGCCGACGGTGCCGTCGACGACGTTCGCCCCGACCAGCGCCGGATCGGCCAGGGACACGCTCGACTGGGTGACGGTCGCGGTACGCGCGAGGTTCTCGACATCGGCGATCGGCGTCGAGGTGAGCTTGACGCCGACGAGCGACTTCGCGGGCAGCGCGAGGTCGAGGCGCGCCGATCCCCCGCTCACCTGCAGCGGCACGGACGTCTTCGGTGCGGTCGTGGCCTGGATCGGGCTGGCCTCGAAGACCACAGCGGTGGTGGACGTCGTCGAGCCGAGCCCGGTCAGGTTGAGCTCGACCTCCAGCGGCGCCGTACCGTCGTTCACCAACCAGGCAACACGATCGCCGTACGCGTTGGTCGCGGCGCCGGCACTGCTGACGGAGGCGGGGTGCGTCATCGAGCGCAGCGCGCTCTCCCCCGCGCCGAGTCCGAGGTCGACCGACATCAGCCGGTACACCCGCGCCTTCGGTGGCAGCATGCCGTTGCGGTGAACGCCGAAGAACTGCGGGACGATCGCCTCGTCGTTGTCGGCGAAGAAGTTCGTGCCGTTCGCGTGCTGCTTGAAGAACGTGCTGAGTCGCCAGGCCGTGTAGCTGATCGAGTGCGGGTGGTTGCCGTTCATCTCGATGTTGTCGTACGACGCGCTGAAGTTCCATTCCGTCACGTACACAGGGAAGTCGTCGCCCTTGCCGGCATCCCGGGCCGCCTGCTTCCACCGGGTCACGTACTCGTCGCGGAAGCCCGAGTAGTCGTTGTACGTGTGGTAGCTGAGGAAGTCGATGTTGTTCTTGACGCGGTCGTCGCGCAGCATCGTGCCGATCCACTGCAGTCCACGTTCCTGGTCGGCCATCACCGGGCCGCCGATCGGCATGGCGGGAGCGACGGACCGGACCGCGCGGGCCGCTGTCTCGTAGATCCTGGTGTAGGTCTCGATCCGTTGCGCGGACGTCGGCGAGGGGTCGGGCAGATCGAGGAAGCCGTCGAGGTCGGGCTCGTTCCAGACCTCGATCAGGTCGACCTTGTCCTTGAACCGATCGACGATCTTGCCGATCACGTCCTCGTACACCCGGTAGCCGTCGGCTCCGTTCGGCGGCCCGAACTGTCCGCCAGTGCTGCTGAGCCAGCTGATGTTGTAGCTGAGGATCAGCACGGTCTTCGTTCCGCGCCGGTGGTGCTCGTCGACCCAGGCGTAGTGCGTCCAGTCCCAGGTGTCCGGGTCGGCGACGCCGGTGCCGGTCGGCATGGCCGCGAGGTAGGCGGGGATCGAGGTGTTCTTCGGCAGGACGTGGTCGAGGTACACGTCGCCGCGGATGAACCTCGTGCCGGTCTGGTGCAGCGTCTCGATCTTGCTGGTGTCGGTCAGCGCGGGAACGTTGATGCCCGAGCCGAACACCTCGGCGTGCGCCGGTCCGGTGTCGGCGGCGAAGTTCGCGGTCGCCGTGACGGCCGCCTCGGCGATCGGTGGTGGAGACCCCGCCCAGAGCACGGCGCCGAGCATGGCGAGAACGGTGGCGAATGTGCGGAGGCGCATCCGAGGCTCCCCTCACAAGGTGGACGTGCCGAGGACCGTAGGACTTAGCGCGTTAACGCGTCAATATCTTCGGCCTGAAGGTGCCAGACCACTGAACGCGTTAACCTTGGCCGCATGAGCGACGACTCTTTGCCGCGCTATCAGCAGGTCAAGCGCGAGCTCCGGGCCGCGATCGACCGCGGCGAGTACGTTCCGGACCAGCCGTTCATCAGCCAGCGCGGCGTCTGCGAACGGTTCGACGTGAGTACGACGACGGCGATCCGCGCGCTGAACGACCTGGTCAACGACGGCGTCCTGGTCCGCCGGCAGGGCCGCGGCACGTACGTCGCGGACCCATCCGGTGCGGTCGTCGACACTCCGGTCCGGTCGGCGCGGTCGTCCCGTACCTCGGTCGCCTGCATCATCCACGGGCAGGGCCCGATGCGGGCGAACGTGATCGCAGGCGTCGAGTCGGTCTGCTCCGACCTCGGCGCGGAGCTGCTGCTGTTCACCAGCAAGGACTCCATCGCCGGCCAGGAGCGGGCGCTGGAACGAGCGCTCGCGGCCGGTGTCAGCGGAGTCGCGCTCTATCCCGTGCAGGGCAGCACCCACTCCCCCGCGCTCGCCGCGCTCGAGCGGCGGAACGTTCCCGTCGTGATGGTCGACCGCTACCTGCCGACCGTCGCCTCCGACACCGTGACCGTCAACCATTTCGCCGTCGGGTACGACCTCTCGACGCACCTGATCGGGCTGGGTCACGAGCGGATGGCGCTGCTCTGGGACGAGACGGACTGCACCAGCGTGCGCGACCGGCTCAGCGGACACCTGCACGCGCTGCGTACGCACGGCGTGGAGGAACGTCCCGACCTCACCGTGCTGACCGCGCACCAACGCCTCGACCGAGCGGCCCGGATCGCGCGCCTGATGGAGCTGCTCGAGCACCCGGAGCCGCCGACCGTACTGATCTGCTCGCACGGCTACACGGTCGCGACCGCCGCGGCCGACCTCGCCTCGATGGGTATCGAGGTGCCGGGGCAGGTCGAGCTGGCCGGCATGGACGACGCCGGCCCGCTGGACATCCTGCCGCTGACGATCGCGGCCGCGGTCGTCCCCGCCGAGGAGATGGGCCGGCAGAGCACGTTGCTGCTCGCGTCCCGCATCGACGGCACCCTCGACGACCATCCCCGGCGCGTGGTGTTGCCGATCAGCCTGCACACGCGCGACACCGCTCGCGGCTACCTGCAGGTGGTGGCCGGCCAGGGCTAGGCGCTGAGATCGTCGTCGCGGCCGGCGGCGACGCGTGACCACTGCGCGATCGGTCGTCCGTTGATGCGCGCCGGGTTGGAACCGCTCGGCCACATCGGGTCCGGCCGGCCCTCGGGCTGGTCCTCCCAGCCTTCGCGGCGCCCGAACACGGTCCGGTCCAGCAGCCCGTAGGCCGGGGCCAGCGGCTCCAGTCCGCGGCCGCTCGTCCAGTACGTCTCGAACACGCGGTCGCCGTCTCGTACGTAGAACACCAACGGAGACGGTGCGGTCGGCCGGTCGCCCAACAGAGCTTGCAGGGAGTCCTGCGCGGAGTACCACGGCACGTCCCACTGCATGAAGTTCCGGTAGCGCACGCTCGGCTCGTACGGGCCTTGGCAGAGGGTGGCGTACGTGACGTCGCGCGAGTGCAGGATCGACAGCTCCCGCACCTGCCCGTTGAAGAACGTGCAGCCCTCGCACTGTCCGGCGGCGTCGTGGCCGGTGTGCCACATGTGGAAGTACGCGATCAGCTGACCGCGGCCCTCGAACACGTCCAGCAACGGCACGGTCCCGTTCGCGCCGACGATCGGAGCCCTCGCATCGACCTCCACCATCGAAAGCCGCCGCCGCGCCGCGGCGAGCGCATCGCCCTGCTTGGTGTGCGCTTTCTCCTGTACCCGCAGTGCGTCGAGCTCGGCTTGCCAGCTCGCCCGGTCCGTCACGTTCGGCAGGTTCCGCTTCATGTCGTGTGCCTCCTCGCGTCGCTGGTGATACCCACCGACGTTCGGGGCGCCTCCGGATTCGACATCCACGCCGGGGCAACGCGACTTGTTACACAGATCTCGCCTTAGAGGCCGAGATCTGTGTAACAAGTCGGGGTGTGGGACCGGAGTGACGCGTGATGCCTGCTGACCGGGCGGTGATCATGATCGTGATCATGAAGCCAGACCGGCGAATACGACCGGTTTGGCTTCATGAAAACCATCATGATCACGGGACCTGGCGCGGGCGAGGCAGCGGCCTCACGGGTCGAGCGGACCGGATAACGAGCAGGGTGGCGAACGAGGCTGGGTGAGGCGGAGTTGTTACACAGATCTCGGCTTAGAGCCCGAGATCTGTGTAACAACTCGCGAGAGTGGGACGGATGTGACGGCAGGGGCGAGCGGGCAGGGAGCGGCGACCGAGGCAGTGGCGACCGAGGCAGTGGCGGGCGAGCGAGGTGCGGGGTGGCGAACGAGGCCGGTGGGGATCGCCGGGGCCAGTGGTGGGCAGGCGGAGCCTGCCCATAGTGCCTGCTCATTGGCCGCCGAGAGGCTCCATGTCAACGGGTCAGGTCGCGAAGCGACCTGATCTCGGCGAAGCCGAGACGCGAAGCGCCCTTGACATGGAGGGCGGCCAATACACTCCCGGCGATCCCCACCGACCGAGAGAGCAACCCGCACCGAACGAGCCAACACCGAACAGTTTGGCGAGCGGCCAACGTCGACCAGCCGACGTCGAGTGGCCGACGCCGAGTGGCCGGCGCCGAGCGGGCCGGCGTCGAGCGGCCGACTTGTTGGACAGATGTCGGGATAGGCACCGAGATCTGTCCAACAACTCGCGGGCAGGCGTGGCGGTGGGTGGCAACGCAGGACTTGTTGGACAGATCTCGGCCTAGAGCCCGAGATCTGTCCACCAAGTCGCGGGGAGGCGCGGCGGTGGGTGCCAACGCAGGAGTTGTTGGACAGATGTCGGGATAGACACCGAGATCTGTCCAACAACTCGCGAAGGAGGTCGAGCAGGGACGACGAGGCGAGCGCGTTTCAGCGTCACGGAGCTGCCGCCTCGGACAGCCGGTGGGCGTTGGCTGGCGTCGAGCGGCGAGTGGGAGGCGTCGAGAGGGTGGCCCAGGAGTAGGGTCCAGAACAATGGCACGTGAATGGACCACCGGTGTGGACTTGTTGCTCTCCCTTCCTCCACACTTCGGCCGGCGCGAGGGTCTCGAACGAGCACTGCGCGAGGCCATCCAGTCGCACCGGCTCTCGGCCGGCACGCGGCTGCCGGCGACGCGGGAGCTCGCCACCGAGCTGGGCATCTCGCGCGGAACGGTCGTCGCCGCATACGACCAGCTCGTGGCCGAGGGCTACCTGGTCTCGCGACACGGCGTCGGTACGCAGGTCGCCGACCTCCCCGCGCACTGGCCTTCCACCGCCGCGCCGGCGGAGCTCGCCAAGCCCGCGCTCAGCCTGGCCCCCGGCTATCCCGACCTGAGCCGCTTCCCGACGACGGAGTGGCTGCGCTCGTTGCGTCGCGGGCTCGCCGACGCGCCGGCCGACGTGTACGGGTACGGCGACCCACTCGGCTGGCGACCGTTGCGGATCGCGCTCGCCGCGTACCTCGGCCGCGCCCGCGGCGTGGTGTGCTCGCCCGACCAGGTCCTGATCACCTCCGGCTCGGTGCACGGTCTCCATCTGCTCGCCCGTGCTCTTGCCGACGAGGGCCGGACGACCTGGGCGGTGGAGGATCCCGGGTGGGTGTTCGCGCGTGACGTCCTCACTCGAGCGGGCGCCTCCGTTCGGCCGTTGCCCGTCGACTCCGACGGCGCGCAGGTCGAGGCGTTGAGCGACGAGGACGCCGTGCTGCTCACGCCGACGCACCAGTACCCGACCGGCGTCGCGCTGAGCCCGGAACGCCGGCGCGCACTCGTGCGGTGGGCCCAGGCGACGGGCGGCGTGCTGATCGAGGACGACTACGACGGCGAGTTCCGCTTCGACCGCGCGCCGGTCGGAGCGTTGCAGGGCACCGCTCCCGAGCAGGTCTGTTACGTCGGCAGTACGTCCAAGACGCTCGGCCCGGGCCTCCGGCTCGGCTGGATCGTCCTGCCGCCGCAGCTCGTCGGCGCGATGGTCGATCTCCGCCTGCACACCGACCTGCAGACGGAGGCGCTCAGCCAGGTGGCGTTGGCCGACTTCCTGGCGAGCCACGCGTACGACCGGCACATTCGCGCCTCGCGGCTGCGCTACCGACGCCGCCGCGACCTCCTGCTCAGTCACCTCGCCTCGAGCCACGCGGACGTCACCATCGCCGGCATCTCCGCCGGCCTGCACGCGTTGCTCTGGCTGCCGGACGACACCGTCGAGGGCGACGTCCTCGCCGCCGCCTCGCGTCGCGGGCTCGAGCTCGGCAGCCTCACCGAGCAGTGCCGCCCGTTCGTCCGCCAACGCCCCGGCCTCGTCATCGGCTACAGCCGACCGGCCGAGCACACCTACGCGAACGCGTTGACCACCCTCACCCGCATCCTCCCGCGCCACCGCTAGTGGTGGCAGCTTGCTGACAGACAGCTGACAGGGATTGTTTCCGGCGTCAATGATCTGGGCATGCGCCGGACTCTGTTGCTCGGACTCGTTGCCCTGGCCGCTGCTGTCGCCACCGTCGGGATCGTTCCGCACGAGGGTATGGCGGCGGAGTCGCGTTCGACCGCGGCGGGTTTCCGCAACCCCGTCAAGGAGGTCGCGTCCGATCCGCAGCTGTTCACGCACAACGGGTCGTACTACCTCACCGTGACGCGGAACGACCGGATCACGATCAGCCGCGCCGCCTCGGTGACGGACCTCGCGACCGCGCCCGAGACCACCGTCTGGCGCGACACGACAGCATCGCGCTGCTGTGGCATCTGGGCGCCAGAATTCCATTACCTGCAAGGAAAGTGGTACGGCTACTACACGGCGACCGACCACACAAACGCCGTCGGCAACCACCGGATGCACGTGATCGAGAGCGCTGGCAGCGACCCGCTCGGGCCGTACACGTACAAGGGCCAGCTCGCCGCGGCGGCCGACCACTACTCGCTCGACGGCTCGATCCTCACGATGCCGGACGGTCGCCTCTACGCGATGTGGTCGGGCTGGGAACCGGGCACGACCGGTCCGCAGAACCTCTACATCGCGCCGATGAGCAACCCGTGGACGACGAGCGGGCCGCGCGTGGTCCTCTCCCGCCCCCAGTACGCGTGGGAGATGGACCACGCCGCGGTCAACGAGGGGGCGGCCGCGTTGTGGCGGAACGGGCGGCTGTTCGTGGCGTACTCCGCGAGCGGCTGCTCGAGTCCGAACTACGCGCTCGGGCTGCTGACGTTCAACGGTGGCGACGTTCTGAGCCCGGCCGCGTGGTCGAAGTCGCCGCAGCCAGTGTTCCGTTCGAGCGCCGCGAACACGGCCTACACCACCGCGCACAACAGCTTCTTCACCTCGCCCGACGGCAGCGAGACGTGGATGGCGTACCACGGCGTGGTCAACCCTGCCGGGAGTTGCGGCGGTGATCGTTCGACGCGGATCCAGAAGGTCGACTGGCGCGCGGACGGGACGCCCGACTTCGGCGTCCCGGCATCGCTGAATCAGACTTTGCCCTTGCCCGCTGGGGATCCCGGCGCCTTGGTGGTGCCTTCGGGCGAGTACGTGCTGACGGCCTCGCACTCCGGCAAGGCGCTCGATGTGGCGGGACCGAGCACGGCCGACGGCGCGGATGTCTTGCAGTGGGACTACCACGGCGCGACCAACCAGCAGTGGCAGGTGCTCCCGCAGACCGACGGGTCGTACGAGCTGCGCGCGTTGCACAGCGGCAAGTCGCTCGACGTCGCGTGGGGCGCGGACACCGACGGGGCCGACGTCGTCCAGTGGACTCCGAACGGAGGCACCAACCAGCGTTGGTATCTGGACGCCGTGGGCGACGGCACCTACCGGGTGTCGTCGAAGATCGGCGGGCGCGCGTTGGACGTCGACCACGGGGCGACGGCGAACGGCGCGAACGTACTGGTGTGGCAGTACCTCGCGGCTCCGAACCAGAAGTGGCAGCTGTCGCGCGTGCAGCGGGTGATGCCCGCGGGCGACTCGATCACGTACGGCTCGGCGTCCGGTGTCAACTACCGCACCGAGCTGTGGCGGCGGCTGATGCTCGACCCGGCGGTGAAGCCGGACTTCGTGGGATCGGTGGTCATCGGCAACCTGCCCGACCAACAGAACGAGGGCCATCCCGGCTGGCGGATCGACCAGCTGGCGGGGAGCATGAACGGCTTCCTCGACACGTACCGGCCCGACGTCGTCCTGCTGCATATCGGGACGAACGACCTGAACCAGAACTTCGATGTCGCCAACGCGCCCGCTCGCCTCGCGGCGTTGATCGACCAGATCACCGCTCGGGTCCCGCAGGCCTCGGTGATCGTCGCCTCGATCATCCCCGCTGCCGACGCCGCGATCGAGTCGCGCATCCGTACGTACAACGCGGCGATCCCCGGCCTCGTGCAGGCGCGCGCGAACGCGGGGAAGAAGGTGTCGTACCTCGACATGCACGCGGTGCTGACGACCGCCGACCTCGCGGACGCGCTGCACCCGAACGACGCCGGCTACCTCAAGATGGGCGTCGCCTGGCACGGCGCCATGCAGGCCTTGCCGTAGCCCGAAGTGGTCCAACTTCGTACCGCCACCGTGGCCCTTCCTTCTTGGACCACCTGTTCCTAGCGTCCTAGGTCATGGCGGGAATGTTGGGGTACGTCGTTCGCCGGATCCTGTCCGGCATCACGGTGGTGTTGGTGGTGACGGTCGCCGCGTTCATCCTGTTCTTCGTCGGCCCGCAGCAGCCGGAGTACGCGATCTGCGGCGACCGCAACTGCACGGCGGATCGGCTGCAGGACATCCGGCAGAGCCTGTCGTTGGACAAGCCGGTGCCGCAGCAGTTCACCGAGTACTTCGCCGGGATCTTCACCGGCCGCGAGATCAGGTCCGGTGGGTTCATCAAGGAGTGCCCGGTGCCCTGTCTCGGCTACTCGTACGTGGCGAACGAGCCGGTGACGAAGCTGATCGTCGAACGCATCCCGGTCACGCTGTCGGTGGCCTTGGGAGCGATGGTCGTGTTTCTCACGTTGGGGATCTCGACCGGCGTCTACGCGGCGATCCATCGTGGGTCGTTGGTCGACAAGGTCCTGGTCGCCGGGTCGTTGGTGTTCTCGGCGTTCCCGTTCTACATCGTCGCTCTGCTGGCCGCGATCTACCTGTCGATCCAGTACCAGATCCTGCCGCGGGGCGGGTATGTGCCGTTGACCGAGAACCCGTTCGGCTGGTTCAAGGGGCTCCTGATGGCGTGGCTCGTGCTCGGCACCGTGATGGCGACGCAGTACGCGCGGTACACCCGGGCGGCGATGGTCGAGGCGTTGGGTGAGGACTACTTGCGTACCGCATGGGCGAAGGGCCTGGGCTGGCGGAAGGTCTACTTCCGGCACGCGCTGCGCACGGCGTTGACGGCGGTCGTGACGATCCTCGGACTCGACCTGGCCGGGCTGATGACGGGCACGATCTTCACCGAGCGGATCTTCGACGTGCAGGGCCTCGGGCTGCTGGCGCTGAACTCGTTCAACGTCGGCGACCTGCCGATGATCATGGGAACCGTGCTGTACGCCGCGATCATCCTCGTGGCGCTGAACCTGATCGTGGACGTCGTGTACTCCATCGTCGACCCGCGGACTCGCCTCGGCTGAGCCTCGAGGCGAGGAACATGCACGGGAGCATGAGCGCGTGGCCTCCGATCATGAGGATGTCGCCGTCCGCCATGGCCGCGTAGTAGAACGGGGCGAGCAGCACGAACGGGATCCCCATCGCGGCGATCATGGCGGCCACGGGCTTCCAGGGATGGCGGCGGACCAGCATCCAGGCGAGCATGCCGATGGCCATGTTGGCCGTCATGACGAGCAGGTGCAGATCGGCGCGGTCCGCTGGCACGTTCCAGAGGGTGTTCTGGAACGGTGGGAGCACCAGCATGCCCGCGGCCATGGCGAGCAGCATCTCGAGGAACTGCCACACCCGCCGTTGTGCCGCCAGGGCTTCCATGAGGGCCTCCGTTCGCTGGTCGGTTCACCCCACCGACGAACGGAGACGTGCCGATACGACATCTGGGCTCGGGAAAGTTCGCCTTCTAGGCGTCCTAGTCGTTCGGCGGCGCGGCGCTGACGTCCGCGAGCGCCGAGTGGGGGTCGTTCGCCACGGCGAAGTCGCCCTCTGGTGGGCGGAAACGTAGAGGCGTATCGTGACCGCTGGTCCGTCAGAGTGGCCACGCACACGGGGCATCCCTGCGGTAGGCGGTGGCTGTCATGCATATGGACGCGAACGTCGTTTTCCTCACCGTCGTGGAGGACGGCTCGCCAGCTGTGATCGCGACGCCGATGGGTGACTTCGGCGAGTCCGACGCCATCGACCTGATGGCGCAGCTCCTCGCCGTCGTCGCGCGCAACCCGCGGCACCTCGTCCTCGACCTCTCGCATGTGACCGCGATGGACACGTCCGTCGTCCGGGCACTCGACGTCGTCGAACAGCAGGCCGGCGAGGTGGGGTGCGACTACCGGCTCGCCAATCTCACGCCGGTCGCGGCGACCGCCCTGCACGCAGGGCACCGCGGGAGCGTGATGCGTCGTACGGGCACCAGCCGCCTCGACGCCGTCGCCGTGGCCCGCCGCCTCGCCCGCCGCCGGGCGGTCCTGCACAACTAGCGACGGTTCGGCGTCAGCACCGACGAGATCTGGCTCGCTCAGCCGTCCAGCGTGGGCAAGGCGGTGCTCGAACGGTGGGACCCCGAGCTGGCGCCACCGACGTTCTCGCCCGGAACACCGCGCCGCCCTGCTGCGCGACAACCGCTTACCCGCTCGAGTAGCGCTAGACCTCCAGGGCCGCGTCGAGGTCGGGGTAGATGGCGAGGACGGTGTCCAGGGACGTGAGGTAGAGCACCTTGGCCACGGTGGGCGAGGGGGCAACGAGGCGGAAGGACGTCCGTACCTGCTCAGCCTGCCGGTCCACGATCAGCAGGGTGTTCAACACGACCGAGTCGACGAAGCCGACCGCGCTCAGGTCCAGGACCAGGAACGGAGGCGGCTCGGCCATCGCGGCCACGAGGTGGTCGCGAAGCTGGTCGCAGTTCGACAGGTCGAACTCACCCGACGCGGTCACCACGACGGCATCGGGGCGGACGGCAGGCTCTGTGCGCAACGTGCCCTGGGTGCGCGGGAAGTCGGTGACGTCGACGTCCAGGTGGACGTTGTCGCCCTTTCCGGCGCTTTGAGTCGCGCGGATCGTCATAGTTACCTCTGGATCCGCGAGGAGGTCCCCGGAGACCGACCCCTCGCCTGGGTAGATACGGCGATGCTGTTCTGATCGGCCTCTCTTCCGGACCTGAGGCCGATTTTACGCCCGCGGCACCTCCAGCGCACCTCTCCGCGGGCCGCGGCTACCTAGGCGTCCGACGCCGTCTCGACATACCGAAGAGCGAGGTCGCGGAGCTTCACGTTGGCGTTCTGGGACTGCTGCGAAAGCAGCCGGAAGGCGTCGTCCGCGCTGAGGTGGTGGCGGGCCATCAGGATGCCGATCGCGTGGTCGATCGTCGCTCGCGTCTTCATCGCGGCGCGCAGCCCTTCGGCGAGCTCGCGGGCCCGCACCAGGGCCTGCGTGGTCGACACGGCGGCGAGGGCCGCGTTGGTGAACAGCATCAGCAGCGCGGCGTCGACGTCGTCGAACGTCTCCGGCTTGCGGCTGTACAGGTTGAACGAACCCACCACGTCGGCCGACTCCGACCCCGGGACACGCACGATCAACGGCGCCGAGAGGTACCCGAGCACCCCTTCCGACGAAGCAGCCGCGGCGAACTCGGGCCAGCGCGACCGCGCCCCGTCGACGTTCGTACGAACGGGCGTGAGCGTGTCCGCCGCCTCCAGGCACGGCCCCTTGCTCGACGAGTACTGAGCGGCGTCCAGTGCGAGCACCCGAGGATCCGTCGTGGCGACCGTCGACGGCCGGTCGGGGCCGGCGAGGATCGTGATGCTCGCCTCGTAGCCCGGCGGGAACAGCCGGGTCGCGATCCCGACCAGTCGTTGGAGGGTCGCGGCGAGATCCTCGCCGTCGGCGAGGATCGTCCAGAGGTCGCCGAGCGCTCGCTCGAACCGTTCGGCGCGGACTCCGTCTGCTTGGAGGGCCTTCACCATGATCTGTTCCGTCCGCTCAGAAGACATGACGTCTCGAGGCGGCGGCTCGCGGTGTGAACAGCCAGGTTCAGACTAGCTCTTCGGGCTCCCCCGCAGGCGTGCCAGCAAGCTCGCGGTCGAACGCCGCGGCCTCCCGATGAGCGCGAGCGGACGTGCGGTTCCGTTCGGCGTCGCCCGTCCCGGAACGTGCCAGCCGCTCGTACAAACCAGCGACCCGGTCGTGCACCCGCGCACTGGCCTCGCAGGCGGCGAGGGCGAACCGGCGCGCCTCGTCGGCCGCGAGCCGCGCCTCCGCCACGTGCTCGGCGGCGAGCTGGGCCTGGACGAGGGTGGAGGCGAACGTCGTCTCGCCTCGCGCCAGCACCAGTTCACGCCGTCGTTCGGCGAGCTGGTGGGCGCGCATCAGCGCGGAGGCGGCCCGCGCTCGGGCGGCCACCGCGCGCTTGGCCAGCCCCAGCTTGAGTACGGAGAAGTCGCGCTCCTCGTCGGTGCCAAGCACGTTCTCAGTGTGCACGCGGCTACCTCGTTCGGGACCGGTGTAGCCCAGGTTTCACGGGGTACGCGGGCCTGTACTCGGCTGCGTCGGACAGACGGCCCGGCCGGTCAGCCTGGGGGCTGGTCGCCGGCGGCCCGCCTCCGGGCGTCGCCATCCTTGGAGCCGACCGAGGCAGCCCCGTCCAACGCGGCCCCATCCAAGGCAGCGCGAACGACCCAGTCCGAAACGTGGCCGTCCGAGACAGCCCCGTCCGTCGCCGCTCCGTCCGCCGCAGCTCCATCCAGAGCGGCCCGCGGCCGGGCATCGTCGACGTCCATCACGATGAGCGTGCCCATCGGGCGGGACCCACTCCCCCGCAGCACCGATCCGACCACCCGGACGAGGACCTCCCGGCCACGCCGGTTGACCGCCGGAATCGTCGCCGCCGTCGGCGCCGTCGGATCGGCCATCGCGTCGCGAATGATCGGCCGCAGCTTGTCGACGGGCAGCCCGATGTCGAGGTTGAGCAGGTGCTGGCCGACGACCTCCTCCCGGCGCAGACCCCACAGGTCCTCGGCCTCGCGGTTCCACACCTGGATCCGCATCTCGTCGTCGATCACCATCACCCCGGAACGCAGGCCCGCGAGGATCGACTCAAGAAAGTCGTTGACGTGATCGAGCTCCTGACTGCGCTTGCGCAGCTCGTCGTTGATGACCTGGAGCTCGTCGTTGGTGGACTGCAGCTCCTCGTTCATCGTCTCCAGTTCCTCGTTGGTGGACTGGAGCTCCTCGTTCGTGGTCTCCAGCTCCTCGACGGTCGACTGGAGCTCCTCGTTGGTGGTCTCCAGCTCCTCGTTCGTCGACTGCAGTTCCTCGTACGCGGTCTCCAGCTGGCGGTTGAGCAGCTCCAGATCCTCCTGCAGCCGATGCGAGGCGGTCACCTCGACGAACACCAGCGAGACCCCGAGCAGCCGGCCGCCCGTCTCGACGAGCGGGTTGACCTGGATGTCGAGATAGACCTTCTCGCCGCCGGAACGGATCCACTCGACGTCAGGGATCCGGAACGAACGCCGGTCGACCTGCACCTGCTCGACGTGGCTGCGCAGCTCGATCGGGCGGTACGACAGCTCCAGGTCGCGCAGCGGGCGCCCGACGTCGCGGCCGGAGATGCCGAACATGCGCTCGGCTTGCCGGTTGACGAGCGCGACGAAGCCGTCCGCGTTGAGCACGACCTCCGCGACCGGCGACGCCGCGAGCGCCTCTTCGCGCAGCGGGTCGAGTCCGACGATCGTGTCGTCGTTCGGTGCATGGCCGGCGCCGTGCTCCAGCAGCTGGAACCGTTCGCGAAGCGTGTTCGGCACCTTGCGGAACATCCGCCGCTTGAGGTCGACCGGCGTGAACAGGTTGCCGTGGCTCAGCAGCATCTCGGCCTTGCCGAGGAACAGGAATCCGCCGTCTCGCAAGGCGAAGTTGAACCTCGTCAGCACCCGCGTCTGGGTCTCGGCGTTGAAGTACATCAGCGTGTTGCGGCACACCAGCAGGTCGATCCGCGAGATCGGCGCGTCCTGGACGAGGTCGTTGCGGCCGAAGATCACCGAACGGCGAAGGTCCTTGCGGAAGTGGAACCGCTGTCCCTGCTGCTCGAAGTATCGAGTGCGCAGATCCTCGTCGAGCGGCTCGAGGTCACGTTCGCCGAAGCTGCCCTGCCGGGCCTGGTCCAGTGCCTCGTCGTCGACGTCGGTCGCGTAGATCTTCACCCGGTCCCGGAACTCGTCCGGTCCCAGCAGTTCGGCGAGCATGATCGCCAACGTGTACGGCTCCTCGCCGGACGCGCAGCCCGCGGACCAGATCCGGATCGCGTCGTCGGTCGCCTTCTTGGCGAGCAGCTCGGGCACGATCTCGGTGGCGAGGTACTCCCAGGCGTCGGCGTCGCGGAAGAAGCTGGTGACGTTGATCAGGATCGTGTTGAACAGCGCCGTGTACTCCTCCGGGTGCACCAGGAGGAAGTCGACGTACTCGTCGTAGGTCTCCAGCCCGACATCGGACATCCGCCGCTGAACCCGGCGGACGAGTGTCGTCCGCTTGTAACCGGAGAAGTCGAACCCGCGAGTCTCTTTGAGCAGCACGAGGAGCTGCTCGAAGGACTCGTCGCTGTTGGTCACGGGAAGTGCTCCTGACAGATGTGGAGCGATGGGGGCCCTCAGCGTAGCGGCGGCGCCGGCACACCGGGTGCGATGTCAGCGGGTCAGGGTGTCAGGATTGCCCGAGAGCAGCGTCTGCTTGATCCGGTCGGCGGCGTCCTCGGCCTCGGACGCGCGCTCGTCATAGCGCTTGGCCGACTGTGCGTGGCCGCGAACGCGTGCGCCCTCCGCCAGCTGGCGGAACAGCGCGGCCTTCTCGTCCAGGGTGCGCAACGCCATCCACAGCGCCCCCTCGAGCGAGACGCCTGTCCTCTCTTGCTCCTCCCGCGCGAGGTAGCCGCGGTTCGTCAGGTCCTCCAGCAGTGCCGCGCCGTCCACCACCGCGGGTGCCGGTTCGCCCGGTTCGCCCGGTTCGCGTACGAGGCGCGCGATCGCGTCCCCGAGCTCGGCGGGTGGCAGCGACGTCTCGACGCGGAGAACGTGGGTGAGGACGCTCTGCGGCATGCTCGGGTGCGGGGCCGTCCGGGGATCCTGAACGAGCACCGTGCCCCCTCGGGCGACGATCGTCGCGGCGCCGGCCGTGCCGTCGTCGAGGGCTCCGGACAGGACCACGCCGATCGTTCGTGGACCGGCCGACAGTGCGGCGGACCGGAACAGTGGGTCGACCGCCGGGCGATGCCCGTTCTCGGGCGGCCCCTGACTGACCCGGATCCGGTCGCCGTCCACCAGCAGATGGTGGTCGACCGGCGCGACGCGAAGCTGCCCGAGGACGCGCACGAGAAGTTCGCCGTCGACGGCCTCGCGGGCCGGCAGACGTCCGGCCCGCCCGAGGATCGGAGCGAGCGCGCTGGTCGCCTCACGAGGCATATGCAGCACCACGAGGACCGCTGCCGGGAGGTCCGTCGGTAGACGAGCGACCAGCGACCGCAGAGCTTCGACGCCTCCGGCGGAGGCGCCGACGACGACGAGATCTCGGGTCACGCACTCTCCCGGTTCGCCTGTCGAACCTGTCGACCCTGTCGAGCCTTCAGCTCGCCGGCGGCGACGAGCTCGGCGACGAGGTCCGCCGCCACGTCACGCAGGCGTCGGTTCTTCGCTTGGGAGATCGTGACGAGCAGGTGGTACGCGGTGTCCGGTGTGCAGCGGGCTCGGTCCATGACCATGCCCTTCGCCTGCTCGATCACCGAACGGTGGACGAGAGCTTCGCGGAGCCGTTCGACGGCGACGGCGAGCTCGGACGGCGCGCCCTTCAGCCGCAGGATCACGTTCCGCTGCGACCGGGTGGCCACGACGACCTGGCCGGTCCGAGCGGCGTCGCCCCGGGCGACCGCCGCACGCGCACAGAGGTTGATCGCGTTGGCATGGGCGGCCTGCGCGCGGGCGATCTGCTCGTGCAGGCGATGCGGCGAGAGCTGGTCCATACGTCCCCGGCTGTCTTTCGAAGCGCTGCGAGAGTCGACACCCCGTTGTTCCGAGTATAGAACCGCGACGCGGCTGTGAGCTGCCCTTCAGCCGCGTGAGCCACCGTCGGACATGACCGCGGCGAGCGCCGCGGGAAGGGAGGGAAAGACCGGCCAGGCGCGGTCGAGCGCGGTGATCGCGAGCATCCGCGTCACGGTGGGCGACGGCTCGGCGATGCTGAACGCGCAACCCAGCGTCGCGGCCCGGTGCGCGGTGGCCGAGAGCACGCCGAGGCCGGACGAGTCCAGGAACGTGACCCTCGACAGGTCGACGATCAGGGCACTCGGCGACGAGGCGTCGGCCGCGAGCGCCGTACCCGTCACCCGCGAGGTCATCGCGGCGATGAGCTTCTCGCGCAACGACGACGCCGTCCCGGTGTCGACCTCCCCCTCCGGCGCAGCCACTGCAGCCGCTCCCACATGGCTCACAGTGACCTCCACGCGCGACCTCCCTTTGTGCACGACGACGGACCCGGCCTTACGGTGCTGAGCCGGCTGCCCGCCCGTACGCTTGCCACGTACCCAGGACGGCCCAGGGCAACACAGACAACTTCTCCGCAACCACTCTGCCACCTAGCGTGAGCATACGGGCGAGGGACAAATGGGGGATTGTCACGCCCCCAACGCGGCGGTCGCCGCCTCGATGCGGAGACCGTCGAAAACCTCCAGCTGGCGGTTCGCGCGGTCGATCAGGTCGTCGAAGTCGTACGTGGCGAGCGTGGGCTGCCGGACGGCCACCGCTCGCAGCGCGCGCCAGAGTGCGCGCTTGCCGTGCACGCCGAGGTACAGCGTCTCGAGCTCGAGTAGTCGGGTGAGCTCGATGCTGCCCGTCGCGGCCTTGCTCAGCTTCAGCTGACCCAGCTGCTCCAGAACGGCCGCCGCCGCGTGCTTGACCCGGTGCTGCCGGGCTTCGACGCTGTCGACGATCGAGAGCAGCGTGTCCCGATCGTCCTCGATCTCGTTGTGCAGCTGGGCGAGCTGCTTCGCGAGCTGGTCGTCGGCATGGTCGGACTGCATCCGTTCGATCAGCTGGATGGCCGCCGTCGCGCCGGCCAGATGGTCGTTGAGGTAGATCTCCAACGTGTCGGTCGACATCACGCTTGTCCTCCCAGGCGGTTCGGCGTGCGGTCAGCTCGCTGCCACAAGATCCCCCGCGACTATCCGGGTGCGGAGCGGGTACGACGACGTTGCTCATCCGCATCCGCCGTCCGTTCACAGGGAGGCCGTAAATGCGAATTGCCGCAGTAATCGTCGTGATCTGGTTGGTCATCGGTGTCCTCGCCGCCGTGCAACGCGGCTACTTCTCGGGATCGTCGACCAACTGCGCCAAAGCCGGAACGACCATCGTGACGATCGTCGCCGGACCGCTCAACTATGTGGGTGCGAACCCGAAGATCAAGTGCACGCTGCCCCAGCCTTCACGCTGAGGCAGGCTCGCGGGAAACCACTTTGCCGTGCCGCGCGGTCGGATCGTGTCGTTCGGTTGTTCCGTTGAGATCCTCGACGAACATGTCCGCACGTTCCCGACGGGCGATCCGACGCGCGACGGCAACGGCGTCAAGGCGACTGGGGTAAACGCGGGACGCGCGGCTCGCGCCGTCGCGATGAATGGCCCACATCCGCTGGCCTTTGTGCTCGACAGGTAGGACACGAACTGTCGGTGCTTGATTCTGCATTACCGCACTCCTTGTCGTGTTCTTGGCTAGCGCGTCATCTGTTCGATGCGGGACGCGCGAAGCCACAACAACGCGATTGGCGTGCCGGGGACGCGAGGTGGAAACTCACCATCTGGCCACCATCACTTCCGCCTCCTCGCCATGCGACCGAAGAGGAGGGAAGCGCACTGTTTGACCGCCCTCGCAATGGCAATAGTGCCCAGTTGAGGCGGTCGGCTAAACCTCAGCCAGCCGGCTTGGCGGTCTCTCGCACGATTTTGCTCGCGAGTTCCCGGACCTTGATGTTGCCGTTCTGCGACTGCCGGGAGAGCTCGGCCCAGGCCTGCTCAGCAGTGGTGCTGCTACGGGCCATCAGGATCCCGATCGCGTGGTCGATGGTGGATCGACTGTCCAACGCGGCTTGAAGATCCTCGGCGAGCTTGCGGGTCCGCGCGTACCGCTGAGAGTTCGCGACCGCGGCCAGGGCCGAGTTGGTGAACAGGGCGAGCAAGGCCGCTTCCATGGTGTCGAAACGGTCCGGCTTGTTGCTATAGAGGTTGAACGCTCCGACCACGCTGGAGTCGGTCAGCAGCGGTGCGGCCAGGTAGCCCAGCACGCCCGCCTTCTCCGCGGCCTCGGCGAAGTGCGGCCACCGTTCGCGGGCGCCGTCGATGTCCGTACGGACCGGCTGCCGGGTCTCGGCCGCCTCCAGGCACGGGCCAGCACCCGCTTCGTACTGCGCCCGGTCGAGCGGCATCACGTCCACGCTGGTCGTGGCGACGGTCTCGGGCAGGCCGTGCGAGGCGTAGATGGTGATGCTCGCCTCGTAGCCCGGAGGGAACAGCCGCGCGGCGATGGTGGTCAGCCGCTGCAGCATCCCGGCGAGATCGTCGTCGCTGCCGAGCGTGCTCCACAGCTCGCCCATGGTCGCTGCCACGTCGACACCGTCGAACTCGTCGTCGCGACCTGGGGCTAGGTCGAGCTCAGCCATCGCGGTTCATCCTGACGAAACTCGGCTCGAGCCAGGACGACCACAGTGCTGGGACCTCTGGCTCCGCCCAGAACCGGGCGGCTTTCTCACAGTACTCGCTGCCGCGCGCGAGGGCGGGCCGCCGGCGGCCCGTCCTCACGCTCACCTGACCGGCGCGATGTCGGACCGATCGGGCTGTCGAGGCGCCTACCCGGGAAGTCGCCAACAACACGTCAATCTTCGCGATATCTGGCATCCAGTACGCAATAGAGCCCAAAGCAGGCAAGACCGACGGCGATGATCCCGAGCAGGATCTTGCCGAACGGCTGCTCGGCCATCGTCTTGAGCGCGGCGTCCAGCCCGGTCTGCTTGTTCGGGTCGTGGGTCGCGGCGGCGACCACGATGAGCACGCCGACCGTGCCGTACGCGACGCCGAGGGCGCCGTAGCCGATCTGCCCCAGCCTGACCGCGGCCTTGACCGCGGTCGGAGACGCACCGGTGAAGTCCAGCTCCTCGGTGAACTTCTTCTTCCAGCCACGGTAGACGAGCACGGCCGCGACGCAGATCACGGCGACGCCGACGGCTCCCACCAGCAGGAACCCCGCCGGCATCGCCAACACCTTGGCGGTCAGCGTCTGCTGCCCTCCACCGCCCGAGCTGCCACCGGCGGCGACCTTCGCGGCGGTGAAGGCGAGCGCGGCGACCACGATGGCGTGCGCGGCGCTGGACACCCTCCGCCGCGTGCGACGGCCGTCGTCCTGGACGTTGCGATGTCCCCAGATCGCTATCGCGAGCTGCCAGACCGTGAACGCGGCAAGGCCGACCACGATCAACCAGAGCAGGACCACTCCGCCGGGCTGCCCGGCGATGGTCTGCAACGCGCCACCCTTGCTGGGTTTGGCGGAGCCGGACTCGCCGATCGCGATCCGGATCGCCAGGAACGCGACGAGCACGTGCACGAGCCCGTACGCGACCAGACCCACTCGTCCGAGCAGTCGAACCGGCTTACTTCGAGCGGCTTCGTGGGCGGTTGCCTCAGCGTTGCCCGCGGTCATGGATTCCTCCCCAGAAAGACAATGGCAAAGGATCGTTTTACCCACTGCTTCCTCGTTGACCCTTATGGCAAGTGTCCCGATTCGCCTTGCTGTGCAGGGTTTTCACCCCATTGCTGGCGCCGCCGATCATGAGGACCGCGCCGATCAGGTAGCCGAGGTTGATCAGCGCGAGGTTGCCGGACGGAGCCGGATCGTGATGGACTCGTCCACCTTGGGCAGATCTCGGCCGGTCGACTGAGTGACGTGCTTCTCGATGCCCTGAACGACCCGGTCGGCTTCCTTCTCGCGACCGTGGATGAACAAGGGCAACCGGCCCAGTCAGGCGGGAACGCTGGTCGTGATGCCGCCCGTCTCGACAGCTGATGACATGTTCGTTCGGCATCCCGTGACAGCTCGGCGAACCCGCGCATAGGTGCGGGCGGAGGCGGGTATTTCGTCGGGGTGAGTCTTGGCGACTGGATCGCGGTGGGTGTGATCGGCTTGCCGTTCCTCGTCTGGATCGCGTTGCTCGCCTACTGGTGGCGTCGGCGGCGGAACAACCGTGCGCGCCACGGACTGGCGTTGGATCTGGTCGAGGTGATCACGCAACCGCCGTCGGAGATGGCCCAACTGATGCGTTCGGCGAGTGATGCCGACCTGTGCGGGCTGTGGGAACGTTCTGGTACGGAGATCCGTAAGGTCAAGTCGGCCACGACTTTGGCTTGGTACGTGACGTTGCGGCGTTCTCTGTTGACCGAGCTCGAGCAGCGCGACCCGCGCGTGGTGTCGACCTGGTTGGCGGCCGGTCCGGACAGTCGCGATCTTCCGGCCTACCTGCGCCGGCGGCAGCTGCGCGGTTAGCTTTCGTTCGTCAAGCGTAGGTTGACGCCGGCGATGTCGGCTTCGCTTCTCGCCACCGCGAACGTGGACGCGCCCATCGCGTCGCCGATCTCGGCATGGGTGAGGTCCACCACCAGCTCGCGCGGGCGATCGTGAACGGCCCGCAGCAGTTCGTTCTGCAACTGTTGGATGCTGTCGACATCGATGTGGCCTTTGAGGTGAATGTCGACCTCGTCGCGTCCTCTGTCGACGCTGATCTCCAAGCTCACGGTGTTTCCTCAATCCTCCCCGCATCGGGTCTGTTGATACTTGCCTGCCCGGCATCGACGCGGAGAAACACCGACACGTCAGGAGAGCATGGCCACAACTGCCCGTTCGGCCGCGCCTTCGGTGGCGAGGTGTCCGTCGGCTGTGTCTTTTCCCAACCTGGTAAGGGAATCGTCGATCGTCTCTCCGGAGAGGAAGCGATCGATCACCCTCGGATCGATGTACGACGAACGAGCGACAGCGGGCGTGTTGCCGAGATAGTCGGCGACTTCGCGTACCACTCTCGCTACAGCGCGCTTGCGACTCGACGTGCCGCCGCGCGCACCAGTCGACACCGCGAGACCGACGGCCGCGAGCACGGTGGCGTGCCAGGTGCGGAAGTCCTTGGCCGTTACCGGTAAGGCGAAGATGTCCTTGAGGTACTCGTTCACGTCGTTGCTGTCGACGTCGTGCCAGCGGTTGTTGTCCCAGTATGCGAGGAGCTCCGGCCCGTCGTCGTTGCGCTTGAGCAGGGCCCGGATGATCTCGACCACCGCGGGCACCGCGACGGCTCGGTAGATCTCGCGCCCGCTCTTGCTCGGGTACTCGAACACGACCGTGCCGCCCCGCTCGATCGTGACGTGCTCGCGGAGAACGGTGGCGAGTCCGTACGAGCCGTTCTCCTCGACGTACTGGTCGCTGCCCACGCGGAAGAACCCGAGGTCGAGCAGCTCGGCGGCGGCCGCGAGGACGCGCCGCCGGTTGAGGCCGCGGGAGTCGAGGTCTTCGCGGATGCGCTTGCGAACGCGGGGCAGCTTGCGGCCCACATCGAGGAGCCGGGTGAACTTCACGGCGTCACGCCGTACGCGCCAGGCCTCGTGGTAGAGGTACTGCCGCCGGCCCGCCGCATCGACGCCGGTCGCCTGGATGTGACCGTTGGGCTTCGGGCAGATCCACACGTCCTGCCAGGCGGGCGGGATCACGAGTGCTTCGATGCGCTCCTTCGTCTCGGCATCGACCGCCTTGTCGTCGTCCCAGCGGTAGCTGAAGCCACGCCCACGCTTCCGGCGCCGGATCCCGGGACCGGAGCAGTTCGAGCGGGCCAGTCGACCTGTCACGCCCGGTGAATACCGCTTGGCGACCCGGCGAAACTCCCGGGCTTCTCTGTGGCATACGTGGGTACGGCGTGGACATGGCACAGACCACGACCAACGGGAGTCCCGCCGCCGGCCTGCGGCACCGGCTCGAAGCGCTCCGCGAGGAGTACGACCACGGCCACGGCCAGCCCGTCGGCGGCTACGCGACGGTGATGGCGGCGTTCGCCGCCGCGGCCGGCGCCGCGGTCGGGATCGGGGCCCTGACCGGGCGGAAGCTGCCGCGCGGGTTCCGGATCTCCGACCTCGTGCTCGGCGGCGTCGCCGTACACAAGTGCGCGCGGATCCTCGCCAAGGACGCGGTGACGAGCCCGCTGCGGGCGCCGTTCACCCAGTTCTCCGGCTCGGCGGGTTCCTCGGAGGTCAACGAAGACGTCCGTGGGCACGGCTTGCGCCACGCTGTCGGTGAGCTGGTGAGCTGTCCGTTCTGCCTCGCGCCCTGGGTGGGTGCGGCGTACGTCGGCGGTCTGGTGTTCGCGCCGCGCGTGACCAGGATGATGTCGGCCTTGTTCGTCGTCGTGGCGGTATCCGACGTGACCCAGCAGGCGTACGGGGCGCTGAAGGGCCTGACCGAGAAGGCTTCCTCATGAACGAGTTCGATGGTGCTGTCGTCGTGGTGACGGGTGCGAGCGCTGGGGTCGGGCGGGCCGTGGCTCGCGCGTTCGCCGAGCGCGGTGCTCGCGTCGCCCTGCTGGCGCGGGGCGAGGTCGGCCTGGAGGCCGCGGCGGCCGACGTTCGGCGCGCAGGGGCACGAGCGCTGCCGCTCGCGGTCGACGTCGCCGACGCCGAGGAGGTCGCGGAGGCCGCTTCCCGCGTCGAGCAGGAGTTCGGGCCGATCGACGTCTGGGTGAACGACGCGATGACCTCGGTGTTCGCTCCGTTCTGGAAGGTTTCACCCGAGGAGTTTCGCCGGGTGACGGAGGTGACGTACCTGGGCTGTGTCAACGGCACGCGCGCCGCCCTGCGGTCGATGCGTGCGCGGAATGCGGGCATCGTGATCCAGGTCGGCTCGGCGCTCGCGTACCGCGGAATCCCCTTGCAGGCCGCGTACTGCGGCGCGAAGCACGCGATCCAGGGCTTCAACGAGTCGGTGCGCGCGGAGCTGATGAACGAGAACAGCAACGTGAAGTTGACGATGGTCCAGCTGCCGGCGGTGAACACGCCGCAGTTCGACTGGGTGCTGTCCCGACTGCCCCATGCGGCGCAGCCCGTTCCGCCGATCTACCAACCCGAGGTCGCGGCGGACTCGATCGTGCACGCTGCCCTGAACCCGGACCGCCGCGAGTACTGGGTCGGCGCGAGCACGGCACTCACCATGGTCGCGAACGCCGTCGCGCCTGGCGTTCTGGACCGGTTCCTCGGCAGGACGGGCGTGAAGTCCCAGCAGACCCAGCAGCCGCGCGGGCGGACCGACGGTAACCTCTGGAAGCCGTTCGACGGACCGGGCGGGAAGGACTTCGGCGCGCACGGCCGGTTCGACGACCAGGCGAAGGACCAAAGCCTGCAGGCCAAACTGTCCCAACATCGACTAGCGCTGGGCGGCGCGGCCGTCGCCCTCGCCGGCGCCGCGGTGGCCGTCGGCCTCCGCGCCCGCCGGTGACAGATACGGCCTAGGGCAGCGGCTTGCCGCCGGTGACGCCCAGCACCTCGCCGTTGACGAAGCTCGCTTCGTCGCTGGCCAGGAAGACGAAGGCCGGCGCGAGTTCGGCAGGTTGGCCGGGGCGACCCATAGGACCATCCTTACCGAACCGCGCCGTCTTCTCTCCCGGCATCGAGGCCGGGATGATCGGCGTCCAGACCGGACCTGGGGCAACCGCGTTCACTCGGATGCCGCGCTCGACCAGCTCCTGCGCAAGCCCCTTGGTGAACGTCACGATCGCGCCCTTCGTCGTCGCGTAAGGGAGCAACGGAGGCGACGGTTGATAGGCCTGGATCGAGGCGACGTTGACGATCGCGCTGCCCGGCTGGAGATGTGCGGAGCGCGGCCTGGGTGAGCCAGAACATCGCGAGGATGTTGGTGTCGAACGTACGCCGCAACTGTTCGTCGTCGATGGCGTCGAAGCTGTCGAACGTCACCTGATGCGCCGCGTTGTTGACGAGGACGTCCAGCCGCCCAAGCTCCTTCACCGCGCGAGCAACGACGTCGTGACAGACGTCTCGGCTGCTGATGTCGCCGGGAACTCGTACGGCCACGTGGCCGGCCTCCTCGACGACCCGTGCGGTCTCCTCGGCGTCGGACTCCTCCTCGGGCAGGTAGGAGATCGCGATGTCGGCCCCCTCCCGCGCGAAGGCCAACGCGACCGCGCGGCCGATGCCGGAGTCGCCGCCGGTCACCAGCGCGGCCTTGCCCTCGAGGCGGCCGTGCCCGCGGTAGGTGTCGTAACCGTAGTCGGGCTCGGGTTCCATCTCCGAGTGCAGGCCGGGATGCTCCTGTGTCTGTTCGGGAAAGTCCGGCCGCGGGTACTTCTCGCGTGGGTCCTGGTTCGACATACCGGTGCGTTGCCCCGGCGCGCATCGGTCAAACGCGGGAACGGCTCGCGCGGTAGCGACGCATCTTGGCGCGGGCGCCGCAACCGCGCATGCGGCACCAGCGGCGGCTGTGGTTGCGGCTGAGGTCGAGGAACAACCAGCGGCAGTCGGTACATCTGCGCAGCTTGTCGAGAACGTCCGAACGCAGCAGGTCGACGGCCTGCTGCGCTATCGGCCACAACGGGCTGGCGAGGTCGTCGCTGGCGTCGAACGTCCACTCGTACACGCCGTCGCTCCGCCGCAGGTGCGCGTGGCTCAGCGCTTCGACGTGCCAGCTCGTGGCGCCGGCGAGCGCGTCGGGCGGCGGCTCGTCGCCTTCCAGGCGAGCGCGGAGGACCGCGTCGAGCCACTCGCGGAGCTGAAGCGCCTCGGCCAGGACCGCGCCGGCCTGAGCGGGCTGCTTCTCCGCCACGGCCCGGAGCCGGCCGGCGTGCGCGCGGTCGACGATCTCGGCGTGCTCCGCCCAGTCGACCACGTCCACGTACGCGAACAACGTCTCGCCCGGATCCTCCACGGTGGCCGCGAGCGTGTTGACGAAGTCGATCGCCCGATCCCCGCCGATCAGGTCCAGCGTCCCGGCGACACCCACGCGTTACCTCCAAAAGGTCGGTTTGACGGTATCAGAGCTGGGCAGGTGAAGGCTCATGACGACCACGCTGCGCGTCGCGACCCAGAACATCTGGCGGCATCACGGCGACTGGGCGAACCGCCGCCGGTTGCTCGAGGACGGATTCGCCAAGCTGGACGCCGACCTGATCGGCTTCCAGGAGGCGCTCGTCACCGACGAGTACGACCAGGCCCGCGACCTGCTCGGCGACCGTTACCACTTCGCGTACCAGCGGATCCGCGAAGAGGACGGCTCCTGCGTGACGATCGCGAGCCGCTGGCCGATCGGCGAGGTGCTCGAGGTCGACGGCCGCCCGTACGGTCGGACGAGCGAGCACCCGTTCAACGCCGGCACGCTGGCCGCGGAGATCCTCGCGCCCGAGCCGCTCGGCCGGCTCCTGTACGTCAACCACATCCCTAGCTGGCAGCTCGACCTCGAACGGGAGCGCGAACTGCAGACCGTCGCCGCCGCGCGGCTCGTCGAGGACTTCCTGGACGGGCGGAACGCGCACGTGATCCTGGCCGGCGACCTCGACGCCGAGCCGGACTCCGCGAGCATCCGTTTCCTGCGCGGCAAACAGTCGCTCGAGGGGACGAGTGTGGTGTACCGCGACGCCTGGTCCACGATCCATCCGGACGATCCCGGACACACGTTCACGCCGGAGAATCCGCTTTGTCCCACAGGCGAATCCGGCGCCTGGGCGCTGGAGAGCGGGCGGCGCATCGACCACATCTTCGTTCGCGGCGGCGACCATGGCACCACGCTGCGGATCGCCTCGTGCGAGCGGCTGTTCGACGAGCCCGTGGACGGGGCGTGGGCGAGCGACCACTTCGGCGTCACGGCGGAGCTGAGCTGCATGCTGGCGGACGGACGACCCGTTCCCTAGCCGGCCGAGGTCACCGACGCGACGGTGAAGCCGTCCCGCCGAAGCCGCCACACCAGGTCGTCGTCTCCGTAGTGGTCGCCGGTCCAGCCACCCGCGGAGACGGCGGCGTACCGGCGTACGTGCAGGTGACCGTCGATCCACAACGCGGCGCACGCCACGCCCAGGCGTTCGAACGCGACCACCGCACAGCGCAGCAGCTCGGGCTCGGGTTCGTAGGCCGGTTCGTACGTGGTGACGTACCGGCCACGGGCCCGCGCCAACCCCGACGCGTACATCGCGCCCGGCGCGGTCCCGTCCGCGCAGATCTGCTCGGCCCACATCGGCACGGGCGTGCCGTTGGGCGCGCACGACAGCAGCTTCACGTCGAGGCGGCGCCGTGGATAGGCGGACGCCGCGAGCGCGCGCAGCACCAGGGTGGGCGGTCCGTGCGTGAGCGGAACGAGCACGGTGTACGTCGGAAGACTGCTGTCACTCGCCGACAACGCGTCGGTCCGCGAGACAGTCACCACAGGGCCGTGGTCTGCCACGGGCTCGACTATGCGGCCGTCCGGTCGCAGGCGAGTCGCAGGCTGGTCGCAGCTCGGGGGTTACACGGGGTATCCGACGTTCTATCTTCATTTATGTGCGAGTGGGCATCTTGGGTCCGCTGGTCGTCTTGGACGGGGACCAGCCGATACCGCTTGGCGGGGCGAAGGAGCGCGCGGTCCTCGCGACCCTGGCGCTCGACGCCGGCCGGGTCGTGCCCATCGACCGGCTCGTGGACGTCGTCTGGACCGACGAGCCACCGCGTACGGCGGTCAAGACCGTGCAGAACTACGTCCTGCGGCTGCGCAAACGGTTGGCGCCTTCCCTCTTGATCGAGACCGTGACCCGCGGGTATCTGCTGCGCGCCGGTCCCGACACGACAGATGTCGGCGTGGTCGCGCGGTTGCGGGCCGAGGCGGACTCGGCCGCTCGTTCGGGCGACGTCGAGCGTCGGCTCGCTTGTCTGCAGGAGGCGCTGGCGCTGTGGCGGGGGCGGTCGCTGTCCGAGTTCGCCTCTGTGCCGGCGCTGGCGGGTGAGGCTGCGCGGCTGGACGAGCTGCGTACGGTGCTCCGCGAGGACGCGATGGACGCCGAGCTCGCCGCCGGCCGGCACCAGGAGCTGGTCGCGGAGCTGGAGAGTCAGGTCTCGGCGAACCCGTTGCGGGAGCGGCTGTGGACGCAGCTGATGCTGGCGCTGTACCGGAGCGGACGGCAGGCGGATGCGCTCAACGCCTACCGCCGGGCGCGTACGGTGCTAGTCGAGCAGCTGGGTATCGAGCCGAGCCCGCAGCTGCGGGCTCTGGAACGTTCGATCCTCGAGCAGGACCCCTCTTTGGGGGCTCCTGTTGCTGGTGCTCCTTCGGTGTCTCGGTCGCTGCTGCCGCAGACGATCACGTCGTTGATCGGTCGTCAAGACGATGTTGACGAGGTGCTCGAGCTCGTCCAGGGCAGCCCGTTGGTCACGTTGACCGGGGTGGGCGGCATCGGCAAGACCCGCATGGCCTTGGCGGTTGGCGAGGCCTGGGTGCGAGCGACGGGCTGTCCGGTGTGGCTGGTGGAGCTCGCGCCGCTCGACAACGGCGCCGCTGTCGCGACGACCGTCGCGGCCGCGGTGAGCCCGGCTTCCGCGACCTCCGCGGCCGGCGATCCTCTCGGCGTCATCGTGGAGGCGCTGGATCGTCAATCGGGCTTGCTGATTCTCGACAACTGCGAGCATGTGATCGACCAGGCTACCGCTTTTGCCGATACCCTGCTGCGCCGCTGCCGTTCGGTGCGCGTGCTGGCGACCAGCCGGGAACGGCTCGCGATCACCGGGGAGCGGGTGTGGCCCGTACCTGCGCTCGCCGCGCCGGACTCTTCCAGCTTGACCGGGCAGGACGATCCGAGCGAGATTCCTTCGGTGCTGCTGTTCTGCGAGCGTGCTTCGTCCGCTACGCCAGGGTTGTCGTTCGATCGTTCGGCTCTGCTGCAGGTCGCCGAGGTGTGTCACCGGCTGGACGGCGTACCCCTCGCGCTCGAGCTGGCCGCTGCCCAGCTTCCCGTGCTGTCGTTGGGAGAACTGCTGGAGCGGCTCGACGATCCGTTCACCGTCTTGGGTGGCGGCGGTCGTACGTCGCTGCCGCAGCATCGGACGCTGCAGGCCGCGATGGACTGGAGCCATGGACTGCTGGATCCGCCTGCCCGGTTGGTGTTCCGGCGACTTTCCGTGTTCCCTGGCGCGTTCTCGCTGGCCGACGCCGAGGCGATCAGTGTGGACCGTTCGCTCGCTCCCACCGTGGTGTTTCCGGTGCTGTCGGTGCTGCAGGGGTTGGTGAACAAGAGCCTGGTGACGGTCGACAGCCAGCTGGGCGCGCGGCGCTTCCGGATGCTGCAGACGGTCCGTGAGTATGCGCGAGTGCAGTTGGATCGCGCCGGCGAGTCTGGTGAGACCAGACGTCGGCACCTCCATCATCTCGTCTCCATCGCCCAGATCCCCGAGCCCGCGCTCATCGCGGACATCGACCGGATCGCGGGCTATGTGGCCGACCTTCGAGCGGGTGTCGATTGGGGACTGTCGAACGGCGAGGCGTCCACGGTGGCGAGAATGCTCACCTCGGCTTGGGCGTTCTTGCGTGCTCGTACTCCTCTCGAGGGCCGGCAATGGCTGCAGACCGCGTTGAGCACGGAGCCGCGGCCGGGCGGCGCCGATCGCGCCTACGCGTTGATCGCGCTCGCACACCTGCGCTTGCTGGCCTATGAGCTGGACTCCGCACGCGATGCTGCCGAAGAAGCGTTCCGGATCGCTTCGAGGCTGGACGACAAGCGACTCCTCGCCCGGGCGCTGTTGGCCATGGGCCGACCTGCTCACCTCGGCGACGACCTCGCTACCGCGTCGCATTGGTACGAACGCGCCCTCGTCGTCGCGCAGGATGCGAACGACACCTTCGTCGCGGCGAAGCTGATGCATCACCTCGGTGTCCTCCTCACCGACCAGGGCCAGTACGTGCACGGCATCAGGCGGCTCGATGCGGCGGCCGAGGCGTTCGCCGCGTTCGAGAGCGTCGACGAGGCGGCCGTTCTGTCTTCCAGGGGTCTCGTGGCCTATCGGCTCCGCGATCTGGAGACGGCGGCGGACACGCTCGGCCGTGCCGTACAGCGCTTTCGCGCGCTGGGGACTCTGTCGAACCTCTGCGAGGCCTTGCATCGCAATGCCAACGTGCTGCGCTGTCTCGGCGACGTGGAGGCCGCCGATCGAGCGGCGAACGAGAGCCTCGCGATCGGCACGCGCATTCGCAATCGTGGCGACCTGATCCTGGCTCGGCACGCCCTCGCCGAGCTGGCACTCGACGCGACCAGTCCGGCCGACGCGGCGACGGAGCTGGACCTGGCGCTGGACAGTGTGTCGGTCACCGAGGATCGGTGGATCCTGACCGACCTGGTCGAGGCCGGTGTCCGGCTTGCCGCCTTGACTGCCGACTGGCCGTTCGTACCGCGTCTGTTGGGTGCCGCCGACGGTTTGCGCGAGGCGATCCCGTTCGCCCATGCGCCGGTCAAGGCGGCGGACCTCGACGGGGCGCGCGGGCTGGCGTTGGCTGCGTTGGGTGGGTCGTCGTTCTCTTCCGCGTACGCGGCGGGCCGGCGGCTCGGTGCCCGCGGGGCCGCGTCGCTGCTGCGCGAGGTGCTGCGGTCGTCCCTTCCGGTGGCCGGGATTTCGTCCACAGGGTGAGGTTTCGGCGAGTTATCCACAATTCGCGATTGAGGCCCCGGTTCGGGTTGTTCTTCGGGCACCGTTGTGTCACAGCCGGTTCCCGAGGAGGTACGCGATGTCACCGCAGAACGAGTCCCCGTTCAGCGCTGCTGGCTGGGTTGCCGGCGAGGTGCGTTACGGAATGTCGGAGGACCAGCGGCGTCCGTGGGCATCGTTCCGGTTCGTTTGGACCGAGCGCAGGTTCGACCGGCAGAGGGGGACGTACGCCGACAACGGCGGCGGCAACTTCGTGACGGTGTGGTGCAACTGGGAGCTGGCCCGCCACGTCACGTCGAGCCTCGCCAAAGGCGACCCCGTGCTCGTCGCCGGGCGATTACGCGTGGAGGAGAAGGAGGTCGACGGGAAGAGGTACACCGACGTCCAGGTAGCGGCCCACGCGGTCGGCCACAACCTCTGCTGGGGAACCTCAGCCTTCCGCCGAGTCCGCATAGCCCGCCCGACCGCCACCGAACAGCCGCCATGGGATCGGTCCACCGAGCCCGAACCACCCAACGAGCAACCCGAAGCCGCCTAACCCCCTGGACGGGTGCGGTCCCCCGGCTGCTGATGAGCCGCGAGCCCACCCCGTCCGGGCGGCGACTGAGTGAGAGGTGCTCACCGCCGCCCGGCCACCACACCACCCCGAGACGGGTGCGGTCCCCCGGCCGCACCCCACCCGCCGGGCAGCAGCGCCAAGCCGCCCGGCAGAGGGTGGCCGGGCGGGATCGGTAGCCGCGTGCCCCACACCACGCGACCGCCCATCCCGCCCGACCACCACACCCCCAGACGGGTGAGCCCTCGGCTGCTGATGAGCCGCGAGCCCACCCCGGCAGGGCGGTGGCTGAGTGAGAGGTGCTCACCGCCGCCCGACCACCACACCACCCGCCAGACGGGTGAGGTCCACCCCGGCGGCCCCGGACCCCACCCGCCGGGCAGCGGCGCCACAACCTGGCGTGGGCACACCCCCTCCGTCCCACGCCCAGGGCGCCCCACCGCCTGGCACCGCAGGCCGCCACCGTGGCGGTACCTGCAAGCGGGTGCCACCGCCTTGTCCCCGGTGACACGCCGCACGGCCGGGCGGGCTGGACGGCCGCGTGCCCCACACCACGCGCCGTCCACCCCGCCCGGCCATCCACCACCCCGAAACGGGTGCGGTCCCCCGGCCGCACCCCCTCCGCCGGGCAGCGGCGCCAGCTGCCCGGCATGGCCGGGCGGGTCGGGTCATCGCGTGTCCCACACCACGCGGAACCCGCCCGCCTGGCCAACCACCCCAAGACGGGTGGGCCACCGGCCGACGGGCTGGAGGCTCCATCCAGCGGGTCGCCCCACCGCGACCCGCACCCGCCGGGCGGCACGGCGCAGCCCAGGCGTGGGCACCCGCCCCTCACCACCGCCCACGCCCCAGCGCCGAATCCGCCCGGCGGGCCATGGCACCACCGACCCGCGGCCGCCACCGACATCTCTCCCGGTGACGCGTCGCACGGCCGGGCGGCGACTGAGTCAGAGGTGCTCATCGCCGCCCGACCACCACCCCCGAGACGGGTGGGCCACCGGCCGACGGGCTGGAGGCTCCATCCAGCGGGTCGCCCCACCGCGACCCGCACCCGCCGGGCGGCACGGCGCAACCCAGGCGTGGGCACCCGCCCCTCACCACCGCCCACGCTCCAGCGCCGAATCCGCCCGGCGGGCCTTGGCACCACCGACCGTGGCCGCCACCGACATCTCTCCCGGTGACGCGCCGCACGGACGGGCGGCGACTGAGTCAGAGGTACTCATCGCCGCCGACCACCACACCGAGACGGGTGCGGTCCCCCGGCCGCACCACATCCGCCGGGCAGCGGCGCCAGCTGCCCGGCATGGCCGGGCGGGTCGGGTCATCGCGTGCCCCACACCACGCGGAACCCGCCCGCCCGGCTAACCACCCGAGACGGGTGGGCCGCTGGCCGACGGGCTGGATGCTCCATCCGGCGGGTCGCCGCGCCGCGACCCGCACCCCGCCGGGCGGCGGTGAGGCGCACATTGCGCCCAGCTGCCCGGCGGGCCATGGCAGCACCACGAACGGGCAGGCCGCCACACCCGGCGGGCCTGCCGAAGCGGCCGGCACCGACAGCTGTCCGGTGCCGCGCCGCATGGCCGGGCGGCGATGGAGTCTGAGAGGTGCTCACCGCCGCCCGGCCACCCAAGAAGGAATCCAGAGACAGGTGCTCGCCGAACGGAATGGGTGACATGCCCCGCCACCCAGCCGCGCTCAACCCCAGTGCGCTGTTCGGCGGGCACCGCCCCCGGTCAGCGGGGGAAGAGGTCGTAGCCAGGGGTGAGGAGGTGGGTGGGATCGTACGCCTGCTTCGCCCGCTCGATCGTCGGCCACAGCGGGCCGAAGTGGTCGCGCCAGTCCGCCGGGGTAAAGGGCAGAGCGCTCACCGGGTACAGCACGCCGCCGGCTTGCCGGACTTGCTTGTACAGCTGGGTGTTCTGCTCCACCAACGCTTCTGGCGCGAAGCGGATCAGGTTGAAGACGAACGCCACCGACTCCGACGGCACCCGCAGAAGGGGGGTCCGCAGGCGAGCGGTGGGCAGCGGATAGAAGAGTGCGCGGCCGTGTTCCCCCAGGTCGGACGGCCGCAGCGAGCCAACGATCGACGAGGCGACCTCGACCGCCACCGACGACGGCAGGAACGTCAGGAACCAAGGGTGCGGCAGCGACCACTCCCCCGTCGACCGCAGCAGCTCCGTGAAGCGGTCGAACCCCGACACGTACGCCGCATAGGGCAGCTCGTCCACCTGGGCTGACGAATCCAGATCCGCCGCGCCGTCGAAGACGCCGACTTCCAGAACGTACTGACGTTCATCGCCCACCAGCACCGAGCCCTGCAGATGGTCGACGCCACCACGCGACAGCAACCGCAGCTGGTCACTCGCCAGGGCGGCCAGCGAGGGGTACGGCAACGTATACAGACGCACCGAAGAGGGCGCGGGAACGAGAGCCAACTCCGCGCGCACGATGATCCCGAACTGCCCCAGCCCTCCGCGCACAGCGTCGAACAACGCGGGATGTGCCGTCCGCGAGCACGTCACCAACTCCCCCGACCCCGTCACCACGTCCAGCGACAGCACGTTGTCCGTCTGGAACCCGTACCGATGCGTCGCCCCGCCCACAGCCCCGACCGACAACGTCCCACCGACCGACAGGTCCAAGAAGTTCGTCAACACCGGCGGAGTCAATCCCGACGCCAGAGCAGCGGCGACGACAGAACGCCAGGACGCCCCGGCCTCCACCACTACCCGGTCCGGCCCCACCACGGACACCGACGACAAGCCAGACAGGTCCACCACGACACCGCCGGCCACCTGGCTCCGCCCGTAGACCGAGTGCCCCAGGCCACGCGCCGCCACCTGCAAGCCCCGCGACGCGGCAAAAGACACCGCCGCGACCACGTCAGCCGCAGACGAAGGCCGCACCACGAAAGCAGGCGCGGAGCGCACCACATGCCCGAAGTCGTCCGCGGCGAAGGCCACCTCCGACGGCGAGGTCAGCACCGAGCCAGAGAACCCAGGTATCTCCATCACACCCTCAAACGTTCCCCGCAACCCCCACCCGCACCACCCCAGAATCCTGGGGACCCCTTGCCCGACCCAGCTAGCCTGACCAACGTGGCCACCCAGCAGGAAGCCCGCGAAGCGGTCGCGAAGCTGGTCAGCCGACGCCTCGGCCCGCGCGAGTTCGCGCGGACAGCCGCGGACGTCATCAGCCGCTTCGTGCCGTACGACGGCGTCTGCCTGCTCACCCTCGACCCCGCCACCGTCCTCCCCACCAGCGAGTACGTCGAGAACGGCCTCCCGCCAGCCAGCAGAGTCCGCCTACTCGAGATCGAGCTCCTCGACCAGGACGTCAACAAGTTCGCCACCCTCGCCCGCCAGCCAGCAAAGGCGGCGAGCCTCAGCGAAGCCACCGAAGGCGACCTCGACCGCAGCCTCCGCCACCGCGAACTACGCAAACCAAGCGGCCTCGGCGACGAGCTACGCGCCATGCTGGTCGACGGATCCGGAACGTGGGGCGCCCTCACCCTGATGCGCCAAGCGGGAAACAAGCGCTTCACCACCCACGAGGTCGAGCTCCTCGCCGCGCTCTCCGGAGACCTGGCCAAAGGTCTCCAACAGACCGCACGAACCAACGCCAGCCACCAAGCCGACGACGCCCTGGGCATCCTCACCGTCGAAGCAGACAAGACAAAAGCCAACAACGCCGCCAAGCGCTGGCTCGACGAGCTCTCACCCGTCGCCATCGACGCCGTCGTCTACCAAGCCAGGTCGACAGGCGACGCCACAGCCAGAGCCCGCACCGAAGAAGGCCAATGGCTCACCCTTCGAGCCACCCAGCACGAGCAAGCCATCACGGTCACCATCCAACCAGCGCAGGCGAACGAGCTCGCCCCGCTCATCGCCGACGCCTACGGACTCACCGAACGCGAACGCGCCATCACCACGCTCATCGCCCAGGGCTACGCGACGAACGACATCGCCACCCAACTGCACCTGTCCCCGTACACCGTGCAGGACCACCTCAAGGTGATCTTCGACAAGACCAGAACGAAGACCCGCGGCGAGCTCGTCGCGAGAATCTTCTTCGAGCACTACGCCCCGACGTTGTAACGGCAACGCGCCAACGCCGCGGGAGCGGCACCGGTGGCGATCTCCTCGGCCACCAGCCGCCCCACCGTCGGCCCCATCGTGAGCGCAGAGTGCAGCACCGCCACGTACAAGGACGAAGACACGTACCCGACGACCGGCCCACTCGGAGGCATCGGCCGCAAACCCACCGCGTGCCCGAGCAACCGCGCGGAAGCGCCACCCGCGAAGGAAGCCTGGAAGGCTGCGAAGGTCTCCTCCACCGACACTGTCAATGGGGCCGTCAGCAGCAGAGAACCAGGACGCACCTCGCGCACCTCGAACGCGGGCGTCGGCGATGATCGTCCGCACCAACCCCTCCGGCGCCGAGGCCCGCAGCAACATGGCCGGCGCCTCCTGAACGGGAACGGGCGACAGCCCCGCCACCCCCGTCCCAGCCGCCAACACCACCGTCGACCCGGGAAACGACAACGACGTCACCGCGGTGTCGAACGACACCTCGGCACCGAACGACCGCACCCCCTCGACCAGCAGCGAAGTCAGCAGCACGGGATCGACGGCGAAGTCCCCCGGCGTATGGACCGCCGCGGAGGGAACGGCGAGCAAAGAAGGCTCGAGCTGAGCGATCTCAGCTGAGGAGACCAGCCGCTGACCAGGAGCCACCGACATCGTCACACCCGGCCGCGTCGACCCCTCGGTCCACACCAACGAACCCGATCGCCGCAACGAGAAGGACGGCAGCTCCGACTCCAGCCGCTCGTAGTCGGCACGCACCAAGACCCGCAGATCCTCGGCGCCGCCAGGCCAACCCTCGCCGGGCGAATCCCCAATCCAGGCGAACGATCCGCTCGTCACACCCATACCGGGGCCCGAGCGCTGCTCGACCAGCCGGACGCGAATCCCCCGCTGTGCAAGGTGATACGCGATCGAAGCGCCGACAATGCCGGCTCCCACCACCACAACAGAGTCCACGACAGAGCACCCTATCCAGGCACCGAGAGCGGGCGAAGCGGATTAGACGCCGAGCGTGTCCGAAGCGAGCGCGGTCCCCTCGACCCGAGCGAGGATCTTCGCGAACGCCGTGTCCCGCGACGTCGAGACATCGTCGCCGAACGGCGAGAACCCGCAGTCGTCGCAACTCCCCAGCCGATCAGGCGAGACGTACTCCGCGGCCAGCAGGACCCGGTCCCGCACGACCGAAGGCGTCTCCACCTCCGGGGAGATCGGGTCGACCACGCCCACGAACACCTGCTGCGAAGGCCGCGCGGAGGAGCGAACGATCTCCAGAGCACGTCGGGGATCCGCCTCGGAGGCCATCTGGAGATAGAACCGACCGGCGTTGATCGCGAACAGCTCCGGCAACAGCTCGGCGTAGTCGACGTCCAGGCTGTGCGTCGAGTCCTGGTCTCCGCCCGGGCACGTGTGCAGCCCGATCCGCGCCCGTTCGCCCTCGGAGAACCGGTCGAGGACCTGGTTGTTGAAGTCGATGAACGTCTTCAGCAGGCCCTTCGAAGGGTCGAGCTTGAGCGCCAACCGTCCCTCGGTGAAGTCGATCTGCACGCTGTCCGCGCCACCATCCAGCGCGCCGCGGATGTCCTCGGCGGCCTCGTCGGCGAGGTCGGCGAGGAACTCCTCGCGCGAGTACGACGCCAACCCGTCCGCCGGATACAGCAGGCTCAGCGCCGACGGAGCGATCACTGCCTGCTTCACCGGCCGCGTCGCCAGCTCCCGCGCCCGCGCGAGGTAGGACGAGGCATGGGTCTGGTACCGGAACGGCCCGCCGGTCAGCCGCGGCAGCTGCCGGGTGTGCCCGTCGGCGAACGGGATCACCACACCGTCGGGCGCCAACTGGCTCATCCCGTGGATCGGGTACGTCGCGAAGCTCGGCTTGGACTGTTCGCCATCGGTGATGACGGGCGACCCGGTCTCCTCGAAGCGCGTGATCGTGTCGCGCAGCGCGTCGTCGACGAGGGCGTCGTACTCGGCCTGCCCGATCACACCGGAGGCCAGGCGGCCCATCCCCGAGATCAGGGCAGGCGGACGGGGAACGCTGCCAATGGGCTCAGTCGCGATCATGTCGTGTCTCTTTCTAGGAGAAGGTCAACCGATACGTGCACCCTGAAACCGCCACCGCAGCGCGAGAATGCGCAACGGGCCATGCATAACGAGCCAGCTCACGAGCCAGGTCGTCGAGAACAGCAGGACGAACGAGGCGAACGGAGGCGCCCACCCGAGCGCCCGTAGCACCAGCCAGGCCACCACACCCTCGGGAACGCCGACCACGAGCTGCAGCAGCGACGGCCAGTCGCGGTCCCAACGCAGCTGCTGCACGAGGTGATAGACGAGCTCCCACCCGGTTCCCACCACCAGCACGACCAGCAGCGCACCGAACGCGACGCCGTACATCGCCCCGAGCGACAGACCAGAAGGCCGCGACAACAAGGGAACGAGCACAACCGTCCACAGAGTCCCAGCGGTCGACAGCACCAGCCACCGCGTCTGCACGCGACCCCACAGAGTCGGCGTCACGGCACCACCCCACGCATCCACCGCACCCAAGAACGCAACGAACGCCAGGGCCCGATCCGTCGACAGAACCCCTGCGCGGCAAGGTCGTCCGCGATCGAGATCGCCGCGTACACCAGTCCCCAGAACGAGTCGACCGGCCCGAGATACCCCCCGAGCGCCAACGGTCCGGAGGTGTACAGGCGACCGGCGCCGCTCCGGGTACCCCGTACTTCGAACGAAGAGGAGACATCCAGCCGGCCAAGCGGGCCAGGACGCGCCCCGCCATGCTCGAGCAGATCCGCGAGCAACGCGTGCTGCCCGACATCGCCGTCCAGCCCGGTCGCGTCGATGATGAAGTCGGCGTAGATCGACAGCTTGCCGCCGTCCGGATGCCGACCCGACGCGACGAGCCCGCCATCGGCGTCCGGACGAACGGAGGTCAGCTCGCCCGACACCGCGCGATACCACCCGTCCCGGCGAGCGCGGCGCAGCTGCCGTTGCCACATCCGCCGCGCGGGCGTCGTCGTCCCCGAGAGCGAACGCAAGTACGCCGCACGCTCCGAACCCTCCAGAGACCGCACGCGCCGATGCAGCTGCCCGCCGCCAGCAGACTTGGCGAACGTGAACGGCTGGTACGCGAACCCGTCCCCACCCGCACGTCCCGGCACCGCCACGGCGGGCCGCAGAACGTGCACGATGTCGATCGGCGCACCCGTCCGGTCCCGATCGTCGGAAAGCCGTTGCAGCACACGCGAAGCGGCGATCCCAGCACCACGCACCAGAACGGTCCCACCACGATCGGCGAGCAGGCGGTACAGATGCTCGTGCGGCTCATACGCGTGCACGAAGCGCACGTCACCAGGGAACGAGGTCCGAAACTCCCGCAGATCAGGCAGAAACCGCAGCGCCGGATACCCGATCGCCAGATGCACGAGGCAAGTACGGACGGCGGACACCCCGGAAACACCGTCCAGCAGGACGAAATAGCCACCAGACCGCCGGCGGCGAACCACCTGCACACAGCCGTGCTGGCGCATCGCGTCCCAGCCGATACGACGCGCCTCACGCGCGACACCGTCGTAGACGTATCGGGTCCGCGGCGTGAAGTACTCAGAGAGGACGGGCTCGGTCAGCACCTGCCACAGCGGCCGCAACGTACGTTCGCGCCAGGCCTCCTCCAGCGCGTAGCTCGGCCAGCCCCAGATGTTGTCGATCCGCGATCCGGAGTCGGAGCGGAGACGGTCGTCGGCCAACAGGCCGGAAGACTCACAGAGATAGCGATAGTTGTCGTGCGGCAGCGGGTTCGGCCCCACCACCCTCAGGTGCTCAGTGGAAACGCCCGCGATGCGCAGAACGTCGACCAGAGCGAACGAGCCCAATCCCCCACCCACGCTGACGAACGGGCTGTCGGTGACCTCGACGCCGGCAGCGACGAGATCCTCGTCGCTCCACACGGGATGCTCGAGCAGCCAGTCGGCCGCGGCGTGCCGCGGACGGCTGGCCCTGCGACCGACGACCGAAATGTCCATGCCGTCAGCCCTCCCATGCGACGCCGTGCGACCAGTGCGATGAACGTGAGCGCCCGCGAGGCCCGGACCGGGTACTGGCTGGTCCGGGCCCCGCCCCTCCGATTCCTGACGAGTCGAGTCTCGTCAGACGGCGGTGGCCTCAGCGCGCTGGCGACGCTTCCGCCAGAACATCGCGCCTCCGCCGATCAAGGCGAGTCCGAGCACCGGGAGACCGGCGGCCAGCGGAACGGCCGGCACGGCCTCCTCGGGGCCGACCAGACCCGCGTTCCAGGTCAGGTCGGACTCGCCCGGGTCGATGTAGAACTCAGACGTGGCGCCCGACGCCGGGTCGTTGACATCGGAGTCGATCTTGACGTTCGAGCCCACGTGCTCGGGCGAGAACGTCACCACGTCAGGGAACTTCGACTTGTCGAACTCGAGGCAGTAGCCCTCGGGTGCGTACGTCGGGTCGACGTCCTTGAACTTGTAGTTGCCGTCGGCGTCCGTCAAGACTGTGTTGACGAGGGTCTTGTCGTCGCAGTCGTACAGCTTCACGCCGAGGTTCGCCACGCCGGGCTCGCTGTCGTCGCGGATGCCGTCGGCGTCGAGGTCGTGGAAGACCTTGCCGCCGATCTGCGCCGGCTTCGACTTCGGGTTCTGCAACGGGCCGATGATGTTCTCGACCTGCTGCCGCAGGTTCTCGACGCTCCAGTCGAGGTCGATGTCGAGGACCTCGCCCACCGGGTCGGACAGCACCTGCTCGAGGTTGCCGATCTGGCCCTTGAGCGTCCGCTCCATCGTGCCCATCATGCCGCCGGGGCCGTTCGCCATCTCGTCGAGAATGGCCATCGGCTGGTACGTCACGAAGACCACCGCGAAGTTCGCGGCCTGGCCGACGGTGCCGTCCTCGGCGTAGAACAACAGCTGCCTCGGGTCGGACGGCGGAAGCGATCCGGAGGAGAAGAACCAACCGAAGAACTGACTGTCGGTCCTGTCGATGACCATGAAGGCCCCGGCACCGCGATCCAAGATCTCCTTGAACGGCTCCTGGTTGGCCATCTCGGTGGCGATCTGGGTGACCGGGCTGACCACGGTGTTGCCGACCGGCTCGGTCAGCTTGCAGAAGTCGAGCATCCGACCGACGTTCAGCAACGCCGTCAGACCCTTGGCGACGTCGTTCTGACCGGCGCGGCACTGGGTGATCGGGAGAGCGCCACCGTTGGTGCTCGTCTCCATGCTCACGTTGTCGAACGACACGTCGCCCCACGAGCCAGCCGTCTCGGCGTGGATCGCGACGACCTTCAGCGCGATGCTGTACTTGTGGCCGTACTCGAGGCGCTTGCCGTCGAACGCCATGTCGATCGTCCGCCAACGGTTGGTCGGCAGCGTCGGCTGGGGCGGGAACGCGTTGGCGACAGTCTTCCCGTTCTCGTCGATCAGGTCGACCGCGATACCGCCGTGACCGTCACCGACCAGCAGGTACGTCTGCTTGGTGTTGAACTTGATTCGCCAGCTCTTCGCGTCCTTGCTGGTGTAGGTGAACAGAGGCGAGTCCCAACGCCCGTTGCCCGCCTGCGGCGTGCACGGTGCCGCGGCCAGCGAGGTGCCGTGGACGTTCAGGTAGCCGTCTCCGTCGCCGTCCGGGCCGCCGTCGGCCTTCCACTCGGTGTCCCACTTCGGGCACGTGACGCCGCGCACCCAGCACAGCAGCGACTGCTCCTGGTAGCCCTTCCAGCCGGAGGGGCCATCACTGAACGTGCGCTGGTCCTCAGAAGCGAGGTACGTCTTGACCTGCGCGGCCGGGCGGACGGGAGACTTGACCGTGTCGGCCTTGGCCTCCTGGGTACCCACGAGCCCGGAGACGCTGACCACGCAGACGAGCGCCATGACCGCCAGAGCGGCTAGTCGGCGCCCCGGTTGCTGAACCATTCTCGATCCTTTCCCAGTGTGAGCTGGCGAAATAGGCCCTCCTGAGCCCCGTTCGAAGTGGTGTCCGGACGATCCGCCTCTGGCGGCTCCGTCCGACGTTGTCACCCCTTTCGGTTCGCGAAGTCCCATGCTCTGTGGGGAATCAGGCCGCACGTTCGCCTCCGATGAAGGTGGTGGACGCGGGCTCTCGGTGGTTGCCTGGATGCTGGCGATGCCGTCCCGATCGAGTCGGGAGGACCGACGGCGCGTCGGCGCGGTGTCGACCGGAGTGCGCGCTCACCGCGGGTTCGAGCTCGGTCACCGGCATCGGGCGGAGGATCGGGCCGTCGGAGTTGCGCCTCGTCTTCTCCCAGCCGGTACGCCGGCGCACGATCCGCACCAGCGCGTTCCAGGCGATGACGTAGAACGTGACCATGAGGAACGGGTAGACGACGCCCCAGCCGAGGCCGCGTACGACACCCGAACGGATCTCCAGGCGACGTCCGTAGATCAGTCCCCAGATCGCGAACTGCCCGATGCCGATGAGCAGATAGAGGGAGAACATCGCCCAGCCACCGGTGGCGACGAAGTCCCAGGTCTCGTCCGGGTAGCGCCACACGTTCCGCGCGAAGATCAACCAGGGCAGCGGATACACGACGGTGCCGAGCAGCTGCATCCACGGCTGGAGCAGGAAGTAGCTCACCTCGAGCACGCCGGCCTGGCTGAGCCGCGTCGAGTCCCAGACGCGCGGGAGGTACTTGAGGCACTGCATCGTGCCCTGGCACCAACGGGTGCGTTGCACGATGTAGCGGCGGATGCTCCACAGCCCTTCCTGGGCGACCCAGGTGTCCGGGCAGTACGCGTTCCGCCAACCAGCCAGGAGCAAATGCAGCGCGATCTCGAAGTCCTCGAGCAGCGCGCCGCGCCACGGACCCGTGCCCTTGTCGAGCAGGTCGTCCAGCGCGGACAGCCGCGTGAACTGGCCGTTGCCGCCGAGGCTGACCGTACGGGTCATGCCCCGCGACAGCTGAATCGCCGACACCGGGCCGCGGAACTCGATGTCCTGCAAGCGAAGCAGCGTGCGGGCATAGAGGTTCACGAGCCGGCCACGACGCGGATACGGCCTGCGTACATGGCGATTCGACATCCGGACCTCGATCTGGATGCCGCCGACCTTGTCGTCGTCGAACATGCGCTCGCTCGCCAGCATCGCCAGGCAGTTCGGCGCGAGCATCCCGTCCGCGTCGACGACGCCGACGATCGTCCGGCTCCGATCGTGGGCGGGCGGAAGCCAGTCGCTGAGCGCGCGGTACGCCACGTTCAGCGCATCGCCCTTGCCCGTACGGGCGTTCGGCCGGAACCGACGGACGAGGTGGACGCGCGGGTCCTCGCGGCAGAACGACTCGACGATGCCCGCGGTCGCGTCGTCGGACGCGTCGTCGACGACCCAGACGTGCACGAGCGGGAACGTCGACAGCAGGTACTCGAGGGTCCGACCGATGACTGCTTCCTCGTCGCGACACGGAATCAGCAAGTGCCACTCGAAGTCCCGCGCCTGTCCGGGCACCATCGGCTTCCGGCGCAGGAACGGGACGAGGATGTAGACGACGTAGCCGAGGAAGACCGTGGCCATCAGCAAGGCGATGGCGCCGGCCCCGGCCGCGAGGTTCTCGAGCCTCATCGGCTGCCCTCGTACGACTCAGGCATGGGCCGGCCTCGCCTTGCTGACGAGCTTGACGAACAACGCGATCCCGCCGATGAGGCCGAGCAGCATGACCAGGGCGCCGACCAGGTTGTGCGCGATGCCGAAGCCCGACCCGAGGCCGAACCGGTCGGTCAGCCCGGCGATCACGACGAGCCGGAGCTGGTTGACGACGATGACGAGCACCGCGAACACCGCGACGCTGCCGATCAGCCGGCTCGGCTTGAACCGTGGTCGCAGGCACATCACCGCCGCGACGAGGAACAGCGGCGTCATGATGAGGAACGCCGAGCACTGGGCGGTGATCTTCAACCCGAAGTAGTCGGTCGAACCGAGGTTGAGATAGACGGCCGCGGTATGGATCACCGCGACCGTGTTGGTGTGCAGCACGAACGAGAACACATGCTGCGCGAGCCACGCCTCACCCGACCTGCAGATGGCGTTGAACACCACCATCGAGATCGCGGCGGCGAACAGAACCAACGCGAGCGCGAGCCGACCTGTACGCCCGCTTGCGCGGACGCGGCGTGCCGCGTGTCGGGCACGCGGTGCTCTCGGCTCACTCATCTGTCAGTCCATAGGGGCTTGGGGATCAGACGGCGCGTCTCGCCATCCGACGCGTACGGGCGATCCGCAGCAGAACGAAGCCGAGGATCATCAGCGCCGCGGCGACCGCCGCGAGTGCGATGGACTGCATGCCGGTCACGACGATGACTCCGCCGCCACCGACGATGGGACCTGTCGGGGGCTTTCCGTACATCAGGCAAGAACCTCGCTTGACTTGTTCGGTGGGCGTCGACCCCTGGCTGGACCGCAGTTGCGGAGTGTTACGGTCAGCTAACGATTGACTCCAAAGAGTGGTTATGGACATCGGTCATGAAAACGGACATTTCTGCCGAGCTCGCGGTTTCTACGCCTGGCTCTCCGGCGCCAGAACGCCTTTCTGTGCTGCGGATTGCAGCCGAGCTGTGCCTGACGCTCGGCGCTCTGGTGGCACTTTTCGTTTGCTATGAGCTGTTTTGGACCAACCACGTCACCGGAGAAGCGCAGCGAGAGGCCGCCTCGTCGCTGCACGAGGCGTGGAATCCGCCTGCGGGCTTGGCTTCCGCCGCGCCCGCCACCGCGCCGGTGGATCCGAAGCCCAAGCTGGGTGAGCCGTTCGCGATCCTGCGGATCCCTCGGCTGGGCAACTCCTGGCAGTGGGCGGTGCTCGAGGGCGTACGCCGGAACGACCTGCGCAAGGGCCCCGGGCACTACCCGGAGACGGCGCGCCCCGGTCAGATCGGGAACGTGGTGATCGCCGGGCATCGGGCGACGAACGGGGAGCCGTTCGCGCAGCTGGACCGGCTGCGGCCGGGCGACCAGATCGTCGTCGAGACCGCGTCGCGGCGGATCGTCTACCGCGTGGACTCCGCCGAGATCGTGCGCCCGACCCAGATCGGCGTGCTGCAGCCCGTTCCGAACCTGCCCGGCGTACGGCCGACGCAGGCCCATCTGACGCTGGTGACCTGCCACCCACGCTGGGGATCGACGTCGCGGCTGATCACGTACACGACCCTGGTGAGCTCGACCCCTCGCCGGCTGCCCGGGAAGGTGTGAGCTGCTGATGTACGCCTGGATCTGGCGGAAGCTGCCCGGCAACGTGCCGGCCAAGCTGCTCTGCGCCCTGGCGGCCGTCGCCGTCGTGCTGTGGCTGCTGTTCGCCTACGTCTACCCGTGGCTCGACGATCACCTGGGATTCGGCGGAACGTTGTGGACGTGACGCCGTTCGCCTGGTAGGTCTTTCCCGGACAGTTCGGGTCGGCTGGAGGACCGATGGCAGGCATCAGTAGGCGGGCGTTCTTGTCGTGGCTGTCGACGAGTGGGCTCGCGCTTACCGGCGTCACGGCGCTGGCGGAGCCCGCGTCCGCGGACGCTGGCGGCGGCGACGTGCTCGTGCTGACCGGCGGGACGCTGATCGACGGCACGGGTGGCAAGCCTCGGCAGAACGCGACGATCGTGACGGTCGGCGACCGGATCGTCGCGATCGGTCGACCCCGGCACGCGCTGCCGGACGGCGTACGGGTCGTGGACCTGCGCGGCAAGTACGTCCTTCCCGGCCTGTGGGACGCCCACGCGCACACCGACAACCTGCCGAAGATCCACCTCCCGCTGTGGCTCGCGAACGGCGTCACCTCGGTCCGCGAGATGTGGGGCCTCGCGCACCTGCCCGCGATGCGTGAACGGATCGAGACCGGCGAGATTCTCGGGCCGCGCATGGTGATCGCCAGCAAGATGATGGACGGCCCTTACGCGGCCTCGACCGACCCGTCGAACGCGGCCGTCGTCCGTACGCCCGAGGAGGCGAAGGCCGCGGTCCGCGCGGCGAAGAACAGCGGGGCCGACTTCGTCAAGATCTGGTCGCTGCTCGAGCCGGAGCTGTTCGAGGCCATCTCGATCGAGGCGCACCGACGCGGGCTGCCGTTGTCCGGTCACCTGCCCGACCGCGTGCCGGTACTCGACGGCATCCGGGCCGGCATGACGACGATGGAGCACCTGCACGGCATCCCGCTCGACGTGTCCTCCCGGCGGGACGAGCTCCGCGCGCTGATCAACAGCACGCCGGTCGATCCCGCCAACCCGGCCGCTTCGTACTTCTTCGCACGCCAGCTGGAGATGGAGGCCCTCAAGGCCTACGCCCCACGCCGGGCGGAGCGACTCTTCTCCGCGCTCCGGCGTTCGCGTACGGTCCTCACGCCGACGATGACCGTGCAGCGGTTCTTCACGTTCCCGCCGTCGTTCCACCGCGAGGATCCGCGGGTGAAGTACATGCCGCCGTGGCTGGTCTCGTCGTGGAACGCGAGCATGGGACCGGAGTGGACGCCTGCGCAGATCGAGGCGGGGCAGGCGCACTACCGCGCGGTCCTGGAGCTGGTCGAGTCGATCAACGAGGCCGAGGTGCTCCAGCTCGCGGGGTCGGACTCGCTGGTGCCGTACCAGTTCGCCGGCTTCAGCCTGCAGGACGAGCTCGGCTGGCTCGTGGACGGCGGCCTCACGCCGATGCAAGCGATCCTCGCCGCCACCCGCAACCCCGCCCGCGTCGTGGGGTTGGGGCACCTGAGCGGGACCGTGCAGCCCGGCAAGTGGGCCGACCTCCTGGTGGTCGACGCGGACCCGCTGGTGAACATCCGCAACACCCAGCGCATCCACGCCGTCGTGGCCCGCGGCCGGCTGATCACGCGGGCCGAACGGGAACGCATGCTCGCCGCCGTGGCAGCCGAAGCCCAGGTCACCCCACCCCCACCCCCACCCACCCCCGCCGCCAGCTGCTGCGGCAACGTCGGCCTCTACGTCCGCCACTGACCGCGACCCCTGTCCCGCCGAGTTGTTGGACGATCGGCGGCCTCTAGACCGAGATCTGTCCAACAAGTCGACACCACCCCCACACCCGCCGAGTTGTTAGACGATCGCCGGCCCCTAGACCGAGATCTGTCCAACAAGTCGACACCACCCCCACACCCGCCGAGTTGTTGGACGATCGGCGGCCTCTAGACCGAGATCCGTCCAACAAGTCGACACCACCCCCACACCCGCCGAGTTGGTCAATCGCCGGCCTCTAGACCGAGATCCGTCCAACAAGTCGGCTCGGTTAGCTGCCGTAGGGATCCGCGGCGTCGCGGAGGCCGTCGCCGACGAAGTTCAGGGCCATCACGATGACGATGACGGCGGCTCCGGGAAGCAACAGCCAGGGGGCGCTGGCAAGGACGCGGATGTTCTGCGCGTCCTGCAGCAGCACGCCCCACGACACCGCTGGTGGGACCAGGCCGAGGCCGAGGAACGACAGCGCGGTCTCGGCCAGGATCACCGACGGCACCGCCAACGTAAGCGTGGTGATGATGTAGCTCGTCATGCCCGGCAGCAGATGCCGCACGATGATCCGACCCCGCCCCGCCCCGTCGAGCTCCGCCGCCAGGACGTACTCCTCGGTCCGCAGCTCGAGGAACTTGCCCCGGATCACCCGCGCCAACCCGGTCCAGCCGATCAGCGACAGGATCAAAGTGATCGCAAAGTACGTCGGCACCGGCCCCCACCCCGGCGGCACCGCGGCCGCGAGACCGAGCCACAGCGGCAGGGTCGGGATCGACATGATGAACTCGATCCCCCGTTGGATCACCGTGTCCGGCGCGCCACCGAAGTAGCCCGACACCCCACCCAGACACACGCCGAGCACCAGCGCGACGATGACGCCGAAAAGCCCTACCGACAACGAGATCCGAGCCCCGTAGAGCAGCCGGCTCGCCAGGTCGCGTCCCTGCGCGTCGCCACCCACCGGGTAGAACGGCTCTCCCACATGCACCGGCCCGAGGATGTGCCGGTCGAACGGGATCAGTCCGAACAGCTCGTACGACTCGCCCTTCGCGAAGAACCGCAGGGCGATCCGCTTGCCCTCGTCCACCGCGAACCGGCGCTCCATCGTCTTCGGATCGGCGGACGACCTGTACCCGTTGACGTACAGCCGCGGCCCGCCGTCGAAGCCGACGTGGAGCTGCTGCGGCGGCGCGTAGGAGTACGTGGAGTGGTACGCGTTCTGCGTCGTCGGCGCCCAGAACTCGCAGGTCGCCGCGCCGACGTATGCCAGCCCGACCACGACGAGACCCACAACCGCCAACCGGTGCTTGCGAAACCGCCACCACATCAGCTTGCGCGGTGAGGCGAACGCGACCTCGGCCACCTACATCAGCCCCGATCGGATGCGCGGGTCGACGATCGCGAGCAGGATGTCGGAGATCAGCGTCCCGAACACGGTCAGCACCGAGACGATGAGGATGATCGAGCCGGCCAGGTACATGTCCTGTGCCTGCAGGGCGCCGAGCAGCAACGGTCCCGTACTCGGCAGCCCGAGCACCTGCGCGACGATCACCTCGCCGCCGAACAAGCCCGGCAGGATCCAGCCGGCCGTGGAGATGAACGGGTTGAGCGCGACGCGGACCGGATAGCGCAGCAGTACTTGATGTTCGGTCAGCCCGCGCGCCCGCGCGGTGACGACGTACGGCTTGTGCAGCTCGTCGAGCAGGTTCGCCCGCAGCACGCGGATCGTCCCGCCGACGCCTTCCAGCGACAGCACGAGGACCGGCAACCACAAGTGGGCAAACAGATCCAGCACCTTGCCGAGGTTCCAGCGCGCGTCCACCCATTCCGGCGAGAACAGCCCGCCGACGGAGACGCCGGCGAAGCGGAACATCAGGTACGAGGCCGCCAACGCGACCATGAATCCGGGGACCGCGATGCCGAGAAACGCGAAGCTGGTCAGCACATAGTCGCCGACGGAGTACTTCTTGATGGCCGAGTAGATGCCCGCGGGCAACGCGACAATCCAACCCAGCAAGAGAGTCGAGACGCCGAGCACGATCGTCCACGGCAGCCGTTCGGCGAGAAGCGCCGACACCGGCCTGCCGTACTTGAACGACTGCCCGAAGTCGCCGTGCAGCACGATGTTGCCGATCCACTTCCCGTACTGCTCGAGCACGGACTGGTCGAGCCCGTACCGCACGCGGAGCGATGCCAGATAGGCCGGGTCCGCACCCTGGCCGGACTTCTCCAGGTTCGCGGCGAGCGTCGTGAGGTAGTCGCCCGGCGGCAGCTGGATGATCAGGAACGCCACGACCGAGATCCCGAACACGGTCAGGACCATGTACGAGAGCCGGCGCAGAACGAAGGAGCCCATGGGTCAGTGCTTCGACGGGTCCTCGTAGCTGACCTGCTCGAGCAGCGTCGCCATCTCGCCACCGACGTGGTAGCTCTCCATCGCGTGTTCGCGGACGTTGACCAGGTCGGCGTTCGCCACCATCGGGTGCGCGGGCGTCATCACGGTCCCGATCACCCAGACGTTCTTGTCATGTAGGCCGAGGATCTCCCGTCCGAGCTCCAGCCGCTTCGCCTCGTCGACCTCCTGCTTCAGTTGGTCGTAGAGCTGCTGCAGCTTGCGAATGTCGCCGGTCGGCTCGGTGCCCTGCGTGCCGTTCGACTGGTACCACACGCCGTTCATCGGAGCCCAGAACGCGCTGAGCGCGGTCGGCACGACCGATCCCGGGTCGATGTCCCAGCTGTAGGTTTCCGTTGTGCTGCAGGCGATGTCGTACTTCGCCTCGGGAACGCGCTGCCACCACAGCTCGCCGGCGATCAGGTGCGCGAACGCATTGATGCCGATTTTCGCCCAGTAGTCGACCACGAGCTGGTAGAGCTCGACGAGGTCCTGCTGCTGGATCATCAGCTCCAGGCGCAGCTTCTTCCCGTCGGGGCGGAGCCGGAAGCCGTCATTGTCGCGCTTGGTCAGGCCGAGCCCGTCGAGCAGGCTGTTGGCCTTGGCGACGTCGTACTCGATGAAGGTCTGGCCCATGCCCTTGACGAAGTAGATGTCCTCGGCCTGGCCGCAGGGATGCTGGATGATGCCCTGGCCGACGTACAGCGTCTCGTTCAGCTCGGGCCGGTTGATCGCGTGCGACAACGCGGCGCGGAAGTCGGTCTTGCCGAACAGCTCGCGGAGGGCCTCGTCGGGGTGGTTCTGGTTGAGGCTGATCGCGGGCAGCGCGGCGTCGTCCTTCCAGGACAGGACTTTGTAGCCGTTCTTCTCGGCGTTGCGCAGCAGCACGGGCATGTCGCGGAACGTCAGCGCGGCCGTGCCGAGGTCGAGATCGCCGTTCGCAGCCCTGAGCACGATGGTCTCCTGCTCGGCGAAGAACCAGCTGATCTTGTCGACGTACGGCAGCTGCCGGCCGTTCGGGTCGACCTTCCAGTAGTACGGGTTGCGTTCGGCGACGGCCTGGCTGCCGGCACGGGCGGGCTTGGCGATCTTCCAGGCTCCGAGCACGGGCCGGTCGGGGTTCTGCCAGACGTCGTTCTTGGCGGCGAACAGGTCGTTCCAGCCGTTGTAGGCCGACGCCTTCGCCTGCTTGGTGAGCGAGGCCAGGTCGGTGAAGTCGGGATGGAACTTGCTGGCGTAGTGCTTGGGCAGCATCAGGCCGAGCGCGGCGTCGGGGAAGCAGAAGAACTTCAGCAACAGGCCGTGTGGTGCAGCGAACTTGAACGCGATCGTGTGGTCGTCGATCTTCTCGAAGTCGGCCGGCTTGCCCTCCTGGGAGAGCCATCCCCACGGCTGCGGCGAGAGCGTCTTGTTCAACATCACATGGTCGTGCACGAACATCAGGTCGTCGGTCGTGAACGGCGTGCCGTCGGACCACTTGACGCCTTCGCGGAGATGGAAGACGTACGTACGGCCGCCGTCCTCGATGTCCCACGACTCGGCGAGCGCGGCTTGCGGGGCGGTGGACTCGAGGTTCCACTCGGCGAGGCACGACCGGGTGAAGTTGCGCATCGGGTAGCCGTCGGCAGCGTCGAGCTGGCCCTTGCGGAACGTTCCGCCGAACGAGCCGGGCTTGGTCAGCGGCCGCACGACGAGCGGCTTCTTCGGGAGCCGTTCGGAGAGCTTGGGGAGTTTCCCCTGCCGCACAAGGGCCGCGAGCATCGGCGACTCCTTGGCGCCGGCGTCGGCGTTGCTCTTTCCCCCGTCGTCCTGGCCTTCGGGATCGGTGGAGAGGAACGAGCAGCCAGCCAGTGCGGAGCTGCCGCCGAACAGCGCCGCTGCCAGCAGCAGCGATCGGCGCGAGATATCGATTGCCAACGTGGGTCGCTCCTTGCCGGGAGGAGTCACACGGGATCTTCGGAACCCTAGTTGCGAAACAGCCGTCGACGACGATCCTGGCCAAAAGCCGACTCGACTCTGCGCGATCGGGCAGGCCTGGCTTCCCGTTCGGTCCTCGGGCTGGCCGCGGAGGAAAGTGATTGCCTAGGGTCGAGGCGATGATCCCGTTGCCTCGACGTTTCGCCAGGCTCGACGGGCGGTTCTCGTTCGCCGCCGCGATGCTCCTCACCGGTCCGGTGGAGCTGACCGACCTCGTCCGGCAGGAGCTCGGCGACCTCGGTGTCCGCTGGCTCGAGTCGTCCTCGGACGCTCTTCCCGAGCTGACTGTCGACCTCGATCCCGCGCTCGCTCGCGAGGGCTACGTCGTTCGGATCTCGCCCGACGCCGTGGTCGTCTCCGGCGGATCGGGGGCCGGCGTGTTCTACGGACTGCAGACGCTGCGGCAGCTGTTGCCTCCGTCCGCCCTCCGGCGCGCGCAAGGGTTCCGCGACTGGACGTTGCCGGCTGGGGAGATCGCGGACGAGCCGGCGTTGTCGTGGCGCGGTCTGATGGTGGACGTGGCGCGGCACTTCATGCCGAAGGGCTTCCTGTTCAAGCTGATCGACCTGTTGGCCCTGCACAAGCTGAACGTGCTGCACCTGCACCTGACCGACGACGAGGGCTGGCGGTTCGAGTGCGCGCGGTACCCGCTGCTGACCTCGGTCGGTGGGTGGCGGCCGGAGACGCGGATGCACGCGCAGCCGACGGCCGACGGCACACCGCACGGCGGCTTCTACACGCAGGACGACCTGGCGGAGATCGTCGCGTACGCGGCTCGTCGGTTCGTGACGGTCGTGCCGGAGATCGAGCTGCCGGCGCACGCGGGCGCGGCGATCAGGGCGTACCCGGCGTGGGGAACCGCCGAGCCGTCGACCGTCCTGAACGTGGCGGACTCGACGCTGTCGTTCGTCTTCGACGTGCTAAACGAGGTGCTGGCGGTCTTCCCGAGCGAGTTCGTGCAGGTGGGCGGCGACGAGGTACCGCCGGGGCCGTGGGACCGGGACCCGGACGCGCTCGCCCGGATGCGGGCGCTGGGGTTGACGGATGCGGCGCTCCTGCGGGACTGGTTCATGGGCGAGGTCGGCCACTGGTTGGCCGCGCGTGGGCGGCGGATGGTCAGCTGGGGTGGAATCGATCCCAGCTTCGCGCCGCCGAACGCCGTGGTGATGTCGTGGCAGAGCATCGAGGCCGGCATGGAAGCCGTGCGGTCCGGCCGGGACGCGGTGATGGCGCCGGCCTCGCCGACCTATTTCGACGCGTACCAGTCCGAGAGCGCCGACGAACCGATGGTGATGGGTGGACTGACCACCGCGGAGTCGCTCATCGCGTACTCACCCGTCCCGCCGGCGCTGTCCGCGGCCGAGGCGGGCCTGATCCTGGGGACACAGGCCCAGATCTGGACCGAGTACCTGCCGACGCCGGAACGCGTGGAGTACATGGTGTTTCCGCGCCTGTGCGCGTTCGCCGAGTCGGCGTGGCGGACGACGCAGAGCCGCTCGTACGCCGACTTCCTGCCTCGGCTGCGCGCGCATCTGCCCCGGCTGGACGCGCTCGGCGTCACCTACCGTCCGCTGGACGGCCCGCACCCTTGGCAACGCGGCGGGACGGGCCGGTTCCAACGACCGAGCTAGGACGACGGCGACGGCGGGCCGGCATCCTCGGCGAGCTTGCGCATCCTCTCGATGTAGACGTCCAGCTCGCCGTCCATCCGGACGGTGTCCTGCATGAACTCGTTCATCTGCTGCTTCATCGCCGTGACCTGCTCGTTGAGCTCGTCCATGTCCGGACGAGCGTCGTCGCCTAGCGTGTCGTCCAGCACGACCTGAATCTGCGCGTGCGTGTCCTGGCGTGCCACGTTCACCAGCCGCATGAGCTCGGCGGCCAAGTCCTCCGACGGCATCCGGAGGACGCGCGGGTCCAGCGTCAGGGACGTGACCCCGGCCGACTCGGAGAACGACACCTGGATGCGCTCGTCGTCGCTCTTCGCGGTGCCGGTCACCTCGTTGATCTTGGCCTGCAGCTCCTCCGCGCGGGCAAGCTGCTCCCGCTGCTGGGCGATGATCTCTTCCGGATTCTGCAGGAGGTCCCTCAGATCAAAGCTGTCCGACGCCGACATTCCCCGACTCTCCTACCGTGTTGAACGAACTCAGACCTTGACGGCACGAAGGTACTTCTCGGCGATGTCCTTGACGATGTCGACCCCGGAGCGGCCGAGGTTCTCCCAGCCACCACCCTCGATGTCGCCGATCTTGTACGCGTCCGTGCCGGCGGCGTTGAGGGTCATCAGGCCGACGATGCCGGCGTGCGCCCAACCGACCTTCACCATGATCTCGTCCATCGTCTGGATCACCTTGCGGGCGATCTCGACGACGGGCTTGAGGCTGGTGCGGAACGACATGGCCGCGCCCTGACCGACGATCGGGATCAACATCATGGCCCAGAACACGATCGCCATCGCCGCGAGAAAGACCATCAGCGCCATCGAGATCGACAGCTGGACGAACCGCAGCATGGCGACGGTCCCGGTCATGGCCGCGTTCACGTAGCCGAGGTGGGACGTCCCGAGGATGCCTACCCGGTGCGAGGTGAGCAGCCGGCTGAACGCCTGTTGGTCGTCGGCCTTCCACTGCTGGTCGGTGATGCTTTGGGCGTGCTGTTCCAGCTCGTCGTGCAGATCGCCACCGATCTTCGCCGACTCGTGCATCTTCGAGCAGGCCCGCATCATCGCGCCGGTGTCGGTCTTGATCAGGAACAGCCGCACCGGGACGCTCGTCATCACGTCGGTCGGGATGATCTGCGTGACGATGCTCGCCGACTTGGGCAGGCGGATCACGCGCGTCGGCCGCATCCCCTTGTTCGACGCCCTGGTCGCGATCTTCTGCAGGCTGTTGAGCATCAGGCCGCTCTTCGCCGCCGGCACGGGCATCAACAGCTCCCAGAACGCCGTGCAGGCAGCCAGCGAGGAGTAGAACGCGATGTTGCCGAAGGCCTCGCCGGGGCTGACGACGCCCTCCATCGAGTCGTACGGATTGCTCATTGCGGCACCCCCGGCATCGGCGCCGTGCCCTCGGCGTATGCCCAGTTCTTCGACGTCTTCTGCGCGGCTTCGTTGATCTCGACGGAGACCTCCTGCTTGATCTCGAACGACCGCTCTACATACTCCGCACCGAAGAAGAACGCCGCCACGACGAACATGCCACCGCCGGAGCCCGCGCCCATCATGTCGTTCTGGGCTTCGGCGGCAAGCTGTTTGGCACGCGGCATGTGCGCCTGAGCGGATCGCTCGATCCGTTTGCCCAGCTCACTCACGAACTCCCAGTCGACCCGCTTTGTCATGCGGGGAAGCCTATCGGCGGACCGGATGTCCGCTCACGGACCCGTCGGCGAGCTGTGGATAACTGCCGTACGACGTCGAACGATCACGCATTAGGGTGCAGGGGATGAACTACACGATCCTGCAGATCCCCGGGGATCCGGCCAGCGTCGCCGACGCGCTCGCCTCGGTAGGCAGCGGCACGCCCGACCAGGCCGGCGTCCAGAACTCCCGAGGCTGGACCAGCGTGCGGCTGGAGAACGAGGCCGCCGCCGGTCGGTTCGCCCCGCTGTTGGTCGGGCTGCTCCGGGTCCCGGTGCTGGCGTGGTCGGTCGACGACACGCGCTGCCGGGTCACGTACTACCGGCCGACCGGCGACCCGATCGAGGCGTCCGACCGCGCCGAGGACGTCGACCGGCTGGTCAAGGCGTTCACCGACAGCGTCAGCACCCTCGCTCCCTCGGCCGCTCCCGCCGACGGCAGCCAGGCCAAGGCCCTCGAGTCCGTGCCCGGCACGCCGCAGGACCAACACCGGGCGCTCGCCCAGCGGATGAACGTCCCGTACCTCGTCCCCGGCCAGGCCGCGCAACCCAGCGCGGTGAAGCCGTCACTGACCGAGAGCAGCCTGCCGCTGGGCGCCCAGGACTTCCGTCGCCGGGAGTCGCTGCGCAACACCCGCAGCTGGCTGCACTTCGCCTCTGGACTCGGCCTCGTGGCGATCCTCCTGCTGGTGATCCGCGGGCCCTGGATCGGCATCCCGATCGCGGCCGTGGTCATCGGCATCCTCCAGCTGGTCCGGTTCATGCTCGGACGCTCGCTCCCGCCCGAGTCCCGCGCCAGCTAGGCCCGTTCTCGTGCGGGTCGGTGAGATCTCGCTGCATCCGGTGGCGGACGGGTCGTTCGTCGCACGGCCGAGCTACTTCGGCGCCCACGTCCCGCCCGACGCCCATCCGGAGCTGTTCTCCCGGCATGGCGCGGCCTGGCTGCCGATCGGCTGCTTTCTGGTGCGTACGGGCTCGCGGCTCGTGCTCGTCGACGCCGGCCTCGGTCCGGTCCTCGAGGAGGTCGCCGACGGGATGCTGCTCGTCGGCGGGCAGCTGCTGACCGGGCTCCGTGCACTGGGCGTCTCTCCCTCGCAGGTGACCGACGTCGTGTGTACGCATCTCCACAGTGACCACGTGGGGTGGCTCTTCGACCTCGCGTCGGCGCCGGTGTTTCCGCGGGCCACGATCTGGTTCGGGGCTGGGGACTTCTCGCATTTCGTGACCGGTGCCGGCTTCATGCAGCCGCACATCCGTTCGGGGTTCTCCGACGGCTCCCGGTTGCGCCTGGTGGACCAGGACCTGACGATCGCGCCGGGTGTCACCGTCCTGCGCACGCCCGGCCACACGCCCGGCCACCTGTGCGTCGTTCTCTCCTCCGGCCCCGCCCGCGCCCTGCTGCTCGGTGACGCGATCACCTGCCCGATCCAGCTCGACGAACCGACCTGGCACTCGATGGGCGATGTGGACCCGGCCCTCGCGAACCGCACCCGCGAGCTGCTCTGGCGAGAGCTCGAGCAGGAGGGAACGGTGGGAGCCGGCGCCCACTTCCCCGACCTCCGCTTCGGCCGCGTCCTCCCCGGCGTCGCCGCCCGCCGCTGGCACACCTGACCCACCCCTCGGCCCTACCCTGAGCGAATGTCGACAGGCGAGACCCGTGGGCTGGGGCGGTGGGCACCCGGCCTGGCCGAGCTCCTGCACTACCAGCGCGGGTGGGTGCGGGGCGATGTGCTGGCCGGCATCGCCGTGGCGGCGTACCTCATCCCGCAGGTCATGGCGTACGCCGAGGTCGCTGGGCTGCCACCCGTCACCGGGCTCTGGGCGATCTCCGGCTCCCTCATCGTCTACGCGATCCTCGGCTCCTCCAGGCAGCTCTCGGTCGGCCCCGAGTCCACCACCGCGCTGATGACCGCCACCGCCATCGCGCCACTCGCGGCGGGCGACCCGGCCAAGTACGCCGGACTCGCGGCCGCACTCGCGATCGTCGTCGGTGCCCTCTGCATCCTCAGCCGGCTGGGCAGACTCGGGTTCCTGTCGGACCTGCTCTCCAAGCCCGTCCTCATCGGCTACATGGCCGGCGTCGCGGTGATCATGATCGTCAGCCAGCTCGGCAAGATCACCCGCCTCGGCTCCACCGCCGACTCGTTCCTCGGCGACGTCGCGTTCTACGCCACGCACCTCACCGACACCCACGTCCCCACGTTGCTCCTCGCCGCCGGCATGCTCACCGTCCTGCTCGTCGTCGGCCGGCTGTTCCCCAGAGCCCCGATCCCCCTCATCGCGATGCTCCTGGCCATCGGCGTCGTCACGATCTTCGGCCTCAGGCAGCTGGGTATCGAGGTCGTCGGAACGATCCCCGCCGGCCTCCCCGTCCCGACGGTTCCCGACGTCAGCGCACGAGACTGGTCCGTCCTCCTGCTCCCCGCCGTCGGCCTCGCGATCGTCGCGTACAACGACAACATCCTCACCGGCCGCGCGTTCGCGAGCCGCAACCGCTATGCCGTCGACGGCAACCAGGAGCTGCTCGCCCTCGGCGCCGCCAACGTCGCGGCCGGCGTCATGCAGGGCTTCCCGGTCAGCAGCAGCGGCAGCCGTACGGCGATCGGCGACTCGCTCAAGAGCCGCACCCAGCTCTACTCCCTCGTCGCCCTGGCTGTGGTGATCGTCACAGTCCTCTTCCTCCGCCCCGTTCTCGCCAGCTTCCCCACCGCCGCGCTCGGCGCGATCGTCATCTACGCCGCGATCAGGCTCATCGACGTCGCCGAGCTCAGGCGGCTCGCCGGCTTCCGCAAGAGCGAGTTCGTCATCGCCCTCGCGACCACCGTCTCCGTCCTCGTCTTCGACATCCTGTACGGCATCCTCGTAGCGGTCGGCCTCTCGATCCTCAACCTCCTCCGCCGCGTCGCCCGTCCGCACGACGCGATCCTCGGGTACGAGCCCGGCCTCGCCGGCATGCACGACATCGACGACTACCCCGACGCCAAGCTCGTGCCCGGCCTGATCGTCTACCGGTACGACTCGCCGCTCTTCTTCGCCAACGCCGAGGACTTCAAGAAGCGCGCGCTCGAAGCACTCGACGTCGCGGAGCAGCCCGTCGAGTGGTTCGTACTCAACGCCGAGGCGAACGTCGAGCTCGACATCACCGCGGCCGACGCCCTCAACGAGCTGCACGACGAGCTCGAACGGCGCGGCATCGTGTTCGCGCTGGCCCGCGTCAAGCAGGACTTGCGCGACGAGCTCGAGGCCGCCGCCATCGTCGAGAAGGTCGGCGAGGAACGCCTCTTCCCGACCCTCCCGACCGCGGTGCAGGCCTACGTCCACGCGTACATCGAACGCCACGGCGCACCACCCCGGGGCGTCACGATCCAGGACCCGCCCAGACCGCCGATCACCTAGGCTCATCGTTTGTGACTGACTGGTCAGTCATGATAGAACGAAGGCATGGCTCCACGTCGCGTCGACGCCGAAGCAAGGCGTACGGAGATCCTCGCCGCCGCCGTCCGCACGTTCGCCCGCAAGGGCTACGCCGCCACCCGGATCGAGGACGTCGCCGCGGAAGCGGGGATCGGCAAGGGCAGCGTCTACCTCTACTTCGACAGCCGCGAGTCCCTGCTCCACAGCGCGTTCCGGGCGATGACGGCCGCCTCGCAGGGCGTCGTCGACGCGGCGCGGGAGGGAGACGGCGCGCCGCTCGAACGGCTCGCCGGGCTGATCCGCGACGTGCTCGGCATGGTCGCGAGCGACCCCGACCTCTCCGTGGTCCTGCTCGACTTCTGGGCGGCAGGACGGGTTGGCGACGCGCCGCAGCCGTTCGACCTGGCCCAGGTGTACGTCGACTACCGGGCCGTCATCGCCGCGTTGTTGCGCGAGGCCGCGGCTGAAGGGACGGTCCGCGAGGACGTCGGCGAGCAGGAGGCGACGGTCCTCGTCGGCGCCATCGAGGGCTGCATGCTCCAGTGGGTGCTGGACCCGCGGATCTCGCTCCCAGGCCTCGCCGAGCCGATCGTCGCTGTCTGCATCGACGGACTGAGGAAGGAGAAGTGAGATGAGAGTCGTGATCATCGGAGCGGGCATCGCCGGCCTCGCGCTGGCCCAGCGGCTCGACGCGCAGGGCAACGAGGTGACCGTGCTGGAACGGTCGAACGGTCCCCGCCAGCAGGGCTACATGATCGACTTCTTCGGGCCGGGCTACGACGCGGCGGAGGCCATGGGCGTCCTCCCCCGCATGAACGAGCTCGGCTACCGGCTGGCCGAAGCCGCTTGGTACGACGCGAACGGACGGCGCCGGGCCACGCTCGATCTCGGCGTGTTCTCGGCGAAGATCGACGGCCGGATGATGAGCATCATGCGTCCCGACATCGAGCGCGCGCTTCGCGAACACCTGCCCAAGCGGGTCGACGTCCGGTACGGCACGAGCTTCGAAGACCTGGACGACCTCGACGCCGACCTGGTCGTCGGCGCGGATGGCATCCACTCGACCGTACGTCACCGTACGTTCGGCGGCGACGACAGCGACTACCTGCGCCACTTGGGATTCCATACCGCCGCGTTCATCTTCGACGATCCCGAGATCCACGCCGCGGTACAAGGCAAGTTCTGCTTGACGGACACCGTCGATCGACAGGTCGGCCTCTACGCGATGCGCGACGGCCGGGTCGCGGCGTTCACCGTGCATCGCTCCGACGACCCGAACCTTCCGGAGGATCCGCGAGAGGCACTCCGCCGCGAGTTCGCGGGGCTCGGCTGGCTCGTCCCGCGAACTCTGGAGAAATGTCCGCCAAGCAACGAGATCTACTACGACGTGGTCGCGCAGACCGTCCTGCCGAAGTGGAGCAAGGGACGCGTCGCGCTCGTCGGCGACGCCTGCTACGCGGTCTCCCTCGTCGCCGGTCAGGGTGCGTCGCTCGCGATCTCCGGCGCGTACGTCCTCGCCGACCAGCTCGCGCGACATGACACCGTCGCGGACGCGCTCACCGGCTACGAGCAGGTGTGGCGTCCCGTCGCGGAGGAGAAGCAGGAGGCGGGACGCAAGGGCGTCCGGTGGTTCCTCCCCCGCAGCCGCTTCGACGTGTGGACCAGGCGAACGATGATGAAGGTGTCTCGGCTTCCCGGGATGGACCACCTCATCGTCGGCGCGTTCACCGGCAAGGTCGTCACCGTCGTCCGGGATCTGGAAGCGACCGCGGGGTCGCGGCGTGGAATGCTTGCCGGATGACCGATGACTGGGAGAAGCGGGTAGCCGCCGCGTGGGCGGAGATCGACGAGCACGACGAGGTCACGTTCCGCGGCATGATCGACAAGCTCGCCGCAGAGCTGCCGGCAGGGAGTGCGATCGCGGCGTTCGAACGGGCCTGCGCGTTCGACTCGACCGGGCATCCGGACCAGGCCGTCCCCCTCTACCAGGAGGCGCTCGAGACCGGCCTGACCGGCCTCCGCCGGCGGCGGACGTTGATCCAGCTGGCCAGCTCGATCCGGAACCTCGGCCGGCCGCAGGAGAGCGTCGAGATCCTCACGCCCGAGCTCGACGCGGAGTCCGACGAGCTCGACGACGCCGTCAAGTGCACGCTCGCCCTCGCGCTCACCGACGTCGGCCGCGAACGGGAGGCCGTCTCGCTCGTGATCGGCGCGCTCGCCCGCCACCTACCGCGTTACCAACGTTCGATGGCCAACTACGCACGCCTGCTGGTGGAATGACCGCGGCCGCGCTCGACACCGAGGCGCTGCGGGACCACCTTGCCCGCGATCGTCCTGGCCTCGTCAATGGTCCGTTGACAGCCGAGCTGATCACCGGCGGGCGGTCGAACCTCACGTACACCCTCAGCGACGGCACGCACACGTGGATCCTCCGCCGGCCGCCACTCGGGCACGTTCTCGCGACGGCGCACGACATGGGCCGCGAGTACCGCGTGATGGCCGCACTCGCGGACACGGCGGTGCCCGTACCACGAATGCTCTTGCTACACGATGATTCCGAGCCCCTCGGAGCGCCGTTCTACCTGATGGAGAATGTCGAGGGAACGGTCTTCCGTACGCCGGAGCAGACCGCCGAGCTCGGACCGGAACGGGCCAAGACCCTCAGCCACCACCTCATCGACGTCCTCGTCGCGCTGCACGCCGTCGATCCCGCGACGGTGGGCCTGGAGGACTTCGGCCACCCGGACGGCTACCTCGAACGACAGCTCCGCCGCTGGCGCAAGCAGCTCGAAGCCTCGACCAGCAGAGAGCTGCCCGACCTCGACACCCTCGTCGAGCACCTGCACGGCACCGTCCCCCAGACGAGCAGGCACGCGATCGTGCACGGCGACTACCGCCTCGACAACACGATCGTCACCGGCGATCGCATCGCCGCGGTGGTCGACTGGGAGATGGCCACGCTCGGCGACCCGCTCGCCGACATCGGCCTGTTGACGGTCTACTGGGACCTGTCGATCGACAACCCGGACAACCCGGTCGGCGGCGGCGTCACGCTCGAGGGCGGCTTCCCCACCTCCGACGAACTCGTCGCGTACTACGCCGAGCGCGGCGGCGTCGAGCCCGAGCGGCTGTCCTGGTACCGGGCGTTCGGCCACTTCAAGCTCGCCGTCATCGCCGAAGGCATCCACTACCGCAACCTGCAGGGCCTCACGGTCGGGCCCGGCTTCGGCCGCATCGGCGCCCTGGTCGTGCCCCTCGCCCGCAGCGGCCTCGAGCTGCTCAGCTAAAGGGAGGCCGGGATGGACTTCGCCTACGACGCACGCACCGAAGAGCTGCGCGCCGCCCTCGACGCGTTCCTGCGCGACCAGGTCTATCCCGCCGAGCCGATCTTCGAAGAGCAGCTCGAGACGACCGCCGTGTGGGAACGTCCGCCGATCGTCGAGGAGCTCAAGAACGCCGCCAAGCAACGCGGTCTGTGGAATCTCTTCCTCCCTGGCGAGCGCGGCGCCGGCCTCAGCAACCTGCAGTACGCACCACTCGCCGAGCTCACCGGCCGCAGTCCCCACCTCGCGCCCGAAGCACTGAACTGCGCGGCTCCCGACACCGGAAACATGGAGCTGCTCCAAGAGTTCGGAACGCCAGAACAGCAAGCCACGTGGCTCCTTCCGCTGCTCGACGGCACGATCCGCTCCGCCTTTTGTATGACCGAACCGGAGGTCGCCTCCTCCGACGCGACCAACATCGCGACCAGCATCACCGCCGACGGCGACGACTACGTCGTCAACGGCCGCAAGTGGTGGTCGACCGGCGCGATGGCCCCGGTCTGCGAGATCCTCGTCGTGATGGGACGAACGAACCCCGACGCACCCCGGCATCGGCAGCAGAGCATGGTGCTGGTCCCCCGTTCGACCCAGGGAGTCGACGTACGCCGCGGCATGCGGCTGTTCGGCTACGACGACAGCGCACACGGCGGCCACGCCGAGGTCGCGTTCGACGACGTCCGCGTACCGAAGGCCAACCTGATCGGCAACGAGGGCGATGGATTCGCGATCGCCCAAGCCCGCTTGGGTCCCGGCCGCATCCACCACTGCATGCGGCTCATCGGCATGGCCGAACGAGCGCTCGAGCTCATGTGCCGGCGGGCAGTGGAGCGCTCGGCGTTCGGCAAGCCGCTGGCAGAGCAGGGTGTCGTCCAGGACTGGATCGCGGAGTCGCGGGTACGGATCGAGCAGCTCCGGCTGCTCGTCCTCAAGACCGCCTGGCTGATGGACACCGTCGGCAACCAGGGCGCGCACACCGAGATCCAGGCGATCAAGATCGCGACCCCGGCATCGGTCGAGTGGATTCTCGACAAGGCGATCCAGGCCCACGGTGCCGGTGGCCTGTCGCAGGACTTCCCGCTTGCCTCGTTGTGGACCGCCGCCCGTTCGCTGCGGCTCGCGGACGGCCCGGACGAGGTGCACCGGCGTTCGCTCGCTCGCCGCGAGCTCAAGGCCTATCGACCGGACTGAGGAGTTTCTCCCATGCTCACTGACCAAAGCCGAGTCGCGATCGTCACCGCCGCGAGCCGCGGCATCGGCCTCGCGATCGCGCGGGCATTGGTCGATCGCGGCGACCAGGTCTGCGTCACAGCGCGCAAGCCGGAGGGACTCGAGGCCGCCGTCGAGTCGCTGGGCGGTTCCGGGAACGCCATCGCCGTCGCCGGACGAGCCGACGACGTCGGACACCAGGCGGCCTGCGTGCAAGCGACGATGGATGCGTTCGGTCGGGTCGACCTGCTCGTGAACAACGCCGGGATCAACCCCGTGTACGGACCGTTGCTCGAGCTGGACTTCGATGCGGCACGCAAGATGCTCGAGGTCAACGTGCTCGCGCCGATGAGCTGGGCCAGGCACGTTCACCAAGCCTGGATGGGAGAACACGGTGGCGCGATCGTCAACGTGGCCTCCGTCGCCGGTGTGCGCCCGGCACCGGGCATCGGCTTCTACGGCATCACGAAGGCCGCGCTGATCCAGGTGACCGCGCAGCTGGCAGCGGAGCTCGGCCCCAAGGTAAGGGTGAACGCGGTCGCGCCGGGGGTGGTGAAGACGGCGTTCGCGGCCAAGCTGTACGAGGGACGCGAAGAAGAGGTCGCGGCACGCTATCCGCTGCGACGGTTGGGGGTTCCGGCCGATGTGGCCGGCGCTGTGGCGTTCCTGCTGTCGCCCGAGGCCTCGTGGATCACCGGCCAGACGTTCGTTCTCGACGGCGGTCTGACGTTGTCCGGCGGCCTTACCTGACGCCGGACCGCTCGCGCAGGTAGGTGTAGTGCGGCAGGCAGGCCTCCGCGACCTCGGCCGGCTGCCCTGTCAACTGCGGGTTGCGCGGCCGGTACGGCTCGAAGCCGGTCGACCGCCACACCGCGTCGTACCAGTGCGGAGCCCAGATCCCGTCGCTGTCGCGCGGTCCGGCGGGCCAGCTGAGCATGCTCGGCGTGAACTCGAGCCCGTGCTGTTCGCACAGCGCGCGAAGATGCCCTTCCGGATCACGGAGGAAGTCCGCGGCGTCGATGACGGGCGGCGGAGTGCCGGCGGCGGCCAGCTCGTCGTACAGAACGACCTGCTGGCGCAGGCCGATGTCGTCCGACTCGACCGAGGCGCGGCTCTTCACGTACGAGGCGACGACCTCCCGCGGGTCGCGAATCAGCAGCACGTTCGACAGCTGGCCGATCCACCCGCGATCGATCAACGGCAGCAGATGATGGCTCATGTGCTTCTGGTAGAAGACGCGCACACCGTCCGGCACCGGTCCGAGCAGGGACTCGACGACGCGCTCCCACGAGGGCTCGCCGGCCGCGATCACCTCGTCGCGGACGGGATGATCGAGTCCGGTCTCGGCCAGGTAGTGCGCGTACAGCGGCTCGTCCACGACCAGAGAGTCCGAACGGTTCTCCCAGGCCCGCATCATCGCGGTGGAGATGTTGCGCGGGCCGGACCAGACGGCGAGCCGGACGACGTCGGTCATGCCTTCCTCCGTTGGGCAACGTCCTGATCGATCAGCTCGCGGTAGAGCTCCTGCAGCCTGAGCGCCATCGGGCCGGGCGGCTCGGTCCCGATCAGGCGGCCGTCGATCTCGCGCACCGGGACGACGCCGCCGAACGTGCCCGTGACGAACGCCTCGTCCGCGCCGTAGACGTCGGTGAGGCTGAAGTTCCGTTCGTACACGGGGATTCCGGCCTCCTCAGGCGTGGACGATGTTCCCGCGGGTGATGCCGCCGAGGCAGTAGTCCCCTGTCGAGGTCCACACCTCGCCGCGCCGCACGATGAAGAAGTGGGTGGAGTTGCAGGTCGCGACGAACCCGTGCGGGTCGAGCATCAGCGCTTCGTCGGCGCCGGCCGTGTAGGCCTGGATGCACGCGGTGATGTCGTTCAACTTACTGTGCACGTTGAGCTTCGGGTCGAGGATGTCCGGCGAGCTGCGTCGTACGTGCACGGTGAACAGCCGGACCGACGACGCGCTCGGCACCTTGTACTCCGGCACGATCGCGATCGTCGCCGGGCCGGGAGCGAGCCGCGGGTCCTGGTACAGCGTGTACTTGACGCCGCGCGTCACCATCAGCCGGATGTGCACACCGTCGGTCATCTCGTTGGCGCGCAGCGTGCGGTAGATCCCTCGGTCAGCTCGTCGCGGGTCAGCCCGAGGTCGAGGACGATGGCCTTCGCGCCCTCGTACAGGCGATCCAGATGCTGGTCGAGGAACGCGGGATGCCCGTCGTGGACGCGCAGGCCCTCCCACACGCCGTCGCCGAACACGAAGCCGGAGTCGAACACCGACACCACGGCGTGGTCGCGGCGCACGAGCTCACCGTTCAGGTAGACGAGGACATCGGCGTTCCGCGGATCATCGTCAGCGGCGTGTGCTCCGGTCACGCTCCCACCCTAGGCCGTGTCTGCCAAAGATCGCCTGACGCGCGACACCCCGCATCCCGCCTGACCGCGGTGCCGTTCGTCACCCATAGAACCACTATGAATTCCTCCTGCACCACGCCCAGCCGGGCGCGGTGCGCCGCGCGTCCCTTCCTCCGGAAGGCCGCCGCTATTTGCCAGACACGACCTAGGGATTGATCGCGAGGAACAGGAACGCGGCCAGCAGCACGAGGTGAACGCTGCCCTGCAGCCGGGTGGCGCGGCCGGGGACGACGGTGAGGACGCTGACCACGACGGTGAGGCCGAGCAGGACCATCTGCAGCGGTCCGAGCCCCAGGACGAGTGGGCCGTCCATCCAGATCGAGGCGATCGCGATCGCCGGGATCGTGAGGCCGATGCTGGCGATCGCCGAGCCGTACCCGAGGTTGATGCTGGTCTGGATCCGGTTGCGGAGGGCGGCCCGCGAGGCGGCGAGCGTCTCGGGCAGCAGGACGAGCAGGGCGATCACGACGCCGACGAACGAGGGTGGGAAGCCCACGGCTTCGACGCCGGCCTCGATCGACGGCGACTCGACCTTGGCCAGCCCCACCACGGCCACGAGCGCGACGAGGAGGAGCCCGAGGCTGACAAGCGTCTCCCTCCCGGTGGGCGGGGACGCGTGCGCCTCCTCCTCGACGACTCCGTCCTCGGTGACCGGGAGGAAGAAGTCGCGGTGCCGGACGGTCTGGGTGAGCACGAACACCGCGTACAACGCCAGCGAGGCGAGCGCGGCGAAGACGAGCTGGGGCGAGGAGAACTCGGGTCCGGGCTGGCTCGTGGTGAAGGTCGGCAGCACGAGGCTCATCGTCGCCAGCGTGGCCACGGTGGCGAGCGCGGCGCCGCTGCCCTCGTTGTTGAACAACGTCATGCCGTACTTGCGTCCGCCCAGGAACAAGGAGAGGCCGACGATGCCGTTCGTGGTGATCATCACAGCGGCGAAGACCGTGTCGCGGGCGAGGGACGCGGTCTCGGGTCCGCCGGAGGCCATCATCGTGACGATCAGCGCGACCTCGATGACGGTGACCGCGACCGCCAGGACGAGGGAGCCGTACGGCTCGCCGACCCGCAGCGCCACGATCTCGGCGTGATGCACCGCGGCCAGGACCGTACCGCCGAGCACGAGCGCGACCAGCGCGACCACGGGCGGCGCGAGCTCCTTGCCGCGCCCCCAGGTGATCGCGAGCACGACGAGGGCGAGCAGTGGTACGACTGTGGTCCAGGACACACGACGCAGGCGGTTCACCCTTCCACCCTGGCACATGGCACCGATTCCTTCTCGACACCAGGCTGGTCTGTACCTCCATGACCGCCGCGATGAAGCACAGCATCTTCCTGCCCACCGGCTTCGGCCAGGAGTTCGCGCGCATCCCCGATCCCGTGCGGGCGTACGAGTCCATCACCCAGATCGCGAAGGCTGCGGACGAGCTCGGCTACGAGACGCTGTTCGCGCCGGACCACCTGCAGACGATCCCGCCGTCGCAGGAGTTCCTGTTCGAGTCCTGGTCGGTGATCACCGCGCTCGCCCGGGACACGCGACGCGTCCGGCTCGGTCAGCTCGTCACCGGGAACGGCTACCGCAACCCGGCCTTGCAGGCCAAGATGGCGTCCACCGTGGACGTTCTGTCCCACGGGCGTCTCACGTTCGGCATCGGCGCGGGCTGGTACGAGCCGGACTACCTCGGGTACGGCTACGAGTTCGGCACGGCCGGCGGGCGGCTGAAGCAGCTCGGCGAGGCGGTGCGGATCATCCGCTCGATGTGGACCGAGGAGAAGACTACGTTCTCGGGCGCGTACTACGACGTTCAGGACGTGGTCAACCAGCCCAAGGGCGTGCAGTCACCGCACATCCCGCTGCTGATCGCGGGCGGCGGCGAGAAGGTCACGCTCAAGCTCGTCGCCCAGTACGCCGATGCCTGCAACGTGATGGACTCCCCCGCTGTGCTTGCCCGCAAGTACGCGATCCTCGCCGAGCATTGCGCGAACGTCGGCCGCGACTACGACACCATCCATCGCACAGCGACGACGGTCTGCATCATCCGCGACACCGACGCCGAGGCGCGTGCGTTGGTCCCGCCGGGCATCGAGTTCGCGTACCCGGGCGACCTCGCTTCGTACGGGCTCATCGGCACGGTCGACACGGTCCGCGAACGGCTCGCGGCGTACGAGGCAGCGGGCGTCCAGGAGCTCGTGATCGGGTTCGAGGACCCCACGGACGTCGCGCTGGTGCGTTCCTTCGCTTCGTCGTTCATGGCCTAGCGGTGGAGGAAATTTGAGATCGTAATATCTCTGTGGAGATATTCTCGGGTCGCCCAACGTGGCCGCTAGCATGGGGCATATGCCAGCGAAGGACTCGATCGACCGCCACATCGCTCACTGGAAGCGTGAGCTGCCAGACCTCGACCCGTCGATCGAGGGCGCGGTGACGCGGATGCAGCTGCTGGTGCGGCGGTTGCAGAAGATCAAGAAGGACACCATGTCGGGGCATGGGCTGAAAGACTTCGAGTACGACATCGTCTGGAACCTCCGCGCCGTGGGTCCCCCGTACCAGACGACGCCCACCTTGCTGGCCCAGCGGGTGGACACCCACCCAGCGACGTTGACCTCGCGGATGGACCGGCTGGAGAAGACGGGCTACGTGTCCCGCGTCCACGACCCCGCCGACCGCCGGCGACTGTTGGTAGCCCTGACGGACCAGGGACACCAGCTGCTGGAGGCGACGATCGGCCAGGAGCTGGAGGCCGAGCGGGAGTTGATGTCGGCGTTGAACCGGACGGAGCGGAAGCAGCTCTCCGACCTGCTGCGCAAGGTCGTGCTCGCCGCCGAAGCCGAGGGCACCTCCCTGATCGCCGCCGCCGGCGACTAGCCCCAGCCGCGGACCCCGTGATCATGATCGTGATCATGAAGCGAAACCGGCGTATATGACCGCTCCGGCTTCACGATCACGATCATGATCACCGGGTTAGACCCCGAGTGCATCCGCCGTCCGCCTCTTGGCCAGGTCGGAGGCTGAGGCTTGGACCTTTGCCGCGGCCGTGGCGATGTCCGCCAGGTCCCGCTCGTCCGCCAGCAGCACCGCGTGGGGGATCCAGACCACCTCGCGGCAGAAGCGGGTGGTGTTCGGCAGCTCGAGGGTGCCGTACTTCGTCGGCCCGTATGTCGGGTCGTAGCCCGTTGCCGCGCGGTCGAAGCGCTTGTTGGCGAACACGCCCTGGCGGTCCAACGGAATCGCGTAGCCCGCCGACATCGGGATCCCCTCGGCACTCATCGCTTCCACGAAGGCGTCCCGCGACAGCCCGGCGAAGGCCGCGCTGTCGTACCAGAACTGGTACAGGTGGTAGCCGTGCGACGTACACCGCTGGTCGCGCCCCACCGGCCGCAGCCCCTCGACCGCCAGTAACTGCCCGTCCAGGTACGACGCGTTCGAGTTCCGCACGCACAGATCCGCGGGCAGACGCGCCAGCTGGGCCTGCAGGATCGCTGCCTGGAACTCTGTCAAGCGGTAGTTGCCCCCGAGGATCGCGTGCTCGTACCAAGCCCCCGTCCGCGACCGCCCACAGTGGTGCAGCGACCAGGCCGTCTCGGCCAGGGCGGCGTCCCGCGTCACGACGATCCCGCCCTCCCCCGCGGTCAGGTTCTTCGACGCCTGGAACGACCACGTCCCGAACGCGCCGAACGATCCCACCGACTGCCCGTTCCACGACGCCCCCACCGCGTGCGCGCAGTCCTCCACCAAATGCAGACCGCGCGACGAGCACAGAGGCACCAGCCGGGACAGGTCCGCCGGGTGCCCACCCAGGTGAACGGCGATCACCGCCCTCGTCCGCGGCGTCACGGCCGCCTCCACCGCCGCAGAGTCGAGGCAGCCGTACGCGGGGTCGACGTCCACGAACACCGGGAGCGCGTTCACCGCCAACACCGCGGTCGCCGTCGCCAGGAACGTGTACGAGGGCACGATCACCTCGTCCCCGCTCCCCACCCCCAACGCGGCCAGCGCGATCTCCAGCGCCACCGTTCCGTTGCAGACACCCACCCCGAAGGACGCGCCGTGGAACGAGGCGAAAGACCGCTCGAAGAGCGTCTTCGCCGGCCCGTCGGCGTCGGCCCACACCCCCGAACGGGCCACCGCGGCAACGGCCTCGGCCGCCTCCTCCGGATGCGATGGCCACGACGGGAACGGTCGCGTTCGGACCGGCGCACCCCCGAGCACAGCGAGTTGATCGGTCGCCACGGCTTGCGCCTCCCGTTAGATCTCAATCCCCGCTTGATGTCTGTTCGATAGTACGAGATCATAATTTCTCTGTCGAGAGTATCGCCATCAGCGCCCGTCCCACGACCGTCACTGCTCTGCACAGGAGAACGCCATGCACGACGACCTGTCTCGGCGAGCCCTGCTCCGCATCGCGGGCATGACCGCGGCGAGCGCGGCACTAGCCAGCGGCTGCTCGTTCCTCCAGACCGCACCCACCAAGAAGAAGGGCCCGGCCGCGGGAGCCAGCGACGCCAAGGAGGCGCCGGCGCTTGCCGCGCAGGTCAAGGCGGGCAAGCTGCCCCCACTCGCCAAACGACTCCCGGCGAAGCCGATGACCATCGAGCCGCTGAACGAGAAGGGCCGATACGGCGGCATCCTGCAGTACGGCGCAATCGACCGGAACTTCGCCGCCAACACCTACCTCACCTGGACCAGCCTCGTCGAGTGGACGCCCACCATTCCACCCGAGCCCGGCCCCGCCCTCGCCGAGTCGTGGGAGGTCGAGAACGAAGGCAGGGTCTTCGTCTTCCACCTGCGCGAGGGCCTGAGGTGGTCCGACGGCGAGCCCTTCACCACCGACGACCTGATGTTCGCCTACAACGACGTGTGGTCCAACAAGGAGATCAACCCGATCTTCCCGAGCTTCCTGAGCAGCGGCGGCAAGCCGCCGAAATTCGTCCAGGTCGACAAGCAGACGTTACGCATCGAGTACGAGATCCCGAACGGCCTCCTCCTCCGCAACCTCTGCTTCCAGGGCGTCGCGCACGACCTGCTCCACCCGGCGCACTACATGAAGCAGTTCCACAAGAAGTACGTCAGCGCGGCAGAGCTCAAGCAGCAGATGAAGGAGTACGGCTCGGCGACCTGGATGGACCTGTACGCCGGACGACACGACATCTGGCTGAACGCGGACTTCCCCGTGCTCGCGCCGTGGAAGATCGTCCAACCGCTCACCTCGGCCGGCAACACCGCGAGGGTCGAGCGCAACCCGTACTACTGGAAGGTCGATCCTGACGGCCGCCAGCTCCCCTACATCGACGGCGCCGTCTTCACGATCCTCACCAGCGAGACGCTCGGCCTGCGCGCGGCGGGCGGCCAGATCGACCTCGAGTTCGGCGACGTCGACACCGCATCGCTCCCGCTGCTGCTGCAGAAGGAGGAGTCCGAGCCGTACAAGGTGCTCCGCTGGACTCCGGACGGCTCCTTCGCCGCGATCAACCTCAACGCGAGCCATCCCGATCCCGTGTTGCGCAAGCTGTTCGCCGACGTCCAGTTCCGCGCCGGCCTCTCCCATTCCATCAACCGGCAGGAGATGAACGACGCGTTGCTCGCGGGGCAGGGCACGATGACGCACCCCTGCGCCCAGCCCGAGGACACGTACTTCATCAAGGGCATGGGCGAGCGCTACACGGAGTTCGACCTCGCGAAGGCGAACGAGTACCTCGACGGCGCCGGCCTGACCAAGCGCGCCTCGGACGGCTTCCGGCTCCGCCCGGACGGCAAGAAGCTGAAACTCGTCGCCACCACATTCGACACCGGCGGTGGTGTCCCGATGGTGACCGCCCTGGAGTACGCCAAGCGCTACTTCGCCAAGGCCGGCATCGACCTCGCGATCCGGATGATCTCCCGCACCCTGTGGTACCAGCAGATCCCGCAGGGCGACTACGACATCGCGGGCTACCCCACCGCCGGCTACCTGTGGGATATCGACGCCCTGTGGTACGTGCCGACGAACGGCCTCACGTACTGGGCGCCGAAGTACGGCCAGTGGTACAGCGACCCGAACGGCGAATTCTCGCTGAAGCCCGACGGCGACATTCGGCGACTGCAAACCCTGTTCGACGAGCTACAGCGCACCGTGGACGACAAGGGACGGTTGCAGCTCGGACAGGAAATCCTCAAGCTGCACGACAAGAACGTCTGGATCATCGGGACGGTCCGACCGCCCTTCATCCCCGTGACGATCAGCGAGGACCTTCGCAACATCCCGGAGAAGGGCATCGTGAGCTTCCGGGCGAACGGCGAAGCGGCGATGAACATGCCCCAGGTGTTCTACGCGAATCCCGACAAGCACAGCTGAGCGGGCATGGCGGCCTTCCTGCTCAGGCGGTTCTTCGCGCTCGTCCCGACTGTCTTCCTGATCTCGCTCGTCTCGTTCGTGATCATCCAGCTGCCGCCGGGCGACTTCCTCACCACCTACATCGCGAACCTGTCACGGCAAGGGCAGACCGTCGAGCTGGCGCAGATCGTCGCGCTGCAGGAGCGGTACGCCCTCGACCAGCCGGTGCTCGCGCAGTACGTCAAGTGGCTCGGAAACATCTTGCTGCATGGAGACTTCGGGCAGTCGATGCTGTACAGCAAGCCGGTCGCCGAGCTCATCGGCGAGCGACTTCCGTTGACGCTCGGGCTCGGCTTCCTCACCGTGCTGTTCGGTTGGGCGGTCGCGCTACCCGCCGGCATCTACTCGGCGATCCGCCGCTACACCCCAGGTGACTACGTCATCACCGCGGCCGCGTTCCTCGGCATCGCCGTACCCGGCTTCCTCATCGCGCTGATCGCGGCGTACGTCCAGTTCCGGCATTTCGACATGACAGTAGGCGGAATCGTCTCGCCGGAGTACGTCGACTCCGCGTGGAACCTCGGCAAGCTGCTCGACCTGCTCGCACATCTCTGGCTGCCGGTCGTCATCCTCGCGATGGCCGGCATCGGCGGAACGATCCGCATCCTGCGCGCCAACCTGCTCGACGAGCTGAACAAGCCGTACGTCACCACCGCGCGCGCTCGCGGCCTGTCCGAACGGCGGCTGATCCTCACCTATCCGGTGCGGGTCGCGCTCAACCCGTTCATCGCCACGATCGGCTGGCTGATCCCCGCGCTGTTCGACGGCGAGGTCCTGGTCGCGAAGGTGCTCGGGCTCGAGACGACCGGCCCGTTGTTGCTGTCCTCGTTGGAAAGTCAGGACATGTACCTCGCCGGCTCGATCATCTTCATCGCCTGCGTGCTCACGGTCTTCGGCACGTTGGTCTCCGACATCCTGCTCGCGCTGATCGACCCGAGAGTGCGGTCCGGTTATGCCTAGCCCGCCCGTCACGACCGACAACATCAGCAGCGAGATCGCCTTCGCCTCGCAACGGCAGCTGGTCTGGTGGCGGTTCAAGCGCCACCGCCTCGCGCTCGTCGGCGCCGTCGTCGTCCTTATCATCTATCTGCTCGCGGCGTTCTGCGAGTTCTGGGCACCGCACACGCAGGACTCGCTTAGGGCGGTCAACGCGTACGCCCCACCGCAGCTCGTCAGGGTCGCGTTCGACGGCGGCGTCCAGCTCTACGCGTACGGCTACTCCTCGACGCCAGACCCGAAGACGCTGACCCGCAAGTTCGCGCTCGACAAGAACGACCGGATCCCGCTCCGCTTCCTCCCCCGCGGCGAGGAGTACGAGCTCTGGGGTCTGTTCGGGACCGACCGGCACTTCTTCGGACCGGCCGACAAGGCCGACCGGCTCTACCTCATCGGTGCCGACGACCAGGGCAGAGACCTGCTCAGCCGGCTGATCTACGGGTCGAGAATCTCCATGTCCGTCGGCCTGATCGGCGTGCTGATCGCGTTCGTCCTCGGCGTCCTGCTCGGCGGTGTCTCCGGCTACTTCGGCGGAACGGTCGACAACGTCGTCCAGCGGATCATCGAGTTCTTCATCTCGATCCCGACCCTGCCGCTGTGGCTCGGGCTCGCGGCCGCCGTGCCACCGGGGTGGGGGCCGCTCAAGTCGTACTTCGCGATCACGTTGATCCTCTCGCTCATCGGCTGGACCGGGCTCGCGCGCGTCGTCCGGTCGAGGTTCCTGCAGATCCGAGGCGAGGACTACGTGCTGGCGGCGCAGCTCGACGGCGTACCCCAGCTGCGGATCATCGGCAGGCACATGCTGCCGGCGTTCACGAGCCACATCATCGCCTCGCTGACGTTGGCGATTCCCGCGATGATCCTGGGCGAGACCGCGTTGTCCTTCCTCGGTCTGGGCCTCCAGCCGCCGGTCGTGTCGTGGGGCGTGCTGCTGAACGACGCGCAGAACCTGCGGGCGCTGGCCACTGCGCCGTGGCTGCTGTTCCCCGGCCTCGCCGTCGTCGTCTCCGTGGTGGCGTTGAACTTCGTCGGCGATGGGATGAGGGACGCGGCGGACCCGTACGGGCGGTAAGAATGGTGGGGTGCGCCCATCATCGCTGACGTCGAACGGGTACGTGCTCGATCCTTCGCCGCTCCGCCTCGGCGAGCTCCAGCCCGTCCCCACGCGGGAAACGCGCGACAAGGAGGCGCTGTGGGAACGACTGCGCGCCGACGGCTACCTGTTCCTCCGCGGGGTCCTGGACCGCGAGACCGTGCTGCGATTCCGCCGGTACTACTTCGACGCGCTGTCCAAGACCGGACTCGTCGAGCGTGACTCGGACCCGGCTGTCGGGCTCATCGGTGGCGAGGTCGACAAGGCCGCCCTACGCGAAACGCTGTTCCGCGAGGTCGTCCCCGGCCCGGAGTACGCCGCGTTCTGCACCCAGCCGGCGGTACGGGACTGGTACGCGTGGTTCCTCGGCGCCGACACGTTCCTCCACCGCCGCAAGATCATCCGCCACACCGCGCCCGGCGAACGTGGCATCGGCCTCGCCACCCAGGCGCACTACGACCTCCTCTACCTCCGCGACGGAACCGACCGCGTGCTGTCGTCATGGATCCCGCTCGGCGACTGCCCGATCGAACGCGGCGGGCTGGTCTACCTCGAACGCAGTCACCACTGGGTGCTGCGCGAGGAGGCGTTGGGCCTGCTCAAGCGCCCCGCGGCGTCGATCACCGCCGACCTTCCCGGGCTCGCGAACGAGCACGACGCCCGATGGCTGGTGGCCGACTACGAGGCGGGCGACATGGTCGTCCACACCGCGCACACGGTCCACGCGGCGCTGGACAACGTCGCCGAAGACGGGGTGATGCGGCTGTCGACCGACATCCGCTACCAGCGCGCCGACCAGCCGATCGACCTGCGCTGGCAGGAGCACTGGCACGACCGCGACGGCCTCTGACCCAGCCGACCGCTCCGACTCCGCGCGGCTGGCGCGCTCACCTGTCCACAGCTCCTCCCCGCTTCACCCACCGAACCGGTGCCGGAACGGCACTTGCCACGTTGTAGAAGCCCGGCTGGGTGGGTGAAGTCGCGTGGGCTGTGGACGGAGGGAGCGCCGGACGGATGGAGCGTGGGCTGCGGACGGAGGGAGCGCGCGGGCAGTCGGGCTAGCGGTCGCCGACCTCGCGGGCGACCTGCTCGAGCTGGTTGCGGTGGTTCTCCCAGTAGATCCGGTCGCCGTCCGGCAGGTTGGTCGCGTCCTTGCGCATCCCGACGGCGCCGTCGATCTGCTCGCGGAGGATGTCGGCGTGACCCACGTGGCGCTGCATGTCGGCGATCAGGTGCACGAGGATCTGGTGCAGGGTCACCTGCCGCCGCTCCTCCGGCCACCACGGCACCTCGCCGGGCGCGTCCAGCTCGAGCTCCTCGATCGTCGCGTCGGAGTGCGCCCAGGCGCGGCGGTAGAGCGCGATGATGTCCGCACGCGACTCGTCCGCGGTCGCCCACATGTCCGCGTTCGGATCGTCGTCCTGCTCGTTCCACCAGAGATTCTCGTTCGGTGGCCGGCCGAAAGTGTCGCCGAAGTAGCCGAACTCGATGCTCGCGAGGTGCTTGACCAGCCCGAGCAGGTTGGTGCCGGTCGGCGTCATGGGACGACGAACGTCGTAGTCGGACAGCCCTTCGAGCTTCCACAGCAACGCCTCGCGGCCCAGCTGAAGGTAGCGACGCAGGGTCTCCTTCGGCTCCGGTGCAGTCATGCCCGTCACCCTCGCACGCCCGCTACGAAAGTCGTCAGCGCCGCACCGATCTCATGGGGCGAGTCCTCCGGAAGGAAGTGGATGCCCGGCACCGTCACCTCCCGATGGTGGGGCCAGGTACGACAAAAGTCGCGGGCCCGCTCGGTCACCACCGCACCGGGGTCACCCCAGATGGCCAGCTTCGGGATCGAACTGACCGCGAGCGCCTCCGCGTAGCGCGCCACCCGCTCGTGAACGCCCGCCGGCGAGCCGTCGATCGGGATCTCGCGCGGCCATACCAGCATGGGAAGTCGGCTCTCGCGCGTTGTGTACGGAGCCTTGTACGCGGCCAGCTCCGCCTCGGTGAGCGAACGGACGACGCCAGCCGGAAGAACGGTCTCGAGGAAGAAGTTCTGGTCGAGGATCATCCGTTCCCCCTCGGGGGAACGAAGGTCGCGGAACATCCCCGCACCGTCGCCGAAGTCCGCCCAGGTCTTCGGCTGGACCAGTGCTTCCAGGTAGGCGACCGCGACGATCTGCTCGGGCAGCCGGGCGATCCGGTCGAACGCGATCGCCGAGCCCCAGTCGTGCGCGACGAGCACCACGTCGTTCGTCGCACCGACGGCCTCGAACCACGCATCCAGATAAGCGACGTGGGAAGCGAGCGTGTAGTCGCCGGCCAGCGCCGGAGCGGACCAGCCCATGCCGACGAGGTCGGGCGCGAGCACGCGGTTCGTCTCCGAGAGGTACGGAATCACGTTCCGCCACAGGTACGACGACGTCGGATTGCCGTGCAGGAACACGACGGGCGGGCCCGTCCCGACCTCGACGTAGCTGAGCTCGGAGTCCAACGCGGCGATGCGACGCCGAGGATGCGGATCGCTCATGGCCGGTCAGGCTACGCGGCCGAGGTGTCTTCCAGGTGGCGGGATTACAGATCGAGCGAGGCGAGCTCGGTCAGGTGCGGCTTGTCGTCGTCATCCGCCTTCGCCGTCTCCCAGCGGGCGTGGGCCGAGCGACCGCTCAGCTCGAGGGTCGCGAGCGCGTTCTCGAACCGCGGCCCGGACTCCAGCGACCAGTCCAGGTGCGGCGACGGTACGCGAGCCGACCAGGCCAGGCCGCGGCCGATCAGCTTGGCCAGCCCGATCGCCGCGAAGCCGCTGAGAAAGCGCACGGTCCGGGCCAACGGGTTGCGGATCGGCGAGCAGACCAGCTGCCAGATCCGGCTGTTCGTCGGCGACCCGGTCGGAAAGGATGCCCTTGCCGCATAGGAGAAATGGACATCGCCCGAGAGGAACGTCACCGTCGCCGGACTGTCCGGAGCGGTCGCCGCGTCCGTGACGAGATCGGCCAGCCGGTCGAACGAGCTGCCGAACGCCGCCCAGTGCTCGAGGTCGACACCCTGCCGTACGGACTCGCCGAACCGGGTCAGCTTCCGGCCCCAGTGCCCCTCCGCGACGGCCTCGTTCCACGACTCGATGTGGTGCAGGCCCACCGGAAGGAGGTACGGCAGCGACGTTCCGATCAGCAGATGGTCCTTGCCACCCGACGAACGGACGTTTTCCGCGAGCCAGCTCCATTCGTTCTCATCGAGCATGCTGCGCCTTTTGGGGGTCAGCTCCCGCGCACATCGTGAGTCGACCATTACCAGTCGGACCCGACCAAAGTCGCGGGTGTAGCTCCATCGGTTGCTGCTCGGGTTCCGATCGGCTTCGTACGCGAACTCGTCCAGGAGGTGCCCGATGTCCCCGTCGCCGCGCCGCAGCGCGTTGTAGACCGCGTCCTCCGCGCGGTCGGCCGGCGAGAGGTTGCCCAGATGCTGGTAGAGCCAGTACGCGCCGAGCCCGCCGGTCACGCGTTTCCGCCACCAGGGTTGGCGTGCCATCTGCTGTCGCCAGACCCGTGAGGTGTTCCAGTCGTCGCGGATGTCGTGATCGTCGAAGATCATCGCGGACGGAACGGTCGACAGCAGCCAGCGGATCCACTGCTCGGAGAACGCGAGCCGGTACAGCTCGGTGTACTCCTCGAAGTCCGCGATCTCCATGCCTGGTGGCTCATCGACGTTCCGGCGCGCCCTGAGGAAGTCCTGCATCGGCTGCGAGGTCGCGTCCGCGTACACCTGGTCGCCGAGCAACAGAACGGCGGTCGGCCAGTCCTCCTCCGCCGCGGTCGCGAGCCGCCGCGCGTACGCCCGCAGCACGTCGAACCCGTACGTCCGGTTGTGCTTCGCGTCGTGCGGGACGCTCCGCCGGCACGAGCCGAACACCAGGCGCAGCCGATCCGAGGCGGGATCGAGCGTCCGGATCATGGGCGGCGGGAGTTTCGAGCCGTGCTCGGGCCAGACCTGCTCGCCGTTCAGCGACATCGTGTACGGGATCCGGGTGCCCGGCGTCAGGCCGGTGAGCTCGACGAGCGCGTAGTGATGGCCGTGCACGGTGAACGTCGGGGTCTCGGTGTCGAGCACCCGCACCGTGCACGGCTCACTGGCCTCCACCCAGACCGCGGCGGTCGTCTCGTCGACGTATCGCAGCAGTGGGCCCATGACGATCGAGCTCACTGGTGGATCAGCTCTCCTGCTTCAGCTTCGGCCAACCCCCGGCGCGGTTGTTCGCGTGGACGAGGTCGCGGACCTCTCGGCAGATGGCCTGCTGCCAGTCCGGGAGGGCATCGATGTAGGCGTCGACGCGGGGATCAGCCACGTAACTCATCCGGGAACTCTAGCCCGCTGCGACGCTGACGCGGTACGGCCGATTGCCCTGTGGGAGCGCCACAATCCGGGCGATCATCTGGGTTAGATGATTCCGCCGTTGGCGTAGAGGATCTGGCCGTTGACCCAGCGACCCGGGCCGGCGAGGAACGCGACGACCTCGGCGATGTCCTCGGGGGTGCCGAGGCGCTCGAGCGGCGGCGCCTTCGCGAGGTTGTCGATGTCCGCCTGGTCCTTGCCGTCGAGGAACAGCTTCGTCGCGGTCGGCCCTGGGGCTACCGCGTTGACGGTGATGTCGCGGCCCCGGAGCTCGCGGGCGAGGACGAGCGTCATCGCGTTCACCGCGCCCTTGCTCGCCGCGTAGGCGGCGTACCCGGGGAACTGCAGCTTCGACACCGAGGTGGAGAAGTTGACGATCGCGCCGCCGTTCCGTACGCGACGCGCCGCCTGCTGGGAGACGACGAACGTGCCGCGGATGTTCGTGCGGTGCATGCGGTCCAGGTCGTCCAGGCTGAACGTCGCCAACGGACCGAGCAGCATGAGGCCGGCGGTGTTGACGACGACGTCGATGCCGCCGAACGCCTGCTCTGTCTGGTCGAACGCGGCGGCCATCTCGTTCTCGTCGGCGAGGTCCCCGCCGACCGCGATGGCCTTGCCGCCGGCCGCTTCGATCGCTTGGACGATCTCCTCGGCCCTGGCCTTGTTGCCGGCGTAGTGCACGGCGACGAGCTGGCCGTCCTTGGCGAGGCGCTCGGAGACGGCGCGTCCGATGCCGCCGGATCCACCGGTGACAAGCGCGACCCTGGGGTGCGTGGTGTCGGTCATGGTGATTTCCTCCTTGCTTTCAAGGGTGTTCGCGCTATCGAGCGAGGCGATCGAGCCACTCTCTGAGCAGCCCGCCCTCGGCGGGCGTGAACTGGTCGAGCTTGCTCGCGAGCAACGTCGTCGCGGCGGCGGCCTGCGCGTTCTCCGGGCTGGCCGGCTCGACCGTGTCGGTGAGGATCGTCGCGAACACCGCGTCGCGGACCGTGCGCGAGATCGAGCTGTCGGGATAGAGCTCGGGGCGGGTGATCAACGACAGCGCCACCCCTGTGTTGGCGGACATCACGATCTGCCCGGCGGTCTCGGGCGGGACGCGGAGCTTTCCCTGCTCGGCGACGCGCCGCAGGATGTCTTGGAGCAGCCGGTTCAGCTCGTACGCCGCCTCGGGCGTCTTCCGAAGCGTCGGCGAGAACATCAGCCGGTAGGAGCTCGGGTGCGCGAGCGCGAACTCGGTGTGGTTGTCCCAGCCGGCCCGCAGGTCCGCGACCGAATCACCGGAGCTGGTCGCGCCGCGCTTGGACTCCAGGTACTGCTCGAAGCCGTGGTCGACGACGGCCGCGAGCAACGCGTCCTTGTCGCCGAAGTGCCGGTACAGAACGGGCTGCTGCACGCCCGCCGCCTCTCCGACCGCCCGGGTCGAGATGTCCCCGCTCGGCGACTCGGCCAGCAGCCTGGCGGCGGCCTCGATTATCACTGATCTCACGTCCACGAGATCAACGATAACACGTCTTCAATCGATGACAACAGTCCCGCTAGATCAGCGCTAACACGCAGAGGGCGGGGACCGATACGTTGACCCCATGACCGCCACCTATACGTACGACGTCTTCTCCAGCATCGACGGCTTCGGAGCCGCCGGCGGCGACTGGACCGGCTACTGGGGCAAACAGGGTCCCGAACTGCTCGACCACCGCCTCGGCCTGTACGACGCCGAGCAGCGGATGGTCTTCGGCGCCAACACGTATCGGGCGTTCGTGGGGATGCTGGCCGCGAGCAGCGAGGACTCCGACGTACGCGACCCGTGGGTCACACGGATGACGAACCTGCCCGCCACGGTGGTGTCGAACACGTTGGAGGGCCCGCTCGACTGGCCGGACGCCACCCTCGAAAGCGGCGACGCCGTCGACGTCGTGGCCCGGCTGAAGGCGGAGTCCGACCTCCCGCTGCGCTCGCACGGCAGCCTGTCGATGAACCGCGCGCTGATGGCGGCAGGTCTGGTCGACTTCGTCCAGGTGACGCTCTTCCCCGTCATCACCGGCCAGAACGGGTTGGACCCGATCTTCCAGGGCGCGGCCGACTTCGACCTCGAGCTGGTCGACAGCAGGACGCTGGACGGCCGCACCCTCGCGCTCACCTACCGCCCCACCCTGCATGGCTGAGCGCGCACTCGGTCAGTTCTGGGGTCCGCGGGCCAGGATCTGCAGGTAGTGCGGGTTGGCCATGATGCCGAGGACGTTGCCGAACGGGTCGACGACCGACGCCGTGACGAAGTCGCCGGTCGCGCCGCGCGGGGTGATCTTGTCGTGCAGCGTGGCGCCGAGCTCGAGCAGCCGGTCGAGCGTGGCCTGCAGGTCGTCGACGTGCCAGTACACGATCTCGCCGGCCGCCTGGTCGGTGGCGGGGTGCGGGCGGTACTTGCCGTCGATGATGCCGAGCTCGTGCTCGTAGTCGCCGATCCGGAACTCGACGTACGCGGGGTTCTCCTCGGGAAAGGCGTAGTACGCCTCGACGCCCAGGAACTCCGCGTACCACTGCTTGGCCGCGGTCAGGTCGTCGGCGAAGAAGCTGACGGTGGTGAGTCCTCGCAACATTTCGGTTCCTCTCTCGGTGTGGTGATGCCCAGTCTTCCGGTCAAAGTGCTCACGGACTGATCACTTTCTCGAACGAACTTCCGGTTGCCGATGGCGCCATGATGCGCCACTATGGCGCCATGGAGCTGGAATCGTACGTAGCGAGTCTGCGCCACGAGCTCATGGTGAACGCCGCCGTGGGTGGCGCGGAGGCCGAGGCCATCGCTCAACGCCTGGTCGCGCCGCTGGACTCGTCGGTCCGGCTCGTGCTGTTGAAGGCGCTGTCGACCGCGGCCGAGGAGATCAGCCGCGACCTCCCCGCCGGATCGGTCGAGTTGCGGCTCAGCGGGCTGGACCCGAGCTTCGTCGTCACGCCCTCCGCGGGCCAGCCGGTCGAGGAGGACTACGCGGCGCCACCGACGGCCGATGATGGCGCCACGGCGCGGATCAACTTCCGCCCTCCGGAGCAGCTCAAGACCCGGATCGAGGAGGCCGCAGGCCGCGAAGGCATGTCCGTCAACGCGTGGCTCGTCCGTTCCGTCTCCGCGACGTTGCACCGCGACAGCCGCCGCCCGATCCGCCGCGCCCCCCGCGGCGGCGACCACCAGTCCGGCTGGGCCCGGTAGGAGGCGACGATGACCACGTTCGACACGCCGAGCCCGATCTCGGTCCGGCTCGACTTCAGAGCCTCGGCCGCCAACGTACGGCTGATCGCCACCGACCGCGCCGACACCGTCGTCGAGGTGGCGCCGTCCGACCCGGACCGTTCGCACGACGCCAAGGCCGCGGCGGCGGCCGAGGTCACGCTGACCGGCCGTGACCTGATGGTCGTCGGCACGCGGCAGGCCAACTGGTTCGGCCACGACGGCGCGGTCGACCTCACGATCGAGCTGCCGACCGGTTCTCAGGTCGTCGCGGACTCCGCGCACGGCGGCTTCCACACCGAGGGCATCCTCGGCGAGTGCCGGCTCACCACCCACTACGGCAACATCGACCTCGAGCAGACCGGTCCGCTCCACGTGAGCACGGGCGCTGGTTGGGTGCGGGTCGACCACGTCGACGGTGACGCCGAGATCACCAGCGCGATCGGCGCCGTCGGTCTCGGCGTCGTCGTCGGCGACGCCACCGTGACCAGCAAGAACGACACCGCCACGATCGCCCAGATCACCGGAACGCTGAAGGTGACCGCCAAGAGCGACATCACGGTGGGCATCGCTCACGCCGACGTCGTCGCCAAGTCGAGTCTCGGTGACATCCGCATCGGCGAGGCGGACCGCGGCTCGATCACGATGGAGACCGCCGACGGCGAGCTCGAGATCGGCATCAGGGACGGCGTCGCCGTCTGGTACGACGCCGCCACCAATGTCGGCACTGTCAACAACGCATTGACGGGCATCGACGGCCCAGAGAATTCCGAGGGCACGGTCGAGGTCCGGGCACGTACACACCGCGGCGACATCCTGATCCGCCGCGCCGACCTGGAGGGAGACCGCCGATGAACGCGGTGATCGACGTCGAGGGGCTGCGCATGCGGTACGGCTCGTACGACGTTCTGCACGACGTGACTTTTCAAGTACAGCAGGGAGAAGTCCTCGCATTGCTCGGGCCGAACGGTGCCGGCAAGAGCACGACGATCGAGATTCTCGAGGGCTTCCGGATGCGTTCGGCTGGCCGCGTCTCGGTGCTCGGCGTCGATCCCGCCCATGGTTCCGAAGCCTGGCGGGCTCGGCTCGGCATCGTTCTGCAGTCGTGGCGTGACCACGGCAAATGGCGCGTCCGCGAGCTGCTCGCGCACCTGGGCTCGTTCTACACCGCGTACGCGACCGATGCGGCACCTCGGCCATGGGATCCGGACGAGCTGGTCGCCGCGGTCGGGCTGACTCAGCAAGCGGGGCAGAAGATCATGCGGTTGTCCGGCGGTCAACGGCGTCGGCTGGACGTCGCGATCGGCATCGTCGGACGGCCGGACCTGCTGTTCCTCGACGAGCCGACCGCGGGCTTCGATCCGGAGGCTCGGTACGACTTCCACTCGCTCGTCCGTGAGCTCGCCGCGATTCAGGCGACCACGATCCTGCTCACCACGCACGATCTGGACGAGGCGGAGAAGCTCGCCGACCGGATCATGATCCTTAAGGGCGGCCGCATCATGGCGAACGGCACCGTCTCCGAGCTCACCGCGCAGGTCGCCGGTGGGGAGCGGCGGACGCTCGAGGAGACGTACCTGTCGTGGGTCCGCGCTGCGGAGGTCTCGTCATGAGCGCGAGGACCGCGGCGTACCGTGCTGGTTGGCGGCGGGGGCTCGTCGAGTTCCGGCAATCCCTTACGGACAAGGGGGATCTGTTCTCGACGTTGTTCTGGCCGTTGCTGATGGTGGTCGTGCTGATCTTCGTACGTTCCATGTCGGTCGGGACCAGCGGACTCCTGCTCGGCACATTGTTCCTGCCCAGCGTGATCGGGATGAACATCGCCGCGAACGGCATGCTCACCACCGCGGGCCTGCTCGCGATCGAACGCGAGGACGGCACGCTGCTTCGCGCCAAAGCGACGCCGAACGGCATGCAGGGCTACGTTGTCGGGAAGATCGTCACGGTCGCGGGGACGACGCTGATCGCGCTCCTCGTCGTCCTGGTCCCGGGCGTCTTCCTCGTCGACGGGCTCGCGCTGGGATCGGTCGGCGCCTGGGTCGGGCTGGCCGGGATCGTGGCGCTCGGCATCCTTGCCACGTTGCCGATCGGGCTCGTTCTCGGCTCGCTGTTCGACAACCCGCGTAACGCCGGGCTCGCCAACCTGCTGATGCTGGGTGTCATCGGGATCTCGGGCATCTTCTACCCGCTCACGGCCTTGCCGACGTTCGTCCAGTGGATCGCGCAGGTCTTCCCGGTCTACTGGCTCGGCCTCGGTTCCCGTTCGGTGCTGTTGCCGGACAGTGCGGCCGTGGTCGAGATCGGATCGTCGTGGCGAACGCTGGAAACCGTTGGCGTGTTGGGGATCTGGGCTCTCGCCGGCCTCGTTCTGGCGCCGATCGTGCTGCGCCGGATGGCGCGCCGCGAGTCCGGCTCGGTGCTCGCGAAGCGTCGCGAGCAGCTGCTGCAGCGGGTCCGGTAGGCGCACGGAGACCCCGGCCGGACGTGCCGACCGGGGCTCCCCTGAAGTCAGGACCCCTGGCGGGTGACTGGGCGGCCCTGCTCGATCCAGGCCTTCAGTCCGCCGTCGAGGTGTGCCACATCGCTGTACCCGAGGTCCTGCAACGCCGCCGTAGCGAGCGCCGAGCGCCCACCGGAGGCGCAGTAGACGACGGTCGGCGCCGCGGGGGTGAGGTCCGAACGGTGGTACGAGCTCTCCGGGTCCGCGTAGAACTCCAACATCCCCCGCGGCGCGAGCACGGCGCCCGGGATGTGCCCGTCGCGAGTGACCTCGTCGGGCTCGCGGATGTCGACGAGCGTCACCGGGTTCTTCTCCAACTGCCGCGCCACCTCATCGACGGTCAGATTCCGAATCTGCCCTTTCGCCTCGGCCACGAGCTGCTTCACGGTCCTTGCCATTGGTCTTCCTTCCGAATCTGTTTCCGCCTACGGCAATTCGACCGCGGTCTGCGTCGGCGGACATCCGTGCCGAGTACGGAAGTCGCCTCTGAACTCACCACCCCGGGGTACTCGCTAGTGGTGCTCGCGCGCCGCTCATGGCCGGGGCGCCTTTACTCGGTCACCTCCACGATCACGAGCGTGTTGCCGTCGACGTCGCGGAAGGTGAACATCGGTGGGACGTAGTCGCCCAGGCGGAGGACCGAGGCGTCGACGTCCACGCCGGCGGCCAGCAGGTGGGCGTGGTCACCATCGGCGCTGGCGGTGGTGAGCCGGATGCCGGTGTCGACGCCCGCGCGGTCGGGGTCGGCGAGGAGGGCGATGGAGGTCGACGCGCCCGGTGCCGCGACCTCGAGCCAGCGGCCGTCGCCGAACGCGCCGTCGAGCCGGACCTCGAAGCCGAGCGTGTCCCGGTAGAACTCCAAGGCCTTGTCCTGCGAACGAACGGGGATGGCGATGGTGCGGATGTCGTTGATCTGAGTGCTCACGTCGGTGCCCTTCGGGATCGTCGCCACCCCGTTGGGCGGCTGTCACCCCGGACGTAGAGACCGGCTCGACGTTCTCGACACGACGTCGCGGACTTCTTTCAAGATCTTTTCGCCGGCAGGTGGAAGTGCAGCCGGACGGTCGTGCCGGCGGGGCCGGGGTGGAGCTGAACGAGGTCGCTCAGCTGGTTCGCCATCAAGAGCCCGCGCCCGCCGAGCGCGTCCGGCCCGGGGATCTGCCGGCCGGCGAGCAGGTCGTTCATCGTGCCGCGGTCGCGGATCTCGCAGACGAGGCTGCCGTCGGCCTGCCAGGTCCGCAGGATGCCGAAGCCGCCGGCGTACGACAGCGTGTTGCCCGCGATCTCGTTCACGGCGATCAGCAGGTCGTCGATCCTGGTCTGCGGCAGGCCCGCGTTCTTCGCCTGCTCGCGGACGAACCTGCGCACGCCGCCGAGCTCGCCGACCCCGAAGTCGCGCTCGACCGCGTTGCTCGGCGGGGGCGGGAGGTTCGCGGTGGCTCCGACAGCGACCTGCGCCGGGTCGTCGTACGCGACGCTCGGCCGGCCGGTTTTGCCATGGAACAACACCGGATGCGTACGTTCGGCGTCGTCCTTGGCTCTCCTGCCGAGTTGGGTCAGGTCGTACGGGCACCGCATCGTGACGGCGTGGCCGGCGAACGCGAGGTTGACCAGCGCCTCGTGCTGGACGGCGGCGGTGTACTCGGCCGCCGGTCGGCCGGGCCAGATCGGCTCGCCGAGGACGCGGGCGCCGCGCGTCTGCTGCTCGGCGAGGAACGGATGCAGGATGGTCGGGATGATCCGGCCGGGGTTGCCGCCGGCCTGCCCAAGGTCCAGGAAGTGGACGCCACCCTCGTCGCCGAGCTGGTCGCGCAGCAGGCCGAGCCGAGGCTCGGGAACGGCCACCAAGACGGCCTCACCAGCCCGAAGACCAGCGCGAACGAAATCCACCGTGCCGGCCAGAAACTCGCTCAGGTCTCCGTACAGCAAGGCCTCGTGAATGAAGGTCGATCGAGCCCCCACCGGGGCATTATCGCCAGTTCGGACGGCGGTTGGCCGATCACCACACCGGATATCCCGCCAAGTGGGCTATCCGTTGTCGTCCGGCCGACCCAAGAGTCGGTGCCACCAGCTCTTCCGTACTGCCTCTTTCGGGGGTGGCATGGTCCGTTCGGCGGGGGTCGCACGGTCCTCGCGCCACCGTTCGACGACCAGTTCGACGTCGACCGGGACAACCTGGACCGGCGGGCCGCCGATCGGGTAGCGAATCCACTCGCCGATCCGGTCGTTCAGCTCCTTGACGACCTCGCGGACCGAACGTTCGGCGTGCAGCTTCGCCACGCGGACGCGCAGCTCCTCGATCTCCTTGCGCAGCTTCAACGGCGTCGGTAACAGCTCGTCGGTGGGCACACCCTCGGACTTGAGCTTGCGCTGGACCCACAGCTCGCCGTAGGGCCTGTCCAGGTCCTGGATCGGCTTCCCCGCACCGGGCAGGTTGTCGAAGCCGCCGTTGTCCATGGACTCGCGGATCTGCTTGTCCACCCAGTTCTCGAACGAGACGCCGGGAGGCTTGCGCTGTGTCTGCAAGCGAGGGCCCGACCCCTCGGCGATCGTTTCCGTCGTCCGGCTGGCTTTCCCCGGGCAGCCTCCGGGTCGACCCTCGCCTAGTCATGCGCCCATCTTCTACGACACCCGACGTACGTCCTAGGAGGTAGCTCACAAGCCGCTTCTCGCTGTACGTCCCCGGCCCGCGGGATCGGCAGGCTGCAGGGCATGACTGAGGTGACTCGCCGAGGTGTACTCGGCGCCGTAGCGGGCGCGGCCGCGCTGTCCGGGCTGCCCGCGACCACGGCACAAGCGAGCGTTGACCGGCTCCGACCCGTCCGACTGACCACGGACCACCTGACCAACCCGCTCGGCATCGACCCTCCGAGGCCGTCCTTCGGTTGGCAGCTCCGGGCGAGCGGCACCGGGCGAGCACAGAGCGCGTACCGGGTCCGGGTGGCGAGCTCGCCGCGACTTTTGTCGCGGCCGGACCTGTGGGACTCGGGCCGAGTGGCGTCCAGCGAACAGACGGGAGTCGCGTACGGCGGGCGCGCGCTGCGACCAAAGTCGCGGTACTACTGGACCGTCTCGGTCTGGGACGAGTCCGGACGTAGTGGGTCGGACAGCCAAACGGCCTGGTTCGAGACCGCTCTGGCCGCCGAAGGTTGGGGTGCGTCGTGGATCGGCACCGGCATCGTGCTGCCGAAGCCGCTGCGGGTACTCCCTCCTCGCCAGTACTCCCCCACCGCGCTGGAGCCGGGCCATACGCTCGGCCAGTCCTTCGAGACCGAAGGTCCCCTCGATGCCTTGACCGTATTCCTCGACGTGGTCGGAACGGCTGGCTGCACGATGACGCTGCGCCGCACCGGTCCTTCCGGCGCTGTCGTCGCGCGGCAGGTGCTCGCTGGGCTGACGCCGGACATCTACGGGAACGCGATCGGCCGGCTCCCCTTCGAGCCCGACCTCCCTCCGGGCAAGTACTACCTGGAGCTGTCCGACGCTCAGGGCTCGGTGGCATGGCAGGGGCTGGCCGAGGATCTGTATCCGGAGGGGAAGGCGTTCGTCGACGGTGCCGAGCGGGCGGGTGAGGACCGGTGGGTGTTCGGGCTACCGCCGGACCCGCCGGCGGATCCCGTTCTCCGCAAGGAGTTCTCGCTACCAGCGCGGGTCGAGTCGGCACGACTGTACGTCGTCGGGCTGGGCCACGCAGTGGCGTGGATCAATGGGCAGCGCGTCGGCGACGCCGTGCTCGAGCCCGGCGCCACGAACTTCAACCAACGCGTGCTCTACCGGACCCACGACGTGACGTCCCTGGTGCAGCGAGGCGCGAACGCGATCGGCGTCGCCCTGGGTCGCGGCTTCTTCTCGACCCGGGCTCCAGACAGCGACGGCGCGAATCTGGCCGAGTGGATCGCCGAGCCACAACTGCTTGCCCGCTTGGAGGTTCTCCTCTCCGACGGTCGGCGCGTGGTGGTGGGCACCGGTCCCGACTGGTCGGTCACCGAGGGGCCGACGACGTACGACGGCCCGTACACCGGCGAGACGTACGACGCGCGACGGGCCGCCGCGTTGTCGGGGTGGACGCGATCCAGCTACGACGCCTCGTCGTGGCGGCAGGCCGCTGTCGTTCCCGCGCCGGCAGGACAGCTGGTGGCCTACGCCGGCGAGCCGATGCGCACCCAGCCCGCGATCTCGCCGGTGCGCGTGACCACACCTTCGGAGGGTGTGCGGGTGTACGACTTCGGCCTCGTGCTCGCCGGCTGGGTCCGGCTGCGCGGCCGCTTCCCCGCCGGGGCACAGGGGCGCCTCCTCTCCGGCGAGAAGCTCGGCGAGGACGGGCGCGTGTACGTCGGCATCGCTGGCGGCAACGACAACCCGTCTGTCAGTGGGCGCTTGCAGGTGGATGAGTACGTCGCCTCCGGGGACGGCACGGAGATGTGGGAGCCCTCCTTCACGTACAAGAGCTTCCAGTACGTCGAGGTGACCGGCGTCACCGGACCTCTCGACCTGGTTGCCGTTCCGGTGCGCAGCGATGTCCGTGTGACGATGAAACTGTCGGTGGAGCATCGCGAGCTGCAGTGGATCGCGGACGTGTTCAAGCGCACGGCGGAGAACAGCATCCACGGCTTCCCCGACGCGTCACCGTACTCGAAGGTCGGCTGGCTCGGGACGGTGACGAACCAGGGGCCGCCGCTGCTGTACCAGTTCGGGATGGCGAGCGTGTTCGCGCGCTGGCTCGACGACATCGCGGCGACGCAGTCGCCGAGCGGTGCGCTGCCGATCATCGCGCCGCTCGGTGGGCCGCCGGCGGAGTTCCTGCTGTCGCCCGGATACGTCAGCGTGTACGCGGATCTGGTGTGGCGGTACTGGCTGACGTACGGCGACCGCTCGGTGGTCGCCCGGCACTTCGACCGGGTGCGCCGGTCGGTGGACTGGATGCTGTCGCAGCTGCAGGACGGGTTGGCGGACGACACGTTCGGCGACTGGTACCCGCCGAACCCGCAGTCGTACCCGCGCGGCCCCGAGGGCGGGAAGCTCGTGGGGACGGCGTACGTGATCAAGACGGTGCGCAACGCCGCTTCGCTCGCCACCGTGCTCGGCAAGGACGACGTGGCCGCCACCTTGCGAGCACGGGAGACGTCGTTGGTGGCCCGGTTCAACTCGGCGTTCCTCAAGGCCGGCGTCTACCAAACCGACGTCCCGACGGCGTACCGGCAGACGAGCAACGCGGTGCCGTTGGCGATGGGGCTGGTGCCCGCGGGCTCGGTTTCGCGGGTCGCCGCTGGGCTGGCGGCCGACGTCGAGGCGAAGCAACGCCACCTTGACACCGGCTCGATGGGCACGGGCGCTCTGCCGTACGCGCTGTCGGACTTCGGCCGGCCGGACCTGGCGGTGGCCGTGCTCGGGCAGAAGACGTACCCCGGCTACGGCTACCTGCGGTCGCTCGGCGCGACGACGTTCTGGGAACGGTGGGAGTCGAACGCGCGGGCGCGGCAGGACCCGACGTTGAGCGGTCCGGTGAAGTGGCTGGTCGAGCGCGCCGCCGGCGTGGAGCCGTTGGCCGCCGGGTGGGCGAGGTTCCGCGTCGCTCCGGCGGTGACCGCCTCGCTGCCTTCGGGGTCGGTCGCGCTGGACACGGTGCGCGGGCGGGTGGCCGTGTCGTGGAAGCGGCGCGGCTCGGCGTTCACCCTGTCGGTCGACGTGCCCGTGAACGCGGTGGCGACGGTAGAGCTGCCGGACGGTCGTAGGCGCGAGCTCGGCTCAGGCCGGCATCGGCTCCGGGCCCGGCTCGAGCGGTAGGCCGGTGTCGGCGAGGATGCGCTTGACGGTGGCGTCCAGCTCGCTGTGCTGGTCGACGACCTGCTCCCGGTCGTACGGGAGCAGGTCGCGGTGGCGGAACCACTCGGCCATCAGGTCCGGGCCGTACTCGGCCGCTTGCGGCTTGGTGGCGTGCCGGCGGACGGTCTCGTCGAACGGGACGTCGAAGTAGTAGAAGAACGACGGCCCACGGTTGGCGGCGGCAAGCCGATCGAGCATCTCCGCGTACCTGGCCGCGTCCAGGATGCCCTCGACCACGACGTGATAGCCGTGGTCGAGGGCGAACCGCGCGGTGTGCTCGATCAGCTCGATGTTGATGCCACCGGGGACGTCCCGTTCGCGCAGGATCGTCCGGCGGAGCACGTCCTGGCCGACCCACGCCATCGAGCGTTCGCAGGCCATCCTCAGCTCGTACGCGACCGTGCTCTTGCCCGACGCGGACGGGCCGCGAAGGACGATGAGTCGCGTTCTCGGCGTTCCGACCTTCACGACGCATCAGCCTAGGGGCGGGCGCCGACAGGACAGAACACCTAGCCGGCGATGGCGTCGAGCTCCGCGACCGCGTCTTCGGGGAGGACGAGGTCGGCGGCGGCGACGTTCTCGCGGAGGTGGGCGAGCGACGACGTGCCGGGGATCAGCGCGATCGTCGGCGACCGCTGCAGCAGCCAGGCGAGCGCGACCTGGTGCGGGGTGGCGTCGAGGCGGCTGGCGACCTTGGCCAGCGTCTCGGCCTGCAGAGGGAGGATGCCCCCGAGCGGGAAGAACGCGGCGTACGCGATGCCCTCCGCCGCGGTGCGGTCGACCATCGCGTCGTCGCGGCGGTGCGCGACGTTGTAGAGGTTCTGGACGGTGACGATCGGCGCGATCGACTGGGCCTCGGTGAGCTGGGCCGAGGACGCGCCGCTGAGGCCGAGGTGCCTGATCAGGCCTTGCTCACGGAGCGCCGCGACGGTCTCGAACGGCTTGGCGATCGACTCCTCGGAGTCGCCTTCGAACGTCGCGAGCCGCAGGTTGACGACGTCCAGGGTCTCGAGGCCGAGGTGCTCGAGGTTCTCGTGCACCTGCTTCACCAGATCCTCGGGATCGAGCGACGCGAGCCAGGCGCCGTCGTCGCCGCGGCGGCCGCCGACCTTGGTGACGATGCGCAGGTCGGTCGGGTACGGGTGCAGGGCCTCGCGGATGAGCTCGTTCACGACCGTCGGGCCGTAGAAGTCGCTGGTGTCGAGGTGGGTGACGCCGAGGTGGACGACCTCGCGCAGAACGGCGAGCGCCTGGTCGCGGTCGCGCGGCGGGCCGAAGACGTTCGGGCCGGCGAGCTGCATGGCGCCGAAGCCCATCCGGCTGATCGTGAGGTCGGGCGCGAGGGTGAGGACGCCTCCGGGAGCTGTCATGGGTTCGAGGTCTCCTAACTAACTGGTTAGCCAAGACCGTACCCGCTAGCTAACCAGTTAGTCAACGACTAGGCTCAGCTCATGGCAGCAGTGGGAAACGCCGAAGCGACGAAGGAGCACATCCTCGCGGCGGCGAGCGCGGAGTTCGCCGCGTACGGCATCGCCGGCGCACGCGTGGACCGAGTCGCGCAGACCGCCGGCTGCAACAAGAACCTGATCTACATCTACTTCGGCAGCAAGGACAAGCTGTTCGACGCGGTCCTCGACCGGAGCCTGCTGCAGGTCTACGAGGCGGTCGACTTCACCACCGACGACCTGCCCGGGTACGCGGCGCGGGTGTTCGAGTTCGCGCTGGCGCGCCCCGACGTGATGCGGCTGATGGCCTGGTACGCGCTCGAGCAACGTCCCACCACGATGGACGAGTCGCGGCGGCAGGTGTTCGCCGGGAAGGTCGCCGAGCTGGCCGAGGCCCAACGAGGCGGGCGGCTGGGTTCGACCGTCGATCCGGGCATCCTGCTGACCGCGGTCATGACGTTGGCCACGGCATGGTCCGCGGTCAGCCCGTTCGGCGCGCTCGACCCCGAGGCCGTCGCCGATCCCGTACGCCTACGCCGCAATCTCGTCGCGCTCGTCGAGGTCATCGCGACCACGAGCCAGGTCCGGCACGAATAGGACGAGGCCGGCGGGGAAGAATCCCTCGATGGAATTGAAAGAATGCGTGGTGGAGGCCCTGGTAGCCGTCTCCGATCTCGATCGAGCGCGTCAGTACTACGAGGACCAGCTCGGGCTCGAGCCCGAGAAGGACGACGACGAGCCGCGGGGTATGCGCTACCCCTGCGCGAACGGGACGAAGATCTTCGTCTACGAGTCCGCGGACAACGCTGGCAAGTCACCGGCGACTGTCGCTGGTTGGTTCGTCGACGACCTCGACGCGACGATGGCGACGCTCGGCGCGCGCGGGGTCGTCTTCGAGACGTACGACGACCCCGAGATAGCGACCGACGAACGCGGCGTCTTCGACGCCGGTCGCTTCCGGGCGGCCTGGGTGAAGGACCCCGACGGCAACACGTTCGCCCTTACCCAGAACCTCAAACGAGGCTGACCCGCCTACGCGGTGGTGTGGGCGGGGCGTTCCTCTTCGGCTTCGACGACGGACTCCTCCGACCAGAGCCGCCGCATCTCGGGGCAGCTGCGGAGCAGGTCGTCCAACGGTCCGGAGCCGACGACGACGCCGCGGTCCAGGACGACCACCTGGTCGGCGCGTTCCAGCGCCGCCCGGCGGTGGGACACCACCAGCAACGTGGAGGGCCCACGCCCCACCGACGCTGCCGTCGCGATGCGGTCCCAGAGCTGGTGTTCGGTCTCCACGTCCAACGCGGACGAGAGGTCGTCGACCACGAGCAGGTCCGGCGTACGGACCAATGCCCGGGCCGCCGTCGCTCGTTGGACCTGACCGCCTGACAGCCGTACGCCGCGCGGGCCCACGACCGTCGACAAGCCCTCGGGCATGTCCGCCAGGTCCTGCTCGAACGTGGCCAGCTCCAAAGCCCGACCAAGGTCGGCATCCGAAGCCGGCCAGCCGAGCAGCAGGTTCTCCCGCAACGACTCCGAGAACAGCCGCGGCACCTGCCCGGCATAGGCCACGCGGTCCGGGACCATGAACGTCCCCGGGTCGTCCACCACCGCCCCGTTCCACCGCACCTCACCGGCAGACACCGGCAGGAGCCCCAACAGAGCACGCACCAGCGTCGTCTTCCCCGCCCCCACCGCACCCGTCACGACCGTGAACGAGCCCTGCGGAATCCGCAACGACACCTGGCGAATCCCCCGCCCGGTGTCCCCGTGCACGACCGTCAGCCCGGAAGCCTCCAGCACATGCAGCGGATCCGACCGCGAGGGAACCGGCAGCGACGAGGGCGGCGCCTCCTTGCCGAACCACAGCGGACCGTGCTTCGACATGTCGTCCACCGACTCGTGCGACGCCATCAGCCGGCTCAGCCGTTCCGTCGCGACCGCCGCCTGCGGGACGCGGTACAGCATCCGTCCCATCATGCGCGGCAGGAACGTCAGCCATCCCACGTACGACGTGAACAGCGCCAGGTCGCCCACGGTGAACGTTCCCTGCCGCATGGCGGGAGCGGCGAGCAGCAGGATCAGCCCGATCGAGATCTCCACCGACGCACCGGTCGCGGTGTCCAGCAGGTCCATCGCCAACCGGTCCTTGACAGCCGCCTCGCGCCGAGCCCGGTTGTGGGATCGCAGCCGCGCGAGCACCGCGTCCTCGGCGCCAGCCGTCTTGATCGCCAGCACCCCGGAGAAGATCTCGCCGATGTACGCCGTCACCGCGGCACCGAGCGTGCGAGCCCGCGAGTGGATCCGCCGGATCACGTCGCTCAGCAACCTGGTGAGGATCACCACGACGACCATCGGCACCACCAGCGCCAACGTGATCACCGGGGAGATCGCCAACATGATCACGAAGGCGATCACCGCGAACACCAACGCCGACACGAGGTCGACCAGGTTGTCCGCGAGCACGACGAGGTCGTGCACGTCGTCGCGGAACCGCGACACCGCCTCACCCGACGAGTGCGGCAGCCGGCTCGCCGCCGGGCCGCGCGCGGTGAGGATCGAGCGCAGCAGGTTGGTCTGCAGGATCGTCGCGGCGCCGTTCCACCAGTACGGCCAGAAGAAGTTCAACGCCAGCCACAGCAGCCCGCCGCGTACGGTCTCGACCGCGACGAACGCCGCGCACAGCCAGACCGCGTTCTCCAGCGTGGCCGCCTTCTGCCCGCTGATCACGTCGAACAGACCCTTGAGGATCAGCCCGGTCACGATCGGCGTGACGATGAACGCCGCCCACATCACCGTGCCGCCGAAGTAGCGGGTCTTGGTGAACGTCGTCATCCGACCGACGACCAACAAGGCGTCGGAGATCCGGGTCATCGTGACACTCCCGCCGCGTCCAACAGATGGGAAAACCGGCTGCTCGGGTCGGCGGCCAGCTCCGCCCGAAGCCCGTACTCCACGATCCGGCCGTCGTCGACGACCGCGATCTTGTCGACCCGCGCGAGCGACGACAGGCGGTGTGCGATCAGCACGCCGGTCCGGTTCGTCAGCAGCTGCTCGATCGCGTCCTCGATGTGCAGCTCGGTCGCCGGGTCGAGGCGGCTCGACGCCTCGTCGAGCACGACCAGCCCGGGGTCGGTGAGGAACGCGCGCGCGAACGCCAGCAGCTGGGCCTCGCCCGCGGACACACCACTCCCCGCCGCGCCGAGCTCGGTGTCCAGCCCCTCGGGCAGATCCCGCAGCCAGTCGCCGAGCCCAACAGACCGCAGAACGGCCCGCAGCCGGTCGTCGTCGGCGTCGCCGCGGAACAGCATCAGGTTGTCCCGCACGCTCGCCGCGAACAGCTGGACGTCCTGCGTCACCACCGCGATCCGGCGGTGGACCGAGGCGAGATCGGTGTCGCGCAGGTCGATCCCGCCGAGCCGGACGGTGCCCTGGGTCGGGTCGTACAGCCGCAGCACCATCCGTGCGATCGTGGTCTTGCCGCTGCCCGTACGCCCGACCAGGCCGAGCGTCTCCCCCGGCGCGAGCCGCAGCGTGATGTCGGACAGCACCTGCTCGTCGTCGTCGGCGTAGGCGAAGCCGACGCGGTCGAGGTCCAGGCTCAGCGGGCCGTGCGCCGGCAGCGGCCGCGGCTCCTCCGGCTCGGGCAGCGTGCGCTGCTCGGCGAACAGCTGACCGATCCGCGCGACGCCCGCGAGTGCCTTCTGGTATTGCTGGATCTGGTCGATGATGCGTTCGAACGGTGCCCGCACCATCTGCGTGTACTGGAACAGCAACACCGCGGTGCCGACCGTGAGCGTGCCGTTCTGCTGCACCCAGGCGGCGAGGCCCAGGATGATCGCCGTACCGAGGGCGAAGGCGATGTTGGTGCCGGCGAACAGCGCGCCGCCGATCCGTTCGGCCTTCAGGTCGGCGCGATAGACCTCGGCCGCCTTGGCGTGGTAGCGGTTGACGAGGTGGTGGCCACCGCCGTTCGCCCGGATGTCCTCCGCGCCGGCGAGGCTCTCCTCGAGAGTGCCGAACAGCGCGGCGAAGCGTTCGCGCACCTTGGTCGCCGCCGGGACGGCGTACCGCTGCGCGCGCATCATCGCCAGCCCGACCAGGGCGCAGTAGACGAGCAGGACGCCGCCGATGCGGAGGTCGACCGCGAGCACGATCGCGATCACGCCGACGAGCAGCAGCAGGCTGGCGACCACGTCGAGCATGAACGCGACGACGAACTCGGCCAGCGCCACGACGTCGCCGTCGACCCGCTCGATCATCTCGCCGGGCGTGCGTTTGCCGTGGTATGCCATGTCCAGGCCCATCGCGTGCTCCGCGAGGCCCTCGCGCAGCCGGTTGGTGCCGTCCCAGGCGAGCTGGCTGGCCAGCCAGGCGGTGACGACCCGGGCGCCCTGGCCCGAGACCGCGAGGCCGAGGTAGCCGAGCGCGATCAGGACGAGCTGCTGCGCGCTCTGCCCGGCGATCGCGCCGTCGACGAAGAGCTTGGTGAACTGCGGCGCCAGCAGCGGCAGGACGGTGGTCGCGAGGATCGCAGCCGCCAGCGCTGCGGCCGCCCGGCGCCCAGGCCAGAGGTGACGCAGTACGGTGCGGGGGCGGTTGTTTGGCGTGGACATGGGATGGCTCACGCTACGGATCGCGAGGCACCGCCCACAAACGGTTTTCCCGCCCGCTGTGCGGCAATCGGAGGAGACCAGTTGTCTGCCCACCGCGGCGCCGGCACGCGGGGATTGTCCGCCGGTGGACGGACCAGTGGTCTCCCCGCAAACGATGAGCCACCTAGGCGTGAACCGGACCGGCTCCTACTGTGCTGAGCAGTCGTCCAGGAAGGTTCCGTCACCTTGCTGCACCGGATGTTGCGTGTCCGTTGGATGTACGCGTTCATCGTCCCGGGCTTCTTGTTCTTCGTCGTGTTCGCGTACGTGCCACTGCTCGGGAACGTCGTCGCGTTCCAGGACTACTCGCCGTTCCTGGGGTTCACCGGCTCGCCGTGGGTCGGGATGGCGAACTTCCAAGCCCTGTTGACAGATCCTGAGCTGATCGACTCGTTGCGCAACACGTTGATCATCTCGCTGCTGCAGATCGTGTTCGCGTTCCCCGCGCCGATCGCGCTCGCACTGCTGCTGAACTCGCTGCTCTCCGAACGGGTGAAGCGCGTCGTGCAGTCGATCGTCTATCTGCCGCACTTCATCTCCTGGGTCATCGTGATCTCGATCTGGCAGGAGGTGTTGGGCGGCGCTGGCGCGGTCTCGCAGCTGCTCCAGCTAGTTCGGGGCGGACTCGGTGAACGTGATGTCCAACCCCGACACGTTCCAGCTGCTCGTCACGCTGCAGGTGATCTGGAAGGAGACCGGCTGGGGAACGATCATCTTCTTCGCCGCGATCACCGCGATCCCGCAGGACCTGTACGAGTCGAGCGCCTGCGACGGCGCCGGGCCGCTGCGGCGGATCTGGCACGTCACGCTGCCCGGCATCGTCCCGGTGATCATGCTGCTGCTGATCCTGCGGCTCGGCTCGGTGCTATCCGTCGGGTTCGAGCAGCTGATCCTGCAGCAGCCCGCAGTCGGAGCCGACGCGGCGCAGGTGCTCGACACGTTCGTCTACTACCGCGGCGTGCTCGGCGGCGACTGGGGCATCTCGACGGCGGCGGGCCTGCTCAAGGGCATCGTCGGCACGCTGCTGGTGCTGGCCGCGAACAAGCTGGCCAAGCGCTCCGGCGCGGAAGGACTGTTCTGAGATGGCGTCCCCGTGGCTGCGCCCGCCCAGCGCACCGGTGCGGGGCGTGAAGGCCCTCGTGATCGCGTTGATCATGCTGGTGATGCTGTACCCGTTCGCGTACGTCATCTTCGCGTCGTTCTCGGCGGCGGGATCCACCATGCAGGCGTCGTTGATCCCGTCGGAGTGGACGCTCGACGCGTATCGCGCGATCCTGCAAGGCGGGGTTGTCACCCGGGCGTTGTGGGTGTCGGCCGGGGTCACGCTGGTCGGGACGGCCCTGTCGGTGTTCTTCACCACGACGTTGGCGTACGGACTCACCCGTACGCGCGAGGTGCCCGGCGCGAGGCCGATCCTGTATCTCGTCCTGTTCACGATGCTGTTCGGCGCCGGCATCATCCCGAACTACCTGCTGGTCAAGGGACTTGGGCTGCTCGACACATACTGGGCGCTGATCCTGCCCGGGCTGATCTCGGCGTTCAACATGGTCGTGGTCCGCAACTTCTTCATGCAGATCCCGTCGGAGTTGCTCGAGGCGGCGCGGATCGACGGTGCCGGTGAGGTGCGGATCTTCACGCGCATCGTGCTGCCGCTGTCGAAGGCGGTCGTCGCGGTGATCGCTCTGTTCTACGCGGTCGGTTACTGGAACTCGTTCTTCGGCGCGATGCTCTATCTCAACGACGCTTCGAAGTGGCCGATCCAGCTCGTGCTCAACCAGTACGTGCTGCAGGGCACGCCGCTGTCCCAGTTCGAGAATCCCAACTCGGTGCCGCCGCCCGCGCAGGCGGTGTCGATGGCGGTCGTCGTTCTCGCGACCCTGCCGATCCTCGTCATCTATCCGTTTGCCCAACGCTACTTCACGAAGGGTGTGCTGACCGGCGCCATCAAGGGCTGATCGGCGGAAGGAGACTGCCATGAACCCATCGAGTCCAGCACCGTTGAGCCGCCGCGCCGCACTCTCCCTCGGTCTCGGAACCGCCACCTCACTCGCCCTCGCCGCGTGCGGCGGGTCCGGGTCGGGGTCGGGCTCGGGCGGGCCGCAGAAGGGAGCCGGGAAGCTGCCGGACCCGCCGGCGTTCGTCCCGTTGCCCAAGGTGGAAGGGGCGATCACGAGTTCCGTCGACGGCGTGCCGCCGGGGTACGTGACGTTCCCCGAGAAGCTGTTCACGTCGACGTCCGCACCGTTCAAGGGTGTGGCTCCTGTGTCGGTGTTCCAGATCGTGTGGGGCAACGCGCCGACGCCGCTGTCGGGGAATCGCTACTGGCAGGCGCTGAACGAGGGGCTCGGTACGGAGTACAAGGCGATCTTCGTTCCAGCCGACGCTTACGACCAGAAGCTCTCGACGATGCTCGCGAGCAACGACCTCCCCGACATCACCGAGATGTTGCCGACTCCCGCGTCGGACAAGGCGATTCGGCAAGGCGCGTTCGCGGATCTCACCGAGATCCTGTCCGGCGACGGCGTGAAGAAGTACGAGAACCTCGCGCACATTCGCAAGGACCAATGGGAGAACTCGTCGATCAACGGGCGGATCTTCGGTGTGCCGGTCGATCTGCCGTACGCCGACATGCAGTTCCGCTACCGCGGCGACTGGGCCGCGAAGCTCGGCTACCCGGACGTGCCGGCGTCGCCGGAGGAGTTCCTCACGGTGATGTCGGCTATCTCCAAGGGAAATCCGGTCCCGGGCAAGCGGACGTGGGGGCTCGGCGCGTACCCCGGGGCGCTGCGGATCTTCCTCAGCGGGATGTTCATGGTGCCGAACGAGTACCGACTCGACGGTGGCAAGCTGACGCCCTCGCTGGACACGGACGAGTACGAGGCGTCGCTCGAGTACACGGCGCAGCTGTGGAAGGCGGGCGCGTTCCACCCGGACGCGTTGGCGCTGGGAACCCAAGAGGCCAAGGCGATCGACAAGTTCATCGGCGGCGAGCTGGGGTTCGTGAAGACCGGGATCGCGGGGTCGATCTACGAGCCGTTCGTCGGGATGTACGCCAAGAACCCGCAGATCCGGGCGATCACACCGCCGGGGAAGGACGGCAAGTTCACGTTCCCGCGGACGTCCGGCTGGTGGGCACGGACGGTGATCCCCGCTTCGGTCGGTAAGGATCGCAAGCGGCTGGAGGAGGTGCTGTCGGTGATCGACTACCTCTGGGCGGCGTACGGCTCGGTGGAGCGGATGATCGGCTCGTTCGGCAAGGAGGGCGTGACGTACGACCGCGACAAGACCGGCGCGCCGCTGCCGCGATCGGAGGGCGCGATGGCGAACGACGTGATCGGCTTCTCGTCCTGGACGGCGCCGTTCTACTACTACTCCGTCGGCGGCGAGAAGCCGATCCGCGATGCTGTCGCGTACTGCGAGAAGATGGTCCAGAACTCCGTCCCCAACCCCGCCGCCGGCTTGTTCTCCGCGACGGCGAGCCGGCAGAGCGGCGTACTGGAGACGCTGGAGAAGGACTACGTCAACCAGATCGTGACCGGTCGCAAGCCCGTGTCAGCGTTGGCGGAATACCGCGCCCAGTGGCACAAGCGCGCCGGCGACCAGATCATCTCCGAGCTCACCAAGGCCCTGGACGAACGGGAGGGCTCTTCGTAGTCGGGTCATTTGATGCAGGAACCCGAGCGGTCGTTCGTGGAACTCCAGGCGATCTTGGTCCACTTTCCGTCACTCCAGTGATAGATCCTGGCGTTGGTGACGTACGTCCAGGAGCAGTCACCGGTCAGAACCGGATCCGTATAGCAGCCCGATCCACCGGGCTTGATGTAGCAGTAGCGGTGATCGACGACCTTGTTGTATCTCCAACGTTCGAGGGTGACGTTGACCTGGAGTCGCTCCGCCAGCTTGTCGTGGAGGGCGACGCTGCCCCAGTGGTAGCAGCCCGGGCTGTGCACCGTCCGCACCCAACCCCATCGGATCCCTCCGATGACGCCCTCGGTGAAGATCCCGTTGGGAGTGCTGTACGACTCACAACTGTAGGCAGGTGCGGCGACGGCCGACCCCGCCGCGACGGTGAAGCTGCCGGCGAGCAGGGTGAGCAGGCAGATCAGCCGGACGACAGTTCTTCCCATGCGCTCTCTCCCCTTCTGTCGTAGCGCTAGCACTTGGGGCACCAGTCACGCAGGTACCAGTTATAGGCCCAGGCGGTGTGGTAGGTCTGAGCGCGCGCCGTAGGGCCGAACCCCGCCGGGATGTTGTAGCTGTAGTCGGCCCTGATGGCCCAGAGGTACTTCCCCGAGACGGGGGCGTAGTCCGGAGGATCGATGTACCTGCAGCCGGCTCTCGGGCCCCAGACGAACTCCTGGTTCGGATACTGCCGGTAGCTGACAGCCCCGTCGGAGCTTCGTCGCTCCGCGATCGTGATCGTCCCCGAGGCTTTCGTCTGGTCCGATCTCTCGTCGCACAGCTTGAGCTGCTGGATTTGCGCTTGCGCGTTCCCCCTGAAGCCTCCGACGAGTGCCAACTCGGTGTAGCTCAGGTCGCCGAGAAGCGAGTAGTCGACGCAGAAGCCCCCGCCGGTGCAGGGTGCTTGTTCGACCGCGTGGGCTTGGGGTGCGAGCAAGAGCCCGCCCGTCATGGCGGCGGCGAGAACGACCGCCGCGGTTTTGATCCGGTGGAGCAATGAGCCGCGCATGTCAACTCCTCCTCGTAGGCGGTGCTGGATCGACGCCAGCCAGCCTGGAGGCGAGGTGTTACCACCGACCTACCGTTCACCTACCACCCCGGCTTAGACTCGCGTCGCGACCATCTACGGCGGGCACAAGGCGGTGGTAGGCAGGTGCGGGCCGCGCCCAGCTTTCTGCTGCTCGGACCGGTCGAGGTCCGGAACGGCGACCAGCCCGTACCCCTCGGTCGACGCCAGGAGCGCCTGCTGCTGGCCGTTCTGCTCCTCGATGTGAACCGCCCGATCGCGACGACCCGGCTGATCGAGCTGGTGTGGCCCGGCAAGGTTCCCGAGCAGCCCGTCCGCACTTTGCAGGTGTACGCGTCCCGGCTGCGCAAGGCGCTGGCCGACGGGTTGGATACCCCGCCAGAGATCGTCGGCGAGCACGACCACTTCGCGATCTACGCCGATCCCGAGCACTGCGACGTCCACCGCTTCCACGCGCTCCTACGGGCGGCGCGGAAGGTCGCGGATCCGTCGCAACGAGCCGCGGCCCTGCGTACGGCGCTGGGCCTGTGGCGCGGGCCCGCGCTCGCCGACGCGGCACCCGAGGAGCTTCGGGACACCCTCTGCCGCGGCCTGCGCGAGTCGCAAGACACCGCGCTGGAGCTCCGGGTCGAGGCGGACCTGGCCGCCGGCCGCCATGCCGAACTGCTGCCGGAGCTCTCCGAGCTGACCGCGCGCAACCCCACCAGGGAACGGATCGCCGCCGCCCGAATGCTGGCGCTGTACCGTTCCGGACGCCGAGCGGACGCCCTCGACGCGTACCGCATCCTCGCGGCCCGCCTCGCGGACGACCTCGGCGTGGACCCCAGCCCGTTGATCCAGGACCAGTACGTGGCCATGCTGCGTTCCGATCCCGCCCTCGATCTGGTCCCGGCGCCGGCCGAGCATGCGGTAGGCATTCCTGCGCAGCTGCCGACGGACGTCGTCGGGTTCGTGGGGCGCACCGAGGTCCTGGCCCGGCTCGACAAGCTGCGTACGAGCACGGCCGCTGTCGACGTGGGGGTGGTGGCGGGACCGGCCGGGGTCGGGAAGACCTCACTCGCGGTCCATTGGGCCCACCAGGTGGCCGACCGGTTCCCGGACGGGCAGCTGTATGTGAACCTCCGCGGCTTCGACCCGTCCGGCTTGGCGAAGACACCGGCCGAGGCCTTGCGCGGCTTCCTCAACGCGCTCGGCGTACCGTCGGCGGAGATCCCGGACGATCCCGACGTGCAGGTCGGCAAGTACGCACGCTGCTGGCGAAGAAGCGGGTGCTGATCCTGCTCGACAACGCCCGGGACACCTCCCAGGTCCGACCGTTGGTGCCTGGCGCGTCGGGTTGTCTGGTGCTGGTGACCAGCCGCCAGCAGCTCACCGCGTTGGCCGCGACCGACGGCGCCCGGCTGATCTCGCTCGAGCTGCTGTCCCGCGACGAGGCGCACGAGCTGCTGGCGGCGCGGCCCGGCATGGAACGCGTGCTCGCCGAGCCCGAAGCGGTCGAGCAGATCGTCACCCGGTGCGCGCGTCTCCCGTTGGCGTTGGCGGTCGTCGCTGCCCGCGCCGCCGGGCAACCGACGTTCGCCCTCGCCGAGCTGGCACTGCAGCTAGGGAGCCTGAACGCCTTACAGGGTGGGGATTCCGCCACGGACGTACGGGCCGTGTTCTCCTGGTCCTACCGCCAGCTGACCCCGCCAGCCGCGAGGCTGTTCAGGTTGTTGGGCCTGCATCCCGGCCCGGACACCTCGGTGAACGCAGCCGCCAGCCTGGCGGCGGTCCCACCGGAAGAGGTGCGGGCGATGCTGACGGAGCTGACGAGCAACCACCTACTCACCGAACACACCCCGGGCCGCTACACCAGCCACGACCTCCTCCGCGCCTACGCCGCCGACCTCGTCCAAACGGTGGAATCGGAGCAGGAACGCCACGAGGCCATGCGCCGGTTGCTGGACTACTTCCTCCAGACCGCCTACACCGCGAGCGTGGCGATCGGGGAGAACCGAGACCCGATCACCGCCGAGTCGCCTCTGCCCGAGGTGACGACGGATCAGCTCACCACCGACGGCGAGGCGACGATCTGGTTCCGGGCCGAGCATCAGTCCCTGATCGCTGTGATCCACCACGCCAGGTCGAGATGGCCAACGCATGCTTGGCAGCTGGCCTGGGCGGTGACGCCGTATCTCGACCGGCAGGGACATTGGCACGACTGGGCAACCGTCCAAGCGGATGCGGTGATCGCAACGGCGAGTGCCGGGGATCCGATCGGCCAGAGCTGGGCCCATCGCAACCTTGCCCGGGCCTGCGTTCGGCTGAGGCGGCTCGCCGATGCTGGGACTCATGCGCGGCGCGGTCTCGAGCTCGCGGTCGATGCCGGCAACGGGCCGGAGCAGGCTCATACGCTCGTCACCCTTGCCATTCTCAGTGACCTCGAGGGCAGCCCCGCTGAGGCTCTGCGACATGTCCAGCGAGCGCTCGCTCTCTACCAAGCCGCCGGCGATGATCACCTGGGCGATCAAGCCGACGCCCTCAGCATGGTGGGCTGGTACCAGATCGCGCTCGGCGAGCATCACAAGGCGCTCGTGAATTGTGAGAAGGCCCTTGCTCTGCAGCGGAAGCTCGAGGATGTGACCGGGCAAGGCGCCACCTTGGACAGCCTTGGCTACGCCCATCATCACCTCGGCCAGCACGCCGAAGCGATCGCTTGCTTCGAGCGAGCACTAGGTCTGATCCGCGAGCATGGCCACCAGCACCACGTGGCCACGATCCTCGACCATCTCGGCGACACGCACAAGGCGACTGGCTCGATCGCGAAGGCCGACGACGCTTGGCAGCAGGCGTTGACGATTCTCGACGAGCTCGGGCATCCGGATGCCGACGCCGTTCGGCTCAAGCTAGAGCGGCAGGCGGCGGAAGACGGGCTTGGGTAGGTGGCGGAGGCCGGACATCACGACTCTCAGCGGGGCGGGGACCCAGACTGTCTCCGCGCGGCCCTGCACCGCCGTGCGCACGGCCGTCGCCACTTCGTCCGCTGACACCGACAGGGGTGCGGACTGCAGGCCGGCTGTCATCTTCGTGGTCACGAAGCCGGGCCGCACCACGACCACGCGGACGCCGAACTCGCGCACTGCTTCGCCGAGCCCCGTGTAGAACGCGTCCATCCCCGCCTTCGTCGAGCCGTACACGAAGTTCGAACGCCGGGCCCGCTCCCCCGCGACCGACGACATCGCGACGATCACGCCGTGTCCCTGCTGCTTCATCTTGTCCGCCAAGGCGACACCCACCGACACCGCGCCGACGTAGTTGACCTCGGCCAGCTCCACCGCCGCCGTCACCGACTGCCAGGCCTGCTCGTTGTCGCCGAGCAGCCCGAACGCCACCACCGCCACGTCGATGTCCCCACCGGCGAACGCCTTCGCGACGACCTCCTCGTGCGTCTCGGTCGCCCGCGCGTCGAACGGCAGCACCTCGACCTCACACCGCAGCCCGCGCAGATGCGCGGCCGAATCGTCGAGATGAGACGACGGACGCCCCGCCAGGACGACGCGCAGCGGCTGGCCGCCCGCGAGGGCCTCGACGATCGCGAGGCCGATCTCGGAGCCGCCACCCAGCAGCAGGATCGACTGGGGCTTGCCGGTCGCGTTGATCACAGTTGCAGCCTCCGGGACAGGTCGGAGCGGAACACTCCGTCGGGATCGAGCTCTGAACGTACCCGCTTCCACTCGTCGAGCCGCGGGTACATCGCCCGGAGGGTCTCCGGCGCGACCCGCGAGTCCTTCGCGAGATAGACCCGGCCACCGGCCTCCAGCACCATCGCGTCGAGCGAGTCGAGCAGCGTACCGAGACCCGGGCCGACGGGGATGTCGACCGCGAGAGTCCAACCAGGGTTGGGGAACGAGAGCGGCGCGGGGTTCGCGGCGCCGAAGCGCTTGAGCACGTTCAGGCACGACACGTGCCCCGACGTCGCGATCGCCGAGACACACGCCCGAAACGTGGACTCCGCGCCGAACGGCACGACGAACTGGTACTGCACGAAGCCGCGCGGCCCGTACACCCTGTTCCACTCCGCGACGATGTCGAGCGGGTGGAAGAACTGCGTGATGTTCTGCACCTCACCACGCCGATCCTTCGGCGCCTTGCGGTACCACAGCTCGTTGAACGCCGAGGCGGTCAGCCGATTCACCAACCCACTAGGGAAAATCGGTGGCATCGTCGCCAGCTGCGGAGCGGCGAACCGCAGCGGAGCCGAACGCAGCTTGCGCGGCAGGTCGTCCCGCAGCGCCGACCGACCCCGCGTCAGCACCGCGCGGCCCAGGTGCGGTCCGGTCGTGACGGAGTCGAACCAGGCAACGGAGTACGCGTACTGGTCGTCGCCGTCGGAGAGCCGATCCATCAGCTCGTCCAGGTTCGACGTACGTTCGGTGTCGACGACGAAGTACGCCGACTCGACTCGCTTCACGCGAATCCGCGCCCGCAGCACGATCCCGGTGAGCCCCATGCCGCCGACCGTCGCCCAGAACGCGGCGGCGTCGGGGCCGTCCGGCGTGAGCGTACGGACGTCGCCGCTCGCCGTCAGCAGCTCCAGGGACAGCACGTGGTTGCCGAAGCTGCCGTCGACGTGGTGGTTCTTGCCATGCACGTCCGCCGCGATCGCTCCGCCGACCGTCACCTGCCGGGTGCCGGGGATGACCGGCAGCCAGAGCCCGCACGGCAACAGCGCACGCATCAACGTGTCCAGGCTGACGCCCGCGTCGACGTCGACCGTCGCGCCATCGACGTCCACCGAGTGCACGCGATCCAAGCCGGTCAGGTCGACGACCAGGCCGCCGGCGTTCTGCGCCGCGTCGCCATAGCTTCGGCCCAGTCCGCGCGCCACCACGCCGCGCGGGCCCGCCTCCTTGAGCGCGTGGGCGACCGCGTCGTACGAAGTCACGGGTACGACGTTCGCCATCGTCGGCGCCGTCCGGCCCCAGCCGTGCAGCACCCGTCGCTCAACCATCGAACACCCCTAGGACGAAGAGCAGGAGCCAGGCGACTCCCAAGAGCTGGAGGCCACGATCGCGCAGCACGATGTCCTCCGGCTCGCCGGCCTCGCCCTTGTCGACGTCGACGGCGTACCGCAGCGTGCACAGCACGAACGGGGCGATCGAGATCGCCTCCCACGCGATGCCGACGCTCTGCGCCGCCATCTCGAACGCCCACAGGCAGTACGCCATGACCGCCACCGTCGCCGACAGCGTCCAGACGAACCGCAGGTATGTCGTCGAGTACCCCCCGAGCGAACGGCGAGTCTCCGCGCCCGAACCGAGCTCGCGCAGCTCCGAGTAGCGCTTCCCCGCGACCATGAACAGCGAGCCGAAGCTCGCGACCAGCAAGAACCAACGCGACAACGGGATGTCGGCCGCGACGCCACCGGCGATCGCGCGGAGCAGGAACCCGGAAGCGACGACGGCGATGTCGATCACCGGTTCGTGCTTCAACCACAGCGAATAGGCGAGCGATGCGACCGCGTACACACCGAGCGTCGCGGTGAGGGAGACGCTCGCCACCAGGCTCAGCGCGAGCCCTCCGGCGAGCAGGACGACAGCCAGGACGATCGCTGCCCGCGGCGACACGACCCCGGCGGCGATCGGCCGGAGCCGCTTCACCGGATGGCGACGATCCTCCTCGACATCCCTGATGTCGTTGATCAAGTAGATCGAGGAGGCGACGAGGCAGAAAGTCACGAACGCGATCAACGTGCCGAACAGAACGTTCAGCTCACCGATCTGTCCAGAGGCCAACGGGGCCGCGCAGACGAGGACGTTCTTCACCCATTGGCGGGGACGCGCGGAACGGATCAATCCGCCCAGGAGCGAACGCCCACGGACAAATGCCGTAGGTGTGCTCTTGTCGACGTCCGTTGGCACCGAAGGAATCAACTCACGCTATCGTCACGCTCGGGGAAAGCAATGCTTTGCGGTCGGCACCATAACAACACAGCGTCATCGCATCTCGGCCGGCCATGGGGGTCCTGGTGGTGAGTGTTCCCAGCTTTCTTGGGCAAGCTCACCGTGATCGGACAAGAATCCACCGAACGACCGACGAGGAGCCTTCGTGTCTGTCAGTCTCGCGCCCACCGACTCGGCGGTGGACCCTGACGTGAAACGACACACGACCCTCCGCCGATCGCCGTTCGTCACGCACGTGGCGGATGTGGCCGGCTCGTTCCTGGTCCCGCTGGGCGCGTACCTCTTCCACGCGGGGCTGTTCGGCCGGTGGATCGTCGACGACGCCGCGATCTCGTTCGCCTATGCGCGCAACATCGCCGAGGGGTACGGCATCGTCCACCAGCCGGGTGCGGAGTCGGTCGAGGGCTACTCGAACCCGCTGTGGACCGCGCTGCTCGCCTTGCTGCACTACGTCGGGATTCTGGACGACGGCAACAACACGCTCGCCGGAGTCCCCGACTACGTCTACGTTCCGCGCGCGATCGCCGTCGTTTGCGTGATCGTCGTTCTCCTCTGCGTGCGCCGGATTCTCGGTCGGCTCCTCCCGCGTGGGCAGGCGATCGTCGCGACTTTGCTTGCCGGGTTGATCCTCGCGGTCAACTCGTCGTTCGTCGGCTGGACCGTCTCCGGCATGGAGAACCCGCTCTACGCCGCGCTGGTCGCGTTGCTGGCCGCGCTGCTGGTGGCGGCGGCGGTCAGACGGAACGCGTTGTCCGCCAGGGTCGCGATCCTCTCCTCGGTACTCGTCCTGCTGCTCGCGCTCACCAGGCCGGACGGGCTGATCTTCGTGGTGGCGTACCCGTTGCTCGTCGCGACCCAGCTGCGGCGCGCGAACGTGGGCCGCTCGGTCCGCTCCGTGCTGATCGCCGGCGCGACGTTCGCGATTCCGGCCGCCCTGTTGCTGTTCCTGCGCTACCAGACGTGGGGGCTGCTGGTCCCGAACACCGCTGTGGCGAAGTCCCAGAACGGCTTGGACTTCGCGGGCCTGGCGAAGGTCACCCAGCTCGTCGAGCACGTGGGCTGGCCGATCACGTTCCTCGCGCTCCTGCTGGTGGGGATGACGTTCGTGCAGATCCTCCGGCCGACGCCGACGCCGACGCCGACGCCGACGTGGCGGGCGGACAACGCGTTCAAGCTCGGGCTGTACGGGTTGACCGCGGTGTTCCTGCCGTCGTTCGCGGCGTACGCGTTGCTCAACGAGGACTGGATGATCCAGCTGCGGTTCGCGACACCGTTCTGGGTGACCTCGGCGCCGCTGTTCGCCGCGCTGCTCGTGCACTGGCTGGCGATGCCGCACCGGCGGACGCAGCTCGTGGTCGGCGTCCTGACGCTGGCGGCGCTCGTTCCGACGTTGTTGATCATGGCCGAGAAGTCGCACACCTGGCGGACCCGTCCCACGCTCACCGCCTGCTTCGTCGCCGAGCGGTACGGGCGGATGTGGAACACGTACGCCGACATTCTCGGGATCAAGAACGCGTCGTACCTCACCCCCGACCTCGGCGGCACGCTGCTGACGTCGAACCACAAGGTCTACGACCTCGGCGGCCTGATGGACGCGAAGATCGCCCGCGCGATGAACACCGGCGACCAGCACGCGCTCGCGGAGTACGTCTTCACCGAGACCAAGCCGACGTTCATCCACATCCACGGCTCGTTCAAGGAACCGATCTTCTCCGACCCGCGGCTGGATACCGAGTACCTGCCGCTCGTCCCCAGCCAGGACTACGTCCGCAAGGACGCCGTGCGGAACATGGGCGGCTACTACCTCCTGAGGAACTCCGCCCCCGTGGCCGAGGCTGCCCTCTGGTCGTGGCGGAAGACCCACCAGCTCGCCTCCTGCGGGCCGCTGACGCCGGGCTCGCCCAGCCGGATAGGCGAGCAGAACCCGTAGCCTCGGGCGGCTTTAAGACTGGTCGAAGGCTTCCTGAACCTCCCCGCGGACGATGGGTCCTGATCGATCCCAGGGAGGGAACAGACATGGTCGCACCAGTCCCCGATCCGCGCGTGACCTGCGAGTTCGGCGTTCCAGGCGACTGGAAGGCGGGCTACCACACCGGCCGCGACTACCGGGCGCGTACGGGTACGCCGGTGTTCGCCACCGCGACGGGGCGGGTCGCCAAGCTGCACTCGGGCACCGACGGGTCGTACGGCCGGTACGTCTGGCTGGAGACCGACGGGATCCGGCACCTGTACGCGCATCTGTCCAAGGTCCTCGTGGACGTCGGCGAGACCGTGAAGGCGGGCGAGCAGCTCGCGGAGTCCGGCAACACCGGGAACACGACGGGCCCGCACCTGCACTACGAGGAGCGGCACAGCCCGTACCGCTATCTGAACCACCGCAAGCCGCGGCTCGACCGCACGACGAGCTCGACGCCGGTCGTGCACCCGATCTGGTGGCGGCGGCTCGCGTTCGGCACCCGCGACTCCGACTCGGTGCGCGCCCTGCAGTCGCGACTCAACGGCGTCGTCCGGGCCGGCCTGCCGGTCACGGGCAACTACCTCGACCTCACCAAGGCGGCGGTCAGGAAGTTCCAGCTGGCACAGCACTGGGTGGGCGAGGACGCGGACGGGCTGATCTACGACCCCGAGCGGATGGGCGGCGGCCGGGAGACGACGCGGCGGCTGTTCCCGAACCCGCCGTACCTGGTCCACTGGGAGACGCTCTAGCGCTGCCGGCCTGTTGTGCCGATCTGGCAGGGTTGAGGCATGGCGAACGACTCCTCGCTCCGCTCCGTGTCCCTGTCCCGCACCGGTGACGGCGCGTTCACCGCGACCAACGTCCGGGGCGGCACGGTCACCGTGGGCTCCGCGGACTCCGACTTCACCCCCGTCGAGCTCCTCCTCGCGGCCATCGGCGCCTGCACGGCGCTCGACGTCGAGACCGTGACCGGCCGGCGGGCCGAGCCGGAGTCGTTCGAGGTGGACGTCGACGCGCAGAAGCTGCGCGACGAGTCGGGCAACCGGCTGACCGACCTCGGGGTGACGTTCCGGGTGAAGTTCCCCGACGACGCCGCCGGCGACGCGGCCCGTGCCGTGCTGCCGGAGATCGTGCAGCGGTCACACGACCGGCTGTGCACGGTCGGGCGGACGATCGAGGCCGGTACGCCTGTCGCGACGACCATCGAGTGAACGCGCTCGCCTGCTCGGTCCACGGGCCTTCCGAGGGGCAGCCGATGGTGCTGCTCCACGGGCTGACGTCGGACCGATCGTCGTGGGACTCAGTGGTCGCGGCGTTCGCCGAGACCTGGCGTGTCTATGTGCCGGACCAGCGCGGGCACGGTGTGAGCCCGCGGGCTCCGGAGTACTCGTTCGAGCTGCTGGCCACCGACCTGGTGGCGTTCCTCGACGATCATTCGCTCGACCGGCCGGTGATCGTCGGTCACTCGATGGGCGGCGTGGCCGCTTACCTTCATGCGGCGAGACGGCCCGAACGGGTGGGCGCGCTCGTCCTCGAGGAGATCCCGCCACCGTTCCCGCAGCAACGACCGCTGCCCGAGCGACCACCCGGTGAGCTGCCGTACGAATGGAACGCGCGCGTCCAGCTCCTCGCTCAGGTCAACTCCCCCGGCCCGACCTGGCTGGGCGAGCTCGCCGGCATCCACGCGCCGACGCTCGTGCTCGGCGGCGGCCCGGCCAGCCCGTTCCCGCAGGAGCAGCTGGCCGAGGTCGCCGAGCGGATCCCGGCCGGGCGGTTCGTCTCGATCCCGGTCGGGCACGGCGTTCACAAGGAGGACCCGCCGGCCTTCCTCGCCGCCGTTCGCGACTTCCTGGCTCAGGTGGTGCGCTCGCAGTAGCCGTTGCACTCGTACCGCCAGAACGTCCCGCAGCCGGTGAAGCAGTAGCAGCCGTGGGGCTGGTCGCACTCGTAGGCGCAGGTGATCTCGCGGCAGTAGCGGGCCGGCTTCGCGCACCAGTCGTCCTCGGTCGAGCACGTGCAGATGTCGCAGGCCTGCGGCGTGACCGTGCCCGGCTGCAGAGCCGGCCCGAGCGACGCGAACGTCCGGTAGTAGTCGTCCCGATCGAACACCTTCGCCCCCGCGTCGCGGAACGCGGCGACCTTCGGGAGCACGGCCGTGATCGTGGCCTTGTCGTTGCTGAACGTCGACTCGTCACGGGCCAGCGCCAGCGCCCGGTCGAGCACGGACCGTTGAGCAGCGGACAGGTCCGCCGCGGCGCGACGCCTGGTCAGCTGTTCGATCCAGAGCTTGCTGCGCACCGCCGGCGAGGATGCTTCGTAGATGGCGCGGCGGTACGGCGGCGTGTGAGCCACCACCTCGTCGTACGTCCGCGGCAGGTTCTTGGCGTTGGCATCCGCCCACGCCAGAGCCTCGGACCGTTCCTTCTCCGCCGCGATGGCGGGCGTGCCGCCGGCCAGCAGGGCACCGGCGGCCATCACCGCACCACCGCCGAGCCGCAGGAACCTGCCGCGCGAGAGCGCCGCCTTGTCCTCGGAGGTCGAGCGCAGGTCGCCCAGCGCACCCAGCACGCGTACCGACGCGCGCACACCCAGCCGCCGGACGAGCGGCACCGCCATACCGGGGCCGGTCCACGCGCGTACACCGTCGTCGACGCGGATCAGCGTCGGCGCCCACGGCGGCCGCGGTCCCAGTGCCTGTCGCCGCCATTCCGCCACGTCTGTCCGGGCGAGCGGGACGATCTCCAACTTCCCCTCGCTGACTCTCTCCACAGCCTGCGAGACCTCCCGACAGGTCGAACACGACGCGTCGAAAGCCAACATCCACCGTGCTGCCATCACAGTCCCCTTTGTGACGTCGGAGCCCATTCGGATGATTCTTTACATCGTCGCAAAGGGCGCTGGCCCCGCTCTGGCGCGCTGGTGGCGGGACGACGTGAATCACGTGGTGACGAGCTGGGTCCCTAGGCCGTGCCGGCGCGGGTGGCGATGCCGGGGAACGGGGCCGGCTCGACGCCGAGCTCGCCTAGGCGGGAGGCGTACGTGCGATACGCGCGGCGCGCCTCCCCGTGGGCGCCGCTCGCCACGTACGACGTCACCAGGGCGAGGTGGGCACGTTCGTCGTACGCGTCGCGCTGCAGGATCCGCAGCAGGTAGCCGGCCGCCGCGTCGTGCTCGCCGACGCCGACGGAGCGATCGGCCAGCGCCCGCGCGACTCGGATGTACAGGGCTCGGGCCTCGTCCCGCAGCCCGGCCGCCCAGTCCTGGTAGACGTCCTCCTCGAGGAAGTCGCCCGCGTACGCCGCCTCCGCCGCGCGGAGCAAGAGCACGCTTTGGGCGACCCGCCCGGCGGCCAGAGCCTCCAAGCCGGCTTGGGCATCGCGCAGGAACGCCTCGACGTCGACGGCGAGCACGCTGTCGTCCAGCCAGACGGTGGAACGGTCGCCGCCCACGAACCGGTCGGCCGGGTAGCGCTTGTCCGGATCCAGCACCGAACGCACGGTCGACAGCGCCACCGACAGCCGCGGCGACACCGCGCCCTCGTCCTCGCCCGGCCAGAGCAGGTCGAGCAGCTGGGAGCGCGGCACCGGATGGGAGCGCCGCGCGACCAGGATCTTCAGCAGGTCGCGGGCCTTCCGCGAGGGCCACTCCGACAGTGCCACCGGCCGGCCGTCGCGCAGCACCCGGAAGCCGCCGAGGCACTCCACCTCGACCGCCGGCGGTCCGGAACGTTCGGCGATCAGCTGCGCGGTCGCCGCGTGCCGCGTCGCGCCGCAGGCGAGGAACCGCTGGTGCGCGCTCTCCGCGAGCTCCCTCGCGGACGCCGTTCCGGCCGCATGCTCCGCCAGCATCAGCTCGATCCGCGCCTCCCCCAGCGGGTCGCCGATCTCGCGCCGGATACTCAACGCCTCCATCAACAACTGCTCCGAGGGGTCGCCGACGACGGCACCGGAGTGCCCGACCGCCGCTGCCTTGAGCTCCAGCGCCGCCGCCAGCCCGGCCCGGTCGCGCCGCCGCCGGCACACCGCCGCGGCTTCGTCGGCCGTCTCGATCGCGGCCTCCTGATCGCCGCGGTGCAACGTGACCCAGCCGAGGGAGAGCAACGCCACCGAGTGCCCGAGCACCGGGCCGTACGCGACCGCCCGCCGAGCCAGGTCGGCGAGCTCGGCCGCGCGTTCCGGCTCCTCCTCGACCAGGACGCGGGCCAGTCCGGCCAGCGCGGGAACGAGCGACTGCACGTCGCCGATGTCGTTCCCGATCGAGATCGACTCCTCGTAGCAAGCCCGGGCCATCGCGAGGTCGCCGCGTTCGCGATAGACCTCGCCGAGGATCGTGAGCGGCTGCGCGACCAGCCGCGACTCCAGCCGCTGGTAGAGCGCTCGAGACGCCTCCAGCTCGGTGATCGCCTCGTCGAGCCGGCCGAGTCCGAGCAGCGCCTCGCCGCGATTGCTCAACGCCAGTGCGCGAAACGCGCCGAAGCCCGCCAGGTCGGCCAGCCGGATCGCGACGTCGAGCTCACCGATCGCTCGCGCGTAGTTCGCCTCCGACGTGTGGTGCGAGCCGCGGTTGACGCGGATGCGGATCGACTGCAGGACGTCACCGGCCCGTTCGGCGTGGTCGAGCGCGTGCAGGTAGTGCGCCGCGTGAGCGCGCGGGTCGCTGTCGAAGCCGGCCAGCATGCCGAGCACGGTGTGCGCCGCGGCCAGCGCCCGGTCGTCGCCGACCGAACGCGCCTTCGCGAACGCGATCGCGGCACGCTTCCTGCACTCCTCGATGTCGCCGCGCATCCAGTGCGCGGCCGCCCACCAGGCTTGCAGCAACGCCTCCTCGCGTTCGTCGTCGCCGTCGAACGCGCCCCGCGAGTACGTGTCGATCGCCTCGTCGAGATGCCCGCGCAGGTGGTAGATGAGGCCCGCTCGCCGGGCCAGGCCGACGGGGATCGGACCGGTCGGCGCGATGACGCGTCCGAAGCAGATCTGGGCGCCCTGCCAGTCGCCGAGCATCTGGCGAGCCTCGCCCTCGAGCTGGTCGATCTCCGCGTCGCGCAACGCGTCCGGGATCTTGCCGACCGCCGCGATGACCGCCTCGGCGGCTCCGCGCGCGATCATCACATGGCCGCTCTCGCGCAGCAGCGCGGCCACCGGCGCGGCGTCGTCGAGCTCGGTCAGGCAGCTGAGCGCGTCGCGGTGCTCGCCCGCGTCGGCGTACCAGCGGCCGGCCTGTTCGGTGATGGTTGCGCGCTCCTGCGAGGGCAGCGGCATCCGTGTGAGCGCGAAGTCGCGGATGAGTGGGTTGAGCTGGTAGCCGTCGGTCTCGCTCCCGGAGAGGAACAGGCCGCGCGCGTCCAGCGCGTCCAGGACGTCGACGGCCCGGTCGAGGCCGAGATGTTCGCACAGGTCGGCGTCGACCTTCGGCAGGATCGCGGCGACGGAGAGGAAGCGGCGTACGTTCCCGGGTTCGCCGGCGAACACCTCTTCGGCGAGGTAGTCGTACACGGGTGCGCCGGGTCTGAGCGCGCGGCGCAGGCGGGCCTTGCGTTCGCCGGGTCCGACCATCCGGAGCGCCTCGCCGGCGAGGCGAACGGCCGCCGGCCAGCCTTGCACCGCGGCGTGGATGGTGCCGGCGACCTCCTTGGCGCCGTCGTCGCCGAGCACGGCGCGAAGCACCTCGCTCGTCTCGTCGGCGGTGAACACCAGCGTCTGCGCGTCGATCTCGAGCACCTGCCCGCGGCCGCGGAGGCGGTCGATGCCGAACGGGACCTGCGTACGGGACGCGCACACGAGGTGCAGCAGCGGCGGCGCGACGCGGACGAGGCCCTCGACCAACTTGGCGGCGGGATCGTCGGCGGTGATCTCGTGCAGGTCGTCGAGGACGAGAACGAGGTCGTCGGTGAGCTCGCGCTGGAGAACGTCGGCGAGCAGCTCCGCGTACGCGAGGGCCCGCATCGGCTGTTCGGCGTCGGCGTCCGGGCCGCGATGGGTGTCGCGCGCGGCGGCGACGGCCGGGGAGAGCGCGGGGACGCGCAGCCGCAGCGCGTCGACGAGGCCGGCGACCATCGCGGCGAGCGGGCGGTCGGCGGCGGTGACCGTGTACCAGGCGCACGGACGGTCGTCGGCCCAGCTCGCGAGCAGCGTGGACTTGCCGAAGCCGGCGTCCGCGGTGATCGTGACCAGCCTTCGCCGGGCGCCTTCGTCGAGGAGCTCGGTCAGCCGTTGCCGCGGGATCGTGCCCCGCGGCACCGCCCGGGGTACGGCCTTGCCAGCCGAACGCCTGCCGTCCCCGCTCATGCTTCCTCCCACGCCTACCCCCGAGGCCGTGCCACCTCGCTCGTCGAGCATGGCCCGTCACGGCTCCGGGCGGTATCGGTAGTTCTACGTACCTTCGGCGCTACTGGGGCTCGACGAGGGGGCGGACCTCGACGGTCTTGGCCGGCAGGAGCTTGGCGTACTCGATCGCCGCTGCCTTGTCGGGCGCCTCGACGATCACGAACCCGGCGAGGTATTCGACGGTCTCCGCGAACGGTCCGTCGGTGACGAGCGCGTCGGTGTCCGTCTTGCGGACGGTGGACGCGGTGGCGGTGAGGTCCAGTTGGGCTCCGCCTCGGACGGCATCCCGTTCGACGACGAGCCGTTGGAACGCGCCGTACCGCTCGTACACCTTGGCCCGCTCCTCGGGCGTCGCGTTCGCCCACTCCTGCTCGGGACCGTAGATCAGCAAGGCGAACTGCATGGGCTTCACCCTACGCTCGGCTACGTGGAGATCATCGAGTGCCGAGCGGCGGACGTCGAGGTCCTCGAGCGGGTCGCGCCGACCGGGCTCAACCGAGGGCATGAGCGCAAGTACGAGCGCCAGGTCGCCGGTCTCTGCACGTACCTCGTCGCGTGGCGGTCCGGCGAGCCGGTAGGCCATGGCGAGCTCCGGTGGGAGGGGTGCGCGAGCCCGACCGTGCAGGCCGCGGTGCCAGGATGCCCGGAGCTCAACGGGCTGCTGGTCTATCGGGAGGACCTCCGCGGCCAGGGCATCGGCACCGCGCTCATCCACGCCGCCGCCGACCGCGCGTTCGCCCGAGGCCGCGGGCAGCTCGGCCTGGGGGTCGGGGCCGACAATCCCGAAGCCGCTCGCCTCTATCACCGGCTGGGCTTCGTACCGACTGTCGACTACCTCGACGTGTGGAGCGGCCTCGACGCCGAGGGCGTCGAGCACCACTTCGAGGATCGGTGCACGTTCCTCGTGAAGGATCTCGCGGTCACGCCGCCGCGATGACCTCGATCTCGACGAGCCAGTCCTCGGACAGGGTCTGCACGACGATCGCGGTGGTCGGGATCGAGCGGCCCTTCAGCGCGGCGATCCGCGCCTCGGCGTTGGGCCCGGCGTACGAGACGTCGCGCAGGTAGCTGGTCAGCCGCACGATGTTGTCGACGGTCATGTCCGCCGACGCGAGAATCGCCCGCAGGTTGTTCCAGATCAGCTCGAGCTGATGGTCCAACGACGATCCCGGCGTACCGGACGGGTCGAGCCCCATCGTCCCGGACACGAACAGCATCCGCTCCGCGCCACGTACCTCCATCGCGTGCACGTAGTCCGAGACCGCCGGATAGACACCCTCGCTCGGCGAGTGCGGAATCGCTTCCATCTACTCGAAAACCTCGTTCCGTGCGGCCTTCTCGACCAGCAGCTCTGGCGGCGTGAAGCGGGAACCGTACCGCGACTCGAGCTCGCGGGCGCGTTCCAGGAAGGCGGTGGGCCCGCCGGGGTAGCCGTTGACGAACTGGAGGGCTCCGCCGGTCCAGGGTGGGAAGCCGATGCCGAAGATCGAGCCGATGTTCGCGTCCGGCACCGAACGCAGCACGCCCTCGGCGAGGCAGCGGATGGTGTCCAGGGCTTCGGCGAACAGCAGCCTGTCCTTCAGGTCCTCGAACGGGATCTCCAAGCCTGGCTTGGCGAAATGCTCCGCGAGGCCCGGCCAGAGACCGATGCGCTTGCCGTCGACGTACTCGTAGAAGCCCGCGCCGCCGGCACGTCCGGGGCGGCCGAACTCGTCGACCAGCCGGTCGTGGACGACCTCCGCACCATGCGCCTCCCAGGCACCGCCCGATGCCTCGACGGCCGCCCGCGTCGCGCGACGCGCCTTCTGCAACAGGCTCAACGCGACCTCGTCGCTCAGCTGGAGCGGCGGCGTCGGGTAACCGGCCTGCGCGCCCGCCTGCTCGATCGACGCGGGCGGCAAACCCTCGCCGACCATCGCGGCCGCCTCGTCGAAGAAGCGCCCGATCACGCGCGAGGTGAAGAATCCCCTGCTGTCGTTGACGACGATCGGCGTCTTGCCGAGCTTCCGCGCCACGTCGAACGTCTTCGCCAGCGTCGCGTCGGACGTCTGCGCACCCACGATGATCTCGACCAGCGGCATCTTCTCCACCGGCGAGAAGAAGTGCATGCCGATGAAGTCCTCCTGCCGCTTCACACCCTCGGCGAGCCCGGTGATCGGCAGCGTGGAGGTGTTCGAGGCGAGCACGGCGTCCGGCAGCACGACCGGCTCGATCTCGCCGAACACCTGGTGCTTGAGCTCGGGGTTCTCGAACACGGCCTCGATCACGAAGTCGCAGCCCGCCAGGTCGTCGGCGGACGCGGTCGGAACGATCCTCGCCAGCCCCTCCGCGGCCTCCTCCTGGGTCGACCGGCCGCGCGAAACCGCCTTGTCGTACAGGCCGACCGAGTACGCCTTGCCGCGCTCGGCCGCCTCGAGCGACACGTCCTTGAGCACCACGTCCAGGCCCGCTCGCGCACTCACGTACGCGATCGCCGCGCCCATCATGCCGGCGCCGAGCACGCCGACCTTCTTGGCCCGGTAGGTCTCGTACCCCTCGGGCCGCGAGCCGCCGGCGTTGAGGTGGTTCAGGTCGAAGAAGAACGCCTGCATCATGTTGGTCGAGATCTGGTCGCACAGCAGCTCGACGAAGTACCGCGACTCGATCACCAGCGCGGTCTCGAAGTCGACCTGAGCGCCCTCGACCGCGGCCGCCATGATCGCCTTCGGGGCGGGCAGGTTCGCGCCCTTGAGCTGCTTGCGCAGGTTGGCGGGGAACGCTGGCAGGTTCGCCGCGAACGAGGCCTGCGCCGGAGTCCCACCGGGGATCCGGTAGCCGTCGACGTCCCACGGCTGCACCGGCTCGGGGTTGGCGCGGATCCACTCCTTCGCCTTCGGCAGCAGGTCGTCGACGGACGGGACGAGCTCGTGCACGAGACCGACCTCGAGCGCCTTGGCTGGTTTGTGCCGTTGGCCTTGTAGAAGAACGTTGAGCAACGCGTTCTGGATCCCGAGCATGCGGACGGTCTTGACGACCCCGCCCACGCCGGGCAATGCCCCGATGGTGACCTCGGGGAACCCGATCTGGGACCCGGCCACGTCGGCGGCGATGCGGTGGTGGCAGGAGAGCGCGATCTCCAGTCCGGCGCCCAGTGCGCTGCCGTTGATCGCGGCGACGATCGGCTTGCCGAGCTTCTCCAGCCGGCGGAACTCGCCCTTGATCCGTCCGACGTGCGCGAACATCTCCGCCTCGTCGCCCGGGCCGACGTCGCGGATCTCGTCGAGGTTGGCGCCGGCGAAGAACGTCTTCTTGGCCGACGTGACGACGACGCCGGTGAGCTGGTCACGTTCGGCCTCGAGGCGGTCGAACGTCGCGGCCATGTGGTCGACGAACGCGCGGCTCATCGTGTTCACCGACGCGTCGGGGTCGTCCATCGTCAGCACGACAACGCCGTCGGCGTCCTGCTCCCAGCGGATCATCACTGTCCTTTGCTTTGTGGGGTGTCAGAGACGTTCGACGATGGTGGCGACGCCCATGCCGCCACCGATGCACAACGTGACGACGGCGCGGTGAGCCTGTCGGCGTTCGAGCTCGTCGACGATCGTGCCGAACAGCATCGCGCCGGTCGCGCCGAGCGGGTGCCCCATCGCGATCGCGCCGCCGTTGACGTTCAGCTTCGCTTCGGGGATGTCGAGCTCGCGCTGGTACTTGAGCACGACCGACGCGAACGCCTCGTTGATCTCGAACAGGTCGATGTCGTCGGCGGTGAGCCCGGCACGTTCGAGCACCTTGCGGGTCGCGGGGATCGGCCCGGTCAGCATGATCGTCGAGTCGGCACCGGTCGTCGCGGTGGCCACGATCCTGGCCCGCGGAGTGAGGCCGAGGTCGGTGCCGATCTGCTCCGAACCGACGAGCACGAGCGCGGCACCGTCCACGATGCCGGAGCTGTTGCCCGCGTGGTGAACGTGCTCGATGCGCTCGACCCAGTGGTACTTCTGCAGCGCGACCGCGTCGAACCCGCCGTACTCCCCGATGCCGGCGAACGACGGCGGCAGCTTCGCGAGTCCCTCGACCGTGGAGTCCGGCCGCAGGTGCTCGTCCCGGTCGAGGACGACGAGCCCGTTCTGGTCGACGACCGGGATCACCGCGTTCGCGAAGTAGCCGTCCTGCCAGGCGCGCGCCGCGAGCTGCTGGGACCGGACCGCGTACGCGTCGACGTCCTCGCGGCTGAAGCCCTCGATCGTCGCGATCAGGTCGGCCGAGATTCCCTGCGGCACGAAGTACGTGTCGTAGTTCGTCGCCGGGTCCATCGCCCAGGCGCCGCCGTCGGCGAACATCGGCACGCGCGACATCGACTCGACGCCACCGGCGAGTACGAGGTCGTCCCAGCCGGAGCGGACCTTCTGCGCGGCCATGTTGACCGCTTCGAGCCCGGAGGCGCAGAACCGGTTCAGCTGGACTCCACCGACCGTGTCCGGGAGCCCGGCCGCGAGCACCGCGGTGCGCGCGATGTCGGACCCTTGGTCGCCGACCGGCGAGACCACGCCGAGCAGGAGGTCGGACAGCCGATCCTCGTCGAGCGTGGGGTTGCGCTTGCGCAGCTCGTCGATGAGGCCGACCACCAGCGAGATCGGCTTGGTGCCGTGCAGGGCTCCGGTCTGCTTGCCCCGCCCGCGGGGAGTCCGGATCGCATCGTAGACAAACGCCTCGGTCGTCACACCTCCACTGTAGTGAGGGATTGGCGGCAAAAACCAGCACGCTTGATTCTTTTCACCGTCCGTGACACGCTGCGCCTCGTGGTGGAGCTGGAGCCGGTGCTGGCCGATCTGGCAGCCGAGAGCGAGGAGCTCGAACGGCTGGTCGCAGGCCTGCCCGACGCCTCCTGGCGGCTTCCGACGCCGGCGGCCGGCTGGACCATCGCCCACCAGATCGCCCATCTCGCCTGGACCGACGAGGCGGCGATCACCGCGGCGACGGCGCCCGACCAGTTCGCCTCGCTCGTCCAGGAAGCGGTCGATGACTTCGACCACTTCGTCGACAAGGCCGCCCAAGCCGGCGCGGCGCAGTCATCGGAGCTGATCCTCGACCGCTGGCGACAGTCGAGGACGACGCTCGCGAACGCCCTGCGCGCGACCCCACCAGGGACGAGGCTGCCCTGGTACGGCGTGCCGATCGGCGCGGTGTCGATGGCGTCCGCTCGGATCATGGAGACGTGGGCGCACGGCCTCGACGTCGCCGACACACTCGGCGCGGTCCGCGAACCCACCGAACGCCTTCGGCACATCGCGCACCTCGGCGTCCGGAGCCGCGACTTCGCGTTCCACCTCCGGCAGTTGGAACCGCCGGCCGACGCCTTCCGGGTCGAGCTCACCGCACCCTACGGCGGCCGCACCTGGACCTGGGGCCCGGAAGACGCCAAGCAGCGCGTGACCGGACCGGCCCTCGACCTCTGCCTGCTCGTCACCCAACGCCGCCACCGCGCCGACCTCGCACTCGCCGCCCACGGCCCGGACGCGGACCGCTGGCTGGACCTCGCCCAAGCGTTCGCCGGTCCCCCAGGCGCTGGCCGCCAGCCAGGAGGTGGCCGATGACGGGACCGATCCGGATCGGCAACGCGTCCGGCTTCCACGCCAGGTCGCTCGAGCACCTCCTCCAGCTCCCGTTGGACAAGTGGGCAGTCGTCGAGGTTGTCAGTTATCCAGCAGGTTCCACCTCCGGAGGTAGACGACCGGTGACGGAGCCGAAGGCTGGCCCAGGCGGCGGGCGCGGAGGTGCGCGATGACGGGACCGGTCCGGATCGGCAACGCGTCCGGCTTCTATGGCGACCGGTTCGCGGCGTTCGGCGAGATGCTCGAGGGCGGCGACCTCGACGTGCTGACCGGCGACTATCTCGCCGAGCTCACCATGCTCATCCTCGCTCGCGACCGCGTGAAGGATCCCTCGCTCGGCTACGCCAAGACGTTCCTCCGCCAGCTCGAGCAGCACCTCGGCACCGCGCTCGACAAGGGGGTCAAGGTCGTCACGAACGCCGGTGGCGTCAACCCGGCAGGGCTGGCCGACAACCTCCGCGAGGTGGCGCAACGGCTCGGCCTCGAAGCCAGGATCGCCCATGTCGAGGGGGACGACCTGCTTCCCCGCGCGTCCGAGCTCGGCATCGACGGCAAGCCGCTCGCCGCGAACGCGTACCTCGGCGGCTGGGGCATCGCCGAGTGCCTGAACGAAGGCGCCGACGTCGTCGTCACCGGACGTGTCACCGATGCCTCGCTCGTCGTCGGGCCCGCGGCAGCACACCACGGCTGGACGCGGACCGACTACGACCAGCTCGCCGGCGCCGTGGTCGCCGGTCACGTCATCGAATGCGGCACCCAGGCCACCGGCGGCAACTACGCGTTCTTCACCGAGCTGAAGGATCTCCGCCACCCCGGCTTCCCTATCGCCGAGGTCCACGCCGACGGCAGCAGCGTCATCACCAAGCACCAAGGCACTGGCGGGTCCGTCACGACAGGCACGGTCACCGCGCAGCTCCTGTACGAGATCGGCGGCGCCCGCTACGCCAACCCGGACGTCACCACGAGACTGGACACCGTCCAGCTCACCGAAGACGGAGAGGACCGCGTCCGCATCACCGGCGTCCGAGGCGAACCACCGCCGTCGACGCTCAAGGTCTCGGTCAACAGGCTCGGCGGCTTCCGCAACGAGGTCGAGTTCGTCCTTACCGGCTTGGACATCGAGGCCAAGGCCGAGCTCGTTCGCCAACAGCTGAAAGACGCGGCCCCCGCCGACGTCGCGTGGGAGCTGGTCCGCACCGACCACGTCGACGCCGACACCGAGGAACGGGCCAGCGCGACCCTCCGCTGCGTGGCACGTAGTGCCGACGCGAAAGCAGTCGGCCGCGCTTTCTCCAACGCTGCTGTGGAAATCGGCCTTGCGAGCTATCCGGGCTTCCATCTGACCGCTCCTCCTGGTGAGGCCGCTCCGTACGGCGTCTTCGAACCCGCGTACGTGGAAGCGAGCCTCGTCGACCACGTCGCGGTGCTGCCGGACGGCAGCAGGAGAACCATCGCATCGGCCACCGACAACCGCGACTTGCAACCGGTCGACGAGCCGGCCGTCCCCAAGTTTCCACAACCCATCAAGCACAAACGCGTTCCGTTGGGTACTGTGGTCGGAGCACGAAGCGGTGACAAAGGCGGCAGCGCGAACGTCGGACTTTGGGTACGAAGTGACGAGGCCTATCCCTGGCTCGTCCAATCGATGAGCGTAGAAAAGCTACGGGACCTTCTTCCCGAGACGAGCGGCCTGACGATCGAACGCCATCTGCTCCCCCACCTGCGTGCCGTCAACTTCGTCATCGACGGCATTCTCGGCGAGGGAGTGGCCTTCAACGCCCGCTTCGACCCCCAGGCGAAGGCGCTCGGCGAGTGGCTTCGCAGCCGCTACGTCGATGTTCCCGAGGACTTGCTATGACCGCACTGAGCACTACCCTCGACCCTGGTTCGGCAGCCCACCTCGCCCACCAGGACGCGATGCTGGCCAGGCTCGACGCGCTCGATGCCGAGCACGCCAAGGCGATCGCCGGTGGCGGGGACAAGTACGTCGCCCGCCATCACCAGCGCGGCAAGCTCCTGCCCCGCGAGCGCATCGAGCTGCTCGTCGATCCGGACGCGCCGTTCCTCGAGCTGTCCCCACTCGCCGCCTGGGGCAGCGACTTCGCCGTCGGCGCGAGCGTCGTCACCGGCATCGGTGTCGTCGAGGGAGTCGAGTGCGTGCTCGTCGCCAACGACCCCACCGTGCGCGGCGGCACGACCAACCCGTGGAGCCTCAAGAAGACCCTGCGCGCGCAGGAGATCGCGCGCGAGAACAGGCTGCCGCTGATCAGCCTGGTCGAGTCCGGTGGTGCGGATCTGCCGACCCAGAAGGAGATCTTCATCCCCGGCGGCCAGGTCTTCCGCGATCTCACCAGGCTGTCCAAGGTCGGCATCCCGACGGTCGCGCTCGTGTTCGGCAACTCCACCGCCGGCGGCGCCTACCTGCCCGCCATGTCCGACCACGTGGTGATGATCAGGCAACAGTCCAAGGTCTTCCTCGGCGGACCGCCGCTGGTCAAAATGGCCACCGGCGAGGAGTCCGACGACGAGTCGCTGGGCGGTGCGGACATGCACGCCCGCACGTCGGGCCTCGCCGACTACTTCGCCACCGACGAGCACGACGCGATCCGCGTAGGCCGCCGCATCGTCGCCCGGCTGAACTGGCGAAAGCTTGGCTTGACACCCACGAGCGCCGAGCCGCCGAAGTACGACGAGGCGGAGCTGCTCGGCATCGTTCCCACCGACCTCAAGACACCGTTCGACCCGCGCGAGGTGATCGCGCGCATCGTCGACGGCTCGGACTTCGACGAGTTCAAGCCGCTCTACGGTGGCAGCCTCGTCACCGGCTGGGCCCGCCTGCACGGCTACCCGATCGGCATCCTCGCGAACGCGCGCGGCGTCCTGTTCAGCGAGGAGTCGCAGAAGGCGGCGCAGTTCATCCAGCTCGCCAACCAGGTCGACACTCCCTTGCTCTTCTTGCACAACACGACGGGCTACATGGTCGGCAAGGAGTACGAGCAGGGCGGCATCATCAAGCATGGCGCGATGATGATCAACGCGGTCTCCAACTCGACCGTGCCACACCTCTCGGTACTGATGGGCGCGTCGTACGGCGCCGGGCATTACGGCATGTGCGGCAGGGCGTACGGACCACGCTTCCTGTTCGCCTGGCCGAGCGCGAAGTCCGCGGTGATGGGCCCGCAGCAGCTCGCCGGCGTGCTGTCGATCGTCGCCCGCGCGGCAGCCGAAGCACGCGGAGCCCCGTTCGACGAGGACGGCGACGCGGCGATGCGTGCCGCGGTCGAGGGTCAGATCGAGGCGGAGTCGCTACCGACGTTCCTGTCCGGACGGCTGTACGACGACGGCGTCATCGACCCACGCGACACCCGCACCGTCCTTGGCCTCTGCCTTTCCGCGATCCACAACGCGGAAGTCAAGGGCGCCACCGGCTACGGCGTCTTCCGGATGTGAGCGCGATGATCGACTCCGTTCTGGTGGCCAACCGCGGCGAGATCGCGCGCCGGATCTTCCGTACCTGCAGAGAGCTCGGCATCGCGACGGTCGCGGTCTACTCCGACGCGGACGCCGACGCGCCGCACGTGCGCGAGGCCGACGCAGCCGTACGACTGCCCGGCTCCGCGCCCTCGGACACCTACTTGCGCGGCGAGCTCATCGTCGAGGCGGCCAAGCGAGCGGGTGCGACCGCGATCCATCCCGGCTACGGCTTCCTGTCCGAGAACGCCGAGTTCGCCCGCACGGTCGAAGCCGCCGGACTCGTGTGGATCGGCCCGCCTGCCAAGGCGATCGAGACGATGGGCGACAAGATCGAGGCCAAGCGGTCGATGGCCGCCGCCGGCGTTCCCGTGCTCACCGAGCTCGATCCCGATCTGCTGCTCGACGACGGCCAGCCCGTGCTGATCAAGGCCTCCGCCGGTGGTGGTGGCCGCGGGATGCGGATCGTACGAGCCGAGGCCGAGCTGCCAGCCGCGCTGGAATCCGCACAGGCGGAGGCGCTGGCGGCGTTCGGCGACGCGACCATGTTCTGCGAGCCGTACGTCGAGCGCGGCCACCACGTCGAGGTGCAGCTGCTCGCCGACCAGCACGGCACGATCTGGCCGGTCGGCGAACGCGAGTGCTCGATCCAGCGTCGCTATCAGAAGGTCGTCGAGGAGACACCCTCACCGCTGGTCGAACGCCACGAAGGACTGCGGGAGCAGCTGTTCGACGCGGCCGTCGCGGCCGCCCGGTCCGTCGGGTACGTCGGTGCGGGAACGGTCGAGTTCCTCGCCGACGAGGACGGCCGGTTCTTCTTCCTGGAGATGAACACCCGCCTGCAGGTCGAGCACCCCGTCACCGAATGCACGACCGGGCTCGACCTCGTCGCCCTGCAGCTGCGGATCGCCGCCGGCGAGGCACTCCCCGCGCAACCGCCGAAGCCGCACGGCCACGCGATCGAGGTGCGCCTCTACGCCGAGGATCCGGCCAACGGCTGGCAACCGCAGACCGGAGTGCTGCACCGGATCGAGATCCCGGCGCCACGCGTGGACTCCGGAGTCGAGAACGGCAGCACGATCAGCCCGCACTACGACGCGCTGCTCGCGAAGGTCATCGCGCACGCACCCACCCGAGACGAGGCGGTCGCCAGGCTGGCCGGCGCGCTCCAGCGAGCGGTCCTGCACGGTCCGGCGACCAACCGGGACCTGCTCGTCAACGTGCTCCGGCATCCCGCGTTCGTCGCCGGCGAGACCGACACCGGGTTCCTCGACCGGCACGACGTCCGCGTGCCGCGGGCGGACGAGCGTGTACGAGAGCTCTCGGCGCTGGCAGCCGCACTGGCCGATGCCGCGGCCAACCGAGCCGAGGCGAGCGTCAACGGTGGCCTGCCCAGCGGCTGGCGCAACGTCCCCTCCCAGCCTCAGCGCAAGTCCTTCGACGGGTACGACGTCGCCTACCGGATCACGCGGCGAGGTCTCGAGGGATACGAAGGCGTCGAGCTGGTCCGCAGCTCCTCCACCGAGGTCGTGCTCGACCTCGCCGGCGTACGCCGCACGTTCGCCGTGGCGACGTACGACGGCGACGTGTTCGTCGACTCCGCGCTCGGCGCGGTCCGGTTGAAGGCGCTGCCTCGCTTCACCGACCCGGCCGACGAGGTCGTGCCGGGTTCCCTGCTCGCGCCGATGCCCGGCACCGTGGCCCGCATCGCCATTCGGGTAGGCGATCCCGTCACCAAGGGGCAGCCGCTGCTCTGGCTGGAGGCGATGAAGATGGAACACCCCGTGCTCGCGCCGGCCGACGGCGTCGTAGCCGAGCTGCCGGTCGAGGTCGGCCGGCAAGTAGACGTTGACAGTGTGCTCGCGATCGTCCGTTCCGAGGAGGGACCATGAGCTTCGTCGAATCCGAGGAGCGTCGAGACCTACGCCGAGTGGCCGCGGAGCTCGGCGGCAAGTACGGCCACGACTACGCGCTGCGCAAGATCCGCGCCGGCGAGCCGCTCGACGAGCTGTGGGCCGAGGCCGCCAAGCTCGGCTTCCTCGGCGTCAACATCCCCGAGGAGTTCGGTGGCGGAGGGGCCGGCATCTACGAGCTCTCGCTGATCCTCGAGGAGCTGTCCGCCGCCGGCTCCGGCCTGCTCATGATGGTCGTCACCCCCGCGATCTGCGCGACGATCATCAGCCGGTATGGCACACCCGAGCAGCAACGCCGATGGCTGCCGGGCTTCTCCGACGGCTCGTCGATCATGGCGTTCGCTATCACCGAGGCCGAGGCGGGTTCGAACTCGCACAAGCTCACCACCACCGGCAGCCGCGACAGCGACGGTGGCTGGATCGTCAACGGACGCAAGGTGTTCATCTCCGGCGTCGACCAGGCCGAGGCCGTGATGGTGGTCGGCCGGACCGAGGACGCCAAGACCGGCAAGCTCAAGCCCGCCCTCTGGATCGTCCCGACCGACGCTCCCGGCTTCGAGTTCAAGCCGATCGAGATGGACGTCCTGATGCCGGAGCGGCAATACCTGCTCTACCTCGACGACGTTCGCCTACCCGCGGACGCGCTCGTGGGTAGCGAGGACGCCGCGCTGCAGCAGCTGTTCGCCGGCCTCAACCCCGAACGCATCATGGTCGCAGCGCTCGCGATCGGCACCGCGAGGTACGCGCTGGACAGGGCGGTCGCGTACGTGAAGGAGCGCACGGTCTGGTCAGGGCCGATCGGCAGCCATCAGGGCATCGCCCATCCGCTCGCCCAGGTGAAGGTCGAGCTGGAGCTCGCGAAGCTGATGATGCAGAAGGCCGCGACGCTGTACGACGCGGGCGACGACATGGGTGCCGCCGATGCCGCGAACATGGCGAAGTACGCCGCCGCCGAGGTCAACGTGCGCGCGGTCGACCAGGCGATCCAGTCGCTCGGCGGCAACGGCCTGGCGAGCGAGTACGGCCTCGGCACGCTGCTCGGTGTCGTCCCGCGTCAGCCGGATCGCACCAGTCAGCCGCGAGATGCTGCTCAACTACGTCGCGCAGAACACCCTCGGCCTCCCCAAGAGCTACTAGGGATCACCATGACCGACCTTGTTCACTACGAGACCGCGCGAGCGATCGCCACGATCACGCTCGACTCGCCCGACAACCGCAACGCGCTGTCCAGCAGGCTGCTCGCCGAGCTGACCGGGCACCTCGACACCGCGGCCAAGGACGACGACGTTCGTGCGGTCGTCCTCAGCCATACCGGCGGGACGTTCTGCGCCGGTGCCGACCTCGCCGAGGCACGCGCCGAGGGGATGGAGCAGGGAACGCGCCGCCTGCTGGCACTGCTCCGGCAGGTCCTCGAGCACCCGAAGCCGGTGGTCGCGCGGATCGACGGGCACGTCAGGGCCGGCGGCGTCGGGCTGATCGGAGCCTGCGACCTCGTGCTGGCGGGCCCGAAGTCGACGTTCGCGTTCAGCGAGGTCCTGCGCGGCCTCGCGCCGGCGATCATCTCGTTGAGCACGAGGTCACGTACTGCCCGAACGCGCGGCGAGCCGCTACTACCTGACCGGCGAGTCGTTCGACGTCGCCACCGCGGCGAGCATCGGCCTCGTCACCGAGGCCGCGGAGAACGTCGACGAAGCACTCGACACCCTGCTCACCGCGCTCCGGAAGGCCTCGCCACAAGGGCTGAGAGAGACCAAGCCGCTCACCACCAGGCCGCTGCTCGAGGCGTTCGACGCCGACGGCGAGGCGCTGGTGACGCGCAGCGCCGAGCTGTTCGCCTCGGAGGAGGCGCGCGAAGGCATGTCCGCGTTCCTCGAACGCCGCTCACCCAGCTGGGACGTCGACACGTGAGCCTGCGCGAGCCCCAACAGGACCGCAGCCGGGCCACTCGGCAGCGGCTGCTGGAGGCCGCCGTCGACTGCCTCGCCGAGGTCGGCTGGGCCGGCACCACAGTCGCGCTCGTCGCCGAGCGCGCCGGCGTCTCGCGTGGTGCCGCACAGCACCACTTCCCCACCCGCGAAGACCTGTTCACGGTCGCGCTCGACCACATGTCCGACGTCCGGCTCGCCGAGCTGCGCGACGCCGCGACCAAGCTGCCCACCGGCACCCACCACACCGAGGCCGTCGTCAACCTGATCGTGCGGATCTACACCGGCTCGCTCTTCCGCGCCGCCCTCCAGCTGTGGCTCGCCGCCTCGGCCGACGAAGGGCTGCGGGCGCGCGTCGTACCCCTCGAGCAGAAGATCGGGCGGGTCTCGCACCAGACCGCCGTCGACCTGCTCGGCGCGGACGAGACGCGGCCAGGCGTACGCGAGCTCGTGCAAGGCACGCTGGACCTGGCCCGCGGACTCGCGCTCGGCAGCATCCTCAAAGACGACTCGCGCCGGCGCCGCCTGGTCGTACGCCAATGGGCCGACACCCTCGATGCGGCGCTCACCGCCAGCACGGACAGGGCAGAATCGGTGCGTTAGCCCAGGCGACAGCACAGGAGACGAGTCATGGGTTTCGGCCCCAGCACGGACAGGCACGCCGCCGGCAGCCCGTTCCCGCCGATCGCGGAGTACGCCTTCCTGTCCGACTGCGAGACGACCGCGCTCGTCGCGCCGAGCGGCAACATCGAGTGGATGTGCCTGCCCCGGATGGACTCCGAGAGCGTGTTCGGGTCGATGCTCGATCGCAGCGCGGGCGGCTTCCGCATCGGGCCGGCGACGGAGACCGTTCCCGCGGCGCGCCGGTACGTTCCCGGCACCCTGGTCCTCGAGACGAGCTGGTGGACCCGCGGCGGTTGGCTGGTCGTGACCGACGCGCTGCTGATGGGCCCGTGGCACCACGAGGACGAACGGTCCCACACGCACCGCCGCGCACCTACCGACTACGACGCCGACCACGTGCTGCTGCGCATGGTGCGGTGCGTCACCGGCGAGGTCCAGGTGCATATGGACTGCGACCCGATGTTCGACTACGGCCGCGACCAGGCGCACTGGGAGCACACCGGCCCCGGCTACCGGGAGGCCATCGCGTCGAGCCGCGAGCTCCGACGTCAACCTGAGATTGACATCGGACATGAACATCGGCTTCGAGGGGCCGCGCGCGGTCGCGCGGACCCTGCTCAAGGAAGGGCAGACCCGGTTCGTCGCGCTGTCGTGGAGCGAGCACGCGCCACCGCAGACGTACGAGGAGGCCGACGACCGGCTGCGCTGGACCGCCCACCACTGGCAGCACTGGCTGGACCGCGGCAAGTTCCCCGACCACCCGTGGCGTTCGTACCTGCAGCGCAGCGCGTTGACGTTGAAGGGCTTGACGTTCGCGCCGTCGGGCGCGGTGGCCGCCGCGGCGACGACGTCGCTGCCGGAGGCGCTCGGCGGCGAACGCAACTGGGACTACCGCTACACCTGGATCCGCGACTCGACGTTCGCGCTGTGGGCGATGTTCACGCTGGGCTTCGACTGGGAGGCGAACGACTTCTTCCACTTCGTCGCCGACGTCGCCGCCGAGGGCGAGCTGCAGGTGATGTACGGCATCGACGGCGAGCGTGCGCTGGAGGAACGTACGCTCGAGCACCTGTCCGGCTACGAGAACTCCGGACCGGTCCGGGTCGGCAACGCCGCGTACAAGCAGCACCAGCACGACGTCTGGGGTGCGGTCGTCGGGTCGATCCAGCTCTACACCCACTCCCGCGACGGACTGGACGACCGGCTGTGGGCGATCGTCGTGACGCCAGGTCGACCGGGCGCTGGAACGCTGGCGCGAGCCCGACCAGGGTATCTGGGAGGTCCGTTCCGGGCCGCAGCACTTCACCGCCTCCAAGGTCGCCTGCTGGCTGGCCGCCGACGCCGGGTCGCGCCTCGCCCGGCAGCGCGGCGACCGCGAACGTGAGCAGCACTGGCACGCGGCGGCGGAGGAGATGCGAGCCGACATCCTCGCGAACGCGCTCGACGACCGGGGCGTGTTCACCCAGCACTACGGGACGACCGCACTCGACGCGTCGGTGCTGCTGGTCCCGTTGATGGGCTTCCTGCCGCCGACCGACGAACGGGTGAAGGCGACCGTGCTCGCGATCGCGGACGAGCTCACCGAGAACGGCCTGGTGCTGCGCTACCGCATCGAGGAGACCGAGGACGGGCTGGCCGGCGAGGAGGGCACGTTCACGATCTGCTCGTTCTGGCTGGTGTCCGCGCTGGCGATGATCGGCGAGCTCCCCCGCGCCCGCGCGCTGTGCGAACGCCTGCTGTCGTTGGGCAGCTCACTGCAGCTGTACGCCGAGGAGATCGACCCGCACACCGGCCGCCACCTCGGCAACTTCCCGCAGGCGTTCACCCACCTCGCGTTGGTCAACGCCGTCACCGCGGTCATCCGCGCCGAACGCCACGGCAACGACACCACCATCCGGCCATGAGGAGGCTCGCCGCCGGCCTCGCGCTCCTCGCGCTGGCCGGCTGCGGCGGCCCACAACAGGCAGACCGACCGGACCCCACGTCATCACCGACGATGGCCGTGACGAGCTCGGCCTTCGGCGAGGACGAGCCGATCCCGAAGGAGTTCAGCTGCGACGGCGACAACACGTCGCCGCCGCTCGCCTGGAGCGGTGTGCCCACCGACGTGGTCGCGATGGCCTTGGTGGTCGACGACCCCGACGCGGGCCCGTGTCCGCCGGACGGCACGCACCAGTACCGGTTCACGGTGTACGCGCTGTACGCCAAGGTCGGACTCCCCGACGGCGCGGATCTCAGCCGGGCGCTCGGCGCCATCGACAAGCGGACGATCACGCACGGCCGGTTGACCGGGAAGTTCACCCGCTGACGGCGGCCCGGCCCACGCGGCCGCCCATGGAGCGCCAGAACGCGAGGATGCCGAGGAGCGCGGCGGCGATCACCCAGGCCATCGGGTGGTTCCGGAGGAGCAGCAGCACGACGCCGCCCGCGCCGACGGCGAGGACCGGCTCGATCAGCGCGGTGGCGAAGAGTACGGGCAGCAGCCTCCACGTGGTCGCGACGAGACCCGCGGCGGCGAGCAGGGACGCGACGGCTACGCCGCGGGACAGTCCGACGATCCCCGCGAGCTGCCAGCCGGCGAGCAGTCCCCCGGCCACCAGGAGCGCGGCGGCTGCCAACGACAGCAGAGCCTGGCGGAACCGCCCGGCACCCTGCAGCACGGTGACCAGCAGCGCGACGACTCCGTACCCGATGCCGGCGATCGTCGCCGCGGGCATGATGGCCCACGCCACGAGCAGGTGCGGCGGAACGATCCAGCCGAGGACGGTCGGCGGCAGCGTGAGCAACGCGACGGCGGCGGTGAGCGCGAGCCAGCCGAAACCTCGTATGGCGGTCCGGATCGCCGTGACCGACGGAAGCTGCGGGAAGAGCACGACGGCCAACGCCGTCGCGACGAACAGCGGCGCGCGGCCCAGCGTCGCGGCGAGCTGGAAGCCGCCGGCGTCCGGGCCCGCGCCGGTCACGATGGGCGTCATCACGATGTCGATCGCGGTGAGGACGGCGAGCGCGATCTGAACGGCGGCAAGGCCGCCCGTCTCGGCCCAGCGCCAGGTCTCGGTCAGCGTTCGCGGCGCCCAGGCGAGGTCCCGCCACGCTCGGCGCCCGTCGGACCCCGGCCGGGTCAGCCCGAGCAGGCCGAGCGCGAGCGCCCCGGCGAGGAACCCACCCAACGCGCCCGCGGCACCGAAGCCGACGGTGACCGCCCCGACGCCGACCAGGACCCGAAGGACGACCTCGACGACGCGCAGCGCCGCGAGGCTGGTGAACCGCAGCTCCCCCTGCAGCCAGCCGACCGCGACTCCGGACAACACCACGCCCGCGCCGGAGCTGCCGATCGCGAACGCGGCGTCGAGAGGGGCGAACAAGGCGGCCACCGCACCGAGGACGCCGATCGCGAGCACGCCGCCGACGCCGGAGACCACGAGCGCGAACGCCATCGCCTCGCGGCGACCGGTCGAACCGGCGGGACAGTCACGTACGGCCTTCGCCAACGCCCACGGGATGCACGCGCTCGCGGCCGTGCCGGCGAGCAGCATCAGCGTCTGACCAGCGGCGAACACCGTGTACTCGGCGCCGGGCAACAGATGCGCGAGCACGATCCCGTAGCCATAGCTGACGGCACCGATGACCGCCGTAGCGGCGGCGATCTCCAGCCCGCCTCTGCCGGCGGACCGGGTCGCGCCCATCCGGACGACGGCCTTCGTCGGTGGCTGCAGAACGACTCCCCGTGAGATCGGCGTGGCAGCCCATTTCAGCAAGCTTGGTTGAACGCCCGGTGAAGAGATCCGTCAGTCCCAGCGCACGTGCAGCGCGGGTGGCTTACGGAACACCAGACCGACGGGCGCGGTGGGCTCGGCGAGGCGCAGGTTCGGCAGTCGTTCGAGCAGCTGGCGTACGGCGACCTGTGCCTCGGAACGGGCCACGTGCATGCCGACGCAGATGTGCGGACCGTGCGCGAACGCGAGCTGTTGACGCGCGTTCGTACGCCGGAGGTCGAACGCGTCCGGGTCCTGGAACGCCGCGGGATCGCGGTTGGCGCCGGCGAGGGAGACCGTGACCAGCTCGCGTTCGCCGAGCTCGGCGCCGCCGAACTCGACCGCCCGGGTCGTGTAGCGGTCGACGACCGCGGCGGCGGGTTCGAGGCGCAGCGACTCCTCGACCACGTGCGGGATCAGCTTCGGGTCTTCGCGTACCCGAGTGAGCTGCTCGGGGTGGGTGAGGAGATGCCACATGGAGTTGGCGATCATGCCCTCGGTGGTCTCGATGCCGCCGAACATGATGACGGCCGCGTTCGAGACGACCTCGGTCTCGTTCAGCCCGCCTGCCGACGCCGCGGTGGCGAGCAGCGAGTCGCCGCCGATCGAGTCGCGCACGCTGAGGTCCAGGTGGGCGAACGCCTCGGCGCCGGCCGCGCTGACCGCGTGACCGGCCGAGACGTCGGAGACCGAGCTGACGATCGCGTCGTACCAGGTGAGGATCGTGGTCGGATCGGCATCGTCCAGGCCGAGTGCCTCGGCGACGACGGCGACGGCGAGCGGGCCGGCGACGGCGCGGCGGAGCTCGGCGGTCTTGTTCGGCTGGATCTGGTCGATCAGGCTCGCGGTCCGCGCCTCGACGAACTCCGCGAAGTGCTCGCGGGTCCTCGCCAGCCCGAACGCCTTCCCGAACGGGACGCGATGCCGCGCGTGCGCGCCGCCGTCGAGGGACAGCATGCTCGGGCCCACCACCTGGGCGGTGGAGAAGCGCGGGTCGTCGACGGTGAACGTGTCCGGGTCGCGCATGACCTGGACGGCGAGCTCGCGGTCGGTCACCAGCCAGCCGTTCAACGCCGGCAGCCACGACACCGGCTCGGTCGCGCGGAGCCGGGCGAGCGTCGCGTGCAGGTCGGGACCGGCGAGGTCGTCGATCGTGACCTTGGCGCCGAGCGGAAAGCGTTCCATGTTGTTCGACCGTAGCGCGCTAGGAACCCGGCTGGATGATGCCGTGCTCGTAGGCGAAGACCACCGCCTGGGCGCGGTCGCGCAGGCCGAGCTTGGTGAGGACCCGCCCGACGTGCACCTTCACGGTGGCCTCGGAGATGTGGAGCCGGGCGCCGATCTCGGCGTTGGACCGCGCGCGGGCGAGCTCGAGGAGGACCTCGCGTTCCCGTTCGGTGAGAGCGTCGAGCGTCGCCGGCTCGGTGGTGGCAGGCAGCCGCGAGGCGAGCGTGGAGATCAGCCGTCGGGTCACGCCGGGCGCGACGGCCGCGTCTCCGGCAGCCACGACGCGGATGCCGGCGATCAGGTCGGCCGGCAGCGCGTCCTTGAGCAGGAAGCCGCTCGCGCCGGCGCGCAACGCGGCGTAGACGTACTCGTCGAGGTCGAACGTGGTGAGGACGAGCACGCGGGCCTCGCTGCTCGAGGCGACGATCCGCCGGGTCGCTTCGATCCCGTCGGCCTTCGGCATCCGTACGTCCATCAGCACCACATCGGGCCGCAACGCGAGCGTCGACGAGACGGCCTGCTCACCGTCGCCGGCCTCGCCGACGACCTCGAGGTCGGGCTCCTGCTCCAGCACCGCACGGAACCCGAGCCGCAGCCAGGGCTGGTCGTCCACCAGCAGCACGCGGATGCTCACGACGGCACCGTCAACCTCGCCTTGACACACCAGCCGCTACCACTTCGTCGGGCCGGCCTCGAACGTGCCTCCCTGCGCGGCAACGCGTTCGCGCATGCCGGTGAGCCCGTTCCCCTCCTGCCCGGGTGCGGCCGCGGCGCCGTCGTCGGTCACCTCGACCTCGACGGAGGAACGGTCGTAGCGCAGCGCGACCTCTGCCTTCGCGTTCGGCCCTGCGTGCTTCATCGTGTTCGTCAACGCCTCTTGGACGATCCGGTAGACGGTCAGCTCGACGTTCGGTCCGAGTCGTGGCGCGTCTCCCGTTCGGGTCAGCGCCACGGTGAGGCCGGCGGCTCGTACCTGGTCGACCAGGCCGTCGAGGTCCGCTGTCCGGAGACCCTCACGCAGGAGGCCGAGCAGTTGCCGAACCTCGGAGAGCGCCTGCCGGCCGGTCGTCGAGACCTTGGACATGAGGTCGGTCGCCTGCGCCGGTGCCGTCGCCGCGGAGGCGACGGCACCGTCGGCGAGCGCGACCATCACCGCGAGGTTGTGCGCGACGATGTCGTGCAGCTCACGGGCGATCCGGTTGCGTTCGGACGCGCGGGCGAGCTGTTCCTTCGTCAGCCGATGGGAGCGCCGATCGGCGATCGCGACGCCGAGCAGAAGGAACGCGCCGTAGATGGCTGTGAGCATGACGGCGTCCCACCACGGGCCCGCGTTCGCCAACCAGAGCGCGAAGAACGGCACGACGGGGATCGCGGCGAGCCAGAGCAGGCGGCGCGGGCCGTACCTCGCGACGACGTACGCCGCCACCAGCGGGAGGATCAGCTGGACCGGGTTCAGGAGGCCAGCTATCGCGCTGGCGAAGGCGACGAGGATCACGACCCAGTACGCCGCGACCGGCCACCACCGCATGGCGCTCATCGTACGGATCCCCACGCTCGCCTGAGGTGCGCGGCGATCTGGTCGTTCGCCATCGACGCTTCGGGCGTCTCCTCGAACACGAGGTTCCAGGCAGTGGACCTGGCCCGGCCAGGCCTGCACGTCGACGTCGACGTGTGCCTTCCGCAGCTTCTCGCCGAGCGCGAGGACGTCGCTGAGCAGGACCTCCTGGGTGCCGACCATGAGCAGCGTGGGCGGGAGCCCGGTCGGGTCTGCCTGGAGTGGTGACATCAGTGGATCGCGGACGTCTATCGTCTTGTTCCTCGTGTAGGCCTGCTCGACCAGGTCGCGATGTGCCTTGGTGAGCAACGGGTCGCGGTCGGCGAGCGAGTGGAACGTCTTGCCGGCAAGGGCGAGATCGGCGACTCCGGAGACTGCCGTGAGCGAGGCGGGCAGTTCGACGCCGTCCTGCCGGAGTTTCAACGCCGTTGTCAAGGCGAGGTTGCCGCCGGCCGAGTCGCCCAGGATGGCGAGGTTCTCGGCCTTCGTCTGGCGGACCAGCCAGCGGTAGGCGGTCACGCCGTCGTCGCGCCCTGCCGGGTAGGGGTGCTCCGGCGCGAGGCGATAGCGCACGAGGAGAACGCAGGCCTTCGTGCGTTGGGAGATCGCGGCGGCGAACCTGCGCGGGCCGTTGCCGGCGATCGAGGTGAAGCCGCCGCCGGGCAGGTAGAGGACCTGGCGGTCGGTGGTGGCGCCGTTCGCGCAGATGCGTTCCGACGGCACGCCGTCGGCGTCGACGTCTCGCCGGGTGCCGCCCGGCGGGACCTGCGGCTTCTCCGCGAGGGTGTCCTTGCGGCTCTGCTGGAGCTCGGCGAGGTTGTGCGGCATCGGCACGAGCTGCGGGAACGCCTCGAGCGAGCACGTAGAACACCGACGAGGTGGCGCTCGGGACTGTGGGCGCGCCGGTGGCGTTCGGCGCTGGGGTGGCGGCGAACGCGACCGCGACGGAGGCGAGCGCGAGGACGGCGCGAGCAGGCCGCGGCCGACCAGCCACGCGAGCCAGAGCGGGAGGCCGACGAGCGCGGCTGATGGTGAGGATCGCCGAGGTGAGGTACCAGCCCTCGTCCGGTGGGAGCGCGGCGTTCACCATCCACACGAGCGAACGTGCGGCGACGGCCGCGAGACCGAGGACGCCGAGGGTCGTGAGGACGCGGCCGGGCCTGCGCTGGGCGATCGTCCAGCCGGCAAGGGCGATCGGGACGACGATCGCGGCCAGGACGAACGCGGGCCGGCGAGCGGCACTCCCGCGAATGCCCACAGGGCGGTGAGAACGGCGCTCGCCACCCAGCTGCCACCGCCGACGACGCCTGGCCAGGGACGCGGGAAGCGCCGGGCGACGACGGCGACCAGCGCACCGGAGGCGAGCAGTCCGGCGAGGCTCAGCGCGATGGGCAGCGGTCGGTCGGCGACGAGCGCGGCGCCAAACGAAGGCGGGTCGAGGAGCGTCTCGGGGAACCGCAGCGACGCGGTGAGCCCGAGGAACGACGCGAGAATCGTCAACGCGGTAAGGAGGATCATGCCTCGGACGCTAGGGCCGCCGCCCGGCCGAGCACGTCAGCTCTCGGGAGAGCCCTCGCGGGCTGGCATACGACTCGAGTCGTACGCCGGCAGCGGTGATCATGATCGAAGTCATGAAGGCGAAACGGGCCTATACGCCGGTTTGGCTTCATGATCACGATCATGATCACCGGGCGCGGTCACTCAAGGGGCGGTTATTCGAGGGCACGGGTGTAGCGGTCGGCGAGCTTGCGGACCTCGTCCGCCAGCTCGGGCGCCTCTGCCACGGAGAAGTCGAGGTCGAGCATGCTCAGGTACCGCAGCAGCATCCCCGGGTCGTCCGAGCCCGCGTCCAGGTAGCACGACGACTCGTCGATCTCCGTCACCACGCCGGCGCTCGCGGGCAGCCGGGCGGTGACGACGGAGGCCGGAGCGTGGATCCGGATCCGTGCCCGGAACTCCCACATCGCTTGCGACACCCCGCGGTCGACGTACGACGCGACACCCTCCGGCGGCAGTTCGCGCGGGACGAACCGCGGCCCGGTCGGGATCTTCGGAGTCAGCCGGTCGACGCGGAACGTGCGCCAGTCGGAGCGGTCCAGGTCGTACGCCACCAAGTACCAGCGACCGCGCAGATGCGCGAGCCGGTACGGCTCGACCGTCCGTGCCGACAAGGCACCGGAGTGCGTCGCGTAGTCGAAGCGCAGGCGCTCGTGGTCGCGGCATACCGCCGCCAACGCCGTCAGCACCGAAGGATCGACGACCGGCCCCTGGCCCGGGATCGGCACCATGAACCGCTGCAGCGCGCCGACCCGATGCCGCAGCCGCGACGGCAGCACCTGCTCGAGCTTCGCCAGCGCGCGTACCGACGTCTCCTCGATCCCCGCGACCGAGCCGCCGGCCGCCGTCCGCAGGCCGACGGCGACCGCCACCGCCTCCTCGTCGTCGAGCAGCAGCGGCGGGAGCGCCGCGCCCGCGCCGAGCCGGTAGCCGCCGGCGACGCCAGGCGTGGCGTCGACCGGGTAGCCCAGGTTGCGCAGCCGGTCGACGTCGTTGCGTACGGTCCGCGCGGTCACGCCCAGCCGCTCCGCGAGCGCCGGGCCGGTCCAGTGCTGGTGCGCCTGCAACAAGGAGAGCAGTCGCAGCAGTCGAGCCGAGGTCTCCAACATTTCTTCAGGATCGTACCGAACGCGGAACGAACCGTTCCGCAATAGCTCCTAACGTTCTTCTCATGACGACCAACACCGAGATCCGCCCCTTCCGCATCGACGTTCCCCAGGCCGAGCTCGACGACCTCCGCGCCCGGCTCGCCAACACCCGCTGGCCCAGCGAGCTCCCCGGCCTCGGCTGGACCCGCGGCGTCCCGACCAGCTACCTGAAGCGGATCGCGGACTACTGGCTGAACACCTACGACTGGCGCAAGGCCGAGGCTCAGCTGAACGACCTGCCGCAGTTCGTCACCGAGGTCGACGGGCAGCCGATCCACTTCGCGCACATCCGCTCCGCCGAGCCCACGGCCCGGCCGCTGCTGATGATCCACGGCTGGCCGAGCTCGTTCGCCGAGTTCGCGAAGGTCGTCGGCCCGCTGACCGACCCGGTCGCCCACGGCGGCAGGGCCGAGGACGCGGTCCACCTCGTGCTCCCGTCGATCCCCGGGTACGGCTTCTCCCCCGTCACCGAGGCCGGCTGGGGCAACCTGTTCCGCGTCGCCGCCGCGTTCGCCGAGGTCATGACCCGGCTCGGGTACGACCGGTTCCTCGCGCAGGGCACCGACGTCGGCTCCGGCGTCGTCGGCATGCTGCCGATGGTCGCGCCGGGCCGCGTGATCGCGTCACACATCAACGGGCCGGGCCCGTTCCCGTTCGGTCCGGAGCTCTCGCTCGACGGGCTCGAGGGCAGCCAGCGGGAGCGCGCGGAGCGGTTCAACGCATGGCGCCAGGACGGCATCGGCTACCTGAGCATCCAGTCGACCCGGCCGCAGACGCTCTCGTACGGCCTCACCGACTCCCCGGTCGGACAGCTCGCCTGGATCGTGGAGAAGTTCAAGGAGTGGACCGACTCGACGCACGAGCTGCCCGAGGACGCGGTCGACCTCGACCAGCTGCTGACGAACGTGAGCATCTACTGGTTCAACGAGCTCGGCTGGTCCAGCGCGCACTCGGTGTACGAGGGCATGGAGGCGTACCGCCAGTTCGCGAGCGGCGGGGCGGCGGGCGGCGGCGGAGAGTCCGGCGGTTGGGAAGCACCGCCGATGCCGCCGACCGGGGTCGCGGTGTTCGAGGCCGACCTGTCGGTCCGCCGCGAGGTCGACCCGTACGGCGCGTACACCTCGTGGAACGAGTACGACGCCGGCGGCCACTTCCCCGCCATGGAGGTGCCAGAGTTGCTGGTCGACGACATCCGCACCTTCTTCCGGAGCCACCAGTGACCCACGCGCCTCAGCTCGGGCAGCGCGCGCTCAACCGCGCGCTGCTCGCGCGTCAGCTGCTGCTCGAACGGTCCGACCGCTCCACGATCGGCACCATCGAGCACCTCGTCGGCATGCAGGCGCAGGCACCGCTGGCCCCGTACGTCGCCCTCTGGTCGCGGCTCGAGTGCTTCGACCCCAAGGACCTGGCCGCGCCCTTGATCGATCGGTCTGTGGTCCGGGCCTCGCTGATGCGAGGGACGGTCCACCTCGCCACGGCCTCCGACTGCCTGCTGCTCAGGCCGTTGGTGTCGCCGGCGCTCGTGCGGGGGTTCCGCGGCGGCTTCGGACGGTTCCTGAACGGCGTCGATCTCGACGCCGTGCAGGAGTACGCGCACGAGCTGCTCACCGACCAGGAGCTCACGCGCGCGGAGCTGCGGGACGCGTTCGCGGCCCGTTGGCCGGACTGGTCCGCGGACACGATGGCGTACGCGGCGAGCTACCTCGTCCCGAACGTGCAGGTCACGCCCCGCGGCGTGTGGGGACAGGGTGGCAAACCGGCGTTGACCACGATCGAGTCGTGGCTCGGGCGACCGCTGGAGGAGAGCCCGTCGATCGACGACGTCGTGCTCCGCTACCTCGCGGCGTTCGGACCCGCCACGGTGATGGACATCCAGGCGTGGTGCGGGCTCACCAAGCTGCGCGAGGTCGTCGACCGGTTGGCGCCGAAGCTGCGCACGTTCTCCAACGAGAAGGGCCGCGTGCTGTACGACGTACCCGACGCGCCGCTTCCCGACGCGGACACGCCCGCGCCGCCTAGGTTCCTGCCGGAGTACGACAACGTGCTGCTGTCCCACGACGACCGGACGCGCGTGATCGACGACGGCCGCGCAGTCCCGCTGCCACCCGGCAACGGCGCGAGGACCGGCACGTTGCTCGTCGACGGCTACTTCCGTGGTCTGTGGAACCTCGACGGCAGCACGCTCCAGGTGTCACCGTTCGCGTCCCTCGCCGAAGCCGACGTCGCCGCCGTCACCGAGGAGGGGCACCGGCTGCTCGACTTCCTCGGCGCGGGGACGGCGCCCGAGGTCGTCGTCAGAGAGAGCCGCCCCGCATCATCGTGAAGCCGAGGAACAGGCCCACGACGAAGAGCACGATGGAGCTGCTGACCAGCGCGACCCAGCGGGCGGTCCGCGCACGGCGGGAGGGGACGCGGGACTTCGGGCGCCGCGAGACGGCTCGGTACGTCTCCGGCGCCGTCAACGCCGACTCGAGGCCGTCCGCGTAGTCCGTCGCCGAGTCGAACCGGCCCCCAGGATCGTGGGACAGTGCCCGCATCAGCACGTCGTCTAGCGCCCGCGGCACCTCGGGTCGGTGCTCCGACGGCGGCGAGGGGCGGACGTCCGGGGCCCGCAGGTAGACGTCCACCGGCGACGACGCCTCGTGCGGCGGGCGGCCGGTGAGCAGGGCGTACGTGACGGCCGCGAGCGAGTAGACGTCGGCGCGTTCGTCGAAACCCGTCGGCGACGCCGCCTGCTCCGGCGCCATGTACGACGGCGTGCCGACGACCTGGGTGAGCTTCGAAGCGTCGACCAGGGCCTTCGCCATGCCGAGGTCGGCGACGACCAGCTGGTGCTCCCCCTGCCGCGAGATCCGGAACAGCAGGTTGCCCGGCGTCACGTCGCGGTGGACGACGCCGTACTCGTGTAGCACCGCGAGGGCCCGGGCCGCGTCGACGCCGTGGCGGACGGCCTCGGGAATGTCCATCGGCCCCGCGCGCAGCCGGTCCGCGAGCGAGCCGCCCTCGGCGTAGTCCATGACGAAGTACGGACGGGTGTCCTCGAGCTCGCCGATGTCCATCACGCGCACGACCCGCGGGTGGTCGATCCGGCGCAGCAACCGCGCCTCCTCCAGGAAGCGCCCGTGCACGTCCGCCTGATGGGCCCAGTTGTCGGCCAGGATCTTGATCGCGACCGGCGCGTCGAGCAGGTCGTCGTTCGCCAGCCATACGGTCGCGAACGCACCGGAGCCGACCCGCTTGACCAAGCGGTACCGCCCCACATGCTCCATCGCCCCGGCCACCCTCCCCGTCGGTGTGCGGTTCGCACGATACTCGGACGCGGCCCAGCCTTGACCGTTGCCGACCGATGTCCCTAGCGTGGTGGGATCTTTCGGTATCGGCCGAATCCAAGCAACCTTCCTACGGGGGAAGGCATGAACGAGCCGTCGTACCGGGTGCTCGGTCCGCTGCGGGTGGCGACGAACGGTTCCGCCGTCGCGCTCGGTGGGGTCAAGCCGCGCACCGTTCTCGGCACTCTGCTGCTCAGCCCCAACAAGCCGGTGTCCACCGACCTGCTCATCGACGTCCTGTGGCCGGCGCGGCCGCCGCGCTCGGCGATCGCGAACCTCCGCACGTATCTCTGTACGCTCCGCGGCCGGCTGCCGGACACGGTCGCGATCCGGACGACCACGGCCGGGTACGTCGCCGAGCTCGCGCCGGACCTGCTGGACGCGACCGTGTTCGAACGGCTCGTCCATTCCGCCCGCCCCGAGGACCTGGACGAGGCCTGCGGGCTCTGGCGCGGCCGCGTGCTGGAGGACCTGCCCGGCAACGCGACCTGGGCGCCGACGATCGCGCGGCTCACCGAGCTCAGACTCACCGCCGTCGAGCACCGCGCCGCGCTCGCCACCACGCCCGCCCAGCACGAGGCCGCGGTCGCCGAGCTGCGCGAGCTCCTCGCCGACCACCCGTTGCGCGAGGGACTCTGGCGGCAGCTGATGGTCGCGCTCTGGCGCTGCGGACGGATCGCCGAGGCGATGCGCGCGTACGCCGACGCCGAGGTCGTGCTGCGCCGCGAGCTCGCGGTCGGCCCCGGTCAGGAGCTGCGGCAGCTGCTCGAGGCGATCCGCGGCGGCTCCCCCACCGACGACCGTGCCGACGGGTTGGTGTTCGGCGGCGAGCCGATGCGGCCACGCGACCTGGTCGAGCTGCTCGCCGGCACCGTGGGCCGCGGCAGGGTGGCCCGCGAGCCCGCCGCCGCGGAGGACATCGTGCAGGCCTGCGACCAGCTCCCGCTCGCCGTACGCGCGGCCGCGACCAGGCTCTCCGCCAGGCCGCACCTGACGCTGCGGGCGTACGCGGACAAGCTGCGCGACGAACGCCGCCGCCTGGACGAGCTGCGCCCGGTCCGCACCGAGCTGCGCAGGATCACCGAGAGCCTGCCGTCGGCGGCGCGGCGCGCGCTGTGGATGGTGAGCCTGTTCGGCCCCGTTCAGCTTCCCGGCTGGCTGGTCGACGCCGCCGGCGGACGGGAGGCGCTGGTCCGGTCGCGGCTACTGGAGACGGTCGGCGAGAGCAGGTACCGGCTGCCCGACCTCGTCCGTTGCTACGGCGCCGAGCTGGCCCGCGAACAGCCCGACCGGCGCGAGGGCCTCGCCGGCGTGCTGCAGACCTGGCTGCTGCTCGCCGACGCCGCCCGGCAGCAGATGCCGGTGCGGTTCTTCGGTACGACGCCCGAGCTGCCGCCGGGTCGCCGCACGCCGCCGGCAGATGCGATGGCCTGGTTCGAACGGGAGCTGCCCGGGCTCGTCGCCGCGATCGAGGTCGCGGCTGACGTGGGCTGCGACGAGCTCGCCTGGCAGCTGGCCGCGACGCTCGCCCCGTACTTCGACCTCACCGGTGGCTTCGACGCATGGGAACGGTCGCACCGCGCCGGGCTCGAGGCGGCACGCCGCGTACGCGACCTGCGCGGGCAGGCGACGCTGCTGCGCAACCTCGGCCAGCTCGACATCTACCGGGACCGCTACGACGCGGCCGCGATCGCGCTCGGCCGGTCGCGCACGCTGTTCGCCCAGTCCGGCGACCTGGTCGGTGCGGCGGTCGCGACCTGCGGGCTGGCGACCGTGCAGCGGGTGCGCGGCCGGCACGACCCGGCGATCGTGCTCTACGAGGAGGCCCTCGCGCTGCTGGTCAAGGAAGGCGACCAGCACGGTGAGGCGGTGGCGCTCAGCGGCATCGGGCAGGTCTGGCTCGACCGCGGCCGGCCGCAGCTCGCCGAGCCGATGCTGCTGCGCGCGTACAACCTCGCGCTCGCCCTCGACGACAAGCACCGCCAGGGCCAGGTGCTGCGGAGGCTCGCGCTGATGCAGCGCGACCTCGGCCGGGTCGACGACGCGCTGCTCTCCGTGCGGCGGGCGCTGGCGCTGTTCAGCGAGCTCGCCGACGAGCACTGTGCGGCGTACGTCCGCCAGGTGATCGGCGAGCTGCACCTGGACCGGCGCGAGCCCACCCGGGCGAGACCGCTGCTCGTCGACTCTCTCAACGCGCACCGCCGCAGCGGCGACAAGCGCGGCGAGGCGGTGGTGGCGACGTTGCTCGGCGAGCTGCACGGAGCGGCCGGGCGGACGAAGCGTGCCCGCTCGTACCTCCGCCAGGCCCGCACCCTGTGGCAACAGCTCGCGGCGCCGGACGAGGAGGCCGCGGTGACGGCGCGACTCAGCGGGCTGCGCCGGCCATGTATGGATCGTGTATCGGCGCTGTAGACGCTTCGCCCCATGAGGACCATCGCGTGGCGTTTGATCGCTGTCGCGGCAACCGCGATCGCAGTGTCGTTCCCCATGTCGACCGGAGTCGCGTTCGCGGCCACCGGCGTCGTCGAGACCAGTGGTGCCGCTCTGACCGTCCGCGCCGGCCCGGGAGCCGGGCTGGACGCGTGGTCGAGCGTCGCGAACGGGTCCACCGTGACGATCCTGTGCCAGACCGAGGGCAGCTCGGTCACGGGCTCGCAGGGCACGAGCACGATCTGGGACATGTTGTCCAGTGGCGGCTTCGTGTCCGACGCATACGTCCACACCGGGTCGGACGGCTACGTCGAGAAGAAGTGTGCGTACGTCGGCGCACCGCCGCGGGCCAACCCGCGCGGGCCGAACGCCGCGATCTCCTGGCAGTTCGCGCGGCTCGGGTCGACGGCGCACGAGGGCTGGTGCATGCGCTTCCAGGCCCAGTCGTACGGCTGGGGCGCCTCGGGCTGGGCGTCCGCCGAGGTCGGCGGCGACTGGATCACGTCGCACGGCTACATGCACACGACCGGCATCCCGCCGCGCGGCGCGATCGTCTGGTACCACAACTCGGCCGGCACCGGGCACGTCGTGGTCAGCCTCGGCGAGGGCAAGATCATCGGCACCTCGGTGAGCGGACGCGTCGGCGTCGCGGGTTATCTGTACCGAACGGGGTATCGGGGTTGGAGCGTCCCGCACTTCCCCGCGGCTGGCTAGCTCCAGACGCACCCACCGGGCCGTCGCCCCCGTTCGCACCACCCCCGTGCGCGGCCCGGTGGGTGTTCCTGTTTGCCCTCGGACTGCCGTAAGCGGTCACTGTCCACAGGGAGTGACCGGCCGTGCGGCTTGGGTGCGGTGAAGTGGGGTAGTCTCCCTGCCTCGTGTTCGGTTGCTGTCAGACCTGGGTACGGACACGAACGCGGACCTTCCGGCACGAGGCCGATCAGTCGGAAGAATCCCCGCAATGTAGACGCAGCGTGTTCGTCCCTCGACACAGAGTGACGGGCTGGGAGACAATCGCGCCCTGAGGTTTCCGCCGGGGGAACCAGGGGCGATGGATCTTGAATAGAGGCAGGGAACGACGTGAGTCGAAGGTCTACGGGCGCATGAAGCCCAGACCGGCGGCCCTCGCCGACATCACCGCGCTCTTGATCAGGGCGCAGTCGGGCGAGGCCCGACAGGTGCTCGACGAGCTCGACGGCTTGCTCGCCGAGGCCCAGAACCAGCACGCCCACGACCGCGCCCAGTGGTTGCGCTTCGTCCGCTTCGCGTCCTACCACGAGCTGCACATCTTCGACGCCGCCGACGAGGTCGCGGTCGAGATGATCCGGCTCGCGGAGCCGTTCGACGACCGCATCTGGGAAGCCTTCGGCCACTCGCTGCGCGGCATGTCGCTGCTGTTCCAGGGCACGTTCGAGTCGGCGTACGAGGAGCTCGCCCGCGCCGTCGTCCTGCTCGAGGAGCTCGACACCCCCAGCTACGCCGTCGCGCACGCGATCAACGCCGCGGCCATCGCGCTCGGCCGGCTCGACCTGTACGAGCTCGCCACCACCTGGCTGGAGAAGCTCTACCACGTCGCCGACCAGCTCTCCGACGCGATGCTGCAGACCCTCTACGCGTTCAATTCCGGCTGGCTGCACCTCACCTGGGCCGCCGAGCTCGAGCTGATCGGCGAGAACGACGAAGCCCGCGACCACTACCGGCAGACGCTGTCCGCGTTCGAGAAGGCACCCACCGGCCTCGACGTCGTCGACGCGTCGACCTGGCCGAGCGAGGTCGTCGTCCAGGGCTGCCTCGCCCGCGCGATGCTCGGCGAGGGCAAGACGCTGATCTCCGAGCTGCGCGAGAACATGACCACGGTCGCGCCGACCCAGCGGCACGAGACCACGCTCGTCGGGCACCTCGCGCTCGCCCGCGCGTTCGCCAACGACGGCGAGAACGACCAGGCGCTGGAGCAGGCCGAGCAGGCCTGCGGCGTCGGCGACACGATGCCGCGACTGCAGGTGCTCGCGGGCCGCGCGTACTGGGAGTACGCCGAGCTGCTCCGCAAGAACGACGGCGAGACCCGGAGCGCGGGCGCGTTCGAGTGGCTCGCTCGCAGGCTCGTCCGCGACCGCTGGGTCGAGCGTCGCGCCCGGGTGCTCGCGTTCGAGGAACGCCTCTCCGCCGAGCGCGTGCTCGACGAGCAGCGCCGCCGCGCCGCCGCGTACCTCACCGACCCGCTGACCGGCCTCGGCAACCGCCGGCTGGTCGAGATCCGGCTGCCCGAGCTGCTCGTCGAGGCCGAGGCGACGCGGCGCCCGCTGGCGGTCGGGTTCATCGACCTGGACGACTTCAAGAGCGTCAACGACGAGCTGTCCCACCTGATCGGCGACGACCTGCTCCGCGAGCTCGCCCAGGAGCTGCGGTCGGCCCTGACCTCGGACGACGTGATGGCTCGCTTCGGTGGTGACGAGTTCGTGATCGTGCTGCCGGACCGTACGGCCGGCCAGGCGTACCACGTGGCCGAGCACCTGCGCCGCAAGGTCGAGGAGCGCGTCTGGAAGAGCCTCCCGGCCGGTCGCGGGATCCGGATGTCCGCGGGCCTCGCCGAGTCGTGGACCGGCGCCACCCGTACCCAGCTCCTCGCGGCCGCCGACGAGGCCCTTCTCCGGGCCAAGCGGCAAGGCAAGAACCGCGTCGAGATCCGCGCCCACCCTCTTCCGGATCCGTAGGCCGTATGGGGGCCAAGGAAAGAGGCGGTCGTCCGGATTCGCCTGGGCGGCGTACGGTCAAAGGCGTGACGCGACCTTCCACACTCGGCGCCCTGCGCCACTCACGGCACCATCACCGCAGCGTCAAGGACGAGATCCGCGACAACCTCATCGCCGCGTTGTCCGGTGGAAGCAAGGCCTTCCCCGGCATCGTCGGCTTCGACGACACCGTGCTGCCGCAGCTCGAGCGTGCCCTGCTCGCCGGCCACGATCTGGTCCTGCTCGGAGAGCGCGGCCAGGGCAAGACCCGACTCATGCGCACCCTCGTAGGCCTGCTCGACGAGTGGACCCCGGTCATCGACGGCTGCGAGATCAACGACCACCCGTACGCCCCCGTCTGCGCGCGCTGCAAGCGGCTCGCGGCCGAGGCGGGGAACGACCTCCCCATCACCTGGAAGCACCGCGACGAGCGCTACGGCGAGAAGCTCGCGACCCCCGACACCTCCGTCGGCGACCTGGTCGGCGACGTCGACCCGGTCCGCGTCGCCGAGGGCCGCACACTCGGCGACCCGGAGACGATCCACTACGGCCTGGTGCCGCGGACCAACCGCGGCATCTTCGCGCTGAACGAGCTTCCCGACCTGGCCGAACGCATCCAGGTCGCGCTGTTCAACGTGCTCGAGGAACGCGACATCCAGGTCCGCGGCTACAACCTGCGGCTGCCGCTCGACCTGCTGCTCGTCGCCTCGGCGAACCCCGAGGACTACACCAACCGCGGCCGGATCATCACGCCGCTGAAGGACCGGTTCGGCGCCGAGATCCGTACGCACTACCCGATCGAGGTGGCCGACGAGGCCGCGCTGATCCGGCAGGAGGCGCGGCTCGCGGCACCCGTCCCCGACCACCTGCTCGAGATCGTCGCCCGGTTCACCCGCGGCCTGCGGGAGTCGCCGGCCGTCGACCAGCGGTCGGGCGTCTCGGCCCGGTTCGGCATCACGGCCGCGGAGACCACGGCCGCCTCGGCGCTGCGACGGGCCGCGTTGGCCTCGGAGAACGACCCGGTGGCGCGCGTCTGCGACCTGCCCGGGACGTTGCCGACACTGCGCGGCAAGGTCGAGTTCGAGATGGGCGAGGAGGGACGCGAGGAGGAGATCTTCGCGCACCTGCTGCGCGTGGCGGTGGCGGAGACGTTCCGCGAACGGCTCCGCGGGCTCGACCTCGCCGGCTTCACCGAACGGTTCGTCGAGGGCGCGACCGTCGAGACGGGCGAGCTGACCCGGGCGGAGGACCTCCTCGAGCAGCTCGGGACCGTGCCGGGGCTGGCGAAGGTCCTCGACCGGCTCGGCTTCGAGGACGCTGCTTCGCGAGGCGAGGCGGCGGCCGGTGTCGAGTTCGTGCTCGAAGGGCTGCACCTCACGCGGCGGCTCGCCAAGGACTCGGTCGACGGGGTCACTGTCTACGGAGCGGCGTGATGGCGTCCCGTCGGTTCCGGTACGGGCCGTGGGACGACGGGCCCGATCCGCTGGCGCCGCCGTACGACGTTCGCGAGGCGCTCGACCAGCTCGGCCGCGACGTGCTCGCCGGCGGGTCGCTGCGCGAGGCGCTGCGTGACCTGCTCCGGCGTGGGCCGGAGGGGCGACGCGGGCTCGACTCGCTGCTGAACAGGGCGCGCAAGCGCCGCGAGCAGCTGCGCAAGCGCGGCGATCTCGCGGGCACGTTGGACCGCGTACGCCAGATGCTCGATCAGGCGATCGCGGCGGAGAAGGACGAGCTCGCCCGCGACCCGTCCGACGACGCACGGTTGCAGGAGATGGACCTCGACACGCTGCCCGACGGACACGGCGCGGGCGGTGCGGGAGCTGTCGGAGTACCAGTGGCGTTCGGACTCCGCGCGGGAGACGTACGAGCAGATCAAGCAGCTGCTGCAGCGCGAGGTGCTCGACGCGCAGTTCTCCGGCATGCGCGAGGCGATGTCGGGGTCCAGCGGGGAAGCGCAGCAGGTCCAGCAGGCGATCAAGGACATGCTCGCCGACCTGAACGAGCTGCTGGCCGCGCACGCTCGGGGCGAGGACACGACCGACCGGTTCTCGCAGTTCATGGAGCGGCACGGGGACTTCTTCCCGGAGAACCCGCAGTCGACGGACGAGCTGATCGACCTGTTGGCACGTCGCGCGGCGGCCGCTGAGCGGCTGATGCGTTCGTTGTCGCCGGAGCAGCGCGACGAGCTGGCCCGGTTGATGAGCGAGGCGCTGGGCGACGCCGATCTGGCGTTCCAGCTGTCGTCGTTGCGGGACAACCTGCGCGCGCTGCGGCCCGGGCTGGACTGGGAGTCGCGGGCACGGATGCGCGGGCAGCAGCCGATGGGCTACTCCGAGGGCGTCGAGGCGGTCGCCGACCTGGCCGATCTGGAGGCGCTGTCCGAGCAGCTTTCGCAGGAGCATCCGGGCGCGACGTTGGACGACGTCGACGTGGAGGCTCTCGAGCGGCAGCTCGGACCTGGTGCCGGTACGGACCTGCGGGCGCTGCGAGAGCTGGAGCGGGAACTGGAGCGGCAGGGGTACGTGTCGCGCGGGCGCGAGGGCTTGCGGCTGACGCCGAAGGCCTTGCGGCGGCTCGGTGAGACGGCTCTGCGGCGGGTGTTCTCGTCCTTGGAGGCCGGCGGTCGCGGTGACCACGACGACCAGCGGACCGGGTCGGCGGACGAGCCGACGGGGTCGTCGCGGGAGTGGCGCTTCGGTGACGAGCACCCGATCGACGCCGTACGTACCGTGCACAACGCGGTGCTGCGTGCTGCCGGGTCGGGCGCGCGCTCGTCGCGGGTCGCGCTGGACGTCGAGGACTTCGCGATCGCGGAGACCGAGCGGCGGACGTCCGCGGCCGTGGCGTTGTGCGTCGACCTGTCGTACTCGATGGTCCAGGAGGGCCGTTGGGGTCCGATGAAGCAGACGGCGCTGGCGTTGTCGCACCTGGTGGCGACGCGGTTCCGGCAGGACGCGCTGGAGATCATCGGCTTCGACCGGGTGGCGCGGCGGCTGTCGCCCGTTCAGCTGGCCGAGATCGAGCCGGACTGGATCCAGGGCACCAACCTGCAGCACGCGCTGATGCTCGCCGGTCGGCACGTCCGCCGGCATCCGGACGCGGAGCCGGTGATCCTGGTCGTGACCGACGGGGAGCCGACCGCGCACCTGGAGGCGGACGGGTCGCCGTTCTTCTCGTGGCCGACGACGTACGAGACGCTGCGGGCGACGATCACCGAGGTGGACGCGCTGACTCGGTACGGCGCGACGCTGAACGTGTTCATGCTCGGCGAGGACGAGGGTCTCGCGCGCTTCATCGACGCGGTCGCCAAGCGCAACGGCGGCCGGGTGTTCACCCCCGACCTGGACCGGCTGGGCGACTTCGTCGTGGCGGACTACCTGCGCGCTCGGCGCGGCCTCAGGCGTTCCGCCTGATGGCCGACCTCAGGCGGAATGTGCACTGGCCGGTGGTGCGGTTCGACGACGGGTACCCGTACGTCCTGAACGCGGGCGACCTTTCGAGTCAGTGGTCGAGAGTTCGGTGTACTCCGACGAGATCGTCGCGACCTTCGACAGCGGTGGACACCGCCTCCGTCTCCACCACGCGGAAGACAGACCCTCGCTCGCGGCCGATGGCCACGTCGAGCTCGACGAGCTGAGAAAGCTCGCGAGCCATGCGCTCACGCGGTTCGCGAAGCTCGACCCTGGTCGACTCGGTGCGATCGACCAGCTGTCAGCGGCGTCGATCATCGTGATGCTCGACGCCTCCGGCATCTGACTCAGCCACCGTCAGGGGACGGTCTAGGAAGGTCGGTGCGCGACGAAGACGAGCTCCCGGCCCGGGCGGTCGGGGGCGTCGCGGACCTCGTCGAGGGCGAAGCCGTTCTCGGCGAGGTCGGCCTCGACCTCCGCGCGTTCGCGGAACCGCAGCGTCGAGTCCGAGGTCAGCACCGCGCCGTCGGCCTCGAAGACGCACGTACCGCGGAACGAGACCAGCGGCGGGCTGACGTCGGTCAGGTCGAGCCAGCTCTCCACAGCTCCGACGTCTGGGATGTCGGTCACGCCGTGAGTGTTCTCGCGGTTCCACTCCTCCCAGGCACGGCGGGCCGGGTCTCGGGTCTCGAACACCAGCCGTCCGCCCGGTCGCAAGGCCTCGAAGGCTCCGCGCAGCGTCCCCCGCCAGTCGTGCGGATCCACGATGGCCTGGGCGACGTTCGCGGTCATGGTGGCGAGGTCGACCGCGAGCGGCGGAAGGTCTGTCGCCTCGCCGTGGATCCAGCGCACCCGTTCGCTGCCCACCTTGGCGCGGGCCACGTCGAGCGACGCCTCGGCGGGGTCGACCCCGACCACGTCGATCCCCCGCTCGGCGAGCAGCAGGGCGAATACTCCCGTTCCGCAACCGATGTCCACCACGCTGCGCGCGCCGAACTCCTCCGCCATCCGGACATACACGTCGAGATCGCCGCGATCCGGATCGAGCGCGTCATAGATCGCGGCGAGCCGCGGATGCTCGAACCCCTCGTCGGCCATCCGGGGAACGTAGAGCGCATCGCGTCGCGACACCACTTGGTTTTCGCGCGTTCCGTGTGACGGGATCGTCAGACGTGTGGTTATGGTGTCCGACATGTATGACCGGCTGGTCTGGATCGACTGTGAGATGACGGGGCTGGACCTCGGGGCCGACGCGCTGATCGAGGTGGCAGCGCTCGTTACCGATGGCGAGCTGACGGTGCTGGGTGACGGCATCGACCTGGTGATCAAGCCGCCGCCCGCCGCGATAGATCAGATGCGTGACGTCGTACGCGAGATGCACACGTCCTCGGGACTGCTCGAGGAGCTCGCCGACGGGCTGACGCTGGCGGAGGCCGAGGAGCAGGTGCTCGACTACATCCGGCAGTTCGCCGCCGAACCCGGGCGGGCGCCGCTGGCGGGGAACACGGTGGCGACGGACCGTTCGTTCCTGGCGCGGGACATGCAGGCGCTGGAGTCGTTCCTGCACTACCGGATCGTCGACGTGTCCTCCATCAAGGAGCTCGTCCGCCGCTGGTATCCGCGGGTGTACTACGCCTCGCCGCCGAAGGCCGGCAACCACCGCGCGCTGGCGGACATCCGCGAGTCGATCGACGAGCTGCGGTACTACCGTTCGGCGGTCTTCGTACCGCTACCGGGACCGGACTCGGCGACGGCCCGTTCGATCGCGGGCTCGATCTCCGGCCACCCGACCGGAGGGTCCGCGCCTGCTCCCAAGTAGGGGATATCCGGTGCACGACGCGGCTGGCCACTGGTTACACTAGGTCCGCTGTCAGCACATGGTGGGCGTAGCTCAGTTGGTAGAGCACCGGGTTGTGGTCCCGGTGGCCGCGGGTTCGAATCCCGTCGCTCACCCCATTCTCTGACCAGGAGCGGTCGTCGGCCTGCCTTGAGGCGGCCCGGACGCGTTAGTTTCCTCCCACCTACCCACGTCGTTTCGGGGGAATCTGACATGAGTCGACGCATCCTTGCCCTCACCGCTGCCGCCGCTCTCGCGACCGCCGGCATGATCCTGACCGCTGGTCCCGCCTCCGCTGCCGAGACGTGTACGGACTTCGTCTCCGACGGCGCCGAGCTCCGGATCTGCGCCGGCCTGTCGCCGTCGGCCGGCGGCGTGGCCGCGAGCGGGCGAACGATCGAGCTGCACGAGTACCTGCGCCGCCACCAGATCACGGTGTCGCTGCAGCGGGAGAACTCCTCCGGTGGCTGGGACACGCTCGCCACCGCGTCGGACGACAAGGGCATCGAGGAGGCCACCGCCACCACGGCCGCCTTCCCCAACACCGGCCACCTCCGCGCCTGCGCGACCGGCGGTCTCTACGGCGGCCACGAGACCGCGACCGTCTGCACGCCCTGAGCCTGCGCTCGACAGCGAACTAGGAGTTCAGCTCCAACCGCTCCGTCGGCTGGCCGGTGAGATCCGCGATCAACTCGAAGTCCTTGTCCAGATGAAGGACAACGAGGCCGGCCAGCTCCGCTGTTGCCGCGATCAGGAGATCGGGGATGAGACGGAGCCCGGTGCTGTCCACGATCGGCGAGCTGGAGCTGAACCTCGACTGCCCGATCCTCGATGGCCGGCGTCGCATACTCGACGGGCATCGCCGAAAGAGGAGGCTGTGAGAGACCGTCGCGTAAGTCGACTGCGGTCCTCGCGGAGTAGCCGACCTCGAGCAGGGTGACCGTGGCGATCCGAACGAGGCCGCGATCGATCCGGGCTGCCCATTCGTCCAGTTCGTCGCTCTCACCCAGGCGCGCGAGAGCCGACTTGTCGATAAGCCAGCTGCGATGATCCCGCGCCGTCACGTCCACGCCTGGTCGATGACGTCAGGATCGCCGAGGTCGACGAAGATACGAGAGAACCTGCGGAGATCATCAGCTGTGACGGCGTCGTTCGACCTCCGCTGAGCGTCTTGCTTCAACTGTCGCCGGACGTACTCGCTCCGCGATAGTCCCAGTCGACCGGCATGAGCGTCGACTGCCTCGAGCACGTCCTCTGGAACATCCCTGATGAGCACATCTGGCATGTCGATCACCTCCGTGATATCCCACGATATCACGGACCTGGTCGAGGCCTACTGAGGCGAGTCCGCCACCGGTTGGGTCGCGGCCTTCTTGGGCTTGTCGGCGACGCTTCCGCCCACGGAGACGGCGTTCTCGCAGCGGGTCTGGCCGATGATCGGCTGGGCGCAGGTCAGTTGGATCACCACGCGTTCGCCCTCTTCGAAGACCACCGGTGAGATGTAGTGCTGGTCGAAGATGTTCCGGAACGTCTGCGGCTCGACCTGGTGGATGATGTCGTCGCCCTTGCGGAACTGGAGGCTGCCCGTTCCGCCCGTCGACTCGAAGAAGACCTCGGTCACTCGCAGCCGCTTGCCCTTCGGGACCCGATACACGGCGGTGTTCGTCGTCTTGCCCGGCGTCGCCCGGATCACGTACCGCTCGAAGTACGGCGTGCCTTCGAGGGCACGCCGCTGCTCCTCGATGATCCGGTCCTTGCCCGGGTCGGAACCCTTGTTGTCGATGACCTGTTCCTTGGTCTTCTTGGCGTCTTCCTTCGCCTCACCGGCGGACGACTTGGCCTCCTTGGCCTCGCCCTTCGCCTCCGTCGCCTGCTTCTCCGCCTTGGCCGCGGCCTCCTTGATCACCACCAAGGGCTTCTCGACCGCCTGCTGAGCCGTGGACTGGATCGCCGGCCGCATCGCGAAGATCCACAAAGCCGCAGCCCCAAGCGCCAGGGCGGCGACGCCGAGGATGGCCTTGCCGAGCCACGGCGGGAGCGTCGCGTCCTGAACGGTCATGCCGTCCACCGACGCCACCGGCGTCTGCTGCTCGAACAGCGCCGGAGCGGCGCGGCCTCCCGATGGAGCCGCGGCGGAGGCCAGCGTCGCCAGGACGGTGAACTGCCGCGTACGAGAAGCCCCGCGCCACAGCCGCTCCACGTTCCGCACCGAAACCTTGGCGAACGACGCCGAGTTCGGCTCGACAGTCAGTGTCTGCGGCGAGAAGCGGAAGTCCAGCGCACCGTCGGGATCCTTGCCAGCAAGCTGCAGGACCACCGGCTGGTTGCCGCGGTTGTCCACCGCGAGCGAGTGCCGCCCGGTCTTCCGGCCGTGTGACGTGCGCGGCGTGAGCTCCGCGGTCAGGTCGCCGAACGACTGGACGTGCGCCATGCCCTCCGGCACCACGACGTCGCTCGGGTGCTCCTGCGGCTCGACGACGACCGCGAACGGCACGTCGCCCGCCGCGATCGGCGCGCCGCGTGGCACCTCGATGGTGACGACGGCGGTCGCCTCGGTCTCCGGGTACAGCGACAGCGTCGCGGGTTCCACGGTCGCGTACGCGCCCAGCTCGCCGACCACACGCAGCGAGTAGGCCTCGACGATCGTCCCGCGGTTGGCGACGGTCACCTGACAGGTGGCGGTCGAACCGGGGATCACCGTGAGGTCTTGGACGTCCAGGTGCGCAGAGGTAGCCACGCCGTGACAGTACGGCGCCGCGCCGCGCCCCACACCAGGCGTGGGGACAGCCGAACGGGCACCCGATCTCGCCCCAACAGACCGTGTTGAGTCGGCGTTGAGTGCATGACGAGCGGCCCTGTCGATACTGCCCGTACGGGCACAAGTCGGGACAGGGAACAGGAGGACGACCGGATCGTCGAAGAAGCCCAGACAAGACGTCGTCACGTCGCTGGCAGACGGTGGCGTGCGGCGAAACTGAGCGATCCGGTCGGCCCATGAGCACAGGGGGAAGTAGGGGACATGAGAGATCGCATCCCGGTGTACGTGAAGGCACTCGACCCGCTCTCGCAGGCGGGTGTGATGCACGCTCTGCGGCACCGTACGGAAGTCAGGCTCGTCGACGGTGGGGACCTCGCGAGCCTGGACGCCAGCGAGACGACGGCGGTGGCGCTCGTCGTCGCCGAGTACGTCGACGAGGACACCGTGCAGGTGCTGCGGATGGTGCAGCAGCACGGTTGCCGGCGCATCGTTCTGGTGGCGACGCGGGTCGACGACGGTGCGCTGATGACGGCGGTCGAGGCTGGGGTCTCGGGTGTCGTACGGCGGTGCGACGCGACGGCCGACCGGTTGGTGCACGTGATCCAGGTCGCGTCGGCCGGCGAGGGAAGCCTGCCGCCAGACCTGCTCGGGCGCCTGCTCGGCCAGGTCTCGCGCCTGCAGCGGCACGTTCTCGCGCCGCACGGGCTTTCGCGCACGGGCCTGTCCGACCGCGAGACCCAGGTGCTCAAGCTGATCGCGGACGGCAAGGACACCCAGGAGATCGCCCAGGAGCTCGCGTACTCCGAGCGAACGGTGAAGAACGTGCTCCACGACATCACCAGCCGCCTGCAGCTGAAGAACCGCTCGCACGCCGTGGCCTACGCCCTCCGCGAAGGCCTCATCTAAACCCACAACGGAAGAACGGCCCGAGCGGTGCTCGGGCCGTTCTCCATGTCTACCAGCGGAAGAAGAAGCCGGGCGGCTGACCCGACAACGGCTCCACCAGGTACGGGTCGCTCAACGTCGGCGCCAGCAGGCTCGGGATCGCCGCCGCCAGAATCCGGTCGCCCAGCATGTCTCGCCGGTACACGAGCATCGGCACCGTGAACGTGCCTGACGCGTCCGGCTTCGCGAGCGCCGTACCGAGGCCGAGCTGCCACGACAGCGCGATCTGCTGCGAGGGTGGGAAGTTCTCGCCGCGCACCATCGTCACCTGACCGGGCCGCCCGACCGTCGGATCGAGCACGAGCTTCGGTTGCTTGGTCGTACCCGTCAACGCCACCTTGACGGGGAACGGGCTCACGACCAGCGGATCGATCGAGGCCGCGAGCACGGTCAACGCACCCACCCGCGCCCCGAGAGCCCGCGGCGCGAACCGTACGTCGATCGCACATTGCTTGCCTGGCAGCAGGATCAGGCAGTTCGCCGAACGGGAGTAGAACTCCGTCGCGCCGGACCGCACCTCCCCCGCCACCGCGAGCGGGACGTCACCCACGTTGCGCACGACCACGCGCTTCGGGGCGCCCGCCAGGTTCAGGATGCCGGCCGGGAACGCGAGCGCCACCGGCGTGACCGTCATGGCGGCGACCCTCGTCGGACCGGTGGCAGGCTCGACTCCCGTGCCGGTCAACGAGACGTCCACCGGCGCCGGATCCTTCGCGGTGGGATCCTGCGGGTCGGCGGTGAACGTCACCGTGCCGGTCCGCGTGCCCTTCGCCCGCGGCGCGAACCGTACGGGAACGACACATGACTGGGCCGGCATGACCATCGCACAAGGCGTTCCGTCCGCCGCGTAGTCACCGACGTCACCGTCCGACTCCGTCGCGACCGTCATCGCCAGCGGCACCTGGCCGGTGTTCTTCACCGTCAGCGAGGCTGGTGACCCCTCCTTGCCGAGGGTCACGTCGCCGAAGTCCACGAGCAGAGGCGCAACCTCGTACTTGGCGGTCTTCCCCGGCGGAACGGTCGGCACCTCCCCCGCACCGGCGAGCGTCACTCCGATCGGCGGCAGCGACAGGTACCCCTGGGAGACCGGGAGGTTCAGCGCACCGCCGAACGTGCCCTCAGCGGTCGGAGCGAACGTTGCGTCGACCGTGCAGCTCTTCCCCCGCCGCAGCTTCGCACAGGTCTCCGCGCCGGGAGCGAACGGAGCCGCCGCGGTCACGGTGCCGATGTCCGCCGGTCCCGAGCCAGTGTTGCGCACGGTCACCCGCTTCGGCCCGGACGACTCCCCGACCTTCAGCTTGCCGAAGTCGAGCGCCGCCGGTTCCACCACCAGCTGCGCGAAACGCCGGCGCACGTAGACGTCCCAAGCGCCCTCGTCGGTGTCCTCGGGTACTAAGGCACCGGTCGAGCCGAACGCGACGAACGCACCGTCGTCGTTGACCGCCGGACGGTACGAACTTCCGTCGACCCCGCGCCCTTCGTTCGTCAACGACACGATCTCGTTGTCTCGCGGCGAGTCCCCGGCGAAATCCCGCTCGACCTCGCGGACGTAGATCGCCGCGCGCCCGTTGCTCGGTCGATCGACCAAGTTCTCGGCGAGCGAGCTGTAGGCGACTGTCGTCCCGTCGTCGGACAGCGCCGGGTCGTAGCTGTCGCTGTTGCCCCGCGTCCCGGGATCGTCGAACGCCGCCGACGCGAGCAGAGTCCTGGCCGAGCCGAGATCGCGAACGTAAACCTGGGAGTACGGCGGCGTCGGCCCCTCGCCGCGTGGTCCGCCCTGGAACGCGATGCGCGTGCCGTCTCGCGATATCGACGGGGCGTATGCCCCGAACTCGTCGAGCGTGCCGTCGGGCAGCCGAGAGACGAGCTTGGTCGTCATCGCGGTTCGGTCGCGCAGGTACAGCTGCGAACTCCCGTCGTCGGTGTCACGCCCGACGGGATCTTCGGAGAGGAACCCGACGTACCTGCCGTCGCCCGACACGACCGGGGTCTCGCCGTTCATCGAGTCGCCGATGCCGTCCAGGCTGACGATCTCGGGGGCCGGCCTTCCCGCGCCCGCGAAGTCGCCGGTGCCGCTGGGATCTCGCCGCATGAGCACGATCTCGCGATCCGCTGTGCCGACAAACCTGTGCACCTTGTATTGGGTCCCACCCAGCGTCAGGTTGGCGATGACGGTCCCGAAGGTCTCCGGCTTGAACCCGATGTACGCGGCGCACGACGCGCCCGCGGCGAGTTGTTGCCCGTCCGTACAGGTCGGGTAGTCCGGGCTCGGCTGTCCCGGGGTGACGAACGCCATGCCACATTGCGGAGTCTCGAAGTTCAACCCTCCGGCATCCGAGCTGGTGTTGGTGACGATCAGACCGACGTAGTCGGTCTTCCCAATCTCGGTGTACGCCGAGTCGGCCTCGACGTTGCCGATCGGCGTCTTGGTCCCGGTCGTCGGAACCGGAGCCGTCGCCGGCGCCGGCGTCGGCGCGCAGTTGGGCGCGTCCGCACCGGGCTTGGCTTCGTCGTCCTCCGCCGGGTTGACCCGGATGACGGCTCCGCAGCGCCGACTCCCCACCAGCGCGACCGAGGTCTGTCCGGCAGGGATCCGTCCCTGCGTCCGTAGTGCGCCGGTGAACGTCTCACCGCATCGTGGACCGACGAACTCGAGGTCGATCGTGCAGGTCTGACCCGCGGCGAGTGAGGTGCCGCAGGTGGTCCCGTTGATCCTGAAGGCTCCCTCGCTTGCGTCGACCACGGGTCCACCGAGGAAGTCCACCGCGTCGTAGGCCTGCACGGTCACCTGCTGGGTGTACGGGGTGGCGCCCGTCTCCGTGGGAGCGAAGTCGACCAGGTCCCAAGGGGTCAGCCCGCCTTGGTAGGGCACCTGAAGCGAGAGGCTCTGCGAGTACCAGGACTGCCGTGCGGAGAAGACGACGGAAGTTCCGTCGTCGGACAGCCGTGGATCGCAGGCAGGAAATGCGCAGTAGGTATTCGTGCGCTGGTACGGGAGGTCCGTCGGCGTACCGGTGACCGCGCGAACGACGGGTGCGGCCGGGTTCTGCCGGTTCACCGCGTAGACGTTGGCCGTCCGGTCCAGCGCGTTGCCGTTCACGTCCCTCGTCATGCCGAGATAGCTGACGAGCTGGGCATCACCGGAGACGTCCGGCCTGCCGTAGGGAACGTGGTCGGGCGGCGAGAGCCGTTCGGTCGTCCCGGTCGCCTGGTCCCTCAGGTGGATCGCGTCGCCGGTCAACGCTTCGACGACCGCCGACCTCGGTGACCGGTCCTTGGGCGCCTTCTTCGCCGGGACTCCCTTCGAGCCCTTGACGACCTTCGGCCCCGCCGGACGCTTGGCGTTGTTGTCCCCACCGTCCGACCCTGAGGGCGCGAGCGACTGGAAGGCCACGTACCGTCCGTTGTTGGAGATCGATGGGGCCGAGTTGGCGACGGCGCTCGACGGATCGTCGTCCACTGAGGCGAGCTTGGTCTCCCCCGGCGTGGTCGCGTCGCTCGTCCCATCGCCCGTGAGAGCGACGCTGATCGCCTCTGTGCCGGGCGGTCCGGGAACGTACAGCTGAGCGTTCCTGGCGCCCACCTGGGTCGGAGCGAACGCCACGCCGATCGCACACGACTCTCCACGATGCAGCGAGGTGTTCGAGCACTGGTCGCTCGTGACCTGGAACGGCGGGTCGATCCCCACTTCTCCGATCGTCGCGGGTCCTCCGGAGTTGGTGATCGTCACCACGCGCGGCGCGGACTTGGTCTTGACCGGCACCTGCCCGAAGTCGAACGACGTCGGAGACGCAGTCAGCTCTGCCGCCCTGGTGGAGACATAGACGTCCGACATCGGTTCTGACTCGACGTCGTCGGCGGTGAGCTGAGCATCGGAGTGGAACGCGACGACCGACCCGTTGGCGTTGACCGCCGGGCGATAGGCGCCGGACCCGGGAGCTGCCCCGCCGGTGTCGGTCACCGACATGAGCTGGTTGACACCTCGTCCGCCGGCGACGTCTGGATCGACATCCCGAACGTAGACCTGCCAGACGCCGGCGTCCCCTGGAAGTGGATCGGACATCAGGTTGCGCGAGGTGGACTGGTAGACAACGCTCCGGCCGTCGTTGGACAGGACGGGGAAGGCGGAGTAGTCGTCCCCATCCGCTCCCGTCGGCGAGCTCGAGGCGACGATGGTCCGCCGCGCCGGGAGATCTCGCACGTACACCTGGCGGAACTCGATCGGCTCCGGCTCGAACTCGTGCGTGTCGGCGAACGCCACTCGACTCCCGTCCCCGGACAAGGACGGCCTGCTGGCGGACGTGAGCAACCGACCATCGGGCAGCATCGAGGCAAGCACGGTCTGGCCATGTTCCCCGGCGCCGTCGGCGTTGGTGTCGTGGACGTACACCTGACGGTTCGTGGTGTCGTCGGCCGGCCTGCCGAGCTTGGAGCTCGAGGTGTAGGCGACCCAGCGCCCGTCCGAGGACACCGAAGGATCGGAGCCGTCCATGGGCGTCCCGTCAGGACCGGTGACGCTGACGATGCGAGGCGGTCCGGCGGCCGCGAAGTTCCCTTGCCCGCTGGGATCCCGCCACGCCGCAACATAGCTGCCGGTGCCTGAGCCCACCAGCCGATAGCGCGTGGCTCCCACCACGACCTCGCCCACGTAGGGCGCGATCTCGCTGGGCATGAACTCGACGTAGGCGACGCAGGAGCCGCTGGGTTCCAGCGACTCTCCCGGCTGACAGGCATCGGCGGGTTGACTCTTCGGAACGACCAGCTTGAACGGACACGCCACATCCGCCTCGAGGTTCACTGTGCTCGGCGTACTCAGGTCGTTGGTGACCCGTACGGAGAACTGCTCGACCTCACCCACGTCGGACTGTCCGACCGAGACGACCTGTTCGCCGAGCCTCCCCTCGTGCGGCCCTCTGGGGGTCGTCGGAGCAGGCCCGTCGTAGACGGCGCCGCCACTGCATCGGGCTGTGGCGGCTGGGCCAGCCGCCTTGAGGAGACCGCCACCGGAGGTGGGGCAGTCGACGAGCAGCGAGACCGCCGTCTGTCCGGCGGGGGTGGTGCCCGGGAGGCGGAGCTGCCCGAACAGAGCCGACTCCTCACCGCAGACCACCGACTGGGTGCTCACCACCACCGTGCACTGCTGGCCCGCCGCGAGCGGACCGCTGCACGGCGCGGTCGACGTTCCCAACTCGAAGATGGAGTCCCCGGACAGCAGGGGACCGGTCTCCGGGAACACCACCGGCTCGCGAGCCTCCACGTGGAGCTCGACAGAGCTACCCGTGCCGCTGCTGAAGTCGATCAGCGGCTCGAAGCTGCTGCCGTCCGGGTTGCCCACCACGGTGCCGTCGCCGAGCGTGAGCTCCAACGAGGGTGACTGGACAGACTGATAGACGCCCGCGACCAGCGTAGATCCGTCCTCCGAGATCTCCGGACACGATCGGAGCCCGCTGACACAACCAGCCATCCGCAGGTAGGGAAGGTCGTTCGTCGTACCGGTGACCTGGTGCACCTGGCTGTCCGACGGCGCCTCACGGTCCACCGCGAACAGAGTCTGAGTCCCAGGGCGAGCCGTGGGCGCGACTGTGAAGGAGAGCAGCCTGCCGCTGCCTGACATCGACGCGGTCTCGACATCGCCCTCCACACCGGTGGGCACCGCGGTGGTCGCCCCCTGGATGAGGTCGCGCACCTCGTAGTTCGACGAAGTGTCGCCGAACTTGCTGAGGAACCCGACCTGGCGGCCGTCCGCGCTCAGCACCGCGTCTGACAACTCGCGCTGCAGGTCGGGCGAGCCGAGGACGACCGTCGGCGGCTCGGCCGCGACCGCCGTGGGTTGGGCGAGGGGGACGAGCACCGCGGCTAGGACGGCGAGGGACAGGGTGGTGGCAGGCACGACTCGACGCACCGACTCAGCAAAGCGGTACGGCGGCCGAGCGGCCAGGGTGGGCAGTGCTGCGCGGTGGGCACCTGGAGGTGCCCGATCGGGCAACGAAACCGGGCCGGAGACGCGTCCCTTCGTCCGCGACCGAAGGCCAACGCGAAGCACACACTCAGGGACGTGATCTCCGACGTCGACAACGCGATCGCCGGGCTGCTGCGCCGCGAGGTGCTCGACAGCGCGCGCGTGTCCGTCGTCTTCGATCCGCCGACGAAGGAGTGGGCCGCCAAGCGCAACGGGCCCGCGGTCAACCTGTTCCTGTACGACATCCGCGAGGACACCCGGCGCCGGGCGAGCGGCGCGTTCCAGAGGTTCGGCGAGAACGGGCGGCTCGAGTCCCGGCACACCCCGCCCCGCGTCTTCCGGCTGTTCTACCTGGTCAGCGCGTGGACCCAGCGCCCCGAGGACGAGCACCGGCTGCTCGGCTCGCTGCTGGAGTGCCTGCTCGGGCACGACGTCGTGCCGCCCGACCTGTTGCCCCACTCCCCTTCGCCCGTGGGGCTTTCGGTCGGTCTTCCGCCGGACGAGGACCGCTCCTTCGCCGACGTCTGGTCCGCGCTCGGCGGCGAGCTGCGGCCGTCCATCGACGTCGTCCTGTCGCTGCCGCTCGAGGCCGGCCGCCCGATCGAGGTCGGTCCGCCGGTCGAGGCGCCGCTGACGCTGGACCTGTCTACCGCCGACGGCGAGAGCAACAAGGAACGGGTCGGCGGCGACCGCGAGGAACGCCGCGCCGCGACCACGAACGGTCAACGTACGCAGGGCATCACGGTGATGAAGCGGACGAGGCGACGTCGGGAAGAGAAGTGACCGACGAGAGCCTCCGGCAGCTGCTCGCCCGGCTGGCCGTCGTCGAGGAACGCGTCCGTACGCTCGTCGCGGCCCGCCGAGCGGTCGACCCCGCACCCGACGACCCGCTCCGCGGCCTCTACCTGTCCGAGGCCGCGATCGACGTCGTCCTCGACAACGCCGTGCCCGGCCTGCCACCGCTCGCGCGCGAAGAGCAACTGCACGACGTCAACCTGCGTTTGCCTCGGCTGGCCGAAGCGTTCGGCCTTACCCCGTTGGACGTCGACCTGCTGCTGATCGCGATGGCGCCGGACCTCGACGCGAGGTTCGAGCAGCTGTACGGCTATCTCAACGACGACGTCTCGCAGCGCCGCGCGACGTTGCGGTTGGCGTTCGACCTGCTCGGTCTCCCCGCGACGGATGCGACCGCGCGCTCCCGGCTCGGCGCGCAGGCGCCGCTCGTCGACGGCGGGCTGGTCGAGATCGGCGAGCCTGCGCGGCCGTTCCTCACCCGAGTGCTCCGCGTCCCCGATGTCGTCACGGCTTACCTGCTTGGCGATTCGGCCTCCGATCCCGCCTTGGTGGACGTCCTCGGCGTCGTGCCGCCTCCCGTCGAAGGTCGCGCGAAGGCGCTCGCCAAGGCCGTATGCCCCGGGCGCCCCGCGTACCTGCGCGGCGGCAACGGCAGCGCCGTCCGCGGCATCGGCGCCGCCGTACTCTCGGAGGTCGGCCGCGGCGTGCTGGCGCTCGACCTCGCCCGGATCCCACCAGAGCTGGACGTGAAGCGGTTCGTCAGAGCCGCCGCACGCGAGGCCCGCCTGCACGGCAAGGGCATTCTCGCCGGCCCAGTCGACGCGCTGCGCGCCGAGAGCATGCCCCTCCTCCGCGCGCTCGCGACCGCGCCGGTGCCGGTCGTCCTCGTCGGAAGCGTCAGCTGGGACCCGCACTGGGCACCCGTGGTTCCCGTCCTCGGCGACGCGCCCGAGCTCACGACCGCCGAGCGCGAAGCCCTCTGGCGTACGGCACTTCCGGCGACCGACACGGTCGACCCGGTGCGGGAGACGGCCGCGTTCCGCCTCGGCCCCGAGCAGATCCTCCGCGCCGCCGAGGCCGCCTCGGTGTACGCCGCGATGGACGGCGGTGTCGTCACCGCCGAGATCCTCGAACTGGAGCCCGTTCGCAGAACGGCGCCGGCCTGGAACGCCTTGCCCGCCGGATCGTTCCGGCCGTCGGCTGGGACGGACTCGTCCTGCCCGACGACGCGATCGAGCGGCTGCGCGAGCTCGTCATCCGTGCGCGGCATCGCGACCAGGTCCTGCGGGGCTGGAACATGCGCCCCGGCGGCGGCCGCGGCGTCGGCGTGACCGCGCTGTTCACCGGCGAGTCCGGTACGGGCAAGACGATCTCGGCCGAGGTGGTCGCGCGCGACCTCGGCGTCGACCTCTACGTCGTCGATCTCGCCACGGTCGTGGACAAGTACATCGGCGAGACCGAGAAGAACCTCGAACGCATCTTCACCGAAGCGGCCGGTGTCAACGGCGTCTTGCTGTTCGACGAGGCCGACGCGATCTTCGGCAAGCGGTCGGAGGTGCAGGACGCGCACGACCGGTACGCGAACGTCGAGGTCGCCTACCTGCTGCAGCGGATGGAGAGCTTCGACGGCCTCGCGATCCTCACGACGAACCTGCGCGCCAACATCGACGAGGCCTTCACCCGCCGGCTCGACATGGTGGTCGACTTCCCGCAACCCGACGAGCCGCAGCGACGACTCCTCTGGGACCGCTGCCTCGGCACCGACGTGCCGCGCGCGAGCGACCTCGACCTCGCGGCCCTCGCGCGCTCGTTCGAGCTCTCCGGCGGCGACATCCGTTCCGCCACCGTCACCGCCGCCTACTTCGCCGCCGCGCACGCCCGCGAGGTCACGATGCCCGACCTCGTCAAGGCCGTCGACCTCGAGTACACGAAACTCGGCCGGCTCCGCCCGGCGGCACCGGTCCATCACACCAGTTGAGGGGGCACACCACATGCGCGGCCACAAGCACGACGAAGACGAGCTCGAACTGCTTCGGCGCACCCAGCGAGCAGAGACCGACGCGCCCGCCGTGGGCGAACCGCACCCGCACACGCTGTCGCCGAGCGCGGTTCAACGGCTTCAGGCATCCGCGGGAAACTCGGCAACGGCCCGGCTGGTTCAGGGCCAGGTCATGCAGCGCGAGTCCCTTGGCCAGAAGGTCAAGGCGGCCGGCGAGCAGGACGAGACCGACATGGCGGCGATCCTGAGCAGCTCACCGCCCGACGCGTTCACCGTGTCCAACGTCAAGGACCGCGGCGGTGCGGTGCAACTGATCGGTCGGATCCGCAGCCAGGAGGGCCTCATCGGCGAGAAGGGGTGGACCAACAAGCTCGAAGAGAACCACAAGGTGATCGAGGCACTCGACTCCTTCGCTTCGTTCGCCGAGCAGGACCAGGTCGTCGGCGACCTGTTCCGCCCCGCCTACGCCGAGACCAAGACGCAGTACGCGCGCATGGAGGGGATGTTCGAACAGCTCTGGTCAGCCTTTCCTCCCAAGGACGGCGCCGCGACCGGGGGCGCGATGGCCGACCTGGTCGCCACGGCCGGAACGCGCAAGCCGGCAGACCAGGCGGCAACCGCACTGCAGACACCAGGCGCCGGCGACCCCGTGAAGACCGCTCGGATGGAGCGCAAGAAGGCCGAGATCAGCATGCTCATGAAGGGCATGGACCAAGGTCGCCTGGACCTGCAAGGCACGGTCGACCCGATCCTGACCTCGGTACGAGGGGTCAACGACGCTCAGGTCAACATCGACCTCGGCCCGCTCAAACGCGAGAACTCGCCGGACCTCGAACAGGCCGAGGCGGCGGCCAAGAAGGTGGAGGCGGATCTGGCCGCGGCGAAGGAGGGCATCAACACGATCGTCAAGGTCGTCCAGATCGCTGGCACCGCCGTGGGTGGCCTCGGCGCCATGGGCGCGCTCTCCGGTCAGCTGGGGGCGATCGGGACCAAGACAGCGGAGAAGGCAGTCAGCCTCTCGGGCACCATCGCTTCGTGGGGTGACTACGAGGAGACCGGACGACGCGCGAAGGGTCAGGTCGCCGAGGGTGCCGGCGCACGTGTCACCGGAGCCGCCGGGTCCGCTGGCAAGGGGGCGATGAGCCTCGGATCCGCCGTGACCGGGCAGGACGGTGGAAAGGTCGTGACCGACGAGATCGCGATGTTGATGGTCAACTACAGAGATCGGTTGAAGGCGGCACAAGGCCACCTGTCCGCCGTCAAGGACCAGGCGCTCGTGAGGCAGGTCGACCTGGCGGTCAACCAGCTGGAGACCGCCCGGCAGAACCTCTTCGACAAGGTGGCCGCCTTCACGCGCGAGCTCGCCAAGTTCGAGAAGCAGCAGCAGGATCTCCGCAAGTCCGTCGACGAACTGTCCGCCGATGCTGGCCCCGGTCAGGCAGGTCAGCCGGATCTCGGCATGGTCGTACGTTTCCAGGCCGAGTCGACCATCTTCGTCCAGAGCTGCGAACGCACCCTCGAACTCGGCAGACGCGAGAAGGACAAGCGGGAGAAGACGAAAGAGGCGAAGGCCGCCGTCGGCGGGCGCAACGTCAGGCAGGGCGTCGACGACTTCGGCCAGGCCTACCGGACGACCGAGGGCGGCATGGTCTATTGGATGGCCTACAAGCCCCCGCAGCCCGAGTTCGACACCCCGCGCATCGACATCTATCCGGGACGGGTCTCGTTCAACCAGTACGCCAAGGCCGACGCCAACCAGACGACCGAAGACATCGACCGCGAGCTCGAGCTGGCGGTGAAGGAAGTCGAGGGTTGGAAGGTCACCGCGGCCGAGTTCGCCAAGCGGATGAGCGAAATCACCGGTCTCGGCTAGCCCACCTCGTTCGCCCCTGCCCGAACGTGCAGCTTCGTCTTCCCTCGGCCCCGTCCACTAGGTCGTTTCGTCCCGGCTCGTAGGCGAGCACGCTGAATCACAGTCACCATTGACCTTCGAAGGAGTTGCCATGCCGACGTACCTGTCGCCAGGTGTTTACGTCGAGGAAGTCGAGGCCGGGGTCAGGCCGATCGAAGGCGTCGGCACCGCGGTCGCGGCGTTCGTCGGCTTCGCCGAGCGGGGACCGGTCAACGTACCGACCCTGATCACGAACTGGACCCAGTTCACGCAGACCTTCGGCGACTTCGTCGAGGGTTCCTACCTCGCGCACGCAGTCTTCGGCTACATCCAGAACGGTGGCTCGGCCGCGTACGTCGTCCGCATCGGCGGCGACCGCACCGAGCAGAACGGGCACAGCAACGGGCAGGCCGCCCTCCGCGCGGCCGACGGCAAGAAGGAGCTCACCGCCCGCCCCGAGACCACGCTCGGCCAGTACCGCCTCGTCGCGGTCGAGGGCAGCGGCGGCAAGACGCCGGACGTGACGATCGAGGTCGCCGACAGCGCGACCGAGAACCCGCCGCTCGGCGCCGTGAAGCTCACGATCCGCGCGACCGGTCGCCCCGCCGAGGAGTACGACCCGGTCGTCCCCGACCGCCGTGCCGACAAGGCCAACAACGTCGCGACCGTCGTGAACGCCAAGTCCAAGCTGGTCACCGTCGAGGAGCTCACTACGCAGGGTGCCCTCGAGGAGATCGAGCGTGGCAAGAAGCAGCTCGTCGCTCCGACCCCCGTTCCGTCCGCGCCCGCGCAGGCCGAGCAGATCGGCGCCGACGACTACGTCGGCGACGTCGCCGAGCGCACCGGATTCTCCGGCCTGGAGGCGATCGACGACATCACGATGGTCGCCGTTCCGGACCTGATGAGCGCGTACCAGCAGGGCGCGATCGACCTCGAGACCGTGCATGCCGTCCAGAACGCCGTCGTCACCCACTGCGAGCTGATGGGTGACCGGATGGCGATCCTCGACCCGCCGCCGGGGCTGAATGCCCAGCAGATCAAGGAATGGCGGATGGACAAGGCGGGCTACGACTCCAAGTACGCCACGCTCTACTGGCCCTGGCCGAAGGCGTTCGACCCCGCGACGGGCCGCAACATCTTCGTCCCGCCGTCCGGTCACGTCGCCGGCATCTGGGCGCCGTACGGACGAGGCGCGCGGCGTGCACAAGGCGCCGGCGAACGAGGTCCTGCGCGGCGCGATCTCCCTCGAGACCGCGATCACCAAGGCCGAGCACGATCTGCTCAACCCGGTCGGCATCAACTGCATCCGTACGTTCCCCGGCCGCGGCATCCGCGTGTGGGGCGCTCGTACGCTCTCCTCCGACCCTGCGTGGCGCTACGTCAACGTGCGCAGGCTCTTCAACTACCTCGAAGAGTCGATCATCGACGGCACCCAGTGGGTCGTGTTCGAGCCGAACGACGACGCGCTCTGGGCCCGCATCCGCCGCACGATCAGCGCGTTCCTCATCAACGAGTGGCGCAAGGGCGCCCTGTTCGGCCTCACGCCGGACGAGGCCTTCTACGTCAAGTGCGACCGGGAGACCAACCCGGCCGAGGCGATCGACGCCGGACAGGTGACCTGCTCGATCGGCATCGCGCCGGTGAAGCCGGCCGAGTTCGTGGTGTTCCAGCTCTCCCAGTACTCCGGCGGCACCAGCCTCGTCAGCGAGTAGCCCGCCCACTCTCGTTCTTCAGAAGGGATGAAAGAAGATGCCTCTCGCTGATGCCATGGACATGGCGACCGCCTACTCGTTCAGCGTCTCCATCGACGGGATCGAGGTCCCGTACGTCATCGAGGTCAGCGGCCTCAAGACCGAGGTCGACATGGTCACGTACCAGGAACAGGCCAAGGACGGGAAGTACATCGCCCGCCAGGTCATGGGCCGGGTGAAGCCGGGCCAGATCACCGTCACGCGGGGTCTCACCGACTCCAAGACGATCACGGACTGGCTGAAGCTCGTCATGCAGGGCGACATCAAGGGCGCCCGCAAGACCGCGGAGGTCTGCCTCTACACGTCGAACGGCGAGCAGCTCAAGCGGCTGAACTTCCGCAACGTGTGGATCAAGGACGTCGAGCTCGGCGGCTCGCTCAAGGCCGGCTCGACCGACCCGCTGACCGAGAAGTTCACGCTCTGCTGGGATGAGATGGAGTACGCGTGATGCGACGCACGCATCCCGGTGCTGGCGCCGTGCTGGCGGAGGAGCGCCCGGCGAACGGGCACTCCCCCGCCGGCCGCCCTTCCGACCGCCCCTCCGACCGGTTGGACCCCGTACTGCGCACCGAGTTCGACTTCGAGCTTCCGCGCGGGTTCGTCGACGCGGACGGGGTCGTGCACCGGTCCGGCACGATGCGGCTCGCGACGGCGCGCGACGAGCTGTTGCCGCTGTACGACGCACGAGTGCAGGAGAACGCGGCGTTCACGACCGTCGTCCTGCTCGCCCGGGTGATCACGCGGCTCGGGACGCTGTCGCGGATCGACGCGCAGGTCGTGGAGAACATGTTCGCCTCCGACGTCGCGTTCCTGCAGGACCTGTACCGCCGGGTGAACTCCGAAGGCCACACGCGCGCTGGCGTGACGTGTCCGTCCTGCCAACACCCGTTCACGGTCGACATCGCGGGTGGGCGCCTGGGGGAATCGTGACGTACGCGACCAGCCGGCTGCACGAGGAGGTCGCGTACGTCGCCTATCACTTCCACTGGGCGATGGACGACATCCTCGACCTCGAGCACCCGCTGCGTCGGCAGTACGTCGAGGAGATCGCCCGGATCAACAAGCGCATGAGTGAAGGAGATTGACCGGTGGCACCGCGCGAGGTCGCTGAGCCTGCTGCGTCCCAGGTGGATGCGGGCTTCCTCGCGCTGCCGCCTTTGTCTCCTGGTCTTTCTGCCGCGGGGTCGACGTTGCGGATGGACGGGTCGTCGTGGATCGGTACGTGGCGGTCGCCGGGGTTCATGACGGGGATGAGCCATCTGGTCTCGCCCGACGCTCCTTCCGGCGTGGTCGCCGACCTCGTCAAGCCGGGGTTGCCGGTGCAGCGGCTGGTGGACGGCGACGACCTGACATTGCGGCCGCGTCGTGCTTCTGCCGAGGGGGTTGGGGATTCGGTTTCCGTCGAACCGCCCGTTGGGGGCTTGCGCGGGTTTGTCCAGCGGCTGTTACGCCGACCTGCCTCGGCGCCAGCCGTACCTCCCGACTCGACGGGATCCGCCGCCCCCACGGTGGCTCCCAATCTGCCGCAAGCGCCGCTTCCCCCTGTCCTGCGGTTGCCTGCGGTCGCCGCGCCCGCACCGTCCCCAGAACTGGTGCGGGCGCCCCCGCCGAACCTCCCGCCCCGACGCGTCGCTGCCTTCCACCCCAGCGAGGGGTCAGGGCGGGAGGTCCGGCTTCCCCAGCTTCCAGTGATCCAACGGCAGGCGAACGAGACGCCTCCCCTGCCCACGCTGCCGACACTGCCCACGCTGCCGCAGCCGCCGGTGCCGCCGGTGTCGCCGGTGTCCGAGACCACGACGCCCCCGGTGGTGTCGTCGACGACGCCGACCCTCCAGAGGTCGTCGGCCGAGCTCACCTCCACTGCTCCATCGGCTCAGCAGGAGCCGCTCGCCGCATCGGCGTCGACGACGCCGACCGTCCAGCTGTCCTCGGTCGAGCCCACCTCAGCCGGTCCATTGACTCAGCAGGAGCCGCCTGCAGCACCTGAGATCTTGCCGGCGGCAGCACCGCTACCCGTCGTCTCAACACCAGGTACCGTCATCCCCTCGATATCGCCCGAAAGGTCTGCGCCGCTGCCCGTCGTCTCGACAGCGGATGCTGTCGAGACGACCTCAGCCGCTCCATCGGCTCAACCGGAGCCGCTTGCCGCACCGGAGGTCATGCAGGCAGCAGCAGCAGCACTGCCCGTCGTCTCGACGCCAGCTGCCGCCGTCCCCTCGACCTCGCCCGAAAGGGCTGCGCCGCTGCCCGTCGTCTCGGCAGCGGATGCTGTCGTGCCCTCAATCTCGCCGGATCTCGCTGCCCCGCTGCCCGTGGACTCGACACCGGACGCTGTCGTCCACTCGATCTCGCCAGATCCTGTGGCCCCGCTGCCTGTCGTCTCTACACCCGACGCCGTCGTCCCATCGACCTCTCCGGAATCGGTGGCACCGCTGACCGGGTCATCGACGACGGCACCGTTGCTGCAACGGCAGGTTGACACCACCTCTACGCCGCCGAGCAGTTCTCCGACCGTCTCGGTCGAGTCGACGCCGGACGTACCGTCGGAGGCCAGCTCGGTGGCCGCGACACCCCTTCCACCTGTCCAGCCTGTCGACCTGACAGCGACGACTCTGCCGCTGGCGCAGCGGCAGATCGACACGTCGGTGTCGCCGGAGCCGGCTCCCGCCAGGCGGCGCCGCGGGCTGGGAGCACCCTTGTCCGAGCGCTCGCTGCCTCCGACCGTTCAGCGCACGCCGGCTCCAGAGCGACCGATCCCCCACCCGTCACCCACTCCGACCGAGCCGACGCCATCACCGATCGCCGAGGTCGAGCCGGCTCCCGTTCCCCCGCTTGATCTTCCCGACCTGCCGGTCCAGCACGCGATCGACGAGCCCGAGGCTCCCGCCCAGCAAGCATCATCGCCGATGCCTGTGCTGCAGCCGATCCTCGCGGACTGGTCGCCCGTCGTTCCCGATCGCCCGGCCGCTGCCACCCCGGCGGAGGCTCCGGCCATCCAGGCAAGAGCGATCGACCGCCACCCCGGACGGCTTCAGCAGCTCACCTCCTCGGTCCAGCGCACCACCGTTGCACCTCAAGCGCAGCTGGCGATGCCGACAGCACCGGTACCGGCGGTCAACCCACTGTCGAGCGCGCCAACGCCCCAGCACCGCGCCACCCAGCTGATCGCCCCCGCCACTCCCGTCGTCGTTCAGCGCACCGCGACCGTTCCCTCCCCACCAACCGCCCCCGACAGCACCTTCGTCCAGCTCGCCGAGGAGCCCCCACCGGCAGCAAACCCGCCGGCCAGCCCCAGCCCCAGCCCCACAAACCCCACCAGCACTACCGACATCGACGGGCTGGCTCGCCGGCTCTACGACCCGATCGCGCGGCGGCTCCGCGCCGAGTTGCGAGTGGACCGGGAACGTGCCGGCACGCTCGTCGACCGGCCGTGGTGAAGCGAGAGGAGACCTGACTCATGACCGAATCCACCGTGGAACGAGACATGCCGGCGTTCGGCGTACGGTTCGTCGTCCACGTCGACGACGTCGACCTCGGCGCGTTCACCAGCTGCGAGGGCCTCGGCGTCGAGGTCGTCATGGAGCAACGCCAGGAAGGCGGCAACAACAGCTACATCTGGAACCTGCCCTCGCGCGTGAAGTACCCGAACATCAAGCTCACCAGGCCGCTCACCAAGGAGACCGAACGCGTCGCCCGCTGGATCTCCGGCCTCGCCGGCGGAGTCCAACGCCGGACCGGGCAGATCACCGCGATGACCACGCACGGCGAGGTCGTCGCGCGCTGGGGACTGATCGACGTCGTGCCCGTGCGCTGGACCGGCCCGAGCGTGTCCAAGGGAGCGGCCGACGTGCTCACCGAGACGATCGAGATCGCCCACCACGGCTTCATCGACACCGGCGCGTGAGGGGAACGTACGTGGCAGGCAACCAGGTCGCGATGAGCTCGGCCGGCGGCAGCGGGGCCGGTGGACGAGCCAATCTCGCGAAGGCGTACCTCGAGCTGCACGAGCCGATGCCGAGCTCCGGCGCCGGCGCGAAGGTCGGCGGCTCGACGGGGCGGATCGAGTTCCAGTTCAACCCGAACGAGCTCACGCTCAAGAAGACCGCCAAGTGGAAGGCCGAACCAGCGCGCGGCGCCAAGAAGGCAAGCCCACCTGAGTTCCAGGGCGCCGAGCCGTCGAAGCTGACCTTGGAGATGTTCTTCGACGCGACCGACAAGATGGACGCGAGCGTGGTGAAGACCGTCGACCAGCTGTTCGGCTGCTGCATCCCGACCGACGCGAGCCTCGGCAAGAGCAAACCCGTTCCCCCGTTGGTCGTCTTCCACTGGGGCGCGCTCACCGGCTTCCCGGCGTTCATCACCTCGGTCACCGCGAAGTACACGCTGTTCACGCCGGAGGGCACGCCCGTCCGCGCCACGTGCACGGTCGAGCTGCAGGAGATGCCGGTCGCCGCGGCGAAGCAGAACCCCACCTCCGGCAGCCTGCTCCCCCGCCGCGTGCACACGCTCGTGGCGGGCGAGTCCCTCGCCGCCGTGGCCTACCAGGAGTACGGCGACCCCACGCTGTGGCGGAACCTGGCCCACGCCAACGAGATCGACGACCCGTTCCGGCTGACGCCCGGCACCACGCTGATGCTGCCGTCCGCCGACGAGCTCGCCGGCGCGGGGAGGTAGGCGATGGCGAACGCGCACTTCACCAGCACCCTGGCGGTCAAGGTCGACGCACGGCCGCTGCCCGAGGACGTCGCCGTGCTCCTCGTCGGCTCGTACGTCGACGACAACCTGCACCTGCCGGACATGTTCTGCCTGCGCTTCCGCGACCCCGACCGGCTCGTGCTGTCGAAGGCGAACGTCAAGATCGGCAGCAAGATCGAGCTCCTGGTGAACTCCGCCCAGGACGGCACGCCGGCGACGCTGATGACCGGCGAGGTCACCGCGCTCGAGGCGGAGCTGGACGGGACGGGCACGTTCACGACGGTCCGCGGGTACGACCCGTCGCATCGCCTCCACCGCGGCACCCGCAGCGAGACGTACCAGCAGGTGACGTACGCCGACGTGGTCCGCAAGGTCGCCCAACGTGCCAACCTCCAGGTGGGCAAGATCGACGCGACCTCGACCGTCCATCCCCTGCTGGCGCAGGGAAACCAGTCCGACTGGGACTTCCTCCGCGAGATCGCCGACGTCGTCGGCTACCACCTCGCGGTCGAGAACGGGAAGCTCGAGTTCTCCAAGCCCACCAAGGCCTCCACCGCACCGGGCGGCGCCAGCGAGCAGGTGCCGACGGCCATCGATCTCGGCAGCGACCTGCTGCAGCTGCGTGCCGCGATCACCGCCGGTGGTCAGGTCCCGAACGTCGAGGTCCGCGGCTGGGACCCAGCCGCGCAGCAGGCGGTCGTCGCCACGGCGCCCAGCCAGACGCAGAGCGCGGTGGTCGGTGTCACGCCGCAGGAGCTCGCCGGCAAGTTCGGCGCGGTCCCGTTCGTCGTGAGCCACCAACCGCACCGGACGCAGGCGACCGCGGACGCGGTGGCGAAGGCGATCGCCGATCGTGTGGCGGGTACGTTCGCCGAGTTCGAGGGTGTGGCGCGCGGGAACGCCAAGCTCCGTGCGGGAGTCGCGATCTCGATCGGCAACCTCGGCGACCCGTTCGACGGCAAGTACACGCTGAGCCGCGTCCGGCACGTGTTCGAGCCCGACACCGGCTACACCACGTTGATCTCGGTGACCGGGCAGCAGGAACGGTCACTGCTCGGGCTCACTGCCGGCACCCGAGGCGGCCCGCCCGCGGGAACGCCCGGGGTCGCGATCGGCGTCGTCACCGACGCGCGCGATCCGGAGAAGCTCGGCCGCGTCAAGGTGAAGTTGCCCTGGCTGCGCGACGACTTCGAGACCACGTGGGCTCGGGTGCTGCAGCTCGGGGCGGGTGCGGGTCGCGGCGCGCTGGTGCTGCCCGAGGTCGGCGACGAGGTGCTGCTCTCGTTCGAGCAGGGCGACCTCGACGCGCCGTACGTTCTCGGCGGCCTGTTCAGCGCGAAGAACTCGCCGTCCAAGGGCCAGCTGGCCGACGTGGGCAGCAGCGGGAAGGTCGAACGCCGCGCGCTCGTGAGCCGTACCGGCCACGCGCTGGAGCTCCTCGAAGGCCAACAGAAGAAGGGCATCTGGCTGCACACCGGCGACGACAAGCTGAAGCTCGCCATGGACGGCGCCGAGACGACCATCACCGTGCAGAGCGACGGCAAGGTGATCGTCCAGGCCAAGCAGGACGTCAGCATCGAGGGCGAGAAGATCGCGCTGACAGCCAAGTCCGGGATCACGATGGACGCCGGCAGCGGCGACGTCAAGGTCAAGGGCGTCAACGTCGACTTGACGGGATCGGCCGCCGCGAAGCTGTCGGCGCCGAACGTCAGCATCGACGGTCAGGCGAAGACCGAAGTCAAGGGCGGAGCGATGGCCGAGATCAAGGCCGCGCTCGTAAAGATCAACTAGGGAAGGGGAAACGCATCATGCCACCCGCCGCGCGGATGGGCGACCCGACTGGGCATCCCGGCATCGATCGCGGGTCCCGGCGTGCCCACGGTGCTCATCGGCGGCAAGCCGGCCGCGACGGTGGGGACGTTGCACACCTGCATGTTCCCGCCTCCCGCCGGCCCGCATCCGCCGTCGCCGATCATCCCGCCTGGCTGCCCCACCGTTCTCATCGGCGGACAACCGGCGGCGCGGATGGGTGACATGTCAGCTTGTGGCGCGCCGATCCTGCTGGGCGAGCTCACCGTCCTGATTGGCGGTTGAGCCGGATGTCGTCTGAGTTCGTCGGAGCCGGGTGGGCCTTCCCGTTGCGTACGGACGCGACGGGGCGGTTCGCGCTCGTACGGCACGAGCGCGAGATCGAGGAGAGCATCCGGCTGATCCTCGGCACCGCTCCTGGGGAACGGCCGATGCGGCCGGAGTTCGGCTGTGGGATCCACGAGCACGTGTTCGCGCCGGCCGACGCGACGACCGCGGGCCGGATCGCGGCGGACGTACGTACGGCGCTCGAGCGCTGGGAGCCGCGGATCGATCTGCTCGACGTCGTCGTGCTCTTCGACGAGGTCGACAACGGGACGCTCTACATCGACCTGCACTACGCCGTTCGCGGCACGAACGACCCACGCAACCTGGTGTTCCCGTTCTACGTGATCCCCGAATCCGACCAAGCAGCATTGACGACGGGAGGCGACTCATGACTCTGCCGGCTCCCAACCTCGACGACCGCCGGTTCCAGGACCTGGTCGACGACGCGAAGCGACTGATCCAGCAGCGCTGTCCGGAGTGGACCGACCACAACGTGTCCGATCCGGGCGTCACGCTGGTCGAGGCTTTCGCGACGATGGTCGACCAGCTGCTCTACCGGCTCAATCGCGTGCCCGAGCGGCACTATCTGCGCTTCCTGGATCTCGTGGGTGTGCAGCTGTTTCCGCCTTCGGCCGCGCGGACCGAGGTGACGTTCTGGTTGTCGGCTGCGCAGCCCGAGGAGGTCACCGTTCACGCGGGGACCGAGGTCGCGACTCCTCGCACCGAGCACGACGAGGCCGTGGTGTTCACGACCACGGACGAGCTGCCGATCGTGCCTTGTGAGCTCGCCGCTGTGTCGACTCGATTTGCCGAGCAGGCTCCGGTGGACCGCTCGATCGAGCTGCGCGACGGCTTGGGGTTCGAGGTGTTCTCGCCTACTCCGGCGCCGGGCGACACGTTCTACATCGGGCTGACGAACGCCGTTCCCTCGTGTGCTGTGCTGCTGGAGTTCACCTGCCGGGTCGAGGGTGTCGGCGTGAACCCGTTGGATCCGCCGCTTCGGTGGGAGGCGTGGGACGGGAACGACTGGGTGCCGTGCGTGGTCGACCGGGACGAGACCGGTGGGTTGAACAAACCGGGCGAGGTGGTGCTCCACGTTCCGCGCGGGCATGTGCCTTCGGTGATCGCGCAGCAGCGGGCCGGGTGGATCCGCTGCGTGCTCCTGACTCCGGAGGAGGGGCAGCCGTTCTACAGCGCCTCGCCGACTGTGTCGGAGCTCGCGGCGTCGACCGTCGGCGGGACGACTGGTGTGGTGCACGCCGAGCCGATCCTTGCCGAGGAGATAGGGCGGAGCGACGGGACGCCTGGCCAGCACTTCCGGTTGCAGCGCGCCCCGGTGGTGCGGAGCGAGGACGCGGAGGTGCTCGAGGTCGGCAGCGACACCGGGTGGTCGTCGTGGGAGCTGGTCGAGGACTTCACCCAGTCGGGTCCGTTGGATCGGCACTTCGTGCTGGACCGGCACGTCGGCACGGTGCGGTTGGGTCCTGCCGTCCGGGAGCCCGATGGGACGTACCGGCAGTTCGGTCTCGCGCCCCCGAAGGGTGCGGTGTTGCGGCTGCGGCGGTATCGCACGGGTGGCGGGTCTTCGGGGAACGTGGGGTCGCATGCCCTGCGGGTGTTGAAGACTTCGATCCCGTTCGTCGTCGCGGGTCGAGAACCGCGCTGGTGCGGTGGGCGGGGTCGACGGCGAGGGCGTGTCGGACGCGATGGTGCGCGGGCCTTTGGAGCTGCGGACGCGGCAGCGCGCGGTGACGCCGGAGGACTACGAGCTGCTGGCGCGGGACTCGGCGCCGGACCTGGCGCGGGTGCACTGCGTACCGGCTGCCTCGGATGACCCGGACCCGAACGTCGTCCGGCTGCTGGTCGTTCCCGACGTTGCCGGGGATCCCTCGAGCCAGCTGGACTTCCTGGCCTTGCGGCCGGGTGACGAGCTGCTCTCGCGGGTGGCCACGCATCTCGAGCCGCGCCGGACGTTGGGCGCGCGGCTGGTGGTGGAGCCGCCGTTCTATCGCGGGATCACGGTGGTGGCGAAGCTCCGGGCGCGTTACGACGCGGCGCCGCGGCGGCTGCGGATCGCGGCGGTGACGGCTCTGTACGAGTTCCTGCATCCGTTGGTGGGTGGACCCGCGGGCTCCGGGTGGCCGTTGGGTCGGGCCGTGCGGACCGGCGACATCCACGCGTGCCTGCAGCGGGTGGAGGGCGTGGACTCGGTGGAGGACGTTCGGCTGTACGCGGCCGACCCGGTGCAGGGGACGCGGGCGGAGACGGCGTTGCAGCGGATCGAGCTGGGGCGGACCGAGCTGGCGTTCTCGTTCGAACATCAGGTGCTGGTCCAGTGAGGGGGTCGACGATGCGTGGGCTGGTCTCGGAGCTGGTGAATCCGCAGCCACTGTTGAGCATTCTGCCGTCGCTGTACTCACGAGGACGACGTGACGGTGCGCTTCACGTCGGCGTTCGACGACACGTTGGCGCCGGTGTTCTCGACGTTGGACAACTTCTCGACGTACTTGGATCCCGCGTTGGCGCCGGACGACTTCGTTGTGCTGTTGGCGCACTGGGTGGCCTCGTTCGACGACCCTCGGCTGCCGGAGTCTCGGCGGCGGTTGTTGGTGGAACGTGCGGTGGAGCTGCACGCGCTGCGCGGGACGCGGGCCGGGTTGGAGGAGACGATCAGGATCGCTTGCGGGGTTGAGGTTTCGGTGTCGGAGTCGGGTGGGACGTCGTGGTCCGCTTCTGCTGGCGGTGAGCCGCCTGGTGACGCGCGCTCCGGGCTCGTGGTGCGGGTGCGGGGACCGGTGGACGTGGGATTGGTGACGCGGGTGGTGGAGGCCCTCCGGCCGGCGCACGTGCCAGCGCGGGTCGAGGTGATCGAGGAAGGCGGCGGCGGATCGTGATCATCTGTAACAGTTGCGGGGAGCACAACGAGGACGGCACCGCGTTCTGCGTACGGTGTGGCGTCTTCCTCGAATGGGAAGGCGAACGGGTCCCCGACCCCTCCCTTCCCTCGGAGGAGGCTCCGGCCGAGGAACTACAACCTGTTCCGGGGGCGCCGGCCGTAGCGGCCCGCCAACCAGAACAGGCGAAGAAGAAGCGCCTGGCCCCGCGCAAGCCGCCGGCGAACGTACCGACCGGCTCGCTGATCTGCGGTTCGTGCGCGATGCCGAACGAGTCGTCGCGCCGCTTCTGCGCGCGTTGCGGCAACTCGCTGGCCGAGGCCCGCGTCGTCCGCAAGACAGCCTGGTGGCGACGCCTCTTCGGCCGAGAGCGCGTCTACGAACCCGGAACGCGGCGGCGCGTCGGCACCGCCCGCCGCCGCGCCCGCACCGTCGTCCGCCTCGGCGTCGTCCTGGCCCTGCTCGGCGGCGTCGGCGTCCTGGCCGGACCGCAACGCGGCCTGGTCCTGCGCGGCTACCACTCCGTCGTCGACCTCTTCGCCAAGCCCGAACCAGCCCGCCCCGTCAGCACCGGCACCACCGGAGCAGTCAAGAACCACGCCGCCTCGTTGGCCTTCGACGGAGCACAGAACACGTACTGGGCGTTCCCCGCGAACAAGCCCAAGATCTCCCCGGTGTTGCGGGCCACCTTCCCCACCCCAGTGCGCCTGGTGGGCTTCGCCCTCTTCCCCGGAGTCTCGATCGAGACCTCCAAGTTCCTCGCCGCCACCCGCCCCGAGCAGATCGAGATCGCGGCCACCAAGTCCGACGGCCAAGTCGTGGTGAAGCGCTTCCCCGTGGAGGACAAGCCAGGCGAGCAGAAGTTCGAGTTCAAAGAGTCGGACATCACCAAGATCCAGCTCGCCGTCGTCAGCAGCCGCGGCGAACACAAGTCCCTCGCCACCGCCATCACCGAGCTCGAGTTCTTCAAAGCCCGCTAGGCGGTGGCGGCGGGGTTGGTGGTGGGGATGCCGAGGTCGTCGAGCACGTCTGCGTAGCGGCGGTGGGCCAACGTCGCCGCGGCGGCGTCGCCCGTCAGCTCGTAGGCGGACTGCAAGATGCGCCAGGCTTGGTCGCGGAACGGGTCGATCTGCACCGCCCGTTCGCCGGCTTCGGCCGCTGCCACGCCGTCGCCGGCGCGGAGCTCGAGGTCGGCCAACGCCGTGGCTACGCGGGCGGCGTCCGACCGGAGTTGCTCGCGCTCCGCGACCACCCAGTCCGCCGGACCGTCCTCGGGCAGCAGGTCGCCGGCGTACGAGGCCAGGGCCGCGCGGAGCTCGGGGCGCACGCGCCCCGGCGAGCCTCCTCGCAACGCATGCCAACGGGCCAAGGCGGAACGGAAGGTCACCACGTCCGCGTCGCTCCCCTCCGGCAACGTGAACACGTACGACATCCCGACCCGGCGCAACAGCTGGGACCGGCCCCGCGGCGCGTACGGCTCCAACGTCCGACGCAGCGCCGACACTGCCACCTGCAGGTTCCGCTTGCCCGCCTCCGCCGACATTCCTGGCCACAGTGCCTCGACCAGACGTTCCTCGTGCACGGGCTGATCGGCCTGGCAAGCCAGCATGCGCAACGTCGCCAACGCGCGCGGCCGGACGCCCTGCCAGTCCACGTCGTGGCCGTCCACCCGCAGCTCGAAGCCACCGAAGCAGCGCAGCGAGATCGCCGGCACCCCGCGGTCACGGACGACCTGCAGAGCAGGCACAGCGACAACCTCAACGGGGAAGGAAGAATCCGTCATCGCCAACGCGTACAACGCCAAGTTCCGCGCCACCGGCGCACCCACCGAACGAGCGGCACCATCGGCCCGCCGCGCCTCCAGCTCGGCGGAAGGCAGGCCAGCCCGCGCCAACGCCAAGGCGTGGAACCCCCGCGCCCAAGCCTCCAAGGTTCCCGCGTCCAGCCGATGCGCCCGTTCCACGGTCTCCGCGAAGACAGCGACAGGTGCACCGGACTCCAGCAGCCCAGCGAAACCCACGACCAGCCCGGCGATCAGGGCGCCCCAGTCGTCCCCATCGCGCACGCACTCGCGATAGGCCTGCTCAGCTTCGGCACGAGCAGCACCTCCGCGCAAGCCACCGACAGCACGGGCGATCCGCGCCAGCCACGGATGGTCGAACGCATCCGCCTCACCCGCCAAGCCAGCAAGGGCATTCGGCGGCACGGTCCCCTGCCACGTCCCGATCGCGAAGACGATCAACCGAGCAGCGAACGACTGGAACCCATGCGGCGGTGCCTCCACCTGACCTGCCAGCTCAACCGCCGTCGCCGTCTCGCCCCGCAACAGAGCGCCGACAGCTCGCGCGAACACGGGCGCGTCAGAGAGGGCAGACAGGTCCCCTCGCACCGCATGCCGAAGCCGCACCGGCCAAGGCGCCGAGTCGGGTTTCGTCAACGGTGGAAGGAAAGCCCCCGGCACCCAGGCCTCAGCCGAACGCCGCCCCCGCGCGCTCTCGGCAGCAACCACCGGCGACGGCGCATGCCGTTCCACCGAACGGAAGGTCTCCACAGCCGCGGCGAGATCGCCGGCCGCCAGCTGCCGGTTCGCCCGCGCCAATCCCAGCCAGGGGTCGTCCTCGATCGCCAGCACCTCGTCCGGCAGAGTCCCCGCCGTAGCCAGCCGCGGCCCGAGCTCCTGCAGCAAAGCCCGTACTGCGCCGACCTCCTCCGCCCGCAGGTACGCCCGCAAGGCCTCGACCGTCCGCCCCGCGGCAACGAGCAACGAGGCCGCCCGCAGATACCAAGCGCGCAAGGCCTCCTTGTCCAACCGCTCGGCCAGCATCGACTCCAGCTGCACCTGCAAGACGGCGTGATACCGGTACGTTCCCGCGACCTCGTCCACGCGCGTCGTGAAGAGCTGCTGAGAGGCAAGCGAGTCCAGCACGGCAGCCGAGTCCGTACGGTCCAGCAACGCGTCACACGTCGGCCCGTCGACCACACCCAACGCACTCGACCACACCAAGAAGTCGGCGGTCGTCGCCGGCAGCTGGTGCAGAACGGTCGCGGCCAGGTACGACTGCAACAGCCGCCCACGCCCCCACAGGCCGGCAACGGCCCGGCGCCGCTCGGCGAGAGGCTTGCCCGACGTCGCGAGATGGAACATCTGCAACCCGGCGGCCCACCCCTCGGTGTGCCGGGTCAGAGCAGCGACGTCCTCCGGCGGCAGCGGCTCACCGTAGTACTGACCAAAGAGCTCCCCGACCTCCCAGGAACGGAAGCGCAGAGCATCGGCCGAGATGACAGCGGCCCCCACGCCGAGCTGCAGCTGAGCCAAGGCCGGCCCAGGATCCCGGCGACCAGCCAGGACGAAGGTCGTCGAAGGCGGCGCCAAGGCGATGACCCGAGCGAGTGCGGCCTCGGCCGCGGTGCCGGCGATCGTGTGCACGTCGTCCACGACCAGGGCGAGCCCCTCGGTCGCGCCGTCCTCGAGCAGCCCCACCAGAGAGCTGGAGTCCAAGGAAGACCCGAGCGCCACCTCGATGGCCGCCCGCAGGTGCAGTTCGAGCGCCTCGGCCGTACCGTCCCGTTCGTCCGCCTGGTACCAGGCGACCCGGCGCTTGGCGGCGTAGTGAGCGAGCGTCGTGGTCTTGCCGGAGCCAGGCGGTGCGGTGACGAGCACGATCCGGCTGCCGTCGCGGTCCAGCACCTCGTGCAGCCGCGACCGGTCCAGGCCATCGGCGGCCGGAGCGGTCAGCTTGGCACGCGGGATCGCCGGTCCCCCGTCAGCCCGCGCACTCATCGTCAGCTCCCCATAGCCGTGAAAATCGTGCATCTCAGGCTCGCAGACGGGGTACGCAGGGTGAATCCGGAAAACCCCTCGAATTTGGCGTGCTACCCACCCTTCGGGCGGTGACCGCCGTTTCGTATGAGGGCGTCCCTGTATCGCATAGATCGATAGAGGGACGCCCTCATACGAAACCGATCGGCCGCTACGCCCGAGCGAGAAAGTCCAGCACCCGCTGCTTGAGCAACGTGGCGGCGAACTCGTCGTACTCCGCCAACGAGGGGTCGGCGAACAGGTGCGCCTTGCCCGGGTAGAGGAACAGCTCCGCACCGGGAACGGCCTCGACCACCTGGCGGGCGACGTCGAGGTCGCCGGAGTCGGCGAACTCCGGGTCGCCGTCCATGCCGTGGATCTGCAGCGCGACGCCGTCCGGCCAGGTCCCGCCGAACTCCTCCAGCGGCATGCAGGCGTGGAAGAACAGCGCACCGCGCGCACCGGCGCGGTTCTGGGCGAGCCGCTGCGCGGGGATGACGCCGAGCGAGAAGCCCGCGTAGACCAGGTCGGCGCCCAGCGACTCCGCCGCCGCGACGCCGCGGTCGCCGACGGTGCCGAAGCCGACCTCGCGTACGTAGGTCATCCCGTCCGCGATGGTCGCGAACGTGCGACCGTCGAGGAGGTCGGGGGTGTGGACCGTGTGCCCGGCCGCGCGCAGCTCGTCGGCGAACGCCTTGACCCCATCGGTCAGTCCTTGAACGTGGTGGAACAGCAGTACCTCAGCCATGACACGCAGCTCCTAGCGAATGATCCAGAGAATTCGAACGTTCGAGATGTTAGTCTATTCGAGCCATGTCGAACAATCCGTCAGTTCCGGACTATGAGCTCGAGGACGTGCTCGAGCTGACCACGCCCGCCGAGGTGCGGGCGATCTCCGACGCGCTCCGGCTGACGCTGCTCGACCTCATGCGCGAGCGCGCGGCCACGGTGACCGAGCTGGCCAAAGCCGTCAAAAGGCCGAAGAGCACTGTCGCGCACCACGTCAACGTCCTGGTCGACGCCGGCCTCGCCCGCGTCGTCCGTACCCGCCGCGTCCGCGCGATCGAGGAGCGCTTCTACGGCCGGACAGCGCGAACGGTCTCGGTCGGCCTCGGCATCAGCCACGTCGCGGAGGACCCGGCGGGTGAGCTCAACGACTTCGTCACCGGGGCGAGGGAGTCGGCCGCCGCGCACGAGACCGGGCAGGCGCGAACGTTCATCCGCCACGCCCGCATCCCCGAGGAACGGGCCGCGGAGTTCTGGCAGCGCGTCTCCGAGGTCGTCGCCGAGCTCGACAACGTTCCCCGCTCCGGCGATGCCGTCTACGGCTTCGTCGTCGGCCTCTATCCCACGACCGACTACCCGATGCTGCCCGACGCGAAGGAAGTCACGACGGCGGCTCGACCGGCCGTTCCCGGATGACGTCCTTCGGCTTCTTGTCCTCGCGCAAGCCTTGATACGACGGATGCCGGAGCGTCCCGGCCTGCGTCCACTCGGAGAAGTCGACCTCGCAGACCAGCTTGGGCTTCACGAACAGCGCAGCCCGCTCGGGCTGCCGTCCGGCGAACGGGCTCTTCGAGGTCGCCAACGGCTCCAACCGCTTGCCCAGCATCGCCAGAGCAGCGGCGTCGAAGCCCGTTCCGACCTTCCCCGCGAACCGCAGCTCGCCGGACTCGTAGTAGCCGACGAGCAACGCACCGAGCCGACCCTCGCGGCGGCCCTCGCCCGGAATCCAACCGCCGACGACGAACTCCTGCCGCTGCACGTTCTTCACCTTCAGCCAGTCCCGCGTCCGCTGGCCAGGGACGTAGCGGCTGCCCAGCCGCTTCGCGATGATCCCCTCCAGGCCGCGTTCGCGACTCGCCCGCAGCAAGGCGGACCCCTCCCCGCGCTGGTAGCTCGGCGTCCGCCACGCCGGCCCACTGAGCTCGAGCGCCTCGAGCTCGGCGCGGCGGTCCTCGTACGGCAGCTCGAGCCGCGACCTGCCGTCGAGATACAGAACGTCGAACACCATGAACGTCACCGGGACGAGTCCGGCCCGCCGCTCCGCCTCCGAAGGCGACGCGACGTGCATGCGGCGCTGGAGCCGCTGGAAGTTCGAACGCCCCTCCTCGTCCAGCGCGACCAGCTCACCGTCGAGGACCTGCCGGCGGCTGCCGAACGGCTGGCCGAAGTCGGCGAGCTCCGGGTACGAAACGGTGATGTCGCGCAGGTTGCGGCTGATCAGCCGCACCCGCCCGCGCTCGACGTGGGCGAGCGCCCGAACGCCGTCCCACTTGATCTCGAAGCCCCACTCGTCCTCGTCCTCCGGCAGGCGCGACAGCGTCGCCATCATCGGAACAAGCTCGATCGGCATGAGGTCGTTCTATCGCATCCCAGCAGCCAGGTGCCGCTATCCGCACGGCAGTCTAGGCGCGGACCGCCCGCAGGGACGGGGAGGTGAGGCAGGCGAGGCCGGCGAGGATGGTGGCCAGCGCGCTCGCGCCGATGACCACTGTCGACGGGACGACGCCGAGCAGCGCACCGCCGAGGGCGGCGCCGGCCGGTGAGGCGCCGACGACCAGGGAACGCCGCGCGCCGAAGACCTCGCCATGCCGTTCGATCGGGATCAGCCGCTGGATGACCGTCGCCTCGATCGCCACGTACGGCGCCCACATCGCCCCGGCGACGAACAGGACGGCGATGGCGGGCACGAGCTCGTCCAGGAACACGACCGGGAACAACGCCACCCCCCACGCGATGGCCCCACAGGCGTTGACGATTCCAGGCCGAAGCCGGGACAGCGGCCGAACGAACAGCAGCCCCACCAACGCGCCCGCGCCGATCGCCGAGGCCAGCGCGCCGTACCCGGCCGCGCCGACGCCGAGAACGTCCTTGGCGAACAGCGGGAACGCGGGCTCGAGGGGACCGTAGACGAAGAAGTACGCCACCGACAGGAAGAACAGTGCGCGGACCGCGGGCGTACGCCAGATCAGCTGGAACCCGTTCGCGGAGGCCCCGGAGGATCGACCGGGCTCGCGGAGCCCGTTCAGCCCTCGCGCCAGCACGGCCGCGACGACCAACAACACCGCGGGAAGTAGCAAAGCGGTCGGCGCGGAGACAACGGTCAGGACCGCGCCGGCGGCAGCCGGGCCGAGGAGCAACGGGAGCTGGTCGCCGATGCTCAGCAGTCCGTTCGCCGGCGCGAGGTCGCTTCGGTCGACGAGCCGCGGCACGGCGACGCGCACCCCGGCGTACGTCACCGGCGCCAGCGTGCCCATCGCGACCGCGATCCCCAACAGCACAGGCAACGACAGCAGGCCAAGAACGCTCGTCAGCGCCGCCAAGAGCAGCAGGGAAGACCGCAGAACGTTGTCCCACATCATCAACCGGGCCGGCGACCAGCGGTCGAGCAGCCGCCCGGCGATCGGCCCCGCGACGACCGTCGGCAGCTGGAGGCAGAGCACGACGGCGCCGAGCGCCGCGGCCGGATAGCCGCCCTGAGCGACGAACCACAGCATCGCCATCAGCGTGAACTGTTCCGCCGTCGAGGACAGCAGCAGCGTCGCCGTCAGTCGCCGCAGACCGGGCAGCCGCAGGACCGGGGTCGAGGTCATGAGACCACCGAATCGTCGACCGGGCAGGTGTCCCCGCACCCCGGCCAGTCGCAGAACCGGCAGGCGATGTCGGCGTCGAGCCGTTCGCGTGACTGCGCGGTGAGAGCCTTGTCCGCGAGAGCGACGAGCTGGGCGCGTTCGGCCTTCGTGAACGCCGAGGTGAGCTGAGCCAGAGCGCGCGAACGGGCGGCCAGCCCGCGGTCGAGCACGTCCTCCCCGAGGTCGGTGAGAACGAGCCGTACGCCGCCTCGCCCGCCGACGCCACTCCGGACCACGAGGCCGAGTGCGGCCATCCGGTCGACGAGGCGGACGGTGCCCGACTGGGTGAGCCCGAGGCGGGGGTAGAGCCAGTCGATGCCGCTGCCTGGATGGCTGCGCAGCAGGACCAGCGCGGCGAGCTCCCGTTCGGCCACGCCGGCCGTTGCCACGGCCGTGCGGATCCGATCCGCGGCGTCCAGCAGCCACGCGCCGACCACGTTCGAATTATGCATGAGTCATTCATACTAGCTAAGAGCCAACGCAGGCTAGAGTGATCCGCGAACGGTCAAGCAGCGGCCGCCCCACACCTCACCGACTGGGAGGTGAACCGAGGTGAGCGTGGTGAGTCTCACCGGCGATGCCGCTGAGCTGCCGGAATTGCCTGAGACGCCCGAGTCGTCGGAGTCGTCCGATCGCCTGCGCCGCATCGAGGCGCTGACCGACGTCGCGCTCGCGCATCTCGACGTCAACGACCTCCTCGCCGAGCTGCTGGAACGGGTACGGCAAGTGCTCGAGGTCGACACCGCCGCCGCGCTCGTCATCGCCCCCGACGGACGGCACCTGGTCCCGATCGTCGCGATCGGCATCGAGGAGGAGGTCCGGCAGGGCATCTTGGTTCCGATCGGCCGCGGGTTCGCGGGCCGGATCGTGGCCGAGGGTCTCGCCCGCCGGATCACGCGCGTGGACCGGACGACGGTCTTCAACCCCGTGCTGTGGGAGGCCGGCATCGCCTCGATGCTCGGCGTCCCGATGGTGAACGGCGGCGAGGTGCTGGGCGTCCTGCACGTCGGCACACTGAGCCCTCGTACGTTCACCGACGACGACCAACGGCTGCTGCAGATCGTCGCGGACCGGGTCGCGCTCGCGACCCAGGCGCGGCTCGCGAACGCCGACCGCGCGGCGGCGGCCGCCCTCCAGCGCAGCCTGCTGCCGTCCGAGCTGCCGGCGATCGACGGGATCGAGCTCGCCGCCCGGTACGTCCCGGGAGCGGGCGGCGTCGGCGGCGACTGGTACGACGTGTTTCCCCTTCCGTCGGGCGAGCTCGGCATCGTGATGGGCGACGTCGTCGGCCGCGGCCTTCGCGCCGCCGTGATCATGGGTCGGTTCCGGAGCGCGCTGCGTGCGTACGCGCTGGAGTTCGACGATCCGGCGGTGGTGTTGAGCAAGCTGGATCGCAAGGCCCAGCACTTCGAGCAGGACGTCCTGGCGACGGTCGTGTACGGGATCCTCTCCACCTCGCGAACGTCGTTCCGGCTGTCCTCGGCGGGGCATCCCCCGCCGATCCTCGCGGAGCCGGGCGAGCTGCCGGTGTTCCTCGACGTCGTGGGCGACCTACCGATCGGCGTACGGACCGGCGCCCCGCGGCGGACCGTGTCGATCGACCTGACGCCCGGCGCGGTGCTCGGCCTCTACACCGACGGCCTGGTGGAGAGTCGGGAGCAGCCGGTGTCGAGCGGCCTGGAGATCCTCCGCGAAGCCGTCGCCGCCGGCCCGGCCGAGGACGTCTGCGCCACTGTGTTCGCGAAGCTTGTCGGGCTCGGCCCGACCAAGGACGACACCGCACTGATCGTGCTGCGGCGGAGGTGAGTATCTGTCATGGAACTCGAGGTCATCGAACCGGCGCCGGGCTTCTTCATCGCTTCCCCGGTGGGCGACGTGGACCTGGCCTCGGCGTCGCCGATGTTGGACCGGCTGCTCCGCATCCTGCGTGACTCGCCGTCGTTGCTCGTCGTGGCGTTGGATCGGGTCGAGTTCATGGACTCCAGCGGCCTGAACGCGTTGGTCGCGGCGCACCGCCGAGCGGAGGCGATGGGCTCGACGATGCGCATCGCCGCACCGAGCGCCATCGTACGGAAGCTGTTTCGCCTTACCGGGCTGGAGCATCACTTCGACTGCTACGCAACCGTCAACGACGCCTTGACGCCGTTGGAGAACTAGATCGCGTTACCCCGGCGAACGACCTAGGGTCTAGGTTGTGCTGACCGAGGTGGGTTTACCGCTCTATGCGACGTTCCTGGTACTCGGGGCGGCGGTCGCGCACGCGTCGTGGAACGCGATCGCCCATGGCATCGAGGACAAGCTCGTCGCGATGACGCAGATGGCGGTCGGCTGCTCTGTCGTCGCGATTCCCCTGCTCATCGTCAGCCCGATGCCGCGCGCGGCGAGCTGGCCGTGGCTGATCGCGTCGGTCATCGTGCACATGGCGTACAACCTGCTGCTGATGACCTCGTACCGGCTCGGCGACTTCGGCCAGATGTACCCGATCGCCCGCGGCTCGTCGCCGCTCATCGTCACCGGGCTCGCGGCGTTCTTCCTGCACGAGCGACCGCTCCCGCTCGAGCTCGCCGGTGTCATCGTGATCTCACTCGGCCTCGCGAGCCTGGTCTTCGCCACCGGTACGCGACTGCGGCGCGACAACGTCAAGGCCATCGGCGCCGCGCTCGCCACCGGCCTCACCATCGCCGTCTACACGACGATCGACGGCACTGGGGTGCGCGCGTCCGGCAGCCCCGCCGGCTACACGGGGTGGCTGCTGTTCCTCAGCATGCTGTCGATGGTGGTGTTCGCGCTCGTCCGCCGCGGGCCGGCGCTGTTCGTGCAGGCGCGGCAGAAGCCGTGGCCCGGGCTGCTCGGCGGCATCCTCAGCCTGGCCGCGTACGGGCTCGTCCTCTGGGCGCAGACGATGGGCCCGCTCGCCGCGATCTCGGCGCTGCGCGAGACCAGCATCATCGTCGGCGCGATCATCGCCGCCGTCGTGTTCAAAGAGGGCTTCGGGCCGCGCCGCATCGTCGCCACGCTGATCGTCTTCGTCGGCATCGCGTTGATCAACATCTAGGCCGGATACCGGGCCTGAGAAAATGGTCAGATGATCGAGCGACGAGGCGGCTTCGCCAGGTGGATCACGGCCAATCTCGGTTCGGCGATTCCGCAGTCGATGGCACCGATCACGTTCGGGCTGGCGACGCTGGCGCACGGGGACGTCAACGGCGGCGCGCTGATGATGACGGCGATGACCGCCGCGCAGGTGCTCGGCGCGGTGCCGATCGCCGCCGCTGGCCGCCGCTTCTCCGTGTCGGCGTACGCGCGAGTCCTCGTCGCGTTCCGGTCGCTTGCCTTCGCCGGCCTGGTGCTCGCGATCGTCGGCGACGTGCCCGTTCCGGTGCTGGTGGTCCTCGCGAGCCTCGCCGGGCTGGTCAACGGGGCGATCTTCGGAACGCTGCGCGCGATCTTGAACGGCATGGTGACGTCGGCCAAGCTGCCGCGCGCCCTCGGTATCACGGCGACGGCCAACGAGCTCGTGTTCGTCACCGGACCGATCCTCGCCTCGACGATCGGCGGGATGTCGGTCATCGCGGCGGTCTGCATCATGGCGGCCACCAGCGCTCTGCCGTTGGTGGTGCTCCCCCGCATCGCGAAGCGCACACCGGCAGCCCACGTACGGCCGAAGTCGGTCCAGCTGGGCGCTCTCGTCTGGTTGTTCGCGGCGGGCAGCGCCGGCGCGTGCGTCGCGTCGGTCGAGGTCGGCGCCCTGGCTCTGGCGCTGCGCCACGAGCTCGCCCCCAGCGCGGCGTTCTACTTCACCGTTCCGCTGTGCATTGGCTCCGTGCTCGGTGGGATCTGGGTCAGCATCCGCAACCGCCGCCTGCACCGGCGGACCATCGTGGCGATGATGCTGCTGACCGTCATCGGTGCCGTCGCGGTCGCCTGGGACGCGTGGCTCGCGGCGGCGATCGCGGGAGCCGTGCTGATCGGCCTCTTCCTCGCCCCGCTGGGAACGTCGTTCTCCCTCTCCCTCGACGCCGTCCTCCACCCCGCGCGGCGCGCCGAAGGCTTCGCCCTCCTCCAGACCTCCAAGGCGATCGGCGTCATCCTCGCCTCGTCGATCATCGCCTTCGTCTCCCTGGAGGCCTCCCTGCTCACGGCGGCGGCGCTCACCTTGCTCTCGGCGATCGTCGTCGGCGTGTACGTCCGCAAGAACCGGCTCCAGGACGACGCCGTCGAGGACGAGCTGGTGAACGAGGCGCAGGCCTAGGAATCGATGCGGACCTCGAAGGCGCTGTCGGGATGGGCGAACGCGAGCATGGCGACTGCTTCGGTCTCGATGGCGCCGCGGTCCGCTCTGGTGAGCTTTCCGAACGGCTTCACCACGAGGCTGGCTTCGCCGTTCGACGCCGACATGGTCCAGGTCGCGGCCACCGATCCGTCGACGAGCACGGTCGCGGCCACACCGTCGCCGACGCAGACCTGGCGGCGGACCTCGTCGGTCATCAGGCGGGTGCGGTCGGCGTAGGCCAGCAACGGCGCGTCGAACTCGGGCAGCAGCCGGACCGGCGCCGGCACGTCCTCGTCGGGCAGCGGTGCGTCGGGGTGGTCGAACAGCTCCCGGCCGGCCTCGTCGCGGAACGTCCGGAGCGACGGCCGGAGCAGCTCGAAGATCTCCTTGAGCCCCGCGATGCCGGACCAGGCCCGCGCGTCGCCGAGGGTCGCCGGACCGAAGGCCGCGAGGTAGCGCTCGACCACCACCCCCAGATCCTCGGCGGTAGCCTCCGCGCCGACCCCTGAGGCGAGCTCGAACGGCGTCGCGCCGTAGCTGTTCCACGTACCGCTCGGCGCCGGATGCACGACCGGCAACAGGTACTGCACGGTCCAGCCCAGCGCGCTCGCGTCGGCGCCCGGTCGACTGGCCGCCAGCAGCCGGCCGAGCTCCGGCCGCGTCACCAGGGTCCCGTTGGCAAGCAGCGAGCGAGCCTCGGCGACCAGCGCGTCGAGGTCGACGTCGCGCGTACGGCTGCCGAACGTGTTCCGCTGCACCCGCCGGAACAACGGCGCGACCGCCGGCCGGACCAGCGCGAAGTCCGCGGCCGACACCAGGTGCTGGGTCGCGCGCATCAGCACCGACCGGACGACCGAGCGGTCCTCGATCGCCGCGGTCAGGTCCTTGCCGACGAACCCATCGAGCCGGCTCCAGAGCGCGAGGTACGGCGGGTTCGGGCTCTGCGCGTTCAAGCCCAGCACCCGTTCGACCGCGTCCACCACCGGCAGCCCAGTGCGTTCCAGCAGCAGCTGCCGCGAGAGCACGGCTCGGTTCAAGGCCTTCTTGCTGAGCGTCCGCGTCGTCATGCCACGAACGCTAGAACTCCTTCCGGTCAGGTTCTGTCCGGAAGGCGGTCATCCACCCCGTGCGAAACGCTTCAGTACGCGTCGGACCCGACGTCTCTCGGCCCACCGCAAGAGTCGATCGAGCATCGATCTCCACCCCCCTCTTTCGGCCCTCCCCTATTCCTCAGCGTGCATGGACTCCGGCGAAACCGCAGGGAAACGCAGAAGGTCGCGGCAGAACTGATACCTAGACTGTCGCCGTGACCCGATACGACGTCGTCGTGGTGGGCGGGGGGCACAACGCCCTCGTCGCCGCGACCTATCTGGCCCGCGCCGGCAAGTCGGTGCTCGTTCTCGAGCGGCTCGACCGAACGGGCGGTGCCGCGGTCAGCGAGGCGACGTTCCCCGGCGTCGACGCCCGGCTCTCGCGGTACTCGTACCTGGTGAGCCTGCTGCCGGACCAGATCGTCGCCGACCTCGGGCTGTCGATCCGGCTCGCGTCGCGGCCGGTGGCCTCGTACACGCCGGTCGTTCGCGACGGCAAGCACACGGGACTGATGGTCGAACGGAATCCGGGCGCGGTGACAGCGGAGTCGTTCCGTTCCTTGACCGGGTCCGAGGCGGAGTACGAGGCGTGGCAGTCGTTCTACGGCGAGCTGGCCGACGTCGCGAAGGTCCTCGGGCCGACGATGCTCGAGCCGCTGCAGTCTGCCGCCGCGGTTCGTTCGCTGGTCGGGGCGCGGGCGTTCGAGCGGTTCTGCGAGCGGCCGTTGGGTGAGGTCGTCGAGTCGACGTTCGCCGACGACACCGTGCGCGGGGTGGTGGTGACGGACGGGCTGATCGGGACGTTCACGCACGCGCACGACGCCTCGTTGCTGCAGAACCGATGCTTCCTCTACCACCTGATCGGCAACGGGACCGGCGAGTGGCGCGTGCCGGTCGGCGGGATGGGCGCGTTGACCGCGGCGCTGGGCGCGGCCGCTTCGGCGGCCGGCGTGACCGTGCTCACCGGCTCGGAGGTGACGTCGGTCGCGGTGGACGGCACGAGCGGCGAGGTCACGTACGTGGCGGACGACGCGTCGCACACGGTGTCGTGCTCGTACGTCCTGTCGGGCGTGGCGCCGGCGGTGCTGGACCGGCTGCTCGGCCGTACGCCGGAGGTCGTGCCCGAGGGCGCGCAGGTGAAGCTGAACATGGTGGTGACGCGGCTGCCGCGGCTGCGTTCGGGCGCGGATCCGCGGCAGGCGTTCGCGGGAACGTTCCACGTGGCGGAGGACTACTCGGAGCTGGAGACGGCGTACGGCGAGGCCGCCGCCGGGTCGTTGCCGACGCTGATGCCGGGCGAGCTGTACTGCCACTCGCTCACCGACCCGTCGATCCTCTCGCCCGCCTTGGTGGCGGAGGGATGGCAGACGTTGACGATGTTCGTCCTGCACACGCCCGCCCGGCTCTTCACGGCGTCGCCCGCCGCCGCGCGCGACGAGGCGGCGCGGCGGGCCGTGGCGGCGTTGGACGCGTACCTGGAGGAGCCGCTCGCGTCGTGCCTCGCGGTGGACCGCGACGGCCGGCCGTGCCTGGAGGTCAAGTCGCCGCTCGACATCGAGGCCGCGGTCGGCATGCCCGGCGGGCACATCTTCCACGGCGACCTCCAATGGCCCTGGGCACCCACGTCCGAAGAGGTCGGCCAATGGGGCGTCGAGACCCCAATCCGCAACCTGTTCACCTGCGCCAGCGGCGCCCGCCGCGGCGGCGGCGTGAGCGGCATCCCCGGCCACAACGCCGCCCACGCCGTCCTTGCCCTCGATTAGCCCGCGACGCGGCAGACTGCTAACATTCCCGAGTCGCGCACCGCTAGCTCAACTGGCAGAGCAGCTGACTCTTAATCAGCGGGTTCGGGGTTCGAGTCCCTGGCGGTGCACCACATAACAGCAGGTCACAGACTTGTTGATGCGCGCGTGAGAGGTGCGGCCTTGCCGCACCTCTCACCATTTCTCACAGGATTCCACGCCGCCTATTGCGCTCGCGGCAGCTTGCCGATGGAACGGGCAGCGACCTCGAGATCGTCATCGTTCGCGTGCACGTACGTCCGGTAGGTGAACGAAGGATCGCGTGGCCGGCCCACTTGCTGATGATCGAGATCGGTACCCCGGACTTCTCCATGAGACTCAGCGCGGTGTAACGAGAGTCATGGAGCCGGATACACGACTAGCCCGGCTTGCCGCGCCATCCTCAGGAACTCGTCGGAATACCACTCCGGGTGCGCTGGGTACCCGCTCGTATCCACGGCCAGGTACGCGTCGCCCGCAGGTCGATGTCGGACAGCCGAAGCCCCATCACCTCGCCTCGCCACAGCCGTCACATGCTGACCCGCGAAGCGGCGTGCAGGCGGTCGCGAGCGCCGCATTGGAGCTGGGCTGCGGAGACGGAGAGCCGGCTCCCTCGGCCTTAGTCGGCGGGGCCTGGACGTGGAGGGCGTGGACTCATCGGCCGACATGCTCGGATCCTGCCGTCGCAGGGCGGCCAGTGAGGGTCTCGATGTCGTCACGCACCATCAGAAGATGGAAGAGCTCGACCTCCCGCGGAAGTTCGCATCAATCTTTCTAGCCGGGCCGACGTTCACGCTCCTCCCAGACGACGACATCGCGCTAGGTGCGCTGAGCCGGATCCGTGATCACCTCAAGGCGGACGGGACGGCGATGATCCCGCTCTACATCCCGGAGCCCACGCCACGGAGCAGTTCGGCCGCGCAACAGAGACGACCAGCCCCGACGGCGCGAGCCTGCGCGTGACGTACGTGTCCCAGAAGCGCGACGAAACCCGCCGCACCCAACAGACTGTCCTTCGGTACGAGCGACACCGCGACGACGAGCGCCACCATGGTCGACGGACCGGACGCTCCACTGGCACACGCGGACCGCCTTCGCATCACTCGCACACCGAGCGGGGCTCCGCGTGGCCGACGTTCGCAGCCACGGAGGCGACCCGTGAAAAGCGACGCAACCTATTTCACGTTCTACCTCCGGCCTGGACACTAAAGCTAGACGCGCTTGAGACGCCCGAATGCAGACCAGCGAAGATCGCCAACAGCAGCCCCGGAAGCCGGGCCGCTAGCCAAGGTGTCGGCAGGCACTCGCGGCCGTTGGCGCGCCGGCGCAAGCCGGGCCCGGCGGTCGGGTACGATGTACGTTTCCCAAGCTGACGGTGAGGCTCTCGGGCCGGTCGGCCTGAAGTCGACAGGACGTTCAGAGCTCGCATCCAGCACCCATCCACGTCCCGTGCCGGGCTTCTCTCTCCTCCAGCTCTTGGCACAACGCGCTCGACACTGCCTGGCCGGTGAGTCAACGAAGACCTTACTGACTGCTGCATAGTGTCGCGTTCCATGACGACTGCGCGCATCCTCGCCATGACCGCGATCGTGCTCAGCCAAGGCCTCGTCGGACTCGCTCCGGCGGTCGCCAGCACCGAGGCGATTCGCGAGACCGTGTTCGTGCGCTCGACATTCGACACCGATGCCGACGGCCATCGCGACCGGATCGCCGTGGAGGTGGTACGTCCGCGTTCGACGGCGAGCGGTGGACGGGTCGCGACGATCATGACTGCCACGCCGTACACGACCACCAGGCCGCTGCTCTCGGGCTGGTACGACGATTACTTCGTGCCTCGCGGGTACGCCTTCGTCGAGGTCGCGATCCAGGGCACGGGACGATCGGAGGGCTGCCCGACGATCGGCGGACGCCCGGATACCGCGAGCGTGGCGGCCGCGATCGGTTGGCTCACAGGACGGGTGGCAGGGGTCGATGCTGCCGGTCGCCGCGTCCGTGCGACCTGGAGCCTCGGGCGGGTGGGGATGGTCGGGCTGTCGTACGACGGGGCGCTGGCGAACGCGGCCGCGGCCGCGGATATCCCCGGACTGCGCACGGCGTCCCGATCGCCGGCATCTCCAACTGGTACGACTACGCGCGCGACCACGGCGTCGGATACGACGGGGCCCTCGGAAACCACTACCCCGAATACCAGGCGTTGCGCGTCGTCAGCCCCGCGATGCGCGAGCGGTGCCTGGACTTCATCACTGAACTCGGTGACCAGGCAGCAGACGACACCTACGACTACACGCCCTTCTGGCACGAGCGAAACTACCGCATCGACGCCCATCGCGTGGACGTCCCCGTTCTCGTCGTGCACGGCCTGTCCGATCCGAAGCTGCGCACCAGTCAGTTCGCCGACTGGTGGGCAGACCTCGGCGATACCGGCGTACCGCGCAAGCTGTGGTTGCACGCGGGCGACCATGTCGAGCCAGACCAGATCGACTCGGCGCGGTGGCGGAACATGTTGCACCGGTGGATGGACCACTGGCTGTACGGGGTGGACAACGGGATCATGGCGGAACCGCTCGTCGACATCCAGCGGCCCGACGGCGCGTGGGAGACCTACGACCGCTGGCCACAGCCAGGATCGCGGCCGCAGCGGCTGTGGCTCGCCGCCGGGGCGCTTGTGGCCCGGCCAGCGCAGGACGGCGCGACCCAGCGGTTCACCGATGGCGGCAGCCGGCTGGAATTCTCTGCTGAGCCGACCGACCAGCCGCTCCGGCTGTCAGGGACACCACGGATCGAGGTCACGATGAGCGCGGACCGCACACGGACACCACTCACCGCCCTGCTGGTCGCCTACGGCCCCGGCACCCGACCGACGGTCCTCACCCGCGGCACCATCGACACCCAGAACCGCTACTCCCTCAGCCACGCCGTACCGCTCCAACCAGGGCGGGACTACCGGGTGAGCTGGACGCTGCACCCACTCGACGTCGTCGTACCGGCCGGACACCACCTCGGCCTAATCCTGGACGCCAACGACCCCGGCATGATCGCGCTCGATCCCGCCGAAGCGACCATCACAGTCCAGCTGTCCAGGTCCAGCCTGACCCTGCCCATTGTCAGCAGCTAGCTAGAAACGGCGCGTCCCTCCTCCGCCGCGGCGCCCAGATGGCCGACGGTCATGCGCCGAGGCCGTCGAGTATTTGCGCGAGGATCTCGCCGACGTGGCGTTGCGTCGATGCGTCCAGAAGTCATCGAGCGGGTGGGGCTCAGCCATGCGATCGGGCGCGGTCGGCTTCGTAGCCGATGAACAATTCCGGGGCGGTGCGGACACTGCGGGTCCCGCCCCTGGCTGTAAGCGACGGGCTTGGCGCGCCGTCGGGTGTATCGCAGGTGGACGGCTACGGATGCGGCGGCGTCGTTCTCGGCGAGTTGTTCCAGGCAGTGATCCGGAAGCGGGTGGGCTCGTCGTCCTTCCGCTCCCCCTGCGACCTTGCGACGGTTGTTCACCTGGACCACGAGCTCGGCGACAGGTATCCCCGATATTGGAACTCCCGCGGGTTCGTTGGTGGACTGCCTGCTGTGTCCGTGGCATGGGTGGCCACGGCCGGGTCATGCGATGCTGACAGGGCGTGCGCGCGCCCATGGCTGCTACCTGTGGCAGTCTTCCGGCCATGCAGGCCACGATGGCAACGAGCCCTGGCACGCCAGGGCGGCCCAACGAGGACTTCACCGGTGCGGTCCCGACCGCAGCCGTCTTGCTCGACGGCGCTGGCATCATAGGCACCGAGTCGATCTGCCACCACGGCGTTGCCTGGTATACCCATCGCCTCGGCGGAGCATTACTCGGCCGCCTCTCGCGTGAAGACGGCCGAGACCTCACCACGCTGCTCGGCGAAGCCATCGAGGACGTCACCGACGACCGCCGTGGAACGTGCGACGTCACTGACCCGAGTAGCCCGCAGGCGACTGTCGTCATGATCCGGCTCCACAGAGGCCGCCTCGACTACCTCGTGCTTGCAGACAGCTTCCTCATGCTCGACCAGTCCAGCGACCGGCCGCTCGTCATAACCGACGAGCGCGAGGTGACCATCAGGCGGAGTGTGACCGCGACCATGCAGGCTGCCGCCGTGGGTACGCCCGAGTACGAGCGGGCGCGGAACGAGGCCATCGAGGCTTTGCGCGCCCGTCGCAACCAGCCCGGAGGCTATTGGATCGCTAAAGACAGCCCGCAAGCTGCAGCCGAAGCGGTCATCGGCAGCCGACCAACGACAGACCTCGCCGGCGTCGCTCTGCTCAGCAACGGCGCTAGCCGCATCGTCGACCCCTACGGGCTCACCGACTGGCCTGGCGTACTGGCCATCCTCCAGGCAGCCGGACCCGGCGAGATCATCCGCCGCGTTCGCCAAGCAGAAGCAGGCGAGACCCGCGATGACGCCACACTCCTGTACTGCACACAGCTGGCAGACCAGCTCGCAACGCGCGATGCCTAGACGTGCACCAACCAGATCAGGCCCGGACGCGCGGCAGGTTGAGCAAATTCAGATGTAGCCGCCCGCGAGAACGAGCCTGTACGCCGGACAACCAGCGACTCCGTCAGTTCGGCAACCGACGAACCGAACTAGTCTCACCACCGCGACCCCGCCCGCAAGTTTCGGCCATGCATAGCGTTAGAAACCGCGAACTCGCGGGAGACCGGAGCGAACCGCAGGATCGGGTTGACCGCGACCTTTCCTTCGAGGGCGTGGCGTTGGACGCTCAGGGTCAAGAGAGTGTCGAAGACTGCTGTCCGAGCGCGCGGTGGCCGGAGGCGGAGACGATCCTCGGCCGGCGACTTTGACAGCGAGGACCTCCAACACCCGGCACCGGATCCCCTCAGGAGAACTGATCAGCGAACCTGGTCCTCATTCAAGACCGCCGTCCTGTGCGCCTGGTTTCTTCCGTGGGCTGGGCAGTTGGCGTCGTCGCCACCCGGTCGCCAGGTCGTCGGGTTGGCAGCGTTCGATCTACAGTCGCACCGGGCGCTCGGGCTGCAGGCAACGCCACGAGCCTCAACAACGCGATCTGGACGGCCACCCGCATCCGGCCGATGGATGCCCGCCCAAGGCGCGGTCCTCCTCCTCGAGGCGATGGAGGCGTATCCCACATGCGTGCCCGGCTCGCTCCACCGCTGCTCCGATGCCACGACGAACTTCCCCGCGTACGACGACCTCGAAGGAAATCGTCGCACGCGGGGACAGCTACCGGGAGATTCAGCGCACGCCGTATGCGTCGGTCACCGTCTGCTGTAGCCGGTTGCCGTTCTGATCGCGCACGTCGACGCGCACCGACACTGTCCTGCCCGCCATCGAATCCGGGTGGAAGTATCTCGCGGCGTACGTGTCCCCACCCTTCGCAGTCACCGGAACGGGCCGCCAGTGCATTCCGTCGGTTGACAACTCGAGCTTGACATCGGTGACCTTCGCCGCCCTGCTGCCGGCTTGATGGCTCACCGAGAACTGGATCGAGCTGAACCGGTTGGACGGAACGTCGCCGTTCAGGTCGGCCGAAGGAACGTCGTACTCGGCCAGCAGCACCGGCATGACCTCGACTGCACCCGAGGTCGGTTTGCCAGTCGCCTTGAACGTCCATAGCGACGAGATCTTCGTGGAACGATGCCACCACGAGAACGAGCGGGCACTGTCCAACCGGAGCTGGTACGTCGCCGCGCCCTCCGGCACCTGGAACTCGCCGATGCGCTCGTCGGACGTGCCCACCTGCGTGCCCTTCCGGCTCAGCGTCATCCGGTGGGTGTCCTGGCCCAGGTCGTTGCTGAATCGGGTCCGTTCGTCCACGAACGCGTTGAACCCCACGGCCATGAAGTCCCCGACCTGCGTGACTCCTCCGTACCACTCCGCCTCTGCCCCAGAGAACAGGTGGGTGGCGATCGGATGCTGCCAGCGCTCGATGAGCCGTTCGCCCGGCTTGAACGGACGCGGCACCTGCGTGTACCCCACCGCCGTCGCACCTCCGTCGCCGTACGCGCTTACGGAGCGGGCCCACTTGACCTGGTTGCCGAGCACGTAGGTTGTTCGCCTGGTCCCCGCCGGCACCAGCTCACCGCCACCGTCGTAGACGTCCGTCGTCATGTCCGTGCTCATCACCCAGTCGTCGGCGATCCTCACGTCAGTGCCTCCGGCGGTCCCGTACGACGCGTCGATCCGGGCGAAAGCGGACTGCTTCACCCGGTACGCCAAGCCGCTCGGAATCGAACCGGCCTCCGGGATCGCGACGTCGTAGGCCACGCCCGCCTTGGCGAGCCGGGCGTAGGTGAACAGTTCCAGCTTTCCCGTCTGGACCGATGCCGACGGCACCGCGAACCGTTTGAAGTTCTGGCCGACCCAATAGCCGCGGGTGTACGAGCCGCCGGCGATGCCGTTCGGAGCCTGTCGCTGGTAGCCGAGATAGCCGGCGACCGGACTCAGGCCGGACAGTCCGTCGACGGTGACCGTCACGGGCTTCGCTCTCCTTGCGTCGAGGGTCACAGTCACGTCGCGATCGAGCGTCACGTCCGGCCTCACCACCACGGTCGCCTCGACCGGGCTCGTCTCCGTCGCCTGAGTCAACGCCAACGCACCAACGCTGTACTTGCCCTTCGGGAGCCGCAGGATCTTCTGCCCGTCGTACATGACGGGGAACGGAGGAACGGGGCTCACGTCACCCGCGTCGAGCGCCACGACGTCGAGCTCCGTCGTCATCGGTGAGCCGTCGCGGTTGATGCCCTTGATCGCAAGGTCGTACACCTCGGACTCGAGCGTCCACCCGATCGGAGTGGTCCACAGCTCCACCCCAGCCCTCGCGGTGAGCACACCGCCGTACGTCTGCGGCGGAGCCTTCGTCGGATCCAGCCGCAGGACGACCTTCGCGGACCCGTGCGCGGGCACTGTCAAGCTCGCCTTGTCGAGGGTCAACGTTCCGACCGGAACGGGATCGCCATAGCGGTCGACCGATACGGCCAGCGCGAGCGTGATCGGCTTCGCACTGGAGTTGGTGTACGTCAGCTCGCGAAGCGACGGCTCGACCTTGGCGTAGGGCCAACGGAAGTAGCCCATTTCCAGCTTGTCCGCCGATACCTGGATCGCAGTGCTTACCGCGTGCGCGACGTCCATGCGTCCCGCGCCCACGTGGAAGACGTCCTCGTTCGGGAGCGCCTTGGACGTGCTCATCAACCGGGCGCGCAGCTCCGACGCCTTCCATGCCGGGTGCTGCTGCAGCAGGATCGCGGCCGCTCCAGCGACATGCGGTGCGGCCATCGACGTGCCGGACGCCTTGGTGTACGCGTCGTTGACGGGCTCGCCCATGCTCGTTCCCGCGGCACGAGCCGCGACGATGTCGACGCCGGGCGCGGCGATCTCGGGCTTGATCGCGCCGTCGGGCTCACGTGGTCCCGGGCAGCTAAAGCTCGCGTACTCGTCGGACTTGTCGACGGCCGCGACGGCCAGGGCGCTGTCGGCGGTCGCCGGCGAGTTCACGTACGTGTCGTCGTAGGAGCAGTACGGCTCGTTCCCCGCGGAGACGACGAACAGCGTGCCCTTCTCCGCGGTAAGCCGGTTGACCGCCTCCTCGAGTGGGTCGATCCCCACGTGTCATCGCCACCGAGGCTCAGGTTGACCACCTGCGCGCCTTGACCGACGGCCCACTCCATGCCTGCGACGATGCCGCTGTAGAGGCCGGTGCCGTCGTCGCCGAGGACCTTCGCCGATAGCAGCTTCGCGTCCGGTGCGACGCCTCGGTAACTGCCGCCACTGCCGGCACCCGTCCCCGCCGCGATCGAGGCGACGTGCGTTCCGTGCCCATAGTGGTCGGTCGCGTCCGGGCTCGAGGAGAAGTTCGCGGACGCCAGCACCTTGCCGGCGAGGTCGGGGTGGGTCGCGTCAACGCCGGTGTCGACGACGGCGATCTTGATTCCCTTACCGGTAAGGCCATTCGCCCATGCGGCAGGCCCACCGATCTGCGGGACGCTCTGGTCGAGCGACGCGCGGACCCGCCGGTCGAGCTGGATCTTGGCAACGTTCTTGTCGCGGTCGATGCCGTTCCAGAACGCATTGACTGTCGCCTTCGGCGCCGCGACCGCGGCCGCGCCGATCGTGGTCAGGACGCGGGTCCGCTTGGCTCCCGCGAACGCACTCGCACGGGCCCTGGTCGCTGCTTGGGTGCGGTCGCCCTCGTACGTCACGAGGAGCGGCAGCGTCTTCGTCCTCGCGTCGTCGTACCCGTCGGCGATCAGCGTGGTGACGTCGAACAGTGCCGGATCGAGTTTCTGCGCGTAGATGTCGGGCAGCGACGCAACGGGATAGACGTAGGTACGGCGATTGGCGCGATGCACCTTGATCGGCGTGGGCTTCTGCCCCGGTCGGTCGACCATCGTGATCGTCTCGGCACCCGGCTTGCCGGTCCCGACGCGCACCACGTCGCCGGTGATCAGCGTGACCCTTTTCGCCTGCTTGGTTCGCTGTATGGCCGTTGGTTGCGCGGTCGCATGCGTCGCGTGGGCGGGGAAGAACCCCACCCCCAGAACGCCGATGGCCGCGGTCAGCGCGCAGCCAACGACCCTCCCTAGCTTCATGAGCTCCCCCAATGAGATCCGTCTTCCGGTCGCGTCCAGATAGATCGCACTGGGAGAGACGACAGGTGCGGCCTGTATGGATGTCAAGCCGTCCGAATCCGGCCAAGCCGCAGGTCACATGCCGGTTTGATGGAGCTTTGAGGGGCATTTCGGCTGTTGGTGGCGACCAAGCGGGGATGTCCTGGACCAGATCCAAGGCGAGGCCCTGCCGCACGCTCGCCGGCAGCCCAGACAGTGCTGCGGTGGGCACACGCGGTCGGCGGGCGCCGGTCAGCACCCGCATCCGCGCACCCAGGCCAGGGCGGGTCGCACGGGTCGATGTACTGCTCGTAGAGCGCTGTCATGTCGTCGACGTCGACCAGGAACTCGGGGCAGGATCTGTGGCAGCCGCCTGCTGCACGGGAGGTCCTGCTGTTGGCCGTAAGCGCAACTCGGGGGATGGCATGTGGGATATCCGTCGAACCCCAGGTCGCCCAGCGCCGGCAGGACCTGACCGAACTCCGCCGCCCGCCTGGGTTTCCTCCTCGGGTTCGTCGGCCCGAACCTGCGGCGGCGGTTCAGGCACCGAGGAGGTCGGCCAGCTCGGCGAGGGAGTTGACCACGTGATCCAGCTCGTCGTCAGGGCGCGGCACGGGGGCGGTGCCGGTGGGGCCCCACTCGAGCGGGCGGCGGACGTAGGCGGTGCGCAGCCCGTGGGAGCGCGCGGCGGCGAGGTCGTCCAGGTGCGCGGCGACCATCATCACCTCGCCGGGGTCCAACCCGAGCAGCTCCGGCCCGAACAGGTACGTGGCGGCGTCCGGCTTGTACGCGTGCACCAGCTCGGCGGAGAGCACCAGGTCCCAGGGCAGGCCGGCGCGCTTGGCCAGGTTGACCAGCAGCGCCACGTGGCCGTTGGACAGGGGTGCGATGGTGTACCGCGCCTTGAGCCTGGTCAGGCCGGCCACCGAGTCGGGCCACGGGTCGAGCCGGTGCCACGCGCCGACCAGGTAAGCCCGGTCGTCCTCGCCCAGCGCGTCGCCGCCAAACTCCGTGAGCAGCTCGTCCAGGGAGGCCCGGTGCAGCTGGTCCAGGTTCGTCCAGAGCAGCTCACCGGTGCGGACCCGGTTCATCGACGGCACGTAGCGGCCGCGCCAGGCGTCGGCGAACGCCGGCCAGTCCACGGTGAGGTTGGGCGTCCTCGCGGCCAGCGCGGCGCCGTCCCTGATCACCCCGCCGCGCCAGTCGACCACCGTGCCGAACACATCGAACATCAGCGCACGAACATCCATAGCGCCCATTAGACCCGTGAGTGGTGAGTTGTCGAGCGACCTCATGCGCTGCGGCGACGATGGGCTATCGCCGCTGCCGAGAGGTTCCATCAGCACTTTGCTTGGAGCGCTCGACCCATCCGGGCCAGAGTCGACGTGCGACCTTGGAGTCCAGTCGGCCACCGAGGTGCATGGACCTCCACACACCTCGGTAGCCGGGCAGGATTCCAGCGGCGATCACGATGTGGCCAACGATCAGCGGGGTGACCGCGTACGTCGACCAGATGTGCAGGCGTACGAGCACGGCGAACACCGGGCCACCAGACAGCCAGGCCATTCCGACCCCGGAGCCGATGAGGACGACAAGTCCGAGAGTCAACGCGATGTTGAGTACTCGTTGGCCGGGATCGAAGTGACCCTCATGCCTGGCGAAGCGGCCAGTGAACACACCTCGGGGCCAACGCAATAGCCAGCGCCCATCCCCTCTGTCGACTCGGATGGTCTCGGCGACGAACGACCGTACTGCCCGCCACCCGAGCGCTAGACCAAGGACCGAGAGACCGGCCAGGAACCAGCCGAGGTTGGTGTGCAACACCGTGTCGGGCGTACGGAGCAGCCACGCCAGGGGGCTCGGCTGGCCCTCGTGTCCGAGCGTCAACCACCAGCCGGTCCCCAGCAGGATCAACACGGTGAGATAGGTGCCCGCATGGAACCACCGGGTCCGCCGGTTGTACCGCTCGACGGTTTCGGCCCGCTTGGCTGTGTGTTTTGGCTTCGCCGGCTGACGCCTAGTAGTCATAGCCGGAGTCGCCGTCCGAACTGCCGGAGTCGCTCGACGTGTCGCCACCGGTGACGTTGACAGTGATCTCGGCCTCGCTGCCGGCAGGTGAGTGGTCGGCGTGTTGCTTGGTGATGTTGATGGTGTGCTTGCCTTCGGAGAGGCCCTTGATTTCAAATTTGTTCTCACCGACGACGGTGTAGTCGGACTCATCGCCGTCAGCGAAAATGTGGACGTGGTCCTTGCCGGATTCTGTCGGCCCGATGTCTCCGGCGTCGAACTCCAGCGTGAAGGGGACGCTCACCGAAGCGCCGTCCTTTGGCGCGCTGATGGTGATTCCTTCGGCCTTGCTGCCGCCGTTGTCGGTCGTCGCCGCATCGCCCGAGCCACTGCATCCTGCGAGGAGCACGGCTGCCGCCGCGGCCGCCGCGACCGCCGCGACCATTCCAGCCCTGACGTCCGATTTCCACATGAATGTCCTCCTTTGGGTGAGCCGCAGTCCATCGAGCGGCCTTACCCAGCACTACGTCCCTAAGGGCTCACACACTCAGACCTCTCGGACCCAACTTGCTGAACGGGCCCGGCGATGCGGACGTAGTCAGGTGTATGAGGGTGTCCCGAGCCCGAGAAGAAGCGCTGATCCGGGCGCTGTACCGCCAGCACGGCGAGCCGTTGCTGGCTTACGTACGCGCGCACGTCGACGGCGATCATCGCCGTGCCGAGGACATCGTTCAGGAGACGATGGTGCGGGCATGGCGGCACTCGAGGGAGTTGACCGCGGAGACGGCGCGGCCGTGGTTGTTCCGGGTGGCACGAAACCTGGTGGTCGACGGCTATCGATCGCGCGGACGGCGTCCTCGAGAAATTCCCGCCGAGGCGGCGGAGTCCGTCCCGGGTAACGACGATCTCGAACGAGCCCTCTTGTCCTGGCAGGTCGCCGAAGCGCTACGGATGCTCACGCCTGCGCACCGTGAGGTCCTCATCGAGCTGTACTACCGCGACCGCACGGTCGTCGAGGCGGCTCAGGTCCTCCGGGTGCCGGAAGGGACCGTACGGTCTCGCGCTTACTACGCCCTTCGGGCCTTGAAGCTCGTTCTGGAAGAACTCGAGGTGACCTCACCATGACGTGTCCGCACGCACGGAGACTAGGTGTCTACGCACTAGGCATCGAGGACAGCGACCGGACAAGCTTCGAACGTCACCTCGCGACCTGCACCGCCTGCCAGGCCGAGCTGTCTGAGTTCACTGACCTTCCGTCCATGCTGGCGACCGTCGACAGCGCCGATATCGCCAACCTGGAGGAGCAAAGAGCGGCGCGTCCTTCTGACGAGCTGCTTGATCGGGTACTTGCCACGATCTCCAGTGAGCGCCGCACCGTACGTTCCAGCCATCGACGACGCCGGTTCGCACTCGCCGCGGCCGCGGTTCTGATCGTCGGCGGCATGGCGACGGGCGCAGTCGTCGCCATTCAGGGTTCGCCCGCCGCCGGTCAAATCGAGCTCGCGGCCGGTCGCTCGAATCTCGGCGTCAGCGCGACCACCGCGGTACGTCCAGAAGCGTGGGGAACGCGGATCGACATGACACTCACCGGCCTGCCACCGAAGATCTCCTGCCGGCTGATCGCCCGCACAGCCGACGGCCGCACCGAAACCGCCGCGTCCTGGCGGGTCACCTACCAAGACTCGCTCGAGGTCGAAGGGATGACCTCACTGTCCTCGGAGGACCTCGCTGAGCTCGAGGTCGTCGACGACAGCGGTCGCCAGCTGATCACGGTCCCCGTACGCACGGCTGGCGAGCCACCTCGATAGCCGCGTTACCTGACCGGCGGCAGGTAAGCCGCCGTGTTGCCCGCGCTGAAGGTTCGACGCAACACACGATCGCGGAGATCGCCTCGGCTAGAGCGGCTCACGATCGGACCCCGTAGGAGCGGATCACCATCTGGTGACCGAGGCGCCCGAGGAGTCACGCGTAGTGGCGCGCAGCGACATGTAGCCAGCCTCCTCCACGAGTACTACATCTCGCAGGGATACGAGCAAGTGTGAACAGTGGATGTACCTGGCCGGATGAGTGGTGCACTCTTTCAGCGATCGGTCATCGAGACTGCCGGCGGATGGCTAGACGCCGATTAGGTCGAGTGCTCGTGGTCCACAGTCGAGCCGGCTGAAAGCAGTCCCCGACGACCTCCGTCTGAGGCACGGTCCGGCGGAGCTGGTTCATCCTTCGAGGTCGTCGTCTTCGGCTTCCCCACCGCGGTTGGATGTCAGCGCGAGCGGTCGCCGGGTGGCCGCCTCTCGAGCTGTGGGTCGGTCGAGCAGGGACGGGGCTACGTACGTGCCGTTGGGTCCGCCGGCGCGGCGTTCGAGGTCGCGGCAGGGTCGGCGGTCGCGGGCGGTTGCCCTGTCGGCAGTGTCGTCCCAGTCGGCGGTTGGGAGCAGCCTCCAGCGACCCGAACTCACCGGCCGGCCTGGTGCAGCGCATCACGATCTTCATCGGGTGGGGTCTGGGTGGCCTTGTTCGCCATCCGGCTACTACGCAAGGGACCACCGGTCAGCCAGTGCGACAAGCGCGTCGCACGACCACCCCGTCCACGCCCAGCGACGGAAAGCGGACACGGCCAGGCTTGAGCTCGGCTAGCTGAGCTACCTACGTCAAGATCGAACCCTGCCAACTCCTTGACCCATGAGAAGCTCATCCGGGTTCGGTGGGCCGTGGCCGAAAAGCATGCCGGACATAGGACTGACGCCGCGCTTGACGAGGGCGGGCTGAAGACCGACGCAGCCGATCGAATTTCCTGTTTCGCCGTCCAGCACGGATCCGCTTGCGCACCCGCGTGCTTGGAGATCGGCGCGCAGTCCGCGGACACGTTGCGTCCCACGACGGGTCACCTGTGCGCTGATGAGCTCGTAGAACCCGGCTCGCTTCGCTGAGCGAGCAACGGCGTGGGTGCGGTGCAAGTTGACGAGATGGTCCTCATACTCTTCGGACAGGTTGACGATCGTGTCGAGGGTTCCCTTGCCGCGTCTATTGACCAGGACCGCCACGGGCCTGAGTCCACGTTCGGTGAGCTCGTAGACACACTCGACGTCTTCGGCGCTACTGGTGGTCGCGACGACACCGGACCGCGACCTTTCCCGACAAGAACCCCAGGATGATTGGGATCCGTTCAGCGATAACAGATGCAGTCGTCGCAACGCGGTCGGGGAGTACCCGGAGGTCTGCTACGCGCTGTTGTTAGTGCCGTGGTTCTTCGGGGCATCGGCGGTCGGAGGCGTCTCGTTGGAGACACTCAGACTGACTTCTCGCCAGGCCGCGTCGCTGGCGGCGAGTTCATGTGCCGCCTGCTGCGCCAGAGGCACAGCATCGGTGCCGAGCAGCAGACGCACGGGTGCGTCGTCCCGGCCGGCGAGGTCTCGCACCACTTGGGCGACACGACGCGTGTTCCCCGGCTCGTGACCAGAGAAGGCACGCAAAGCCTCGGCGAACGCTCCGATCGTCGACTCGTACGGAGCGCTGGCCTGCGGGATCGTCATCGACGAGCCACCCCAGTCGGTGCGCATGGCGCCCGGCTCAAGAATGGTGACCTTCACCCCGAACGGAGCGATCTCCTGGGCAAGGCCGAGGGAGAAACCGGCGACGGCACACTTCGCGGCCTGGTAGGCGGTCAGGCCCGCGCCGGACAAGCGGACAATGAGCGAGGAGACCTGGAAAATGTGACCGCTGCCCTGCTCGCGCAGTAGTGGCACAACCGCCTTCGAAACGTTCAT
>CAVXLQ010000009.1:0-173741 GCA_963762635.1 uncultured Actinomycetota bacterium
GGCGAAGGACTTCTGGACTAATCATCAAGGCCCTTTTCAACCTGTCGTCTGGAAGATGCCGGCTAATTAAGGCTTCTCTTTTTTATTCAAGAATCGGGTCTGTAGCCGAACTTGCGCAGGCAGTCGTGGCCAGCAGCGCCGCGGTGCTACGCGTGTGCAGTACTGTTGAGAAATGGTCCGAAAAGTCGTCGACGCGGTTGTTCGTGAAGGGAACCTGCTGGTGTGCGTACGCCGAGTACCAAGCCCCAGCACCTGAAAGCGAGATCTCGGCAGGCGGATCGAAAGCAAGGAACATAGTTTTTCAGACTCCCTTTGGGGCCGACGGCGGACAGTTGTCCCTCGATTTCTTGGGTCCGGAGATCGATGCCGGATTCAGGATTTCATCCGCGTCGGCGAAGAAGGCGTTGGTTGTGTCTGCCGGGAGATGGCAGGTCTTCTCCACAAGCGAGCAGAGCGAGACCTGGGCGATCGACTTCGGGTGATTGAGTACCGACAGTTGAAGGGCGTTTGGGATGGACGTCACTACCCGATCGTTTGGTACCGGCCAGAGTGGTCTCCGGAGTCGCTTGAGCGCGACTACGTGTACGACGATCGCTTTTGTCACTCCGCACTTGATGGGGCTCAACAATGCTGCAGCCGAGTCGTGCAAGGCACTTCCCTCGGTGTTGACGCAGATTGCGGATGGCGAGTGGTTGGGGCGGCTCGAGTTGCCAAATGACGCGGAGGTAGTTCCTGAAGCGGCGGAATCCATCGCGCTTGCGCCGACCGATACAGAGGTGCATGCGGTGGCAATCTGCTTTACGCGGGACGACAAGGTGCTGATAGCAAAGCGACCTACGACCAAACAAGTTGAGCCTGGTCGATGGGAAGCCGGCTGCGCGAAGCTGCGTCCAGGAGAAGACTTCTTTCAGGCAATGAAGCGAGACTACCGAGCCGATTTTTCGCTAGAGTTGGACTTCGCACCGTTTGATCCCGTGGGGAGTTGTCTGGGCACGTACTCGTTCGAAAAAGGGGGCGCGTGGTCCCAGGAGCTGATTTTCGTTGCACGCGTGCAAGACGGCAGCACGCTGGTGGCGGCCAAGCATGACGACGTGCGCTGGGCAGATCCCAGTGATTTAGCGAGCGAAGTGGTCGAGAAACCGTGTTCCAGATTTCTCCGGAGCGCATCCGGCGCGCATTCGAATTGTGGAAGCCGTGCTCATCCGAAGAAGCTCTGAGGGCCCAGAATGTGAGGTTGGAAGTGTCCAGCAGAACCGCGGCCAGAACCGTCGGGCAGCACGAAGCGCGCGCTCATGTTGCATTTGGACGTCACCGACCGCTAGGCGACTAATCTCCCACCCTTGCGTTACGAGATGACACCGCCGTCGGCATCCGCTGCGAAGCGCGCGGCAACCGGCTGGAAGAATTAGTCCTCAAGGGACTCAAGAGCCGCATGCCGGGCCTCAAGGAATGCTTCCATCTTGTTCTGCCAAAGGAGCTCGGCGGCCCGTCGCGGAACGCAGTGGCTGTCTAGAAGTTGCTGAGGCGGCTGGCCGGCGTCAAGAAGCCGACTTTGGAGTGCTGAGAAGTCTTTCGGCCATCCTAGGAGCCGATTCTCGGGTCCGGAAAACAAGCGTGCGCGGACTGCGCTGCGAGGCACTAGTCGATTCATTGCGGCCGGCCCCTCGACCGCAAACAAGTCATCAGTCTCAACGCGTTGGAGTTCCGGACCGAGCGGTCCGAGCGCAGCCAATCGCAGGGAGAGAGTCTTTGCCCTGGCAGATTGGAAATCGAATCGGCCCGCGAGCGCGCGCCGCGAGGGCGTCGGCACTCCTGGCCATCGTCGCCGACCATCCTCGACCATCAAGCGCATCATCGAGATAGTGGTTTGAAGGCGGGTTCCACTCATTGCAAAGAACAGCTCCGAGAGCGACGTAATCCAGAACCAGTCCGCGACGGCCGCGGTCGCCGCGGGTGACATCTCCGGCCGCTCTGCGCAAGCATCCGCAAGAATCACTGCTTGCACACCATAGGGCAGCAGCTGGGGTGACGGCAGTCCGCAGGTTGCGCGGAAGAAACTGCGCTGCAGCAGCAAGCGCCTTCACCGCCTCCTCGAGCAACGCAGGCCTCTCACGAAGCGCGCGACTAAGTTGATCCGGCTCGGTCTTGTATATGTCTAGATCGAGACGAACCTTACATACGGCAAGCACACGATCGTCATCGACGTCAAGCCAACCAACGGGCGCAAGATGTTTTTGTTTATACTCGTCCAAACCATCTAACAAGCTGAATGCCTTGGACCACGTCAACGCGTGAACCATGTGCATCTCGCCCATTACACTCCCCTGACTATTCACGCGCTGAAACGTTCGAGTGACCATCTCCAGGTCATCAGTAACAATCGGAATGACCGCCACCTTGTAATCGCGAAACGCACTCGCTAGTTCATCACAGCGCTCGATCGCGGCTTCAGAGGAGAGGCCGCGTTGGAACTTCAATAGCTTCACGCTATCAAGAAGTATGGAGAGAGGAACTACGCTCTCGCTTATCTCGTCGTGCGGAACATAGCGAAAATCGTTGCTTTCAAGATCGAATACCGCCTCCTCAGCTTCGGCATCCACAGCGGCTTCGTCTTCCGCATCCGCGAACGACTTTGGAAAGAGGGCGTCGTACAACGTAGTCAGGCGTTGAACACCGTCGAGTAGGTACTGATGCAGAACGGACGGTGTCTCAGGCGCCTTCGGAAGCCCTTTGATATGATAGGTCGTGATGCCCGACGAGAGCTGCGTACGCCAAATCATAATTGCGCTCATTGGCACGCCCTCTCGAACGCTCCGAAGGAGTTCAAGGCGCTGGCTCAGATCCCAGACAAGTGGTCGCTGGAATCGTGGGATCCGTATCGATCCCCGGCCCAGTCCCCTTGAGCAGCTGCGAGAGAAACTGAACCTGCGGGTCGCTGCCGAACTTTAGGCTGTGCATAGGCGTTCCCCTAACAGATGACCGCTAGTAGGGCAGCAACTATTGGTCGAAACTCCGAATAGGCGCCTTCGGCTCTAAGGTCTGCCGCGCGAACAGAGTCGCTGCTAAACAGTTCCTCGATATCGGTACCGAACCCATGCTCCAGATTGCGACGAAGTTGTGGCGTCAGTTGCGAGTACAATGACCCAGCAGCCTCGGCATTCGAGAGGTCTCCTGCAAAGCCCCTCTTCATGTTGAAGTGGTTTCGTTGCTCCGCGCTAAGCTCAACAAAAGCGCTGTAAAGTTTTCCGCGAAGCCTTCGCTGCGAACTCGAGCCGTAAGCCCATCCTTGTAAGGCATTGCGGGTCAAGTAGTTCTCTATTGCACGTCGTCGGAGTTGGTGAAAATGAACCAGCTCGGCGCAGATGGAAGCAAGAAGATTAGATCCCTCTCTGCTTGCTACGCCAGGTTGCCTAGCATCGCTGTCGAAGATAGCCGCGGTTCGTAGATTAACTCGCCGATTGTCGGGTTGGGTCAACAACTCCTCCAATTGCCGCCGCATGCTGTAGGGATGCCTCCCCCGTGCGCGAACCGCAGGAGGCCCCGCTGCTCCAGTCGGAGAAGACTCCTGCGAAACGGCTCTTCCGCCATTCTGAGCAGGAACCTTCGATCGGCATTCGTATCCTCGACATAGACCATCACCAGGCCAGCCGACGAGCAGATCGCCCAGCTCGACCTGCCGGGTCGCCGAGCGCTCGCTGATCCAGAGCTTGCGGCCGCCGAAGACGTCGCGCAGCTCCATGCCTTTGTCCACGCGGACGTGCAAGATCTCGAACGCCGAGAACCAGCCCGCCGCGAGCGCGGCTAGCTCTCGCCGCTCTTCGTCGGGAAGGGACGCCGCGTCTTCGAGCAACAGGTCCACGGCTCTGTGCGGCCCTCGCGATTGATTTGTCCGTACGCCCTGTACGCGAGGGCCATGAGCCGATGCGCTTCCGGAAAGAGCGACTCCGACATGGGCGCGGGTGGCGGCTCCTGCGCGACGAACTCGTGTTCGGCCGCGAGCGCGTGCAAGCGGATCCGAAGCCGCTCTAGCGGTGATGCCTTGCTGTCGGGATCCATTGCGGCGACCGCGTCATAGTCCTCATGCTGCGGCAGCGTCTTCGGGCGATCCGGAACGCCGAGCAACACGATCGAGCCTGCAGGGTTCTCACCCGCATAGCCGTTCATGATGTACTCGGTCCAGCGGGCGGGATTGTCTGCCGCCTTGAAATGGCGCGCGAGCCGCTCGCCGCGTTCGGCAGGTGCCGCGCCGGCGACGCGCTCGCAGTACGCGAGCCACTGGTGTATCGTAGTCCGGGCCTTGCAGCAGATAGGGCGTCGTCCACCAACCCAGTCCGCGTCGTCCGCCACGATCGGAGGCAACAAGCGGGTCAGCCAAAGCGTACCGCGGCCATGCAGGTCCGGCGGCAGCCGCGCGCAGACGCCAGCGTGCCCCAGTCGACAGCTCTTCGAGCTCCACGCGATCGGGCTCGAGCTCGGTCAGGCGATAGACGCCCATGCGCGACTCCGCGAAGACGCGCGCATAGCGGCTAAGCGCGGGCGGCAAACCCATGACTGGTCCTATGTCCGCGAGAATCGAGCACATCGACTCGCGTGCGGGTCCTACCGGCACATCGGCCATCCACCAGCTCATGAAGACCGAGTCCAGGATCTAACTTATCGGCGGCCCGCCCGGCATGTACTCCGCTTCCGCCGCCTCGACGCGCTCACTCAGCTTGCGCAGCGCGTGCGTGCCGAGCAGCGTATGAGCGAGCCCGGCGAGCACCTTGAACACGTGCATCCATGCGGCGTGGTTCGGCGGCAGCCCGTGCACCTCGCCGTCCATGCCTTCGAGTGCCTGTTGCAGTTCCTTCGCCTCGCGCAACGCCGCGAGATCGATTACGGCACTGCGCTTCGCCTTGCGCAACTCCTTCACGAGCTTGGTAGCGACCGGTTTCATGGCGGCGAGCCTGCCCAACGACCCCGCCGCCGACAAGCCATCCGGCGATCCACGGCGCCCCCGCCGCCCGACCCGCCGTCCAGCGCGCGATGGAACAGCGAAAATTCCCGGCGATTGTTTCGGGACGCGAATTTCGGGAGCCGGAGCCGGGGTAGCCGCACCAGGCGATCGCAATCCCCGACCGCGCGCGGCTCGAGAATGTGGCGGCGCGGGGAACGCTGGCGGGGCAGCCGGATGCGGGGCAGGGGCGCCGCCGCGTCAGGTCGTGAGCACGTGCGAACCACGCGCCAGTGTCGACGAGGACCGAGTTCACTTCTCGTCCGCATAGACTATCGGCGTGGCGGTACGTGTCTCGAGCCACATCGTTCGGATCGGAGCTGCCGCCCAGGGCGTCCGCCGGGCCGAACAAGGGGAGCAGCTCAAGGACTTCACCGGACCCGCTGCGATCGCGGCGTGCGCCGGCGACGAATGCCTCTACTTTCGCTGCCCGCTCGCGCATCGTCCCGTGCTCAGCAGGCGCAATGCCGAACAGCGACAGTGCGCACCGCGTCCAGCGACGCAGTGATGCCCATCGCGTCGCAGACGCCGCGCCGATCGCTTTCGCCGTGCTGGTGCGCGACCGAACCTGCGCCGCCGGCGCCCGCTCGCAGCCCCACTGCGCGAGCGCCCACGCGATCGCGCACAGCGAGTACCGAACTCCGCGTCCGACTCCTCTGGGCACCACAACGAGGATCGCCTTGCAGGCCCTGCACCGGTACCGGCGCGCCACAACTTCGTTACAGCCGCCGGCTCACCCGGCACTGGCGGGCCCTCGATCGCCCGTCCGCGATTCCCATGCCCCACTATTACCAACGCACGGCCCGGCTCGCGCCCAGCTGCATCGCACACCGCACAGAACGGCGGGCGCGCCGCCTCACACGACGGCGGCCCTGCGGCCCAGGACTTGACGTCGATCTCGCAATGTACGATCCGTCTCTTGCTTCGCGTCTCTCTTCGTCGCCAAAACCGATCCGCGGAGCACGGCGGGGAACGGTGCTCGAACACTGTCCCCGCCACCTTTTCATGCCGGCACCGCGCCGCTGCTCCGCCTCCCGCCGCGCCCTCTACGACGGCACGGCGCGGCTCGCGAGAAACCGGCCTACGCGATGGCCTTCAGCGACAGCTCCGCCGCGATCCCATCACGCACTGCGCGCGATACTTGCCCGGGAACCCTCAACTACCGCGCGCGCTAACACCAGGTGTCGCGCGGGTGGCTCTGCGGTCCGGAAAGTCTGACAGAAGCGAGAGCGGCATGCGTCGCGGTGACGCGATACTCGCTCGCTTGGGACGACGGCAAGCCAATCAAGGTGAGCGAGCGCGGGACGACGTTCGACGTGTTCGTAGAATACGCGGACGGAACGTACCGCGTGACCTGCCACCGGGCCCCCTAACTCGGGCTTGCAGCCGACGAGGCCCGCCATTGCTGCTTGGGGGCGTTGGGGTACGCGGGCCCGCGACCTCATGGTAAACAGCAAGGACGTCGCGGGCCCGCGGTCGTGCTGGGGAGAGCTGAACGCGGGCCTCGCGGCTGAAGCCAAGTACGTTGGGCGGACTTGAGTGCCTCGTGGTGTTTTCCCGGAACAACAGAGATAGTGACGCGCGTTCGGCTTCGTGATGTTGAATGCTCGTCGCTTGCTGGGGATTGTCGCGGTCGCGATGTGCATCGGAGTCCTCGCGCCTCATGTGTACGAACTCTACTCGAGCGAAATCTGGCTTCGTCAAGCAACTGTCGAGGTGGCTCGCCTCTGCAAGGCGGCGCTGGAGTCTTCGACGTGTGCGGCGGGAACCTGGAAGCGAGACGTCGTGCGTGGGAACGGCCGTACCTCTGCGAAGAGGTCGCGAACGGGGTCGCCTTTGCGACGCTGGGTCGAGACGGTTTACCCAACGGTCAAGGCTCGTCCGCTGACGTTCGTTGCAAGCCGGACGAGGACTCACCCGTTCGGGCCTGCACTTGTTCGGTTGGACCGTAGACCTCAGTTAAGGGAAGCACTCTGCGTGCTCTGAGAGAGCCGCCCAACTCTGAGTTGCAGCGGACGAAGGCCCGCGAGCGCTTCAAATGAACGTCGGCGTGCGCGGCCCCGCGAGGTTGTGATAATCAGAGTGGGCGGACGCGGGGCCGCGGTCGGGACCACCTGAACGGTCGGGCGGGCCTTCGCCGCTGAACTCCATTACGTGGGCAGACGATGTTGACGAGCTCTCAAAGGCAAACCCTCGTTGAGCACCGGGTGGCAGAGCTTCGCGCACTGACATTCAGTGAGGTCGCGGCGTTGCCATCGTCGGACAGTGAGAAGGTTCTGGTGGAAAGCGAGGAGATCACAGCACGGCCGGGTGATCGCACAGCGACGCGACCCGCGCGAGCAGCTGGCGTTCGGCCTCGCGCAGATCGATGCGCGAACCGCGCACGCGCTCGATCAAGCCGTTCTTCTCGTGCATGTCGCGCACGAACGGCGACATGCGCGCGAGCGCCTCGTCCGGCTGCCACACGTCGCAGCAGTACTCGTCGAGCGGCGTGAGCTCGCGGTCGGTCACGATCAGCGCGGCCTGCAGGATCACGTCGCGCTGGACGTCGAGGCCGGTCATCTCGAGGTCGAGCCAGGCCAGGTTGCCGGGGGCGCGCGTTGCCATGATCAGCTTCCCTTTCAGCGCATGCCCGGGCGCTGGCCGGGCTGCTCGCGGATGATCGTCATCGCCGTGGTCACCATCGAGGCCACGTCCGAGACGCTCGCCGGCAGAATCACGGTGTTGGTGGTGCGCGCGAGCTCGCCGAAGCGCGCGATGTACTGCTCGGCCACGCGCAGCTGCATCGCGTCCATGCCGCCGGGCTGCTGCGCCGCGAGGCGATCTCGCGGATCCCCTGCGCCGTCGCGTGCGCGATCGCCAGGATCGCCGACGCCGCGCCCTCGGCCTCGTTGATCTGTCGCTGCTTGGTTGCCTCCGACGCCTTGATCACTTGCTGCTTCTGGCCCTCGGCGCTGTTGATCGCCGCGTCGCGCTCGCCCTCGGAGGTGAGCACCACCGCGCGCTTCTCGCGCTCGGCGCGCATCTGCTTCTCCATCGCGGCGAGCACGTCGACCGGCGGGGTGATGTTCTTGATCTCGTAGCGCAGCACCTTCACGCCCCAGGGCTCGCTCGCCTTGTCGAGCTCGGTCACGACCTGGATGTTGATGTGCGTGCGCTCCTCGAAGGTCTTGTCGAGGTCGATCTTGCCGACCTCGCTGCGCAGCGCGGTCTGGCACAGCTGCGAGATCGCGAAGATCACGATCACGCGCTCGGGGCGGTGGGGTAGGGCCGTCTCTCGGCGGGGTAGTTACGCTGGATGGATGGACGAAGGCTGCAGTCCGAGCCGACATCGAAGCCGCGCTGCTCTCCCCTCCCGGTGACTGACCTGTGCACACGATCCTGAGCAGCGCGCTCGCCGCCGCCGAGGCGCCGACCGTGGGCGACAACGTGCGTGACGTGCTGACCAACATCGGTCTGGCCCTGCTGTTCGTCCTCATCGGCGGAGTCTTCTCCGCCGCCGAGATGGCGCTGGTCTCGCTGCGAGAGAGCCAGGTACGTTCGCTCGCCCAGCGCGGCAAGCGCGGGCAGATCGTCGAACGGCTGAGCAACGACCCCAACCGCTTCCTCTCCACCGTGCAGGTGGGCGTGACGCTCTCCGGCTTCCTGGCCTCGGCGTTCGCCGGCGCCACGCTCGCCGAGGACCTCTCGCCGGTGTTCGTTGGCTGGGGTCTGCCCGAGGGCGTCGCCTCGGCGATCGCGTTGATCCTGATCACGCTGGCGGTCTCGTACGTCTCGATCGTGCTCGGCGAGCTCGCGGCCAAGCGGCTCGCGCTGCAGCGGGCCGAGGCGTTCTCCCTCGCGCTCGGGCCGATCATCGAACGCGTCGCCCGCGGCTCCCGCCCGATCGTGTGGTTCCTGTCGAAGTCCACAACGTCGTCGTCCGCATCCTCGGCGGTGACCCGCGGGCCCAGCGCGAGCAGATGTCCGACGAGGAGCTCCGCGCCCTCGTCTCGGCCCATGAAACGCTCGGCGACGAGGAACGCGCGATCGTCGAGGAGGTCTTCGCGGCTGGTGAGCGACAGATCCGCGAGGTCATGGTGCCTCGTACGGAGGTCGACTTCCTGGACGCGAGCACCCCCGTCTTCAAGACCGTGACGATGGCGACCGAGCGCCCGCACTCCCGGTATCCGGTGGTCCGCGGGTCGACGGACGACGTGATGGGGTTCGTCCACGTCCGCGATCTGCTCAACCCGGAGGTCTCACGGCGCTCGCTGCGGGTCGGTGACCTGGCGCGAGACGTACCGCTGCTGCCGGGGACCAAGCGGGTTTTGGCGGCCTTGTCCGAGATGCGGGACGGCGGCCATCATCTGGCGATCGTGCTCGACGAGTACGGCGGCACGGCGGGCATCGTCACGCTCGAGGACCTGGTCGAGGAGCTGATCGGCGACATCCGCGACGAGTACGACGAGGACGAGGAGTTCGCGTACCGCCGCCTGCAGACCGGTGACGTGGAGGTGGACGGCCGGCTGAACCTCGAGGACTTCGAGGACGAGACCGGCGTGGTGATCCCGGACGGGCCGTACGAGACCGTCGCGGGTTTCGTGATCGCCCGGTTGGGGCATCTCCCGGTGGTCGGTGAGTTCGTCGAGGTCGACGGCCATCGATTCACGGTGACCGAGCTCGACGGCCGGCGGGTCGCGCGGGTGAGGTTCACAGCGGGTGTCGCCGCCGCGCCGGACCCGTCGGATTTGTCGCAGAACGCGACTGCTCCTGAGCAGGGAGTATCGACGGAGCGTAGCTGACGCCTGCCGTACGTCCAGGTGTGGACGGGGCGCCTGCGGGGCGCGACGGTGCTGGCACAATTCGCAGCATGCAGTACCGCCCCCGCGTGCTCTCGGGCATCCAGCCGACTGCCGACTCGTTCCACCTCGGCAACTACCTGGGTGCGCTCCGTCAGTGGGTCGCGATGCAGGACACGCACGACGCGTTCTATTGCGTGGTCGACCTGCACGCGATCACCGTCGAGCACGACCCCGCCCTCCTGCGCGAGCGCAGCCTGCGCTCGGCCGCCCAGCTGCTGGCCGCCGGCCTGGACCCGGACCGCTGCACGCTGTTCATCCAGAGCCACGTGCCGGAGCACTCCCAGCTCGCTTGGGTGCTCGGCTGCCTGACGGGCTTCGGCGAGGCGTCGCGGATGACGCAGTTCAAGGACAAGTCGCAGAAGGCTGGCACGGAGTCGGCGACGGTCGGGCTGTTCACGTACCCGGTGCTGATGGCGGCGGACATCCTGCTCTACCAGACCGACCAGGTTCCGGTGGGCGAGGACCAGCGGCAGCATCTGGAGCTGACGCGGGACCTGGCTGGGCGGTTCAACGGGCGGTACGGCGAAACTTTCAGGCAGCCTTCGGCGTACATCGTCAAGGACGTGGCGAAGATCCAGGACCTGGCGAACCCGGTGGCGAAGATGAGCAAGTCGTCGTCCTCGCCGGCGGGGATGGTGGAGCTGCTGGACGACCCGAAAGTTTCGGCGAAGCGGGTGCGGTCGGCGGTGACGGACTCCGATCGGGTAGTTGCGTTCGATCCCGAGGCCAAGCCGGGAGTTTCGAACCTGCTGACGATTCTTTCGGCGTTGCGCTCGGTGCCGGTGCCTTCGCTGGTGTCGTCGTACGAGGGCAAGGGGTACGGCGACCTCAAGGGCGATGTCGCCGATGCTGTGGTGGAAGTTGTGACGCCGTTCCGGGACCGGACCTTCGCGCTGTTGGAGGACCGGGAGTCGCTCGACGGCATCCTGGCCCACGGCGCCGAGCGGGCCCGTGCGGTGGCGTCGGAGACCATGTCGCTCGTCAACGAGCGCGTCGGCTTCGTCCCGGCGAAGCGGTAGGCGGTTGCCTCGCGTGCGAACCATCGGCGTAGCGATCGCTATCCCCGAGCCCTATGGCGGGGAGTTGCAGCGATGGCGGGCCACGTTGGGGGACCCTCTGGCGGAGGGGATCCCGACCCACGTGACGCTGCTGCCGCCGACACGGGTGCCGGAGGGCTCGCTCGACGCGATCGAGCGGCATCTGCTGGCGGTGGCGGAGACGTACCGGCCGTTCGTGATGCGGCTGCGCGGGACCGCGACGTTCCGCCCGGTGTCGCCGGTGGTGTTCGTGGCTGTTTCGGAGGGCATCTCTTCTTGTGAGGTGCTGGCCAATCGGGTGCGGACGGGGCCGTTGGCTCGGGATTTGGCTTTCCCGTACCACCCGCATGTGACCATCGCGCACGATCTGCCTGATCATGTGCTGGATCGCGCTTATGAGGCTCTGGACGGGTACGAGTGCGCTTTTGATGTGCAGACGTTCTCGCTGTTCGAGCACGGTGGGGACTCGGTGTGGCGGCCGCAGCGGGACTTCGCTCTGGGCGGGCCGTTGCCGGGGCCGTTGCCGCGGCACGAGGCTCTGCGAGCGTCCCGGGCGTAATCACCCGAACGTCCGGGTATGGCTTTGATCATGGACGTGCAGCGGTTGAAGCAACGGGCTCTTGACACCTTCGAGCGAGCGAAGGCGCGCTGGCCGGTGCTCGACCACGCGGTGCGCGCCGGCTCCCACTACGGCGACCGGCTGGGCAGCCAGCTCGCCGCGGCGGTGACATACTTCGGCTTCCTGTCGTTCTTCCCGATCATCGCGCTGGCCTTCGCCGTCGTGGGGTACGTGGTGGCGTACGTGCCGGGGGCGGACGAGGCAGTGGAGTCGGCGTTGGCGTCGATCTTCCCGGGGATGATCGGTGACGCGTCCGGCCAGATCAACGTGGCGGCCATCGCGTCACGGCGTGGGTCGGTGGGGCTGATTGGCCTTGTGGGCTTGCTGTATTCGGGGTTGGGGTGGATCTCGGCTCTGCGTACGTCGCTGCAGTCGGTCTTCGATGTGGTGGCGGAGGAGAAGCGAAACTTCTTTCTGGGCAAGCTGTTCGACCTGATCGTGCTGGGTGTGATTGGGCTCGTGTTGGTGCTGTCGGTGACGTTGGGGACGGCGGTGACGGGCTTCACGGACACGGTGATCGAGTGGATCGGCCTTTCCGGCGTTCCGGGGATGGGCACGCTGCTCACCGTTGTCGCCATGGTGGTAGGCGTTGCGGCCAGCACGTTGCTGTTCTTCACCATGTACAGGCTGCTGCCCAAGCACAACGCGCCGACCCGTTCGGTCTGGCAGGGCGCGCTGATCGCGGCGGTGGGGTTCGAAATCCTCAAGCAGCTAGCGGGATTGGTGATCGGCAACGTGACCGGCAACCCGCTGTACGGAGCGTTCGCCATCATGATCGCCTTACTGGTCTGGATCAACTACTTCGCCCGCCTCGTCGTGCTGGGCGCCTCCTGGGCCGCAACCGCAACCCTGCCGGAAGAATCAGCGGAGGAAGCCGAGCCCGAGCCGCAAAAGCGCAGCCTAGGCGAACGATTCGCCACCGTAGCCGCCGTCGGCGTCCTCGCCACCCGCCGAGGCGCCCGCCGCACGTAACCCTCCGTGTTCTCATGGCCGAGACTGGCCGCTCATCCCTACATAGCCGCCTACCTCTACGCCGCCAACCAACCCTCCGTCTACACCGACCCAAGCGGCCAAAGCATCGACGACGTGCTCAGGAACATCTGGGCCCTCTCCGGCCTGGTGCGTGGCGTGAGCCTTGACGCCATCAACGACGTCAGGCTAGGGATGGGTGCATCCAGCATCGACCAAAGCGCCTAGCTGGCCGCAATAATGGGTGCTAACCCGTCCCAGCTGCTGGAACAATACGAGATCGCCGCCAGGTTGCAGGCTCAATGCACCTACTACGGCGCCTTCGGGTTCGGTTATGAAATCGGGATCCCCTACCCCGCCGTCGGTGGCCTGCGCGGTAAGGTACCACCACGGTTCTACCTTGCTCAGAAGCCAATATCGAGGATGACCACGCCCCAGGCAACTGAACTCGCGAAGTACCTGGGGTACTGGAGAGTTCAGGGTGCCTCTAGTCATCGTCAAGCGGTCTACACCAATGGCAAGTACTTCATCAGTCCAGACACAGATGGTCACACTCTTGGTGGTGGAAGATGGCCAGGCGCGTCGACGGATTCGGTGAGAACGAGCGGCTTGGGACGTACGACCTCTTACTGGAACGGATCGGGAAATGACCAACGACTACTGGTATGTCGACATTCCGGGCCTTACTCAGGAGCAGGCAGTCAGGTTTCGAGAAGTTCTGTTGCCAGACTCGCCGTTGGGTGTTGTGCTGATAGACCCATCCAAATTCATGGTGCGGGGCTACGAGCGCAGTGCGGTTGAACTGCTAGTGAAGTGTCTGGATACCTGCCTCGCCGAGGGTAAGCTTCCGCACGACGATCGGACGGTCACGATGAGCATGCTCGAAGACTACCAAGCTTGGCTACAGCAGTCGTTGGATTGATTAGCTAGAGCCTGCTGGTCTGAACCAGGATGGCAGCTTAGGTTTGCGTTGACACAAGGCGAAGTAGGACTGTTGCTGCGAGCGATCTAGCGCTCGTGACAAGGTTTGGCCGTGCCAGGGATATCCGACACAGAGCTGGCGAGGCTCGACGCCGAGGTGGTCGTGTAAAGAGCGATCCCCGTACAAGATCGACCTTATGCCCGCAGCTGGCGCCACTTGGCAAGCCACCACCGTGTGCAACGACGAGGAGTTCCTGTGGTGTGTCGATCGCGTTGACGACGGAATCGGCGTAGTCCGGCAAGGGATCGTCTGGGAACCCTCACGGTGGGACCACCGGTGGCAATTCGAACAGGCCAGGGCTGGTCTCAGCGAGCGCGGGCCACGCCACCAGTTTGACATGGATACTCGGTGCTGTGGCGGGAACTGACTAAGCAGCAGTCGGCGCTGATCATAGCTGGCCTTTGGGTGGACTACGGAAGATCATCGAATAGTGAACGACTCGATCGGCAGGTGTGTGGAACCGCCCGAGGGAAACTTCGACATCTTCCGTAAGGCCATCGAGGGGAGATTGGGGGTCCGCCAGGCACGAGCTCGTCGGGCTCGCTATGCACAGCGACGACTGGAGAAGGGTCCAGGAACTCTGCCTTGCGCTATTGGACCGCGATGACGTCGACATCGGTGGCGATCATCTGCCTCAGTCACAGAGCTAGGATCCACAGGAAGATCGACCCTGCTGCGATATCAGAGCTTGAGGCGAGGGCATCCGACCCGAGTGTGGGTGCGTTGGTCCACGAGGTTCTCGAGGAAATACCTATCTACTTGCGAAGCGATGGAGGTAGGGGATGAGGGTCTGCAAGGCGGTGCAGAGCATCGGCACTGCCCGGACTCTGATCAGCTACGCCGAGACCGGCATGGTCGACGAGGAGTACCTCGCCGTGAAGAAGATCTTCGATCCCGTGCTCCTCAAAGGGCCGGCGAACGAAGGGGCGGATCCGTCGAGGATCCTCGTCGACCGATGAGCCGACTGCACGCGAACGCTGACATTGAGGGGCTCTTGGTTCGGCTGGTTTCGGGCGACCTCTCGCGGGAGGAGGCGGCGGACTGGGCGGCCGAGCGGATGGAGGAGCAGGATGCGGCTCCGATGGCTGACCTGGATCCGGTTGTCTGGGACGCCTTGACAAGTCTTCGCGGGGCCGATCTGCTGGTCGACAAGGACGTCTAGCTCCATCATGAGGTGGACTTCCAAGCCTGGTTGGACGAATACAGACTGGGCCGTCGACTGCAGGCGCGGTCGAGGTTGTTGGCTGCGCTCGGGGCGTCGTCGCGGGCGATATTCCTGGTCGAGCTTCTCGAGAGCCTGAACGTCTCGGCTCGTCAGGCTTCTGGGGATCCAGAGCGACGGCTCGAGGTGCTTCGGGTGCACAACGAGCTGGGCTTGGTCGTGGTGAGTGAGCTGAACTCGTACGTTCGAGGGCTGGCCGCTCCTCCGGAGGAGGCGTTCGCCGACACGCTCCTCGAACTAGCGGAGGGCGGTGGGCGGATGCCGGCGTTGGAGGCGGCGATCCGCCACGCGGCGCGACGGGCAATCATGCGATGGTGAATGGAACTCTAGCCAAAGTTGTATTGGACGCATGACTGTTGCCCTGCCTACCGTCGGGAGCGTGGCGGCGGTGGGTGTGGCTCTGGAGGCGGGTGCGCGGTTTCGGCGGGTCACTGTCTCTGTGGTGGCGGCTGGGATTGCTGCTTATGCGCTTCTCTACGTCACGCAGCCGTTGCTTCCGCAGTTGGCCTCAGAGTGGGGGCTGGATCCGGGTTCGGCTTCCTGGTCGGTGAGCGTCGCGACCGGGGCGCTGGCGCTGGGGGTGCTGCCGGCGGCGATGATCTCCGAGGTTGTGGGGCGGCGGCTGGTTTTGGTGACGGCTGTTGTGGTGGCCGCCGGGGTTGGGTTGTTGTTGGCGCTGGCGCCTTCGTATGAGGTGTTGTTGGTACTGCGAGGCATCCAGGGCTTGGCCATTGCCGGGATTCCGGCAGTGGCCATGGCGTACCTCGCTGAGGAGGTCGGGCGGCGCGGGGTGGGGGCTGCGATTGGGGTTCTCATTGCTGGCAACAGCGCGGGTGGGTTGGTGGGGCGGCTTCTTTCTGGGGCTGCTTCCGACTTCTTTGGGTGGCGGGGCGCTGTTCTTGCGGTGGGCGTGCTTGGTGCCGTTTGTGCTGGGGTTCTGCTTGTTGCGATGCCGCGGGGTGCTCGGCGTCAGGGTGAGAGGGCGCAGCTGGGGGAGGGGATGCGGGCGGCTTTGGCCGACCGCACTCTTGTTGCTCAGTACGTCGTCGCTGCCCTGCTCATGGGTGGGTTCGTCGCCGTCTACAACGCCATCGGATTTCGGCTCGCGGCGCCGCCGCTCGGCCTGTCGCCGGCGATCGCTTCGCTGATGTTTCTCGCGTACGCCGTCGGCGGGGTGTGCTCGACGATCGCCGGGCGGCTCGCGGATACGTACGGGCGGAGGGTGGTGCTGTTCGGGACCCTTGCGGTCACCGTCGTCGGGGTCGCCGTTACGGCCTCGAGCAACGTCGTCGCAGTCCTCGCCGGCCTCGCGATCATGACCGCGGGGTTCTTCGCCGCCCATGCGACCGCCTCCGGCTGGGTCGGCGCCCAAGCGCCGCCGACAGCGAGGGGGCAGGCGTCCGGGCTCTACCTCACCGCCTACTACCTCGGCAGCAGCGTGCTCGGCAGCACCGGCACCGCCGCGTACGGCAGCACGGGCTGGAACGGGCTCGTCGCGCTCGACGTCGCGTGGCTCGTGCTCTGTGCCGCGGTCGTTCTCGTGCTCACAAGAAGGCGCACATAGGGTCGAGATGCGTTACCAGCCAGGACCGCTACCCTGTTCCGCACCATGCGATGGCTCCCCGGTACCCGTCGTGTCGCCATGGCGCGAGCGACGGCCGCAGCAGCTGTGTTCGCCGGCTCGATCTTCGGGCTACTCGCGATTCCCTTGCCGGCCAACAGCGCCCCCACACCCATCCCGAGTCCCACGTTCACGGCGCCGATAGCCCAGCCGAACCCGGTCAGCCCGTTCGGCGACGACTTCGTCGGCGGCGCGCTCCTCGGCCACCACGGCGTCGTCGTGGCAGCCGACGCGAAGCCCAAGCTCCCGGCCCTCCCCGTCGAGGCGTTCGTCGTCGCCGACCTGGACTCCGGCGAGATCCTCGCGGCCAAGAACGCGCACTCGCGCCTGAAGCCGGCGAGCACGCTCAAGATGCTGACCGCGGTCACGCTGCTGCCGCGCCTGGACAAGCGCGCGACGTACGTGGCGACGCGCGAGGACGCGAACATCGAGGGCAGCCGCGTCGGCCTGCAGGCGGGCAGCAAGTACACGGTCGACCAGCTGTTCTACGGGCTGTTCCTGCCGTCCGGGAACGACGCCGCCAGCGCGCTGGGCAACGCCGCCGGCGGGCTGCCGAAGACCGTCGAGCTGATGAACCGCGAGGCCGCGCGCCTCGGGGCGTACGACACGTTCGTGGTCAACCCGAGCGGCCTCGACGAGCCCGCGCAGTGGAGCTCCGCGTACGACCTGTCGCTGTTCGCTCGCGCCGGGCTCGCGCGGGCGGACTTCCGCAAGTACATCCGCACGCCGAAGCTCCAGTGGCCAGGCAAGGCTGGCAAGACGTACCAGATCCAGAACGGCAACAAGCTGCTCTCGCACTACCAGGGCGCGTACGGCGTGAAGAACGGCTTCACCACGCTGGCCCGCAACACGCTCGTCGGTGTCGCCGAGCGGAACGGGCACCGCATCCTCGTCACCGTGATGCGCACGCCCAAGCCGTCGTGGGAGAAGGTCGCGGCGCTGTTCGACTGGGGCTTCGCGTCGGTCGGGCGCACCGAGCCGGTCGGACGGCTGGTGTCGGTCGACGAGGTCACCCGCGCCGTCGCCGCCCAGACGGCGAGCCGCTCCCGCACCCCGTCCGACGGACCGTCGACCGCCTCGACCAGCCCGCCCGGGACTCCGGAAGTTTCGGCCGCGGCGCCCGATCCGACGCAACAGCCGAGCGTCAACCTGGTCGCCCAGCTCGGCCGCATCCCGCTCTGGATCTGGGCCGCGCTGCTGATGTTCGTCATCCTGACCAGCCTGCGCGTCCGCACCTACCTGCAGACCAAACGCCGCAAGCCGTGACCGGTCAGGTGTCGACGACCTCGATGTCGATGCCGTAGGTACTCCGGATGTCGGCGGCGAGCTCGGCTCCACCCCGCCGTGGCGGATGCGCGGCCCACCATCGCTCCGCGGAGCGATGGGGGAGGAGAACGGGGAGCAGCAGCTCCCTGAAGCGGCGATCGAGCTCCTCGACCTCCGCCCGGACCCAGTCCAGCTCGGGCATCGCCGCCAGCTGCTCGTCGTGCAGGAGGCGCTCGATCAGCAGCCGGTCGCTGAGGTCGTTGTCGTACTCGTAGATGCTCATCGCATAGCCGCGCTCGCACTCGTCCACGACATCTCGCCACGCGCCGACGACTGCGGTTGGCAACAGGGTGCGCGCGTACCCGAGCTCCCGCTGGACCTCGAGGAACCGCTCGACGAACTCCTTGGCCGTCACGGTCCAGCATGATAGGTGCGGGATCGATTCGTCGGCGCATGAATGGACGAGGTATGGAGAGCTCCGAAGCCGCCGAGCTGGCCGCGGCGCTGGCGCCGAGGTTGGCGTTGTTGGAGGCCATCGCGGTCGAGCGGCATGTCACGAGGGCGGCCGAGCGGCTCGATATGCCGCAGCCGACGGTGAGCCGGTGGTTGGCTGGGCTGACCGAAACTCTCGGTGCCCCGGTCGTCGTCAGACAAGGCCGCGGCATCCGCCTCACCAGAGTGGGCGAGGTGCTCGCGCAAGGCGCCGAACGGGCGATGTCCGCGCTCGAGGCGGGCTGCCGCGCGGCGCTGGAGGAGGCCGATCCCGAACGGGGCCAGGTCGCGTTCACGTTCCTGCACAGCACCGGCGCGCACGAGGTCCCGGAACTCCTCCGGAAGTTCCGGGCGCACCACCCCACCGTCCGCTTCAACCTCGCCCAGAGCTCGCACGAGACCATGCTCAAGCGCGTGACCACAGGCGAGATGGACCTCGCCCTCACCGCCCCGGTCCCCGTCGACTGGCCCGGCCTCGAGTCCACCGTCCTGTACGAGCAGCCCCTCGTCCTCGCCGTCCCCACCAAGCACCGGCTGGCGACGAGAAAGCGGGCCAGGCTGGCAGAGGTCGCGGAAGAGCAGTTCGTGGGCATGAAGCACGGGTACGGTCTCCGCCAGATCACCGACGCCCTCTGCCAAGCAGCCGGCTTCGCCCCGACCCTCGCGTTCGAGGGCGAGGAGGTCGACACCGTCCGCGGCCTGGTGGGCGCCGGCCTCGGCGTCGCGATCCTCCCGCCCGCGCGACCCAAGCCCCAAGAGGTCGTCGAGCTCGGTCTGAACCCCGCGGCCACGCGCGCCATAGGCCTGGTCTGGGCGAAGGACACGCCCCTCGCGCCCGCCGCGCGGACGTTCCGCGACTTCGCGATCAAGGCCCGCCCGTTGGCCCGCTTCGAAGGCCGTGGCAGCGTAGGTACGTGACGACACTCCGAGTCCCCGAGCCCGCCGAGCTGAAGGCCGCCGCCGAACGTCTCCGCGGCCGCATCAGGCGGACCCCGATCCTCGAGCTCGACGGCACCGAGGTCGGCGTCCAAGGCCGCGTCATCCTCAAGCTCGAGCTCCTCCAGCACGTCGGCGTCTTCAAGACCCGCGGTGCCCTCAACACCCTCCTCTCGACGGATGTCCCGAACGACGGCGTCGTCGCGGCCTCGGGCGGCAACCACGGCGCGGCCGTTGCCTGGGCCGCGAGGGAGGTCGGCGTCAAGGCCCACATCTTCGTCCCGAAGACGTCCCCGCAAGCCAAGGTTGACAGGGTCCGTTCGTACGGCGCCGACGTGCACGTCATCGACGGCTACTACCCCGACGCGCTCAAGGCCAGCCAGACCTGGGCGGCCGAACGCGACGTCCTCCAGATCCACGCGTACGACCAGACCTCGGTCGTCGCCGGCGCCTCCACGCTCGGCCAGGAGATCGTCGACCAGGTACCCGAAGCGACAACCGTGCTGACCTCCTGCGGTGGCGGCGGCCTCTACGCGGGCACCGCGCTCGGCGTCGGCGACCGAGCGACCGTCCTCCCTGTCGAGCCCGAGCTCTGCCCCACCATGCACGCGGCCCTCGCCGCCGGACACCCGGTCGAGACCACGCTCGGCGGCATCGCCGCGGACAGCATGGCCGCCCTGCAAGCCGGAATCATCGCCTTCGCGGTCGCGTCAGGACGCAACGCACGCTCGATCCTCGTCCCCGACGAGGCGATCATCGCCTCCCGCAAGTTCCTCTGGGAACGGTGCCGCCTGCTCGCCGAGCCCGGCGGGGCGACCGCATTCGCCTCGCTGCTCTGCGGTGCGTACGTACCCAAGCCAGAAGACACCACGGTCATCGTGGTCTCGGGCGGCAACCACCTGGATATCCCTTCCTGACATGGCGATTCGTGTCGGCATCTCGGGCTGGAACTACCCGCCGTGGCGCAAGGTGTTCTACCCCGAGGGCCTGCCCCAGAAGCGCGAGCTCGAGTACGCGTCCAGCAAGCTCAGCTCGATCGAGATCAACGGCTCCTTCTACGCGCTCCAGCAGCCGAGCTCGTTCGAACGGTGGTACGACGAGACGCCGGACGATTTCGTGTTCTCGCTCAAGGGCCCGCGGTTCATCACGCAGATGAAGAAGCTGGCCGGCGTCGAAGGTCCACTCGCCAACTTCTTCGCCTCAGGAATCCTTGCCCTGAAGGAGAAACTCGGCCCGATCCTCTGGCAGCTTCCGCCAACGCTCGGCTACGACAAGGACCGTCTGAGCGCGTTCTTCGAGCTGCTCCCGCGAACGACCGAAGAGGCGGTCGAGCAAGCCAAGCAGCACGAGGACCGCATGAACGACCGCGCCTACCTCAGCACCGACGAACAACGACCGATCCGGCACGCCCTCGAGGTCAGGCACGGCACGTACGAGAACGAGGAATTCGTCGATCTCCTGCGCGAACACGACATCGCGCTCGTCTGCGCGGATACCGCGGGGAAGTGGCCGATGGTCGACGACGTCACCGCGTCGGACTTCGTGTACGTCAGGCTGCACGGCGCCGACGAGCTGTACGTCAGCGGCTACGACAACCAGGCACTCGACCGCTGGGCGGCCAAGGTCGAGAAGTGGGCGAGCGGCCAGACCCCCTCGGACGGCAGGACGTTGTCGCCCAAGAAGGCCAAACGCCAGGCCCGCGACGTGTTCGTGTACTTCGACAACGACGCCAAGGTGCGAGCGCCGTTCGACGCGATGGGGCTGGCCGACCGGGTCGGCGTCGGTAAATAGGCAAGGCCCCGAACAGATCTAGGCAACCGACGCCGATGTGAGAGTGCGCCAGGCAATCTACAAACGAAGTCATGGCGCCCTTGGACCTCACCGGCGACGAGCTCGTGCCGCGCTCGCGACGGCCGCGGACTACGTAGCGGACTTCGTCTACCGCCTCCCGAACGCGCCCGTACTCGACAACCACGGGTTGACGGAGCTGCTGGACGATCCAGCGCTGCGACGTCAGCCGGGCGAGAACGGCCGACCGCTGGCCGAGCTGCTCCAACTGGTCGATCGCGCCGCCGCCAAGGGCATCAACAGTGCCAGCCCCAGGGCGCTCGCGTACACGCCCGGCGGCGGGCTCGTCAGTGCCGCCATCGCCGACCTCGTCGCCAACGCGATCAACCGCTACACCGGCCAGGCCGCGCCGGCACCCGCGCTGGTCGCGATGGAGCTCGACGTGCTGAGATGGATGGCGGACCTCTTCTCGTTCCCACCTCGAGTGCCGGGATCCTCACCACCGGCGGCTCCACGGCGACGCATTCGGCGGTCGTCACCTCGCAGACCCACCACGCGACGGCGAAGGCCGCAAAGCTGGCCGGCTTCCCGGACTCGGCCATCCGCCTGGTTCCGGTCGACTCCGAGCTGCGGATGGACCCGTTCGCCTTGCAGGAGGCGATTCGGCAGGACCGCGTGGCCGGGAAGGCACCGTTCTTCGTGACGGCGTCGGCCGGAACGACGAACACGGGGACGATCGATCCCCTTCCAGCGTTGGCGGATGTGGCTTCGGCCAACGGGTTGTGGTTGCACGTCGACGCCGCGTACGGCGGGTTCTTCCACCTCACGTCGCGCGGCAGGCAGCGGATGGACGGGATCGAGCGCGCGGACTCGTTGGCGCTCGCTGTCGGTGCGGCAGGCCCCGGATCTGTCCGTCATCGTGTTCAGGTGTCGGACTGCGGCTGACACGAAGGCCTTACTGGACAGGGTGAACGCATCGGAACGGGTGGCGCTGTCGTCGACCCGGATCCACGGCGACGTGGTTGCCCGACTGTGCGTGCTGAGCTTCCGAACGGGCAAATCGCGCGTGGACGAGGCCGTACAAGTTCCGGACGATCTACATCCCCTGCGGCAGCTTCGTCTGCGTGATGGATCGTGAACAGGCGTTGGAGACTCTGCGTCGTTGCCACGCGCAGCTCGAGGTCGGCGGCGTGCTCGCGTTCAACATGGGAGTTCAAGGCGACCGGTGACTACACCGATGAGGAGTACAACTCCTCACACAGTAAGGCGATGGTGTGCCTCGCGACGCGCCAGTAACGGCTCAGTAGCGAACGGCGGCACGTCGGATGTGCACGGGCAGGCGGGGCTCGCCGTCGTGCTCGTTCGCGCCAGGGATGATGCCGCCCGCCGCGATCTTGTCGAGGACGTCCATGCCGTGCGTCACCCGTCCGAGAACGGTGTACGCCGGCGGGATCAGCGCCTGCGAGTGCACGAGGAAGAACTGGCTGCCGTTCGTATCCGGCCCCTGGTTGCCCATCGCGACCGTCCCGCGCGGGTACGTCTCCGAACCCGTCAGCTCGTCGGCGAACCGATAGCCAGGCCCGCCGATCTCCGCCGCGAAGATGTCGCCGCACTGCAGGACGCCGAGGCGCTCGTAGTCGGTCAGCCGCCAGCATCGCGTGTCGTGGTAGAAGCGGCTCCACGCCAAGTGCGCGAGGTTGTGCACCGCACACGGTGCGCCGGCGCGGTCGAGCTCCATCACGATCTTGCCGTGGTTCGTCCGCAGCGTGACGGTCACCGTGCCGCGTGCGAGCGTCCACGGGAACGGCGGCTTGACGGGCTTGGCGGCAGGCTTGTCCGGTGTCGGGATGAACTCGCAGCGCACCAACGCGTTGCTGGTCGACTCCGCGGGCGCGGCCATGGCGACTCCGGAACTGAAGAGGCTGAGCAGAACGACGACAGCGGTGACGACAGCGAGACCCCGTTTCCCCATGGCGGCCAACGTATCGGCCGCGTCAAGAGTGCGATCTCAAGCAGTGACCAGATCCGTCCGCATCGGGGCGCGATCGAGCCTGGGCGGCCGCCGTACGTCCAGGGCAGGATGAGGACCATGTCCACCGCTCTCCTCGTCATCGACGTGCAGGAATCGTTCCGCCAGCAGCCCGTCTGGCCGCTCACCGCAAACCCCGACGTCGCCGAGGCCGTCGGCCGCCTGGTCGACCACACTCGCGGGAACGGCGACACCGTGATCTGGGTTCTCCACACCGAGCCCGGCACCGGCGGCCTGTTCGACCCGGCGCGTGGCTACGTCCGCCTCATGGACGGCCTGGAGCCTCGACCGGACGAGAACGTCGTCACCAAGACGTCCCACAACGCCTTCACCACCACGAATCTCCAACAGCTCTTGACCGAACGCAGGGATCCGGGAGCTCGTCGTCTGCGGCATCCGCACCGAGCAGTGCTGCGAGACCACCGCCCGCGTCGCGTCGGACCTCGGCTACGAAGTCACGTTCGTCATCGACGCCACGACGACCAACCCGATCGCCCATCGGGACGCCCCCAAGGACCTCACGCCCGCACAGCTGATCGAGGACCCGCGCACACTCGGCACGGCGGAGATCCTGGCGCGGACGGAGTACGCGCTGGCGGGCAGGTTCGCGACGATCCGTACGGTCGACGAGGTGGCGGGTACGCTGACCAGATCGTGACTCGCGTCGTCTTCTTCCTGGTGCCCGGCGTGCACCTGCTCGACCTCGCCGGGCCGGCCCAGGCGTTCTCGGGAACGGCCGATCTCGGGTACGAGTACGAGCTCAGCTATGTCGCCGAGCAGGTCGAGATCCCCACCGCACAAGGGCTTCCGCTGCGGGCCTCGCGTAGCTGGCCGGACCTCGAGGCCGGCGATCTGCTGGTGGTGCCGGGCTGGCGGGTACGCGGCAGGAAGGAGCCCGAGCTGGCGGAAAAGTCGCTCGACCGGCTGCGCGCGCATCACGCGGCGGGTGGCACGGTCGCCAGCGTCTGCGCCGGAGCGTTCGCGCTCGGTCACGCAGGCCTGCTCGACGGACACAGGTGCACTACCCATCACAACGTCCAGGACGAGCTCGCGCGGCGGTTCCCCAAGGCGCACGTCGTCCGGGATGTGCTGTACGTCGAGGACTCGCGCGTCGTGACGTCCGCGGGCATCGCGAGCGGGATCGACCTGGCGCTCTACCTGATCGCCGCCCGGCACGGTCCGGCGGCGGCCGGCCGGGTGGCGCGGGAGATGGTGGTCTACGCGCGGCGGAACGGTTCCGAGCCGCAGGCAAGTGCCTTGCTCAGACACCGTTCGCACCTGAACGATGCCGTGCACCGCGTGCAGGACCTGATCGACGTCCACTTCAGCTCACGGCTGACGCTGGCGGAGCTCGCGGCGGCTTCGGGGATGAGCGAACGCACGGTCACGCGTCAGTTCGCCGGCGCGACAGGGCTGACGCCATTGCGTTACCAGCAGCTCTTGCGCCTCGAACGGGCCGAGCACCTGATCGGCCACGGCGTCACGGTGGAGGCGGCTGCCCGTACGGTCGGGTTCGAGGACGCGCGCATGCTCCGCCGGCTGCGGGCTAGGGCGCGTTAGAAGGCGTCCGGCGGCGTGTAGACGCCCCACACCTCGCGCAACGCATCGCAGACCTCGCCTACGGTCGCCAGCGCGGCGAGCGCTGACTTCATCGGGTACAGCACGTTGTCGCCGCCGCGCGCCGCGTCCTGCAAAGCGGCGAGGCAGCGCGTGACCTCTTCGGAGTCGCGTTCCGAACGGAGACCGGCGAGGCGCCTGCGTTGCGTCTCCTCGATCGCCGGGTCGACGCGCAGCGGCTCGTACGGGTCCTCCTCGGCGAGCGCGTACTTGTTCATGCCGACGACGATCCGCTCGCCGGAGTCGATCTCGCGCGAGATCCCGTACGCCGACCGTTCGATCTCCGACTTCTGGAAGCCCTTCTCGATCGCCGCGACCGCGCCGCCGTACCCCTCGACGGCCGCCATCAGCTCGAGTGCGGCCTTCTCGACGTCGTCGGTCATCGACTCGACCGCGTAGGAGCCGGCGAACGGATCGACGGTCTTCGTCACGTCGGTCTCGAACGCCAACACCTGTTGGGTTCGCAGCGCCAGCCGCGCCGCCTTCTCGGTCGGCAGCGCGATCGCCTCGTCGTAGGAGTTCGTGTGCAGCGACTGCGTTCCGCCCAGCACCGCGGCGAGTCCCTGTACGGCGACGCGGACGAGGTTGACCTCCGGCTGCTGCGCCGTCAGCTGCACGCCCGCGGTCTGCGTATGGAACCGCAGCATCCACGACTTCGGGTTCTTCGCGCCGAACTCGTCCCGCATCATCGAAGCCCAGATCCGCCTTGCCGCACGGAACTTCGCGATCTCCTCGAGCAGCGTCGTCCTTGCCACGAAGAAGAACGAGAGCCGCGGCGCGAACTCGTCGATGTCCAACCCCGCGTCGAGCGCGGCGCGGACGTACTCCCGCCCGTTCGCCAACGTGAACGCGACCTCCTGCACGGGCGTCGCCCCGGCCTCCGCCATGTGATAGCCGGAGATCGAGATCGTGTTGAACTTCGGCAGTTCTGCCTTGCAGTACGAGAAAATGTCGGAGATCAGCCGTAGCGACTGCGCGGGCGGATAGATGTACGTGCCACGCGCGATGTACTCCTTGAGTACGTCGTTCTGGATCGTGCCGGTCAGCTCCTCCGGCGCGACGCCCTGCTCCTCGGCGACGATTTGGTAGAGCAGCAGCAGCAACGCGGCGGGGGCGTTGATCGTCATCGACGTCGAGACCTGGCCGAGCGGGATGCCGTCGAACAGGATCCGCATGTCGTCCAGCGAGTCGATCGCGACCCCGACCTTGCCGACCTCGCCGTGCACGATTGGCGCGTCGGAGTCGTACCCCATCTGGGTCGGCAGATCGAACGCGACCGACAGGCCGTTCGTGCCGGCGTCGATCAGGTGGTGGTAGCGGCGGTTCGACTCGACCGCGGTGCCGAAGCCGGCGTACTGGCGCATTGTCCACGGGCGGCCGGTGTACATGGACGGGTAGACGCCGCGGGTGTACGGATACGTGCCCGGCTCGCCCAGGCGTGCGGCCGGGTCCCAGCCGTCCTGGTCGGCGGGGCCGTAGACGGGCTGGATCGGCAGCCCGGACTCGGACTCGCTTGAAGTCACGCGGCCAGCGTACGGCTTGGGGGACTCCGCGTAGTTCGTCACGGCCCGAATCGTCGAAGCAGCGGGAGTCGACATGGCTCGGGCTTGGTTGCCATACGGAGCGAAACTGAGCGATTCGGGGCCGTGACCAATTAGCAGAGCATTGCTCGCCGACGCGCAACACGGGGTGTGCCGTTCGTTCATCTACGACACCGAAAGTCAAGAAATGTGCGAGTAGCCGTGGTCGCGGAGTCCTTCCTCCCCCAGGTGAACGGTGTCGCGAACTCCGTTCGGCACCTGGTGGACCAGCTCGTCGCTCGCGGGCACGAGGCGCTGATCATCGCGCCGGGGCCCGGTGAGTCGACGTACGGCTCCATCCCTGTGGTGCGAGTCCGGAGCTTCCCGTTCCCGATCTATCGCGATCTGCCGCTGGGGCTGCCCGACGCCTCGGTGCGGCGCGCCATCACCGAGTTCGCTCCCGATGTCGTGCACCTCGCGTCGCCGATCGTCCTCGGCATGTCGGGGCTGCGTGCGGCCGAACGGCTCGGCATCCCGACCGTCGCGATCTACCAGACGGACATCGTGGGGTTCGGCCATCAGTACGGACTCGTCGGCATCGACCGTACGGTCTGGGCCTGGACCCGCCGCCTCTACAGCCGGGCGGGGCGGACGCTCGCGCCCTCGTCGGCCGCTGCCTCGCAGCTCTCGTCGATTCGCGTGCCGCGGGTGCATCTCTGGCAGCGCGGCGTCGACCTGCGGCAGTTCCGTCCGTCCCGTCGGTCTCCGGCTTTGCGGTCTTCGTTGGCACCTCACGGCGAGGTGCTGGTGGGGTACGTCGGGCGGGTGGCGATGGAGAAGCGCGTTCATCTGCTGCGGCATCTCGCCGACCTGCCCGGCACCCGGTTGGTGATCGTCGGCGACGGGCCTGAGCTCGAGGAGGTCCGGCGGCTGGCGCCGTCGAGCGTGTCGCTGGGCATGCTGCACGGCGCCGAGCTGGCCTCGGCGGTGGCTTCGCTGGACGTCTTCGTCCACACCGGCGCGCACGAGACGTTCTGCCAGGCGGCGCAGGAGGCTCTGGCGAGCGGGGTGCCGGTGGTGGCGCCTGGTGCTGGTGGGCTGCTGGATCTGGTGACGCCGGGGGAGACCGGGTTCCTGTTCGATCCTGCCGACTCTGCTGTCGGGGTTGCGGAACTGCGTGCCGGCGTACAGACGTTGGCGGAGAACCCGGTGCTGCGGCGCGCGATGGGGCAGGCGGCGCGGATGTCGGTGCTCGAACGAGGGTGGGAGCGGATCATCGACGAGTTGGTGAACGTGCACTACCGCGCGGTGCTGCGGGCCGTTCCGGTGGCGGCCTGATGCCGATGCGGATCGCCCAGCTGGCGAACTTCTTCGGGCCCTCGTCGGGCGGACTCCGTACGGCCGTGAACGCGCTGGGGACTGGCTATCTGGCGGCGGGACACGAGCGGTTCCTGCTGGTGCCGGGGCCGGAGGACTCGTGGGTCACGGATGCGTCGGGGACGACGGTGACTCTCCGCGCGCCGCTGATGAAGAAGAGCGGGTACCGGATGGTGCTCGAGCCCTGGCGGGTCCTGGATGTCCTGGATCAGCTGCGGCCTTCGTCGGTCGAGGTGTCGGACAAGACCACGATGATCGCCGCCGCTCGGTGGGCTCGGAAGAACTCCGCAGGGTCGGTGTTGTTGTCGCATGAGCGGCTGGATTCTCATCTGGAGCAGCGGATCCGGTGGGATGCGGGTCGGGTGGCGGGGGTGGACACTGTCAACCGGCTGTTGCTGCGGATGTTCGACTCGGTGGTGGTGACTTCCGCGTACGCCGAGGAGGAGTTCAACCGGGTGGGGACTCGGCCGGTGCGGCGGATCCCTTTGGGGGTTGACCTTTCGACGTTCCATCCTTCGCGGTTCTCTGGTACGTCTGGGGTGGTGCCTCGGTTGATCCATGTGGGGCGGCTGTCTTTCGAGAAGCGGCCTGATCTGGCTGTTTTGACTGCTGTGGCTCTGCATCGGCAGGGCTTTGCGTTCACGATGGACGTTTATGGGGATGGGCCTGATCGCTCTGAGCTGATTTCGTTGGCTGGGGATGCTCCTGTCGTGTTTCATCCGTACATCGCTGATCGGCGGGTTTTGGCTTCGCGTATTGCTTCGGCTGACGTGGCTCTTTCTGTCTCGCCTTGTGAGACTTTTGGGTTGGCCATTTTGGAGGCTCAGGCCTGTGGGACTCCGGTGGTGACGGCTGACCGTGGGGGCGGGCGTGAGTTGGTGACCGCGTCTTCTGGTGCGTTCGCGGCGCCGGTGCCTTCGGCTTTGGCTTCGGCTGTGCGTACGGTGCTTTCGCGGCCTACGGCGGTGCGGCGGTTGGCCGCGCGGGAGCAAGCCGAGCGTTATCCGTGGAGCGCCACGGTCGCGGCGATGCTGGACGTGCATGCCGCTGTTTCTGAGGAAGCCATCGGGGTGGTGGCTTAGGCCGCCCTCTTTGGCTGACATCGCGGTCCGCACGCCGATGACTCGCCGGACCAGCCGTTCCTCCGCAGTGCTCTCCTCACCTGCTCCGCTATGGCGCAGCTGTTTCCCACCACGTCGGTCCAGCCGAATCTGAGCGTGGCGTAGCCGCGCTCGGTCGATCTGTTGTCCCGCTTGTGGTCGCGGAACACTCCTTCCTCGGCGTGGCCTAGGCGACCGTCCAGCTCGACGATGAGTCTCTGATCTTCGTAGATGGCGTCGACCCAGTGGGCTGCCGCGATCCTTCGCTGGCGTTGTGCTGACGGCAGGTTGTGGGGGCGCTCTACTCGTCTTACGTACTCGAGTTCGAGCGGCGTCTCCGCTCCTTCTGCTACGTCGGTGAGGATGCTGGTGGTCAGTTCGCGCCAGGACATGCGGGGGCGGGCGTCTAAGGCGGCATGGAGGCGATGGGGTGTGGTTCGCCTTCGTTGGCAGGCTCGGGTTATCCAGGTGATGACCTCGTCGAGGGTCTTCGCCTTGTCGATCAGGTCGAGGACTGTGTCTTCCACCCTCGTCCTTGGCGGCCGCCTCGTCGGATGTCTCGCATCATCCAGCCAGCTTGATCTGTGGATCCTGAGTCCGGGCTGCGGCGTGACTCGGCGTCGGCCGGGGATGGTCACGTGGATCGGGTCCATTGGCTCGGCGAGTCCCCAGACCTCTGCTGCCGACTCATGGCTGAGGGCTGCTCCTTCTCCCGCGTAGAGAACGGCCGCCCACAGTTGGGTTTCCCTGGGAGGCGGGCCGGTGAAAAGCGCATGGACGCGAGGGTGGATGCGTTGCCAGCGCTGTGCCGCCAGCTGGGCCTTGATTCTGGTTCGGGAGAAGCCCGCGGCCAGGAGCTGGTCGGTGCGGATCGCGCCGCCCTGGCGCTTGGCGATTTCCTCCATGCTTCGACGATCAACCATTCGTCGGGCGGGTGGTTGCGGGCGGCGAAATCTGTGGAAAACCGATAGCGCGGAAAGTATGGGCGCTATAGCACCCCAAAGTCTCCGCGCTAGCTCGCGCCACGCCTGGGGGGTCACGGAGGGTGAGGGAGGTGACCGTTTGTAGGGGTCGTCGGGTCTATATCACGGGCGGCGTGGACAATGGATCAGGTGCCCCTCCATTCTGAACTGGTCGCCGACGTCGATCGGCTCGTCAAGACTTACGTCGACGAGCTGGTGCTGTTTCGGCGTGACCTGCATGCGCACCCTGAGCCGGGGCGGGAGGAGTTCCGTACGACCCGCGTCGTGTCCGAGCGACTCATCGAGGCGGGTCTGCAGCCCAGGCATCTTCCGGTGGGAACGGGTCTGATCGCCGATCTCGATGGCAACGCCACTGACCGCACCACGCGCGTGGGACTAAGGGCTGACCTCGACGCGCTGCGTGTGGCCGACGAGAAGGGCGTGCCGTACCGCTCGACGCGCAACGGTGTCTGCCACGCGTGTGGGCATGACGTTCACACCACGATCGTGCTCGGTGCTGGTCTCGTCCTCGCCGAGCTGCAGAACCAGGGCAAGCTGCCGCATGGCGTACGGCTGATCTTCCAGCCCGCCGAGGAGCTCATCCCCGGCGGCGCGCTCGACGTGATGGCCGCTGGCGGGCTCGAGGGTGTCGACCAGATCTACTGCCTGCACTGCGACCCCAAGCTCGAGGCCGGCCAGGTCGGCCTGAGGAGTGGCCCGATCACGGCCGCGGCGGATCGCGTACACGTACGGCTCACCGGCCCGGGCGGGCACACCGCCAGGCCGCACCTCTCCGCCGACCTCGTGCACGCGCTGTCGACGTTGGTCAGCCAGCTCCCCGCCGCCCTCTCGCGCAGGGTCGACCCGCGCGCCGGACTCACGATGGTCTGGGGACGGATCCACGCCGGCGCCGCCGCGAACGCGATCCCGATGGAGGGCGAGGCCGAGGGCACGCTGAGGTGCCTCGACCGCGACGCGTGGGAGACCAGCGCCGAGATCGTGCCGGAGCTCGCGAAGGAGATCGTGCGCCCGTACGGCGTCGAGATCGACGTCGACGTACACCGCGGTGTCCCGCCGGTCGTGAACGACCCCGTCGCCACCGCGATGCTGCACGACGCGGCGGAGTCGATGATGGGCCGTTCGGCGATCACGTCGACCGATCAGAGCCTCGGTGGCGAGGACTTCGCCTGGTACCTCACCAAGGTCCCCGGCGCCCTCGCCCGCCTCGGCGTCCGCAGCCCCGGCAGCCAGCCGGGCGGTGACCTGCACCAGGGGACGTTCGACATCGACGAGCACGCCATCGGCATCGGCGTACGCCTGATGGTGGCCGCAGCCCTCCTGGGCGGCAACGCCTGGCACGACGCGGTCGTCTGAGCGCCGGGGCTCGCTGGCGGTGCTCGCGCGCCGCCGACCCGCCCGAAGTTTATGGGCCGCCCTCCATGTCAAGGCCGCTTCGCGTCTCGCCCAAACTCGCGGTCTGTGGTGGTTGCTGTTGCTTGTGGGCGAGTTTGTGCGAGATCAGATCGCGGAGCGACCTGAGCCTTGACATGGAGCCTCTCGGCGGCCCGGTGCAGGTCGTTAAGGGCAGGCTGCGCCTGCCCACCCGTGGCCCGGGCGGGTCGGCGGCGCGCTCGCTCCACCAGCTCGCCCCCTCCGCACCAAACCCACCCGCGCGCCCACTCCCCGCTCACCGTCCCCGCGGTCGCTCCACCAACTCGCACCCACCGCGCAGACGGCCACCGCCGCCAGCTGGTCGTGGGGGAGTGATGTCGCCTGAGGGTGGGATGGAGTCGATCAGGCGCCACGTCGATCTCGTCCATGCGCCCTTCCGGCCGCGGCGGAGCGTGTCAAGGGTCGACGATCGCGAAGCGACGTCGTCCTCCCGCGCAAAGCGCCGCCTAGGACGGCTTGACTCGCTTCGCCGCGGCCGGACAATGGCGGACGAGAATGACGAGGCGGAGTTCCGAGGCTCAGCCGAGCTCGCGGGCAGCACCGGTCCAGATGTCGTCGACCGAGCGCTAGAGATCGCTACCGGCAGGTAACAGCAAGGGCGCGATCCACAGGTACCGCCGCGCCGCGACCAGTTCCGGTCCTATAGTCACCCAAACGCTCAACGCTGGACGCCCGCATGGCGGCAACGCCGCGTATGCGGGTGATGACAAAGGGGCACAAGGAGGCGTCCGTGAAGAAGTACCTGTGGGGATTCGCGCTGGCAGGAGTGGCCGCGCTCGCGCTAGCCGCGTGCGGCAGTCCGCCGCCGACCACCTCACCTGGCGACGGGGGTTCCACGGGGACGGCCAGTGCGAGTCAGGACCCCGCGAAGAAGGATTTCAAGGCCTGCATGGTCTCGGACTCCGGCGGTTTCGACGACAAGGGGTTCAACCAGACCTCCTACAAGGGTCTGCAGGACGCGGTCAAGGCGCTCGGCATCCAAGAGGCCAAGGCGGAGTCCGCCTCGGACACCGACTACCCGAACAACGTCAACGGCATGGTCACCGCCAAGTGCAACGTGATCGTGACCGTCGGCTTCAAGCTCGGTGACCAGACCGCGCTGTCGGCGACCGAGAACCCCGACATCAAGTTCGGCATCGTCGACTACGACATCAATTTCACCGACATCAAGAAGCTGAAGATCCCCTCGGTCCCGACGAACGTGAAGGGCCTGACCTTCAACACCGCCGAGTCCAGCTTCCTCGCCGGCTACCTCGCCGCCGGCATGTCGAAGACCGGCACCGTCGGAACGTTCGGCGGCCTCAAGATCCCGACCGTGACCATCTTCATGGACGGGTTCTGGGAGGGCGTGCAGCACTACAACACGACCAAGGGCAAGAGCGTCAAGGTCGTCGGCTGGGACGAGACCACGCAGAAGGGCCTCTTCACCGCCGACTTCGAGAACAAGGCCAAGGGCCAGACCACCGCGCAGAACCTGATCAGCCAGGGCGCCGACATCCTGCTCCCGGTCGCCGGCCCGTCCGGCCTCGGCGGGCTCCAGGCGGCCAAGGCGAGCAACGGCAAGGTCACCGCGATCTGGGTCGACACCGACGGCTGCGTCAGCGCTCCCGAGTACTGCAACGTGCTGATCTCCAGCGTGTACAAGGGCATGGACGTCGCGGTCCAGGACGTCATCACCACCACGTACGAGGACAAGTTCGACAACGCTCCCTACGTCGGAACGCTGGAGAACGAAGGCACCGGCCTTGCCCCGTACCACGAGTTCGACAGCAAGGTGCCTGCCGAGCTGAAGACCGAGATCGACCAGCTGAAGCAGGACATCATCGGCGGCAAGATCACCCTGAAGTCGAAGGTCCAGCCGAAGGCGTCGTAAGGCGCGACGTTCGCGGAGGAGGGGACCTCGGGGCATGGGTCCCCTCCTCCGGGCACTCACGGGCAAGGGGTACGGATGACGCTCGAGCTCCGAGGTCTGACCAAACGATTCGGCGCCCTGGTCGCCAACGACCACATCGACCTCACCGTCGAACCAGGCGAGATCCACTGTCTCCTGGGTGAGAACGGCGCCGGCAAGAGCACGTTGATGAACATGCTGTACGGCCTGCTGACCCCCGACGAGGGCACGGTCACCCTCGACGGCAAGGAGATCACCTCGGCCTCGCCGCGAGACGCGATCGCCGCCGGCATCGGCATGGTGCACCAGCACTTCATGCTCGTTCCCGTCTTCACCGTTGCCGAGAACGTCATGCTCGGCCGCGAACAGACCAAGGGCCTCGGCCTGCTCGACCGGGCCGCCGCCGGCACGCTCGTCCGCAAGCTCTCCGAGCAGTACGGCCTGGCTGTCGATCCCGACGCCAAGATCGAGAACATCCCGGTCGGCGTCCAGCAGCGGGTCGAGATCCTGAAGGCGCTCGCCAACGAGGCCAAGGTGCTCATCCTCGACGAGCCGACCGCGGTGCTCACGCCGCAGGAGATCGACGAGCTGATCGAGGTGATGCGCTCGCTGAAGGCGAACGGCACCGCGATCGTCTTCATCACCCACAAACTCAAAGAGGTCAAGGCGATCGCCGACCGGATCACCGTGATCCGCCGCGGCAAGGTCGTCGCGACCGTCGACCCGACCGCGTCGGAGACCGAGCTCGCCGAGCTGATGGTCGGACGGGCCGTCCAGCTCGTCGTCGACAAGGAGCCCGCGAAGCCGGACGAGGTGAAGCTCGAGGTCGAAAACCTCTCGATCGCCGACCTCAACGGCTACGCGGTCGTCGACGACGTCTCGTTCGACGTCCGCGGCGGCGAGATCCTCGGCATCGCGGGCGTCCAGGGCAACGGGCAGAGCGAGCTGGTCCAGGCGCTCGTCGGGCTGGTGCAGCCCGCGAAGGGCGCGATCAGACTCGGCGGGCGCGACCTCGCCGGACTCACGCCGCGCGAGCACCTCGACGCCGGCATCGGCTACATCCCGGAGGACCGATCGCTCGACGGGTACGTGGGCTCGTTCTCGGTCGCCGAGAATCTCGTCCTCGACCTCGTCGGCAGCCCGCCGTTCTCCCGTGGGGGAACGATCTCGCCGGCGGCCGTACGCAGGAACGCCGACACCCGCGTCGAGGAGTTCGACGTCCGTACGCAGTCGATCGAGACGCCGGTGAGCTCGCTGTCCGGCGGCAACCAGCAGAAGGTCGTGCTCGCCCGCGAGCTGTCGCGGCCGCTGCACCTGCTGATCGCGAGCCAGCCGACCCGCGGCCTGGATGTCGGCTCGATCGAGTTCGTGCACAAGCGGCTCGTCCGCGAACGAGACAACGGCACGGCCGTGATCCTCGTGTCGACCGAGTTCGACGAGATCTTCGCGCTGTCGGACCGGATCGCGGTGATGTACCGCGGCCGGATCGTCGGCATCGTCGGACCCGACACCCCGTGGGACCAGCTGGGCCTGATGATGGCAGGGTTCGCGCCGGAGGAGGCCGCACAGGAGGCCGAGGAGCACCCGACCATGCTGGGGAGTGTCGAATGAGCGACCAGCCGCCGGAAGCCACGCCGGCACCGGCTCCGGCGCCCGCCCCGGCGCCGTCGCCGAACGGGGCCGCCGCGCCCGTACGCAGCGCCCGCTACTCCTGGGTCCGCGAGCTGATCGTCAGCTTCGCCGCCGTCCTGCTCGCCCTGGTCGTCGGCGCGGTGCTGATCATCATCAGCGACCAGAACGTGCTGCCGACGTTCACGTACTTCTTCGCCCGCCCCATGGACGCACTCGGCGCCTCCTGGACCGCGGTCTCCGACGCCTATCTCGCCTTGCTGCAAGGCGCGTTGGGCGGCTGGCGGCCGATCTCGGAGACGCTCACGCAGGCCTCGCCGCTGATCTGCGGCGGCCTCGCGGTGTCGCTCGCGTTCCGCGCCGGCCTGTTCAACATCGGCGCTCAGGGACAGCTGATCGTCGGCGCGCTGTGCGCCGGCTGGGTCGGCTTCACCTGGCACCTGCCGCTCGTCCTGCACGCGATCGTCGCGGTCATCGCGGGCATCCTCGGTGGCGCGCTCTGGGGTGCGATCGCCGGTTTCCTCAAAGCCCGGGCCGGTGCGCACGAGGTCATCACGACGATCATGCTCAACTACGTCGGCCTCTACCTGCTGCAGTGGCTGCTCACCACTGACGTCCTGCAGCGGCCGGGCCGGGACGACTCGATCAGCCCGGTGGTCGAGAGCACCGCGCAGTTCTGGCAGGTGCCGGGGACCCGGCTGCACCTCGGCTTCCTCGTCGCGATCCTCGCCGCGGTCGCCGTCTGGTGGATCCTCTCCAGGTCGACCATCGGCTTCGAGCTGCGTGCGGTCGGTGCCAATCCGGAGGCGGCGCGGACGGCCGGCATGAGCGTCGGACGTTCGTACACGTTGGCGATGCTGATCGCCGGTGGCCTCGCCGGCCTGGCGGGCGTCCAGCAGGTTCTCGGCACCGACCTCCCGCTCACCGACGGGATCGCCGGGTCTGTCGGCTTCGACGCGATCACGGTCGCGCTGCTCGGCCGGGCGACACCAGTGGGCACCGTCGTCGCCGGTCTGTTGTTCGGCGCGCTCAGTGCCGGCGGCCTGCAGATGCAGCTCGCCACGCAGACGCCGTTGACGCTGACGACGGTGCTGCAGGCGACGATCGTGTTGTTCATCGCCGCACCCGCGTTGGTGCGGGCGATCTTCCGGATCCGCGCGCAGGGCGCGGGCGGCGGAACCGTCCTGGCGAAGGGGTGGAACGCGTGACCGCCGTCGAAGAAAGAGTCGAGCCCGCGCCGGTCGTCGTCGAGTCTCCGGCGGACCGGCGCCGCCGGATCCGCAACGGTGTGCTGCTGCTGGTCATCGCCGCCGTCGCCGTGCTGCTCGCGGCGTTCACGAAGTCCGGGACGGTGACGTTCCAGCTGTCCGCCCAGTTCGCCGACAATCCGATGAACGTCGGTCTGCCCGCACTACCGGTCGCGTGGATCGGCGCGGTCTACTGCGCGGCGATCGCGGTGCTCTACTTCGTGCGTGGTCTGAAGGTGCGCGGCGCCTGGGTGCTGTGGACGCTGCTCGCGATCGCCTTCATCCTCACGTTCCTGTGCTGGGCGGCGTCGGGCAAGGTCTTTCCACTGACCAACCAGTTCCAAGGCACGATGAGCTTCGCCACGCCGTTGATCCTGGGCGCGTTGGCCGGCGTGCTGTGCGAACGATCCGGAGTCATCAACGTCGCGATCGAGGGTCAGTTCCTCGTGGGCGCGTTCGCGGCTGCCGTTTTCGCCACGGCGACAGGGAATGCTTACGTCGGGATGCTCGCCGCGATCATCGGAGGCGTGCTGATCGCCGCGCTGCTGGCGGTGTTCAGTATCCGCTACCTGGTCAACCAGGTCGTGCTCGGCGTTGTGCTCGTCGTGTTCGCGACCGGCATCACCGGCTTCCTGTTCGACCAGGTGGTGCAGGACAACGCGTCACGGTTCAACAACCCCGAGGTGCTCACCGCGATCCCGATTCCGTTGCTGGCCGACATCCCGGTGATCGGCGACGTACTGTTCCGGCAGACCATTCTCGTCTACGCGATGTACGCGGCGGTCGCGATCGTGACGTTCGTCTTGTTCAAGACTCGTTGGGGATTGCGGGTCCGCGCGGTCGGTGAGCACCCGCGCGCGGCAGACACCGTAGGCATCAATGTGCTGCGCGTGCGCTACCAGGCGGTGTTGCTGGGTGGTGTGTTCGCCGGTCTCGGCGGCGCGTTCTTCACGGTGGGGTTCGCTGGCTCGTTCAACAAGGAGATGACCGCGGGCAACGGGTTCATCGCGCTCGCGGCGCTGATCATGGGTCGCTGGCATCCGATCGGCGCGACGCTCGCCGCGCTGTTCTTCGGGTTCGCGACACAGCTGCAGAGCCAGCTGCAGATCGTCGACACGCCGATCCCGGGCGACCTGCTGCTGATGGCGCCGTACCTCGCGACGATCATCGCGGTCGCCGGTCTGGTCGGCAGGGTACGGGCACCGAAGGCCGACGGCGAACCGTACGTGAAAAGCTGAGCTCCATGGTCGACTGGGAGCAGCTGCGCGCTGCCGCGCGCGAGGCGATGGCTCGTGCGTACGTTCCGTACTCGAGGTTCCCCGTCGGCGCGGCGGCACTGGTCGACGACGGGCGCGTCGTCGTCGGCTGCAACGTCGAGAATGCCTCGTACGGCTTGACGTTGTGCGCTGAGTGCGGGCTCGTGTCGGCGCTCGCGCTGGGCGGTGGCGGGCGGCTGGTGGCGTTCTCCTGCTGCGACGGGCAGGGTGCGCTGTTGATGCCGTGCGGGCGCTGCCGGCAGTTGCTGTACGAGCACGGCGGACCCGCGCTGCTCGTCGATACGCCGGAGGGTGTGCTCTCGATGGACGAGGTGCTGCCGCAGGCGTTTGGCCCAGAGAACTTGGGAGTTGTACGGAATGACTGAGGGCTTCGACGTCGTCGACATCATCCGCGCGAAGCGGGACGGCGGCGAGCTCAGCGACGGTCAGATCGACTGGGTCGTCGACGCGTACACGCGGGCCGTGGTCGCCGACGAGCAGATGTCGTCGCTGGCGATGGCGATTCTGCTGCGTGGCATGGAGTTTCGGGAGATCTCGCGGTGGACCGACGCGATGATCCGGACCGGCGGGCGACTGGACTTCTCGTCGCTCGGCGTACCCACCGCGGACAAGCACTCGACCGGTGGCGTGGGTGACAAGATCACCTTGCCGTTGGCGCCGCTCGTCGCGGCGTGCGGCGTCGCCGTACCGCAGCTGTCCGGCCGCGGGCTCGGACACACCGGCGGAACGCTCGACAAGCTGGCGTCGATCCCGGGTTGGCGGGCGTCGTTGTCGTTCGACGAGGTGCTGGCGCAGCTGGGCGACGTGGGTGCGGTGATCTGCGCGCCGACGGCCTCGTTGGCTCCGGCGGACCAGAAGCTCTACGCGCTGCGCGACGTCACGGGAACGGTCGAGTCGATCCCGTTGATCGCGAGCTCGATCATGTGCAAGAAGATCGCCGAGGGTACGGGCGCGCTGGTGCTCGACGTCAAGGTCGGGTCGGGCGCGTTCATGAAGAACGTCGACGACGCCCGGCAGCTTGCCGCGACGATGGTGGAGCTCGGGACCTCGGCTGGCGTACGTACGGTCGCCTACCTCACCGACATGTCGACGCCGTTGGGCTTGACGGCCGGCAACGCGCTCGAGGTGCGCGAGTCGGTGGAGGTGCTGGCCGGCGGCGGCCCCGCCGACGTCATCTCGCTCACGGTGACGCTCGCGCGGGAGATGCTGTCCGCCGCTGGCGTGGACGGGGTCGACCCGGCGGACGCGCTGCTGGACGGCCGCGCGATGGACGTGTGGCGGCGGATGATCGCCGCGCAGGGCGGGGACCCTTCAGCCGAGCTGCCGGTCGCGCCGGAGAAGGAGTCCGTGCTGGCGCCCGCTTCCGGGGTGTTGGTGAGGCTGGACGCGTACGCGGTGGGCGTGGCGGCCTGGCGGCTCGGTGCCGGCCGGGCGCGCAAGGAGGACCCGGTCTCGGCCTCGGCCGGCGTGGAGATCCACGCGAAGCCGGGCGCGGAGGTGCAGGCGGGCCAGCCGTTGCTGACCCTACACACCGAGGACCCTTCGCGCTTCGAGCGGGCGATGGAGGCGTTGGTGGGGGCGATCGAGATCGCTCCGGCCGGCTCGCGACCGGAGTCGAAGCTCGTCCTCGACCGGATCGGCTAGCCGGCCGCCGCCCACGCCCGCTGGATCTGGCGGCAGTCGATGACCTTGATTCCCTCCTCGTCGAGCACCTCCGTGCTCGTGGCGAGGTCAGGAACTCGTAGTCGGACTGCCGTACGCGCCAGCCGCCCGGCTCGAGCTGCTGCCACTCCGGCGTGCCGAGTGCCGGGTGGATCGCCCACTCGGTGAGCCCCGGCTGGAGCTCGCGGAGCAGCCGTTCGTACGTGGCCGCCTTGTCGTCGAGGTCGAGCGAGAAGCTGTCCAGGAAGCCGTGGTCGACGACCGGCCGGCGTCGCTCGCGTGCTTCCTCGAGGCCGTCGGCCAGCCACAGCGAGTAGTTGATGCCGAGCGCAATATTCCGGGCGGTCGTCGGGCGCGAAGCCCAGAAGCTCGCTCGAGAGGCGGGTCATTTCGCCCAGTCTGGCCGCTCCGAAAATCGGGTGCCACCTTTGGGGGTGGTCGAGGCGTCTTTAGTTGTGAGGGGGCGCTCGACAGCTGGGGAGACGAATTGTTGACGGCGACCACGCAGGCTGCTCTGCCCGTACGGAGCTCGACCCGGCTCGTCGTGCAGCGGCTCAGCGTGTCCGCGTACCTGGACGCACCGGTCGAGGACCGGAGCTTCCTGCAATGCCCCGCCTGGGCGAAGGTCAAGCTGGGTTGGGAATCTGAGCTGCTCGGCTGGGTCGACCCGTCCGGGCGGATCGTGGGCACGGCGCACGTGCTGTACCGGCGGCTGCCTGGTGTCGGGCGGTCGTTCGCGTACCTTCCCGAGGGCCCGGTGATCGACTGGACGGAGGCGCACCTCGATCGCTGGCTGTCGCCGTTGCTCGAGCACGTGGCGTCGGCCGGCGCGTTCGCGATCCGGATGGGTCCGCCGTTGATGCTGCGGCGCTGGAACTCCTCGACCCTCAAGGCCGCCGCCGGGCCGGGCATGCGCCTGGGCGACGTGCTGCCCGACCGGGTCGAGCCGCTGGGCCACGCCGTCTACGAGCGCCTGAACATCCTCGGCTGGCGACGCCGCGAGGGCGGGCGGCTCGAGGGCGGGGACGCGCAGCCGCGGTTCCAGTTCCTCGTTCCGCTGGCCGGTCGTTCGCTTGACGAGGTGTGGACCGGCTTCAACCAGGAGTGGCGCCGCAACATCAAGAAGTCCATGCGCTCCGGCGTCTCGATCGAGCTCGGCTCGGCGTCCGACCTGCCGGCGTTCCACCGGCTGTTGAGCCTGACGGAGGAGCGGAACGGGTTCAAGCTGAACCGTTCGCTGGCGTACTACCAGCGGCAGTACGAGGCGCTGAACGGCGAGTATCCAGGGCGCATGCGGCTGTACGTCGCCCGCCACGAGGGCGAGATCCTGGCAGCGCACACGATGAACGTGGTGGGCAAGCGGGTCTGGTACCAAACCGGCGCGTCGGCCAACCACCGCCGCGACGTCAAGCCGAGCAACGCGCTGCAGTGGCGGATGATGCAGATCGCCCATGAGATCGGCGCGGATGTGTACGACATGCGTGGGGTGAAGGATCCCTTGGACCCGGAGTCGCGCGATTTCGGCTTGCTGCGCTGGAAGATGGGCACGGGCGGAGAGGTCGCCGAGACGCTGGGGGAATGGGAGCTGACGCTCCCCGGCCCCGTCAACCACAGCCTCCACCGCGCCATGCGCGCCTACCAAGCCCACCGCTCCAAGCCCCGCCCCAGCTGACGGCGGCGGGCCCACCCCGCCGGCTGCTGTCGTGCGACTTGTTCCAGGGATCTCGGCCACTAAGCCGAGATCCCTGAACAACTCCGAGCGCCCCACCCCTCATCCAACAGATCGCTCCAGGATGCCCTTCATCCAAACCGCCAACTTCACCGCTGACCGTTGCCGCCCACCGCGGTGATCATGATGGTGACCATGAAGGCGTAGCGGTGCTATGTGCGAGTTTGGCTTCATGATCACGTTCATGATCACGGGACGCCGCCGGGGCCAGTGCCGAGGGCTACGGATTCGAATGAGGGGCGCCCTCTATCGATCTACGGGACCAGGGCGCCCCCACCCAACCGACCAGGCGCATCTTCATGCGCCCAAAGGGATACCCGGCCTCATCGACACCAGGCGCCCCGATTCGAATCCTTCGGCTCACACGAAGATCAACTGTGGGGTTCTGGTAGCGACACACCGGCGTGTCGCTACCAGAACCCCACAGCTTGAGGGCGCGTCAGGCGGGGGTCACCGGGAGTTGTGGACGTGACGTGGTGTCGATCGCGTCCGGGAGAAGCTCGTTCGTCTGGTCGTCGACGACCGTCACGCGGATCAGCGGGTTCGTGGTCGTGTCGATCGACGCGTTCGCATCCATCGCGAACAGCACGGAGACGGGCCGTGTACCGGACGGTCCCTCCCACGCGCCGGCGAAGCGGAGGATGCGCCAGCCGTCGGCGTCCCAGTGTTCCAACAGGGACGAGCGAACGACCGGTGCCGAGGCAGCCCACGCTTGGCTGAGCTCGAGCAGTTCCAGTGACGCGTCGTACGGCACCGGCCCGCTCGCCACCGCTGTCGAGCTCAGCGGGTGGCCCAGCAGGCGGAGCCGCAAGCGACGCAACGGCAACAGCCACAGGTGATCGAGGTCCGTCGACATCGTGCCGACGAGCGCGACCGCCAGAACGACGACCAAGGCCGACGCCAACGGCGCGGCGACCGCGGCCGCCCACCACGGCGTCGTGGCGAACGCCGCGAGGCCGCCGCCGACGACCACGAGCCCCGCTCGGACGAACGCCCGCCAAGTGATCGGCAGCTCCTTGCGCGCCGAGCAGCCGCACGACGAGTCCGGCGCGTTCACCTTCGCCCAACCCAAGTACGCCAGGAACCCCACACCCAAAGCGCAAGCAGCGACCGAAGGCGCCACCGACACAGGCAGCGCCACCAGTCCGAGCGCGACGACGAGCTCCACGGCACCTAGCGCGCGGAACGTACGCACGACCCACTTCGAGTCGTGCAGGATCCGCATCAGCGCCGTGTCCGCCGCCTGCTGCTGGGTGGTGCGACCGAACAGCTTGGCCGCACCCGTCCACGCGAGCAGCCCGCCGAGCAGGACCGGCGCGAGGTCAGCGAGCAAGAGCATGCGTACCCCCTCAGTGGTGGCCGACGGAGATGCGGACGATCTCCACGCTGTTGTCCGCCGGCCGCCACGTACCGAGCACCTGGACGGGCTGGTCGATCTTCAGCCCGGACAGGTTCGCGGTGATCGCGCCGCCGTGCAGGTACGAGGCCGTGGTGATGCCCTTCACGACGCGGCCGACGAGCGCGTGGTGGCCGTGCGCCAGGTCGATCTTGTCGGTGCCGATGCCCTTGATCGTGCAGTACAGGTTGACGATGTTGACCCACACCGCGTCCACGGCGATCGTGCCGTCGGGCATCGGGATGCCGCGCGCGTACAGGCCGTCGCCGTCCAGGATCGCCGCCGCGGTCGTCGGGCGGCTCTTCCACACGCTGGTCGCGTTGGTGAGCTGGAGGATGTAGTCCTTGTCGTACGAGCCCTTCACGTGCACCTGCGAGCCCTTGATCTGGCGTACGACGCCCTCGGCGAAGGAGGACTTGGAGATCGCGGGGTCGAGCGACGGAGTCGGGTCGGCGAACGCCGCGTCGGCGTCCAGCCCGCCGAGCGCGGACGCGCCGACGATCGTGGCGCCGCCGACTGCGGCCGTGGTGAGGAACTTCCGGCGGTCGATGCTGTCTGTGGTCATGGTCGGAACCTCCGTTCCTACTCGTAGATCCAGACCGGCGCCTTGCCGGCGTTGAGGTTGCCGATCGCGGCGAACGCGGCGGGCGTCATGTCGAAGATCCGGTTCGAACGGCACTCGCCGTTGCAGCACGTGAGCTCGCCGCACCAGCTCTTGGTACGCGGGCCGCAGTCGCGGATCGTCACGCAGACGGTCGCGCCGCACTGGTGCCGTACGTTCATCACCGAACCGCAACCACGACGCGGGATCGAGCCCTCGCCGCACAGGTCGGGGCGGGTGATGTTCCAGCAGGACTGGTACGGGTTCGGCCAAGCCGCGTGCATGCTGTCCGACCGACAGCCGCCGCAGGCTCCACCGCCGGCGCTGCTGCACGGTCCCCAGCCGGGGCCGCAGCAGAACCAGGTGGTCTCGCCTCTCCACAGATACGTCTGACCACAGGCCACGGTGACGCTCCTTCCCTCGGGCGACAGGTCGCTCGCCGAGGGCGCGGGCGGGCGGCCACGAACGGATGGTGCGTACGTCTGGTCACGGCTCCCAAGGTCCCCGCAACCCAGCTTCGACAGTGCTGGTCAGACGATTCCGGCGTCAAGGAACGAACTGTTAAATTCCACCGCGGGGCACCAAGCTGCCACCCCGACCACTGACGACGACCGAGGACGGCGATCGCGCTGCTGGCCTGGCCTCGCGAGCGCCGCAAGAGGGCTTCGGTGAGCAAGGACGCTGCTCAGCAAGGGGTCGAATCAGGACGGCGGCGTCTGGAGGCTGGCCAGCCATTGGCCGATCTGCAGGTGGCGGGCGTCGGTAGCTGGCTGATGGTGGCGGGCGGAATCGCCAGCTGGGGCTGGGGCTGGTGCGGGTGCTGGCCAGTCGCGATCGCAGATGGCGATCGCGAGTGGTGGACTCGGCTAGGCCGTGGCCGATTGTGGGGTGAGGGCAGGCAGCGCCGTCTCGATGATGCTGGGGCTAGCCGTGCAGCGTCGGGCGGTAGGTGAGCTCTTGGGTGTGGCCGTCCAGCGTCCGTTGTTCGATGAGCTCGAGGTCGAAGTCGGCCGCTCCCTTGAAGATTGGGTCGGTTCCGGTCTGGCCGCTGATCACGGGGAAGATCGTCAGCAGGATCTGGTCGACGAGGCCGGCGGCCAGGAGGGCGCGGTTCAGGGAGAGGCTGCCGGCGGAGCGCAGGGGGACGTTGGACTCCTTCTTCAGGCGGGCGATGACGTCGACGGCGTCGGCGGACTCCAGCGTTGCGTTCGGCCAGTCGAGGGGGCCTTGCAGGGTGGACGAAACCACCGTTGCGGGCAGGTTCCGCATCGTGGCGTTCACCGGGTCGAGGTCGGGGATCGAGCCGAGGATCTCCACCATCTGGCGGAACGTGGTGGCGCCGAAGATCATCCGCTGCTCTTCGCCGTAGAGGGCGAGGCGGCGGTCGAGGAACTCCGGCCCGTGCTTGCCCCAGTAGGCACCCCAGTCACCGCCCTCGCCGTACGAGCCGAAGCCGTCGAGCGTGGCGAAGATGTCGAACGTGTAGGTCGCGGTCATGGATCCGATCGTCCTCAGCTCGACCGACAGTCGCATCCGTCAACGCATCAGTAGTTCCGGGCGATGGCCTCGACCAGCGTACGGAGGTCGACCAGGTCGGCCTCGAACTCGGCGTCCCAGTCGACGGGCCGATCGAGGTGCTCCGCGAGCTCATAGTGCGCGGGGATGTCCGCGGACTCCAGCTGGGCTCGACGAGCCCGCGGCGACAACGTGCCCTTGCTGAACCGCCCGTTCACCTCCGAGGCCGCATAGCCGAGAACGAACGTCGACACCAGCCGCTCCACCCGCGCCACCTCGGCGGAGGGCACCCCCGCCTCGACCAGCACCCGATACACCCCGTCGGTCACCCGCAACGCGTCGGCGGTCACCGACGGCCGGGCCAGCAGCAACGAGAACGCGCTGGGATGCCGGCGGGCCAGCACCCGAACGCCCTGCGCCATCGCCCGAAGGCGGTCCCAACAATCGGCAGACGCGGGCAGGTCGGCGACGACCGGCAGCTGCTCGGCCAGCAGCAGGTCCACCAAACCGTCGAGCAGCGCCTCCTTGCTCGAGACGTGCGGGTAGAGCGCCATCGCGCTCAGGCCCACCCGTTCGGCCACGCTGCGCATGGAGACGGCGGCGAGGCCGCGCTCGTCGGCGATCGCCAGCGCGGCGGCAAGGATCTTGTCACGGACGTCGGTCACGACTTACAGTGTAGATCTATACACTGTAAATACGGCGTAAGGCGGCGCAGGCAAATGCTGGACGCACAAGGCGGTACGGAAGCGATTCGGCCACGTCCGAGCCCTCGACGGGTTCGACCTGCGCATCGAAGCGGGCGAGATCGTCGGGCTGGTCGGCCACAACGGTGCCGGCAAGACCACGTTCGTCGAGATCGTCGCGGGCCTCACCAAGGCCGACGAGGGAACGGTCCGCGTCGACGGCCTCGACACCGCCCAGAGGTCGGCGAAGGTCCGCGAACGGGTCGGCCTCGCGCCCCAGGAGATCAGCCTCTACCTGTCGCTCACCGTCCGCGAGAACCTCCGCCTGTTCGCCGGCCTGGCCGGCCTGCGCGGCAAGCGTCAGCGCCAGAGCATCGACGAGACCAGCGCCGCGCTAGGCCTCGAAGAGGTGATCGACCGCCAGGTCGGCTACCTGTCCGGCGGCCAGAAGCGCCGCACCCAGGCCGCGACCGCCCTCATCCACCGGCCCAGCCTGCTGCTGCTCGACGAGCCGACGGCCGGCGCCGACCCCGGCACAAGGAGGGCGCTGCTGGAGCTCGTACGTCAACGCGCCAAGGAAGGCGCCGCGGTCTGCTACACCACGCACTACCTGCCCGAGCTCGCCGACCTCGACGCGACGATCGCCGTTGCCACCAAGGGAAAGATCATCGCCCGCGGAACGCAGGAGGAGCTTCTCGCCGGCCTCCCGACCGACGTCCACGTCGTCCTGGCGAACGGCGAGGAACGCCTGATCCGCTCGACCGATCCCTCCGGCGCTCTCGCCGAACTCCTAAGACAACGCCTCCCAGTAAGGGGAGTCGACGTACGTCAACCCTCGCTTGACGACCTCTACCACGCCCTGGAAGGTGGCCATGTCGCCCCTTGAGCGCACGTTCCCGCTCATCGTCAACAACTTCACGCTCTTCGGCCGCGACCCCGGTCCGCTCATCGGGCGCGTGACCCAGCCTGTCCTGCTGGTGTTGCTGATCCAGCCGCTCTTCGTCGCCGCCATGGGCGACCGGGCGCGCGGAACGACGCAGGTCGTCCTCGGCTACCTGGTGATGTTCAGCCTGCTCGGCATGTCGATCGTCGGCGCCTCGATCCTGGCCGAACGCCGGTGGAACACGCTCGACCGGCTCCGCGCGACCCCCGCGGGTGTGCACGAACTCCTTGTGGGCAAGGCGGTTCCGGTAATCGCGTTTCTCCTTCTGCAGCAGGCGATTCTCATCACCCTCGGCGTGACCGTGCTCGGGCTGCGGATCGAAAGCCCGGCTCTGCTGCTGTTCGCGAACGTCGTCTGGGCGGTCACGATCCTCTGCGTGGGTGCCGCGATCGCCATGTCGGTGAAGAGCCTCGCTCAGTTCAGCGCGGTCGTCGACATCGGCTCCACTGTCATCGCCGGCCTCAGCGGCGCCCTCGTTCCGCTCGAAGCCATGCCTGACTGGGCCCAGGCGATCGCACCCGTCTGGCCGGGCTACTGGGCCATGGAGGCGCTCCGCTCGGCGACCGAGGGCAACGGCGCCGCGACGATGGCGGCGTCCGCGATCCTGCTCGGGTTCGCCGCCGTCGCCGCGGTCATCGCAGGCGTACGGCTCCGCAACGGCTGGGGCCGCAACACGCTTCTCTAGAGCAGGGTCACCAGCGCAAGCCAGCGCGCGCGAGCTCCACCTCGAGATCCAGCCGGGCGACGTTGGACAGCGGCAGCCTGGCCGAGGTCGAGACGCCCAAAGCCTCGGCGGCGAGCAGCAGGGTGTCGTCGTACGCCATCGCGGCGGCGTGCAGATGGAACGCCCGGGCGGCTACGCGCTGGTCGGTCTGGACGCGCACACCCTCCCGGCCCAGGCGGCGTAGGTCGTCGACGAGCACCTCGAGCGGACGAGTGCCCGGAACTGTCGGGCCCTTGTCCGGATCGGAGGGATCGGACCCACGACGCATCGCCTGGCCGAGCCAGTCGAACATCCGTGGCGAGGTCACGCCACGACCTCCTCGAAGACGAGCCCCGTTCCCTCCACCCAGCATGCGCCTCGGTGGGGCCCGTTGTCACGCCCGTCCGGTCTGCATCTGCGCGAACGCGCGCTCCGCGGTCAGCGCCGAGTAGCCCGGCTTGATCACGTCGTTGATCAACGCGAGCCGCCGGTCGAACGGGAGGAACGCGCTCTTCATCGCGTTCACCGCGAACCACTGCAGGTCAGAGAGCTCGTAGCCGAACGCCTCGCAGAGCCGGTGCAGCTCCTTGGTCATCGAGGTGTCGCTCATCAGCCGGTTGTCGGTGTTGACCGTCACCCGGAACCGCAACCGGGTCAGCAGGCCGATCGGATGCTCCGCGATCGACTTCGCGGCGCCGGTCTGGATGTTCGAGGTCGGGCACATCTCCAGCGGGACCCGCTTGTCGCGGACGTACGCCGCCAGCCGGCCGAGCTGCACCGAGCCATCCGGTGCGACCTCGATGTCGTCGATGATCCGAACGCCGTGGCCGAGCCGGTCGGCGCCGCACCACTGCAACGCCTGCCAGATCGACGGCAGCCCGAACCCCTCGCCCGCGTGGATCGTGAAGTGCGCGTTCTCGCGCTGCAGGTACTCGAACGCGTCGATGTGCCGGGTGGGCGGGTAGCCCGCCTCGGCGCCGGCGATGTCGAAGCCGACGACGCCCTGGTCGCGGTAGTGCACCGCGAGCTCGGCGATCTCCATCGAACGAGCCGCGTGCCGCATCGCGGTGAGCAGCTGGCGGACCACGATCTGGTGCCCAGCCGCGCCGGCGCGGCGTTCGCCGATCGCGAAGCCGTCCCGGACCGCCTCGACGACCTCGCCCAAGGTGAGCCCGCCCTCGAGGTGCTGCTCGGGCGCGTACCGCACCTCGGCGTACACGACGCCGTCGTTCGCGAGGTCCTCGACGCACTCCGCCGCGACCCTGGCGATCGCGTCCTTCTGCTGCATGACGGCGACGGTGTGGTCGAACGTCTCGAGGTAGCGCTCGAGCGAGCCCGAGTCGGAGGACTCCTGGAACCAACGGCCGAGGCCCGCGGCGTCGGCGGTGGGGAGCTGGTGAGCGATCTCGGCGGCCAGCTCGACGACCGTGGCAGGCCGCAAACCACCGTCCAGATGGTCGTGCAGGACCACCTTGGGCGCCCGGGCGATCTCCTGCTGACTCAACGTCATGATCTGATCATCCTCCTGCGCCCGCCTCGGCGGGTCGCGGCGCCTGTTTCCGCGTGTCGTTTCCGCATGTCACGAGCCTCGCCCGAGTTGTTGGACGGATGTCGGGATAGAGGCCGACATCTGTCCAACAAGTCGCGCCACCGCCCCTCTGGCGGCGAGTTGTTGGACAGATCTCGGGTGCCGACGGCCGGCTATTCCGCTTTACGTAGTAGTGTGCGCCGCGTGGACCAAAGCCAGCTGCTCAAGGGGGTGCTGGACGTGGCCGTGCTCGCCGTGCTCCGGGAGTCCGACGGTTACGGGTACGACGTCCTGCGCCGGTTGCGGGCCGCCGGGCTCGAGGACGTCGCGGACGCGTCGGTGTACGGGACGCTGCGCCGCCTGTTCAATGCCGGACTGCTGACCTCGTATGTCGAACCAAGTGACGAGGGTCCGCATCGTAAGTACTACAGCCTCAACGACAGGGGGCGGGAGCACTTGATCACCTCGGCGAAGACCTGGCATCAGTTCGCCGCGGCGATGAGTGCCCTCGTGGCGGAGGATCGATGAACGATTCCATGCACGGTGCGGACCTCGCGGGGTACGAGCTGCGGGTACGGGACGCGCTCGCGGACCTGCCGGCCGACGAGGTCGAGGAGCTGATCCAGGACCTTCGGGCGCACTTGGCCGACGTCAACGCGGAGTTCCCGGAGGGCGCCGACGAGCAGTCGTTGGTCGATCGGCTCGGTCCGCCGGACCGGTACGCCGCGGAGCTCCGGGCCGCGGCCGGCTTCGAGCCGCCCGGCATCGTCAGACCGACCCTGCGGCAGTGGCTCACCGCGCGGTACCGGCGGCTGCAGGACCACCCGTGGCCGTCCTGGGTGCGCGAGGGGGCGCCGTACGTCCAGGTCGGCTGGTGGGTGGTGCGGGGCTGGCTGCTCGGTTACGCCGTGTCGATGGGCGTGACCGATCAGGACACGATGTCGCCGGTGCCCTATCTCAAGGTCTCCGCCGGCTGGCTGGGGCTCGTGATCATCCTCGCCTCGATCGCGGCTTCCATCGTCGTCGGGCACGTGCTCAAGAAGCGGCGCGAGCAGCGGTGGGTGCTGCTGATGATCCCCGTCAACGTGCTCGCACTGATCGGGCTCGGCGTCCTCGGGTTCGGCTATCACTCGGACTACACCCAGTACCCCACCTCGGCGGCGGACTTCGCCGGCGATGACATGTTGATCGGTCCTGGTGGAACGTCGGTCAGCAACATCTACCCGTTCGACCGCGACGGTCGGGCGATCACCGAGGTCTACCTGTACGACCAGGACGGCCATCCGATCAGCCTGCTCCGCGACTCGTGCGAGCCGTCGCTGGACTACCCGATGGACAACAGGTTCCCCCGGCCCCAGGTTCTCCAGGGCTTCGACGAGGTGCGCCAGGAGTACACGGACTGCCGGGAGGACACGACGGTCCCGTTCACCGCGGTGATCAGACCGGTGCCCTCCCCGACGCCTACTCCGACGCCCAGTGCGGCGCCCTCTCCGACGCCGTCAGTAGGCCGCTGAGACCCGGCGCTCGGACGGCATGATCAGCCACATGGCCAGGTAGATCAGGATCTGCGGTCCCGGCAGCAAGCAGGACAGCAGGAACAGGATCCGGACGGCCAGCGGCGAGATGCCGAAACGGTGAGCCAGTCCGGCGCACACGCCAGCGAAGACGCGGCCGTGACGGGGACGGCTGAGCGAGGCCATGATCAAGACTCCTTCGGGATGAAGATCCAGAGCGCGATGTAGAGCAGGATCTGCGGTCCAGGTAGCAGGCAGGACAGGATGAAGGCCAGCCGAACGACGTTCGGTGACCAGCCGTATCGGCGGGCGATCCCGGCGCACACGCCGGCGATCACCTTGTCGCGGCGGGGACGCACCAAGCTCGCCATGATGAGATCCTTTCGTTGTCTTTCGGTCACCAGATGGACGGTTTGGACCGCCCGGTCGCTCCCGATCGTGCCCATAACCAGGGGGGAGTAAGGGTCCCCCTGAGTCATGGGCAACAAATCTGAGGGCTGAGGCATCGGGATAGGTACGGGGGAGAGGCGACGGCATGGGCATCGGCACCCGGGAGAGCTTGCGATGATGACGAGGCGGGTGGTGGTGCTCGTGCTGAGTGCGGCGCTCACGTCGGGTCTCGTCATCGGCGTCTCCGGCGCGGTGTACGGCGTACGCGACCTGATGACCGCGCTCGGGATCCCGCTTCTCTCCTCCCCGCCGGTGGAGGAGCCGTACGTCGAGCCCGTGCCGGAGCTGCAGACGGTGGCGTTCACGTTCACCGGGAAGCAGCTCGACGGCTCGGGCCGCGGAACGGTAGACGTGCGCATCCCCGACGGCTGGCGGCAGCTCGTGAAGGCCGAACTATGGCGCGACTTCCACGACCCGAGCGAGGAGCTCAACCTGCGGATCCGTGCCGACCTGCCGGAGAAGCGGCCGGAGGACGCAGCGGCGGCCCATCAGGTGAAGAACTCCGACCTCCCGAACTACCAGCTGCTCAGCTCGGCGTGGGTCGACCTCGGTCCCGGCTATCCGAAGACGTACGAGCTGCGCTACTCCTACACCGACAAGGGCAGGACCCGGCACGTGATCGAGACGTTCTTCGGCGAGAAGAAGGTCTACCTCGTCGGTGGCTACTACTGGGAGGGGCAGGAGGACGCCATCCGCCAGCCCATGGACGAGGCCATCCGGACCTTCGACTTCGTGCGCAAGCGGTGAGTGCCATGCCCAGCAGACGAGCGGCCGCGATCGTGCTCGGCGCGGCGGTCGTGGTCGGCGCGACGGCCGGCGTGAGCGCCGCGATCGCGAACGTCGAGGTCCCCGGCCTGCTCGCCGCCGGGCCGAGCCGTACGCCGGACGCGTCGGAGCCCCCGAAGGCGTCGCCGAAGGCCTCTCCGTCCGTGCCGGCGCCGGCCGTTCGGCCGTCTACGGCGTCGCCTCCGCCGAGCACCTCACCCGAGCCCGACCCGACGGTCCCCGGGGTCCCGGGTTCGAGCAAGGAGCCCGAGGCCGAGCCGGTGGCGCCGACCGAGTACCTCGAGGTCGACTTCAGCCGGCCTGGGACAGGCCCGAACGGAGAGGGCGGATCGACCAGCCGCGCCGAGGTGCCCAAGGGCTGGTCGGTCGAGGACAAGGGCGTGCAATGGCAGGACTTCCGCGACCCGACCGGCAACCTCAACCTGCGGGTTCGTGGCGACGGCGAGACGTGGAGCGGCAGCCTGGAGCGCGCGATCCGGGCCAAGGACGAACGCAGGAAGGCCAAGGGCTACCGGGAGCTCGGCTGGAAGGAGATCGCGTTCGACGTGGACGGGCTGCCGGGGACCGGAATCGAGTACCGGTTCTCGTACACCGGTTCGAAGGGCACCCGGTACGGCGTCGAGCGCTACTTCCTGGAGGGGAACGCCATGGTCGGCGGCTACGCCTGGGAGGGTCAGCTCGACCTCGTCGAGGCGGCTGTCGTACGAGCGAGCAAGACGTACGTCGGCGGCGGTGACTAGGCCGTGCCGAAGCGGAGGACGGTCGGGATCATGGTCAGCGCCGCGGTGCTCACGGGGGCGTTCGCCGGCGCGGCGGCCGCGGCCGTCGACCTCGAGCTCCCGGGGCTGCTGGTCGCGTCCGGCCCGCACGTGACACCGTCACCGACGCTGCCGGTCAAGGTGTTCGTCGAGGTGGACGACCAGACGAGGCCGCTCGCCACGAGCACGCCGTCCGCGCCACCGCCGTCGGCAACGCCGACGAAGTCACGGTCGGAGTCGCCGAAACCGCCGAAGAACCCCGAGAAGACCGCATCGCCGGAGCCCTCCGAGACACCCGAGCCGGAGGAACCGCGGCCGGTGGAGCCGACGAAGTTCGTCATGACCACCTTCGGCACCACAGTCCATGACGGCAAGCCGGGCCACCAGGTCCGGACGGTCGTGCCCAAGGGCTGGGAGGCGGTGAAGACCGACCTGTGGAGGCGCGACTTCCGCGACCCGACTCGCGAGGTCCTGCTGAGGGTCTGGGGAGTGAACGGATTCGGCGCCCCCACGAACGACGGGAACGCCGAGGCCGAGCTCGCGAAGAGAAAGACACTGAAGGACTTCGAGACCTGGGGAATCACGCACGGCTACTGGCTGGTGGCCAAGGACAAGCGCGAGATCTGGTACGACCAGTTCACCTACTCCTGGACCGAGGACGGCGAGGTGAAGTGGGCGGTCGAGTGGTATCCGTACTCCCAGTCGTACAACGGCGGCGAGAGAGAGGACTACCCCGGCATGGTGATGGTCGGTGCCGTGGCGGGGAGCCTGGCGCAGCTCGACCTGCTCGAAACCGCCATGGGCAAGGTGATCGAGTCCTATACCGACTATCCGGTCGAGATGTGAGGCAACGAACGGGCGGGAAAGAGCGTCTGACCAGGTAGGACTTGGGGGTGGACGGATGCCGGGCAAGAGAGTCGCGGTCGTGGTGCTGAGTGCCGCGTTGCTCGCCGGAGCGATCGCGGGCGGCACGGCAGCGACGTCCCACGCCGACCCCTGGGGCGTCTTGGCGCTGGTGGGGCTGACTCCCGCCGCGGCTACGCCCGACCTCCCGGAGGGTCCGACGCCGACTCCCACCGTCACGGTGACCGTGACGCCGCGTCCGACCTCGCCGACGGTCGTCACGTCGGCGCCGGAGGAACCCACCCGGTTCAAGACGGTGGAGCTCGGGAGATCCGGGCAGAGCCATGAGGTCGACGTACCGGACGGGTGGAAGCAGGTCGACCAGTCCGCCACGTGGCACGACTTCCTGGACCCGACCCTCAGCCTTCGGATGCGGGTCCGCTTCGACCGGGTCGGCGACACCGCGAAGTCTGCCGCCGAGGCGGCGTTCTCCAAGCGCGGCGAGGAACTCGCCGACTTCCGGAGCCCGGGTGTCGACCGCATCACGACCCGGCTGCACGCGGGAACGTCGAGCGAGCAGGCCCTCACGTACTACGAGTTCAGGTTCACCTCGCAGGAGAAGGAAGGCACCCGGTACGGCGTCGAGTGGTACGTCGACGGGTCGACGATGGTCGGCGGGTTCGGCTGGGCGGGGCAGCTCGACCTGGTCGAGCCGGCGATGCTCCGCGCTCTCGAGTCGATCGTGGACGGCCATGCCTAGTCGCCGGGTCGCGACCATCGTGCTCAGCGTCGCGTTGGTCACGGGTGCGACTGCCGGGGTCGGTGCCGCGGCGGCGAACTTCGACGCGTGGGGTCTGCTCCAGGCCACGCCGCCCGCCGCGGCCGGTCCGGAGCCGACGGAGCCATCGCCGTCCCGTACTCCCTCCCCGAGTGTGACGCCGTCACTGACGCCGACTCCCTCGCCGAGTCCGACGAAGACGAAGGCCCCGACGCCCAAGCCGTCGAAGACGCCGACGCCCGATCCCACGCCGACGAAGCCGCCGGAGCCGAAGGCGCCGACCGAGTTCGTCAACGTGGCGATCGGCGACTCCACGATCACCGTCGACGTGCCCGCCGACTGGGACGCGATCGAGAAGGCCGCCTACTGGCGCGACTTCCGCGACCCGACCGGCACCCTCAACCTGCGGATCCGCGTGGACGAGTTCGGGGCCGACAACGAGGAAGCGGCGAACAAGCAGCGGGAGATCCGTTCCGCTCTGCCGGGCTTCACCGGCTACGGGATCTCGCCGTTCAAGCGCATGACGCGGGGGCCGGACGGCGAGCAGGTCGAGGAGACCGGCTACGCGTTCCGCTACTCCTACACCGACAAGCGCGGCGACCTGGCCGCGACGCGGTATGCCGTGGAGCGGTTCATCGAGGGCGGAACGGTGATGGTCGGCTCGTACGCCTGGTACGGCCAGCTCGACCTGGTGGAACCGGCCGCGCAGCGCGCGATGGACACGTACGAGGCGGGCTGAGCCGCCTAGCCGACGAGGCGGTACGCGGCGTAGAAGGCGCCGGCGAACAGCACGAGGACGCCGACCGTGAGACCGACCCAGCCGAGCACCGCGCGACCCGTGCGCTTGCGTTGGCGCGGCGGCGGGTCCGGGCGGATGCCCTTCATCGCCGTACGGAAACCGCGTGCCAGCTCGGCCGCGGACTCGAACCGTTGCTCCGGGTCGTAGGAGAGTGCGCGCGACAGCACCATGTCGACAGCGCGTGGCGCGTCGAGACCGGCGGCGGAGAGCGAGATCGGTCGCGCGCTGGGAAGCCGCGAGGTCACGTCGAGCATTGAGGTCGCGGCGTACGGTGGCTTGCCAGTGAGCAGCGCGTACGTCACCGCCCCGACCGCGTACACGTCTGCACGCGCGTCGAAGCCGTGGCCGCTTGCCTGCTCGGGCGCCATGTACGACGGCGTTCCCATCGCCTGGGTGAGACCGGACGACTCGGCAAGCGCTTTCGCCATGCCGAGGTCGGCGAGCACGAGCCGCACCCTGCCGTCCCGGTCGGTGCGCAGCAGCAGGTTGCCCGGGGTCACGTCGCGGTGGACGACGCCGTGCTGGTGCAGAACCGAGAGCGCGTCGGCGGCCTGGATCCCGTACGCGACGGCCTCCTCGACGGGGATGGGCCCCTCGTCCATCCGCTGGTCGAGCGAACCCTTGTCCGCGTAGTCCATGACGAAGTACGGGCGACCGTCGTCGAGCTCGCCGATGTCGAAGACGCGGACGATCCGTTCGTCGTCGATCTTGCGCAGGATCCTCGCCTCGGCGAGGAACCGACCACGGATGTCGGCGCGCTGAGTCCAGTTGTCCGCAAGGACTTTGACGGCCACGGGAACGTCGAGCTCGTCGTCGCGGGCAGCCCACACCGTCGCGAAAGCGCCCACCCCGATGCGATCGAGGAGGCGGTACCGCCCGACCCGTTGCATGAAGGCCTTTCTCGCTCGACCGCCGGTTAAGACAGTAGTCTCGCGGATAACGGGAGGCACGGTCACGCGAGGTAGTGTGGGGAGGGCATCGATGGAAGGCTTGGAGGAGCTCGCGGGTCGGGCGGCGGCCGGCGAGAAGGCGGCGCTGGACGAGCTCTTGGCGCGCATCCGGCCCGAGGTGATGCGCCGATGCTCGCGATTCCTGCCTTGCCGGGAGGATGCGGAGGAAGCCGCGCAGGACGTTCTGGTGACGGTGGCGACGAAGATCGGAACGCTGCGGGAGACCGCGCGCTTCGCGCCCTGGTTGGGCGTCGTGACGTCGAACTGCGCGCGGCAGACGTACCGGTCGCTTAAGCGGCGGTTCAACGAGCACACGACCGAGGACCCGCCGGAGCGGTTGGACCCGCGGACGACCTCGGTGATCGCGGGGTCCCGGATCGACCTGCTGGAGGCCTTGGAGGCCTTGGAGCGTTCGAAGCCCCAGCTCGTGTCGCCGTTCGTGCTGCGGGATCTGGGCGGGCTGAGCTACAACGAGATCGCCGAGCAGCTGGACACCCCGTTGGGCACGATCAAGGCGCGCATCCACGAGGCCCGCGGCCTGATGGCCGCCCGCCTGGGAGTCGTCGACACCGCCCGCTGAGCTGGGCCGCCCGGGTGGCTAGGCTTCGGCGGGTGACAACGACCTTCGTCAACGAGCCGATCGTGCCCGTGGAGCTGAAGCTGCCGACGGGCACCGCGATGACGCTGTACCAGCCCGGCTGGCAGCACGTCGACGACGGATCGGGCGCGTTCCTGGGCAAGGACGGCAAGATCTTCGCGTTCCCGGACCTGTCCACCCTGTCCCGGTACGTGACGTCCGACGCCGAGCACGACCTCACGCCGAGCCCGTACCTGTCCGGGGTGCAGGAGTGGGACGTCGACAAGTACGCCGAGGAACTGTGCGCGTACGACCTCAGCGCCCCGCCGGAGCTCGCGGACGGCCACCTCGAGGAGGAGGAGCAGGCGTCGCTCGGTTCGACACTGGCGCTGCTGCTCGACCTGCTCGACTACCAGGACGTCCAGGACGAGCACGCCGACGCGTTGCGCGACGACAACGAGGTCGAGCACCTGGCGGCCGGCGAGCAGGCCGGCGGCCTGTTCAGCACCGAGAAGCGGCGGCAGCACGTCGTCGACCTGATCGGCGCGCACTGGACCTGGTGCGTGAACGCGGTCAGCAAGGGCATCGAGCAGGTCGACACCGGCTCCCTGCCGTCGTCCGCCGCGTCGGACTCGGGTGAGACCACGCCGATCGAGGAGATCGTCGACGCGGTGACGGTGTGGTTCGCGTTCTCCTCGCAGGGCGCGTACACGCTGCGTACGACCGCGCTGCACGACGGCCGGCCGAACTACCTCGGCCGCTACGCGAGCGGCTCGATGTCGCTGATCGCCGCGACCGACGTCGACACGCTCCGCGCGGAGCTGGGTTCGGGGAAGGCGGGCACGCTGCCCGGAGTACGCCTGCCCGACGTCCAGACGCGTCCGGACCTCTCGCTGACGCCGGCGGACGACTTCATCTTCGACCTGGTCGAGATCGGCGACTCGATCACCCCGGCGCTGTCGGTCGACCAGGCCGACCGCCTGGTGACCGCATGGTCGGAGCTGTCCCGCCTCACCGCCTGGGGCAAGTGGGCCGACGTGGCCGCGCTGCTGGGTCCGGAGTCGCCGGTCGGCCGGTTCATGGTGACGGTCGCGATCGACCGCGCCCAGGACCGCCCCGGCTCGGAGCAGGCGTTGGGTTCGGCCGACACCAAGGTCGTGCAGGACGCCTGGAACCGCCTGGTCGAAGCGGTGTTCACCAAGGTCCACCTCATCGACGTCTGAGCGCTTTGCGGGGACGATCCGACCGCTTCGCGCACTCGGTTCAGGCACGGTCAACGGCCGATGCCCCGGATCGCGTCGCGCGCTGTTCGATGAGGCCCCGCCTGCGGGAAGATCAGCCTTCGTCGGGCCACGGCGGACCAGTATCCAGCTCGGCCCGGATGATCTTGTGGAGCGCTCCGTACTGGTCACCCCGCTGCCAGAACCTAGATGCCGATCGGGTGCCAGACCGTCTTCGTCTCCAGGTACGCGGTCAGGCGGCCGATGCCCGGGTCGGCTGACCAGTCCGGTGCCTTGTCGGCGACGCGCAGCACGCGCTTGAGGTTGTCGGCCGCGGCGAGCTCGAGCTCCTTGGCCAGCTCGTTGTCGGTGACGCCGGCGAGGTCGATCGCGTTCACGTCCATGTGGCCGGCGAGCCAGGACGCGACCTCGGCCACGCGGCCGGTCAGGATGTTGACGACGCCGCCCGGCAGGTCGCTCGTCGCGAGCACCTCGCCGAGGGTGATCGCCGGGAGCGGGCGGTCCTCGGCGGCGAGCACCACGACGGTGTTGCCGGTGACGATGGCCGGGGCGACGACCGAGATCAGCCCGAGCAGGCTGGAGTCCTGCGGGGCGATGACCGCGACGACGCCGGTCGACTCGGGTACGGAGAAGTCGAAGTACGGGCCCGCGACCGGGTTGGTCGAGCCGACGACCTGGCCGATCTTGTCCGCCCAGCCCGCGTACCAGACCAGCCGGTCGATCGCCTCGTCGACGGAACGTTCGGCCTTGCCGCGCGACGATCCCTCGCTGGCCGCGACCTCGTCGACGAACTGCGAACGGCGGCCCTCGAGCATCTCGGCGATCCGGTAGACGACCTGGCCGCGGTTGTACGCCGTCTTGCCGGCCCAGCCCGGCCACGCCTTCCGCGCCGCCACGACGGCGTCGCGCGCGTCCTTGCGGGAAGCGAGGGCGGCGTTGGCGAGGAACGTTCCCTTGGCGTCGTTCACCACGTAGCTCCGGCCGGACTCGCTGCGGGGGAACGCCCCGCCCACGTACAGCTTGTAGGTCTTGCGGACCGCGAGCCGGTTGTCAGTGCTTGGCAAGGTAGGCCTCCAGCCCGTGCCGTCCGCCCTCGCGGCCGTAGCCCGACTCCTTGTAGCCGCCGAACGGCGACGTGGGGTCGAAGCGGTTGAACGTGTTGGCCCACACCACGCCGGCGCGGAGCTTGTCGGCCATCCAGAGGATCCTGGAGCCCTTCTCGGTCCAGACGCCGGCGGACAGGCCGAACGGGGTGTTGTTCGCCTTCTCGATCGCCTCGGCCGGGGTGCGGAACGTGAGGATGCTGAGGACGGGCCCGAAGATCTCCTCGCGGGCGATCCGGTGGGCTTGGGAGACGCCGGTGAAGATCGTCGGCGGGAACCAGTAGCCGCGTTCCGGGAGGTCGCAGGGGGCGGACCAGCGTTCGGCGCCCTCCTGCTCGCCGACCTCGCTGAGCATGCGGATCTTGGCGAGTTGCTGGGGCGAGTTGATCGCGCCGATGTCGGTGTTCTTGTCGAGTGGGTCGCCGACGTTCAGCGTGGCCATGCGGCGCTTGAGCCGGCTCAGGACGTCCTCGTACACGCTCTCCTGGACGAGGAGGCGCGAGCCGGCGCAGCAGACGTGGCCCTGGTTGAAGAAGATCCCGTTGACGATGCCCTCGACGGCCTGGTCGAGCGCGGCGTCCTCGAAGACGATGTTCGCGGCCTTCCCGCCGAGCTCGAGCGTGACACTCTTCTTCGTGCCGGCGACGCTGCGCGCGATCGCCTTTCCGACGTCGGTGGAGCCGGTGAACGCGATCTTGTCGACGTTCTCATGGGTGACGAGGGCCTGCCCGGTCGCGCCGGCGCCGGTGACGATGTTGACGACTCCCGGCGGCAGGTCGGCCTGCTGGCAGATCTCGGCGAACGCGAGCGCGGTGAGCGGCGTGGTCTCGGCGGGCTTGAGAACGACGGTGTTGCCGGCGGCCAGCGCGGGGGCGATCTTCCAAGCCAGCATGAGCATCGGGAAGTTCCACGGGATGACCTGGCCGGCGACGCCGTGCGGCTTGGGGTCTTGGCCGAAGCCCGCGTACCCGAGCTTGTCGGCCCAGCCCGCATAGTAGAAGAAGTGGGCGGCGACAAGGGGGATGTCGACGTCGCGCGACTCCCTGATGGGCTTGCCGTTGTCGAGGCTTTCGAGGACGGCGAGCTCGCGTGCGCGTTCCTGGATGATGCGGGCGATGCGGTAGAGGTACTTGGCGCGGTCGCGGCCACTCATCGGGCCCCAGACCTTCTTGAACGCCGTCCGCGCCGCCGTGACGGCCCGGTCGACGTCCAGCGGCCCCGCCTCGGCGACCTCGGCCAGCACCTCCTCGCTCGAAGGGCTGACCGTCTTGAACATCCGGCCGTCCTTCGGCTCGACGAACTCGCCGTCGACGAACAACCCGTACGACGACCGGAGATCCACAATCGACCGCGACTCCGGTGCCGGGGCGTACTCGAACTTCCCCATCGCCAACCCGTCCTCCGCCGTGTCCGACGCACAGCCTGCCGCCCAGCGTAGACGCCCGGCGGAGAACGGGTCAGTGCGCTGGTCAGAGCAGGTCGGTGGCCACCGAGATCGAGTCCTGGATCATCGAGCCGGTGACCTCGGTGAAGCGGGTTTCCTTCTCGCTCTCGGCGTCGACCACGGCCAGCTCTCGGCGCGACCGCGAGTCGTCGAGGTACTCGTTCGAGATCAGGACCCGCTCGTCGTCCAGCCAGCCCAGGACCGAGTGGCGATCGGCGTCCTCGTCTCCGGACCCCGTCCCGATGTAGATCGGGACCCCGGGCGGTTCGAGACGGAGGGTCCTGACCTGTGCCGGATCGTCGACCACGGCGCGCATCACGACAGCCAAGTGCTTGCCGTTGGGAGAGACCAGACCGGTAGCGCCGCTTCGATCCCGGGTGGTGCTCAGGGCGTTCGGCAACTTACCTTTGGTCGCCCCCGCGCGGTCGACCATCGGCAGCTCGTGCAGGTCGAGCGTGTCGAAGGGGGCCAAGGCGTCGGAGTTCGGCAGCCCCAGCAGCCACCCGTCCTTCAGGGTCGCCGTGACCTTGCCCGTCATCGCGTCGACGATCTTGGTCTGGGACTTGCCCGACACGGTGAGGTTGAACGCGACCGCCTTGCTGTCCGGAGCCCACATCGCCCGTCCGTAGGTCGTGCCTTCGAGCTCGAACAGGGGCGTCACCGTGCCGCTCGCGAGCTCGCGGAGCACGAGCCAGTCGCCGCGCGTGTACGCGAGCTGCCGGCCGTCCGGCGAGACCGTGATCGCCTGGTTGCCGTTCGTCGACGGGCGGGCGTCCGGTACGGCCCAGTGCTTGTTGTCCTCGGTCATGACCCGAGCCTCGCCGCAGTCCGGCGTGACCGCCAGGGAGGGCCCGCAGCTCCGGACGTACGCCATCCGGGCTGGCCCGACTCCCTGCGCGGGCAGGTTGTCCGCGGTCGCGGGGATCTCGATCCGCTTGCCCCAGGGCGCGGCCGGCATGAGATCCGTCCCGGACAAGTCCGGCCGGATCGCTAGCCCGCCGACGACCGCCATGGCGATTGCCGCGAAGACGAGGGGTGCCTGGACGTAGCGGCGGTGGCGGCGTGCCCTGGTCAGGGCCAGGTCGGCGGCCGCGGGCGACAGCGGGGCTGCGCTGTCGGCGATGCGGTCCAGCTCTTCTCGCAGGTTCATCGGATGCCTCCGTTCGCGTCCAGGTCGACCAGGTCCGCGCACAGCTCGCGGAGCTTGGCGAGTGCGAAGTGGGTCTGGCTCTTCACCGTTCCGGCGCTGCAGCCGAGGATCGCGGCGGCCTGTTCGACGTCGCGGTCCTCGTAGAAGCGCAGCAGGATCACGGCTCGCTGTCGTGGGGCCAGCTTCGCGAGCGCGTCGTCGAGCGCTAGCTTGTGGACGCTGGCGTCGGCGAACGAGTGCCCGTCCCGTTCCGGCGTCGCGTCGACCGGGATCTCGCGGTTGCGGCCCACGCGCCACCACGAGACGTACTCCCGGTAGATCGCCTTGCGGGCGTACGCGTCGGCGTGGTCCGGCGAGCCGAGCCGCCACCAGCGCAGCGCGACCTTGGTCAGCACGCTCTGAACCAGGTCCTCGGCCAGGTGGTGGTCATCGGTGAGCAGAATAGGCGCACCGGATCAGGGCGCGACCGCGCGCGTCGACGAACGCGCGGAACGCCTCGTCCTTGCTCGATCCCGTCATGCGTACCCCCTCGTCCTCTGCATCAAGGACGAGCCCAAGGGGCAGACGGGTTGGGTGTCTAGCCGATGAGAATCGCGATGATCGCCACGACGACCGCGACGGCGAAGACGGTGATCTCGACCGTCGCCCAGCGTTCCTGGACGGCGGGCTGGTCGGTCGACTTGTCGCGGTACTTCTCGGCCATCGTCTCGACCCGGTGCGCGGCGTGCTGGGCGGGTGGGCGGGCGGGGGTCTTCGGGTTGGGGCTCGGCATCTCGTGCGTGCCGGGGTTCACGTCCACCTGGCCGGCCATGCCGCCGAAGCCGCCCCCGCCGCGGGCCGCCTTGCGGATGGCGCGCCGGTCGGGGCCGCCGGCGATGACGGCGACGGAACGGTGTTGCTGCTCACCGGTCTCGACGACCAGGGCGGGTGCGACCCGCGTCCCGGTGACGAGATGCCACGGGATCACCTTGTCGCGCAGGAAGTTGCGCAGGACCAGGTTGTGCTCGTACGCCACCACCGAGGGCCGGATCAGCCCGACCCAGATCACGGCGCCGACCGCGACCGTGATCGCGGCGATCTTGAGGCCCTCCCACGTACGGAACTCGATCGCGACGTCGACGACCATCACGGCCCCGATCGCCAACGCGATGAACCCGAGCACCCGGCCGCCAATGGGGGCGAAGCTCTCGACGACCTTGGGTCGATTACCTGGCATTCCCGCACCCTACCCACGGTCGGGGCGGGAATCGTGGGTCGTTACGGATGTGTTGTCTCCGCCTACACTGACGCTCGTGACGGTCACCGGCAGTGCGGACATCTCGGACATCACGTCCTCGGCCTCCCATCTGCGCCGATTCCTGGCCGGGTTGCCGGGGGTCGACCAGGTCGGGGCGGAGGCGCGGGCCGCGACGTTGTCGTCCCGTTCGATCAAGACGACGGCCAAGGCGTACGCCCTGGATCTCGCCGTCCGGATGATCGACCTCACGACGCTGGAGGGCCAGGACACCCCCGGCAAGGTGCGCGCGCTGTCGGCGAAGGCGATCCGGCCCGACCCGTCCGACGCCTCCTGCCCGTCGGTCGCCGCGGTCTGCGTCTACCCGGACATGGTGCCGATCGCGAAGGCCGCCGTCGCGGGCTCGTCGGTGAAGATCGCGAGCGTCGCGTCCGGCTTCCCCTCGGGACGTACGAGCCTCGACATCAAGCTCCGCGACACCGCCGACGCGGTGGCCGCGGGCGCGGACGAGATCGACATGGTGATCGATCGCGGGGCGTTCCTCGCGGGACAGTACGGGCAGGTCTTCGACGAGATCGTCGCCATCAAGGGCGCCTGCGGGTCGGCGCACCTGAAGGTGATCCTGGAGACGGGTGAGCTGGCGACGTACGACAACGTCCGCCGCGCGTCCTGGCTGGCGATGCTGGCGGGCGCGGACTTCATCAAGACCTCGACCGGCAAGATCGCCCCGGCCGCGACGTTGCCGGTGACGCTGGTGATGCTCGAGGCGGTGCGCGACTTCCGCGACACGTACGGCCGTCAGATCGGCGTGAAGGCGGCAGGCGGCATCCGTACGTCGAAGGACGCGATCCGCTACCTCGTGCTGGTCAACGAGACCGCCGGCGACGACTGGCTCGACCCCGACTGGTTCCGCCTCGGCGCCTCGAGCCTGCTGAACGACCTGCTCATGCAGCGCACCAAGATGCGCACCGGCGCCTACTCCGGGCCGGACTACTTCACCCTCGACTGAGCCATGGTCGCGCTCCGCGCTTCGAGCCGGGTGCCAGAACGTGGCCTCTTCCCTCTGGCCGAGGGGCCACGTGGTCGTTCGGGCGCGGACCGTCCGGCCGGGAGGGAAGAGGCCACGGCACCCGGCTAGCCGACCAGCTTCTCCAGGTCGGCGCGGATCGCGGCGAGGCCCTCGGCTGCCGCGGAACGAGCCGCCGCCAGGTCGTCGGCCACGAACTCCACCACCTCGAGGTAGCACTTCAGCTTGGGCTCGGTGCCGCTCGGCCGAACGACCACGCGGGCGTTGCCCTCCAGCGTGAAGCGCAGGCCCGGCGTCGGCGGCAACGGCCCAGCCGGCGCGGCGAGGTCGTCGATCCGTTCCACCGCGCGCCCGCCCAACGACGACGGCGGCGACGCCTCGAGGTGCGCGAGTGTCTGCCCGATCGATTCCAGGTCGGTCACCCGGACCGACAGCTGCGAGGTCGCGTGCACGCCGTACTCGCGGGCCAGGTCGTCGAGCAGGTCGAGCAACGTACGCCCGGACGCCCGCAGCGACGCGGCGAGCTCGGCGACCCGTACCAACGTCGAGACGCCGTCCTTGTCGGCCACTGCCACGGGGTCGACGCAGTAGCCCAGCGCCTCCTCGTAGCCGAACGCCAGCCCCGGCACCCGCCCGATCCACTTGAACCCGGTCAGCGTCTCCACGTACGGCTGCCCGTGCTTCGCCGCGATCTTCCCCAGCAGCGTCGACGACACGATCGTCGTCGCGAACGTCCCCGCAGCCCCGGACGCCAGCAGGTGCGAGGCCAACAAGGCGCCCAGCTCGTCCCCGGTCAGCATCCGGAACCCCGACCCGACAGGCACCGCCACCGCGCACCGGTCCGCGTCCGGGTCGTTCGCGACCACCAGATCCGCCGAGATCCGCTCGCCGAGCGCGAGCGCGAGGTCCATCGCTCCGGGCTCCTCCGGGTTCGGGAACGTGACGGTCGGGAACGCCGGGTCCGGCGTCACCTGCTCGGCCACCACCTCCGGCAGCGCGAAGCCGACCCGTGGAAGCGCCTCGCGTACGAGCGCCCAGCCGACCCCGTGCAAAGGCGTGTACGCCATCCGCAGCTCGCGCGGCCCGTCGGCCGACACCGTCGAGGCGATCCGCGAGAGGTACGACTCCACGAGAGAGTCGCCGATCTCTGTCCACGCGGTGCCCCGCCGCACCGACTCCAGCGGACCCACCGCCACGATCGCCGCAGAGATGTCGCTGTCGGCCGGCGGAACGATCTGCGAACCATCTCCCAGATAGACCTTGTACCCGTTGTCCTGCGGCGGGTTGTGCGAGGCGGTCACCATCACGCCAGCCACGCAGCCGAGCGAGCGGATCCCGTACGCGAGCAGGGGTGTCGGCAGCGGTCGCGTGATGACCAGCGGCTCCAGGCCCGCACCGGCGAGGACGTGCGCGGTGTCGGTCGCGAACACGTCGGAGTTCCGCCGCGCGTCGGCGCCGATGAGCACGCGCCCGCCGCCTCGGGCGCGCAGGTACGCGGCGAGGCCGGCCGCGGCGCGGATCACCACGACGCGGTTCATCCGGTTCGGGCCGGCGCCCATCGCACCGCGCAGCCCCGCCGTACCGAACTCCAGCGGCCCGCGGAACCGGTCCTCCAGGTCCGCGAGCGCCACGTCGTCGCCAGCGGCGGCCGCGTCCACGACAGCGGTGAGCTCGGCCCGGGTGTCCGGGTCGGGATCTTCGGAAATCCAGGCGCGGGCGCTCTCCAGGAGTTCGGTCATGGCCCAAACCTAAGGCCCCACCGACCTCCGAAAGCGTCTGACAGTCAGCCCGTACGGGTCGACACTCCAAGCATGACCACACTCACCGGCGCCGAGCACGTTCCGCTCGACGAGCAAGCCATCGCCGGGTTGGGGTCGACACTGCGCGGGGAAGTGGTCGGTCCTGGTGACTCGGGCTACGAACAGCATCGCAAGGTGTGGAACGGATCCATCGACCGCACCCCGGCCGTCATCGCGCGCTGCGCCGGTGTCGCCGACGTCAGGAACGCCCTCCGGTTCGCCACCGGCCATGACCTGCGAGTCGCCGTCCGAGGAGGCGGCCACAGCTTTCCCGGCTACTCGGTCTGCGACGGCGGTCTCGTCGTCGACCTCTCGCCGATGAAGGGGATCCGCGTCGATCCCGACCAGCGAACGGCCCGCGTCCAGGCCGGCGCGCTCCTCGGCGAGCTCGACCGCGAGACCCAGGCGTTCGGCCTCGCGGTCACCTCCGGGATCGTCACCCACACCGGCGTCGCCGGACTCACCCTCGGCGGCGGTCTCGGCTGGATGATGCGCAAGTACGGCCTCACGATCGACAACCTGCTCTCCGTCGACGTCGTCACCGCCGACGGCGAGTTCGTCACGGCGAACGAGAACCACAACGCGGACCTGTTCTGGGGTCTCCGTGGCGGAGGCGGCAACTTCGGCATCGCGACCGAGTTCGAGTTCCGTCTGCACCCGTTCGGGCCCGAGGTCTACGCGGGCCCGGTCTTCTGGGCGATGGAGGACACACCGCAGGTCCTGCGCTTCTACCGCGACTGGATCGCCGACTGCCCGGACGAGGTGATGACGATCGTCATCCAGCGCCGAGCCCCCGCACTAGCAGCCGTTCCGCCCGAGCTGGTCGGGCGACACGTCATCGGCATCGCGGCCTGCTACGCGGGCGACGTCGACGAGGGCGAGCGGGTCCTGCGGCCGCTGAAGGCGTTCGGCAAGCCGCTGCTCGACCTGTGCGCTCGGAAGCCCTACCTGGCTCACCAGTCGATGTTCGATCCCGGCTTCCAGCACGGCTGGTGGTACTACTTCCGCAGCTGCGACGTCGGCGTGCTCACCGACGACGTGATCGACATCGTCGCCGAGCACGGCCGGCGGATCGTGTCGCCGATCTCGACGCTCGCCCTGTGGCAGCTCGGCGGAGCGGTCTCGCGAGTCGGCGAGGGCGAGACCGCGTACGGCGGCCGCGACGCGGGCTTCGCGTTCAACATCAACGGCAACAGCTACACCGCGGACGGCTTCGAGGCCGAACGGGAGTGGGCGCGCGCCTACTGGTCAGCGCTCTCGCCGTACCACCAGGGCGTCTACGTGAACTTCATGATGGACGAGGGCGAGGAGCGGATCCGCCAGGCATACGGCTCGGAGAAGTACGAACGCCTCAAGACACTGAAACGCAAGTACGACCCGGGCAACGTCTTCCGCCTCAACCAGAACATCCCACCTGGCTAGCGGAGCGCCTCGTCGGCGAGCAGTGCCCGCGCGGCCGGGCTGGCGGGCCGCCCGGCGGCGGTCGCGATCCCGATCCGCCACTCCGGAACGGGCGCGCGGAGCGGGACGAAGCGCGCCGTCGTCCGCTTCTTCGTGAACGTGTGCGGCACGAGCGCGATCCCGAGCCCGTGGCCGACGAGGTCGAGCAGCGAGTGCACGTCGTTCACCTCGAACGCGACGCGGCGGTCGAACTCCGCGCCGGCCAGCGCGAGGTCGGTGACGTCCCGCGTGACCCAGCCCGGCTGGAAGTCGACGAATGTCTCCTCCTTCAGCTCGCCCAGGTCGACGCTGTCCTTCTCGGCCAGCTCATGACCGGCACCGCAGGCGAGAACCATCGGCTCCGAGCCCAGCGGCGCGACCGCGACGCCGGCGACCGGCCGCGACGGTGTCGTGACGAACGCGACGTCGACATCGCCCGCGCGGACCTGCTCCACCAGGTCCGGGGAGCTCGCGTGCCGCAGGTGGATCTCGATGCCCGGATGCGCCTGGGAGAAGCGGGCCAGCAGGTCGGGTACGTGCAACGCGCCCAGGCACTGCATCGACCCGACGACGAGGCGCCCGGTCAGCACCCCCTGCACTGCGGCGACCGCGTCCTTGGCGGCCGCGACGTACGTCAGCGTGTGCCGCGCCTCCGACAGCAGCGCCCGCCCCGCGTCGGTGAGCTCCACGCTCCGGGTGTTGCGGAGGAACAACACCGCGCCGAGCTCTCGTTCCAGCGAACGGATCGACGTCGACAGCCCCGACTGGGCGACGTGCATGCGCTGCGCGGCCCGAGTGAAGTGGCGTTCCTCGGCGACGGCGATGAAGTACTCGAGCTGGCGCAGCTCCATGGACCCATCTCCTAGAGCGATCGATGGCATCGGATCCTTCTGTTGGACAGTTTAAATGTGCGCGGCAAGAGTAGGAGAGGGATCGATCCGCCCACTCCCTTCCTGGAGGTTTTGTCCGCATGGAGTACCGCAAGCTCGGCAATACCGGCACGTCCGTGTCGTCGCTCTGCCTCGGCACGATGACGTTCGGCTCGGAGACTGAAGAAGACAAGTCGCACCAGCAGCTCGACCGGTTCGTCGAGGTCGGCGGCAATTTCATCGACACCGCGAACGTCTACTCCGGAGGTGTCTCGGAGGAGATCATCGGCCGCTGGCTCGGCAAGCGTCCGGAGCTGCGCGACCAGCTGGTCATCGCGACGAAGGGCCGGTTCCACCGTTCGGGGGAGCGGCACCTGGTCGGCAACTCGCGTACGAACCTCACCCGCGCGCTCGACGCATCTCTTCGTCGGTTGGGCGTCGAGACCATCGACCTCTACCAGGCGCACGCGTTCGACGCGGTGACGCCGTTGGAGGAGACGCTGCGGTTCTTCGACGACGCCGTACGCGCCGGCAAGATCCACTACGCGGGTGTCAGCAACTTCCTCGGCTGGCAGCTGCAGAAGGCCGCGCTGCTGACCTCGTTCCACAACACGGTGCCGATCGTGACGCTGCAGCCGCAGTACAACCTGCTGCAGCGCGCCGTCGAGTTCGAGCTCACCCAGGTCTGCCTGAACGAGAACATCGGCATCCTGCCGTGGTCGCCGCTCGGTGGCGGCTGGCTGTCCGGCAAGTACCAGCGCGACGAGACGCCGTCCGGTCAGACGCGGCTCGGCGAGAACCCCGAGCGTGGCATGGAGGGCTGGAAGAAGCGCAACGCCGACGAACGGACGTGGCGAATCATCGACACCGTCCGTGCGATCGCCTCGGCGCGCAGCGTTTCGATGGCGCAGGTCTCGCTGTCGTGGCTCGTCGACCGCCCGGCCGTGACGTCGGTGATCCTCGGCGCGCGGACGATCGAACAGCTCGACGACAACCTCGGCGCGGCCGACCTGCACCTGTCTGCTGAGGAGACGGCGTCCTTGGACGAGGCGAGCACGCCGATCGTCGACGACTACCCGTACGGCGGACCGGGCGTGAACCAGCGCAACCGTTCGCTCTAGGTCTCGACGTGACCGTGGCTGGGTGGGTCCCGCCCAGCCACGGCCGTATGCGGGGTAGCGTCGCCAGGATGGTGTTCTGGCAGCTGACCGTGGACGCGCACGACCCGCCGCGGCTGGCTCAGTTCTGGTCGGTGGCTCTGGGGTACGAGCCGGTGCCGCCGCCGGGGCCCGAGACGACGTGGCACACGCACTACCGCGATCGGCTGGGGGAGCGGCCCTCGTTCGAGGACCGCATCTTCGACCCGCTCGGCCAGCGGCCACCGATCTGGTTCCAGCAGGTGCCCGAGCGCAAGGCCGGCAAGAACCGCCTGCACCTCGACCTCTACCCGACCGGCCGCGACGACACCCTGTCCCACCCGCGGCGGATCCAGATCGTGGACGAGAAGGTCACCGAGCTGCAGACCATCGGCGCCTCGGTCGTGCGGCGCACGAGGGAGGACGACCCCGCCGACCCGGAGTACTACGTGGTCATGCAGGACCCCGAGGGCAACGAGTTCTGCGTGAGCTAGGACCTTCACGCGCGGGGCAGTGCTGGTGCCGTCGAGGTGGCTCGTGGCGCGGGGGGAGGACTGGGTCGGGGGTTGTTGGACGAATGTCGGCTTCTAGGCCGACATCTCTCCAACAACTCGCGAGAACAACGGACCTCACGGCACGCGCGTGACACACCGCCTCTTCGATAGAGGGGACCCCCATTCGAATCCCTCAGATCGCACGAAGATCAACTGTGGGGTTCTGGTAGCGACACGCCAGCGTGTCGCTACCAGAACCCCACACTTTGAGGGCACTTGGTGTGAGCTAGAGCTGGGTCACCACGGAGGCGAGCAGCGCGCCCATGCGCTCGGCGGCCAGGCGGCCCGCCTCGAGCACCTCGGCGTGGTCCAGCGGCTCGCCGGTCATCCCGGCCGCCAGGTTCGTCACCAGCGACAGCCCCAACACCTCGGCCCCGGCCTCCCGGCACGCGATCGCCTCGAGCACCGTCGACATCCCCACCAGGTCCGCGCCGATCGTGCGCAGGTAGCGGATCTCCGCCGGCGTCTCGTAGTGCGGCCCCGGCAGCTGCGCGTACACGCCCTCCGTCAACGACGGATCCACGGTCCGACACAGGTCGCGCAAACGCGCGGAGTACAGGTCGGTCAGGTCGACGAAGCGCGCCCCGGCCAGCGGTGACTGACCCGTCAGGTTCAGGTGGTCGGAGATGAGCACCGGCGTCCCCGGCGTCCACTCCGACCGCAGGCCCCCGCAGCCGTTCGTCAGCACCACGATCCGGCACCCCGCCGCCACCGCGGTCCGCACGGCGTGCACGGTCGCGGCCACGCCGAGTCCCTCGTAGAGGTGCGTACGCCCCATCACCGCCAGCACGTGCTTCGAGCCGACCGACAGGCTGCGGATCCGTCCGGCGTGCCCCTCGACCGCCGGCGGCGCGAAGCCGGGGAGGTCCGTCGAGGCGATGTCGGCGACCGTCGAACCGATGAGGTCCGCCGCCGGTCGCCAGCCGGAGCCGAGCACGACCGCCACGTCGTGCGAGGACACGCCAGTCAACGAGCGGAGCTCGTCAGCCGCGGCCGTGGCGGCGGCGTACGGGTCAGAGAAGTCGGTCACGGTACGGGAATCTACTGCGTGGCGAGGCCAGGACAGGACGTCGAGCCCGACAACCTTTGTGAGGGACCGACCGGTTTCACCTGATGGATCTTGCTCGAGAAGGCTTCGGACCTCGGTGGGGAGCAACGCCTGTGTCAACACCTCGCTCGACGATCGCGCTTGCCGCGATCGTCGGAGTCATCAGTGCCACGTTCGTCAGCGCGCCAGCCGCGCAAGCCGCGCCGCCAGCACAGCAGCAGGTGCGTACGGCCGGCGCCAAGCACTACACGTTCAAGCTCGTCACCGGCGACGTAGCGCGGCTCACTATCGAGAGCGACGGACGACAGTCCGCGAGCCTCGTTCCCCAACCAGGGCGGACGAACGGCTTCCAGCTCCGCTCTGTCAAGGGCGACTTGCACCTGGTCCCCGCGACCGCCGCCCCGTACCTCGACAGCGGCCAGCTCGACCCCGGGCTGTTCAACCTCAGCGCGCTCGCCAAGCAGGGCTTCGACGGCCGCGCTCTCCCGCTGCTGCTGTCGCCGACCGAGTCCGGCGCCCGCACGATGAAGGCGCCGGCGCTGCCCAAGGCGCTCGCGAAGCACCGTACGTTCGCCAAGCTGGCGACGCTCGCGGTCACGCCGAAGCAAGACCAGATCCGGACGTTCTGGGAGTCGATCGACGACGATCGCCGGACCAGCAAGCCGCGCCTCGACGGCGGCATCGGCAAGGTCTGGCTGGACGCCCGCGTGAAGGCGACGCTCGACAAGAGCAGCAAGCAGATCGGCGCTGACAAGGCCTGGCAAGCCGGTCTTGACGGCAAGGGCGTGAAGGTCGCCGTCCTCGACACCGGGTACGACAAGGGCCATCCGGACCTCGCGAACGTCAAGACGTCCCAGAGTTTCGTTCCCGAGGAAACCGTCCAGGACGGCAACGGCCACGGCACCCACGTCGCCTCGACCATCGCCGGCTCCGGCAAGGCCTCGACCGGCAACAAGATCCGCAAGGGTGTCGCCCCCGGCGCTAAGCTGCTCGTCGGCAAGGTGCTCAGCGATGAGGGCTTCGGCTACGACTCGTGGATCTTCGCCGGTATGGAGTGGGCCGTCGCGAACGGCGCCAAGGTCGTCAGCATGAGCCTCGGCGGTCCCGTACCCTCCGACGGCTCCGACCCGCTCAGCCAGGCCATCGACAAGCTGTCCGCGAGCTCCGGCACGTTGTTCGTGGTCGCCGCCGGCAACGCCGGCCCGGAGGGGCAGACGGTCACGTTCCCCGGCGCCGCCAAGTCCGCGCTCACCGTGGGGGCGGTCGACCGGAAGGGCGCGCTGGCCAACTTCTCCAGCCGCGGCCTCCGCATCGGCGACGGCATGGTCAAGCCCGAGGTGACCGCGCCGGGCGTCGACATCGTCGCCGCTCGCGCCGCCGGAACGAACATCGGCCACGACATCAGCCAGTGGTACACGATGCTGTCCGGTACGTCGATGGCCACGCCGCACGTCGCCGGCGCGGCCGCGATCCTCGCGCAGAAGCACCCGACCTGGACCGGCCAGCAGCTCAAGGCCGCGCTGATCTCCGGTGCGCGGCCCTCGTCGAACGCCGGAGTTCCCCAACAGGGCTTGGGACTCGTCAACATCCCCAACGCGCTCAAGGGCGGCGTGGTCACCGACACGCCCTCGCTGGCGATCGGCCGGCTCACCTGGACGGGCAGCGCGCGCCCGGTCGTCAAGCGGACCGTGCAGTATCGCAACACCGGCAACCGCACGGTCACGGTCAACCTCGCGGCCGACGTGGCGAACGTCGCGCAGGGCAACCACCCCGACGCGCAGCTGTCGTTCTCTCCACGTCGCTTGACGATCGCGCCAGGCAAGACCGCGACGAGCACCGTCACGCTCGACGTCGACAGGACGAAGCACGGTACGTACGCGGGCTCGATCCTCGCGCGCACCAGCGCCGGCACGTCGATCCGAACGGCCTACAGCGCGATCATCGACGGCCAGCTCCGCGAGATCACGGTCACCGCGACCGACCGCGACGGCCAGCCGGCCAACGCGACCTCGACGAACGTGCAGCTGGTCAGCTACGACACGAACGAGATGACGATCCACAACTTCGAGAACGGCAAGGTCGTCATCCGCGTACCGGACGGCAAGTACTCGTTCAGCGCGTTCGTGATGACCGAGGATGAGGAGCACTCGGCGAAGTCGGTCGCGCTGTTCAGCAAGCCCGAGCTCGAGGTGCGCTCGTCGATGAAGCTGCACCTCGACGCCCGCAAGACCGAACGAGTCGCGATCTCGACGCCCCAGCAAGCCGACCCGCGTGGATACATCATCGCGTGGCATCGCACGATCGGCAGCAACAAGACGCTGTTCGGCTGGAACATGCCGGGTGAGATCACCAAGGAGGTCTACGTCCAGCGCTTCGACCGGCCAAAGTCCGGCAAGTACGAGGTCACTCACCGGTGGGATCTCCGGCAGCCGGTCCTCACGGTCGACGTCCTCGGTGCGGGCGGCTTCCGGATTCCGTCGCCGAACGGCGAGTGGGGGACGAGCTTCATCGGCGACCAGAAGCTCCGCCTCGTCGACGCCGGAACGGGCACACCCGCCGAGCTGACCAAGGCCAAGGCCAAGGGGGCCGTCGCGCTCGTCAAGTGGCGCTCGTACGACGACACGGTGGGCCAGATCGAGGCGGCGGCCAAGGCCGGTGTCAAGGTGATGTTGCTCTTCCGCGATCTGCCCGGGTTCTGGAGCGACGGTCAGTTCGAACCACCGCTGCCGTACTACACGCTGCAGCAGCCCGAGGGCCGGAAGCTGCGCGATGCTCTCGCCAAGGGGGAGCGACAGGTGCGGCTGGTCGGCGTTCCGGACAGCACGTACCGGTACGACCTGATGTTCGTCGAGCGCGAGGTCGACGGTCCTATCCGGTACGACACGCGCAAGCTGCCGATGGCCACGTTCGTCACGGACTTCCACAAGCACGACCCGGGTCGCGTCTTCGGTCAGTCGGACCAGCGCACCACGTACGTGCCCGGGATCGACGCGGGGTACCAGCTGGCGCGCATTGTCAAGGCGCCCTTGCGGCAGACCGACTACGTCACCGCGGGCACGTGGTCGAGCAGTGGGACCGCCGACCTGTGGAACTGGGTGGGCGAGGAGTACGGCCTCAACATCCAGCTCCGCAAGGGCGAACGGTTCCAGCAGGACTGGTGGCCTTCGATCACCAGGCCGGCCGTTCCGGACGTGACGGGCGGGGAGTCGATCGGTCTGCCTGTCGCGCGCTACGAGGATGCGATCCGGGTGACCATTCCGCAGTTCGTGGCGGGCAGCAACCTGATCTACGGCTGGGGCGACACGGGCGGGTTCCCGGGGTCGGAGATCCAGGACCGCACGACGATGACATTGCATCGCAACGGCAAGCTGGTGAAGACGTTCAACGGTCCGACGGGGCAGTTTCCGGTGCCAGCGGCGCGGTCTCGGTACGACCTCGCGGTCGCCGTCGACCGGAACTCCGAGTCGTGGGCGACGACATCGACGTCGACTCGCAGCGTGTGGAGCTTCACGTCCTCGCACGTACGCAAGCGCGAGGTCCTGCCGTTGCTGCAGCTCGAGTACGACCTCGACACCGACCTGCGGAACGCCATTCCGGCGGCCGGCGGCAAGCTGCTCACACTGCGGCCGGGCTATCAGCCGGGCGTGCGCGGACCGGGCCGAATCGCCCTGCGGGTAGAGGTTTCGTACGACGGCAAGACCTGGAAGAAGGCCTCGACGTCCGGCTCGAGCTCGGTCGTCAAGGTCACCTTGCCGAAGGCGCCCAAGGGAGCGAAGGCCGGCTCGCTGCGGGTCACCGCGACCGACCGCGCCGGCAACAAGCTGGTGCAGTCGATCGCGAACGCCTGGCACGTTCGCTGAGCTCCAGCTGCCGGGTTGGATGCAGGTCACATCCAACCCCGGCGGCTGGCGGGGTTAGAGAGCGCCGGCGAGCTCGTGGCGGCTGGTGACGCCGAGCTTCGAGTACGTCCGTTGCAGGTGGCTCTCGACCGTGCGTACCGACAGCGTCAGCCGGCCGGCGATCGCGCTGCTCGTGAGGCCGCGGGCAGCGAGGCCGGCGATCTCTCGTTCGCGCGCCGTCAGTACCGCGCCCGGTCCGGCGAGCTCGAGAGCTGGCGTGCGGGCCCGTTGGCAACGCGAGACCAACGCGTGGGAGCGGCCGGCCAGGCCTTGCGCTGTCCGGGACTGGGCGCCGCGGCGGTACGTCGCCGCCGCGGCGGCCGAAGCCTCTGCCGCGAACAGCATCGCGCCGAGGGCCTCGAACCGGTCCGCCGCCGCGACCAGCACGCCCGCGTCGCCGCCCGCGACGCCCTCGGCGTGCAAGGCCCGCGCCCACAGCAGGTCGCCGTCCACCACCTCGGCGAGCCTCGCCAGGGCCGGCGCCGCGAGCCTGGCGTCACCCAGCCGTACGCAGTCGTGCCAGAGCACCGCCGCCACCGCGCGTGCCGAACCTTCGGCCAGTTCGCGCAGCCGCCGCACGGCCTCGGCCAGCTGTCCCTCGGAGGCCAGGACCCACGCTTGCGCGCGCTCGAGGTCGACCAGTCCCGCTGCCGGGCCGGCGAGCTCGAGCACCGCGCTCGCCCGCCGTACGTCGCCGATCGAGGCCGAGGTGGTCGCGAGGTTCGCGAGGCACCACCGCAGCGGCTCCTGCTCCCCGAGATCGGAGAACACCGCGGCGGCCTCCGTCCACAGATGCGTGGCGTCGACGAGTAAGCCCGCCTGCACAGCCACCAGCGCACGACCGGAGGCGCACCAGGCCTGACCGACGCGGCACCGCGCGGCGACGGACTCGTCGTACGCGACCTCGACTACCGACCGCGCTGCCTCCAGCGCCCCGCCCTGCACCAGGGCGGCCGCCCGCAGTGCCACCAGGAACCCGGGCTCGGGCAGGCCGATCGGGTCGGCCAGCGTCCGGCGAACGGTCGACGCCCGCTCCGCCATCGTGGCGGCCGACTCGAAGCGGCCAAGCAGCCGCCACGCCAGGCTGACCGCGGTCGCCGCCCGGACGAAGACGCGCCCGTCCGGCGAGTCCAGCAGTGGCGAGGCCAGCCGCAGCGCCTGCTCAGGAAGCTGCCGAAGCGCTGACTGGTGAGCCCGTTCGGCCCGGAGCTCGTCCCGCCAGGGACCCGGCGCGACGGTGGCCTCCGCCGCGGCCAGGGACGGGCGCGGATCCTCCAGCAGGGCGGCCTGCACGGCCGAGCGCTCCAGGGCGACCGCGGCCCGCTGGGCATCCGGCAGGTCGAGGCCGTCGAGCGCGTCGAGCCGGTCAGTCCGGTCGCGCTGGCGTCCCCATCGCCCGTACACGCGGGCCAGCAGCAGCTCGGCCTCCGGACCGGACGCCGCCGAGGCCAGCCGCCCGGCCAGCGGGAGGTCTCCGGCGTCGTACGCCCGCCTCGCCGCGGCGAGCATGAGCCCGGGCGAGGCCGTTCCGCCGCCGTCGAGCCGCCAGACGGCGACCTGGACGAGGTCGCCGTCGTCCGTCGACGCGTCGGCGAGACGGCGGCAGAGCGCCAGCTGGGTCAGCTTGCTCATCCGTTGGCGCAGGATCTCGCCGTGCAGCGGGTGCGCGAGCCGTACGTGCAGCCGGTCACCGACGACGACGGTCGCGACCAAGCCCTGGCGCTCGAGCGACGGCAGCAGCGCGGCGTCGGCGACGGCCGCCAGCAGCGAGAACGCGATCGGCTCGCCCAGGGCGAGGAGCTCGAGCAGCTCCCGTTCGGCCGGACCGGCGTCGATGAGGCGGCTCTCCACGAGCTCGACCAGTCGCGGTGTGCTCGCCAGCGTTCGCGTGAGCCGGAACAGGCCGCGCTCGCGGCGCAGGATGCCGTGGTCGATCGCGCCGAGCAGCAGCTCGCGGAGGAACAGCACGTTGCCCTGGCTCGCCTCCCACAGGTCGCGCCGGCACGCGCCGTCGATCGGGCCGCCGAGCAGCTCGTCGAGCAGCCGGTCGTGGTCCGGCCTGGGCAGCGGGCCTAGGTCCAGCCGTTCGACCGTTCCGTCTTTCCACAACGCCTGCAGGGGATCCGGGCCGACCTCGCCCGTCCGTACCGTCACGACGACGAACGCGCGGCGCGACGCCGCGAGCTGGTGGACGACCGCGGCCGACGCCTCGTCGAGCAGGTGCGCGTCGTCGACGACGAGCAGCAGCGTTCGCGCGTCGCTGGCCCCGACGACCTCGACGACCGCGCCGAGCGTGTCGCCGCCGTGGTCGCGCAGCAGCGGGGCCAGCGCGCCGTACGGGATGCCTTTGGCCGCCCGCGTCCCGAGCACGCGCCGGCAGGCGAAGCCGGCCCGCGTCGCGATCACGGCAGCCTCCGCGGCGAGCCGGCTCTTGCCCACGCCGGGCGGGCCGGCGATCATCAGCCCGGCTCCAGACGGCTGGGCCAGCGCGGCCACGATCCTCCGCAGCTCCCGTTCCCTGCCCACGAACGGCCAGCTGGTGATGTTCTCGAACGCCATTTCCCGACCCCCACCTCGTCGATGCCCTGGTCAGAGCGTGATCGGGGGCGGTTGCGTTCTGGTTGCGTCGGCGCGCAAGCGGGATAGTGGGCGCATGGAGCTGGCGCTGCTGGGACCGGTCCAGGCGACCTCGGCCGGGCGCCTGCTCCCGCTCGGCCCGCGCAAGCGCCGGCTGCTGCTCGCGTTGCTCGGGCTGGAGGTGGGCCGGGTCGTCGCTCTGGACCGGCTCGTGGCCCTGATGTGGGACGAGGGCCCGCCGCCCGGTGCGATGGGCGTCGTTCGCGCGCACGTGTCCCGGCTGCGGGCCGCCGGCGTACCGCTGGAGACAGTCGGCACCGGATATCGGCTCGCGCTCGAGCCGGATCTCGTCGATGCCTGCCGGTTCTCGCGGCTCGTCCAGGAGGGGGCGCTGCGGTCGGCGCTCGCGCTGTGGCGGGGCCCCGCGCTGGTGGACGTTGCCGATCCGCCGCTGCGTTCGCGGCTCTGCCGGGTCTTGGAGGACCAGCGGTTGGTGGCGCTCGCCTCGTTGGTCGACGCCGATCTCGCACGGGGCCGGCATCGCGAGCTGGTGGGGGAGCTGGCCGAGCTGGTCACCGAGGATCCGCGATTCGCCGGGCCGCTGATGCTCGCGCTCTACCGGTCCGGGCGGCAGGCCGACGCGCTCGCGGCGTTCCAGCGGGTCCGCGGACGGCTTGCCGAGGAGTACGGGAGCAAGCCCTCACGCGAGCTGGAGGAGCTGCACTCGGCGATCCTGCGCGGCGATCCCTCGCTCGACCTGCCGACGGACGGGTTCCCCGCTTCGCCAACGCTGGAAGGGCGAACGGCCGAGCTGAAGGCGCTCGACGAACTGCTGCCGGAGTCGTCGCTTGCGCTGGTCGTGGGGCCGGCCGGCGTGGGGAAGACCGCGCTCGGCGTGCACTGGGCGCATCGCGTGCGGTCGCGGTTCCCGGACGGGTTGCTGTACGTCTCGCTGGGGGCTTCTGGTCCGCTCGATGCTCTCTTCGAACTGCTCGCCTTGCTCGGCCACACGTCGCCGCCAGCTGACCTGGATCGGGCCGCGAGCCTCTACCGTTCGCTGCTGGCCGACCGGCGAGTCCTGCTGCTGCTCGACGACGCGACGACCGTGGCCCAGGTTCGGCCGCTGCTGCCCGGGTCGCCGGGCTGCGTCGTGCTCGTCACGAGCAGGGTGCCGCTGGGTGGGCTGGTCGCGCGGGAGGGCGCGTTCCGGCTCGTGCTCGAACCTAGGGACCGATAGACGTGCACGGCCGGTTGCGCAGCTCGGCGGCGTAGTCGTCCGGCGCGCCGCCCGCTTCGGCCGCGTCGGCGAGGATGCCGAGCAGCCGGGCCGAGGGCATGCCGCCCTCGAACGCGTCCAGCACGTACACCCAGGCCAGGACGTCGCCGTCCAGCGTGTGCGCGCGGATCTTCAGCTTGCGGTAGAGCCCGAGGTTCAGGCCCTCCCACTCGTCGAGGGCGTTCTCGTCGGCCTCGGAGACGTCGTACAGACCGACGAAGACCTGGGACTTCTCGTCCTCGACGACGGTCGGCAGCGCGCCGTCCCAGCCGTGTTCCTCGCCGCCGAACGTGAGCCGCCAACCCAGCAGCCACCCCGTTCCGCGCAGCGGCGAGTGCGGACACCGGGCAGACATCTGCGCCGGGCTGAGGTTCGAGCCGTATGCCGCGTACAGGGTCACGGGCTCTGAGAGTATCGGAGCAACCCGCAAGTAGCCGCATCATTGCCGCGCTGGCGCGCGGCGAGCCCGACACTTCAACGCGGCGCCTGCCCGCGAGCCATCGTTCGGTGTCCCCAAGCACGGCCATGACTCTTCTAGAGCGGATGCCGCATCCAGACGTTGGGCTCGACGTAGACGGCGTAGTCGTGGGTGGTGTCGCAGTGCACGGGGACGAGGGCTTGGGGCAGGATCACGTCTCCGTCCTTGTCGAACGGGAGGCCGGTCCACTCCCGCCACTCCGCGAGCGAGCCCGAGATCGTCATCGACCGCGGCGCCACCTTTACGATCTCCGCACCCGCCCGAGCGTGCACCCGCAGCCACGGGTCCTCCGGCAGGCCATCGGGACGCACCTGCCGCACGTACTCCACCATCGGCACCAACGGCTGCTCATGCTTCGCCGTCGGCCGCACCGGCGCGAACAACTCGCGATGCCCGGCCGCGGCGGCCGCCTCGCGCATCGCCGACAGGATCCGGCCCGAGAGGCCCTGGCCCAGGTACGACGGGCTGATCGCCACCTCCAGCGCGCTCACCGCGTCCGCGGAGTTCTTGTGGTCGCGGTCGTAGAAGGCCCGCAGCAGGACGGCGTCCCAGCCGCCGTCCGGCAGCTCCCCACCGCGCTCGGCCAGGCCGAACCGCGCGGAACGACCGCGCCCCACGACGGCACCGGACGGGTCCAGCGCCACCACGCAGTACTCCGGGAACACGTGCGCCACCTGCCAGAACAGCGCGTTCGCCAGCAGGTCCTTCGCCATGAACGTCGGCCAGGTGTCCTCGAACTCGTACAACCGGTCCGCGTACTCCGGCCGCGAGGCGACCGTGGTCAAAGTGATCACGCCCGCCAGTGTGCCTCACGAAGGAATGTCCTCCGGCCCCGAAGCCACCCCGTAGTTCAACGCCGACAGCGCGAGCAGCACCAACGACGCGGTCCAGCCGAGCGGCGCCACCATGATCGGCCGGCCGTCCGGCGACACCTGCTCGGGCAACGACCCGGCAGCGGTCCGGTGCGTGTCGAGCCAGGACAGCAGTTCCTCCGCCCCTGCACGATCACCCGACGACGCCAAGACCAAAGCGAACAAGGCGGTCTCCGGCGTCCAGGCGATCCCATCGCGACGCCACCGCTCGCCCGGCTTCAGCCCGCCGTTGGGCAGCCGCAACCGGCGCACGGCGTTCCGCACAGCGGCATCCACCGCGGCAGTACGGGGCGCGAACGGCGGCGCCAGAAACGCCACGGCGGCATCCATCCCTCCGGAAGGCACCCGCCGCGGATAGCCATGAGGCCCGAACGTCACCTCGATCGCCGACGCCAGCCGATCGGCGGCCGCATCCCAGCGGGCGGAGTCGACCTCGCGCCCCATCCCCTGGGCGAGCGACGCAGCCGACCGCAGCCCCAACAGCAACGGCGCCGCCGTCCCCAACGTCAAGGACGTCTCACGCAGCTCCCAATAGTCCGGCGACACCGACGGAAGCCCCGTCGGACCCAGCGAACGCAGCGCCGCATCAGCCGAAGCCGCGACCATCGGCCACAGCTCGGAGACGGTCCGCCGCACCCCCTCGTCGCCCGAGGTGTTCGTCCGCCACCAGTACCAAACGGCCCACGGCACCCACCCCGATCCGTCGAGCTGGACGCCACGCGCGTCCGGCGCCAGGCCCGACCCGTCCGGCAGGTACCGCGCCTGCCACAAGCCGTCCGACGGATGCACCTGAAGCAGATACCGCAGGATGACCTCCGCCCGCCGATGCTCGTGCCCCGTACACAGAGCCGCCACGACGAACGCCGAGTCCCGCGGCCACACGTACCGCCAAGCCGGATCCCATGCCGCGACCTGCGCGCCGGGCGATCCCGCCATCCCCAGCAACCGAAGATCCGAGACCGCGCGTGCCGCCATGTCGGCGTAGCGACGTTCGATGACCAGCCCACCGAGCGAGTCCGAGCCCAGCACGTAGTCGTACGCCCGCGCGTCCAGCGTGATCGGCCGTACGACCCCGTCGGCGCCGAGCACGATGCCCTGCATGAACAACCGGGGCGCCATGTGTTGCGCCGGCCCGACAGCGAACGCCAAGACCAGCAGCAGAACCGTCCAACGCGCCCCCCGTGGCGCGACTACCGCTCTCGTGGCACCTGCTCGCGTCGGTGCAACCGGCGTGCTGCCTCGGCGATCGAGCCGCTCAGCGACGGGTACACGGTGAACGCGTGCGCAACCTGGTCGACGGTCAGGTTGGCCGAAATCGCCAACGACAGCGGGTGAATCAGCTCGCTCGCCCGCGGCGCGACGATGACGCCGCCGACCACGATGCCCGTACCAGGACGGCAGAACAGCTTGACGAAGCCGTCCTGGAAGTCCTGCATCTTGGCGCGCGCGTTGCCCGTCAACGGCAAGTTGACGGCGACCGCGTCGACCTTGCCGCTGTCGATGTCGACCTGCGACCAGCCGATCGTCGCGATCTCCGGAGACGTGAAGACCGTCGCACTGACCTCGCTGAGATCGAGCGGCTGAACGGCGTCGCCGAGCGCGTGCCACATCGCGATCCGTCCCTGCATCGCCGCGACCGACGCGAGCATCAGCACGCCGGTGCAGTCGCCGGCCGCGTAGACGCCGCGCGCCGCCGTACGGGAGACCTTGTCGACCTCGACGAAGCCGCCCTTGTCGAGGGTCACGCCCGCCTTCTCGAGGCCGATGTCCGCGGTGTTGGGGATCGAGCCGACCGCGAGCAGGCAGTGCGAGCCCTCGACCGTACGGCCGTCGGTCAGGGTCACGAGCACACCGTCGCCAGTAACGGACGACGCTCGCCGCACGAGACCGCGACAACACCGTCATGCCGCGGCGCGTAAACACGTCCTCCAGCACGGTCGCCGCGTCGGCGTCCTCGCTCGGCAGCACCCGGTCGCGGCTGGAGACGAGCACGACGTCGCAGCCGAGGCCGTTGTACGCGCCGGCGAACTCGGCACCGGTGACACCGGATCCGACCACGATCAGGCGGCTGCGGCAGCTCGTCGAGCTCGTAGACCTGGTCCCAGGTGAGGATCCGCTCGCCGTCCGGGACCGCGTCGGGCAGGACCCGCGGGTGAGCGCCCGTGGAGATGAGGATGACGTCGGCCGGGAGCTCCTCGATGCCGCCGTCGGTGAGCTCGGCGATGACGCGCTCCGGGCCCGTCGAGGCGGCCGGTGCCGGCGGACGATGCGTACGCCTTCGCGTTCCTGCGCGGCGGCGATGTCGGCGGACTGGGCCGCGGACGAGCGTCTTCACGCGCGGCGTTGACCCGTTCGAGGTCGACGCTGGACCGCGCCGCTCCCGGCTCGGCGCCGGCGAAGCGGACGCCGAGCTCGCCGGACTCGCGGATCTCGGTCAGGACGTCCGCCGTGGCGATCAGCGTCTTGCTCGGCACGCAGTCGGTCAGGACGGCGGATGCCGCCGAGGCCGTCGCGGTCGACGAGGGTCACATCGGCACCGAGCTGGGCGGCGACGAGGGCGGCCTCGTACCCGCCAGGGCCCCCGCCGACGATCACGACACGAGTCACGGCGCCATTGTTCCAGACCGGCGCCACGGTGCTCGACCACGCGAAGGGCGGGTGCGGAGGTCGTGAAAGTGGCGCCGCGGTCGCACGCGCTCTAGAGGCGGAGTGGCGGGAGTGGACCGGTCTCCCGTTCGACAAGGACGGAGACGTGATCCTGCCCCACGCCCTCGTCCACTGCGACACAACCCACGACTACGCCGTCTACGTCGGGCCCAACGTTTGGATGCGGCACCCGATCTAGAAGAGTCATGCCCGTGCTTGGGGACACCAAGCACGGCCAGGTCGGTCTAGAGGAACGGGCTAGAAGCCGCCGCGGACCACGCCGGCCAGGCGTCAGCTGCCGTGCGCGCGATAGAGATCGCACTGAGCCGTTCGCCCTCGCGCCAAGGCTTGTCCGGCCGCATCCTGTCAGCCATCCGGGTGGCGCCGCGCTCGATGACGATCTCGGGCTGGCTGGCACAGTGGCACGCCGTGTATGTCGAGCCCAACGTCTGGATGCGGCACGCGCTCTAGAAGCGTCATGGCCGTGCTTGGGGACACCAAGCACGGCCATGTGGGTCTAGAGGAACGGGCTAGAAGCCGCCGAAGTCGCCGCCGCCGAAGTCGCCGCCGCCGAAGTCGCCGCCGCCCCAGTCGCCACCGCCACCGTCGCCGCCGCCCATGTCGCCGCCGTCGCCACCGCCACCGTCGCCGCCACCGTCGCCGCCGTCACCACCGCCGTCGGCGTAGCCGCCGTCGCCCCAGCCGCCGCCCATCATGCCGCCCATCATCGAGCCGATGAGGATGGCCGGCAGCAGGCCGGAGGTCGCGAAGCCGGCGAAGTAGCCCTGCGTGTACGGGGAGTACGCCTGGCCGCCCTGCCAGTACGGGACGCGTTCGCCGTCGTCGGTCATCACCTTGCGGATGTCCGGCTCGGCGCCGGCACGGACCCGCTCGGCGTCCGCGGCACACACCGGCACGCGACGGTAGTCCCCGCCCGCGGGCGCCCACTCGACGTCCTCGGTCGACGGCCCGTGCTGCGGGTTGAAGAAGCACGGCGGGCGCCGCTGCGGCAAGGGCTCACCCTTGATCCGGGCACGGACGCACATCACCGCGTACTTGCCGTCCTCGAGGATCGTGGTGATGTTCTTGATGTCGTCGGGCCGCTGCGCGGTGTCGAGCTGCTTCTTGGCCGTGTCGTACTCGTCCAAGGCGCGCTCGTAGTCCTGGCGGGTCGACTCGTCCAGGTCATGTCCGGCCACATCGACGTCCAGGCGCTGCAGCTCCTCGCCGAAGCGGGTCACGTCCTCTTCGGCGAAAGCCTTGACCTTCGCCATGTCCGAGGCCGCGATCTCCTTGCGGCGCTTGTTGCTGCGAATATTCGACACGACCGCGATCGCACCGATCACGACCAACAGAATCAGTAGAAACTCCACGTCGGCCTCCCTCAGCCGTCTCCAGCCTATGGGACGGCTGACCTAGGCGCTCATGTTCCCCGCGCCGGAAGTTTTCGTCCTGTGATCTCTGTCTCGACCACAGCCGGTAACGCTCGCCGGCTTCGGGTGCAAAGCCACGATCCGACCAGGATAAGGCCCAGACCGGCGAATGTGCCCGGCCCCACCGGCTCGTGCAGCAGAAGGGCGCCGTACCCGACGGCGAACGTCGGCGCGAGGTACGACACCAGGCTCGCCCGGTCCGGGCCCGCCGTGGTGATCAGCTTGTTGAACAGGACCAGACCAGCAGCCGTGCCGCCGACGGCCAGCACGACTATCGCGGCGATGGCCTGCCCACTCGGCATCCGGTCGGGCAGGTCGAACGCCACGAACGGGAGCAGCAGAAGAGAGGCCGCCGCCGTCGTACTGCCGGTGATCGTCACCGCGTCGAGGCCGTCGAACCAGCGGGCGAGCAGCGCGGCGCCGACCGAGTACATCGCGGCCGCGATCACGACGAGCGCGGCGCCGAGGAGGTGGACGTCGGCCCCGGTGCCGATCCCGCCCAGCAGGATCGCGACGCCGACCAGCCCGATCAGCGTCCCGCCCAGCGCCTTGCCGGTCGGTCGCCCCTGACCGAGGAGGGGGCCGAGGACGACCAGCCACAGCGGCGCGAGCGCGACGAGCGTGCCGGCGAGACCGGAGTCGATCGTCCGTTCGCCGGTGTTGATCAGCGTGAACGGGATCGCGATCTCCGGGATCGCCACGAGGAAGACGACCGGCCAGCGCTTGGCCAGGACGGCGCGGCGGCGCCACCAGAACGGGAGCAGCACGAGCGCGGCGCCGGCCACCCGCCCGAACGTCAGCGCGAACGGCCCGACGCCGGTGAGCGCGATGCTGATGAACAGGTACGACGCTCCCCACAGCGCGGACAAACCGAGCAGCTGGGCCCACGAGCTTCTCGTCATGCGTTCCAGCCTTGTGCGGCTAGGAGTGAAGAGCAACTACGACTTTGTCACGATGCTTTAAGTTGTACTTCATGCTGGACCTGCACCGCCTCAGGGTGCTCCGCGAGGTCGCCCGTACCGGAAGCTTCTCGGCCGCTGCCCGCGAGCTGCGGATCACGCCGTCCGCCGTGTCTCAGCAGATCGGTGCGCTCGAACGTTCCCTCGGACTGCCGGTCGTCCACCGCGGCCCGCGCGGCGTCTCGGTGACCGAGCCGGGGCGGATGCTGGCGGACGTGACCGCCGAGCTGGACGGCGACCTCGGGCAGGTGGAGCGGCACCTCGCCGCGTACGCCGACGGCCTGGTCGGACGGCTCGCGATCGCCACGTTCCCGACGGCCGGGCTGGCGCTGCTGCCGCGGGCGCTGATCGGGCTCACGGTGCGGACCGAGGTCGAGCTCGACGTCCGCGAGTCCGAGCCGCAGGACACGGTCCCGCTGCTCGCCGCCGGCGGCGCCGACGTCGGGATCGTCTACCACTTCTTCACGCCCACGCCGCCGCGCGAGTGGGAGCGGGAGTACGAGTACACGCCGCTGCTCGGCGAGGAGATGTACGCCGCTCTACCCGCGCGCCACTCGCTGGCGGACCGCGCCGAGATCGAGCTGGCCGACCTCGCCGACGAGCGCTGGGTGCAGGGCGTACGCGACTGCGGGCTGCAGACCGACCAGTACTGCCTGGCGGCGGGCTTCCGGCCGAGGACGGCGTGCCGGGCGAGCGACTACGGCTTCATGCAGACCCTGGTCGCCGGCGGCGTGGGCGTCGCGCTCGTGCCGGCGCTCGCGTTGGCGCCGCAGATCGAGGGCCTCGCGTTCGTTCGCGTCCGCCCGTTCCCGCACCGCTACGTCGGCGTCCTGCGCCGCAAGGGCCGGTGGCACCCGCCCCTGGGCTCGGAGCTCGTCGACCGCCTCCGCCAGACCTCCGTCGAGCTCGCCAAGCCCGGCATCACCCCGCTGGTCTGAGGTCTTTGTCCGGATACGGACACGGGTTAGGCTTTCCGCCTCCCGAGGGCGTCCTTCCCGGTGTGAGGTCTGAGCTGTCTCGGCTCGGGCCTCCTTCTTGCGGATCGACGACGGGGAGAACATGGTTCAGAAACCACGAAGGCGTGCCCTCGCGGCCGGCGTGATCGCGGCCGTGATGGTGGCGGGGTTGGGTACGGGTCAGGCGGGCGCCACGGTCAGCCCGAACGCGGCCAAGGCGAAGGCCGCCGGGACCCACCGGGTCACGCTCGTGACCGGCGACGTCGTGCTCGTCGGCGCCGGCCAGCCCGGCCGCGAGGCGGTCTCGCTCGCAGGCAGTCAGGGCAGCTCCGACTACCTGCAGATCCTGAGGCAGCACGGGCATACGTACGTGATCCCGGAGAAGGCGCGTCCGTACGTTCTCGCCAAGCGACTCGACCCCACGCTGTTCGACGTCACGACGCTCGTCGAGCAGGGCTTCGACGACAAGCGGACCAAGACCCTGCCGCTCATCCTCGAGCACAAGGGCGCCAGAGCTGGAACCTTCGCGGGTGCCCGAGCCACCAGACAGCTGAAGACGATCAACGCCCAAGCCGTACGCGTCGACAAGCGGAACGCAGAAGCGTTCTGGAACGACCTCCAGATCCCCACCGCCAAGCTGGACGGCGGAGTCGAGCACGTCTGGCTCAGCCAGCGGGTCGAGGCGAGCCTCGACCAGAGCGTCCCCCAGATCGGCGCCCCGGCGGCGTGGGCGAAGGGCTTCACCGGCAAGGGCGTCAAGGTCGCGATCGCCGACACCGGCATCGACGCCACCCACCCCGACCTCCAGGGCAAGGTCGCGCAGGCGAAGAACTTCAGCGACAGCCCCGAGGTCACCGACCACTTCGGCCACGGCACCCACGTCGCCTCGATCGTCGCGAGCAACGGCGACAAGTACAGCGCTGAAATGTCGCGCTCCGCGCTCCGGGCGGGGTGCTCGAAGCGTGGCCTCTTCCCTCTGGCCGCGGGGCCACGTAGTCGGTCATGTGCAGACCGTCCGGCCGGGAGGGAAGAGGCCACGGCACCCCGCCGGGGCGTCGCCCCCGACGCCACCCTGCTGAACGCCAAGGTCCTCGACGACGGAGGCGGCGGCTACTGGGACGACATCATCGCCGGCATGGAGTGGGCGGTCGCCGAGGGCGCGAACGTCGTCAACCTGAGCCTCGGCGGCTTCGACAGTCCCGGCGTCGACCCGGTCGAGGAGACCGTCAACCGCCTCACCAAGGAGACCGGCACGCTGTTCGTCATCTCCGCGGGCAACGACGGCCCGAGCGAGCAGACGATCGGCAGCCCGGGCAGCGCAGAGGAGGCGTTGACCGTCGGCGCCGTCGACAAGCAGGACGAGCTCGCGGACTTCTCCAGCCGCGGCCCGCGCCTCGGCGACGGCGGCCTCAAGCCGGACGTGACCGCACCGGGCGTCGACATCGTCGCCGCCAAGGCGGAAGGCACCGAGCTCGGCGATCCCGTCGGCGAGAGCTGGGTCAGCCTGAGCGGAACGTCGATGGCCGCACCGCACGTCGCGGGAGCCGCGGCGATCCTGCTGCAGCAGCATCCGGCCTGGAAGGCCAACGACGTACGTAGCAGCCTGATGAGCACGGCGAAGCCGCACGAGGGCCTCACCGCGTTCGAACAGGGCGCCGGCCGCATCGACGTCGCCCGCGCATCGGACGAGACGGTCCAGCCGTCCACCGGGAAGCTCGAGCTCGGCTACTTCCGCTGGCCGCACGACAACCCCGCGCCGGTGACGAAGCCGATCACGTACACCAACACCGGGACCAGCCCCGTCACGTTGCGGCTCGCGGTCACGGACAAGCTGACCATCGACCAGACCAGCCTCACGATCCCCGCGCAGGGCGAAGCGACGGTGAACGTACGCCTCGACCCCGCCGGCCTGCCGAACGGCACCTACGAGGGCGCTCTGACGGCCACCCACGGCGACCGGCAGCTGCGAACCCCCGTCGCCTGGTACGTCGAGCCCGAGCTGTACGACCTCACGATCAACGCCGTCGACCGGCACGGCAAGCCGATCACCGACCTGCTCAACATCGCCGACACCGACGACGGCTCGTGGTACCCGCAGAACCCGTTCATCCCCATCGAGAACGGCAAGGCCACGCTCCGACTGCCGCCCGGCGCGTACAGCGTCGGCGTCACCGCCATAGTGAACGCGACCGACGAAGCACGCTCGGAGTTCCTCCTCCTCCACGAGCCCAACGTCGACCTCCGCAGCGACACGACCGTCGACCTCGACGGCACCAAGGCGCGCGAGGTGACGCTCGACGTCAAGAACGGGCCCAAGACCAACACGCACACGAACGCCTTCAGCATCGTGCGGCTGTCGGCGAACGGCCTGTCCTGGAACGCGTTCGGCGCGACCCAGCACGACGGCAACCGGCGACTGTTCGCCGTACCGACGGCGAAAGCGAAGGTCGGCGAGTTCGAGTTCGTCACCCAGGTACGCCGCGAGGCACCGCCGATCACGCTGGACGTCGTGGGTTCTAAGGGCCTCGACCTCGCTCCGCGCGCCATCCCGTTCGGTCCCCGGTACAACGGGAAAGCGAGGATGCCGGTCGCCAAGTTCCCGGGCGGCGACGTCGAACGTGGCGTCGCGTTGATCGCGCACGACGCGAACGTGTCGTACGCGGACGAGGCACGTGCAGCTGCGGCGGCCGGCGCGAAGCTCGCGCTGTTCTACGACCCGACGTTCCCCGGCCGGTCCAGCGAGTGGTGGTGGGGCGAGCCGCCGTACGAGACTCCGGGCATCATGACCGACCGAGCGGCTGCCGCGAAGTTGCTTGCCCTGTTGGAGAAGGGGCCGGTCCAGCTCGACGTCACCGGGATCGCGCGGTCGCCGTACGTCTACGACCTTGCCGTTCCGGAGAAGGGGCGGATCCCGGCCGACCTGACGTACCGGGTGCGCAAGAGCGAGCTGGCGAAGCTGGCCGTGTCGTTCGGCGCGCACGTTCCGAGCGGCGGAGACACGTCGGAGATCCGCTCCTCGATCAGCCCGCTCGGCCTGGAGAACGGCGGCTATCTCATCCCGCAGTTCGACGCGCCGAGCAAGCGAACCGACTACGTCCTCGCCAACCAGGCGAAGTGGAGCCAGGTGATCCTGCCGGTCAACCTGGACGACAGCTCCGGCGTGAGCTCGCACGAGGTGCCGCGCAGCTACCGGCCGGGCTCACACCAGGCGGTCCGCTGGGTCCATCCCGTCGCGACGCACTCCCTCCCCGCGGGCAACGACCTGCCGTGGCTCGGCGGGGCGGTGCGTACGGACGGCACGCTCGAGGTCGGGATGAACGCGTTCGTCGACCAGCGCGACCGGGTCGACGACTCCTTCGCCGACACGCACGTCCAACGGCTCTTCCGCGGCGGGAAGCTGGTGGGGGAGTCGCCCGACCGGTACGGGACGTACGAGCTCGAGAGCGGCGCGGACACGTTCCGGCTCGAGCAGGAGAGCACGAGGTCGTTCCCCTGGTGGAAGTACTCGACGAAGATCACCTCGGCGTGGACGTTCTCCTCGAGCGGTATCGGGGACAGCGGAGAAGCCGGAGATCCTGCCGTTGCTGCTCGCCGACTACGACGTTCCGACGGCCGACGCCTCGAGCCAGGTCCGCACCGGCCGGCTGGTGCCGCTGAAGCTGGCGGTACGGCATCAGGACGGCGCGAAGCCAGCGAAGCTCGCCCGCGTCAAGCTGGAGTTGTCATACGACGACGGCGCGACCTGGGAAGCCGCGCGGCTGCTACCGACCGGGCACAACGGCTACACGGCGGTCGTCCTACATCCGAAGAAGGCCGCCGGTGGCGCGGTGTCGCTTCGGGTGGATGTGTCCGACAAGGACGGTAACCGGCTGCAGCAGACCGTCACGAGGGCATACGGGCTGAAGTAGCGCGCGTTAAGCACCTCCCGCATGCGACGATTCCTTGGGTGGACGGCGTACGCGGGAGGTCTGACGTGGCAGCGAAGCAGGGATGGCGGGCCGTCGTTGCCACTTTGCTGCTCATCTTGGGTTCGCTGGCCACGGTGGTCGCCGTGCCGGCGGCATGGGCGGACCGGTCGATGTCGACGACGGAGTTCCGTTCGACGGTGCGCACGATCTCGGCCGACCCGCGGCTGCACGTGACGGTCGCCAAGCAGGTGACGTCGGCGCTGATGGAGCGGATCGACGTGAAGGGCAACATCGGCGACGGCTTGGACACGTTGGCGCGGCGGGGGATCACCGGCGGGTTCCTCGACGACATCCGCAACCTGGTGAACGTGTCGGACGTGGCCGTCCGCGCCCTCATCCAGCAACGCATCCAGGACGTGCTCGCGACCTCCGCCGCGACGGGCGTCTGGGAGACGCTGGCGCGCAACGCGCAGTCGGTGATCGTCACCCAACGGACCGGGCCCGCGACCGCGATCAGCGTGGACGTGGCGCCGTTGATCGACGAGATCAAGCGCCGGCTGGTCGCGGACGGACTGACCGCGGCTTCGGGGATCCAGCCCGGCCAGACGCGGGTCGTGTTGGTGCGCTCGGAGACGGTCGCGACCGCGCGCACTTGGTACGAGCGCGTCCACCTGCTCGGGACGTACGCGCCGTTCGTCGCCATCGGTCTGTTCCTGCTCGCGCTGATCGCCGCGGTCCGCCGGATGCGCACGCTCGTGGCCGCCGCCCTCGGTGTCGCGATCGCGATGATCGCGTTGTTGATCGGCCTGACGATCGGCAGCGACATCGCGCCGCCGACGATCGAGGCGGTGATCTACGACGCCGCGGCCGAATCGTTCCGCCCGACCGCGCTCGCGGTCCTGGGCATCTCGCTCCTCGTCGCCGGGGTGTCCGCCTCGATCGCCTGGATCCGTACGGACTGAGGTCAGCTCAGCTCGAGGGGGACGGTGAGGCGGAGGTCGGCGATCGAGCGGCCGGCCTGGATCTCGTACGCGCCGGGCACCAACCGCCACGATCCGGACTGCTCGTCCCAGATCTCGAACGCCCGCTGCGGAAGCGCGACCTCCACCTCCGCACTCTCCCCGGGCTCGACCGAGACGGACGCGAAGCCGGCGAGCCAGCGCGCCGGACGTTCGACGGAGTCCTCGACCGGAGCGACGTACACCTGCACGACCTCGCGGCCAGGACGCGTGCCCTGGTTACGGATCCGCACCCGCGCCACCGTCGGCGAGACCAGGATCGCCTCGTACTCCCAGTCGGTGTAGCCGAGTCCGTGTCCGAACGGATACGCGGGCGTCCGCCCCGCCCGCTCCCACGCGCGGTAGCCGATGAACAAGCCCTCGTCGTACGCGAGTTGCCCGTCCCGCGGCGTCACCTGCGTCACCGGGGCGTCCGCGAGGACGGCTGGCCAGGTCGTGGGCAACCGGCCACCCGGCTCGGCCGTTCCCAACAGCACGTCCGCCAACGCCGCGCCGCCTTCTTGTCCGGGGAACCAGGTGAGCAGAACCGCGGCGACCGAGTCGCGCCACGGCAGCTCGACCGGCGCGCCCGCGTTCACGACGACGACCGTGTGCGGGTTGGCCGCCACGACCGCCTGTACCAACGCGTCTTGTGAACCAGGCAGGGCCAAACTCGTCCTGTCGAAGCCCTCCGACTCGACCCGTGCGGTCGTCGCGACGACCACGACCGCCGCGTCGGCGTCGCGGGCGACCTCGACAGCCTCCGCGATCAGCTCCTCCGACGTCCGCTGCGGCCCTCGATGCGCCAGCGCGAACGCGACGACCTTGATCGGCCCGTCGTACTTGGGGACGACGTACGTCAGGCTGACCGGAATCTCTTTGCCCGCTTCGAGGTTGACCGTGCCTCGACCGACGGGAGCGCCGAAGATCGCCTCGATGAAATCGGCGCCTTCGGGAAGCTCCTGCACGCCTTCGAACAGCACGTCCGTGCCCGCGACAAGTCGGTGCGCGCCGAGTCCGCGGGTGCCGAACGCGTGCTCGCCGCTCTCCCGCGGAACGAACGTGCCGCTGATCTCGACCGAGTGCACCTCGTCGTACGCGACGCCCCGCGGCATCGAGTCGGCGCCCATCCAGAGCACGGAGCCGTTCGGCAACTGCGTGCGGCCCAGCTCCTGCCCGTCCTCGGCTCGGCACACAGCCTCGAGCTGGAAGCCTGTGCCGGCGGAGGCGAGCTCCTCCGATGGGTCGGCGCCGATGGCGTAGGTCACCGTGCCCTCTGGGAGCGCGGCGGTCAGCCCGTCGAGCGGCGACACGATGTGGTCCGGGAACACCTCGGCCGACCCGCCGCCGAGCACGCGCGCGTCTCGAGCGGCGGCACCGAGGACCGCGAGGCTCCGCACGCCGGCCAGCGGGAGGGTCTGATTCTCGTTGCGGACAAGGACGAACGAGCGTCGTGCGACCTCTCTCGCGAGCTCGTCGCCGTCGATCGTGGCAGGTGGCTCAGAGGGATCCGAGCCGGCGAGCGCGCCGACGCGTACGGCGAGGTGGAGGACGCGGCGAACGGCGTCGTCGACGATCGACTTGTCCACGTCGCCCGTGCGCACGGCGGCGGCGAGCGCGGGTCCGAACACCGTTCCCGGACCCGGCATCGCCACGTCGGTGCCGCCCGTGATCGCGCCGACCGTGCTCCGCGCGCCGGTCCAGTCGGAGACGACGAAGCCGTCGAAGCCCCACTCGCCGCGGAGAATCCCGTTCTGCAGTTGGTGATGCTCGGTCATCGACGTGCCGTTCACGCCGTTGTAGGCCGACATCACGCCCCACGCGCCGGCATTCTTGACGATCGCCTCGAACGGAGCGAGGTACAGCTCGCGGAGCGGACGTGCGTCGACGAGATTGTCGACGGTGAAGCGTTCGGTCTCGGCGTCGTTCGCGACGAAGTGCTTGACGGTCGTGGCGACGCCACCGGACTGGACGCCGCGCACGTAGCCGGTGCCGATCTCGGCGGTGAGGAACGGGTCCTCCGAGTACGACTCGAAATGCCGGCCGCCGAGCGGCGAACGGTGCAGGTTGACGGTCGGGGCGAGCAGCACGTGCACGCCCTTGCGCCGCGCCTCCTGGGCGAGCAGAGCGCCGGCTCGTTCGGCGAGCGACGGATCCCAGGTGGCGCCGAGGGCGGTCGGCGACGGCAGGGCGACGGACGGGTCGTCCGCGCTCCAGCGCACGCCGCGGACGCCAACCGGACCGTCGGACATGACGATCGAGGCGAGCCCGATCTCCGGGCAGGCCGGCAGCTTCCACATGGTCTCGCCGGCCAGCAGGTCGCACTTGGTGTCGAGGTCGAGCTTGGCGAGCGCCGCCTCCACGACCGCCTGACGTGCACTGTCATTCATCGCGGTCTCCCTGGCGAAGCACCGTGTCGTTGTGTTGTTGTGGGTCAGTCCTTGATCTCGCAGAACACCGCGCCCGCTGTGACGGTCGCTCCCACCGTCGCGGCGAGGCCGGTGATCGTTCCGCCCTTGTGCGCGTTGACCGGCTGCTCCATCTTCATCGCCTCGAGCACGACGATGAGCTCGCCGGCGGCAACTGTCTGCCCTTCCTCGACCGCGACCTTGACCACGGTGCCCTGCATCGGCGAGGTGAGTGCGTCACCGCCCGCGGTCGCTGCGGTCTTCGTTCCGCCGGAGCGTCGCGGCGGCTTCCTTCCGGCCGTTGGTGCGGCCGAAGCGCCAAGCCCAGCGGGCAGAACGACCTCGAGCCGCTTGCCGTTGACCTCGACAGTGACGCGGTCGCGTTCGGCGCTGTCCGCGTCGGCGAGGTCGCCCTCGTAGGGCGCGATCGTGTTGACGAACTCGGTCTCGATCCAGCGCGTGTGAACGCCGAACTTGCCCTCGCTCGCGACGAACGCCGGGTCGTCGACGACCGCGCGATGGAACGGGATCACCGTCGGCATGCCGTCGACGTCGAACTCCGCGAGCGCCCGCCGCGACCGTTCCAGCGCCTGGGTCCGGTCACGACCGGACACGACGAGCTTCGCGACCAGCGAGTCGAACGAGCCGGGCACGGTTTCGCCCTGGTCGTACCCGCCGTCGAGGCGAACGCCCGGACCGGACGGCGCGTGCCATCTGGTCAGCGTGCCCGGCGCGGGGAGGAAGCCGCGGCCGGCGTCCTCGGCGTTGATGCGGAACTCGATCGAGTGCCCGGTGATCTCCGGGTCGTCGTAGCCGAGCGGCTCGCCGTTCGCGATACGGAACATCTCGCGGACCAGGTCGATGCCGGTGACCTGCTCGGTGACCGGGTGCTCGACCTGCAGGCGGGTGTTGACCTCGAGGAACGAGATCGTGCCGTCCTGGCCGACGAGGAACTCGCAGGTGCCGGCGCCTTGGTATCCGGCTTCCTCGAGGATCGCCTTGCTGGATTGGTAGAGCTCGGCGCGCTGTGCGTCGTTCAGGAACGGCGCGGGCGCCTCCTCCACGAGCTTCTGGTGCCGGCGCTGCAGCGAGCAGTCGCGGGTGGAGACCACGACGACGTTGCCGTGCTGGTCAGCGAGGCACTGGGTCTCGACGTGCCGCGGGCGGTCGAGGTAGCGCTCGACGAAGCACTCGCCACGGCCGAACGCGGTGACCGCCTCACGGACGGCGGAGTCGAACTGCTCGGGGATCTCCTCCAGCGTGCGGGCGACCTTGAGGCCGCGGCCCCCGCCTCCGTACGCGGCCTTGATCGCGACCGGGAGGCCGTTTTCACGCGCGAACGCGACGACCTCGTCGGCGTTCTCGACCGGGTCCTGGGTGCCGGCGACGAGCGGCGCGCCGACCTTCTGCGCGATGTGGCGGGCCTTGACCTTGTCGCCGAGGGCGTCGATCGCCGCGGGCGGCGGGCCGATCCAGGTCAGGCCGTGGTCGATCACGGCCTGCGCGAAGGCGGCGTTCTCGGCGAGGAACCCGTAGCCGGGGTGCACGGCGTCGGCACCTGCCTGCTCGGCGACGCGGAGGAGCTTGTCGATCGCGAGGTAGCTGTCGGCCGGCGTGGCGCCGTCCAGCGCGTACGCCTCGTCGGCGACGCGTACGTGCAAGGCGTCCCGGTCCGGGTCGGCGTACACGGCGACGCTCGCGAGACCGTGGTCCGTGCACGCCCGGGCGATGCGGACCGCGATCTCTCCGCGGTTGGCGATGAGCACCTTGCTGATGGTCACTGGCTGGCTCCTCCCACGTTCTCCGGGAGTCTAGGCCGTGCCTGTCAAAGATCGCCTGACGCGCGACACCTCGCATCCCGCCTGGCCGCGGTCCAGTTCGTCACCCATAGGACCGGCTATGAGTTCCTCCTGCACCACGCCCAGCCGGGCGCGATGCGCCGCGCGCCATCGCGCTACGCGCCATGACCGGCGCTATTTGCCAGACACGACCTAGGACGCCGTGGGCCCGTGGCTTGGCTCAACCGGTGGGCGATGGCGGTCACGGTGTCGAGCGTGCCGTCCGCCACGTCGATGATCAGGTCGTACGCCTGGGCGTTGGTGAGCGTGAGGCGGCGGCCGTTCATGCCGTAGAAGGCGATGAGTCCGGCGAGGCTGAGGCGCTTGTTGCCGTCCTCCAGCGCGTGGTTCTTCGCGAGGGAGTGCAGGAGGGCGGCGGCCTTCTCGTCAAGCGTCTTGTACGCGTCCTCGCCGAACGCCGACGCCCGCGGACGTGCGAGGGCGGCCTCGAGGAGTCCGTAGTCGCGCACCTCGAAGTCGCCCAGCGTGCGTTCCGCGACGTGCAGCAGCTCACCCAGGGTGAGGAAGATCACCGGCCGAGCTTCGCCAGCGCCTCGGCGTACCTGGGCAGCTCGTCGTCGAGGACCTGGTCGAGCAGCTCGGCCCGACTGTGGTTCTCGACGTACTCGCGGACGGCCTGCCGGGCCACGTCCTGCATCGACCGACTCTCCAGCTCCGCGCGCCGCTTCAGCGCCTCGGCCTCGTCGTCCGTCAGTCGCAGTGTCATCGCCATGACCTCGATGGTATCACCGTTGATACCGGGTAGCCTGGTTGTCGAGGTCGAGCGAGAGTCGCTCGAAGACTTTCTGCCCGGTGATGGAGTCGGCGTGGGGTGAGTGTCCCCGCTTCGCGCCATGACTGGACGGTTCCAGGCGATGGCAACGGGTCGGTGATCTTGGGCGCCGGCGATCCGCAACGGTCATCGTCCCGCCGGGCAGCGAACAGGGACACGTCATGTCATCCGCGCACTATCGCGCACTTCTGCGTACGCCCGGCGCCTCCGCGTTCTTCTTGACCGCGACCTTCGGTCGGGTCGGCATCGCGATGACCAGCCTCGGAATCGTCTGGCTGGTGCACGCCCGTACGGACTCCTACGCTTCCGCTGGCCTGGGTCACCGGCGACAGCCCCGCCTGGCTCATGACCGTGGGCGGAGCGCTCCTCGGCGCGGCGATCCCGCAGCTCGGCGCGCTGTCGGCCGCTCGCTGGTCCGCGCTGCTGCGCGGCAGCCGGTCGGCCGAGCTGCCCACGGCTTTCGCGCTGGAGTCGCTCAGCAACGGGTTCGCCTACCTCGCCGGACCCGTCGTGGTCAGCATCCTCGGCGCGTCCGGGCACCCTTCGCTGGGCACGGCGTCGGCCGCGGCCCTGATCGTCGGGGGTGGTCTGGCGTTGGCGGCCCAACGTGGCACCGCTCCGGCGCCGGCGTCGGGGGCGGCCGAGGTGAGACACGCGGCCCGTTCCCTGCTGAAGCCCGGGTTCGTCCTCCTGGTCGGCGTCAACGTCGCCATCGGCGGGTACTTCGGCGCGAGCCAGGTCGCGGTGACCGCGTTCGCGGTCGAGCACGACTTCGCGTCGGCCGCTGCGTGGCTGTTCGCCGTCTCGAGCTGCGCGGGGCTCTTGGCGGGCTGGGCGTACGGGCTGCGCCGCTGGCGTCCGTCACCCCAGGCGCAGCTCGGCGTCCTGGCCGTCGGCCTGGCGGTCGGCAGCCTGATCCGGGTCTGGTCCGGCTCGCCGCTCCAGCTCGGGATCCTGCTGGTGATCACCGGTTTGGCGATCCCACCGATCCTGGTGCTCTGCTCGGTGCTCACGGAGCGGACGGTGCACCCGGTCGTCCTCACGCAGGCGTTCACCTGGCTGAACTCGGCGAGTGCGGCGGGCTCGGCGGCCGTCGCGGCTCTGTCCGGGTACGTCGTGGACGAGTTCGGAGCACGCGGCGGTCTCGCGGCGGCGGCTGGCGCCTCCGTGCTGATCGCGGTGCTGGCGGTGTCGCGCCTCGCGCCAGGGATCAGTCGGCTCGGCCGGTGAGGACGGCGAAGCGGAGGTTCTGGTAGACGGCCGTGACGTCTTCGAGGCCGGCTTCGCGGAGCCACTGGAGCTGGTCCTCGACCGGTGCGGGTCGGTCGAAGGCCATGCGGGCGCGGGCGGCGGCGATCTCGCCGTCGTCGCTTCCCTTGGCGCGGGCGTCGGAGTCCCAGAGCTGGTCGTACAGCGCGTCCAGCCGCTTGGTCGGGCCGGCGACCTGCTCGGCGTTCACGAAGACGCCGCCCTTGGCGAGGGCCTTGGCCGCGCGGGCGTAGAGGTCGCGCTTGCCCGCGTCGTCGAGGTGGTGGATCGCGAGCGCGGAGACGATCGCGTCGTACTCGCCCTCCGGCAGCTCGTCGGTCAGGTCCCGCAGCACGGTCTCGTGTGCGATCCCGCGTGCTGTCAGCTCGCGGGCGGCCTGGTCGAGCATCGGCCGGGCGACGTCGACGAGCGTGAACGTCGCGTCCGGCCGTACGCCGGCGATGAGCAGCGACAGCAGGCCGGTGCCCGCGCCGAGGTCGAGCACCCTGGCGTTCGCCGGCAGCTCCAGCGTCGCGAAGCGGGTGGCGGCCGCGTAGAAGTCGTCGAAACAGGTGACGAGCCGCCGCCTGCTGGCGTCGTACGTCCCCGCCACCGCGCCGAACGCCTCGCCCACCGTCTTGATATTCGAGACTGAGATCTCACTCATTGGACGACTGTAGCGCTCTGCCTGCCCGAGGACCGATGACTTTCTCACCATGCGGAGGTCTGCCTTCGCATGATGCTGATCATCGCTGGCTACGTGGAAGTCGACCCGAACCGCCGCGACGAGTACGTCGCCGCCTTCGCGAACCTGGTCGCCCGAGCCCGTCAGGCACCCGGCTGCCTCGACGTCGCCATCACCGCCGACCCTCTGGAGCCTGCGCGGGTCTACACCTTCGAACGCTGGGAGTCCCGCGAAACCCTCGACGCCTGGCGCAAGGTCGCCCACGCCCCCGACCCCGGTATCGACTTCGTCACCGCGCACGTCATGGAGTACACGGTCACCGACGAACGCCCACCGTTCTAGGCCCGCGGCCGGAACTGCGAGTCGCAGAGCTGCGAGTCGCCGGGTTGCCACGTACAAAGGCGGATCGCGTTGCCGTCCGGATCCGCCACCACCCAGTACGCGGGCGCGTGCTCGTCGCTGACCAACGTTCCGCCTGCCGCCAGCGCGGCGTCGAGACGTGGCCGTACCTGAGCGGGGTCGACCCAGACGTCGGGATGCCAACGTTGCTCGCCGGAACCGCGTTGGAGGTAGATCATCGGCAACGCGTGGTCGGGGTCGCCCACGTCGCCCCACGAGTCGTCGCCGACGACGTGCTCGGTGTCGAGTACGGCGGTCCAGAACGGCGCGAGCTTCGCGTACTCCGGCGTGTCCAGACCGAACTCGATGCGGGAGACGTTCGCCTCGAGGGTGCGGCCCGCCGCGGCGGCGAGCTCCGAGACCCGGCGAGCCAGCCGCACGTCCAGCTCCGTCACCCCGCCAACGTCGCGGCTGCTGAGCCGGACGTCGACCCGGGACGGGCGGAGATCGAGCGCGGCCTGGTGGTTCAGCTCCGCGGCGGCCTCGCCGATCGCGGTGACGATCGCCAAGCCGGCGGCGAAGTTCTCGGTGCGGATCCGTGTCTCGAGTCCGCCCGTGCCGTAGTGGAGAAGGAACGCCCAGCCGTCCAGTCCGGCTTCGGCGATCCGCTGCCCGGTCAGTGGTGTGTTCATGGCCCCGAGCGTTGCAGGCCTTTACGACACCTGCTGTCATATTGGAATGCGCGCCGAACGCTTGCTCCGGATCGTCATGGTGTTGCAGTCGAAGGGCCGCGCCACCGCGGCGGAGCTCGCGCGGGAGCTGGAGGTCTCGGCGCGCACGATCCAGCGGGACATGGACGTGCTGAGCGGCGTCGGCATCCCCGTGTACGCCACTCGCGGGACCGCTGGCGGATGGGCGCTCGTCGACGACTACCGCACCAGCCTCACCGCGCTGACCACCAGCGACGCGCTCGCGATGGTCGTCGCCCAGTCGCGCGGCGTCCTCGACGACCTCGGCATCGAGGACCCGGGGCAGGCGCCGATCCACAAGCTGCTCGCCGCGATCGCCCCCACCGCTCGCGACCAGGTCGAGCACGCGCGCCAACGGATCCACGTGACCCAGGGGAGTTGGGGACCGGAGCCGCCTCGGTCGACGCTGCTGGATCTCCAGCAGGCGATCTGGGCCGACCGGCTCGTCGAGATCCGGTACCGCACGTCCTCGCCGGTCACCCTCGTGCTGGCCCCGCTCGGTCTGGTCCGCGACAACATGACCTGGTACCTCGTCGGCCGCCGCGATGCCGGCCTGCGGACGTACCGGGTCGACCGGATCCGCGAGGTGACCATGCTGGACGAGACGTTCGCACGGCCCGCGGGTTTCGACCTCGCCGCGCACTGGCAGGCGTCGTCCACCGACTACGTCCAGTCCCTGGGGAGCTACGTCATCCGGCTGCGGCTGCGCGGTGACGCGATCCAGCGGGCCGACTGGGTGTACGTACGTTCGCGAACGATCTCCGCCCCGGACGCCGACGGTTGGGTGGACGCCGTCTTCGAGGTCGGCGACGAGGACAACGCCCACACCGTTCTGCACGATCTGGGCATCGCCGGCTCGGTGGTGGTCGTCGAACCCGCTTCTCTTCGCCAGGAGGCGGTCGCGGCGGCGAGGAAGTTCGTGGCGGCGAACGAGCTTCCCGGAGGCACTTAGGCCGTACCGCCCGTCTAGACGGGCGGTACGCCGTGGCGCTTCTCCGGCCGGCGGCGGTCCTTCGTGGACGCGGCGGCGAGGCGCGCTATCAGTTCGGCGCGGAGCTCGCCCGGCTCGACGACCGCGTCGATCACGAGGTCGGCGGCGAGACGGAGGATGTCGATGTCGTCCTCGTACTCCTCGCGCAGCCGCGTGACGTACTCCTCGCGCTCCACGGGGTCCGAGATCTCCGCGATCTTGTTGTAGTACACGGCATTCACCGCGGCCTCGGGTCCCATCACCGCGATCTTCGCCGTGGGCAAGGCGATCGTCGCGTCCGGCGAGAAGCCCGGCCCGGACATCGCATAGAGCCCGGCGCCGTACGCCTTCCGCACGACCACCGAGACGGTCGGAACGGTTGCCTCCGCCACCGCGGTGATCAGCTTCGCGCCGTGCCGGATGATGCCCTGCCGCTCGACCTCGGAACCGATCATGAAGCCCGGCACGTCGGCCAGGTAGACGAGCGGAACGTTGAACGCGTCGCACAGCCAGATGAACCGCGCCGCCTTGTCCGCCGAGTCGACGAACAGCACGCCACCCTTCACCGCCGGGTTGTTCGCGACGATGCCGACGACCTGGCCGGCGAGGCAGCCGAACCCGACGACGATCTCCGGCGCGAACAGCGGCTTGAGCTCGAAGAACGTGTCCTCGTCGAGTAGCGCGTCGAGCACGGCGTACATGTCGTACCCGACGTTCTCCTGCTCGGGAACGAGATCGACCGTGAACTCACGCGACGGCTCGCGCGCGTCGTACGACGGCGGCATCGCGCGCCACGTCCCCGGCACGTAGGAGAAGAACGCCTTCGCCTGCTCGATCGCCTCCGCGTCGTCCGAAGCGAGGTTGTCGCCGCAGCCGGAGACCGACGCGTGCATGCGCGCGCCGCCCATCTCCTCCAGCGTGACCTTCTCGCCCACGACCATCTCGGCCATGCGGGGCGAGCCGAGGTACATCGAGGCGTTGCCCTCGACCATGATCACGATGTCGCAGAACGACGGGATGTACGCACCGCCCGCGGCGGATGGCCCGAACAGGCAGCAGATCTGCGGCACCTTGCCGGACAACGCGACCTGGTTGGCGAAGATCCGACCAGCGCCGCGGCGGCCCGGGAACAGGTCGACCTGGTCGGTGATCCGCGCGCCGGCGGAGTCGATGAACCAGAAGATCGGCAGCTCGTCCCTCAGTGCGACCTCGGTGATGCGAACGATCTTCTCGACCGTACGCGCGCCCCAGGAGCCGGCCTTGACGGTCGGGTCGTTCGCGACGACCAGCGCGGGGCGTCCGTCGACGAGCAGGCGCCCGGTGACGACACCGTCGGCCGGAAGGCCGGGCACGTTCGCGTTGGCGAGCTGACCGTCCTCGACGAACGTGCCGGGGTCGGCGAGCAGCGCGATGCGGTCGCGGACGTACAGCTTGTTCTGGCTGGCGAGCTTCGCGGCTCCCTTGTCGCCCGGGCGCAGCGTCGCCTCGCGAGCGACGGCCACCTCTTTGGCGTGATCCTTGCGAGCCACGTTCCGGACCCTACTCGACCTCGAGGCCCAGGCCGCGCGCGATCACGAGCCGCTGGATCTCCGAGGTGCCCTCGCCGATCTCGAGCACCTTGGCGTCGCGGTAGAAGCGGGCGACCGGGTACTCCTCCATGAAGCCGTAGCCCCCGAAGATCTGCGTGGCCTCGCGGGCGGCCTGGACGGCGTGCTCGGTGGAGACGAGCTTCGCGATCGCGGCGGCACGCTTGACCTCGTGCTTCGGGCGGCCGGCGTCGCGGAGGGCGGCGGCCTTGTAGACGAGCAGCCTGGACGTCTCGACGGCCGCCTGGAGGTCGGCGAGCTTGAACGCGACGGCCTGCTTGGTGCCGATGGCCTTGCCGAACGCCTTGCGCTCGTTCGCGTACCGCAGGCTGTGGTCGAGGCACGCCTGGATGAGCCCGGTCGCGAGCGCGGCGATCGCGATGCGGCCGTCGTCGAGCGTGGCGAGGAACTGCGCGAACCCCTTGCCGCGCGCGCCGAGCAGGTTCTCCTCGGGGACGCGGCAGTTCTGGAACGTGAGCGGGTGGGTGTCGGAGGCGTGCCAGCCGAGCTTCCGGTAGGCGGGCTCGACGATGAAGCCGTCCGTACCCGACGGGACGATGATCGAGGAGATCTCGTCGTCGCCCGTTCTGGCCGTGACCGTGACGAGGGCGGTGATGTCGGTGCCGGAGTTGGTGATGAACTGCTTGGAGCCGTCGATCACCCACTCGCCGTTGTCCAAGCGGGCCTTGGTCTTCGTCGCGCCGGCGTCGGAACCGGACTCGACCTCGGTGAGCCCGAACGCGGCGAGCGCGCGGCCGGCGGAAAGGTCGGGGAGCCAGCGCTGCTTCTGTTCCTCGGTGCCGTACGCGAGGATCGGGGTGATGCCGAGCCCCACCGCGCCTTCGAGGGTGATGCCGAGCGACTGGTCGACGCGTCCGATCTCCTCGATCGCGATGCACAGGCTGGTGAAGTCGCCGCCACTGCCGCCGTACTCCTCGGGCACGGGCAGACCGAAAAGCCCGAGCTTGCCCATCTTGTCCACGGCGTCGAGCGGGAACTCGTGCCGTTCGTCCCACTCGGCGGTGTACGGCGCGAGCTCGGTCTCGGCGAACTCGCGGACGACCTTGCGGAACGCTTCGTGCTCTTCGTCGAGTTCGAACGGCATGGGTCACCTCGTTCTGACTTACGCTTACGTAAACGTAAGCTTAACCTATGGCCCGTTCTGAGGGGACTGGAATGACCGACGCCCGGACCTGGTCGATCGCCGAGCTCGCCGAGGAGTACGCGGTGACGCTGCGGACGATCCGGTTCTACGAGGACCGCGGGCTCCTCACCCCGGAGCGGCGCGGCACCCAGCGCGTCTTCCACGCGCGCGACCGGGTGCGGCTGGGGCTGATCCTTCGCGGCAAGCGGCTCGGCTTCTCACTGGAGGAGATCGCCCGCATCGTCGGCATGTACGACGCCGAGCCGGGCGAGGTGGGGCAGCTGCAGTACCTGCTCGAGCAGATCGTGGTGCGCCGCAAGGAGCTGGAACAACGGCGTCGCGACATCGAAGAGACCCTCACCGAACTGGACGCCGTCGAAACCCGCTGCCGCGACGACCTCTCCCGACTGACGGGGGACTAACCGCGCCACCCCAGGACCAACCCGGGCGGGCCACCACGGGCATGGCCGCCGGTGCGGCCACCGCTCGCGTGGCTACCGGTGCGGCCACCAGTCGCGTGGCTACCGGGCCGGCCATCACTCGCGTCGCTGGCGACGCCGACTCTCGACACCATCGAGGCGACGTGGTGCGCGACGAGGTCGTGCAGGTCCCAGGCGATGGCCGTTCGCTCTGCCAGGCGGGCGTTTCTGGGGGCGAGCTCGCCCCTGGCCAGCTACCACTCGCATGGCCGCCGGGCCACTGCCACCGCTCGCGTGGTCGCCGGGCCACTGCCACCGCTCGCGTGGCCACCGGGCCGGCCAGCCACGCGCATGGCCACGAGGCCGCAGCTGGTCCGGCCGCCGCCACTGTCCGGCGCAACCGCCGTCACGCCATCGCGCACGGGCCCGAAGGTCGGGCCCTGCGCGAGTGCGAGCCGCTTGGTTAGGGGCGGACTTCGAGCTCGGCGAGTTGGAGGAGGTAGCCCTCGGAGGTGAGGGGGAGGCCGTCGGCGGGGTCGGTCAGGATTCTGATCCGGTCCGTCGTGTCGCTGAACCCCCAGCTGTACGTCTGCGGCCCGGTCGGCGAGCCGCCGCCGGTCACCGTTCGGCGCGTCAGCCACTGGGTGCCGTCCCAGACCTGCAGGTGGAAGTGCTGCGGGAAGCCACGGCCGACGAAGCCGGGGTCGTTCCTGGGGTAGAGGACGAACGAGGAGAACGTTCGGCGCTCGGGGAACTGGACCGCCACCCACTCCGAGTGTTGGCTGAAGTTGCCTACAGCGCTGGAGAATCCGCCCGACTCTTGCGGGATCGAGTTCCGCGAGCCGTCCACCAGGTTGGGCCGGAAGAACGAGCAACACTCCACCGAGCTGAACGACGTCACCTTGCCGTTGAAGGCGTGGTTGACCGCGCCGGCGGCGACGCCGGGGCCGTTGTACGCGCCGCGGCTGGGGGCGCCGGAGCCGACGGCGTTGCCGAAGAAGTCGCGGTCACCGAGCACGCCGGTGTTCGTTCCACTCGACAGCGACGGCGATCCGACGGCCAGCTTGTAGCCGTCGACGGTGCCCCGGCCGATATAGCCGGACCCCGGCGCGACGAGCCCCGGATCGGTCGTCAGCTGGTGCCCGCCCTTGGGCTCGGTCGCGTGGTGGGCGCCGTAGAACGTGTTGTAGTCGAAGACTGTGGCCGGGAGCTTCATCCACGGGTTGGCGCCGAGCGTGTAGACGATGTTGTTGTAGATGAACGCCTCGCCGAACGCCGTGTCGCCGTTGTACCTGCGCATCACGTTCGCCGACGACGCCGGGCCGAGGTAGATCGTGTTGTTGTTGATGTCGATCCTGTCCGGTCCCTTCGAATAGTCGCCGCAGAGCGTGATCACGCCGCTCTTGTCGTTCTGCGAGATGTTGAACCGCACGCGCGCGTCGTCGATGTCGACACCCTGGTCGGCGATCTCGCAGATCAGGATGAAGCCGCCGACGTTGTTGTGGCTGTAGTTGTACTGCACGTACGTCGAGCGGCTGCCCAGGTCGATGTCGTAGCCCTGGCCGTCGAAGACCGAGATGTCGTTGTACACCTCGTTGAACTGGATCAGCGTGTTGGTGGACACGGCGCTCCAGATGCCCGCGGACGCGGTGTTGACGTACCCGGTGTGGTCGGAGTCGCGGTTGTGCACCCGGCCTCCGCTGTTGGAGACGACGTTGTGCTGAACGGTGACGTTCGACGTGATGAAGTTGAGGATGCCGTCGCCGCCGGAGTCATCGACGGTGTTGTTCTGGATGACGACGTCGTTGGTGTGCGGAAGGCTTTGCCAGAAGGCCGCGCCGTTGATCTGGATGGCGGGTCCGACGAAGATGCCGATCCGGTCGACGGCGTAGATGGTGTTGTTCTCGACGCGAACGCCGTTCCAGTACGAGTTGTTCGGGTCCGCCACGACCGCGATGCCGCCGTTCTGTCCGTAGAAGCCGGACTGGAGGCCGCGGATGTCGTGGATGGTGTTGCCCGCGATCGTGATGCCGTTGAGTGGTCCGCCGGTCGTGTTGTGCGCCTTGATGCCGACGTACATGTCGCGCGCGGTGGTGCCCTTGTTGTTCGTGACCTCGAGGTTGCGGATCTCCCAGTACGGCTGGTCGCGCAGGTAGACCGTGCCCTGGATGTTGCCGCCACCGTTGACCATGGGCTTGGCGCCGTCGCCGTACCTGTCGAGCCGGATCCGCGCCGCGCTGGTGCCCGAACCCTTCGGCCAGAGCTGCCCGTTCCACACTGCTCCGGCGCGCAGCAGGATGGCGTCGCCGGGTTGGAACGTCGTCGCGTTGACCTTCTGCAGCGAACGCCAGGCCGAGCTCGGCGACGTGCCCGTGTTGCTGTCGTTGCCGCCGGTGGCGTCGAGGTAGTACGTGGTCGGCGCCGCCATCGCTGGAGGTGCCGCCAGGATCCAGGCGGTCGCCGTCAGCAGCAGGGCGAGCAGGACTGCCGTTCGCTTCATGGCCAACTCCCTTCGCGTGGTCGTCACTGCAGGGGGATCCGGTCGAGGACGTCCTGGTCGATGTCAACCTCGGATTGTCGGACGTGGCGTTGGATCAGGTCGCTGTATTCCTGGTCGCTGCTGGCGAGGCGTTCCTTGAGCGTGATGACCTCGACGTCGAAGCGGTAGCCGAAGTAGTAGTCGGGTTCGAGCCGCGTGGGGCCGTAGACCGCTTCGCCGTTGCGGAGCGCGGCCTCTCGGCGGGCGTTTTCCGTTGCCAGGCTGCGCAGGTACGAGTCGTAGCTGGCGTCGGCGATGACGCGTTCGCGCAGCATGAGGCGTTGCTGCACCTTGATGGCCGTGAGTCGCTGGAGGGCAGTTCTCGTTGCCTCGTTGGCGGTTCCGGTGCCTCTGGTGCGGCGCAGCTCGCGCTGGAGCTCGCCGACCGTGATCGGGAGACCGTCGACGGTGGCGACCGTCGCGCCGGCCGCGGGGCTCGGGTTCGTTGTGGCTATCGCCGGTGCGCAGGCCGAGAGGGCGAGGACGGCGATGAACCCGGCCGTGGCAAGGCGCGTTCGTCTGCGCATGTGGCGATCCCCCTCCAAGTCTTGGAACGATTCAATCCCTCGTCGTACAGCACGGCCGCGGGAAAGGATCGGCGAGGTTTTCAACGATGAATGGACAAACGGGCGCGCGTCAAGGGTCGTTCGCGGACGTGCACGAGCGATGGCAGCTTCCTGCCGCCACTCCTAGGGATGGACGACGTCGAGAGTGCGACGGTGTTCGTCGGTGGTGCCGAACGGGGCGGCGACGAAGTCGGTCGCTCCGGCGTCGCGGAGGCGGTCAAGATGGCGGGCGACCTCGGCTTCGGTGCCGACGACGGCGACGTCGGCCGGGCCGTCGGCGCCCTCGCGGTCGAGGACGGCTCGATACTCGGGAACCCAGCCGGCCATGCCGAACCGTTCGGCGATCCGTGCGCGTACCCCGCCCTCGTCGTTCGTCACACAGGTCAGCAGCCCGACGACGATTCGCGGAGGCGGGCGGCCCGCGTCCGCCGCGGCCTTGCCGATGGACGGAACGATGTGCTCGCCGACCGTCCGCAGGCCCGCCATCCAGGTGACTGTCCCGTCGGTGCGCTCGCCGGCGAGCCGCAGCATCCGAGGCCCGAGCGCGGCGAGGAGTAAGGGTGGCGCCACGGTCTCCGGCACGGAGACAGCGTCCTCTTCTTGTAAGGAGTCCAGCGCGTCGAGATAGTCGCGCATGCGGATGACGGGGCGATCGGTCGGCAAGCCGTACCTGGTCTCGGTCAGCATGGCGATGCCTGCACCGAGGCCCAAGGTGAGCCGATTTCCGGACATCGCCTGGACCGAGCGTGCCTGGCCGGCCAGCACTCGAGGATGTCGTCCCGGCGTGGGAACAACCGCCGTCCCCAGCTCGATCTTCGGCACCCGCGAGGCGACCGCGAGGGCGAGGAACGCGTCCCAGCCGAAGCCCTGGCTGACCCACGCGGAGTCCATGCCAGCCGTCGCCGCCGCGTAGGTCTGCTCGACCAGCTCGGCCGCCGTGGCCGTGCCGCCGACATTGCCGATCATCCATCCCTTGCGCATGTCACACCTCCGAGGTAGAAGTGGGGTGGCCCACCGGTTAGCTATCACGTACGATACGGTGGGGTGCCCCGGTTAGCAAGTCGAGATGGTGAAGATGAGAGCGGACGCGCGGCGCAACTACGAGCGAGTAGTAGAGGTGGCGGTGGAGCTCGTCGCCAAGCACGGCGAGTCGGCGTCGCTGGAGGAGATCGCCAGGCGCGCGGGCGTGGGGTCGGCCACCCTGCACCGGCACTTCAAGAACAGGTACGAGCTGCTCGAGGCGGTTTTCCGGGAACGCGTCGAGGCCCTGTGTGCGAGAGGGGAGGAAGTGCTCGAAAGCGATTCGCCGGCCAACGCTCTGCTCGAGTGGCTGCGGGCGGTGGTTCGGCATGCCGCGGCCAACAGAGGACTTGGTGCCTTGCTCCTGGACGGCTCCCGCGACCCCGAGCTGGCGCGGGAGTCACACGCGCGGATCTTCGAGGTGGGGGAGCGGCTCCTGGTGCGCGCCCAGCAGGCCCGAGCGGTACGTGAGGCGGTGGTGATCGCGGATGTGTTCGCGCTGGTTAACGGCATCGCACTGGCGACCGAGCGGGAGCACGACGGAGCCGACCGCGCCGACCGGTTGCTGGCCCTCGCGTTCGACGGCATCCGGGCAAGTACTTAACCATTAAGTCGCCGGTGCCGACGTTCACCGCGCTCTCCCTCTGGCGCGGTCTGGGCCTGGTGATCCTTATTGGCGTCCGGCAGGATGCAGGGGAACCCACAAGACATCAGACGACGACATTCAAGGGGAACTTCACATGGCAACACCCCTCGGGATTCAGCTCTACACCGTCCGCGAAGCGTTCGCCGAGGACCGCGCCGCCGCGCTGGCCAATGTGGCCGCTAAGGGCTTCCGCAACGTCGAGGCGTTCGGCATCGGCGACCTCAGCCGCGACAAGGCGGACAGGATCAAGGACGCGCAGGAGTTCCGCGCGCAGCTGGACGACAACGGCCTCACCCTCGTCTCCACGCACGGAACGGTCGCGAGCGACGACAGCGCCGAGGAGATCTACGACGAGCTCGAGGTTCTCGGGACCGACCGCCTCATCGCCCCCGTGCCCGGCGCGGTCAAGGGCTTCGCGCACGACGTGCTCAGCACCCGCGACGGCGTCAACCGCATCGCCGAGGCGCTCAACGACGCCGCCGAGAAGGCGAAGAGCCGCGGCATCAAGATCGGCTACCACAACCACGACTTCGAGTGGCAGCCCGTCGAGGACGGCACGCCGGCGTACGACCAGTTCGTCCGCAACCTGAGCGACGACGTGTTCATCGAGCTCGACATCTACTGGACCGCGACCGCCGGCCAGAAGCCCGCCGACGTCGCCGCCCTGTACGCCAACAAAATCATCCTGCTGCACGTCAAGGACGGCCCCGCGAAGCGCGGAGAGCTGCAGACCACCGTCGGCCAGGGAGTCGTCGACAACGTCGGCGCGATCATCAACGCGACCATGGTCGAGTACCACATCGTCGAGCTCGACGAGTCCGCTGGCGACCCGTTCGACGACGCCGCGACCGGTGGCCAGTGGCTGGTCGACAACGGCCACTCCACCTGGGCCTGATAGACAAGGGCGCAGAGGAGGACGACACGTGCAGCTGCTACGCCTTGGAGCTCCCGGCGAGGAGCGTCCCGCCGTCCGTACGGATGACGGCACGCTGTTCGCGCTGGACTCCGTCACTCCCGAGATCGACGGCAAGTTCTTCGCGACCGGCGGTCTCGATCAGGTCAGGGAAGCGGTTTCTCAGGGCTCACTCGAGCGTCTGGACGATCCTGGCGACGGTTCCGGGCTGCGGCTCGGCGCGCCGATCGCCAAGCCAGGCGCGGTGTTGTGCATCGGACAGAACTACGCCGCGCATGCCGCGGAGTCCGGCGACGCGCCGCCGAAGACGCCGATCCTGTTCTTCAAGCACCCCAACACGGTCGTCGGTCCGAACGACGACGTGCTGATCCCGCGCGAGTCGGTCAAGACCGACTGGGAGGTCGAGCTCGGCGTCGTCATCGGCAAGCAGGCGCGCTATCTCGCGTCGCCGGACGAGGCGCTCGAGTACGTCGCCGGGTACGTCGTGTCGAACGACGTGTCCGAGCGCACGTTCCAGATCGAGCACTCCGCCGGCCAGTGGTCGAAGGGCAAGTGCTGCGAGACGTTCAACCCGCTCGGCCCGTACCTCGTCCCCGCGGACGAGATCGAGCCGCAGAAGCTCGGGCTGCGCTCGTCGGTCAACGGTGAGGTCCGGCAGGATTCGACGACCGCGGACATGATCTTCGACGTCGCGTACCTGATCTGGCACCTCTCCCAGTACCTCGTGCTCGACCCGGGTGACCTCATCAACACCGGCACGCCGCAGGGCGTCGCGCTCTCCGGTCGCTTCCCGTTCCTCGGGGCGGGCGACGTGATGGAGATCGAGATCGACGGCCTCGGCAAGCAACGCCAGCGGCTGGTCCAGGCATGAGCGACTTCGACGGTCTGGTCGCCATCGTCACCGGTGGCGCGTCCGGTATCGGGCTCGCCACCGCGAAACTGCTCGCCGAGCGCGGCGCGAAGGTCGCCGCGCTCGACCCGCAGGCGGAGAAGGTGCCGGAGCCGCTGCTCGGCGTGAGCTGCGACGTGACCGACTGGGCGGCGGTGCAAGCCGCGGTTGACACCGTGGTCGGGCAGTTCGGCCGACTCGACATCGTCGTCAACAACGCCGGCATCGGTGCGATCGGCACCGTCGCCGACAACGACGACGACGAGTGGCTGCGGGTGCTGAACGTCAACGTGGTCGGCATGGCGCGCGTCAGCAGGGCGGCGCTGCCGCACCTGCGGAAGTCGCCGGCGGCGTCGATCGTCAACACCTGTTCGATCGCGGCGGTGGCGGGCATCCCGATGCGTGCGCTCTACAGCGCTTCGAAGGGTGCGGTTCGTGCGCTGACGTTCGCGATGGCGGCGGACCACGTGCACGAGGGCATCCGCGTCAACATGGTCCACCCGGGGACGGCGGACACGCCGTGGGTGGGCCGGTTGCTCGCGCAGGCTGACGATCCCGAGGCCGAACGTGCGGCGCTCGAGGCGCGGCAGCCGACCGGCAAACTGGTGTCGCCCGAAGAGGTCGCCGCCGGGATCGTCTATCTCGCTTCGCCGTTGGCCGGAGCGACCACCGCGGTGGAGCTCGGCGTCGACGGCGGCATGCAGAACCTTCGGCTCCGGCCGAAGTCTTAGAACACACGGGGAGCAACGCGGCATGGCAGGGATCGAGTTCGACCACGCGCAACGGGTCTGGCTGCTGTCGACGCAGACGACGTCGTACGGGATCCGGCTGACGCCGCATGACCGTTTGCTCAACATCTACTGGGGTCCGCGCATCCACCTGGCCGACGCGGTGCACGTCGTCTTCACCGTCGCGCCGAGCCGGGTCCGTACCGCCGAGACGGGCGGCGACGGGATCGAGGAACTGCCGGTCGAGGGCGAGCTGCGGTACGGGCAGCCCTCACTCTCGGTGCGTTTCGGCGACCAGGTGCGCGGGATCGAATGGACCTTCCAGGGCTCGGAGACCCGCCGCGAGGGCAACCGCAGCGAGCTCGAGCTGCGCTTCACCGACCGTACGTACCCGCTCGAGGTCACGCTGCACTACCGCGTGTACGAGGACGGCGACATCATCGAGCGCTGGACGGAGCTGCGGCACACCGCCTCGGCCAGCGCGGACGGTGAGCAGGAGTCCGCCGAGCCGATCGACGTCCTCCACGCGCACTCCGCCTCGTGGGCGATCCCGTTCCGCGACGACTACCGCATCAGCCACCTGCATGGGCATTGGGGCGGCGAGACGCAGCTGTCGCGGGTGCCGTTGGCGCCGGCGTCGACGTTCGCGATCGGCAGCCGTACGGGGATCACGAGCCACCACGCCAACCCGTGGTTCGCCGTCGACGACGGGACGGCCGGCGAGGAGCACGGCGAGGTGTGGAGCGGCGCGCTCGCGTGGAGCGGGTCGTGGCGGTTCCACGCGCAGCGGTTCGCGAACGGTCGCGCGTCGGTGTCGGGTGGCTTCGGGCAGGACGGCTTCCGGGTCTGGAAGCTCCACCCCGGTGAGATCTTCGAGACGCCGGTGTTCGCGGGCGTCTACAGCGCCGGGGGCTTCGGTGCCGCGAGCCGGGAGTGGCACACGTACCAGCTCCGGCACATCGTGCCCAAGGCGAAGCAGCTCCGCCCGGTGCTCTACAACTCGTGGGAAGCGACGTTCTTCGACATCAACGAGGACAACCAGCTCCAGCTCGCGGAGCTCGCCGCCGAGATGGGGGTGGAGCTGTTCGTAATGGACGACGGCTGGTTCGGGCAGCGTACGAACGACCGCGCGGGCCTCGGCGACTGGGTGACGAACCCGGACCGCTTCCCCAAGGGGCTGGCGCCGTTGATCTCCGAGGTGCACGACCACGGGATGCAGTTCGGCATCTGGGTCGAGCCGGAGATGGTCAACCCGGACAGCGATCTGTACCGCGACCACCCGGACTGGGTCTACCACTATCCGACGCGCAAGCGGAGCGAGTCGCGTAACCAGCTGGTGCTGAACCTCGGCCGTTCCGACGTCGCCGAATGGATGTACGAGTGGTTGCACGACCTGCTTGCGAACAACGCGATCGACTACGTGAAGTGGGACATGAACCGCCCGTTCTCCGAGCCTGGCTGGCCGGAGGAGGCGGACAATCCCGAGCGGTTATGGGTCGACCACGTACGAAACCTCTACTCGGTGCTCGATCGGCTGCGGCGTGCGCACCCTAGGGTGGCGATCGAGAGCTGCGCCGGCGGTGGCGGCCGGGTCGACTTCGGCATCCTCGCGCGGACCGACATGGTGTGGACGTCGGACAACACCGACGGCTTCGACCGGCTGAGGATCCAGGACGGCTTCACCCAGGTGTACGCGCCGCGGGTGATGTCGGCTTGGGTGACGGACTCGCCGGACCACATCAACAAGCGGCGTTCGTCGTTGCGGTGGCGGTTCCATTCGGCGATGGCAGGTCTGCTGGGTATCGGCGGCAACCTGACGAAATGGACCGAAGCCGAACGTACCGAGGCGAAAGAGCTGATCGCGCAGTACAAGCGGATCCGTCCGGTCGTCCAGCACGGCCTGCTCTACCGGCTGCGACCGCCGGTGTCTGATGACCTGTCGGCGGTGCAGTACGTGGCGCGCGACGGCTCCGAGGTCGTGGTGATCGCGTGGCAGCACTCGCAGCAGTTCGGCACTGTCAAGCCGCCCTTGCGGTTGCGGGGCCTGGACCCGCTCGGCCGCTACCGCAACCCCGACACCGGCGAGGTCTGGACCGGCGCGCTGCTCCAGAACCACGGGGTGCCGTTGGTGCTGCGCGGCGACTTCGACAGCTGCCTGATCCACCTCGTCCGCGAGCTGGACCGCTAGCCCCGACCGCTGGGTTTGGAATGAGGGACGCCCTCTATCGAATAGATCGACAGAGGACGTCCCTCATTCCAAACGGTGCGGGCGGCGTCAGGAGGCGCGGGCGGTGCCGGGGTCGGTGGCTATCCGGCGGTGGGGTGCTCGGAGTTGTTCCAGGGATTTCGGCCTAGAGGCCGAAATCCCTGGAACAAGTCGCCCGTCTGGTGGCGCTGGCCGTCAGTCGCCCACAGAGCCGCGCACTTCCCTTACCGGACCGGGTTCTTGCCACGTGGCAACACCCTCGAAACCCCGCTTCGGTAAGGGAAGTCGGTTCGGGCGGCGTCAGGAGGCGCGGGCGGTGCCGGGGTCGGCGGCCGGTGTCGTGACGACCTGGGTGGGGACGGTGCGGGTCAACGCGGCGCGGGCGAGGGCGAACGTCTGCTCGGCGAGTGAGCGGATGCTCGTACGGTCGAAGCCGGCCAGCCCGCTGCGCAACGTGTCGCCGAACGGGGCGGTCCAGTGCGGGGGGATGCCGGCTCGGCCGGAGAACGCGCCCGCTGCCGAGCCGACCGTCGCTCCGTTCGTGTCGGCGTCCAGGCCGGACTGCACCGCGAATCCGATCGCGCGCGTGTAGTCGTCCTCCGCGCGCAGCAAGGCCAACGCGCAGACCGCGGCGTTCGGGACCGCGTGCCGCCAGTGGTACTGGCCGTACCGCTCGAGCAGCTGCGTGATCGCGTTCTCCCAGTCCACGCCGGAGTCGGAGAGCGCGAGCGTCCACCGCAGCCCTTCCGCCAGGCGGGATCGCTGCGGGACATGGTTGAACGACTCGAGCACGGCGTCGCGCAACGATGTCGCGGTGAACGAGGCTGCGATCAGCGCGGCCGCCCACATCTCGGCGTAGATCCCGTTGCCCACATGGGTCATCGACGCGTCGGGATACGACAGTATCGCGGCGGCGCGCGGACGACCCGCGCACACGTACCCGAAGATGTCGCCGCGCATCTGCGCGCCGCTCCACTCTCGGTACGGGTTGTCGTTGACCGCGCACTCTTCGGGCGGTACGCCGTTGACGAGGTTGCGGTACGTCGAGCGCTCGGCCGAGTAGGTCAGGTGGAACGGCAGTCGCAGCAGCCATTCCTTGGCGACATCGGCTGTCGTGAACCCGAAGCCGTGCCTCTCCATGATGTGCAGGCCGAGCAGCGTGTAGTCGAGGTCGTCGTCGCGAGGGACGTACTTGATCCGACCCTTCGTCGACTGGGACCAGGTCTCGCACAGTTCGAGGCCCTCCGGCATCGGGTCGAGCCGGCGGAGGTAGTCGTTTATCGGATAGTTGCCCGAGCGACGGAGATAGTGGGCGATCGACTCGCTGCTCCAGCGGCCGCCGTCCTCGACCGGGTTGCCGAGACAGTTGCCGGCACAGCGTCCGAGCCAGGCCGCTTCGAGCCGGTCGCGCAGGTCGGCCAGACCCAGTCTCGCCGAACTCGCGGAGGCAGGCAGCTCGGCCTGAATGCCTTCCAGGGTGGACGGTTCGACGTACGGCCAGTCCTCGGAAGCTTCGAGAGCGGCGAGTCGAGTGAGCAGCTCGCGAGCAAGCTCAGGAGTGATCTCGGACTGGTTGGCCAGATCCTTCTCGATCGCGGACACATCGAATCCGCTCACGCGCCGCTGCGCGATCTCGTACTCGAGGACTGTTGGGAGGTACGTGTACTTCGTCGTCATCCCCTCCCCTCATGATCTTCAGGGAAAACCCTACTCCCCATGTCCGACATCGTTCCCAGTCCGGGTGTCCCGAAGGGGACAGCGTCCCTGGTCCCTGCGAAGTCGTACCATCTCGCAGGTGGAACAAACGAGCAGACCACGACTCGTTCTCGCCTCGTCCTCGCCGGCTCGGCTGAAGGTCTTACGGAGTGCGGGAATCGAGCCTGAGGTCATAGTGTCCGGGGTTTCGGAGGACGATGTCGAGGCCTTGTCCGCCGCTGAGTTCGCGCTGGTTCTCGCGCAACGCAAGGCGAACGCGGTCGCAACACGAGTCACGGACGACGCGTTCGTGCTGGGCTGTGATTCGGTCCTCGAGCTGGACGGCGAGATCTACGGCAAGCCCGCATCCCCTGCCGACGCTGTCGAACGGTGGCGATCGATGCGTGGGCGGGTCGGCGTTCTGCACACCGGGCACTGCGTGATCGACACGCGCCGTGGGAAGACGGTGGCCGAGACGGCTTCGACCGTCGTCCACTTCGCGGACCTGTCGGACGCCGAGATCTCGGCGTATGTGGGAACGGGGGAGCCGCTGAACGTGGCGGGTGCGTTCAAGATCGACGCGTTGGGTGGTGCCTTCGTCGAACGGGTGGAGGGCGATCACCACAACATCGTTGGCCTTTCGTTACCTCTGCTGCGGCGGATGCTCGGGGATCTGGACGTGTTCTGGCCGGATCTCTGGAATCGCTAGCTTCTCGCTCGGCGGTGGCTCGCTCGGCTGTTTGCGGGTGGCTCGCTCGGTGCGGGTGGCTCGCTCGGCCGATGGGGATCGCCGGGAGTTTATGGGCCGCCCTCCATGTCAAGGGCGCTTCGCGTCCCAGCCAAACTCGCGGGCTTCTTGGTGGTTGCTGTTGCTTGTGGGCGAGTTTGGCTGGGATCAGGTCGTGCGCGGCCTGACCCTTGACATGGAGCCTCTCGGCGGCCCGGTGCAGGTCGTTAAGGGCAGGCTGCGCCTGCCCACCTGTGGCCCCGGCGATCCCCATCGGCCTCGTTCGCCTCCCCCGCCTCGTTCGCTCCCGCCTCGCTCCCACACCCGCCAGCTCTCGCCACCCCCCGCTCGCCTCACCAGCTCTCTGCTCGCCCGCACCGGGTCCCGTGATCATGAACGTGATCATGAAGACGAAACCGGCGAATACGACCGTTTTGGCTTCATGATCACGATCATGATCACCGCCCGGTCGGCTGGCATCAGGCGTCACTCCGGTCCCACAGCTCCGACTTGTTACACAGATCTCGGGCTCTAGGCCGAGATCCCTGTAACAAGTCGGGTGGGCTAGGCGTCCTCGAGCAGCAACCTGTGTGCCAGTGGCAACAGTCCGGCCTTCACTACGGGCTCCAGCGGGTCGGCCTCGCCGGAGGCGGCCCGGTACGCCCGGGGTGAGGCGCCGTACGCGCTGCTGAACCGACGGGAGAAGTGGAAGGGGTTCGCGAAGCCGCAGCTCTCCGAGACCGCGCCGACTGAGAGGTTCGAGCGCTGCAGGAGGGTCGCGGCCCGGGCCAGGCGCACCAGCTCGATCGCGGCCACCGGGCCGACGGCGAAGCGTTCGCGGAAGAGCCGGCTCAGATGTCCCGACGACACCCGGGCCGCCGTGGCCAGCTCGGCCAGAGACAAGGCCCGCGCTTCACCGGAGCCAGCACGCCATGCGGACTGGACGTGATCGACCAACCGCTCCACGTGTTCGGGCAGCCCGTCCACGGCTTCGTCCGCGGGCAACGGCCCCGCCACGAACAGGTCCAGCAAACACCCCACCACGTCGTTCGCCCGCTCGGCGGTCGCCGGCCCCGGCGTCCGGCTCAACCACAGCAGGTACCGGCACAACGCCGCCATCGGGTCGGCCGGCGTCAACGCGCGTGTCAACGGCCAGGACGAAGGCGGCGGCAACAGGCCGAGCGAGGGCACCGAGAAGTGCGCATAGGCATGAACGGTCGGCCGCCGAGGATCCCACGAGAACCGGTGCCGCATCCCCGGCCGGGCCAGCAACAACGTCCCTGGACGCAGCGGCAGATCCAGGTCGCCGCACTCCCACCGAGCGCTCCCCGACAGCATCCACACGAACTCGAAGTCGTCCAGCACCCGCGGCCCGTACGTCGCCTTCGGGGGATAGTGCGCCACCGCCACACCAAAGCGGACCACAACCCGGCACGTCACGAACAGACAGGTTAGTCGGGTGTGACGGACATGGCCATCACGCGCGCGAGCGGCGATGCTGGACAGCGTAGGAGGCCATGCCAACAGGAGGATTGCATGACAGCCGTCGCCGCAGAGACCAGCACGAAAGCCCCGGCCAAGCTCCACGACACGATCTCCGATGCGCTGATCGAGCAGATCAAGGAGGACGGCTTCGGCGTGCTGCGCGGCGCGTTGTCGCCCGAGGAGGTCGCCGAGGTCAACGCCGAAGCGGTACGACTGTGCCGCGGCGACCTCGGCTCGATCGGCGTCGGACGCGACGGGGACACCGCGCCCGTTGCCGGCGACGACCTCTCCGACGAGGACGTGTTGCGCCAGTATCTGTGCATTCACATGCCCCACAAGGTCTCCGAGGTGCTCGCCGGTCAGCTGGCCCAGAAGCGGATCGTCGAGGTCCTGACGAAGGTCATCGGGCCGAACGTCAAGGCCATGCAGTCGATGCTGTTCATGAAGTCCGAGGGCAAGCCCGGACAGGCCTGGCACCAGGACGAGTTCTTCATCCCGACCCGGGACCGTTCGCTGACCGCGACCTGGATCGCGCTGGACGACGCGACGATCGAGAACGGCTGCCTCTGGGTGCTGCCCGGGTCGCACAAGCGCGGCGTGATCTACCCCGACCGCGACCAGGACGACCCGCGCTTCGACTGCACGATCGAGGCGTACGACTTCCCGTACCGCGACGAGGATGCCGTCCCCGTGGAGGTCCCGGCCGGGTCCGCCGTGATCTTCAACGGCTACCTGCTGCACCGCTCCCTGCAGAACAGCGGCAAGAACGGCTTCCGGCGCGCGCTCGCCAACCACTACATGAGCGCGGAGTCGCTGCTGCCGTGGCACAAGCAGCAGACCGGGCACGTCGCGAAGTGGGACTATCGCGACGTCGTGCTCGTGGCCGGCGAGGACCCGTACGCCTACAAGGGACTCGAGGACGTCGCCCGCCCGCACGTTCGCCCCGACGGCGAGGGCGGCTGTGACCGCTGATCGGTCTGGGATTCCGGGCGCTGATTGGCTCGGTCTCCTGGCTATTGGCCGATAGCGTCGAAAAGCGTGGACTATCGCTACTTGGGAAGATCAGGCCTCGAAGTCAGTGAGCTGTGCCTCGGCGCGATGGGGTTCGGCGGCGACTCCGACGAGCAGACCAGCCATCGGATCCTGGACGAGTTCGTCGACGCCGGCGGCACGTTCATCGACACCGCGGACGTGTACGGGTTCGGTGAGTCCGAGCGGATCCTCGGCAGTTGGCTGAAGACGCGGGACCGCGACGGGCTGGTGATCGCCTCCAAGGTGTACGGGGAGGCCGCGACCGGGCAGCCGCCGCAGGGCGCCGGGCGCAAGCACGTCCTCCGCTCGATCGACGCGAGCCTGCGCCGGCTGGGGACGGACTACGTCGACCTGTACCAGATCCACGTGTTCGACGACGCCACTCCGTTCGAGGAGACGCTCTCGACGCTGGACGTGCTGGTGCGCAGCGGCAAGGTGCGGTTCGTCGGCGCCGCGAACTACGCCGGGTGGCAGCTGCAGAAGTCGGTCGATGTGTCGCGCGCGAACGGCTGGGAGCCGTTCGTCTCCTTGCAGCCGCTCTACAACCTGCTCGCCCGGTCGGCGGAGTACGAGCTCGTGCCGGTCTGCGAGAACGAGGGGCTCGGGATGATCTGCTGGAGCCCCCTGCAGGGCGGCTGGCTGTCCGGCAAGTACCGGCGCGGCATGTCTTCGGCGCCGTCCGGGACGCGAGTCGCGGCGAGCGGGTCGTTCGAGTCGATGGCGACGGAGTCGACCTGGCAGGTGCTCGACGCCCTGCACGCGGTCGCCGAGGAGACCGGCAAGTCGCCCGCCCAGGTCGCCCTCCGCTGGCTCCTCCAGCAGCCCGCCGTGACCGCGCCGATCTTCGGAGCGCGGACGCCGGAACACCTCCGCGACAACCTCGGCGCCACCGGCTGGTCGCTCAGCACCGAGCAGGTCGACCGCCTCACGACGGCGAGCGACCAGCCGTTGCCGTACCCGTACGACCTGCTCAAGCTCCCGCAGTTCAAGCGCCGGGGCTAGGTCGACGGTCCTCCCAAGAAGTCCGGGACGCGGTGTCGGATCGGGGCCGTCGTGTTCGTAGCGGAGGTGAGGCCGCCCATCAAGGGGCCGGCACCAAGGCTAGGAAGCGCGAACATGAAGCTGACGACCATGACCCAGGTCACCATCGACGGCGTGATGCAGGGAAACGGCCACTCGTTCGAAGAGGACCGCAGGAACGGGTTCGTGCGCGGTGGATGGGCGCGGGGGAAGGGCGACGCCGAGACCCACGCGTACCTCAATAAGACCTTCCAGCGCGCCGACGCGTTCCTGCTCGGCCGGCGGACCTACGAGGTGTTCCTCGACACATGGGGGACCCTGACCGAACAGGACGTCCCTGGTTGGGAGCCCGTCATGCGGGCCTTGAACACCAAGCCCAAGTACGTGGCGTCGACCACGCTCACCGATCCGGCGTGGTCGGGCACCACCGTCCTGCCCGACGACCTCGCGACCGCCCTCGCTGACCTGAAGGCAAAGCCGGGGGGTGAGCTGCAGGTGCACGGCAGTGGCTCCCTGACCCGGTGGCTGCTGGAGAACGAGCTGGTCGACGAGCTGACTCTGGTCGTCATTCCCGTGGTTCTCGGCCAGGGCGCGCGGCTGTTCCCGGATGCCGGCCCGGACCTCGCGCTCGACCTGGTCGAGTCGCGGGTCGACTCGAAGGGTGTGACGATCCAGGTGTTCCGGCCGGCAGGGCGCCCGCAGTACGCGGCGGCTTGAAGCCCTGACCGGCACACCAGAGGAGATGAGCTGACGATGCGGTATCTGGTTTCCGTGATCGACGACAAGAGCAACCCCGGCAGCATGGAGCCGCGACCGGCCATCAGGGCGTTCAACGAACGACTGGTCGCCGAGGGCTACTGGGTGTTCTCGGGCGGTCTCGCGGACACAGAAGCGGCCACGGTGATCGACAACCGGGGCGAGCAGGCGGTGTTCAGCGACGGGCCGTTCGTGGAGTCGAAGGAGTACCTCGCCGGCATCTGGGTGTGGGAGGCCCCCGACCTCGATGTGGCGCTGAAGCTCGCCGCCGAGGCGTCGAAGGTCTGCGACCGGAGGATCGAGGTGCGACCGTTCCAGTGAGCGTCGAGGGGCGACCACCCGGTGCACCACCGGATGGTCGCCTCGTACGACAGCTCGGCTAGCTCGGCAGTGACTGCCGGACCTTGCGCGCCGCGGCGACGAGGTTGCGCAGGGCCGGCTCGATCTCCTCATATCCGCGGGTCTTGAGGCCGCAGTCCGGGTTGACCCACAGCCGGTCTCCCGGGACCGCGACCAGGGCGAGGCGCAGCGACTCCTCGATCTCCTCCGGCGACGGCACTCGCGGCGAGTGGATGTCGTACACGCCCGGTCCGATGCCGCGGGAGTAGCCGGACCGCTGCAGGTCGCCGACCAGCTCCATCCGCGAACGGGCCGCCTCGACGCTGGTCACGTCGGCGTCCAGCGCGCCGATCGTGTCGACGATCTCGCCGAACTCCGAGTAGCACATGTGCGTATGGATCTGCGTGCTGTCGGCGATCCCAGACGTCGCGAACCGGAACGCGGCGACCGCCCACTCCAGGTACTCCGCCTGGTCCGCGGCGTGCAGTGGCAGCAGCTCGCGCAACGCCGGCTCGTCGACCTGGATGTACCGGATCCCGGCCGACTCCAAGTTGTGCACCTCGTCCCTCAGCGCCAACGCCACCTGCCGCGCGGCTTGCGACAGCGGGATGTCGGAGCGTACGAATGACCAAGCCAGCATGGTGATCGGACCCGTCAACATCCCCTTGACGGGCTTGGAGGTCTTCGACTGCGCGTACGTCGCCCACGCCACTGTCATCGGCGCGGGCCTCGACACGTCGCCGTAGAGCAGCGGTGGCCGGACGTACCGCGTGCCGTACGACTGCACCCAGCCGTGCTCGGTCGTCGCGAACCCGGCGAGCTGTTCGGCGAAGTACTGCACCATGTCGTTGCGTTCCGGCTCGCCGTGCACGAGGACGTCGAGCCCGAGCTCCTCCTGCAGCGCGATCACCGAGTCGACCTCGGCCTTGATCCGCTGCTCGTACGCCTCGGCGTCGATGCGTCCGGCGCGGAAGTCCGCCCGTGCCGTACGGATCGAGGCGGTCTGCGGGAACGACCCCACCGTCGTCGTCGGCAGCGCGGGCAGCGAGCCGAGCGCGTGGTGGGCTGCCGCACGTTCGGCGGCCGGACCGCGGGCTGTCCCGTCGCCGAGTGCCTCGAGCCGAGCCCGTACGCGGTTGTCGACCGCCCCGGCGAGCTCGCCCGTCCGTGCGGACTCCGCCGCCTCCAGCTCGGCGGCGACCGACTCCCGGCCGTCCACGAGGGCGCGGCCGAGAACGACGATCTCGTCCAGTTTCTGCCGAGCGAACGCGAGCCGGTCTCGCAGCGCGGGATCGAGGGACGACTCGGCGGCGAGGTCGAGCGGAACGTGCAGCAGCGAGCTCGACGAGCCGACTACGAGGCCGCCGACCGAGCCGAGCATGGCCGCGGCGATCGAGAGGGCCTCGGGCAGGTTGGTGCGCCAGACGTTGCGGCCGTCGACGAGGCCGGCGTAGACCGTCTTCGCACCCAGACCGGCGCCGGCGACCTGGTCGAGGTCGGCCGCCCCCGCGACCAGGTCGAGCGCGAGGCCGTCGACGTTCGTCCGCGCGAGCACCGGCAGGGCCGGACCGTACGGGCCGAAGTAGTTCGCGACCAGCAACTTGGGCCGCCGAGCGACCGCGGCGAGCCGCTCGTACGTCGCCTGCAGCGTCGCCAGCTCCTCCGCCGAACGGTCGGCGGCCAGCACGGGCTCGTCGAGCTGCACCCACTCCGCGCCCGCTTCCGCGAGCTGGGCGAGCAGCTCCTCGTAGACCGGCAGCAGGCGGTCCAGCAGGTCGAGCGGCCGGAAGTCCTTCGGCGCATCGTCGGCCGGCTTGGCCAGGAGCAGGAAGCTCAGCGGGCCGACGAGGACGGGACGGGTCTCGATCCCGAGCGCCTTGGCCTCCTCCAGCTCGGCGAGCGGCTTGCGTCCGGCCAGGGCGAACGTGGTGTCGGGGCCTAGCTCGGGCACGAGGTAGTGATAGTTCGTGTCGAACCACTTCGTCATCTCGAGCGGCGCGCTCTGTTGACCTGATTTGAGGGCCTCGACGCCGCGCGCCATCGCGAAGTAGCGGTCGAGCTCGTCGGTGAGGTGGGCGAAGCGTTCCGGCACGGCGCCGACGAGCACGGCCTGGTCGAGCACGGAGTCGTAGAGCGAGAACGTGTTCGACGGCACCTGCTCGATGCCCGCGTCGCGCAGCGTCGTCCACACGTTTGTGCGGAGCTCTTCGGCGGTGGCCAGGAGGTCGGCGGCGGACGTACGGCCGGCCCAGTACGACTCGGTCGCGCGCTTGAGCTCGCGGCGCGGACCGATCCTGGGGTAGCCGAGAACGGTGGTGCTGACAGTCATCAGGGTCCTTCCCTCGCGTGACGGCCGTGGTGGGCAACGTTGGGGACGCGAAGGCGCGCGATGATCGCGCCGCTCGTGCCCGGCAGCCTTCCCACGAGGCCGTGGACCAACCACGCGCCGGTCGCGCGCGGGCGGTGGGCAGGTCTTCGGACTCGTGGGCTGGTCGGCGTACGTACGCCGCGGTCCTACTGGCCGTCGCTTCCCAGGCTCGCGCCCAGTGCGTCTGACGGCGGTCGTTCCCACTCACCGCTGCGGGGCAGTCCCGGTCTCCCACCGGGTTCCCTCTTGCCTCGTCTGGCTCCGTGTCCGGTACCAGACGAACCCACCGCGCATCCGACTATAGGCACCGACTCCTGGGCTAGCGTCAAGAAGACCAAAGAGTGAGAGGACCGTCCACATGCTGATCACGCGCCTCACGACCTATCTCGTGGCGCCGCGCTGGTGCTTCCTGCGCATCGACACCGACGAGGGCATCACGGGGTGGGGTGAGCCGATCGTCGAAGGGCGTGCTGCCACGGTCGCGACGGCGGTGGACGAGCTCGCGGACTACCTCGTCGGCCAGGACCCGCTCCGGATCGAGGAGCACTGGCAGGTGATGACGAAGGGCACGTTCTATCGCGGCGGTCCGGTGCTGTCGAGCGCTGTCGCGGGCGTCGACCAGGCGCTGTGGGACATCGCGGGGAAGGCGTTGAACGTTCCCGTCTATCAGCTGCTCGGCGGCCACGTGCGCGACCGGATGCGCGTATACGGCTGGATCGGCGGCGACCGTCCCGCGGTGGTGGCCGAGGCCGCGCAGAACATGAAGGAGCAGGGCTTCACCGCGATCAAGATGAACGGCGGTGGCGAGCTGCGCCGGATCGACACGGCTGCCGCGGCGGAGGAGATCGCCGCGCGGGTTGCGGCGGTACGTGCCGCTTGTGGGCCGGAGTTCGACGTGGCGATCGACTTCCACGGCCGTATGACGGTGGCGATGGCCCGCCGCGTGCTGCCGTTGCTCGAGCCTTCGTTGCCGTTCTTCGTCGAGGAACCGTTGGTGCCGGAGATGTCGGAGCACATCGGCTCGATCGTGTCCTCGACGTCGATTCCTATTGCGACGGGGGAGCGGCTGTTCTCGCGGTGGGACTTCAAACGCGTTCTGGACAAGGGCATCGCGATCGCGCAGCCCGACCTGTCGCACGCCGGCGGGATCTCCGAGGTCCGCCGGATCGCGTCGATGGCCGAGGCGTACGACGTCTCCCTCGCCCCGCACTGCCCGCTCGGGCCTATCGCGTTGGCGGCGAGCCTGCAGGTCGACTTCGCTTCGCCGAACGCGCTGATCCAGGAACAGAGCTTGGGGATTCACTACAACGAGGGGTCGGACCTGCTCGACTACCTGGTGGACAAGTCGGTGTTCGGCTTCGAGGACGGCTACGTCCGCCGCCCGACCGGTCCGGGCTTGGGCATCGAAGTCGACGCGGCCGCGGTCGAGCGAGCGGCCGAGGTGGGGCATCGCTGGCGTACCCCCACGTTCCGCCGCGACGACGGCTCGCTCGCCGAATGGTGAGGTATCGCGCCCCGGCTTGGCCACCAGTCCCAGCCGCCACCTCACCGAAGAGCACGGAGACTATGGGCGCTATAGCGACCAAAAGTCTCCGCGCTAAGCCTTCTCGGCCGCCGGAATCGCACCCGTCGTTGATATTGAACTAGTCGGTTCAGTGTGTAACACTGCACCATATGGTTCAGCAATCGACTCTCGACCGGACGTTCGCCGCTCTGGCCGACACGACGCGACGCGGCATTCTCGCCAAGCTCGGCGAGGGGCCGGCGACGATCGGCCAGCTGGCCGAGCCCGCGGGGATGACCCTGACTGGGTTGAAGAAGCACGTCCAGGTGCTGGAGGACGCCGGGCTGGTCGTCACCGAGAAGGTGGGCCGGACGCGGCAGTGCCGGTTGGGCACGGAACGGCTCGAGGACGCGATGCAGTGGATCGCCTTCTACCAACGGCTATGGGAGCGCCGCCTCGACGGCCTCGACGCCTACTTCACGCTCCAGAAGGGAACCGAGAAATGACCGACACCGACGAGGCCCTGACGCTGAACCGGTTCCTGCCGGCGACGCCGGAGGAGGTGTTCGACGCCTATACCGATGCGGAGAAGCAGAAGATCTGGTTCTCGATCCTCGACGAGACCCCCGGCGTGGTCGAGATCGAGGTCGACCTCCGGGTCGGCGGCACGCAGACCGCGGTTTGGGGTCCGAACGAGGACCACCTGTTCCGCGAGGTCCAGACCTTCGAGCTGATCGACCGGCCGCACCGGCTCGTCACCACCTCCACCGGCGAGTCGCCGGACGGCGAGTCCATGACGACCAGGGTCGACATCACGTTCGCCGAACAGGACGGCGGCACGTTGATGACCGTGGTGCAGAGCGGGTTCCCGTCGGTGGAGGTGCGCGACTTCTTCACCCACGAGGTCTGGAACGGCGCGCTGATCCGCATCGAGGCCTTCCTCACCCGCGACGGTGTCCGATGAGCACCGTCGACGCGACCGGACGCACGTGTACGGTCGCATCGGTTGCCGTCGGCGGGGTCGCCGCGGCGGTCGTCCTCCTGGCCGTCCTGCACGTGGTCCAGCCGGAACTGTCGCCGGCGACGAGTGTGGTGAGCCAGTACGCGCTCGGCACGGGTGGCTGGCTGATGGCCCTGGTCTTCGTCGGCCTCGGCATCGGCGCCCTCGCCACCGCCGCGACGCTCCGCGGACAGGTCGGCAATGCCGGCCCCATCCTGCTCGTCGTCGCCGCCGTCGGGCTCTTCCTCGCCGCGATCTTCCCGGTAGGCGTGCCGATGCACGACGTCGCCGCGCTTCTGGGCAACCTCGGGCTGCCCGTCGGCGCCGCCCTCGCCGGTCACGCGTTGGCTCGTCGCCTCGAGAAGCCAACGAGACAACGACTGCTGGTCGCCTCCCACGCGCCCTGGATCCTCGTCGTCGCGATGATGGCGACCCTGTTCCTGGCGCCCGGCGTGGTCGGCTGGTTCAACCGCCTCGCCGTACTTTCCTACGGTGTATGGATGATCGCGGCCAGCCGCGCGGCACGCTAGAGCCGGCGAAGGGCCTCGCGGAACGGGTCCAGGCCGAGGCAGCCGAGGTCGAGCGCCTGGCGGTGGAAGGTCTTGAGGTCGAAGTCCGCACCGGCGCGCTCCTTCGCCTCCTCGCGGGCCTGCAGCCAGATCCGTTCGCCGACCTTGTACGACGGAGCCTGGCCCGGCCAGCCGAGGTAGCGGTTCAGCTCGAACCGCAGGAACTCCACGTCGATCCGGCTGTGCGCGATGAGGAACTCCAAGCCCAGCTCGGGATTCCACCGTTCGCCGGTGTGCCAGCCGCTGCCGCGGTAGTTCGGGATCGGCAGCTCGAGGTGCATGCCGATGTCCACCACCACCCGAGCCGCGCGCAGGCTCTGCATGTCCAGCATGCCGAGCCGAGCGCCCGGGTCGGCGAGATAGCCGAGCTCGTCCATCAACCGCTCGGCGTACAGCGCCCAACCCTCGCCGTGCCCGGAGATCCAGCACATCAGCCGCTGCCAGCGGTTGAGAATGTCCTTGCGGTACAGGGTTTGCGCGACCTGAAGGTGATGACCGGGCACGCCCTCGTGGTAGACGGTCGAGTACTCCTTCCAGGTCGAGAACTTGGTCACGCCCTTCGGCACCGACCACCACATCGCGCCCGCGCGGGTGAAGTCCTCGCTCGGGCCGGTGTAGTAGATGGCGCCATCGCTGGTCGGCGCGAGCCGGCAGTCGATCTTGCGCACGGCGTCCGGGATGTCGAAGTGGACGCCGGCGAGTTCGGAGACCGTACGGTCGGCGAGCTCCTGCATCCAGTCGCGGAACTCCTCCTTGCTCGCGAGCTGCCGCTCCGGGTCGGCGTCGAGCGCCTCGACCGCGTCCGAGACGCTGCCGCCGGGAACGATCTTGTCCGCGACGGACTCCATCTCGCGCTCGATCCGGGCGAGCTCCTCCCAGCCCCACGCGTACGTCTCGTGCAGGTCGACCTCGGCGCCGAGGAAGTAGCGGGAGTGCAGCGCGTACTCCTCCTGGCCGACGGCGTCCTTCTCGCGTGCCTTCGGCGTGAGCTCCTGCCGGAGGAACTGCTCGAACTCGCCGAGCGCGGCCGTAGCCGCGGCGGCGCCGCGGTCCAGGTCGGCGCGCAGCGCGCCGTCGAGGTTCGAACGTTCGACGAGTCCGCCGTACAGGTCGTCGGTCGCCCAGGACCGGCAGTGGTCGGCGCAAGCGTCGACCTGCCGGCGGGCGGCGACGCGGCCGTTCTCCGCCGAGTCCGCGAGCGTGCGCCGGTAGCCGGCGAGCGCGGAGGGGACGCGGGCGAGCCGCCGCGCGATCGTCTCCCAGTCGGACTCAGTGCTCGTGGGCATCAGGTCGAAGACGCCGCGCACGTACTGCAGAGGGCTGGCGGCGACGTTGAGATCGCTGGTGAGGATGCCGGCGTCGTACCGCTCGACGCCGAGGCCGAGCCGCTCGACCATCGCCTCTTTGGCGACCCGCTCGCGCTCGTAGGCCGGTTCGGTGGCGTCGAGCTCGGCGAGCGTACGGCGGTTGAGCTCCGCCCTCGCCGCGAAGCCGTCTGGGGAGTAGTCGTTCAGCTCCGCGTCGTGCCCCTTGACGCCGGCGTAGGTCGCCTGGATCGGGTCGAGTGCGGCCTGCTCGTCGACGAAACCGTCGGCGATCTCGGTGATGTCACGCATGGACGCAGAGCCTACGGCTCTAGCGGGGGCGTGCGCTCGCTCGCCATCCTCCGGGACCGTGCTGAATGGGCTCGCGGACCGAGCGCCAGTACGCCGCCCAGCCGCTCTTCTCCTTGCGCGCGGCTGGCTTGCCGTCCGCGGAGACCCGCGCCTGGACGACCGCGACGAGTGCCGCCAGCTCCTCCGGTGTCGGATCGCCCTTGACGACCCGCAGCACCGGCCGAGTCTCGTCCGCCTCGCTCATAGCGGAATGTTCCCATGCTTGCGGGGCGCGTGCGTCTCGCGCTTGGTCCGCAGCAGCCTGAGCGCGCGGACGATCTCAACCCGTGTCTCGTGCGGATGGATCACCGCGTCGACGTAACCGCGCTCGGCCGCGACGTACGGGTTCGCGAGCGTGTCCTCGTACTCCTCGACGAGCTGCGTCCGCAGGCCGTCTGGATCGTCGGTGGCCGCGAGCTCCTTGCGGTACAGGATGTTCACCGCACCTTGCGCGCCCATGACCGCGATCTGCGCGGACGGCCAAGCCAGGTTGATGTCCGCGCCGAGGTGCTTGGAGCCCATCACGTCGTACGCGCCGCCGTACGCCTTCCGCGTGATCACCGTGACCAGCGGCACGGTCGCCTCGGCGTACGCGTAGATCAGCTTCGCGCCGCGCCGGATGATGCCGTTCCACTCCTGGTCCGTCCCTGGCAGGAAGCCCGGAACGTCCACGAACGTGAGGATCGGGATGTTGAACGCGTCGCAGGTCCGGACGAACCGGGCGGCCTTCTCCGACGCGTCGATGTCGAGGCAGCCGGCGAACTGCAAGGGCTGGTTGCCCACCACGCCGACGGACTGCCCGTCGATGCGGCCGAAGCCGACGACGATGTTGGGCGCGAACAACGAATGCAGCTCGAGAAACTCGCCGTCGTCCAGGACGTGCTCGATCACCTGGTGGATGTCGTACGGCTGGTTGGGGGAGTCGGGAACGAGCGTGTCGAGCTCGCGATCCTCTTCTGTGATGGAGAGAACGGCATCCTCGTCGTACGCCGGCGGGTCCTCGAGGTTGTTCTGCGGCAGGTATGACAAGAGCGCCTTGACCCAGTCAACCGCGTCTTGCTCGTTCGGTGCGAGATAGTGCGCGTTGCCGCTTTTCGTGTTGTGGGCAAGGGCTCCGCCGAGATCCTCGAACGAGACGTCCTCGCCGGTGACCGTCTTGATCACGCCCGGTCCGGTGATGAACATGTGCGAGGTCTGGTCGACCATCACGGTGACATCGGTCAGCGCGGGGGAGTAGACGTGCCCACCCGCACACGTACCCATGATCAGCGAGACCTGTGGAATCACGCCGGAGGCATGGACATTCCGGCGGAAGATCTCCCCGTACAGTCCGAGTGAGACGACGCCCTCCTGGATGCGCGCGCCCGAGCCCTCGTTGATGCCGACGATCGGGCAGCCAGTCTTCATCGCGAGGTCCATGACCTTGACGATCTTCTCGCCGTACACCTCGCCGAGGCTGCCGCCGTAGATCGTGAAGTCCTGGCTGAACACGCAGATCTGGCGTCCGCCGACCGTGCCGAATCCGGTCACGACGCCGTCGCCGTACGGGCGGTTCTTCTCCAGACCGAAATTCTGGGAACGATGCCGGGCGAACTCGTCCAGCTCCACGAACGAGCCTTCGTCGAGCAACATCGCGATCCGTTCCCGGGCGGTCAGCTTGCCGCGGGCATGCTGCTTCTCCACGGCACGGGCCGATCCGGCGTTGACGGCTTCGTCGAGTCGGCTGTCCAAATCGGCAAGCTTTCCTGCCGTGGTGTGGATGTCCGGGAGTTCTTCCTCGGGTTGCGCGACCATGGCCAGCACATTACCTGCCCGTTGCCACCGCGCTAGGTGGACGGAACCTCGAAAGATGTGAATGTAGGCTTTGGCCCATGCCCACCACAGCACAGGCGCGCGTGCACGCCCGCTTCGAGGTGCCCGCGCCGCTCCGCGCCGATGTCCGCCTACTTGGCGAACTGCTCGGCACAGTGCTTCGCGAGTACGGCGGGCAGGCGCTGCTCGACGCGGTCGAACGCCTTCGCGAGCTGACGATTGCCGCACATCAGGACGACCCGGTCGAGGCGGAGAACGCCGCCGTCGACGCCGAGCGCCTCGTGACCTCCTGGTCGCTCGAACGGGCCGAGGACGTCGCCCGCGCGTTCACCTGTTACTTCCACCTGACCAACCTCGCCGAGGAGTACCACCGCGTCCGCGCGCTGCGCGAGCAGGACACGGAGGGCACGCCCGAGCGGGACTCGATCGCCGCGGCGATGCGTAACGCCAGCGAGGAGTACGGCGAGCAGCAGGCGCTGTCGATGCTGTCCGGGCTGGAGTTCCGCCCCGTTCTCACCGCCCACCCGACCGAGGCGCGCCGCCGTGCCGTGGCGACCGCGATCCGACGGATCTCCGTTCTGTTGTCCGAACGCGACGACCCGCGACTCGGTGCGACCACGATCGCCGAGAACCGCCGCCATCTGCTCGAAGAGGTCGACGTCCTCTGGCGCACCGCGCAGATCCGGGTGACGAAGCCGGGACCCCTCGACGAGGTCCGTACGGCGATGACGGTGTTCGACGACACGTTGTTCCGCGTGCTGCCCGAGGTCTACCGGCGGCTCGACGACCAGCTGTCGGGGGAGCGTGCGGGAACGTCGCCGCCGCAGGTGCCCGCCTTCGTCCGGCTGGGCTCGTGGATCGGCGGAGACCGCGACGGCAACCCATACGTCACGGCCGCGTTTACCCAACGGGCTATGGCGATTCAGGCCGACCATGTGCTGCGCGCGCTGGAGCGGGCGTGTGAGCGGATCGGCCGGGCCCTCACCGCCGACGCCGAGACCACGCCGCCGTCGCCGGCTGTTCGACGGCTGCTGAGCGACATCCGGGCCGCGTACCCCGACCAGTCCGAGGACATCGCGACGCGTTCGCCGGGGGAGCCGCACCGGCAGGTGTTGCTGTTCGCGGCACAGCGGCTGGCGGGAACTCGCCTGCGCCAGGCCGACATCGGCTACCCGTCGCCGGTGGAGTTCCTTGCGGAGTTGCGGATCGTCCAGTCGTCGCTCGCCGCGGCGGGTGCCGCGCGGCAGGCGTACGGCGAGCTGCAGCACCTGATCTGGCAGACTGAGACGTTCGGCTTCCACCTGGCCGAGCTCGAGGTCCGGCAGCACTCGCGGATCCACGCGCGGGCGCTCGCCGAGCTGCGCGCCGGTGGCGACCTCTCGGCGGAGACCGAAGAGGTGCTCGCGGTCTTCCGCGTGATCGCCCAGATCCAGCAGCGCTTCGGCCCGGACGCGTGCCGCCGGTACATCGTGTCGTTCACGCGCGAGCCGTCCGACCTCGCGGCGGTCTACGAGCTGGCCGAGCACGCGCTCGAGGGGAGGCCGATCGCGCTCGATGTCGTTCCGTTGTTCGAGACCGAGGACGACCTGCGCCGGAGCGTGTCGGTGCTGGAGGCGGCACTGGAGCTGGCGCCGGTGTTGCGGCGGATCGAGGAGACCGGGCGCCGGTACGAGGTGATGCTCGGGTACTCCGACTCGGCCAAGGACGTCGGCCCGCTGTCGGCGACGCTGGCGCTGTACGACGCGCAGGCGGCGATCGCGGAGTGGGCGAACCGGAACTCGTTGGTGCTCACGCTGTTCCACGGCCGCGGCGGCGCGCTGGGGCGGGGCGGCGGTCCGGCGAACCGGGCCGTGCTGGCGCAGGCGCCGGGCTCGGTGAGCGGGCGGTTCAAGCTGACCGAGCAGGGCGAGGTGATCTTCGCGCGGTACGGCGACCCGATCATCGCGCGGCGGCACATCGAGCAGGTCTCGGCGGCGACGTTGCTGGCTTCGACGCCCGCGGTGAACGAGCGCGCGGACCAGGCGGCGCAGCGGTTCAGCAAGCTGGCGCGGACGATGGACGACGCGGCGCGGACGGCGTACCGCGGGCTCGTCCGCACCGACGGCTTCGCCGAGTGGTTCGCGCGGGTGACGCCGGTGGACGAGCTCGGGCAGCTGCAGATCGGCTCCCGCCCGGCGCGGCGTGGGCTGTCGGTGTCGTCGCTGGAGGACCTGCGCGCGATACCGTGGGTGTTCGCGTGGACGCAGGCGCGGGTGAACCTGACGGGTTGGTACGGCGTGGGCTCCGCGCTGGAAGCGGTCGGTGACGTCGGCGCTCTGCAGGAGGCGGCGGCGGAGTGGCCGTTGTTCGCGGTGATGCTCGAGAACGTCGAGATGTCGTTGGCGAAGACCGACGCCCGGATCGCGCGGCGGTACCTCGACCTGGGCAACCGCGAGGACCTGACCGAGCTGGTGCTGTCCGAGCACGCGCTGACGACCTCGTGGGTGCTCAAGGTGGCGGGGACCGACCGGCTGCTGGCGAACCGCCGGGTGCTCGGCCGGGCCGTGCAGCTGCGCAACCCGTACGTCGACGCCCTGTCCTACCTGCAGCTCCGGGCCTTCCGAGGCCTGCGGACCGAGGTGCTGTCCGACGGCGAGTCGGAACGCCTCCGCCGGTTGGTGCTGCTGACCGTGAACGGGATCGCGGCAGGCCTGCAGAACACCGGATGAGGTCGCGAGCTACCAGGTGACCGGCAGCTCGTGCACTCCGTAGATCGCCATGTCGGTCTTCAGTGGCACCTCGCTCGCCGGAATCGCCAACCTGAGCGTCGGGAAGCGCTTGAAGAGGCTCGCGTATCCCACCCGCATCTCGATCCGCGCGAGCTGCTGGCCCAGGCACTGGTGCACCCCGTGCCCGAAGGCCAGGTGCCCGGTCACGACGTGGTGCAGGTCCAGGGCGTCCGGCGAGGAGAAGTGTGACGGGTCCCGGTTGGCGACCGGTGTCGAGATCACGAGCTGGTCGCCCTTCTTCACCGACACGCCGTCCAGGTCCACGTCCTCCAGCGCCGCCCGCGCCGGGCCGATGTGGATGATGCTCAGGTAGCGCAGCAGCTCCTCGACCGCGTTCTCGATCACCGAAGGGTCAGACATCAACACAGCAAGCTGATCCGGGTGCTGCAGCAGGGCGAACGTTCCGAGCGACAGCATGTTCGCCGTCGTCTCGTGGCCCGCGGCGAGGAGCAGCAGCGCCATGTTGATGAGCTCTTCCTGGTCGAGCTCGCCGGTCGAGACCAGCCCCGACAGCATGTCGTCGGTCGGCTCGGCGCGCTTGCGGTCGACGAGCTCGCTCAGGTACGCGTTCAGTTCCTCGACGGCCGCATTGACCTCCTCGAGGGTCGCGCTCAGCCGCACGATCTTCGACGTCGTGTGCTGGAACCGGTCGCGTTCCTCGTACGGCACCCCCAGCAGCTCGCAGATCACCAGCGACGGGATCGGCAACGCGAACGCCTGCACCAGGTCGACGGGCGGCCCGGAGCGTGACATCTCGTCGAGCCGATCGTCGGTGATCTGCTGGATCCGCGGCGTCAGCTGGTTCATCCGCCGCACCGTGAACTGGCCGGTGAGCAGCTTCCGGTAGCGACCGTGGGAGGGCTCGTCCATCCGGATGAACATGCCCGGCGCGGCAGGTGGAATCGGCTGGGACGCCCGAGCCATCTTGAGCGGAAACCGCCGCAGCTCCTGGCGGGCGCTGAAGCGGTTGTCCGCCAGCACTCGACGTGCCAGGGCGTGCTGCGTCACGAGCCAACCGACAGAGCCGTCGGGAAAGTGCAGCGGGCTGATCGGACCGGCCGCGCGAAACGCCTCGAGATCACTGGGCGGATCGAACGGCGACGTGCGGTCGAGCGGAAGAGAAGGGGTCTGGGTCATCAGATGCGCTCCCTCGTATGCGCTTCGCCTCGTTTCGGATCCTCGCACCATTCCGGGCCAAGTTACAACCAGTGTAAATTTTCCTTTGCTGTAATCTACGTCTCATGCTGGAGGAGCTCAGCCACCGGGAGCGGAAGAAGCAACGCACGCGCCGCGCGCTGGTCGACGCCGCGCTGAGGTTGTTCGACGAGAAGGGGTACGCGGAGACGACCGTCGCGGAGATCGCCCAAGCGGCGGACGTGTCGACGAAGACGTTCTTCAACTACTTCCGCGCGAAGGACGACGTCGTGTTCGCGGACTCCGTGGACCGCATGAAGATGGCGCTTGCCGTCATCGCGGACCGGCACCCGGACGAGGGCGTCGCGGACATCCTGATCAGGCTGGGCGACGTGACCGTGGCCTGGGTCGCCTCACCGGAAGCCGGCATGGACGTCAACCTGGCACCGATCCGCACCCGGCTCGTCCTGACCGTCCCGTCGCTCCAAGCGCGTGCGCTGCACGTGTCGTACGACGCGCAGCGCGAGCTGGCCGAGGCGCTCCACAAGGCGTTCCCGGAACGGCTGGACGACGTGAGCGCCACCGCCGTCGTGGGCGCGTTCATCGGCGCGGCCCAGGCGGCGGTGCTGTTGTCCATCCAGCGCGGCGACTCGGTCGACCAGGCCTGGGTGGCCGCCCGCCGCGGCGTCGAGGTGGCGCTGAACGGCGTCCGCGCGACCGTCGACTAGGCCGGCGGAGGGACCTGCTTCGCGGGCGGGTTCTCGTCCTCTTCGCGGCCGCCGGCGATCGTGAAGAGCAGCTCGGAGATCTTCACGTGCACGCGCTCGACGTTCGGCACGTCCGGCAGTACGACCCGGCCGCTCTGCGAGGCGGACTCGATCACCAGCGTGCCGCAGCCGAGCATCCGGTCGGTGAGGCTGCGTTCGTACGACACGTCGTTGATCCGCGTCAGCGGGATGTCCCGCCCGGTCCGCGTGATCACCCCGTGGCGCGTGATGAGCCGGCGGCTGGTGACTGTGTACGTCGAGGTCAGCCACTGCAGGAACGGCCAGATCGACCAGACGATCACGATGATCGCCGCGACCACGACGATGCCGATCCGGAACCACTGCTGATTGGGGTTCTCCGGCAGGATCGCGGCGCCGAACGCGGCGATGCCCACCGTGAAGATCAGCACGAGGACCGGGCCGATCAGCTTCTTCCAGTGCGTGCGCACCGAGGCAACGATGTGTTCGTCCTCGCCGAGGAGTTTCGCCGAGATCCCCATCACGTGCTCCTTCTTGTCCCCAGTGCTGTGTCGGCTCGATCATGCCTGAACGGCCTACGTCACCGCACGTGTACCACGTCGCCCGCTCCGAAGTGCTGCTCTTCGCCGTGGTCCGGCTTGACGACCAGCCGGCCCTCGAGGTCGACATCGGTCGCCACGCCTTCGACGATCTGGGCGGGCAACAGGATCCGTACCCGGCGGCCCAGCGTGGCGCAGCGCGCCTTGTACGACTCGCGCAGCCCGTCCGGATCACCCGATACGTCCTGCCAGGCATCGGTGAGCGAGCCGAGCGTACGCAAGATCGCGCGCAGCAGCGGATCGCGGTCGCCGTCGGCGCCCTCGGCGGTGAGCGACGTGGCGGTGTCGGTCGGGAGCTCGTCCGGGCGAGCGGACACGTTCAGCCCGATGCCGACGATCGCGGCGTCCTCGTTGCGTTCGACCAGGATGCCGGCGAGCTTCTTGTCGGCGAGGAGTACGTCGTTCGGCCACTTGAGCTTGGCGTCCAGCTGGGTGGTCTGCCGGACCGCCTCGACGACGGCGCAGCCGACGAGCAGCGGGAGCCACGGCCAGCGCCTCGGCGGGACGTTGCTGGGGCGGAGGAGTACGGAGAACGTCAGCGCCGACCGCGGCGGCGCCGACCAGCTGCGGTCCAGGCGCCCGCGCCCGCTGGTCTGGTGCTCGGCGACGAGCACCGTGCCCGCCGGTGCGCCGTCCCGAGCGAGCGCGGCGAGATCGGCGTTCGTCGACCCCGTGCTCGCGACGATGCGGAGGTCGGTGACGAACCCGTCCGGTCGCACCAGCGCGCGCCGCAGCGCGGCTTCGCGTAGCGGCGGGCGTTCCAGGTCCAGGTACGGCGAGCCAGTCACCGTCGTCACGATAGCTCCGAGCTCAGGGAGCCAGCCGGTAGACGCCGTGCTCGAGGCGCTCGAAGTCGTCGTACGTGACGGCCGCGTCGTCCGGCGCGTTGACGCACATATGCGAGACGACCATCGTCCTGATGGTCGTCTCCGCATAGGTGGTACCGGCGTCCTGCAGCTCCCTGACCACCTCGATCGGGCTGAACGTCTTCTGGCCTGAGCGAGCGAGAATCCTCGTCACCGCGGCCAGAATCTCCCGCCGCGCCCCGTCCCGCGTCGAGGTGCGCCGGGGCGGTTCGTCGATCCAAACGGCAGGCTCATCCTGTGTTGCCACAGCTATCGCATCGTCGGCAAGCGTGGCGAGACGATCGACGAAATAGACGGAGAGTCTCAGCCCGTCATCGACGGGCAGGACGAGGTGGCGGGTGGCCGTCACGTGGTGTGCGGCCAGCTCCGACCCGATGATCTGGCTGGCCGTCGTGGGTAGCCGGGCCGCGTCCTCCGGACGCAGCGTGACCTTCTCGCGATCGAGATCGAGTCCATACCTCGCGGCGGCACCGCGCATGTAGTTGTTGAGGTGAGTGGACTCGACGTAGACGAAGATGCGTGCCGCATCGGTCGGCGCGACGGCCAGTCGGTAGAGGTCCTTGAGGACCTCACCGAGCGCCATCGTCCAGGCGGCGTTCAGCAGGTTCGGCTCTCGAGGGAACTTGAGCTCGATCAACGCGGTCGGTGGCTGGCCGCCAACCACCAGGTCGATCCGCGATCCCCTGAGCGACGGGTGTGGCCACTCCACTCGGAGGCCAGCAGGATCGGCGCCCTCAGCCACCAGGGCGCGCGCCGTGGCGAAGCGGACGGTGTCCTCGGTGAGGAGGCCGCCGAGTCCGTCGCTGCGGTGGCGGCGCAGTTCGTCGGCGACCGTCTGCCAGGTCTTCGGAGACTCCCACGGCTCCACGACGGGATCGTAAGCCGCGAAGGCCTCCGGGTGCGGGAGGAAGCCCACACCCGGAGGGCTCGCCCGCTAATTCAGGAAGATCTCCACGACCGGCACGAGCTGGTTGGGGCGCTGGATGGGGAGCTCCAGCGTCACCGTTCCGTCCGGAATGCCCTTCAGCGAAGTGTTGTGGTGCACCTCGTCCTCGGTCACCTCGCGGAAGTGGATCTCCGAAGCGTCGTGCAGGAACTGCGCGTACTTGATCCGCCCCGCCAACCCGGGCAGGTGCAGGTGGCGGAAGGGCCACGACAGGATGTGCAGGTAGAGGCGGTCGCCGCGCTGGGTGAAGCGCGTATCCGTGGGTGCGGCGAACGAAGACGGCCCCGCTCCATAAATCGAGCGACCGTTGCGCCGTGTCCACCGGCCGATCTCCGACAACGTCGCGAGGGCACGCTCGTCGAACTCGCCGCGGCCGGTCGGACCGACGTTCAGCAGCAGGTTGCCGTCCTTCGACACCGAGTCGACCAGCATGTTCACCAGCAGCTCGGGCGACTTCCAGTCCAGGTTGTCGCGGTCGTATCCCCAACTACCGTTGAGAGTCTGGCACGCCTCCCACGGCACCTCTTTCCCGTCGATCGTCGGGTGCGAGAACGGCTGGTACTGCTCCGGCGTCGTGAAGTCGCCCGGGTAGTCCAGCCGGTTGTTGATCAAGCAGCCGGGCTGCAGCTTCCGCACGAGCTCGACCAGCTTCTCCGAGTCCCAGTCGTCGCGGCCCTTGCCCGGGAAGCCGTGCGTCTCGCGGCCCGGGTACGAGAAGTCGAACCACAGCACGTCGAGATCGCCGTACCGGGTCAGCAGCTCCTCGACCTGACCGTGCAGGTACGCGCGGTAGACCGAAAGGTCGCGGTCCTTCGCGCTCTCCCGCCAGGCCTCGTCCTCGATCTGCGGGTGGATCCCGTCCGGCGTGAACGACGGGTGATGCCAGTCGATCAGCGAGTGGTAGAAGCCGACGCCGAGACCCTCGGCGCGGAACGCGTCGACGAACGGGCGCACGAGATCGCGCCCCGCGGGCGTCTTCGTCGCCTTGTAGTCGGTGAGATCGGAGTCGAACAGGCAGAAGCCCTCGTGGTGCTTGCTGGTCAGCACCGAGTACTTCATCCCCGCGTCGCGCGCCGCCTGCGCCCACACCGCCGGGTCGTACAGGTCGGGGTCGAAGTGGTCGAAGTACGGCTGGTACTGCTCGTCGGTCAGCTGCTCGCGCTTCTTCACCCACTCGTGCCGCGCGGGCAGCGCGTACAGGCCCCAGTGGACGAACAGGCCGAACCGCCGCTCGCGGAGGCGATCCAGGGACTCCTGTAGTGCTGCCATCCGAACTCCACCCTTCCAAGCGCGCGCTGAATACATCAGATGTCTAGCAGGGCCAGCCGCAGCTGAGCAAGGTCGAGAACCGACCAGATCAGGCGGCCAAGACGACGATTCGTCGGAGCAATCGATAAATTAGGCATCCCTTACTTATAAGGAGATTCCCCGAAATACCCCTCCCAGTCCTAGTGAATGCGACACGTCGGGCGTATTGTCGCCGCACTACACCCACGGAGCGTCGTCGATCGACTTCGGCGCGTTCTTACTTCCAGGACGGTACGCATGGCTAAGCACTCCATGACGCGTCGCATCTTCCTCGCCCGGGTGGGCATCCTCGGGGCCGCCGTCGGCTCCGGGATCGCCGTCCCGGCGACGGCCCACGCCGGTTCCGTCGGCCCCATCTCGTTCGCCCGGAACGACCCCGCCGGGCTGCCCGGCCTCCCCGATCTCGTCGAGCTCCTGAGGCCGCTCCTCGCCGAGCTTTCGCGGGACACGATGAACGGGCTCACCGCGTTCGTCGTCCCTGGCAAGGACGCCTACTCGCGCGCACAGGGCACGCCGCGGAACGAGCCTGGCGCGCTCGAGGCGAAGGCGACCGACTTCATGATCGAGTCGCTCGACAACTTCGTCCCGTTCCCGCAGCAGCTCGCGCAACCCATGGCGGCCGCGCTGACGACCGCGCTCTCCGACCTCGGCATCGACCTGCCCGGCCCGCTCGACGATCTGCTGCCGGGGCAGGTCAAGGACCTCGACGACGCGCTCCGGGTCCTGCTCGAGAACGACGCGACGATCCCGCTCTCGCTGGTCATCGCACTCCTGCTGAATCTCGTTGCCACACAGGTGAATCCGCTCTCGGTGCACGGCGCGTTCGTGTCGCCGTTCGCGCGGCTGAGCTTCGAGGAGAAGGCCAAGGCGTTCGAGCTGATGGAACATACCGACGCCGACCTCGTCGCGCTGCTCGACACCCAGCTGCCCGAACCGCTGCGTGGCTCGGTGTCCGGGCTGCTCAAGTTCGTCGCCGGCGCGCTGATCGAGTTCGCCGGCTTCGGCACGTTCACCGAGTACGCGATGTTCGACCCGCGGACGAAGAAGCTTCGCGGCACTCCGGTCGGCTGGCGACTCAGCAAGTTCGACGGCGTCGCCGACGGCTGGAACGAACTCAAGGGCTACTACCAGGGCCGGACGAAGGTGGAGGACTGATGCGCGACGTGATCGTCGTCGGCGCCGGTGGTGGCGGACCGGTCGTCGCCAAGGAGCTCGCCGCCCGCGGCCTCGACGTCCTGATCATCGAGGCCGGCCCGCGCCACGCCAAGCCTCGTGAGCAATGGACGCACTTCGAGAACGACGCCAACAACCCGCTGTCCGGCTTCTTCCGCTTCGGGCCGGAGAATCGCGACAAGCCCGCCTGGTTCCGCGAGTGGGCGCAGAACTCGTTCCTCTGGCAGCTGTCCGGCGTCGGCGGAACCACCCAGCACTACTACGGAAACTGCCCGCGCGCGTACCCCGGCGTGTTCGCCGGCTACGACGGCGCGGACAAGACGGCGTACGACACCGAGCACCTGTTCCCGTTCAGCTACTCCGAGCTCGTGCCGTACTACGAGTGGGTCGAGGCGACGCTGCCCGTGCAGACAGCGGCGATGGGGACGAAGGAAGAGGTCTACTTCAGCGGCTGCGAGACGCTCGGAATCCCCGTACAGACGAGGAAAACGACGACCGGCGCCGCGTATCGCCCGCAGGAGAACGCGATCCTGCAGCCCGGCGGCAACGCGGGCAAGACCAGCAACCCCAATCTGCTGCAGTACCCGAAGGCGACCGGCTGCACGTTCTGCGGCTCCTGCTTCCAGGGCTGCATGGAGCCGATCAACGCGCCGCGGAACCGGTTCGCGAAGCGGTCGACGGACAACAGCTACGTGCCGATGGCGATCACGGCCGACGTGTGGGCCGGTGGCGGCAAGCGCGCGACGTTGGTCACCGACGCGTTCGTCACTCGCGTCCACACGTCACCTGGTGACGGCGCGCCGGTCGCGACGGGTGTGACGTGGCGCGACAACACCACCGGCGAGGAGCACCGCGAGGACGCGCGGGTCGTCGTGCTCGCGGGCGGGTGTACGGAGACGCCGCGGCTCTGGCTGAACAGCGGGCTGCCGAACCCGAACGACTGGGTGGGACGCGGCTACACCGACCACTTCTTCGACTGGGTGATCGGCTCGTTCGACCACTACACCGGCAACTCGAAGGGTGTCGGCTCGTCGGCACGCTGCGACTTCCCCGGCTACGGCGGCCTGGAGAACGTGGGTCTGCCGCCGGCGATCCAGGCGTTCTCGGCACTGCTGTCCGACAGCGGTATCCGCGGCCAGTACTCCAACGGGCGTGGGATGGTGGGACCGTGGGACGGTCCCGCTGGCCGGCCCATCGGGCCGGAGCTCAAGGAGCTCTTGGCGGGCGGGATCGACAACCTGCTGAACGTTCTGGTGATCACCGACGACCACGTCGAGGCGCAGAACCGGGTGACCCGGTCGGTGCTGCCGGCGGACGCGAACGGTCCGGTGGCGAAGGTGCAGTTCCACCAGCGGCAGCGATCGGCTCGCACGCTGTCCAACCGGGAGTACCTGGCCCGCAAGGCGGCTGAGCTGCTGCGCGGGGCGGGCGCGAAGAAGGTCTACCGGATCGACTGGGCGCCGCTGATCCTGCATGTGCAGTCGTCGATGCGGATGGGCCAGTCCGCGGCCACCTCGGTGGTGGACTCCTCGGCCGAGGCGCGCTGGGTGAAGCGGCTGTTCGTGGCCGACAACTCCGCTCTGGCGAACGGGTTGGGCGGTCCGAACCCGACCCTCACCACCCAGGCCGTGGCGACGCGCACGTCGGAACGGATCTTCCAGCGCTACTTCGACGGTGACCCCTGGGTCGCGAACGAGTCGCCGGTGGAGTCGACGGACTCGCGGGTCAGCATGGAGCTCAGCCGGCTCGGCCTCTAACGGCAGCGGGCCGGGAGGGTCGCGCGTACGATGCACAGGCGTGCAGCCCGAACGCGATACGGGACGTGACGCCTACGCCAGGAAGGCGTGGGCCGATGCGTACGCGCACCTCGCGGCGGCGGATCGTTCGCAGCCGTTGGAGCCCGCTGATCTGGAGCTGCTCGCCGCTTCGGCGTACCTGACCGGGCGGGATGTCGAGTGCGTCGAGCTTTGGGCTCGGTCGTACAACGCCCTGCTGGAGCGTGGCGAGCCGACGCGGGCCGCCCGCAACGCGTTCTGGCTGTGCCTCCATCTGGCGCTCCGTGGGCAACCCGGCCGGAGCGGCGGCTGGCTGGCGCGGGCTCAGCGCCTTGTCGAGGCTGGGCCGAGCGACTGTCCCGAGCGCGGGTATCTGCTCGTACCGGCGACGTTGTCCCACCTGGAGAACGAGCCCGCGGCGGCCTTGGAGCTGGCGAGAGCGGCGACGGCGTGTGGCGACCGGTTCGCCGAAGCCGACCTCAGCGCGTTCGGGCTCACGCTGCAGGGGCAGGCGCTCGTCGCGCTTGGGCGGGCCGGCGAGGGTCTGGCTCGGCTCGACGAGGCGATGGTCTCCGTGACGTCGGGCGAGGTGTCGGAGATGGTCGCGGGGATCCTGTTCTGCGCGGTGATCGAGACGTGCCGGCTCACGTTCGACCTGCGGCGCGTTCGGGAGTGGACGTCCGCGCTGAGCTCCTGGTGCTCGGCGCAGCCGGACCTCGTTCCATACCGTGGTCAGTGCCTCGTTCATCGCGCCGAGATCCTGACGTTGCACGGCGCCTGGGACGAGGCCCTCGACGAGACGCGACGTTCTTGTGCCGCGTTCGGCGAGGCGAGTGAGCAGCCCGCGTTGGGCGCGGCTTACTACCAGCTGGGTGAGCTGCATCGGTTGCGTGGCGCCTCCGTCGAGGCGGAGTCGGCGTACCAGCAGGCGAGTCGGCTCAGCCGGCAGCCGCAGCCGGGGCATGCCTTGTTGCGGCTCGCGCAGGGGCGGACGGCGGCGGCCGCCGCGGCGATCCGGCGGGCTGTCGACGAGACCCGGGAACGGGGTCAGCGGGCGGAGCTCCTCATCGCTCAGGTGGAGATTCTCCTTGCGGTGAAGGACATTCCGGCCGCGCGGGTTGCGGCGGACGAGCTCACGGGTGTCGCCGTCGCGCTCGACGCGCCGCTCCTCCTGGCCGCGTCCCGGTTCGGCGACGGCGCTGTGCGGCTGGCGGAGGGCTCTCCGGCTGCCGCGTTGGTCCAGCTCCGTTCGGCGTGGAACGCGTGGCAGTCGCTCGAGGTGCCGTACGAGACCGCTCGGGTGCGCGTACTCATCGGCCTCGCCTGTCGGGCTCTGGGTGACGAGGACAGCGCTCGGATGGAGTTCGATGCGGCGTTGTGGATCTTCACCGAGTTGGGGGCGGTGCCGGACGTCGCCAGGGTGGAGTCGCTGTTGCTCGGGCCCGCTGGTGGGCTGACCGCTCGCGAGATCGAGGTGGTGCGGCTGGTGGCGACCGGTCGGACGAATCGCGACATCGCGGCGGAGCTGTACCTGAGCGAGAAGACGATCGCGCGGCACCTGAGCAACATCTTCGCCAAGCTGGACATGTCGTCGCGTTCGGCGGTCACGGCCTATGCGTACGAGCACGGCCTGCTTGCATAGTTCTACCCATGCCCGCGGGCCCGGCGTGGGTGTTCTCGCCGAAGCCGGGGCGTGCTCGGTCCACCTAGCTTCGGGGCATGGATACCCGACACGAGATCGACACTTTGGTCATCGGTGGTGGGCAGGCCGGCCTCTCCACCAGCTACTGGCTCAGCGAGGCCGGCGTGGAGCACCTCGTCGTCGACGGGCGGGATGACGTCGGCGGTGCGTGGCTCGATCGGTGGGACAGCTTCCGGCTGGTCGCGCCGAACTTCATCCTCCTGCTGCCGGGGATGCCGTACGACGGACCCGACCCTGACGGATTCGGCACGCGGATGGAGGTCATCCAGTACCTGCGGGACTATGCGGCCAAGATCTCCGCGCCGCTGCGGTTGGGGACGCGGATCACGCGGTTGGTGGCTTCGTCCGGTGGCTTCGAGGCGTACGCGGAGGGGGCGACTTTCGTTGCCCGTAACGTCGTTCTGGCGACCGGTGGGCATCAGGTACCTTACGTGCCCGACGTTGCCGCGGGGTTGAGTGGCGTGACGCAGCTGCACTCCGACGCGTACCTGCGGCCCAGCCAACTGCCAGCCGGCGGGGTGTTGGTGGTGGGGACGGGGCAGTCGGGGGCTCAGATCGCCGAGGAGCTGCACGCTGCTGGTCGTTCGGTGCACGTCGCGGTGTCGCGGTGCCCGAGTATCCCGAGGCGGTATCGGGGCAAGGACATCATCTACTGGCTGCTGAACGTGTTGCTGCACGGCGCTGAGGTGGGCGTGCCGTTCCCGAGCGTTGCCGATCTGCCCACGCCGGCCGCTCGGTTCGGCTGCATTCCGCATGTGAGTGGGCAGGGCGGCGGGCACGATCTGGATCTGCGCGACTTCGCGCGGCGGGGGATGCGGCTGTACGGGCAGCTCTTGTCGGTGGAGGGTTCGGTCGCTCGGTTCAGTGACGACCTGCGGGAGCGGCTGGAGTTCGTCGACTCCGGGTTCGACGACGAGTTCCGGCCCCTGTTCGACGCGTACATCGCCGCGGCCGGCATCGACGCGCCCGCGGACGATCGGCCGCCGAAGCAGTCGTACCTGCCGGAGACCGCGACGACGCTCGACCTCGCCGCTGCCGGGGTGAGCACGGTGCTGTGGGCGACGGGTTATCGGCTCGACTTCAGCTGGGTCGACCTGCCGGTGATGGACGAATGGGGCTACCCGCTGCACGATCGCGGCGTGGTCATCCACCCGGGTTTGTACGCCGTCGGCTTGCCCTGGCTGCACACCGAGGCCTCGTCGGCGCTGGCGGGAGTGGGAGCGGACGCCGAACACATCGTCCGTCACCTCGTCTCCCGGCGGCCGTCTTAGCGGCCTAGCAGCCGACCTCGCCGTCGATGGCTTCGCGCAGCAGGTCGGCGTGGCCGTTGTGGCGGGCGTACTCCTCCACGAGGTGCTGCCACATCCAGCGTACGGAGATGGTCGTCTCGCGGAACGTGAACGTGTCGTCCAGCGCCGCGCCCTCCAGCGCGGCGTCGACGGCCCGGCACTCGGCCAGGTAGAGCGCGAAGTCCTCCTCGGCGCTGGCCGGGCTGGCCTCCTCGAAGTCCGCGGTGGGGGCGTCGGGTCGGTAGTACAGGTCGGGTACCGGCTCACCGCGGAACGTCTGCCTGACCCACCCGAGCTCGGTGTCGCTCAGGTGCCGGACGATGCCGAGCAGGGACAGGTGCGACGGCGGCACGGCACGTTTGGCCAGCTGGGTCGCGTCGAGGCCTGCGCACTTGCGCAGCAAGGTGGCCCGATGCCAGTCGAGCCAGTCCCGGAGCATCTCCCGCTCAGACGCGTCGCGCCGCGCCGGATAGTCCTCCGAGCGTTCGACGTCAGGTGCGACCCAGCCCACCGCGGCAGCCTATGGTCGGGGTGGGTGGGATGCCAACCAATTCCCAGACACTTCCGACGCCGTGGCTGGGGTGGCTCGCTCGGTGCGGGTGGCTCGACGCCAGCCAATCCCACCTCCGCGAGTTGTTGGACAGATCTCGGGCTCTAGGCCGAGATCTGTCCAACAAGCTCGGCCGCTCGACGCCCGGCCACTCTCGCCGGCTGTTCGGTGTTGGCTCGCTCGGTGTCGGCCGCTCGATGTCGGCCGCTCTCGCCGGCTGGTCGGTGTTGGCTCGTTCGGTGTCGGCCGCTCGGCGTCGGCCGCTCTCGCCGGCTGGTCGGTGTTGGCTCGCTCGGTGCCGGCCGCTCGGCGTTGGCCGCTCTCGCCGGCTGTTCGGTGTTGGCTCGCTCGTGCGGGTTGCTCTCTCGGTCGGTGGGAATCGCCGGGAGTGTATTGGCCGCCCTCCATGTCAAGGGCGCTTCGCGTCTCGGCTTCGCCGAGATCAGGTCGCTTCGCGACCTGACCCGTTGACATGGAGCCTCTCGGCGGCCAATGAGCAGGCACCATGGGCAGGCTCCGCCTGCCCACCACTGGCCCCGGCGATCCCCACCGGCCTCGTTCGCCACCCTGCCTCGCTCGCCCGCCACTGCCTCGGTCGCCGCTCCCTGCCCGCTCGCCACCCGGCCTCGCTCGCCCGCCACTGCGTCGTTCGCCATCCTGCCTCGTGCGCCGGCCCGCTCGGCTAACGTGCCGCTGCCTGCCCGCTCGCCCCTGCCGTCACATCCGTCCCACTCCCGCGAGTTGTTACACAGATCTCGGTCTCTATCCCGAGATCTGTGTAACAAGTCCGCCCCACCCCGCCGGGCTCGCCCGCTACTTCCAGCTCGTCGCGATGGCCGTCACGTCCGTCCCACTCTCGCGACTTGTTACACAGATCTCGGCTTCTAGGCCGAGATCCATCCAACAAGTCCGCCAAGTCCGCCCGTAGCCGTGATCATGAGGGTGATCATGAAGCGAAACCGGCGTATATGACCGGTCCGGCTTCATGATCACCGTCATGATCACCCGGGGGCGGTGGCGGGCGGCGGGGTAGGGGCTCGCATACCCTCTGTCGTATGACGTTGTTGCGGTTGCCGAGTGAGGTGTCCGTCCGGGAGGTCGGGCCGCGGGATGGGTTGCAGAATGAGCCGCCTGTGCCGACTGAGGGGAAGATCGCGCTGATAGATGGGCTTTCGCGGACCGGCGTGAGGCGGATCGAGGCGGTCAGTTTCGTGCACCCGAAGGCTATTCCGCAGATGGGGGATGCGGACGAGGTGTGGGCGAAGATCGCCAAGAACCCGGACGTTCGCTACTCCGCCCTCGTTCCCAACCTGCGTGGTGCCGAGCGGGCTCTGGCGGCGGGGTTTCGGGAGATCGAGGTCGTCGTCAGCGCGTCGGACACGCACAACCGGAAGAACGTCAACCGCTCCACCGAGGAGTCCCTCGAGGACATCAAGGCGATCGTTGCCCTTACCCACAAGGAGAACGCGACCCTCGAGGTCGTCGTGTCCACCTCCTGGGGCTGCCCGTACGAGGGCGACATCCCCGTCAGCCGCGTGCTCGACGTCGCCACCAGGGCTCTCCACACAGGCGCCGACGGCCTGACCTACGGCGACACGACCGGGATGGCGACGCCGACGCGGGTTGAGGCGCTCGTGACGGAGACGCGAGGCAAGCTGCCCGGTGTCAACCTTGGCTTGCACTTCCACAACACGCGGGGGACTGGGCTCGCGAATGTCCTTACCGCCTTGCAACTTGGCGTCACGAACTTCGACGCCAGCGTCGGCGGACTCGGTGGATGTCCGTACGCGCCGGGTGCGAGCGGCAATATCGCGACCGAGGAGCTCGTGCACATGCTCGAGGACATGGGTGTCGCGACCGGGGTCGATCTCGAACGCCTGCTGCTCGTCGCCGCCGAGGCCGAGCAGCTGGTTGGGCACGAGCTTCCGTCCCAGGTCCTGCGCGCAGGACCGCGGACGAGAACGAGTCAGTAGCCGTACTCGTTGCCTCCGCTGTCGTCGGACGACGATGAGCTCGACGGGGCAGGTGAGCTGCTCTCGCCTCCGGCCAACGGGCCGTCCGCTGTCATCGCACGCCACACGAAGTGCGTGCCCATGAAGTCGTCCTCGAAGCCGTTGCCCTTCGCGGTTCCCGCGCCCTTGTCGTCCTCGAACATGTACAACGGCCGGCCGTCAATCGTGACTTGCATCTTGCCGTCGGGCCGTTTCACCGACCCGATCTTCCCCGTGATTCCGTCAATGCTGGAAGGGAGATCGGCGCCGGCCTCCAGTGGCGGCCAGAACCCCGCACAGTCTTCGACGCACTTGATCGTGCCGTCCTTCTCCGCATCCGTCACGTAGAGCGTCATGCCCATCTGGTCCGACAGGACAGTGCCCACACCTTGGACCGTGCGGATGCCGATCGGCGAGTTCGCGGGCGGGGCGGCGGCTGTCCCGCCGCCCGCGCCGCCGCAGCCGGCTAGAGAGAGAACGACGGCCGCCGAGGCTGAGAGCAAGGCGGCCCGTCGTCCGGTGATGAACGTTGCCATACCGCCTTACACGGATGGCGAACGCCACAAGTTCACCTAACCGAGCAACGAGTCCAGCTGAGCCAGCAGCGCAGGGCTCGGCGCGCCCGCCGCGTAGTGGCCCTGGACGACCGCGCAGCCGCCGCGCCCGATCACCAGCTGGTACTGGCCGTCTCCGTTGTCCGCGAACGTGACCACGTCCACCGGCTCGGCCTCACCGAGCTCGCACGTCGGTGCGACCTTCAGCGAGTCGTTCACCAGCGTCCGGAACGTGCCCGCCTGCTTCTGCGCGAGCGGCACCCGCTTGGTCTCCGTGGGCCCCGCGGGTCCCGTGGACGCAGTGAACCGGCACGCCATTCCCTCGACCGGAGCCACCGGAACGAGCTGGTCGGTGAACGAGCGGAGGCTGTCGTTCGAGAGGAACTGCCACCACGGTTCGCCGCCCGCCCCCCGGTCGGAGCCCGTCCACACCGGCTTGCCGCAGTCGAGCGGCGTCGGCTGGGCCGGGGGAGAGGCGAGGCGCTGCACCTCGGCGAGCTGCCGGAACGCCTCGCTGATCCCCCGTGCGCCCACGCGGTGCCGGCCGTCGGACTCGACGTCGCCGCAGCCGTAGTTCTGCAACTTCACGACCCGCGTGTGCCTGTCGGGGTACGTCAGGACGAGGTCGTACAGCGGTCCGAGCTCATCGGTGCACACCATGTCCTTGCCCGGCACCGCCAACGCGTTCAGCTTGTCGACGAGCGAGGACACGTCCTCGGTCAGCGTGAAGAGGTGCACCGGGTCCGTCGGAGAATCTCCCGCACGGCCCGGGCAGAGCTGAGCGGCGACCGCGCCCTTCTCGACGAGCTCGCCTGCCGGCCCTGGGTTCGTCGACAGCTTCGGCCCGCCCGAGGGTGCCGCGCACTCGCGTACCGGGCTGGAGGGCGGCCCGGAGCCACGGACCAGCTGGGAGAAGAGGTCGTCGAGGTCGCGCGCGCCCGAGCGGAACTCCGAGCCGGACTTCGCGTGGCCACAGCCGAACGGCTCGAACGTGACGAGGACCTTGGTCCCGTCCGGATAGCCGAGGTGCAGGTCGTACGTCGGCCCGGCGTCGGCCCGGCACGGACCGGCGGGTGTGGCCGCGCCCATCGCGTTGAGCTTGGAGACGATCAAGTCCACGCCGGTCGTCGCGACCTTGCCGATCAGCGCGGAGTCGTCCAGCTTCTGGTCGTCCAGGCCCTCGCACAGCTGCGCGGTAGTCGCGCCCGGGCGGACGAACTCGCCGGTGCCGGTGGCCTTCGGCGTACCCACTCCACCCGACGGCGCCGGGCAGGGCTCCGAGCCGGGCGGCGCTGGGTTCTGCTGCGCCGAGAGCGTGCGGAACAGCTCCCCGATCTCTCGCCCGCCCTGCCGGAACTCCGCGCCGGACCGCACGTTCCCGCAGCCGAACATCTCGAACGTGACCACCTTCGTCGTCCCGTCCGGGTACGCCAGCAGGAGGTCGAACGTCGGCCCCAGATCCATCGTGCAAATGGCGTTGGACTGGACGCCGGGAAGCCCGTTGGCCTTCGTCACCAGCTGGTCCACACCCGTGCGGAGGATCGGAGCGAGGTCGGCCGGATCGAGGTCGGTGTAGAGCTTGGCGCCCTTCTTCAGTGCCGGGCAGAGCCGCGCGACGCTGGCACCCTCCGGGACGAGCGCGCCGGTCCCGGTCGACTTCGCCTCGCCCACGCCCCCAGAAGGGGCCAGGCACGAGAGAGCGCTCGTCGGCTTCTGCTGCTTCTTGGCCAGCTCGGAGAACTGTTCGTGGAGCTTGCCGGCGTCCATCCGGTACTCGGCGCCGGACTTGGCGACGCCGCAGCCGGACGCGTTGAACGTCACCGTCACCTTCTTGCCGTCGCCGTAGACGAGCAGCAGGTCGTACGTGGGTCCCATCTCCATCGTGCAGAAGGCGGCGGGGTCGAACGCGGGGAGTTTGTTGAGGGTCGCGACGAGCTGGTCGACGTTCGAATGCAGGCGGAGGGCCAGGAGCGCCTGGTCGGGCTGCGGGTCGCCCTTCAACGCGGGGCAGAGCCGGGCGCCGAGCGCTCCTTCGCGGACGAACGGCTTGCCGGTGGTCGCCTTGGGCTGGCCCGTTCCACCCGACGGTGCTTCGCAGGTCAGGTCGAGCTCGTCGGCCTTGGGCTCGTTCGCGATCACGGTCTTGTCGCCGTTGCCGGAGTCGCCGCCCTGGTTGGCCAGCGCGAAGCCGCCGATCGCGGCGAGTAGGACGACGGCGCTGGTGATGCCGGCGATGGCACCCGTACGGCGGTGTCGCACCTTGCGCGCCACCTCGTCGTACCGGCCCGGGTTGTCGGTTAGGCCGTCGGTCGCGCGTCGCAGCGCGCCCCGCAGCCCTCGCTCGATGTCCTCGCTCATCGCTCCTCCTCGACCAGCCCGGCCACGATCTCGGAAGCTCGCAGCCGCGCCAGCGCACGGGCAGTCTGGCTCTTGACGGTGCCCACCGTGATCGTCAGCAGATCCGCGGTCTCCGCCTCCGTGCGGTCCTCGAAGAACCGCAGGACGACGACCGCGCGCTGGCCCGCCGGCAGCGTCGCGAGCGCTCGGAGCAACGTCGTTCGTTCCTCCACGCCGCGGTACGCGTCGGCCGCCTCGCGGTCCGGCGGCTCGGCCGTCGGCACCTCGGCGCGCCAGCGCCGCTGCCACCAGCTCGCATAGGTGGTGTAGAGGACGCGCCGTACGTACGCTTCCCCGGTCCCGTCGCGGTTGACCCTCGTCCAGTGCCGCCAGGTCTTGGCCAGCGCTGTCTGGAGCAGGTCCTCCGCTTTCCCAGCGTCTCCGGTGAGCAGGAACGCCGAGCGCAGCAGCGCCGACGAACGTCCCGCCACGAAGTCGCGGAACGAGACGTCCGCGGTGTCCTCTCCGCCCATTGCGTCCCTCCGCTCGTTGTAACCCGCTGGACGCCTCAGACGGTTGTCGGGTTGTCGAATTGAACGTTCAGTTTCTTCGGGGCGGGCTAGTCAGCCTGGAGCTCAGCGAACCGCGCCAGCTTGAACGCGTCGCCCTCGCTGACGTCCAGCAACAGAATGGCGGCGTCGATCGCGTCGTCGGTGGACTCCGCCCGCAGGTAGGAGGCAACGAGCTCGGGGAGCTGCTCGGTCCGCAGAACCATCGCGCCACACTAGCCAGCGGTGCGCCGCACTCCACCCGGCCCGAGCAGCCTCTTCGGGGCGGTGAGGCGGTAGGCGACCTCGAGCATCGCCGCCAACTCGTCCCAGTCGTCGGGCGGAGGCTCCAGCCGTACGCCGATCCAGCCGTGGCGGCCGTTGTACGGGGGCACGAAGAAGCGCTCCGGGTCGGCGGCGACCATCTCCTCCTGCGCGCCGGGCGGTGCCTTGCACCACAGCGCGGGGCGCGGGTCGGAGAACCAGTGGGTCCAGTACACGGCGAAACCGCGGCCGCGGACCCGGAAGTTCAACGCGTCGCTCACCTGCGTCTCGGTGACCTCCGGGAACGCCGCGCAGATCCGGCGGAGGCGCTTCGGCAGAGGGGATTTCACCGGCCGAGCGTACGCGTTCAGTGATGCGCGACCGGGCTCTTCCCACGGCAACGGGGCCAGCAGTCGTACGATCGCTCCTATGACGCGGGTCATGCTCGCCGAGGACGACGCCTCGATCTCCGATCCGCTCGCCCGGGCACTCCGGCGCGAGGGGTACGACGTCGCGGTCACCGCCGAGGGCGAAGACGCACTCGGCCAGGTGCGAGGCGGGGGATTCGATCTCGTCGTTCTCGACCTTGGCCTGCCCGATCTCGACGGCCTGGAGGTGTGCCGGCGGTTGCGCGCCGACGGCAGCCGGATGCCGGTTCTCGTGCTCACCGCTCGCGCGGACGAGGTCGACACGGTCGTGGGCCTGGATGCCGGGGCCGACGACTACGTGACCAAGCCGTTCCGCCTCGCCGAGCTGCTGGCGCGGGTCCGCGCGCTGCTGCGCCGCGGCACCGGCGAGCAATGGACCGACGGGAACGGCGTACGCATCGACGCCGAGTCGCGGCGTGCCTGGCTGGACGGGGCCGAGCTGCAGCTGACCGCGAAGGAGTTCGACCTGCTCCGCGTCCTGCTGCGCGAGAGCGGCCGGGTCGTCACCCGCGACCAGCTGATGCGCGAGGTCTGGGACACCACCTGGTGGTCGTCGACGAAGACGCTCGACATGCACGTCTCGTGGCTGCGCCGCAAGCTCGGCGACGACGCGTCGGACCCGAAGTTCATCACGACGGTCCGCGGCGTGGGCTTCCGCTTCGAGCGCGACGCTTAGGAAGGCATGCGCCGCCGGCTCGTCATCACGACCGTGCTGATCGCGATCGTCGCGGCGGTGCTGTTCGGGCTACCGATCGCCGTGTTCGGGCAGCGCTACCTGCAGGCCGGGCGGTTCGAACGGATCGAGCTCGACGCCCAGCGCGTCGCGAGCGCGGTGGACGTTCTGCTCGAGCAGCAGCGCCCGGTCACGCGCGCCGCGGTGGCGGCGGCCGCGCACGACGGCGAACGGGTGATGGTCTGGCACGAGGAGGACCTGCTGCTGGCGTTCGGGCCGTCCGTGCCCACGTCGCAGGCGATCTCCGCCGAGGCGGTCAGCCGCGACGGCGTACGCGTACAGGTGCTGGAGTCGCGGACGGCGGTCCAGGGCGAGGTCCACACGCTGTGGCTCGCGCTCGCGGCGTTCGGGGTGCTCGCCATGCTGGCCGCGGCTGCTTTGGGCATCTGGCAGGCGCGGCGGCTGTCCCGTTCGCTCGTCCTGCTGGCCGACGCGGCCGAACGGGTGGGCTCGGGCGCGGTCCGGACGCCGAGCGCGCGGTACGACGTACCCGAGCTCGACCGGGTCGCCGAGGTGCTCGACCAGAGCGCGGACCGGATCTCGGAGATGCTCGCGGCCGAGCGGCAGCTGTCGCAGGACGCGTCGCACCAGCTGCGCACGCCGTTGACCGCACTGTCGATGCGGCTGGAGGAGATCCTCGCGACCGACTCGCCGGACGTGGTGCGCGAGGAGGCGCGGATCGCGTTGGGGCAGGTCGAACGGCTGTCGCAGGTCGTCGACCGGCTGCTGACTCGTTCGCGCGACACGCACACGGCGCGGCGGGTGGTGGTGCCGGTGGACTCGGTGGTGGACCAGCAGCTCGCGGAGTGGCGGCCGGCGTTCGACGCGGCGGGCCGGAAGATCGAGGTGCTCGGTGTCGACGGGCTGGCGGTGTCGGTGGGGCCTGGGACGCTGGGGCTGGTGCTCGCGACGTTGCTGGAGAACGCGCTGCACCACGGACGCGGCACGGTGCGGGTGCGGCGGCGGTCGGCTGGCGGGTCGGCGGTGGTCGAGGTGGCGGACGACGGGCCGGGGATCCCGGAGTCGCTGGGCCAGCGCGTGTTCGAACGCGCCGTCAGCGGGCGGCGCGGAACGGGGCTGGGGCTCGCGGTGGCGCGTGACCTGGCCGAGGCGGACGGCGGGCGGCTGGAGCTGATCTCGCGGCGGCCGGCCGTCTTCGCGGTGTTCCTGCCTCAGGCGGCCGAGGAGAGCTTGACCTCGGTCTCTTCCTCCGGGCCCTTGGACGGGGTGGAGACGTCGCGGAACAGGAAGCGGCGGTAGGACCAGAAGCGGAAGATCGTGCCGCAGCCGATGCCGAACAGGTTGGCGAGGTTGTTCGTGAGCGGGTCGTGCAGGTTGAGGACGTAGATCACGAACCCGAGGACGGCCAGGTTGAGGACCAGGCCGACGCCGTTCAGCACGAAGAACAGGCTGTACTCGAAGTGCAGGGCGCGGCGCTCGCGGTTCTTCCAGGTCCAGTGCCGGTTGCCGAAGTAGGCGACGATCGTGGCGAGGCAGACGGAGATGACCCTCGCCGTGAGCGGCTTGTGCTGCAGGATGCCGCTGCCGTCGAAGTCGTACCGGAGCAGGTTGAACGCACCCATGTCGACCACGAACGCGATGGCGCCGATGATCCCGAACTTGGCAACCTCGTGGGCGAGCTTGTCGACCTTGCCGTAGAGCGACTTGAGCAGCTTCACGCGGGACCTCGGGGCGGTTCGGGGGGAAGTCACGGACATCGGACAGGGGCGGACAAGTCGCCGAGCCTACCGGCCCTTTGTGCCAACGGCAGCGCCGACGCCCCCGGTTTCCCTCGGGGTCGACCCCTGAGCTACTCCGCCAGCCGGCCGGAGACGGCGAGGTCCGGGCCTTCGGTCAGCGCGGCGATCTCCGCCGGCGTCTCGGGCACCGATTCCCGCGCGATCGTGCCGTCCAGGCGCCAGGTGAGGTTGACGGTCAGGGCCGGGTCCAGCGACGGATAGTCCGAACGGTTGTGGGCACCTCGGGTCTCGCGCCGCTCGAGCGCCGTCTGCAAGGTCGCCCGCGCCGCGAGCAACGAGCCCTTGAGGTCGAACGTGTGGGCCAGGTCGTCGTACCCCGCGATGTCCGGCCGCACCTCCAACTGGGGAACCCGCGCCTCGACCTCGGCCAGCCGAGCCAGCCCTTCGTTCAGCCCGGCCTCCGAACGCACCACGCCGCAGTGCTCGCTCATCAGGTCTCGCACCGCCCGCTGCAGCGGCCGTGCGAACTCCTCACCTCGCTGGGCGAGGATCTCCGACACCTCTGCCTCGGCCGCGGCGATCACCGAACGGTCCCGCACCTGGAGGTCCAGGTTCTCCGACCACTCGGCGGCGTGCGCCCCGACGATCCGGCCGAAGACGATGCAGTCGACGAGCGAGTTGCCACCCAGCCGGTTCGCGCCGTGCACGCCGGTGGCGCACTCGCCCACCGCGTACAGGCCCTCGACGTCGGTCTGGTGCGTCGTCGGGTCGACCCACACGCCACCCATCGAGTAGTGGGCGGTCGGCGCGACCTCCATCGGCTGCCGGGTGATGTCGACCATCAGCAGGTCCACGAACTGCCGGTACATCCGCGGCAGCCGCTGCAGGATGAGGTCGCGGTCCAGATGTGTCACGTCGAGCAGCACGCCGCCGTGCTCGGTGCCGCGCCCCTCGACGATCTCGGTGTAGTTGGCCAACGCGACGCGGTCGCGCGTCGACAGCTCGAGCCGCTCCGGGTCGTACCGTTCCATGAACCGTTCGCCCTGCGCGTTCCGCAGGACGCCGCCCTCGCCGCGGACGGCCTCGGTCACGAGCGTGCCGGCGGCATCTTCCGGAAACACCATGCCGGTCGGGTGGAACTGCACCAGCTCGACGTCGCGGAGTCTGCAGCCGGCCTCGGCCGCGAGGCGCATCGCATCGCCGGTGTTCTCGTCCCGGCGGCTCGACGAGCGGCGCCAGATCCGCGTGTGCCCGCCCGCGGCGAGAATGACGGCGTCGGCGAGGATCACCGTGCGGCTGCCGTCCTCGATGTGGAACCCGTACGCGCCGAACACGCGCCCCTCGTGCACGAGCAGCTTGGTGATGTAGAGGTCGTCGCGGATCGGGATCGCGAGCTCGTTGGCCCGTTTCACCAACGTACGCTGGATCTCCCGGCCGGTGTAGTCGCCGGAGAAGCAGGTCCGCCGGTACTTGTGGGCGCCGAAGAACCGCTGCGTCAGCCGGCCGTCGGGCTCGCGCTGGAACTGCGCGCCGTAGCCGACCAGGTCGTCGATCGCGCGCGGTGCCTCCTTCGCGAGCAGCCCGACCGTCCGCGGGTCGGCTAGCCAGTACGACTCGCGCAACGTGTCCGCGGCGTGCTGCTGCCAGGTGTCCTCGGGATCCATCGTCCCGAGCACGGCGTTGATGCCGCCGGCGGCGAGGACCGTGTGCGCGTCGTCCTTGCGGCGCTTGCCGACGCACAGCACCTGAGTGCCGCGCTCGGCTAGCTCGATCGCGGCCCGGAGCCCACCGGCTCCGGTGCCGATCACGAGAACGTTGGTGGCCGTGCGATGCTCCGAGACCTGGCTCATGCCTCGAACGTAGACCTCCTGGCGCGGCCGTGTTGCTCTGTTGTGAGCAGGGATACATGAGGTCTGGATCACGTCCTGCTCTTGCGTTCGATTCGTTCGACTCGTACGGTTCTTGACACCGCGGAAATCACAGATGTCCTGTCGACGGGGTAATCGAAGCGCTTCGACACACATTCGACAAAGGAGGACTCTGAATGCTTTTCTTGCGTACTCTCCGACGCCTTGGAATAGCGGCGATCGTTCTCACGCTCGGGATCTGCTCGTTCGCCTGGCAGGCGAACGCGGCGGTCTGGCAATCGTCGGACCGCTGGGGTTCGTGGTCGAATGGTGGATACACGCTCTACAACAATGTCTGGGGAAGTGGATATGGCCCGCAGACGATCTGGGCCAACTCCGCCAGCAACTGGGGCGTGTGGGCGAACCATCCGAACACGGGTGGCATCAAGTCGTATCCGAACGCCTCGCGTTCGGTCAACCGCACGCTCGGCTCGTTGGGAAGCCTTACCAGTAACTACAACGTGAGCGTTCCGGGGTCCGGGGCGTACACGTCGACCTACGACGTCTGGGCGAACAACAATGCGTACGAGGTCATGCTCTGGATGAACCGCCGTGGCGCGGTCGGAGCTATCGGCTCCTATCAGACGTCGGTTTCGGTGGGCGGCCACAGCTGGGATGTCTACCGGGGAAACAATGGATCGATCCAGGTGTTCTCGTTCCTCCGCCAGGGCAACTCGAACTCGGGATCGGTCGACATTCGCGCCGTGTTGAACTGGATTCGTAGTCGTGGCTGGTTCGGCGACGTGACCGTGGGAAACGTGCAGTTCGGCTATGAGATCACCTCATCGAGCGGTGGGCTGAACTTCACGACCAACAGCTATTCGGTATCGGTCGGCTGATCGGAGCTCCACGGGTGACGTCCTCTGCCCGCGGGGTGGAGGACGTCACCCCCGACCAGCATCCCTCGCACCGGCGGCCTCCGCGGCCGCCTGTGCCGAGCTTCCGCCCAAGGCCGCGGCCGAAGGCGGATCCCATCCTTGCCAAAGCGCTTGCCGTTCCTTAACATGCCAGCAATCGAAGCGCTTCGATCGCATCGAGAAGGGGAGGCCGCGGTGGTCAAGATCGCCGATGTGGCCAAACATGCGAACGTGGCGGCCAGCACGGTCTCGTACGTGCTGAGCGGCAAGCGGCCGATCTCACCCGAGGTGCGCGAACGCGTGCAGGAAAGCATCCGGGCGCTCGGCTACCACGCACACGCCGGAGCGCGTGCCCTTGCCAGCAAGCGAACGAACATCATCGCGCTCGTCATCCCGCTCCGGACGGGGGTGCACGTTCCTGTCCTGATGCGGTTCGTCACCGCGGTCACGGCACGCGCGAGGCATTTCGACCACGACGTGCTGCTCCTCACCCAAGACGAGGGCGAACGTGGATTGCAACGAGTCCAGGGCAGCTCGCTCGCCGACGCGATCATCGTCATGGATGTCGAGCTGCACGACCAACGGCTTCCGCTCATCCGCGGCCTGCAGACGCCCGCGGTGCTCATCGGCTTCCCGGCGGACACGGCGGACCTGACCTGCATCGACCTGGACTTCCGAGCCGCCGGCGCGACGTGCCTGGAGCACCTGGCGGCGCTAGGCCACCGCCGCGTCGCGTTCGTGGGCAGTCCGCACGCTGTCTACCAACGCGAGACGGGGTACGCCGCCCGGGTCGCCGACGGAGTTCGCGCGGCCGCGGAGGGCCGCCAGGTCGTCGTCACCACGCATCCTTGCGATCCGACCCCGGACGACGCGAACACCGCTGTGCGGGCGCTCCTCGAGGAGCATCCCGATCTCACTGGCGTGATCGTGCACAACGAGCCGGTGCTGGAGTCGTTGATCCACGCGCTTCGAGCGCACGGCCGGCGGGTACCCGAGGACGTCTCGGTCGTGGCGATCTGCCCGGACGAGATCGCGGACCGGTTCGACCTCACCGCGGTCGCGCTGCCCGCGGAGGAGGTCGGGTGGCAGGCCGTCGAGCTCGCGATGGCCAAGCTGGAAGGCGTATCGGTCGCCGCGGAGACCGTACTCGCGCCGACGTTGACCGTCCGCGGCAGTACAGCCGAACGAGAACGCTGAAACCTGACTTCTGCTGCTCCAGATCGAGGCCGTCGTACCCATCGTCGAATCGCTTCGACAGCCATTCGACACCAGAAAGAGGAGGATCGCGTGGGCGAGTTCCGCGAGATCGACGCGGGCGTCGAATGGCGTGGTGGCGGCGAGGTGCTCCGGGTGGAGCCGTGGGGCGCCGACAGCGTGCGCGTACGGGCCGGCCATGGCCTGCGCGACGACCTGCCCGGCGCACTGCTCGACCGCCCGGCACCGAGCGGCGACGTCGAGGTCGCGGCGGACCGCGCGACCGTTGTCAACGGACGCTTGCGCGCGGAGCTCTCGGCCGAAGGAGAGCTGCGATTCGTCCGTACGGACACCGGCGACGAGCTGCTCGCCGAGGAGCGTGCGCACTTCTGGTGGCCGGGATCGCGGCTGTATCTGTCCACCGGCAACGGATATCACCGTATCGAGCAGCGGTTCCGGGCGTACGAGGGCGAACGCGTCTTCGGGCTCGGCCAGCACCAGCACGGCCTGTTGGACCAGAAGGGCGCGGTGGTCGAGCTGATCCAGCGCAACGCCGAGGTCACGATCCCGTTCCTCTTGTCCAGCAGGGGATACGGGCTGCTGTGGAACAACCCGGCGATCGGCCGCGTCGAGCTGGCGACGAACGGAACGCGCTGGGTCGCCGACAGCGCGCGCCAGCTCGACTACTGGGTGACGACGGGTGAAGGACCAGCGGACGTCCTGCGGAACTACGCGGACGCCACCGGGCACGCGCCGCCGATGCCGGAATGGGCGACCGGCTTCTGGCAGAGCAAGCTGCGTTACCGCACTCAGGACGAGCTGCTCGCGGTCGCGCGGGAGTACGTCGAGCGCGGCCTACCGCTGAGCGTCATCGTCGCCGACTTCTTCCACTGGACGCATCTGGGGGAGTGGCGGTTCGACCCGAACGAGTGGCCCGATCCGAAAGCGATGGTCGCCGAGCTGAGCGAGCTCGGCGTCCGGCTGATGGTCTCGGTCTGGCCGTCGGTCAGCCCGTTGAGCGAGAACTACCCCGACATGCTCGACCGCGGCCTCCTCGTCGCCACCCAGCAAGGCCCGCCCGTCCACGCGGACTGGGCGGACAAGGGCGTCGACGCGCCGGTGCAGGTCTCGTTCTACGACTCGACGAACCCGGCCGCACGCGCGTTCGTCTGGGACCAGGTCGAGCGGCACTACTACGACCTCGGCATCCGCGTGTGGTGGTTGGACGCGTGCGAGCCGGAGATCAAGCCCGGCCATCCGCAGAACCTCCAGTACCACGCCGGTCCCGGCCTCGAGGTCGGCAACCTCTATCCGCGCGAGAACGCGCGCGCCTTCTACGAAGGCATGCTCGCCTCAGGCGAGACGGAGGTCGTCACGCTGAACAGGTCCGCCTGGGCGGGCAGCCAACGGTACGGAGCCGCGCTCTGGTCCGGCGACATCGCCGCGACGTTCGAAGCGCTCGCCGACCAGGTCAAGGCCGGTCTCAACGTCGCGCTGTCGGGACTGCCGTGGTGGACGACGGACATCGGCGGCTTCCATGGCGGCGATCCGGACGAGCCGTACTTCCGCGAACTCGTCGTGCGGTGGTTCGAGTACGCGGTGTTCTGCCCGCTGTTCCGGTTGCACGGGAACCGCGCGCCGCGGATGCCGTTCGGCACGACGATGACCGGTGGGCCGAACGAGATCTGGTCGTTCGGCGACGATGCCTACGCGATCATCCGCGAGCAGCTCTTCCTCCGGGAACGTCTACGCCCCTACCTCGGCGAACAGTTGCGGATCGCGTCGGACACCGGCCTGCCGGCGATGCGCCCGTTGTTCGTCGACCATCCGTCCGACGAGAGGGCCTGGGCGGTCGACGACGCGTTCCTGTTCGGTCCGGACGTCCTGGTCGCGCCGATCGTCGAGCACGAAGCCTGGGAGCGATCCGTCTACCTGCCGGGCGACGTCGAGTGGACCGATCCATGGACGGCGCACACCTATGCGGGCGGATCGGTCGTTCGCGTCGAGGCGCCGCTCGAACGCATCCCTGTCTTCGTCCGCGCGGGCGTCGACCTACCGATCGGGTCGGTGGTGAACCATGCCGGAGCTTGACGCGCGCGTCGCAAATCTGCTGTCCCAGTTGACGATCGACGAGAAGATCGCGTTGTTGCACCAGCACCAGCCCGCGGTCGAACGGCTCGGCCTGCGCTCCTTCCACACCGGTCAGGAAGGGCTGCACGGGATGGCCTGGTGCGGCGTCGCAACCGTGTTCCCGCAGGCGATCGGCCTCGCCAGCACGTGGAACGCGGAACTGGTCCAGCGGGTCGGAGCGGCGGTCGGCGACGAGGTCCGGGCGTTCCACCATCGCGAACCGGATCGGATCGGCCTGAACGTGTGGGCGCCAGTCGTCGACCTGCTCCGCGATCCACGCGCCGGGCGGAACGAGGAGGGCTACTCCGAGGATCCACACCTCACCGGCGTGCTCTCGACCGCCTACTGTCGCGGCCTGCGCGGAGACGACCCGACGTACCTGAAGACCGCGCCGACCCTGAAGCACTTCCTCGCGTACAACAACGAAGCCGAGCGGGTGACGTCGTCGTCGCAGGTCCGGCCGCGGCTGCTGCACGAGTACTACCTGCGCGCGTTCGAGCCCGCGATCCGGTCCGGCGTGGCCGCGGCGGTCATGTTGTCGTACAACCGCGTCAACGGGCGACCCAACCACGTCAGCCCCCACATCAGGGAACACCTGCGCGAATGGAACCCCGAGCTGTTCGTCGTCAGCGACGCGTTCGCGCCGAGCAACCTCGTCGACGAGCAGCACTACTTCGACATCCACGAAGAGTCCCACGCGGCGGCTCTCCGGGCCGGTGTGGACAGCTTCACCGACAAGAGCGAGGACAGCTCGTTCACGATCGGCACGCTGCGTTCCGCCTTCGCGCGAGGGCTGATCGACGAGCCGTTGATGGACGAGGCGCTCGCGCGATGCCTGCGCGTCCGGATCCAGCTTGGTGAGCTCGACGAGGTGGACCACCTCTCGCGCGGACCCGAGGTCATCAACTGTGCCGCACACCGCGAGCTGGCCCGCGAGGTCGCGGCCGACTCGATCGTGCTGCTGCGCAACGACGGCCTACTGCCGCTCGACCATGCGCGACTTCGCAAGGTCGCCGTCGTCGGCCCGTTGGCGGACATGTGCCTGGAGGACTGGTACAGCGGCACGTTGCCGTACGCCGTCACGCCGCTCGACGGGTTCCGCGAACGGCAGGGCTCGTACGCCGTCGACCACGTGCGGGGCGTCGACCGGGTCCGGATGACCGTCGGCGGCGAGACGTTCGAGCTCGAGGTCTACGACTGGGGCGAAGGGCTCCTGGTGTTCCGGGCGCCGAACGGGAAGTTCCTCACTCGCCGGACGGATGGCCGGCTCGTCGCGGACCAGGACCAACCCCATGGCTGGGTGGTGCAGGAGACCTTCCGGCTCGACGAGAAGCGACGGACCCTGGAGCACGTGGCGTCGGGCACGGCGATCGGGCTCGAGGCGTTCGAACGCCACAGCGACGGCGTCGACGAAGCGGCGACTCTCGCAGGAGGGGCCGACGTCGCGATCCTCGTGGTCGGCAACCATCCACTCGTCGGAGCGCGCGAGACAACGGACCGAACCCGCATCGAGCTGCCGGATCGGCAAGCGGAGCTGGTCAAAGCCGTCGTCGCCGCCAACCCACGTACGGTCCTCGTGGTGGAGAGCAGCTTCCCGTACGCGCTCCCCTGGGAGGACGAGCACCTCCCCGCCATCGTGTGGATGGCACACGGCGGCCAGGAGACCGGCCACGCCTTGTGCGACGTCCTGTTCGGAGACCGTGCGCCAGCGGGCCGGTTGACGCAGACCTGGCACCGGTCGACCGACGACCTCGCGGACCTCGGCGAATACGACCTGATCAAGGCCGGACGCACCTATCTCTACGACGACCGGCCCGTTCTCTACCCGTTCGGGCACGGACTCGGCTACACGACGTTCGGGTACGCGAACCTCACGGTCGCGCGGCCGACCACCTCGCACGACGAGCTCAGCATCGCCGTCGACGTGGCGAACACCGGAAAGACAGCTGGCGTGGAGGTCGTGCAGGTCTACCTGGCCAGAACCTCACCGTCCCGCGTCAGCTACCCGGTGCGAAGGCTGATCGCGTTCGAACGGGTCGAGCTGCCGGCCGGCGAGTCCGCGACCGTACGGTTCACGGTTCCGCTCGCCGAGCTCGCGCACTGGGACGTACGACAGGGCCGGATGGTCGTGGAGAGCGGCGAATACGCCGTCCAGGTGGGGACGTCAGCCACCGACGTCCGAGCGGCGGGCTCGGTCACGGTCACCGGTGAGCGACTTCCGGATCGGGACTCGCGGCAGCGGATGCGGGCGGTCGACTTCGACGACTACGAGCGAGTCGAGCTCGTCGACGAGACGAAGGAACGCGGTGACGCCGTCCTCGCAGAGGCCGACGGAGCGTGGATCGCCTTCTACGACGTGGATCTGCGTCCCGAGCTCGCGACCCTGCATGTCATCGCCCGCGGGGTGGGCGGGTCGGTCGAGGTGCGGGCCGGCGATCCCACCAGCGGGCGGGTTCTGGCGTCCGTCACCTGCGAGGTGGAGGAGTGGACGGACCTCGTCGCCGAGCTGTCGGCGGTGGACGGCCGGCACGACCTCTACGTCGTTCTCGGCGACGGGACCCAGATCTGCGAGCTGTGGTTCGAGTAGGCGCGGCACAAAGGCATACGCAGCCGTACACAGCAGTACACCAAGGAAGAGGGGCAGCGATGGAGCACAACAGTTCAGCTGCGGGGGTCAGCCGGCGCAGGTTCCTCACCGGCGTCGTCGTCGGCACGGGTACCTTGGCCGGCGCGCAACTCCTGGCCGCCTGCGGTTCGAACGGCACGAGCGGTGCGCGGTCGAACCCGACCGGAGCGATCCGCAAGGAAGGCGACCTCACCTCGGTCGTTCCGAAGTACGTCAAGGTCGAGTACGTCAAGCCGGACCTGCCGAGCACCGACGAGATCGCGCCCGGCTACCTCGGCTACCCGTCCGAGTTGGTCCAGTCGGTCAAAGCCCAGGCGGGCAAGGGCGGATCGTTCAAGGCGATGACACCAGCCTGGTGGCCGATCCCGCCCGCGCTCGCCCAGAACGCCTACTACCAAGCGGTCAACGCGGCCACCGGCACGACGTTCGACTTCACGCCGATCAATGGCAACGACTACGGGACGAAGATCGCGGCCGTTCTCGCGTCGAAGCGGGTCGCCGACGTCACTTGCGTACCGCTGTGGAACCGGCCGCAGAACTTCTCTGCCCAGATCGTGCCCACCTTGTTCGCCGACCTCACCGACTTCCTCGGCAAGGACGTGTCGGCCAAGTGGCCCAACCTGGCGAACCTCCCTACCAAGGCGTGGCAGGCCGCCACGTTCGGCGGACGCCTGTTCGGTTTGCCCTTCCCTGGCGGCGGAATCTCCGACGCACTCTTCTACCGCGCGGACCTGTTCGAGCAACTCGGTGTCGAGCCGCCGAAGAACGCCGACGACTGGATCGCGCTCTGCAAGAGCGTGAACGACCCGGCGAAGAAGCAGTGGGCGGTCGGCGGCGTGTTTCCGGAGGCGCGGCGGATGTACGGCGTCCCTGCGAACTGGGCCCGCCGGAGCGGAAAGCTCGTCAACCCGGCCGAGACCGAGGAGTACGTCGAGGCGCTGGAGTTCAACCGGAAGCTGTTCGCCGCCGGCTACGTGCACCCGACGATCGTCGCGGGCGGGAACGCGGACTCCAAGCAGCTGTTCGAGAGCGGCCAGCTGCTGATGTACATGGACGGCACGGGCGCCTGGCACGAGGCCTACGACCGGCAGCGGCCGAGCAACCCGAAGTTCAGGATCGCGCTGTTCCCACCGCTGTCCGCGGACGGAACGGCGAAGCCGGTCTATACCCGTGGCGGTGCGGCGCGGATCCAGTCCTACATCAAGAAGGGCACGCCGAACGACAAGATCGAGGAACTCCTCTCGGCGATGAACTACTACGCCGCGCCGTTCGGTACGACGGAGTACGACATGGTCACCTACGGGCCGGCGAACGTCACGCAGGCGAAGGACGCCAAGGGCGTTCCGCAGCTTAACGACAAGGGCAAGCAGCAGGTCACCTTCACCTACGGGTTCCTCGTCGGGAGACCTTCGTTCCTCTCCAAGCCACAGTTCCCCGACTACGTGCGTGACAACCATGCCTGGCAGGAGCAGACCGCGCCCTACCTCGTCGACGACCTCCTCGACGGCCTGAACGTCGAGGAGCCGCCGAAGTTCCAGACGCTGCAACAGCCGTTGACCGACAAGGAGTCCGACATCCTGCGGGGGCGTGCCAAGGTCAGCGAGTGGGCTGAGACCGTCAAGAGCTGGCGGCAGCGCGGCGGAGACGAGCTGCGGGCGTTCTACGAGGAGAACCTGACCAAGGTCGGGCGTTGATGATCGACGCCCCACCGAGGGCGCGACCGGGCGAGGCCGCTGGTCGGCGGCGGGCCGTCCGGACGTCCGGTGGCCGGATGGGCTTGCGGGCGAGGCTTCGGCGCGACTGGGCGCTGCTGGTCATGGTCGTACCGACCGTGCTGCTGCTCGGGATCTTCCACTACCTGCCGTTGCTCGGGAACGTGATCGCGTTCCAGGACTACTCGCCATACGTGGGCATCCTCGACAGCCCGTTCAACGGCTTCGCGAACTTCGAACGGTTGATGGGGAATCCCGAGTTCTGGAACGCGACCGTCAACACGTTGCTGATCACCGGCTTCCAGCTGGTGTTCTACTTCCCGTTGCCGATCCTGCTCGCGCTGCTACTGAACAGTGTCCTGAGCGCACGCGTGCGCGCGTTCGTTCAGGGCATCGTGTACATGCCGCACTTCTTCTCGTGGGTGTTGGTGATCACGTTGTTCCAGCAGATGCTCGGCGGGGCCGGTCTGCTGAGCTCGTTCCTGCGCAGCCGCGGCTGGGAGCCGGTCGACCTGATGACCAATCCCGATGCGTTCATCGGACTGGTGACACTGCAGGCAGTCTGGAAGGACGCGGGCTGGGGGACGATCATCTTCCTGGCGGCGTTGAGCACGGTGGATCCCCACCTGTACGAGGCTTCCGCTGTCGACGGTGCCGGGCGGTGGCGGCGGCTGTGGCATGTGACGCTGCCAGCGCTACGACCGGTGATCGTGCTGCTGTTGATTCTGCGGCTCGGTGACGCCCTGAGCGTGGGCTTCGAGCAGATCCTGCTGCAACGTGACGCCGTCGGCGCCGCGACCGCCGAGGTTCTGGACACGTACGTGTACTACACCGGCGTGGTCAGCGGGGACTGGGCGTACGGTGCCGCGGCCGGACTCTTCAAGGGTGTCGTCGGACTGGTGCTCGTGCTCGCCGCCAACCGATTCGCGCACGTGCTCGGCGAGCAGGGGGTGTACTCGAGACGATGACGACGATCAGCTCCGTACCTCGAAACCAAAGGCCCGTGTGGGAGGAGCCGCCGACCGCTGTCGGGCAGTCGGCGAAGGGCTTCTCGCTCGGGCTCGTCGTGCTCGCCGTACTGTTCCCGCTGTGGGTGGTGCTGCTCACCAGTCTGTCCAGCCAGAAGACGATCACCGAAGCGGGCGGGCTCGTGATCGTGCCGGGCGAGCTCACGTTCCGCGCGTACCAGGAAATCCTGTCGGGCGGCGTCGTGACGCGGGCCTTGCTGGTCAGTCTCGGCATCACCCTTGTCGGAACGACTTTGAGTGTGCTGCTGACGATCCTCGCGGCGTACGGGCTGTCTCGGCCCGGCTCGGTGTTGCACCGGCCGTTGTTGATGATCGTCCTGCTCACGTTCCTGTTCGGGCCGGGACTCATCCCGAGCTACCTGGTCGTGCAGAACCTCGGTCTGCTCAACAGCTATTGGGCGTTGATCCTGCCGAGCGCGATGTCCGCGTTCAACCTGGTCGTGCTTCGCTCGTTCTTCATGAACATTCCACGAGAACTGGTGGAGAGCGCGCGGATCGACGGCGCGGGGGAGTTCCGGATCCTGGCGCGGATCGTGCTGCCGTTGTCGAAGGCCGCGGTCGCGGTCGTCGCGTTGTTCTACGGGGTCGGCTATTGGAACGCGTTCTTCAACGCGTTGCTCTACATCGACGACAGCACGAGGTGGCCGCTGCAGCTGGTGCTGCGAGCGTATGTCCTGCAGGGGCAGGCGATTCCCGGAGCCAACCTAGGTGACACCAGCTTCGGCGGGCCGGTGCCGACGTTGGCGATCAAGATGGCGGTGGTGGCGATCGCGACGATCCCCGTGCTGTTCATCTATCCGTTCGTGCAACGCCACTTCACGAAGGGTGTGATCATCGGTGCGATCAAGGGTTAGCGTTCTCGCACTCGTCGCCGGTCTGGTGCTGGCGCTCCTGCCGGGGGTCGCGGCTGCCGAGACGCCCAGTGCCCGGGCGGTCGTGGCGGCCATGCAGCCGGGATGGAACCTGGGCAACTCCTTCGACGCCGTCGGTCTGGACGAGACCGCGTGGGGCAACCCGCGGGTCACTCGTGCGTTCCTCCATGGCGTCCGAGCGCAGGGCTTTCGGAGCATCCGCATCCCGGTCACCTGGGACGGGCGGCAGGGCGGGGCGCCGTCGTACTCGATCGACGGGGCGTGGCTGGCCCGGGTGCGGGAGGTCGTTCGCTGGGCGCTGGCTGAGGACCTCTACGTGATGATCAACCTGCACCACGACTCGTGGCTGTGGGTCAACCAGCTGGGGATCTCACACGACCAGGTCCTGGCTCGATATGCGGCGACCTGGGAGCAGATCGCCGCGGCGTTCCGGAACGAGTCGTCCAGGCTGATCTTCGAGAGCATCAACGAGCCCCAGTTCGCTGGCACGTTCAGTGACGCGGAGCAGTACGCCCTGCTGAACGAGCTGAACACGGTCTTCCACCAGATCGTGCGCGGGTCGGGCGGACGGAACTCGACCCGGTTGCTGGTGCTGCCGACGTTGCACACCAACGGCGACCAAGGCCGGCTCGACGCGCTCGCCGACACGATCGAAAATCTGCACGATCCGAACCTCGTCGCGACGATCCACTTCTACGGGTTCTGGCCGTTCAGCGTGAACGTGGCCGGGTACACGCGCTTCGACGAGACGACCGAGGCCGATCTGGTCGGCACGTTCGACCGGGCCTATCAGACCTTCGTGTCGCGGGGGATTCCGGTGATCGTCGGGGAGTACGGGCTGCTCGGGTTCGATACGGGGCTCGATACCGTCGAGCAGGGTGAGAAGCTCAAGTTCTTCGACTCCCTGGGCACCCACGCGCGAGCCAGGAAGCTCACCACGATGTGGTGGGACAACGGCCAACACCTCGGCCGGACTACCCTGCGATGGAGCGACCCGGCGTTGTACGAGCAGATCAGGTCCAGCTGGTCAGTACGTTCCTCGTCGGCCGAGTCGGACCTGATCTTCGTCCGCCGAACCGGTCCCGTGGGTGAGGCGACGGTGTCGCTGAACCTGAACGGCAACCGGCTCAGGTATCTCTCCGTCGGCTCGCGGCCGCTCGTGCGCGGCCGGGACTACCGCGTCGACGGATCGAAGCTGACGTTCACCGCCGCGCTGCTCACTCGCCTGGTGGGGGAGCGCGAGTACGGCGTGAACGCCGTCGTGTCGGCGCGGTTCTCCCGCGGGGTGCCATGGAAGTTCCGGGTGATCACGTACGACCCGCCGGTGCCGCGGGCGGCCACGGGGACCACGAGCGGGTTGGCGATCCCCGTCGCGTTCCGCGGCGACGTGCTGGCGACGATGGAGGCGGTCTACGTGGACGGCTCCGGCAACGCGGGCCCACAGGACTGGACCTCGTTCAAGGAGTTCGGCCGCGCCTTCCGGCCGGACTACGCCGCTGGGACGGTGACGTTGCCCCAGGCGTTCTTCGACGAGGTGCGGGACGGCTCCCCGGTGAACCTCACGTTCCACTTCTGGAGTGGAACCCAGGTGTCGTACACGGTGACTCGGTCGAACGAGGAGGTGACCGGTCACCCGCGTTGAGCCCCGCGACGCCGCGCTTCCAGTAGCCGGTGATCGACGCCAGCTCCTTTGGCCAACCGCGCAGGGGGCGGGCGCTGGTCGAGCTGTGTCCGGTGCGTCGGGTCGCTCGCGAGGTGGGGTACGCGTCGTCGGCGTCGTCGCCGCTTACGTCCGGGAGTTCGGGCACATGCCCGGACGGGCGGGGAGGGCCGCCGCGATAGCCTCACGTGCGTGGTGGAACTCGTAGGTGTGCCGACTGTCGGCATGGTCGGCGGCGGGCAGCTGGCGCGGATGACGCACCAGGCTGGGATCGCTCTTGGCGTGCGCTTTCGACTCCTGGCCGAGGGGCCGGACGTGTCGGCGGCGCAGGTGGTGCGGGACCCGTTCGTCGGCGACTACACCGATCTTTCGACGGTGAGGCACTTCGCCGAGGGTTGCGACGTGGTGACGTTCGACCACGAGCACGTGCCGACCGCACATCTGCAGGCCCTGGAGTCGGACGGGGTCGTGGTGCGGCCCGGGTCGCATGCGCTGGTCTTCGCGCAGGACAAGGGGCTGATGCGGGAACGCCTTACCGGGTTGGGGATTCCCTGCCCGCGGTGGCGGAAGGCCTCGACCGCCGAGGAGCTGGTCGCGTTCGGCAAGGAGCTCGGCGGGCCGTTGGTCGTCAAGACGCAGCGGGGTGGGTACGACGGCAAGGGCGTGTGGGTGCTCTCCGACGCGACCTACGAGGCCGTCGAGGAGCCCGTCGCCACAGGTGTTCCGCTGCTGGCCGAGGAGCGGGTGTCGTACGTACGCGAGCTGTCCGCCGTCGTGGCGCGAAGCCCGCACGGGCAGGCGATCGCGTACCCGGTGGTCGAGTCGGTGCAGCGCGACGGGATCTGCCACGAGGTGATCTCGCCCGCACCCGACCTCGACCGCCGGCTGGCGACCGAGGCTCAGGAGATCGCGCTGACGGTGGCGAAGGAGCTCGACATCGTCGGGGTGTTGGCGGTGGAGCTCTTCGAGACCTCCGACGGCCGGATCCTGGTGAACGAGCTGGCGATGCGGCCGCACAACACCGGGCACTGGACGATCGACGGCGCGGTGACCTCGCAGTTCGAGAACCACCTGCGGGCCGTCTTGGATCTCCCGCTGGGCTCGCCGCGTACGCGGGCGCCTTGGACGGTGATGGTGAACGTGCTGGGCGGGACGGCGCCGAACATGCACTACGCGTTCCTGCACACGCAGGCTCGGGATCCGGAGTTGCGGATTCACCTTTATGGCAAGGAAGTTCGGCCTGGTCGGAAGGTCGGGCACGTGACGACGTACGGCTCGGACCTGCCGGACGTGCTCGAGCGGGCGCGGCACGCGGCGGCCTATCTGGCGGGAGAGATCGATGAGTGACGCGCGAGTCGGCATCTTGATGGGCTCGGACTCCGACTGGCCCGTGATGGAGGCGGCCTCGGTCGCGCTGGACGAGTTCTCCGTGCCACACGAGGTCGACGTCATGTCCGCGCATCGGATGGCGCAGGCGATGATCACGTACGGCTCGTCCGCCGCCTCCCGTGGCCTGCAGGTCCTGATCGCCGGCGCGGGCGGTGCCGCTCACCTGCCGGGGATGCTCGCCAGCGTGACGCCGTTGCCCGTGATCGGCGTGCCGGTGCCGCTGAAGTACCTGGACGGCATGGACTCCCTGCTCTCGATCGTCCAGATGCCCGCCGGCGTCCCGGTGGCGACGGTGGCCGTAGGGAACGCCCGCAACGCTGGCCTGCTGGCCGTTCGCATCCTTGCCGCCTCGGACCTGGAGCTGCGCAAGGCGATGGAGCAGTTCCAGGCCGACCTCGAGGCCCAGGCCCGTGCCAAGGGCGAGGCGCTCCGCCGGAAACGGTCAGAGCCCGAAGGCTAGAAAGGTTGCGCCCTTCACGCCTCTGTGACTAAGTGTGGTGGGATGGCCACTGTTCGCGACCGATCTCCGCTTCGGCGGCTGGTGGGGTACTGCCGGGAGCATCGGGCGGCGGTGGCGGTGGGGTTCGCGACCTCCGTGGTGGGGAGCGCGGCTCTGGCGGGGATTCCGTTGGTGGTCAAGCAGATCGTCGACGAACGCGCCAACGTCGGGCCCTGGCTGGGACTGCTCGCGGGCGCCGCGCTGATCCGGTTCGTCGCCGGGGCCGTACGGCGATACGCGGCCGGCAAGGTGGGCTATGGCGTCGGCGCAAGGCTGCGGACCGACGTCTTCGGTGCGCTGCAGCGGCTGGATGGGGCGATGTACGACAAGCTCAAGGCCGGCCAGGTCGTCGGACGGGTCGTCACCGACGTCGGCTCGGTCGAGACCGCCCTGCGCAACCTGCCGCAGCTCGCGTCGAACGCGGTGATGTTCGCGCTCTCGTTGGTCGTCATGCTCACGCTCTCGCCCATCCTCACGCTGGTCGCGCTCGTCGCCGCACCGCTGTTGTTCGTCTCGGCGAGGCGGGGGAGCACGTTCCTCACCCCGCTCCACCGCGACTACTCGCAGCAGACCGGTGTTCTCGCCGGGGTCGTCGAGTCCGCGGTCAGCGGAGTCCGGGTCATCAAGGGCTTCGGGCAGGAGCACCGCGAGCAGGAACGGTTCGAGAAGCAGGCCACCCACCTGTACGACCTCGGCGTGAGAAGAGCCAACGCGGCAAGCAACTTCTACCCGGCGCTCAACGCGATCCCGGCCATCGCACAGGTCGCCGTGCTCGCGTTCGGCGGCTGGCTCGCTCTCGACGGCAGGATCACCCTCGGCACGTTCCTCGCGTTCGCCACGTACCTCGCCGCGACCGTCGCACCCGTCCGCTGGCTCGTCACCCAGCTCCCCGCCCTCGTCGAGGCCAAGGCCGGCCTGCTCAGACTCCTCGAGGTCGTCGACGCCACCCCGACCGTCACCGAGAAGCCGCACGCCGAGCCGGCGCCGGACGGACCGCTCAGCATCGAGCTCGAGAACGTCACGTTCGGGTACGACCGCGACTATCCCGTCCTCCACGACGTCAGCCTCCGCGTCGAGGCCGGCGAGACGCTCGCCCTCGTCGGCACGCCCGGCTCCGGGAAGTCCACGATCGCCTTACTGCTCACGCGCTTCTACGACCCACAGCACGGGGCGATCCGGCTGAACGGCGCCGACATCGCCGACCTCACGATCGAGTCCCTGCGCGAGCGGGTCGCGATGGTGTTCGAGGACAGCTTCCTGTTCTCCGACACCCTGCGCGCCAACCTCGCGTTCGGGCGTGCCGAGGAACGGGTCGCGCAGGCCGCCCGTGAGGCCGAGGCGGACACGTTCATCCTCGACCTCCCCGACGGCTATGACACCGTCGTCGGCGAACGGGGACTCACGCTCTCCGGCGGCCAACGGCAACGCATCGCGCTGGCGAGGGCCCTGCTCACCGCGCCGCCGATCCTCGTGCTCGACGACGCCACCTCCGCGGTCGACGCGGGCGTCGAGGCCGACATCCTCGCAACTCTCAGGCAGGCAACGAGAAACCGCACCACGCTGCTGATCGCCCACCGGCGCAGCTCCCTAAGGCTCGCCGACCGCATCGCCGTCCTCGACCGAGGAAGGGTCGTGGACGTCGGCACCCACAACGAGCTGCTCGAACGCTGCCCCCACTACCGCGCGCTCCTCAACCTCACCGACTTCCCTCACCCAAGTGGGGTTTTGCGACGTGGCAATGACCTGCAAAACCCCGGTCGGGTGAGGGAAGTGCGGTCGGGGTGTCGAGATGTGGACAGCGGTGAGGTGGTTGCCCGGGGACCCGTCGACCTCCAGCAGGCAAGGCAGTCCGAGCCGAACCTCGGCCCACGCAAGCTGCTCGGCCCGCTCTGGACGAGCCTCGCGCTCGTCGTCGCCGCCATGGGCGTCGAGTCGATCGCCAACCTCGCCCTCCCGCTGCTCACCAAGTCCGCGATCGACAACGGCGTCAGCAAGAACGCGCCGGACGTTCTCGTCCAACTCTCCGCCGCCGCACTGGCACTCGTCCTCCTCACCTGGGCGATCCGCGTCTTCCACGAACGGGTCGTCGGACGCACCGGCGAACAAGCCAGACTCTGGCTGGAGATCAAGGCGTTCGCGCACCTGCAACGACTCGGCCTCGACTACTACGAACGCGAGCACAGCGGTGCCGTGATCACCCGGATGACCAGCGACGTTGCCGCGATCACCAGTTTCATCCAACGCAGCTTCGGCACGCTCGTGACCGCCGTCGCCGCGTTCACCGGCGTGCTCGTCGTCCTGGTGCTCATCCAGCCACAGCTGACGCTTGCCCTCGTCGTGCTGCTGCCGCCGTTCGTCGTCGCTGTGATCGCCTACCGGCGTTGGTCGAGGCGCGCGTACGACGAAGCCCGCGACCGGCTCAGCGAGGTCAACACCGATCTGCAGGAGAACATCGCCGGCCTCCGGGTCACCCAGGCGTACGGCCGCCAGCAGGCAGCCAGAACGACGTTCGGGCGGCTCGTCCACGCACATCTCCAAGCCCGCTTGAGATCCGAGCGCTATCTCGCCGTCTTCACCTCGTTCACCGAGCTCGTCGGCGACCTCGCCTTGGTCGTCGTTCTCGCCGTCGGAGCGACGCAGGTCGCCAACGGCGAGTTGACAACCGGCGGTCTGATCGCGTTCGTCCTCTATATCAACCTGCTCTTCGACCCGGTGCAGTTGATGACGCTCGTGATCGACAGCTACCAGCGCGCCCAAGTCGGTCTGGTCAGACTGCGCGAGCTGCTCGGCACGAGAACGTCGACCCCGCAGACGGCCCATGCCCTACCGATCGAGCGGATCACGAACGCGATCACGTTCGACGACGTCCACTTCACCTACCTGGGTGCGGCACGGGAGGCCGTCAGCGGTGTCAGCATCCACCTCCACCAAGGAGAAACCGTAGCCGTCGTCGGCGAAACGGGAGCGGGCAAGTCGACGTTGCTCAAGCTGCTGGCGCGCTTCTACGACCCCACGAGAGGCGCGATCACGATCGGCGGAACGGACCTCCGCCAGCTCGACCTCGCCAGCTACCGAAGCAGACTCGGCGTCGTCCCGCAGGAGCCGTACCTGTTCGCCGGAACGGTGAGCGAAGCGATCGCGTACGGCCGCCCCCGCGCCACCGACAGCCAGATCGAGAAGGCCGCAAGGGAGGTCGGGGCGCACGACCTGATCGAGTCCCTGCGCCACGGCTACCACCACCAGCTCGGCGAGGGAGGCAAGGGCATCTCCGCGGGCCAACGCCAGCTCATCGCGCTGGCAAGGGCCCAGCTCGTCGACCCCGATGTCCTGCTGCTCGACGAGGCCATGTCGACGCTGGACCTCGCCACCGAGGCCGCCGTGACCAACGCGATGCGCTGCCTCACCGCGCCGCGCACCACGTTGATCATCGCCCACCGGCTCTCCACCGCGATGGGCTGCGACCGGATCCTGGTGATGGCTTCCGGTCGGATCGCGGAAGCGGGTACGCACGAGGAGCTTGTCGAAAGCGGCGGACGATACGCCAGGCTTTGGGACGCCTTCACCGGAGCCGCGACTCTTCCTGAGGCGCCTCGGCTGCGGTAGTTTCCCCGGCGGGAGCTTGCTGGAGTGGAGGGACTCAGGGGGAATGCCGAGGTATTACACGTACGAGGTCGAACGCAGCGACTACGACGGCAGCTGGGACGGTGAGGGGCGGCGCGAGTCGCGCTCGGACCTGGAGCGCGACGCCGACGACGTCGCGCGGGCCGTCCTCGAGGTCTGGGTCATGGACCACCCCGACGACGTCGACGGCGGCGTGCGGATGCAGGTGTACGGCGACGACCCGGACGACTATCCGGCGGACGACCTCACCAACGTGCGGGTCTTCGTGTACGAGGGCAAGCTCGAAGCCCACGACGACCTGCCGGCGGCCGCCGCCTACCTGGTCAACCACCCCGGCGACGACTAGAACCCGCGGAGCCTGGCTGGCTTGAAGCGGACGGGCACGGAGTAGTCGAGGTGGAACTCCTCCGGCGTCGTGCCGAGCGAACGGATCGACGAGGCGTACTTCGCGTCGTACGCCGCCAGCTCCTCGCCGGACAGGGGCGCGTCGTCGATCGTCGCTTCGCCGGTGAGCACGACCACGTCGCCGCCGGATCGTGTCGCGTTGAGGTGGACGGAGACGTTCGGCCGGGCGGCGAGGTTGCGCACCTTCGGCGTGCCCGGCCGGCTGCAGACGACGACCTCCGTGCCGGTCCACAGGAACCACACAGGACTGGGCTGCGGCGTGCCGTTCGGACTCGCGGTGGTGAGCCAGACGACGGTCTCGTCGCCCAGCCGTCGCTGCACCCGAGCGCCGAACGCCGTGGAGGTATCGAGGGTGAAGGTCACCCCTCGAGCATGCCTCGCGGCCGCAAACCGGCCTCTGAGCGTCAGCGCTCGGTGAGCCGGAAGCCGACGATCGTGATCACGTCGTCGGGCGTGATGCCCGGGTAGTGGCGCGGCATCCGCTCGGCGAGGTCGGCGAGGTCCGCGTTGCCCGCTGCTGCCGCCTCCTCCGGGGTCACGTCGCCGAGGCGCTTGCGGACCAGGCTGGTCACCTCGCCCGGCAGCACTACCTCGGGCGAGGACTCGAAGACCAGGTCCGCCTCGCCGAGGCGCACCGTGTCGCGCAGGCGGATCGTCGCCACCTTGCGCCCCGCCCGTACGGCGTCCAGGTACTCCGCGGCGAACCCCACCCGCTGCCGGCTCGCCGTGGCGGCGACGTACGCGAACGGCAACAGCCCCGCCACCGGGACCGTCCGCGGGCCGGACGGCGTCGGCAGGATCACCCGGATCCCGGGGAACAGATCGGCCAGCACTTGCCGGTCCCGCCCGCAGGGCGACAGCACGCCACGCCCGCGGTCGCCGACCGCCACGATCGTCGTGAGCTCTCGCGCTCCCTGGGTCCGCGCGGTCGCGAGCGCCGTCAGCTCGGCGCACGGGCCGCCGGTGAAGTGGTACAGGTTGACGCCGACGTACACCGACCCGTCCACTGCGCGCACCGCAGCGCCGACCGTGTGCACCCAGCCGTCGCCGACGGCGTCGATGGTCCGGGTCGCCGCCTCGACGAGCGCCTCGTCCGAAGCGGTGAGAGGTGCGAGATCCATCAACCCTGCAACAGCTTTCGCCCCATCACCATGCGCTGGATCTGGTTCGTGCCCTCGTAGATCTGGGTGATCTTCGCGTCCCGCATCATCCGCTCGAGCGGGTAGTCGTTCACGTACCCGTACCCACCGAGCAACTGCACGGCGTCCGTCGTGACCTCCATCGCGACGTCCGACGCGAAGCACTTCGCGGCGGCGCCGAAGAAGGTCAGGTCGGAGTCGCCACGTTCCGAACGAGCCGCCGCCGCGTACGTCAGCTGTCGCGCGGCCTCGAGCTTCATCCCCATGTCGGCGAGCATGAACTGGATGCCCTGGAAGTCCGCCACCGCCTGGCCGAACTGCTTGCGCTCGCGCACATAGGCGACAGCGTGGTCCAACGCACCCTGAGCGATCCCGACCGCCTGCGCGGCGATCGTCGACGCGCGTGTGGTCCAAGGTCCGCAGCGCGAGCTTGAATCCCGTCGCCCTCGTCGCCGATCAGCCGCGACGCCGGGATCCGTGACGTTGTCCAGGTAGACCTCGCACGTCGGCGAGCCCTTGATGCCGAGCTTCTTCTCCGGTGCCCCGAACGACACCCCGGCGTCGGACTTCTCGACCACGAAGGCGGTGATCCCGCGCCCCGGCGGCCGGGTCGGTCACGGCGAACACCGTGTAGAAGTCGCTGACGCCGGCGTTGGTGATCCAGCGCTTCACGCCGTTGAGCACCAGGAGTCGCCGTCGCGCACGGCCCGGGTCTTCATCGCCGCCGCGTCGACCCGGCCTCGGGCTCGGACAGGCAGTACGAGAACATCGCCTCGCCCGCGGCCAACGGCGGAGGTACCGCTGCTGCAACTCCTCCGTGCCCGCCAGCAGCAGCGGCAGCGAGCCGAGCTTGTTGACCGCCGGGATCAGCGAGGTCGACGCGCAGGCGCGGGCGACCTCCTCGATCACGATCACCGTGGCCAGCGCGTCTGCCCCGGCACCGTCGTACGGCTCCGGGACGTGCGGCGCGTGGAAGTCGGCCGCCCGCAGCGCGTCGTACGAGGCCTGCGGGAACTCGGCCTGCCGGTCCACCTCCGCCGCGTGCGGCGCGACCTGTCGCGGCACACCGCGCGCACGCCTCGCGGATTGCCTCGTGCTCCTCGGGCAGGGCGAACAGCGGGAACTCGCTCATGCCGTGAATCCTACGGTGGGGTAACCTGCGGCGCGTCAGCCGTTCGCCAACTGGGCTGGGAGGTCCGGGGCCGTGACCCACCGCATCTCCGTGATCGGGACCGGATATCTCGGTGCAGTGCACGCCGCCGGAATGGCAGAGCTGGGCCACGACGTGGTCGGCGTCGACCTCGACGGCGAGCGGATCGGGAGGCTGCAGCAGGCGGAGGCGCCGTTCTTCGAGCCCGGCTTCGAGGAGCTGCTCCGCAAGCACGTGGGGAGTCGGCTGCGGTTCACCACGTCGTTCGCCGCTGTGGCCGAGTGCGACGTCCACTTCGTCTGTGTCGGCACGCCGCCCAGCCCCGGGGGCGCCGCCGATCTCCGGTACGTCGACGCCGCGATCCGAGCTCTGGCGACGCACGTCCGGCGGCCCAGTCTGGTCGTCGGCAAGTCGACGGTGCCGGTCGGGACCGCCGACGGGCTGCAGGCGATCCTGAGCGAGGTGGCCAGCACCGGTGGCCCGGACATCGAGCTGGCCTGGAACCCGGAGTTCCTCCGCGAGGGCCACGCCGTCGACGACACACTGCGCCCGGACCGCCTGGTCTTCGGGGTCCGTTCCGACCGGGCCGAGGCGACGCTGCGTGAGGTGTACGCCGAGGCCGTCGCCGAGAACACCCCGGTGATCGTCACCGACTTCGTCTCCGCCGAGTTGGTCAAGACCAGCGGCCAACGCGTTCCTCGCCACCAAGATCTCGTTCATCAACGGGGTCGCCGACATGTGCGACGCCTCCGGTGCCGACGTGACGGTGGTGGCGGACGCGCTCGGCCTGGACCAGCGGATCGGGCGCAGCTTCCTCAACGCCGGGCTCGGGTACGGCGGCGGCTGCCTGCCGAAGGACCTGCGCGCGTTCCGGGCCCGGGCCGGCGAGCTCGGCGTCGTCGGTGTGCTCCCGCTCCTCGACAGCGTCGAGGCGGTCAACGCCGGTCGCCGGAACCGGGTCGTGGACCTGGCGCGGCGCGCGCTCGGCGTACCCGCGCCGTTGCCGCTGGACGGCAGCCGGGTGGCCGTCCTGGGCGCTTCGTTCAAGCCGCACTCCGACGATGTCCGGGACTCGCCGGCGCTCGACGTGGCGCGGCGCCTCGGCGCGGCCGGTGCCCGCGTCACCGTGCACGACCCGGCAGCCGTCGAGTCGGCGCGCCGCGCCGCGCCGGCCCTGCACTTCGCCGGCACGGCCATCGAGGCCTGCGCCGATGCCGATGTCGTCCTGCACCTCACCGAATGGCCGGAGTACCGCGCCATCGACCCGTGGGCACTGGCCGAGGTGGTCGCCGTACCCCGGATCGTCGACGCCCGGAACTGCCTGGACGGCGAGGAATGGCGGGCCGCCGGCTGGACGTACC
>CAVXLQ010000010.1:0-309451 GCA_963762635.1 uncultured Actinomycetota bacterium
CGCATCTCCGGAGAGCCGACCGACGCTGCGCCCTATTGGCGCGACGTGGGGACCATCGAGGCATATTACGAAGCCAATATGGATCTCCGCGCCGTCGCCCCCGAACTGAACCTCTACAACCGAGAGTGGCCGGTACGCACGACGAGCTTTCCCGATCCGCCCGCTAAGTTCATTTCGATGAGGGACGCCGCGGCCAGGCCATCGACTGCATCGTGTCCGGCGGCTGTATTCTCTCCGGTGGGACGGGCCGCAACTCCATCGTCGGCCGCGGAGTCCGGGTGCATTCGGGAGCATTGGTGGAGGACAGCGTGATCCTCGACAATTGCGACATCGGTCGCCAAGCAAAGGTCCGACGTGCAATACTCGACAAGAACGTCAGCGTCCCCGATGACGCCGAAATCGGCTATGACCTCGAACGCGACAGCATCCATCACCATGTCTCCGAAACCGGCATGGTAGTCGTAGGCGGAATTCGAACCCCCGTAAAGATCTCGGACTCGTTTTTTAGCGTGGCATTGGTTTTGACACAGAGACACGGAGACACAGAGGAATACACAGTGTTACCTCTCTGTGTCTCTGTGCCTCTGTGTCAAACCTGAGGCCCCTCCGGACGCCATGGAACAACAGGTCCTCGCCTGGATCACTCACTACGGGTATGTGGCACATCTCTGCCTGGTGCTGGGCAACGTCGGTTTGCCGGTATCCGACGAGACAATGCTGACGTTCTCGGGATACCTGGTTTTCAACGGGACCTCTCTCTGCCGCTCCCCCTCGCCACCGCGCTCGCGGCAGCGTCAGCGGGATCACACTGAGCTTCGGGCTGGGCCGGACTTTCGGTATTCGCGTGATCCATCGGTATGGCAGGTATCTGCGGATCCGTCCGGACCATCTCGCAAAGCGCACTCCTGGTTCCACCGCGTCGGTCACTGGAGCGCTCACCGTCGGGTACTACATTCCCGGCGTCCGCCACTTCACGGCCTACGCCGCCGGTATCAGGACTGTAGCCCCAGGAGCTTCGCGATTTATGCGTACAGCGGCGCCCTGATCTGGGTGTCGACTTTCATCGGTCTCGGCTATGCCTCGGTGAGCGATGGAGGCCGTACAGGAGAACATCCACCACTACTTGCTCTGCGGCGACAGCCGAGATCGGCCTCGGCGTTATCGGGTACTTCGTATGGTGGAAGTGATTCGGACGAGACCGCTGTAATCGCCAGCGCCGTCGCCACCACGACCACCGCGCCGATCACGTTGTACCAGAGCCACGCCATGTCCGTGAACCACCACGTCGCGAGGATCGCGGCCTCACCCACCAGCATCCCGATGAAACACGCCGTGCCCCCCGACCCGCCGGAACCGAACGCCAGCACGAAGCACCCCAGCAGCGTCCCGTAGAAGAACGACCCAACGAAGTTCACCGCTTCGATCAGCGATCCCAGACGGTCCGCGAACTCGGCGAACGCCGACGCAGTAGACGCCCCAGAACAGCGTCGCCAAGCGGGACGCCCACAGATAGTGTGCGTCGCTTGCGCCCTGGCTTCATGTGGCGCTTGTAGATGTCGATAACGGTGACCGTCGCCAGCGAGTTGATCTCACCCGAAATCGACGACATCGTCGCCGCGAAGATCACCGCGATCATCAGGCCGACGATGCCCGACCGGCAGGTAGTTCGTCACAAAGGACAGGAAGATGTAGTTCGTGTCGTTGAAGCCCTTCTCGCCGCCCGTGGTCTCGACCAGCTTGAACGCCGCCTTGCGCGCCGCGTCGACTTCCTTCTGCGCCGCGCGAAACTCGGCGATCGCGCGATCCTCGCCCTGCGGATCGCCCGCGCGCCGCGCTTCGGCGGCCGATGCGCCGCTTGCTTCCGTGTTCGAAAGCGCGGTCGTATCCGCCTCCACCGCGCTGATATCCGGCCGTCGCTTGCACACGCTTCAACTCGTTCGGACGGAACAAGACCGGCGGCTGCTCGAAAGGTAAAACACGAACACCATCGCGCCGATGAACAGAATGAAGAACTGCATCGGGATCTTCGCCACCGCGTTGAAGAGCAGGCTCAGCCGGCTCTGCGCGATCGACTTGCCGGTCAGATACCGCTGCACCTGCGACTGGTCGGTTCCGAAGTAGGCGAGCGCCAGAAACATGCCGCCCAGCAGGCCGCTCCAGATGTTGTACCGATCCTTCCAGTCGAACTTCGTCGTCACCGCGTTCAGCCGGCCCGCCGCGCCGGCCAGATAGACGGCGTCCCCGAACGACACGATTCGCGGCAGGAGCACGAACACCGTAATCAGCGCCACCACCAGCCCGAGCAACATGATCAGCATCTGCTGCAAATCCGATCCACGTGACCGCCTGGATCCCGCCCAGCGACCGTGTAGGTGACCACGATCGCCCATGATGGACGTCGTGAATTGGTCCGGCCAGCCGAGGATCACCGACAGCACGACCGCCGGCGCGTAGAGCGTCAGCCCCGCCGAGAGCCCGCGCTGGATCAGAAAGATGAGCTCGACAAGCGCGCGCGTCTTCGCGTCGAAGCGCTGCTCGAGATACTCGTAGGCCGTGTAGACGTTCGCGCGGTGGAAGATGGGCACCGCCGTCGCGCAGATGATCACCATCGCGATCGGCAGTCCGAAATAGAACTGCACGAAGCGCATGCCGTCCACATAGGCCTGCCCGGTCGTCGAGATGAAGGTGATCGCGCTGGCCTGCGTGGCCATGATCGACAGCGCCATGGCGTACCACGGCATCGTCTTGCCGGCCAGCAGGTATTATCGACCGTGTTGCTGCCGCGGCTGCGATAAAGCCCGTACGACGATGATCGAACAGTGAGCGTCACGGCCAGCACCACCCAGTCGAGCGGCCTCATCGATAGGCTCGCGTGAACGGTAGAAGAGGGCGATGATCGCGACCAGGTAGATCAGGATGGCGCAGTAGACGCGTTTCCACGTCCCGAGAAACGGCGGCGGCTCATCGGGAACGTCGCGAGGTTCCGGCATGTCTCGGATAGTAGCAGGCCTCCCGCTATTCTTCGCGCAGCGCGATCGCCGCGCTCGCCGCGTCGGCCGGTTTTACCGGAGTTCCCGCTCGAGTTCGCCTCGCGCCGCTTCCGCCGCCAAAACATACCCATCCCCGCCCGTTAGCAAGTTTACTCCGTCTTTCCTGACTGGGTAGACGGTCTACCTTAGCGTTCGATAGGCCGCGCCTAGTAAAATGGCAGATTGCGCCCCTTACTGCTCTGTTTCACCGCTGTAACTCTCCTTGCCCAGCAACGTGAGACCGTCGTCGTGACCGGGACGTACGAGCCTCTCGCTCGAGGAGATCGACCGCGCCATCCGCGTTCTGCCGGCGCGCGACAACGTGCTCGTGCTCAACACGCTCTCCGACCTGATCCGTCTCGACCCGTCGCTCGACCTCCGCGAGCGCGCCCCCAACGGCGTGCAGGCCGATCTCTCGATCCGCGGCGCGGGCTTCGGACAGACGCTCGTGCTGCTCAACGGCCAACGCCTGAACGACGTCCAGTCCGGCCACCACAACATGGACATTCCCGTGCCGCTCGACTCGGTCGCGCGCATCGAGGTGATGCGGGGCTCGGGCTCGACCCTGTACGGCTCGGACGCCGTTGGCGGAGTCGTGAACATCGTGACCGAGCCGCCCGAGGGGACCGAGTTCCGAGTCCGCACAGCGATCGGCAACTACGGGATCAACCAGCAGCGCGCATCGCTATCCGGCCTCCTCGGACCCTTTTCGCAGCAACTGACCTTCTCCCGCGACTTCTCCACCGGCTTTATCGAAAACCGCGACTACCGAAACCTCCAGTTCGCGTCGTCGACGTCCGCCCGCACCGCGCTCGGCATGAGCCGGCTGACGCTGGCTTACATGGACCACCCGTTCGGCGCGGAGCAGTTCTACGGCAACTTCAACTCGTGGGAGAACACCAAGACGTGGTTCGCCGGCGGCCAGCAGCAGTTCGGTGAGCGGACCACGGCGAGCTTCGCCTACCGCCGCCACAGCGACCTCTTCGTGCTCTATCGCGACCGCCCGCAGGTCTTCACCAACCACCACTCCGACGAGAGCTACCAGGCCGCCGTCCGCCGCAGCCAGTCCCTTTCCCCGACGGCGCATGTCTATTACGGCGTCGAGGCGCTGCACGAGTCGGTGCAGAGCAACAACCTCGGCGACCACTCCCGCGGCCGCGGCGCCGCGTACGGCGCGATCGACCTGCGCGCGCTACGCCGCTTCTCGCTCTCGATCTCGGCACGCGAGGAGGTCTACCGCCGCTGGTCCGGCGCCTTCAGCCCGACGGTCTCCGGCGGTGTCTGGCTCTCGACACTGTTCAAGCTGCGCGCCTCGGCGAGCCGCGCCTACCGCATCCCGGGCTACACCGATCTCTACTATCACGACCCCGGCAACCAGGGCAGTCCGAACCTGCGCCCCGAAAGTGCCTGGACGTATGAAGGCGGTCTCGACTGGTCGCCGGCCGCGCGCGTCCGCGGCGAGTTCACCGTCTTCCACCGCCGCGAGCGCGACGGCATCGACTACTACCGCACCAGCCCGACCGACATCTGGCGCGCGCTCAACATCCAGAACCTGAACTTCACGGGCGTCGAAGCGGGACTGCGTTACCGCACGCTCGACTTCCGCTACACCGGCCTCCACGGCGCGCAGAACACCGTCGCCGCCGGCTTCACGAAGTACACCTTCAACTACCCGACGCACTCGGGCGTCGTGAGCTGGCAAGGGACGCTCCCGGAGGATTCGTCGGCCGGACTCGCCTCGGCGTCCTGGCCCGCCTGGCACGCGATCCGTACGCCGTATGGGACCTCTACGCCGCGCGCAGCCGCGGCCGCGTGCATCCGTTCTTCCAGGTCGCCAACGTCACCAGCACCCGCTACCAGGAAATCCCCGGCGTCGCGATGCCCGGCCGGACGATCCTTGGCGGGCTCGAATTGGTGGTCCGCCGTTAAGACTATTTGACTCGCCGGCAGGAATCGTGGGTTGATTCGATCCCAGTCAGGTTGCCAAGCGCTTTAGGGGCCAGTTCGAGAATCGGTAGGTGCGCAAGCTATACGATGTTCTCTTGGTGCTCTGGGCGCGACGCCGCGCAATCGTCAACCACCGTGTCCACTTCGGTGGATTGGCGTTTATAACCGGCCAATGTTCTGAGTGCGGGGCTCGCGGCGGGTAGCGGAAAGCAGTATTCTTTTTTCGTTTGAATGCTGACTTTGCCGGGAGGGTGAAGGCCCGGCCAGCAGATCGAAACTTCGCAGGCGACGGTCAGCGGCGGGCCTTCACGCCAGCCGTGATTCTTTTTATCGCACTGCCAGACGCCAAAGACAACATCGAGCCGGGGTAGTGCCGTTGCATCTCCTGCCGCGGCTGTGCCCGCTATGCCAGGACGACACGATCATTGGCCACGGTCGGCGGCTCCGGCAGGCCCACGACGATCAGCACGATCGCATCTGGGTGCGGCGCGGGATTTGTCGGCCGTGCGGGAAGACCTTCACCGTCTTGCCGAACTGGTTGGCGCCTTCGGGACATTTCAGCGTGCCTTGCCGGCAGACAAGCCTGCGAGCGGATCGCCGCCGGCGACACTGCTGAGCAAGCAGCGCCGCACTGCAAAGATCCATCACGCTCGCCGGATGCATCCACCGTGCGCCGATGGGCGACAGCGGCGACTGCTGAGCTTGTGGTGCTGGGCCACGATCCCGAGGCCAACACTTTCTCCAGGCGCCCACCATCGTTGCCTGGGATCTGCCCGCGCTGTGCCGTATTCTGCCGATCGAGGCAAGAAGTCCGTGAGTCGTCAAGCTCTCGACGAGTTGAAGCAGCAGATCCCGCTGCTGGACTATCTGCAGAGCTCATGATTGGCATCCGGCCCGACGTCTCAGCCGTGGCCGACTTATGGGACTGTGTCCGCTACACGCCGACCACAAACCGAGCTTCCTCCTGGACCCCGGCAAGAACCTGTTCTACTGCTATGGGTGCGGGTCGCGGCGGTGACGTGATTCGCTTTGCCGAACTCTATCACCAAGTGAGGTTCCCACAGGCGCTGTGGCTGCTCCGACAATGGCGTGGATCGGCGCCGCTGCTTCAGGCAGTCGCCGATCTGTACCGAATGCAGTTACACCGCCACGGCGAGGCAGTCGCCTACCTGAATCAGCGCGGAATCCACTCGCCGGAACTGATCGAGGAAATGCGGATTGGCTACGCGCCCGGTGGCTGCCTGCGGCGTTGGCTGACGCAGTTGGGCTACCCTCTACAGAGCCAGCGTGATGCCGGCTTGGTCACCGGCGCTGGCTACGACGCCTACACCCATCGCATCGTGTTCCCGCTGGAAGGCAACCTCTATGGCCGCAGCCTCTCGGCTGGCAGCGCCGCCGCATCGGTTTTTGCCGGGCGCCAAAGGTGGCTTGTACGCTTGGGACCAGGTCCAGCGGCATCCGGAAGTGATTCTCGTCGAGGGTCTATTCGACTATGCCGCCGTTGTGGCAGGCCGGATTTCACAACGTCACCTGCTCGTTGGGTACCAACCTCAATGCACGCCAGTTTCGCCAACTCTGCGATGGTCCGCGAACCGTCTATCTGGCCTTTGATGCCGACCAGAACGGCAGCGGTCAGAGAGCGGCACAATCACTCGCCTGACCGGCTCACAGAACACGGCGTAAGCGCGCACACTGTCTCGTTGCCCGAAGGCCATGATCCGAACAGCTTCTTTGCCCAGGGCGGCGATGACGCTCACCAGTTCCGGTCACTGCTGGAGGCGGCGCGATGATGACCTTCCGCGTGGCGCACAAGCCCTCCAACAACCATGTGCGATGCCCGTATCGGGTCATCGAACAGACGACCGGCCGTGAAATTGGCTGGATCAATCAGTATCTCGACTACGAAACACTCCGCCGCTTGGCCGACGCTACTCTGCGAAGCTACGCGCACGAGTTGTTGCACTTTCTCCGGTGGTGGGACAGTGTTCACCACACCGACGAGGTCACCAAAGATGCTCTCACCGAATCGACGCTGCTCGACTATGTGCGATTCCAGTCCAGCCAGGAACGCGAATTGACGGGCGCCACGATCAACCAACGTGTTGCCATCGTCGATCGCGCCCTGCGCATCGTCTTTCCCGGCGCCCCTGGCCAGATCGCTCCGGCGCTTCAGTCGACGTACTGGCAGCGAGCGCCCATGGGCATCGGCAAGCCGCGGCCTGCCCTTAGCCGATTGCGCGTCAAGACGGCCAAACGAACCATCGTGCCTTTGTCCGTGGACGAAGTGGCGCGATTCTGGTCCAGCTTTCGGAACTCACGGGACTTGGCCATCGTGGGATTAATGCTGCTGCAGGGCCTCCGGTCGCAAGAGGTCCTGGATCTGCGTCGGGACGATTTGCTGTTATCGGAATCGCAGATCCGGGTGCGCGGCAAAGGCAACAAGACCCGATTCCTGCCGCTGGCCCCGGAAGCAACTGAACTCCTTGACCACTATCTGCGGCTCGAACGGCCGCAGACTCCTACGGACGCTCTGTTTGTTTCCCTCAAAGGCCCCGCTCGCGGCGCGCGTATGACTCCGGCGGGATTGCGCTCGTTGTTTCGATATCATCGCCACACTACCGGCGTGAAGAGGGCCAACCCACACCGGTTTCGTCACACATTTGCCTCAGACATGGTTCGCGCTGGGGTCAGCCTGCCGGCCCTGATGCAGCTGATGGGTCACGCGCAGATTCAAACGACGATGGTCTATGTCGAAGTCACCCCTCTCGAGGTCTATCAGCAGTATGCGAAAGCCGTGGCGCAGCACATTCAGACCTGTACCAGGCAGAGCATCGTGAAACCCTGCCGTTACGCTCCGCTGGAGCATCCGTTGGTGCAGCAGTTTCAGAGAGCGATCGACTCGCTCACGGCAGCCCTCGCTCCGGCATCTGCTCGTCAGTATCGCGCCGTCGCCCGCTCCTTTCTGATCTATCTCGGCGAGCAGCATCCCGCTGTCGGTTCGCTCAATCAGCTGCGCCGCGATCCCCACATGCTCGGCTGGTTTGTCGATCTGCGTTCCCAGAACCTGGCGCCCGCCGTCTACATCACACGCCTGCTGCTTATGCGCTGCATGCTGGAGGAACTCGCCTGGAGCGCGCAGGTTCCCGACCTAGCGCATCTGATCCGTCGCGAGGACATTCCGCGTGCTCCGCAACGACTGCCACGCGCCCTGACGCCCCAACAGGATCAGTTGATTCAGCAGGAACTCCTCCGCCGCAATGATCTGCCCTCCAATGTCTTCCTGCTGCTGCGCCACACCGGAATGCGCATCGGAGAATGTGTTGATCTTGCTTATGATTGCCTCCACAATGCCGGCCCGGATCGCTGGGCGATTCACGTTCCTCTCGGCAAATTGAAGACCGAGCGCATGGTCCCGGTGGACTCGTTCGTCTGTCAACTCGTTCATCGTCTACGCTTCTTCCGCTCTTTCGACCCACTCCCGTTCGATGGCGGCTCCTGGCCCGCCCTCGCCACAAGCAGACCCTCGTCAAGCAACTGCGCTCTTACCTTCCCGATGTTGTCGCTGCCGTCGGCATCCGCACCCGCATTGTGCCGCACCAGCTCCGGCACACATATGCCAGTGAAATGGTGCGCGCCGGAGTGGGTTTGCCTGCGCTCATGAAGCTGCTCGGCCACGTCAATCCCGAGATGACGATGCGCTACGTCGACGTTGTTGGAACCGATTTGCAGCGTGAGTTCCATCTGGCCCGATCGCAGCCCCGCCATCTCGCGCCGCAACCCAAAGCGCCGAGCTCCTCGCCGCGCGGCGGTCTGGACGGTGTCATCGATTCGCTGCTGTTCGCCCAACATGCCATCGAGATGTTCCGCCGCTCGCTGCCGAACGGCGCTCCCAAGCATCGCCTCGATCAGCTCGCCAATCGACTCACCAAAATCCTCGCAGAAACCCGCAAGCTCAACCCCGACGGATAACGGGCAGAGATTGGCCGTATAAGGCGACTACACGTCCGGGTGGATGGCCGAAGCCAAGAGCGCTTCTCGTTCCCCTAAGCGCGTGAAAGAGTTTATTGCCGTTTCAATCAGCCGCTTGGTTGAATATGGGAATATCGCAGGTTTCGAAAGGCAGTCACCTTTTGCCTCGCATCCGGCGACGGCGCCGCGCTTGGCCGGCTATAGGCCGATCTTCTTCAGTTCCTCTTTCAGGTCGAAGTTCGAGCTGTAGCCGACGACGTGGAGGCGCACGGTGCCCTCTTTATCGATCAGGAACAGCACCGGAATGGAGGAGACGCTCAACTTGTTTCCCACCGACTTGTCACGGTCCAGGAACACGGGGAACGTATACTGCTTCTCCTCGATGTACTTCTTCGCCACGTCCGGCGTCTCGCCGGAGTTGATGCCGAGCACCACGAGGCCCTTGTCGGCGAAGGCGCGGTGCGCCTCCTGGATCCTGGGCATCTGCTCGCGGCAGGGGGCGCACCAGGTGGCCCAGAAATTGATGAGCACGGGCTTGCCACGGAAGGACTCGAGCGTCACCTCCTTGCTGGCGAGATCGGTGAGCGAGATCGCGGGCGCGGGCCGTCCGGCGAGGGTGGAGCCGCCGCCGAAGGGGCTGTTGAACTCGCTGACTTCCGACGCGTTCGGAGGCGGCGTGAACTTGAAGAGGTCGTCGGGAATGGGCTCCGCCACTCGCAGCACCGAGTACGTGGCGGTGGAGATCTGCGTCTGCGGCGTGTCCTGCATCGGCGGCTTGAGCTTCGTCGTCGCGGTCTCCTTGACGATCAGGTGCGTCGCCTTCTCCACCCAATACGTGGTGGGCGACCGCTCGATTACGATCCCGCTGACCGGGAAGTGCGGCGGAACCTCCACCACCCAGCAGGCGCGGTCCGCGCCGCCGGCGTTCAGCGTCTCTTCGCGCAGCAGCTTGGCGTTCGCGCCGAACTTCTCCAGGCTCTTGTAGCTCTCCACCGGGTCACCCAGAGTGTTCATGCGCGGCGGCTGATACGACTTCTGATCCTGGCGCGCGAACTGATTCGGGCCGGGCCGGTACTCCCACACGCTCTGCCCATCGAAGATCCGCATGGAGGCCATCTGGCCTCCCTTGCTTTCCAGCCGGCGGCGGTCGGGCGGTTTGGCGGCGGAGATTCGCGTGTTGCGGGAGCGGGACTCGTTGCTTTCGCTGACGGTCTCGTTCACCACCAGGGATTCGAACTGGTAGGTTTTCAGTGACCCGTAGGTTTCGGCGACTTTCTTCATGATCTCCGGCCCGGTTTGGGCGGAGGCAAAGGCGGCGGATACCGCGAAGAGCGAGATGGCGCGGAGCTGCATAGCGCTACAAGGTGTAGCGAACACGAGCGCCGGTGTCAAGGGGGATGCGGGATCAGCCTGCGGCGGCCGCCTCGCGCGTACGCCCGCAGTGCCGTCCTGCCATCCTGCCCGCCGGCACAGCACGCCCGACCATCGCGCGCCGGATTCCGGCCGCATGTCCGCCGCGCGGGAGTGGTCTGGATTACTCTCGATAAGTCGTTAGCGTCCGGCGACCACGTTCGACTACCACCTGGACGATCACAGCGGATTCGCGGAGCAGTACAATCGGATCGGCATTGAACCGTAGCCGCGCCGCCTTCGGGGTGCGTCGGCGCCACTTCGCCTTTGTGTGGCAGACAGTTGATCCCGTGGCTTACTCATGATGCAGGGCCGTGAGGGGATCGGTGGTTTCTGCGCGGCGTGCGGGGATCCAGCATGCCAGGAACGCAACCGCAGATAGAAACAAAGGCACGACAGTGAAGGTCACGATGTCGTGCGGACGAACACCATGCAGCATGCTGGCAGAAAACTGCGCCACTGCCGACGCGGCGGCCAGGCCAAGCACTACAGCAATCAACGTGAGCAACATGCCCTGGCGGAGGAGAAGGCGCTGTACTGCGCCAACCGGCGATCCCAACGCCAGGCGGATGCCGACTTCACGCGTGCGCCGGTTGATCGAGTAACTCATCACGCCATATAGTCCGACTGCCGCCAGCAACAGGCCGATGGCGCCGAAGCCCCCGAAAATCCTTCCCGTCAGCCGGGGAAGGAACAGAGCGGACCTGAAGTGTTCCTCCAGTGTTTCAGAGTTGAAGATCGCCAGCGTAGGATCTAGCGCGCGGATCTCATCGCGCACCGCCCTCGCTAGCCCCGGCGAGTTACCCGCGGCGCGGACAAGACCGAATATCCATCATCGACGGGTCGGAACCGATGGCTTGGGCCAGGGAGCGGAAGAGAACCGGGCGGAGTTCCTCGCCCACCGTCTGCGACTTTATGTTCTTCACCACGCCGATGACCAGATAGGTAACACCGCCCCCACTGACGCGCTGGCCAACGGGATTCGCGTTCTGAAACAATTTCTGCGCGAAGGCTTCATTGACGATGGCTACCTTAGGCGTAGTCGCACCTTCGTTTCCGAAATCCTGGCCGGCGATCCGGGGGATGCCCAGCGTATCGAAGTAGCCGGGTGTCGCCATGTACATATCAACGCTCATTCCTGCGGATGTGGACGGCAGACCCTCGGCCGTAAAGGACTCGCTTCGATTGCCACCCGACAGAGGTACGACATCGGTGCAAGCCGCCGAAGCGACACCGGGCAGGGCCGCTGTCCTTTGGTGCAACTCGGAAAGAAAATGTGCGGTGCGCTCGGCCGTGTACCCGTTGAGTCGCGGGTCGACGGCCATGGTCAGGACACCGCGGACCCGAAAGCCGATGTCCATTCCGGCTGCGTTCTGTAGACTCCGCAAGAAAAGCCCGGTTGAAGTAGAACCAAAGACATCGAGATCTGCGACACGACTAGTACGTTGCTGAGGGTCCAGCGGCTACCGGGGCATGCAGAGGAGACCTCACCCTTGAGCGCGTTCGCCAGGCTGGGACGCGCAGCTGCGATTGCCGGGGCCAGTCCGAACAGCAGTCCGGCAGCGGTGCTCAGAAGGATCGTGTAGAGCAGGGTTCTCCAATCGACGCGAAGACTCAGGTCGAGCGGTACGGGCGCGGGAATGGGCAACGCGGAGAGGGCTGACGTTGTCCATACGGAGAACGCGGCGCCAGCACTTCGCCGCCCAAAGCGATCAGGACACTCTCGGTGAGCATTTGTCGCATCAAATGACCGCGTGTGGCCCCCAGTGCGCGGCGTACTGCCATCTCGCGAGGCGCCCGGGGGCTTGGGACAGAAGAAGGTTGGCAACGTTGGCACAGGCGATACAGAGAACCAACAGAGCAACGAATGTGAGCGCGGTCAGGAACATGGTTACGAATGGCCGTTCCCTGGGTGGGACCGAGCCGGCTTGATGGAGTCGAAAGCCGCGGTCTTTCTCAGCTTCCGGGTACGTCTTGCTGACCCTTTGCGCGATAACGCTGAGTTCCGTCGATGCCTGCTCTGGGGTGACACCAGGTCTCAAGCGTCCCGTGACCGTCAACCAGTTGTAATCGCGGGAGGCGAAGTTGCTGGTATTGGGCAGAAGTTGGTTGGTGATGTCGAGCGGAACCCAAAATTGGGTGTTGAGAATCTGGTCGAGGCCATGGAAAAGGGGTGGCGACGCCAACCACCTCGAAAGGCCGGCCGGACAGCGTGACAGCTTTACCTGCGATGTTTGGATCCGCGCCGAAGCGCCGCCGCCACAGGCTATGACCGAGAACAATCACCGGGAGCCGCTCCTCGTCCGGGATGAAGCCGCGTCCCAGCGTCATATGGATTTGAGCGACATCGAAGAAATTGACGGTGGTCGCTTGGCCCCACACGCGCTCGGGGTCACCATTCCCGCCAACGGAGGCGGGAATCAGTTCGTAATACGCGGCCAGACCGGAAAATGACCTTGATTCTTTCCGTAAATCCGTAAACAGTGGCCACGTGAAGTGATTGCAGCACTCGCCGTGCTGCGTGGTGTACAGCGCCATGAGCTTGCTGGGATCGCGCACCGGAGCTGGTCGTAAGACAAACCTGCTGACCATCGAAAAGATTGTGGAATTGGCGCCGATGCCGAGCGCGATCGAGACCACGGCCGCTGCCGCGAAGCTGGGTGACTTCGAAAGCCGCCGGAATGCGTATGTCAGGTCTTGCCCAAATGCTGCCATGGCGTGTCCCCTCCGTCTGGTTGTTACGTCGTCGCCCATCAGATTGTTCCTGGGATCAGTTGGGAGAATCACACAGGCGATATCGGGACTTGGCGTTGTTAATGTTACCCGCGAGTCGCGCAGTTTACTAACCATTCTTGTGGCGGCAAATAGCCGGTGCGATGTGCCTCCGGATCGCGCGCCCCCGAAGCAAGCCGCGGTCACTCGTGCCGCAACGCCACAATCGGATCCACGTTCGTCGCCCGCCGAGCCGGCAGGAACGCCGCGATCGCCGCCGCCATAATCAACGTCGCCGTCGCCCCCGCGATCGCCATCACGTCCTGCGGGCCGATCCCGAACAGGAAGCTCTTTACGTACTTCGATAGCGCGAGCGCCGCGGGAATCCCGATCGCCGCCCCAGCCAGCACCAGCCCACCGGCGTACCGCGCGACCAGCCACAGCACCGATCCGCGCTCCGCCCCGAGCGCCATCCGCACCCCGATCTCCCGCGTCCGCCGCGTCACCGCGTACGAGATCACGCCGTACAACCCCACCGCTGCCAGCAATAGCGCCAGCAATCCGAAGAACCCTGACAGCGTCGCGAGCAGCCGATCCACCAGCAGGTTGTTGTCGACGTAGTCCTCGATCGTCCGCACCGCAAGCACGGGCAACGCCGCGTCGAGCGATGCCACGTGCCGCCGCACTGCCTCCGCGACGCCTACGATGTCCGTCGTCCGCACAATCAGGGTCCGGCTGTTCGCCCGCAGCCACCAGACCGACGTATACGCCATCGGCGCCGGCGCCTGCCGAAGCCCGTAGTAGTTAACGTCACCCGCCACGCCGATCACCTCGAACGCGCGCGTCGGGTCGAACCGGTCGGTAAACGAGATGCGCTGCCCGATCGGATTCCGGCCGGCAAAGAAGCGCTTCACGAAGCTCTCGTTGACGATCGTCACGCGCGGGCCGGCCGGCGCCTCCGCGGTGGCCGGATGGTCCTCCTCGCGGAAATCCCGGCCGGCCCGGAGCGGAATCCCCATCGTCTCGAGGAAGCGCGCGCCCACGCCGTTCCAGTCCACTTCCTGCCGCCCCTGGGCTCCCTCGATCGAAAGGAAGTTGTTGGACCGGTTACCGCTGAGCGGCGTGTAGCGCGCCAGGGCGGCCGACCGCACGCCGGGCGTCCGCGCCGCCAGGTCGAGCAGCCGCTCATAGAACTCCCGCGTCCGCGCCGGGTTGTACCCGCTGCGCGACGGGTCCACCGTCACCACCAGGGTCTGATCGCGGCGGAACCCGGGATCGATCGACCGAAGCTGGTCCATGCTCCGCGTGAACAGGCCGGCGCCGATCACCAGCAACAGCGACAGCGCCACCTGCGTCACCACCAGCGCGTTTCGTAATCCGAAACGCGACGATCCGGCTCCGGGCGTCCCTTCCTTGAGCGCCAGCGTCAACGACGGCCGCGTGCTTTGCATCGCCGGCGCAAGTCCGAAGAGCACGCCCGTCAGCAGGGAGACCGCCGCCGTGAACGCAAACAGCCGCCAATCCGGCGTAACTGCCAATGTCGCTTTGGCGAACCCCGCTTGCGGCATGAATTCCAGCAACGCCTGCACCCCGACATAGGACACCGCCAGCCCCGCAATGCCGCCCAGCACGGCCAGCGTGATGCTCTCCGTGAGCAGTTGCGCCGTCAGCCGCCCCCGGCTCGCGCCTACCGCCAGCCGCACTGCGATCTCGCGCTGCCGCGCCGCCCCGCGCGCCAGCATCAGGTTGGCAACGTTAGCGCAAGCGATCAGCAACACCAGCCCGACCACCACCATCACGATCAGCAGCGGCTGTTCCAACCGGTTCCTGGTCGACGAGTACCCGCGCGCCGCCGGGACCAGATTCACCGGCCGCGCCGAGTTGATGAGCCGAGGATCGCGATCGGTGGTCCGGCGCTCCGCCTCCTCCGACGCTTTATAAAGTGCGGAGAGCTCGCCCTCGGCCTGCTTCACCGACACGCCCGGCCGCAGTCGCGCCACGGGCTGAAGCCAGGAGTTGTACCGGTTGTTCCATTGCTCGAACGGTTGCCCGCTCACCTCGCCGCGCATCATCGCCGGGATATACACGTGAGGCCCGACCGAGACGTCCGTGCTCCGGAAGCCGCGACGCGCCACTCCGACGATCGTCATCGGATTCCCGTTTAGTCGCACGACCTTCCCCAGCACTTCGGGATCGCCCTGAAACCGGGACCGCCAGAAATCGTGGCTGAGGACCACGTAAGGCGCGGCGCTCGGCGCGCGGTCCTCCTCTGTCGTAAACAGCCGCCCGATCGCCGGTTCCACGCCCAAAACCTGGACATAGCCGCCCGACACGATCAGCCCTTGAATCAATTCCGGCGAATCGCCAGACGCCGTCTGCATCCCCAGAGGCGTAAGGCCGCCTCCGCTGAGCGCCATCCCCGTCAGCACGGTGTTTCCGTCGCGCATCGCGACATAGTCGGGATAGGTCCAGGACGTGTTGATGCGATCGCCCTGCCCGGTCGTCAGCACGTACAGCTCATTCGGCGACTTTACGGGCAGCAACTTCAGCAGCATCGTATCCACAAGCGAGAAGATGGCCGTGTTGGCCCCGATGCCCAATGCCAGCGAGAGCACGGCGATGGCCGAGGCTCCGGGCGTTTTGCGAATCATGCGCGCGGCGTACCGCAGGTCGGCAGTAATCATGGCTTTACTCGTGTCTTAAAGCAACAATCGGGTCCACATTTGTCGCACGCCGGGCCGGCAGGAACGCCGCGACGGCCGCTGCCACCAGCAACGTCGCCGTGGCGCCGACGATCGCCAGCGTGTCCTGTGCTCCAATCCCGAACAGGAAGCTCTTCACGAATTTCGACAGCGCGAGAGCCGCGGGAATGCCGATCACCGCTCCGGCGAGCACAAGCCCACCGGCGTACCGCGCGACAAGCCACAGCACCGAGCCGCGCTCAGCCCCGAGCGCCATGCGCACCCCGATCTCCCGCGTCCGCCGCGTCACCGCGTACGAGATCACACCGTACAGCCCGACCGCCGCCAGCAGCAGCGCCAGCAGTCCGAAGAACCCCGACAACGTCGCGAGCAACCGGTCGATCAACAGGTTGTTGTCGAGGTAGTCTTCAATGGTCCGGGATGCAATCACCGGGATGGCCGGGTCGAGCGAAGCCACGTGACGGCGCACCGCTTCTACCACGCCCGGCGCGCGGTCTGCCGTGCGGACGACCAGTGCGCGGTAGCCGGGCCGCTGCTTCCAGACGGGCATGTACACCATGGGCGCCGTGGCTTCCCGCAGGCCGAAATAATGCGCGTCGCCCACCACGCCGACAATCTCGTAGGCGTTCGCTGGATCGTACGTCGCCGAAAAACACACGTGCACTCCGATCGAGTTCCGTCCAGCGAGGAATTGCCTGGCAAAGCTCTCGTTGACAATCGCAAACCGAGGCGCCGGATCGGGTTTCGGAACGCCGGGCCCTCCCGGTGGCGCCGCCCCTTCCAGGGTCACCGGGCTGTCTTCGTCGCGGAACTCCCGGCCCGCGATCACTGGAATCCCCATCGTCTCGAAGAACCGCGGTCCGACGGCGTTCATGTCGACATACTTGATCTTGTCGGTCGCCTTCCAGGTATAGCCCTCGACAGTGAAGTCGTCGTTCCAGCGCGATCCGCTGAGAGGGGTGATATTCGCCAGGCTCGCCGACCGCACGCCAGGCGTTCGCTCGGTCGCCTCCAACAGGCGCTGGTAGAAGTCACGAGTGCGCTGCGGCGTGTACCCACTACGCGTCGGATCCACGGTAACCAGCGTCGCGTGGTCCCGCCGGAAGCCCGGCTCGATCGACCGGAGCTGGTCCATGCTCCGGGTGAACAGCCCCGCGCCGATCACCAGCAGCAACGAGAGCGCCACCTGCGTCACGACGAGGGCATTGCGCAGTCCGAAGCGCGAGGAGCCCGCCCCGGGCGTCCCCTCTTTGAGCGCCAGCGTGAGCGACGGCCGCGTGCTCTGCAGCGCCGGAACAAGCCCGAACAGGACGCCGGTCAGCAGCGATACTGCCGCGGTAAAACTGAACAGCCGCCAGTCCGGGGTCACCGCCAGCGTCGCTTTCGCCGATCCCATCTGAGGAAGGTATTCGAGCAGCGCCTGCACGCCGGCGTACGAAACCGCCAACCCTGCGATACCACCCAGCACCGCCAGAGTCAGGCTCTCTGTCAGAAGTTGCGCCGTCAGCCGCCCCCGGCTCGCCCCCACCGCCAGCCGGACTGCAATCTCTCGCTGCCGCGCCGCGCCCCGCGCCAGCATCAGGTTGGCGACGTTTGCGCACGCGATCAGCAGCACCAGCCCAACCACCACCATCACGATCAGCAGCGGCTTCTCCAGCCGGTTTCGCGTGCTCGAATACCCGCGCGCCGCGGGCATCAGGCGCACCGGGTTACCGGTATTCACAAACCGCGAGTCGGCCGCCCGCAGCCGCTCCGCCTCTTCCTGCGATTTGGAGATCGCGGACAACTCGCCCTCGGCCTTTTGGATCGATGCCCCCGCCCGCAGCCGCCCGACCGCCGTGATCCACCAGTTGTTCCGGTTGTTCCAACGGGCGAACGGCATGCTCATCACTTCGCCGCGCATCATGTAGGGGAAATACACGTCCGGCCCGACCGAAACGTCCGTGCTGCGGAACCCACGCCGCGTCACCCCGATGACGGTCATCGGGTAGCCGTTCAGCCGCAGCACCTGGCCGACAACCGTCGGATCGGACTGGAAGCGCGACCGCCAGTAGTCGTAGTTGAGCACCACGTACGGAGAGGCGCTCGGCGCCCGATCTTCCTCGCCGTTGAACAACCGGCCGATCGCGGGCTCCACGCCGAGCAGTTGAAAGTAGTTGCCCGATACAACCATTCCCTGAATCAGCTCGGTCGGCGCGCCCGCCTGGTGTTTCGCCGTCTGCATCCCCAGCGGAGAAAGCCCGCTGCTGGTGAGCGCGACGCCGGTGAACACGGAGTTCCGGTCCCGCATCGCCACGAAATCCGGGTAGTTCCACGATGTGCTCACCCGCTCGCGGTCCACACCGGTCAGCACATACAGCTCCTGCGGCGACCGCACCGGCAGCAGCTTGAGCAGCATCGTGTCGACCAGTGAGAAGATGGCGGTGTTCGCCCCGATGCCCAATGCCAGCGAGAGCACGGCGATGGCCGAGGCTCCGGGCGTTTTGCGAATCATGCGCGCGGCGTACCGCAGGTCGTCAGTAATCATGGCTTTACTCGTGCCTCAGAGCGACAATCGGATCCACATTCGTCGCACGCCGGGCGGGCAGGAACGCCGCGACGGCCGCCGCCGCGAGCAACGTCGCCGTCGCGCCGACGATCGCCAGTGTGTCCTGCGCGCCGATACCGAACAGGAAGCTTTTCACGAACTTCGAGAGCGCGAGCGCCGCGGGGATCCCGATCGCCGCTCCCGCCAGCACCAGCCCGCCGGCATACCGCGCCACCAGCCACAACACCGAGCCGCGCTCCGCCCCGAGCGCCATCCGCACCCCGATCTCCCGCGTCCTCCGAGTCACGGCGTAGGAGATCACGCCGTACAATCCGACCGCCGCGAGCAGCAGCGCCAGCAGTCCGAAGAAGCCGGAGAGCGTCGCGAGCAGACGGTCCACCAGGATGCTGTTGTCGATGTACTGCTCGATCGTCTGCGCCCCCACCACGGGGATCGTCGGATCGATCGCGGCGACATGCCGCCGGACGGCGTCCAGCACTCCCCCGGCGTTGTCCGACGTCCGGATGACAAGCGCGCGAGTATCTGCCCGCACCTTCCAGACCGGCAGATAGGCCATCGGCTCCGTCGCGTCACGGAGGCCGAAATAATGGACATCGCCCACTACGCCGACCACCTCGTAGGCGCGCGCCGGATCGTACTTTTCTTCGAAGCAGAGGCGCCCGCCGATTGGATTGCGGCCCTCGAAGAATCGCCTGGCGAAGCTCTCGTTGACGATCGTGAAGCGTGGCGCGGGGTCGGATGCCGACGGCGCAGCTTCGGTGGTGGCGGGGCTGTCCTCATCGCGGAACTCGCGGCCGGCCAGCACCGGAATTCCCATCGTCTCGAAGAACCGCGGCCCGACGGCGTTCATGTCCACGTGCTTGAACTTGTCGGTCGGCTTCCACGTATAGCCCTCGACCGTGAAGTCGCCGTTCCACCGTGCTCCGCCCAGCGGGGTAATCCGCCCGAGGCTCGCCGAAAGCACGCCGGGGGTGCGGCTGGTGGCTTCCAGCAGGCGTTGGTAGAAATCGCGCGTGCGCGGCGGGTTGTAGCCGCTGCGCGTCGGGTCCACCGTCACGACGGTTGCATGGTCCCGTCGGAAACCCGGTTCGATCGACCGAAGCTGGTCCATGCTCCGGGTGAACAGTCCCGCGCCGATCACCAGCAGCAGCGACAGCGCCACTTGCGTCACCACCAGCGCATTGCGCAGTCCGAACCGCGACGACCCCGCCCCGGGCGTCCCGTCCTTCAGCGCGAGCGTCAGCGACGGCTTCGTGCTTTGCAGGGCGGGAACCAGCCCGAACAGGACGCCGGTCAGCAGCGATACGGCAGCGGTGAACGCGAACAGCCGCCAGTCCGGCACGACGGCCAGCGTCGCCTTCGTATAGCCGGATTGCGGCATGAACTCGAGCAACGCTTGGACACCGACGTACGACACCGCCAGCCCCGCAACACCGCCGATGACGGCGAGCGCGAGGCTCTCCGTCAGGAGTTGCGCGGTCAATCGCCCCCGGCTTGCCCCGACGGCCAGCCGCACGGCGATCTCCCGCTGTCGGGCCGCGCCGCGAGCCAGCATCAGGTTGGCGACGTTCGCGCACGCGATCAGCAGCACCAGACCGACCACCACCATGACGATCAGCAGCGGTTTCTCCAGCCGGTTCCGCGTGTAGGAGTACCCCCGCGCCGCCGGAACCAGGTGGACCGGCGATGCCGCATTCACATCGCGCTGATTGGCCGCGGTGCGCCGCTCCGCCTCCTCCTGTGACTTGAAGATCGCCGTCAGCTCGCCTTCGCCCTGCGGGATCGACGCGCCTGGACGGATCCGCCCGACGGCGTTCAGCCAGAAGTTGTGGCGGTTGTTCCAGCGGGCGAACGGATTGCCCAACACCTCGCCGCGCATCATGAGCGGGAAGTAGACGTCCGGCCCGACCGACACGTCCGTGCTGCGAAAGCCGCGCCGCGCGACTCCGACAACCGTCATCGGATAGCCGTTCAGGCGGAGAGTCTGGCCGAGGATTGCCGGATCGCCGCGGAAGCGCGACCGCCAATAGTCGTAGTTCAGGATCACATAGGGCGCCGCGCTCGGGGCGCGGTCCTCCTCGCCGGTGAACAGGCGGCCAACCGCGGGCTCCACGCCCAGCACCTGGAAATAATTCCCCGAGACGACCAGGCCCTGGATCAGCTCCGTCGCCGCCCCGGCCGGGTGCTGCGCGGTCTGCATCCCGAGCGGCGTCAGCCCGCCGCCCGTCATCGCGAGACCCGTGAAGACGGTGTTCCGGTCTCGCATCGCGGCGTAGTCGGGGTAGTTCCAATACGTGTTCGTGCCGTCGCGGCCCATCGAGAGAATGAACAACTCCTGCGGTGACCGGACCGGCAGGAGTTTCAGCAGCATCGCGTCCACCAGCGAAAAGATCGCGGTGTTGGCTCCGATACCCAATGCCAGCGAGAGCACGGCGACGGCCGAGGCTCCGGGCGTTTTCCGGATCATGCGCGCGGCGAACCGCAGGTCGGAGGCTAGCGTCATTTTTCCCCTTAGACTACCAGGACCGGGAAAAGGTTGGCAGAATCTGTATATGCGCATCCTGGCCGCTGCCCTGGTCTTTGCCGCGACGCTGTTCGCCGCCGACCCAGTCCCGCTCATCTTCGACACGGACATGGGGAATGACGTCGACGACGCGCTTGCCTTGGCCGTAATCCACTCGCTCGAATCGCGCGGGGAGGCGAAGCTGCTCGCCGTCACGATCACCAAGGACAATCGTTTCGCCGCGCCGTACATCGACATCGTCAACACGTTCTACAAGCGCCCGCAGATTCCGATCGGGATGGTGCGGAACGGCAAGACGCCGGAGGACGCGGCGATGATCCGCGTGCCGGTGGAGCGAAAGAACGCGAGCGGGGCGTTCGTCTACCCGCGGCGGATCGGGGACGGCTCGACGGCGCCCGAAGCGGTGGAGGTCCTGCGGAAGGCGTTGAACGGGGCGGCGGACGGGAGCGTCGTGATCGCGCAGGTGGGATTCAGCACCAATCTCGCGCGCCTGCTGGCGAGCGACGCGGCGCTGATCAAGCGCAAGGTGAAGCTGCTGAGCGTGATGTTCGGCCACTTCCCGACGGGGCGTCCCGAGTACAACGTTAAGACCGACGTCCCGGCTGCGCAGAAGCTGGTGGATGAATGGCCGACCCCGATCGTGTTCAGCGGCTTCGAGATCGGAGAGGCGTTGAAGTTCCCGGCCACGTCGATCGAGCGGGAGTTCGCGTGGGCGCAGGACCACCCGGTGGTGGACGCCTACCGCGCCTATCAGAAGATGCCGTACGACCGCCAGACGTGGGACCTCACGTCGGTGCTTTATGGCGTGCGACCGGAGGGCAAGTACTTCAATCTGTCGGCGCCCGGGAAGGTGTCTGTCGACGAAAAGGGCCAGACGAGCTTCGCCGAGACGGCGGGCGGGCGGCATCGGTATCTCATCCTCGACCCGGCGCAGAAGGCGCGGACGCTCGAGGCGTTGATTCTGCTGTCGACGCAGCCGCGCTAGTCGATTTTCAGGATGCCGCTGGCGTTGCGCTTGGGGACGGCGCCGACGGGGATGATCTTCACCAGGCTCAGGGTTTTGTTGTCGACCACGCCGGTCGCGTCCTGGCCGGCGAGGGCGACGTAGACGTTCTTGCCATCGGGCGGAATCGTCAGCCACTCGGGGTGATGGCCTACCGGGACCACCTTGATCAACTGGTAGTCCGGGATCGAGTAGGCGGCGATGAAGCCGTACCACTTGCTGACGACCCACAGCATCTTGCCGTCGGGCGTGATGGCCAGTCCGTGCGACGGCGAGCCCTGGATCCCCGTCGTTTCCTTATGCATCTCCGGCGGATCGGGGAGCGTCACGCGGCGGATCTCTTTGCGGGTGACAAAATCGATCACCGCGAAGCCGTGGAACTCGGAGAGCTGCACGATCATGTCCTTCGCGGTAAATGCCATCGGGCGCACACCGGCGTCCATCGGGAGCGTCCAGGCGAGCTCGTTCGTTTTGGTGTCGATCACATTGATGAGCGCGCCCGAGATGGAGCCGGCGACGGCCCACTTGCCGTCGGGCGTGACGTAAACGTTGTGGATGCCGCCCTTGGTCGGGATTGTCTTCGGTTTGGAGAGCGCGACGGCGTCGATGATGTCCACCGCGCCGGGCTCCTGGCGGATGCCGACGTAGATCCAGCGGCCGTCGTTCCCGACCGCCACGTTGTTGGGCCGTCCACTGAGCGGAACGCGGTTGGTCACCTTCAGCGTGCGGGAATCGACCACGTCGAGGGTGCGGCGCGCTTCGTTCGAGACGTAGATGCGCTCGCCGCCCGGCGCGATCGCGAGGCCATGCGGAACCTCGATATCCTCGATGACACCGACGACCTTGTTCGAGCCAGCGTCGATGACGTGGATGTTGTCGCCTGCGGCGTTCGATTGCAGCACGACGTTCGCGCCGCCCTTCGGTCGGCCGACCCATTCGGCGAGCGTCCGCCACTCGGGATCGCTCTGCGAGTGCCAGTGCTTTCCGCCGGCGTGAAAGCGGTCGCCGCCGGCCGATTCGGCCAGCGGGTGGATGAGCATTTGGCTCGCGGCGGGGTCGCCGGGTTTGACGAACTGCTTCCAGACGGCGAAGTTTTTGCGGGATTGCTCCTCGGTCCACTGCGAGGCGCCGGCGGCGAGCGGCTCGAGCGGCGGGCTGCCGTGCGCGTGGCAGGTGATGCAGCGCGCGTGTCCAGCGCGTTTCGCGAGGAAGATCGGCTGGACGCGCTCTTTAAAGTAGTTGTAGTCGAGCGTCTGCGCGCTGGCGCACGATGCCGCGACCGTGAGGACGACGAGTGCCCGCATGCTCTGAGACGCTATCACAATCGGCCGCGCACGGCGGTATGATGCCCCTGAATGGATCGCCGAACGTTTCTTTCCTCCCTGGCGGGCGCGGGACTCGCGGCCGCGGCGCCGCAGCAAGCACAGCGGCCGAATATCGTTGTGCTGTTCGCGGACGACCTGGGGTACTCGGATATCGGATGCTTCGGCGGCGAGATCCGCACACCAAACCTCGACGCGCTCGCAAAAGGCGGCGTCCGGTTCACGCAGTTCTACAATACGGCGCGGTGCTGTCCGAGCCGCGCGTCCCTGCTGACGGGGATGTACGCGCACCAGGCGGGGATCGGCCATATGGTGAACCCGCGCCCGCTGCCTGCGTATTCGGGGGATCTCAATCGCAAGACGCCTACTATCGCCGAGGTCCTGAAACCGGCCGGCTACCAGACGTTCATTTCGGGCAAGTGGCACGTCACGCCAGTCAACGAGCAGAAGCACAATTGGCCGTTGCAGCGGGGGTTCGACAAGTTTTACGGGATCGTCGGAGGCGCGGGGAATTACTTCGATCCGAACAGCCTGGTCCGCGACAACGAACGGCTCGAGCGGGAGAGTTCGGATTACTACATCACCGACGCGATCGCGTCGAACGCGGTCCGCTACGTCGAGCAGGCGAGCGGGCCGTTCTTTCTCTACACGGCATTCACGTCGCCGCACTGGCCTCTGCACGCACTCGAAGCGGACATCGCGCGCTACAAGGGCCGGTACCGAGGCGGGTGGGACGCGCTGCGACAGGAGCGTCGCGAGCGCATGATCAAGCTGGGAATCATCGACAAACGGTGGCCGCTGACTGCGCGCGACGCGCAGGTCCCGGCCTGGAAGGATGCGCCGGACAAAGAGTGGCAGCAGCGGCGCATGGAGGTTTATGCGGCGCAGGTGGATCGTATGGACCAGGGCGTCGGGCGCATTCTCGACGCGCTGAAGAAAAAGGGGCAGCTCGACAACACGCTGGTGATGTTCTTCGCGGACAACGGCGGGTGCGCCGAGGAGCAGCGCGCGGGCACGCAGCAGGCGTACACGGCGGGCGCGGTGAAGCGGGGCGTGAAGGTGGAAGTGGGGAACCGGCCGGGGTTGATGCCAGCGGGCGAGGACACGTTCGCCAGTTATGGCCCGCCGTGGGCGAACGCGTCGAACACGCCCTTCCGGCTGTACAAACACTGGGTGCACGAGGGCGGGATTTCGTCGCCTTTCGTGGCACACTGGCCGACGCGAATCCGCACGCGCGGGAAGCTCACGAGCCAACCGGCGCATTTGATCGACATTCTACCGACGTGCGCCGAACTCGCCGGAGCGACGGCGCCGGCGGTGGAAGGCCGGAGTCTCGTGGCGGGTTTGGAAGGCGGCACGATCCGGCGGACCGACGCACTCTACTGGGAGCACGAGGGCAATCGCGCGGTGCGCGAGGGAAAGTGGAAGCTGGTGTCGAAGCATCCCGGGAACTGGGAGCTGTACGATATCGACGCGGACCGGTGCGAGCTGAACGACCTGGCGGCCAAGGAGTCCGCCACCGCATCGCGGCTTGCCGGGCTTTACGACAAGTGGGCCGGCCGCGTGGGCGCAGAGGACTGGACCAAGATCCAGGCGATACGGACTCAATAAGGTTGTTACGATAGGCACGTCATGGCAAACGAAGTCTCCAGACGACATTTCTTTTACGGCGCACTGCTGGCGGGCGCGGTTCCGGCGGCGGGTTTCGGCAGCACCCCCTCCTTGAAACAGCTTGGCTACAAGAGCCCCAACGAAAAGCTGAACGTCGCCGCGATCGGCGCGGGCGGCAAGGGCAACAGCGACATTACCGCCTGTGCGTCGACCGAGAACATCGTGGCGATGGCCGACCCGGATTCGAAGCGGGCGCGAGCGGACGTTCAAGGCGTTCCCCAACGTGCCCGAAGTACACCGACTTCCGCAAGATGCTGGACAAGGAGGGCGAGCAGATCGACGCGGTCACTGTCGTCCATGCCCCGACCACATGCACGGCACGGCGGCGATGTGGGCGATGGAGCGCGGGCAAGCACGTCTATTGTCAGAAGCCGCTGACGCGGACGGTGTGGGAGGCGCAGCAGCTCGAACAGGCCGCCGAGAAGTATAAGGTCGCGACGCAGATGGGCAACCAGGGCTATTCGCAACGCCGGCGCGCGCGCAGGCGGCGGAGGTTGTCTGGAGCGGCGACATCGGCAACGTGACCGAGGTGCATGCGTGGACGAACCGGCCGGCGCCGTATTGGCCGCAGGGTCCGGACGTGGTTCCGAAAGAGGAGCCGGTTCCGGCGACGCTCGATTGGGACGTGTGGCTGGGCATCGCGGAGATGCGTCCGTTCAGCCCGGCGTACGCGCCGCACAATTGGCGGGCGTTTCCGGATTTCGGCTGCGGCGCGATCGGCGACATGGCGTGCCACATTCTGGGCACGCCGAACATGGCGCTGCGGCTGGGGAATCCGACCAGCGTCGAGGTCCTGAAGATCGAAGGACCCTCGAAGCATACGTTCCCATTTCGGACGTCGATGCGGTACGACTTCCCGGCGCGCGGGGCGATGCCGCCGGTGAAGCTGTTCTGGTACGACCGCGTGGAGGCGGTCCCAAAGATCGCGGGCGTGCCCGAAGGCGAGTTGATCGGAGACAAGGATTTGAACGGCAGCCTGTTCATTGGCGACAAGGGCATGATGACGACGGGATGCTACGGCGAGCAGACGCGACTGGTGCCGGCCTCGAAGATGAAGGACTACAAGATGCCGCCACAGGTGCTCTCGCGCGCGCCCGGGCCGGAACGCGAGTGGGTGCGCGGACACTACCGCGACTGGATTCGTGCGTGCAAGGGCGGCGAGCCGGCGTGTTCGAACTTCAGCGTGTCGGGACCGTTCGCGCAGTGGATGCTGCTCGGCGTGATCGCGATGCGGATCGGCGAAGGCAAGCTGGTCTGGGACGCACAGGCGGGCAAGTTCACCAACAACAATGACGCCAACGCGCTTCTGAAACCGAAGATCCGTAAGGGCTGGAAATTCGCGTAGAGACATTTTCGGCGCAACTTGCGCCGTGCGGCTACCACTTTTCAATAAGATAGCGGCATTTCGCGGCGCAATCTGCGCCGCGGGGTCTCGCGTATGGCGTCGGAGCGCTGACGGTCGCGGTCTGTGAGGGGGCGGCTCGGCGCATGCGCCCGGGGGGTCGGGTATGGCGTCGGCTCGTTGAGGGTCGCTGTTTGTGTGAGGGGGCTGCTCGGCGCATGCGCCCGGGGGGCGGGTATGGCGTCGGCTTCCTGACGGTCGCGGTTCTGTGAGAGGGCTGCTCGGCCGAGGGGATCGGTATGACGTCAGCCCCAGACGGTCGTGGGTCTGTGAGGGCGGAGCGGACAAGGGACCGAAATCCGCGCTGGCGTTCGATTCCTCCGCGCTGGTTCGGTTCCGATAGACGGTGGCCGGCTACGCCGGTATCCTGATGGATGGCTTGCATAGCCTTCATCTCACTGGGAATCTGATCGCGTACTCGACCGCGCTGCTCGTGTCGGTGCTGCTGTTGGTCCTGACACTTCGCGCGGCGCGGCTGCCGGGAAAGCCATGGGCGAATATCGCGTTCGCGGCCTGTGCGGTGCTTTGGACCGGAGGCGGCCTGTTGTACGCGTCGTTTGTCGGCGCGGGGTTCTCGACGTTCGTTCCGGCGGCGCTGCAGTATACGGCGGTGCTCGCGGTGTTGATCCCGCTGCTGGTGACGTGGGGAGCGGGCGGGCATGTCGCCCTGTTCGCCGCCGCGGCCGGCGCGGTCTTTGCCTCGGTGGCCTGGTTGCGCATCGTCCCGCTATCGACGCTGCGAGGCCCGATCGCGTACTACGCGGCCGCGGTCTTGATCGCGGGCTTCTTCTCTTTGCGAGAGAAGCGGCGCGTGGTCTTCGTGCCGTCGATCACGATCGTTCTGGCGGGATGCGCGGCCGCGGTGCTGGCGACCGTCCAGACCGGTTGGGTGGTGTTCTTTGGACTGATGCACCTCATCATGTTCGCGGTGCTGTGCGGCTTCTTCCTCTTCGCCCGCTTCCGTTACGCCGACACGTTCGTGCGTTACAGCGTGCGCATCGTGCTGGCCGGGACGCTGGCGGCGAGCCTGCTCCAGATGACCGAGGCGCGGGTGCTCGCTCACCTCGCCGACGAGGCGCACGCCGCGTCGATGCACGTCTTTGCCATGGTGTTCCTGGCGAACACGGTGCTGCTCTCGCTGACCTTCCTCGACGATGCGATCAGCCGAAGACTGATCCGGTGGCTGTTCCGCGCGCCGGATTACGAGGAGGAAACCGCCAAGCTGGCGGCGCGCTCGGGCCATTTACAGGACGAGTCCGAAATCACCGCGGCACTGGAAGAGACGGCGCGTCGCTCGCTCGATCTCCCGTTCGCGGCAGTGGAGCCACCGGGCGGGAGAGCGCCCGTTCATGAGGGCGAAGCGCTCGTCCCGATTTATACGGCGGGCGAAGTGCGGCACAACTTGCGTGTGCTGCCGGGGGGAGACCGGCCGGGGCTGGTCTCGCGGGACCTTCTCTATTTGCGCGAACTGGCGACGGTGTGCGGCAACCGGCTCGACGCGCTCCACCGCGAGCGCGAAGCGGCCGATCGGCAAAGCCGCGAAGCGCTGCTGCTCCAGCAGGTCACGGAGGCCGAGTTGCGGGCCTTGCGCGCGCAGATCAATCCGCATTTCCTGTTCAATTCGCTGAACACGATCGCCGACCTGACGGTCCGCGACCCGGCGCGCGCGGAGACGATGACGGTCCGGCTGGCGTCGGTCTTCCGGCACGTGCTGGCGCACTCCGCGCGGCCGCTGACGAGCGTGCGCGACGAACTGGCGTTCTTGCGGACGTACCTTTACATCGAGGAGGTGCGGTTCGGCGACCGGCTGCAAGTGAGCATCGAGGCGTCGCGGGAAGTGGAGGGAGCGCAGATTCCGTCGCTGATTCTGCAGCCGCTGGTGGAGAATGCGCTCAAGCACGGGCTCGGACCGAAGGTCGAGGTGGGCCACCTCTGGATTCGCGCGGCGGTGGAGGGGACGGAAGTGCGGCTGACCGTGGAGGACGACGGCGAAGGGCTCCGGCCCGGCGGGGCATCGCCCGGCGTCGGCCTGGCGAACATCTCGGACCGCCTGCGGACGCTGTACGGCGAGAGGGCGTCGCTGACGCTCGAGGCGCGCGAGGGGGGCGGCGCAGTGGCGACGGTGGGGATCCCGAGGGTGGCGTGAGGAGGCTTACGGATTTGACACAGAGACACAGAGGCACGGAGGACGGTGCAGAGCTTATGGTCTTCTCTGTGTCTCTGTGGCTCTGTGTCAAATGGGAGACGCGGCATGAACTGCATCATCGTCGACGATGAGGAAGCGGCGCGGTCGCGGCTACGGCGGATGCTGTCGGCGTACGGCGACCTGGAGATCGTCGGGGAGGCGCGGGATGGGTTGGAGGCGGTGCAGGCCATCGAGAAGCTGCGGCCGGCGCTGGTGTTCCTCGACATTGAGCTGCCAGGGCTGACGGGCCTCGAGGTGCTGCGGTCCCTGCCGCCGGGGACGGCGATGCCGCTGGTGATCTTCGTGACCGGGTACGACCAGCATGCGCTGGCCGCGTTCGAAGCGGACGCACTGGCGTACCTGCTGAAGCCAGTCGAGACCGAGCGGCTGACGCAGGCGGTGGAGCGCGCGCGGAAACTCGCGGGCGCGGGCGGCGACGGGGAGCGGGCGCACATCGCCGAGGTCGCGCGGCGGACGCCAGGGGCTCCGCTGCGGCAGATCGTCTGCCGCAAGGCCGATCGCGTCGTGCTGATGCCGCCGGAACAGATCTTCTGGTTCCAGGTGGAGGATGGGATCGTCAAGGCGCACACGGCAGCGGGGACCTTTTGGGTCAATTACCAGCTCGGCGAACTGGAGGCGGGACTGCCGGGCGACCTGTTTTTCCGCGCGCGGCGCGAGGTGTTGGTGAACATCAGCCGGATTCGCGAGATCCGTCCGTATTTCAAAAGCGGCTTCCTGCTGATTATGCCGGATGCAGCCGCGACCGAGATCGTCGTCAGCGAGCGGCAAGCGCGCGGCTTCCGGCAGCGGATTCCCGGGTTATGAGCGTGTACAATCCGCGTATGCGCTGTGGCCTCATAATCGCACTGATGGCTCTTTCCGTTTCCGCCGCCGAGAAAAAGGTGATCACGCCTGTGAACGGCGTGCCGCCCGTGGGGCCGTACAGTCCGGGTATTCTCGCGGGCGACTACCTCTACATCTCCGGCCAGGGCTCCGCGAAGGCCGATGGAACGTTTCCGGCCGGGACCGAGGAGCAGACGGCACAGACGCTGACGAACGTGAGGCGGATCGTGGAGGGCGCGGGACTCACGATGGAGCACATCGTGTACGCGCACGTGTACCTCAAGGACATCTCGGGCGTGGAGGCGATGAACCGGGCGTGGCGCGCGGCGTTCCCGGCGAATCCGCCGGCGCGCGTGGTGCTCGGGGTGGAGAAGATGCCGGTGGAGACGCCGGTGGAGATCACCGTGGTGGCGGTGAAGGATCTGGCGACGAAGCGAACGGTACAGCCCGGCCCGCTGGAGTCGCGCGGGGTGCTGACGGCGGATCGGATGTACGTTTCGGGATGCGGGTCGGTGGCGGAGATGGGCGAGGTGTTGAAGGCGGGTGGGCTCGACCTGCGGCATCTGGCGTTCGTCAATCCCTACCTCACGACGAAGATGCCGATGGGGCAGATGAATCAGGAGTACGCGAAGCACTTCGAGCACGGCAACACGCCGGCGCGGGCGACGATCCAGGTGGCGGCTTTGCCCGGCGGGGCGGCAGCGGTATTTACGGGAGTGGCGGCGCGCGATCTGGCGAAGCGGCGCGCCGTGCGTCCGAAGAACATGGCGCCGAGCGCGACGGCGAGCCCGTGCGTGCTGGTTGGGGAGACGCTGTTCTGCTCGGCGAAGTCGGGCTTCATTCCGGGGCCGAATAGCGGGATCTACGCGTCGACGGTGGAGACGCAGTTGCGGCAGACGATGCGGAATCTGCTGGACGGGTTGGAAGAGGCGGGGATGGCGTTCGAGAACGTGGTGGCGACGAATGTGTATCTCGACGAGATCGGCGAATTCGCGCGGATGAACAAGGTGTACGCCGAGTACTTCGGGAAGACGCCTCCGACGCGGACGACGATTCAGCCGGCCGCGTCGGTGGAGCGGAAGCCTTCGGCAAACGACCGCTGGCCGACGCTCGAGCAGATCTCGCTGATCGCGGTGAGGTGATGGTCGATCGCCGGCAGTTCCTGCTCGCGATGGCGGCGGCGCCGCGGCGGCGGCCGAACGTGCTTCTTGTGCTGGCGGATGAGTGGCGGGCGCAGGCGACGCGGTACAACGGCGACACGAACGTGCAGACGCCGGCGCTCGACCGTTTCGCGGCGGAGTCGGTCAGCTTCGACACGGCGGTGTCCGGGACGCCGGTCTGCTGCCCGTATCGCGCGAGCCTGCTGACGGGGCAATACCCGCTGACGCACGGCGTCTTCGTCAACGACGTCGAGCTGAAGCCGAAGGGCGTCACGATGGGCGAGGCGTTCACGAAGGCCGGGTATCGCACCGGATTTATCGGCAAATGGCACGTTTATGGCAGCCCGGATGGGCAATATGGGCGGCGTTTGGCGTATATTCCGCCCGAAAAGCGCTTCGGATTCGATTATTGGAAGGCGTGCGAGTGCACGCACGACTACAACAAATCGCTGTACTACGAGGGCAACGATCCAACGCCGAAATACTGGCCGGGTTATGACGCATTCGCGCAGACCGACGACGCCTGTGCGTTTGTCCAGAGGCAGGCGCGGGCGGCCGACCCGTTTTGCCTGGTGCTGTCGCTCGGTCCGCCGCACTTCCCGCTGGAGACGGCGCCGCCGAGGTATCGGGCGCAGTTTCAAGGGCGCGAGATCGCGCTGCGGCAGAATGTGCCGGCGAGTCTGCGGGCGAAGGCGGCGGAGATGCATCAGGGGTATTACGCGCACATGGGCGCAGTCGATGAGTGCCTGGATCGGCTCTTGAAGACGCTGGGGACGGCGGGGATCGCGGACGATACGGTCGTGTTGTTCACGTCGGACCACGGGGACATGATGCTGTCGCAGGGGCTGACGACGAAGCAGTATCCGTGGGACGAGTCGATCCGCGTGCCGTTTTTGCTGCGGTACCCGGAGCGATTCGGGCGTCAGGGCCGGCGCGTGCGGGCGCCGCTCAATTCGCCGGACATCCTGCCGACGCTGCTGTCTCTGGCGGAGATTCCGATTCCGGATTCAGTGGAAGGGTCGGCGCGGCCGCGGTGGCCGGCGCTGCTGACGCTGCCGGTCCCGGCGACCGAGACGCGGCGCTACGGGATCGCGGAGTACCGCGGGCTGCGGACGGAGCGGCACACGTATGTGCGGTCGATCCACGGTCCGTGGCTGTTGTACGACAACCAGGCCGACCCGTACCAGATGCGGAATCTGATCGGACGGGAGAAGGGCTTGCAGGCTCGGCTGGATCGCGAACTGGATGCGCAATTGAAGCGGCGGAAGGACGACTTTCTACCCGCGGCGGAGTATGTGCGGCGAGCGGGGGTGGGGCACTATCGGGAGGTGAATGTGCCGATCGGAAAGCACACCAGTCCGTGGGGGGACTGGGAATCGACACTGCGGCGTTAACTTCCGCCCGACTACGCCATACGATATATCGTCGGACGTATGACGCGATATCTTCGGATGGCAGCGCGGCTCTACCCGCGAGCGTGGCGGGAGCGCTACGCCGAGGAGTTCGAGGCGCTGCTCGATGACGTCCGGCGGACCTGACGCGACGCCGGTTCTTCTGTCAAATTGTCGGGATATTGGCCCGTTCGGGGCTGAATTTGTGTTTTTGCGTCGTTTGCCGCGCCAAAACGATACATTTCGACAGCGGTGATTCGTGTGGAGACGGAGCCCGGAGCGGACGACCGATTTCGGCAAGTGCTGGGCGAAGTTTTCAGCCGCCGAAGTCTCTCCGAGATCATCCAGCGGTCGTCGGTCGATCTCTATCATGGGGAGCGGGCACGTCTCCGGATGTCCGAGGTCGTCAGGTGGCATTCGCTTACCCCGACGCCGCGAAGGCAGACGCTATCACGCAGGCTCTGGTGAACGGTTTGGCCGTCGCGATGAGGAGGAATGACGAGGCCTCGTGGCGTCAGGCCTGGCCGAACGATCCGCCCGCCGCAGGCGGACCGTTACCAGGCGCAGGGGTCCGTCCAGCAACTGATCCAGGAATTCGTGGAACGAAACCTTCGCGAGCAGATTGACCGGACGAAGGAGGACGGCAAGGTGGGACCGAAGGTCGAAGTCCTCGATCCGGCCACGCTTCCCGAGACGCCGGTGTTCCCGAACCGGCTGACGATCGGGGCAATGGGACTGCCGCTAGGTTTGCTGGCGGGCGTGTTCGTCCGCCGGCGGAGGGCCGTTCGGGCGGCATAGTCCGCGCTCGGCAATTCTCATCCGCGCTCGGGCGTTTCACGTTGAGACGGGCGGTCCAGGGGCCGTACTGTCGCAAGTATGAAGAATCTCCTTGTACTTGCACTCGTGGCCTGCGCGTCGTGTCATCACCCGATCCGCGCGGCCGATCCGGTCAAAGCGGCCGGCAAATGGGAGCTCGTGCTGACTGCGCCGAATCGCGCGATCAGCGGGACGCTGGACCTCAAACAGGACGGAACCAAGCTGTCGGGCTCGTGGGCGACCGACCACGTGGGGGCGATCCCGATTACCGGCAGCATCGACGGGAAGAACGTGTCCCTTGCCATGGAGGTTCACGGGATGGCGGTCAAACTGATCGGAACGGTCGAAGGGTCCAAGATGTCAGGGAAGATCGACCCCGATATGGGCACGTGGGCCGCCACGCGCCAGGCGGCCGCAGCGGCGTCGCGGACCGTTCTCAGGAAGCGTCGCGGCGATCGACGCGGGCGCGCTGCAATTCACCATCAAGCCGGACTCGGGAGCGCTTCAGCGCTTCCGGGTCGGGGCGGAGACGCAAGTGGTGCAAGTGGCGGCCGGGGAGCAGGATTTGACGCGCGGAAAGCCCGCTCGCCTCACCGACATCGCGAAGGGGAGACCGCGTTCTGGTGTCGTTCGTGGAGGGGCTGCCGGAAGCGCGGCGGATCGTGCTGGTGTCGGCGGACGACATCTCGAAACGGAATGAAGCGGAGAAACTGGACTGGCAGAAACGCGGGATCTCGGGAATCGTCGCGGCGAAGACGGCGGAAGAGGTCCTGCTCGAGACGCGGACGATCCAAGGGGTGGTGAAGACGACGGTCGTGATCGGCGGGAAGACGAAGATCCGGCAGTACGCGCCCGATTCGGTGAGCTTCGCGGCGGCGCGGGCGGCGAAATTGGAAGCGGTCGCGGTGGGAGATCAGTTCAAGGTGCGGGGCGAGCGAAGCGCGGACGGCGCGCGCTTGCTGGCGGAGGACGTCGTGTTCGGGACGTTCCTGACGAAGGTGGGGACGGTGGTTTCGGTAGACATGGCGGCGGGGCTGGTGCGGATCAACGACATCGCGACCAAGCGCCGTTGACGGTAAAGATCAGCGGCGAGTCTCGGATGAAAACGATGGCTCCCGGGCGGCCGCAGGCGCAGGGGCACGAACAGGAGCCTTCGAGCGCGGCTGACGTTACCCAGATGCTGCTACGCATGCCGGACGGAAAGCTTGAAGACCTGAAGGCGGGAAGCTCGGTTCTGGTGACGGCCACACGCGGGTCGCGGGAGGGCGAGGTCACGGCGATCCTGCTGCTCGCGAACATCGACGGGATCATCCAGATGGCGCAGGCGCAGGCGGGCAAGGACGGCGTCGGCGTGATCGACGCGATGGCGGGGCTGCACGGCGGCATCTTCTCCGGACCCAAAGGCTTCGCCTTGCCGGCGATTCTCCAGTAGGGCTCCCATGCTGGCGCTTGCCCTGCTCTTTCAATTGGCGTCCGCCCAGCCGAGCCTGCGGGGGGTCGTGACCGATCCTTCCGGGGCTCTCGTCCCCAATGCCTCGGTGCAACTCCGTGGACCGGCGAACCGCAGCAGCCGCTCGAATCTGAGCGGAGAGTACAACTTCCCTGCCCTGCCCGCGGGCACATACGAGATCCGCGTGACGGCGAAGGGGTTTCCGGCGGTGGTGCGGCGCGGCGTGACGGTGAACGGTCCGACGGAGTTCGACGCGCGGATGCTGCTTCAGGTGGAGAAGCAGACGGTAAACGTCGACGATGAGACGGGGCGTGTGGGGGTGGAGCCGGAGTCGAACGGCGGGGCGGTGGTGATGCGGAGGAGGCAGATTGCGGCGCTCTCGGACGATCCGGACGAGCTCGCGCTGCAATTGCAGGCGCTCGCGGGTCCGGCGCCGGGGCCGGACGGCGGCCAGATGTTCGTCGACGGCTTCAGTGGCGGGACGCTGCCGCCGAAGGGGTCGATCCGCGAGATCCGGATCAACTCGAACCCGTTTTCGCCCGAGTACGATCGTCCCGGATTCTCGCGGGTGGACATCTTCACGAAGCCGGGCAGCGAGGCGTGGCACGGGCAGGCCTTCACGCAATTCAACGATCGGGTATTGAACTCGCGAAATCCGCTGCTGACGGGCGGGGAGCGTCCGCCGTACCGGGTGCGGTTCTACGGGGCGGACCTGGGAGGCCCGATCCGGCGAAATCGCGCGTCGTTCACGCTGGGGGCGGAGCATCGGCGAATCGGCGAGAACGCGTTGATTCAGGCGACGACGCTGGACGGGCGGATCAGCGAGGGCGTGCCCGCGCCGCAGTCGCGCACCTCGGTGACGCCGCGGGTGGATTTCGCGATCACGCCGAAGAACACGATCAGCGCGCGGTTTCAGAACCTGACGAGCGAGTACGACAACCAGGGCGTAGGGAATTTCAATCTGCCGTCGCGGGGGTATCGCGAGCGCGCGTCGGAGCGGGTGGCGCAGATCACGGCGACGGCGATGCCCGGTCCGAAAACGGTGAACGAGACGCGGGTGCAATGGATGCAGTCGAGCACGCGGTATTTCACGGAGCAGAGCACGCCGGCGATCGAGGTGCTCGGGGCGTTCGGAGCGGGTGGCGCGCCGATCGGCAACTCGTCGACAGCTTCTGCGGCGGTGGAGGTGACCAATCTGTCGACGTATGCGAACGGGCGGCACACGTGGAAGTGGGGTGGGCGCTGCGCGGGTCGTCACTCGACGATGTGTCTGTGAACAACTACGCGGGAATGTTCCTCTTCTTCACGCTCGAGCAGTATCGCGCGGGGCGACCGGCGCAGTTCCTGATGAACAGCGGCACGCCGGGGCTGACGGTCCGACAGTTCGATGCGGGCGTGTTCGTCGGGGACGACTGGAAGGTCCGGCCGGCGCTGACGGTGAGCCTCGGGCTGCGATACGAGGCGCAGACGAACTTCGGCGGGTTGCGCGATGCGGCGCCGCGCGTGGGAGCGGCGTGGCGGATCGGGGGGAAGACGGTGGTGCGCGGAGGCGTGGGGGTCGTTCTACGACCGGATGGCGAGCACGCTGACGCTGAACGCGCGGCGGTTCGATGGCGTCACGCAGCGGTCGTTCGTGGTGATGGACCCGGCGTTCTATCCGACGATCCCGGCGCTCGTGTCAGGGCCGCAGCAACTGCGGCCGGTGTACGCGAGGGATCGTGGCGCCGCGGCTGTATCAGGCGAGCCTCGGGGTGGAGCGGCAGCTCGATCGCGCGTCGAAGGTGTCGGTGACATGGGTGTCGAGCCGGGGCACGCATTTGTTGAATGCGCGGAACGTGAACACGCCGGTGGCGGGGCTGTACCCGTACGGCGATGGGTCGATGCGTTTGCTGACGGAATCGGCGGGGATCAGCCGGATTCAGCAGGTGGTGGCGAATGCGAACATCGCGCGCGGAGAAGAAGATGCTGTTTGTGTATTACGCGCTGTCGTTCGGGAAGGACAACAACGAGGGCCTGCCGGCGAACCCGTACGATCTCGGGGCGGAGTGGGGCCCGTCGACTTATGCGGACGTGCGGCGCCGGGTGGCGATGGGTGGAGCGGTCCCGACTGCCGTTGGGGGTCCTGGTGAGCCCTTTCGTGGCGATCAACAGCGGTATCCCGTACAACCTCACGACGGGGCTCGACCCGGGGCGGACGGGGTATCCGACGGCGCGGCCGGAGGGGGTGGGCCGCAACTCGGAGCGCGGGCCGGCGAACGCCAATCTCGGGCTGCGGGTGTCGCGGACGCTGGAGCTTCGCCGGGGAGTCGAGCGGGGCGGCTTCGGGCGGGCATGGGGGGTCGGCGCGCGGCGTGACGATCAGCGCGTCGAGCCTGAACGCGCTGAATCATCCGAACTTCGCGTCTCCGGTGGGGAACTTGTCGTCGCCGTACTTCGGGCAGTATCGGGCGTTGGGAGGGCTGATCGTGATGTCGCACGGGGGGGCGCCGACGACATACAACCGGAAGGTCGACTTACAGGTGCGGGTGACGTTTTAGGGCCGCGGTAGAGAGGGGCCTCGAATTTGACGCGGAGGCACAGAGACACGGAGACGGACGCGGAGAAGGGCAAAGAACCCGAGGCATGAGGCCGAACAGCGCCGCGGGGGTTGAGGGTTCGGCGGGTCTGCGTGGTTGAGCGCAGAGGGGGCAGAGAGCGCGGAACTGACGGCTGATTCCTCAGCCATCAGCGGTAGAACGAGGAGGCGTCGAGGCCGGGGCAGTCCATTTCGGCTTGGGCCTGCATCTCGTCGCATAGACGGTCGATCGCTTCGGTCGCTTTCTTGAAGGTGAAGGCGGTGCGGCTCTGCGGGCCGTAGACGGTTATCACGACGCTGGCGAGCTGTCGCATACGCTCGCGGGTTTTCAGGATGTCACCGGCGAGCTCGCGGTGCTCCTCAAAACTCAGGGGATTCAAAGCCTGCGGCGGCATGCCGTCCCTCCGCGAAATCAGTGGTTGTGAAATGCATGGGTTCCAGGAGCCTGAACACGAAACGTCTAGCATAGCGCTTCTGCGAGCTTCCGTGCTGCCTCACGGATCTTGCGTGAGGTGTACGGCGCGTAACCCAACAGTAGCGCCGGGCCGGGCCGCGCGCCCAGGATGTATTGCGAGAGGGCCGGCGCCGAGACTCCCGCGACGGCAGCCTTCTGTGACGCCTGCCGATCGTTGACGCCGCGGGGCAGCCAGGCCAAGAGGTGCATTCCCGAGTCCGCCGGCGCGACCGAGAGCAGGCCGGCGAACTCGCGCGCGGCGGCGGAGACGAGCGCGTCCTGCCGCTCGGCGTATAGGGCGCGCATGCTGCGGACGTGACGGGCGAAGTGGCCGGCGTCGAGGAACTCGGCGACGATGGCCTGCTCGAGGGCGGGTCCATGGCGGTCGGCCAGGGCACGGGCGGCGACGAAGGCGTCAACCGGCGCCGTCGGGCGCGACGAGGTAGCCGAGGCGGAGCGCCGGAAAGAGCACCTTGCTGAACGTCCCGGTGTAGATGACGCGGCCGGCGGCGTCGAGCCCTTGCAAGGCGGCGAGAGGGCGGCCGGCATAGCGGAATTCGCTGTCGTAGTCGTCCTCGACGATCCAGGCGCTGTGGGCGCGGGCCCAGGCGAGCAGCGCCATCCGCCGCGGCAGCGACATGGTGACGCCGAGCGGGAACTGGCGGGCCGGCGTGCAGTAGACCATCCGCGCGTGGGCGATGGCGGGCGGCGCCGTCGGCGACACTCGAGGCCTTCGTCGTCGACCGCGACCGGGGCGCAGACGAGGCCGGCGGCGGTGAAGGCTCCGCGGGCGCCGAGGTAGCCGGGGTCCTCGATCCAGGCGGCGTCACCGGGGTCGAGAAGGACGCGCGCGGCGAGGTCGAGCGACTGTTGGGAGCCGGCGGTGATGACGACCTGCTCCCAGGAGCAGCGCACGCCGCGGGCGGCGCGGAGAGTACTCGGCGACGGCGCGGCGGAGCGCGGCGAAGCCGGCGGCGTCGCCATAAGACATTCGCTCGGGCGCGGAGCGACGGATGGCGCGGGTGGCGATGCGCCGACCAGAGATCCCGCGGGAAGGCGTCGAGCGCGGGGATGCCGGTCTGGAAGGGGCGGATGGGCGCGCGGCCGGCAGAGGCGGAAACGGGGGTCGAGGCAAGGAGGCGGCCGCGTCGCGAGAGGAGTGGGGCGGCGCCGGCTTCGAGGGGACGGGGAGCGCCGTTCACGCGCAGCAGGTTTTCGGGAAGCGACTCCGCGACGTAGGTGCCGGAGCCGACGCGGCCCTCGAGGTAGCCCTCGGCGAGGAGCTGGTCGAAGGCGCCGGTGACGGTGTTGCGCGAGACGGCAAGGTCGGCGGCGAGGGCGCGGGTGGCGGGGAGGCGGTCTCCGGGGGCGAGGCGGCCGGCGAGGATCGCGGCGCGGAACTCATCGTAGAGTTGGCGCTGGAGCGGGAGGCGCGAGCGGCGGTCGAGGTGGATAGCGAGAAATGGCACCATGGAGATTCACGGAATGGCCCTTTTCGTAGGGCCACTTTCGCATTATAGTCAGAGCATGTTCGCCCGTTCCACCATCCGACGCCATCCCGAGCGGGGCGTCTCCGAACACGCTGCCGCGATCCTCATGGAAGGCCATGTCGCGCATGTCGCCTTCATCGAGGAAGGCCAGCCGTTCGTGATTCCGATGGGGTATCACTTCGATCCGACGACGCCGGATCGCCTGTACGTGCACGGCGGCATGGACAGTCGGGTGATGCGCGTGCTGGCGTCCGGCGCGGCGGTGTCGGTGGGGGTCACGCTGGTGGACGGGCTGGTGTATTCGCGCACGGCGTTCAATCACTCGATGAACTACCGGAGCGTGGTGTGCTTCGGGCGTGGGGGGTTAGTGACGGACCATGAGGTTCAGCTGCGGCTCTACCGGCAGATGGTGTCGCGGTATTTTCCGGAGCGGACGGCGGGGCGGGACTACAGCGAGCCGACCGGGGCGCAGTTGGAAGCGACGGCGCTAGTGGCGATCGAGATCGAAGAGCTGAGCGCGAAGATGCGGGAGGGCGGGCCGCTGGGTCCGCTGGACGCGAAGGCGGACGCGCCGGGAACGTGCGGGGTGGTGGCGCTCTGAATTGCTACAATCGCAGGTAATGGCAAACGAGATCTTCGCCGCATTCGACACCACCGAAGGCAAATTCAGGGCAAAGCTGTACGCCGACCGGACGCCGAAGACGGTCGAGAATTTCGTCGCCCTGGCGGACGGGACCAAGACCGGCAAGCCGTTCTACGACGGAACCGTTTTCCACCGCGTGATTCCGGATTTCATGATTCAGGGCGGCTGCCCGGAGGGCACGGGCCGCGGCGGTCCGGGCTACAAGTTCGCCGACGAGTTTCACCCACAGCTCAAGCACTACGAAGCCGGGCCTGTCTGTCGATGGCGAACGCCGGCCCCGACACCAACGGCAGCCAGTTCTTCGTCACCGTGGCCGCGACGCCGTGGCTGGACAATAAGCACAGCATTTTCGGCGAAGTGGTGGAAGGTTACGACGTGGTGCGCAAGATCTCGGAGGTTCCGCGGAACCGCAGGACCGGCCGTTGAAGGAAGTGCGCGTCAACTCCGTCACGATCGAACGCACGACCTAGCGTGCGATGAGACTGGCGATTTTCGGCGGGACCTTCGATCCCGTCCATAACGCCCATCTCGCGGTCGTGCGCGAGGCCGCCGCCCGTTTTCACCTCGACCGCGTGCTCCTGATTCCCGCCGGCCGCCCTCCGCACAAGGGCGGCGCGCGCGCTTCGTACGAAGATCGGGTGCGCATGGCAGAGATCGCGACGGCCGACGATCCCCGCCTGTCGGTGTCGCGCCTGGAGGAAGGGACGGAGCGGAGCTACTCGATCGACACGATTGAAAAGGTGAGAGCGGGGCTCGCGCCGGGGGATGAACTCTTTTTCATCATCGGGGCGGATGCGTTCGCGGAGATTCAAACGTGGCGGCGATGGCGCGAAGTGGCGGCGGCAGTGCGATTCATCGTGGTGAGCCGGCCGAATGCCGAGTACGCGCCGTCGGCGGAGGTGAGCTTCGAGCGGCTGGACACACTGAATCTCGCCGTTTCGTCCTCCGACATTCGTCGCGCGCTGGCGCGCGGCGGGCGTCCCGACTCGCTTCCGACGGACGTGCTCGCGTATATCGAGACGCACCATCTGTATCGTTAGTTTGCCGCCGGATCGCATAGTACCTGCCCTGCTCCCGGCCCACAACGACCCACCCCTGTGTCTCAGCGCCTCCATTCGACGCCGCGCTCCGAAATCCGAGGACGGCGCCGGCGCAGCGTAAGTGTCGATTTCTCTTGGATATAAAACATTTTTAGCGCAGATCGTTTTTGCTAAAAACACAGTGGCAGAGTTCGTGCATTTCCGAACGGCAGTCGGTCCCCTCCCGTCCGGACTGCCAGCAGTTGGAGGTCTTTTCTTGAAGAAACTCACTTTCCTTTTCAGCTTTCTATTTGCGGCCGCAGCGCTGCACGCCCAGACTCTCTCTGTAGACAAAACATCGATGTCATTCTCCGGTCAGGCCGGAGGAGCGGTGGTGACCCAGCCGCTGGTGGTCAGCGTCAGCTCGGGTTCCGCTCAATTTTTCATTTCCAGCAACGCTTCGTGGCTCCGCGTGAATAACGCGTCGAGCGCCGGGCCGATTACAGCTCCGGCTACGATTACCGTAACTGCCGATCCCACAGGGCTTTTAGCGCAGGGTTATAGCGGCCAAATCACCATCCTCCCCGTGGGCAATCAGGCCAACATCAACGTTCCGGTGTCGTTCACGGTAGGCAACGTCGGGGTGTCGCCCTCCTCGGTGACGTTCGCTTATCAATCGAGCGGAACCCTGCCGAATCCGGTGAACTTGACCTTGACGTCGACTCCGGCGGGCTGGTCGGTCGGCCGGCGATCAGCGCGGGAGCGCCGGTGCCGTTCTGCAGCAGGGCCGCGGCGTTCCAGACGTGCCCGCCCGGTGACAGCTCCCAACCGTGCAGCACCTGGTTGCTGGACGTACGAGCGAAGAACGTCAGCTCGCCGTTCAGGTTCTGGATCACCGCCGGGTCGCCGGCGATCTGCACGCGCGCGCCGTTGACCGAAAGGTACGTCGTCCGCCAGCTCGTGCTGCTCGGCGTCTCCTGCACGCCGTACACGAGGAACCCGTCGGCGGTGCGCGCGAACCACGTCAACCGTCCGTTGACATCCAGCGCGGACGCCGGAACGCCTACCAGGTTGGGGGTTGGACCGTTGTCCGGCGCCGGCGTGATGGTCGAGCGCTGCCACGTACCGCCGGGCTTCGTCTCGCGGCTCCACTGCAACGGCTGGCCGGGGCCCTTGCTCGCGATCAGGTTCAGCCGCGCGCCGGGGTCGACCGCCGACGCGACCGCGCCGACGACGGGACCGCGCAGACCGTCGTCGCTCGCGTTCGTGAACGCCCAAGCGGACGGGTCGGAACCGGTCTGGCGGGCCATCGCGAGGTCGCCGTTCGTCCGCACGACGTGAACCGTCGGCCGCCGTACGGAATCCTGCCGCGCCCACGTCCCCGGCGACGGCAGTCCGGTCTTGCTCCGTTCGAGCCGCAGGTTGTCGACGTACAAGGTCAAAGGCTTGGGCCGCCGATGCGCGCGGAGCTCCAGTGAGGTGAGGTTCTTCAGGTCGTTGACCAGGTGGGTGAGCGGCACCCGGACGGCGTGCTGCGTGCGCGGCGAGAGGTAGAACGGATTGCCCGAGTCCAGGTGTACGGGGTCGTAGAAGTTCGCCTGGATCACGACCAGGTCGTCGGAGTCGTTGTAGACGTCCATGGCGATCGCGTCGAACGACGACCAGTCCTTCCGGCCGATCGCTCGTTCGGCCGGGCCGTCGTAGCCGGTGTAGAAGAACGCACCGGCGTTGTCGACGTTCGCCGCGAACACGAGCTTCGCGGACGAGCGCCCCGCCGTGACGTGCTCGGTCGACTGCGAGACCGTGACGTTCGTCGGCGTCACCCGACCGAGATCGGAGGGTTGCTCGAAGCTGTTGATGATCACCTCGTGCGGCGTGGCCGCCGCACCGACCTGGATCGTACGGGTGAACATGCTCGTACTCCCGTTGCGCGTCACGGTGAACGCCACACTTCGCCTGCCTGCTTGCAGATCCAGGATCAGGTCGAACGTGTCGGCGCTCGCCGTGCCGCCGGTCGGAATCCGCGCCGTGCCGTCGACGGTCAGCGTCGCGCCCTTCGGCAGGTGCACCGTCGCCGGTACATGGTGCGCGGTCGGGCTGCCAAGGTGCACGAGCGCGGGCGCGGAGCCGAACAGCTGCGACACCTCGGCGCCGACCTGCGCGCGGATCTGGGTGAACAGCGCGGGGTCGTCCTGGTACGGCGCGAGCCAGTCGTGCAGCACGTCGTGGTACGAGTGCAGCGCGGTCTTCGCGTCGAACGAGACTCCCCACGTCGCGGCCTGCTGCGTGGCGCGGCGCTCGTACAGCGCGAGGTACTCGGCGTCCTCGAAGCCCTCCCGCAACCCGTGCAGCCGGATCGAGCCGACCGGCCCGTCGATGCCGACCGACGTGCCGGGATAGAGGAAGTAGCCGTCGCCGGCGTACTTGTCGAGCGCGATCGGGTTCGTCCAGCGGTCCTGCCAGCCGCTGGTCGACTTGTAGCGGAACGCCGCCCAGTCGATGGTGCCGAAGACCGTCGTCGACCAGAACAGATAGCCCTCGATGCCCATATATTGCTGGATCCACGGGAGCATGCGGTTGCCGAGCAGGCTGTCGTGGATGAACACGCTCGGGAGCGGCCAGGCGTGGCCGTACGCGGTGTACCACCAGACCCAGTCGCCGCGTGCCTTGAGCGCGGAGACGATGCCGGGCAGCTCCGGCTTCGGCGCGGTGATGACGAACGCCCACGCACGGACGAAGTCCAGCAGCTCCTGGCTCGGCGGGTCGGTGAGCGTGAGGAGGTGCTTGATGTCGGGGGCGATGTCGTCGACGAGGGTGAACAGGTCGCGGACGTTCGCGGTGTGCTGGGGTGCCGGCTCGTCGGCGTAGTAGAAGTAGGCGCGGTCCGTGAGGCCTCGGTCGCGGAGGCCGTCGACGATCTGCTGGAGCTTCGCCGTGTCGACCTCGAAGCCGGCGTCGTTGCTGCCGGTGGCGTAGAGGGGTGCGCGGAACTTGCGGATGCGCTCGTCGCCGACGAACTCGTCCAGCTTGTCGAGGTACTGCGCGGGCTCGAGGTCGGGACCCGGGCCTGGAGGGAAGCCGGCCGAGGCGGGTCCGGGGTTGCCGCGGAACGGGATGTCGTTGGTGTTGAGCCGGAACCCGGTCTGGAAGTCGTAGTACTTGCGCATCATCGCGTCGTACGCCGGCGTGCCCCAGGTGAGGTTGTGCGCGGCGCCGACCTGCGGGTACCAGATCGTGCAGGCGGTGTCGAAGCTCGGCGCGTCCGGGACGGTGAAGTTCCAGACGTCGAGCTGCAGCGGGACCGTGACGGGCGCGTCGCCGCCGGAGAGCGTGATCGTGCCCGCGTACGTGCCCGGTGCCTGGTTGGCGGGGATCTCGACGGTGAGCCAGAGCGCGGCGTTCTGGCTCGGGGTGGCGGTCGCCGTGTCGCCGGGGTTCAGCGGGACGAGCGCGTCGGGGTACCAGCCGGGTCCGTACTTGGAGTTCTCGGTGGCCTTCACCTCGACGTAGCGCTGGCTGTAGAACGTGACGTTCGCGGCGGGGATCGTCGCGCCGCCGGGGCCGGTGAGTGCCGTCACCGTGGGGGTGACAGCCGTGCTGCCGGACGCCGTACGCAGGATGATCTGGCCGGACTCGTGCTCGTTTCGCGCTGCCTGCAAGGAGATTCTGGTGCCACGATCGGTAGGGAACGCGCGGTCGCGACGGATCTTGTCGGTCGGCTGCGGAAGCCAGACGGTCACGGCGCCAGCCGCGTACGCCGGCCGCGGCGCCAGCAGCGGAGGAGCGGCGGCGACCGCACTGGTGGCGGCCAGCCAGCCGATCAGCTGGCGGCGACTGAGGTCGTTCACGTTCTCGGGCATGCGACCCCTCCCGGGAATTACGACGGAGTCTGTAGATATAGCTCCGCCGTTCCAGAGTCGTCAAGGCGTGCGTCCGATTCCCGCCCCGTTGGCAGGAAGGCGCCATGGTGACTTCACCCACCAAAGGGGCGTTCCCAGCCCACTCCACCACCCCCGGAACGCCCCCTCCGTGGGTAAAGTGCGCACGCCCATGAACGTGTCGGATGGACTCTGTTAGACAGATCACGACCTCTAGACCGAGATCTCTCCAAAACTCTCGGGCCCCCGTACAAGCAGGTTCGGACAAGGGGGTGCCCGGACCCAATCCCAGACGCCCTCCCCGTCCCGCATCGTGACTTCACCCACCAAGGGGGGGTTCCCAGCCCACGCCACCACCCCCGGACGCCCCCTCCGTGGGTGACGTGCACGCTCCGCGGCGGCGCGAGGGACGAGCTGGCCGGGCGGGCGAGGGGGCCGAGCGGCCCGGCGCCGGTGGCGAGGAGGGCCTTGTCCACCTGCTCGAGTGCGAGGCAGACCGCGCCGAGGGCGGCGGAATCGGCGCCGAGCGTCGAGCCGCGTACGGTCGGTGGCCGCAGGCAGAGGAGCTCCAGCTCCCTTTCCAGCATGGGCAAAAGCAGCTCGGTGTGCGCCGACATCGAGCCGCCGAGGACGACGACCTCGGGATCGATCACTCGACGCCGCCGCGGCCGCGGCGAGCACCCAGCTCGCGAACGTAACGCCGCACGGCCACGAGCGCCTCGGCATGCCCCTCGGCCGCGGCCACGAGCACGTCGGCGACGTGGTCGTCGGTCGACCCAGCGGCCGGCGAGGCCTTGCAGAGCTGGAGATACTCGATCGCCGACTCCCACTTCAGCACCCGGTGCATGGACAGGTCGCCGGCGGCGGAGCCGAAGCCGCGATGCGGGCGGCCGCCGATCACGAGACCGAGGCCGGTACGGCGTCCGGCCTGAAGCAAGACCAGGTCGGAGACACCGACGCCCGCACCGCGGCGCTGCTCCGCGAGCGCGGCGAGCCGGCTGTCGTTGTCGACCACGACCGGCCCGTCGACGATCGTGCGCAGCTTGCCGGCGAGGTCGACGCCTGCCCAGTCGGGGATCGAGGCGGACAGCAGGACCTGGCCGTCGCCATCCACCCAACCCGTGCTGCCGGCGACGGTCGCCCAGACCCGATCCGCCGTCACCTGGCCCTGCTCGAGGCAGTCGCGGATCGCCCGTTCGATCGCCTGAAGTCGCTTGTTTCGTGGCAGATCCGGCTCGGTCCGATGCCGGAGGGAGGCGTGTACGGTGCCGTCGAGATCGGCGAGCTGGACGCGAACGTTGTGCGCACCGATGTCGAGACCCAGCACCCGGCCGGCATCGGCGCGGAACCCGTACCGGTGCGCCGGACGACCGCGTCCCGCAACGACGGGTGCCTTCTCGTCCAGCCACCCGTTGCCGACCAAGCCACGGACGACCTCACCCACGGAGGCCCGAGCGAGCCCGGTGCGTTCGGCGATCTGCGCGAGCCGCAACTCTCCGCCCGCGCGCACGGTGGCCAGCACCGCGAGCTCGTTGATCCGCCGCAGCCTCGCCAAATCCGCGCCGTTGGTCGTCATGACCAGCCATCTTAACGACGGAAGCTGTCAATATTGCTACCGCTAGGCTCCACGCGTGTTTCGTGGATTCGGGACCCTTCTGAACGTCGCCACCGTCCTCGTAGGTACCGGCATCGGTGTCCTGCTCGGCCATCGGCTTCCGCAACGTACGCGCGAGGTCGTCACCGATGCGCTCGGGTTGGTGACGATTCTCATCGCCGCGTTCTCGGCGGTCGCCGTACGGGACGCGCCGTTCGTGGGCGACGTCGGTGCCTCCGCCACGATTCTGATCGTGCTGGCCGCGCTGGTCATCGGCGGCGTCGTGGGATCGCTGTTGCGGCTGGAGAACCGGCTCGAGGGCATCGGCGGCGCACTACAACGACGGTTGTCGAAGGGCGCGGAGTCGGAGGAGCGCCGGCGCTACGTCGAGGGGTTCGTCGCCGCCTCGTTGGTGTTCTGCGTCGGTCCGCTCACCGTTCTGGGCTCGATCTCCGACGGCCTCGGACGCGGCAACGAGCAGCTCGTGCTGAAGGCGACGCTGGACGGGTTCGCCGCCATCGCGTTCGCCGCAAGCTTCGGCTGGGGTGTCGCCGCCGCGGGCCTCGCCGTGCTCGTCGTCCAGGGCAGCCTGACGCTCGTCGGCCTGGCTCTCGGCGAGTTCATGTCCGAAGGGCAGATCTCCGCGCTCACCGCGACCGGCGGACTGCTGTTATTCGGCGTCGGGCTGCGGCTGCTGCGGATCAAGCAGCTCCCGGTCGGCGACCTGCTGCCCGCGTTGATCGTGGCACCGCTGATCACCTTGGCGGTGGCAGCGCTTCGCTGACGCGGATCGTCGAACGGTCGATCGCCACGCCGTCGCTGTCGTACGCCGAGACGAGATAGGCCTCGCTCGGCGCGTCCACCGTCGGCAGCGTGACGAACCGTGGGCTCGCGTCCTTCGACTCGACGACGACCTGTCCGGCGCGGTCGGTGACCTCGAACCTCGCGGTGCCAGGTTTGGCGACCACCGCGAGCACGGTGCGGCGGAGTCGTTGGTCCACGCACCCCGCCGCCACGAACGAGCGGTCCGCCAGGTCCGGGTAGTCCGCCGTGGCCACGCAGCCGACGCCCCTGCGCGCCCAGGCGACGAGCACGGCCCGCGGCGGTCCCTCGGTACGGGTCTCCAGCATCGCGGTGCGCGACTGGTCGGTGTGCACCGCGAGCAGCGCGACCTCGCCGTCGACCTGGTCGGGGCCGAGCACGTTCCCCAGCACCCGCGCGTCGTCGTACGCGAGCTCGTCGAACGCCGTCATCGGGCCCCAGGTCGGATCGGCCAGCTGGATCGCCGGCTTCCGGGTGAGCAGCTCCTCCGGAGAGGCGGCGACCGTACGGACCGACTCCCGCCCTTCGGACTCCGGCCACACCATCGCGATCACCGAGCCGCCGGGCGACAGCCGGTCGACGTGCAGCCAGGTCTTGCTCATCCCCCGCTGGTCGACGACCAGCGGCAGCCAGCTCGGCTCGTCGTTCGGGCGGTCCCGAGTCCTCCGGAGCAGCCTCGGCGCCGAGTCGTGCGGCAGAGCGTGCGACGGCGCGAGGAGGAGCTGCAGCAACGAGGCACCGGTGCCGGTCTGCGTCATCGGCAGGTTCAGGTTGCCGTCGTACCGGACCACGATCCCGGGTGGCTGCTCGCTGATCTGCTCGACCCGGTCGACGACCCAGTCGGCGGGCTCGCCGCGTTCGGAGACCTGCGCGAGGTACGGGACGTCGTCGGGTCCGACGGACTGCAGCAGCAGGACGCGCCCGGCGGCGATCCGTCCAGCCCACACGACGTAGATCTCGCGGCCGGGACGTTGGCCCTGGTACGCACGCCAGGCGTCGCTCGCCTCGTTCACCACCCCGCGGTCGTCGACGAGCTCCCCGCGCGGCTGCCAGCGCAGCAGGCGAGCGTCCTCCGGCGCGCTGGGACGGTCCAGCCAGTCGAGCGTGGCGCTGACGGCGACGGGCGCGGCGAGCAGCAACAGCAGGCCGAGAACGACCACCAGCCCGACCCGTTTGCGTCGCACGCTGCGCAGCCCGAGGCGGGCGAGGAGGCCGGGGCGCCTGGTGTCCCGTTCGGCGACGTACCGCACGCTCTCGCCGAGGAGCGGCGCCGCGGACGGCGCGGGGCCTGCGAACCGCATGCCGGCCTTCTCCATCACGCGGGTCGACGCGCCGTTCGCCCGGTACGCCTGGGCGAAGACGCGAAGAACGCCGAGCTCGGCGAAGCTGACGTCGAGCGCGGCCTTGAGCGCCTCGGAGAGGTAGCCCTGGTTCCAGTACTCGGGGCGCAGCGCGTACGACGCGACGTACTCCCCCGCCCTGGTGTCGATCGAGTTGCCGATCCGCAGCCAGCCGATGACCTCGCCCGAACGCAGCAACACGATCGCGCAGTCGTGCGAGGGTCGCGGCCGCGCGGTGTTTGCCCGCAGCGCGGCGTCGAACCAGTGGTCGGCGTCTGCCCCGGTGGGGTTGTCGAGGTAGCGCGTGACGTCCGGGTCGTGCCGCCACTGCCGTACGGACTCCCGATCGCCCTCCTGCAGGTCGCGAATCAGCAGCCGAGCAGTCTGTACGCGCATGCTCGGCACCTCCCGCGGGGAACTCGGCGGGCCGGACGGAGACCCTGTCGTCTACAGGCTAGAACGTGCCAGCCCGCCCCGGGGTAACGGAACTACTCGCCCCAGCCCTCGGGCGCGGGGATGGCTTCGCCGAACACGGGGTTGTAGTACTCCCGCAGCTCCTGGCAGCGCCCGTCCTCGGCGAAGCTGAGCAGGAGGCAGCCAGGCAACGTCACCCAGTCGTTCGGTGCGTCGGGCCGCCAGTCCGGGTCGCGCATGACCGCCCACCACTCGACCGATGCTCGGGAGCCTTCGACGATCGGACGACCGAACCGCAGGTCGAGGTCTTCCTGGGTCGAGGTGGCGCTCCGCCAGTACGCCGCGATCGCGTCGGTGCCGACGTGTGCGGCACCTGTCGGCGAGGACCGGTACACCCCGTCCTCGGTGAACAGCTCCGTCACGCCGGCGATGTCCTTGGCCCGCCAGGCCGCCGCGTACCGGGCGATCCACTCCTCGACCGACATCGCGTCAGTCCTCGCCGAGGTAGGCCTTGCGGACCTGCTCGTTTCCGAGCAGCTGCTGGCCCGTGTCCGACAGCACGATCCGGCCGACCTCGAGGACGTACCCGCGGTGGGCGAGCTCGAGCGCGGCCTGGGCGTTCTGCTCGACGAGCAGGATCGTCGTACCGGCCGACACCAGCTCACGGATCGTCGACATGATCCGCTGCATCATCAACGGCGACAGGCCCATCGACGGCTCGTCGAGCATCAGTAGCTTCGGCCGCGACATCAGCGACCGGCCGATCGCGAGCATCTGCTGCTCACCGCCGGAGAACGTGCCCGCGGCCTGGCGGCGACGTTCCTCCAGCACCGGGAACAGCTCGAACACCCGCTTCAGGTCGCTCGCGATGCCGGTGTCGCGGCGGGCGTACGCGCCGAGGCGGAGGTTCTCCTCGACCGTCATGCGCGGGAAGATCCGCCGTCCCTCGGGCGCGTGTGCCAGCCCCTGCTCGACGATGCGGTGCGCGGGCATGCCGTCGATTCTCGAACCCTGGAAGGTGATCGAGCCGCCCGTCAGCGGCAGCAGACCGGAGATCGACCGCAGCGTCGTGGTCTTGCCGGCACCGTTCGTCCCGATCAGCGTGACGACCTCGCCCTCGCCGACCGTGAAGCTGATGCCCTTGACCGCACGCACCTTGCCGTACGCGACGACCAGGTCCTTGACCTCGAGGATGGTTGTCATCAGGCGCCCTCCGCACCCTCGGGGCCGGTGCCGATGTACGCCTCGATCACCCGCGGGTTGGACTGGACCGTCTCCGGGGTGCCCTCGCAGAGCTTCTCGCCGCGGACCAGGCAGGTCACCCGGTCGCAGAGGTTGAAGATGAACCGCATGTCGTGCTCGATCACCACGACCGCGAGGCCCTGCTCCCGGATCCGGAAGATCAGCTCCATCGCGCCGCGGGTCTCCTGCGGGTTCATGCCCGCGGTCGGCTCGTCGAGCAGCAGCAACCCCGGGTCGGTCGCCAGCGCGCGGGCGATCTCGAGCCGCCGCTGGTCGCCGTACGGCAGGTTGCGGGCCAGGTGGTCCGCACTCCGCTCGAGCCCGACGAACTGGAGCAGCTCGAGGGCGCGTTCGCGCGTCTCGCGCTCCTCGCGCTTGTACTTGGGCCCGTGCAGGATCGCCGAGATCGCGCCGGTCGTGGTGCGGCAGTACCGGCCGACCATGACGTTCTCCAGCGCCGTCATGTTGGCGAACAGGCGGATGTTCTGGAACGTCCGCGCGACGCCCGCCTTCGTCACCGCCTGCGGTCGCGGCCGGAGCGGGCGGCCGCGGAACGAGACCGTGCCCGACGTCGGCTTGTACATGCCGGTGAGGCAGTTGAAGAACGTCGTCTTGCCGGCACCGTTCGGCCCGATCAGCCCGACGATCTCGCCTTCGTACACGTCGTAGTCGACGTTGTTGACGGCCACCAGGCCGCCGAACCGCATGGTGACGCCGCGGGCGGACAACAGGCCCGTTGCGGCGTGCCGGCCGGGCGCTTGCTCGGTCTGCTCGACGGTCATCGTGCCGTCACCTCCGCGACGTCGTCCTCCACGCGTTCGGCGAGCGCCTCGTCCTCTTCGTGGAACTCCAGCTGTCTTCGCCTACTGGCCACGAGGCCCTCGGGCCGGAACCGCATCATCAGGATGAGGACGGCGCCGAAGAACAGCAACCTGTACTCGGAGAAGAAGCGCAGCTTCTCCGGTAGCAGCTTGAGGATCGTCGCGCCGAGCAGCACGCCCGCCACCGTTCCCATGCCGCCGAGCACGATCGCGGCGACGAGGAACGCGGACTCGAGGAACACGTACTGGTCCGGTGTCACCGACACGTCGTGGTGCGCCTTGATCGTGCCGGCCAGGCCCGCGAGCATCGCGCCGCCGGCGAACGCCAGCAGCTTCAGGCCGAACGTGTTGACGCCCATCGCCTCGGCGGCCCGCTCGTCCTCGCGGATCGCGATCCAGCCGCGCCCGATCCGCGAGTTGTTCAACCGGGCGAACACGGTGACGACGAACGCGATGAGGATCAGCAACACGAAGTAGTAGTTGGCGAACCGCCCCATCGTGACGCCGAAGATCGTGTGCTGGTCGCCGAAGTCGAACCCGTCGAAGTTGAATCCGCCGAACGCGAAGGCCCCGAAATCGCCGAAGCCTCCGAAGGAGAAGGAACCGAAATGGAAGCCGGGGAACTCCAGATCGGGGATCGCGGGAATGCCGTTCGGGCCGTTCGTGAGGTCGGGCCCGTTCGTCCCGTCGAGGTTGTTGACCGTCAGCCGGAAGATCTCGCCGAACGCGAGCGTCACGATCGCGAGATAGTCGCCGCTGACCCTCAAGGTCGGGCTGCCGATGATGATGCCGAGGAACCCGGCGACGAGCGCTCCGATCAACAGCACCAGGGGAAACGGTGGCGTCCAGCCAATGTTGGCGAACGTCGACGCCGACAGCATCGCGCCGACGTACGCACCGGAGCCGAGGAACGCGACGTACCCGAGGTCGAGCAGTCCGGCCAAGCCCACCACGATGTTCAGGCCGATCGCGGTCGCGGCGAAGATCAGGATCTGCGTCGCGATCGACATGTTCGCGTCGCTGTCGCCCTGTGTCAGCGGGAACAGGAACGCGACCACGAACGCGGCGAGCAACGTGACCCGGCGATGCCGAGCTGCCACGCGGGTGAACCAGCCGAGCAGGCCGCCCTTCTGAAGAGTCGCCGCCACGCCGCCGACCGTGATCAGCACGAGGACGAAGATCCAAGCCTGGTCGGTGTTGAGCGCGTACGCGGCGGTGAGCAGCGCACCGCCGAGCACGGCGGCGATGATGAGGATCTCGAAGAACCAGTGCAGCTCGCCCGCCACGTCTGGCGTTTCGGCGGCGGGCAGGGCCCGCGAACCGACCAGCAGGACGAGCGCGCCGGCACCGGAGACCCAGCCGCCGGGATCGATGTTGACCAGTCCGCCCAGTGCGGCGGCGATCGCGATCAGCGTGAGCCACACGACCACGGTCGCGAAGATGCCGGCGGCTCGTACGGGACCGCCGCCGCCGCGGAACACCCTGCTGAGCAGGCCGCTCAGCGGGCCGCGGGCGGCGAGCAGATACACCAGCGCCAACAGGCCGAGGATGATCGTGTAGACCTGCGGACCGGCGGGATAGAAGTAGAGCGTCAGGTCGTGCAGGACGCTGCGGTCGTACGTCCACGGCAGCAGCGTGCCGATGATCGTGAGCGCCGCGCCGACCAGCGCGACCAGCCAGGCGACGTTGCCGAGCAGCCGCTCCAACAGCGCGTCGATTCTCGTGACGAGCCTCATGCGCGGTCCACCACCCTCGCACCCAGCAGGCCCTGCGGCCGGAAGACCAGGACCAGGATCAACAGGACGAAGGCCCAGACGTCCTTCCAGGCCGTTCCGCCGAACTGGCCCGGCACGTACTGGATCGCCATCGCCTCGGCCAGGCCGAGGACCAAGCCGCCGACGACGGCGCCGTAGATGTTGCCGATGCCGCCGAGGACCGCGGCGGTGAACGCCTTCAGTCCGGCGAGGAAGCCCATCCGGAAGTCGATCTGCGTGTACCTCAGCCCGTGCGCGACGCCGGCGATCGCCGCGAGCGCGGCGCCGACGCAGAACGCGATCACGATGATGCGGTCGACGTTGATGCCCATCAGCCGGGCGGTGTCCGGGTCCTGCGAGGTGGCCTGCATCGCGCGGCCCGTACGGGTCCGGTTGACGAAGAACCACAGCAGCACGGTGCAGAAGATCAGCGCGACGATCGTGAAGGCCGCGGCGCGCTGGATCACCACTCCCCCCATCGCGATCGGCTCGCCGGTGACGAACTCGATCTGCGGGAACGGGATCGCGCGCTTGGCGTCGTCGAGGCCGGGAATCCGCCCGTAGAACAGGCGAACCGCTTCCTGCAGGAAGATCGAGACCCCGATCGCCGTGATCAGAGGTGCTAATCGTGGTGCGTTGCGGAGGGGTCGGTACGCGAACCGTTCCATCAGGATCACCACGCCGATGGACGCCGCCATCGCGCCGATCACCATGATGGGGAGAACCCAGAGGGACCGCATGTCCTCGTCGAACGCCACTGTGTGGACCGTCAGTGCGCCGAACGCCCCGATCATGAACACTTCACCGTGGGCGAAGTTGATCAGCTGGATGATCCCGTAGACGACGGTGTATCCAACCGCGATCAACGCGTACAGCGAACCGAGCGACAGCCCGTTGATGAGCTGCTGGAGAAACTGGTCCACACACCACCTCCCTGACCGAGGTACGAGTGCCGAAAGCTTGCGTGTTCGCGCTCAGCGGGGCGCAAACGGGGGCGGGCTCGTCGCCCGCCCCCGATGGCTCAACTGCTACTGGCCAAGGTCATCCGTGCTGGCGGCGGCCCACTTGCCGCTCTCGACCTTGTACATGGTCAGGATCTTCGTGGTCGTGTCACCGAACTCGTCGAAGCTGACCTTGCCGGTGACGCCGTCGAAGCTGACGCTCGTCATCGCCTCGACGACCTTCGCCCGCGCGGACTTGGCGTCCGTCGCGTCCTTCAGAGCGACCTTGAGGGCCTCGATGATCGCGTTCGCGGCGTCGTAGGAGTAACCGCCGTACGTCTCGTACGGGTCCTTGTAGCCGGCCTTGCCGTAGTCGTCGACGTACTTCTTCGCCGACTCGAGCGCGTCGGTCGGCGCGCCGACCGAGGTGGCGAAGTCGCCCTCGGAAGCCGCACCGGCGAGCTTGATGTAGTCACCGGCCTGCATGCCGTCGCCACCCATGACCGGAACCTTCAGGCCACCGGACTTCATCTGGTTGGACAACGGACCGGACTGCGGGTACTGACCGCCGTAGTAGACGAGCTGCGGAGCCTTGGGCGCGATCTTGGAGATGACCGCGCCGAAGTCCGTCTCGTCCTTCTGAACGGTCTCCGCCGCGACGATCGTGCCGCCGAGCTTCGTGTACTCCTTAGTGAACGCCTCGACTAGGCCCTGCCCGTAGGTGAGCTTGTCGTGGATCGTGGCGACCTTGGTGAACTTCAGCGTGTTGTAGACGTACTGCGCCGCGTACGGACCCTGCAGCGAGTCCACCGCGCAGACGCGGAAGTACGTCGGGTAGGGACGTGCCGGAGCGGTGTCGAACTTCGCACCCTTGGTCAGGGTGTCGTTGGTGTTCGCCGGCGACACCTGAACGATGTTCGCCGAAGCGAGAACCGGCTGCACCTGCTGGGCGATGCTCGACTGGAGCGTGCCGACGACGCCGACGACCTCTTCGTCCGCGGCGAGCTTGGTCGCCGCGTTCTTGCCGGTGTCGGGGTTCTCCGCGTCGTCCTCCGCGGCGAGCTCCAACGTCCAACCAGGGATGGCCTTCGTCTCGTTCGCCTGCTTGATCGCGAGGTCGACGGAGTTCTTGATCCCGATGCCCAGCGCGCTCAGGCCGCCAGAGGTCGGCGAGATCACGCCGATCTTCGCGGTCTTGGTGGGGGCGTCGCCGCCGTCGCCTCCCTGGCTGCCACTGTCACCGCCGCGGTTGCCGCAACCAGCCGCGGCGAACGCCAAGGATGCGGCGACCAGCGCCACTCCGATCCGGATGGCGGAACGCTGACCCACGTTTCCTCCTGTGCCCGATGGAACCCGACGCCCTATGTGCGCCGGCCACCCGCGTGGACCGCGGGTGTGGAGAGACTAGCCTCCCGACCCGTCTCAGTGAATGGACTCCCCCACCCTCTTACCGTGTCGTAACTTCAGGCACGTCGTGAGGACTACCGTGTGCGACGATTCGTGCACAGGTGGGTGATCTGGGGCAAAGCCGCACGGAAGGGGTGGCGGTTTCCACCCCTTCCGTACGCAATGCTGGCGTCAGTCGTTGAAGGACTCGGTGTTCGAGGCCTCCCACTTGCCGCCCTTCACCTCGTAGACGGTGAGGACCTTGTTCACCGGGTCGCCGAACTCGTCGAACCCGACCTTGCCGGTCACGCCGTCGAAGTCGGTGGCGGAAAGCGCCTCGATCACCTGCTGGCGGGCCGACTTCACGTCGGTGGCGTCCTTGAGGGCGACGGCGAGCGCCTTGATGACGGCGTTGGTGGCGTCGAAGCTGTAGGCGCCGAACGCCTCGTAGGGGTCGTCGTAGCCGGCCTTCTCGTAGTCGTCGACGAACTTCTTCGCCGTCTCGAGCTGGTCGGTCGGAGCACCTACCGAGGTGGCGTAGTTGCCGTCGGCGGCGTTGCCCGCGAGCTTGACGAAGTCGTCGGACTTGATGCCGTCGCCGCCGGCGAGCGGAATGTCGAGGCCAGCCGCGCGCATCTGCTGGGCGAGCGGAGCGGCCTGCGCGTACTCACCGCCGAAGTAGACGGCCTTCGGGCTCTTCTCCTTCACCTTGGAGATGACCGCGTTGAAGTCCTTGTCGTCCGGGTTGACGGTCTCGGCCACGACGATCTTGCCGCCCAGCTTCTCGTACTCCTTGGTGAAAGCCGCGACGATGCCCTGACCGTAGGTCTTCTTGTCGTGGATCGTCGCGAGCTCCTTGATGCCGAGCTTCTCGTAGAGGAAGCGGGCGCCGAACGGGCCCTGGATGCCGTCGGTCGCGCAGATGCGGAAGTAGTTCGGGTACGGCCGCTTCTTGGCCGTCTCGAAGTCGTCGCCCTGGGTCAGGGTGTCGTTGGTGTTCGCCGGGCTGACCTGCGCGATGTTGGCGCTGTTGAGCACGGGCGCCGTCTGCTGCGCGACACCGGAGTTGAACGTGCCGATCACCGCGGCGACCTCCGCGTCGCCGGCGAGCTTCGTGGCGGCGTTCTTGCCGGTGTCGGGGGTCGCCTGGTCGTCCTCCGCGGCGAGCTCGAACTTCCAGCCAGGGATGGCGTTCGACTCGTTCGCCTGCTTGATGGCTAGCTCGGCGCTGTTGCGGATGCCGAGGCCGAACGCGACGTACTCACCGGAGAGCGGCGCGATCACGCCGATCTTGACGACCTTCTGCTGGGTGATGGGGTTGCCGCTGCTCGGGTCACTCTCAGGATCCGTCGTGGCGCCTCTACTGCCGCACGCACTGAGAGCCAGAGAAGCTGCGACGAGGGCCAATCCGATGCGGATGGCGGACCGCTGACGCACGATTCCTCCTGGAACGCTTTGCAGGCGCCGGAATTCGGCGCCTGCTGGCGAGCCTAGGAATCGTTCAGGGAGTCCGAATCGGGGAAACCCCCACGGATTAACCCTCCGTAGTCGGTGCTTCCTCGGCGCTCTCGGTGCTCTCGGTGCTCTCGGCGGCCTCGGCTCCGGGGGCTTCGGCCTTCAGCTCGTCGCCCTCGTCGACGACGAGCTGGGCGACGCGGCGCATGCTGACGCGCTTGTCCATCGCGGTCTTCTGGATCCAGCGGAATGCGTCGGGCTCGGTGAGGCCGAACTTCGTCTGCAGGATCGACTTGGCGCGGTCGACCAGCTTGCGGGTCTCGAGCCGGTCGGTGAGATCGGCGTTCTCCCGTTCCAGCTCAGCCTGCTCGGTGAACCGCGAGACGGCGATCTCGATCGCTGGGACGAGATCGGCCTTGGTGAACGGCTTGACGAGGTACGCCATCGCCCCGGCGTCTCGTGCCCGTTCGACCAGCTCGCGTTGGCTGAACGCGGTGAGGATCACGACCGCGCAGAGCTTGTCCTTGGCGATCTGCTCGGCGACGGAGATGCCGTCGAGCTTGGGCATCTTGATGTCGAGGATGGCCAGATCGGGGGCCAGATCCTTGACCAGCGCGATAGCCGCCTCGCCATCGCCCGCCTGCCCGACGACGTCATACCCCTCCTCGCCGAGCATCTCGGCCAGGTCGAGCCTGATCAGCGCCTCATCCTCAGCCAGTACGACCCGGCGAACCTTCTGCTCGGTCACGTGACACCCTTCACTGCTGCCCTTGGTCCAACTCCGCTGGCCAGCGTACCGGCCCGCCACCCGAGATCTGCTATCTTGGCCGGCGGCCATCAGCTGTCGGAGCGGTCCGATAAGCTTGAGGTAGGGCCCCGATAGCCCAACTGGCAGAGGCCATCGGCTCAAACCCGATGTGTTGTGGGTTCGAATCCCACTCGGGGCACATTCCGCGAGGATTGTCGGTGGTCACTGCGACCATTTCTACATGTACGACCTCGCCACTCGAAAGCAAGCCCTACGACTGATAGCGCAGGGCTTCAGCATGAATGGCGTGAGCAAACAACTCGGCATCAGCAGGGCGGCGATCCGGGACTGGCGAGACAGTCCGGAGCTCGTGCGGACGAGAGCCGACGACTGTCCCCGATGCGCACGTCCGCCGGTGCGACCGGACCCGTACGCGTACGCCCATCTGCTCGGTCTCTACCTCGGGGATGGTTGCCTGAGCAGGTTGCGCAAGGGCGTCTACTCGCTGCGGATCACTTGCGACGATCACTATCCCGCGCTGCAGCAGGAGGCGGCCGCGTCGATCCATGCAGTTCGTCCCGGCGGCAAGGTGCACTTCGTTCCGAAGATCGGCTGCACCGACGTCACCGGACTCTGGAAGCACTGGCCGTGTCTGTTTCCCCAACACGGTCCGGGTCCGAAGCACCTGCGTCCTCTTGTGCTCGAAGGATGGCAGCGCGACATTGCCCGACACTTTCCTGGTCGCTTTCTGCGCGGGCTTTTCCATTCCGATGGTTGTCGCGTCACCAATAGGACCGTGCGGACGATCGCCTCTGGTCCGAAGCGCTACGAATATCCGCGCTATTTCTTCACTAACGCGTCGACCGACATCATCGACCTCTGCACCTGGGCGCTGGAGCTGCTCGGTATCGAATGGAAGATGTCTAACCAGCGGAACTTGTCGGTGGCGCGCCGGGAGGCCGTGGCGGCGCTGGACGTGCACGTCGGGCCCAAGCGCTAGGCGGCGTTGTGGTGGTTGTTGCCCTCCCGACGACCCGTCACGCGCAGGTAGCCCTCGGCGTCGAGCTCGCCGCGGTCGCCGGTGCGGAGCCAGCCGTCCACTAACGTTTCGCGCGTCGCTGTGGGGTTGCGGTAGTAGCCGAGGAAGACCGTTCCGCCCTGCACGAGGATCTCGCCGTCGTGGGCTATGCGGACCTCGACGCCGCCGATGGGGCGGCCGTGGGTGCCGAGGCGGCGGGTGCCGGGGGCGTTCAGGGTCGCGATGCCCGTCGTGGTCGGCGAGCCGTACACCTCGTCCACCGAGATCCCGCAGGCCCAGAGGAAGTCCAGCGCCTCGTACGTCATCCCGCCACTGCCGGACAGCGCGCCGCGGAGGCGACCGCCGAAGACCTCGCGGACGCGGGCGAGCCAGCGGGTGTCCGCCACCGCGAAGTCGCGCCGGCGGTCGGGCGGCACGGTCAGGCCGTGCTCGTCGGCGCCGCGGACCTCGCGGCCGAGCGTCACGGCGCGCTGGAACGCGTGCCGGTCGGCCGCGGGCACCCGGTCGAGCAGGTCCGCCGCCTGGGCGTGCACCTGCTCGTACACCTCCGGCGTCGCCACGACGTAGTCCGGCCGCACCTGCCCGAGCTCCGTCACCGCGGTCCGCGACCCGCCGGCACACAACCGGAGCGTCGCCCCGCGCCCGAGCGCGTCATACTGAACCAGCCGGCCCAGCGCGCCGTGCAGCGGCAGCTGCAGGTACACCGTGTCGGCCGACTGGATCGGCAGCGCCGACCACATCCCGTCCAAGGCGGCCCGCCAGTTGTCCTGCGTCAGCACGCAGCCGCGGCCTGCCCCGTCCTCGTACGTGATGCTCGCGACCTCGCCACCGTGCACCGCCGACGCACGGTCCTGCAACACGAGCGGGTCGAGCGTCCTGCCGCGGTCGGCGAGCTCGGCCAACCCCACGACGTCCCCGTTGCCGTCGGCGTCCATGAGCACGGTCGTCCCCAGCCAGGGCAGCAGCGAGCGCCGCGCGCCACCGAGGCGGGCGACCTGCTCGACGTTCTCGCAGACCAGCACCCGGGCGCCGGAGTCGGCGAGCCGCGCGACCCACTCCTCGGCGTCGGCCGACGGGTCGAGCGGTACGGTCACCGCGCCCGCCGCGAGCACCGCGAGGTCGACCACGGTCCACTCCGGACGGTTGGCAGCGAGAATCGCCACCCGGTCCCCCGGCCCGACGTCGAGCCCGATCAGTCCGCGGCCGACGTCGTCCACCGCCTCGGCCAGGTCGGCGTAGGTCAGCTCGGACCACCGGCCCGGCCGAGTCGCGCGCAACGCGATCGACGGTCCGTACCAACGCCCCCAGAACCTGCTCACAGCCGCGAGCGTTGGCACAGGGTCCTGCGACATATCGGGTCCAGGCATGGTCGCTCCTTCGGCAGACCCGTTGGGCTGCCGCCGCGTGCTCTGCTGATGAACCCCATCCCCTTGCCCCAGACCATACCGCTCACCACATGTGTGCCGTTGATGACCCTTCGCTATCAGATGTACGGATAGGCGCGTGCGATATCATGAGCGATATCGCACGGTGAGGGAGGGACGCATGCCGGACGAGCCGGAATCCCCTGCGCGCCTGTTGGTCCAGGCGCTGAACGAGCTGAAGCCCGATGAGCGCGATCAGGTCCTCGCGTGGCTGTTCGACCGCATCCCGAACGCCACGATCCCGACCGCGAGCGCCCTCAAGCCGGAGCTGCAGAAGGGCCTCGGCCATCGCTGGGGCCAGTTCGCGGTCGCACAGGAACAGCTGCTGGCGAACCTCGGCGACTTCGCGCGCAAGGACATGCGGATGGTGCCCGTTCGCGTACCGGTCGAGCTGCACGCCCGGCTGCAGGACTGGTGCAAGGAGCACAACTTCTCCATGGCCACGGTGATCCGCGGCCTCCTCGCGCGCTTCCTCGACGAGCAACGACAGCCGCCCCGCACCGAGCCCGCCTGAGCACGAAAGCGCCCTGCTCGCCCAGGCGGGAGGGCAGGGCGCGGTCGTTGTGTCGTTCTAGAGGCGGTATGCGGGTGCTGCCTCGGCGACGGCGTCGCCGATGCGGTGGACGCGGAGCGCGTTCGTCGAGCCGGGGATGCTCGGCGGGCTGCCCGCCACGATCACCACGCTGTCGCCGCGCCGGCAGCGGCCGACGGCGAGCAGCGCCCGGTCGACCTGCTTCACCATCTCGTCGGTGTGCGACACGGTCGGCACCAGGAAGGTCTCGATGCCCCACGCCAGCGACAGCTGGTGGCGGACGTCGTCCTCCGGCGTGAACGCGAGCAGCGGCACGAAGGAGCGATAGCGCGCGAGCCGCCGCGCGGTGTCGCCGGACTGGGTGAACGCGACCAGGAAGCGCGCGCCCAGGCGTTCGGCGACCTCGGCCGCGGCCTTGGCGATCACGCCGCCCTTGGTCCGCGGCGTCCACTCGATCTTGGTGATCTTGTCGAGCGCCTGCTCCTCGACGTTCGACACGATCCGCGCCATCGTCTGGACGGTCTCGATCGGGTAGTTGCCGACGCTCGTCTCGCCGGACAGCATCACCGCGTCGGCGCCGTCGAGCACCGCGTTGGCGACGTCGGACGCCTCCGCGCGGGTCGGGCGCGGCGCGTTGATCATCGACTCGAGCATCTGGGTCGCGACGATCACCGGCTTCGCGTTCGTCCGCGCCAGCTCGATGATCCGCTTCTGCACCAGCGGAACGGTCTCCAGCGGCATCTCCACGCCGAGGTCACCGCGGGCGACCATGAACGCGTCGAACGCGTCGATGATCTCCTCGAGGTTCTGGACCGCCTGCGGCTTCTCGATCTTCGCGATGACCGGCAGCCGCACCTTCTCCTCGTTCATCACGCGGCGCACGTCCTCGACGTCGCGGGCGTTCCGGACGAACGAGAGCGCGATCATGTCCGCGCGCAGATGCAGCGCCCAGCGCAGGTCCTCGTGGTCCTTCTCCGACATGGCGGGCACGGACAGGCCGATGCCGGGGAGGTTGAGGCCCTTGTTGTTGGAGACCTTGCCGCCGATCACGACCTTGGTGACGACGTCGGTGCCCCCCTTGACCTCGAGGACCTCCAGCGTGAGCCGGCCGTCGTCGACGAGGATCAGGTCACCCGGCGAGACGTCGCCTGGGAGGCCGTCGTACGTCGTCGACGCACGCTCCTTCGTCCCCGGGATGTCGTCGGTGGTGATCGTGAACGTGTCCCCGTAAACGAGGTTGGCCGAGCCCTCGGCGAACTTGCCGAGCCGGATCTTCGGCCCTTGCAGGTCGACGAGAATGCCGACCCCTCGGCCGGACTCCTCGGAGGCTTCGCGGACCATGCGGTAGACCCGTTCATGGTCGGCGTACGAGCCGTGGCTCAGGTTGAGGCGGGCAACGTCCATACCGGCCTCGACCAACGCCCGAATGCGTTCGGGCGTGGCGACGGCTGGACCCAGAGTGCAAACAATCTTCGCGCGGCGCACACTACGAGCCTAGCCCCGTCAAGCAGACGCAGGTCGTCGGCCCGGTTACGGGCGGGTACGCCGCAGGAACGCGTACGCGCCCAGCAGAACGGCCGCCCAAAGGAGCGCGTGCGCGCTGAGCGCCGCCGCTCCGCCGGCGTCGCCCGGCCCGAGTTTGGCCAGCCCGAAGAACTGCGGAACGAGCGCGTGCGCGATCGGCGACGTCCTCGATCCGAGCACGATGACCAGCACCGGCGCCCCGACCAGGATCAGCGCGGCCCAGCCGGCCTCGGGAACGACGGCGCGGCTGGCCAGGGCGCCGACGCCCGCTCCGGCGAGCACCGCGAGGACGTGGACCAGCAGGCCTACGCCGATGGCTCCGACGAGCGAGGTGTTCTGGAAGTCGAGCACGTTCATCAGCAGCGGAGCGACGATGCCGACCAGCACGATCGGGACGCCGCTCGCCACGGCGGCGAGGAGTCCGGCTTGGACTTCCTTGGCTGCCGAGCCGATGCCGACGCGAGCGATCATGCGCTGCTCGTCCGGCTCGGTGTCGAGGATCAGCTTGGTCTGCCAGGCGAAGACACCGAACAGCAGCGCGGCGGAGAACCCGTACGCCTGTGCGGGAGTCGCCTTGCCGCCGGCGTGGGCGATGCCGAGGAGAACCAGCGTCCCGAGCAACGGCCCGAGCGCCCGCTGGCTGCGGGCGTACGCGTTGACGCGCATCGAGGCGAGCGCGAGAACTCTCATCGGTGCTCCCTCGTCCCCTGCACGTCGTAGCCCGCTTCGCGCAACCACTCGACGGTCGTCGCGACCTCGTCGTTCCGGACGACGATCTCGATGACCTGGTGCTCCGCGTCCTCCTGCTGGGCGGGCGCGTCCTCCTCGGTCAGCTTGCCTTGGTGGATCTGCCAGTGGCGAACGTCGCCGAGGTCGGCCGCCCGGCCGCGGTGGTCGGTGAGCACACAGCTGCCGCCGTTCTTGGTGAGCTCGGCGACGACGGCGGGCAGCTCGGCCTGGCTCTGCGCGTCGAGGCCCTCCCAGGGCTCGTCCATCACCAGCACCTGCGGCGGTTTGAGCAGGGCTTGGATCAGGCCGACCTTTCTGGCCGTGCCCTTCGACAGCTCCTCCAGCTTCGTGTCGAAGAACGGAGTCAGGAAGAACCGCTCGCCCCAGGCGTCGATCGTCTTTTGGGCAAGACTTTGCGAAAGGCCTTGGACGCGCGCGATCCCTTGTAGGTAAGCGAGAACGGCGAACGGCTGCGCGGTCGGGAATCGTTCGGGCACCCAGCCGACGACGTCGGGGCGGTCGCGTACCTTGCCGCGGCCGACCGGGAGCAGCCCGGCCAGGACCCTGAGCAGCGTGGACTTGCCGGCGCCGTTGCGTCCGGTGATCACGATGGTGTCGCCTTGCCGTACCTCGCCGGAGACGTCCTGGAGGACCCAGGGGTCGCGGCGGCCGTACCGGGCGAAGACCCCCTCCAGCCTCATAGCAAGGTGTCTACCAGACTCTCCTGTATGAACGACGGACGTGGTGCGCGGGCCCAGCAGCTCGCCGACGATCTGACGGCGCGCAAGGTGAGCGCGGTCGCGCTGGGGTGGGTCGACAACGCGGGGATCACCCGGGTGAAGACCGTGCCGACGGCGCGGCTGCCGTACGCCGCGACGATGGGCATCGGGATGTCGCCGGTGTTCGACGTGTTCGTCGTGGACGACTCGATCACGACGAGCGAGTACATCGGCGGGCCGGTGGGCGACCTGCGGCTGGTGCCGGACCTCTCGCAGCTACGGGTGCTCGAGGGCCAGCCCGGCTGGGCTTGGGCTCCGGTGGACCGGCTGCGGCAGGACGGCTCGCCCTGGGACGCGTGCTCGCGGTCCTTCGCTCGACGGCTCACCTCGCGCGCCTCGGAACGCGGGGTGACGTTCCAGATGGCGTTCGAGCTCGAGTGGTTCGTCGGGCGTACGTTGCCGGACGGTGCCGTGGAGCCGGCGTGCAGCGGGCCGGCTTACGGGATGACGCGGGTCATCGAGCTGTCCTCCTACTCTCGTGCGTTGCTGGATGCGCTGGTGGCGCAGGGCGTTCCGGTCGTGCAGTTCCATCCGGAGTACGCGGCCGGGCAGCTGGAGCTGTCGGTCGCGCCCGCGGACCCGGTGTCCGCGGCGGATCTGATGGTGCTGGTGCGGCAGACGATCCGCGCGGTGTCGTTGGCGTACGGGCTGCAGGTGTCGTTCGCACCGGTGGTTGTCGCCGGTTCGGTCGGCAACGGTGCTCACCTCCATCTGTCGCCCTGGGCCGCCGGCTCGAACCTCCTCGCCGGTGGGCGTGGCCCGCACGGCCTCACCGCTCCCGGCGAGGCGCTGCTGGCTGGCCTCCTCTCTCGCCTTCCGGCGTTGTGCGCGGTGACGGCGCCTTCGGTGTCGAGCTACCTCCGGCTGGTCCCCCAACACTGGGCGGCGCCGTACCAGTGCTGGGGCGTGGAGAACCGCGAAGCCGGGCTGCGCATCGTGACCGGCAACGTCGGCACCGAAGCACGTTCGGCGAACGCGGAGCTCAAGTGCGTCGACGGCAGTGCGAACCCGTACCTCGTCGTCGGCGCCGTCATCGCCGCGGCCCTGGCCGGCCTCGACGAACCCGCGGGCACGTTGCCGCCCGAGGTGACCGTCGACCCGGCGTCGCTGCCGGAGTCGGAGCAGCCCCCGCGGCTGCCGCAGTCCGTGCCGGACGCGATCGCCGCGTTGGAGGCCGACTCCGCCCTGACCGCGGCCTTGGGCGAGCCGTTGCTGCGGGCCTTCCTCGCCGTCCGCCGTGCCGAGGTCGCGCTCTTCGCCGACGCGTCCCCCGAAGACGTCGTGGCGGCGACCCGCTGGAGGTACTAGCGGCCGGTCAGAGGTGCGAGTTGTTCCAGGGATCTCGGCCTCCAGTCCGAGATCCCTGGAACAAGTCCGAGCGCCCGCCACCAGCCGGCGATCACTCAGGCTGCCTGCTTGCTCGGCGGGTCGGCGGACTGCTCCGACCGCTCCGCCTGCTTCGCACGTTCGGCTAACAGGCGGAGCTTGCGGGCGTGGCGTTCGGGGAGGCCGAACGAGCGCGCGGCGGCGTGATCTTCGAGCCGCTGGCGGCGGGCTTCGAGGCGGCGACGGTGGCGACGCGAGTGGTGGGGTCGGTGGCGAAGGGGGCTTCTCGTCTCATGGATCTGGTCCTTTCGGGAGGGGTGATGAGACAAGCCTGCGTGACGATCGGGCCTGAGGGCTGGCGCGAGGTGAGGCTGTGGAGAACTTCGCGAATCGGCGGGTTGTGGACGAAACCGTGGCCGTGTGACGAGCATCGCGTTTCCCTGAGCGCGACCATACGGTAGCGTACGGAGGGTCAAGACCATACGCGACCGTATGGAGGTCCGAGGTGCAGATCCACAACGTGCACGAGCGAGTTCTGAACGTCCCCCTGGACGAAGCGGCCCCGCTCATCGACCAGCTCGGCCAGCCCGACGACCTCATGTTCCCCACCCCGGAGTGGCCTCCGATGATCCTCGACGGGCCCCTCGAGGTCGGCGCGCACGGCGGTCATGGGCCGATGCGCTACTCCGTCAGCAGGTACGAGCCCGGACAGCTGGCCGAGTTCGCCACCGATCCCGGCATCGGCATTGTCGGGACGCACGCGTTCAGCCTCGAGAAGCTCGACGACGGCCGCACGCTCCTCCGCCACACCGTCCAGGGCGAGCTCGACGGCAGCATGCGCGTGGTGTGGCCGGTCGCACTCCGGTGGATCCACGACGCCATGGTCGAGGACATCCTCGACCAGGCCGAACGTTCCACCGGCCACCAGCCCAGAAAGCGCCAGGGCTGGTCCCCCTGGGTCCGTGCCCTCCGCGCCCTCAGGTCATCCAAGGCCGGGCGAACGACGCCGCCGCACAGCCAGCTCCTCGAGGACGCGCTCGGCAGAGTCGACTTCGCCGACGCGCACGAGATCCGTACCCGCAAGGGCATGCCCACCGACGCACGCCGATGGGCCAGCGAGCTCTTCGGCGACTTCCCGCCCTGGGTCAAGACCTTCATGGGAGTCCGCGAAGCGGTAGCCGGCCTGGCAGGCATCGAACGGCAGAAGAAGCACCAGGCGTTCAAGACCTACGCGAGCACCGAGGACGAGGTCGTCCTCGGCAGCAACGCCAACCACCTCGACTTCCGCGTCAGCATCAAACGCGAAGCAGAGCGCGTCGTCGCCACCACGATCGTTCAAGTACACAACGCGAAAGGCCGGGCTTACTGGTTCCTCGTCGGACCCATCCACCCGGCCGTCATGCGCTCCATGCTCAAGCGGACAGCGCGAAAGCTCGCGGCAAGCTCACACCACTAGCGGCCGCGCCGTCGGCGGGATCGGCGCCGGCAGCGAGGTCGAGCCGCGCAGGTACGCGTCCACCCCAGCGGCACAGGCCCGCCCCTCGGCGATCGCCCACACGATCAGCGACTGCCCACGGCCGGCGTCGCCCGCCACGAACACGCCGGGCACGGACGACTGGAACGACGCGTCGCGCCGGATGTTGCCGCGCTCGTCCAGCTCCACCTCGAACGACTCCGGCAACGCCTTCTCCGGACCCACGAAGCCCATCGCCAACAACACCAGGTCCGCCGGAATCGAGTGCTCGGACCCCTCCACAGGTGCGAAGCGCCCGTCCTTGAACTCCACCTCGACCAGCTTCAACGACCGCACATGTCCGTCGGAGTCGCCCTCGAAGGACTGCGTCGACACCGCGTACTTCCGGTCGCCGCCCTCCTCGTGCGCCGACGACACGCGGAACGTCATCGGGTACGTCGGCCACGGCTGGTTGTCCGGCCGCGTCTCCGTCGGACGCGGCAGAATCTCCAACTGCACAACGGAAGCCGCACCCTGCCGGTGCGTCGTCCCCAAGCAGTCCGCGCCGGTGTCGCCGCCACCGATGATCACCACGTGCTTCCCGGCAGCGGTGATCTGATCAGCGACCGACTCCCCCAAGGAAGCCCGGTTCGACTGCGGCAGGAACTCCATCGCCTGATGGATCCCGGCAAGCTCACGCCCAGGCATCGGCAGGTCGCGACCGATCGTCGACCCCACGGCCAGCACCACGGCGTCGTAACGCTGCCGCAGCTGTTCTCCCGTGATGTCCGACCCGATAGTCACGCCGGGCCGGAACACCGTGCCCTCGCCGCATCATCTGGTCGAGCCGCCGGTCGAGGATCCGCTTCTCCATCTTGAACTCGGGGATCCCGTACCGCAGCAGACCACCGATCCGGTCAGCCCGCTCGTACACGGCAACGGTGTGCCCCGCCCGCGTCAGCTGCTGCGCGGCAGCAAGGCCAGCCGGCCCGGAGCCGACGACCGCGACCGTACGTCCGGTCAGCCAGTCCGGCTGCTGCGGCGTCACCCAACGCTCGTCGAACGCGCGGTCGATGATCGCGACCTCGACGTTCTTGATCGTGACCGCGCCGCCCGACGTCGTCTCGTCGATCGCCAACACACACGCGGTCTCGCACGGCGCCGGGCACAGCCGACCGGTGAACTCCGGGAAGTTGTTCGTCGCGTGCAACCGCTCGATCGCCGCGCGCCAGTCCTCCCGCCACACCAGGTCGTTCCACTCCGGGATCAGGTTCCCGAGAGGGCAACCCTGGTGGCAGAACGGGATGCCGCAGTCCATGCATCGCCCGGCCTGCTTGGAGATGATCGGCAGCAGCGTGCGCCCGATCCCGCCGTCGGGGTAGACCTCGTTCCAGTCGCGCAACCGCTCCTCGACCGGACGCCGGGTCGCACCTTCGCGAGGCGTGGTGAGGAAGCCCTTGGGGTCAGCCATGTGCCGCCTCCATGATCGCTACGTCCACATCGCGGCCCTCGGCTTCGGCCTTGGCCCGCGCCTGCAGGACGCGCTTGTAGTCCTTCGGCATCACCTTCGTGAACCGCTCGACAGAAGACGACCAGTCGACCCGCAGCGCCTCTGCCACGATCGATCCGGTCTCCTCGGCGTGCTTCGCCACCAACGCCGTCAGCAGCTCGCGGTCGGCATCCTCGAGCGCCTCGAGGTCGACCATCTCGGTGTTGACCCGCCCCTTGTCGATGTCGAGGACGTACGCCACGCCGCCGGACATCCCGGCCGCGAAGTTGCGTCCCGTGGCACCGAGCACCAAGACCACACCGCCGGTCATGTACTCGCACCCGTGGTCGCCGACGCCCTCCACGACCGCGGTCACACCGGAGTTGCGCACGCAGAACCGTTCGCCCACCTTGCCGCGCAGGAACAGCTCGCCGCCGGTCGCGCCGTACGCGATCACGTTGCCGGCAATGATGTTCTCCTCGGCGGCGAACGTCGCCGCACGGTCTGGCCGTACGACGACCCGCCCACCGGACAGGCCTTTCGCGAGGTAGTCGTTCGCGTCGCCCTCGAGCCGCAACGTGATGCCGGACGGTACGAACGCGCCGAACGACTGGCCGGCCGAACCCACGAACGTGAGGTCGATCGTCCCGTCCGGCAAACCCTCGCCGCCATACCGCTTCGTCACCTCATGGCCGAGCGTCGTGCCGACCGTACGGTTGACGTTGCGGATGGACAGCTGCGCGCGCACCGGCTCGCCGCGGTCCAACGCGTCCTTCGCCAACTGGATCAGGTGATTGTCGAGCGCCTTGTCCAGACCGTGGTTCTGCGACGTCATACACCGACGCGCGGTCCCCGCCGGCAGGTCCGGCACCTGGAGGATCGGCCGCAGGTCGAGGCCCGACGCCTTCCAGTGCTCGACCGCCGCACCGATGTCGAGCAGCTCGGCGTGGCCGACGGCCTCCTCGATCGTACGGAAGCCCAACTCCGCAAGGTACTCGCGCACCTCTTGGGCGATGAACTCGAAGAAGTTGATCACGAACTCCGGCTTGCCGTTGAACCGCTTGCGCAGCTCCGGGTTCTGCGTCGCCACACCCACCGGGCAGGTGTCGAGGTGACACACCCGCATCATCACGCAGCCCGACACCACCAGCGGCGCGGTCGCGAAGCCGAACTCCTCCGCACCCAGCAACGCGGCGATCACGACGTCGCGCCCGGTCTTCAGCTGGCCGTCCGTCTGCACGACGATCCGGTCGCGCAGCCCGTTCAGCAGCAACGTCTGCTGCGTCTCCGCGAGCCCGAGCTCCCACGGAGCACCGGCGTGCTTCAACGAGGTCAGCGGCGCGGCGCCCGTGCCACCGTCGTGACCGGAGATCAGCACGACGTCAGCGTGCGCCTTCGACACACCCGCCGCGACCGTTCCTACTCCGACCTCGGCGACGAGCTTTACGTGCACTCGCGCGGCGGGGTTGGAGTTCTTCAGGTCGTGGATCAGCTGCGCCAGGTCCTCGATCGAGTAGATGTCGTGGTGCGGCGGCGGCGAGATCAGACCGACACCCGGCGTCGAGTGCCGCGTCTTCGCGATCCACGGGTAGACCTTGTTGCCGGGCAGCTGGCCACCCTCGCCGGGCTTCGCGCCCTGCGCCATCTTGATCTGCAGGTCGGTCGAGTTCGTGAGGTAGTCCGCGGTCACGCCGAACCGGCCGGACGCGACCTGCTTGATCGCGCTCCGCCGCTCCGGGTCGTGGAGCCGGTCGGTGTCCTCGCCGCCCTCGCCGGTGTTGGAGCGCGCGCCGAGCCGGTTCATCGCGATCGCCAACGTCTGGTGGGCTTCCATCGAGATCGAGCCGTACGACATCGCTCCGGTCGAGAACCGCTTGACGATCTCCGAAACCGGCTGCACCTCGTCGATCGGGATCGGCTCGCGCACGCCGTCCTTGAACGCGAAGAGCCCGCGCAGCGTCATCAGCCGCTGCGCCTGCTCATCGACCCGAGCCGTGTACTGCTTGAAGATGTCGTACCGACCGGACCGCGTCGAGTGCTGAAGGCGGAACACCGTGTCCGGATCGAACAGGTGCGGCTCGCCCTCGCGACGCCACTGGTACTCGCCGCCGATCAGCAGCCGGCGGTGCGCGGTCTGCACGCCGTCGTCCGGGTAGGCCATCTGGTGCCGACGCCTTACCTCACTGGCGATCACGTCGAGCTCGATGCCGCCGAGCCGCGACGTCGTGCCGGTGAAGTACTTGTCAACCAGAGCTTGCCCCAGACCGATCGCCTCGAAGATCTGCGCACCCGTGTAGGAAGCGACCGTCGAGACGCCCATCTTGCTCATGACCTTGAGCACGCCCTTGCCGAGCGCCCGCACCAGGTTGCGAACGGCCTTCTCCGGCTCGATGCCGTTGAGGAACACGCCTTCGCGCGCGAGGTCCTCGACCGTCTCCATCGCCAAGTACGGGTTGACAGCGGCGGCGCCGTACCCAATCAGCAACGCCACATGGTGAACCTCGCGCACGTCACCGGACTCGACGACCATGCCGACCCGCGTACGGTCCTTCGTACGGATCAGATGGTGGTGCACCGCTCCGGTCAACAGCAGCGAGGGAATCGGCGCCAGGTCGTTGTTGGAGTGCCGGTCGGACAGCACGATGATGCGCGCGCCGTTCGCGATCGCCTCCGACACCTCGAGGCAGATCTCCTCGAGCCGGCGTTCCAGCGCCGGTCCCCCACCGTCGACCGGGTACAGACCCTGCACGACGAACGTGTTGTAGCCCGGCAGGTCGCCGTCACGGTTGACGTGGATGATCCTGGCGAGATCGTCGTTGTCCAGAACGGGGAACGGCAGCACGATCTGCCGGCAGGACGCCGGACCGGGGTCGAGCAGGTTGCCCTCCGGCCCGATCGTCGACGACAGCGACGTGACGAGCTCCTCGCGGATCGCGTCGAGCGGCGGGTTCGTCACCTGCGCGAACAGCTGGGAGAAGTAGTCGAACAGCAGCCGCGAACGTTCCGACAGCACCGCGATCGGCGAGTCCGAACCCATCGACCCGATCGGCTCGTACCCGGTCCGCGCCATCGGCGCGAGCAGCACGCGCAGCTCTTCCTCGGTGTAGCCGAACGTCTGCTGCCGGCGCGTCACCGACGCGTGGCTGTGCACGACGTGGTCGCGCGGCGGCAGGTTCTCGAGGCGGATGAGCCCGGCGTGCAGCCACTCCTCGTACGGAGCCTCCGAGGCGAGCGTCTCCTTGATCTCCTCGTCCTCGATGATCCGGTGCTCCGAGGTGTCGACGAGGAACATTCGGCCAGGCTCGAGGCGGCCCTTGCGGACGACCGACTTCGGGTCGAGGTCGAGCACGCCGACCTCCGACGCCATCACGACGAGACCCTCGTCGGTGACCCAGTAGCGCGACGGGCGCAGGCCGTTCCGGTCGAGCACCGCGCCGATCTGCGTACCGTCGGTGAACGCGACCGACGCCGGGCCGTCCCACGGCTCCATCAGCGTCGAGTGGAACTCGTAGAACGCGCGCCGCTTCGGGTCCATCTCGGCGTGGTTCTCCCACGCCTCGGGGATCATCATCAGCACCGCGTGCGGCAGCGATCGGCCGCCCATCTGCAGCAGCTCGAGCGCCTCGTCGAACGTCGCCGAGTCGCTCGCCTCCGGCGTGCAGATCGGGTACAGCCGCTTCAGGTCGCCGGGGATCAGGTCGCTCTTCAGCAGCGCTTCGCGGGCCCGCATCCAGTTGCGGTTGCCCATCACCGTGTTGATCTCGCCGTTGTGCGCGAGGTAGCGGTACGGGTGCGCCAGCGGCCACGACGGGAACGTGTTCGTGCTGAACCGCGAGTGCACCAAGGCGACCGCGCTCGCGACCCGCGGGTCGGCGAGGTCGGGGTAGAACGGCTCGAGCTGCGTCGTCGTCAGCATTCCCTTGTAGACAACGGTGCGCGACGACAGCGACGGGAAGTAGACGTCGGTCTCGCGTTCGACGCGCTTGCGCAACGCGAACACCATGCGCTCGAGCGCCATGCCGACGACGCGACCGGACTTCGCCGACACGAACAGCTCGCGGAAGCGAGGCATCACCGCGCGGGAAGTCTTCCCGAGCAGCTCGGCGGCGACCGGAACATCGCGCCAGCCAAGGACGTTCAGCCCTTCTTCGTCCGCGATCTCGCCGATGCGACGTACGGCAGCGGCGTCGACCTCGTCGTCATCGGGGATGAACGCCATGCCGACGGCATACTGGCCTGGACCAGGTAGCTCGAACTCGCAGACCTCACGGAAGAAGGCGTCGGGTACCTGGAGCAACATCCCCGCGCCATCGCCGGAGTCCGGCTCGGCGCCCGAGGCACCCCGATGGTCGAGATTCTTCAATGCCGTCAGGGCATGCTCGACGATCTCGTGACTCGGTACACCGCTCAAGGTCGCGACGAACGCGACGCCACACGCGTCGTGCTCGAAGCGTGGGTCGTAGAGGCCTTGCGGCGGCGGGGGTGTTCCGCGCATATGGGGTACTCCCGTCGTCGTAACTCGCGTGCAATGGACAGGCGCGAGGGACGGCGTTGGCCCAGGCGGCGACGAGAGGCAGGGTACCGGATCACCCTCGCCGATCAGGACAGGTTGATCTCATCTGCTGAGACGCCACGCCGCGTTCTGGTCATAGGGTAGCGGCTCAGGCGTGCGTTCTCGACCGGCTGGCCAGGCCACCTTTCCGGCCCGGGTCGCCGCTAGCCGGCGTCGGCAGGCGCTGGCGGTGAGTCCGCGGACGAGCCCTTGCTGCTGGAACCGGCGCTGGAATCGGCGCTCGAGTCGGAGCCCGAGTCCGTCCCCGAGGCCGGCGCGGCGTCGTCCTCGTCCTTGTCCTTGTCCTCGTCAGTGGAGTCGGGCTCCGGCTTGTTCGGCTGCAGCGTCGCGGGATCCTCGCGTCCTGGCCGCATCCGGGACGAGATCAGGAAGTACGCCAGGCCGCCGAGGAAGACGAGGATCGACGTCCAGACGTTCAGCCGCAGGCCGAAGATGTGGTTGACCTCGTCGATCCGCATGTACTCGATCCACGCGCGGCCGGCCGTGTAGGCCATCACGTACAGCGCGAACGCGCGCCCGTGGCCGAGCTTGAACCGCCGGTCGGCCCAGATCACCAGCCCCGCGACGCCGAGGTTCCAGATGATCTCGTACAGGAACGTCGGGTGGAACGTCTCGAACGTCTCGAACCCCGACGGCCGATGGGCCGCGTCGATCTCCAGCCCCCACGGCAGCGTGGTCGGCTTGCCGAACAGCTCCTGGTTGAACCAGTTGCCGAACCGCCCAGCCGCCTGCGCGATCACGACGCCCGGCGCGGCCGCGTCGGCGATCGCGGGCAACGGGATGCCCCGGCGTTTACAGGCGATCCACGCCCCCAGAGCGCCGAACGCGATCGCGCCCCAGACGCCGAGGCCGCCCTTCCAGATGTACAAGGCGGAGATGGGGTCGCGCCCCGGTCCGAAGTACAGCTGGTAGTCGGTGACGACGTGGTAGAGGCGCGCGCCGACGAGGCCGAACGGGACGGCCCAGACCGCGATGTCGGACATCGTCCCGGCCGCACCGCCGCGGGCGACCCAGCGGCGGTTGCTGAGCCATACGGCGATGACGACGCCGATGATGATGCACAGCGCGTACGCACGGATCGGGATCGGACCGAGCTGCCAGACGCCCTGCGACGGGCTCGGAATCGACGCGAGGAGGTTCACGCACGCACCTTATAGGTCGGGCCTGCCAGCCGCCTGCTCGGACATGGCATACGCGGCGGGAGGTTTGGGGCGGGGTGCGGGATGGGGTGTTGGCGGAGTAGGGCGGCGGCAGATCGCGACTCCCCTAGTCAGTCCGGGGTTCTCCATCGTGGCAACGGCGCCCGAAACCCCAGTTGGGTCAGGGAAGTGGAGGCGCGCCGCCGCCCGCCCGCCCACCCACCCCCGCCCGCGCCTGGTGGTGCCGGACGACTTGTTGGACAGATATCGCCTTAGAGGCCGAGATCTCTCCAACAACTCGTGGCGTGGTGCACGCGTGACCAGCGGTGCGAGAGCCGCCGGCGGGGAGCTCCGACTTGTTCCAGGGATCTCGACCTAGAAGCCGAGATCCCTGGAACAACTCACGGGTCTATTCGATAGAGGGACGCCCTCATTCGAAACGGTGGGGCGGGGAGGTCAGGACTTCGCCAGCGCGGCGTCGACCGCGGTGCGGAGGCCGTCGAGGGAGGTGTCGTCCGCGGGGATCTGCTTGCCGTTCACGAAGATCGTCGGCGTGCCGTTCACGCCGCGGCTCGTTCCCGTCTCGTCGACCGACTTCACGTAGTCGCCGAACGTCTCCTTGGTGACGCAGGTGCTGAACTTGCCCGAGTCGAGATCGACCGTCTTGCCGAGCTCGACCAGCTGCGCGTTCGTCCAGTCCTGCTTGAAGTTCCCGTACAGCGCGTCGTGGTACTGCTGCGCCTTGCCCTCGTCGGCGGCGCAGGCGAACGCGTTGGCGGCGAGCTCGGTCGGCCGCCCGAAGCCGGGCAGGGTGAGCGGGAAGTAGACGAGCCGCACCTTCCCAGAAGAGACGTACGCGTTCATCGCCTCCTCCGCGTTGGTCTCGAACTCCGCGCAGTGCGGGCAGGCGAAGTCCTCGAACGCCTCGACGAGCACCGGCGCCTCGGCCTTGCCGACCCCGACGCCGCTGCCGAGCCCGTCGGTGGCGCCGGCCGGGAACGCGGCATCAGTGTCCACCTTCGACCGCTGCCACTGCACCAGGCCGCCGATCGCGACGAGCACGACGACCACGCCGATGGCGATGCCGACGCGCAACAGCCGCTCCTTGCGGCGGTCCGCCTCGGCCTGCTTGGCCCGCTGCGCCTGCAACTGCGCACGCGCGGCTCCGGCCTTCTTACTCACTGACCCACCTCCACCAGCGTCTTCAGATCAGCTCGCAGGTCCCCGATCGGAGTTCCCTCCAACCACACCACGCGACCTCGATGCCGTGCGTCGAAACCGACGATCTGTGCTCCGTGTCCCACCTCGTACCCGCCGCCGGGCAGCCGTTTCGTGCCCTCCAGCGGTACACCGACCGCGGTCGCGACCCGTTCGAGCTCCTCCGGGCTGCCCGTCAGCCCGACGAACGACGCGTCGAACCGGTCCAGGTACGCCCGGATCGCGCGGGGCGTGTCCCGCGCCGGATCCGTGGTCAGAAAGAGCACCCGCACCTGGGCACGGTCCGACTCGTCCAGGCGGCGCAGCGCCTGCGCGAGGTCGGCGAGCACCGTGCCGCACACGTTCGGGCAGTGCGTGTAGCCGAAGAAGACCAGCGTGACGGGCGAGGTCAGCGAGGCGGGCAGCCGGTACGTGGTGCCGGCCGTGTCGGTGAACGTCGCCGCCGGCAGGGCGTACGCGCGAGCCGGGACCATGCCGCGGAACGTGGGCGTGGCGGTCTCCCGCGGCGCCGTCCGACCGATCGCCGCGTCGGAGATGCTCTGCGGCGAGGGCGACGGCGAGCTGCAGGCGGACAGCGTCGCGATCATGCCCACCAGGCACACCACCCACTTCACGATCCGTCAACCGTCGACGCCATGCCGATAGTTCCCAGCGGCAACGAGTCAGCGGGACCGTTTGCGCACGCCAGCGGCCAGATCGCGGGCCAGCTCCCCCACCGCGGCCACCCCGGAGTCCTCGTCGGTGTCGAGCAGCTGCCGGACGAACGCCGAGCCCACGATCACCGCGTCGGCGTACGAGGCCACCTCGGCGGCCTGCTCGCCGTTCGACACGCCGATGCCGACGCCCACCGGGATCGTCGAGACCGCACGCACCCGGGCGGCCAGCTGGGGCGCGGCGCTGCTCGTCGCCTTCCGCGCGCCGGTCACGCCCATCACCGCCGCGGCGTAGAGGAACCCGCGGGACGCGTCCGCGGTCATCCGCAGCCGCTCGTCCGTCGTCGACGGGGCCACCAGGAACACCCGGTCCAGCCCGGAGTCTTCGGACGCGGCGATCCACTCCGCGCCCTCGTCCGGGATCAGGTCCGGCGTGATCAGGGCCGAGCCGCCGGCGGCGGCGAAGTCGCGGGCCCACCGGTCCACGCCGTACCGCTCGATCGGGTTCCAGTACGTCATCAGCACCGTGCACGCGCCGGACGACGAGATCTCCTCGGTCATCCGCAGCACGTCCGTCGAGCGGGTGCCGTTGGCCAGCGCGATCTCCGACGCCCGCTGGATGACCGGACCGTCCATCGTCGGGTCGGAGTACGGGAACTCGAGCTCGATGATGTCGACGCCGCCCTCGACCATCGCCCGGAGCGCCCGCAGGCCACCGTCGTACGTCGGGTAGCCGACCGGAAGACAGCCGATCAGCACTCCCCGGTTCTCCGCCTTGGCTTTCTCGAAGACCGGGGTCACGCTCACGACTTCTCCAACAGGCCGAAGTAGGTGGCCGCTGTGTCCGCGTCCTTGTCGCCGCGGCCGGACAGGCACACGATGATCGTCGCGTCCGGGCCCAGCTCCTTCGCGAGGCGCAGCGTGCCGGCGACCGCGTGCGCGGATTCGATCGCGGGGAGGATCCCCTCGGTGCGGGCGAGCAGCTGGAACGCGTCCATCGCCTCGGCGTCGGTGACCGGCTCGTACCTGGCTCGCTTCGTCTCCGCGAGGTACGCGTGCTCCGGCCCGACGCCCGGGTAGTCGAGCCCCGCGGAGATCGAGTGGCTCTCGATCGTCTGGCCGTCGTCGTCCTGCATGAGGTACGTACGCGCGCCGTGCAGCACGCCAATCCGGCCGAGCGTGATCGTCGCGGCAGTGCGGCCGGTGTCGACGCCATCGCCGCCGGCCTCGTACCCGACGATGCGGACGTCCTCGTCCGGCACGAACGCGGCGAACATGCCGATCGCGTTCGAGCCGCCACCCACGCACGCGGTGACCGCGTCGGGGAGCTTGCCGTCGAGCTCGAGCACCTGGGCGCGGGCTTCGTCGCCGATGCCGCGGCAGAAGTCGCGGACCATCGCGGGGAACGGGTGCGCGCCGGCGGCCGTACCGAGCAGGTAGTGCGTGTAGTCGACGCTCGCGACCCAGTCACGGAGCGCCTCGTTGATCGCGTCCTTCAGCGTCTTGCTGCCGGAGCTCACGGGGATGACCTCGGCGCCGAGCATCTTCATCCGGGCGACGTTGAGCGCCTGCCGGCGGGTGTCTTCCTCGCCCATGTAGACGACGCACTCGAGGTCGAGGTACGCGCAGGCGGTCGCGGTGGCGACGCCGTGCTGCCCCGCGCCGGTCTCGGCGATGATGCGCTTCTTGCCCATCTTCGCGGCGAGCAGCGCCTGGCCGAGCACGTTGCGGATCTTGTGCGCGCCGGTGTGGTTGAGGTCCTCGCGCTTGAGCAGGATGCGCGCGCCGGCGACGTCGGAGAGGCGGCGGGCCTCGTACAACATGCTCGGCGTACCGGCGTACTCGGTGAGCATCCGGTGGAACTCGGCCTGGAACTCGGCGTCCTGCATGGCCTGCGTGTACGCGAGCGTCAGCTCGTCGAGCGCGCCGATGAGCGCCTCGGGCATGAAGCGTCCGCCGAAACGGCCGAAGTGGCCGGTCGAGTCCGGCCCTGCCGACTTCAGATCAGTCATGGTGACGCGTGTCGTGCCGGAGTGCCGGGTGCGCGCCGGCCGCGACCAGGTCGGCGACGGCGGCCCGCGGGTTCTTGCCCGTCACGAGGCTCTCGCCCACGAGCACGGCGTCGGCGCCGGCTCGGGCGTACTCGATCACGTCGTGCGGGCCGCGGATACCGGACTCGGCGACGGTCATGATCTCGTCCGGAACGAGCGGGGCGAGGCGGGCGAACGCGCCGCGGTCGACCTCGAGCGTGGTGAGGTCGCGGGCGTTGATGCCGATGAGCTTCGCGCCGGCGTCGATGGCCCGGTGGACCTCGTCCTCTTTGTGGCACTCGACCAACGGGGTAAGGCCGATCGACTCGGCCCGCTCGATGAGCGAGATCAGCGCTTCCTGCTCGAGCGCGACGACCAGCAGCAGCGCGAGGTCGGCGCCGTACGCCCTGGCTTCCCAGAGCTGGTAGCTGGTGACGATGAAGTCCTTGCGTAGGACCGGGACGTCGACCGCGTTCCGCACCGCGCGCAGGTCCTCGAGGCTGCCGCCGAAACGACGGCCCTCGGTGAGCACGCTGATGACGGCCGCACCGCCAGCGGCGTAGTCGGAGGCGAGTGCGGCCGGGTCGGCGATCGCGGCGAGCGCGCCCTTGCTGGGGCTCGACCGCTTCACCTCGGCGATGACGGCCACGCCGTCGTCGCGGAGTTTCGGCATCGGGTCCAGCGCGTAGTCCTGCTGCCGTACCAGCGCCTTGAGGTCGTCGATCGAGACACGCGACTGCCGTTCGGCAAGATCGGCGCGAACGCCTTCGAGAATCTCGTCGAGCACGCTCACGCGGTAGATCCCTTCCTGCGCTGCCGTGGGGCTGGCCCTGGCCTTCGAGTCAGGCCGCGGTCGAAGTCGCCCCCGCTTCGAACGTGCCCCAGCGTAACGACGCGCCGAGACGCGCTCGACACCGGCTCTTCTTGTCCTGTCCACGCAACAGGGCCCCGTGAGGTTCACGGGGCCCTGTCGAAGGTCGGTTTCGCAGCCGTGGAGTTAGGCCTTGACGACCAGCGTGGAGATGATCTTGTCAGCGAACGTCTGCCGCTTGGCGTCCCACAGCGGGAACAGGTAGCCGATGAAGCAGATGCCGTCGAGGATGTGGCAGATGTCCCGGACGAACGCCATCAGCGGACCGATCGGCTGCCCGTCGGCCTCGCGGAGCAGCTTGAGCCCGAGCACCTGCTTGCCGATCGACTGACCGGTGGTGCCCTGCTTGAACCAGCGGTTCCAGATGTTGATGCCCAGCGACACGAGCGCCAGCAGGTAGAAGGCGATCTGCGCGCCACCCGACGGCGGGGTGCCCGTCGTTCCCGCGGACATCACCGAGGGAACGTAGATGAAGTACCCGATGGTCAGCGGGATGTTGCCCACGAGGTAGTCGATGAGGTAGGCACCGACGCGCTGGATCCAGCTCGCGAGCATGTCCGGCGACGGGCCGGCGGCCTGCGGCGCCTGACCGTACGGCGCCTGCTGGCCGTAGGGGTTCTGCTGGGCCTCTCCGTACTGGGGAGGCGGCCCTGGCTGGCCATATCCACCCGGCTGACCTGGAGCTCCGGCAGGCGGTTGACCGTACTGGCCTTGTCCTGGCTGACCTGGCTGGGCTGGCTGACCGTAGGACGGCTGGCCATACCGACCGGGCTGGCCGGGCGGCTGGCTCTGCCCGGGGGGCTGCTGCCCGTAGGGCTGATCCGGCTGCCCGGGCCCCTGCGGGTCGGAACCCGGGGGCGGTGTCGGCGTACTCACTGCACTTCCTCCTTGATCAGGCAAGTGTCGCGAAGGCTAACGATGTCCGGAGCTTCCGGACACGTCCCCTCCCGGCGAGTCGCGCAAACAATAGTCACATTGCGCGGATCCGGCTCGCTCAGTTACGCCGCATGCGACCGCCTGTCATGCGGCATCCGACGTTCTCGTTGGGCTTCCTCGACGAGCCGGACCGCGCGAGGAACTTGAGGGCCCCACGCGCGCGTATGGCATCGATTACTGTGGAGAACGTGCCGAAAGATCGCTCCCCGGCGCTGGCCGGTCACAGCGTGGCGCGGAAGCTGCCGCCGGACCACACGCTCGCCGGACTGACCGTTCTCGGCGTCGGTGGGATCTGCCTGGGCGCGGTCCTCAACCTGACCTCCGGCGAGGTCGGCATCCCGTGCATCCTGCGGGCGACGACAGGACTCGACTGCCCGGCCTGCGGGACGACTCGCATGATGGCGTCGCTGCTGCGCGGGGATGTCACCGCGGCTCTGCACTTCAACGCACCGGTCCTGGTCGGCTCGGTCGTGCTCGCGTACCTCTGGCTGTCGTGGGTGCTGGAGCGGTTCGGGCTGGTACGACTGTGGCGGCCGCGGCTGCCGGCGCGAGTTCAGCGGCTGGTGTATCCGGCGATCATCGTGCTCGCGATCACGTTCATGGTGGTGCGCAACCTCCCGTTCGCGCCGTTTTCGGCGCTGTACGTCTGAGGATCTGATCTGGTAGGCAGTCAGGTATGGATGCTGCCGTACGTATCGGTGTGGTCGGAGCGGGCGCGATCTTCCGCGACCGCCATGCGCCGGGCTTCGCGAAGGTGCCTGGTGTGCAGCTCGAGGCGGTTGTCAACTCGTCGTTGACATCGAGCGAGCGGGCGCGGGAGGAGTTCGGCTTCGCCCGGGTGCACGAGTCCTGGCGCGAGCTGGTGGCGGATCCCGGGATCGACGCGGTGTTGATCGGCACGTGGCCGTACCTGCACAAGCCGGTGTTCCTTGCCGCTCTGGACGCGGGGAAGCACGTGCTCACCCAGGCTCGGTTGGCGATGGACGCGGTCGAGGGTCGCGCGATGCTCGCGGCCTCGCTCGCACGACCGGACCTCACCACGATGGTGGTGCCGTCGCCGATGTCGTTGTGGGCGGACGCCTGCGTCCGCCGGCTGCTCGTCGAGGGCGCGATCGGTGACCTGCGGTTGGTGCGCGTGTTCTCCGGCGGCGGGTCCGGCGACGTTGCCCTGCGGCAGCAGTGGCGGCGGGACCGGCGGTTGTCGGGCAACAACGTGTTGTCGTTGGGGATCCTGTACGAGGCTCTGGCCCGCTGGTTCGGCCACGCCACGTGGGTGCAGGCGGCGGAGCAGATCATCGACCCGGGCGGCCCGGACGGACCGGCGGACGTCCCCGACCTGGTGTCGATCACGGCGTCCCTGCCTGGTGGGGCGCAGATGACGTTGGACATGAGCCCGCACGCGCGCTTCGGCGAGGGCAACGGCGCGTGGTTGTACGGCTCGTCGGGGACTCTGCACGTGGATCTCGACGCACAGCAGCTGACGTTGCACCGCCAGGATGCCGAGACCGAGGTCGTCACGCCGAGCACTGAGGAGCGCGGCGAGTGGCAGGTCGAGCAGGAGTTCGTCGGCGCCATCCGTGGCGAGAATCCCGTGCGGTTGACCGACATTCCGACGGCCTTGCGCTACATGGAGTTCACCGACGCCGTACGGAGGTCGGCCGCGTCCGGTGAGCGCGTACGGGTAGCGGCCGTCTGATGGTCGCCTTCGCCAGCTCTCTGGACGGGCTCGACGATTCCTTCGCGTGGGCTCGGGATCGGGCGCTGGCGTGGGTCCAGACGGAACGTTCTCCGTCGAACCTGCCGAGCTACTGGGCCGGCATGGTCGACCGGCCGATGTTCTACTCACGCGACGTCGCGCACCAGGCTCTCGGTGCTCATCTGCTGGGCCTGGACGACGAGAACTTCGCGATGCTGCGGCACTTCGCGGCATCGGCGACCGCTGCGCGGAAGTACTACCCGTTGTGGGCCTTCACGTTCGACGGTGAGCCGGCTGCCTTGGACTACAAGTCCGACGACCGGTTCGTCCGCGAGACGCCGGCGGCCTTCGAGGTCGCGGAGAAGGCGCTGTCTCTGTACCGGTGGACGGGTGACGTCCGGTACGCCAGCGATCCGGTCTTCGCCTCGTACTACGAGCATCTCTTCGACTTCGTCGCGCTGCACGACGTGCAGGGGTTGGGGCTCGCTGGCGAGCTCCAGACCGCCGACATCTTCGCGGGCAGCCCGACCTACAACGAGCATGCCGGCCTGCCTGGCTTGCAGATCGCGGCCGATGGAGTGGCGTCGCAGTGGGCGGCGATGCGTTCCGTGGCCGACGTTCTCGGCTCCGCTCGGGCCGCCGCGGAGGCCGACCGGGTGTTGGCCCTCTTCGAGTCGCACTGGTGGGACGCCGACGCCGAGCACTACATCGTGGGGCTGACGAAGGACGGCAAGGCGAGGGGGTTCTCGTCGGAGGCGTCGTGGTTCCCGGTGCTGAAGCGGATGCCGTTGGAGCCCGTTCGATGGGCCTCGCACGTGGCCCAGCTGATGGACTTCGTCCGCGACACTCCCCCACGGTTCGTGGAGTCCGCGAGCTACCTGCCGGAGGTGTTCTTCGGCGCCGGGTTCGACGGCGAAGGCCTGCACTGGTTGAGATATCTCGCCGACACGCGGTCGGACTACCCGGAGATCTCCTACGTCGTCCTGGCTCAGCTGGTCGTCGGGCTGACGGGTCTCCAGCCGATCGACGGCGGCGTGCTCACTCGCGCACACGTTCCGGACGACGCCTGGGTCGAGGTGACTGACGTTCCGGTCCGCGACGCGTCGGTCTCGGTCCGGCACGACGGCGAGCTCACCTCGACGTTGACGTCCACCGCGCCGCTGCGGTGGGAGGCACGGTTCGGCGACGGCTCCGTTCAGGTCGTCGACGTCGCCGCGGACACGCCCGTGCGGCTCACGGCTGGCTGACGCGTCGCCCTTGCTGCTCGGTGTGCGGCTCGATCTGGCCGATCACGACGTTCAGGTCGTAGTCGACGTGGAGGAGGTCGCCGTCGACGCGGCAGGTGAACGTCGCGCAGTACGGCGTCTCCAGGTACCGCACGGTCAGCACGAGCGCGCCGTCGATCCACGCGTAGCTGGCGACCGTCTCGTCACCGGTCCACTTCTCGGGAGTGGCGCTGACGGTGAAACGGTCACCTTTAAAGAGCACCTCGGCCTCGACGGTGTCACCGATCGTCAACGTAGCAAGGCCGTTGAGCGTGTCGTCGAACTCGTACCTTCCCGCTCCGCTCGCCTGACCGTCGCTGGTGGGCGGTGGCAGCTCGAGTCGGCTCAGCCGGCCGCGCAGCTTCGTGGCTGCCGCGTCGTTCGCCGGGATGGCCTCGTTCGGCAGCTGGTCCGGCAGGATGTCCCAGATCGTGTTCAGCACCGCCTGCATGTCGAACGTGGCGGCGGTCGCGGCGATGAGCAGGTCGAGCTCGGGAATCACGATGCAGTACTGGCCGAACGCGCCGTCGCCGCGGTAGCCGCGCCGGGCCCGCCAGAACTGGAAGCCGTAGCCCTGTCGCCAGTCGGGATTCTCGTTCTCGTCGTTCGAGGCCTGCTTGCTGGTGGCCTGGGTGACCCAGTCCCGCGGCAGGACGCTGCCGTCGTTCGCGACCAGGAGCGCACCGAACTTCGCGATGCTCTCGGTGGTGAGGCTCAGCCCGAAGCCGCCGAGTGTAACGCCCTCGGGCGAGGTCGGCCAGGTCGCTTCGGTGGCGCCGATCTTGTCGAAGAGCCGCGGGGTGAGGAACTCGAGCAGCGTGCTGCCGGAGATCCGCTGGACGAGCGCGGAGAGCACGTACGTGGCGGCGGTGTTGTAGAGGAAGTACGAGCCGGGCGCCTTCTCGACGGGGTGGTCGAAGAACGCGTTCAGCCAGCTGCCCTCGCGGCCGCGCAGCATGAACGGCTCACCGTAGTGGCCGGTGGTCATCGTGAGCAGGTGCCGGACCTTCATCGCCGCGAGGTTGTCGCTGACCTCGTCCGGGACGTGCTCGGGGAAGTGGTCGACGACCCTGTCGTCGATGTCGAGCTTGCCGTCGGCGACGAGGAAGCCGACGCCGATCGAGGTGAAGCTCTTGGAGAGGGAGTACAGCTCATGCATGCGCTCGGCGGAGTACGGCGACCACCACCCCTCGGCGATCACGTGCCCATGCCGCACCACCATGAGGCTGTGCAGCTCCAGCTCATGCTTAGTCTCGTCGAGCGCGGCGACCAACCGGTCCAGCAGGGCGGACTCGACACCCTGCTGTTCGGGCGTGCTGCGCGGAAGCTCGAAGGCCATACCGCCAACCTACGTGGCGGCGCGGGAACCCAGGGTGGCGATGACGGTCTCGGCCAAGTGGGCCGACTGGCCGGTGCGGCTGCCCGCGCGGATGGCGGCGGTGAGGGCGGCGACCTCGGCGTGCGGGAGCAGGCCGGTCGACACCCCACGGAAGATCACCGTGACCGAGCGGCCTTGGCTGTCCCCGTGCACGCCGAGCACCGGCATCGTGCCGATTCCCGCGCGAGCGTCGGTGAGCACGAGCTGCTGAGCCGTCGCCAGGTCGACGCGCTTCGTCCGGAACGCGTGCTGGACGACCAGCTCGGTTCCCTCCACGTACGCACCCGTCCGTATCGCCGCGGCCAGGCCCCAGACGACGCCCACCGCACCGACCACTCCGACGACGGCCATCACGATCGGGCCGGCGACCGCGAGCGAGCCGCTGCTACGGCTGAGCGCGCTCGCGACCAGTCCCACGAACAGCAGCACGATGACCAGCAGCACGACGAAGACGAAGGCCAGGACCTTGCTGGACGTAGGCAAACCAGCGCTTAACGGTTGCTTCTCCGACATACGACCTAAGCGTAGTCAGCGCGCGAGCACCGCCACCAGCTGGTCGATCGCCCAGTCGAGGTCCGCGGGCTCGATCACCAGAGGCGGCGCGAGGCGGATCGTCGAGCCGTGCGTGTCCTTGGCCAGGACGCCGCGCTCCGACATCGCTGCGCAGATGTCGCGGCCGGTGCCCAGCACGGGGTCGATGTCGACGCCCGCCCACAGACCCACACCGCGGACTCCGTGCAGACCACGCCCGACCAGACCCTGCAGCCGGCCGTGCATCAGGGCGCCGAGCTCGCGGGCGCGTGCCTGGTACGTCCCGTCGGCCAACAGCCGGACGACGGACAGGCCGACGGCACAGGCCAGCGGGTTGCCGCCGAACGTCGACCCGTGCTGCCCCGGCTTCACCACGCCGAGCACGGCGGCCGAGCCCACCACCGCGGACACGGGCACGACGCCGCCGCCGAGGGCCTTGCCGAGGAGCATGAGGTCCGGCTCGACGCCGAAGTGCTCGCACGCGAACGTCCGACCCGTACGCCCCAGGCCCGACTGGATCTCGTCGGCGATGAACAGCACGTTCTGCGCCGTACACAGCCGCCGTACGTCAGCCAGATACTCCGCCGGCGGCACGAGGACACCGGCCTCACCCTGGATCGGTTCGAGCAGCACCGCGACCGTCGTCGAGTCCATCGCCGCTTCCAGTGCCGCCGAGTCGCCGTACGGCACCATCCTGAAGCCCGGCGTGTAAGGCCCGTACGAGTCCCGCGCCTCCGGGTCGTCGGAGAAGCTCACGATCGTCGTCGTCCGGCCGTGGAAGTTGCCCGACATGACGATGATCGTCGCCTCGCCGTCCGGCACGCCCTTGACCTCGTAGCCCCACTTGCGCGCGAGCTTGATCCCGGTCTCGACCGCCTCGGCGCCCGTGTTCATCGGCAGCACCATGACGTCGTCCGACGCCAGCGCGGGCGCGGCGAGCGAGGCCAGCTCCTGCATGAACGGGCCGAACTGGTCGTGGTGGAACGCCCGCGACGTCAGCGTCAGCCGGTCGAGCTGCGCGTGCGCGGCGGCGAGGATCTTCGGGTGACGGTGGCCGAAGTTCAGCGCCGAGTAGCCCGCGAGGCAGTCGAGGTAACGGCGACCGTCGACGTCGGTCACCCACGCGCCCTCAGCGGCCGCGACGACGACCGGGAGCGGGTGGTAGTTGTGCGCCGCGTACCGTTCGGCCAGTTCGATGTGGTGCTCGGCAAGGGACTCGTGCAAAGCGGTCATGGCGACTCCCCTTGTCGGTTAGGCTCCGCGGATTTCGCGGATTCAGCTCACTGCAGTTTCGCTTCGTCTGTCAGCACGTGATCGATGTTCAGCGGGGCTGCTTTGTGAGCCGAACCGCGGTTCTGATCTCCAGCGTGCAGCACTTCGGGCCGCCGCCGGCCTTGCGCAGCTCGGACAGGTCGACCGGCACCGGCTCGTACCCGCGCTCGGCGAGCTGGCCGATGAGGCCGGTGGCCTGCTCGGGCAGGACGACGCGGCGTCCGTCGGAGACCGCGTTCAGGCCGAGCACGACGGCGTCGTCGTCGGACGCGAGTACGGCGTCAGGGAAGAGTCGACGCAGAACTTCCAAGCTCTGTGGGGCAAACGCCTTCGGGTAGTACGCGACGTTGTGGCTGTCGAGAACCGAGAGCGCGGTGTCGAGGTGATAGAAGCGCGGGTCGACGAGCTGCAGCGTGACGACCTCACGGTCCAGGAACGCGGCCAGCTCGTGGTGCGCGGCGACGTCGGTCCGGAAGCCCGTACCCGCCAGCATCTTGTCGCCGATCGTCAGCAGGTCGCCCTCGCCCTCGACCGTCGCGGTCGGCATGACGAGGTCGGTGACGCCGAGCTTGTCGGCGTTCTCCTTGAACCAGGCGAGGTAAGCCTCGCCCTCGGCGGCACGCTCGGCGTAGCGGAACCGCGCGCCGAAAACCTTGCCGTCGACGACGGTCGCGCCGTTCGCGGCGAACACCATGTCGGGCAGGCCGTCGACCGGGTCGATCAGGCTGACCTCGTGGCCGAGGCTCGAGGTAGGTACGCCGGAGGTTCTCCCACTGCGCGATCGCCTTGCCGGCGTCGGCGAGGTCCTCGGGATGCATCCACGGGTTGATCGCGTACTCGACGGTGAAGTACGTCGGTCGGCACATCAAGTAGTGGCGCCGCGAACCGATGCGCGGGGCGCTCGGGGCGACGTTCGTTCTCGCTTGGGTGGACACATCTCCTCCAGGAGCTCGAGGGGACTCTCGTTAGTTGAAGAGTAGGGAGCCGCGACGCGGGATCCAATGCGGTGATCATGCGTTCCAGGGCGCATTCGTTGCGCGAGAACGGTTGCCAGCGGCGAATCGTTGCGTTTGTGACCTAGCTCTCAGCCGGCGAGGCGTAGCCGGGCCGGTCGAGCAGCTGGGAGAGGACGAGCGACGCTCTTCGTCCGGATCACGTACGGCTCGGCGCCGATGCGCTCGAGGACGCTCTCGAAGTGCTTCATGTCGGCCGCGAGCAGGTGCACGATCGCGTCGGCGTCGCCGGTGACGGTGTACGCGGTGACGACCTCGGGGAACTTCGCGACGCCGGCCTTGATCGTCGTCGGGGAGGTCTTGCCCTGGCAGTAGAGCTCGACGTACGCCTCGGTGGTCCAGCCGAGCGCCCGCGGGTCGACCTTGGCGGTGAAGCCCGTGATCGCGCCGTTCTGCCGCAGCTTGTCGACGCGGCGCTTGACCGCGGGCGCGGAGAGGCCGACCTTCGCGCCGATCTCGGCGAAGCTCGCCCGCCCGTCGTCGAGCAGGCAGGCGACGATGCGTTCGTCCAGCGGATCCAGGCGCATGTGCTGATCATGCCCCTGGTTGGGTAGAGCGCATGGGATTGGTGGTGTTGGTGAACGGCCTGCCGGCGGCGGGCAAGTCGACGCTCGCGCCGTTGTTGGCTCGGGAGCTGGGCCTGCCGCTGTTCTCGAAGGACGTGATCAAGGAGACGCACGCCGAGGTCCTGGGCACGTCGGCACCGGACGGTCGGTCGCAACGGGACTGGAACCGCGCCCTCGGCGCGGCGGCGTCCAGGACCCAATGGAGGCTCCTTGTCGACGCGCGGTCCGGTGCGGTGCTGGAGAACTCGTGGCGTGCGGACGTCCGCCACCTGGTCGCCCGCGGCTTGGCGTTGGCGAGCGTGGCGCGGCCGGTGGAGGTGTGGTGCTCCGTGCCGCCGGAGGTCGCCTGGCAGCGGTACGTCGAGCGCTGGCCGTCCGTCCACCCGATCCACGGCGAGTTGATGACCGAGGACGAGTGGGCGGCGATGGTCGTCCACGGCGAGCCGTTGGGCCTCGGCCCGGTGCTCCGCGTCGACACCACGCGCCCGGTGGACATCGCGGCGCTGGCGGCTAGCGTCTCCGACCCACGACTGTGAAGATCACGATGCCGGAGCAGAGCCAGCCCTCGCGTTCGCCTTGCTCGAGCTCGGCCCAGAACGCCGCGACCTCCCGCTCCGTCGTCTGACCGCTGGCGAGCATGAGCTTCAGCCGGCCGGCGAGCACGATCCGGGAGAACGCGACGCTGTTCTGCACGACGTTCGTGACGCACCGAACGTCCTCCAGCCCGGCCTCGACGAACATCCGATGCAGTCGTCGGCCCATCCACCCGTTCGCCAGGTCGGCGGTGAGCCCGAGCGTGAGGCTGGTCGCGAGCTCGACGTGGGAGCTGTTGACGAACAACGTCCCGGCGTCGAGGTCGGAGACCACGACGAGCCCGCCGGGACGCGTCACCCGCGCGAGCTCCCGTACGCCGGCGGCAGGGTCGGGAACGTGGACCAGCACCCGCTCGGCGCGGGTCCGGTCGAACGTCGCGTCCGGATAGGTGAGCGCCTGGACGTCGCCCTCGTCGTACGACACCGGCAGCCCGCTGCCCGCGACCCGTTTCCGCGCCTCGGCGACCATCTCGGCGCTGTGGTCGACACCGACCACGCGCCCGCTCGGCGCCACCAGGCGGGCGATCCGCGCGGCGTCGGCTCCCGTGCCCGAGCCGGCGTCGAGAACGGACAGCCCGTCCTCCAGCTCGAGCAGCCCGGCGATCACCTGCTTGACCAGGAGCTCGTCGGTGATTTCCTCGCGCGCGTCGAGAAAGTCGATGTAGTAGTCGGCGTTGCCGACGATCGTGTCGAACCCGCTCGGATCCTCTGCCGCTGTCATTCCCCCAGACTGCCAAGGTGTGGGATCTCGGCGAATCGGGGAAAACCCTCGCGATCACATCGCGTCCTGCGGGGCGCACTGTCTAATTTGCCATCTCTGCAAGGGGAAAACAAGACTTGATCTTCCCCCTCGCACACCGGACACTCGGTCACTATGGTGTGGGATCCACTTGGCACGATCGGCAATGTTCTTTGGCTCAGCGGCGCGCAGTGGGCGGGAAAGTCCACGGTGGCTCGCATTCTCGCCCGGCGGTACGGGATCACCGCGTATCACTGCGACTTCGCGAACGCGCACGGGCATCAGGACCGGAAGCTCGCCGGACAGGTGCGGAACGGCGAGCAGCCGCACGACTTCGACCCCGAACAGCACTGGGTACGCAGCACGCCGGAGGAGATGGCGGCCAGCGTGCTCACCGGCTTCCAACGCGGCTTCGACTGGGTGCTCGACGACCTCCGCGCCCTCGTCTCCGGCCGCCCGATCCTCGCGGAAGGGTGGGCGCTTCGACCGGAGCTCGTCGCTCCCATCGTCGACGACCTGCGACGGATGCTCGTGATGGTTCCGACGGAGGAGTTTCGCCAACACCAGTTGAGGGTCCTGCCTCGCGCGGGCGAGCTGCAGCCCGGCCTCAGCAATCCTCGGCTGGGTCAACACAACCGCCTCGCCCGTGACCGTCTGGTCGCCGAGGACGTCGTCGCCGAGGCGCGGGCGTACGGGATCCGCGTCCTCGAGGTCGACGGGCTGAGGGACGCCGAGGAGGTTGCCGACGACGTCGAGGACCACTTCGCCCCCTACCTCGCCGGCGCCGTCCTGGTGGGCGGCGCCACCGCTTGACCTGGAGCGCGCTCCAGAACCTACGTTCACCGGATGACCGAATCGCCCGTCACCCTGATCACCGGAGGCTCCAGCGGCATCGGCTTCGCGGCCGCGGAGCAGTTGCTCGCCCGAGGACACCGCGTCGCCATCTTCGCCAGGAACGAAGATCGCCTCGAGCAAGCGCGGAAGGCCCTCGGGACACCTGACGACCTGCTCACCTACGCCGGCGACGCCTCGGACTGGAACGACGTCCGGGGCGTCGTCGACGCCACCACGGAACGGTTCGGACGGCTCGACAACGCGGTCGCGAACGCCGGGTACGCCACCCACGACGGGCTGGAGGAGGGCGACCCGGAGGGCTGGCGGCACATGATCCTCACGAACGTCCTCGGCCCGGCGTTGCTCGTTCGGGCGGCTCTCCCCGCCCTGCGCGAGAGCAAGGGGCGCATTGTGTTCGTCGGCAGTGTCGCCGGGCACCTGCATACGGCCGGCAACATCTACGGCGCGACGAAGTGGGCCGTCACCGGGATGGCGGAGAACACCCGGCTGACGGTGACGAACGACGGCATCGGCGTCACGTTGGTCTCACCCGGCATGGTCGAGACGGACTTCTTCGGGCCGATCGGTGGTCCACCGGCGGACCGGACCCGGCTGACCGCCGACCAGCTCGCCGCCTCCATCGTCTGGGCGATCGAGCAACCGGCGGGCGTCGACGTCAACACGATGATCGTGCGGCCGGTCGGATCTCCGCGCTAACGGGTCGTGAGGAGGGTGATCGCCACGACGAGCAGCGGAACGGCTACGGCGATACCGATGATGACGAGGACGCCGCGGCCGCCGGGGCGTTTCAGCTCCCCATAGCCGGCCGCGCCCTTGCTGTAGATCGTGTACGGCGCCGCGTACGAGAACGTCACCGGCTGCCAGGACGAGGTGTCGACGTCGATCTCGGCCTTGCCGACCTTGATGCCGAAGTACAGCGAGTACAGCTTGGCGCGGTAGCGACCGGGCGGCACCGAGACCTGGTTCACGGCACCCGACCGCAGCTGGAAGCGCAGGTCGTTGCCGAAGTCGATCATGATCGGGCACGACGACCACCGGACCTGAACGCCGTTCGACGCGTGGATCGTCACCGGGACGCCCGGTGGCTGTGGCAGGTCGGTCATGCCGGTCAGGCGTTCTCCACCCGCTCGCGGAGCTCGGCCGGGTCGTGCGACGGCGTACGCGCCGAGCCGAGGCCCATCGACGACATCACGCCGATGGCGATCGCGCCGAGCACGAACAGCACCCCGCCCGCGATGATCAGCCAGAGCAGTTCCAGAACGAAGCCGAGCCCGATGACCACGGACGCGACCAGCATGATCGTCACGCCGGTCCAGGCCGCCGGGCTGTGGCCGTGGTGGCCGTACTGATGGTTCGCTGCTGCCATCGGTGACCTTCCTCCCGCGCGAACGCTACGGAGCACATTCTGGACCACGACTCACACCGTCGGGTCCTCACCCCGATCAAGGGCGCGCCACGTGTCGTCCTCGCTGCCACGCGTCTGCCCCGACGGCCGGTCGTAACGCGACGACATCCCCGGCCACCGCCCACCACGCACGATCGCCAGCAGGCCACCCAGGGCCACCAGCACGCCGCCGGCGAGGGCGACCCACGGCCACGCCGTCCAATGCGGGACTCCGGCCTCGCCGACATTCGCGGCCCATCCACCGTCGGTGGAACGGCCCAACACGCTGGCCCAGCCCAGCCCGACCCCGGCTACCACCACGAGCGCACCCACGATCTGGCGGCCGACCTGGCGCGTCGCCAGCAACGCGACGAGCCCCGCCAGCCCCATCAGACCGAAGGCGAACGAGCCCGGCGAAACCTGCCGACCCCGCGTGCCTGTGATGTCGGCCGCGCCGTCGATCGCGATCCACAGCTGGGTCGACGCGAGCAAGGACGCTGCCGAGCCGAGGAGTACCAGGCCGACCGCCACGAGCAGCTCGCGTCGGGGTGCCATCACTGCTCCACGAACGTCTCGGCCACCGCGATCGCCCGCAGCGCCGCCGCGGCCTTGTTGCGGGTCTCCGCGTCCTCGGCCTCCGGGTCGGAGTCCGCCACGATCCCGCCGCCCGCCTGCACGTACGCCACCCCGTCCCGCAGCAGCGCCGTCCGGATGGCGATCGCCGCGTCCAGGTCACCGGCGAAGTCCGCATAACCCACGACCCCGCCGTACAGACCACGCCGCGTCGGCTCCAGGGCCTCGATGATCTCCATCGCCCGCGGCTTCGGCGCCCCCGACAGGGTCCCCGCCGGGAAGCACGCGCACAGCGCGTCGAACGCCGTCCACTCCGGCGCCAGCCGGCCGATGACCGTCGACTCCAGATGCATCACGTGGCTGTACCGACGCACGGTCATGAAGTCGACGACCTCCACCGACCCCGGCTGGCAGACACGGCCGAGGTCGTTGCGGCCGAGGTCGACGAGCATCAGGTGCTCCGCGCGTTCCTTCTCGTCGCCGAGCAGCTCCACCTCGAGCTCGTGGTCCTCCTCCGGCGTCGCGCCGCGCGGCCGCGTCCCGGCGATCGGGTGCGTCATCGCGCGCTCCCCCGTCACCGTGACGAGGGCCTCCGGGCTGCAGCCGACGATGTCGAAGTCGTCGTAGCGCAGCAGGTACATGTACGGCGACGGGTTCGACAGCCGCAGCACGCGATAGACGTCGAACGCCTTCGCCGTCGTACGCCGTTCGAACCGCTGCGAGACCACGATCTGGAAGGCCTCGCCCGCGCGGATCTCCTCCTTGGCCTTCTCCACCGCCTCCATGTGCTGCTCCATCGAACGGCACCGGTCGTACTCCAACGGCGCCGACAGATCGGCGGTCACCACCGACGACGGCGTCGGCATCGCGAGCGCCTTCGCCATCACATCGAGCCGCGACACGGCATCGGCGTACGCCTCGTCGACCCGCTCGTCGGAGTCGTCCCAGTTGATCGCGTTCGCGATCAGCAGCACGGTGCCGTCGACGTGGTCCACGACGGCGAGATCGCTCGCGAGCATCAACGACAGCTCGGGCACCTTGAGGTCGTCGACGGTCTTGTCGGGAAGGCGTTCCAGGCGGCGAACGGCGTCGTACCCGATGTAGCCGACCAGCCCACCGGTCAGCGGCGGCAGGTCCGGGAAGCGCGGCGTGTGCAGCTTCGCCAAGGTCTCCTTGACAGCGGCCAGCGGGTCGCCGCCGGACGGCAGACCGACCGGCGGCGTACCCAGCCAGTGCGCGACGCCGTCGCGTTCGGTCAGCGTCGCCTCGGACCGTACGCCGATGAACGAGTACCGCCCCCAGACGCCGTGCTCGGCCGACTCGAACAGGAACGTGCCAGGCTCGTCGCGCGCCAGCTTCGCGTACACACCCAGCGGCGTCTCACCGTCGGCGAGCAGCCGGCGCGTCACCGGGATCACCCGCCGGTCGCGGGCGAGCTCGCGGAACTCCTCCAGCGTCGGCGACACCACGCCCAGCGGACTCATGACGCGCTCCCCACCACGGCAGAAAGGTCGTCGGCGTCGAAGCAGGTGCGGTCGCCGGTGTGGCAGGCCGGACCTTCCTGGTCGACCTTGACCAGCAGGGTGTCGCCATCACAGTCGAGGCGAACGTCCTTCACCCATTGCCGGTTGCCCGAGGTCTCGCCCTTCACCCAGTAGTCCTGCCGGCTCCGGCTCCAGAACGTCGAGCGCCCGGTGGTCAGCGTGCGATGGAGCGCCTCGTCGTCCATCCAACCGACCATGAGGACTTCTCCGGTGTCGTACTGCTGGACCACGGCCACGACCAGGCCGTTCGCGTCGCGCTTCAGGCGCGCCGCGATGGCCGGGTCGAGCCCGCTCTTCGTGATGGGCATGTCACCCATTCTCCCCGCCGGACATGATGGAGGGGTGGCGAGGGCGGGTCTTACGGATTGCGTCGGACAAGCGCGTAGCGCGCGGCTCGCGGCGCACCGCGCCCGGCTGGGCGTGATGCAGGAGGAATTCATATTGGTTATATGGGTGACGAAGTGCATCGCGGCCAGGCGGGATGCGGGGTGTCGCGAGCCCGGCGATATCCGTAAGACTCGCCCTGTGGCAACCGTGGGGTCTTACATCGAGCTGAGTCGGCGGCCGTACGACGGGCTGATCGGGCTCTACCGGCGGCACGGACCGGTGGTCGAGGTCGGCGCCGGGCCGTTCCGCTACACGTACCTGCTCGGGCCGGAGGCGAACCAGTTCGTGTTCGCGAACTCCGACCTGTTCCGGTGGCGGGAGGCGTTCGAGTTCCTCGTGCCGGTCGACGGCGAGACCGCGCTGATCGTGACCGACGGGCCCGAGCACAGGCGCCGGCGGCGGCTGGTCCAGCCCGCGTTCCACGGCCGGCAGATCGCGTCGTACGTGGACACGTTCCGCCGCAACGCCGACCGGACGATCGACTCCTGGCGCCCCGGAACGGTGATCAACGTCTACGACGAGCTCCGCGCGACGATCCGGCGCAGCACGATCGAGCTGCTGTTCGGCTCCCGGCTCGCGGGCGACGAGGCCTACCTGGGACAGCGCTTGCAGGTCGTGCTCGACCTCCTCGACCAGTCGCCCGTGCAACGCGCGATCAGCGAGCGGCTGCGGCTACCGTCGTGGCGCCGGTCGCTGGCGGCCAAGGCGGAGGTCGACGGGCGGGTGTACGAGGAGATCGAGTACCGCCGCAAGCACCCCGACGAGTCCGCGACCGACGTCCTCTCCACGCTGATCGCTGCTGTGGACGAGGACGGCGCCCAGCTGACCGACGAGGAGATCCGGGACCAGGTGATCAGCCTGATCGCGGCGGGCTACGAGACCACGAGCGCCGCGATGGCCTGGCTGGTCGCCGAGGTGGTGCGCAACCCTGCGCTGTGGGACGAGGCCGTCGGGCTGCCGTACGACGCGCCGCAGGTCGCGCACCTGGTGTCCGAGGCGCTCCGGCTGCATCCGCCGGCGGCGCTGTCGGCGCGGTACGCGGCGGCGGACTTCGAGTTCGACGGCCAGCGCATCCGTGCGGGGTCCTTGCTGCTGATCAGCCCGTACGTGACGCACCGGCTCGCCGAGGTCTGGCCGGACCCGGTGCGGTACGACCCGTCGCGGTGGGATCCCTCGCTGGCCGGCTACCGAAAGGCGGCGCCGCACGAGTTCCTGCCGTTCGGCGGCGGCCCGCACCGGTGCGTCGGGGCGACGTTCGCGACGACCGAACTGCAGGTGATCCTCGCCGCCTTGCTGCGCCGCACGGTGCTCGTGCCGGAGCCCCAGCGGGTGCGGCCGGTGTCGTACGCGGCGATGCGCCCGCGCGGCGGCATCCGGGTCAGGGTGCAGTCCGTCGGCGCCGACTCCTAGTCTGCAGGTCGTGACCGCCGAGCCGGCCCCTCGAAGGGTGCTCACGTGGCCGCGAGCCTTCTTCGTCGCGGGCAGCGTGGCTTTGGCGTACATCGGGTCCGGTCTGCCGTCCCACGACTGGACCTCGCTGGTGGCCGTGGCGCTCCCAGCGGCCGGGATTCTCGTGCTGGCGATGATGCGGCCGGTGCCGGTGCAGCCGGTACGGGAGCCGCGCGTCCGGCGGGCCGCGCTGGCCTGGGCGCTGCTGTTCGTCGTCGCGGTGGCGTGGGAGGCGTGGGCGTTCTTCGGACAGTCGGCCTGGTACGCCGCGAACCCGGCGCATCCGACGCTGTCCACCCTCGTCGACCCGTTGACCGACTACCGTGCGGTGCGCTTCGCCGGCTGGCTGGTGTGGCTCTGGATCGGCCGGAAGCTGGTGGGCCGATGACGTTGCGCACGCTGACCATCGCTGGGTTCCTCGTGATGGGAACGATTGCCGTCCTGCTCGTCGTGCTGCCCTACCTCCGCCGCGGCGCCCTCGCCACCGCCGGCGAGACGTTCGCCCGCCTGACCCGCACCCGCCCCGTCCGCTTGGCCTTCGTGCTCGTCTGGGCCTGGCTGGGCTGGCACTTCCTCGCCAGGTAGCGAGGCCTGCTCCCTCACCCCACGTACGCGGCCCAGTTGTCGCCGGCGTCGCGTTCCAGGGCCCTGAGGTAGACGCTGAGCTTGCCGTAGAGGATGTACACCGCCTCGCGGTAGACCTGGAACTGGACGAACGGCGAAGCGACGAACCCGCCTCCGCGGTCGATGCGGTCGATGCGGAGCTCTTCGTCGGTGAAGCGGTCCAACGCGCTCTTCATGGCGGCGTCCTGCGCGTCGAACCAGGCGCGCAGGCTGGCGACGGTGATCGGTGCTGGTGGCGGCAGCTCGCGGTGGGACCAGTCGAGGGTGAACGTCGCGAACGAGTGCGTGTAGACGCCCTCGAGGTTCCCGAACTCGACCAGCTGCCCGCCCAACGTGGGGTTCTGGCCCGGCAGCTCGAAGTCGAGGTCGGCATCGGACACGAGCGTCAGCAGATGGTCCCGCATGCCGTGGTGCGGGCGGATCTCCTCGTCGTACAGGTCGTTCATCGTCACTGTCCCTTCGCGACCGCGATCTACGCGGCGGGTGGGTCGTTGCCGGTCAGCCCGTCGATCGCCTCGCGGAGGATCGAGGTGTGGCCGGTGTGGAGGAGGTTCTCCTCCAGGATGTCGGTGAGTGCGCGCCGGCGGTTCACGACGTAGTCGTCGCCCCAGGGAACGGTGGCGTCGAGGTCGTTGCTCATCGCGACCCAGGCTTGCCTGGTGCGGTCGATCGTCCGGTACCACAGCGCGTACAACTCGTCGGGCAGGTCCGTGAGGGCGTCCCAGTCGACGTCGTCCAACGTCGCCTCGTGGGTGCGGCCTTCGGCTTTCGCGGTCCAGTCCGCCTCGACCCTGGTGAGGTGCTCGATCAGCCAGGCCATGGTCAGCGCCGACGGCGGGTGCCGTTGCCGGAGCTGGTCGGCGGTGAGGCCGCCCGACTTCCAGGCGAACTGGCGATGGACCCGGTCGAGGGCGAACAGCAGCACCTCGCCCTCGGTCCCGTCCGGACAGTCGGAGAGCGGGATGGCGGTGTAGTCCACGATGGCTCCCCTCGTACGACAGCTCGGCGGATCGCCGACCAATCTCTACCCGACGAAGTATCCAAGACTCCCGACGACCGATGGTCCTAGGCCCAGGAGTACGCCCAAGGTCCTATGGCCGCGGGCGGGCGCCGCGGGCATCGTGGGTGCCATGCAGATCCACAAACTGGCTTGGGTCGGGACTCGTACGGAGCAGGCCAGCGAGACGGCCGCGTTCTTCCGCGACGTGCTGGGACTCTCGTCGGAGTCCGTCGACGACGACTTCTGGGTGCTCAAGCTCCCGGACGGTTCGAAGGTCGAGGTCTTCGGCCCGCGGCACGAGCACAACCGCCACTTCGTCACCGGACCGGTGGCGGGGTTCCTCGTCGACGACGTCCGAGCAGCCGCCGGAGAGCTCCGCGAAGCCGGCATCGAGATCGTGCACGGTCCGACCACCTGGGGCGAGGAAGGCACCGCGAACTTCACCGCCTGGGTGCACTTCCGCGCGCCGGACGGGAATCTCTACGAGTTCACCCAGGACCCCGGCGTCACTCGCCCGGTCTGAGCTGGCCGGTGCCGGACTTCACAGAGTGAACGCCAAGCAATACTTGACGTCACTTCTCCGCCTGCGCTTTCGTGAGGCCGTTCGGCCCACAAGGCCGCGTACTGGGGAGGGGTTCGACAATGAGGTCACCCGGCAAGGCAGTCTGGATCACCGCGCTCGCGTCAGCCATGGCAGTCTCATCGGCTATGGCGTTCCCCTCCGCTGAAGCGGCCACCTCGGTCACCACGTTCGCGACCTCGTTCGAGCCCTCCGAGACTCAACCCACGTGGGTGGACAGCGTCGAAGAGCTGCCGAACGGGAGCAAGAAGGCGCAAGGCGTCGACGGCCAGTTCCGTACCGGCATCCCCGGCAACGTGATGGACAAGGTCACCGAGATCAAGGCGAGCGGTGAGTTCGCCGAGGCCGGCGAGGTGAAGGAGAACCTCGCCGACGGCGACGTCAACTCCAAGTGGCTCGTGTTCGCCACCACCGGCTGGGTCTCGTTCAAGCTCAGCGAGCCCGTGGCGGTCGTGCACTACGCGCTCTCGTCGGCGAACGACGCCCCCGAACGCGACCCGAGCGACTGGAACCTGCAAGGCTCGCAGGACGGAACGACCTGGACCACGGTCGACACCCAGACCAACCAGGTCTTCCCCGAGCGGTTCCAGACCAAGGAGTACCGGTTCACCAACACCACGGCGTACCTCTACTACCGCATCGACATCACCCGGAACGCGGGTACGACGACGAACATCGTCCAGCTCGCCGAGCTCCAGCTGTCGAACGGTGACACCACTCCCCGCCGCCGTCGGACATGCACACCCGCGTCGGCAAGGGCCCGAAGAGCTCGCCGACCGCGAAGGGCAGCGTCGGCTACACCGGCCTGCGGGCGCTGGAGTACTCCGGCAGCCACAAGGCGACGGGCCGCGGCTACTCGTACAACCGGCTGTTCGACGTCGACATCGCGGTGACGCCCACGACCGAGCTTTCGTACCTGCTGTTCCCGGAGATGCCTGGCGGCGACCTCAGCTACCGCACGACGTACGCCGCGGTGGATCTGGCGTTCAGCGACGGTACGTACCTGAGCGAGCTGAACGCCGTCGACCATCACGGCGCGACTCTCAGCCCAACGGGGCAGGGGAACTCCAAGACCGTCTACGTCAACCAGTGGAACCACAAGCTCTCGAACATCGGCGCGGTCGCGGCCGGCAAGACCATCAAGCGGATCCTGCTCGCGTACGACAACCCCAACGGCACTGGCGTTTTCCGCGGTTGGGTCGACGACATCAGCATCACCGAAGCGCCGTCGGCAGCGACGTTCGCGAAGAAGAGCGACTACGTCCTCACGACGCGCGGTACGCAGTCGACCGGCAGTTTCTCCCGCGGCAACAACTTCCCCGCGACGGCCGTTCCGCATGGCTTCAACTTCTGGACGCCGATCACGAACGCCGGCTCGCAGAGCTGGTTGTACGAGTTCCACAAGGCCAACAACGCGCGACAATCTGCCGACCCTGCAGGCGTTCGCGATCAGCCACGAGCCGAGCCCGTGGATGGGTGACCGGCAGACGTTCCAGGTGATGCCGTCCGTCGGGACCGGCGCGCCCAACCCGGACCGTGCCGCCCGCGCGCTGCCGTTCAAGCACAGCAACGAGATCGCGAAGCCGCACCACTACGGCGTGACGTTCGAGAACGGGCTCCGCACCGACATCGCGCCGACCGACCACGCGGCGCTGATGCGCTTCACGTTCCCCGGCGCCGACAGCAGCCTGATCTTCGACAACGTCAACAGCAGTGGCGGATTGACGATCGACGCGGCCAACCGCGCGGTCTCCGGCTACTCCGATGTCAAGAGCGGCTTGTCAACGGGCGCAACGCGGCTGTTCGTCTACGCGACGTTCGACGCTCCGGTGACCGCGAGCGGCATGCTGCCGGGCAGCGGGCGGCCGAACACCGGCTACGTCCGGCTCGATGCGGGCGCCGACCGGACGGTGAACCTGCGGATCGCGACGTCGCTGCTGAGCGTCGCGCAGGCGAAGAGGAACCTCGAGCTGGAGATCGGCGCCGAACGACACGTTCGAGGTCGTACGCGACCGCGCTCAGGCACTCTGGGAAGAGAAGCTCGGCGTCATCGAGGTCGAGGGCGCGTCGCCGGATCAGCTGACCACGCTGTACTCGAACCTCTACCGGCTGTTCCTCTATCCGAACTCCGGTTACGAGAACACGGGCACGGCGACGGCTCCGGTGTACAAGTACGCGAGCCCGGTCTCGCCGGCCGCGGGCGCGGACACGCCAACGCAGACCGGCGCGAAGATCGTGACGGGCAAGGTGTTCGTCAACAACGGCTTCTGGGACACGTACCGGACCACGTGGCCGGCGTACGCGCTGCTGACGCCGAAGGAAGCCGGCGAGATGGTCGACGGCTTCGTCGAGCAGTACCGCGAGGGCGGCTGGGTCGCGCGCTGGTCGTCGCCGGGCTACGCGAACCTGATGACGGGGACCTCGTCCGATGTGGCGTTCGCCGACGCGTACCTGAAGAACGTGCCGGGGCTGGACGTGCCGTCGACGTACGCGGCGGCGGTGCGCAACGCGACCGTCGCGCCGCCGAACGCGAACGTCGGCCGCAAGGGCCTGGAGAGCTCGATCTTCCTCGGCTACACGCCGACGTCGACCGGCGAGGGCATGTCGTGGGCACTGGAGGGCTACTTCAACGACTACGGCATCGCGAACATGGCGCAGAAGCTGTACGAGCAGGCGGCACCGAACGACCCGAAGCGTCAACGCTACAAGGAAGAAGCGGAGTACTTCCGCAACCGGTCACAGAACTACGTGCACATGTTCGACCCGCGGATCGACTTCTTCCAGGGTCGCAACGCCGACGGCACGTGGCGGAACGCGCCGGCCGACTTCGAGCCGCGCGACTGGGGCGGCGACTACACCGAGACGAACGCGTGGAACATGGCGTTCACCGTTCCGCACGACGGGCTCGGACTCGCGAATCTCTATGGTGGCAAGGACAAACTCGCCAAGAAGCTGGACACGTTCTTCTCAACGCCGGAGACCGGGATGTTCCCCGGCGAGTACGGCGGCGTGATCCACGAGATGACCGAGGCGCGCGACGTACGGATGGGTCAGTACGGGCACAGCAACCAGCCGTCGCACCACATCATCTTCATGTACGACTACGTCGGGCAGCCGTGGAAGACGCAGGCGAAGGTGCGCGAGGCGCTGTCGCGGCTCTACCTCGGCAGCGAGATCGGGCAGGGCTACGCCGGCGACGAGGACAACGGTGAGATGTCGGCGTGGCAGATCTTCGGGGCCTTGGGGTTCTACCCGTTGCAGATGGGCAACCCGACGTACGCGATCGGCTCGCCGCTGTTCACCAAGGCGACCGTGCACCTGCAGAACGGCAAGAAGCTGGTCGTCAACGCGCCGAAGAACAACGCGAAGAACGTCTATGTGCAAGGGCTTTCGGTCGACGGGAAGCCGTGGAACAAATCGTACCTGACGCACGACCTGCTCGCCGACGGCGCGGTGCTCGACTTCGACCTCGGCCCGAAGCCGTCGACCTGGGCGTCGTCAGCCGACGCGGCTCCGCCGTCGGTGACGTCCGGCTCGCAGCCGGCGCGGCCGCTGGCCGACCTCACCGGCACCGGGCGCGGGACGGCTTCCGGGCCAGCGGGGGTGAACGTGGCGCCTCTGTTCGACAACTCGTCGGCCACGCGGGTGACGTTCCCGAACGCGACCCCGTGGGTGCAGTACTCGCTGCAGGCGGCCGACTCGGCGCTGTTCTACACGCTGACGTCGGGGCCCGCGGCGGGCGACCCGAAGAGCTGGGTGCTGAAGGGCTCGCACGACGGGACGACCTGGTCGGTGCTGGATCGGCGTTCCGGTGAGGCGTTCGACTGGCGGCTGCAGACGCGGGCGTTCAAGATCGACAAGCCGGGCCGGTACGCGCACTACCGGCTGGAGGTGACGGCGAACTCCGGGACGCCGACCACGACTCTGGCCGAGGTCGAGCTGCTGGGTAAGCCGAAGGCCGTTCCGCCCCGGTAGATTGGGTCGGGTGACGAACTACGCGCAGACCGAGCGTGCGGCGCTGGCTGACCTGCTCGAGGAGCTGGGTCCGGACGCGCCGACGCTCTGTGACGGCTGGACGACCTCCGAGCTGGCCGCGCACCTGGTCGTGCGGGAGAGCACGCCGCAGGCGGCGGGGATCATGCTGCCCCAGTTCGCGGAGCAGACGAACGTCGCGATGACCAACCTGCTCACGCGGTACGGGTACGCCGAGGTGGTCTCACGCTTGCGCGGAGGTCCGCCGAAGTGGTCGCCGGCCCGGCTGCGGTTCGTCGACGAGGCGATCAACACGGCCGAGTTCTTCGTGCACCACGAGGACGTACGGCGCGCGCAGGCCGAGTGGGAGCCGCGGAAGCTGCCGACGGGCCTGGAGGACCAGCTCTGGAAGCGGGCCTCGATCGCGGGCAAGTTCATGTTCCGCAAGATCGCCGTCGGCCTGCTGCTGGCCCGGAACAACGGCCAGGTCCACCGCGTCCGCGACGGCGACCCCACCGCCGTGCTGTCGGGCAAGCCGAGCGAGATCACGCTGTACGCGTTCGGCCGCAAGAACGTCGCCCGCGTCGAGGTGACCGGCCCCGCCGCCGCCATCGAGGCCCTCGCCCAAACCCCCCTCGGCGCCTAACCGCGCGCGACCACCACCGTCGCCCCACGCGAGTTGTTGGACAAAGCTCGGCTTCTAGCCCGACATCTGTCCAACAACTCCGCCCACCACCCTGACCCACATCGGCCAGCCACCTCGCCGGGCGAGTTGTTGGACAAAGCTCGGGTTCTAGCCCGACATCTGTCCAACAACTCCCCCGTCCGTGCGTGCTAGCCTCCGAAGCAACAACTGAACACCGCAGACGACAGGGGAGCGCACGCTGAGAGTGCGAGCTTCGCAAGAAATACCGCTCGCAGACCCTCGAACCTGATCTGGGTAATTCCAGCGCAGGGAGTTCGATCTGGCCGACGGCAGCCACCTTGCCGTACGGCGGAACGCGCCAACCCCCCTCGTCCACTTCCGGGACCAGGGAGGCTCCACCATGAACCAACCTCACACCAAGCCGGCCCGTCAGGGCTGGCGCACCGTCGACATCGTGGTCGCGGCCGTCGTCGCGGTCGCGTTCGGCGTCGTCTTCGCCGGCTGGAACCTGCTGTGGGCCGCGACCAGCCCCGCTTTCGTCCTGTTCCCGCCGCTGCAGGCCTTCATGTACGGCATCTGGCTGCTGCCCGGCGTCCTCGGCGGCCTGCTCATCCGCAAGCCGGGCGCCGCCGTGTTCACCGAGCTGGTCGCCGCGACGGTCTCGGTGTTCTTCGGCGCGTCGGCGCCGCTCGTGATCATCATCTACGGCCTGTTCGAGGGCCTCGCCGCCGAGGCCGTCTTCGCCGGATTCCGCTACCGTAGTTGGCGATTGCCGGTCGCGCTCGTGGCTGGCTTCGGCGCGGGACTCGTTCCCGCGATCGCCGACAACGTGCTCTACAACGCGGCCTGGGCGCCGACCTGGCAGCTGACGTACGGCGTCCTCGTCCTCATCAGCTCGACCGCCATCGCCGGCCTCGGCAGTTACGGCCTGGTCCGTTCGCTCGCCAAGACCGGTGTGCTCGCACCGTTCGCGTCCGGCCGGGAGCAGAACCTCGCATGACGATCCGGGCGAACGGGTGGGGGTTCCGCCACGCCGGCCGCAAGACCTGGGCGATCCGTGGCCTCGAGCTGGAGATCGAGCACGGCGAACGTGTCCTGCTCGCCGGCAGGTCCGGGGCGGGCAAGTCCACCTTGCTCACCGCTCTCGCGGGCCTGCTCGACCCCGACCACAGCGGCGAGACCGAGGGAACGCTGACCGTGGATGGCCAAGCGGGGTTGGTGTTCCAGGATCCCGAAACACAGCTCGTGATGGCTCGCGCCGGCGACGACGTCGCGTTCGGACTGGAGAACTACGCCGTCCCGACCGACCAGATCTGGCCACGCGTCGACGCCGCGTTAAAGGCCGTCGGCTTCCCGTACGGGCGTGACCATCCGGTCGGCAGGCTGTCCGGCGGCGAGAAGCAACGCCTCGTGCTGGCGGGGATTCTCGCGCTCAGGCCGTCGATCCTGCTCCTCGACGAGCCGACCGCGAACCTCGATCCCGACGGCGCCCTGCTCGTGCGCGAGGGAGTGTCGAACGTGCTCGCCGAGACCAGCGCGACCCTCGTGCTGGTGGAGCATCGGGTCGACGAGTGGCGCCACCTCGTCGACCGCGTCGTGGTGATCGGAGACGAGGACGAGAGCGCGCTCTGGACGCCCGGTTGGCGACCGGAAACCGCACGCCGCTCCCCCGCGGTCGGTGAGCCGCTGCTCGTCGGCGAGCGGCTCTCGTACGGCTATCCGCGCGCCGAGGCGCCGGCCGTCACCGCCGCGGACGTCGCGCTACACAAGGGCGAGGCGGTCGCGATCAGCGGGCCGAACGGTTCGGGCAAGTCCACGCTCGCGATGCTGCTCGCCGGCCTCCTCGCGCCGACGAGCGGCACCGCCACGATCACTGGTCACAGCAAGCCCCTGCACAAGTGGCGGGCCGCGCGGCTCGCGAGCACGGTCGGCACCGTGTTCCAGGATCCCGAGCACCAGTTCCTCACCGCCCGCGTCGACGACGAGCTCGCGCTCGGCCCGCGCCGCACCGGCGCCCCGGAGAACGAGGTCGCCCAGCGCGTCGACGAGCTGCTCGTACGTCTGAGGCTCGAACACCTCAAGGCGGCGAACCCGTTCACGCTGTCCGGCGGGGAGAAGCGTCGCCTCTCCGTCGCGACCGCCCTCGCCGCCCAGCCTCGCGTGCTCGTCCTCGACGAGCCCACGTTCGGGCAGGACCGCCGCACCTGGCTCGAGCTCGTCGACCTGCTCGCCGCCCTCCGCGACGAGGGCCATGCGGTCCTCTGCGTGAGCCACGATCCGCTGTTCATCGAGGCCGTCGCCGACCGGGAGCTCGTCATGCGCAAGGGCGCCTTGACACCGGCCCAGCTGGCGGCCTGATGACGACCATCGCCATCCCGCTGGTCAGCCGCCCGAACGCGCCGCTGGCAAGGCTCAACCCGGTCACCAAGCTCGGCGCCGCGCTCGTCGTCATGGCCGCGCTGCTCGTCACCGGCGACCTGCTGACGCCGGCCCTCGTCCTCGCGGTCGAGCTCGTCGTGATCGCCGCGTCCGGCATCGGGCTGCGGACGTTCCTGTTCCGGCTCTGGCTGTTGCTCGTCGCGGCGGCCGGGCTCGGCGTCAGTACGTTCCTGCTCACCGCCGCGACCGACCGGTTCACGGTCGCGGCGGCGATGGCCGTACGCATCATCGCGATCGCGCTGCCGGGAGTCTGGGTGTTCGCGACGACGGACCCGACCGAGTTCGCCGACGCGCTCGTACAACACCTCAAAGCCCCAGCCCGCTTCACGTTCGGCGCGCTCGCCGCGTTCCGGCTGGTGCCGTTGCTCGGCGACGAGTGGCGCACCTTGCTGCTCGCGAGACGAGCCCGCGGCATCGACGCGGGCTGGAACCCCGTCAAGAGGCTGCGGCTCTTCGCCTCCGCTACGTTCGCGCTCCTCGTCGCCGCGATCCGCCGCGGCGTCCGTCTCGCCACCGCGATGGAGGCCCGCGGCTTCGGCAAGAACCCGGACCGCACGATCGCCCGCCCGCAACGCATCGGCCCCGGCGACTGGGCGTTCCTGGTGGGAACGGTCCTCGTCGTCGCCGGGGCGATAGCGGTCAGCCTCGCGCTCGGAAGCTGGCGCTTCCTGTTCTAGAAGGCCGACCAGAACGAGCAGTTGTGCTCGGCGGCCAGGTCGACCGACCGGATCCCGCGCGGCCCGGTGGCAAGCGCCTGGACCTGGTCGCTCGTGGCCCGGTAGCGCGGCCAGTACGGCGTGCGCGGTCCGTTCGGGTCACCGTCGTGGGCGAACGCGGTCCAGTACGAGATCATCGCGTCGGACAGCTTCGTCTGCTTCGATGACAGCGGCGCACCGGCGTACGCGTCGCCGAACAGGTACTGCAGCTCCCCCGCGTGGAACGCGCCGGTCGGGAAGTCCGGAGCGGCCGTGCCGCCGAACCAAGGAGCGGTGCGGTCGGCGAACTCGAACGCATACGTCTTCGTGTGCCGCGCCAGCAGCTTGTTCGTCTCGACCGCCGGGCAGGCCCACGCCCAGTCGGTCAACACGGCCGACATCGCCGCGCTGGTCGAGCCGTCGTAAGCACTGAGCGGGTACCTCGCCACGACCTTCGCGACCGCCGCGTCGCCGAGGCCCATGAACTGCCCGAGCACCGGCCCGTACGCCTCCGGCGGCACCGCGCCACCGGTCATGAGCTCCATCCCGACCTGGAACGTCACGTGCTCGTCCCGGGTGATGCCGTGCATGACCGGCACGTTCGCGATCCGACCGGCCGCGAGCTGCTTCGCCGGGTCGTTCGGGATCACCCCGCCGCCGCCCCACGCCGGCCCGTGACCGTGCTCGTTGTTGTCCGCCTTCAGCAGCTCCGCCGGCGTTTTCGACCGCAGGCAGACCGCCGCGGTCGCGGGGTCGTCGCAACCCGCCTTCTTGGCGACAGCGAGCCCGATCGTCTCGGCCTCGGGTCGCGACTTCGCCCGCCACCAGTCGCCGTACGGCCAGTTCATCGTGCACGGGCCGCTCTGCATGATCACCCGGTCGAACAGGCCACGCGAGCCCGGTGCGGTCAGGTGCGTACAGGACACCTGAGCGCCGGCCGACTCACCGAAGATCGTCACGTTCCGCGGGTCGCCGCCGAACGAGCCCGCGTTGCGGCGGACCCAGCGCAGCAACGCCTGCTGGTCCTCGACACCAAGGTTGCCGGACTTGTTCTTCGCCGGACCGCCGTCGAGCGCGGGGTGGGCGAGGAAGCCGAACACGTTCAGCCGGTAGTTGAACGTGACGACCACGACATCGCCCTTGCTGGCAAGGCGATCCGCGTTGTAGATCGCGCCGGATCCCCACTGGAACCCGCCGCCGTGAATCCACACCATCACCGGCTTCTTGTGTTTCGGCGACGCGTCGGCCGGCGCGGTGACGTTGGCGTAGAGGCAGTCCTCGACGAGGCTCGGCTTGTCGCCGATGAAGTCGCCGGCCTGCGCGCAGGCCGGGCTGGGCTTGGTGGCGTCGCGGACACCCTTCCAGCCGGCGGCGGCGCGCGGCGAGCCGAACCGCAGCGCGCCGACGGGCGGTGCGGCGTACGGGACGCCCTGGAACACGCGCACGTCGTCGGTCACGGTGCCGCGCAGGAGACCGTTCTCGGTGCGAACGACGGAGGGGTCGGGTCGCGACGAGGCGAGGGCTGGGCCGGCCGCTGCGACACCGGCGACCGCGAGCGCGGTGGCGGCGGCAACGAACGTCCGGAGCAGTCTGTTCTTCATGCCCTCAACCCTCACAGCGCGGGCACTACAGCGGACATGGAGCGTTCCGCCGAGTCCGCCCTGGGGGTAGCCCTACCCCGGGCGGACGAGGCCGGTCTCGTAGGCGAAGACGACCAGCTGGGACCGGTCGCGGGCGTCGAGCTTGGTGAGCAGCCGGCTGACGTACGTACGGGCCGTCGCCGGGCTGATCGACAGCTCCCGCGCGAGCTCGCCGTTGGACCTTCCGGCCCCGATCTGGGTGAGCACCTCGCGTTCGCGGTCGGTCAGCACGGCCACCCGCCTGTCGTCGGTACGTGGCGTGACCGCTGCCGCGTCCATCACCCGGCGCGTGACCGCTGGATCCAGCAGCGCCTCTCCCGCCGCCACCGTGCGGACCGCGTTGCGCAGCTCGTCCGGCGCGGTGTCCTTGAGCAGGAACCCGGCCGCCCCGACCCGGATCGCGTCGAAGAGGTGCTCGTCGGTGTCGAATGTGGTCAGCATGACGACGCGTACGGCCCGCAGCTTCTCGTCGGCCACGATCCGGCGGGTGGCCTCGATACCGTCGCGGCCGGGCATCCGGATGTCCATCAGCACGACGTCGGGCCGTTCGGCGGCGACCAGGAACAGACCGGCATCGCCGTCGGCGGCCTCGCCGACGACCTCGATATCGTCGGAACGTTCCAGCAGCGCACGCAAGCCTGCGCGGATCAGCTGCTGGTCGTCGACGATCGCGACGCGGATCATGACGCACTCCCCAATGGCAAGGTGGCGTTGACGGCGAACCCTCCGGCCGGCGCGTTGCCGGCGGAGACCGTTCCGCCAAGCAGGGTTGCACGTTCACGCATGCCGACGAGACCCTGGCCACCGGACGTCACGTCACCACCGCGGCCGTCGTCGACCACTCCGATCTCCAGCCGCTCAGGTTGGTAGGCCACGACGACGTCGACCCGGCTCGCCTGCGCGTGACGCAAGGCGTTCGTGAGCGCTTCCTGCACGATGCGGTACGCGGTCGTGTCGACGAGACCCGACACCTGGACCGGATCCCCTTCCACCCGGACCGAGACGGGCAGTCCGCTCTCGGTGACGAGCTCCGCGAGCTTGGAAGGTTCCGCAGGCTGCCGGCCGGCTCGAGGGAGTGGGCGTCGGGTGCGTTGCGCAGCACGCCGAGCATCGACCGCAGTTCGCGCATGACGTCGCTGCTGGCCGTACGGATCGTCCTCAGCGCGTCGCGGGTCGCGCCCGGGTCGTCCTCGAGCGCCTCGGTCGCCACGTCGGCCTGCATCGACACCACGGCCACGGTGTGGGCGAGAACGTCGTGCAGCTCGCGCGCGATCCGTACCCGTTCGCTCTCGATCCTCCGCGCGGCTTCACGTTCGCGTTCGGCGGCCGCCAGCTCCTCGCGGCGGGACTGCTCCGCCCGCCACAGCCGACGGACGCGAACGTTGTCGCCGAGAGCGATCGCGGCGGCCATGATCATCACCGTCCACGCGAGCTCGTAGCCCAACAGGTACGAGGGATCGTCGCCCTCGCGAAGCCGGCCGACCACGGAGATCAGCAGGAGCGCGCCACCGATCCCGATCGCCCACCACAGCTTGTCCCGCTCGGCGGCCGAGTACAACGCGGCGGCGGCCGGCAAGGCCAAGCCCACCGGCGGATAGTCGGCGAGGTGGTACCCGATGATCCCGACCGCGGTCAACGCGAGGACGGGTACCGGAAAGTCGCGGCGAGCGAGCATCAGCGCGCCGAGCCCGACCGCGAACACGTACGCGACCACATCCGGAGGCCGCGATCCCGCGATATCGGCCGTGATCGCGACCGCGACGACCGTCGTCACGGCGACGCCGAGGATCAGGTCGACCAAACGGTCCCGAGACAGCCTCACCCTCGCCAGCGTAGGGCGTCAGACCCGGGTTGACATCCGACTCACGTCGGGGGCGGTGGTCAACACCTGACGACATCGCTCATCCCGGCGTCTTCAACGTCTGGCTGAGTGGGGGGCTTGCCGCGAGACCCCTGTCCTCGTTGAGAATGCGTCTGAATCGACCAACTCACGGGGGGCTTTCATGCGTGTACTGCTGTCGACCATCGGAACGCGGGGAGACGTTCAGCCGGTGGTGGCGCTGGCCCTGCGGCTGATCGAGTTCGGTCAGGAGGCCCGCATCTGCGCTCCGCCGGACTTCCGTTCGTGGGTGGAGGGCTTCGGCCTCCCGCTCGTCCCGGTGGGCCTGAGGTGCGTGGCACGGCGACGGCTGGACGGGTGCGCGCACGTCTTCGCCTCCGGGCCGTGGCTCGCCGTCGATCCGACGGAGCCGACGTCGCGGCGAGGGCGTTGGCTAGGTGACCTGGAAGTTGGCCATCATGCCCATGTCCTCGTGCTCGAGATTGTGGCAGTGGAAGACGTACTTGCCCTTGTAGCCATCGAACTTCACCAGGACCTCGGCGTTGCCGCCGTTGTCGAGGTTCACGGTGTCCTTCCACCCCGCGTCGAAGTCGCCCTGCCCGTCGTTGCCGTCCCGCGAGACGATCTGGAACGGCGCGAGGTGGATGTGGAACGGGTGCTCGACGTTCAGCGCGCGGATCTTCCACAGCTCGACGGTGCCGAGCTCCGGTGGTGCCGCGATCTCGTCCATGGAGAACGGCTTGCCGTTCACCGACCACTTGTCCGAGCCGTCGCGGTGGAAGTTGAAGTTGCGCTGGACCACCGCGTCCGGCCTTGGACAGTGGGCGAATCTCCGCCATCCGCTCCGGCACGGCGCTGTCCTCCCGTCCGGAACGGGCGACGACGAAACGCATCACCTGCGCAGACCCGCCCGCACCGTACTCGTTGACCAGCGTGATCTCGTCGCCGACCGCGTACTGGCCGAAGTCCACGAGCACGTCGAACCGTTCGGCCTGCGCGATGTCGATCCGCCGTTGGTCGACTGGCGCGGAGAGCAGCCCGCCGTCCGCAGCCGATCTGCGCGAACGCCGGCCCGTTCGGCGGCGGCGGGTCGAGCGCGAGCCGGTAGCGGCGGGCGTTCGACGCGTTCAGGAGCCGGAACCGGTACCGCGTGTTCGTCACCTCGAGCACCGGCCACGGCGCGCCGTTGACGAGGACGCAGTCGCCGAGGACACCGCTCATGAAGCTGCGCCTCGACGCCGGCTGGTCGCGCAGCGTCGGGTCGAGGGACGGATAGTCGAACGCGCCGTCCGCGGCGAACGCGCGGTCGGCGATCATCAACGGGACCTCGCGTTCGCCGCGCGGCAACGGCAGCGCGTCCTCGACGTCGTCGTGCACGAGGTGGAAGCCGGCGAGGCCCTTGTAGACCTGCGGTCCGGTGAAGTCCATTCGGTGGTCGTGGTACCAGAGCGTTGCCGCCGGCTGGTCCAGCGGATAGACGTACTCCTTGCTGTCCTGGCTGACGTTCCCGCCGCCGTGGTGGTCGCCGTGGCGCCAGCCGCCGACCGGCAGGACGAGGTCGGTCGGGTAGCCGTCGTGCTCGGCCGGAGTACGGCCGCCGTGCAGGTGGACCACGGTCGGGACGGGCAGCTCGTTGCGATGGGTCACGACCGTGCGCCGGCCGCGCCGCGACAGGATGGTCGGGCCCGGGAAGATCCCGTCGTAGCCCCAGACCTCGGTCTTGACGCCCGGCAGGATCTCCTGCCGCGCCACGCGCTGGGTGATCTCGTAGTAGTCGGTGTCGCTCGTCGTCCGGACCGGCTTCAGCACCGGCGGGATCGGGAGCGGAACGGTGAACGGCTCGGGCAGCCGCGCGCTGCTCGCAAGCACGACACCGGCGCTGCCCTCGGCGCTGTTGTTGCCACCGCCGAACAGCCCACCGTCGTTCCCGCGGCCGTTGTCGTCGGAGTCACAGCTGCCGACCAGCCCCCAGCCGGTCAGGCCGACGCGGATGAGCGCGCTGATCCGGAGCAGCTCCCTTCGGGACAGCCTCTCTCGCATGTCTCGACGCTAGGCAGCCGAACGCGCGCCGAAATCCGTCTCGCGTCGCGACCCGATGTCGTCAGTTGTCGACCCTCGACCCTGACAACCCCCGAGCTACCTCGCCGTCCAGCCTCCGTCGATGGAGAAGTGCGCGCCCGTGATGAAGGAGGCGGCAGGACCGCAGAGGTAGGCGACCAGCTCGGCGACCTCGGTCGGCTCGAGCAGCCGCTTGATCGCCGCCGGAGCGAGCATGACTTCTTCGACGACACGTTCCGGCGACAGGCCGTGTTGCGCCGCCTGGTCGGCGATCTGGCTCTCCACCAGCGGCGTCCGCACGTACGCGGGGTCGACGCAGTTGCTCGTCACGCCGCGCGGACCGCCCTCGAGCGCGACGACCTTGGAGAAGCCTTCGAGCGCGTGCTTCGCGGTCACGTACGCGACCTTGTACGGCGACGCGACGACGCCGTGGATGGACGACACGTTCACGATCCGTCCGAACCCGCGCGCGTACATGCCCGGCAGCGCCGCCCGGACGAGCCGGAACGGCGCCTCGACCATCAGCCGCAGGATCGCGGAGAACGTGTCGGGCGGGAAATCCTCGATCGGTGCGACGTGCTGAAATCCCGCGTTGTTGACCAGCACATCCACGTCGCCGAGCGACAACGCGGACACGGCGTCGAGGTCGGCAAGGTCGACTTGACGGAACTCGCCACCGACAGCCGACGCCACCTCCGCGCCGGATGGCGAGCGGTCGAGCACGACGACGTACGCGCCGGCGGCGGCGAGCCGTTCGCAGCAGGCCTTGCCGATCCCCGACGCGCCGCCGGTCACCACCGCTCGCCGACCGGCGAGAAACTCTTCTGTCATTTGGCCTTCTGGTACGTCGCGTCGTCGCTGATGTCATGCCGCGACCGGTCCGGCAACGCCGCACACGAGACCAACGTCACCACGGCGGCGAACAGCATGTAGATCGAGATCGCGTACCCCGAGCCGAAAGTGTGCACCAACCACGCCGCGACGAGCGCGGCCGGGCCGCCAGCGATGATCGACGAGAGCTGATAGCCGAGTCCTGCCCCGCCGTACCGCAAGCGGGTCGGGAAGCTCTCCGCGATCAGCGTCGCCTGCGGCCCGTACTGCATCGCGTGCGGCACCAGGCCGAGCGCGATCGCGACGAACACCAGCCACGCGACCCCGCTGTCCAGTAAGGCGAAATAGAGGAATCCCCAGACGCCCATCAACGCCGCGCCGAGCATGTAGATGCGTTTGCGCCCGACCCGGTCGGACAGATGCCCGAAGTACGGAACGAGGAAGAACTCCAAGCAGGCCGCGATGAGCGTCCCGATCAGCGCGAAGTTGCGGGAGAAGCCCTTGTCGGTCACGTAGCTCAGCACGAACACCGTGACGATGTAGAACGGCATCTGCTCCGACATCCGCAGCAACGCCGACAGCAGAATCTCCTTGGGGTGCTTGCGAATCACCTCGAGGATCGGCGCCTTCGCCGTCTGCTGCGTCGCGACGACCTTGGCGAACATGGGAGTCTCGAGGATCCGCAGCCGGATGTACAGGCCGATCGCGACCAGCACGAGGCTCAGCAGGAACGGGACTCGCCAACCCCAGCTGAGGAAAGCCTCCTCCGAGAGCAGGTTGAACAGCGCCATCAGCGCGGTCGAGAGGATGAGCCCGATCGCCACGCCGAGCTGTGGCCACGCGCCCATCAGCCCGCGGCGCTTCTGGTCGCCCCACTCCATCGACAGCAGGACCGAGCCGCTCCACTCCCCGCCCACCGCGACGCCCTGCAGGAGGCGCATGAGGATCAGCAGCAACGGCGCGGCGTCGCCGATCGTCGCCGCACCCGGGAGCACGCCGATGATCGTGGTGGAGATGCCCATCATCAGCAGCGTGACGATCAGCATCGCCTTGCGGCCGAGCCGATCGCCGTAGTGGCCGAAGATCGCCGCGCCGATCGGGCGGGCGAGGAAGCCGACGAAGTACGTCGCGTAGGAGGAGAGCTGCCCGACGTACTGAGAGGCGTCGGGGAAGAACACGTGTGGGAAGACCAGAGCGGCGGCTGTGCCGTACAGGAAATAGTCGTACCACTCGATCGAGGTCCCGATGGTGGCCGCGGCGGCGGCCCTGCGCACTTGCCGACGATGTTCCGGTGTTCCGACGGTCTCGGCGCTTTGACGTGCAGCGGAAGGATCCAGGGTCATCGCTGTACTCCCTCGGATGCTGTACCCATGGTCGCGGCTCCGGCTCGCGGCAGTTTCGCTCCGACGCGCCCAAACGGTGTCGGGCGCGTCGGTCTCCGCTTCTTTGCGAGCCGGACCGCTCCGGAAGTCTCTGCATGAACCGGGCGCAACGGACCATGGTAAGCGGTCGAAATGGGACAGCTCTATCCTTGTGCCGGTAGGCAGCACGTACCCGCGTCCACCATCGGTCATGCAGCGGGTAATCCATCGCGGCGAAGGGAATCCCGGGGGCTATGGGCGACACAGTTGTCATCACCGGCGGGGCCGGCTTTCTCGGCTCACATCTGAGCGAACGGCTGCTGGCTGACGGCTGCACGGTGATCGCCGTCGACAACTTCTGCACGGGAACGCCCGAAAACGTCGCACACCTGATCGAACACCCCGAATTCCGGCTGATCCGCTACGACGTGACGGAGTATCTGCACGTCGGGGGGCCGGTCGACGCCGTTCTGCACTTCGCGTCGCCGGCGAGCCCGATCGACTACCTCGACCTGCCGATCGAGACGCTCAAGGTCGGTTCGATCGGCACGATCCACGCGCTGGGGCTGGCCCGGCACAAGAAGGCGCGGTTCCTGCTCGCCTCCACCTCCGAGGTGTACGGCGACCCGCTGGTGCACCCGCAGCCCGAGGACTACTGGGGCAACGTCAACCCGGTCGGCCCGCGCGGGGTGTACGACGAGGCGAAGCGGTTCGGCGAGGCGCTGACGATGGCGTACCGGCAGAGCCACAGCGTCGACACCAAGATCGTCCGGATCTTCAACACCTACGGTCCGCGGATGCGGCCGCGCGACGGACGGGCGATCCCCACGTTCATCAGCCAGGCGCTCAAGAACGAGCCGCTCACCGTCGCCGGTGACGGAATGCAGACCCGTTCGGTCTGCTACGTCGACGACCTCGTCGAGGGCATCCTGCGGCTGCTCCGCTCCGAGCACTCCGGCCCGATGAACATCGGCACGCCGAACGAGATGACCATGCTCGACCTGGCGAAGCGGATCATCCGGCTGACCGATTCGACGTCGGAGATCCAGTTCGTCCCGCGTCCGCAGGACGACCCGGCGGTCCGCCGGCCTCAGATCGAGCTCGCCCAGGAAGTCCTGGGGTGGAAGCCCGAGGTCGACGTCGAAGAAGGCCTGCGGCGCACGATCGCCTGGTTCCGCAGCGTGCCCGACTTGCTCTAGGGCGCAGGTCTAGCGAAGACTATCGAGTTCACCACGTCCCGCACGCTGACGAGAGAGCGCATAGAGATCGTGAAGCTTTCCATCCTGATGCCGGTCTACAACGAAGTCGAGACCGTCGACACCGTGATCAAGCGTGTGTTGGACGTGCACTACCCCTGCGAGATCGAGCTCGTCGTCGTCGACGACGCCAGCATCGACGGCACCGCGGAGGTCCTCGACCGCATCACCGACCCGCGCGTGCAGCTGCTCCGCCACCCGGTCAACCGCGGCAAGGGCGCGGCGATCCGTACGGCGGCCGACGCGGCGAGCGGTGACTACGTGATCCCGTGCGACGCCGACCTGGAGTACCGGCCGGAGGAGATCCCCTCGCTGCTGCAGCCCGTTCTGGAGGGCGAGGCCGAGGTGGTCTACGGGTGCCGTACGTTCGGCAGTCATTCCTCGTACTCGTTCTGGTACGTGATGGGCAACAAGGGCGTGACGACGGTCGCGAACGTGCTGTTCAACGCCTACATCGGCGACCTCGAGACCTGCTTCAAGCTGCTGCCGCTGAAGCTCTACCGCGAGCTCGCGGTCGAGTCGAACGGCTTCGGCATGGAGGCCGAGATCACCGGCAAGCTGCTGGCACGCAAGATCCGCCCGTACGAGGTGCCGATCAGCTACAAGGCGCGCAGCCGCGAGGACGGCAAGAAGATCACCTGGAAGGACGGCGTCGAAGCGGTCTGGATCCTCTCCAAGATCCGCGCCCGCGCCCCCCGTCGCCGCCCGGCTCTGGGCCGCTAGCCGTTCAGCCGTTCAGCCGCGTCGCCGCGTCGCCGCGTCGCGAAGCAGGTTGACCACGACTCGACCGTTGTCTCGGCAGGGCAGGTGCCGGACGTTCACCGCGCTCTCCCCCTGGCGCGGCGTCCGCACGAGTCCTTATTTGAGGTGATGGTCGGCCGACCTGGTGCCCGGCGCCATCCGCGTCTCCCCCATCCACAGTGCCTGCGCTCCCACGGAGCCGCCGCTGATCGCCGCCAGCCGGGTCATGCCGCCGCTCTGCGCGGTGCTCGTCGACAGCTGCCCGGCGGGGATGTGTCGTAGCTCAGCCATGGCGCCATCCAACCGCACTGGTAGCGAGGGGTTTCCCGATTCCTGTCGAGACCTCCCTCACCACGCTGGGGAGCGTGACAGATCCCGATGCTCCCTCCTCGCGGCGCCGGTTGCTGCTGACCGGTGCGGCCGCCCTCGCCGGCGGCGTCGTGCTCGGCTCCACCGAATCGGCGTCGGCATCCACGCCGAGTCCACCACCGGGCACGGCGCGCTGCTCCGCACCAAGACCGCCAAGACCTGGGGCGCTGCGCGCCGACGGCAACACGCAGCTGAACGGCTCGACGAAGATCGTCGGCGACCCGGCGAGGCTCGAACAGCCCGCTCTCGTCGTCGGCAGGACGAAGATCGCGGCCCGAAGGGCATTCTCGTGGTCGCCTACGAGGGCGGAGGCGCCGCGGCGGTCCGGGGCATCGCGAACGGTAATGGCGTAGCCCTGCGCGGGAGCCCACAGCGCGCAGGCGATCGAGGCGCACGGCACGACCCTGCTCGACGGCGACGTCGAGGTGCGGGGCACGTTGTCCAAGCAGGCAGGCTCGTTCAAGATCGACCACTCGCTGGATCCGGCGAACAAGTACCAGCTCACGCCGCTCGGCGGAGCGGGTCCCCACTGCACGTGAGCCGCGAGATCGACGGTGGTGCGTTCGCGATCGCGGGCGCGAGTCCGGGGCAGCGGATCTCGTGGCAGGTCACCGGCATCCGGCACGACACGTACCTCCACGCGCGGAAGGCGACCTCATGAGCGCATCGAGGCTGCGGGGCGCTCGGCTACTCCGTGCGTCTCGGAACGTCGGCTGGGAAGCCCGATCCAGGAGACCAGCCCTCCGGTCAGGAAGAGGCCGGCACAGATGAGCATGCTCGTCCCGTAGCCGCGGTTCAGCGCTGTCGGGTTCTCGGCGAGGTCTTGCGGGAGGCCGGCCAGCAGCGGGAGAGCGGCGACGACCACCAGGCCGGCGGTCCTGGCGACCCCGTTGCTCACCGCGCTGGCGATCCCGGCGCGTCCGTCGGGCACGGCGTCCAGCACGAGGGCGGTGATCGGTGGAGTGATCAGCGGGATCCCGATCCCGGTGAACACGACCACCGGGAGCACCTGGCTCAGGTAGGACGCGTCCGCACCGATCCGCGTCGCCAGAAGGAGCGCGATCGTGCAGCTCAGCGCTCCGGCCACCAGCGGTATCCGAGCTCCATACCGGGTGGTGAGCTGACCGCCGTACGGCGACAGGGCAAGGGTGAGGATGGTCAACGGCAGCAGGGCGAGGCCCGCTTGCCAGGCCGAGTAGCCAGCGGTGACCTGGAGCTGGATCGGAACCAGGAAGAACATGCCAGCCAGGGCGCCGTACGCGAAGAAGCTCGCCAGGTTCGCCGTACGGAACGGCCGGGAGCTGAACAGCCGCAACGGGAGCATCGGCGCCGAGCCGCGGTGTTCGACGTGCAGGAACGCGGCGAAGAGGATCAGGCCGGCCAACCCCGCTGCCGCTGCCCACCCACCATCCGAGGTGTCCGTGAGCGCGTACGTCAATCCCGCCAGCGCCGCCGCGGCCAGCAACGCGCCACTGACGTCCAACCTGCGTGGCAGTTCGTCGTCGCGGCTTTCTGGAACGTGGGCGATCAGGAGCAGCGCGAGGACGATGGCCAACGGAACGTTGACGAAGAACACCCAGCGCCAGCCGGCGACGTCGACCAGCCCACCGCCGACCATCGGTCCCGCGGCGCCGGCCACCCCGCTCATCCCTGCCCACCAGCCAACCGCCCGGTTGCGGTCGTCAGGATGAAAGGACCTCTGGATCAAGGCCAACGAACCGGGCACGATGAGTGCGCCTCCGATGCCCTGAAGAACCCGGGCAGCGATCAACCACTCGATGCTCTGCGCGGCGCCACAGAGCAGCGACGCGATGCCGAACAGCGCGATCCCCAGCAGGTAGACGCGTCGCCGGCCGAACCGGTCGCCTAAGCCACCTCCGAGCAGGGTGAGCGCTGACAACGCGAGGGTGAACGCGTTCACCGTCCATTGCAGCCCATGCATGGACGCGTCCAGCTCCGAGCCGAGGGCGGGCAACGCGACGCCGACCACGGTTCCTTCGAGCAGGACCAACCCCGAGCCCAGTGCGGTGACCAGAAGGACACCACGCCCCGCCGGCTCCGACAGCCGAACCTGCGTTCCCATCGATTCCCTTTCGTAGCCCTCGATCGCGTTGGCCGTCGAGGGAATCCTCGGTGCCGAGGTCGGGTCGGAACAACGGCGAGTTGGAGATCGCAGCGTTCAGCCGGGCTGATCGATGGAGAGGACTTCTTCGGCGCACTTGGCGAACGCGCGGATCGCGGCCGACTCGCGGCTCGTCACCCAGACGAGCGCGCTCTCCAGCAACGGCAGCCCGCGGAGCGGGATCTCGACCAGGCCGGGGTAGCTGAAGAACTCCAGGAAGCCGGCAACCGTGGGGTGGCACACCAGTCCGCGGGCGATCATCGACCCGAGCGTGGCGCCGGCCTGGACCTTCGTGATGGGGACCCGCTGAGTCGGTCGGCCGCTGGGCGTACGCGGCGGCACCCAGGCGTCGATGGTCTCTGGAGGAATGTCGACGAGCTTGGAGACCGGCACCTCGGCGAGGTCCTCGACGGTGACGAGCTCCCGGTCGGCCAGTGGGTGGTCGGCCGCCACGATCAGGGCGCGCTCGCGTGCGTACACCACCGGACCGATGGTCAGATCACCCTGCTCAATGGGCAGGTATGCGGCGACGAGGTCGATCCGACCGTCCCGTGCCTGGTCCAGCGCTTCGTTGGTCGAGGCCTCGCTGATCTCCACTGGGCACAGCGGATAGGTGGTCTCGTAGCGGCGAACGATCCGGTCGAACGACGGCCCGCCGGCCAACGGGCTGATTACGCTGATCCGCAGCTCGCCGACGATCCCTCGCGCGCTGTCTTGAGCGGACTCGTAGGCCTGCAGGATTCCCTCGTACCCCGGACGCAGCTGGTCGCGGAACCGCTCACCCAACGGGGTCAGGTGCACCTGTCGGCTGGTCCGATCGAACAGCCGCCCTCCCACCCGGCGCTCCAACGCTTGTACGGTCTGGCTCACCCGGGCCTGCGACAGGTGCAGACGCTCAGCCGTCCGCCCGAAATGCAACTCCTCGGTCAGCGTCAAGAAGATCTCGATCTCGCGCCAATCCACCGACCACTCTCCAGGCATGCCACACAGACACCCGGCGAGGTGTCCGCTGTGTCCAGCATGCCCCAGACCTCTGGCGGCGCGCTGGCGTCCACGAGCTGGGGTGCACACCCTCAGGAACGGACGTGCTTGCGCAACCAGGGCATGACCGCGGCGTGGAGCTGCTCCGCGTTCTCGGTCATGGGGAAGTGGCTTGCGTCGTCGAGCAGCACGAAGTCCGCGCTGGGGATCGCGGCGGCCAGGGCTTGGCTCCATTCCACCGGGATCGGGTCGAGCTCGGAATGCACGACGAGCGCCGGGCAGGCGATGGTGGCGAACCGCCGCATCGGGTCGAGGCCAGGGAGGCTTCCGATCATGCGCTCGGGCAGGTGGCGGATGTTGGCGGCGGTGATGTCGGTGAATCCGAGGGAGACCCGGTCGACGGTCGCACGGTCTCCGAAGAACGGGATGAAGGTGTTGAGCTGGTGGCGCTCCAGCGCTGCCGGCTCGCCAGCGGCGTACTCCGTCGACTCCTCGATGCGGCGCCGCGCGGCGTCGTCCTGCGGTGTGCGTCGGGTCGCCAGCTCGGCGCCGAACCGGGCCATCAGCTCGGGCGCGAGAGGAGGACCGGGGTTGAGCAGCACCACCGCCGAGGTGGTCTCCGGGTGGGTCGCGGCGTACAGAGCGGCCAGGTAGGCACCGGCTGAGTGTCCGAGCAGCTGGACGCGGTCGAGGCCGAGGCCCCGGCGGAGCTTGTCGAGGTCGTCGACTCCTCCGGACATGGTGGCCATTGTGACGTCGCCGAGAGGCGTCCGCCCGCAGCCGCGCTGGTCGTACTGGACGAGGTGCACGTCGTCGGCCCAGGTGTCCAACGCACGCATGTACGTGCTTCCGAGGCCAATGGCTCCATGGACGACGACGAGCGGGGAGCCTTCGCCGACGACGGTGCAGGCGATCTCGATGTCGCCGGCGGGGACGGCCAGGGTTTCGGTACGCATGGTGTCCTCCTGCATGGAGGGACCGTGGATCGGTCCGGTGGCGTGACCGTAGGTCTTGAACCCGGGTTCAAGGTCAAGCCCCAATTCCGATGTGGCGCGGGCGCCGCGGATCTACGGTGGGTGGATGCGGATCTCCGATCTCGCCGAGCGGGTCCGGGTGCCCGTCTCGACCGTCCGTTACTACGAGCGGATCGGCCTGCTCGCCCTCCCGGCGCGCACCTCATCCGGGTACCGCGACTACGACGACGAGTCTGTGACGCGCCTGCTGTTCGTCTCGCGGGCACGGTCGCTCGGGCTGAGTTGCGAGCAGATCGCCGATCTCCTCATCGCGTGGGGAGGAGCCAACTGCGCGAACGCCACGAACCGGATCGTCCGCCTGATCGACGAGAAGCAGCTCGAGATCGCCGCCCGCATCGACGAGCTCACCTCGTTCGCGGCTGAGCTGAACGGCGTCCGCGCCGGGCTCCAGGCCTCGACGCCTCCCTCAGCCTGCCGCGCCGACCTCTCCTGCTGCGTACCCGCACGCCCCACCAGCACGGTCCTCGCTGGGATCGAGTCGCATCGGCTGCTGCCCGTCATCGGCGTCTAGCTGTCCTCGGTCCGTCCTCGCCGTCGTGATCAATGTTGCGGAACGGTCGCGACTTCCACGTTCGACTGCGAAGACGCCTTTCCGGAGCGGACCCTGGTGAAGGGATCAGGACCGGAAGGGGAGGGGCATGACGACGCACGACGAGTCATGGGCACGGGCACTCGGCATGCACGCCAGGGCAGGCACGCCGAAACCTACGTTGCTCCACCAGTTCCAGGCCTGGAGAGAACGATGCCGGGTGCGCCGGGTGTTGAAGAGGTTCGCCCGCGGCTCCTGAGCCGCACACCCTGACCTGCCGGCCCTGGGGCTAGGCGCCCGTCATGCCGTCGATGCGCTCGCGGATCAGATCGGCGTGTCCGGTGTGCTGGGCGTACTCCTCGAGGACGTGGAGGTAGACCCAGCGCAGGCTGACCTTGCCGGTCGGGGCCTTGGCGTCGTCGGCCACCTCGTCCAAGCCGCGGCCGGCTACCGCCGCGTCACATGCGGCGGTCTCGATCAGGAACGTCCCGTAGTCGGCCTCGGCATCCGCGTCGGCCACCTGGTCGAGGTCGCCGACGGGGTGGACCTCGCTGGAGTACAACTCGGGCAAGTCCTCGTGGAGGAACTTCTCCCGGAACCACTCGCGCTCGACCTGGGCCAGGTGCCGCAGCAAGCTGAGGAGGGTCAGGCTCGACGGCTCGACGGAGGCGGTCTTGAGCTGCTCGGCGGTCAGACCGGCGCACTTGCGCAGCAGAAACACCCGGCGCAACCTCAGCCAGTCGTCCAGCATCTCCCGTTCGCCACAGGCCATGTCCCTCCGATGTCCCCGCTCCACGTCGGGTGCGACCCACGTCATCCCGCAATACTCGCAGGCAAAGCGCGGTAGGGCCGCATCGGTCGGGCTCGCATCACCACAGGCTGATCGACTCCCGGAACACCGCGCCGAGCACGTCGGCGTCCACCTGGATGGGCGCGATCGTCAACAGGCGTTGCTGTTTCATTGCTCCGTCAACGAGAGCGTCGATGTCGGTTTCGGTGTAGCCGATGGCGGCGAGGCCGTTCGGGGAGTTCGTGTCGCGCATCAGGCGGCGGATCGCCTCGGGCAGGCGGTCCTCCTCCGGTCCGTCGACGAGCGAGGGGTCGAGGAGCTGGGCGGCGCGGAGGTGGCGTTCGGGGTTGCTGGCGAACGTGTGCTTGAACGCGGCCGGCGCGGTCAGCACGACGGCCTGGCCGTGCGGGACCATCGCCTCGTGCTCGGGGTAGTCCGTCGGGTGGTAGCCCGAAGGGACGCGGCCCGCGATCGGGTACGCGCAGGCGTGTGGGATGTGGACGCCGGCGTTGCCGAAGCCCATGCCGGCGAACAGCGCGGCCTGCAGCATGTCCGTCCGCGCGGCAACGTCGTCGCCCTTGCTGTATGCCGTACGGAACGAGCGGGCGAGCATCGGGAGCGTGTTCTCGATCCAGATGTCGGAGATCGGGTTGGCGCCGCAGTAGGCGACGCGTTCCTCCGGCTTCTTGCGGTCGTAGTCGTCGTACGGGCGGGCGGTGTACGACTCGAGCGCGTGGCAGAGGATGTCGAAGCCGGTCGCGGCGGTGACGCCGGGCGGCAGGGAGAGCGTCACCTGCGGGTCGACGACGGCGAGCACCGGGCGGAGACGCGGGTGGCTGATGCCCGTCTTCACCTTGAGGTCGAGGAAGTCCATGATGCAGACGGCCGTGCACTCGGCACCCGTGCCGGCGGTGGTCGGGACCGCGACGAGAGGCTTGACCGGGCCCTGCGGGGCGAGGCCCTTGCCGATCGGCTTGTTGACGTAGTCGAGCAGGTCGGCCGGGTAGCTCGTGAGCAGGTTGACGGCCTTGGCGGTGTCGATCGACGAGCCGCCGCCGACCGCGACGAAGCCGTCCCAGTCGTTCTCCTGGGCGTACGCGATCGCGGCCCGCACGCTGACGTCGGTCGGCTCGACGTGGACGTCGGCGTAGAGACCGGCCTCGAGTCCCGCGCTCTGGAGGGTCGCGACGACACGTTCCGGAAGCCCGGTCGCGGCGACACCCGGGTCGGTGAGGACGAGGACGCGCCGCACACCAAGCTGGGCAACGTCGTACCCGATCTCGTCCACGGCACCCGGACCGAACTTGATCGGCGGCGCTGCCCAGGTGAAGACCGACTCGGCTGCCATACGACCCCTCCGTCTTATTTCGACATGGCGGAAATAGAGCTTGGATCCGAAAGGATCCTAGCTTCCCCAGCCTTCAAGGCCCGGCTCAACGGATCAAGCGTTAAGTCCGCAAGAGGACTACTGTCCCGCTCACTGGCCGGGGAGGGCCAGGCACCAAAGGAAAACGGGGACGCGGGGGACTTCGTATGTCGTCGACGCTGCGAACAGCCGACGCGGAACGTCGTGCCAAACGGCCACCGGCCCGTCGGCTGGGGGCGCCGAACAACCGGCGGTACGTCACGATCGCACTCGGCGCCGCGGTCGGATTCGCCACGCTCGTTGGCGAGTTGCTCTACCGCGTTCCCCCGCAGCCGTCCGACCAGCTCAACTATCTGGACGCGGCGCAGTCGTTCCCCGAGCCGCCGGCGAACTTCTACCACACGATCACCATGCGGATCGGCATCGTGCTGCCGATGCGCCTGCTCCTCATGCTGTTCGGCTTCAACGAGGCGACCTACTACATCATCGCGTTCAGTGCCGGAATCGCCTTGGCCGTAGGGGTTTTCGCCCTCGGCACGCTGCTGTTCAACCGCACCGTCGGTGTCGCGGCGGCCGCCCTCACCGTGGGCAACTCGGTGGTCTTCCCCGATCTCACCCAGCCGCTGGTCGACCCGCTCGCGACCGCCTTGTTCTGTTGGGCTCTCGTCCTCGCCGTCGCCCTCCGCCAGCATCGACCGCAGACCTCGTCGACGCGGCGGCGCGAGATCATCACGCTCATCGTGATCGGGGCGCTGCTCGGCTGGAGCTACCTGACCCGCGAGTTCATCGTGTTCCTCTGGCCGCTGATCCCGATCGTGTTGTTCCGCCGCGTACGGCTGCGACGCATGCTGTGGATCGCCCTCCCGTTGGCCGTTGTCGGGTTGGGAGAGGCGGCGCTGAACGCCTGGGTCTACGGCAACCCGATCGAACGGTTCACCGCCTCCTCCGGCCACAGCGAGATCCTCGCCGGGCAGGACTACGGGGAGAAGCAGCAGCACCGGCGTGGGGAGTACCTGCTCACCCGGTTCGTCGCCGCGATCGGCAAGACGCCCGAGGGCATGTTCCTCAAGGCGGCGCTCGTCGCCACGCTCCTCGGCGCGATCCGTTCGCGGCGGCTGAGGTTCCTCGCCGCCTGGTTCGCGTTGCTGTGGGTGCCGCTCACGCTGCTCGGCGGCATCCTCGACCCGTCTCGGCCGACGCTGGTGCTGACCATCGCCCGCTTCTGGCTCCCGATCATCCCGGCCATCTGCCTGGGCGGTGTGGGTGCGCTCTATCTGCTCGCGCGGCAGGAGGCGCGTCGCTATCCCCTCCTGGTCACCCGCGCCGCCGGGATCGCCACCTGCCTCGCACTGCTCGGCACCGCCGTCCCGGTCGCCGTCGCCCAATACGCGCGGATGCACGACCTCGCGTACGTACGCAACGACGGCGACCACCTCGGCCTGCTCCGGACGTGGCTGGTGAAGTCGAGCCAGCAGGTCCGCGTACTCCGGACCGATGCGCGGACCGCGCGGGTGCTGGAAGTGTCGATGCCCGGCGCGTTCGGCGAGGGCGGTTGGGACGGCGCGGTCGAGACGATGAAGAAGCCGCAGGACGCCCGGTCGGGCGAGTACGTGGTGCTGTACGGCGACTTTCCCGCCTGCCAGCAGTGTCAGCAGGCGGCGGCCAAGATCTTCGGCCACACCCCCGTGCTGCCACCGAGCTGGGAGCGTGTCTTCGAGACTCCGGAGCGCAAGATCCAGGTCTTCCGCGTGCCCTGAAGGCCCCGGATTGAGTAGTCGCTACGGAGGACGCTCGGCCGCCGTCCTGGTCTGCTGTGGGCAGCGGGAGCCGCATGGCCGGCCATGACCCCCAACCGTGCGGCGGTCATGCGGCTCTCGGCATCGCCACCCGGTACCGTCGGACTACGTGACCATCGACCGCACCGAGTTCCGCGTCGACGCCGTCCTGCTGGATCTCGACGGCACGCTGATCGACTCGACCCCGATCATCGTCCGGTCCTGGTCACGGTGGGCCGAGGAGTTCGGCGTCACCACCGCACAGTTCGAGGCGCTCGGCTCGCTGCACGGACGAACGTCGGCCGCCATCGTCCGTGCCCTCGTCCCACCGGACCGCGTCGCGGCGGGCGAACGGCGCATCGACGAGCTCGAGACCACCGACGTGGACGGCCTCATCACCCTCCCCGGCGTGACCGCGTTCCTGGCGAAGATCCCCGCCGACCGCTGGGCGATCGTCACCTCCGGCAACGACGCCATCGCGGGCGTCCGTACCAAGGCCGCCGGCCTCGAACCCACCGTGCTCATCACCGCCGACGACGTCACCCATGGCAAGCCGAACCCGGAGCCGTTCCTGCTCGGCGCCAAGCGCCTCGGCGTCGCACCGGAGCGCTGCCTGGTCGTCGAGGACGCCCCCGCCGGCCTCGAGGCCGCCCGCAAGGCCGGCATGCGGACGGTCGCCGTCACGACCTCCCACCGCGCCGCCGAGCTCGACGCCGACCTCGTCGTCTCGGGCATCCACGAGCTCGACCTGGACGTATCCGGCAGGCCGCTGATCGTCCGGGCCAAGGGCGCGGCATCATCTGAGGACTGACTCGACAGTTCCAGGAGGTCGCGGTGCCCAAGCTCCAGGGCTTCATCGCCACATCGATCGTCGCGCTGCTCGTGACGGCGGGGTGCTCGGCTGGCAGTGGTACGGCCAACCCTCCCGAGCAGGAGGCGAAGCAGCTCACGGTCGGGCTCATCGCGGAGCCGGCCAGCCTCGACTTCACCCGCAACGACGGCGCCGCGATCCCCCAGGCGCTGCTCGTGAACGTCTACGAGGGCCTGGTCAAGCTCGACGCGAACGGTGAGATCGTCCCGCTGCTCGCCAAGAGCTGCACGGTGAGCGAGGACCGCCGTACGTATACGTTCAAACTGCAAGAGGGCGCCAAGTTCAGCAACGACGCCCCGTTCACGGCCGAGGACGCCGCGTTCAGCATCAACCGCGTCAAGACCGACTGGACGACCTCGCTCAAGGCCGGGATGGACGTCGTCGACACCGCGGTCGCGACCAACCCGACCACCCTCCAGGTCACGCTCGAGCAGCCGAGCAACTCCTGGCTGTTCCGGATGACGACGCGCATCGGGGCGATGTTCTCCCGCACGGGCATCAACGACCTCGCGACCAAGCCCGTCGGCACCGGCCCCTACACCGTGAAGAGCTGGAAGCGCGGCGACGTGATGACGCTCGCCGCCAACCCGGACTACTGGGGCACGAAGCCGCCGACCGAGACGGTGTCGTTGAAGTACTTCAAGGACCCGACGGCGATGAACAACGCCCTCATCACGGGCAGCATCGACGTGGTCAGCTCGGTGCAGGCGCCGGACAGCCTGGACCAGTTCAAGGACACGTCGAAGTTCCAGATCATCGAGGGCACGACCAACGGCGAAGTCGTGATGTCGTTCAACGACGGGAAGAAGCCGTTCACCGACAAGCGCGTCCGCCAGGCGATCTGCTACGCGATCGACCGGCAGGCCGTGATCGACACCGCGTGGGCTGGACACGGCCAGCTGATCGGCTCGATGGTGCGCGCCGACCGATCCCTGGTACGAGGACCTGTCCAAGCTCTACCCGCACGACCCGGAGAAGGCGAAGACGCTGCTCGCTCAGGCGGGTACGCCGAAGCTCACGCTGCGCTTCCGGATCCCCAACCTCCCGTACGCCGTCTCGGCGGCCCAGGTGGTGAAGTCGCAGCTCGCCGACGTCGGCATCACCGCCCAGATCGACGTGCTCGAGTTCCCCGCGCGCTGGCTCAGCGAGGTCTTCACCAACGCCGACTACGACATGTCGATCATCGCGCACGTCGAGCCGCGGGACATCGCGAGCTGGGCGAATCCCAAGTACTACTGGCGTTACGACAACAAGCAGGTTCAGAAGCTGCTCGCCGAGGCCGACAGCGGCACCGAGCAGGAGCAGGTCGCGAAGACCAAGCAGGCGGCCCGCCTCCTCGCCGAGGACGCGGCAGCGGACTGGCTGTTCCTGTTCCCGAACCTGATCGCCGCGAAGGTCGGCGTGAAGGGCCTTCCGAAGAACGTGATCTCCGAGGCGTTCGACCTGACCACGGTCTCGAAGGGCTAGGCCGTGTCTCTCAACTATCGCCTGGCGCGCGACGCCTCTCCCAAGAAGATGGCACAGCCCGCCTGGCCGCGGTCCAGTTCGTCACCCCGCCTCCTGCACCACGCCCAGCCGGGCGCGCTCTGTGAATTTCCTCGGACCGCGCGCCATCGCGCGGCGCGCGATGACCGGCGCTACTTGAGAGACACGGCCTAACCATGGTGCTGCGGCTGTTGAAGCGTACGGCGGTGTTCGTGTCCAGCATCGCAGCAGCGACCATCGTCGTCTTCGCCTTCATGGCCGTGCTGCCGGGCGATCCCGCCGAGGTCGCGCTCGGGGTGAACGCGACGCCCGAGGCGGTCGCGGCGCTGCGGGCCGAGTTCGGCACCGACCGTCCCCCGGCCGCGCAGTACCTCGACTGGGTGGGCGGTCTGGTCACCGGCGACTTCGGGACCTCGTACGTGACCCGCGACCTGATCGGGCCGCAGGTGCTGGACCGGCTGCTGGTCACGCTGTGGCTCGTCGTCGTCTCGATGGTGCTGGCCGTGCTGATCGCGGTGCCGGTCGGGACCGTGATGGCCGTACGGCATCGCGGCCTGTCCGGGTTGGCGCTGTCGGCGTTCAGCCAGCTGGGCATCGCGGTTCCGGCGTTCCTGGCGGGCATCCTCGCGGTCGCGCTGTTCGCCGTTCGCCTTGGCTGGTTGCCATCTGGCGGTTGGACGCCGCCGAACCAGGACCCCGTCTCGTTCGTCCAGCACCTGATCCTGCCGGCGGCCGCGCTGGGGATCGCGCAGGCCGCGGTGCTGGCCCGGTACGTACGCACGGCCGTGCTCGACGTCTTGCGCGAGGACTACCTGCGCACGGCGCGGGCGAAGGGGCTGACGCCGTATCGCGCCCTCTTGCGGCACGGGCTGCGGAACGCCGCGATCCCGGTGAGCACGGTCTTGGGTCTGCAGCTCGCCACGTTGCTCGTCGGCGCGATCGTGGTCGAGCGGGTGTTCGTGATTCCCGGGCTCGGCTCGCTGCTGCTCGACGGCGTCGCCAACCGCGATCTGCTGCTGGTGCAGGGCGTCGTGATGGTGCTGGTGGTCGCGGTGCTGCTCGTCAACTACCTGGTCGACCTGCTCTACACCGCGCTCGACCCAAGGTTGCGGGCCTCATGAGCGCGCGGCTGACCTACCTGCGTCCGCGCAGCCCGAGCCTGATCGCCGGCGGCGTGCTGATCGGTGTCGTCGTGCTGATCGCGCTGGTCTCGTTCGTCTGGACGCCGCACGACCCGTACCGCGTCGAGGCCACGTCGCGGCTGCTCGGTCCGGGGGCGGACGGGTTTCTGCTCGGGACGGACAAGTTCGGCCGCGATCTGCTGAGCCGGTTGATGGTGGGCGCGCGGACGACGCTGTTCGTCGGCATCGTGGCCGTCGGTGTGGCGGCCGTTCTCGGTACGCCGTTGGGGATTCTGGCCGGGATGAGCCGCGGCTGGTTGGGGTCGTTCGTGATGCGCGGGAACGACCTCGTGCTCGCGTTTCCCGCGCTGCTGTTGGCGATCATGTTCGGCGCGGTGTTCGGCGCGAGTACGTTGACCGCGATGGTCGCGATCGGGGTCGCGACCGTGCCGGCGTTCGCGCGGATCGTACGGGCGGGGACGCTGCAGGTGATGTCGACGGAGTACGTGCTGGCCGCGCGCGCCGCGGGCCGGCGCCGGCTGGGGATCGCCGTACGGCACGTGCTGCCGAACGTGGTCGGGCTGATCATCGTCCAGGCTTCCGTGGCGTTCGCGATCGCGATCCTCGCCGAGGCGGGCCTGTCGTTCCTCGGCTTCGGCACCGCTCCCCCGGTCCCGTCGTGGGGTCGGATGCTGCAGGAGTCGCAGGAGCTGCTCACCTCAAACCCGCTGCTGGCGGTGTGGCCGGGTACGGCGATCGCCCTTGCTGTGTTGGGCTTCAACCTGTTCGGCGACGGCCTGCGGGACGCGTACGACCCGAAGCTGGTGCAGCGATGAGCGTGCTGTCCGTCTCCGGGCTGTCCGTGCACGCGGGGTCGTCGGCGCTGGTCGACGACGTGTCGTTCGCGCTCGAGCCGGGCGAACGCGTCGGGCTGATCGGCGAGTCCGGATCGGGCAAGTCGATGACCGCTCTGGCCGTGATGGGGCTGCTACCGGAGGGCTTGCGGGCGTCCGGCAAGGTGGCGTTGACGGACGGGTCCTCCAACCTGCTGACGCTGCGCGAACACGAGCTGTCGAGGCTGCGCGGAAGTCAGCTGAGCATGGTGTTCCAGGAGCCGATGTCGGCGCTGAACCCGACCATGCGAGTCGGCGACCAGCTCGCCGAGGTCCTGCGGATCCACGGCGCGTCGCGGCAGGCGGCCTCCGCACGGTCGGTGGAGCTGCTGGCACAGGTGCGGCTGCCCGATCCTTCGGGCGCGGTGCGCGCGTACCCGCACCAGCTGTCCGGCGGGCAGCGGCAGCGGGTCATGATCGCGATGGCGTTGGCGAACGACCCGTTGGTGTTGATCTGCGACGAGCCGACGAGTGCGCTGGATGTCACCGTGCAGTCGAAGATCCTGTCGCTGATCGTCGAGGCGACGGCGGATCTCGACACGTCGCTGCTGTTCATCACCCACGATCTGCCGGTGGTCGCGACGGTGTGCGATCGGGTGCTGGTGATGCGCGAGGGCGCCGTCGTGGAGTCCGGGCCGGTGGAGTCGGTATTCACCTCGCCGTCGCACTCGTACACGCGGCTGCTGCTCGACGCCGCCACGCTCGGGCGCCCGTCGCAGGCCTCGCGGCCGCCGCACGAACCGATCGTCGACGCGTCCGGGGTGAGTCGTACGTTCCGCCGAGCCCGCCGGAGCCTGTTCGGCCCGCGACCGGAGATCCGTGCCTTGCGGGACGTACGACTGTCGATCGCCGCCGGGCAACGGTTCGGGGTGGTCGGTGAGTCGGGGTCGGGCAAGTCGACGCTCGTTCGGCTGATCGCCGGGCTGGACAAACCGACCGAGGGCGCGATCCGCTTCGCTGGAAGGCGAATCGAGGCGTTGCCGGAGCGGCGGCTGCGGTTCCTGCGCGAGGACCTGCAGATGGTGTTCCAGGATCCAGCCGGCTCGCTCGATCCGCGGATGCGGGTTCGGGACATCGTGGCCGAGCCGTTGGTCTCGTTGCAGAAGCCTTCCGCTCGCGACGTCGACGAGCGGGTGGCGGAGCTGTTGTCCGCGGTCGGTTTGCCCTTGGACGCGGCGGATCGGTACCCGCATCAGTTCTCCGGCGGGCAGCGGCAGCGGATCTCGATCGCGCGGGCGTTGGCGCCCCGCCCGCGGGTGCTGGTCGCGGACGAGCCGGTGTCCGCGTTGGACGCGCCGATCCGCGCGCAGATCCTCGACTTGCTCGCGAAGCTGGTCGACGAGTACGAGCTCACGATGGTGTTCGTGTCGCACGACCTGACCGTCGTACGTCAGGTGTGCGACATGGTCGCCGTGCTGCGCGACGGCGAACTGGTGGAGCTGGGGCCGACCGAGCAGGTGTACTCCGATCCGCAGCATCCGTACACGCGGGAGCTGTTGGCCGCCGTCCCCACGCTCGAGAAGGCCCTGGCGGCTAAGGGGGTTCGGTGACTGTCGTTGTGGACGCCGAGGGCGTCGTCGCGTTCACCCAGGAGCTGGTGCGGATCCGGAGCGTGCACGATCCTGCCGCCGGCTCGGCGGAGTCCGCGGCGGCCGCGGCTGTGGTCGAGAAGATGCGGTCGTTCGGGTGGTCGCCGGTCGTGACGGAAGTCGCGCCGGGTCGGCCGAACGTCGTGGCGATCGTGTCAGGTGGCGGGGGTCCGGGACCGACTTTGTTGTTCGAGGGCCATACGGACGTCGTGACCGAGGGGGATCGTTCGGACTGGACGGTCGATCCTTATGGCGGGTCGATCGTGGACGGGCGCCTCTTTGGTCGTGGGTCGGCGGACATGAAGTCGGGGCTCGCCGCGTGCCTCTACGCCGTTCGGGCCCTCCAGCTGGCGGGACCGTTCGCCGGACGGATCGTGGTAGCGGCGCTGGTCGACGAGGAAGGCATGATGCTGGGCGCGAAGGCGTTCGCCGCCTCCGACTTGGCACGTGAGGTCGACGGCGCGATCATCGCCGAGCCGGAGGCCGGCGAGATCTGCCTGGTGGCGAAGGGCGCGATCCGGCTGCGCGTCTCGTTCGCCGGCGCGATGGCACACGGGGCGATGCCGCAGCACGGGCGGAACCCGATCCCTGCCGCTGGTCGGCTGTTGGCGTCGCTCGTCGACCTGCAGGTCGAGCTGCAGAAGGCGCATCCGGCGCACGAGCATCTCGGCGAGGTCTATCTGACACCGACGGTACTTTCTGCTGGGTCGGTCGAGCAGATCAACGTGATCCCGTCGCAGTGCACGGTGTGCGTGGACGTACGGACGATTCCCGGCGTCTCGCATTCCGCGCTGGTCTCGCGGGTTGCCGCCTTGGCCACTTCGGCTGGGAAGCCAGAGGGTGTGCGTTCGTCGGTCGAGGTGGTCGACGACCGACCGCCGGTGGACACTCCGTCGTCGCATCCGTTGGTGGGTGCGTTGGCCGCGGCCCATACGTCGGTGTACGGGACGCCCGCGGTGTACGGCGGGGTGCCGGGCGCGACGGACGGGACGATCCTGACTCGCGATGCCGGAATGGTGACGATCGTGTACGGGCCGGGTGGCAAGTGGATCGCGCACCAGGCCGACGAGTTCGTCGAGGTGGACGAGATCGTCAACTGCACAAGGGTTTTCGCTGAAGCCGCTCGACTCTTCCTTGGGGGTTGATCCATGGACTACTCGCGGATGTTCCGGCTCGACGGGCGCAAGGCCGTGGTGGTCGGCGCCGGCAGCGGCATCGGGCGCGAGGCCGCCCTCGCGCTGGCCGCCCAGGGCGCCGAGGTGGTGTGCGCCGACCGCGACAGCACCACCGCGGAAGCGACCGCCGTCGCGTGCGGCGAGTCGGCTTCGGCGTACGTGCTCGATGTCCTCGACAGCACGGCCGTCCACGCGGCCGCTGCCGCTTTGGGCGAGGTGGACGTGCTGGTGTTCACGGCGGCGGTGAACGTACGCAAGCGGCTGCTGGACTACACGGTCGAGGAGTACGACCGCGTCGTCAACCTGAACTTGCGCGGCTCCTTCGAGCTCGTGCGCGCGTTCGGACGCGGGATGGTGGATCGCAAGCGGGGCAGCATCATCGGCTTCTCCTCCATCCGCGGCCAGACGGTCGAGCCCGGCCAAGGCGTGTATGCGGCGACGAAAGCCGGCTTGATCCAGCTGCTCCGCACCGCCGCCGCCGAGTTCGGCCCCGCCGGCGTCCGCGCCAACGCCGTGGCCCCGGGTGTGGTCGAGACGCCGCTGACCGCGCAGATCAAGGCCCAGCCCGAGTGGTACGACGCGTACGCCAAGAAGAGCGCCTTGGCCCGCTGGGCAGCACCTTCCGAGATCGCCGGCGCGGTGGTGTACCTGGCCTCGGACGCGGCCTCCTTCGTGACGGGCTCCGTCCTGACCGTCGACGGCGGTTGGACCGCCATCGACGGCCGCTTCGACCCACCTTCCTAGCTACTTGTCCAGAGCCAGGCCGTATCGCGGGCTGGTTGCCGATGCCGGTGTTCTTCGCCGTGTACGTCTGCGACCCGGCTCCCTTGAGTCCGTCGTACGTGCCGTGCCGGCTTCCCGCTTCGACGCCACGACCTCGCCGGTGATGCCGATGGCGAGCTCGGCCCGACCGAAGTACCGGTAGGTCGTCTCCGATGGCCAGGTCCGGGTAGCCGTCGCTGGGCGGCGGCCTGCGAGGTGGTCGAGCCGACCAGCAAGGCGCAGGACAATGTTGCTGTGGCGAAAAGCGCCCATATGGAACGCCTTCGCGGCATTCGGCCCCTCCCCAAAGTCGAATTGCAGGCAAGAAATGGCACAAGGTCGGTCAAGCGCGCTCTCTTTCGCAGCCCCGATAGGGTTCCGGGCGTGGGGCGATTTCAGCTGGTGATCTGGGACAACGACGGCGTGCTCGTGGACAGCGAGCCGATCGCCAATCGCATTCTCGCGGACCTTCTCACCGAGAGTGGTTGGCCGACCACGTACGAGGACAGCCTGCGCGACTACATGGGCGGCAGCCTCAAGCTGGTTCGCGAGGTGGTGGAGCCCAAGCTGGGCAGGCCCCTTCCCGCCGACCTCGAGGACCGCTATCACGAGCAGCTGTTCACCAGAATGCGCACCGAGCTGCTCGCCGTCGAAGGCGTACGCCAGGCCCTCGACGAGCTCGACCTTCCCGTCTGCGTGGCCTCCAGCGGCGCGCACCCGAGGATCGAGCTGGCGTTGAAGAAGACGGGCCTGTACGACCGGTTCGACGGGCACATCTTCTCCGCCGACGACGTCGCACGAGGCAAGCCGAACCCGGACCTTTTCCTCTACGCGGCAAAGGAAATGGGTGCCGCGCCGGAGCGCTGCGTCGTCGTCGAGGACAGTCCGCTCGGCGTCGCCGCGGCCAAGGCCGCCGGCATGGCAGTCATCGGCTACGCCGGCATGACTCCGGCCGAGCGGCTCGAGGACGCCGACGTGATCATCACGGCGATGAGCCAACTGACACAGGAGATCCGGCGCCTCGACGCGAGCTAGCGGACGGCGTGCCCCGCCGAACGCAAGGCGGACTTGACATCGCCGATCCTGAACGAGCCGAAGTGAAACACGCTCGCCGCGAGTACGGCGTCCGCACCAGCTTCGATCGCCGGCGAGAAGTGCGACACGTCGCCCGCGCCGCCGCTCGCGATCAACGGCACGTCGACGACCTTGCGGACGGCCCGGATCATCTCCAGGTCGTAGCCGTCCTTCGTCCCGTCCGCGTCCATCGAGTTCAGCAGGATCTCCCCCGCCCCGAGCGAAGCCCCACGCGCCGCCCACTCGACCGCGTCGATGCCCGTCCCACGCCGGCCGCCGTGCGTCGTGACCTCGAAGCCCGAAGGCGTCCCGTCCACGCGCCGCGCATCCACTGACAGCACGAGGACCTGCGACCCGAACCGGTGCGCGATCTCTTGCACGAGCTCAGGCCGCGCGAGAGCCGCCGTGTTGACCCCCACCTTGTCCGCGCCGGACCGCAGCAGCCGGTCGACGTCCGAGACCGCCCGCACTCCCCCGCCCACGGTCAGCGGGATGAACACCTGCTCGGCGGTGCGCCGGACGACGTCGTACATCGTCTCGCGCTCTTGCAGCGAGGCGGAAACGTCAAGGAAGGTGAGCTCATCGGCGCCCTCGGCGTTGTAGACCTGCGCCATCTCGACGGGGTCGCCGGCGTCCTTGAGGTCGGCGAACTTGACGCCCTTCACCACGCGACCGGCGTGGACGTCCAAACACGGGATGACGCGTACGGCAAGGCTCACAAGCTCAAACCCTAACGTGTGCGGAACAGCGCGACCGGCGGCGGTCAGTTCCATTGAGGGTTCGGCGTACTGCCGACAGGGTGTACGGCATGACCAAGCTCTCGCGCCTCGCCCGCTCCGGCCTCGCGCTCGCCTCCGTGGCCGCGACGATCGCCGCTCCACTCGCCGTCACGACAGCCTCCAGCTCGGGAGGCGGCGACGTACGCATGAACCAGATCCAGTTCATGGGTGCGCACAACGCGTTCCACCGCGAGATGCAGGGCGCGGAGCTCGCCGAGTCCATCAAGATCGACCCCGGCTACCCGACCTGGGGCTTCTACTCCCACGCCTCGGTCGACGACCTGCTCGGACGGCAGAACATCCGCGCGCTCGAGTTCGACCTGCTCCCCGACCCCGCCGGCGGCCTCTACAGCAACCCGCTCGCCCGCCAGCGCGCCGGACTCGGTCCGGATCCGGACCCCGACCTGGCCGCGCCAGGCATGAAGGTCATCCACGTCGCCGACCAGGACTACAACTCGACCTGCCGGACGCTGGTGCGCTGTCTGGAGCAGGTACGTACGTGGTCACGCGCGAACCGCGGCCACGTCCCGCTCATCCTGCAGCTGGAGCTCAAGCAGACCGACGACCGCTGGGAGCAGCAGGGCGGCGCCGTGAGCCCGCCGTGGACCGCGCCCCTGCTCGACGACATCGACGAGGAGATCCGCTCCGTCTTCACCGAGAACGAGCTCATCACCGCCGACGACCTGCGCCGCCCCGGGCAGACTCTCGAGCAGTCGATTCTCAAGCAGGGCTGGCCAAAGCTCGACTGGGCGCGTGGCAAGGTGATGTTCTTCTTCGACAACGGCGGACCGGGCGCGATCCGGGACATGTACATCGCCGGGCGCCCGAACCTGGAAGGCCGCGCCGTCTTCACCCGCGGCAACCCGGGCGACGCGGACGCGGCGATCACGATGGTGAACGACCCGCGCGGAGCCGCCAACACCGCCGCGATCCAGGACCTGGTGCGGCGCGGCTACATCGTCCGAACGAGGTCGGACGAGCCGCTCAGGACGATCCGTGAGAACGACTACAGCCGTGTCGGAGTCGCGCTCGACAGCGGTGCGCAGATGGTCACGACGGACTTCCCGACGATCGGCATGACCGCGCGGTACGACAGCGAGTTCGTGGCCGAGCTGCCCGGTGGCAAGGCCGTTCGCTGCAACCCGCTCGTCGCGCCCCGCGGCTGCAAGGACGGCTCGCTGGAACGCTAGAGCGAGCCGCGTTCGAGGGCCGTACGGGCCGCCTCCTGCCGGTTTCGCGCCGCACACTTGGCGATCGCGGCGAGTGGTGTGGCAGGTGTCATGCGCGGGTCAGCCGGGTGGTCGTGTTGTCCGGGCGCAGGCGTTCGCCGCAACGGTCGCAGGTCAGGTCCGACGACATGCGCCCGCCGCAGCCGGCGTGCTCGATCAGGCGCGGCGGACCGTCGTCGCCCGCGTAGTGCCGATCGCCCCAGTCCAGCAGATGCATGAGAACGGGCCACAGCTCGAGTCCCTTGTCCGTCAAGGCGTACTCGAACCGGTCCGGACGCTCCTGATAGCGCTCGCGCGCCAGCACGCCCTCCGCGACGAGGTGGTCGAGCCTGGTCGACAACACGCTCCGGGTGATCCCCAGGCTCACCGCCAGGTCGTCGAACCGCCGGACGCCGAGCATCACGTCCCGCACGATCAGCAGCGACCAGCGCTCCCCCACGACCTCCAGCGAGCGGGAGATCGAGCAGACCTGTCCCTCGTACGTTCGGCGCAGCACGCGTGCCAGCCTACACGAGTCAGTTGCTTCATCCGACTCACTCGTCTTAGAGTCAGTCCGGTGAAGCTACCCACCCAGGGTCGCCAACGGACGAGGCACGGCTGGATCTCGTTCGCGATCGTCTCGGTCGCCGTCTACGTCTCCCTGCTGGACACGTTCATCGTCAACCTCGCCTTTACAGCGATCGAACGTGACTTCCCCGGCACCAGCCTGGCCGGGCTCTCCTGGGTCTTCACCGCGTACGCGATCGTGTTCGCCGCGCTGCTCGTCCCCGCTGGGCGGATCGCCGACGGGTTTGGGCCCAAGCGGATGTTCCTGATCGGTCTCGGGCTCTTCGTCGCGGCCTCGGCGGCTTGCGCGCTGGCGCCCTCGCCCGCGTTCCTCGTCGCGGCTCGCATCCTTCAGGCGGCCGGCGCCGCGCTGTTCACGCCGGCCGCGTTGGCGGTCGTGCTTCCCGAGTTCCCGCCGGAACGACGCGCCGGCGTCTTCGGCGCGTGGGCCGCCATCGGCGGGGTCGGCGCGGCGAGCGGGCCGCTCCTCGGTGGCGTGATCGTCCAGCAGGACTGGCGATGGATCTTCCTCGTCAACGTTCCGCTCGGTCTCGCGTCACTCGCGCTCGGCGCGAGGGTCCTCCGCGAGAGCAGGGCGAACGAGACCTGGCGAAGGCCGGACCTCGCCGGCACGGCAGGTCTCATCGCCGGGATCGGCCCGCTGGTGCTGGGGATCAACCGCGCGGGTACGTGGAGTCTGCCGGCGGTCGTCGCCACCCTCGCGGTCGCGGTCGCCGCCCTCGTGGCTGTGGTCGTACGGTCCCGTCGCCACCCGGCACCCGCGTTGGAGCTCGGGCTCCTCCGGCAGCGGACGTTCGCGCTCGCGGTCGGGTCTGCGCTGCTGTTCGGGGTGGGATTCGCCAACGCGATCCTGGCGGGCGCGCAGTTCCTCCCCGAGCAGTGGCACCAGTCCATCCTCAGCACCGGTCTGCAGCTGAGCCCCGGGCCGATCATGGCCGCTCTGACGGCCGTGCCCGCGGCGCGGATCGGCCGTCGGGTCGGGCATCGCCTGGTCGGCGCGCTCGGCGGCCTGCTCGTGGCCGCGGGCGCCGTCTGGCTGGTCGCGAACGTCGGCGCGGAACCCGCGTACACCAGCGTGTTCCTGCCCGCTCAGCTCCTCACCGGCATGGGCGTCGGCATGGCGATGCCGTCGTTCACCGCGCTCGCGCTGAGCGTCGTCGAACCGTCTCGCACGTCGACGGCGATCGGGATCTCGTCGATGTTCGCTCAGATCGGGAACGCGCTCGGCGCGGCCGCGTTCGTCGCCGTCGTCGGCTCCCCCGCCGCGGCCGTCGCCGTCGCGACGTTCCACCGTGGTTGGGCATTCACCGCGGCGATGGCGGTCATCGCCGCGGTGATGCTGCTGGCAGCGGAGCGTCAGCCCAGGTTCTCGTAGACGCCGACGAGGGTGCCGCGAGCGAGCGTGTGCTGGTAGAGGTTGAAGCCCAGGATCGCTGGCCGGGCGCCGTCGGGCAGGTCCAGCGCGGGTACGTCAACCGCGTGGACGACGAAGAAGTACCGGTGCTCGCGGTGGTTGGGCGGCGGGGCGGCGCCGAGGTACTGCTTCAGGCCGGCCTCGTTCCCCAACGTCACCGCGCCCTCGGGCAGCTGCGCGCCGTCGGGGCTCCCGGCGTTCGTGGCGAGCTCCGTCACCGTCGCGGGGAGGTTGTAGACCGCCCAGTGCCAGAAGCCGCTCGCCGTCGGGGCGTCCGGGTCGTAGCAGGTGACCGCGAAGCTCTGCGTCTCCGCCGGGAAGCCCTCCCAGGACAGCTGCGGCGACACGTCCTCGCCGCCAGCGCCGAAGATGCCGGACAGCTGCGGCTTCTTGAGCGTCTCCCCCTCGGCGAAGTCCGTACTCGTCACCGTGAACGACGGCACCTCGGGCAGAAAGTCGTACGGGCTAGGCGGTTGCCCCGTCATCGTTAGCCTCCAAAGCTTGCGGAATCTCAGCCACCGGCGAGACTAGCGCCCATGGCACAGCTACTGACGTGGTGTTGCTTCGAGCCGGCGTCATCGACCGGCCTCCCTGCACGTTCGGGCAGCTAGCGCGGATGGCACGGCTACCGACGCAGCGCTGGAGTTTGGCGCGCCAGCTGTATCTGTTGCAGGTGCTGGTCGTCCTGTTGGTCGTGGGCGGCGGCACGGCGGTCGTCACGTACGACGCGCTCACCAGCACGACCGACGTCGCCGAGCAGCGGGTCACCGCGATCGCGCGGACGCTCGCGGAGACGCCGAGTGTCGGCGAGGCGCTGCACGCGGTCAACCCGTCGACGACGCTGCAGCCGCTCGCCGAACGGGTCCGGCACGACACCGGGGTCGACTTCATCACGATCATGAGTCCCACCGGCGTCCGGTTCAGCCATCCCAATGCGAGCCTGATCGGGCAGCAGTTCCTCGGCCACACCGAGCCGGCGCTGCGCGGAGAGACGTTTACCGAGACTTACACCGGAACTCTCGGACCGTCGATCCGCGTGGTCACGCCCGTCCGGGTCGACGGCGAGATCCGCGGCCTGATCAGCGTCGGCATCACGTTGGAGACGATCGGGAACGAGCTGCGCGAGCGGATCGCCATCCTCGTGGGCGTCGCGGCGATCACGTTGGTGCTCGGCGGGTTCGGCACCTGGCTGATCAGTCGGCGGCTGCGGCGGCACACGCACGACCTGCGCGGCAGTGACCTGACGCGGATGTACGAGTACTACGAGGCGGTGCTGCACGGCGTCCGCGAGGGGATTCTGCTGATCGACGGGGAGAAACGGCTGACGCTGGCGAACGACGGTGCGCGTCGGCTGCTCGATCTGCCAACGGAGCCTGGCGGAACGCCGGTCGCCTCTCTCGGTCTTTCCGAAGAGCTCACCGCGACCTTGCTCGACGACGAGCCGCGGCACGACGAGCTGCACCTCACCGCTGATCGCGTGCTGCTGGTGAACACGTCGCTCGTACGCTCGGGAAACCGCGTTCTCGGAACTGCTGTCACGTTGCGGGACCAGACGGAGCTGCAGGCTCTTACCGGTGCCTTGGACGCCGAGCGCGGGTTCACCGAGTCGTTGCGGTCGCAGGCACACGAGTCGGCGAACCGGCTGCATACCGTGGTGTCGTTGATCGAGCTGGGGCGGCCTTCGGAGGCGGTGGCTTTCGCTACCGCTGAGCTGGAAACCTCGCAGCGGTTGACGGATCAGGTGATCGGGGCTGTTTCGGAGCCTGTCCTGGCTGCGTTGTTGCTTGGGAAGGCCGCGGAGGCGAGCGAGCGTGGTGTCGAGCTCGTCGTGACGTCGGACGCGGAAGTTTCGGAGAATTTGCCGTCAGGTTTGAATTCTCGGGATCTCGTGACAATTCTCGGAAACTTGATCGACAACGCGATCGATGCTTCCGCGGGGAGTGAACCGGCGAAAGTTTCGGTGACCGTTCGGCGAGCTTCCGACGAGCTCTGGGTGCGGGTCGCCGACTCGGGGCCGGGGCTCGACGCGGCGGGATCCGAGAACGCGTTCCGGCGCGGATGGTCAACGAAGAAAGGCGATCCGGTGGTCGGGCGTGGTCTCGGTCTGGCTCTCGTGGGGCAGGCGGTGCGGCGGGCGCGAGGGTCGATCGAGGTGTCGAACGAGGGCGGCGCGGTGTTCACAGTTCGGCTGCCCGTTCCGAAACCTTTGCCGATAGCTCTCGATCCGATGCTGTTGCCGGGTGGGTCGTCGTGATCCGCGTGCTGGTGGTCGAGGACGACCAGGTCGCGGCCGAGGCGCACCGGATGTACGTCTCGCGGGTGCAGGGGTTCGAGGTCGCGGGAGTCGTTCACTCGGGGCGGGATGCCCTTCGTACATTGGAGAACACGCCAGTCGACCTCGTTCTGCTCGACCTCTACCTGCCGGATGGGCACGGCCTCGACGTGTGCCGGGCGTTGCGAGCCGCTGGGCATCGCGCCGACGTGATCGCGGTGACGTCGGCGCGCGACCTCGCGCTGGTGCGGGCGGCGGTGTCGGTAGGCGTGGTGCAGTACCTGCTGAAGCCGTTCACGTTCGCCGGCCTGCGGGACCGGCTGCAGGCGTATGCGCGGTATCACGCGCAGCTGGCGGACGGGGCGGGGACGCCGAGCCAGAACGACATCGACCAGGCGTTCGCCGTGCTCCGTTCGCCGGAAACGCCGCTGCCGAAGGGGCTCAGCCAGGAGTCGCTGGACGCCGTGGCGGGTGCCGTACGTACGTCGCCGGACGGGGCGTCGGCGAGCACGATCGCCAGCCAGGTCGGGATGTCCCGCGTGACGGCGCGGCGCTACCTCGAGCACCTGGCGGATCTGGGCACGGTGGCGCGGCGCCCCTCGTACGGGCGGGTCGGCCGGCCCGAGGTGGGTTACCACTGGGTGACCGCCGAAACACAATGACCACAACCTTCCGGCCGGATGTGAGCTGAGCCACGCTCGGGCCACCTCCATCCGATCCGACCCGGGAGTGCTCATGGCCGGAACGTCGCCCCCTTCGACGCCGCCCTCGACGCCGCCGAAGCGGCGGGACCGTACGCATTGGCTCTATCCCGCGGTGATCATCGCGGTCGTGCTCGGCATCTTCGTCGGGCTGGTGTTTCCCGACTTCGGCACGGAGCTGAAACCGATCGGGACGGGCTTCGTCAACCTGATCAAGATGATGATCAGCCCGATCATCTTCTGCACGATCGTCCTTGGTGTCGGCTCCGTACGGCAGGCCGCGAAGGTCGGCAAGGTCGGTGGGCTGGCGCTCGGGTACTTCATCCTGATGTCGACCGTGGCGCTGGCGATCGGCCTGGTCGTCGGCAACATCATCCATCCGGGCGCCGGGCTCGAGCTGTCCGACAAGCTGCGCGAGGCTGGGCAGGACGCGGCCGGCACGGAGCACGAGTCGACGAGCGACTTCGTGCTGGGCATCATCCCGTCGTCTTTGCTGTCCGCGTTGACTTCCGGCGAGGTTCTGCAGACGCTGCTGGTCGCCTTGCTGGTGGGCTTCGCGGTGCAGTTCATGGGGTCTACTGGCGAGAAGATCCTGGCGGCTGTTTCGGTGATTCAGCGGCTGGTGTTCCGGATCCTGACGATGGTCATGTGGTTGGCTCCCATCGGCGCGTTCGGTGCCATGGCGGCCGTCGTGGGGGCGACGGGTGTGGCCGCGTTGATCAGTCTCGGGCAGATCATGCTCGGGTTCTATGTGACGTGTGTGTTGTTCGTCTTCGTCGTACTGGGCTTGTTGTTGCGGATCGTCAGTGGGTTGTCGATCTTCTCGTTGTTCCGGTATCTGGCCCGAGAGTTTCTGCTGATCGTGTCGACGTCTTCGTCGGAGACGGCGTTGCCGCGGCTGATCGCGAAGATGGAGCATCTCGGGGTTTCGCGGCCGGTCGTGGGGATCACGGTGCCGACGGGGTACTCGTTCAACCTCGACGGAACGGCGATCTACCTGACGATGGCTTCGCTGTTCGTGGCCGACGCGATGGGGACGCCGCTGGCGATCGGCGAGCAGATCTCCCTGCTGCTGTTCATGATCATCGCCTCGAAGGGCGCCGCTGGTGTGACCGGCGCCGGGCTGGCCACGTTGGCCGGCGGGCTGCAGTCGCACCGGCCCGATCTGGTCGACGGCGTGGGCCTGATCGTCGGGATCGACCGTTTCATGTCTGAGGCGCGGGCTCTGACGAACTTCGCGGGCAACTCGGTGGCGACAGTGCTCGTGGGTACGTGGACGGGCGAGTTCGACCGCGAGCAGGCGAAGCTGGTGCTGTCGGGGCAGTATCCGTTCGACGAGACGGACATGCTGGACGACGCCGAGGACAAGCCGAAGGCCTTGCAGTCACAATGAGCCGGTGACTGAGCGGGGGAACTCTCGGAACGTGCTGTTCGGCTTCCTGGTGGCCGCCGTCCTCTTGGGCGGCGGCCTCCTTTGGTGGTCCACGCAGGGACCGCCACCTGGCGACCCGAACCTGGTCGACCCGGCGAACGTCTATCCGGTGTCCTTGCCGGCCGGCTACGCGCCACCCATCGAGCTGGACGAGGCGGGGCAGTTCTCGACCATCACTGGCGCCGGCGGCGAGTTCTCCGCCTCGTCGAAGGAGATCCCCACCGACGGGACCGTGTCGGGCCGCGGCGCGGTGTCGATCTGCGTCATCCCACCAGGCGACAGCGAGGCCAACTGCGGCACGCGGCGGGTCGCTTCGGTCCGGGTGGAGACCCGCTACAAGAACACCCGGGTGCTGATCTCCGCGCTGAACCCGCGCGTCACGAATCTCGACGAGTGGCGCGGGGTCGCGTTCACCAGCGACTACAGCAAGATGACGTGGCTGACGTCGCAGGCGAAGTGACCCTAGAGCTCGACGGCGTCGAGGAGGGTGCCGAGCTCCTGCTGCGTCAGTGGGCGGACGGCGCCGGGGCGGAGGTCGGCTAGGCGGATCGGGCCGATCGCCGTACGTACCAACTTCTGGACCGGGTGGCCGACCTCGGCGAGCAGGCGGCGGACGATGTGCTTGCGGCCCTCGTGCAGGACGATCTCGACGAGGGCTTTGTCGTTGTTCTGTTGGAGAATCTTGAACGCGTCCGCCTTCGCGGGGCCGTCCTCGAGCTCGACGCCGTTGACGAGGCGGCGGCCGACCGTTCGCGCGATGGGTCCGTTGACCTCGGCGACGTAGGTCTTGGAGACGCCGTACGACGGGTGGGTCATGCGGTGCGCGAACTCGCCGTCGTTCACCAGCAGGATCAGGCCCTCGGTGTCGGTGTCGAGTCTTCCGACGTGGTACAGGCGTTCCTCGCGATCTTGGACGTAGTCGGCGAGGGTGCGACGGCCTTCGGGGTCGCTCATCGTGCTCACGACGCCGCGGGGCTTGTTGAGCGCGAGGTAGACCTTGCCGACGTCGACGGGTACGCGTTCGCCGTCGACGCGGATGACGTCGCGTTCCGGGTCGACGCGGGAGCCGAGCAGGGTGACGATCGCACCGTTGACCTCGACGCGCCCGTCGGTGATCAGCTGCTCCGACGCACGCCGGCTGGCGACGCCGGCCTGGGCGAGGACCTTCTGGAGACGGATGCCCTCGTCGTCGCTCATAGCTGTTCGGCGCCTACGGGCTCGGGTTCTTGCTCCGGCTCCGGCGCCGGCTCCGCCTCGATGCGGTGGGCGTGCTCGGCCTCCATCTCCTCGATCTCGGGGAGGTAGGGGGCGAGGTCGGGCAGGTCGCTGAGGGAGTCCATGCCGAGGCGTTCGAGGAAGTACGACGTGGTGCGGTAAAGATGGGCGCCGCTCTCGTCGTCGGTGCCAGCCTCCTGGACGAGGCCCCGGCTGAGCAGCGTGCGCATGACGCCGTCGCAGTTGACGCCGCGGATGGCGGAGACGCGAGTCCGGCTGACCGGCTGCTTGTAGGCAACGACCGCGAGGGTCTCCAGAGCGGCCTGGGTGAGCCGCGCCTGCTGGCCGTCGAGCACGAACCGCTCGACGACTTCGGCGTACTCCTCCCGCGTGTAGAGCCGCCACCCACCAGCGATCTCACGCAGATCGAACCCCCGGCCCTCGTCGGTGTACGACCGGGAGAGATTGGCGAGCTCCTCAGCCACCTCATGCTGCGGGCGTCCAAGGACCTGCGCGAGGGTGACGGTGGGGATGGGCTCGTCGGTGACCAGCAGGATCGCCTCGATCGAGGGGCGAAGCGGAAGCTGGTCGACCGGCTCCTCGATATCGGTGGCATCAGTCCCATCAACAAACATCGCCGCCTCACCAGCACCGGCGGGCACGAGCTCACCGTCGACCGTGTCGTCGCTGTCGAGGGTCGTGTCCCCGGTCGAGTCGTCCGAGTCGCCATCGGCGGACTCAGCCGCCGAAGCGGAGGAGTCCTCGTCAACGAGGTCGACGTTGCTGGACTCAGCTGGTAGCGAGGCGTCTGGGAGGTCGTCCTCCCCATCCGAGCCATCTCCCGAGGCGGACGACTCACCAACCGCGACCGCGGTGGAGTCGGCGATCTCACCATCGGCGGGCTCATCCGCCGTGGCGGAGGACAGTCCTCGTCGACGAGGTCGAGGAGGGCGTCCTCCGCGTCGGAGTCATCGTCCGATGCGGGCACCTCGCGCAGCGGCGGAGTCGGCGGCGCTCTCAAGGTCGGTGACCGCGACGGGGTCGGCGGTCTCGCCATCGCCAGCGACGAAGTCGCCGGCGGACGTGTCTTCGCTGTCGAGGGCTGTGATCTCGGTGGAACCGGCTGAGTCGCCATCGGCGGACTCATCCGCCGAAGCGGACGAGTCCTCGTCGACGAGGTCGAGGTGAGCGCGTCATCGGAGCGATCGCTGGACCCGCTGTCGGAATCAGCTGGCAGCGAGGCGTCTAGGAGGTCGTCCTCCACATCCGAGCCGTCTCCCGAGGCGGGCGACTCGCCTTCGGCGACCGCGGTGGAGTCGGCAATCTCGCCATCGGCGGACTCATCCGCCGAGGCGGATGAGTCCTCGTTGACGAAGTCGAGGAGGGCGTCCTCCACGTCGGAGCCATCGGCCGATGCGGGCAACCTCGCCAGCGGCGAAGTCCCGGCGGACTCGCCATCGGCGGCTTCGGCGGAGTCGCGCGGACCTCGGTCGAGTCGGCGGACTCGCCATCGGCTAGCTCATCTGCCGGGGCGGAGGGGTTCTCGTCGACGAGGTCGTGGGCGTCGTCGGTGTCGAGGGCGCTCAGCTCGGTGGCCGGCGCGTCGCTCAGGTCTGCGGGGGCGGGGGCGGTGAGGGGGGCGTCCTCCGACGCCGGCTGGGGGGTCGGCTCCCGTTCGTCGTCAGGCGTTGTCACTGGGTTCTCCACTCTCATCAGCCACGTCAAGCTCGTCGCCCTCGTCCTCCACGTCGTCCACCGGCCGCAAGGTCAGGTCGCCCTCGTCGAACTCGTCCCCCACGGCGACGTCGCCGTCGTCGGTTCCGGACCAGCGGATGGTGAGCTCGGCCAGCGCCTCGGCTTGTTCGAACGCCACCGCGCCCTCGCGGTACAGCTCCAGCAGCGCCAAGAACCGTGCCACTGTCGTCACCAGGTTCGGCGAGTCGGAGATCAACGAACGGAACGTCGTCGACCGGATCCGCCGGAGCCGGTCCACCAACACGGCGGCCTGCTCGCGGACGGACACCCGGGGGGCGTGGATGTGCGCCAACGACAGGACCGGCTCGGGCTTGGGCCGCAGGGCGTGGGCCGCCAGCTTGGCGAACTCCTCCAGCCCCAGCCCGATCAGCACCTCGGGCAACAGCTCCCCGAAGCGCGGCTCCATCCCCACCGCCCGTGGGAAGCGCTTCGCCTCCGCGGCCATAGACGCGCCCAGGACGCCGGCCAGCTGCTTGTACGCGCGGTACTGCAGCAGTCGCGCGAAAAGCAGGTCCCGCGCCTCCAGCAGCGCGAGGTCCTCCTCGTCCTCGACCTCGCCCTGCGGCAGCAGCCGCGCCGCCTTCAGATCCAGCAACGTGGACGCGACCAGCAAGAACTCCGTCGTCTGGTCCAGGTCCCACTCGGGCCCCTTGGCCCGGATGAAGTCGATGAACTCGTCCGTCACCACCGACAGCGCGATCTCCGTGACGTCCAGCTTGTGCTTGGAGATCAGCCCCAACAACAGGTCGAACGGGCCCTCGAAGTTGTCCAAGCGCACGGTAAAGGCGTCGCCCGACGAAAGGGCGACGTGCTCGATCGACTCAGGGGCGGGAAGCGCCTCGGTGTCCAGGGTGGTCATCTGCTCCAGTTAGATCCACGTCACATCCGCGCCAGCAGCTCACGGGCGAGCTGACGGTACGCGTCCGCCGCAAGGCTGGAAGGAGCGTACGTGGTGATCGGCTCGCCGGCCTTGTTGGTCTCCGGGAACCGTACGGTGCGCGAGATGATCGTATGGAACACGGTCTCCCCGAAGTCCACCACGACCTGCTCGAGGATCTCCCGCGCGTGCGTCGTCCGCATGTCGAACATCGTCGCGAGGATGCCGTCGATCTTGAGCTTCGGGTTGATCCGCTCCTGTACGGTCCGAATGGTCTTGTCGACGAGCATCCGCAAGCCCCGCAGCGCGAAGTACTCGCACTCCAGCGGGATGATCACGCCGTCGGCGGCCGTCAGAGCGTTGACCGTCAGGAGGCCCAACGAGGGCTGGCAGTCGATCAGCACCACGTCGTACTCGGGGATGATCGGCGCCAGCATCCGCGACAGCGTCTGCTCGCGGGCGACCTCGGTGACCAGCTGCACCTCCGCGCCGGACAGCTCGATGTCGGACGGCAGGATGTCCATCCCGTCGACACGGGTCTTGAGCAGCAGGTCGTGCGCCTGCACGTCGCTGTCCATGACCAGGTCGTACGTCGAGAGGTCCAGCTCGTTCGGGTCGATGCCGAGACCGATCGTCAACGAGGCCTGCGGGTCGAAGTCGACGAGCAGCACCTTGCGGCCCAGTTCGGCGAGCGACGCCCCCAGGTTGATCGTGGTCGTGGTCTTGCCGACGCCGCCCTTCTGGTTGCAGATCGCGATGACCCGCCCCGGTCCATGCCGCTCGACCGGCGGCGGGTCCGGGAACGTGATGGACGACTGGCTCGGCATCTCATCGACGGCTCCGGGCAGGGCGGGCTGGATCTCGGCCGACGTCGAGGCGGACTCGACCCCGGAACCGCGTGTCGACTCGTTCACGGCTCGCGTGACCTCCTGCCCTCGCTCATCGGTGACGACCGCCACCTACCTTTCCATCTTGCGTTGATCAGGATCGGCGGGCCGGCGTCTCCTTTGGCATCCAAGTCCAATCGGATGACGATATCGAAACACGCTCAGCGCACCGCACGGTGGAGGCACGCGGGCGGTCAACGGGCCAGGAAGTCAACCTCAACTGAAGGTTGAGACATCGAACTGCTGGCCACTGGAACCCGTTGACCGGGAGCCACGCCGACGACCGGGCCCCGTGATCATGTCGGTGATCATGAAGGCGGAACGGTCATATACGCCGGTTTGGCTTCATGATCACGATCATGATCACGCGGGTTAGGCGCGGGCGCGGGGGTGGGCGGCGGCGTAGACCTCGCGGAGCTTGTCGACCGTCACCAGCGTGTAGACCTGCGTCGTCGTCACCGACGCGTGGCCGAGCAGCTCCTGCACCACCCGGACGTCGGCGCCGCCGTCCAACAGGTGGGTGGCGAACGAGTGCCGCATGGTGTGCGGCGATACCTCCGCCGAGATGTTCGCCTTCTCGGCCGCGCTCCGCAAGACCGTCCACGCGCTCTGCCGCGACAACCGGCCGCCGCGCGCGTTCAGGAACAAGGCCGGCGTCCCCCGCCCAGCAGAGGCGAGAACGGGCCGCGCCCGCACCTGGTAAGCCGAAACGGCCTCCCGCGCGTAGGTCCCCACCGGGACGATGCGCTCCTTGCCCCCCTTACCCCGCAGCAACACAGCCCCGGCGGACAGGTCGACGTCGTCCACGTCCAGCCCGACAGCCTCGGAGATCCGCGCGCCCGTCCCGTACAGCAACTCCAACAACGCACGGTCCCGCAGAGACAGCGGCGTCCCCGGAGCGGAGGCGGCCGTGAGCAGCGCCTCGATCGAGTCCAACGGCAACGCCTTCGGCAACCGACGCGGCGGCGAAGGCGGTCGCACCGCACGCGCCGGATCGGAAGGCGTCATGCCCTCTCGATGCGCGAACTTGTGAAACCCGCGCACCGCCACCACGGTCCGCGCCGCTGACGACGCGCCCAGCGGTGGATGAGCCTCGGAGCCCTCCCGCAGCGACGCCAAGAAGGAGGTGATGTCCTGCTCCCCCACCGCATCCGGCTTCCGCACCCCGCGCACAGCGAGAAACGCCACGTACCGACGCAGATCGCGCTCATAGGACTGCAACGTGTTCGAAGCCAACCCCCGCTCGACCGCGAGGTGGTCGAGGTAGCCCCGCACGGCGCGGTCCACCGCCGACGCGGCGGACGCGGCCGGAGCGGGAGCCGTTGCAGTGGTCAGGCGAGCACCTCGGCGAGGTCGACGTGCGGGAGCTGGTGGGCGTCTGCGACCGGACCGTACACCACCTGGCCCTCGTGGGTGTTCAACCCGAGCGCGAGCGCCGGGTCGGACTGCAGCGCCGAGCGCCAGCCGCGGTTCGCGAGCTCGAGCGCGTACTGGATCGTCACGTTCGTCAGTGCGTACGTCGACGTGTGCGGCACCGCGCCGGGCATGTTCGCGACGCAGTAGAAGACCGAGTTGTGCACCTTGTACGTCGGCTCGTCGTGCGTCGTCGGCCGCGAGTCCTCGAAGCAGCCGCCCTGGTCGATCGAGATGTCGACGAGAACCGAGCCGGGCAGCATCCGCGAGACCTGCTCGTTCGTGATCAGCGTCGGCGCCTTGGCGCCCGGAACGAGCACCGCGCCGATCACCATGTCGGCGTCCATGATCGCGCGCTCGACCTCGTACGCGTTCGACGCGACGGTCTGCACATGCCCGCGGTAGACACGGTCCGCCCCACGCAGCCGCTCGATGTTCTTGTCCAGCAGGATCACCTCGGCCTGCATGCCGAGCGCGATCGCCGCGGCGTTCATGCCCGAGACACCTGCGCCGATCACCACGACCTTGGCCGCGTAGACACCGGAGACGCCGCCCATCAGCACGCCGCGGCCGCCGCCCTGGCGCATCAGGTGGTACGCGCCGGCCTGCGGCGCGAGCCGGCCCGCGACCTCCGACATCGGCGCGAGCAGCGGCAGCGAGCCGTCGGTCAGCTGAACGGTCTCGTACGCGACGCCGGTCACGCCCGCGTCGAGCAGCGCGTTGGTGCAGTCGCGCGACGCGGCGAGGTGCAGGTACGTGAACAGCACCTGACCCTTGCGCATGCGCTCGTACTCGACCGCGATCGGCTCCTTGACCTTGAGGATCAGGTCGCCCTCGGCCCACACGTCGTCGGCGGTCTCGAGGATCCGCGCCCCGGCCTGCTCGAACTGCTCGTCCGGAATCGACGAACCCTCGCCCGCATGGCGCTCGACGAACACCTCGTGCCCGTGGCGTACCAGCTCGTGCACTCCCGCCGGAGTGATCGCGACGCGGTACTCGTGGTTCTTGACTTCTCTCGGGACGCCGATCTTCACGTGAGTCACGCCTTCCGGGCACGTTCGACCACCAGCTTCGTTGCCGGCTCGCCGCAGTGTAATCCCGCGAATCGGTACGAAGCTCCTCCATCGTCTGGACACTCCGCCACGGCTTCGGGCCGGCGCTGGACACTGTGTCCACTCGGGGCCTTTCTGGCCCTGCCGCCCTCACAGCACCTCGTGCCAGGCTGAACGTATGGAGATCGTCGACGCCCAACCACTATGGGACCCGCGCCCTGGCTACCTCAACACGTCCAGCTACGGGCTGCCCCCGCGGCCCGCGTTCGCTGCCCTGCAGGCCGCGCTGGACGACTGGAGGCACGGACGCACGAGCTGGGAGGGATGGGACGAGTCGACGAAGGCGTCGCGTACGTCGCTCGCCACGATGCTCGACGTCCCCCCGGCCGACGTCGCGGTGGCCTCGACGGTGTCCGGCCTGCTCGGCCCGGTGGGTGCGGCGCTCCCCGACGGTGCGCGCGTGCTCGTGCCTGACGTCGAGTTCACGTCGAACGTCTTTCCCTGGGCCGTCCACGCCGACCGCGGCGTCGAGGTGGTGGCCGTGGCGCCGGACAAGCTGGCGAGCGCGATCGACGAGCGCACGACGATGGTGGCGTTCAGTGCCGTGCAGTCCTCGACCGGCGAGGTCGCGGCGTACGACGAGATCGTCGCCGCCGCGCGGGCGGTTGGCGCGATGGTCGTCGTGGACGCGACGCAGGCCGTCGGCTGGCTGCACCGCGACTGGGCGGCGGCCGACGTGGTCGCGGTCGGTGCGTACAAGTGGCTGATGGCGCCGCGCGGCGTGGCCTACGCCTATCTCTCGCCCGAGGTCCGGGACAGGTTCCGCCCGCTGCAGGCAGGCTGGTACGCGGGCGACGACCCGCACACCTCGTACTACGGGCTGCCGCTGCGGCTCGCGGAGGACGCGCGCCGCTTCGACGTCTCGCCGGCCTGGTTCTGCTTCGTCGGCCAGGCGCCGGCGCTGCAGATCCTGCTGGACGTCGGCGTGGACCGCGTCAACGCGCACAACGTCGGCCTGGCGAACCGGTTCCGCGCCGGCCTCGGCCTGACGCCGGGCGACTCGGCGATCGTGTCGACCGACGTGGCGGACGCCGAGGCGAAGCTGAAGGCGGCGGGCATCCGGGCGGCCGTACGCGGCGGCAAGGTGCGCGTGTCGTTCCACCTCTACTCGACGACCGCCGACGTCGACAGCGCGTTGGAAGCACTGACCGACTGATCCGCACTCTGCCCCGAGCGAGGGCCCGATCGCTCAGCGAGCGTTTCCGCTTGCCCTTGGGCGAGGCAGAGCAGCCTCACGATCGACCCTCGCTATCGTCTGCTCATGGACAAGGACCGCCTCGCGCGGGCGTTCTTCGGGCTGACCGCGTTCGCCGTGCTCGTCGGCATGGTCGTGCAGCTGTACGTGTCGGCGGGGCTGACCGGTTCGCAGTTCACGACGGTCGGCGCGCGGATCGTCAACGTGTTCTGCTACTTCACCATCCAGTCGAACCTGCTCGTCGGCGTCACCACCGCGCTGCTGGCGATCAGGCTCGACCGGCCGTCCATCTGGTTCCGCGGCTTCCGGCTGTCCGGGCTGATCGCGATCACCGTGACGTTCCTGGTCTTCCACCTGATCCTCGCGGGCGACGCGCACTTCACCGGCGCGGCGGCCGTCGCGGACACGATCCTGCACACGATCGTGCCGCTGCTGACGATCCTCGGGTGGCTGGTGTTCGGTCCGCGCGGCCGCGTCGAGTGGCGGATCATCCTTGTGTCGTTGGTGTTTCCGCTCTGGTGGATCGCGCTCGCGTTGATCCGCGGGCCGATCGTGGACTTCTACGCGTACCCGTTCATGGACGTTCGCGTACTCGGCTACCCGCGGGTGCTCGTCAACCTGCTGCTCGTCGCCGTGCTGTTCGCCGGCCTCGCGGCGGTGGTCAAGCTGGTCGAGTCAGTCCAGTCGCGAGGCTCTCGATCGTCAGAGCGAGAACATCCCGATACGCCGGCCCGTACTCCTCCTGGTGCATGACGATCAGTCCGACCGAACGGATCACACCAATCACCGCCATCGGATCTCGACCGACGAGGTCGCCGGCGTCCTGGGCGCGCGTGACGAACTCCAGCAGCGGGTCGAGAACGTACGGGCGGACCCGGTCCAGCTCTTCGGCGCCGAGCCGGCGGCCGACCGCGGCGAGCTCGTCCGGGTGCGTCACCAGCCGGCGATAGAGCGGATCGTGCTCGAGCAGGTCGGCGGTCGTCCGCATGAGCTCGACCAGCGCTCCCCTGGTCGTCGGCTGGTCCAGCGCTTCGCGCATCCGGTCGGCGAGGGCGGGCGCGTGCCGGACCATCAGCTCCAGGTAGAGCGACTCCTTGGCCGGGAAGAACGAGTAGAAGCTGCTCTTCGCGATGCCGAGCGGCTCGGTCAGCTCGGCGAGCGACGTCTTGCGCAGGCCCTGCGAGGTGAACAGCTTCTCGCCGAGTCGCAACAGCTCGCCGGTCAGCCGCTCCCGTTCCCGCGGCTCGAACGCGACCGCCACGCCGCCCTCCTATGAACGAAGTGGATTTTCGTTCACAACCCTACCTGCTCCTTGTGCAACCTGAGAGTTGCGTGCAACTATGCGGTAGCACGTTTCGTACGGCAGCGAAGAAGGAGTCCTTGTCATGACCGTTCCCACCCAGATCGAACGTGAGGTCCTCGTCGCCGCGCCCGTCGAGCGGGTCTGGGAGGTGATCACTCGGGCCGAGCACATCGGGACCTGGTTCGGCGACGCCGGCACCGAGGTCGACCTGCGGCCGGGCGGTCAACTGAGGATCCACTGGCGGGAGTACGGCACGACGTTCGGCGAGGTCGTCGCTGTCGAGCCGACGACGCGGTTCGCGTACCGGTGGGCGCTCACGCACGACGTGGAGCTGACCGACGGCAACTCGACGCTGGTCGAGTTCCTGCTCGTTCCCGACGGCGAGTCGACCCGCGTCCGCGTCGTGGAGAGCGGCTTCACCGACCTCGCGGCCGACGTCGCGCAGCAGGCGAAGCACGCCGAGGAGAACACCGAGGGCTGGGCGTCGGAGCTGGCCGAGCTCGCCGAGTACGCGCGGACGTACGTGCCGAACCGGGTCGAGCGCGAGACCACCGTCTCGGCGCCGATCGAACGGGTCTGGGCCGTGCTCACCGAGCCGGAGCACGTCGGCGCCTGGTTCGGCGACGGCGTGCACGCGATGGAGGTCGATCTGCGCCCGGGCGGCCTGATGCAGATCGAGGAAGGCCAGTATCCGGCGACATTCGAGACCATCGAGCCGCCGCACCGCCTCACCTACCGCTGGGCGCCGAGCTTCCCCGGCGAGGCCGTACGCGAGGAGAACTCGACGCTGGTGGAGTTCACGCTGACGTCCGTCGGGTCGGGCACGTTGGTGCGTGTCGTCGAGACCGGTTTCGCCCAGGTGACCGCGACACTGGACACACGGCAGCGGCAGGTCCGCGACAACGAGGAGGGCTGGACGACCATGATCGGCAGGCTCGAGAAGCACCTCGCCGCATGACGATCAACGACGACGTCGTCGACGAGGTGCTGGTCGCGCTCGCGGACTCCACGAGGCGACGGGTGCTGGACGTCCTGGCGGCGCACGGGGAAGCCACGGCGACGACGATCGCCCAGCACGTACCGGTCTCGCGGCAGGCGATCGTCAAGCACCTCGCCGTTCTCGACCGCGCGGGGCTGGTGGCCGGCCACAAGACCGGCCGGGAGATGCGGTACGCGGTCCAGCCGGAGCGACTCGACACGGCCGCGCGCTGGCTGGCGAAGGTCGCCTCCGACTGGGACCGCCGGCTCGCCACGATCAAGCGGCTGGCCGAAGGCGCCTAGCTCGCCTTGCCGAGGTGCTGCTGAAGGTCGTCGAGCACCTTGTTCGCCGCCGTGATCCCGATGCCGGTCATCCAGGTCTCGTCGGGAACCACGTACGCCTTGCCGGCCTTCACCGCGCCGAGCCCGCGCCAGAGCGCGCCGCCGGTCACCTGGGCCTGGCTCTTGGCGGCCTCGGAACCGTACGCGGTCACGAAGATCACGTCGCCGTCGACCTCGCCGATGCGTTCAGGGCTGATCGCCGTGAACCTGCGGTCCTTGGCGCCCACGAGCTGCTGCAGCTTGGGCCGACCGAGGCCGACGTCGGCGATCACGATGCCGACGAACGAGGTCGGCCCGTACAGCCGGATCTCGGTGGGCAGGAACCGCACGATCGACACCTCGACCTGGCTCGGGTCGCCGAGGCCCTTGCCGACCGACTTGGCGCGCTCCTCGTACTTCGCCAGCAGGTCCTTCGCCTCCTGCTCCTTGCCGAGCGCCTGGCCGTCGAGCAGGAAGTTCTCCTTCCACGGCGTGCCGACCAGCTCGGTGAAGACGGTCGGGGCGATCGCGGCGAGCTTGTCGTAGAACTCCTTCTGCCGGAACGCCGAACCGAGGATGAGGTCGGGATCCAGCTTGGCGATCGCCTCGAGGTTCGGCTCCTGCAGCGTGCCGACCTGCGGGATGTCCTTGACCGCGTCACCGAGGTACTTCGGCCAGCCGTCCATCTGGTCGGCGTTCGCCGCTCCGACCGGGATCACGCCGAGCGTCACGGCGGTATCGAGCTTGTCGGTGTCGAGCACGATCACGCGCTTCGGCTGGGCCGGCACGTCGGTCTTGCCCATCGCGTGGACGATCGTCCTCGTCTCGGTGCTCGTACCCGGGTCGGCGCCGCCGCCGGTGCCGCAGGCGGTGAGCGCGAGCAGGAGGGCGGCGGCTGGCACCAGCCAGCGAAGCTTCGTCACGTCGTTAGGTTAGGCGGTCCTTACTCGCGGACCAAGAGTCGGGGGACGGCGAGCAGGCCGGAGCTGACGCCGTCCATCGCGTTCTCCAGGCGCTGGAGCGTGAAGCGGCGGCCGTACCTCTCCCGCGCGGCCTGCGCCCAGGTGGGGACGGTGACGTCGGCGGCGAGGCCGTTGGCGCCGGTATTGGAGACCTTGATCGCGAGCTCGTTCACGCCCTCGCGCAGGTCGAGGCGGACGCGGTACGGCGGCGCCCAGAGCACGCCGGCCGGCTCGCCGTTCAGGGTGATCTCGGCGATGACGCCGACGGGCGGCTCGGCCGCGGCCTGGTACGCGGGGCCGGCGAGGTGCCAGAGCAGGCCGAGCTCGCCCGGCTCCCCCGGTGTCGTGTCGCCGAGGTCGAGCCAGACCTCGCCTTCGATGTGCTCGACAGTCGTGGCGTAGGTCGCGCTGCCCGAGTAGTGCTCCAGGACCGGGTCGTCCTCCCACCGGTGTGGGAGCGTGACCGGCGCCGGGTCGGCGCCGAAGCGGACGGTCCAGTCGCCGTCGAGCGGGCGCACGGTCGACGGGGCGGGGGGCTCGGTCGGCGTGGCGTCGCCGTCGAACGCGACGAGCACCGCGGCCTCGTACGCCTCCAACGTGAGCGCGATACTGCCTTCGCCACGGCCGAGGACGTCGCCGGTGTGCGGGTCCCAGCGTTCGATCCACTGGTGGGTGTCCCGCGGCGTGAGCTCGAACTCCTCGACGTTCGGGCCGGTGTTCGCGACGAGGTAGGCGTCGACGTCGCCGATCCGTCGGTGCACGAAGCCCACGGCCGGGCGCGGCGGGTCGATCGTGACGTCAGGTGTCCTTGCCCGCAGGCGCTCCGCGACGTCGGTGGCGCCCGGGACCACGACGATCGGGAAGCGATCGTGGCCGAGCACCTCGATCGCGTCGTCGTCGAACAGGTCGAAGTCGAAGCCCGCTTCACGAATCGTCTTGGTGAGCTCGAAGCCGAGCTCGTCCCTTGTCCTGCGCCAGAGGTCGATGCCCTTCGGTTGGCTCGGTTGCATCTTCGCGTAGACGTCGCGGGCGGGGACGTAGATGCCGACGTCGCTGACCCGTTCGCCCTGCCTGAGCAGCCAGCAGAGGCGTTGCACGTACGACGCGAACGGCCGCATCGCCGGCCACCACGGGTTGCGGTCGTCGAGCGCGCCGGCGGCGTAGAAGATCCAGCCGAGACCGCCGGCGCCGCGCGGCGAGTACGGCCAGCCGTGCCCGATGACGTGGTTGACGCCGCAGAGCAGGTGTTCGTGCAACTCCGCTTGGAGATCGAGCGGCGTGGCCCGCATCGACGGTGCGTGCACGAACGTCCACACCTCCGACGACACGATCTGCTTGCCGTACAGCTGCGCGGCCGACGAGGCCCAGCGCGTGGGCGGCAGGTCCTTCCAGCCCCAGCCTTCGCCCTCGACGATGTCGGCGAAGCGGTAGCTGCTCACCGTGGCGGGCGGCTCGCCATAGCCTTGCAACCGGAACTTGACGCCCTGCCCGGAGGCCCACGTCTGCAACGGGGCAAGGAAATTGTCTTCGAGCAGTTCGGTCAGTGTGCGGTAGAAGTCCGCGCGCAGCTTGGCCGCCTCGGGGGTGTCAACGTGGACTTGCCAAAGCTTGGGGAGCGGGTCGTAGCCGCGGCGCTCTTCGAACTCCGCGAGGACTGTCGGCGTCCAGTCGGCGTCGTACACCTCGAGGCTGTCGCAGAAGACCGAGCCGAGCCGTTCCGCGCCGACTGCCTTGACCAGGGGCTCGCAGACGACCTCGACGTGCCGGGCGGTCGCGGCGGCCGAGTAGTGGTCGAGCGCCAGACCTTCGGCACCGGCGGCGGCGCGCTTGACGTGCTGGCCAGTGAGCCGGGAGACGGCGGTGAGGACGACGCGCGGTCCCGTTCCTTCCGGTACGCGGATCGCGCCGTCGACGACCGGCAGCAGGTCGAAGGTGGTCGGGGTTTCCTTCGCGGTGCCTTCCCCCACGTACGCGGCGACGAGCTCGTCGTCCGGCCAGGCGCGCGGCACCGGGAGGTCGGAGGCGGCGAGGCCGATCTCCTGGCGGTCCCAGTGCAGCTTCCGCGCGGCGAGGTCGGGCGTGATGTGCGGGCCGCCGAACGGCCAGCCGCTGCCGAGCGTGACGTCGAAGCGGAGCTCGAGGCGCTGCGCCTCGTCGGCGGCGTGCCGCAGGTCGTCGAGGAACTTCTCGGAGAGGTAGCGCTCGGTGGTCTCGCTCAGCGGGTAGACGACAGCGACCTCGACGCCGCCGAGCCCGGCCGCGTGCATGGCCTCGAGCTCGCGGGTGAGCTCGGCGCGATCGACGTACGGGCCGAACCACCACCAGCGCATCATCGGGCGCGCAGTCCGCGGGCGGGTTCTTGAACGCGTCCCGGAGATTGTCGATCATCGTTCCAACCTAACGCGGTTGAAGCTTCAAGCTCGGCGCTACGCTGGCCAGTATGAGTCAGGCGCGCAAGGACGTTGAGCCCCGCTGGCTGACCGAGGACGAGCAGGACTCCTGGCGCCCGTTCGCCGCGGTCATGATGAAGCTGCCCGCGGCGCTCGACGCGCAGCTGTTGCGGGACTCGGGGATGACGCACTTCGAGTACCTCGTCCTGGGCCGGCTCGCGGAGGCACCGGAGGAGACCGTACGGATGAGCGAGCTCGCGTCGTTCGTCGCGGCGTCGCTGTCCCGGCTGTCGCATGTGGTCAAGCGGCTCGAGGACCGCGGCTGGGTGCGCCGGCGACCCTGCCCGGAGGACGGGCGGTACACGAACGCGATTCTCACCAAGTCCGGCCGCGCCAAGGTCGTGGCCGCCGCCCCGGGCCACGTGGCCGCCGTCCGCGAGCTCGTCGTCGACGCCCTCAGCGCCACCCAGTACCGCCAGCTCGGCGGCGCCGCCAAGCGCATCCTCCAGCAGATCGAGCCTTCCTAGCCGCACGTCCGACCGAAGCCGCAAAGATCAACTGTGGCACGTCGACCCGGTGGCAGTTGAAGCTTCAACTGAATCGGTGTATGGTTCGAGATGACTTGAAGCGTCAACTGAACTCGACTGAGGAGATTCGCCATGCGGGTAAGCATTATCGGTGCGGGCAACATGGCCGGTGGGATCGCGACGCATGCCGTGGCCGGTGGTCACAGCGTGCGGATCGTCGCTCGCGACATCGCCAAGGGGACGGCTCTCGCGGACGAGGTGCGACGCAGGATCGCCGGTGCGGACATCGCGACCGCCGAGGGTGTGGCGGACGCGGACGTCGTCGTGCTGGCCGTTCCGTACGCCGCGGTGAAGGACGTCCTCGGGACCTACGGTGACGCGCTCGACGGCAAGACGGTCGTCGACATCTCCAACCCGGTCGACTTCTCGACGTTCGACGCGCTCGTCGTCCCCGCCGACTCCTCGGCGGCCGAGGAGATCGCGGCGATTGCGCCGAACACGCGCGTGGTGAAGGCGTTCAACACGACGTTCGCCAGCACGCTGCTCGGCGAGGAGAAGCTCGACGTGTTCATCGCCGGCGACGACGAGGCCGCGCGCCAGCAGGTCTCGCAGCTGGTCAGCGACGGCGGGCTGAGGCCCGTCGACGTCGGCGCGCTCAGGCACTCCCGCGCCCTCGAGGGCTTCCAGCTCCTGCACATGAAGGCGCAGCAGAGCCTCGGCACCAACTGGCAGAGCGCCCTGCGGATCGCGTGATCATGATCGAGATCATGAAGCCAGAACGGCGTATATGACCGGTTTGGCTTCATGATCACGATCATGATCACGGGGCTCTAGCGGTCAGGGAGGGCCGCGCGCGCGGGCCAGGGTGCGGACGGGTCGCGGAGGGCGTCGTAGCCAGCGCCGTTCCGCGCCGCCCACGCGGCGAGGCAGCCCATCACCAGCGTGGGGTTGTGCAGCTCCCCCGCGAGGATCTGCGAGACCAACGTCTCGAGCGGCGCCCAAACGATCGGCATGTCGGCCTCTTCGTGCTCGCCGGCGTACCGCTCCTGCTCCGACTCCGACAGCTCCCGCGCCAGGTAGATCCGCAGCGACTCCGTCGTCATCCCCGGCGACGTGAACGCGTCCACGAGCACCCGCCACGACGAAGCGCGGATGTGGCCCTCTTCGTACAGCTCCCGCTGCGCCCCGACGAGGTAGTCCTCACCGGACACATCGAGCAGGCCCGCCGGCGGTTCGTACAGCCGATGTCCGACCGGATGCCGGTACTGCCGAACGAGCAGCACCCGCTCCGAGGAGTCAAGCGCGATCACGCCGACCGCGCCCGGGTGCACCACGACGTCGCGAACGAAGCCCGGCCCCAGCGTGTCCTCGCGGACCGAGATCACCCGACCGGTCGCCAACGACACCGAGGACGACGTGACCGGCCACTGCTCAGGCGAGTCACGCAACGAGTCGGAGGTCACGTACGCGCCGCCTGCGCCCACGACTCCGCGACGGCGCCCAGCTGGGCCGAGTTCTCGTCGTCGTCAGAGACGGTCTCGACCGCTTCGTCGGCGAGGTCGTCCGTACGCGCCAACCGCAGCTCGCCCACCGGCAGCTGCATCTCCCGCTGCCGCGTCAGCGCCGCCGCGACCAGCCCCGCGAACAGCGGGTGCGGCCGGGTCGGGCGCGACCGGAGCTCCGGGTGGCCCTGCGTCGCCACGAAGTACGGGTGCACCGAACGGTCGAGCTCGATGAACTCCACCAGCCGTCCGTCCGGCGACGTGCCGGAGAAGACGAGCCCGGCGGCCTCGAGCTGCGAGCGGAACGAGTTGTTGACCTCGTACCGGTGCCGGTGCCGTTCCTCGATGTAGGGCTCGCCGTACGCCTCGCGCACCAGCGTGCCGTCGCCGAGCTTCGCCGGGTACAGGCCGAGCCGCATCGTGCCGCCCATGTCGCCCGTTCCCGCGACGATCTCGCGCTGCTCCTCCATCGTCGCGATCACCGGCTGCGGCGAGGAACCGTCGAACTCGGTCGAGTTCGCCTCGGACAGGCCGCCGAGGTCACGCGCGACCTCGATCACCATGCACTGCAGGCCGAGGCAGAGTCCCAACGTGGGCAGGGAGTGCTCGCGGGCGTACCGGATCGCGCCGATCTTGCCCTCGATCCCGCGCACGCCGAAGCCGCCGGGGATGCAGACCGCGTCGACGTCCGCGAGGTGCTTCGCCGCGCCCTCCGGCGTGAGGCACTCGTCCGACGGCACCCAGCGCAGGTGCACCTTCGTGTCGTGCTCGAACCCGCCGGCGCGCAGGGCCTCGGAGACCGAGAGGTACGCGTCGGGCAGGTCGACGTACTTGCCGACGAGCGCGACCGTCACCTCGTCCGCGGGGTGGTGGACGCGGCGGAGCAGCTGGTCCCAGCGCGTCCAGTCGACGTCGCGGAACGGAAGGTTGAGCCGGCGGACGACGTACGCGTCCAACGCCTCGCCGTGCAGCACCTTCGGGATGTCGTAGATGCTCGGCGCGTCGGGGCAGGAGACCACGGCCTCCTCGTCGACGTCGCACATCAGCGCGATCTTGCGCTTCACGCTCGCGGGGAGCTGGCGGTCGGAGCGGCAGACGAGCGCGTCGGGCTGGATGCCGATGTTGCGCAGCGCCGCGACCGAGTGCTGGGTCGGCTTGGTCTTGAGCTCGCCGGACGGCGCGAGGTACGGCACCAGCGAGACGTGCAGGAAGAACACGTTGTCGCGGCCGACGTCGCGGCGGACCTGGCGGGCCGCCTCGATGAACGGCAGCGACTCGATGTCGCCGATCGTGCCGCCGATCTCGGTGATCACCACGTCGACGTCAGGGCTCGCCATCGCGCGGATGCGGGCCTTGATCTCGTTCGTGATGTGCGGGATCACCTGAACGGTGTCGCCGAGGTAGTCGCCGCGGCGCTCCTTGGCGATCACGCTCGAGTAGACCTGGCCGGTCGTGACGTTCGCGATCCGGTTGAGGTCGACGTCGAGGAACCGCTCGTAGTGCCCGATGTCGAGGTCGGTCTCGGCCCCGTCGTCAGTGACGAACACCTCGCCGTGCTGGAACGGGTTCATCGTTCCGGGGTCGACGTTGAGGTACGGGTCGAGCTTCTGCATCGTGACCCGTAAGCCTCGGGCCTTCAACAGGTTGCCGAGACTCGAGGCGGTGAGCCCCTTGCCAAGGGAGGAGGCGACGCCCCCGGTGACGAAAATATGCCTGGTCGGCTGCGCAGCTGCCAAGAGTTATCCCCGTGGTGAGGGCGAGGGGCTGGCATCCGGGTTCGGACCCAGCAAGTCCACGGGCTTCAAGCTTAACAACCCCTCGGCAGGACCAGACACCACGCCGGTCGCTAGCGTTTTGTCCCGATGTGAAGGACCCATTGCAGGCTGCCTGCGCCCTAGCATCCACGATCTGAGCCGCTAGCCGGACAGCCAGGAGGCCTGAACCAGACGATCATCAGCACCGTGACCGCTGCGATCCAGGTCCAATAGCCCGGCAGGATCCCAAGCGGACCAGCCGGCTCAGCGTTTCGGCACACCTACGTGGGGGCCGTGAACCACGAACTTGCCTTCACCCTCAGGGGCCAACAAGCACCGAATACCTCTGGCTGCCTGTGCCGGGACATCAGTTAGAGCGAGATCCACGACGCAACCACGGAGAGACTCGCTGCCACAGCACGTGCGAGCCGACGACTGTCGCTACCAAGAGCGACGATAGTGAGAAACGCTTGCGCCGCTCGGTGGCGTCCACAACAGCGGTCAGGTGTTGCTCAGCGATGGTCGCTAGCGTTGTCCCCGATGTCAGCTCGTCGTAGAGCTCCTTCAAGGCGTCCGCCGCGTCGTCCTCGTCGGGCCAGGTGGCGGCCTGTTTCTGGCCGGCTGTACGGAGCGTGTCCGCCAGGGTTGGGTCGTCCAGCACGCGGGCGACCGCGCGGGCGAAGGCCGCGTCGTCGCCTGGGGCGACGAGGAGTGCCGCGTCGCCGACCAGCTCGGGGATCCCGCCGGCGTCCGTCGCCACCAGCGGGACGCCTGTCCGGAGCGCCTCCTGGGCGACCAATGCCCGGGCCTCCCAGCGGCTGGACAGCACGAACACGTCGGCGGCCGCGAGCAGGTCGGGAACGTCCGTCCGATGGCCGAGCAGCGTCACCGGCAGCCCCTCCGCCTCGATGCGGGCGGCGAGACTTCCCGTTCCGTACCCTCACCGGCGATCACCAGGGCGGGTCGCGGCGAACGATCGGTGAGCCGGTCCACCGCGCCGAGCAGCATGTCGTACGACTTCTGCGGCGCCAGCCGCCCGACCGCGAGCAGCAGCGGCCTGTCGCCGACGCCGAGCTCGGCGCGAACCTCCTCACGCGTACGGGTCGCCCGCTCCAGCGCCGGTGCGGCCACCGGGGCGAGCCGCGGCGACTCCGCGCCCAGCGCCTTGGCCTCGGCGACCAGGTCGGAGGACGCGCCGAGCACGACATCGGCCCGGCGGACCACGAACCGCTGCATCGAGCTGAGCACGCCGTGCTTGAGGCCACCGGCGAGAACGTCGTTGTGCCAGGTGACGACCAACGGCACGCCGCGCGGTGCGGCGGCGGCCGCCACGACACCGGCCGTGTGCCCGTGCGCGTGGATCAGGTCGGTGTGGGCGAAGATCGCGCGTCCCCGCCTGACCGCCGCGAGGCTCGGCACCCGCAACGGGACGAACTCGACGTCCTCGTCGAAGTGGAACAACTCGTTGGTCGCGGCCGGACCTACCACCCGGACGGTGCAGCCCTTCGTGGACAGCCGCTTGGCGACCGACGCGACGTGCTGGCCGATGCCTCCGGTGCTCGGTCCGAGGAGCAGAGTCAGGTTCATTGTTCTGGCCTCCTTCGCAGCCGAGCGAGCGCCAGGCGCGCATCCGACCGGTCCAGCACCGCCACGATGCCAGCGAACACTGTCGTCACCACCATCGCAGAAGCGAGGGCTCCCGCACAGGCCGTGAGCAGCCCACTACTCCCGAATACCTGACCAATCAGCTGACCGGCTGACGCCGCGACGACCGCGGCGAGCAGACCGGCGCCGAGCGCCCGGGGCAAACCATCCAAAGCGGGACGACCGGCCTCGACACCGACGAACGAGAGCAGAACGAGCGCGCCGATCAACAGACCCGCGGACATCGCCCCCCCGAGCGCGGCCGCGACTCCCCCCTCCCCCACGGCGGCCGTCAGCGGGACCGCGACGCCGGCGACGACGACCCAACCGAGCACCGTGCCGATCGCCGCGAGGCCGCCTCGACCGCGTGCGTAGAGCAGCCGGCCGGCGAGGATCAGCAGCCCGTATGAGGGAACGGCGACCGCGAACGCCACCAGCGCGGTCGCGAGCGCGTCGGTACTGCTGCTGCCGGGGCCGAGGACGAAGACGCGCGCCACCGGCACCGCCGTCCCCGCGAGCAGCGCGCCGCCGAGCAGGCCGAGCAGCGTGACGGCGCGTACGGCGACGGCGGCGGTGCCGACGTACGCCGCGTCGTCGGTCTGCGCGGACACCCGCGGGAACACGGTCGTCGCGACCGGGGCGGCGAGCACCGCGTACGGGAGCATGAAGATCGCGAACGCCCACGTGTACAGCGTCAACGTGCCGGAATCGCCACGGTGGTTGGCCAACCAGGTGATCACCAGCGTGACGAGCTGCTGGGCGACGAGCGCCGCGATGCCCGCGGTCGCGAGCGCGCGGGCCTGCCGGCCGATGCCGTCAGGGAAGCGCAGCGTCGGCCGGAACGACAGCCCGGACCTCAGCAAAGGCACGACGACGGTCAGCGCGAGGGCGACGACGCCGACGGTCGTCCCGATCGCGAGCGTCCACACCGCGGCCGGCGGAACGCGGCTCACGTCGAGCTCACCGCCGGCGAGAACGCCGAACAGGACGTACGCCCCGGCCACGATCAGGCTGCTCGCGAGCGGCGCGAGCGCCGCGGCCAGGAAGCGTTGCTGCGCCTGCAGCGTGCCCGAGGCGACGACCGCGAGCCCGTAGAACCACAGCTGCGGGACGAACACCAGCAACATCCGCGCCGTGACCGCCACCGTCTCGTCGGCGCAGCCAGGATGGGTGCCGAGCATCAGCTGCGCGTACGGCCCGGCCGCGAGCGCCGCGAGGACGGCGACCGGCGTGAGCGCGAGCAGCGTCCAGGTGAGCAGCGCGGAGAACGTACGGGACGCCTCGGCCTTGTCGTCGCGGGCGAACGCGCGAGCGAGGACGGGGACGACGACGGAGGCGAGCGCGCCGCCAGCGACGATCTCGAAGACGACGTTCGGGAGCTGGTTCGCGGTGTTATAGGCATCGCCGAGGCACGTGTCGCCGACAGTCTTGGAGAAGACGAGCCACCGGCCGAAGCCCGCCGCGCGGGAGATGATCGTGACGACGCCGATGACCAGCGCGGCGCCGGCCAGCCCCGCGCCGAGGCGCCGGGCCCGCTCGGGGCTCATCGGGTCTGGCGGCGACCGAGCTGGTCGAGCTTGTCGAGGATCTCGTTGCCCGCGATGACCTTGGTGAACGAGATCTTCTCGCTCGCGGCGGTCAGCCCGACGAGGCCGGCGAGCACTGCCCACCGGACACCGCGCGGCGCGCTGGCGACAACGGCGGTACCCACGGCGGCGCCGAGCGCGTTCGCGCCGCAGTCGCCGAGCATGCCGCTCTCGCCGAGGTCCTCGTCGATCACGCCGGCGGCCGAGCCGACCGGCGCGGCGAGCAACGGACCAGCGACCGCGGTGAACGGGGTCTGCGCGAGCACGACCTTGAGTGTGCGGCCCGGACGCAGGTCGAAGAGGTTGGCGACGTTCGCCGCGGCGGCGATCAGCGCGCCGTCGGCGACGGCCTGGACGACGTTGCCACGCTTGAGAATCGCCGCGACCGCGAGGCCGGTGAGGCCGATGCCCGCGATCTTCACCAGCCCGCTGGTGACCTGGCCCTCCGACAACGCGGTGAGATGGCCGCGGAACCCCTTGGCCTTCGCGTCGCCGGCGAGGTCGTCGTACGCACCGAGCGCACCCGCACCGACCGTCGCCACGATGCCCGCGACGCGTTCCCGCGTGGTCAGGCCCGGCGCGACGGCGGTCGCGGCGGCAGCGCCCGCGACAGCGGCAGGGCCGAGCAGCAACGTGATCTCCTCGCCGCGGTGGTTCTTGCGGTTCCAGAGCTCGGCGCCGCCGGGCGGGTTGTCACGCAGCAGCTTGTACGCGGCGCGTGCCGTACCCGCGGCGACCGCGGCCGACACGACCGTGCCGGCCAGTCGCTTCAGCACGCTCATGACGCGTCCGTGAGCTTGGGCAGGGCGCCGTCGGTCGTTCCCACGGCGCCATACTGCCCGGCCTTCCCGTTGGTCTGTTCGAGCAGGGCCCAGACGACGGCGATCTGCCCGCTCGGCAGGTCGGCCACGTCGACGGACGACACGACGGCGGTCGACTTCGCGTCCGCCCGCAGCCGGTTCAGCGCGCCGAGGTCGGATGACGCGGACGTGGTGTCGCCGGCGAGCACCGCGCCCAGGCTCTGGCTGTCCATCGCCCTGGCGAGCGCGACCCACGCGTCGTTCACGTCGTCGCCCTCCTGCGGCTTCGTGTCCGGCGTGATGTGCGGCGCGACGACGACCGCGAGGTCGGCCCGGCGCAGGTCGTTCGGCGCGTTCACGAGGTCGCCCTCGCCGAACGCGCCCATGATCGTGGGCGTCGCCGAGTCGGGGTGGCCGACGGCCTTGGGGTCCTTCGTCACGAGCGCGCGGGCGAGCAGTGCTCCGGCGCGGTCGTACGTGCTGGCGTCGTTCGGCAACGTCACGTCGCCGGTGACGAGCTGCGCGGCGAGGTCCTCGAGGAACTGGCGGTTGGTCGCGTCGCCCCACTTGGCGGTGACCTGGACCGTGCCGGTGACCGTGGCGCCCGACGCCTTGAGCGTGTCGCCGAGGTTCTTGACGACCTTCTTGTCCGCACCGGGGAGCGCGACGAGCACGACCTGGTGGTCGTTCAGCTTGTCGCGTGAGCAGGCCCGGCGCGATCGTCGACGCGAACGTGTCGCGGTAGCGGTCGGACTGTTCCAGCTGCTGCATCTGGTCGCGCAGCTGGTCCTTCTCCTTGCCGAGCTGCTCGACGTTGGCGCGCAGCTGCTGGTCGAACTCGCCCTTCAACGGCCCGGCGCCGAGGGCGACACCGACGGCGAGGGCGAGGAAGACGGCAGCGATCGAGACGAGAAAGAAGCGGAAGTCGATCACGAGAAGAGACCTCGAGCCCAGTAGAAGAAGTCGCCCAGCCGGATCCCGACGACCTCGAGCCAGGCCTGTCCGGCGGGAGTGGCGGCCAACGCGACGAAGACGGCGAGCAGGCCGGCGATGAGCAGCAGCACGATGTGCCAGGTCTGGATCCTGGCGGTGTAGAGCCGGCTCACGCCCTTGGCGTCGACGAGCTTGCCGCCGACGCGAAGCCTGGTGAGGAACGTACTCGCGGCGCCGTCGCGGCCCTTGTCGAGGAACTCCACGACGGAGAACCGCGTACCGACGGCCACGATCAGGTCGGCGCCCTTGGTGTCCGCGAGCAGCATCGCGACGTCGTCGCTCATGCCGGTCGCGGGGAAGATCACGCTGTCGAGGCCGAGGCGTTCGAGCCGGTCCAGTCCGGGCGCCTTGCCGTTGCGGTACGCGTGCACGACGAGCTCGGCGCCGCTGCGCAGCGCGGTGTCGGACACCGAGTCCATGTCGCCGAGGATGAGGTCGGGCTTGTAGTGCGCCTCGAGCAGCGCGTCCGCGCCGCCGTCGACGCCGATCAGCACCGGGCGGTACTCGCGGATGTACGGGCGGAGCGCGGTGAGGTCGTCGCGGTAGTCGTACCCGCGGACGACGACGAGCACGTGCCGGCCCTCGAGCTTGGTCTCGATCTCCGGCATGCCGACGCCGTCGAGGAGTAGGTCACGCTCGCGTCGTACGTACTCCATCGTGTTGGCCGCGAACGCCTCGAGCTGCGTGGCGAGGCCGGCGCGGGCCTCCTCCATCGCGGCCTCGATGGAGTTGACGGTCTGGTCGGAGCCGACGCAGATCTGCTCTTCGCCCTTGTAGAGGACCTTGCCGTCGACGCGGACCCGGTCGCCCTCGGTGACCTGGCTGAACACCTCGCCGCCGACACCGTCGAGCAGCGGGATGCCGGCCTCGACGAGGATGCTCGGACCGAGGTTCGGATAGCGCCCGCTGACACTCGGCGCGACGTTGACGACGGCGGCCACTTTGGCGGACACGAGCGTCTCGGCACTGACCCGATCCAGGTCGATGTGGTCGATGATCGCGATGTCCCCGGCACGGAGTCGCTTGGTGAGGTTCTTGGTACGCCGGTCCAGCCGCGCGACGCCAGTGACACCGGGCAGCGGGGCCGGTCGGTTACGACGCAGGGTGGGAAGTTTCATCGCGTTCGTATCTTCCCATGCGGGTCGAACTACCGGAGGAACCCTGGTCGACTCCGGCGTGGCGCGATATCGGGCAAAGCGTACGTACCGCACATAGCGACTCGGCAAGTACCTAACCGGCGACGGATTCGGTGCCTGGTCCAGCGACCTAGCGTGGCTCGGCATGAGACAACTCATCGTTTCGTGCAACCTGACCGTCGACGGCTTCATGTCCGGAGAGGGCGACACACTGGACTTCATCACCCCTGATCGTCAGCAGGAGGACGACCTGGCGGCGCGGTTCCGGTCCACGGCCGACACGTGGGTGGTCGGGCGGCAGACGTTCCTCGACATGCACGCGGCCTGGCCGACCGCGGAAGGCGACATGGCGGAGTGGCTGAACAAGACGCCGAAGGTGGTGCTGTCGAACGATCCCGGCTTCGACGTGTCGATCTGGGAGAACTCGACCCTGCTCGCCGGGGACGGCGTGGAGCAGGTGCGCCAGCTGAAGGACTCTTCCGGGCAGGCGCTGGTGGCGTTCGGCGGCGTGCAGGCCTTGCGTTCGCTGGTCGGTGCCGGGCTCGTCGACGAGTACTGGTTGAAGGTCAGCCCGACCGTGCTGGGTCGAGGCGGGTCGATGTTCGCCGACCTGGCCGAGCGTCGCCCGTTGACGCTGCGGGACGTGAAGCCGTACCCGTCCGGGCTGGTCGACGTGACCTACTCAGCGACGGCGTGACTTCTTGCGCGACTTGGCCGCCGTGGCGAGCAGCTCTTCGGCGTGCGCCCGGGCGCTCGCGGAGTCTTCCAGGCCCGCGAGCATCCGGGCGAGCTCCTCGACCCGGCTCTTGTCGTCGAGCCTGACCAGGCCGCTGCGGGTGACCGAGCCGTCGTCGGCCTTGCGTACGACGTAGTGCCGGTCGGCGAACGCGGCGACCTGCGGCAGGTGCGTGACCGCCACGACCTGGGCGGCCTTGGCGAGCATGGCGAGGCGGCGGCCGATCTCGACCGCGGCCTTGCCGCCGACGCCGGCGTCGACCTCGTCGAAGACGAACGTGGGAACGCCGTCCGTGCCGGCGAACACGACCTCCACCGCCAGCATCACCCGTGACAGCTCACCGCCGGACGCCCCGCGCTGCACCGGCCTCGCCGGGGCGCCGCGGTGCGGGGTGAGCAGCAGTTCGATCTCGTCGACGCCGTGCGGGCCGTACGAGAGCTGGCGTCCGTCGACGTCGAGCCCGTTGTCGGTCGCGTCGGTCTGCGTGACCGAGGCGGTCAGGATGGCGTGCGGCATCGCGAGCGCGGTGAGCTCTTCGGAGACCGCGTCGCCGAGGCGTTCGGCCGCGGCCTGGCGTTCCTTGGAGATCGTCGTGGCGAGCTCGCCGAGCTCCGCGAACAGCGTCGCTCGTTCCGACTTCAGCGTGTCGATGCGGTCGTCGGAACCGTCCAGGTCGGCGAGCCGTTCGGCGGCCTTCTGGGACCAGGCGAGGACCTCGTCGACGGTGTCGCCGTACTTCCGCGTCAAGCCGGCCAGCGCGGCGCGCCGCTCCCCCACGGACTGCAGCCGGGTGGAGTCGGTGTCGACGCCCGCGGCGTACGAGGCGAGGTCGGCGCCGGTGTCGGCGACGAGCATGCTCGCCTCGGCGACCCGGTCGGAGAGGGCGGCCAGCTGGGGGTCGTGCTCGCGTACGCCGTCCAGCGCCTTGCGCGCGGTGGCGAGCAGGCTGAGGACGTCGGACGCGTCGACGCCCGGGTCCTCGTCGCCGACGAGCGCGAGGTGCGCCTCCTCGGCGCCGCGTCGTAGCGCGTCGGCGTGGCCGAGCCGGCCGGCCTCGGTGACCAGCTCGTCGTCCTCGCCGGGCTGCGGGTCGATCGCCTCGATCTCGCCGAGCCCGAACCTGAGCAGGTCGGCCTCCTGGGCGCGGTCTCTCGCCCGCGCGACCAGGTCGGCGAGCTCGGCGTCGACGGTGGCGAGGTGTTGGTACTTCTCGCGGTACGTGGTCAGCGGCTTGGCGACCGGGTCGCCGGCGTACCGGTCCAGGATCAGCCGCTGGCGGGCCGGGCGGAGCAGCTGGATCTGGTCGTTCTGGCCGTGGAGCGCGACGAGGTCCTCGGCGAGGTCGCCGAGGACGCTGTTCGGCACGCTCGTACCGCCGGCGAACGCGCGGGAACGGCCCTCGCGCGAGACCGTACGGACGATGATCAGCGTGTCGTCCTCGAGTGTCGCGCCGGCCTCCTGGGCGCGCTCGGCCGCGGGCGACTTCGGGTCCAGCCGTACCCGACCCTCGACGACGGCGCGATCGACGTTCGGGCGGACCAGTCCGGGGTCGGCGCGGCCGCCGAGCAGCAGCGACAGCCCGGTGACCACCATCGTCTTGCCCGCGCCCGTCTCCCCGGTCACGACGGTGAGTCCCGGGTCGAGCTCCAACTCGGCGTCCTCGATCACGCCGAGACCTTGGATGCGAATCTCTTCCAGCATCGTGGCCGAGCCTAGCCGGGGCGTGCGACACAGCTGCGGCCCCACGCTGCGGCTGTGGAGAACGTCAGCGCTGAGGGCCGTAGCGGCGGTAGCACCAGGCCTCGTTCCAGTTGTGGGGATAGACGCCGTCGAGGAAGTACGCGCGGAGGTTCCTGATCGGGTACCGCGCGTGGTCGTGGTAGATCAGCCAGAACGGCAGCACGGTGGCGACGACCCAGTTCGCGGCGACGGCCGGCAGGTAGAGCGGGCCGAAGAGACGGGCCTGCAGGATGTGGCCGTGCTCGTGGGCGTGGACGTGCTCGCTCACGCCGGCGATCACCGGGCCGATCGTCGTGAGGTAGCCGGGGAACGTGCCCTTGCCGAGATGCACGCACCGCTTGCCCGCGGTGTAGGCCGGCTCGACGCGGTTGCCGCGGGCGAGGTTCGCGGCCAGGAACAGCGCGCCGGCGATCGTGTTCGGCAGGCTCCAGGTGAGGTCGACGACGTACGCGAGGAAGCCGCGCGGCGAGCGGAAGTCGTACGCCCGCGTCGAGCCGATCGCCCACCCGAAGACGGCGCCGAGCGGCAGACCGGCGAGCGCTCCGATCACCAGGCCGACGGGGCCGCCGGCGAGGAGGCCGATGAACGTCGTCGCCCCGGCCAGGAACACCGCCGCGATCACACCGGCAACCATGGCCAGGAGAATAGATGTAACGCGGACTTCACACGTCCGATACAAGCTTTGTCGCTCGCGTTGGCAGCGTTGAGCTGGTGACTTACAAGGCTGAATACATCTGGATCGACGGCACCCAGCCCACCGCGCAGCTTCGGTCGAAGACGAAGGTCTGCCCGACGGCGCCGAGCCGCCCATCTGGGGCTTCGACGGATCGAGCACCAACCAGGCGCCGGGCGACAAGTCCGACTGCGTCCTGCGTCCGGTGTTCTCCTGCCCGCGACCCGATGCGCGGCGGCGCGCACGTCCTGGTGATGCGCCGAGGTCGTTGCTCGTCGGACGGTGAGCCGCACCCGACCAACACGCGCGCGGCGCTGCCGCCGATCGCCGAGCAAGTACGCGAAGCACGAGCACGCTGGTTCGGCCTCGAGCAGGAGTACACGTTCTTCGACGGCCGCCGCTCGGCTGCCCGACAGGCGGCTTCCCGGCGCCGCAGGGCGGCTACTACTGCGGCGTCGGCGCGGACGAGGTGTTCGGGCGCACGTCGTCGAGGCGCACCTGGAGGACTGCCTGGCGGCTGGGCTGTCGATCTCCGGCATCAACGCCGAGGTCATGCCCGGGCAGTGGGAGTTCCAGGTCGGGCCGCTGTCGCCGCTCGAGGTCGCCGATCAGCTGTGGATCGCGCGCTGGCTGCTGTACCGGATCGCGGAGGACTTCGGCATCGACCGCGACGCTCGACCCGAAGCCGGTCAAGGGCGACTGGAACGGCGCGGGCTGCCACACCAACTTCTCGACCAAGGAGATGCGTGAGCGCTACGACGCCGTGCATCGCCGCTGCCGAGGCGCTGGGCAAGAACGCCGAGGATGCACATCGCCAACTACGGCGCCGGCATCGAGGAGCGGCTGACCGGGTCACACGAGACGGCGCCGTACAAGGAGTTCTCGTACGGCGTGTCCGACCGCGGCGCGTCGGTGCGGATCCCGTGGCAGGTGGCGCAGGACCAGAAGGGCTACATCGAGGACCGGCGGCCGAACGCGAACATGGACCCGTACGTGGTGACGCGGCTGATCATCGACACGGTCTGTAGCGCGGCCGATTAGTCGACGGCCCGCTGTCGGCGCCGCGACCCGGCGCGAGTTAGGGTCGCGGCGTGGACGAACAGCAGGACGTACCGTTCGACGAGCCGGAGGACGCGTTCGACCTCGACGTCGCTGACGACGTTGCCGAGGACGAGGCGCCCGAGCCCGTCGCCCCTGCCACGGCGGGGCTGAGCCGCACGTACGAACCGAGCGGCAACGCCGAGGTCGACGACGTCCTCGAGAGCGTCACGCAGGTCGCGGACCTTCCGACTGGCGACCACGTCGAGATCTACGAGGACGCCCACCGCCGGCTGCACGAGACGCTGGTGACGGCGGTCGACGAGCAAGAACGGCAACACGGCGGGTGAGGCGGCACGGTGAGCCGGGTACGGGTGGACGCTGAGCTGGTCCGCCGCGGTCTGGCGCGCTCTCGCGAGCACGCGGCCGAACTGGTGGCCGCCGGCCGTGTTCTGATCGCCGGCCGTCCCGCTCTCAAGCCCGCCGCGGCGGTGCCCGATGGCGCTGCCTTGTCCGTCGCCGAGGGAGGCGTGGGGAGCTACGTGTCGCGCGGCGGCGACAAGCTCGCCGGTGCTTTGGTGGCCTTTCCTTCCCTTGTGGTCACGGGGCGGCGTTGCCTCGATGCCGGGGCTTCGACCGGCGGGTTCACCGAGGTGCTGCTGTCTCGCGGGGCTTCTGTGGTCGTTGCCGTCGATGTGGGTCACGACCAGCTCGTGCCCGCGCTGCGGGCCGATCCGCGGGTCGAGGTGTACGAGCGGATGAACGTTCGGGACCTGAACGCCTCGCTGATCGGCGGTCCGGCGGAACTCGTGGTCGCCGATCTGTCGTTCATCTCGCTGACGCTCGTAGTGCCGGCGCTGCGAGCTTCCGCGACCGAGGAGGCCGATTTCTTGTTGCTCGTGAAGCCTCAGTTCGAAGTCGGTCGCAAGCGGATCAGCAAGGGCGGCGTGGTCCGGGACCCTGAGTTGCACGCGGAGTCGATCCGTACGGTCTCCGCTTCGGCTGCCGCTGCGGGGCTCGGAGTGCGGGGGTTGAGCCGGAGCTCGCTGCCCGGGCCGGCCGGCAACGTCGAGTACTTCCTGTGGCTGGGTGCGGGCGCCGGACCCCTGACCGACGAGCAGCTGCTACGCGTCACCTCGGAGGCATGAGTGAGTACTGCGGGCCCTGATCGGCGCGTTCTGCTGGTCGTTCACACCGGCCGTCCCGGCGCCGTGCACCTGGCGCGTGAAGCGGCGGCGCGGCTCGGTCGCGCGGGCGTCGGCGTGTGTGTGCTGGACCCCGACTTCGCCGACCTCGCGATCGACGGGGCTGGGGCGGTCGCGGCGACCGAGTCGGCCGCGAACAGGTGCGAGATCGTCATGGTGCTCGGCGGCGACGGCACGATCCTGCGGGGCGCGGAGATGGCGCGGGGCTCCGACGTACCGCTGCTCGGGGTGAACCTCGGGCACGTGGGCTTCCTGGCCGAGTCCGAGCGCGACGATCTCGACGTCACGATCGACCATGTGGTGCACCACAAGTACACGGTCGAGGAACGGATGACGATCGACGTCGCCGTCACGCTCGATGGGAACGTGGTCAGCCGGCAGTGGGCTCTGAACGAGGCCAGCGTGGAGAAGTCCTCGCGGGAACGGATGCTCGAGGTCGTCGTCGAGATCGACGGCCGGCCGCTGTCCTCGTGGGGTGGGGACGGGATCGTGGCGGCTACTCCTACGGGGTCGACCGCCTATGCGTTCTCCGCTGGTGGGCCGATCGTTTGGCCTTCTGTGGAAGCCTTGTTGGTCGTTCCGTTGTCGGCGCACGCCTTGTTCGCGCGGCCTTTGGTGGTGGCTCCGTCTTCGGTGATCGCTGTCGAGCTGCAGCACCGGAACCCTGGGCCTGGCGTGTTGTGGTGCGACGGTCGGCGTACGGAGGATCTCGCGCCCGGGTCGCGGGTCGAGGTGCGGCGCGGGACCAAGCCGGTGCGGCTGGCGCGGCTGCACCTGGGACCTTTCACCGACCGGCTGGTGGCGAAGTTCGACCTGCCTGTGGAGGGTTGGCGGGGTCGGCGGAACGTGTCGGAGGCTGTGGGTCGGGCCGCTGCCAACCAGCGGGTTTCCGGGATCTAGGGCGCTTTTCTGTCCACAGCCGCGCTTCTTTAGCTGTTGTCCACAGATCCGGTTTCGCTTGCCTGCGTGGGGGTTGCGGCGCGGGAGAGTGGTCGCCTTGCACCCGCTAGTTCTCGACGGATGAAGGTGACCTGTGATGAGCGCCGAGCTGAGCCCTCTCGACGACAAGAACGAAGTGACGCTGGTCGGCAAGGTGTCCGCCACGCCGCAGTTGCGCCAGCTCCCGAGCGGTGACTCGCTCGTCTCGGTGCGCGTGGTCGTGAAGCGCAAAGGCCCACGACCACGGCCGAACTCGCCGACCATCGACACCATCGACTGCGGCGCCTGGACCGGCCGCGCCAAGAAGACCCTGGAGCGCTTCCAACCCGGCGACGTCGTGGAGGTAGACAGGCTCCCTCCGCCGCCGCTTCCAACGCATAGACGGCGGCGCCATCAGCCGCTACGAAGTGGAGGTGTCAGGAGCCAAGCGCCTCGGCAAGGCCGCCTAGCCCAGGGTCGAGCCACGCAGTCGCAGTCGTGCAGAACCAGCGGCGGCTCGAGCACCGAGCCGAGGTCCCGCCCGGCCTGATGGGTGGGATGGCTGCCCAGCAGCTGCCAGCCGACACCGACGGGTCGAGCCACGCAGTCGCAGTCGTGCAGAACCAGCGGCGGCTCGAGCACCGAGCCGAGGCCCTGCCCGGCCCCTGATGGGTGGGATGGCTGCCCAGCAGCTGCCAGCCGACACCGACGGGTCGAGCCACGCAGTCGCAGTCGTGCAGAACCAGCGGCGGCTCGAGCACCGAGCCGAGGCCCTGCCCGGCCCCTGATGGGTGGGATGGCTGCCCAGCAGCTGCCAGCCGACACCGACGGGCGAGCCAGGCAGTCGCAGTCGTGCAGAACCGCGGCGGCTCGAGCACACGAGCCGAGGCCCTGCCCGGCCCGATGGGTGGGATGGCCGCCTCGCCGCTGCCAGCCGAACCCCGACCCGGCGTCAGCCGGGCCACCGCCTCGCCCTCGCCACACGAAGGCCCCGACCGGCGCGGCCGGGCCACCGGCTCGGCCGCGCCCTCGCCCTCGCTCAGCGATGCTGCCGATGGGCCCACTTCACCCACCCAACCGGGCTGGTTAGCTGTCCGCCTCGTCGTGGAAGGCGCGCATGACGAAGCCGGTCCGCGGCTTGGGCCCGAAGGACGTGGACTTGCGGGGCATGCGGCCGCCGCTCTGGGCGACCCGTTGGACCGTGGCGACGTCCACCGGGTTGACCAGGATCGCTACGCCGCCGCCGCGGTGGGCTGCTCGGAGGGCGGAGGGTTCGTCGTGGGCGTAGCCGACCTGGGCGTCGTCCAGGCCGAGCCGTCGTTCCAGCGCGAGCCGGAGGACCTCGATGTCGAGCTCCGGCTCGGGCCCGCCGTTCGCACCGCCGCGCAGCAGGACCCACGAGGAGCCGTCGGTGCAGAGGAAGCCGTGCTCGTGCCCACCGCATGCGGCCAGCGCGGCCCGGGCGGCGGCCGCGTCGGAGCCGAAGTCCACAGGGGTGAAATCGACCGACAGCGCTGACACCGCCTTGTCCAGCGGCAGCCCCGCCACGGTGCGGTGGATCGCGCTCACCCGCAGCGGGTAGGCGGTCTGGTCGACGAGCATCGCCAGCCCGGCGTCCCAGGGCCCTGGCCCGGCGCCGGCCTTCCGGTACTCGTCCCGCAGCTTCCGGTACGTCGCGTACCGGTGGTGCCCGTCCGCGATCAACGCCTGCCTGGGCAACAGGTCGGCCGCGATCGCGGCCAGCGAGTCCGGCGCGGTCACGGGCCAGAGCCGATGCTCGATGCCATCGGAAGTTTCGGCCGCGAACAGTGGCTCGCCGGCAGCGGTCAGCTCAACCACCTCGCTGGCCGGGCCGCCGCCGTCGTAGACGAGCAGGATCGGCTCGAGGTTCGCCTCGCACGCCTGCATCAGCGCCAGCCGGTCGGCCACCGGGCCTGGCTGCACATCCTCGTGCGGGAGGACGATCCGCTCCTCGGGCTCGCGCAGACCGAGCGCGCCGATCAGCCCGCGCTGGCGGACAGCGCCGGCTTGCTCGTACACGTAGAGCCCCGGCCGTTCGTCCGTCGTCAGCACGCCGTCGCGCCGCCAGCCGCGGAAAGTCGTGCCCGCTTGCCGGTACCGACCTGTCTGATCTAGGCCAGCGCCGGGGTTGGTGTCGCGTGGGAGGATGAGACGGACCACGTTGTGCGGTGCTTTGGCTCGCAATGCCGCGACTGTCTCAGCGTCGAGCATGTCGTACGGAGGCGAGGTCACGGCGGCCAGATCGCCGACCCGGTCAGCGGCGAACCGCAGGCCGCGGAACGGGTCGAGAACCAAGCCACGCGGTCCGGAGTCGGCTCGAGCAGCGGCGTCGGTCGTGGAACTGGTCACGAGGGGAGCCTAGGTGGAGCAGCAGCGGACCGGCACCGGAAGCCCCAGCACCGGCCAGCCGGGTGGCGACGTCTACGACTGGTACCGGCGCGGGTTGGACTTACTGTCCCGCGGCGAGGCGGCCGCGGCCGCCCAGGTCCTGGCGCATGCTCGCGCGGCCGAGCCGGCCTCGCACTCCATCCGTGAGGCGCTCGCCCGAGCGCTGTTCAACTGCCGGCAGTTCGCCGAGTCGGCGCAGACCTTCGAGGGCCTCGTCGAGGAGAACCCGGCCGACGACTACGCGCACTTCGGACTCGGCCTCGCGCTGAGCCGGATGGGCCACCACCAGACCGCGGTCGGGCATCTGGCCATCGCGGCGGCGATGCGACCCGGCGCGAAGCCGTACTCGACCGCGCTTCGCCAGGTGCGCGCGACGCTCAAGGCCCGCGAGGCAGCCGAGTGACTTCGTTGCAAGGGGCGGACCGGCCGCTCGCCGAGGTGTACGACGTCGCGTTGTTCGACCTCGACGGGGTGGTCTACCTCGGACCATCGGCGGTGCCGGGCGCGCCGGAGCACATGGCGGAGCTGCGTTCGCGTTCGGTGCGGATCCTGTACGTGACGAACAACGCCTCGCGCCCGCCGGAGGCCGTGGTCGAGCATCTGGATCGGCTCGGCATCCCCTCGGTCGTCGAGGACGTCGTGACCTCGGCGCAGGCCGCGGCCGGCATGGTCGCCGAGCGGGTGCCGAAGGGGTCGTCGGTGCTCGTCGTCGGCGGCGAGGGTCTGAACGTGGCCCTGCGTGAACGCGGGCTGGTGCCGGTGGCGAAGGCCACGGATGCGCCGGTGGCTGTCGTGCAGGGGTTCCATCCCGACCTCAGCTGGCGGCAGCTCGCCGAGGGCGCGTACGCGCTGGCGACCGGCATCCCGTGGGTGGCGTCGAACGCCGACCTCACGCTGCCGACTGAGGGCGGCGTCGCGCCCGGCAACGGAGCGTTGATCGAGACCCTGCGCATCGCGACAGGCCGGAGCCCGATGGTGGCGGGCAAGCCCGAGCCGCCGCTGTTCTTCGAAGCGCTGGCCCGGTCCGGCGGCTCGCGACCGCTGGTGGTCGGCGACCGGCTGGACACCGACATCGAGGGCGCGAACGCGTCGGACATGCCGAGCCTGCTCGTGCTCACCGGCGTGACGGACCTGGCTCTGCTGGTGACAGCGCCGGAGAAGCAGCGGCCGACGTACGTCTCGGCCGACCTGGGCGGGCTGTTCGTCGCGCACCCGGCGCCCTCGGTCGAGGGATCCGTGGCACGGTGCGGTGGCTGGGAGGCAGCGGTCGAGGACAAGGCCGTACGGCTGTCCGGCTCGGGCGACCGGATGGACGGCGCCCGCGCGCTGCTGGCGGCCGCTTGGTCCGTGCCCGAGCCGGCCGACCTCGACGTCGCGGCGGCGCTGGCTCAGCTCGGCTAGTTGACCTTGCGCAACAGGAAGATCCGGGGCTGCGGGCCCTTCTGGTAGACGCTGAGCGAGCTCTCCTGGCGCCAGGACTTGGCGTCCTCGAGGCAGCGTTCGAGCAGCTTGATCTCGTGCGTGAGGACCGCGAACCGCGCGTTCGGCGCGGCGACGTCGGCGGCTCGGTCGAGGAGCAGCGGGTAGAGCTCGTCGTTCGTGGCGTGGTCGCCGACGAGTCCGCCCCAGGGCGGGTCGGCGAGCAGCAGGTCGAACGGGCCGTACTGCGCCCACCCGTCGTCGGCGAGATCTTCCTCGATCAGCTGGACGCGGTCGCGGAGGCCGGCGGCCTGCAGGTTCGCGGTGCAGTCGGCGATCGCCGCCTTGTCGTTGTCGACGCCGAGCGCGAACTTGGCGGGAGCGACCTGGAGACGTTCGATCAACAGCGTGCCGGAGCCACACATCAGGTTGGCAACGCGGTCGCCCGGCCGCGGCTTGACGGCTCGGACAATGGCAGCCGCGATGGTGGCGTTGACGGCGCCGGGGAAGTCCCGTACCCGCCAGGTCCGTTGCGAAAGCGGTCGGGTGGAGAGGCGGACGAGGACGTCCCAGCCCTCTCTGATCACGGCGGAGGGACGGAACCGGAGGACGACATCGCCGTCGGCCTCGTCGTACGCGAGCCCGGTCTCATTGGCGAGTAGCTCAGCGAGCCGCTGGAACGTCGGCGAATCGTGGCCGGCCGCATCGAAGCGGAACGACCTCGGCGGCGCGGCCCGATTGAGCTTCTCGACGATGCCCACGGTCCGAGCGATCGTGCCGAGGTGGTCGGGGCTGGTGAGCGAACGGGGTCGCGGAACGGGGAACGTGAGGACGGCGAACGGAGCCACCACCGTGCGGAGATTGAGCAGCCGGCCCCAGGCGTCCGGGTACTCGATCCAGACAGCGTCATCCCGCCCAGGCACGACCTTGACGTCGCGAAGGGTGGGAAGGAGCTCACGCACCTCGGACTCGACGGACTGCTTCAACCCAGGCAGAAAAGCGAGCTCGATCCGCCGCGTGGGAGTAGCAGCCCGAACAGACCGCTCCCCCACCCGCGTCTGAGGACGCCGAACGGGCGGAGCAGCGGTCTTGCTCTTGCTGCGTCGTCTCATGACGATTCGGAGTCCGGCCGAAGCGGATCAGGATCGGGATGGCTGAACATAGCCGGCGGAACCACCCGCTGACCATCGCTGGAGGTGCTCGCCTCACTCGCGGAATCGGACGAATCGATGCCCCCATCTGCGGCACCATCGACCACGTCATCTGCCGCGTCCGGGCCCACCGCGGGGCCCGCAGAGTCAGCCCCCTCTGCGCGGTCGGCGCTGGAGGCGCTCGCGAAGTCAACTGCAGTGGCGCTGCCACCTGCGGAGTCGCCTTCTGGCTCGGCCGCGTCAGTGGCCTCGGTCGCAGCCGAAGGAGCTGGCTCGCCAACGTCGACTCGATCGATGCCACCATCAGCTGCGACGCCGTCGGCCGCGTCATCCGCCGCGTCGACATCATCCGCAGCGATCGCGGACTCAGCCGCGTCCGCGCGGTCGGCGCCGGAGGTTGTCGTCGCGCTCGCGGGATTGTCGTCCATCTCGTCGGGTCGGGTGGCGATGCTCGCTTCGCTCGCGAAGTCAGCTGCAGTGGCGCTGCCATCTGCGGAGCCGCCAGTGTCTGCCTCGGCCGCGTCAGCGATCTCTGTCGCAGCATCTCTGTCGATGCTCGCTGAGTCGACTGGATCGATGCCACCATCGGCTGCGACGCCGTCGGCAGCGTCATCCGCCGCGTCGAGATCATCCGTGGCGATCGCCGACTCACTGGCGTCTGCGCGGTCTGCGCTGGAGGTGCTCGCTTCGCTCGCCGACTCACCCGGATCGATGCCACCAGCTGCGGCACCGTCGACCACGGCATCGGACGTGTCCGGGCCCACTGCGGGGCTCTTAGAGTCAGCCGCAATGGCGCTGCCATCTGCGGAGCCGCCAGCATCTGTCTCGGCCGCGTCGGTGGCCTCTGCCGCAGCGCCGCTGGGGATGGTCGCTTCGCTCGCGGGATCGGCGTTGGCCTCGTCGGGACCGCTGGGGATGCTAGCTTCGGTCGCCGAGTCGACTGGATCGATGCCATCAGCAGCAGCTGCGGCGGCGTCGGTAGCGTTGTCCGCCACGTCCGCCACGTCCGCCACGTCCGCCACGTCATCCGTGGTGCTCGCGGAGTCGGTCGAATCGATGCCGTCTGCCACGTCATCCACCACGACAGCTGCCGCGTCGTCGCCAGCCGATGGCTCGACCTCGGCGCTGTTGGGGAGTTCGGTGGCTTCGGGTGGGTTGGTGAGGGCGGCGTGGCGGTCGGCTGCGTCGGTTTGGCCTTCTTCGTCGGCTACGGCTGCTCGGGCGAACCAGGTCGCTGCCTCGTCTAGGCGGTTGAGGGCGGCGAGGGTGTCGGCGTACGTGTAGCGGAGGCGGGCTACCCAGGGGGCTGTGGATTTGCTCTCCAGGTCGGAGATCGTCAGGGCCCGCAATGCTGCTTCTGGTTCGCCGAGGTCTCGGCGGGCGCCGGCTTCTACTATGCGGAGCTCTATTTGGCCGGCCTTGTCGAGTGTCTTGCCTTCCTTGCTCGACGTCAGCTCGAGCGCGCGCTCGGGGCGGCCGAGGCCGCGTTCGCAGTCGGCGAGGACGGGGAGGTAGTCGTGGGAGCCGTTCAGCCGGCGGGCTGCTCGGAGCTCGCCCAGGGCTTGCTCGTAGTTGCCGGCCGCGTAGGCCGCATATCCCACCGTCTCGCGCACGACAGCCAGCCGGGCGCCGTACTTGCGGGCAGCGGACGCGTGGGCCAGGGCGCGCTCGGGATCCTCGTCGAGGAACTCCGCCGCGGCCACCAGGTGCTTGGCCACATGCTCGGCGGCACGCTTCGACAGCGTGGAGAGCTCGCGGCGCACCTCCGGGTCCAGCTCTTCGCCGGTGATCTCCTCGGGTACGAGCGGCTCGTCCGGCTCGAGATGATCGCGGGTCGGCGGCCGGTCCTCGCGGTCACGGCGCGGGCCGTTGTCGCGGGGTCGGTCGCGGAAGCCGCCGCCGCCACGGTCGTCACGGCGGGGTCCGCCCGTGCGGTCGTCGCGCGGCGCACCGCGGCCTCGGTCGCGGTCGGGTCGCGGAGTATCGCGGTCGAAGGATCTGCGTGGACGGTCGCTCGAGCCGGAGCTCGGCCGGTCGTCGCGGGATCGGTCGCGGTCGCCTCGAGGGGCGTCGCGATCGAACGATCTGCGTGGACGCTCGCTCGAGCCGGAGCTCGGCCGGTCGTCGCGGGATCGGTCGCGGTCGGGTCGAGGGGTATCGCGATCGAACGATCTGCGTGGACGCTCGCTACTGCCGCGGGTCCACTCGTCGCGACGCGGCCCGCTGGTGCGGTCGTCACGCGGAGCGCCACGGTTCTGGCCCTGGTCGCGGGAGCCGCCTGACGGACGGCCGCGGAATCCACCACCGCCGCGCGGACCGTCACCGCGGTCGCTACGTGGGGCATCACGGTCGAACGAACGGCGTGGACGGTCGGAACCACCAGAGCCGCCGGCGCGGTCGTCGCGACGGGGTCCGCCGGAACGGTCGTCACGGCTTCTGTCGCGAGGATTGTCTGTCGGGCGGCCGCGGAAGCCGCCGCCACCAGTGCGAGGCGCCCCGCTACGGGGTGCACCACCACTGCGAGGAGCTCCACCGCGGTCGCTTCGTGGCGCATCGCGATCGAAACTGCGGCGGGGACGGTCGCTCCCGCCGGAGTTGCGGTCGCGCTCACCACGGTCACTCCGAGGGGCGTCGCGGTCGAAGGATCGGCGTGGACGGTCGGAAGCCACCAGAGCCGCCGGCAGAGCCGCCGGCGCGGTCGTCACGTCGGGGTCCACCGGAACGGTTCTCGCGGGGCTTGTCACCGCGGTAGCCGCCACGCTCACCGCCACGCTCGTTGCCGCCTCGACTGGGGCGGCCGCGATCGTTGCGTTCGTTGCGGTCGTTACGGCGGTTGTCATTGCCGCGGTCGCGACCTCGGCCATCGTTGCGCCGGTCGTCGTCGCGGGGTCGTTCCTTGTCGTCGCCAGCTTGGCCGGCCATGTCGTCGCCTACTCCTCGGACTGCTCGGAACATCTTCCACCAACAACTCTAAAGGCCACCCGAAGGTGGCCTTTAGAGGAAGATGTCCGGCGGCGTCCTACTCTCCCACAGACCCTCGTCTGCAGTACCATCGGCGCTGAAGAGCTTAACTTCCGGGTTCGGAATGGGACCGGGTGTTTCCCCTTCGCCATGACCGCCGTAACTCTATGGAGATATCGGGTCGGGATAATTCACCGACCGTATCTCGGGAACCGCATAGTGGACGCAAGCGCATTAAGCTTAGTTTGTATGTAAGGGACAAGTCCTCGGCCTATTAGTACCGGTCGGCTACATGAGTCTTTAGTCCTCACTTACACCTCCGGCCTATCAACCCAGTCGTCTACTGGGGGCCTTACCTGGTTACCCAGTGGGAGACCTCATCTTGAAGCGTGCTTCCCGCTTAGATGCCTTCAGCGGTTATCACTTCCGAACGTAGCAAATCAGCAGTGCTCTTGGCAGAACAACTGACACACCAGAGGTTCGTCCATCCCGGTCCTCTCGTACTAGGGATAGCCCTTCTCAAGTCTCCTGCGCGCACAGCGGATAGGGACCGAACTGTCTCACGACGTTCTAAACCCAGCTCGCGTACCGCTTTAATGGGCGAACAGCCCAACCCTTGGGACCTACTCCGGCCCCAGGATGCGACGAGCCGACATCGAGGTGCCAAACCATGCCGTCGATATGGACTCTTGGGCAAGATCAGCCTGTTATCCCCGGGGTACCTTTTATCCGTTGAACACCGGCGCTTCCACAAGCCACCGCTGGTTCACTAGTCCCGACTTTCGTCCCTGCTTGACCCGTCGGTCTCACAGTCAAGCTCCCTTGTGCACTTACACTCAACACCTGATTGCCAACCAGGCTGAGGGAACCTTTGGGCGCCTCCGTTACCTTTTGGGAGGCAACCGCCCCAGTTAAACTACCCACCAGGCACTGTCCCTGATCCGGATAACGGACCTAGGTTAGACATCCAATTCGACCAGAGTGGTATTTCAACGTTGACTCCACCGCCACTGGCGTGACGACTTCAAAGTCTCCCACCTATCCTACACAAGCCGAACCGAACACCAATACCAAGCTATAGTAAAGGTCCCGGGGTCTTTCCGTCCTGCTGCGCGTAACGAGCATCTTTACTCGTAGTGCAATTTCGCCGGGTCCATGGTTGAGACAGCGCCCAAGTCGTTACGCCATTCGTGCAGGTCGGAACTTACCCGACAAGGAATTTCGCTACCTTAGGATGGTTATAGTTACCACCGCCGTTTACTGGCGCTTAAGTTCTCAGCTTCGTTCCGAAGAACTAACCGGTCCCCTTAACGTTCCAGCACCGGGCAGGCGTCAGTCCATATACGTCGTCTTGCGACTTAGCATGGACCTGTGTTTTTAGTAAACAGTCGCTTGGGCCTGGTCTCTGCGACCTTCATCGCTGCGGGGAGCAAGTCCCCTCACGAATCCGGTCCCCCTTCTCCCGAAGTTACGGGGGCATTTTGCCGAGTTCCTTAACCATGGTTCGCCCGATCGCCTTGGTATTCTCTACCTGACCACCTGTGTCGGTTTGGGGTACGGGCCGCCTTATCACTCACTAGAGGTTTTTCTTGGCAGCATAGGATCACTCACTTCGCCTCAATCGGCTCGGCGTCAGGTCTCAGGCTATGTGAGCTGCGGATTTGCCTACAGCTCGCCCTACACCCTTGCTCGCGGACTACCATCGCCGCGTAGAGCTACCTTCCTGCGTCACCCCATCGTTTGCCTACTACTAGTTCGGGTCGCGCGCTCCACTCAGATTGTCCCGAAGGACGCACCGAGCTTTGGGCACTTAGCATCACTAGATTCAGCATGGGCGCGATAAAGCGGGTACGGGAATATCAACCCGTTGTCCATCGACTACGCCTGTCGGCCTCGCCTTAGGTCCCGACTTACCCAGGGCGGATTAGCCTGGCCCTGGAACCCTTGGTCATTCGGCGGAGGGGTTTCTCACCCCTCTTTCGCTACTCATGCCTGCATTCTCACTCGTGTAGCATCCACGGCTAGGTTCCCCTGCCGCTTCCCGCGCCACACGACGCTCCCCTACCCATCCACACGTCTGGACCGAGCCCCGAAGGATTCGGCCGAACTAATATGTGAATGCCACAGCTTCGGCGGATTGCTTGAGCCCCGCTACATTGTCGGCGCAGAATCACTTGACCAGTGAGCTATTACGCACTCTTTCAAGGGTGGCTGCTTCTAAGCCAACCTCCTGGTTGTCTCTGCGACTCCACATCCTTTTCCACTTAGCAATCGCTTAGGGGCCTTAGCTGGTGATCTGGGCTGTTTCCCTCTCGACTATGAAGCTTATCCCCCACAGTCTCACTGCCGCGCTCTCACCTACCGGCATTCGGAGTTTGGCTGAATTCGGTAAGCTTGTAGGCCCCCTAGTCCATCCAGTGCTCTACCTCCGGCAGGAAACACGCGACGCTGCACCTATATGCATTTCGGGGAGAACCAGCTATCACGGAGTTTGATTGGCCTTTCACCCCTATCCACAGCTCATCCCCCGGCTTTTCAACGCCGGTGGGTTCGGGCCTCCACGCGGTCTTACCCGCGCTTCACCCTGGCCATGGATAGATCACTCCGCTTCGGGTCTAGAGCATGCGACTAGACGCCCTATTCGGACTCGCTTTCGCTACGGCTTCCCCACACGGGTTAACCTCGCCACATACCACTAACTCGCAGGCTCATTCTTCAAAAGGCACGCTGTCACAGTTCCGAAGAACCGCTCCAACGGTTTGTAGGCACACGGTTTCAGGTACTATTTCACTCCCCTCCCGGGGTACTTTTCACCTTTCCCTCACGGTACTGGTTCGCTATCGGTCACCAGAGAGTATTTAGGCTTAGCGGGTGGTCCCGCCAGATTCGCACGGAATTTCAGGGGTTCCGTGCTACTTGGGATGACACTCGAGAGTCATTGCGTTACGACTACGGGGGTTTCACCCTCTGTGCCGTACATTTCCAGATACTTCGTCTTCCGCAATGATTTCTTACTCTCTGTCGGATCAGCAGCTCCAACTGAATGGTCCCACAACCCCGCGCAGGCAACGCCTGCCAGCTATTACACCTACGCGGTTTGGCCTCTTCCGCTTTCGCTCGCCACTACTCACGGAATCACTGTTGTTTTCTCTTCCTGTGGGTACTGAGATGTTTCACTTCCCCACGTTCCCTCCGAACGCCCTATGTGTTCAGGCGCCGGTGACAGGGCATGACCCCTGCCGGGTTTCCCCATTCGGACATCCCCGGATCACAGCTCGGTTGCCAACTCCCCGGGGCTTTTCGCAGGCTCCTACGTCCTTCATCGGCTTCTGGTGCCAAGGCATCCACCGTGTGCCCTTAGTAACTTGTCTCGGCTTACACACAAAGATTAGATGCTCGCGTCCACTATGCAGTTCTCAAGGTACGGGCGGTATCCATTCCCGAGCTCATCGCGTACCGCGGATTGGCGGCCGTTCGATGCGGGATGGCCCACTGAGGTTCGTCTTTGCCCTCAAAGAGGGCAAGGCCCGATCCCTCAGGACCCAACAGCGTGCCTGGGCGCCCTCTCGCTCTCCTCCGCAGGTTCCACCCTCACCGAGGTGAGGAGTACTGAGCGGGATCGATCGATCGGACGCCTACTGGTCAATGTTCCATTAGTGAGCAAGTACTGCTCCAAGACATTCGCTTGGAAAGCAGTGCCCTGGACACCACGAGGGTGCCAGTAATGCTCCTTAGAAAGGAGGTGATCCAGCCGCACCTTCCGGTACGGCTACCTTGTTACGACTTAGTCCTAATCGCCAGCCCCACCTTAGACAGCTCCATCCCTTGCGGGTTAGGCCACTGGCTTCGGGTGTTGCCAACTTTCATGACTTGACGGGCGGTGTGTACAAGGCCCGGGAACGTATTCACCGCAGCGTTGCTGATCTGCGATTACTAGCGACTCCAACTTCACGGGGTCGAGTTGCAGACCCCGATCCGAACTGAGGCCGGCTTTTTGGGATTCGCTCCACCTTGCGGTTTAGCAGCCCTTTGTACCGACCATTGTAGCATGTTTGCAGCCCTGGACATAAGGGGCATGAAGACTTGACGTCGTCCCCACCTTCCTCCGAGTTGACCCCGGCAGTCTCCCATGAGTCCCCACCATTACGTGCTGGCAACATGGAACGAGGGTTGCGCTCGTTGCGGGACTTAACCCAACATCTCACGACACGAGCTGACGACAGCCATGCACCACCTGTGTGTGGCCCTTACGGACCCAACATCTCTGCTGGATTTCCACACATGTCAAACCCAGGTAAGGTTCTTCGCGTCGCATCGAATTAAGCAACATGCTCCGCCGCTTGTGCGGGCCCCCGTCAATTCCTTTGAGTTTTAGTCTTGCGACCGTACTCCCCAGGCGGGGCGCTTAATGCGTTAGCTGCGGCACGGAGGGCATGGAAAACCCCCCACACCTAGCGCCCAACGTTTACGGCGTGGACTACCAGGGTATCTAATCCTGTTCGCTCCCCACGCTTTCGCTCCTCAGCGTCAGGTAAGGCCCAGAGAACCGCCTTCGCCACCGGTGTTCCACCTGATATCTGCGCATTCCACCGCTACACCAGGTATTCCATTCTCCCCTGCCTACCTCTAGTCTGCCCGTATCGAAAGCAGGCCCGATGTTGAGCATCGGGATTTCACTTTCGACGCAACAGACCGCCTACGAGCCCTTTACGCCCAATAATTCCGGACAACGCTCGCACCCTACGTGTTACCGCGGCTGCTGGCACGTAGTTGGCCGGTGCTTCTTCTGCAGGTACCGTCTGTTTTCGTCCCTGCTGAAAGAGGTTTACAACCCGAAGGCCGTCATCCCTCACGCGGCGTTGCTGCGTCAGGCTTTCGCCCATTGCGCAATATTCCCCACTGCTGCCTCCCGTAGGAGTCTGGGCCGTGTCTCAGTCCCAGTGTGGCCGGTCGCCCTCTCAGGCCGGCTACCCGTAGAAGCCTTGGTGGGCCATTACCCCACCAACAAGCTGATAGGCCGCGAGCCCATCCTTCACCGATAAATCTTTCCACCTCAATCGATGCCGATCGAAGTCGTATCCGGTATTAGACCCAGTTTCCCGGGCTTATCCCAGAGTGAAGGGCAGGTTGCTCACGTGTTACTCACCCGTTCGCCGCTCGAGTACCCCCGAAGGGGCCTTTCCGCTCGACTTGCATGTGTTAAGCACGCCGCCAGCGTTCGTCCTGAGCCAGGATCAAACTCTCCGTAGAAGTTCATATGGTCACCACGCACGAAGGCGTGGATGTCCGACAAACTTAGATGGAGCTTTTTGCTGGCAATTTTGGAGCTGGAAGTAATAGCTCCGTGTTACCAAAGGAATCGTTCAAGACGTCCGACGAACGGCATGTTGCCGTCCGCCTCGCGACTTGGACGAGGCGTTAAAGTGCATTGACTTTCGGCACGCTGTTGAGTTCTCAAGGATCAGGCGCTCACCAGTTCTGGATCTTGCGATCCGGTTCCGGGGCAACTCCTCTACGTTACCGGGTCCTCACCGAGCAGTCAAATCCGCTCGTTTTGAATCCGGTTCCCACCTTCACTCTCCCGGTCTGAGAGCGCGAAGCACTCAGATCGAAGATCGTTCTGGGGGTCCTCACCAGGCCGGCCACCCTTCGGTGTCCCGCGCTCTCGGCGAGGTTTGGAACGTTACCAGGCGATCCGCTCCCCGACCAAATCGGGGGTCTTGCTCTCCTGGCCCCTCTCTTCGCGATCCCGATCGAGGGCGTAAAACGCTCTTGATCGGTTTCGTTCGGAGTGGGTTCCTCACCGTCCGGCCATCTTGCGATGTCCTGCGTTTCGGTGAGGTTTGGAACCTTAGCGGGTGATCCGCGCCCCGATCAAATCGGGGTCTGTTTCGGCCCGCCCCCTCGTCCCGATCCTGATCCAGGGCGTAAAACGCTCTTGATCAGATCTCGTCCGGATGGGGTTCCTCACCGGTCCGGCCACCTTGCGGTGTCCCGCGCTCTCGGCGAGGCGTAGAGAACCATACGTACGCGGTTCGGCAGAGTCAAATCGAAAACGACACGGATGTTGCTCGCAGGCCGCCAACGAGCGAACGGAACCGCGTTCGCGCAGGTCAGCGGCCTGCGGGCCGTGACTAGTCGCAGTCCGGCTCGTCGAAGAAGCCCAACGTGAACATCCGCTCACCCATCGCCGGACGCGGCGTGCGGCGAAACTGAGCGAGCCGGGGCTGCGACCATGATCACAGTCCGATCGCGACGCCGGCGACGTTGCGTCGCCCGCGCCGCAGGACCAGCCACTTGCCGTGCAACAGATCGTCCGAACTCGGTGTCGCATCCGGGTCCGTTACCCGTTCGTTGTTCACGTACGCACCGCCTTCGTCGATCGTCCGGCGCGCCGCGGACTTGCTGGCGACGAGCTCGGTCGCCGCGAACAGGTCCACGTACGACGGAAGAGACGGAAGTGACGCGTGTGGCGTTTCCAACAGCGCCGCGTCCAACGTCGACGGATCGATCTCCGCCAACGTCCCACGCCCGAACAACGCCGCCGAAGCGGCGACGACTTTCGCGGTCTCGTCTGCTCCATGCACGAGCGTCGTGAGCTCTTCTGCCAACAGGCGTTGGGCTTCTCGAGCCTGTGGACGTTCGACGGTCGCCTTCTCCAGCTCCTCCAACTCCTCACGCGAGCGGAAGCTGAACGTACGCAGGTAGTTCGGCACATCGGCGTCCGGTGTGTTGAACCAGTACTGGTAGAAGGCGTACGGCGAGAACGTCTCCGGGTCGAGCCAGATGTTGACCCCGCCCTCGCTCTTGCCGAACTTCTTCCCGTCGGACCGCAACAGCAACGGGGTTGCGAGCGCGTGCACAGACGTGCTCTCGACGCGGCGGATCAGATCGACGCCAGCGGTGATGTTCCCCCACTGATCGGACCCACCTGTCTGCAGCACACACCCGTACCTGCGGTGCAGCTCGAGGTAGTCGTACGCCTGCAGGATCTGGTAGCTGAACTCGGTGTAGCCGATCCCCGCCTCGGACTCCAGCCGAGCCTTCACGGCTTCCTTCTGGATCATCTTGTTGATCCGGAAGTGCCGTCCGACGTCGCGGATGAACTCGATCGCGGTCAGCGGCGCCGTCCAGTCGAGGTTGTTCACGACGGTCGCGGCGTTCGGGCCGTCGAAGGTCACGAAGCGAGCGACCTGCTTCTTGATCCGCTCGACGTTCGACGCGATGACCTCGGGCGGCTGCAGGGTGCGTTCGGCATCCGGCTTGGGATCGCCGATCAGGCCGGTCGAGCCGCCCACCAGGATCAACGGGCGGTGTCCGGCGTTCTGCAGCCGGCGCGCGGTCACCATCTGCACCAGGTGCCCGGCGTGCAGGCTCGGTCCGCTCGGGTCGAAGCCGACGTAATAGGTGACCGTTCCCGACGCGAGTGCGGAACGAAGCGCGGCCTCGTCGGTCGACTCCGCGACCAGGCCACGCCAGTGCAACTCGTCCAGGATGTCGTTCACCAGATGTCCTCTCGGTACTTGCTTGGATGGACCGGGTCTCCCCAAGCCTGCCCGAGACCCCGGTCACACGCGAAACGGGTTCTTTCCCTCAGCCCGCGGCACGGCTCCGGAGCAGGCAGAACAGGTTGCCCTCGGGGTCGGCGAGAACGTGCCACGGCTCCTCGCCGGTCTGGCCGACGTCCGCCGGGACCGCGCCCAGCGCCAGCAGCCGTTCGAGCTCTGCGTCCTGGTCCCGGTCGACCGGGCTGAGGTCGAAGTGCGTCGGGTCGGTACGGCTGAAGATCAGCCCCGGGCCGCCGGAGCCGGCAGGCGGCCCGATCTCGACGTCGTCGCCGTCCCTGTGCACAACCGTGTACCCCAGGACGTCACACCAGAACGCCGCCAGCTGCTCCGGTTCGCGGCACCGGACGAGGAGCTCGGTGATCTTGCTCGCCATGGCTTCAGGCTAAGCGGTGGCTGAGCGCCGTTTCGGCACGTGCGGCCGGTACGGCGACACCGAGGGCTCCCCGTCCACGTAGAACCGCCACGGCCGGTCGGCCGCCGCGGCGAGCCCGACCCGTCCGGACGTACGGATCCGCGCCTTCGGCACCCGGCGGCCGGGCACCAGCCGGAGCGGCGACGCCTCGTCGCAGGCGTCGAGCCCGTTCTGCGCCTTCGCCACTCCCAACGCCTGCGCCAGCCGCGCCGGTCCACGGGCCAGATCGCGCGCCGACTTCGTCGAGGCACGGCGCGTACGGGCGAGTGACTCCCCATCGACGACCTCACCGGCGCGCACCAGCACCGCGGACGGTGTGCCGGGCGGGCCGCAGACGAGGTTCATGCACCAGTGCATGCCGTAGGTGAAGTAGACGTACACGAAGCCAGGCGGGCCGAACATGACGGCGTTCCGCGGCGTCTGCCCGCGGTAGGCGTGCGAGCCCGGGTCGTTCGGCCCGTCGTACGCCTCGACCTCGGTCAGCCGCACGGCCACCAGGCCCTCGGGCGTCTCGTGCTCGAGCACACAGCCCAGCAACGCCGGAGCGACGCGGAGCACCGGGCGGTCGAGCACCGCGCGGTCGACGGTCACAGCTGGGCGATCCAGGTCCGCGCCTCGACGATGTCGCCTCGGAGGTCGCCGAGCTGGCCGGCCACCCGTTCCGGCGCCGTCCCGCCCAGCGCGGACCGCGAGTGCATGGAGCCGATGACCGTCAGCACCTCGCGTACGTCCGGCGTCAGCTGCGGCGAGATCGCCGCCAGCTCCGCGTCGGTGAGGTCCGGCAGGTCCTTGCCCTGTTTCTCACACTCCTGCACGCAAGCGCCGGCGATCTCGTGCGCGTCGCGGAACACCACGCCCTGGCGCACGAGCCACTCCGCGATGTCGGTCGCCAGCGCGAAGCCCGTGGTCGCCGAGGCGCTCATGCGTTCGGCGTCGAACGTGCTCGTCGCCACCATCCCGGTCAACGCGGGCAGCACGAGCAGCAGCTGGTCGACGGTGTCGAAGACCGGCTCCTTGTCCTCCTGCAGGTCGCGGTTGTACGCGAACGGAAGCCCCTTGAGCATCGCGAGCACGCCGGTCAGGTGCCCGATCAGCCGGCCGGCCTTGCCGCGCGCCAGCTCGGCGATGTCCGGGTTCTTCTTCTGCGGCATGATCGACGACCCGGTCGAGTACGCGTCGTCGAGCCGCACCCAGCCGAACTCCGTCGACGCCCAGAGGCAGTACTCCTCCCCCAGCCGCGACAGGTGCACGCCGAGCATCGCGGTGCAGAACAGGAACTCCGCGACGAAGTCGCGGTCCGACACCGCGTCGATCGAGTTCGCGGCCGCGCTGTGGAAGCCGAGGTCCTTGGCGACGGCTTCCGGGTCGAGCGGCAGCGAGGAGCCCGCGAGCGCGCCCGAGCCGAGCGGCGAGACCGCGTTCCGTTCGACCCAGTCGTGCAACCGGTCGACGTCGCGGGCGAGCGACTGGACGTGCTTGCCCAGCTCGTGGCCGAACGAGACCGGCTGCGCGTGCTGCAGGTGGGTGAACCCTGGCGCGGCCGTGGCGGCGTGCCGTTCGGCCTGGTCGAGCAGCGCCTCCTGCAGCGCCACGACCTCGGTCGCGATCGCGCCGACCTGGTCGCGCAGGTAGAGCCGGAAGTCCGTCGCCACCTGGTCGTTGCGGCTCCGTCCTGCGCGCAGCTTGCCGCCGAGCGGACCGAGCCGTTCGATCAGCTCCCGCTCGGCCGCCGTGTGCACGTCCTCGTCGTCCGGCGACGGCTGGACGGCGCCGGACGCGATGCCCTCGCCGAGCTCGGCGAGGGCGGTCTCGACCTGGGCGAGCTCGTCGTCGGTGAGCAGGCCGGCGCTCCGCAGGACCCGGGCGTGCGCGCCGGTCTGGCGGAGGTCGTAGGGCGCCAGCCGCCAGTCGAAGTGCACCGACCTCGACAACCTGGCCAGCGCCTCGGACGGACCGCCGGCGAACCGGCCACCCCACAGCCTGGTCGGCTCCTGCTCACTCACGTGCTCTCCTTCTCGTCCCGACGCCCGCGTAATCTACATAGGTCGATCACGCAAGCCGACATATGTAGATTAGCGGCGATCGGATCCTCGAGGCCTGGCCTACCTATGTAGATTAACGGTGGGTCGAGCTAGCTGTCAGCCTGGTCGCGCTTGGCGGCAATCTTGCTCGGCAGCCCCCAGAGCTCGACGAAGCCCCTCGCCAACGACTGGTCGAACGAGTCGCCCTCGTCGTACGTCGCGAGGTTGAAGTCGTACAGCGACCTCTCGCTGCGGCGTCCGTTCACGACCGCGTTGCCGCCGTGCAGCTCGAGGCGGATGTCGCCGGACACGTGCTGCTGCGACTCGGCGAGGAACGCGTCCAGCGCGTACTTCAGCGGCGAGAACCACAGCCCGTCGTACACCAGCTCGGTCCAGCGCTGGCCGACCTGGCGCTTGAAGCGCGCGAGGTCGCGCTCGACCGTGACGTTCTCCAGCTCGTGGTGCGCGGTGATCAACGTCATCGCGCCTGGTGCCTCGTAGATCTCGCGGCTCTTGATGCCCACGAGACGGTCCTCGACCATGTCGATCCGGCCGACGCCGTGCGCGCCGGCGCGCTGGTTCAGGATCTGGATCGCCTGCAGCGGCGTGACCGCGTCGCCGTCGATCGCGACCGGAAGGCCGCCCTCGAACGTGACGATGACCTCGTCCGGCGCCTTCCACTGCGTCGGGTCCTCGGTGTAGTCGTAGACGTCCTTGGTCGGCGCGTTCCACAGGTCCTCGAGGAAGCCGGTCTCGACCGCGCGGCCCCAGACGTTCTGGTCGACGGAGAACGGCGACTTCTTCGTGACGTCGATCGGCAGGCTGCGCTTCTCCGCGTACTCGATCGCCTTCTCGCGCGTCCAGGCGAAGTCGCGGACCGGAGCGAGCACCTTCAGGTCCGGCGCGAGCGCGCCGACACCGACCTCGAACCGGACCTGGTCGTTGCCCTTGCCCGTGCAGCCGTGCGCGACCGTCGACGCGCCGTGCTGGCGGGCCGCGGCCACGAGGTGCTTGACGATCAGCGGCCGCGACAGCGCCGACACGATCGGGTAACGATCCATGTAGAGCGCGTTCGCCTGCATGGCGGGCATGCAGAACTGCTCGGCGAACTCGTCCTTGGCGTCGACGACGGACACCTCGACCGCGCCGCAGGCCTTGGCCCGCGCCGCGATCGTGTCGAGGTCCTCGCCGCCCTGGCCGACGTCGACCGCGCACGCGATCACTTCGGCACCGGTCTCTTCGGCGATCCAGCCGATCGCCACGGAGGTGTCGAGCCCACCGGAATAGGCGAGCACGATGCGCTCGGTCACTTGTCTTGCTCCTTCGGTCGGTTCTTGCGCGCTAGGGACAGCAGGTGTTCGGCGACGGCTTGGCCGCCTTCGGGGTCGCGGCTGACGACGAGAACGGTGTCGTCGCCGGCGATCGTGCCGAGAACGGCGTTCAGCTCGGCGTGGTCCAGCGCGGAGGCGTAGAACTGCGCCGCGCCCGGCGGGGTGCGGAGGACGACGAGGTTGGCCGACGCGACCGCGGAGACGAGAAGCTCGCCGGACACTCTCGCCAGCCGCGACTCGGCCTGGTTCGGTTGGTTGGGTACGGCCCGGGGCCGTCGGTCGCCGCCCTCGCCGGGGAGCGCGTAGACGAGCACGCCGTCGGGGTTGCGTACGCGGACCGCGCCGAGCTCGTCGAGGTCGCGGGACAGTGTCGCCTGGGTCACGGCGATGCTGGCCTGCGCGAGCTTGTCGGCGAGCTCGGGCTGGGAACGGACCGAGTACCGCGACAGCACCTCGACGATGTACTGCTGCCGCGCGGTCTTCGTGGCCGGATGCGTACTCATCGAAGGAGCCACGTCAGCAGGGCCTTCTGTGCGTGCAGGCGGTTCTCCGCCTCGTCCCACACGACGCTCTGCGGACCGTCGAGTACCTCGGCCGCGATCTCCTTGCCGCGGTACGCGGGCAGGCAGTGCAGGACGATCGCGTCGTCCTTGGCATTGCTCAGCAGCTCCTGGGTGAGCGAGAACGGGAGGAACGGCGCGGCCCGCTGCTCGGCCTCCTCCTCCTGGCCCATCGAGACCCACGTGTCGGTCGCGACCGCGTCTGCGCCCTTGACCGCCTCGACCGGGTCGGCGACGATCTCGACCGATCCCCCGGTCTGCGCGGCTATCTCCCTTGCCCTGGTGAGGATCGCCTCGTCGGGCTGGAACGCGGCGGGCGAGCCGATGCGGACGTGCAGGCCGGCGGTGGCGCCGCCGAGCAGGTACGAGTGGGCCATGTTGTTGGCACCGTCGCCCAGGTAGGTGAACGTGAGGCCGCTCAGCGTTCCCTTGTGCTCCTTGACCGTTTGCAGGTCGGCGAGAATCTGGCACGGGTGGAACTGGTCGGTGAGCGCGTTGACGACCGGCACGCCGGCGTACTCCGCCAGCTCGTCGATGCGTTCCTGGCCGTACGTACGCCACACGATCGCCGCGACCTGCGGGCCGAGCACGCGGGCGGTGTCGGCGACGGACTCTCGCACGCCGATCTGAGCCAGCCGGGAGTCGACCACCATCGGGTAGCCGCCGAGCTCGGAGACACCGACGGTGAACGAGACCTGTGTGCGCAAGGTCGGCTTGTCGAACAGGATCGCCACGGTCTTCGGACCCTCGAGCGGGCGCTCGGCGAAGCGGTCCTTCTTCAACGCGGCCGCGAGGTCGAGGACCTCGGCCTGCTGCCCGGGCGTAAGGTCGTCGTCGCGGAGGAAGTGCTTGGGCATCGTGCTCACTCCCCGGCCTGGTCGAGGATGCCCGGCAGCGCGTCAACGAGCGCTTGCACCTGCTCGCTCGTGACGACGAACGGCGGCGCGAGGCGGACGGCGTCGGGCTGCAGCGCGTTGACGAGGAAGCCGGCCTTCTGCGCCGCCGCTTGAACTTGCGGCGCCTTCGCGTCGGTCAACACGATCGCGCGCCAGAGACCGAGGCCCCGGACGCCCTTCTTCAGCGGGTGGTCGATCGCGTCGATGCCGTGGGTGAGCTGTTCACCGAGCTCGGTGACCTTCGCCAGCAGGCCGTCGTTCTCGATCGTGGTCAGTACGGCGAGCGCCGCGGCGCAGGACACCGGGTTGCCGCCGAACGTCGAGCCGTGGTCGCCCTTCGCGAACGCGTCGCCGAACGGGCCGATGCCGATGCACGCGCCGATCGGCATGCCGCCGCCGAGTCCTTTGGCGAGCGTGAGCACGTCGGGCTTGACGTTCTCGTGCTGGTGGCCGAACCACGTTCCCGTACGGCCGATGCCGCTCTGGATCTCGTCGAGCACGAGCGTGGCGCCCGTCGCGTCGCAGATCTCGCGCGCCGCGGTGAGGTAGCCCGCGGGCGGCGGGACGACGCCGGCCTCGCCCTGGGTGGGTTCGAGGAAGACGCCGGCGCAGCTCTCGTCGACCGCGGACTTGAGCGCGTCGGTGTCGCCGTACGGGACGAACCGCACGTCGACACCGTACGGGCCGAACGGCTCGCGGATCGACGCCTTGCCGGTGAGCGCGAGGGCCCCCATCGTGCGGCCGTGGAAGGAGTTCTCGGTCGAGACGAGGTAGCTGCGACCGTTCGCCTTGCCGTGCTTCCAGACCAGCTTGAATGCGCGCCTCGTTCGCCTCGGTGCCGCTGTTGACGAGGAAGACCTTGCCTGGGTGGCCGACCAGCGAGAGGAGCTTCTCGGCGAGCTCGATCTCGCGCTCGTGCAGGAAGAGGTTGGAGGTGTGGGCGATCGTCGCGACCTGCTTCGAGACGGCCTCGACGAGCGCGGGGTGGGCGTGGCCGAGCGAGGAGACGGCGATGCCGCCGATGAAGTCGACGTACTCGTTGCCGTCGGCGTCCCACACCGTCGCGCCCTCGCCGCGCACGAGCGCGGCCGGCGGCGTGCCGTAGTTGGGCATCAGCGCCGCGTTGAAGCGCTGCGCCAGCTCGTCGTACGCGGTCACGGTGCCTCCTTCGTGGATGGGTGAACCTGGGTGCCGATGCCCTCGTCGGTGAAGATCTCCAGCAGCAGCGCGTGGGGTACGCGGCCGTCGATCACGGTCGCGCGCGACACTCCCCCACGGACGGCGCGCAGGCAGGCCTCCATCTTGGGCACCATGCCGGACGCGAGTGACGGGAGCATTTCGGCGAGCTCGTCGGCCGCGATCTCGGGGATGATCTCGTCGCTCGCCGGCCAGTCGCGGTAGAGGCCCTCGACGTCGGTGAGGACGACGAGCTTCTCCGCGTCGAGCGCGATCGCCAGCGCGCTCGCGGCGGTGTCGGCGTTCACGTTGTGGACCAGGCCGTCCTCGTCGGGCGCGACGCTCGACACCACCGGGATGCGGCCGTTGTCGATCAGGTCGACGACGGCCTCGGGACGTACGTTGACGACGTCGCCGACCAGGCCGATGTCGACGGTCGCGCCGTCCACGGTGGCCCCGCGGCGTTCGGCGGTGAACAGGCTCGCGTCCTCACCGGACAGGCCGACGGCGAACGGGCCGTGCTGGTTGACCAGACCGACGAGCTCGCGGCCGACCTGGCCGACGAGCACCATGCGGACGATCTCCATCGCCTCGGGCGTGGTGACGCGGAGGCCGCCACGGAACTCGCTCTCGATGCCGAGCCGGTCGAGCATCGAGCTGATCTGCGGGCCGCCGCCGTGCACGATCACCGGGCGGACGCCGGCGTAGCGCAGGAACACGATGTCCTCGGCGAACGCCTGCTTGAGCTTGTCGTCGGTCATGGCGTTGCCGCCGTACTTGACGACGACCGTCCGGCCGTGGAACCGCTCGAGCCAAGGCAGTGCCTGGGTGAGGATCGCGGCCTTCTGCAGTGCGGCTTCGTAGGCGCTCATGTGGAGTAGGCCGAGTTCTCGTGGACGTACGCGTGGGTGAGGTCGTTGGTCCAGATCGTCGCGGTCTCGTTGCCCGCCTTGAGATCGACCGTCACGGTGACCTTGCGGTCCGTCAAGTCGACCTTGTCACGGGACTCGCCGGGCTCGCCGTTCCTGCAGATCCAGACGCCGTTGAACGCGACGTCCAACGTGGCTGGGTCGAACGCCGCGTTGGTGGTGCCGACGGCGGCGAGGATCCTCCCCCAGTTGGGGTCCTTGCCGAACACGGCGCACTTGAACAGGTTGTTGCGGGCGATCGAACGGCCCACCTCGACCGCGTCGTCCTCGCTCGCGGCGTGGACGACCTCGATCGCGATGTCGTGGTCCGCACCCTCGGCGTCGGACATCAGCTGCTGGGCGAGACCGTGGCAGACCTCCTTGACCGCTTGGGCGAACGCGTCGTACGACGGCTTCACGCCGCTCGCGCCGCTGGCCATCAGCAGCACGGTGTCGTTCGTCGACATACAGCCGTCGGAGTCGAGGCGGTCGAATGTCTGCTTGGTGGCTGCCCTCAGCGCGAGGTCTGTCGTGACCGGGTCGACGTCGGCGTCGGTGGTGAGGACGACGAGCATGGTGGCGAGCGACGGGGCGAGCATTCCGGCGCCCTTGGCCATGCCGCCGATCGACCAGCCTTCGCCCACGTAGGTGGACTGTTTGGACACGGTGTCGGTGGTCATGATCGCGGTCGCCGCGTCCTGGCCGCCGCTGGTCGCGAGGTTGCCGGCGGCCTCGGTGATGCCGTTCAGCAGCTTGTCGCTCTCGAGCTGCTCGCCGATCAGGCCGGTGGAGCAGACGACGACGTCGATCGCACCGATGCCGAGCTTCTCGGCGACGAGCTCGGCTGACGCGTGGGTGTTCTGGAAGCCTTCCGGACCGGTGTAGCAGTTGGCACCACCGGAGTTGAGGACGACGGCCTTGACCGTTCCGTCCTTGACGGCGGTCTCGCTCCACAGCACGGGGTTGGCCTTGCAGCGGTTGAGGGTGAAGACGGCGGCGGCCGCGTACGACGGACCGTCGTTGACGACGAGGGCGACGTCGGGCTTTCCGCTCTGCTTCAGCCCGGCGGTGACGCCGGCGGCGCGGAAACCCTTCGGATCGGTGACGCTCACGGTGGTGATTCCCTTTCGGGGTTGGTCTCTCGAGTCGCTTCAGGCGGGGATGTGGTCGAGCACCGTGTGACGCCGTCGTCGCCAGGCGGTGTCGGCGGCGTCGGCTTGGCGTTCGGGGACCAGGACCCAGTCGGTGTCGAACGTGGAGACCGTGAGGACGCTGATGCTCGCCTCGGCAAGGGGTTCGAGCAGCTCGGCGAGCACCCCGACGAGATCGGGGTCGAGCAGGCCGGCGATCTCGTACGCGACGTACGGGCCGAGCATGCGCTCCTGGCTCGGCACGGCGTCGGCGGCACAGACGAGGGAGAGCTCGTTCGCCGTCCTGACGATCGCGCTGAGCGGGGTCGGCGCGTTCGCCCACCGCGGGACGTCGGCGTCGGGGGCCATGCGGCAGACGGCAACCGGGGTCGCATAGCGGCGGAGCGACCAGGTGCGTTCCTGTGTCATGGCGCGAGCCCGGTGGTGGGGAGGCCGGTGGTCTCGGGGAGGCCGAGCGCGAGGTTCATGCACTGGATCGCGCCGCCGGCGGTGCCCTTGGTGAGGTTGTCGATGGCGGCTACGGCGACGAGTCTTCCGGCGCGTTCGTCGACGGTGACCTGGGCGTGCACCGTGTTGGCGCCGAGGGTGGCCGCGGTGGTGGGCCAGACGCCCTCGGGGAGGAGGTGGAGGAACGGCTCGCCGGCCCAGGCCGCCGCGTACGCGGCTCTCGCTCTGCCCGCGTCGATGCCCTTGGTGGTCTTCGCCGTGCAGGTGGCGAGGATGCCGCGGGGCATGGGGGCGAGGGTGGGGGTGAAGCTTACGCCGACCTTGCCGTCGGTGAGCTTGCCGAGGTTCTGGATGATCTCGGGTGTGTGGCGGTGGGTGCCGCCGACGCCGTACGCGGACATGGCGCCCATGACCTCGCTGCCGAGGAGGTTGGGCTTGAGGCTCTTGCCGGCGCCGGACGTACCGCTCGCGGCGACGATCACGAGGTCGTCGGGTTCGACGATGCCCGCTTGGAGGGCGGGGGCGAGCGCGAGGGTGGCGACGGTCGGGTAGCAACCGGGGACGGCGATGCGCTTGGCGTGCTTGAGTTTTTCGCGCTGGCCTGTCAGCTCGGGGAGGCCGTACGGCCAGGTGCCGGCGTGGTCGCTCTGGTACCAGTGCTGCCAGTCGTCCGCGTCTTCGAGGCGGTGGTCGGCGCCGCAGTCGATGACGACCGTGTCGTCGTTCAGCTGGGCCGCGATCGCCGCCGACTGGCCGTGCGGGAGGGCGAGGAAGACGACGTCGTGGCCTTGCAGCGTGTCCTTGGTGGTGTCCTCGAGGGTGCGCTCGGCGAGCGGGAGCAGGTGGGGCTGGTGCTGGCCCAGCTTCGTTCCCGCGTTGGTGCCCGCGGTGAGCGTGCCGATCTCGATCTCGGGATGCTGGAGGAGCAGCCTCAGCAGCTCACCGCCCGCGTAGCCGCTCGCCCCGGCGACCGCCGCCCTCATACCCATGTGCATGAGTATTCCCGATGATGGATTGTCATGCAAGACGATATACATCCCGTGATCGTTCGTGTGCCCAGAATAAAGATCGTCTTCGACATGTGGTTCGTCGTGGACACGGGCCTGACCCCGGCCTACCCTGACGCCCGGGAATGGGTTGGGAAGTACGGCCGGATCAGGGCGCTGTCCTGCTCCGGCCGTATTGCTTCTAGCGCGCCAGGGCTCGGGCGATCAGGTCGTCGGTCAGTGCACGAAGCCGCGCTCGTACGTCGGGCTCGAGGGCCTCGGGGTGGGGGCGGGCTTCCTGGTTGCGGTTGAAGTAGCGGCCGGTGACGCCGGTCAGGGCGGGGTCGGTGATCAGGCGAACGGTGGCGGCAGAGCCCTCGTCCACCGTGCTCATGGGTTGGCCGCCGAACTCGCGCACCATCGGCGTGTTCATGAACGACGCCGGGTGCAACGCGTTCACCGTCACCTCCGCGGCGCGGAGCTCGTCGGCGAGGTCGAACGTGAACATGATCTGCGCGAGCTTGCTCCGCCGGTACGCGACGATGCCGTCGTAGCCGTGCGCGAACTGGGGGTCGTCCAGGTCGAGCGGCTCCTGGCCCGCCGAGGCGACGTTGACGACCCGCGACGGCGAGGAGTCGACGAGCAGCGGCAGCAGTCTTCGGGTGAGGTGGAAGCCGGCGAGGTAGTTGACGGCGAACCGCAGCTCGTACCCGTCGGCCGACAGCTCACGCGCGGCGTCCGGCTTGCCGAAGCCCACGCCGGCGTTGTTGACGAGAACGTCGATCCGGTCGTACTCGACGAGGATCTCGTCGGCCATCCGGTCCACCTGCCGCAGGTCGGCGAGATCGGCGCGGACGATCGGGTGCCGGGTCCCGAGCTCGGCCTGCACGGCGCGGAGCTTCGCCGTATTCCGGCCATGCAGGATCACCGTCGCCCCGTTCGCGGCCAGCGCACCGGCGACGTGACGACCGAGTCCGTCGGTCGCGCCGGTGAGAAGGACGACCTGTTCGCTCAGCGCTCGCACGGAATCATTCTGGCCGAGACCTAGCCGAGCGGGTCGTTCGGACCGTACGGGCGGAGCCGCAAGGTGCGGGCGTCCGACTGAGCTCATCGCGTCCGCGTTCGCCAGCAGGGACTCGAGGTCGTCGGTGCCGGCGCGGAAGTAGCGGCCGGTCAACGCATCCGCTCGGCCGGCGGCGATCGCGTCGACGAGATCGGTGACCGCGGCGGGTGGGGTCCAGGACGTACGGCCGCGGTGCATCTCCATCGACGTGGTCATCTCCGTCTCGACGTGGCCCGGCGAGAGGTCGTACGCGGTCACGCCGTACTCCCCCGCCGCCGCGACGATCGAGCCGGTCAGGCGGACCAGCGCGGTCTTGGCCGCGGCGTACCCGCTGTAGATGTCGCTGTCGCGGATCGCGATTCCGCTGGTGAGGTTGACGATGCGGCCTCGGCGCCGTTCGACCATGCCGGGGAGGACGGCGTGGCAGCACAGGAACGGGCCGCGCAGGTCGGTCTCGACGATCGCCCACCACTCGGCTGGGTCGGTCTCCCACAGCGACTGCTCGCTGGACTCGATCCTTCCGGCGTTGTTGACGAGCAGGTCGACGGGGCCGAGCGCGTCCTCGACCTCCGCCACCGCGGAACGTACGGCGACCTCGTCGGTCACGTCGGCGACCACGACGGCCGAGGCGGGGCCGCACTCGTCGCGTACCGCCTCCAACGCGGCGACGTCCCGGCCGAGCAGCCCGACAGCGATGCCGCGGCGGGCGAGGGAGAGCGCGATCTCGCGCCCGATCCCCCGGCTGGCTCCGGTGACGAGGGCGATTTTGCTGGGTTCGGCCATGATCGAAGAGTCTGCACTGCGCGGTCCGGGTCGTCGAAGCAGCCCACCACACACGTCGCCCACCAAGTGGCAGTGCTTGGCATCGTCGTCCTCCTGCCAGACGCAGCGAAACTGAGCGACCCGGACCGCGCCAACGGGAGCTGTCGAAATCGGACCGCCAGCTCCGACTCTTAGGTATGAGCAAACCAGTGGTGCACTTCGAGATCATCGGCCGCGAGCCGGCGAACTGCAGGCGTTCTTCGGCGAGCTGTTCGGCTGGCAGTACGACACCAGCGGGCAGACGGTGAAGGAGGTGGCGGAGAGCTACGGGTTCACCGAGGCCGGCATCTACGGCGGCGTCGGCGGCGGCGAGGCGTACGACCCGCACGTCGTCTTCTACGTCGGCGTCCCGAACGTCGGCGAGGCGCTCGCCGAAGCCGAACGGCTCGGCGGCACCCGCAAGTTCGGACCGGTGACCTCGGGCAACGGGCTGGTCGTCGGCCAGTTCACCGACCCGGAGGGAAACCTGATCGGCGTCGCCGGTTCGCAGTAGCCTCTGGATCCGGACGAGCTACTTCCGGATCCGTGGAGGCTGTCGTGAGGGCGGAGACGAGCCCGACCGCGCGGGCGTTGTTGGCGTTGGAGCTGCTGCAGAGCAGCCCTGGCATCACCGCGGACCGGCTCGCGGACAAGCTGGGCGTCACCGAGCGGGCCGCGCGGCGGTACGTCGGCATCCTGCGCGAGGCGGGCATCCCGATCGAGTCGGTGCGCGGCCCGTACGGCGGGTATCGCGTCGGTCGCGGTCTCCGGCTGCCGCCGCTGATGTTCGGCGCCGCGGAGGCGTTGGCCCTGGTCATGGCAGTCCTCGACGGGCACCACGACGCCAGCGATCCGGCCACGCTGGTCGGCCGGGCGCTGGACAAGATCGTGCGGGCGCTCCCCGAGCCCGTCGCGGCACAGGCCGAGGCCGTGCGCCGGAACACGGCGGCCGCGCCGGACTACAGTGCCGCTCGGCCCGATCCGGAGACGACGATCGCACTCGTCCAGGCCTGCTCGAACCACCGCTGCGTCCGGCTCGACTACAAGTCCGAGGCCGGGTCGGAGTGGGTGATGGACGTCGAGCCTTGGGCGGTCGTCGTTCGGCACGGCCGCTGGTACGTGCTCTGCCGGAACCGCCGCTCGGACGCGACGCGGGCGTACCGGGTCGACCGGATCCGATCGATCGACCCGCTCGGCGACCTGTTCGACCCGCCGGCCAACCTCGACCCGGTGGCGATGCTCGAGAAGCACCTGTCGGTCGGGTGGGAGTACGAGGTCGACGTCGTGATCTCCATGCCGCGGGAGAACGCGCGGCGCTGGCTGCCGCGGACGCTCGGGACGTTGGAGCCGCTGGACGAGGAGACGACGCGGCTGGTCGGGACGACGGGCAACCCGCACTACTGCGCGGAGATGCTCGCGAAGCTTCCCGCGCCCTACCGCATCGTCGGCTCCCCCGAGATCCGCGCCGCCGCCCGCGAGTTGGGCGAGCGCGCCCTGGCCGCCGCGGCCGACTAGGTCATCCGGGACTCGGCGACGTCGAGGCGGTCGTCGACGTCGGACGGCGAGTAGTGGCGGATGACCCAGTCGACGCTGCGCAGGCTCATGCTGGCCCAGTAGAGGCGGAGGACCGCGGGGTCGAGGCGTTCGTCGAGGAGACCGTCGAGCCAGCGGACCACGTCTTGCGGGAAACCGGCCGGCGCTGCCTCGAAGCGCAGGTTGACCAGGCCGAACCAGCGGTCGCCGCGGCCGACGCCGTCCCAGTCGACGACGCCGGTGATCCGGCCTGCGGTGTCGACGAGCACGTTCCCGGGGTGGTAGTCGAGGTGGACGAGGTCGGTGCCGGTCATCGCGGCCGGGGTGCCCGCTCCCACCTCGTGGATCCAGGCGAGCAGCCGGCGGGTCCGGGGCGAGAACGCCTCGAGCGACTCGTGCACGCAGAAGCCGGGGCCGCTCTTCAGCAGGTGCAGGTCCGGTGCCTCGACGTCCGGCCGGTCGGCGAGCACGCCCTCGAACGTGTCGAGGGTCGCCAGCATCGACTCGGCGAGCGCTCGGTCCCGGACGGCGGGCACCGCTCCGGGCAGTCGTTGCTGGACGATCGCCACGCCGCCGTCGGGGAGGTCGACGACCAGGTCGTACGACGGGACGGGCACGCCTCGGCCGCGCGCCAGGTCGAGGAGCTCGGCGTTGCGGCGAACCTCGTTCGCCAGCGGTCCGCCGAGGCCTGTGAGCACGCCTTCGCGACCGTCGGGCCAGCGGACGAACGCCGCGCCGACCTCCCCGTCGGCGGAACGTCCGAGAAGTTCGAGCTCCACACCGGCGGAGCGGACCGCGGCGAGAAGGGCTTCGTGGTCCAGCTTGACGACAGGTGCGAGGGGATCGGATTCAGACACGAGGGCCGACCCTAGTGAGCCGGCCCCTCGAGGTCATGCGGTTTAGCCGCGCGGCGCCGCGCCCGCTCGCCCCGAGTGCCGCTCCCCTGCCTTGCTCGCCCCTGCCGTCACATCCGTCCCACCCTCGCGACTTGTTGGACGAATCTCGTTGTCTATCCCGACATCTGTCCAACAAGCCGGCCACTCGACGCCCGGCCGCTCGCCAGCTGTTCGATCTTGGCTCACTCGGCACCCTGCCTCGTCGGCGGTCCGCTCGCCCCGAATGCCGCTGCCTCGCCCGCCCCTGCCGTCACATCCGTCCCACTCTCGCGAGTTGTTACACAGATCTCGGTCTCTAAGCCGAGATCTGTGTAACAAGTCCTCGGCGCAGGCGGTTTACGCGCCGCGCTGCACCGCGCCCGTTCGTTGCGCCGCCGAGTCGACCGCGCCCTGCTTGGCGGCGGACACGTCGGTGTCGGTGAGCGTGCGGTCCGGTGCCCGGAACTGCAGCGCGAACGCCAGCGACCGCGTTCCCTCGGGGATCTGCGATCCGACGTACACGTCGAACAGCCGCACGGACTCCAGCAGGTCGCCGGCGCCGGCGCGCAGCGCGGCTTCGACGTCAGCCACCGGGACGGACGCCGGCACGATCAGCGCCACGTCCTCCTTCGCCGGCGGGAACGTCGACACGTCCGGCGCCGGAACGGTCGTGTCCAGCGCACCGAGCAGGTCGGGCTGCAGCTCCATCGCCACCGTTCGCGAAGGCAGGCCGTACGCCTCGACGACCTTCGGGTGCAGCTCCCCCGCGTGCCCGACGACGCGGCCGTCGACGAGCAGCGCGGCGCAGCGGCCCGGGTGCCACGGCGCGTGGTCGTCCGCGCGTACATCCACCGTCACGCCCAACGACGAGGCGACGAGTCGGCCCGCCTGGATCGCGTCCGCCCAGGTCGACGGGCGGCCCGCACCCCACCAGCCGGTGGCGTACCGCTCCCCCGCCGCCACGATCGCGACACGGTCAGGCTGCGCGGGAAGAACGGCGTCGAGCGACGCCAGCTCGGCGTCGGTCGGTCGCTGGTCGACCCGGAGCCGCGGCGCGACCTGCTGCGCACCGGGCGAAGGCCGGAACACCCGACCGGTCTCGAACAACGCCACGTCCGTCGCGCCACGTCCGACGTTCCGCCGCAGCGTCGCCAACAGCCCCGGCAGCAACGAGGTACGGAGCAGCGGCGTCTCCTCCGACAGCGGGTTGGCCAGCCGGAGCGCGTGCCGCCGCGGGTCGTCGGCGGGCAGGCCGAGCTTGTCGAAGTCGGACTCGCCGATGAACGGCGGGTACGCGAGGATCTCCACGTAGCCCCGCCCCGGCGAGCCGGCGCCCGATCAGCCGGTGTTGCCGCTGCCAGGGGGTCAGCCCGCGGCCGGGAGGCGCGACCGGCAGGACGCTGGGCACGGCTTCGTACCCCTCGAGCCGGATCACCTCCTCGGCGAAGTCGTTCGGGTCGGTGAGGTCGGGCCGCCACGAGGGCGGCGTCACCTGCAGCGTCACGTCCTGCTCGACGACCGTGCAGCCGACGTCGCGCAGCCGCTTCACCGAGACGTCGGTCGCGATGGGGTAGCCGGCGACGTTCGCGGCGTGGTCGGCGGCGATGGTGACGGTCGGCGGTACGAGGCTGGTGCCGAACACCGACTCGGACTCGATCCGCCCGCCACCCAGCTCGACGAGCAGCTCGGCGACCCTGCGCGCGGCGTGGGCCTGCAGCGAGGAGTCGACGCCGCGTTCGAACCGCTTGGACGCCTCGCTCGGCAGCTTGTGCCGGCGGGCGGTGCGGGCGATCGTGACCGGGTCCCAGTACGCCGCCTCGACCAGGATCTCGGTCGTCGACGGGTCGAGCTCGGTCGAGTCGCCGCCCATCACGCCGCCGAGCCCGATCGGGCCGGAGTCGTCGGTGACGACGAGGTCCTCGGGCGTCGAGCTCGCGCGTCACGCCGTCGAGCGTGAGCAGCTTCTCCCCCGGCTGCGAACGGCGTACGACGATCCCGCCGCGCAGCTTGGCCTGGTCCCAGCCGTGGATCGGCTGGCCGAGCTCGTACATCACGTAGTTGGTCACGTCGACGCCGAGCGAGATCGGCCGGGTGCCGGCGAGCTGGAGCCTGCGCTGCAGCCAGCGCGGGCTCGGCGCCGTCGGGTCGAAGCCGGTGACGCCGACCGCCGCGAAGACCGGGCAGCCGTCGAGGTCCTCCGAACGGACCGGGTAGCCGGCGTCGGTCGGCGCGTTGATCGCGCCGGCGGCCGGGTCCTTCAGCGGGACGTCGTACGCGGTCGCCGCCTCGCGGGCGACGCCGCGGATCGACATCGTGTAGCCGCGGTCGGGCGTGACCGCGATGTCGAGCACGTCCTCGCGCAGCAACAGGATCGGCGCGGCCTCCGCGCCCGGCTCGGCTTCGCCGGCGCGCAACACGATGATGCCGGTGTGGTCGTCGCCGAGGCCGAGCTCGCGCTGCGAGCAGATCATGCCGTCGGACACGTGGCCGTAAGTCTTCCGCGCGGTGATCGCGAAGCCGCCCGGCAGCACAGCGCCGGGGAGCGCGACCACGACGAGGTCGTCGACGGCGAAGTTGTGGGCGCCGCAGATGATGCCGCGCGGCTCGTCCTCGCCGACGTCGACCGAGCACCAGCGGATGGTCTTGCCGTTGGAGTGCTCTTCGTCGTCGTACGCCAGCACGCGGCCGACCACGAGCGGCCCGGCTGACGTCGGCGCCGACCTCGTCGACGCCCTCCACCTCGAGCCCGGCGCGGATCAGCCGGTCCGCCACGGCACGGGCGGTCTCGGACTCCGGCAGCTCGACGAACTCCCGCAGCCAGGAGATCGGGACCCGCATCAGCTCTCCCATCCAAACGGCCGGGTGAACCGGACGTCGCCTTCGACCATGTCGCGCATGTCCTCGACACCGTTGCGGAACATCAACGTCCGTTCGATCCCCATCCCGAACGCGAACCCGCTATAGCGCTCCGGGTCGATGCCGCAGGAGATCAGCACGCGCGGGTTGACGACGCCGCAGCCGCCCCACTCGATCCAGCCCTCGCTCGAGCACGTACGGCAGGGGCGGTCCGGGTTCCCGACCGACTCGCCGCGGCACACGAAGCACTGCAGGTCGAGCTCGGCACTCGGCTCGGTGAACGGGAAGTAGTACGGGCGCAGCCGCGTCGTCAGGCCAGCGCCGAACATCGCCTGGGCGAAGTGGTCGAGCGTGCCCTTGAGATGCGCCATCGTGATGCCCTCGTCGACGACGAGGCCCTCGACCTGGTGGAAGACCGGGGTGTGCGTCGCGTCGAGCTCGTCGGTGCGGTACGTACGACCGGGGCAGACCACGTAGATCGGCGGCTGCTTGCCGAGCATCGTGCGCGCCTGACCGGGGCTGGTGTGGGTCCTGAGGACGAGGCCGGCCTCGGGCGGGTCGATGAAGAACGTGTCCATCGTCGTCCGCGCGGGGTGGTCGGGAGCGATGTTGAGCGCGTCGAAGTTCAGCCACTCGGCCTCGACCTCGGGGCCGTTGAAGACCTCCCAGCCCATGCTCACGAACACGTCGGCGATGCGTTCCTGCAGGGTGGTCAGCGGATGCCGGGCGCCCTGCGGCTCGCCGTCCCACGGGAGCGTGACGTCGACGGCCTCGTCGATCAGGATGCGTTCGTCGCGGTCCTTCTCGAGCTCTTGCTGGCGCGTGGCGAGCGCCTCGTTGACCGCGCGGCGGGCGCCGCCGAGGCGCATGCCGGCGTCCTTGCGGGCCTGCGGCGGCAGCGCGCCGATCTCCCGGTTGGCGAGGCCGAGCGGGCTCCGGTCACCGGCGTGCGCGAGGCGTACGTCGCGCAGCTCGTCGAGGTCCGCGGCCTTCGCGATCGCGGCCAGCGCCTCGTCGCGCATCTGCTCGACCTCGTCGGCATGCAGCGGCGTGACCTCGACGGGGTCGTAGTTCTTGTTCGGGCCCGACATCGATCTCCTCGGCAAAGGGGGTACCCGGAGAGTCTAGGTAGGCGCGTCGAAAGGCCCGTCGGTGGTGGTCGCTAGCTGTGGACGAGCGCCGCCTGGATCGTGGCGGCCGGGTTACGGTTGGTCGTAGGACTTCGACAACGGCAGGGGGATCCGCCGTGGAGAAGGTGATCGCGCTAGCCGCGGTCGGACTGGTGCTGCTGCTGAGCCTGGCGGACTGTGCCACCTCCGGCACCGTGACCAGCAAGCGGTTCGAGCCGGGCGGCTCTCGGTACTCGCCGGGGATGACCACGTACACCACGCAGTGCACGACGTCGGGTGGGTTTCCACCGACGACGACCTGCCAGCAGGTGCCGAGCGGCTCCACGTCGACCTTTCGGTACGAGCCCGATTGCTATCGCCTTGTCTTCAAGAACGAGAAGGGCAGGACGGGCCAGGACTGCGTGAGCAAGCAGGAGTACGACGAGCTCGAGGTCGGCGACCACTACGAGCCCGCTAGTCGGTAAGCCCTTCGGGGATGTCGTTCGGCAGCTCCACCACGAAGCGCGCACCGCCGGCCGGCGACTGCTCCACCCGGACCGTGCCGCCGTGGCCTTCGACGAGGCCGCGAACGATGTACAGCCCGAGGCCCGATCCGCCGCGGCTGCCGCCCGTGCCGCGCCAGAAGCGGCCGAAGACCCGTTCCCGCTCGGCCTCCGGGATTCCCCGGCCCTCGTCGTCCACGACGATCTGGACGCCGTCCTGCCAGCAGCTCAGCCGGATCGTCACGGTGCCGGCGCCGTGGCGCAGCGCGTTGTCGAGCAGGTTCGCGAGCACCTGGTCGGTCTTGTCGACGTCGAGCCACATCGTCGGCACCGGGCCCTCGACGAGCAGGACCAGGTTGTCCTTCACCCGTTCGGCCGCCTGCATCGACGCGACGGTCCGCTCCAGGTAGTCGGCCACGTCGACCGGCTGGCGGCGCAGCGACAGCCGGTTCGACTCGATCCGGGCCACGTCGAGCAGGTCGGTGATCAGCCGGGCCAGCCGGTCGGCGTCCGCCTCGACGGTCTCCAGCATCAGCCGGCGCTGCTCGTCGGTGAACCGGTCCCACTTGCGCAACAGCGTCGCGGTGAAGCCCTTCACGCTGGTGAGCGGCGACCGCAGCTCGTGCGCGACCGTGGCGATCAGGTTGGAACGTTCGCCGTCCTCGTAGATGCGCAGCCGCGCGCTCCGCAACGTGACCACGACCCGTTCGACCTTCCCCGACGGACCGTTCGGGCGGACGAACTTGGACGCGACCAGCAGTTCCCGCCCATCGGGAAGGAACAGGCTGCACTCGGGATGGCCGGTCCGGATGTTCAGCCCGTCGTACGGCTGCGCGGACGCCCACCAGTCACGGCCGTCGCGGTCCTGGAGAGCCAGCGCGTCGGCCAGGTGTTTGCCGATCAGATCTTCGGCGGGCACGCGTAAGAGCCGGGTCGCTACCCGGTTCACGACCGTGACGCGGGCACGATCGTCAGCGACGATGAGCCCGTCGGGCACATCGTCCAGATCGACGACGGGCACCGCACGCCCGTCCTCGGGGTCAGCCACGGCGAAGCCCCCCTGCCGTTGCGTTGCCCATTCCCATTCCGGTGCGCCGTTTTCTCGACGCTTCTTGCCGGAGACTACCTCTGATTGCTGGGTGTCCGGCACCCACCACGCTGGCGCTGGGCGCGAGCGGAGGCATACAAGCACACGGCCGCGGCGGTCGCGAGGTTCAGACTCTCGGCCCGGCCGTGGACGGGAACGCGTACGACGGCGTCCGCCAGCGCCCGGGTCTCGGGCGGCAGACCCCACGCCTCGTTGCCGAAGATCCACGCGGTCGGGCCGCTGAGCAGGCCCTCGTCCGCGGCGGTGTCGAGGTCGAGCTCGCCGGCTCCGTCGGCGGCGAGGATCCGCAGTCCGTGCTCGCGGAGCCCGGCCGCGCCGGCGGCGGCGTCCACGCCTACCGTGACCGGCAGGTGGAACAGGCTGCCCGCGGAGGCACGTACGCACTTGGGGTTGTAGACGTCGACGGAGGCGTCGGTCAGCACGACCGCCTCGGCGCCGGCCGCGTCGGCACAGCGGACGACGGTGCCGGCGTTGCCGGGATCGCGTACCTGGGCCAGAACGGCGACCAGCAGCGGATCGGTGGCCACGACGTCGGCGAACGGGGTGTCGACGAACGAGCAGACCGCGATCAGTCCTTGCGGCGTCACGGTCTGGGAGAGCGCGGCGAAGACCTCGCCGGAAACCAGGCGTACGGGGATGTCGGCCCTGCTCGCGGCGTCCACCAGGTCGACGTGCCGGTCGGCGGCCGCGCTGGTGGCGAACAGCTCGAGCACGTTGCCCGGAACGCCGAGCGCCTCCTGGACCGCCTGCGGTCCCTCGGCGAGGAACCGGCGGCCCCGGACGCGAAACGCGCGCTTGGCAAGTCGGCGAGCCGCCGCGACCCTGCTGTTGCGCGGGTCGGTGAGCTCGGGACCTGCCAGGCGCGCGGACTTCGCGGTCGTCGCCTGGGCCGGGACGGTCAGGCGGCCGCCTCGGTCTCGGCCGGCACGGCCTTCTTCGCGACCTCGACGAGTGCGGCGAACGCCGGGGCGTCGGACACGGCCAGCTCGGCGAGGATCTTGCGGTCGACCTCGACACCGGCGGCCTTGAGGCCCTGGATGAACCGGTTGTACGTGACACCGTTCAAGCGCGCCGCGGCGTTGATGCGGGTGATCCACAGGCGGCGGAAGTCGCCCTTCCGCGCCCGGCGGTCACGGTAGGCGTAGACCAGGGAGTGGGTGACCTGCTCCTTGGCCTTGCGGTACAGGCGCGAGCGCTGGCCGCGGTAGCCCTTGGCCCGCTCGAGGACGACGCGACGCTTCTTCTGGGCGTTGACTGCCCGTTTCACGCGTGCCATGAGATGGAACTCCTATCGGGATCGGCCATCGCGGGATCGGCCCGCGACGCCGGAGGCTTACTGGGACTAACGACCGAGCAACTTCTTGGCCCGCTTCTTGTCGGCCGGGTTGACCTCGACCTCGCCGGCGAGCCGACGGGCACGGGTGGAGGGCTTGACCTCCATCAGGTGACCGCGGTTGGTACGGCCGTGGACCAGCTTGCCGGTCCCGGTGATCTTGAAGCGCTTCTTTGCGCCGCTATGCGTCTTGTTCTTCGGCATGATTCAGCTCCTCGGTCGGCCAGTCGGTAGGTACCGGTCGGCCTGGTGCGGGGCGGTTCTTCTGTCTCTAGACGTTCTCGTTCTCGGGTACTTCGGTCACTTCGTCCGCGGCCTCGTCCACCGCTTCGTCGAGCTCGACTGGCTCGTCGTCGACGGCGGCGCTCGAACCGTTCGAGCCCACCGGGTGCTGTCCGGAGGTGCGCTCGAGGCGCTCGGCCTCGCGGTCGGCCTCGCGTTCGGCCGCCTTCTTCGCCTTCTCGGCCTGCACCTCGGCTCGCGCCTCGGACTTACGCTTGTGGGGCGTCAGAACCATGATCATGTTGCGGCCGTCCTGGCGCGGGTTCGACTCGACGTAGCCGAGGTCGGCGACGTCCTCGGAGAGTCGCTGCAGCAGCCGGAAGCCGAGCTCGGGGCGGGACTGCTCCCGTCCGCGGAACATGATCGTGATCTTGACCTTGTCGCCCTGGCGAAGGAACCGTACGACGTGACCCTTCTTGGTGTCGTAGTCGTGCGGGTCGATCTTCGGCCGGAGCTTCATCTCCTTGATCACCGTCTGGGCCTGGTTGCGGCGTGCTTCCCGGGCCTTCTGAGCGGTCTCGTACTTGAACTTGCCAAAGTCCATGAGCTTGCAGACCGGCGGGCGCGCTGTGGGCGCGACCTCGACAAGGTCGAGATCACTCTCCTGCGCCAGGCGCAACGCATCTTCGATGCGCACGATGCCGACCTGTTCACCGTTCGGTCCGACGAGCCGGACTTCGGGAACCCGGATCCGGTCGTTGACGCGAAGCTCTGTGGTTATGTCTCCTCCTGTGTTGTGCGGTGATCTGGGGTGGTGAGGACGCGAAAAAGGGCTCCCGCGTTCTCGTATGCGGAAGCCCACCTGATTGATCCAGCCCCAGAGCAAGATCAAACGCTGATCGCCACCCGCTTCGTGCACGGGTGTCGCGATCGGCCTGGACCCGACAACCCGAGGGCTGATGCGGGTGGGAGGTGGTCCTCCGCTTGTGGTGACCCGGTCTCCCGGGTCGGCCGACCGCCTAGGCTACCAGGCCGGTGTCCGCAACCGGAACCCGGGAGAGCGTCACCGGGTAAAGAAGTCCAACGCCAAGCCGAGCCCGTCTGTTCCACAGGCCTCGAGCGTGGGCCAGACGTGACCGCAGTCGTGGGTGACGAGCTTGACGGTCGAGCCCTTCGCCTGGTGCTTGATCCGCTTCGGGAGGTCACGTATGGGCGCGAACGTGGTGCCGAGCCAGTCGACCCTTCCGCCGTCGAACGGCACGATGTTGTCGGCGCGGCCGTGCAGGTGGAGATAGCGGATCGGGGTCTTGCTGTGGCAGCTGGCGACGAGGTTGCCGGCGGCTCCGGCGGCGGCCCGGAACACGGCGGGGCGGGCGCAGAGGGCGCGGATCGCCATCATGTCGCCGGCCGAGAAGCCGAGCAGGTAGACGTCGCCCAGCTCGGTGCGCTTGCGGGCGTCGTGGGCCAGCTGGACGAGGTAGCCGACGTCGTCGAGCTTGCGCTGCTTGGCCGTACCGCAGCAGCCGCCCGCGTTCCAGGACTGGTCGACACCTTGGGCGAACGCGACGACGTACCCCTCGGCCTTGGCACGTTCGAGGATGCTCGCGGCCTTGTCGAGGCGTTCCCAGGTGCCCTGGTAGGAGTGCAGGACGATGAGCAGCGGGCGGGGCTTGCCCGGTGCTGGGTTGGCGAGCACGTACGACCGGCCGTGCGGCAGCGTGACGTTCGTGGGTCCCGTGGGAGCTGGCTTCGGGCTGGCGGCGGGAGTCGGCGTGGGCGTCGACGTGGGCGTCGACGAGAAGACCGGTGCGCTGAAGCCCGTACCCGACGAGCAGCCGGCGAGCGCGAGGATCGCGCACAACGCCAGCAGGCGACGAACGAACGGCACCGGGCGGTGCTCCCCTCCATGGCACACCAGCGTGGGATCTGCTCGACCCTACCGTCCGAGCTGTAGGTTGCGGCCATGGCGATGGACGGCGCTGTGACGGCGTCTCGGCGGTCCTCGGTCGTACGGCTGGCCGACGTCGCGCGCGAGGTACTCGCCGGTCCCCCACGGCTCGGCGCGGTCCGGCTCGTCTGCATCGACGGCCACGCGGGCGCGGGGAAGAGCACGCTGGCCGGGCGGCTCGCCGTCTTCTTGGGCAACGCGCAGATCGTGCACCTGGACGACCTGTACGAGGGCTGGTCCGGGCTCGGCTCCGTGTGGGACCGGCTCGACTCGTGGGTGTTGCAGCCGTTGCGGGCGAACTTCCGGGGCCGGTACCAGCGCTACGACTGGATCGCCGAGTCGTACGCCGAGTGGCACGACGTCCCGGTCCGGCCCGCCCTGATCGTGGAGGGCGTCGGGTCGGCCGACCGACCCATCGATCACCTTTCCACGTTGAAGATCTGGGTCGAAGCGCCGTTGGACGTGCGCTACCGGCGCGGCATGGAACGTGATGGTGAAGGCTTCCGGCCGTACTGGGACGCGTGGGCGGCGGACGAGGCCACGCACTTCGCGCGGGAACGGACCCGGGACCGCGCCGACCTCGTCGTCGACGGCGACTCGGCGCTGGCGTACGACGAGGAGACCGAGATCGTCCTCCTGGGCTGAGCCGGCCTAGTCTGAGCGCCGTGCCTACGTTCGGACAGCTCTACTACGAGGACTCCGGTCAGGGCGATGCCCTGCTGTTGATGCCCGGGTGGGCCGGGAGCATCACCGACTTGGACCATCTGCGCGGCCGGCTCGTCGACGGTTTCCGGGTCATCGCCGCCGACCTGCCTGGCTCTGGGCGGTCGCAGCCGCAGCCGCGCGAGTACTACGCGGACTACTACCAGGACGACGCTCCCGTTCTGCTCGGCCTGCTCGACCACCTCGGCGTCGGCCAGGCGCACCTCGTCGGCTTCAGCGACGGCGGCGAGGAGGCGCTGCTCATGGCCGCGCTGTGGCCGGAGCGCGCGCTCTCCGTCGCGGCCTGGGGCTCGGTCGGCCAGATCCTCGCGACGCCCGAGCAGCTCCAGGTGCTCAGCACGATCGTCGACCAGCCGGTGGAGCCGTTCGTACCCCTCGTCGCGTACCTCGTCGAGGCGTACGGAGTCGACGGCGCGCGCGTGATGACGAGCAGCGTGGCGCGGGCGATGGGCGACATCGTCGCCAGGGGCGGCGACATCGTTCGTTCCCGCGCGGCGGACATCCGCTGCCCCGTGCTCCTGATCAACGGCACGCACGACTTCCTCGCGCCGCCGGACGCCGCCGAGGAGCTCGCGAACGCCATCCCGCGCGGGGAGTTCCGCGAGGCGGTCGGCGCGGGTCATGACGTCCATCACTCGCACAGCGACTGGATGGCGGACACGTTGCTCGACTGGCTGGCCGAGCACTGACGGCCTCTATGCTCGCGGGGTGACCAACCAGACCCCCGAGTCGACGCTGCCCAGGACGTGGCGACCGAGGTTCATGCCGGTCACCGCGGTCATCCTCGGCGTCGTCCTCGTCGGCGCCTCGCTCGGCATGTGGTTCGGCATGCCGTCGGACACCCGCGACGCGTTCACCTGGCCGCAGACCCTGACGATCGCGGCGGTCCTGCTGATCATCGTCGGAGCCCTTTACCTGCTTGGGCATTCTCGGCTGCGGGCCGACGAGAACGGGCTCACGGTCGTCAACCTCGTCGGCACTCGCCACCTCGCGTGGGCCGAGGTCGTCAGCGTGCGGTTCCGCCAGGGCGACCCGTGGGCACGACTCGACATCGACGACGGTACGTCGGTGCCCGTGATGGGCATCCAGTCGTCCGACGGCCCGCGCGCACGGGCGGCGGCGACGGAGCTCGCCCATCTCATCGCCGCCCGGACACGTACCGTTCGGAACGACTGAGTCATGGTCGCGCTGGCGCGCTCCGAGCCGGGTGCTTGAACGTGGCCCCTTCCCTCTGGCCGAAGGGCCACGTGGGCGGTCACCTGTAGACCGTCCGGCCAGAGGGAAAGGACCACGGCACCCGGCTAGCCGAACTGCTGCACCCCGTACCGGGTAAACCAGCCGCGGATCGTCGCGACGTCGTTCGTCTTCGCCAACGACAGCAGCAACAGCAGGCGCGCCTTCTGCGGCAGCAGGTCCTCGCCGCCGATCACGGTGCCGCCGCCGTCGTACACCGCGCCGGAGCCGGTACGGGTCGTCGAGACGAACGTGACGCCCTTCTTCGCCGCCGCGGCCAACGCCGCGGTCTGCGCGGGTGAGATCCCGCCGGCACCCGTACCCGCGGTCACGATCCCCTGCACGCCCGCGTCCGCGAACGCGGTGATCGCCTCGCCGCCCGCGCCCTGGTAGCCGTACACGATCTCGGTGCGCGGCAGCTTCGCCCGGTCGACCCTGGCCAGGTCGAACGGCGTCGCCCACTTCGCCGTACGGCACTGCTCCACTCGCGCCGGTGCCCGCATCAGCCGCACCCGCGTCTCGTCGACGAAGCCGAGCGCGCCGTACTCACGGGTCTGGAACGTGTCCATCCGCAGCCCGCTGGTCTTGGTCGCGTCGCGGGCCGGGTAGATCTCGTCGTTCAGCATCAGCACGGTGCCGAAGCAGGTCGTGCGTTTGCTCGCGGCGAGGGAGATCGCGTTGTAGAGGTTCGCGGGGCCGTCGGTGCCGACCACGTTCCACGGCCGCATCGCGCCGGTGAGGACGACCGGCTTCTTGCTGCGGACCGTGAGGTCGAGCCAGTACGCGAACTCCTCCATCGTGTCGGTGCCCGTCGTCACGACCACCGCGTCCGCGCGGGCGAGCTGCTGGTCGACGACCTTGGTGAGGTCGTAGTACTCCGGCGATCGTGTAGCTGCCCGAGCCCTTGTTGCCGAACTGGACCGTCGAGACCTCCGCGATCTTCGCGACCTCGGGCTGCAGGAACTTCACCAGGTCGGCGATCGGGATCTGGCCGGCGCGGTACGTCTGGAGCGCGACTCCGGCTGTCCGCGACGCCGGCGATGGTGCCGCCCGTACCGATCACCACGACCTTCGGCACGCGCGTCTTCGGCGGCGCGGCGGTCGCGACGCTCCCTCCGAACAGGACGACGAGCGAGAGCAGCGCGACGAGCCAGCGGGTTCGTCTCCAGAGCATGGCGGTCCTCCTGGTTCGGCGGTGCGACTGATCGGACAAGGTGGCCAACGGATGTGTCCATCTCGTATCGCCCGGTAACGGCGGACCGCATCGTGGCACGGTTGGCCGAACTCGGCCGGGAGCCGCGCCCGGCCGTCTATAGGCTGGCGGGACCGTTCGCCCACCGAAGGGAAACCGTGGCCGGCCCGCTTTCCGACGTCCTCGTCATCGACCTGTCCAGAGCGCTCGCCGGCCCCCACGCCGCGATGATGCTCGGCGACCTCGGCGCCCGGGTGATCAAGATCGAGCACCCCGACGGCGGCGACGACTCGCGCGGATGGGGGCCGCCGTTCGTCGGTCCGGAGGGGGCGAAGGAGGCGACGTACTTCCTGTCCTGCAACCGGAACAAGGAGTCGGTCGTCCTCGATCTGAAGAGTCCTGCCGGTCAGCGGGACCTCGGGCGGTTGCTGGCGCGGGCGGACGTGCTGGTGGAGAACTTCCGGCCGGGGGTGCTGGAGCGGTTGGGCTTCGGCATGGCCGCGCTGCGCGCCTTGAACCCACGGCTGGTCGTGCTGTCGATCACCGGCTTCGGGCACGACGGTCCGGAGGGCGACCGGGCGGGGTACGACCAGATCGCGCAGGGCGAGGGCGGGCTGATGTCGATCACCGGGCCTTCGCCGGACGTGCCGATCCGGGTGGGGGTGCCGATCGCCGATCTGCTGGCAGGGATGTACGGGGCGTACGGTGCCGTGGCTGCCTTGCACGAGCGCGCTGCCACGGGGGTCGGGCGGGTCGTCCGTACGTCCTTGCTGGCCGCGATCGTCGGCGTGCACGCGTACCAGGGCACGCGCTACACGGTGGCCGGCGAGGTGCCGCGGGCGCTGGGCAACCACCACCCGTCGATCTGTCCGTACGGGTTGTTCGCCTGCAAGGACGGGCTGGTGCAGATCTCGGTGGGCAGCGAGGGCCTCTGGCGTCGCTTCGCCCCGGCCTTCGCGCTGCCGGTCGACGCGGCCGGCTTCTCCACCAACGCCGAGCGCGTCGGCCAGCGCGAGGTCGTCATCGCGGCAGTCGAGGAGGCGTTCTCCACCTGGCCGATCGGCGACCTGCTACCGAAGCTCGCGGAGCTGGGCATCCCCGCCGGCGCGGTGAAGGACCTCGAGCAGGTCTACACGTGGGAACAGACGCTGTCGCAGGGCCTGTTGGTGGACGTCGAGCACGCGACGCTGGGGAACATCCAGCTCCCCGGCCCGGTGATCCGCCTGGACGACAACCCCTTCGCCGGCGGCCAGGAGACGAACACCGCACCGCCGACTCTCGGCCAGCACACCGACGAAGTCCTCGCCTGGCTCGACGCCACCGAGAGCTGACCGTTGACAGTTTCTCTACCTAGGTAGAGATTAGCCTTATGAGGCGCGAACGGAAGTTGTCGGCGCAGACTGTCGCTGTGGTGATGGCGCTCGGCGAGGACTCCGCGGGCTGGTGTCATGGGTACGACCTGTGCCGCCGGCTGGAGCTGAAGGCGGGCACGGTCTATCCCATCCTGATGCGGCTGGCCGAGCGCGGGCAGGTCGAGACGGCCTGGGAGACGGATCCGCCGTCGGGACGGCCGGCGAGGCACCTCTACCGGCTCTCAGCGGACGGCCGCGAGCTCGCCGCCCAGCTCCGCGAGGTACCCGCCGAGGTCAGGGCGACACCACGGACGAGGCCCGCGCTTGGTGGTGCGTCGTGAAGCGGCGGAAGGACGTCGCCCGGCTCCTTCTCGAGGCCGCCGCCAAGCTCAGCCAGGGATCCCCGCACGACTGGGGTACCGCGATGCGCGCCGAGCTCGCGAGCATCGCCGACCCGACGGAGCGACGGCGGTTCGCGCTCGGCGCGGCCGTGGCGCTGCTCGGTACGCCGGACCGCCGGCGGTCCGGGCTCCTCGCCGTCGCCACCGCGGCGGCGTTCGCCGCGGTCCTGCTCGCGTTCTCGCGAGCCACCGTCGGCGAGGGCGGCTTGGGCGCGCTGAGCGTGCTCGGACCGGTGCCGATCCTGTTCGCGATCGGCTTCTTCCGCGCCCGAGCGAGATCACTCAGGTTCGGCTTCGAGTCCGGCGTTCTCGCCGCCCTCGCCATGCTCGCGGGTGTGGCCGCGATCTACGGGATCGAGGCGCCCCGCTGGTACGAGGCCGCCCACGTCTACGTTCTCGACGGCGACTACGCCAAGATCGACGACGCCGGCGCAGCTGTGCGGGACGCGCTCAATCCCGTCATCCTCGCGGCCCATCTGCTCTGGTGGCTGCCGAGCGCGCTCCTCGGCGCCAACCTCGGCGACCGGACCAGGAGTTAGACGCGGCAGGCGTGGATGTCGGTCACCAGGATGGCGCGGGCGCCGATGTCCCAGAGCTCGTCCATCAGGCGCTGGGCCTCGCGGCGCGGGACCATGACCCGGACCGCGACCCAGCCCGCTCGATGAAGGGGTGACACGGTCAGGCCTTCCAGGCCCGCGTTGATCGCGGCCGCCGCGTCGATCTGCTCCGACGGGAGGTCGTAGTCCATCAGCACGTAGTTGCGGGCCACCAGCACGCCCTGCAGGCGGCGGAGCAGGGGGTCGAGGCCCTCGACGTCCGCGGCGTTCGTACGGCGGACCAGCACCGCCTCCGACTTCAGCAACGGCTCGCCGAAGAGCTCCAAGCCGGCCTGCTTAAGAGTCGCCCCTGTCTCGACCACGTCGGCGATCACGTCGGCCACACCCAACCGGATCGCGGTCTCCACCGCGCCGTCCAGCCGGATGACCTGGGCCGGAATCCCCTGCTCGGCAAGGAACTTCCCCACCAGTCCCGCATACGACGTCGCCACCCGAAGGTTGGCGAGATCCGCTACCGACGAGGCCGTGCCAGGCTTGGCCGCGAGCCAGAACGTGGACTTTCCAAAACCCAAGGACAGGATCTCGTCAGCCGGCGACCCCGAGTCGAGCAGCATGTCGCGGCCGGTGATGCCGATGTCGAGCGTCCCTTCGCCCACGTACACGGCGATGTCCTTGGGGCGCAGGTAGTAGAACTCGATCCCGTTGTCCGGGTCGAGCGTGACCAGCTCCTTCGACTCGGAGCGTTGGCGATAACCGGCCTCGCGCAGGATCTCGGCGGCCGGTTCGGACAGAACTCCCTTGTTGGGAAGGGCAACGCGAAGCATGAGGGTGAACCTTCGTCTTCAGAGGTGGGCGTAGACGTCTTTGAGCTCGAGCCCGCAGGCGAGCATCAGGACCTGCGCGTGGTACAGCAGCTGCGAGATCTCCTCGGCGGCACGTTCCGGCGTCTCATGCTCGGCGGCCATCCAGGACTCCGCTGCCTCCTCCACGAGCTTCTTGCCGATCGTATGGACGCCCGCGTCGAGGGCAGCGACAGTGCCCGAGCCCGCGGGCCGGTCGACGGCTTTGGCGGACAGCTCGGCGAAGAGTTCGTCGAAGGTCTTCATCCCACTGGGTTCTCTTAGGCGACGTGTGGTCGCCCCCAGCGTACGGGCTAGCCCCATGGTCGCAGCCGGGCTCGCTCAGTTTCGCCGCACGTCACCGCCCGCGGTCGGCGACAGGTCGCTCGTTTGGGCTTCTTCGACGAGCCGTCTGCGAGTGCTAAACGACCAGCACCAGCTTTCCGCGCACGCGGCCCGTCTCGCTGTGCTCGTGTGCCTTCGCGGCGTCGGCCAGGGCATACGCCGTGTCGATCTCCACGCGCAGCTTGCCCGCGTCCACCAGCGCGTTCAGCTGGTCCAGGCCGTGCCCGTCCGGCTCGGCCAACACCAGGTGAACGTTCACCCCCTTCGCCGTCGCGGCCTCCTCCGCCTCCGGCGAGGCGCCGCCGCCGACCGGGATGAAGTGGCCGCCCGGCTTCATCGCGGGAACGAGCCCGAGCGTGTTGTCCGGCCCGACCATGTCGAGCACCACGTCCGCGTCCTTCACGGTCTGACCGACATCGGTCGTCGTGTAGTCGACCACCTCGTCGGCGCCGAGGCTCCTGACGAAGTCGAGCTTGCCCGTGCTCGCCGTGCCGATCACGTACGCGCCGAGCGCCTTCGCGATCTGTACGGCGACGTGGCCCACTCCCCCGGCGGCCGCGGTGACGAGAACTCGCTGCTCTGGTTGGAGATTCACGGTGTCAACGAGCGCTTGCCAGGCGGTGAGACCGACGAGCGCGAGGGCTCCGGCCTCCTCGTGGGACAGGCCGGCGGGCTTGCGTGCGAACTGCCGCGAGGGGGCGGCGACGTACTCCGCGTACGCTCCCGCCTCCTTCGGGAACCAGACCAGCCCATAGACCTCGTCACCGGGCGCGAACCGCGTCACGCCGACGCCGAGCTCCTCGACGACGCCGGACAGCTCCCAGCCGACCGTGTACGGCAGCGGCGTGTCCGGGTCGTACCCGGCGCGGATCTTCCAGTCGACTGGGTTGACGCCGGCCGCCCGGACGCGGACCAGGACGTGCGTCCCGTCGGGCACCGGGCGGTCGACCTCGACCAGCTCCAGGACCTCGGGTCCGCCGAACGACTGCTGCCTGATCGCCTTCATGCGCTCGCTCACGCTGGGGCAACCACGCACCAGTCGATTAGCTTCCCGACCCGCCGAGGATCGTCGCGAGAGCCTCGCCGAGGGCGGCGGTGGGCGTGCCGGGCTCGGCGCGCCAGGCAACGTAGCCGTCCGGGCGGACCAGCACCGCGCCGTCGGTGCCCAGGCCGTAGCGGGCGTCGAACCGCGACTCCACATCGACGAGCTCCTCGCCGATCCGGTACGCCGTCACGCCGTCCGCCGCGTCGAGCCACGCCTTGCCGTCCACCCCGGTCAGCAGGACGAACGAGTCGGCGAACAGGTCGTGCACCGCGATCCGCGAGCCGTCCCGGTCGAGCCAGAGGTGCGGCGCCCGCGTCCCCGGCTGGCCGCGCAGTTCGAGCGAGTCGGCGAAGACCGACTCGTACGGCACGCCCAGGATCGCCGGCGACGTGTACTGCTGGCCCAGCGCCCAGTTCAGGTCGTCGGCGTCGTCCTGCTCCGGGTTGTGGCCGGAACGCCGAGCCTGCCGCAGCTCGGTGAGCTCGGCGAGGACCAGCGCGACCGGACGGCGCTCCGGCTCATAGCTGTCCAGCAACGCCGGCGACGCCGATCCGTTCAGCACCGCCGCGAGCTTCCACGCGAGGTTGTGGCCGTCCTGCACGCCGGTGTTCGCGCCGATGCCGCCGGCCGGCGACCAGGTGTGCGCCGCGTCGCCGACCAGGAACACCCGCCCCTGCTGGAACGACGAGGCCACCGACACCTCCTGCGTCCAAGGCGTCACGTCCCGCACGACGACGGGAATGTCGTCGCGGCCGAGCGAGCCATGAATGATCTCGGTGCAGCGTTCGGCGGTGAAGTCCTCCGGCGACTGGGTGGCCGGGTCGTATCCGATGCCGATCGCCCAGCGCCCGTGCTCGGCGGTCGTGGTGAGAACGGTGACGCCGATCTTGTCGTTCACGATGAACCACAGGATCGCGCGCCGCTCGATCAGCTCGTCGAGGTCGGCGTCGAAGATCACGCTGACGAAGTTCATCGTCTGCCCCTGCTGGGGTTTGGCGATGCCGAGCTGTTCGCGGATGGGGCTGCGGCGGCCGTCGGCGGCGACCAGGTAGTCGGCGCGAACGGTCCGTTCGTCGCCCGTCCGACGCGAGCGAATCGTGGCAGTGACACCGTCGTCGTCCTGCGAGAACGAGGTCAGCTCGGTCTCGAAGCGCTGGTCGGCACCGTTGCGCCGGGCCGCCTCGATGAGGACCGGCTCGACGGCGTTCTGATCGGCCAGGTTGAACGTTCCGGCCGTGAACTCGGGCAGGTCGCGCGGCAGCTCCGGCGGGAACAGCCAGTGCCACTCCCCCGCGACCGTCTCGCAGTGCACGCCGCCGGCGTCGTTCTCGAACGGCTTGCCCGCCTCGTTCACCGCGTCGGCGATACCGAACGCGCGGTAGATCTCCATCGTGCGTACGTTGATCCCCCGCGCTCGTCCCTGCAGCGTGACCTCGGGGTGCTTGTCGACGAGCAGATGCCGAACTCCCTGGCGGGACAGGAACATGCTGGTCGCGAGGCCGACGAGTCCGCCTCCGACGATGAGTACGGGTACGCGCTCCGTGGTCATTCTTTCCCCTCCTGGCTGTCGATGTCGTGCTCGAACTTCGCCGCGATCTCCCGCAGCCATTGGTCGTTCCAGGTGATGCGCCCGGTACGAAGGTCGTCGATGACGGAACGCACCCAGTCGAGCTCGGCCTTCGTCGTGGCGCGACGGAGCTCCTCCTCGAGCATGAAGACACGCGGGATTTCCCCGTACTCGTTGAACATCGCGTCCATCGCGTCGACCCGAGCCTGCAGCTGCTCGGCGCGCGTGGTCAGCTCCGCATGGACCTCGTCGGGCGTGAGGAAGGTGAGGAACGAGATGCCGACCAGGAACTCGGGGAACTCGTTCCCCGTCTCGGCGAGCATCTCCTTGAGCCATTGGGTCGCGGCCCCGAGGCCGGCCTCGGTGATCTCGTAGACCGTTCGTTCCGGCCTGTTGTCGACCCGGCCGCTCTCGCGAACCCGGATGAGCCCGAGGCGCAGCAGCCGGTCGATGGCCTGGTAGATGCTCGCCCGGCCGCGCACGTTCACGACCTTGTCCTTGCCGCGCGCCTTGATCAGCGCGTGCAGCCGGTACGCATGCATCGGTTCCTCGCGCAGGCCGGCCAAGATCACCAAGCCCAGCGCCGACCGCCGTTCCGTTGCCTTCATAGTCATGACAGTACTAGTCATGGCATGACTAAGTCAACGAGCAAGCAAGAGCCCCGGCGCGAGGTGGGCGCGCCGGGGCTTTGGGGGTTACGGCAGCAGCAGGTTGAGGTCGCCGAACTCGTGCCAGAGATAGCGGCGCTCCAACGCCGCGTCGTACGAGCGCCGGACCAGGTCCTGGCCGGCGATCGCCTCGAGCATCAGCAGGTGCGAGGCCTTCGGCTCGTGGAAGCCGGTCAACAGCCCGGACACGACGCAGACTCCGCGTTCCGGGGTGATCACCAGCTCGGTCCAGCCCGATGCCGGCTCGACCCAGCAGCCGGAGGTCGTCGTCGACTCCAGGGCACGCACGGCGGTCGTCCCCACCGCGACCACGCGCGCGCCGCGCAGCTTGGCGTCGTTCACGACCCGCGCCGTCACCTCGGGCACCTCGAACCACTCCGCGTACGGCGGCTCGTGGAACTCCGGCGACGCCACACCGGTATGCAACGTCAACGGAACGATCAACACGCCGCGGGACACCAGCCGGGTCACCAGCTCGGGCGTGAACGGACGACCCGCGCTCGGCATCTCCGCGCTGCCGGGCGCCGTCGCGAACGCCGTCTGGTACGACTCGATCGGCCAGCGTTCGGCCACGTAGCCATAGCGGATCGGCCGCCCGAACCGAGCCAGGTACGTCGGCACGTCGGGTGTCGACAGCGAGGCGTGCCACAGCCGCCGCGAGGCGTGCCGCCGAAGCAGGACCAGGTTGACCCGACCGGGCAGCGCGATCCGCTCCCCTTCGCTGCCACCCGGATCCGGCTCCGACCCGTGGCGTAGCTCGACGATCCACGTGCCGTCCTGAGCCAGCGTCGAGAAGTGCACGGTCCGTTCGCCGTGAGGCACGTCCACCGCCGCCGGCATCGTCGCCGAGGTGTTCACCACGAGAACGTCGCCGGGCTCGAGCTGTTCGGGCAGGTCGGTGAACCGGCCGTGGTCGAGCCGGTCGCTCCGGCTCGTCAGCAGCCGTACGCCGTCGCGCGCGAGCCCCCGCGCCTCCGGTGGCTCGTGCGCCTCAAGCTCCGGCGGCAGGTCGAAGTCGAGCGACGGTTCCGTCGCCATCGTCATGCCACGGCTCCGGTGAGCAGCTCGGCGGCCTTGTAGCGGCCGCTCGGCGGCCGTGAGTCGACGAGCGAGACGAACGCCGGCACGACAGTGTCGGGCAGCGGGCGGTCCGAGATGTCCTCACCAGGGAAGGCGTCCTGGTGCATCTGGGTACGGAGGTCGCCGGGATCGACCCACCAGACGCGGACGGCCTTCTCCTCCTCGGCGAGCACGTGCGACCACTGTTCGAGCGCGGCCTTCGCCGAGCCGTACCCGCCCCAGCCCTCGTACGCCTCGACCGCGGCGTCGCTGGTGATGTTGAGCACGGCGCCGTTGCTCTCGCGGAGGGCGGGCAGCGCCTGCTGGGTGAGGGCGAGCGGTGCGATCGTGCCGACCTCGAGGATGTCGCGGTACGCCGAGACGTTCAGCGTTCCGAGGCTGGGCAGTGGACTCGGGCCGAGCGTGCCCGCGTTGTTGACGAGCAGGTCGAGCCCACCGAGCGAGCGGGCGGCGTCGAGCAGGTCCGAGCGGTGCTGCTGGTCGGCGACGGAGCCGGTCAGCGGGATCACGTTCGTACACGCCTTCAGCTCGCGGGCGGCGTCGGTGAGCGGCCCGGCGTTGCGGGCGTCGATGACCAGCGACCAGCCGCGTTCGGCCAGTCCGTGGGCGAGGGCGAGGCCGAGGCCTCGGGACGCGCCGGTGACGATGGCGACAGGCATCGGATCTCCTTTGGACGGAAGTGCCTCTGCCTCGACGCTAGGCGCGCACGCCGCCCGTTCCATCGGCCAGCGGGCGCGACCGGGCTAGGCCGATAGACCTAGGACTCCTGGCCTCCGGGTTCTCGGTAACTTACCGAGAGTGAAAAAGTACGTCCTCTTCGATCACGACGGTGTCCTGGTGGATACCGAGCTCTGGTATTACAAAGCGGGAGAACGCGCCCTCGCGGCCATCGGTCTGACCTTGGACAAGGATCAATACCTCCGGGACATGAGCCAGGGTTTGGGCACTTGGGTCCAAGCCAGGGCGGCAGGTGTCGACGACCAGACCATCGGCAGGCTGCGTGCGGTTCGCGATGACTTCTATCAGGAGTATCTGAGAACGGAAGCCATCGAGATCGAAGGCGTCGTCGAAGCCCTCGCCGAGCTGTCGAACTACGTCCGCATGGCCATCGTGACGACCGCGAAACGGGTGGACTTCGAGCTCATCCATGAGAGGCGCCATCTGAGACAGTTCATGGATTTCGTCCTCGTTCGCGAGGACTACAAGCTCGCCAAGCCGCATCCGGAACCCTATGTGACTGGCCTGAAGCGCTTCGGGGCCAGCAGAGCAGAGACGCTGGTTGTCGAGGATTCGGCCAGGGGCCTGAGCTCAGCCGTGGCGGCCGGAATCGACTGTGCCATTGTCCATAACGAATTCACGAAAGCGCAGGACTTCTCCCAGGCCAGTTATCGCATCGAATCCCTGGGTGAAGTGAAGGACATCGTCCTCGACGGCACGTGAAAGAGCGCCTCAGGAGTGCAGGTCGAACGCGACGGCCAGGCAGTCGCCGTGCTGGGCCAGCAGCTCGCGCGCCGTGTCGTCCCAGGTGTCGCCGGTCTTGCGCGTCCAGCCGTGCCACGCGCCGTCCGGCGTCACGATGGCGCCGACGCGCAGCTGCTCGACCGGGACGAGCTGGCCGACGAGCCTGATGTTGTCGTCGTCGGTGACGACGTCGAAGCCGTACCGCTCCTGGAACTCCGCCGGAGTGAGGTTGTAGTTCTGCTCCTTGCCCCAGATGATCCCGTCGTACCGGCCGCCGATGGTGAACCCGTCGCACTTCGCCTCGGGATTGTGGTCGTACTTGTCGGCGAGGTCGCTGATCCAGTAGCGCTCCATCAGCGCGGTCGCGCGGGCGGCCGGATCGGGCTCACCGGCGGGGACGAGGACGAGCGCGAGTGTGTGCGACACGGCTCCGGACGATACCGGGAGGTACGGTTTCGGCGTGGGAAGGTCAACCGAGGTGAGCCGCGACGACCTCGACGCCTTGTCGCGGGCGGTGCTCGCCGTCACCGAGCAGACGTCGACGCGCGAGGTGTTGCAGATGATCGTCGAGTCGGCGCGTTCGCTCGTCGGCTCGGACTACGCGGCGCTGGGCGTGCCGGACGAGGTGGGCCGCTTCGCCGAGTTCTACACCGCCGGCGTGTCGGACGAGGAGTGGCAGGCGATCGGGCCGGTGCCGCGGGCGCACGGCTTGCTCGGCGCGATGATGAGCGAGGCGACGACCAATCGGGTGGTCGACGTTCAGGACGATCCGCGCTTCTCCGGTTGGCCGTCGGCGCATCCGGACATGCGCGCGTTCGTCGGCGTTCCGGTGGTCGACCAGGGTGAGATCCTCGGCGCGGTGTGGGTCGCGAACAAGGGCCGGGACCGCGAGTTCACGTCGGATGACGAACGGTTGTTGGGGATTCTCGCGGCGCATGCGGCGATCGCGCTGACCCGGGCACGGATGTTCGAACGGGATCGCGAGCTGACGCTGATCGAGGAACGCGCGCGCATCGCGCGGGACCTGCACGACGCCGTGGCGCAGAAGCTGTTCTCGTTGCGGCTCACCGTGGGTGCGGCGGAAGCCCTTGCGCACAAGGCGAATCCGGAACGTGTCGTCGAGGAGCTGCGGCGGGCGAAGGAGCTGGCGGGGTCGGCGTTGGACGAGCTGCGTGCCGTGGTCACCGAGCTCCGGCCGCCCGCGTTGCAGGAGGACGGGCTCGTTCCCGCGCTCCGCAAGCACATCGCGGTGACCAGCCGGGCGCAGCAGGTGCCGGTCACGTTCACGTCCGACTGCGACGGTCGCTGCTCGTTGTCGCCACCGGTGGAGGACGTGATCTTCCGGGTGACGCAGGAGGCGCTGCACAACGCGCTGCGGCACGGGAAGCCGACGAAGGTGAGCGTGGACTTGGACACCTCCGGTTCTCAGGTGGTGTTGACGGTGTCGGACGACGGGACCGGGTTCCAGTCGGATCCGGTGCTCGCGGGCGGCCATCATCTGGGCCTCGCGTCCATGCGCGAACGAGCCCGGCGCGCCGGTGGTCGGTTGCGCGTGACGTCGGAGCTCGGGCAGGGAACGACCGTGCGCCTGGAGGTGCCGAATGACTAAGGGCCCGATTCGGGTCGTGGTGGTGGACGACCACCAGGTCGTCCGGCACGGGCTGCGGACGTTCCTCGACATCCAGGACGACATCGAGGTGATCGGCGAGGCCGGCGACGGCAACGAGGCGGTCGAACAGATCTGCGCGCTGTCGCCCGACGTCGTTCTGCTGGATCTGAAGCTGCCGACCGTCGACGGGGTCGAGACGTTGCGGATGCTGCGCGACCGCGGGAACACGGCGAAGGTGCTGATTCTGACGTCGTTCACCGAGCCGACGTCCGTCGTGCCGGCGCTGCGGGCTGGGGCTTCCGGGTATTTGTTCAAGGACGTCGACCCGGAGGCGTTGGCGCAGGCCGTTCGCGCGGTGCACGCGGGTCAGGTGTTGCTGGAGCCGGAGGTCGCGGCGGCCCTGGTGTCCGGCGACGGGAGGAGCGACCGTTCGACCTCGTTGACCGAACGGGAGCGCGAGGTTCTGGCGGAGATCGCGCGCGGACGGTCGAACCGGGAGATCGCGAGGGCTTTGGTGTTGTCGGAGAAGACGGTGAAGACGCACGTGTCGTCGATCCTGGCGAAGCTGGGGTTGGCCGACCGTACGCAGGCCGCCCTGTACGCCGTGCGGTCGGGGATCGTCTAGTGGCAGGGCAGATCGTCATCCTGAACGGGCCGCCGCGGGCCGGGAAGTCGTCGATCGTCGCGGCGATCCAGGAGTCGTTCGACGGCGTGTGGATGAACCTCGGCGTGGACGGGTTCATGGCGATGACGCCTGCCCGGTACATGCCGGGGATCGGGCTGCGGCCGGGCGGCGAACGTCCGGACCTCGAGCCCCTGGTCGCGGTGTTGTATCGCGGGCTGTACGAGTCGATCGCCGCGCACAGCCGGCTCGGCGTGAACGTGGTGGTGGACGTCGGACACCACGACCGGTACTCGTCGCCGCTGGGCATTCTGCGTTCCTGCGCCGCCGTGCTGGCCGGGCTGCCGGTGCTGTTCGTCGGCGTGGACTGCCCGGTCTCCGTCGCGCGGGAGCGCCGCCGCGCGACCTGGGGCGGCGAGGGCGTCGCGACGAGCACCCAGCTGGCCGACCCCGTGACGCTGTGGCACGAGGCCGTTCACGACGGGGTGACCTACGACCTCAAGGTGGACACGTCCGAGCTCAGCCCCGAGGAGATCGCCGAGCTGATCCGTCAGCGCCTCGCCTCCGACCCACTGCCCCACGCGTTCCACAACCTCGCTACCTAGAAGGAGTTCTGTGCCTCGGTACAAACGGGTCTTGATCAAGCTCAGCGGCCAGGCGGTGGCGGGGGCGCAGAGCTCTGGGTTCAGTGCGCCGGCTCTGGATCATCTGGCGCGCGAGGTGCTGGCGGCGAGGGAGCTCGGCGTCCAGGTCGGGATCGTGATCGGCGGCGGGAACGTCTTTCGCGGCCGGTCCGCCGACGACTGGGGCATCGACCGGGTCGAGGCGGACAACATCGGCATGCTCGGCACGGTGATCAACGCGATCCTGCTGCGCGGGCGGTTGACGGCCTTGAGCGAGTACGACATCCGCGTGATGACCGCGTTCCCGATCACGTCGATCGCCGAGCCGTTCATCCGGCTGCGGGCGACACACCACTTGGAGGAGGGCAAGATCGTCATCCTCGCCGGCGGGATCGGCCAACCGTTCGTCACGACCGACTATCCGTCGGTCCAGCGGGCCGCCGAGATCGACGCCGAGGCGATCCTCGTGGCCAAGCACGGCGCGGACGGCGTTTTCGACAGCGATCCGAACCTCCATCCCGAGGCCCGGCGGTTCCGGACCATCAGCTACGACGAGGTCCTGAGCCGCGGTCTGACCGTCATGGACCAGGCCGCGTTCATCCTCGCCCGCGACGAGAAGCTCCCGCTGCACGTCTTCGACATCGACGCGAACGGCATCATCGCCGCCCTCTGCAACGGCGAGGAGCACGGCACGCTGATCGCCGCGAACGTCGAGACGGCCTACGCCGACTGACGTAGCCGAAGTCGGCACGCTCGGCGTACGCGGCGAGGCCCCAAGCCCGCGAGGCTCAGCGGCATGCCGATTCGCGCCCTTGCCCTAGCCGCCGCGGCGGCCGTTGCCCTGACGACGCTCGCCGCCAGCCCAGCGTCCGCCTCCGCCGACCCGGGCGTCGTGCGGGTCCACGACGGTTGGCTCCGCGGCAGCGTCGCCGCCGACCACGTCACCTACTCCGTGATCCCGTACGCCGCGCCGCCCACGGGCGAGCGGCGGTGGCGACCGCCGGCCAAGCCGCAAGGCTGGCGCGGGATCCGCGACGCCACGCAGCCGAGCCCACTCTGCCCGCAGGGCTCGATGACCGGGGCGGTCGGGACCGAGGACTGCCTCTACCTCGACGTCACCGTTCCCCGGAACGCGGGCAAGCGGCTCCCCGTGGTCGTCTGGCTGTACGGAGGCGGCTTCACGACCGGCGGAGCGCAGCAGTACGACGCCACCCGGCTCGCCACGTCGGGCGAGCTGATCGTCGTCACGCCGAACTACCGGCTCGGCGCGCTGGGCTTCCTCGCCGCGCCGGCGCTCGGAGGCGGCGGGAACTACGGGCTGATGGACCAGGCCGCCGCGCTGCGCTGGGTACGCCAGAACGTCGCGCGCTTCGGCGGCGATCCCCGCAACGTCACGCTGGCGGGCCAGTCGGCGGGTGCACGTTCGGTGTGCGCGCAGCTCGCCTCACCGCACTCGCGCGGCCTTTACCAGCGGGCGATCACCCAGAGCGGCGCCTGCGAGAACGCGGTGCTGACGCCTGCCAAGGCCCAGGCGTTCGGCGCGAAGGCGACCGAGGATCTCGGCTGCGCCACGGCCGCCGACATCGCCGCGTGCCTGCGGTCGGTCGCTCCCGAGCGGCTGCTCCCGCTGTTCAACGGCGGCAGGGCGCCGGTGAACGCCCGAGGCGACGACCGCCCGTGGGGTCCGGTCGCCGGCACGTCGTTCCTGCCGCGGCAGCCCGGTGAGGCGATCCGCAAGGGAACCGCCGCCCGCGTACCGCTGCTGGTCGGCGGCACCCGGGACGAGATGCGCGGGTTCGTGTCGAGCGAGTCCGGGATGACCGAGGAGCGCTACCGCACGATGCTGGTCGAGACGTTCGGCGCCAAGGCCGACCTCGTGCTGGCGAAGTACCCGGCGTCCGCGTACGACAGCCCTGCCCTCGCGCTGGCGACCGTGCTGAGCGACTGGGGCGGCTTCATCGGTGCCTGCCCGGTCCTGCGTACGGCTCAGGCCGCGGCGAGGCACCAGCGGGTGTACGCGTACGAGTTCGCCGAGGACAGCCGCCAGACCGAGCCGTACCCGCTGGGCGCGTACCACAGCCTGGACCTGCCGTACGTGTGGGACGTCAGCTTCCCGAACAACTTCCCACCGCTCACCGCCGAGCAGCGGGACCTGTCCGCGGAGATCATCGACAGGTGGGCGGCGTTCGCCCACACCGGCAGCCCGAACTGGCCCTCGTTCGACCGGACCGGCACCGTGCTCGGTCTGACCGCCGAAGGTCTCGCCCCGACCCCCTACGGCCGGACCCACCACTGCGACTTCTGGAGGGGTCTCCCCCGCTAGAAGTGCTAGCTCATGGTCGCGCTCCGCGCGACGAGCCGGGTGTTTGTGAACGCGGTGCCTTCCTCCCCGTCCTCATGTGTCCGTCTCCTGCCCATTTCCGCGGCAGGCCGGGGAGGAAAGCACCGCGACACCCGGCTAGGCCCCCATCGCGTGGTAGCCACCATCGACGTGGACGATCTCGCCTGTCGTCTTGGGGAAGAAGTCCGAAAGGAGTGCGACGACCGCGAGGCCGGTGGCCTCGCGGTCCTCGATGTCCCAGCCGAGCGGCGCGCGCTCGCCCCAGACGGTGCCCATCACGTCGGCGCCCGGGATCGCGCCGGCGGCGAGCGTCTTCGTGTAGCCGGCCGACACCAGGTTGACGCGGATGCCCTTCGGGCCGAGGTCGCGGGCCAGGTAGCGCGCGCAGGACTCGAGTCCGGCCTTCGCCACGCCCATCCAGTCGTACGACGGCCACGCCACCGAGGCGTCGAACGTCAGCCCGACGATCGACGCGCCCTCCTTCATCAGCGGCATCGCGGCCATCGACAGGCCCTTGAGCGAGTACGCCGACACGTGCACCGCGGTCGCGACGTCAGGCCACTGGGTGTTGAGGAAGTTGCCGCCGAGCGCGTCCTGCGGCGCGAACGCGATCGAGTGCACCACACCGTCGAGGCCGTCGACGTGCTCACGTACCGCGGCCTCGAGCCCGGCCAGGTGCTCCTCGTTCGTCACGTCCAGCTCGAGCACGGGCGGCTCGACCGGGAGGCGCTTCGCGATGCGCTTGGTGATGTTCAGCGCTCGGCCGAAGTTCGTGATGAGAACGGTCGCGCCCTGCTCCTGGGCGACCTTCGCCGCGGCGAAGCCGAGCGAGTTGTCCATCGTCACGCCCGCGACGAGGATCCGCTTTCCTTCGAGGATGCCGCCCATCGTCAGTACCCCATTCCCAGTCCGCCGTCGATCGGGATCACCGCGCCGGTGATGTACGAAGCCTCGTCGCTCGTCAGCCAGCGGATCACCCGCGCGACCTCTTCCGGTGTCGTCGTGCGCCCGAGCGGGATCGCCTCGACGTACTTCTTCTGCTGTTCCTCGGGCAGGACCGCGGTGATGTCGGTCTCGACGAAGCCCGGCGTCACGACGTTCGCCGTGATGCTCCGCGAGCCCAGCTCGCGGGCGATCGACCGGGCCATGCCGATCATGCCGCTCTTGCTCGCGGCGTAGTTGACCTGGCCGGGCGAGCCGCGCATGGCGACGACCGAGGAGACGAACACGATCCGCCCACGGCGCAGGCGCAACATGCCCTTGGCCGCGCGCTTCGCGACCCGGAACGCGCCGGTGAGGTTGGCCTCGATCACGGCCGACCAGTCGTCCTCCGACATCCGGAGCAGCAGGGTGTCGCGGGTGATGCCGGCGTTCGCGACCAGCACCTCGACCGGGCCGTGCTTCTCCTCGATGTCCTTGAACGCCTGCTCGACCTGCTCGGGGTCGGTCACGTCGCACTGGACGCCGAGGAATCCCTCGGGTGGAGTGCCGGAACGGTAGGTCACCGCGACGTCGTCGCCGGCCTCGGCGTACGCCTGGGCCACCGCCAGTCCGATGCCACGGTTGCCTCCGGTGACGAGCACGGAACGCCCCACGAACCCCTCCTAGGTTGGCTCAGCCTGCGACGCTACCAATCGCGCCTGGTCAGGCCCGTACACCCCGGGTCCAATCTTCGGCGGCGGCGGGTGGAGGAACCGGCCAACTGGTCTCGTCGGGTTTCTGGCCTCCGTGCCGGGCCGACGGCGATAGTGGTCCCTCCGCCGCCCGTGAAGCTGCCTGTCAAGGAGCCGCCATGCGTCGTGCGTTGGTTCTCTCGCTGCTGGCCTCGAGTCTCGCGCTCGCCGTTCCGGCCGGGCCTACGCAGGCGGCCATCGGCCAGCCCACCGACTATTGGACCGAGCCGTCCTCGACGAACGTCTTCAAGGACTCCCTCCCGACGAGGGAGTCGGGCAGGTCGATCGGACTGGACACCGCGACGAACGAATGGGAGGGCGCGCAGATCGTCGTCCGTTCGGCGGCAGCTTTCCGGGTGAACGGGGTGACGTTCTCCGCCTTGGCCCGAAGCGGTGGCGGGTCGATCGCGGCGAGCAACCTCGAGTACAAGTTCGTCACGTACCAGACGTTGAACGCCAACACGATGTTCGACACCTGCTGCAGCAAGCAGCCGATCTACCCGGTGATCCGGACGGCGCCGGGCGAGTTCCCCGACAACCTGTCCAACGCCACGGCGTTCGACGTGCCGGCCCGCACCACGCAGTCGATCTGGGTGAACGCGTTCGTGCCGAAGGGCACCGGCGCCGGCGTCTACAGCGGGACGGCGACGGTCCAGACGAGCCGCGGCAACCTGGCGGTCCCGATCTCGGTCGACGTCCGCGCGGTGGAGCTGCCGGACTCCAAGGACGGGACGTTCGACAACTCGCTGTGGAACACGTTCAACGGCGAGCTGTCCTGGGATCCGGGCGGCGACAACATGGCCGCCTCGTACGGGCTGACCCGGTTCTCGCCGAAGTGGTGGGCGCTGATGGAGAACGTCGTCGAACAGATGAAGCGGCACCGGCACAACCAGCTCACGATCCCGCTGGTCGGTCAGCTGATGGACGCTGGCTCGACGCGGAACGCCAACGGGACTTACACGTTCAACTGGAATCGGTTCGACGAGGTCGTGCAGTTCTTCCTCGATCGCAACGCGGTGAAGCGGATCGAGGGCTTCTGGGTCGCGGCCGACACGTACAACTACCGCGTCGACCACCAGGACGGCGTGCGCGAGGTCGAGCTGATCAACCGGCGTGCGAACGGCACACAGTTCCGCGACTACGCGCCGTGGAACACCGTGGAGGCGGACAGCTTCATCGACCAGTTCATGACCTCGCTCCGTACGCATCTGGAGGCCAAGGGCTGGGACGAGATGTTCTGGATGCACGTCGGGGACGAGCCGCACTCCGACGCGGAGGAGACGGCGTACCGGCACATCCTGCAACGGATGAAGCAGAACTGGCCGGGCGTGAAGGTCGGCGACGCGATGTTCGCCGAGCCGTGGGCGACGCGGCTGTCACCGCTCGTCGACGTCGTCGTGCCCAACCTGCTGAACTACAGCCCCAACCCCGGCCACTACGACGAGCTGCGCGCCAACGGCAAGGACGTGTGGCTCTACAACTGCAACATCCCGGTCGGCAACTACCTCAACCGCTTCATCGACCAGCCGCAATGGCATCAGCGGATGACGATCTGGTACGCGTCTTCACGCAATCTCAACGGCTATCTGCACTACTCGATGAACGGCTGGCTCGCGCCGCTGGCACAGGACGAGGTGAAGGGCGACCACTACATCGTCTGGCCGGACAAGCCGAACAACACGATCGAGTCGTCGATCCGCTGGGAGTCGTTGCGCGACGGGATCGAGGACTACGAGGCGCTGGCTCTGCTCAAGCGAACGAATCCCGGGTTGGCGCACGATCTCGCGTACGCGTTGGTGCAGTCGGCCGAGAAGTACTCGCCCGACACCGGCTTCCAGGCGCGGATCCGGCGGCTGATGCTGGACGCCGCGGGTGGGCGGCCCGTGGTGGCTTCGGATCTGGCGTTGGGCCGTGCCGCGACCGCTTCCAGTGCCGTGGCCGGGTCGGAGGCAGCTCGGGCGTTCGACGGGTCTGCCGGGACCGCGTGGCGGCCGACGTCGACGGGAGCCCAGTGGCTGCAGGTGGATCTCGGTCGTCAAGTTCAGCTTGACGGGGTCTTGCTGCGCTGGGCTTCGGCCGCTCCTTCGTCGTACAAGCTGCGGATCTCGTACGACGGCGTGCGCTTCTCCGATGCGTTCTCGACCACGTCCGGCGACGGGGGTGACGACTTCGTCGGGGTGAACGGGAAGGCGCGGTACCTTCGGCTGGAGGTGTCCGCGGCGAGCGCTGCTTATGGGTTGAGCTCGTTCGAGGTCGCGGGCTTCGGTTTGGCGAAGGTGAACCTGGCCGGCGGGCGGGACTACAGCAAGCCGGCGCCGGTCGCCGATCATCTGGACAGCGGCTTCGAGTCTTCGGACGGGCTGCTGGCGGACGACTGGGGCGACAAGCGGCAGTACGGGTACCGCAGCTCGCCGGTGTCGGTCACGTTCGACCTGGGTGCGGTGAAGTCGGTGGACAGCGCGCGGGTGCACGCGTACGAGGAGTACCCCGCGTATCGGCCGGACACGGTGGTGGTGTCGACGAGTACGGATGGTTCGACGTTCACGCAGAAGGGCTGGCTGCCGCGGACGAACGACCAGTCGGCGATCTGGTACGACTTCGAGTTCCCGCCGACCTCCGCGCGCTGGGTGCGGGTCACGTTCAACAAGACGTACGGCGGCAACGCCTCGGCGCTGTTCGTGGACGAGATCGAGATCTACCAGAGCCAGCGCACGAACCTCGCTGCCGGCGCGTCGTACGCGAAGTCACCGGCGCCGGCCGCGGGCTATCCGGACACGCTGAACGGTGGGCGCGAGTCGACCGACGGGGTGATCGCGGGGCACCACAACGACGCGATCGGCTGGGGTGTGAACCTCCCGGTAGGCACGACGGGCGTGGTGAAGGTCGACCTGGATCTGGGTGCGCCGAAGGCGTTCGGGCTGGTGTCGGTGCGGGAGAACTTCGACCTGCTGGCGAAGTACTTCCCGGACACGGTGCGCGTCCTGACCGGCGACTCGTTGGGTGCGTTGACCTTGCGCGCTTCGGCGGACGTGTCGTCGGGCTCGCAGTGGTACGACCTGCCTGTTGGGGAGGTGACGGCCCGGTACGTGCGGGTGGAGATGGAGAAGTTCTCGGTCGGCTCGCTGCAGGACTGGATCTTCGTCGACGACATCGCCGTCTACCCCTCCGGCTAGCCCCACCTGGTGACGCGGACGCTGTGGGGTGGCCGCGGCGCTGGCGTGGCGAGGTCTGACTGGGTCAGGGGCGCTCGACAGAGTTACGCCCTCACGCGACGCTCTCGGACCGTCCGAAGGTCAACTGTGGGGTTCTGGTGGCGACACGCCGGCGTGTCGTCACCAGAACCCCGCGGTTTGAATGCACCTCGCCAATTGCCACAGTTCCGTGCACCGCCCTTACCTGACCGGGGTGTTGCCACGTGGCAGCACAGCTCGCGCTCGTCCGGAACGATGCGGAGGGCTGAGCGGAAGCCGAGCCCGGTCGCCGAGCGACGTCAGGGACCGCATCGAGCACGCCCCACCTGGTTTCGGGCCGGTTACTGCGCCGAACGGCGTCGTTCTGCCAGTCTGTGCAGTGGCCTGACCACCGCGGGCGTTCGATCGGCCGTGCGACTTGTTCCAGGGATCTCGCCTTCTAGGCCGAGATCCCTGGAACAACTCCGAGGGGGCGGGGGCGGAGTCGGCGCACTTTACCCACGCAAGGGGCGTTGCCGCGCTCTTCGAGCAGCTGGGGAACGCCCTCCTCGCGGGTGAAGTCACGATGCGGGATGCGGTGACCTCGGCAGCTGGGAGCACTTCCCTTGCTGGGATGGGGTTGAGCAGGTCTCTCGCACGGTGCACAACCCCGTTTCGGTCAGGGAAGTCGCGCTCGCATGGCGTCGGCGTTGGCGCGGCCTGCGTGATCCGTGATCATGACCGTGATCATGACCGTGATCATGACCGTGATCATGACCGTGATCATGACCGTGATCATGACCGTGATCATGACCGTGATCATGACCGTGATCATGACCGTGATCATGAAGCCAAACCCGCGCAGAGCACCGCTACGGCTTCATGATCACCATCATGATCACCATCATGATCACCGCGGTTGGCGCTGGGCGGTGGAGTCGGCGTTCGAGATGAGGGGCCCTTCATGCACACCGTGCCCCGCCGGAACTCGCGTGCGGGCAGGGGGCGGAGCCAGGCAGACTGCGCGACGTGATCTCCCATCTCGATCTCGTCGAGGAAGCCCGTGCGCTCCTGCCCGAGGGTGTCTTCCAGTACGTGGCCACCGGCGCGGGCGTCGAGGAGACGCTCAACGCGGCCGAGGCGGCTTGGCAACAGCTCTACCTCCGCCCGCGGCTCCCCCGGGACGTCACGACCGTCGACACCTCGACGACCCTGCTCGGCACGAACGTCAGCTCGCCCCTCAACGTCGCGCCCACAGGCTTCCAGCGAATCGTCCACGCGGACGGTGAAGTCGCGACCGCGAAGGCCGCGAAGGAGACCGGCTCGCTGCTCGTCCTCTCCAGCCGCTCCACCGCCTCTCTGGAGGAGGTCAGAGCAGAAGCCGGACCGTGGTGGCTGCAGGCGTACGTCCTCCGCGACCGCGACCTGACCGCCGAGATCGTCCGACGAGCCGCGGCGGCCGGCGCGCGTGCCGTCGTTCTGACCGTCGACACGCCGCACGTGGCGCGCAAGGCCAGGTCGTACGAGTTCGACAGCAGCGTCGGGTCGCCGATCATCCCCGAGCTGGAAAGCCGCGACGACCTCGGCATCTGGCAGGCCCCCGACGTGACACTCAAGGACATCCAGTGGCTGGCCGGGCTGTCCGGCGGCATCCCCGTCGTCGTCAAGGGCGTCTTGCGCGGCGACGACGCCCGGGCCTGCGTCGACGCCGGCGCACAGGCCGTCTGGGTCTCGAACCACGGCGGGCGGCAGCTCGACGGCGCGATCCCGAGCGCCCGAGCGCTGCCCGAGGTCGTCGAGGCCGTCGAGGCCGTCGACACGGAGGTGTACGTCGACGGCGGCATCCGCACCGGCCGCGACGTCGTCCGCGCACTCGCCCTCGGCGCGAGAGCCGCCTTCGTCGGCAGACCCGTCGTCTGGGCCCTCGCCGTAGGAGGCGAGGACGGCGTCCGCGACCTGCTGAACGGGTTCCGCGAGGACGTCGAGGAGACGATGGCCTTAACCGGCTGCACCAGCATCGACGAGATCGGACCGGACCTCGTCGCGAAGTCGTAGGGTCGACGACATGACCGCGCCGAAGCTCGTCGTCAACGACACCGTGGTGACCATGCCGGACGGCGTGGACCTCGCGACCGACGTGACGGTCGCCGACGACGGCGAGCGCCATCCCGTTCTGCTCATCCGCACGCCGTACAGCCGCGCCGCCGTGCGCGGCATGTACGACGCGATCGGGCTCGCCCGGATCGGCTGGGCCGTCGTCACCCAGGACGTCCGCGGGCGGTGGGACTCGACCGGCGACTTCGTCCCGTTCGCGAACGAGCGCGCCGACGGCTTCCAGACCGTCGAGTGGTGCGCGGACCAGCCGTGGTCGAACGGCTCCGTCGCGATGACCGGCGGCTCGTACATGGGTGGCACGCAGTGGCTCGCCGCCGCCGACAGCCCGCGCGGCCTGAAGGCGATCTCGCCCGCGATCATCGGCCTGAGCATCCGCGACGACGTGACGTACGAGAACGGCGTCGCGCAGCTCGGCCTCTACACCTCGTGGGCGCTCGGGGTCACGGCCGCCGGCTCGAGGCTCGACGCGGACGTCGTGAAGGCCGCGACCGAAGAGCTCGACGCCTGGCCCGCGATGGTCGGTCGGCCGATCGACGAGTCCGTGCTCACCCAGGCGACACCGCTGGGCCTGCGCTGGCTGACCCACGCCGACGACGACGGGTTCTGGTCGGGCCAGGACGTTTCCAAGGTGATCGACACCGTGAACGTTGCCGGCTACCACCTCGCCGGCTGGCACGACATCTTCTGCGAGGGCAACCTCCGCGCGTACCAGGCGATGACCGCGCCGTCGAAGCCCGAAGAGGTCCGCGCGTCGCAGCGGCTCGTGGTCGGACCGTGGGCACACCTCACGATGCTCAAGCGGCTCACCGGCGAGCTCGACTTCGGCGTGGCCGCCGACGGGATCCTGAACGGGCTGGTCGAGGAGCAGGTGCGGTTCCTGATGGCCGCCGTCGCCGGGCGTCCGGTGCCGAGCGGCGCGCGGGTGTACGTGATGGGCCGGAACGAGTGGATCGACCTGCCCTCCTGGCCGCCGGACGCGACGACGACCGCGCTGCACCTCGGCGCCGAGGGCTCGCTGAGCTTCGACGGACCGGGCGACGTCGGCGCGGACTCCTACGTCCACGACCCCGCCTCCCCCGTCCCCACCGGAGGCGGACGGACGCTGCACCCCGTCCTCCCCGAGCCGGGTCCGCGGGACCAGCGCGAGATCGAGGAACGACCGGACGTCCTCGTCTACACCAGCGAAGAACTGGCCTCCGACCTCACCGTGATCGGAGCGGTGCGCGCTCACCTCACGTTCGCCTCGACCGCGGAAGAGGCCGACGTCACCGTGAAGCTCGTCGACGTCTACCCCGACGGTCGCGCCATGCTCGTCGTGGACTCGATCCAGCACGTCTCGTCGGCCGCCGGAACGCCGGCCGAGGTGACGGTCGAGGTCGGCTCGACCGCCCAGACGTTCGCGGCAGGACACCAGGTCCGGATCGAGATCGCCTCGTCGAACCACCCGCGCTTCGGCCTCAGCCCGGCAGGGACCCAGACCGTCCACCACGGCGGCCGGACCGAGTCGCGGCTGGAACTTCCGGTCTACGCGGGCTGAGCGTTCTCGACGTACGCCTTGAGCTCGTCGCCGATCTCGCTGATCCGCCGGCGCATGATCGCCGGCGTGAACGGGCTCATCAGCAAGCCGACGAGGTTGGGCTCGACCACCCTGATCTCCTGGGTGAGCCTGGTCCCGTCGGCGGTGGGTTCGAACGTGAACGTATGAACCACCCGGCCCACGCTCGTCGCGGCGGAGTGCTGGAACGAGCGCGGCGGGTCGTACTCGGCGACCGTGTAGTCGATCACGCCGAACCGCTTCCAGGTCCCGCGGTAGCACGAGCCTCTGGCCAGCGGCCCGTCGGTGAGCTTCTCGACGCTGACCATGCTGATCTCGTCCCAGCGCAGCTGGTTCTCCGGATCGGCGGCCACCGCGAACACCTCCGCCGGAGCACGGTCGATCTCCGTCAGATGCGTTGCCCTCGCCATGGCTACTCCCAGCGGACTCCCACGCGGCGTGCCCAGTGTCGCGGAAGACCTCCGCGCGCGGAGGCGGAATCCGACAGCCGGCTAGAGCCAGCCGTTGGACTCCGCGATGCGTACGGCCTCGGCCCTGGTTCGCGCACCGGTCTTGCCGATCGCGGCGGACAGATGGTTACGTACGGTCCCCTCCGAAAGCACCAAGGCCTTCGCGATGTCCGCGACGGTCCCGCCCGAACGGGCCTCCTCGAGCACGTCCCGCTCCCGCGGCGTCAACGGTGAGGACCCGGCCGCCAGCGACTCGATCGCCAGCGACGGATCCACGACCCGCAGCCCCTGGTAGACCCGCCGGATGCTGTCGGCCAGCTCCGACGCCGGGGTGTCCTTCACCACGAAGCCGCTCGCCCCCGCGTCCAGTGCCCGCCGGACATAGCCCGGCCGCCCGAACGTCGTCACCACCAGCACTCGGCACGTCGGCAAGGCGCGACGCAGCTCGCGCGTCGCCGCGATCCCGTCCAGGCCAGGCATCTCCACGTCGAGCAGCGCGACGTCGGGGCGTGCCGCCAAGGCGGCCTTGACAACCTCGTCGCCGCGCTCGACCTCGGCCACCACCGCGAGGTCGTTCTCCAACGACAGCAGGGCGGCGAGCGCACCGCGGACCAGCGCCTGGTCGTCGGCGAGCAGGATCCGGATCACGCGGGCACCTCGGCGAACAACCGGAAGCCGCCGCCCGTGCCCGGCCCGGCGACGAACGTGCCGCCGGCAGCGACGACGCGTTCTCTCAACCCAGCAAGGCCAGTTCCTTCATAGATAGAGCCCTCGTCGACAGCCCCCGCGAGCGAGCCGTCGTCGACGACCTCCACGCTGGACGGCGTGATCCGTACGGTGCAGGTGTGAGCGTGGCTGTGCCGGACCACGTTCGTCACGCCCTCGCGGACGACCCAGCCGAACAGCTCCCGCTGCGGCCCGGTCACCTCGTCGACCGCGTGCGGCAGTATCGCGGCGATCCCCGCCGCCTCGAGCGAGCGCCGGGCCTGGGTGATCTCCGCGGCCAGACTCATCGCCCGGTAGCCGGCGACGGTAGAACGTACGTCCGCCAAGGCCTCCCGCGCGAGCCGCTCGACGTCGGCGATCTCGGCGCCCGCCCGTTCCGGTGAGCGAGCGACGAGCTTGCCCGCGAGCTCGGCCTTCACCGTGATCACGGTCAGGCTGTGCCCGAGGATGTCGTGCAGATCGCGGGAGAACCGCAGCCGTTCCTCGTTCACCGCGAGCCGCGCGATCTGCTGCTGCGCGTCTTGCAGCTCCCAGTTGCGCCGGAGCAGCTGCATGAAACCGAACGAGGCCAGCGCACTCATCCCGACCGCGAACGGGATCGACGCCTCGAACTCCCAGCTCGGGACCGCGATCGGGACAGCCGAGGCAGTCACGATGAGCCCGATCGTCCACAGCAGGGCCATGAACGGCGAGAACATCATCGCGCCGCCCGCGGCCAGGTAGACGAACGTGAACATCCCGCCTTCGCCGGCGACGACGCAGAAGACGACGGCCAGCACGACCAACGCGGCGAACGCCACCCAGGCGATCCGCCGCTCCTTCGTGGTGGCCTTGTTGGCGTTCCCCAGCACTGCGAGATAGCTGAAGGCGAACGCCACCGTCACCACGCCGGTCAGCACCGCGCCCCAAGGGCCCGGGTGCTTGTGGAGCGCCTCGGTGACGGGGCTGACCAAGAACAGCAGCCACAGGCCGCCGACGATCAGCCCACGTCCCCGGCCGCCGGTGCCGGGGACGAACGGACTGCTTCTTTCTGCCATCAGTGCAGAAGCTACTAGGCGCGGGCGGTGTCGAGGCGGTACCGACGCGTCACGATCAGCCCAAGGACGACCGTCCAGCCGAGCAGCACCGGGATCGCCACCCAGTCGAAGCCGTGGCTGGTCAACGGGCCGCGCGCGATCAGGCCCAGCCAGTACGACGGGAGCACCTGGGCGATCTCCCCCATCACCTTCGGCATCACCTCGACCGGCACCCAGATCCCGCCGAACAGCGACAGCGCCATGAAGCACAGCGAGAAGATCGCCTGCGCGGACTCGGGGTTCGCGACGTACCCGATCACCAGCCCGATCGCGGCGAACGGGAGGATCGCGACCCACGTACCGAGGCCGGACTCCAGCCACTGCGCCATGGTCAGGTGGACGTGCGACACGAGGCCGCCGGCGGCGTAGACGATGAGGATGCCTGGTGCGGCGATCAGCATCGCGACCGCGCCCTTGCCGAGCAGGTACGCCAGCGGCGTCAACGGGGTGAGCCGGAGCTGGCGGTTCCAGCCGGTCTGCCGTTCGACCGCGATCCGGGTGCCGGCCGACATCGCGCCGACCATGGCACCGAACGCGGCCATGCTCGTCATCAGGTACGCGGTGGTGGACACGCCGCCGAGACCGCCGCTCTTGCCGTACAGCTGCACGTACACGAGGAACAGCAGCACCGGCATCGCCAGCGTGAAGATCAGGAAGCGCTTGTTGCGGAAGGCGCGCCGCGTCTCGAGGAGGAGGTACTTGCCGATCATGACACTTTCTCCGAACTGGTCAGGGCGAGGAACGCCTCCTCGAGATCGACGCTCTCGACCTCGATGTCCATGGCGTTCGGATAGCTGGCGAGCAGCGCGCGGAGCGCGAGGTCGGAGTCGCCGCAGCGCAGGATCGTGCGGCCCTGCCGTCCCTCGCGAACGTCGTCGACGCCCGGGAGCTCGGCGAGCCGGCGCGGGTCGGCGTGCTCGAGCGTCATGCTGATCGAGCGACCACCGACACGGCTCTTGATCTGTGCTGCGGTGCCGTCGGCGACGATCTCGCCTTCGCGCATGAGCACGACGCGGTCGGCGTACTCGTCCGCCTCGGCGAGGTAGTGGGTCGCGAACAGCACGGTCCGCCCGGAGGCGGTGAGCTCGTGCATCGTCTTCCAGAACGACCGCCTGGCTTCGACATCCATCGCGACCGTGGGCTCGTCGAGCACGAGCAGCTCGGGGTCGGTGACGACCGCGAGCGCGAACCGGACGCGCTGGACCTGACCGCCGGACAGCTTGTTGGTCGGGCGCTTGGCGAGGTCGGCGATGCCGGCCCGCCCCAACGCCTCCTCGACCGGGATCGGCCGCTTGTGCAACGAGCCAAAGAGGTCAACCAGTTCACCAACGGTCACGTCGGGGAGGATCGTGCCCGACTGCAGCATCGCGCCGACGAGGCCTTCCGCTACCGCCGCCTGGGGTTCGCGCCCGAAGATTCGTGCGTTGCCGTGGTCGGGTCGGGCCAGCCCGAGCAGCATGTCGATGGTCGTGGACTTGCCGGCTCCGTTGGGTCCGAGCAGCGCCACGACCTCGCCGGGCGCGATGTCGAGATCCACGCCGCGCACGGCGCGTACGGCCCCAAAACTCTTGGTCAGGCCGTCGAGCCGCACGGCCATCCCATTGGTATTCGTCATAGCGACGAGACTGCCGCCTGGACGCGGGTGGGAACGATGCCGTGAGTCCTGGTCTGGAGGTGACATCCGTCATGCGCGGTGATGTCACATCCAGGCGCCCTGCGCCGTCAGATCGGGTAGAGGGGCGGCGTACGGTGGAGTGAAGGACGAGGGAGGGCCCGATGCAGGTCAAGCCGAAGAGGCAGGTGTTCCGGATCACCGGGGCGCCGCGCGCTCTCAAGGAAGACGTGCGCTCTCGCGAGGTGCGTTATCTGCTGTCGATGGGCTTCCGGACCGCATGTTTCGTCGCGGCCATTGTTACTCACGGCATTCTTCGTTGGCTGCTCGTCGTAGCCGCTTTTGTTCTCCCGTACGTCGCCGTCGTTCTCGCGAATGCCGGTCGAGAGCGTCGAGAACCCGGTCCGGCGGCCTTCGTTCCGCCAACGGGGCGGGAACTTCCGGCGGGGCCGGAAAGCGCTTCCGACACGCCGAAACAAAATCCCGGGCATGCCGTCTAGACCTGAAACAGGGTTCGTGCCAGACTTTTCGTGCGCGCTCCGCTTCCCCCGTCGGAGTGCGACGTGATGCGGTGCCGGGCGGCTTCCCCCGTGGCTGCCCGGCACCGCTTCTCGTTGTTTTCGCATCGCGGGACGCATTCACTCTTCGCTGTCACATCTCGGCACCTTCCACGTTTACCGGCTACTCTTCGTGAAATGTCACGCCTTGCAGCCGATTTCCCTATCAGCCGAGTAGGTTATGGACGCGCCTGAAGATCCCCTCTGTTCCGCCCGCGACTGCTCGTCTCCCGCACTATGGAAAGTGCTGTGGAACAACCCGCGCATCCACACTCCTGACCGGCGCAAGACGTGGTTGGCATGCGACGAGCACCGTTCCTCGTTGGCCAGCTTTCTCGAAGCACGGGGCTTTCTGCGCGAGATCGAGCCCTTCGAAGATCAGGACTTGAAGTAAGAGCGTAGGTTTTCCGCCCGTTTCCCAGCGGCGGAAACAGGACAGACGGGCCGGTTCAGCCGCCGATCGCGGACATCGGCCGTGTCGGTTGCAGGAACGTCGGATCGTCGATCCCGTGCCCTGCTTGCTTTCCCGCCACCGCCGCGCGCCACCGGACCGCGAGCTCGGCGTCGGATGCCCCGGCCCGCAAGGCCGTTCGCAGGTCCGACTCCTCCCGCGCGAACAGGCAGTTGCGTACCTGGCCGTCGGCCGTCAGCCGCACCCGGTCGCAGTCGCCGCAGAACGGTCGGGTCACCGACGCGATGATGCCCACCGTTCCGGGACCGCCGTTCACGACGAAGCGTTCCGCCGGCGCACTTCCCCGCTGCGACGAAGGCTCCGGCGTCAGGTCGAACTTCTCGCTCAACCGTTCCAGGATCTCGTCGGCGGTGATCATCGTGTCGCGTCGCCAGCCATGCTGCGCGTCCAGCGGCATCTGCTCGATGAAGCGCAGCTCGTACCCGCGGTCCAGACACCAGTCCAGCAGCTCCGCGGCCTCGTCCTCGTTGATCCCACGCATCAGCACCGCGTTGACCTTCACCGGAGTCAGCCCGGCCTCGGCCGCGGCGGCCATGCCGGAGGTGACGTCGGCCAGCCGGTCGCGGCGGGCCAGGGTGACGAACCGGTCCGGCCGCAACGTGTCCAACGACACGTTGATCCGGTCCAGCCCGGCGTCGCGCAGCGGCTGAGCGAGGCGGGCCAGCCCGATCCCGTTCGTCGTCATCGCGATCGACGGGCGCGGCTCCAGGGCCGCGACGCCCGCGACGATCTCGAGCAGCCCGCGCCGGACGATCGGCTCGCCGCCGGTGAAACGGACGCCGGTCACGCCGAGCAGCCGGACCGCGACGGAGGTCAGGCGCACGATCTCCGTCGCTGGTCAGCAGCTCCTCCGACGGCAGCCAGTCCAGGCCTTCCGCGGGCATGCAGTACGTGCAACGCAGGTTGCACCGATCGGTCAGTGAAACCCGCAGGTCGGTCGCGACCCGCCCGAAGCGGTCGACGAGCTCTCTGTTCTCCTGCACTCCACCACCCTACGGGGCCCCTGTAGCGTCATCGGCGTGTATCGGGTTCTGCTCCGGCCGCGCTGGCTGCTCATGCTCCTGGCCGTCGCACTGCTCGTCGCCCTGTTCATCGGGCTCGGCAACTGGCAGCTGAGCCGGTTGGAGACCCGGCGGGCGCACAACGCGATCATCGAGGCCAACATCGACGGCCAGCCCCGTCAGGTCGCCGATGTGCTCACACCGGACCAGCCGGTGGAGGCGGCCGCGGAGTGGCAGCCGATCACGGCGACCGGCCAGTACGACACCGAGCACCAGCTGCTCGTCCGCTACCGCCCGCTCGGCGGCGAGCCCGGGTTCGAGATCCTCACCCCCCTGGTCACCACCGACGGCTCGGCACTGCTCGTCGACCGCGGCTGGGTGCCGTCCGGCGGCAGCGCGAACGAGCCGTCCGACGTCCCCGCGCCGCCCGCCGGCGACGTGACGGTCAGCGGGCGCCTCCGGATCAGCGAACGCGGCAAGGCCAACCAGGTCCACCCGGAGACCGGGCAGGTGCGGTTCATCGACGTGCCGCGGATCGCCGGTTGGCTCGGGGCGCCGACGTACGGCGGCTATCTCGAGCTCACCGAGCAGGTGCCCGCTGCCGGCGACAGCCCGCACCTGCTGCCGGCGCCCGAGCTCGACGAGGGACCGCACCTGGGCTACGCGATCCAGTGGTACCTGTTCGCGCTGATCGCCGTCGTCGGTGTGATCCTGCTCGCGTTCGACGAGGCGAACGGCGGCAAGCTCCGCGAGCGAATCCGGCATAACCGGTAGGTCGCGGTCCGACTCGTCGAAGAAGCCCCCACAGCACATCCGGATGACTCCGACGGGCGGTGGCGCGCGGCGAACCTTAGCGAGGCGGGGCTGCGACATCGGGGCTAGCGTCGGCAACACTGGGCTGATGGGTAAACGCATCGCCCGCCGGATCGAGGACTACGCCCTCATCGGCGACCTGCAGACCGCGGCACTGGTGAGCAACGTCGGCTCGATCGACTGGCTGTGCCTGCCGCGGTTCGACTCCGGCGCCTGCTTCGCCGCGCTGCTCGGCACGACGGACAACGGGCACTGGCAGCTCGCGCCGGTCGACGCGACCGGACCGGCGACACGGCGCGAGTACCGCGGCGACACGTTGATCCTGCACACCGAGTGGGACACGCCGTCTGGGACGGTCCGGGTCATCGACCTGATGCCGCCTCGCGACGAGGCTCCGGACATCGTGCGGATCGTCGAGGGCGTGTCGGGCCGGGTCGACCTGAGGAGCCGCCTGCGGCTGCGGTTCGACTATGGCGAGATCGTGCCGTGGGTGCGGCGCGTCGACGGCCAGATCGCGGGCGTCGCCGGACCGGACTCGGCGTGGCTGCGTTCGGACGTTCCCACGTACGGGCGGGACTTCACGACGTACGCCGACTTCGCGGTGTCGGAGGGCGAACGCGTCGGCTTCGTGCTCACCTGGCACCCGTCGCACCTCCCGCCGCCGGCGTCGGTCTCGGCAGAGGACGAGCTCGCGGCGACCGAGAAGCTCTGGGCGGAGTGGGCTTCGCGCGGGACGTACACCGGCGAGTGGCGCGAGGCCGTTGTCAGGTCGCTGTTGACACTGAAGGCGCTGACGTACGAGCCGACCGGCGGCATCGTCGCCGCGGCGACCACCTCGCTGCCCGAGTCGTTGGGCGGCGAACGCAACTGGGACTACCGCTACTGCTGGCTGCGCGACGCGACGATGACGCTTTCGGCCTTGCTGCGTGGCGGATACACCGATGAGGCCGTCGCCTGGCGACAGTGGCTGCTGCGCGCGATCGCCGGCTCGCCGGACGACCTGCAGATCATGTACGGCGTCGCCGGCGAGCGGCGGCTGCTCGAGTACGAGGTGACGTGGCTCGACGGGTACGAGGGCTCTCGACCGGTTCGGGTGGGCAACGCCGCGGTCGACCAGCTCCAGCTCGACGTCTACGGCGAGGTGATGGACGCGCTGAGCCTGGTCCGCGCGCACGGCATTCCCCCGGACGCCGAGAGCTGGTCGCTGCAGCGGCTACTGATCGACCACCTGGAGACGATCTGGCACGAGCCCGACGAGGGCATCTGGGAGGTGCGCGGCGGCCGGCGCCACTTCACCCACTCCAAGGTGATGGCATGGGTCGCGTTCGACCGCGCCATCGAGGGCGTCGAGCGGTACGGCATGTCCGGGCCGGTCGAGAAGTGGAAGGCCACCCGCGACGAGATCCACGCCGAGGTGTGCGAGAAGGGATTCGACGCGGAGCGGAACACGTTCACCCAGTCGTACGGCTCGTCCGCGCTCGACGCCTCGCTGCTGCTGATCCCACAGGTGGGCTTCCTCCCGCCGTCCGATCCGCGCGTGGTCGGCACGATCGAGGCCGTCCAGCGCGAGCTGACCCACGACGGGATGGTGCTGCGCTACGTCGGCGACGAGGAGAACGTCGACGGGCTCAGCGGGCAGGAGGGAACGTTCCTCGCCTGCTCGTTCTGGCTGGCCGACGGACTCCACCTGATCGGGCGTCAGGACGAGGCGCGTGCGCTCTTCGAACAGCTCCTCGCTCGGCGGAACGACGTGGGTCTGCTCGCGGAGGAGTACTCGCCGACGCAGGACCGGATGCTCGGCAACTTTCCGCAGGCCTACAGCCACATCTCGCTTGTCAACACGGCCTTTCGGCTGGCTCAGTGACCGCGGGCGGGCCGGTTCGGCACCAGGTTGGCCAGGACGTCGTCCAGCGCGACGATGCCGCGCGGTCGTGCCTCGGCGTCGAGGACCTGGGCGATGTGCGTTCCGGTACGCCGCAACGTGGACAGAACCGCGACCAGCGTCGTGTCGAGGCCGACCTCGGGTAGGTAGCGGATCAGCTCACGCCGCACCGGCGCCGCGCGGACGTCCTGATCGTCGACCAGGACGTCCTTGAGGTGGACGTACCCGTGGAACGCCGACCCGTCCCACACCGGGAAGCGCGTGAAGCCGGACGAACCCGCGTGCTCCTCGACCTGCTCCGGCGTGACGTCCGGTGTCACGACGATGACCTTGTCGACCTCGATCAGCACGGTCTCGACGCGGCGGTCGCTGAAGGCGAGCGCCCCCTGCACGATCTTGTGCTCGTCCTGGTCCATCAGGCCTTCGCGATGGGACTCCGCGACGAGGCCTTCGACGTCGTCCTCGCCGATCGTGCTCTCGACGTCGTCGCGCGGCTCGACCCGCAGCAGTCGCAGGGTGCCGTTGGCGATCGCGTTCAGCAGGACCACGAGCGGGTTGAGGATCCGGGCCAGCCCGATCAGTGGCGGACCGAGGATGAGCGCGGCGCGTTCGGGGCCGGCGAGCGTGAGGTTCTTCGGCACCATCTCGCCGAGAACGACGTGCAGCCAGGTCACCACGACCAGCGCGAGCGCGAACGAGACGAAGTGCGTCGCTCCTTCGGGGAGGTGCGCCGCCTCGAACGGTTTCTCCAACAGGTGCGCGATGGTCGGCTCCCCCACCACGCCGAGCGCGACCGAGCAGACCGTGACGCCGAGCTGTGCCGCGGCGATCAGCAGCGAGACGCGGTTCAGCGCCCACAGCACGATGCGGGCCGAGCCGTACCCCTCCTCGGCGAGCGACTGGATCCGTTCGCGGCGTACGGACACCAGAGCGAACTCGGCGCCGACGAAGAACGCGTTCGCCAACAGCAGCAGGCCGATCAGCAGCAGGCCGGTTCCGAGGCTCATGCGTCGCCCTCGTCCTCGTTGCCCGGTGGGTAGAGCCGTACCCACTCGACCCGGTGGCGGTCCATCTTCTCCACGACGAGGTGGACTTGGTCGACGACGACCTCGTCGCCGATGGTCGGGATGCGACCGAGCTGCTCGAGCAGCAGGCCGGCGATCGTCTCGTGGCCGAGGCGCGACTCCTTCAGCCGGATCCCAGTCGCGTCGGCGAGCTCGTCCGGGCGCAGCAGGCCGGACACCTGCCAGCCGCCGTCCTCGGTGCGCCGTACCTGCACGGTCGGTTGGTCGTGCTCGTCCTCGATGCTGCCGACGATCTCCTCGACCAGGTCCTCGAACGTGACGAGCCCGGCCGTTCCGCCGTACTCGTCCGCGACGACGGCGAGCTCGGTGTTCTCCTCGCGCAGCCGCCAGAGCAGCTCGTCGAGCGGGAGGCTGGCGGGAACGAGGATGGGATCGTTCATGATCTCGCGGATCCGTACCCGGCCGCGGTCGTCGCGCGGCACCTTCATCGCCTGCGCGAGCTCGACCATGCCGACGACGTCGTCGACGTCGTCGAGGACGACCGGGAAGCGCGAAAACCCATGCTGGCGAGACATCTCGACGATGTGCTGGATGCTGCCGCGAGCGGGGACGGTGACCATCTTGGTGCGCGGCGTGAGGACGTCGGAGGCGATCTTGTCGTCGAACCGCAGCGTGCGTTCGACGAGCGTGGCGGTGCGTTCGGGGAGCGTGCCGGACTCGGCGGACCGCCTCACGAGGCTGGCGAGCTCCTCGGGCAGGCGGGCGGACTTGAGCTCCTCCTGCGGTTCGACGCCGAACAACCTCACTATCGCGTTCGCGACCGCGTTGCAGGAGACCGTGAGTGGTCTGGTGATCGTGGTGAAGATGCGCTGTGGGCGTTGGACGAACTTGGCGACGTCGAACGGTCGGGCGATCGCGAGGTTCTTGGGGACGAGCTCGCCGAACACCATCGTGACACCGTTCGCGACGACGATGGCTATGGCGAACGCGACCGTTCTTGTGGTGCTCTCACTGACTCCGAGGCTTTGGATGGGGCCGTCGATGAGCTGGGCGACGGAGGGCTCGGCCAGATAGCCGATGGTGATGTTCGTGACCGTGATGCCGACCTGGGCGCCGGAGAGCTGGGTGGAGAGGCTCCGCAGGGCGGTGAGCACGCCCTGCGCCTGCCGATCCCCCTTGCTGGCAGCCCGTTCGACCGTGGCGCGGTTGACCGTGACCATGGCGAACTCCGCGGCCACGAACAGCGCACAGGCGAGCACCATCGCGAGGCCGAGCAGGACGAGCAGCCACTGAGTCACTTGGACAATCTAGGCCTTGGCCACTCGGCGACCTCACCACGCCGGGCCGGGCTTGCTCGCCCTGCTCGCGGGGATCGAAGCCGGGATGGCGACGTCACGGGTCTCGGGTGACGGCCGCGGCGGCGAGCCGGGGTAGAACGTCGCCGATGGGATCTCGCAGCACCGCGTCCGCCACCTCGTCGTACGGAGTCGGCTGGGCGTTCACCACGACCAGCCGCGCGCCCTTGGCCAAGGCCACGTCGCACAGCCCCGCTGCCGGGAAGACCTGCAAGGTCGTGCCGATCGCGAGGAACAGATCGCACGAAGCCGCGGCGCGTTCGGCGGCCCGCAGCACCGAAACTTCCAGCGACTGGCCGAACGAGATTGTGGCCGACTTCTGGATGCCACCGCACCGCAGGCAGGCCGGATCGGCCTCCCCCAGCGCAACTCGCTCCAGCACCGCGGGCATCGGCGTACGCACGCCACACGACAGGCACACCGCCCACCAGACGGTTCCGTGGATCTCGATCACGTCGGACGAGCCGGCGGACTGGTGCAGGCCGTCGATGTTCTGCGTGACGACCGTGCCGAGCGGACCGGCCTGCTCCAACGATGCCAGCGCGCGGTGGCCGGCGTTCGGCTTCGCGGTCCAGGCGGGATGCGTACGCCGGCCCTGCCAGGCGCGTTCGCGGACCGACGGATCGGCCAGATAGTCCTGCAGGCTCGACAACCGCTCGGCGCCCGGGTTCTTCGTCCACACCCCGTTCGGGCCGCGAAAGTCGGGAATGCCGGAGTCGGTCGAGATGCCCGCTCCGGTCAGCGCGGCGGTGTTCCGGGAGGCCCGGAGCCACTCCGCGACCGCGGCTTCGTCGCTCACGGAGACGACGGTACCCGGGGCGATCGCACGCCGTGGAGGGACGTCCTTTACGCTTCGTCGTCGGTGACGTTCGGTCCGTAAGGAACCGACTGATCTGCCCGTGTTGCCTGAAATGCCAGATTCGGTAGCGCCCTGTGATCGATTTTCGGGATCTGGGGGAGGGGATGCCCGATATTTCCGTAAGTTTTTCTGTCTCGCGCATGCACAGCGTGACCATGATGCGGCAGGATGAGGAACCGTGGATCTTGGAGTGCGGGACCGAGTGTTCCTACTCAGCGGCGCGAGTCGCGGGTTGGGCCGAGCGACGGCAGAAGTGCTCGTCGCTGAGGGTGCCTACGTCGTGATCTCTGCCCGCGGCGAGGAAGGCGTGCAACGCGCTGCCAGCAGTCTCGGCACCGCGCGCGCAGTCGGCGTCGCCGCCGACAATGCCGACTCGGCGTCCGCCGAACGCCTGGTCGCCACCGCGATGGCGAAGTGGGGACGGCTCGACGGCGCGCTCGGTGAGCGTGGGCGGTCCGCGGCCGGGTACGGCACTGGACTCCGAGGAAGAGGACTGGCGCTCGGCGTTCGAGTCCGTGTTCCTCGGCGGGATCCGGCTCGCCCGTGCGGTCGCGGCGGCCTGCCGCGACGGCGGCTCGATCGCTTTCGTGCTGTCCAGCTCGGTACGGTCGCCGATCCCGGGGCTGGCGATCTCGAACGGACTCCGCCCCGGCCTCGCCGGCGTCGCGAAGACCCTGGCCGACGAGCTCGGCCCGGCGGGCGTTCGCGTGAACGGACTGATGCCCGGCTCGTTCGACACCGAACGGCAGCGCGAGATCGCGGCCGCGTCCGGTGACCCCGATGCCGCGAGGCGGCGGACCGAGGCGACGATCCCGCTGCGCCGCTATGGCTCCCCGCCGGAGTTCGGCCGGGTGGCCGCGTTCCTCCTGTCGCCGGTCTCGTCGTACATCACCGGCAGCATGATCGCCGTCGACGGCGGCTCGCTCCGCACCATCTGAGCCAGCAAGCCGAGCGAACCGGTGGGACGGAGACGTCTCCCCGCCCCACCACACCGGCCCGAGACGGGCTAGGGGACGCCAGCCCGTGGGGGATCGAAAACCGGTGCTGCCCCGGGCAGTTGTGCCCGCACACATATTGCTGGCCGAGCAACACGCCTCAAACGACTGGCAACCGACGCAAACCCGGCAGGGGGCGTTTGTGTCCGCGAACAAAGCACCGCCGATCTCGATCGCCGGCACACCGATCCACGTCACGCTGCGCGACGAGCACGACGACGTCGTCGCGCGCATGGTGGGCCGGCTGCCCACGACGCTCGCGTCCTACGTCCATCTGCCCAGCGAGGCACTGCGCGGCGACGTGACGCGGATCAGCTCGCTCGTGGTCAAGGCGTACACGCGCTGGCTCGCCGACGGCAGCCCGCCCGACGAGGAGACGCTCGACGCGATCGCCAGGTCCGCGGCCCTCCGCGCCGAGGAGGGCTTCCCGTTCGACGCGGTGGTCGCGGCGTACGCGCTCGGCCTCGAGGGCATCGTCGACCGCCTCGTCCAGCGCGCCGGGCCGGACGACCTCGCGGACGTGATCGCGCTGCACACGCGCGTGCTCGAGCTGATCCGCGCGACCACCGCGGCGGTCGCGCGCGGCTACCTCGCGGAGGTGCGGACGACCGTCGGCGAGGACCGCACAGCGCGGCGGATGTTGCTCGCGGCGTTGCTACGCGACGAGTCCGACCCGGTCGTCCCCGCCGGCCTCAGCCTCGCCGCGCACTATCTGCTGCTGTCGGTCGGCATCGAGCCCATCCTGACGCGTCGGAGGACGGCGTCGACCCGGCGATCGTCGCGCACCGGATGTTGCGCCGGCTGAACGCCGCGTTCGGCTCCGGCGGCGGTGAGCAGACGCTCGCCTCGTTCGACGCGACCGGCGGCGTCGTGCTCGTCCCGGTCACCGGCTGGATCGACTGGGCCGCCTGGTCGCGCGTGGTGCGGGATGCCGCCGCCGAGGCCGGCACCACGATCCGGACCGCCGGTGTGGCGACCACAGCGGCCGGAGTGGGCGCCGCCGCACGCGAGGCGGCGGAGGTGCTCGACGTCGTGCGCTGGCTCGGGCGTCCGACCGGGCGTACGGCTCGACGACGTCCTGTACGAGTACCAGCTCACCCGCCCAGGACCGGCCCGCGCGCCTCGCCGGGCTCCTCGGCCCGCTCGCGTCGTACCGCGTTCAACGCCGAGTCGCGATGACGGGGGCCTACCCGCCCTCCCACGGAACGCCACGGGTCACCAGGTAGGCGCGGATCTGGGCCGCGTGCATCTGCAGGTGGACCAGTCCGATCACTAGCATCTCCCCGACTGGTTTTCCGCGGTGTCGGTGCGAGTCGGCGACGGGCTCGGCCGCTCGTTCGTCGGTGAGGTCGGCGAAGACCTCGTCGACCCTGGCCCGGCAGTGGGCGACGTAGTCGAGGAGCTGCTCGCGGGAGTACGTCGGCGGCACGACGTTCTCGTCCTCATCGTGCGCCGACAGTGGTGGTCGCGGCACCCAGTCCCGCTCCATCGCCGAGAGGTCGGCGTCGGTGTAGAACAGGATGTGCGACGTGGTCCGCCACACCGCGCCCTGGGCCCGCCGCATGCGCGCGGCGACCGCCTCGTCGTCGTACGGCCGCCCGTCCGGGTCGATCGGTGTCCACGTCTGCGGTGCGGACGGATCGGCCGGGTAGAGGCTCTCCTCCCACAGCTCGTCCGGACACGTGCGGACAGCGATGGCAAGGTCGTCGAGGATGGCGCGATACCGCGCCGCGATCGAGGTGATCCAGATCGTCGCCATCGCCGCACCGTACAAGCGGGTACCGACACCTCGACCCGGAGAGCTTCCTAGCTGCCGGATCCGGCCCAGTCGGCCGCGCTGAGGCCCGCCGGGTGCCCGGTGGTCCACTGCACGAGCTCGATGCGGAGACCGTCGGGGTCGGTCAGGAAGGCGGTCCACATGCCGTCGTCCTGTTTCATGCCCTGCTCGGCGTCGAGACCGTGCTCCGCGAGCCGCCCGAGCGTCGCGCCCATGTCCTGCACATGGACGGCCAGGTGGCTGAGCGCGTTACCCGGCTCGATAGGCGTGCTGGGGTCGTCCACGAGCTCGATGCTGACGAACTCGTCGTCCGGCAGCTGGAGCATCACCAGGTGACCGATCGGCGTCTCCGGCACCTCGCCGACGACCTCGTAGCCGAGCGCCTTGTAGAAGGTGAGGGAGTTCTCCAGGTCGCTGACGCGAACACCGAAGTGGAGCGTTCTCACCAGGGGCCTCCTCGGCACGACCGACGCGGGTTGGCGCGGGCGAGTGACCTCGCCCGCGCCGTGAGTGTAGGTGCCGCGAGCTGGTTAGCGGGGCTTGGGGAACTCCCGTTTGCCGTGGGCCTTCACCTGGGTGAGGTCAACGACGTTCGTCGCGGTCGCTTTCTCGCCGCTGACCGTGGCCTTCACGCCGACGCTGTCGCCGACCTTGACGGCTTCGATGCCGTCGCGTTCGGCGCGCACCATCGTGGCGGCGGTGACGGCGTACGTACGACTGAAGCCGTCGTCGCTCTTCACCGTGATCGAGCTGGTGGACACCGCGGTGACCTTGCCTCGCTGCGTGGCGATCGTCTCGTAGCCGCCGCCCTGCTTGGGCACGGTGAACTCGCCGTGCAGGGCACCGAACGGGGCGCCGGCGCGGTGCTTGCCGGGCCAGCCCCGGTGGCCCTGGCCCTTCCGGCGCTCGTCGGGCGCCTTCGGCTTGGCCGACGGCGAGGCGGTCGTGTCGGCCGCGGGAGCGGCGAGCGGGCTGGCGTTCGGCGTGTTCGACGCGGCCGTCGCCACGCCGACGCCCGCGGTGACGACGAGGGCTGCCGCGCCCAGGATCACGAGCGGACGACGCAGGCGCGATCGGGTGCGGTCATCGGAGTCGAGGACATCAGGCATGCCCCATAGCTTGAGCGCGAAGCCTGAGACAGCCCTGAGCGCAGGCTGAGAATCCTTAGTCCGCTGCCACGACTTGCAAGTAACCGGGCGCACCGTCGCGCGTGCGGACCTGGATCGGCAGCACCACGTGCTGGACGTCGCGGTAGGGCTCGCCGCTCGTCATCCGGCCGCACAGCAGCTCCCCCGCCTGCACGCCGATCTCCCGCGAGGGCAGCCGCGCGGCCACGGCGGTGAGCGGCAGGATGTCGAACGGGCCGGCGTCGTCCATCCCGGCCACGTCGATGTCGCCCGGCACATGCAGGCCCAGAGCCACCAGGTCCTCGATCGCCTGCGCCAGCGCGTACCCGTTCCCGCACAGCAGCACCGTCGGCGGCTCGGTCAGCCCGAGCAGCCGCTCGACCACGCCGGCCTCGTAGCGGCGCAGCACGTTGAGCTCCGGCCGCACCGGGATCTGGTGGTCCCGCAACGCCTTGAGATGTCCGGCCAACCGGTCCCGGACGCTCGTGGCGTCGGTCTCGTGCCACAGCGTCGCGATCCGCGTGTGCCCGAGCGCGATCAGCTGCTCGGTCACCTCGTAGCCGATCGCGAGGTTGTCCGGCATCACCACGTCGGTGGGTACGTCGGGGCGATAGCGGTCGACGAGAACGATCGGCACGCCCTGCCGACGCACCTCCTCGAACACCGCGGGGTCGGTCGCGCCCTCGGCGGAGTAGAGCACGATGCCGCTCACGTTCGCGGCGAGCGCCTCCCGGATCGCGCGGGCCTCCCGCTCGGCGGAGTTGTCGGAGTACTTCAGGTACATCCGGTAGCCGTGCTCCGACAGCGCCGCCTCGAGCCCGGCGAGCAGCTTGCCGACGTGCCCGCCGCCTCCGGTCTGCAGGATGCACGCCACCGTGTGGTCGCGCGGCGGCACAAGGACAGAAACCCCCACAGGTACGGGCGAATCGGCGACGAACGTGCCGCTTCCCTGTCGCCGGAGCAGCAGTCCCTCGGCGACGAGCTCGTTCAACGCGCGGACCGCGGTGGTGGTGCTGACACCGAACCGTTCGCAGACCTCCCGTTCGGTGACAAACCGTGCGCCAGGGGCGTAACCGTCCTGCCCTACCAGCGCGGCAAGCGCTTGCTTCACCTGCAGGTAGAGCGGAGCACGACCCGCACCACGTTCCACGGTCATGGAGTCTGCGCCACCTCGCTCTCGCGGGAATCAATACAGCAACTGTGCCAGGTGCGGCGACGGCTGTGGCCAAGTTTGGTCGGATTAATTGACATGTTGACACATTAAATTTACGTTGCGGTTCACCCCGTCAGCCCCGCACTCGCGAGGGAGTGACCCAATGGTTAGTCGGCGTTCGTTCCTCACTGGCGCTCTGGCCGCCACCACCTCTTTGGCCCTCGCCAGCTGCAGTAGCGGCGGAGGCAGCGGGAGTGGTGGCAGCGGCGGCAGTGGGCCCTACAAGTTCACCTACCTGCGCCCCACCTGGGGCCCCGCCACGTTCACCAAGGCCGGTCCTTACCAACAGGCGTTGGAGAAGGGCGGCAATGTCGCGATCGACGTGCAGATCATCCCGGTGATCGACTACGACACGAAGGTGAACACGATCCTCGCCTCCGGCGACATCCCGGACGTGATCTGGGGCTCCGGTCCGGCGAACTCGATCTGGCGCGACGCCCAGGACCAGGGCGCGTTCCTGCCGATCGACGAGTATCTGGAGAAGTACGAGGCCGTCCGCAACGCCGTTCCGGACAACATCTGGAACATGTTGAAGTCGAAGGACGGCGAGTCGTTCTTCATCCCGAACCTGATCTGGCCGCAGGTCCCGTTCATGATGTTCTACCGCAAGGACCTGTTCGACCAAGCCAGGTTGGAAGAACCCAAGACGGTCGACGACTTCGTCGAGACGTTGCGCGCGGCGAAGAAGGCGTTCCCGAAGCACGTGCCGCTTTCACTCGGGTACGAGTGGAGCACCAAGGATCTCGCGACCTCGTTCGACTTCTGCCTGTCTGGTTGGGAACCGACGCCGGACGACGCGAACAAGATCGTGCCGTGGCACGTCAAGGAGTCCGAGATCGACTTCTACTTCTGGTTGCAGTCCCTGCACAAGGAGGGGCTGATCGACCCGGAGTTCAAGGTGAACAAGGAGCCGAACTTCGCCGGCGACAAGTTCATCGCGGGCAAGGTCGCGATGACCCCCAGCCACTGGGGCGGGTTCGCCGACACGATCACCAAGCTGCGGCAGGTCGAGCCGAAGGCCGAGGTACGGATCATGGATCCGTTCAACGCCACTGGCGGAAACCGCATGGTGATCCCGATCGACCGTGGCTTCTACGTCTCGTCGAAGATGAAGGATCCCGACCGGTTCTTCGAGTTCCTCAACTGGACACTCTCCGACGGGGGCACGCTGCGCCGGTACGGCGTCGAGGGCAAGATGTTCAAGAAGGTCAGCGGCGCGAACGTCCCGATCCCCGACCCGGAGCGCGAGGAGAAGTTCAAGGGCCCGCAGGTCGAGCCTGTCCAGTTCCTCGGCCCGTTCAGCGAGAAGCTCGACTGGGACGGCATGAAGATCGGGTACGAGGCGAGCAAGCTGCCCGAGGAGTTCGACTACATCCAGCAGAAGTTCGCCACGTACACGGCGAAGTACCACACCGACTACCGCGACATCACCGCCCTCTCGGAGACCGAGAACAAGAAGGGCTCGCAGATCTACGAGGACTACATGAAGCAGGTGGTGGACGCGTCGATCATCGACCACAAGACCACCAAGCAGAACTGGCTGGACGCCGCGGACAAGTGGCGCAAGGCCGGCGGTGACGCGATCATCGACGAGGTCAACGCGGCCCAGAAGGACAAGTCCATGCCGAACTACGTCGAAGGCTGACGGCCCTCGTCGTGGGTCTGCTCAAGGAGAACCGGCGGCAGCGGGAGGGGTTCGTCCAGCCCGCCTCCGCTGTCGTCGGTGGCAAGCGGTCGCTCGGTGCCGAGATCTGGCGGCACCGCTGGATCTACCTCCTGATCCTGCCGACGATCGTGTACTTCGTCGTGTTCGCGTACCTGCCGCTGGTCGGCCTGCAGATCGCGTTCAAGGACTTCCAGGTCTTCCGCGGGATGTGGGAGAGCCCGTGGGTCGGCTTCGAGCACTTCGACACGGTGTTCTCGTCGGAGAAGTTCCCGCAGCTGATCCGGAACACAGTCGTGATCAGCCTGTACCGGTTGGTGTTCGGCTTCCCCGTTCCGGTGCTGTTCGCCCTGCTGCTGAACGAGGTTCGGCATCTGATGTTCAAGCGGGGCGTGCAGACCATCACGTACTTCCCGCACTTCCTGTCGTGGGTGATCTTCGCGGGCATCGTGATCAACATCCTCGGCCCGTCCGGCATCCTGAACACGTTGATCATGGGCGCCGGCGGCGACCGGGTGAACTTCCTCACCAACCCCGACACGTTCCAGGCCGTGGTCGTCGGCACCGGCATCCTCAAGGAGTTCGGCTGGGCCGCGATCATCTACCTGGCAGCGCTTTCCGGCATCGACCCGCAGCTGTACGAGGCGGCGCGGGTCGACGGCGCGCGGAAGCTGCGGCAGATCTGGCACGTCACTTTGCCCGGGCTGCGACCGGTGATGGCGGTGCTGCTCGTGCTGTCGCTGGGCACGATCCTCGACGCCGGCTTCGACCAGATCTTCCAACTACAGAACGGCGCGGTGCTCGAGGTCGGCGACATCATCGACACGTACGTCTATCGCATCGGCCTGCTGGAAGCGCAGTACGAGGTGGCGACGGCGGTCGGTTTGTTCAAGGGTGTCGTGGGGTTGGTCCTCATCGTGACGGCGAACTACATCCTCCGCAGGTTGGGGCAGCGATCCATATGGTGATGCGCACGGGTGACGCGGGCTCGGACTTCGTCGAGGCCGCGGAGGTCACGCGGAAGCGAAGCCGGCTCGACCGGAATCCCTTGTACGCCGACATCTTCATCTACGTCGTGCTCGTGCTGCTCGGCCTGATCACGTTGCTGCCGATGGTGAACGTGCTCGCCAAGTCGATGAGCGAGAGCAGCGCGATCTCGGCCAATCCGCTGATGCTGATCCCGACGTCGTTCACGCTCGAGGCGTACGAGTACATCTTCAAGACGCCGGTGCTGATGCGCTCGTTCGGTGTCACCGTGTTCGCGACCGTGGTCGGTACGGGCCTGAACCTGCTGCTCACGACGACCGCTGCGTACGGATTGTCGAAGACGAACATCCCCGGCTACCGGCTGCTGATGTGGGTCGTGATCCTGCCGATGCTGATCGGCGCCGGCCTGATTCCCACGTACCTGTTGCTGAAAAGCCTCGGGCTGATCAACAGCGTGTGGGTGCTGGTGTTCATGGGGCTGGTGTCCCCGTTCAACCTGATCCTGATGCGGAACTTCTTCTGGAGCATCCCGACCGAGCTCGAGGAGTCGGCGCGCATCGACGGCGCGTCGGACCTGAAGATCCTGTGGCACGTCGTGCTGCCGCTGTCGAAACCGGTGATCGCGACCATCGGGCTGTTCTACGGCGTCGGGCACTGGAACGACTTCTTCACCGGGCTGTTCTTCATCAACGACAACTCGAAATGGCCGCTGCAGGTGGTCCTGCGCTCGATCATCATCGACCAGTCGATGCTGGGCATGGGCGGCCAGGGCGCGGCACCGACCGTCGACCTGCAGCGGCTCGTCGTCTCGGCAGACAACATCCGGGCCGCGACGATCATCTTCGCGACGATCCCGATCCTGCTCGCCTACCCGTTCCTCCAACGCTACTTCGTGAAGGGCATCATCCTCGGCGCTGTCAAGGGCTAGGTCGTGTCTGCCAAAGATCGCCTGGCGCGCGACACCCTCCCGGGAAGTCAACAGAGATTGGAGAAACCTGCGAGTCGACCGTCGTCATCGCCAGGCCGTATGCGGATGTTCACCGCACTCCTGGTCTGGTGTGGCGTCCGGAGGGGATCCTTTCTGTGGTCTCAAGGCCATGCGGTACGGACATATCGAGGCCGGCATCTCGTCCTGGTGGGGACCGGGCTCCGGGACTGCCCGTCGCAGCCGGACGGCTGGCACCAGTACGGGCCGGGCGTCGCACGGGACGACCAGTCGCCGTTCTCGTACACGATCTCTCCTGGTTTCTTCAAGCGGGACGAGACAAACTACCCACTGCCACACCGGAACCCGCTGCGGTTCGCGACCGATGTCGAGGCCATGATGGCGTCGAACGCGCGGTTCCAGCTCATCACGTCGTTCAACGAGTGGGGCGAGGGCACCTCGGTCGAAAGCGCCGAGGAGTGGGCCACGACGTCAGGCCATGGGACGTACCTCGACATTCTGCATCGCGATCCTCAGCGCTGACTCGAGCAGACCCGCTGTTGGGCTGAGGGCGTCCCTCGATCGAGTAGGCCGGTCTGTCACGTAGATGCCACGACCATGTCTGGTGGACTTGTTAGACGATCGTCAGTTTCTAGGCCGAGATCTCTCCAACAACTCCCGGCCGCCCCTCAGAAAGGTGCCAGAACGTTCCAGTTGGCGATGGCTGGGGCCCCGCAGAGTTTCCGAGTCCGGGGGCGCTTCCCGCATCGTGACTTTACCCACGAGGGGGGCGTTCCGAGGGGTGCTGGGGAGGCTCGGGAACGCCCCTTTCGTGGGTAAAGTGCGGCGCCGCTCATTTCTGGACCCAGATCCAGGCGTCGACCCACTTCCAGACGTAGGCGAAGCTCCGATCGACGGTGGCTCGGATCTCGTCGCGAAGCTCGTCCAGCGGGACGACGTGGCCGGGCCCTCGACGATAACGGCGATGTGGGTGTCGTCGTCGTTCCGCGATCACCAACGTGAGCCTGGCTGGGCCTGCAGGTTGCTCGCGAATCGCCCCAGCCATCGTCGGCAGCCAGAACGAGGTGCCGCTCCTGAGGTACATCGACATCGACGCATGCGGCCGACCGTCCGGCCGGGTCGTCCCCACCATCGCGTACTCGCGACGGTCCCCAGGGGCCGGGCGCCTAAGCGACGGGTGTCTCGGCTTGGGTGCGGAACTGTGTGTGGTACAGCTCCGCGTACAGGCCGCCGGCCGCGAGCAGCTCGTCGTGGGTGCCGCGTTCGACGATGCGCCCCTCGTCCAGGACGAGGATCTGGTCCGCGTCCCGTACGGTCGACAGCCGGTGCGCGATCACCAGCGACGTACGACCCTTCAACGCCGTCGCCAACGCCTTCTGCACGGCGGCCTCGGACTCGGAGTCCAGGTGCGCGGTCGCCTCGTCCAGTACGACGAACTTCGGCGCCTTCAGCAGCAGCCGGGCGATCGCGAGCCGCTGCTTCTCACCGCCCGACAAGCGGTAGCCGCGCTCCCCCACCACGGTGTCCAGACCGTCCGGCAGCGACGACACCAGGCCCCAGATTCGCGCGCCCTCCAAGGCAGACGTCACTTCCGCGTCCGTGGCGTCCGGCTTCGCGTACAGCAGGTTGGTGCGGATCGTGTCGTGGAACATGTGCGGGTCCTGCGTGACCACGCCGATCTCCGACCGCAACGACTCCAGCGTCAGGTCGCGAACGTCAGCGCCGCCGACGCGCACCGAGCCTGCCTGCACGTCGTACATTCGCGTCACCAGGTGCGTCGTGGTCGTCTTGCCCGCACCCGAAGGTCCGACCAACGCGACCAGCTGCCCGGGCAGCGCCCTGAACGACATGCCGTGCAGCACCTCGGTCGGCGTGCTCTGGTCCAGCGTCGCGACGGTCTCCAGCGACGCGAGGGAGACCTCGTCGGCCCGCGGGTAGCGGAACTCCACGTCGTCGAACTCGATCGTCCCCGGCGCGTCCGCGGCCAACGCGCGCGCCCCGGCGCGGTCCTTCACCAGCGGCTCGAGGTCGAGCACCTCGAAGACCCGCTCGAACGAGACCAGCGCGGTCATGATGTCGACGTGCACGTTGGACAAGGCGGTCAACGGGCCGTAGAGCCGGGTCAGGTACGCGGTCATCGCGACCAGCGTTCCGACGTCGAGGATCCCGTTCACCGCCTGCACACCGCCCCAGCCGTAGACGACCGCGACGGACAGCGACGCGACGAGCATCAGCGCGGTGAAGAACACCCGCGCGTACATCGCCTGCGTGATCCCGATGTCGCGCACCCGCGCCGCGCGGTCCTGGTAGGCCTTGTCCTCGAGGTCGTGCCGCCCGAACAGCTTCACCAGCAGCGCGCCGGCGACGCCGAGGCGTTCGGTGACCATCGAGTTCATCTGCGCGTCGAGGTTGTACGACTCGCGCGTGATCGCCTGCAGCTTGCGGCCGAGCCATCGCGCGGGCAGCAGGAAGAGCGGCAGCATGAGCAGCGCGACGAGCGTGATCTGCCAGGAGAGGATGAACATCGCGGTCAGCGTGATCGCCGCGGTGAGGATGTTGCTGACGACGTTCGACAGCGTCGAGGTGAACGCCTGCTGCGCGCCCATCACGTCGTTGTTCAGCCGCGAGACCAGCGCACCGGTCTGCGTGCGGGTGAAGAACGCGATCGGCTGCCGCTGGACATGCGCGAAGACCTTCGAGCGCATGTCGAAGATGAGGCCCTCGCCGATCCGCGCGCCGAAGTACCGCTCGACGAGCCCGAGACCCGCGCCGACGACCGCGATCGCGGCGATGATCAGCGCCATCGTGACGACGAGGCTGGCGTTCTTGCCGAGCACGCCCTCGTTGATGATCTCGCGGAAGATCAGCGGGTTGGCCGCGGACAGGCCCGCGTCGATCGCGAGCAGGATCATCAGACCGACGATGAAGCCGGTGTACGGCTTCGCGAACTGCACGATGCGCTTCACAGTCCCGGGCGCGAGCTTCCGCCGGGCCATGTCCGGATCGTTCTTACGGAACGACCTCATCATCGCCCAGGGTCCGCCCCCGCCACCGCCGCCCATCATCGACACCAGGCGTCGCCTCCCCATCCGATTACACGATTACATCAGACGTGACAACACGTCCGATGTCCAGAATCTTCCCGCTAGTTGGTCTCGGTTGCGGAAAGAAGTACGCGGAGGCGGCCGAACTGGGCGGTGCGTTCGGCGAGCAGCTGGTCGTCGTACGTTCGCCCGGAAGCTCCGACCAGCAGCTCCTTCGTCGCGGCTGCCGCGCCGGCGGGAACGGCGAGCAGCGCGGCGACCAGGTCGGCGGCGGCGTTGTCGAGCTCGGCTCGAGGCACGACGACGGTCCCGAGCCCGAGCGCGTACGCCTCCTCGGCGCCGATCCAGCGACCGGTCAGGCAGATCTCGAGCGCGCGCGAGTAGCCGACCGCCTGGACCAGCGGCTGGGTGCCGCCGAGGTCGGGAACGAGCCCGAGGCTCGGCTCGCGCATCGCGAACTGCACGTCGTCGGCGAGCACCCGCAGATCCGTGGCGAGCGCGAGCTGGAAGCCCGCGCCCACCGCGTGCCCCTGGACCACCGCGATCGACACCAGGGACGGGCGCCGCCACCAGCTGAACGCGCGCTGGAAGTCGGCGATGATCGCGAGCGCGGTCTCGTCTGCCGCCATCGCGATCGTCGGAAACAGGTCGTCCGGCGACTGTGGTGCGAGCAACGCACGATCGATGCCCGCGGAGAAGGAAGGCCCTTCCGCGCGCAGCACGACCACACGGACGTCGGCGGGAAGTGTTTCGCCGATGGTGGCCAGCGCGGCCCACATCTTTGGCGTCTGGGCGTTTCGCTTGTCGAAACGGATGAGCGTGACCGTCGCGACGGCGCCGTCCAGATCCAAGCGCAACCCTGCCGCCGACAAGGCGGTGTGGTCGAGAGGTGCGGAGTTCTCCGTCAGGAGGCGACCTTCTTCTTCGAACGTGTAGCGCCACCGCGACTGCGGAGGCTCACCCCCGACTCGCTGAGCAGACGATGGACGAATCCGTACGAGCGACCGGTCTCTTCCGCGATGGACCGGATGCTCCTGCCGCCGTCGTACTTCTTCCTCAAGTCCGCGGCCAGCTTGTTGCGCTGCGGCCCAGTGACTCGGGCGCCCTTCTTGAGCGGCTCTGCCACGCCTACCTCCCGCTGACGAGATCGGAAGCGATCTGAAGATCACCTACTCAATGCCCCATGATCCGCCAGGCCAAGCATTCTGAGAAGGGCAACGATCAAGAAAGCCGTGGACATCAACCGGCCAAGGCGTTTACGCGAGGGAAATGAGGTCCGCGTAGTCGGGATTCCAGAGGTCTTCGACCCCATCGGGCAACAGGAGCACGCGTTCCGGCTCCAACGCCTCGACCGCGCCTTCGTCGTGGGTGACGAGGACGATTGCTCCCTTATAGCTCCGGATTGCCCCGAGAATCTCCTGCCTGGACACCGGATCCAGGTTGTTCGTCGGCTCGTCCAGCAGCAACACGTTCGCGCTCGAGCACACCAGCATCGCCAACGCGAGGCGCGTCTTCTCGCCACCGGACAGCACGCGCGCGGATTTGTCGACGTCGTCCCCGGTGAAGAGGAACGAGCCGAGCACCTTACGTGCCTCGGTGTCGGTGAGATGCGGCGCGCTGGTCAGCATGTTCTCGCGCACGGTGCGCGTGATGTCGAGCGTCTCGTGTTCCTGCGCGTAGTAGCCGAGCTTGAGGCCATGCCCGGGCTCGACCGCGCCGGTGTCGGCCTTGTCGACGTCGCCGAGGATGCGAAGCAAGGTGGTCTTGCCCGCACCGTTCAGGCCGAGAACGACGACCCGGCTGCCCTTGTCGATGGCGAGGTCGACGTCGGTGAAGACCTCGAGCGAGCCGTACGACTTGGACAATCCCGTCGCCCGCAACGGAGTCTTGCCCGCGGGAGCGGGGTCGGGCAGCCGAATCTTCGCGACCCGGTCGGAGCGGCGCTCGGGCTCGAGGTCGGCGAGCATGCGCTCGGCACGACGTGCCATGTTCTTCGCGGCGACGGCTTTGGTCGCCTTCGCACGCATCTTGTCCGCCTGGGTGAGGAGCTGGCTCGCCTTGCGTTCGGCGTTGGCGCGTTCACGTTTGCGACGTCGCTCGTCGGTCTCGCGCTGCTCGAGGTACGCCTTCCAGCCGACGTTGTAGATGTCGATCTCGGCACGGTTGGCGTCCAGGTGAAAGACGCGGTTGACGGTGTTGTCGAGCAGCGCGACGTCGTGGCTGATCACGACGAGGCCGCCCTTGAACGAGCGGAGGAAGTCGCGCAGCCACATGATGGAGTCGGCGTCGAGGTGGTTCGTCGGCTCGTCCAGGAGCAGCGTGTCGGCGCCGGAGAACAGGATGCGCGCGAGCTCGATGCGTCGCCGTTGACCGCCGGAGAGCGTACGCAGCGGCTGGCTGAGCACGCGGTCGGGCAGTCCGAGGCTCGCGGTGACCTGCGCGGCCTCCGCCTCGGCGGCGTACCCGCCGCGGGCGACGAACTCGTTCTCCGCGTTCGCGTACCGCCGCATCGCCCGGTCGCGCTGGGTGCCGCCTACGCCGGACATCTCGAGCTCGGCGGAGCGCAGCGTACGGACGACGCTGTCCAGCCCGCGTGCCGACAGCACGCGGTCGCGCGCGGTGGTGTCGAGGTCGCCGGTGCGCGGGTCCTGGGGCAGGTAGCCGACCGTGCCGGACTTGGTGATGGCGCCCGCGGCGGGCTGGGCCTCGCCGGCGAGCATCGTCGTCAACGTGGTCTTGCCGGCGCCGTTGCGGCCGACCAGACCGACCTTGTCGCCAGGGTTGACGCGGAAGGTGACGTCAGAAAGAAGGAGCCGGGCGCCGACTCGAACCTCGACGTGGCTTGCGGTGATCATGTGATTACTCTCCGGATCTCAGCTTGGACGGACTCATCGTGCGAGGACGAGGTCCGCAGCTAAGAGGTCCGGATATCCATGGCCCCATCGTACGTGAGAGGTCTCCAAGAGTGGCTACGGGTTATTTGTCGCCCGCCTGTCTCGCCGCCACGTTCGGCCGGCTCCTACGCTCGCGGACATGCCTTCCCCCTCCCGCCGCCTGGTGTCGCGCGACCTCGCGCTGATCGCTTTGTTCGCCGCGCTGATCGCGGCTCTAGGTCTTGCCGGCCCCCTCTACCTGTTCGGCAACGGCGTCCCGATCACCGCCCAGGCGCTGGGCGTCATGCTCGCCGGCTCGATCCTCGGCGCGCGCCGCGGCGCGCTGGCCGTGCTGGTGCTGCTGGCCCTGGTCGCGGCCGGCCTGCCGTTGCTCGCCGGTGGTCGCGGCGGCCTGGGCGTCTTCGTCGGCCTGTCCGCCGGCTACCTCGTCGGCTGGCCGCTGGGCGCGTTCGTGACCGGCTGGCTCACCGAGCGCACGGTGGCCCGTGGCCGTACGTACTCCGTCCCCCTCGGCCTCGTCGCCAACGTGATCGGCGGCATCGGCGTCGTGTACGCGATCGGCATCCCCGTCCAAGCCTGGGTCGGCCACACCACCGGCCTCGTCGCGACAGCCGTCGCCGCGGCGGTCTTCCTCCCCGGCGACCTGATCAAGGCGACGATCGCCACCCTGGTCGCGAAGGGCGTCCACACCGGCTACCCCACGCTAGGCACCCGCGAGCGGGCCGCCACGATCGAATCCAGGCGCGACGAGGGTCCTCGTTCGGGATCCTGACCAGGTAAGTTCGGCGCGATGGCCATCTCACGGGACGTGTACCGCCGGGCCGCGGCTGAGCCGCATCGGGTCGCGGTGGCGGGGCCGTATGGGCCGGTGACGTTCGCCGAGCTCGCGGGTCGCGCCGAGCGGCGTGCGGCTGAGCTCACCGGGGCCGGCATCGAGGCCGGTGGGCGCGTCGACGTCACGCACGAGGATCCGGTCGAGCTGCTCGTCGGCCTGATCGCCGCGGACCAGCTGGACGCCGCCGCGATCGTCGGCGAGGCGAGTTGGCCGGCCGAGCTCCGCGCCAAGGCCGTCGCAGCCGCCATCGAGGCGGCACGACCGCACGGGTCGAACGCGTGCCTGATCGTGTTCACGTCCGGCAGCTCGGGCACGCCGCACCCGGTCGTGCGCACGCGGCGCTCGTGGATCTTCAGCTTCCCCACGTTCTCCGTCTTCGCCGGCGTCGGCCCGCACGACACCGTGCTCATCCCCGGCCGCCTGTCCGGCAGCCTCTTCCTCTACGGAACGCTGCACGCGCTCACGATGGGCGCCGCCGTCCACCTGCTGCCGAAGTGGTCGGCCGACCAGGCGGCCGAAGCGGCGGCCACCTGCACCGCCGTCCACGTCGTCCCGCCGATGCTCGCCGCCCTCGTCGACCGGCTCGACGAGGGAACGAGCCTCAAGCTCGCGGTCTGCGCCGGCGCGCCGCTCGACGACGACGTCGAGGAACGAGCGGGCAAGCTCGGCATCGAGGTCGTCGAGTACTACGGCGCCGCCGAGCTCTCCCTCGTCGCCATCCGCCGACCTGGCGCGCCGCAAGGGCGGTTCAAGCCGTTCCCCAGCGTCGAGATCCGCGTCGAGGACGGCGTGCTCTGGGCCAAGAGCAAGTACCTCGCCTCCGGACTGGCCAAGAACGAGGACGGCTACGCCACCGTCGACGACCGCGTGGAGCTGCACGCCGACGGCTCGCTCCAGATCCTCGGCCGGAACGGCGAAGCGATCCTCACCGGCGGCTCGACCGTGCTCCCCGAAGGCGTCGAACGCGTCCTCCGGCAGCTCCCCGGCGTCGTCGACGTCGCCGTCGTCGGCCGCGACCACCCCGAGCTCGGCCAGGTCGTCGTCGCCGTTCTCGAGCTCGACGGCCAGGCACCGACGGCCAACGACCTGCGCCAGCACGCGACCGACCAGCTCGTCCCGGCCGAGCGGCCACGCCTCTGGTACGCCACCGACGCACTCCCCCGGACCGCCTCGGGCAAGGTCGCCCGCAGCCAGGTGCACGACGGCTTGGCGGACGGCTCGCTCGACGTTCGCCCACTGTGACCGCACCGGTCGTCGTCGCCGCGCGACGCACGCCGATCGGAACCAAGGGCCACGCGCTGGCGGACGTTCCGGTCGAACGGCTGGCCGCCCCCGTACTCCGCGCCCTCCTCGACGACCTCCGCACCGAGGACGTCGCCGACGTGATCCTCGGCAACTGCATGGGCCCCGGCGGCAACGTGGCCCGCGTCGCCGCGCTGGCCGCCGGCCTCCTCCAGGAGGTCCCCGGGCTCACCGTCGATCGGCAGTGCGGCAGCGGGCTCGAGGCGATCCAGCTCGCCGCGTCTCTCGTCCAGGCCGGCCGCGGCGACCTCTACCTCGCCGGCGGCGCGGAGAGCGCGTCGACAGCGCCCACCCGCACCAGGCCGAACGGCGAGACGTACGAGCGCGCGCCGTTCGCGCCGCCGCCGTACGCCGACCCCGACATGGGCGAGGCGGCCGACGCTCTCGCCGCTCGCGCACACATCACGCGAGAACGCCAGGACGCGTACGCCGCCCGCAGCCACGCCCTCGCGAGCGCCGCGGCGGCAGCGGGAAGGTTCGACCGCGAGCTCGTCCCGCTCGCCAGGCTGGACCGCGACGAACGCCCGCGCGCCGACCTCACCGTCGAACGGCTGGCCCGCCTACGCCCCGCCTTCGTCGAAGACGGAACGGTCACCGCCGGCAACTCCTGCGGGGTGAACGACGGCGCCGCCGCGGTCGCCGTCGTGTCCGAGGAGCTGCGCGCCGAACGTGGCTGGGCCGGCCTCCAGCTCCTCGACTGGGAGTGCGTCGGCGTCGATCCCGCGCTGCCCGGGCTCGGACCGGTCGAGGCGATCCGGCGCGTGCTGGACCGCCAGTCCTTGAAGCTCGCCGAGGTGGGACAGCGTCGAGCTCGTCGAGGCGTTCGCCGGCCAGGTGCTCGCCTGCGCGGACGCGTTGGGCCTCGACCCCGACCGGCTCTGCCCGGACGGCGGCGCGCTCGCGCTCGGCCATCCCTGGGGTGCGTCCGGCGCGGTGACGGTCGTCCGACTGTTCACCCGCCTGGTCCGCGAACGCCGCGGCGACCTCGGGATCGCGTCGGCGGCCGTCGGCGGCGGCATGGGGGCTGGCGCTGCTGGTCGCGCGGGTGGACGGGTGATCGAGCTCGACGGCGTCGGCCACCAGTTCGGCTCGCGCGTCGTCCTGCGCGACTTCGACCTCCGGCTCGGAGAGCAACGGATCGGAGTCGTCGGCGCGAACGGATCGGGCAAGTCCACGTTCGCTCGCCTGCTGAACGGCCTCGTCGTACCCACCCAGGGACGCGTCACGGTCGACGGGCTGTCGACGCGCACGCACGGCCGCGAGGTCCGGAAGAAGGTCGGCTTCGTCTTCACCGACCCCGACGCCCAGGTGGTGATGCCGACGGTCGCCGAGGACGTGGCGTTCGGCCTCCGCCGCACCGGCCTGTCCAAGCCGGAGATCGCCGAACGCGTGCGAGCCATCCTGCAACGGTTCGGCCTGCACGACCACGCCGACCATCCCGCGCACCTGCTGTCGGGCGGCCAGAAGCAGCTGCTCGCCCTCGCCGGCGTGCTGGTGACCGAGCCGTCCACGTTGGTGTGCGACGAGCCGACGACGCTCCTCGACCTGCGGAACTCGCGCCTGGTGATGTCGATGCTCGGCGACCTCGCCCAGCGGGTGATCCTGGTGACCCACCACCTCGACCTGCTCGACGGGTACGACCGCGTGCTCGTCCTGCACGAGGGCCGGCTGGCCTTCGACGGGCTGCCGGCGCGGGCGATCGAGACGTACGAGGGGCTGCTGGCGTGATCGGGCTCTACCTGCCCGGGCACTCGCCCCTCCACCGGTTGCCGGCGGGGTGGAAGCTCGCGGGCCTCGTCGTCGCGGCCGTGGTCGTGCTGCGGCTCTCCTCGCTGCGCGCGGTCGGGATCGCGGGGGCCGTTGTCCTCCTGCTGGCCGTCGTGGCGCGGGTGCCGTGGCGCGAAGGACTGCGGCAGCTGCGCCCGATCGGCTGGCTCGCCGTCCCGCTGTTCGCCCTGCAGTGGCTCACCGCCGGGCCGGTCCGCGCCGGCGTCGTCGTCGGCCAGCTCGTGGTGCTCGTCGCGCTGGCGGCGCTGGTGACGTTGACGACGCGGGTGACCGCGATGCTGGACGCGTTCGAGTACGTCCTCCGCCCGCTGCGCCGGTTCGGCGTGGATCCAGAACGGGTCGGTCTGGTGCTGGCGCTCGCCGTTCGGTGCGTCCCGCTGGTCGCGCAGGCGTACCAGGAAGCCCGCGACGCCCGCCGGGCCAGGGGCCTCGAGCACAGCCCCGTGGCCCTCGCCGTGCCGCTGGTGATTCGCCTGCTGAAACGCGCCGACGCGATGGGCGAGGCGCTCGCCGCCCGTGGAGTCGACGACTAGCTTCCCGAACTCTGTCCGTCGATCAGCCAGCCGTCGCCCTCGCGCACCAACGTGTAGATGTGGCGCTCGTTCACCCGCCGACCGGTCTTGTAGGTGTACGTGACGCGAGCCGACACCGTGCCGTCCTCCCGCAGGCGCACGTTCGAGGTCGACACCGACCGGAACTGACCGAAGAAGTTCGAGTACCCGCGGAACGAAGGCGATCGCGTCCGCTTGAACCGATCGGTGAGCCGGGCGTAGCCGGCCTCCAGGTCGTCGGGCAGCAACGCGTAGTAGTCGGTCAGGCCCTGCGCCGCGTCGGTGGCGGGCGCCGTCGTGGGCGGCGGGCTCGGCGGCTTGCTCGTGGGAGGTGCCGACTTCTCGGGCGGCGCCGACTGCCGCGGAGACGTGTTCGGGCCGGCCCCGACGCCGCCGGGATCGCGGTCGATCAGGTTGATCGCGCCTACCGTCCCCGCTCCCAGGAGCGCGACAGCCACCAGCACGACGACCACGAGCCGGCGCCGACGCCCACGATCGGGTGGCTCGACCAGTGGCGCCAACGGCACGGCCACCGGCGTCAGCGAGGTCGGCTCCTCGGGCTCGACCGGCGGAGACGGTGGCGGCGGAGGCGGAGGGGGCTGCTCGATCCGTACGGTGACGGGCTCCAGCGGCGGCACCGGTGTCGAGGTCCCGCCCAACGCCGCCAGAATCCGGGCGGCCTCGACCATCGTCGGCCGCCGCGCCGGGTCGACCTCCATCAGCCGCAACAACAGCGGACCCAGCGGCCCCGCGTTCGTGGGCGGCCGGATGTCGCCGTTCGCCACCCGGTGCAGCAGCGCCATCGGATTGTCGCCTCGGCCGAACGGCTGCACGCCCTCGACCGCGGTGTAGAGCGTCGAGCCGAACGAGAACACGTCCGAACGGAAGTCCGCGGGCTGCCCCCGCGCGACCTCCGGCGCCAGGTACGCGGGCGTGCCGGCGAGCATCCCGGTGGCGGTCAGCGTGGCCTCGCCGGACGCGCGCGAGATGCCGAAGTCGGTGATCTTCGCGACCCGTTCGCCCAGCAGGACGTTGCCCGGCTTGACGTCGCGATGCACGATGCCGACGGCGTGTGCGGCGGCCAGCGCGGACGCGATCTGCGTACCGATCCGGGCGACCTCGACCGGCGGCAGCGGCCCCCGCGCGGCCACCGCCGCCGACAGGCTCTCCGACCGCAGGTACTCCATCACCAGCACGGGCCGGCCGCCGTCCTCGACGACGTCGAACACCGGGATGGCGTGCGGATGCTGCAGCCGCGCCGCCAGCCGGCCCTCCCGCATCGCGCGCCGCTTGGCGTCGCCCGCGTCGGCCTCGGACAGCCCGTACGGCAGCAGCAGCTCCTTGATCGCGACCGTACGGTTCAGCCGCTCGTCATGTCCCAGCCAGACGACGCCCATGGCGCCACTGCCGATCCGTCCCGTCAGTCGATAGCGACCGGAGATCGTTCGGTCTTCACCCTCCACCACTGCCCTAGCTCACACCCCCGGAGGCGGTTGCGCCATCAACATGCGACGAGTCACCCCGTCGCGGGTCGCGCCGAGCGCCTCCGAGATGACCCAAGCCGTTGCCGCGACGACCGGGCCGAGCTCCTGCATTCGCTCGTCCGGCATCCGCACCGCGGGCGCGGAGATGCTCAGCGAAGCCACACAGGAGTAGGAGCCGTCGAAGATCGCCGACGCGATCGTCCGGATCCCGGCCGTACGTTCCGCGTACGAGAGTGCGTAGTTGCGCGTCCGGATCTCCGCGAGCTGCCGCCGCATCACCTCGGGGTCCGTGGGCGTCGTGGGCGTCACCTGCGGGATCGGCCGGGCCAGCACCGCGTCCTGGATGTCCCACGGCAGGTGCGCCAGCATCACCTTCCCGGGCGCGCCGAGCGCAAGCGGGATCGGTACGCCGAACTCGGTGTACGTCCGGCGCAACGGCTGCCGGCTCTCCACCTGCTCGATCACGGCCCGCTCATGGGATGGCAACAAGGCATGCAAGCCGACCGTTTCGTCCACATTGTCACGTAATGAGGTCATCGCCGGGAGGGCCGCATCCCGCAATGTGGTAGGCACTGCCCCACTGCGGGCAAGCTGCACCAACAGCGGCCCGAGCGCGTACCGGCGGTCCGACGTCTGCCGCACCAACCGGTTGTCGTGCATGGCGCCGAGCAGCCTATGTGTCGTACTCGTGGACAAACCGGTCATCCGAGCGATGTCGCTGATGCCCAACTCCACGTGTCTTTCATCGAAACAGCGCAAGATCGAGACAGCACGGTCGATGGACTGGACGCCGCGGCGGCCTCCACCGGTTGCACCGTTGGTGTCCGACTCGTGCCTATTCATGGTGGTCACACCCGTTCCCCTTCAAGGTCTGAATCCGGGCAAAACATTGACCTGTGACCCTTTGAGTACCTAGGGTTCCTGAATTACGAGATGCTATCCCATGTTGCGGGAACGACAAGGGAAGGACGCTGGGAAACCCAGATGTTGCCCCTCGACGGATTCCGGGTCTTGGACCTGACCAGGTTCCTCTCCGGTCCGTACTGCACGATGGTCCTCGCCGAGTTCGGCGCCGACGTCGTCAAGGTCGAGCAGCCGATCACCGGCGACGACTCCAGACGCCTCGCGCCGAAGGTCAACGGCGAGAGCTATCCGTTCGCGATGCCGAACCGCAGCAAGCGGAGCGTGTCGCTGGACCTCAAGGCCGACCGTGGACGCGACGCGTTCCTCAAGCTCGCGGCCGAGTCCGACCTCGTGATCGAGAACTTCCGGCCGGGCGTGGTCAAGCGGCTCGGGATCGACTACGAGACGCTGAAGCGCGACAACGACGACCTCATCTACTGCTCGATCAGCGGCTTCGGCCAGACCGGGCCGTACCGGGACCGCCCGGGCTTCGACATCATGGCGCAGGGCACCGGCGGCTTCCTCCGGATGACCGGCCACCCCGACGGCCGCCCGACGAAGGTCGGCATCGCGATCAACGACATCGCGGCGGGCGTCACCGCCGTCTACTCGATCATGGCGGCCGAGCTCCTGCGGGCCAGAACCGGACAGGGGCAGTACCTCGACATCTCCCTCGTCGACGCCGGCCTGGCGTGGACGGTCTGGGAGTCCGGCGCGTACTTCGGCGACGGCGAGTCGCCCGAACCGACCGGCACCCGGCACCGCCGCTCCACCCCGTACCAGGCCTACCGGACGATCGACGGCTACGTCACGATCGGCGCCAACAACGACCGGCTCTGGGAACGCTTGGTGACCCAGGTCATCGACAAGCCGGAATGGATGACCGACGAGCGCTTCGCGACGCTGCCCGACCGGATGGCGCACATCGACGAGCTCGAGGGCGAGATCGAAGCGATCACCGGGACGAAGACCACGAACGAGTGGGTCGAGCTGCTCGACAAGGCGGGCGTCCCCGGCGGTCACGTCCTCACGTACGAAGAGGCCCTCGCCGACCCGCACATCCAGGCGCGCGGCATGGTCGTCGACCTCGAACACCCGATCATCGGCGCGATGCGGACGATCGCCCCGCCGACGAAGTTCTCCGGACTCGACGTGCAGGTGAAGAGCCCGGCGCCCTGGCTCGGCCAGCACACGAGCGAGATCCTCGGCGAGGCCGGCCTGAGCAAGCACGAGATCGATGCGCTGTACGCCGACGGCATCGCCTTCGACGCGCACCCCGAGCTGCACCCCGGCAAGCGCCGGCAGGAGCGGCCCGACCGTCCCGCGACACCGTCCGCGTCCGGCCGTTCGGCCGGCACCGCGGGTGGACACAACGTCGGTCGCGGCATCGGCAACGGTGGCGGGTCCCACGATCGCGCTCGCGCCGCGAACGCGCCCTTCTTCGATCTCTACCGGAGCTGAGCGGGGATGTCCGACGATCTTTTAGTTGAACGCGATGGGACTGTCGCGACGGTGGTGCTCAACCGTCCGGACAGTCACAACGCGATCACTCTCGAGATGTACAAGGCGATTCCGACCTTGTTCGCCTCGCTCGACACCGACGAGTCCGTCAAGGTCATCGTCGTGCGAGGCGCTGGTACGAAGGCGTTCGCTTCAGGCGCCGACATCAGTGAGTTCGAAGAGGTACGCGGCAACGCCGACAGCGCGAAGTCGTACAACCAGCGCGTCGCCGCGGCGGAACGAGCGATCGAGAGCGTCAACAAGCCCACGATCGCGTTGATCCACGGCTACTGCATCGGCGGTGGCTGCGGACTGGCACTTTCGTGCGATCTGCGCTTCGGCGACGATCGCACCCGAATGGCTATCACGCCGGCCAAGTTGGGCCTGGTCTACAGCCTCGAGTCGACCAAGAGGCTCGTCGACCTGGTGGGTCCGGCACGTACCAAATGGATTCTCATGTCAGGCCAGCAAATAGGCGCTGAGCAGGCACAACGCCTCGGTTTGCTGGACGAACTGTCCACGGTAGAGGACCTGGACAAGATCACGTACGACTTCGCCCAGCTGCTCACGACGCGCGCTCAGTTCAGTGTCCGTGCAGCGAAGTCGATCGTGGGTCGTATCTCTCGGGTCAGGTCGAGGACGACGAGAACACGACCGAGCTCCGCAACTCCTCCTTCGACACTGAGGACTACGCCGAAGGAGTACGTGCCTTCCTCGAGAAGCGCACACCCAGGTTCCGCTAGGGCCGAAGCAGTTGACCTGGCAAGGAGGCCAGAACGTGAAGGTGGGAAAGTACGCAAGAGCAGTACTAGGGGTCGCTCTCACGTTGGTTCTCGCCGCGACCGCCGCGGCGTGCAACCAAGGAAATGGTAGCACTACGGGTTCGAGCGATTACCCAAACGAGGATATGGACTGGACGGTCGCGTTCGGTCCCGGCGGCGGCAACGACATCATGGCCCGCACGCTGGTCGACATCCTCAAGAAGCAGAAGCTGTACCCGAAGAGCATCGCCGTGGAGAACCGCGAAGGCGGTAGCGGCACCACTGGCTGGGGCTACCTCAAGAAGAAGAAGGGTGACGGCTATGCCATTTCTACGACGTCCGGCTCCTTCATCACCACGCCCCTCGAGTCCAAGACCGGCTTCACCTACCGCGACTTCACCCATGTCGGCCTACTGGCCAGTGACGCCCTCTTCTTCATCGTCACGAAGGACAGCGGGGTCACGTCGTGGGCTCAGTGGGTGGAAAAGGCGAAACAGAAGGGCTCGGTAAGCGTCGGCGGCATCGGTGAAGTGAACGTCGACTTCATCGTGTTGGACATCCTCGCCGAGAAGGCCGGCTTCGAGCTCGAGTACGTCCCGTTCGACGAGCAGGGCCAGCTCCTCACCGCGCTGACCTCGAAGTCGCTCGACGGCGCGGTCTCGAACCCCGCCGAGGTCACCGGTCAGATCGACGGTGGAGCGCTGAAGGCGCTGATGTTCACCGGTACCGCGCCGTTGGCGAAGTACCCAGACATCCCCACCGCCGACTCGCTCGGCTTCAAGGACCTGCCGACGATGCCGCGTGGTCTGATCCTTCCGCCGGACGCGCCCAAGGAGGCGACGGACTGGTGGATCGACACGATGAAGAAGGTCGCTGAGACGCCGGAGTGGAAGGCGTACATCGAGAAGAACTTCCTCACCGAGGATCTGCGTTGGGGCGAGGACTTCACGAACTACCTCAACGACACCAACACGCAGTTCGAGACGATCCTCAAGGAACGCGGGAAGCTCCCGGGATGACGTTCCCCCAAACCGCGGGCCGGTCGTTGAAGGCCGCGCGACCGGCCCGCGCACCAAGACCTTGGACGGATCCACAGACGCTGTTCCTGGTCGCACTCACCGTGCTTTTCGCCGTGTACACGGCGATGGCTATGGGCATGGACTGGAAGTCGTCGCATGGCCGCCTGGCGGCCGGCTTCTTCCCTCGCATCATTGGGTTCGCAGCCCTGCTGTTGTGTGTGATCGCTCTCGTCAAGACCGTTCGCCAAAGTCTCCGGCGATCTGCGGTGGGGGAAGCACCGCGGATTCCGGAAGCTGCGGAGGGCGACGGCGTTGAGGGTCAATACCCCCGGGCCCTGCTCGCTGTCGTCCTCTGCAGCGTGGTGTTCTTCTTCCTGTTCGAACCGCTCGGCGCGACGTTGTCGTCGGTCGTGTTCCTCGGTGCGACGTTGTCGGTCCTCAACCGCGGCAAGCATCTGTTGAACGCGTTGGTCGCCATCTTGCTGCCGGTGTTCTTGTATCTCCTTTTCACCGTGCTCCTGGACGCCGGCATGCCCGCCGGCTTCCTCGGCTTCGGCTGACGACCTGACCACCAGCTTGTGCAAGTACTCGCTCTAGTCATTGCGGAGCAACGCACGTGGATATCTTCGGAAATCTCGCCACCGGCATCGCCAACGTCCTGACGCCCATGAACCTCCTGCTGCTCCTCGCGGGAGTCATGGTCGGCATGATCGTCGGCGTCATGCCCGGACTCGGTCCGTCGGCGGCACTCGCGATCCTGCTGCCGTTGACGTTCACACTCGACCCTGCCGGCGCGATCGTCATGCTGGCGGCCGTCTACTACGGCGCGATGTACGGCGGCACGATCACGTCCGTCCTCATCAACACACCGGGCGAGTCAGCGACGGTGGCGAGCACGTTCGACGGCTTTCCACTCGCGAAACAAGGGCGTGCCGGTCCCGCGCTGGTGATGGCGGCGATCGCCTCGTTCGTGGCGGGAACGATCGGCGCGATCCTGATCAGCTTCGCCGCCCCCGGGCTGGCGGACGTGGCGTCGAACTTCGGGCCGCCCGAGCTCTTCCTGCTCGTGATCGCTGGGCTCATCGCCCTGGTCGTGATCATCGGCAAGAACCGGTTGCTCGGTGCGCTGTCGGCGCTGCTCGGCTTCGCTCTGGCGACGGTCGGTCCCGCTGTCGGGACCGGTGAGCAGCGCTACACGTTCGGCTCGGTCGACCTCATCGACGGGATCGACTTCGTTCCGGTGGCCATCGGGCTGTTCGGTCTCGGCGAGATCTTCTACACGCTCTACAAGGGCGGGCACCTGGAGAAGCTCGGCTACTTCTCGGTCAGCGTGCGCGACAAGGGCTTCTGGCCGAACAAGAAGGACTTCAAGGACACCAAGTGGTCGATGCTGCGTGGGTCGATCCTCGGCTTCTTCGTCGGGACGGCGCCTGGGGCTGGCGCGACGGTGGCCTCGCTGATGTCGTACAGCGTGGAGAAGTCGGTGTCGAAGACGCCGCAGAAGTTCGGCAAGGGCATGATGGCCGGCCTGGTCGGACCGGAGGCGGCGAACAACGCGGCCTCGGCCGGCGCGATGATTCCCCTTCTGGTGTTGGGCATTCCTGGCTCCGCGGCGACGGCCGTACTCCTCGGCGGCTTCCTGATGTGGGACCTCGAGCCCGGCCCGTTGCTGATGACGGACAACCCGGAGTTCGCCTGGAGCCTGATCGGCAGCATGTACCTCGGCAACGTGATGCTGCTGATCGTCAACATCTTCTTCATCCCGGCGTTCGCGAGCATCGCGCGGGTGCCGTTCAAGGTCCTCGCGCCCGCCGTGATCGTGCTGTGTGTGCTGGGAACGTTCGCGGTGAACAGCAGCTTCATCGAGGTCGGCATCATGCTCGCCTGCGGAGTCCTCGGATTCTTCATGCGGCGTTTCGGATTGTCGCCAGCGGCCTTGGTCGTGGCGTTGGTGCTCGGGCAGATCGCCGAGCAGACGTTGCGGCAGACGATGATCATCTCGCGCGGTTCCTTCGAGATCTTCGTGACGCGTTCGCAGTCGCTCATCCTGATCGGGGTGATCGTGCTGCTGATCCTGGTGCCGATCTTCGCGACGCGCATCGGACGTTCGATCATGGCGACGCTCGAGCGGAACCGTGCCGGGAAGGCCGAGGAGTCGGCGAAGACCCGCGACAGCGACAAGACAGGCGTCTGACTCGTGCGCGTTGCCGTCATCGGCGGTGGGATCATCGGAACGGCCGTCGCGCGGCAGGTGCTGCGCTCACGGCCCTCCGCTTCGGTGACGCTGCTGGAGAAGGAGTCTTCGCTCGCCGCGCATCAGACCGGGCACAACAGCGGTGTCGTGCACGCGGGGCTCTACTACACGCCGGGGTCGTTGAAGGCTCGCCTGTGCCGGCGTGGGGTGGGGCTGCTGAAGGCCTTCTGCGCCGAGCATGACGTGGCGTACGACGAGTGCGGGAAGGTGCTCGTCGCCCTGGACGCCGCTGAGGCCGGGCGTCTTGGTGGGATTCACGATCGGGCTGTGGCGAACGGCGTTCCTGGCGTGCGAATGCTTTCCGCCGGCGAGATCTCGGAGATCGAGCCGCACGCGCGGGGCGTTGCCGGGCTGCACTCGCCGACGACGGCGATCGCGGACTTCGTGGGCGTGACGCGTGCCTTGGCTTCCGATGCGGAGTCGCTGGGGGCTTCGCTCCGGCTGGGCGTCGAGGTGACGGGGTTCGTCGAGCGCGGGTCGACGGTGATCGTGCAGGGCTCCGAGGGGTTCGCCGAGGCGTTCGACCTGGTGATCGTGTGCGCCGGTTTGTTTGCCGACCGCGTGTCGCGGCTGGCCGGCGACGAGGCGGATCCGATGATCGTGCCGTTCCGCGGCGAGTACCACCTGCTGCGACCGGAGCGGCGGTATCTCGTTCGTGGGTTGATCTATCCGGTGCCGGACCCGCGTTATCCGTTCCTGGGCGTGCACCTGACGCTGCGGACCGACGGCGAGGTGATGGTCGGCCCGAACGCGGTGCTGGCCCTGGCGCGCGAAGGCTATCGCTGGCGCCGCGTCTCCCCTGGCGACCTGCGGCAGGCGGTTTCGTGGCCGGGGTTTCGGAGCTTTGCTCGGCAGCACTGGCGCACGGGCGTTTCGGAGATGGCCGGCTCGCTGAGCAAGCGCCGCTTCGTCGCAGCCGCACGCCGCTACGTCCCCGCCCTGACGTCGGCCGACGTGGTCCGCGGCCCGTCCGGCATCCGCGCCCAGGCCCTGGGCCGGGACGGCCAGTTGGTGGACGACTTCCGCATCACCCGCCGAGGCCACGTGGTGTGCGTACGCAACGCCCCCTCCCCCGGCGCCACCTCCTCGCTGGCCATCGCCGAGCACATCGTCGACCTCGCCCTCGCCGACTGACCCGCGACCTACTGGACGGGGTAGTCTCCGGGGTCGACGTCGCTAGTCGTCGCGTTGCCGCCGATCACCGGCTGGAGGGTCAGGGAGAAGCGCGAGTAGTAGATGAGGTTGCCGCGCCTGGTCGTCGTGAAGCTCAGCGTCTCGTCGAACTTCTTGAAGCCGCACTTCCGCGTGAACGAACGCGAGGCGCTGTCCCAGTCCTGGCCGGTCGCGTAGAAGACCGTGTACTTCGCGTCCCGTACGCCCTTGATCTCGAAGCTGCCGTTCGCCCGCACGTACACCGCCGCCGAGGGGCTCTTGCCCTTCGCGAGCGTGATCACCGTGTCGGTGTCGGTGCCGTTCTGGATCGACAGCGAGCCGCGGCCGGACGAACTGCCGCGGCGGAGATAGTCGCCGTTGGGGAGGCGGCGGATCTGGACGGGCGGGGTCTTCGGCAGCACGACGTTCACCGCGAAGCCCTTGGTGGTCAGCGCTTTGGTGGCCGCCGGCACCGAGGTCATGCCGCGGGCCTTGCCGAGCTGGCTGAGGACGGACGACGGCGCGCACAGCTCCTTGCCGGTCACCGCGTCGCTCACGCCGCCGAGGTCGGCGCTCAGCTCGGACAGCGCCAGCGCGAGCTTGGAGTGCTCCGCCGCCGCGGCGTCCGGGGGCTCCAGCGCCTCGAGGTCCTGGGCGGCCTTGCCGAGCGCGGTCTGGGCCTTGCCGATCGTCGCGGACAACGCGGGCAGCCCGCGCGCGTTCGCCACCGCGACCAGGGCCTGGTTGACCGGCCGCACCGTCTGGGAGAGCGACTTCTTGTACACGGCCGGGTCGACGGTGGGCTCGGGAGGCGCGGACGGCGACGGTGACGAGCCGTTCGCGGACTCCACGTCGTCGTTCGGCGCGGAGCCTTCACCGGCACAGCCACCAAGCGCCAGGACGGCGCCGAGTACGAGCGCGGCACTACGGAGCGTTGCAGCTGCGCGCAACGTGTCCCCCTAGAGTCTGGGCCCCCGACCTCGCCAATTCAGTCTGGGGACGAGCACATGACCCGCCCTGGCGTTCCGTGAGACCTGTGGACAACCCGCCCCATACCCCGCATTCCCAACGGCCATTCTCCGCGCACCGTCCGCCCCCGCGTGCACCGACCCCGCCGGAGACGTCAGAACATCGAAACACCGTGCCGCTCGGCGAGCTGCGGGACGCTGTCCATCCGCAGCTCCATGCCGAACGAACGGGCGAGCTCGACGATCTCGTCCGGCCCGTTCGTCGCGGGCAGCCCGCGGAAGTAGCCGTCCAGATTCCCCGGCGTGATCGCGATGATCAGCCGTGCGGGCGCGTCGCCGCCGTTCCAGAACGAGTGCGCCACGTCGCGAGGCAGGAACGCCGTACCGCCGGGCCCGACCTCGATCTCCTCCTTGCCGAGCTGCGCGCCGACGACGCCCTCGTACACGTACATCGTCTCGTCCTCGAGCGTGTGCACATGGACCGGCGCCACCAGGCCGCCCGGCTGCACCACGATCTCCAGGATCGACAGCGTCCCGCCCGTCGCGTCCGCCGGCATCGCCATGCGTTCCACCACCTTCGGACGTGGCAGCTCGAACGTGTCCGCTGGATGGAAGACGAAGGTCATCGGCGCTCCTCGGTAGGGTCGAAGACGTGATCGAGGTCGAACGGCTCCTCGCCTTCGTTGCAGCAGCGGCGGTACTCGCCGCCATTCCCGGGCCCGGCATGTTGTACGTCGCCGCCCGGACGCTCGGCGGCGGGCGCCGCGCCGGGCTGCTCAGCACGGCGGGCACCGCGGTCGGTGGGCTGGTGCACGTGCTGGCCGCCGCGGCCGGGCTCTCGGCGCTGCTCGCCACGTCGTCGGTGGCGTTCAGCGTGGTGAAGTACGCCGGCGCCGCCTACCTGATCTACCTCGGCGTTCGTACGTTGCTGCGCCGCGACGCCGACCGGGAGCTGCTCGCCGCGGACCGTCCCGGAGAACGCCAAGGGCGCGTTCCGCCAGGGCGTGCTGACCGAGGCGCTCAACCCGAAGACGGCGCTGTTCTTCCTCGCGTTCGTGCCCCAGTTCCTGAACACCGAGGCGGGCTCGGTCTGGTGGCAGGCGCTGCTGCTCGGCCTGATCTCGGTGACGCTGAACACGCTCGCCGACGTGGTCGCCGTCGCGCTCACGAGCACGGTGCGCGCGAAAATGCCCCGCCGAGGCGAGCGGCCGGTGCGGTGGCCGCGGTTCGCCTCAGGCGGGGCGCTGATCGCTCTGGGCGGCTACGCCGCCGTCGAGGGCTAGCGCTTGTCGAACTTGTTGACGATCGATCGGATCTTGGCCTGGGTGCGCGGGTTGCTCGCGGCCTTCTGCAGGCGGTCCTGAGCCTTCTTGACCGTCTGCTGGGTGCGCGGGTCGTTCGCGAGCTGTTGCGCCTTGGCTTTGGCCTTGGCGACGTACTCCTGCGTGCGCGGGTCGCGGGCGAGCTGCTGCGCCTTGGCAACGACCTTCTTGCCCTGCGGGCCGCGGAAGTACTGCAAGATGCGGTCGAGCAGCGATGCCACGATGCCTCCTCGTAGTGGGTACGACCAGTGAACGGATGGCGCACCGACCGTTGTTCCGTACCCAGGGTCGAGCCAGGGCAGACCCTGGATCAACCCCGGCGACCGGCCGTGACGGAACGTGTGCGGGCGCCCGAGGCGTTGTACCCCTCATGAGTACCAGCCCGACCCGTGACTATCGCGGGTCCCTCGTCGAGGAAATCAGCTTCCCCAGGACGTCCGTCGTCCTGCTTGCCGGCGTCCCCGGGGCCGGAAAGAGCACGCTGCTGCAGCGGTTGTACGGAGTGCCCGGATCGTCGGTTCTGCCCACGCTGACCGACGACGGGGTGACCGTGCTCGACTCGGCGCAGGTCCGCGGCAAGCTGCAGCCGTTCCTCGGCCGCCTGCCGTACCGCCGCTGGCGGCCGCTGGTGCACCTCGGTCACTACGTACGGATCTTCCGCGCGCTGGACAAGGGCGGCCCGATCGTGATCCACGACTGCGGGACACGCCCTTGGATGCGTCGGATGATCGGCGAGCGGGCGGCGAAGCGCGGCCTCGAGTCCCACCTGCTGCTGCTCGACACGACGGCCGAGGAGGCGCGCGCCGGCCAGGTCGCACGCGGCCGGGTGGTCGACGCGGGCCGCTTCGCGACGCATGTGTGGCGCTGGAAGAAGCTGCTGGCCAAGGCCGAGAACGGGCCGGAGCAGCTGATGCCCGGCGCCACCTCGGCCGCCGTGCTCGACCGGGTAGCCGCGAACGCCCTGCGCCGGATCCGCTTCACCGGAGCGGGCGAGGTCGTCCGCCTGCCCCGCCAGCTCCGCCAGTCCCGCGTGCGGGCCACCTCGATGGCAGCCGCGCTCTGCGGGCTGATCACCCTTCGCCCACAGGCGGAACGCACTTCACCCACCGAAACGGGGTTCGAGAGGCGATTGCCACGTTGCAGAACCCCGGATCGGTGGGTGAAGTCGCGAACCGATGGTCAGGGCAGTCAGCCAGGTGCGGCAGCCGAGGCGGTCGCCCAGCCGCTGTAGCTGCGCTTCGATGCCGCGGCGGGTGGTCTCGCGGAAGCCGAGGAAGCCCTTGTTCGCCAACGGCACGGCCCAGCGCATCCAGGCGGCGACGTTGTAGACGTGGTGGGAGAAGCGGGTTCCGCCGTTGTCGTCGGGCTCGATCGTGTACTCGCCGCGGTACCACCAGCCGCCCTGGATGGCGTACGTCGTCCGCTCACCCTCCACCGCCACCGTCGGGGCGTACGCGCCGCCGGTGGCCGTGGCGAGGTCGGCGCGGACCAGCTCCGAGACGGCGCTGGCGGGCGCGTCCAGCCCGCCGATCACCTCGACCAGAAGTTTCCTCATGACGAACAGCGTTCCATGAACGAACGTTGTTCGCAACAAGGTACGCTGTTCGTCCATGACCGACGGAGAGATCCCACCCTGGCGCCAGAGACCGGCCAAGCGCCGCGCGCACAAGCCGCCGCTCTCGCAGGACCTGATCGTGGCGACCGCGCTCACCATGCTCGGCCAGGAGGGAATCGGAAGCGTCACCATGCGCCGCGTCGCGGAGGCGCTCGAAACCGGGCCGGCCTCGCTCTACGTGCACGTCGCGAACAAGGAAGAGCTGCACGAGCTGATGTTCGACCGCGTTCTCGGCGAGGTCGCCCTCCCCCGGCCCGACCCCGGCCAGTGGCGGGACCAGCTCAAACAACTCCTCAGAGACCAGCTCCACCAACTCCTCGCGCACCAGGGCATCGCGCAGGTCGCCTGGACGACGATGGTTCCCGTCGGCCCCAATGCCCTCCGGCACAGCGAGGCGATCCTCGCCCTCCTGCACGCCGGCGGCTACGACGAGCAGCGCGCGGCGTACGCGTTCGACGCCCTCTCGCTCTACACCAAGGCGGTGGCGTACGAGGGCAGCAGCTGGCAGGCCGGAGACCTCGACGCCACCGAGGCGGCGCGGCGCGGGCAACAGGTTCAGGACTACATCGCCAGCCTGCCGGCGGAGTCGTTCCGTTACCTGCCCGCCGCCGGAAAGTACTTCAACGCCGAGACCGCCCAGACTAGGTTCGAGTTTGGCCTCGACATGCTGTTGGGAAGGGATTGAACTGATGCGGATTGGCCTCATTCTTCCGATGGGCGACGAGCTCGAGCCCGGCGTGCCGCTGCCGTACGCCGACATTCGCGCGCTCACGCTCCACGCGGAGGCGGCCGGACTGGACGCGGTCTGGACGTACGACCACCTCGTCGGCGACAAGCCGGAGAGCTCCGCCGACTCGCCTTGGGAGGCCTGGAGCGTCCTCACCGCGCTGGCCGAGGCGACCGAACGCATCTCGCTCGGCGTGCTCGTGCTCGCGACGCCGTTCCGCAACCCCGGCGTGCTGGCGCGGATGGCCGACACCGTGCAGGACATCAGCAACAACCGCCTGATCCTCGGCCTCGGCGCCGGCTGGCACCAGCCCGAGTTCGACGCGTTCGGCATCCCGTTCCGCCAGCGCGTCTCCTCGTTCGCCGAGGCGCTGGAGATCACCGCGACGATGCTGCGCGACGGCCGCGCGACGCTGAACGGCGAGCACAACCAGGCCGCGGAGGCTCCGATCCGCGACCGTCCCGGACGCAAGGCGCCGGAGATCCTCGTCGCGGCGAAGGGCCCGCGCATGCTCGAGCTCACGGCGAAGTACGCCGACACCTGGAACCTCGCCTGGTTCGGCCAGCCCACCGATCGCTACCTCGACGTCAACACCGCGTTGACACAGGCCTGCGAGAAGGTCGGCCGCGACCCCGCCACCCTCCGCCGTACGGTCGGCCTCCTCGTCGGCAAGCCCGACCCGAACGCCGGCGAGAACGACCGCACGATCCGTGGCGACGCGGCCTTCCTGGCCGAGACGTTCGCCAAGTGGGAAGCCGAAGGCGTCTCCGAGATCATCTGCTCGATCGAGCCCTCCACCACCGACCTCGTCGACCTCGTCGCCGAAGCCACCGCGTTGCTGAAGCGCTAACGAAGGACGTCGGGGAGCACGGTCAGCGGGTCGGTGCCGTGCTCGACGGCGACGGAGATGTGGCCGTCCGTGGTCGGGACGACGAGCTGCTGGAAGTTGCCGTATCCGACGACGAGGTAGCGCAGGCCGCCGCAGTCGATGTCGCCGCGGTTCGTCGTCAGTGTGAGCAACGTCGGGTTGACGAGCAGCTCCTCGTAGCGGTCCGACTCCGCGCTGGACGCGTCGGCCAGCCCTGACCTCTCGCGGAGGTCGAGCTGGTCGCCGCGGCGGATCGCGACGTACCGGACGGCGGGATGGCGGTCGAAGAGCTCTCTGGCAAGATCCACGCTGGAATCCTAAGCAGGGATGGGAGAAAGCTGATGATCTGCAGGCTGTGGCGGGGGTGGACGACGCCGGGGGACGCGGATGCGTACGAGGCGGTCGTGCGGGGTGAGGTGATTCCCGGCATCGAGGCGCGGCGGATTCCCGGTTTCCAGCACATCGACCTGATGCGGCGCGAGGCCGGCGACGAGGTCGAGTTCGTGACGCTGATGTGGTTCGACGACCTCGACGCGATCAAGGCGTTCATGGGCGAGGAGTACGACCTCGCCCATGTCCCCGACGCCGCCCAGGCAGTGCTCGCGCGCTTCGACGAACGGTCGGCGCACTACGAGGTCCTCGACCGCCGGCTGCAGTCCTAGTCGGTCTCGAGGACCGCGTAGAGGTCGGAGTCGCGCCAGCCGTCGCGGATCCACATGGTCTCGCGCATGCGCCCCTCGTAGGTCATACCGATCTTGGCGAGCACGCGGGCCGAGGCCTCGTTGCGAGGGTCGCAGGTGGCGAAGATCCTGTGCAGCTTGTGCTCCCCGAAGCCGAGCTCCACCAGCTGGCGCGCCGCCGCGGTGGCGATCCCCTGCCCCCAGACGTCCGGATGGACGATGTACGCGACCTCGCCGGTCCGTCCATTGCCGCCGGACAACCGCAGCTCGGCGTTCCCGACCACCCGGGAGCCCAGCAGGATCGCGTGGACGAAGCGCGACTGCGCCCAGGCGGCGACGGCCGTCTCCACGTACGCCTTCGACTCCTCCGGCGTGTTCGGCCCCCACGTCTGGTATCGGCACGCCTCCTCGAGCTGACCCCACTCGTGGACGGCCTCCCAGTCGGTCAACGCCAGCGGCCGGAGCTCGATCGTCATGAGTTCAGTCCTCGGGTTCGGTCAGCCGGATGCGGACCACGCGGAAGTCGTCCGGAGTACGTTGCAGGACAGCATGCCGGGGGTCCGGAACGTTCAGGTGCGGCGGCACGACGAGCGCCTTCAGCGGCGCCAGGCGCGGCGTGTCCAGCACGGCCGCCACCGACGGCCGGTCGCCGCCGACGACCACGGCTTCCAACGAGCGAACCTCCGGCAGCAGCACTCGGGCCACCACGTCCGCCGCGGACTCCATCGCCTCGCGGGCCTGCTTCTCCCGGCGCCGCGCGAACCGCTGCTGCGACCATCCGCCAGCCGCCGTCCGTCCCTGTACGTGCCGCGACCCGACCTTGGACACCACCAGCTTCGACCCCTCGAAGACACCGGCGCCATACCCGCCGCGCCGAACGAGCAGCACGCCCACCCGCCGGTCCCGCGTCGCATGCTCGACGAGCCCGCCGTACGGGGAATCGTCAACCGACAAAGGCGGAAAGGGCACCTCGATCACGGCAACGGCGCCGTCGGCAGCCGTCACCACGACCTCCGACGGCGCCGCAGCGAAACTCACCGCGCCGTGCCGTTCACCGAACCCAGTAAGCCAACGCGACAGGCGCGCGACTCCGACAGTCAGCTCTCTCACACGTTGAAGCCGAGCGCCCGAAGCTGCTCGCGACCCTCGTCGGTGATCTTGTCCGGACCCCACGGCGGCATCCAGACCCAGTTGATCCGGAACGAGTCGACCAGGCCGTCCAGCGCGATCTGCGTCTGATCCTCGATCACGTCGGTCAACGGGCACGCCGCCGACGTCAGCGTCATGTCGATCGTCACCGAGTTGTCCTCGAGCGCGACGCCATAGATCAGGCCGAGGTCCACGACGTTGATGCCGAGCTCGGGGTCGACCACGTCCTTCAGCGCCTCGAGAACGTCGTCGTCGGTGGTCTTCACTGCATCGCTCACGCCTTGCCTCCCTCGGCTGTACCGCTGTCAGCTCCAACAGCCTGCAGCGTCGCATCCTTCCACGCCATCCAGGCGAGCAGCGCGCACTTGATCCGCGCCGGGTACTTGGACACGCCGGCGAACGCGATCCCGTCCTCCAGCACGTCCTCGTTCGGCTCGACCTGGCCCTTGGACTGCATCAGCGCCAGGAACTCGTCGTGCAGCTTCATCGCCACGTCGACGCTCTTGCCGTTGATCAGGTCGTACATCACCGACGCCGACGCCTGGCTGATCGAGCAGCCCTGGCCGTCGTACGACACGTCCGACACGACGCCGTCCGCGACGTGCACGCGCAGCGTCACCTCGTCGCCGCAGGTCGGGTTGATGTGGTAGACCTCGGCCTCGTACGGCTCGCGTAGTCCCTTGCCGTGCGGGTGTTTGTAGTGGTCCAGGATGATGTCCTGGTAGAGCTGTTCGACCTGCATCAGCCCTCACCGACCCGGAAGAACTTCTTCACCTGAGCGAGTCCGTCGACCAGCGCGTCGATCTCCGCGGTCGAGGTGTACAGATAGAACGAGGCACGCGTGGACGCCGAGACACCCAGCCGGCGGTGCGCGGGCCATGCGCAGTGGTGACCGGCGCGTACGGCGATCCCCAGCTCGTCGAGCACCTGGGCGATGTCGTGCGGGTGGACCCCGTCGAGCTCGAAGCTGATCGCACCACCACGGTCGACCGGCTCACTCGGACCGAGAATCGTCAAGCCCGCAACGGACTTCAGCCCCTCGAGCGCGTACGCCGTGACCTCGCGCTCGTGCGCGGCGACCGCATCCATGCCGATCGCGGACAGGTAGTCGACAGCCGCACCGAGCCCGATCGCCTGCGCGATCGGAGGCGTGCCCGCCTCGAACCGGTGCGGCGGAGGCGCGTACGTCGAGCGCTCCATCCGCACGACCTCGATCATCTCGCCGCCACCCAGGAACGGCGGCAGCTGCGCCAGCAGCTCGTGCCGGCCCCAGAGCACGCCGATACCGGTCGGGCCACACATCTTGTGGCCGGTGAACGCCAGGAAGTCGGCGCCGAGCGTCGAGACGTCGACCGGCAGTTGCGGCACCGCCTGCGAAGCATCCACGACCACCAACGCACCGACCTCGTGCGCGCGGCGGGCGATCTCCGTGATCGGGTTGATGGTCCCGAGCATGTTGGAGACGTACGCCAGCGACACGACCTTCGTGCGCTCGTTGATCAGCTCGTCGATGTTCGACAGGTCGAGCCGGCCCTCGTCGGTGAAGCCGAACCACCGCAGCGTCGCGCCCGTGCGCTCGGTCAGCAGCTGCCACGGGACGATGTTGGAGTGGTGCTCCATCTCGGTGATGACGACCTCGTCGCCGGCCTTGACGCCGTACGGCTCCCCCGCCCAGGCCAGCACGTTCGCGACCAGGTTGAGTGCCTCGGAGGCGTTCTTGGCGAACACCACCTCGTCCCGGCTCGGCGCGCCGATGAACGTCGCGATCTTCGTCCGAGCGCCCTCGAAGGCGGCCGTCGCCTCTTCGCCTAGGGTGTGCATCGCCCTTGCCACGTTGGCGTTGTGGCGTTCGTAGTGCTCGGCGAGCGTGTCGAGCACCGGACGGGGCTTCTGCGACGTGTTGGCGCTGTCGAGGTAGACCAGCGGCCGCCCGTTCGGCAGCACACGTTCGAGGATCGGAAAGTCCTTGCGGATCCGATCCAGCTCCAGGGGGTCCAACCCGGTGGTCGCGGTCATCGCGTTATGCGCCTGCCTTCACGGTGTTGGTGTACGCCGCGTAGCCCTCGGCCTCGAGCTTGTCGGCGAGCTCCGAGCCACCCTCTTCGACCATGCGTCCGTCGACGAACACGTGCACGTAGTCGGGCTTGATGTAGCGCAGGATCCGCGTGTAGTGCGTGATCAGCAGAACGCCCTTGCCACCCTTGTCGTGGAAGCGGTTGACACCCTCGGAGACGACCTTCAGCGCGTCGATGTCGAGGCCGGAGTCGGTCTCGTCCAGGATCGCGAACTTCGGGTCGAGCACCTCGAGCTGCACGATCTCGTGCCGCTTCTTCTCGCCGCCGGAGAAGCCCTCGTTGACGCTGCGGCTGCCGAAGTCGGAGCCCATGCCGAGCCGCTCCATCGCGCCGTTGACCTCCTTGACCCACGTACGCAGGGCGGGCGCCTTGCCGTCGATCGCGGTCTTCGCCGTACGGAGGAAGTTCGACACCGAGACGCCGGCGACCTCGACGGGGTACTGCATCGCGAGGAACAGCCCGGCGCGGGCGCGCTCGTCGACGGTCATCGCGAGGATGTCCTGGCCGTCGAGCGTCACGGTGCCCTTGGTGATCTGGTACTTCGGGTGGCCGGCGATCGAGTACGCGAGCGTCGACTTGCCCGAGCCGTTCGGGCCCATGATCGCGTGCGTCTCACCCGACTTCACGACGAGGTCGACTCCGCGCAGGATCTCTTTCGGACCCGCCTCGGTGTCGACGGAGACGTGCAGGTCGCGGATCTCGAGCGTACTCAACGGTCAGGCTCCAAACGGGGTTGCGTTGTTGAACGGGTGGTGGACGTCGACGAGTACGTCGCCGCCCTCGATCTGGACCGGGTAGACCGGTACGGGCTCGGTCGCGGGCAGCCCGGTCGGCTTGCCCGTACGCAGGTCGAAGCGCGAGCCGTGCAGCCAGCACTCGACCTCGCCGTCCTCGACGTCGCCCTCGGACAGCTGGACCTCCGCGTGCGAGCACACGTCGTGGATCGCGTAGACGTTGCCCTCGCTGCGGACGACGGCGACCGGGGTGTCGCCGACCGTCACGCCGACCGCCCCGGTCTCGGGGATGTCGTCGATCGCGCAGGCCTTGACGAAGTCGTTCATGCGCCGGCTCCGGCTCCCGACGTCGCCACCGGCAGACCGACGTTCTTCTCCAGCTCGGCCTCGACGGACTGGAGCAACCGCTCCTGCAGCTCCGGCACGCCGATCTTGCGGATCAGGTCGGCGAAGAAGCCGTGGACGACCAGTCGCCGGGCCTCGTCGTCGGTAATCCCTCGCGACTGCAGGTAGAACAGCTGCTCGTCGTCGAAGCGGCCGGTCGCGCTCGCGTGCCCGGCACCCTCGATCTCGCCGGTCTCGATCTCCAGGTTGGGGACCGAGTGCGCCCGGCAGCCGTCTGTCAACATCAGGTTGCGGTTGTGCTCGTACGTCTTGATGTTCTCGGCTGCCTTGCGGATCAGCACGTCGCCGATCCACACGATGACGGCTTTCTGACCCTGCAGCGCGCCCTTGTACTCGACGTTGCTCTTGGTGTGCGGGTGGTTGTGATCGACGAACAGCCGGTGCTCCAGGTGCTGCCCGGCGTCGGCGAAGTACATGCCGAGCATCACCACGTCGCCGCCGGTACTGGCGTACTCGACCGACGCGTTCAGCCGGACGAGGTCGCCGCCGAACGTGACCGCGACGTGCTTGAGGACCGCGTCCCGACCGACCCGCGCGTGGTGGTTGGTGTGGTGAACCGCGTCGTCCGCCCAGTCCTGCACAGTGACGACGGTGAGCTTCGCGCCGTCACCAAGGACGATCTCGACGTTGTCGGCGAACACCGCCGAACCCTCGTGCCGCAGCACGACCGTCGACTGGCTGAACGGCTCGGCCTCGATCACCAGGTGCCCGGCGGCCGCCGACGCGGTGCTCGTCCCGCGCAGCGTCACGACGGTCGGCGTCTCGACGACCGCTTCCTTCGGGATCGTGATCAGGAAGACCTTGTCGGCCGCTTCCCATGCCCGCGCGCTGATCCGGTCGGTCGGTACGTACCCCGACGAGCCACGCGCCGGATGGTCGACCGCCACCGACGTGGCGCTGACGACCTCGTCGGCGGTCACGTCGACGGAGTAGTCGTGCCCGTCCAGCGGCGTGCCGTCGTGCAGCCCGCGCAGTCGCTTCAGCGGCGTGAACCGCCAGATCTCCTCGCGACCGGTCGGCACCGGGTGGTCGGCGAGGTCGAAGGACCCCTCCGGGTGCAGGTGCGAGGCCGGCTTCCCGGCCGCGGGCGTGGTCAGCTGGTTCGGCATTCCCTCGTTCTTCTCTGTCTCGTTCGTGCAGGCGATCGGCGGGTCGAGGAGACCTAGCCGACGGCCCCCTCCATCTGCAGCTCGATCAGGCGGTTCATCTCGAGGGCGTACTCCATCGGCAGCTCGCGCGCGATCGGCTCGACGAAGCCTCGGACGATCATCGCCATCGCCTCGTCCTCGTTCATGCCGCGGCTCATCAGGTAGAAGAGCTGGTCGTCGGTGACCTTGGAGACCGTCGCCTCGTGCGCCATCTCGACGTCGTCCTCGCGGATGTCGACGTACGGGTAGGTGTCGGAGCGGCTCACCGTGTCGATCAGCAACGCGTCGCACTTCACCGTGCTCTTGGAGTGGTTGGCGCCTTCCTGCACCTCGACCAGACCGCGGTACGACGTACGACCGCCGCCCCGCGCCACCGACTTGGAGATGATCGACGACGACGTGTTCGGCGCGCAGTGCACCATCTTCGAGCCCGCGTCCTGGTGCTGGCCCTCGCCCGCGAACGCGATCGAGAGCGTCTCGCCCTTGGCGTGCTCGCCCATCAGGTAGATCGCGGGGTACTTCATCGTGATCTTGGAGCCGATGTTGCCGTCCACCCACTCCATCGTCGCGCCCGCGGCCGCCGTGGCCCGCTTGGTGACGAGGTTGTAGACGTTGTTCGACCAGTTCTGGATCGTCGTGTAGCGGGCGCGGCCGCCCTTCTTCACGATGATCTCGACGACCGCCGAGTGCAGCGAGTCGCTGGAGTAGATCGGGGCGGTGCAGCCCTCGACGTAGTGGACGTAGGCGTCCTCGTCGACGATGATCAGCGTCCGCTCGAACTGGCCCATGTTCTCGGTGTTGATCCGGAAGTAGGCCTGCAGCGGGATGTCGACGTGCACACCCTTCGGCACGTAGATGAACGAGCCGCCGCTCCACACCGCGGTGTTGAGCGCGGCGAACTTGTTGTCACCGGCCGGGATCACCGTGCCGTAGTACTCCTGGAACAGGTCCGGGTGCTCGCGGACCGCGGTGTCGGTGTCGAGGAAGAGGACGCCCTGCTCCTCGAGGTCCTCGCGGATCGCGTGGTAGACCACCTCGGACTCGTACTGCGCCGCGACGCCGGCGACGAGGCGCTGCTTCTCCGCCTCGGGGATGCCGAGCTTGTCGTAGGTGTTCTTGATGTCCTCGGGCAGGTCTTCCCAGCTGGTCGCCTGCTTCTCCGTCGACCGGACGAAGTACTTGATGTTGTCGAAGTCGATCGTCGAAAGATCGGCGCCCCAGGTCGGCATCGGCTTGCGGTAGAAGTACTTCAGACCCCGCAGCCGCATGTCGAGCATCCACTCGGGCTCGTTCTTGAGCGCGGAGATCTCGCGGACAACCTCCTCCGAGAGCCCGCGCTTGGCGATGGCGCCGGCGGCGTCGGAGTCGGCCCAACCGAACTTGTAACGGCCGATCCCGTCGAGCTCGGGATGCGCGGTCGTGGTCATGAAGAAGTCCTCCCAGTCCGGGATGCCCCGGTCGTGGCTGTGTCTTCGTTATCTGTGCTGGTACTCGTGCTGGTGCTGTCGCTGGTGCGGTGCGGCACGTGGGTCGTGCAGACCCCGTCGCCGTGGGCGATCGTGGCGAGGCGCTGGACGTGTCGTCCCAGGATTCGGGAGAACACCTCCGTCTCGGCCTCGCACAGTTGGGGGAACTGCTCGGCGACGTGCGCTACCGGGCAGTGGTGTTGGCAGAGCTGCTCGCCGTTGAGTACGGGCTCGACACTCGCGGCGTAACCGTCTTGCGACAGCGCCTCGGCGAGCGCGGTTGTTCCCTCTTGGCCGGTCGCGGCGAGCTCGCGGTAACGGTTCTCGACCCGGCCGACCAGCCCGCGGGCGAACTCGTGGACAGCCGGCTCGCCGCCGGTCTCGCGGATGAACGTGAGCGCCTTGACCGCGAGGTCGTCGTACGACTGGTAGAACGCGTCGCGTCCGGCATCGGTCAGCACGAACACCTTCGCCGGGCGACCCCGACCTCGGGGTCCGCGCAGGCGCTCGGCGCGGGACTCGACGACGCCCTCGGCGAGCATCGCGTCGAGGTGCCTTCTGATCGCGGCGGGAGTGACGTTCAGCCGCTCGGCGAGCGCCGCGGCGGTCTGCGGGCCGTGCTCGAGGATGAGCCGCGCGACCCGCGCACGCGTGGGCTCGGCGTCTTCGGGCGCGCCTGTAGGCCCCAGGCCACCCTGGGCATCGACCGGGCGCGCGTATTTCACAACTTCATTGTGCTGTTAATGCCACTCCCAGACAAATGAGGTGACCCTTACCTCACCTGGGAGGTCGCGCGACCTTGGCGGGTGTCCACAAGGCGCTGACGTGCTGTTCTCCACCGTAGCGGCCCTCGACGCCCGATTCGCCCGGTAGGGCATGTGGTGCGAATCACGTGCGAATCCCCGCGACTGGCCGCCCCGCGCCCGTGATCATGATCGTGATCATGAAGGCAGAACGGTTCTATACGCCTGTTTGGCTTCATGATCACGATCATGATCACCCCGCGCCGCCCGCCACCTCCGCACCGCCGCCGCGCCTGGTCGGGTGGACGTGCGGATCCCCCGCGAAGCGTTGGGCGGCGCGCGTTCCTAGACTCCAGGGGTGGGTGAGGCGCCAGTAGTCGAGGTCGAGGATCTCGGCATGCGCTACGGGCGCGGTCGGTACGCGGTCACGGCGGTCGAGCACCTGTCGCTCACCGTCGGACGCGCCACGGTCACCGCGGTCCTCGGGCCGAACGGCGCCGGCAAGACCACCACGATCGAGACGTGCGAGGGCTACCGGCGACCGCAGCAGGGGCTGGTCACCGTGCTCGGCCTCGATCCCATCGCCGACCGGCATCGGCTCGCGCCGCGGGTGGGCGTCATGTTGCAGGAGGGTGGCGCCTGGTCGGGCATCCGGCCGCTCGAGATGCTCCGCCACCTCGCCAGGCTGCACAAGGACCCGCTGGACGTCGGCATGCTAGTCGAGCGGCTCGGCCTCGGCCAGAGCACGCGGACCATGTACCGGCGGCTGTCCGGGGGCGAACGGCAACGGCTCGGGCTCGCGATGGCGATCATCGGACGGCCGGAGCTGGTGTTCCTCGACGAGCCGACCGCCGGCCTCGACCCGCAGTCCCGGCACGCGACCTGGTCGCTGATCGAGGACCTGCGCCGCGACGGCGTCACCATCGTGCTCACCACGCACCACATGGACGAGGCGGAACGGCTCGCCGACCAGGTGTACGTCGTCGACCGCGGCCGCGTGATCGCGTCCGGTACGCCGTCGGAGCTGACCGCGCGCGGGGCCGAGAACACGCTGCGGTTCCGCGGTCCGGCCGGCCTCGACGTCCGTTCGCTGCACGCCGCGCTGCCCGAGGGCTGCCACGTGTCGGAGGCCGCGCCGGGCAACTACCTGATCGAGGGCAAGATCGACCCCCAGCTGCTCGCGACCGTCACCGCCTGGTGCGCGGCGAACGGCGTGCTGCCGGACGGGCTCTCGGTCGAACGGCACACGCTCGAGGACGTGTTCCTCGAGCTCACCGGGCGGGAGCTCCGCACATGACCGCCACCGAGCCAGGGACGTTCACGCCTCGCCCAGGCGGCGCGTCGCTGCCCCGGATGGTGGTCGCGCAAGGCCTGCTCGAGGCCAAGCTGCTGCTGCGCAACGGCGAGCAACTCCTGCTGGCGCTGGTGATCCCCCTGCTGCTCCTCGTGGCCGGCGTCCTCGCGCCGGGCATCGACCTCGGGGACGCCCGCAAGATCGACGTGCTCGCGCCCGGCGTCATGGCTCTCGCGGTGATGTCGACGTCGTTCACGGGGCTGGCGATCGCGACGGCGTTCGAACGGCGCTACGGCGTGATCAAGCGCCTCGGCGTGTCGCCACTCCCCCGCGTCGGCCTGCTCGCCGGCAAGACCCTCGCCGTGCTGCTGGTCGAATGCCTGCAGCTGCTCGTCCTGTCGGCGGCGGCGTTCGCGCTGGGATGGCACCCGCGGGGCGGCCTCGGCGCCGTGGGTGGTGCCGCCGTGCTCGTGCTGGCCGGAACGGCGGCGTTCAGCTCCCTCGGCCTGCTGATGGCCGGCCTCCTGCGCGCCGAGGCGACCCTCGCCGCCGCCAACCTCTGCTACCTCCTGCTCCTGCTCGCCGGCGCGACCGTCGTGCCGATCGCCGAGTACCCGTCCGCCCTCCAGGCCGTCGTCAGCTGGGTCCCCTCCGGCGCCCTGGCCGAAGGCCTCCGCGGTCTCTTCACCGGAGCCGCCACCGCGGCCTCGGTCGCCGGCTCGGCCGGCGTCCTCCTGCTCTGGGCCCTCGTCGGCGGCATCGCCACCGGCCGCACCTTCAAGTGGGAGTGACCCGGACGGCGCTCGGAGTTGTTCCAGGGATCTCGGTCTAGAAGCCGAGATCCCTGGAACAAGTGGTCCGCCTAGCCGGGCTGGCCCATCACCTCGCGCCAGTCGTACGCCTCGGCCGGCGGCGGGTCGGCGACCGAGCGCCCCTGGATGGCCGGGGCGCAGGCCGGGTCGAGGTTGATCCGCGCCAGCTCGAGATCCTGCAACGCCCACGCGTGGTCGCTGTCCGGTTCGAACGCCAGCTGCGGCGCGTTGTAGAAGCCGTCGCCGAGGTTCGTCGCGATGACCTTCGGCTGGGCCAGGTCCGGCCCGATCTGCAGGATCTCGCCGGGCAGCGGCGGGATGCCGTACTGCGTCGCGTACACCTTCCCGCGGTGCTTGTACACCTCGCCGTACGTCTGCAGCGGCCCACTGCGCAGCACCGTCCGCGTCGCCGGGTCGAACACCATCCACTGCTGGCCGGGCAGCCGGTACACGCCGTAGATCAGCCCGTCGAGGTACGTGATGTGCACCAGCCGGGACGCGTTCGGGATCGGCTCGGCCTCCCACAGCACCTGCCGCGTCCTGAGGTCGAACGCCGCGATCGCCGCCGTCTTCCGGACCATCGGCGTGCCGCCACCGCCGGCGCAGTCGCCGGACAGGTACGCGATGTCGCCGTCGATCGCGATCGACGTCACCGACTGGTACGGGATCACGCCCTTCAGCACCTCGACATTGCCGCGCCGCGGCTCGACGAACACCAACGCGCCGTCGAGCTTGCCGTTGATCGGCGCCATGCCGACCAGCAGCTGGTTCGACTCCTCGTGGTACCGCATGTCGAGCGGCCGGGTGAGGTCGTTGCGCATCAGCCCGAGCGACTTGTGCCGCCCGCCGCGCACCTCGATCTCGTACACCTCGGCGCGTGGGTACATCGCCGCGTACAGCCGGTCCTTGACCAACAGCAGCTTCTTCGGCTCGCCCTGGATTTTGACTCGGCGGCGGAAGCCCAACGAGGGTTGATGAATCATGATGCAGGACTGCCCGCCGACGTAGACGGTCTTGTCCGGCCCGAGCGTGATCGACTGCACGGACTCCGGTCCCGCCAGGCCGGCATTGACCAGGTCCAGCGTGGTCGACTCGCGGGTGTCCATGTCGAGCCACCACAGCTCGCCGTTGCCCGCGCCGCCGAGTGCGGTCCGTCCCTCGTCCACGAAGAACAAACCGCGATGCTCGTCGAGTGGCGCCGGCGTCGCGATCGGGATCAGCTGGTCGCCGACCCGCTTGAGCACCGAGCCGGACGAGCGGCCGGTCGCGTACAGCACGCCGTCGCGCGGGTTGACCGCGAGCATGTCGACGAGCCGGTCCTGCATGCGGACCAGGTGCGCGTCGCTGCCGTCGGGGCGTACGTCGAACACCGTCGGACCGGCGCCCGCGAGCACGCGGTCGCCGGCCTTGAGGCAGACGCCGATGCCGGCGGGGTTGGGTACGGGAGCGATGTTGACCTTCTCGCCGGTGACCCGGTCGATGCGGGTGAGGTAGCCGATCGCGAGCGAGCCCGCGTACACGTACTTGTCGTCGGCCGCGATGCCGCGCACGATCTGCTGGCCGGGCACGATGTTGCGGAAGTTGCGGACCTGCTTGGTCGCGGGGTTGTACTCCCACACCTCGCCGCGCGGCGGTCCCGTTCCCGCGTACACGACGCCGTCGGGCGCGGTCGTGAGGCACCAGATCAGCGTGCCGAACGGACCCATGGTCGTGATCCGGGTGAGCTCGGCGGTCTCGGGGTCGAACTCGTAGAAGTCGGCGTCGGGATAGCTGCCGACGTAGAGCTTGCCGCCGGACTCGGTGGTCGCCCACGCGCCCTCGCCGCGCTCCAGCGTGAACTTGCGCAGCAGCTTCCTGGTCTTGATGTCGATCTCGCCGATGAGCGGCGGGGTCTGGCCACGCGACGCGGTGTAGACCTTGTCGCCGATCACGCACATGCCGGCGATCGACGCGGTGATGCTCGCGTACCCGTACTTCTGGATCTGCTCGCAGTCGGCCTCGGTGAGGCCCTCGGCCCGCGCCGGCGCCGGGTTCGCGAGGGCTCCCGCACCCACGAACGACGCCGCGGCGAGCGCCGAGCCGGAGAGGAAAGTGCGTCGTCTCAACTCAGCCATTGGGATCGCCCCCTGTGCACGAGATACCCGACCTCCGCTGTCACCGTACGAGTCCTTAGGCTTCCGTTGTGCGATTCGAGCTTCCGCAGGCCACTTTCGGACAGGTCCGCAGGCTAGCGATCGCGACACTTGTCGCAAACGTCGGCATCGTCGTGACTGGCGGAGCCGTACGGCTCACCGGCTCCGGGCTCGGTTGTCCGACCTGGCCGCGCTGTACGACGAGCTCGTTCGTCCCGCATGGCGAGCTCGGGATCCACGGCGCGATCGAGTTCGGCAACCGGATGCTGACGTTCGTGTTGATCATCGTCGCGGCCCTGACGTTCCTCGCCGTGCTGCGCGCGCCCTCTCGGGTGCCGAGAGCTCGGTTGCTCGCGACCGCCGTGCTGTTCGGCATCCCGATGCAGGGCGTCGTCGGCGGCCTCACGGTGCTGACCAATCTGAACCCGTGGGTCGTCTCACTGCACTTCCTGCTGTCGATGGTGCTGGTCGGGCTGTCCGTCCTGCTGATCGACCGGGTGCGCGCGCGGTCCGCTCTGGGTCCGCCGTTGCCGCGACCGGTGCGCGTTCTGGCCTCCATGATCTTCGCAGTCGCGGCCGTCGTCATCTATCTCGGCACGGTCGTCACAGGCAGTGGTCCACACGCCGGCGACGTCTACGCGCCCCGGAACGGGCTCGACCCCGCCGCGATGGCGCAGGCGCACGCTGACCTGGTCTTTCTCCTGATCGGGCTCACCATCGGCATGATCGTCGCGTTGCTCGCGACTCGTGCGGGTGCGCGGGCCCGGCGCGCCGCGTTGACATTGCTCGGCGTCGAGCTCGCGCAGGGCGTGGTCGGGATCGTGCAGTACCTCACCGACCTGCCGATCCTGCTCGTCGGGCTGCACATGCTCGGCGCCGCGGTGCTGCTGGCGAACGTGGTCTGGCTGGTCGTGGCCGTCTCACCGCGTCGTGATCCGGACGTCAAAGGCGTCGGCGCTCGGCTCGGCGAACCGGAGCAGCTCCCCGGCGCGGAGCACGAGCGCGTCCCGCTCTGAGCGCTTGATCTTCACCCACTGCTCGACCGTGACCGTGGCGGTCTTGGCCTTGGTCGTGAGGTCCCAGACGCCGCTGAAGCGGCCGTCGACGAGCACCGTGCCTCTGGCCACGGCTCTCGTTCGTACTTGCTCCTTGAGGTGCTCCGGTGTGACCACGCGCGTGCGGTCGGCGTACGAGAGCAGCAGCTGCTCGAAGCCGCCGAGCAGGTTGGCCGGCGCGGGTGTCTCCTCGTCGGGGCGCGGAGCTTCGGGGAGGTCGAACAGCTCGCGGCCCTCCTCGTTCCGGAACGTGCGGAGGTCCTTGCGGATCCTTTCGACGACCTCTTGGAGCTTGGTCAGGCCGGACCACGTCTGGACGTCCATCACCGTCGCCGGGCCGTAGGCGGCGAGGAAGCGACGAACCAGCTCCGCGGGGTCCGGGTCCTTGCGGAGCGGCTGATCGAGCCAGTGCTCGGCGGTGGCGTACGTCGGCTGGCCGCTCTTGCCCCAGATCCCGCGCGGCGGCACCTGGACGAGCGGCACCTTGTCGCGGGCCGCGTAGGCGAGCGAGCCCGGGTCGCGGTCGGCATAGTGCTCGGCGAGCGCCACCCCGAGCTCGGCATTGGTCCGCGGGCGTTCGTCGAGGATCGCGCGGGTGTGCCGCTCGAGCTCGTCGAAGTCGACGCCTGCGAGCTTGGGCGCGTGGATGGTGTTCTGGAGAAGGTCGCGGTCGAGGATCGGCTGCGTGAGCGGCCTGAGCGCTCGCGCGTCGTCGGCGGTGACGAGGTGGACGGTGCCGCGCATCAGCACGATCCGTACTGCCTGCTTGTCGAGGATCAGCTGCGAGAGGTCGTCGGGCGTGAAGTTCTCCAGGCGTGCCCAGAGCGCGAAGTACGGCGGGTTGGGAGCTTGAGCCTGCAGCCCGTACAGGTGCTTGACTGCCTCGAGTGCCGTCAACTCCGCCTTGCCGAGGAGGAACTGGCGCGCCAGCGTTGCCCGGTTGAGCGCGCGGTTGCCGAGGACGTCCGTCACGGCGCCAATCTAGACGCCGTGTCGAAGCCGTGCGAGAGCTTGTTCTTCGTGACGGCGAAGGAGATTCCGCGCGCCGGATCCGCCCACGCCATGCTGCCTCCGCCGCCGCCCATGCCGAAGGCTGTGGGGCCGGCGAGACCGAGCGCGTAGCCGAGCCCGGACCTCGAGGGGACGCCGTAGATCTGGTCCTCTCCTTCGATGGACACCGCGGTGGCTCGCCGCACGGTCTCGGGTTCGAGCAGGCGGACGCCGTCGACCTCGTGCAGGAGCGCCGCGAGCATCCGGGCGATCGCGCGGGCGGAGGTCGTACACACCGACGGGACCTCGGCGCCGAGGAAGCTTGGGTTGTTGCCGAGCTCCGCCGAGGGGAACGTGCTCGGCGGCGTCGCCCGCTGCGCCGGCGATCCGTCGGGTGGCCTCTGGTCGGCGAACCCGTCGGCGTTCTCGAGGGTGGCGAGTCTCGTCTGCTCGGTGGGCGGAACGGCGAAGTAGAGCTCGTTCGCGATGCCGAGCGGCTCGGTGATCTCGGCGCTCAGGAGGTCCGACATCGTTCTGCCAATGGCGCGCCGGACCGTTTCGCCGAGCAGGTAGCCGAATGTGTAGGCGTGGTAGCCGAACGCCGTACCCGGCTCCCACCAGAGCTCGGCGCGCGCGAGCGTCGCGCAGATCGCGTCCCAGTCGCAGAGGTCCTCGACGGTGGTGTCGAGCGGGAGAGCGGGCAGGCCGGCCGAGTGGTCGAGCAGGTGCCGTACGGTCACTTTCTCCTTGCCCCGCTGGGCGAACTCGGGCCACAGCTCGGCGACCCTCGTGTCGTACCCGAACGTGCCGCGCTCGACGAGCCGGTGCACGATCGTCGCCGTAACGGTCTTGCCGAGCGAGAAGCTGAAGATGGGCGTGCCCGGTGGGATCGTCGAGACCTCGGCGACCTGTTTGCCGTGCTGGTAGACGGCGACCTGGAGCTCGCGCTCGGCGCCGGATGCGACGAGCCTGTCAACCTCGGCTTGCAGGTCGGTCATGCACCGTCCTCGGGTCCGTACTCGTCGCGGAACCTCATGTCCGCGCTGCCGGCGCCCGGGCCGACGCGGCCGAAGGGGGTGAGGTCGAGGTAGTAGGTGGCGTTGCCGGCGTACTCGATGCCGCGGGCGAACGTCTGGTACGTGTGGAAGACGTCGTCGCCGTCGCGGACGAACGCGCTGACCGCCGGGTAGTCGCCGCGCATGCGTGGCTGCCAGTCGAGCTCGGACTCGTCGCGGAAGTTCATCAGCACCGGGCCGACCCGGTCGTCCACCGTGGTGTGGAAGTCGTAGTTGAAGTCACTGCCCGCGGACGAGTACCAGGGGAACGTCCAGCCCATGCGCCGCCTGAAGGCGTCGAGCTTCGCGAACGGACCACGCGAGACCGCGGCCAGCGTGATGCCGCGCACGTTGAGCTGAACGAGGTCGCCGATCTGGTCGGCGGTCGAGGAGCAGCTCGGACAGCCGACGTCGCGCGGGTGCTCGTCGCCGTTCTCGTCGAGCTCGAAGTTCCACATGAAGTGGTGCAGCACCAGCTGCTGCCGGCCCTCGAACAGGTCCAGCAGTCCAACCTTCCCGTTCACGCCTTCGAACACGTAGTCCTTGTCGATCCGCACCATCGGCAGCTTCCGCCGCTCGGCGTTGACCCGATCGTGCGCCCTCGTGAGCTCCTTCTCCTTGACCAGGAGCTCCCTCCGAGCCGCCAGCCACTCGTCGCGCGTCACCACTGCCGGAAAGTCTTTGTTAAGCATGCACTTGACTATGCCGCGAGTCGCCCTGATAGTCAAGTAAACACTTCAGCATTGTCGTCGAGTACGGTCCCGGGCTATGGATCCTCGGCTGGACGGGTGGCGGGAGCGGGCGGAGGGCCGTTCCCGGGAGGCGATCGAGGCGCTGGCGGCGGTGCCCGGGGTGACGGGGCTGGTGCTCGGCGGCAGCTTCGGGCGCGGACTGCACTGGCCGCTGTCCGACATCGACGTGATGGCGATCTGCTCCGGCCGGCCCGTCCAGGAGGTCGCCGAGGACGTCGACCGGACCGCGTACCAGCTCAGTGAGATGTGGGGCACCAGCGGCATCTACACCGCCGTCGACGCCGGGCGGCTCACGTACGACGAGGACGAGATCCGCGCCATCGCGGCCGGAGACCTCGACGCGACGCTCGATCGGCTGGCCGACACGCGTTGGCTGCATGGGATGGACAAGATCTACGGCGGCGTCGCGGCGCACGATCCGAACGGCATCGCCCTGCTCTTCCTCGACTGGTCCGCGAGCCGTCGCTTCGAGAAGGCCGTCGTCGAACGTCGCATCGTCAACTGGCACGGCATCGCCGAGGCCGCCCTCGAACGGTCGCGCGGGCTCGACCCGACCGGCGCCTGGATCGCGCTCCGGCAGGTCGGCGGCGCGCTCGCGGAGGTCGCGACCGAGCGGTGGGGCGAACGGACCGGCTCGTTCGGACGCGCCTGGTCGCTGTTCGAGGACCGGGCCGAACGGCTCGGCGGCAAGCAACTGGCCGATCGCATCCTCACCGCCGCCCGCGCTCGCGCCGAGGATGTCGACACGACGGACGTTCCGGAGTGGCTGGCGGACCGGATCGCGCTGGCGTACGAGGCACGCCAGCTCGTCGGCGAGAACGTCCAGCCCGCGCAGAACGCGCGCGACAACGCGCTCGCCTACGCCTCGTTGTATCGCGGCAGGTTCCCGTCCGCCCAGCAGGCGTGGATGCGGTCCGAGGCCGATCCCCACCAGGCCGCGCGGGAGCTCGCCACGCTCATCGACGAGCTGCGTCCGTGAGCACCTCGCGGATCACGTGCCGCGAGTACGCGGCGAACGCCGGGTTGGTGTCCTGGTAGTACGGCAAGGCGATCAGCGCCTGCGACAGCACTCGACCACGACCGCGGACCCAGGTCGCGTCGTCGATCGACAGGGCCGAACGGAAGTCGTCGCGAACCGACGCCGGCAGCAGGTTCCACACCACGAACAGGTCGCACGCCGGATCGCCGACGCCACAGGTCTCGAAGTCGATCACGGCAGCCAGGCGGCCCTCGTCCGACCCGAGCAGGTTGCTCGGCATCAGGTCCGAGTGCACCCACACCTCGCGCCCGTCGTACGGCGCCGCGAGCGTTTCCTCCCATACAGCAAGTGCCGCGGCGGTGTCGATCATGCCGTCCAGCAAGCGGATCCCGTTCCGCGTCGACTCGTCCATCGCCCCCAGCGGTCCGCCCCGGTACGCCGGCGGCCCGCCCGCCGGGTCGATCCGCCGGAACGCGTCGATCAACGCGGCGAGGTCCGACGCCAACCCACGTGGGTCGGCGAGTGCGTCGGGTACCGGATGCGCGCCGGTGAGCCATCGGTGCACGGACCACTCGCCCGGGTACGCGTCGGTCGGCGTGCCGATGCCCTCGACGGTCGGGATCGCCACCGGCAGGTACGGCGCCACGCGCGCGAGTTTCCCCTGCTCCCGTTGGGCATCGCCGGTCACCGCGGGCCGGAGCGGTAGCCGTACCGACAGCTCGGAGCCGAGCCGGTAGATCGCGTTCACCGTTCCACCGGAGTCGAACGGCCGCAATGGCAACGCGGCCCATTGCGGGAACTGCGACGCGATCAGCTCGCGGACGAGCGGCTCGTCGAGGTCGGCCTGGTCGGCGTGGATCTTGCGCGGACTCACGAGGGTTCATCCGAACGGTCCGCGCCTCCGGCTGTCAACGCGGTTTCGGCCGCCCGCCCGTACCTCTGGGCCAGCAGCCGGAGCCGCGTGGCGAGCTCCGGCGGCCCGGCCAGCACGGTGAAGTCGAGGTCGAGCATGCCGAGGTGCACGGCCATCGTCTCCACCCGGTCGGCGCCCGTGGAGAGCACGCAGCTGCTCTCGTCGACGGCCTCGACGGTTCCGACGGCGGGCGTGATGCGCGCGAGCACCGCGCTCGCCGTAGCGTGCACGAGCACCCGCGCGTGGTAGCGCCAGGCGGCGGCCGACACGCCGCGCGAGACGTGCGCCGCGGCGTCGCCCTCGGGCAGCTCGCGCGGCGCGAAGCGCGGGCCGGTCGGCGTACGAGGCACGATCCGGTCGACCCGGAACGTCCGCCAGTCGCCGCGCGGGACGTCCCACGCCACCAGGTACCAGCGCTGTCCCCAGGTCACCAGCCGATGCGGCTCGACGTCGCGCCGCGAGGACGAGCCGTCGTGCGCGAGGTAGTCGAAGCGGACTCGTTCGGCGTCGCGGCAGGCAGCCGCCAGCATCGTGAGCGTCTCGGCCGAGACGACCGCGGGCTCGCCCTCGCGCGGCACCGGAATCGTGAACGTCTGCAGGGCGTTCACCCGCCGCCGCAGCCGCGAGGGCAGCACCTGTTCGAGCTTGGCGAGCGCTCGTACCGACGTCTCGTCGATCCCCTCGACGGTGCCGATCGCCGCCGTGCGCAGGCCGACCGCGACGGCGACCGCCTCGTCGTCGTCCAGCAACAGCGGCGGCAACGAGGCGCCGGCGCCGAGCCGGTACCCGCGATCCCAGGAGGGGAACATGAACGACATCACTCCGTTCCGCATCGACATTCCGCAGGCCGACCTCGACGAGCTGCGGGACCGGCTGGGGCGGACGCGGTTCGCGAACGCGCTGCCCGGCGTCGGCCCTACCTACGGCGTGGAGGTCGACCAGGTCGAGCGGCTGGTCGCGTACTGGCGCGACGGGTACGACTGGCGGGCGTGGGAGGCGAGGCTGAACTCGTACCCACAGTTCACGACCACGATCGACGGCCAGAACATCCACTTCCTGCACGTGAGGTCGCCCGAGCCGAACGCGTTCCCGTTGGTCCTCACGCACGGCTGGCCGATGTCGGTGGTCGAGTACCTCGACGTGATCGGGCCGCTCTCCGACCCGCGGGCGCACGGCCTGGATCCGGCGGTCGCGTTCGACCTGGTGATCCCGCACGTTCCGGGGTTCGGCTTCTCCGGGCCGACGACCGAGACCGGCTGGGACGCGGGGCTGACGGAGGAGGAGCAGAAGAAGCTGGAGTTCCTCGGCTGGTTCTGGGAGAACCTGGGCGCGTACGACAAGATGCAGTCGCAGGCGCCGCAGAACGTCGGGCACGCTCTCGCCGACTCGCCTGCCGGACAGCTGGCCTGGAGCTATCAGCTCTGCGGACGTTCGCCGAACGGGACCACAAGAACATCGTGAGCTGGCACGAGTACGAGGTCGGCAGCCACTACGCGGCCCACGACGCTCCCGAGGTGCTGGTGGGAGACCTCCGTGAGTTCTTCGCGGCGCTACGGGACTGACTCCTGGAACCGGAGGAGATAGCCGTCGGGATCGGTGACGAGGAACTGGCGGACCGTGAGTTCCTCGTCGCCGACCCGGTAGTGCTTCGTCTCCGGTGCGAGGAAGGGTTGGTGCTTGGCCGCTTTGAGGCTGGCCAGGATGGGGTCCAGGTCGTCGACGGCGATCTGGAAGTTGATGCCGCGGCCGAGCGGCCGCTCGAGCGGACCGGTGATCCAGTTCCGCCCCACGCCCTCCTGCTCGAGCATCACGTGCGCCGCTCCTCTCGTGAGGTAGGCGAAGCACTCGTCCCGCCGTTCGTACGCGACGGCGAAACCGCACAGGTCACGCCAGAACGCCAAGCTGGCTTCGAGATCGGTGACGAGGAGTTCGGGAACGAGGTCGGTCATGCGTCCCCTAGTCCGCGGCAGCTGCCCCGGCGCCAGTGGGGACGCGGGTGCAGGGGTCCTGGCAGCCGTGGTTGAGGGAGGGCAGCGTGTGCTGGTCGACCTTCGTCGCCGTGCGTACGGTCACGAACGCGATCAGGCCGCCGACGACGCAGAGCCCGGCAGAGATGAGCATCGCGCGGTCGAAGCCGGGTCCGAGGTCGCCGTCTCCGGACGACTGGATGCCCGCGATCGACGGCAGCACCGCGACCGTGATCAGGCCGGCCACGCGCGAGATCGCGTTGTTCGCGCCCGATCCCGCGCCCACGTGCGCCTCGTCCAAGCCCGCCAAAACAGTGGAGGTCAAGGGCGCCACGGTGATCGACAGCCCCAGGCCGAAGACCAGCACCGCCGGCAGGACGTTCACCCAGAACGAGCCACCCGGCGCGATCATCGACATCAGCGCCAACCCAGCGCCGGCGAGGATCGGCCCCACCGTCATCGGCAGCCGCGGGCCCGTCCGTTGCGCCAAAGCACCAATGCGCGAGGACAGCAACAGCATCACGATCGTGATCGGCAGAGTCGACAGCCCGGCCTGCAAGGCGCCATAACCCACGCCCTGCTGAAGTTGCAACGTCAGAAGGAAGAACGCACCACCCAAGGCGCCGTACACCGCGATCGTCACGATGTTCGTCCCCGTGAACTGCGGGTTCTTGAACAGGCTCATCGGCAGCAACGGGTTCGGCGACCTCAGCTCCACGAACGGGAACGCGACCAGGCACACCACACCCACGATGGCCGCGACGACGACGAGCGGACTCCACCCGTGCGCCGGCATCTCGATCAGCGCGTACGTCAACCCGGCAAGCCCCAGCGTCACCGCCGCGGCACCGACCCAGTCCAGCGAGCCCGACTTCGCCGGCCGGCTCTCCGGTATGTGCCGGACGACCACCCAGACCGCGACGATCGCGAACGGGATGTTCAGCAGGAACACCCACCGCCACGACACCGCGTCCACCAACCAGCCACCGACGAAGGGCCCCGCGGCCGACGCGACGCCGGTGAGCCCGGCCCACGACCCGACCGCCTTGCCGCGGTCCTCAGGACGGATCACCGCGTTGATCAGCGCCAGACTCCCCGGCACGAGTAGCGCGCCGCCGATCCCCTGCAACAACCGTGCGCCGATCAGCGCGCCGCCGGTCGGCGCCAGACCGCAGACGACGGACGCGACCGTGAACGCGATCAGCCCGATGAGGAAGACGACGCGCCGCCCGTACCGGTCCCCCAACGCCCCGCCCAACAACAACAGCGCGCTCAACGTCAGTAGGTAGCCGTCGAGCACCCACTGCTGGGTGACCAGGCCGCCGCCGAGCTCTCGCGCGATCGAGGGCAAGGCGACGTTGACGACGGTCCCGTCGAGGAACGCCATCCCCGACCCGAGGACGGTCGCCGCGAGCACCCACCGCCCCGGCCCCGACGCGAGTGCGAGCTGAGAAGTCCCGTTTGTGCTCATCCCCACACCATCCCGAATGCCGTACCCATGATCGCTCCGGTACACTAGCTCTCGCGACGGCCTCCTGCCGTCCCTCTTACGGGCGAGCCGCCCGTGTGGTCGCCACTCGATGAAGTAGCTCTCTCGTGCTGTCGCGGCCAGTGAAACGCCACAGTACGGAGCATTCAGAACTTCATGCCGTCCACAGAACGCCGCTCTCGTGCGGCCAACTTCCGCACGCCCAGAACGCGTCACCAACACAAGCGCCCCAACGCCCGCCCCGCCGTGAGCACGAGCTCGCCCTCCGCGGGCAGCGAGCTCGACGCGAAGCTCGACGCGGCGGCTCAGCTCGACCCCGAAACGCTGCCCAAGGGCTTCGCCGGCCTCGGCCTGCCCGAGAAGCTCGTGACGGTGCTCAACCGGCGCGGCATCGACGCGCCGTTCGCCATCCAGGCTCGTACGCTCCCCGACGCGCTCGCCGGCCGCGACGTCCTCGGCCGCGCCCAGACGGGCTCGGGCAAGACGCTCGCGTTCGGGCTGCCGATGCTCACCCGCCTCGCCGCTGAGGAGGGACGTCGCCTGCCGGGCAAGCCGCGCGGCCTGGTCCTCGTTCCCACCCGCGAGCTCGCGCAGCAGGTCACCGACGCGCTCGCGCCGCTCGGCCACGCGCTCGGGCTCAAGACCACGGCCGTGTACGGCGGTGCGTCCATGTCCCGCCAGATCAGCGCGCTCCGCAACGCGCGCCGACATCGTCGTCGCCACGCCGGGCCGCCTGATCGACCTGATCGAGCAGCGCGAGTGCGACCTCGGCCAGATCAGCATCGCCGTTCTCGACGAGGCCGACTACATGGCCGACCTCGGCTTCATGCCGGCCGTCACCCGCATCCTCGACCTCACGCCGGACGGCGGGCAGCGACTGCTGTTCTCCGCCACGCTGGACCGCGGCGTCGACAAGCTCGTGCGCCGTTACCTGGTCGACCCGGCCTTCCACGCGGTCGCTCCGGCTGCCGCGCCGATCGAGTCGATGGAGCACCGGGTGTTCACGCTGCGCACCGAGGACAAGGTCGTCGTCGCGGCGGAGATCGCCGCGCGCCCGGGCCGGACGCTGTATCTTCGTCCGCACCAAGCACGGCGCCGACCGGCTCGCCAAGCAGTTCAAGCGGATCGGCGTCGACGCTGCCGCGATCCACGGCAACCTCACCCAGGGCGCCCGGCGCCGCGCGCTCGAGTCGTTCGCGAACGGCTCGCCGCGCGTCCTGATCGCCACGGACGTCGCGGCCCGCGGCATCCACGTCGACGACGTCGACCTGGTCGTGCACTTCGACCCGCGCGGCGACCACAAGGACTACCTGCACCGGTCCGGCCGTACGGCTCGCGCCGGCGCGACCGGCACGGTCGTCTCGCTCGTCCAGTACGACCAGCGGCGCGAGGTCGCGCGGCTGCACGAGAAGGCTCTGGTCTCCCCGACCCTGGACGAGGTCGTGCCCGGGCACGCCGCCGTTCGCCAGATCGCGACGTCCGGTACGCCGATCGTCGTCAAGGAGACCCCGCAGCGCAACACGTCCGACCGCGACCGGCCGCGTCGTGAGCACGGCCCGCGTCGGTTCGGCAACGGTCCGCGCACGCGGAGCCCTCGGAACCGCCCCCGCGCTGCCCGAACTGCGTAACTCCGTCACAATCGACCATCCAATTCCGGCTTAGCAGGTTTCGCACGGCTCTGGGTGGGAGAAGTAGCGGCGGTGACACAGCGGACGCTGAACGATCGGTACGAGCTCGAGACGATCGTCGGACAAGGCGGAATGGCCGAGGTTTGGCGGGGTTACGACCGCCGCCTCGGCCGCGACGTCGCGGTGAAGGTGCTGCGACCGGACCTCGCGTCCGACGAGGTCTTCCTCGAACGGCTTCGTCGCGAAGCCCGTTCGGTGGCTCGGCTCAACCACCCGTCGATCGTCTCGATCTACGACGCCGGCGGTGACCTGGTCGACGGCGTACTCCTCCCCTATCTGGTGATGGAGTACGTCGACGGCCGTCCGCTCAGCCACGTGCTGGGCGACGGGCAGCGGCTCACGACCGAGCGGGCGCTGCAGGTGACGATGGCGATCCTCGAGGCGCTGGAGTTCAGCCACCGCGCCGGGTTCGTTCACCGCGACATCAAGCCGGCCAACATCATGCTGACCGCCGAGCGACAGCGTGAAGGTGATGGACTTCGGCATCGCCCGGGCGCTCGCGGAGGCTTCCGCCGAGCTGACCAAGACCGCGCAGGTGCTCGGCACCGCGCGCTACCTGTCGCCCGAGCAGGCGACCGGCGGCGCCGTGGACGGGCGCAGCGACGTGTACTCCACCGGCTGTCTGCTGTACGAGCTGCTCGCCGGGCGGCCTCCGTATACCGCGGAGACCGCGATGGGCGTGATCGGCCTGCACGTCCAGGCGGACGTGCCCTTGGCGCGAGACGCGGACTGGGACGTGCCCGAGGCACTCTCGGCGATCGCGGCCAAGGCGATGGCGAAGGATCCGGCCGACCGGTTCCAGAGCGCCGACGAGATGCGCGGCGCCCTCGCCGCGTACGTGGGCGGTCCTGTTGTCCCGAAGGTGGCGCCGGCCGTTCCCGTCGTACGGCGGCGTGGTCCCGCGGTCCTCTACGGGCTCGCCGCGGCCGGCGTCGTGCTGGCGATCGCCGGCGGCTCGTACCTCCTCACCGACCGTACGGCGCCCGTCTCCGACCCGCGCCCGGCCAAGACCGCCGGCCAGGGCGACCAGACAGGCGGTGGCGCGGCACCGGCCGACGAGGGCACGGACAGCGACGAGGTCAGCCAGAACGACAACGACAGCTCGGGCAACAACCGCCCACCCGGCCCGCGACCGGGCACCAGCACGAGCGTGACGCCTCCAAGCACACCCGCCCCGGACCGGACCGCGCCCGCGCCGCCGCCCCCCGGCGAGACCACCCAGCCGGAACCGAGCACGTCGCCGGAACCGACCCCATCACCCACGGACAGTGACTCCCCGTCGCCGGAGCCGTCGGAGTCGCCGGAACCGTCGGACTCCCCCAGCCCCTCGGTGTCGCCTAGCCCGACACCCACGGAGACGGACCCGCCGGAGCCGACCAACCCCGCGCCGACCGAGCCGTCGACCTCCACCAGCCCCGAGCCCACGGGTGCCAGCCGGCAAGTCTGAGCCACGGCTGACCATGCCGCGCATTGTCGACCGCGCCTCCGTTGTGGGTCGCTAAAGAGCACCCAGTCCGTGGGCGGCGGCATGCTGTTCGACGACGACCTTGTTGACGAACGCCGGACACGATGCCCGAGAGGACCACTGCTACTAAGCCCGGCAGGCCAAGATGCCGGACCGGATGCGAGACGGTGCGACTCTGCGCGCGTATGGCTCACCGATGCGCAGCACATAGGCATGCAGCGGTGAAGCTCCTGGCAGCCGACCCGAGCCGGCCCACGAGCGGCAAGACGACTGTCGACGGGTCCCGGCGCCGAGTCCCTCGACCGGCTCCTCCATCCTTGGTCTGGGCCCTGGAGCAGTCGATGGAGACAGGATGAGAGTCGCGCGGCTGGAGATCACCCGGTTCAGAGGGTTCGAGTCCTTCGTTCTCTGCCCTGGCCGGAACGTCGTCGTGGTCGGCGAACCTCTGAGCTGGACGCTCGGACCTCATCGCCGCGCTGCGTCGTGTGCTCGAACCCCGCAGCGTCCAGTCGAGGCCGACCGAGTGGGACGTGCTCCGGCCGGTGCCCGATCCGCCTCCCCCAGATGGAGACGAGGACGCGCGGCAGCTGACTACGGTCGAGGTCCTCCTGCTGTTGGCGCTGCCGGACCAGACAGAGCAACGCCTGCAGGATCGCCTCGAGCTGCTCGATCCCACGACGGGCGAGCTCACGGACGAGAGTAACAGGAACGGCCGAGCTCGGCATCCGGCTTTCGCTACCGTCTCCGGACTACGACCCGGACGAACCGCGACTCGAGCACTGGATCGAGTACCCGAGTCGGGAACCGCGTCCCGCGGGTTGAGCGGGAGCTGCTTCGGGCGTTCGTCGTCGATCGAAATCCTCCTCTTCAGCTCCGGGCTGAGGGGTTGTTCCGTCAACTCGCCAACGAGCCTGACCCGGTGGCGCTCGGCGAGACGTTGCGGGCGTTCGGTTCGGACATCGCTGACGCGACCCAGAGGCTGGCCGACAGCGACGAGGTCCAAACCGCGCTCGCGCTGGTGACAGATCAGGGCGCCGACCTCCTCCTCGAGTTGGATGGGGCGGATCCCACGGCCGCGGTCGGATTCACCGCCGAGGACGGTTCGCTGACCGCGCTCCTCCGCGCCGTACAGCCGACCCTCGACCTCGACAACGCAGGCACGTTGCCCCTCGGTCGCATGGCTCGACCACCTCCGCCGTGCTCGCCGCCGCGGAAGCCTCGGCAGCGGCGCGACGCTGGACGCGATCGTTCTCGCCGACGACTTCGGTGATCAGCTCGATGCCGCGTCGGGCGAGTACGTCGCCGCCCGCCTCCGGCATCGCTCGGGCCAGCTCTGGTTGACCACGCGCCAGCCCGAGGTCCTCCGCGCCTTCGACTCGACGGAGGTGCTGCGCCTTACCCGCCGCACCGGCACGCGTGAGTCGTTCATGCTGGGCGCCAACCCGGACAGGAAGGAACGTGTACGTCGGCGCCATCTCATGACCGTGCTCGCTCCCGCGATGTCCGCGCGAACCATCGTCGTGTTGGAGGGCCCGCACGACCTCGAGGCCTACGGGGCGGTCGCGCGGCGGCAGTTCGTCGAGCAGGGCGTGCCGTTACCAGCCGCGTACGGCGTGCGCCTCATGACCGCGTCGGGGTCGGGCGGCCAGGGCGGCAAGCAGGAGCTGCTGAAGATCGCGCTCCTTGCCAACGAGCTCGGCCTCGGCGTGCGCGTCGTCGTCGACCAGGACAAGCCGGATACGGACGACGAGTTGATCGACGAGCTGTGCGATGTCGCCGAGCTGGTCGTGCGGCTTCCGAAACGGATGGCGGTCGAAAGGACGATCGTCGCCGGCCTGTCCCCCGACGTCCTCCGGGCGACGTTGGCGACGATCAACGACGATCACAAGCTCAACCTCGATGTTCCCTCCATCGATGACACCGACCTCGCCGACAGATGCGTCTGGGCGCTGAAGCAGAAGAACGGCCTGCATGGACCGTTCGTTGAGGCTCTTCCCAGCGGTGTCGTTCCACCGCTCGCGGCCAAAGTGCTGGAGACCCTGCGGGCGGCCGCGCCTTCTGAGCCCCTCGTAACCCTGGTTGCCCCGTGAGATACGAGCCGCGCGAGGGACAGGAACCGGTTCTGGAATCGACCGCTCCGGTGCTCGTGGTGCTTGGCGGCGCGGGCACCGGCAAGACCACGACGGCAGCGGCTGCCGTACGCAAGATTCTCGACGAGGTGGGCGCACCCGGGACCGGTCCACGGCGCGCCTTGTTCCTGTCGTTCTCTCGCGCTGCGGTGAGCCAGATCGTCGACCGCGCGAGCAGGCTGCTCGGCCCGCACGTGGACTCGGTGCAGATCACCACGTTCCACGCCTTCGCCTGGCAGCTCATCAAGAGATGGGGCGCGGCAGTCGGCGTGCCCGATCCCAAGCTCATCAGCAAGAGCGAGGCCCGGCTCTTCGGAACCAGCGGCGGCCTCACCTACGACGACCTGGTCCCCCTCGCCCTGAGGCTGTTGGAGGTTCCGGCCATTAGACGGCACCTCGAGCGGAGATGGGCGGTGATCGTCAGCGACGAGTTCCAGGACACCAGCAACGAACAGTTCGAGCTGGTCACCAAGATTCGCGGCGACGCCAGGCTCCTCCTGCTTGGAGACCTGAACCAGTGCATCTACACCAAACTTCCCGGCGTCGTGGGGGTCGGACCCAAGCGGCTGGATGCCGCGCTCGCCTTGCCCGGCGCGAAACGGTACGACCTGCCGGAAACCTCGCACCGCGATCCCACGAACGTCCTCCCCGCGGCGGCGCGAGCGATTCGTCAACGCGACTTCACTCACCCAGCCGTCCAGGCGGCCCTGGACTGCGGCAAGCTGGAGGTACGCCATCACAACGATCCGACGCTGGAAGGCGTTCTCGTCGCCGAGCTCGTCAAGGAGCTGAAGGCCGACGGTCATGAGTCGGTCGCGATCTTCAGTCACCACCTCGACGCGACCGCCAACTTGTCAGATCACCTCAACAGCGCCGGCATCGCGCACGAGATCGTCGGACTCCCCGACTCGATCACGAGCGCGCTCCGCGCGCAATTCGAGATGCTGTGCCATGCGGCCACCCTCAGCGATGGTGTGGCGATCCGCCGCGCTCTGGGGATCTTCGTGACCAGCACCGAACGAGGTTCAGACGCTCCTGACCTCGCCCGCATGATCGTGGGACACCAACCCGCACCGATGACGCTCGACTATCGACTGGACGAGCTCGAGACCGCCCTCGAGGCGGCCGACAGCGTGGTCGACGTCCTCGGCATCATCGGCCAGGTTCCCGACGGCATCGGCCTGACCCGCGGGATCAGAGCCTGGGCAAGAGGTACGGCGCTCCTGCGAGGACTGCTCGGACCACGGCTCTGCCGGTCGCACACCTTGCCGGTCGGCGGGTTCGACCACCTTCGCGATCGCGTCGAGGCCGAGGAGGTCGCACTCCTCACGTATAACGACTCGAGTGATCCGACCGATGTCCAGCTGATGGGCCTGTACCAGTCGAAGGGACGCGAGGCAGACGCGACGATCGTGGTGCTACGCGGCAACGACTACTACGGAGGGGAGCGCGCACCCATGCCGGTCGGCTCGAAACTCCTCTATGTCGTCTTGACTCGGGCGCGGAAGAAGACCGTCATCCTCACGTTGGGATCAGCACTTCCCGCTCTCATCGCCCCGCTCGCACGCCTGACTGGATAGCCAACCGCTGGAATCTTG